>NZ_JAINVX010000011.1 GCF_019880635.1 Hanstruepera marina
AAGCATCGGTAAACGTCCAAGTACGTGTAATAATAATGTTACAAGGATCCGAACTATCTGTAGAATCAGAACCGGTAACTGTAATATCACCTGTACAGTTATCGTTAGCTGTCAAGTCACCCGGAGCAGGTACATCCGCGATACACTCGTAAGTAATATCGGCAGGAGCACTAGGAGCCACAGGCGCAATGGTATCTTCAATTGTAAAAGTAGCAGTAGTTGAGCTAGAATTACCACAACCATCGGTAGCCGTAAAGGTAACCGTAGCAGAACCCGTCTCACCACAATCGTCTGATAAACCAGTAAAGTCATTTGTCCATGAAATAGCTGAACAATCATCAGTAGCAGTAGCGCCACCGTTAGTATTTAACCAATCATTTAGTTCAGTAAGGTTTCCAGCACCATCACATTCAACAGTTGCATCACTAGCATCTGTAATATCAGGAGCGGTAGTATCTTGAATAGCATAACTTGCAGTAGTAGAAATAGAATTTCCACAGGCGTCGGTAGCTGTAAAAGTAACTTCAATAGGAGCTGCGCAATCAGAAGTAGCACCACCATAGTTATTAGTCCATGTCACTGCAGAACAATTATCTGTAGCAACAGCACCTCCATTATTATCTAACCAATCTTGAATGGCACCATTGTTTCCAGTACCATCACATTCAATAGTTACATCAGAAGCTTGAGTATCAATAACTGGAGCTAATGTATCTGTAACCGTAATGGTCTGAGATACAGAGCTTGAGTTGTTACAGGCATCGGTAAACGTCCAAGTACGTGTGATAATAATGTTACAAGGATCCGAACTATCTGTAGAATCAG
>NZ_JAINVX010000012.1 GCF_019880635.1 Hanstruepera marina
TATTTTTACCGATAGTATCAGAAGATCAGACATCAGCAAATGTATTTGTATCGACATCGAGCAATCCAATAATAGGAGCTTGGGTAGATGGCGATATAGAATTGACCGATGGTAATAACACGTACACGTATTCAGTAACAGAATTTGACAATATAGTAGCTAATGTAGCCTTTGGAACATACAACTACATATTTACCCGACCAGGAGCTTGTGATGTTACGGGAACAGTAGTGGTAGACTGTAGTACCATAGAATCACAATCAGGCAATGTATTTTTACCGATAGTATCAGAAGATCAGACATCAGCAAATGTATTTGTATCGACATCGAGCAATCCAATAATAGGAGCTTGGGTAGATGGCGATATAGAATTGACCGATGGTAATAACACGTACACGTATTCAGTAACAGAATTTGACAATATAGTAGCTAATGTAGCCTTTGGAACATACAACTACACATTTACACGACCAGGTGCATGTGATGCAACAGGAACAGTAGTAGTAGACTGTAGTACCATAGAATCACAATCAGGCAATGTATTTTTACCGATAGTATCAGAAGATCAGACATCAGCAAATGTATTTGTATCGA
>NZ_JAINVX010000013.1 GCF_019880635.1 Hanstruepera marina
TAGTGCGCCTGCCGATATCACTTATGAGTGTATCGCGGATGTACCTGCTCCGGGTGACTTGACAGCTAACGATAACTGTGCTGGTGATATTGTGGCTACGGCTGTTGATTCTACTAACGATACAGATCCTTGTAACATTATAATTACGCGTACTTGGACATTTACCGATGCTTGTAACAACTCAAGCTCTGTATCACAAACCATTACAGTGACTGATACCATTGCGCCTGTGGCTCCTAGTGCGCCTGCAGATATCACTTATGAGTGTATTGCTGATGTGCCTGCTCCAGGTGACTTAACAGCTACGGATAATTGCTCTGGTGATATTGTGGCTACGGCTGTTGATTCTACTAACGATACAGATCCTTGTAACATTATAATCACGCGTACCTGGACGTTTACCGATGCCTGTGACAACTCAAGCTCTGTATCACAGACTATTACGGTGGCTGATACCATTGCACCTGTGGCTCCTAGTGCGCCTGCAGATACCTCTTACGAGTGTATCGCG
>NZ_JAINVX010000001.1:0-957500 GCF_019880635.1 Hanstruepera marina
TCGATACAAATACATTTGCTGATGTCTGATCTTCTGATACTATCGGTAAAAATACATTGCCTGATTGTGATTCTATGGTACTACAGTCTACTACTACTGTTCCTGTTGCATCACATGCACCTGGTCGTGTAAATGTGTAGTTGTATGTTCCAAAGGCTACATTAGCTACTATATTGTCAAATTCTGTTACTGAATACGTGTACGTGTTATTACCATCGGTTAACTCGATATCACCATCTACCCAAGCTCCTATTATTGGATTGCTCGATGTCGATACAAATACGTTGGCTTCTGTTTGTCCACATTGGCTATAACCAAATAAGGTTAACAAGGCAAACACTATTACAAAGTAAATTTTTTTCATGCTTAACTATTTAGATTTATTAATTTGTGTTATTCTTTCTTTTAATCTCCTCAATAATTTTTGTCATCCCTATTTTTAGGGATTCATTTTTCTTGATTAAATCTTTTAACTCGTTGTCAAGATTATCAAGCTCTTCTGATTCCTGTTTGGAATTCTCTGATTTTTTATTGTTCTGTGATTTATTCAATTTGATTTTTTTGTTTTGAGTAAAACTATTTTAATCAAATGAAAATGAAGGTGTGGAGTGTATTACAAAAAAGCTACAAGGCTAAAAAAAGACATTACAAAATCACTACAAAGAAATATAAATAACTGATATTCTGTTTTTTAAATCGTAATTTTAAAAATCAGAAAAATGAATGAATTTTTGGTATTGTGAGTCTATTCTAGACTTTTTAGATAAGCAATCAAGTTTTCGTCACGATCAATATGTAATTTTTTTCGCAGTCTAAATCGTGCCATATTAATACTCTTTACGGATTGATGCGTTATTGCAGATATTTCTTTAGAAGACATATTTAATCTTAAAAACGCACAAATTTTAACTTCGTTCAATGTTAAATCAGGGTGTGTTTTATGCAGCTCATTATAAAAATCTTTATGCACTTCTTTAAAACGGATTTCAAATTCTTCCCACATTTTTGTAGAAGAGTTTTGTCTAATTTCATTAATTATTTGTTGAATTAAATCTTTATTGTCTTTTTTAGCATCAGGTTTTAATTCAATAAGTTTTTTTGAAATAGAAGTGATAAATTCATTTTTTTCCATCAAGAACATCATATTGGAAGCTAATTCTTTCTTTTTATATTCCAAATCTTGATTAAGCTTTTTCTTTTCTAAAAGAAGGTTCTCTTCCTTTAGTTTGAGTTTAGCATTTTTGTTTTTCTGATTTATGTACAACAGTATTAAAATAACAGCTAATAATACTGAAAATCCAGCTACACCTATGTACCGTAATTCTCTGTTCTTATATTCAGCCTCTTGATAAATGCGATCGATTTCGTTTTGCCTTAAAATCTCATCAAACTCATTTTGCATTTTAAGTTTAGTAAGCTGCTTGACATCATACTCATCTTGATATTGATTATTAAAATCAATATAGATTTTGTAATATAACAGAGAGGAGTCGACTTCATTTTCATTATCATAAATTTCGGCTAATATTTTGGCGCTTTTAAAAATGTTTAATTTGTACGAATTCTCTTTTGAAAGTTTTATGCCTTTACTAGCATACTTTTTAGCTAAATCAATCTCGCCTTCTTTAAAATATAATTCTGCTGCATTGGTATAAATGGAAGCTTCATAAAATGAAGAAGGTCCAGTATTAAATGAATCTCTTTTATCTTCAATGGCATTTAAGGCCATTTCTAAATACTCTTTTGCTCTATTATAATCCTCATTTTTTAAATATATCTCGGAAATTGAGTTATAGACAGAAGCCAAACTGACCCAGTTTTCTGTTTTCAAATGATAAGTCGTTAAGTTTAAGTAACGATTGATGGCATCCTCATCATTTCCGACAATACTCTCAATTAATGCAATGTTATAAAGCGGATAAACTGAATTGGGTTCGTCATTATTTTCTAAAAACAGTTTATATGCCTCTTGAAAATTATTTTTTGCATCGTCAAAATCTTCTATCTGTTTATATACTAGTCCAATATTATTATACAGATGTGGTATAAGTGATTTGAAATTGTTTTCATTAGAAACTGATAAACACTCTTGATATATTTTTAAGGCTTCTATATGATTATTTTGTGCCAGATTTATATTTCCTAACCGCATTGTGTTTTGTGTATAGGCAAAAAGGCTGTCTGTTTTCCTATATATATTACGTGCTTGAGAATAATAAACTTTTGCTGAATCTAGATTGTTCTGCATAACATAAACACGCCCTAGTTGAGCGGACAATTCAGCCTTTTGTAGTGAACTATTCGTTTGATTTATTAGCAGCATTAAGCTATCTACTTGTTTTTCTTGTGCATGACAAAACAAGCAATTGCAAACTAAGAACAAAAGAATAGTCTTTTTCATTATTTCAAATATAAAAAAGAGCAGCCAAAATAGCTGCTCTTCTTAATCTAAATAAATAATGTTTATTTACTCAACATCAATAATTCGTTACAAATTATCTCTGTCATGTAGCGTTTGTTACCATCCTTATCTTCCCAAGAACGATTTGTCAATTTCCCTTCAATAGCAATTTCCTGTCCTTTGGTTACGTAGTTTTCAACCACTTTAACCAACCCACCTTTTACAACAATGTTATGCCAGTAAGCGCGCTCAACTTTTTGACCGTTTTTGTCTTTGTAGCTATCGTCAGTAGCTAATGAGAATTTGGCCATTTTGTTACCATCTTCAAAATTTACAATTTCTGGATCTTGTCCCAATCTACCAATCAACTGTACTTTGTTTCGTAATGCGTTCATAATTTTAAATTTTAATGTTAAACAGTTAATACTATCGAGTTCTTATATTTCGACAAGGCAAAGATGCAACAGCTTGCAAAGATTATTCGGTTGTTACCTATTTAAATTCGTTTGTAAATGTTTGTTGTCGTTTGTAAATGGATTTAATTCCCTATATTTAGGCATCTAAATGCATAGAAAATGAAAAACCGCCTTTCAACATTGTTCCTTTTTGTAAGTATTTCGTTTGGATACTCACAAATCACTGAAAAAGTTAGCTTAAACGATTCTGTAAAAACAGTATTAAATACTACTGTAAAGGATGGACGAATTCCTGGCATAAGCTTTTCAATTATTGAAAGTAATGGCGACATCAAAAACTATACTGCTGGTTTTTCTGATGTTGAAACCCAAACAGAGCTCACTACACAAAAAACTTTTCTATCTGGTAGTATTGGTAAAACCTATGCTGCCACTTTGGTGTTTAGATTGGTGGAATCTGGTAAAATTGATTTATCTAAAAAATATAAAGATTACTTTCAGGATACCAAATGGTTATCAGAACTGCCAAACATAAACGACATTACGGTTGAAATGTTACTGCAACACACCAGTGGCTTGCCACGCTACGTATTAAAGCCCGAGATTTGGAATGCTTTACATGAAGACCCCAATAAGGTTTGGACATATGAAGAGCGTTTAAAAGTTATTTTTAAGGATGAACCTGTTCATGAAGCAGGAAAAGGTTGGGCGTATTCAGATACCAATTACATTCTATTGGGTATGTTAATAGAACATGTTACTGGTAACGCTTATTACGATTTAGTACAAAATGTTATTTTTAAGCCTTTGCAATTAACGCATACTTACCCTTCAAACCATAGACATATCGAAAATTTAGCACAAGGGTATTCTAAACTACCATCAGGTTTTCACGTGCCTCCAAAAACCGTAAAAGACAAAACCTATTACATGAATCCTCAATTGGAATGGACTGGTGGTGGTATGGCTTCAACTACCGAAGATTTAGCCAAGTGGGCAAAATATTATTATGAAGGTAAATTGGTTTCTAAAACCAGTTTAAGCAGTATAACAACTCCAAACCCTAACGGTAAGCATGTAGAAGGCACCAATTCTTACGGTATGGGAAGCTTTATTTACGAAACTAAACATGGCGAAGCTTATGGACATAGCGGTTTTATGCCAGGGTTTAACGCCCTTTTTGTTTACTATCCTAAACTAGGTATAGCAGCTGCCTTGAACATTAACTGCGATTACGCTGTGGGTATTTTAAATATGAATACATTAATGGATACTTTAGTTTCAATAGGGATTTCGGAAGACTAACATGGCTTTTAATTTAGAAAAATCGATAGAAGTTTTAGAACGAACACCTAAAGCATTACATGTGCTACTAATTGGTTTATCTGATGATTGGATTTATAGTAATGAAGGCGATAATACTTGGAGTCCATTTGATGTTGTTGGCCATTTGATTCATGGCGAAAAAACCGATTGGATTCCTAGAATAACTAACGTTTTAAATAAATCTGAAAATAAAATGTTTGAGCCTTTCGATAGGTTTGCACAATTTGAGGCCTCTAAAAACAAATCCATACATACCTTGTTGGGTGAATTTGAAACGTTACGATACCAAAATCTAGCTTATTTAAAAACTTTAAATATTTCTAAAGAGCAATTGTATTTAAAAGGGCAACACCCCGAATTAGGCGAAGTAACTCTTGAGCAATTAATTGCAACCTGGGTAACGCACGATTTAGGGCACATAGCTCAAATATCTCGAGTAATGGCCAAACAGTACAAAAACAATGTTGGCCCTTGGATACAATATATCTCCATCTTAAATGACTAATTATGCAGAAACAATGTTTAGAATGTGGTGAAAAAATTGTGGGACGAATTGACAAAAAATTCTGCAGTGATGCTTGTCGTAATACATACAATAACCGCATAAACAAGGATAGTAAAAACCTGATTAGAAACACCAACAATTGGCTTCGTAAAAACTATCGTATTCTCGAAGAGCTCAACCCAGATAAAAAAACAAAAACGTCAAGAGCTAAACTTATTGAAAAAGGGTTTGACTTTAATTATATAACAAGCATATATACCACAAAAGCAGGAACTGTGTATTACTTCGTATACGATCAAGGGTATTTACCTTTAGAAAATGATTTTTATGCTTTAGTAAAACGCGAGTAAAAAAATTGCTATTTCCAGTTGTGCCCTTTAAGCTCTAAAGCGGCTTTTAAAATATCTTTTTGGCTAATTTGTCCAACCAATTTTCCTTCTTCAACAATTGGAAAACGGCGCCTTTTGGAGTCTAAAAATTTTTTGGCAGCATCAAAAACATTCATGTTACCATCAATAGTTTCTACGTCTTTAATCATCCGTTTTTCCACATTATCACTTTCCATCGGCATATTATAATAACGGCTATCACTAATTTGTTTTAAGCAATCACCTTCAGAAATTATACCCACTAATTCATTCTTTTCATTAACAACTGGTCCACCAGAAATTTTGTTCTTAATAAGTATATCAATAACCTCTTCAACAGATTGTTCTGCTTTAAAAGTTATTAAATCGCGTGTCATATAATCGCAAACTCGTAATGGTTTCTCTATAGTATCATTATTTTGTTGCTTTCTTGCTCCTTGAAAACTTTTTATACCCATAATCTTAAATTTACTTGTAGTCAATATACCAATTTTTAGACTGTTTTCCTATTGCAAGTTTTCAACACAACAAGCCATGTTAAAATTGTTTACTTTTATATCAAACTAATGCGCTAATAACATGTCTAAACGAATTATAGCTTTTTTGTTAATTGCTCTAGCCATATACTGGAGTTTTTCGGTATTACTCCCAAATACCATTTCAGATATTGACACACCAGACTCAAAATTTTCTACACATCGCGCTTTGGTACATTTAAAAGCAATTTCAAAGCAACCTCATTATGTTGGTAACGCCAATCACAGTGAAGTTAGAAATTACCTCATTTCAGAATTGAAAAAATTGGGTTTAGAAACTCAAGTGCAAGAAGGGTACTCCATGGGACCTTGGGGGAATCTATCAAAAGCAAAAAATATTTTAGCGCGAATTAAAGGACGTGATTCCGGAAAAGCCCTACTCCTATTATCGCATTATGACAGTAACCCACACTCTTCTTTTGGAGCCAGTGATGCAGGTTCGGGTATTGTCACCATTTTAGAAGGTGTTCGTGCTTTTTTGACTGAAAACAAAACCCCAAAAAACGATATTATTATTTTATTTAGTGATGCTGAAGAGTTGGGATTAAATGGCGCTGATATTTTTGTAAATCAACATCCATGGGCAAAAGATGTTGGACTCGTTCTAAATTTTGAAGCTCGCGGAAGTGGTGGCCCAAGTTACATGCTTATTGAAACCAATCAAGGGAATGCTAGCCTCATGAAACATTTTGTTGAAGCCAATCCTGAATATCCTGTGGCCAATTCGTTGGCATATAGTATTTACAAAATGCTACCTAACGACACCGATTTAACACGGTTTCGTGAAGATGGCGATATTGACGGTTTTAATTTTGCCTTTATAGATGATCATTTTGACTACCATACGGCTTTAGACACCTATGAAAGACTGGATAGGAACACATTGGAACATCAAGGTAGTTACTTAATGCCTTTACTATATTATTTTGCTGATGCCGACTTAACCGATATAAAAAACAACGAAGACCATATCTATTTTAACGTGCCTCTGTTTAAAACAGTAATCTATCCATTTTCATGGATTATGCCCATGCTTATTTTGTCTATTGTACTATTTGTTGGCCTAATAGTTTATGGACTCAAAAAAGAAAGCTTGTCATTAAACCAAATTGGCAAGGGGTTTATTGCCTTTTTTACGGCCTTAATTCTTTCTGCTGCTAGTGGGTTTGTATTATGGAAATTACTTTTAAAACTTTACCCGCAATACCAAGATATGCTTCATGGGTTTACCTATAACGGCCACACCTATATTGCTGCATTTACATGTTTGGCATTGGCCATATGTTTTATGGTTTACCATAAGTTTTATGCTTCAGAAAACACAGCCAGTTTATTAATTGCACCTCTTGCTTTCTGGATAGTAATATGCGGTATAGTTGCTTTAGCGTTAAAAGGTGCTAGCTTTTTTATCATTCCAGTTTTATTTGGCTTATTAAGCCTGCTTGTTTTAATTAGGCAAAAAGAACCCAATATATATGTATTGGTGTTTTTAAGCCTACCAGTAATTACTATTATGGCTCCTTTGGTTAAAATGTTTCCGGTAGGATTAGGCCTTAAAATTCTATTTGTATCCTGTGTTTTAGTTGTGCTAATTTTTGGGTTGACAATAAGTGTTTTTGGGTCGTTCCCAAAGAAAAATAGATTAGCCTATCTGTTTTTAAGCCTAACAATTGCTTGTTTGGCTGTATCGCATGGCCGTGCCTCTTTTTCAGAAGACAGACCCAAACCTAACAGTTTGCTATACGTACTCAATGCTAACAATCAATCTGCTGTTTGGGCAACCTATGATAATGTGTTGGACGATTGGACGAAAGCACATCTAACTGATAATCCTGAACCAGCTTCAGAGTTACAAGAAAACACCATTGGCAGTAAATATAAAACTGGTTTTACATTTACCAACAAAGCCGAATTGAAATCTCTTCCAGAACCTTCCATCACTATTTTGCAAGACACGGTTATTGGAGACAATCGTGACATTGTTGTTCAAATAAAATCTAATCGTCAGGCAGAACGTTTTGAAGTATTTTCAGATTCAACCAATGTGTTTAAACGCTTTACTATTAATGGTGTTTCTGCAAAACGGGATAACAATGCTGATTATGTATTCGAAAAACGATTCCAAAACAGACTCTTTAGCTACTACGTTTCAGATAACGAACCGCTTGAGATGCATTTTGTTGTACCCAAAAATCAGCAGACTCGTTTCACGATTTACGAAGCCACCTTTAATTTGCTGGAAGATCAAAATTTTGAGGTATCAAAGCGACAGCCAAATATGATTCCAAAACCTTTTGTACTAAATGATGCCGTTGTGGTTAAAAAACAATTGACCATTAAATAATTAACCCTGTTTTAAGAGATTGGTTGGCTATTTTTTATAGTTTTGATGCATGTTTAAAAAATAAATATATCATGAAGAAACTAGTAGTCATTCTTTTACTTTTTATAACAGCTAATACCCTAGCTCAAACCAATCAGGAATTGCTAAAACACTATGAAGCCTATTATAAACAAATGAAGCAACAAGGTGATGTGCAAGGCGTAATAAATGGCCTAACCCATTTAGCTGTTTTGGAACCCAATCAGGCCAGAAAAGATACTTTGGCATTAATTTACATGAGCGAAGGCATGCATGTGCAAGCCTTAAACACTATAGGTATAGAAAACAATGCAGCCGATTCTGAAATAGCTATAGAAGTAAAAGCCGTATCGTTAAAAGCCCTAAATGAAACCGAACGTGCTTTGGTGTTTTTTGAAAAACTGTTTAACCGTAATCCTAACGTTTCTGTGGCTTATGAATTGGCAGAATCGTATTTACAGACCAATCAATTGGAAAAGGCAAAAACCTATGCCGATTATGGTGCTGAAAATTCTACTGACAAAATGGGCAAAACCTTTTACGAATCGCAACAACCCTATCAAGTACCTTTGAAAGCCGCTTTTATGTATTTACAAGGTTTAATTACATTTAACCAAGACAAAACTGCCAATATTGATGCTGCTGCTTCCATTTTAGAAGAAGCTATAAAATTGGCGCCTAACTTTAATTTAGCCCGATTAAGCAAAAACGCTATTTTAAACCAAAAGCCCAAACCAAAAGAAGATTAAACTTGTATCATTATATTAAAAAAGCGACCATTGAGGTTGCTTTTTTATTGGCTTTACGGAAAAACCGTAACGCTATTTTTACTTTTCGATAAACGGCATCATTTTGTAAGAATTTTTTGTGCTATTAGTTTTTTTTTAGTTTGATTTGTCTAACGCTAAACTTCTAAAGTTAAAGCCAAGAAGTTTGGTTAAAGACACCTAACGTTGCAACACAACTAGCGCTAGTTTTTTTAGATTATAAACAGGCTTTTTTATAATGTTTTGGCTTTAACCCTCTTGGCTTTACAAATTATTTTTTGGCTTTACAACTTGTTTAGCACCAAACACTATTAAATGTTTGGTATGGATTTGTTGTGGCTTAATTCTAAAAACAATAAAACTTTAAACAAATTATTAATCATGAAACCCTTAAAATTATTTTTCTTTTTTTTATTGATACCTACATGTATGTTACAAGCCCAAATAACCAAAGGCAATTGGCTGGTTGGTGAAGTGGCAATTTCACTTCTCAAAAAACAGATTACGAAAATATCAATGGAGCTCAACAAACTGTTGAAGGAGTTGGTTTACAAATATCTCCCAACATTGGTTATTTCTTAGCTGATAAATTAGCAACAGGAATTAATTTTAGTTTAGGTTATTCTAACCCACAAGGTAGGAATAATAGCAATTGGTCAATAGGAGGAGGCCCTTTTTTGAGGTATTATTTTTTAAAACCCACTAAACCATTTAATATTTTTAGTGAAGCTAATTATAGTTATAGTAAAGGATTGAGTAAGACTAACAATGATGGTTATGGTTCATTTTTTGATTTTAAAGGTGGTGGTGTATTGTTTTTTAACCAAAGTGTAGGTTTGGAGTTATTTCTTAACTACATCCTGTCTAACTCGAAATCATCTATCTCAAACAGTAATACTAACTCCTTAAGTATAGGAATAGGCTTTCAAATTCATTTAGAAAAAAAATAAAATATTATGAAAAAAACTATTTCTTATATCATAACTTCCTCTGATGATATTTCAAAGCGAAAAACATTAGTTGTAAAATAGAATTAAAAAAAGCGACCACATAACAATGGTCGCTTTTTTTATTATCAAATTTGTGATTTACCAAATTCGTACGCGTTTCTCTGGAGCAATATACATGCTGTCGCCTTCTTTAATGTCAAAGGCCTCATAAAACGCATCAACATTTAATAAGGGTTGTACAGCTCTGTTCTTACCTGGCGAATGCGGATCGGTTTTAATTCGGGTCTTCAAGGCATCGTCACGCATTTTAATACGCCAAACAGTTGCCCAACTCATAAAGAAGCGTTGCTCTGCTGTTAAACCGTCAATATTTTCTGGTCTACCATTCTTTTCAAAGCTCATTTGTAAAGCGTCATAAGCAGCTAAAACGCCTCCTAAATCACCAATATTCTCACCTAAAGTAAACTTACCGTTAATGTTTACATCTGGTAATACTTCAATGGCACTATACTGGTCTGCCAACGCTGCTCCTAAAGCTTCAAACTGCTCTAAATCTTCATCGGTCCACCAGTTATTTAAGTTTCCATCTTTATCATAACGTGCTCCAGAATCATCAAAACTATGCGAAATTTCATGACCAATTACCGCTCCTATTCCACCGTAATTTACCGCATCGTCAGCCTTATAATTGTAAAATGGTGGTTGTAAAATAGCTGCTGGGAAAACAATTTCGTTAAATGCAGGATTGAAATAAGCATTCACAACTTGTGGTGCCATATACCATTCGCTTTTATCTACTGGTTTTCCTAATTTATCTAAATCTTTTTTAAAGTTCCACTCTCTGGCATTCATGCTATTTTGAAGATACGAACCGCCTTCTTCTACACTTTTTATTTCTAATGCCGAATAATCTTTCCACTTATCTGGATATGCAATTTTAATTTTTGTTGCTCTTAATTTTTCAATGGCTTTGGCTTTGGTTTCTTCACTCATCCAATCCAGCTTATTAATACGATGTTCGAAAGCTAAAATCACATTTTTAATCATGTTTTCTGCTTTTACCTTCGCTTCTGGCGGGAACATTTTATCAACATACAACTTCCCTAAAGCTTCACCTATTGTACCGTTTAAAGCTGCCAAGGCACGCTCATCTCTTGCACGTTGTTTTTTAGCTCCATTTAAATCGCGACCATAAAATTCCCAGTTGGCTTTTTCTATATCAGTACTTAAAAATCCTGCAGAACCTCTAAAACCGTTCCAACGTAAATAAGCTTTCCAATCAGACACATTGTTTTCTGCAAGTATAGTTTGTAGGGTTTTAAAGTAATTGATATCACCTATAATAACCGTGTCAATCTCTTTTACACCAATACCCTGAAAGAATTTATTCCAATCTACAGCAGGAACCATGTCTTGAACCTGTTCAATAGATCTTGGATTATAACGCTTACGTGCATCACGACGATCTACTTTATCCATTTTAGCTTCGGCAATTCGAGTTTCAAAGGCTAAAATCTGTTCTGCTTCCTGTTTTGCATTTGCTTCATCTTCACCTAAAAATTGTAACATTCTCGTAATATGATCAACATACATTTTACGTTTTTCTTTAGAATCTTCATCGTCTTTAATGTAGTAATCTCTGTCTGGTAATCCGGTGCTTCCACCACCTAAATAACCAACATTTCTATTACTATCTTTAGGATCGGCTCCAACACCAAAACCATAAAGACCTCCACCTCCAACAGGTTCCATTTCTATAATATAGTTCTGAAGATCTTCAATATTCTGGATGGCTTCAATTTTAGCTAAATACGGTTTAATAGGATCTAAACCTTGTTGGTTTCTACCAACAGTATCCATTATGGTTTGATAGTAATGAACTGCTTTTTCTTGGTCTGAACCTGGGAGAATTTGAATTTTCTCTAGGTCTTTATTATCCGACATGGCAGACTCAAGAATACTTAAAGCATCTGCATCTGTTTTTTTTCGAAGTTCGGCAAAACTTCCCCAAGAAGTTCTATCGTCTGGAATTTCATTGGTTTCCAACCACTTCCCGTTTACATATTTAAAGAAGTCTTCACTTGGCTTAACCGAAGTATCTACATAATCTAAATTAATCCCTGGTGCTGATTCTTCTTCTACAACAGCCGTTTCTTCTTTAGCATCATTTTTACAAGCCACTAGACTCATAAATGCCATAGCGCTTAAAAATGATAGGCTTTTAAAATTAGTTCTCATAAGTTTGTGTTTGATTTCGAGCCCTAATTTACTACTATTTACGTCTTGAAAATTATGATTTATGGGAGATTAACAAAACATTAAGACAAAAAAAGCATCTTCATAATCTGAAGACGCTTAATAAATATACATTAAAGCACGTTTTAGTTTAAAATTAGCTTTTTAGTTACTGTTGCATTATTAGAAGTCAGCCTTAAGAAATACACACCAGAAGTATAATTACTCATATCCAGTACATAACTGTTTCCTGTTGGATTTACATTCCTTTTTTGCATAATACGCTGCCCAGAAATATTAAACACTTCAAAATCGAAGGCATTAGCTTGTTTCATTTTAATATTAAATACGCTACTTGATGGATTTGGATAAACACTGAATGCACCAGTAGAAAACTCGTCTGTACTTAATGTTCCACGAACCACAAAATCGTCTATAATAGCTCCTTCTTCAACAACAGCAGCATCGGAATGAAACACAATTCTGAACATAATATTAGACTCGTTTGTAAAGTTTGTTAAACTATACGTATACTCCTGCATTTGGAAACTAATTCCTGTCCATTGTGCTCCAGGGCAGTTAAAACATGTATTATTTTCACCCGCCATAGTATCACTATTATACCAGTTTGCATCGTTTGCTGATCCTAAAAGGTTCCAAGACATTCCCGAATCGGTTGAATATTCAACATAAACAATATCCCAATCTTCTTCCAATTCGTAAGCCATATAAAATGACAGTTCTGGGCTTGATACATTAGTTAAATCATAACAATTGGAAATTAAATAACTTTTAATACCATTGTCATGATCTCCAGATAAGTTCGTACCATATACATTGGTTCCTGAATTTGTAGAATTTAAAAATCTACCTGTTGGCACGCCTTTTTCCCAATATTGACCCGAAGTACCTTCGTCGATTACCAATAACTGCTCTTCAGGTGTTTCAAATTCGTTCACTTGATTAGGTGTACCTAATTCATTGGCATAAATTAAAAACTGCTCTGAATCGTTATTTATTTCATAAGCATCATTTACAATGGTTGTATTTACATAAAAATTATGTGAACCACTACTTACAGTAAATTCTGGAATGGTAATTACTTGTGTATTACCAGGAGCAATAGTACCTGTCCAATCGAAACTTGTAGGTGTATTATCAACAAAATACGTCACCGAAACGGTATTAATAGTATTCTGACCATTATTTTCAACATTGACTTGTGCCATGATAGAACTATCACAGCTTACCGATGATGTTAATCCAGTAACTTCAAGCAACTTTACGTCATCAGATGGAATTTCCACTGGAATTGGTGATTGCCATATACCTCGACCATAAGTAGATGCCGTAATAGTATCATCAAACACATTAATCTCCAAGTCTGTTACTGTGACATTAGGCAGATTATTATTAAATAATTCCCAATCTCCAGAAGCATCATCATAACGATAAACGCCTAAACTTGTTGCTAGATACAGTGGATTTTGAGAATGTAGGTTCTGATGCTTAATGCAATTTTTTGTTACGTTAGGTAAGCTACCCGTAATGTTGGCAAAATTATTTCCTCCATCGGTAGATTTATATACACGGCCAGTAGATGTGCCACTAGTAGTGACATAAACAATATTACTATCGTTTGTATTGACTTCTATTGATGTAATATTTGAAGAAAACGTTTCTACACTAGTGAAACTCAACCCTCTGTTAGTACTTTTACGCAATGTATTATTAGTTGCAACATATATGTTATCTGGATTTAAATCGTCTATTTCTAGCTGATCAATGTTAGTCCCAAAACTTGATGAGACAGCTTGCCAACTTGAACCATTTAACTTATACAAACTTGAAAAGCCGGAGTATAACTCACTATCCTTGTTCATAACTAATGGTGTAACCCAATTTCCTTGCTCTCCACTAGGCGAACCAACTTGACTACTTAATTCACCACCAGCAGAAGTTGATATATTTAAAGATCCTCCAAATTGAGTAAATCCGTAATAAGCATTGGAGTCGTTAGGATCTATTGCCGTATCCATTCCATCGGCACCATAATAGTTTTGCCATTGATTATTATTAAAAGCATGGCCTCCATTATCCTGTAAACCGCCTACCATTTTATCTGATGATTGTTTTGAAACAGCAATTTTATAAAACTGACTAATTTGCATGCTAGCAGTTAAATCGGAAAAACTAGCTGCAGAATCTGTTGACTTATAAAACCCACCATCTGATCCAACAAACAAATTCCCGTTATAAAAACGCAACAAGTGAATATCGGCATGTGTGTATGTAGCTGTAAAAGGTGCGTTCCAATTATTAATTTTAGTAAAAGTTAGTCCGCTATTACTAGTTTTCCAAACATTTAATACTCCAACATAAACTTCATCTTCGTCAACATCTGATACAGCTAAAGCCATATCATACCAAGCCTGTGTACTCTCAAAAATATCGCCAACAGAAGTCTGATTTGCTACAGTTGTAAAGTCGGCACCTTCGTTAGTAGATTTATATAAGCCTTGAAAACCCCAAGAGTTATTCGCGGTCAATAAATAAACCACATCTGGGTTGTCCGGTGTTATATCAATAACCATTCTAGCAGATGAAGTAGGTAGACCATGACCTATTATAACATTAAAAGTATCTCCTCCATTTGTAGATTTATAGAACCTATTGGTTGTTACTGCATAAATAATGTTAGGGTTTGTTGGGTGAACTTTTATGTCCTTAATGTTTAAATTATCTGTACCATTAGAATTTGTCCAAGCTGTACCTGCATTTGTAGTTTTGTAAACACCATCACTTGTAGCAACCCATAATATATTTGAATTAGTAGGGTGTATGTAAATATCATTCATAGAACTTGGTGCGTTAACAGGGCTTAATCCTGTGGTGTTCCATGTCATTCCGCCATCAGTAGATTTCATCACACCAACACAAGATGAATCTCCAGCATCATCATCACCAGTAGCAATGTAAATAGTATTTGAATCATTATAATCTACAGCTATACCAGACACACCTATTTGAGGCAAGGCATCGGTTGTTGTATTCCAAGTTATTCCAGTATCGGTTGATTTCCACAAACCACCTGCTGGCGCACCACTATAGTAGGTGTTTGGATTGTTGGGATCTACTGTAATGGCATTAACACGACCTTGTCCAGATGACCATGATCCAGTATTGGTATGTGTAAAAGGTCCTACTGGCTGCCAATCGCTTTCATCAACAATTCTTCTATTTTGATTTTCATTCTGAAAATCCTGCCATGTATTCCATAACGCTTCCCCTGTAGGTAATACACCGTTTTCATCTACAAAATTTTTCCAATAATTTTCCCATCGTTTAAAAGGTTTAAACCCACTACCTTTTACATTAGGGTCTCTAGTTTCCCAATACGTATTAAAGGCATCAACAATTTCTTGAAAGGTAATTGGATTAGAATCTCTTCTTTGCTCCATATTTAAATCTTTCATCCAAGGAGCATCTTGATTAAATTGTGCAAAGGCTACACTAAAAGATAAGGTAAAAACTAAAAGTAATATTTTTTTCATTTTTTTCATTTTTTTTTAAGATGAAACAAGTCTTAAATAACTCAAAAAATGAAAGAGGACTCGATTCAAAATAAATTTGGTTCCCAAAAATAGTACAAATAGCTATAACTAATAGCAGATAATCGTAAAAAAATGGTTTTAAACCTCCTAATTATTAAATATTTACTGGGGTCTTTGAATATTTTGCGATTCTTTTTCCAACTTTTTATTCATCTGTAGGTTAAAATTAGAAAAGGCTACTAAAACCTCTTTTATAGCATTCAGCACATTTTCTTTCTTGGCATTTGAAAGGTTTACGTTACTTTCCAACTTAAAGATTTTAGTTTCTAAAGCTACAATTCTAGCCATAACATGTGGTGAGTTTACTTTTTCTGGAATAGTAGATTTTAGCTCTTGAATTAAGGCAACAACAATTTCATTATTATCTCTTAAAAAGGTTAGATTCCCATCTTTAATATCAACTATTACTTTTTGTAATTCATTATATTTCTCCCAGCCACTAATAGCACGCTCTACTTTAGCGTCAATTACAAATTCAGTATAATTCAAAGATTGGACATCGTCTTTAGAAACAACTTCAACTATTGAGTTTGATGTGGTTTCTTCAACACTATTATCTTTAGAATTTTGGCACGAGCAAAGCAGTATTATAAATAGAAAAGAAATAAATCGCATAAACACTTAAATTTTCAATACAAATATATTGTATTAAGAGCTTTCAATTTAGAATAATAACAATACTTTAATTTTTGGTTCTTTTTTACGATAAAATTAGGGAAACATCATGAAAATCTTATTATTTTTGATGACCCTTTAACACATTCAATTAATGAGTCCAAAAATCTTAATCATTGGAGCTTGCGGTCAAATAGGTTCTGAACTAACTGTAAAGTTAAGAAGCATTTACGGTAACGATCAGGTGGTCGCTAGTGATATAAGCTATAATAATTTAGATATTGTTAATTCTGGTTTATTCGAAATTTTAGACGCCCAAGACTATGCTAGCCTTAAAATATGTATTGAAAAATACGAAATCGATACGGTTTATTTAATGGCAGCCATGTTAAGTGCAACAGGAGAGAAATACCCCATGAAAGCTTGGGATTTAAATATGAACTCATTATTTCATGTTTTAAATTTAGCAAAAGAAGGATTTATTAAAAAAGTATTCTGGCCATCAAGTATTGCTGTTTTTGGGCCTACCACACCAAAAATCAATACACCTCAATATACTGTAATGGAACCCTCAACGGTTTACGGCATAACCAAACAAGTAGGTGAACGTTGGTGTGAATATTATTTTAACAAGTATAATGTTGATGTAAGAAGTATTCGCTATCCGGGAATTATTAGTTACAAAACACTACCTGGTGGTGGCACGACAGATTACGCAGTTGATATTTATCACAAAGCTCTTTCTGATAGTCATTACGATTGTTTTTTAACTGAAGGAACAGAACTTCCAATGATGTTTATGGACGATGCCATAAAAGCAACAGTAGATATCATGCAGGCTCCAGCAGAATCTATTAAAATTAGGTCGGCTTACAATTTAGCTGCTGTTAGTTTTACACCTAAAGAGGTTGCTGAATCGATTAAAAAGCAGCTTCCAGATTTTACTATTTCTTACACACCGGATTTCCGTCAGGATATCGCTGATTCGTGGCCCAAAAGTATAGACGACAGTGAAGCTAGAAATCACTGGAATTGGAAGCACCAGTTTGATTTAGAGGGAATTACTTCTGAAATGCTAACTAATTTAAAAAAGAAGACTCCACAGCATTCATAACATTTATAGTTTTTTGCGATAATTAAGAGCAATAAAAAATACGTCATTCCTCGTATATATTTATAGCATAAGTTGTTTTATATTGCGTTGATTAATCAAACAACCAAACATCATGAAAAACATTTTTTTAATTACATTATTACTTATTACCACATCAATAGTAGCACAGAAATCTAAAGTTACCAAAGGAGATTGGGAGGACTTAAAAGGTATTACAGAATATACTCTTGAATTTGACTATTCAGATTTAGAAATTCCAAAATATGATTCTGAAAAAGCGTTTTTAGAAGACAAAATCGCAAAACGCGAAGAGAAAGAGCCAGGAACAGGCGAAAAATTTAAGGAATCTTGGTTTTCAGATAGAGAAGAATATTATGAGCCTAGATTTATTGAGACTTTTAATGACAGGTATAAAGATGGTGTTGTAAAAGTTGATAGAGATTTAGGAAGTGCTGAATATACCATGAAAGTTCACACAACACTTATTTACCCAGGCTATAACGTAGGTGTTGTTAGACACAATTCGAAAATTGAAGTCACAATAGATGTCTATAAAAATGATAGCCCTAACGACATTATTTTTTCAGTTGATTATACTAAAGTTGAAGGTGCAGGTAATGGTGGTTTCGATTTTAACTCTGGACAACGAATTGCAGATGCCTATATTATATTAGCCCGTAGATTGACTAAGGACATGTATAAAAACACAAAATAGAATTACATAAATGGTACCAACAAAAAAGCGAGCCCTAAACAGACTCGCTTTTTTCTTTTCCCATATTTATAATATGTGCCATGGTTTTTACCAATCTGTTATGCTTAACAACAAAAGGGTTTGTTGTATCCCAAACATATCCTGCTAAAACCGCACAAATTTGCTCTTTTACTTCAGGGTTTTCAGGCCTATGGAAAAACAAGGTTTGTAAATTTCCTGTATACCACTCTTTAACGTAAGTAGCAAAAACATCAACACCGTATTTTATATAATTGGTATAGTTTTCTTCCCAATTTACAACTTCGCCTTTTAATTCTTTAGCAATTAACTTGGCTGCCTTTAAAGCTGATTCGGTAGCAAACGTTACACCAGACGAAAACACAGGGTCTAAAAACTCGGCACTATTACCTGTTAATGCGTAGCCTTTCCCATAAAATTGTTTCACTGCTTTGGAGTAGTTTCTAATACTTTTTGGCTCGAATAAAAATGGCACATTCTTAAAACGTTCATAATAATAATCAGATTCTTTTAGCATGCTTCTTAAGCGTTCTTCAGTAGTACCTTCAAATGAATCTATAAACTCATTTTTACCAACAAATCCAATACTGGTATTACCATTGGAAAAAGGTATAACCCAAAACCAGGTATCTTTACTCAACACATCAAATGTAATCAGCGTCCCTTCTTCTCCTTTTGGTCTATTTATATCTTTCACGTGTCCAAAAATTGAAGAATGTTCTGGTATTGATGATGGCTTTTCTAAATCTAACAATCTTGGTAATACTCTACCGTAACCGCTTGAGTCCACAATAAATCTAGCATGGATATTATAGTTACTTCCATTGTCATCTATTACTTCAGTTACTGAGCTTCCATCATCAGCAAATTTTACTGCCACCACTTCATGCTCAAAAGCAATGTCAACACCTTTTTTTACAAGGTCTTCTACCAATAAATTATCAAAATCGGCTCTAGGTACTTGCCATGTCCAATTCCAACCATCTGTATGCTTTTTACTGAAATCGAAGTTACATACAATATCATCCCTTAAAAACCGTGCGCCTCTTTTTACTTCAAAATTTCCTGCCTTTAAAGCATCTAATAAACCAACTTCTTCAAAATGATCCATACACCTTGGCAACAAACTTTCGCCTATAACAAAACGCGGAAATTTGCTTTTCTCAACCACTTTTACATCAAAGCCATTTTTATGTAAGTAAGCTGCTGCAACTGAACCTGATGGCCCAGCACCAATGATTAAAACATCTGTATTTATATCCTGCATGGGTTATGTAGTATAAATTGATTTATTATTATAAATTTGCAATCGGAAATACCCAAATGAGTTTGGTTGTTCAAATATAATACTAAAAGCATACATGTTAAAATTTAAGGGCAAATTAGGAATAGAAGATTTTTATAAAGTCATTTTCGAAAATCAATCTATTCAAATTGAAGATGAGATTATAGAGCGCGTAGATAAGAGTTTTAACTTTCTAAAAGAGTTTTCTGAAAACAAAGTTATATATGGTGTTAATACTGGTTTTGGACCAATGGCTCAATACAAAATTAAGGATTCTGAACGTATTCAACTTCAGTATAACTTAATTAGAAGTCATGCTTCAGGAACTGGTCAGCCTATTGCACCTATGTATGTGAAGGCTGCCATGCTTGCACGTTTAAACACATTATCTTTAGGTCATTCCGGAGTGCATTCTTCAGTAATTAAACTTATGGCCGAACTTATAAATAGAGATATTACACCTTTAATTTATGAGCATGGAGGCGTTGGTGCCAGTGGAGATTTAGTGCAATTAGCGCATTTAGCTTTAGTATTAATTGGTGAAGGTGAGGTATTTTATAAAGGGAAAAAACTCGATACCAAGACTGTTTTTGAGACCGAAGGATTACAACCTATTTCTGTTGAGTTACGAGAAGGCTTGGCTCTAATGAATGGTACATCGGTAATGACAGGTATTGGAATTGTAAATGCCATTTATTCTAGACGTTTATTAAATTGGATGACGTCTTGCTCCGCCTCGATCAATGAAATTGTAAAAGCTTACGACGACCACTTATCATACGAACTCAACCAATCAAAAAAACATTTAGGACAAAGAGCCATCGCTGAAAGTATGCGAGAGCATCTTAAAGATAGTGGCTTAACTAGAAAACGTGAGCATCACTTGTATAGCAAAAATGAAGATGTTTCAGTGTTCAAAGAAAAAGTTCAGGAATACTATTCATTGCGTTGTGTCCCTCAAATTTTAGGACCAGTTTTGGATACACTAAATTCGGTTGAAGCTATTTTAATTGAAGAAGTAAATTCGGCAAACGACAACCCAATTGTTGATGTTGAAAAAAAGCATGTATATCATGGTGGGAATTTCCATGGCGATTATGTTTCGCTTGAAATGGACAAGCTAAAAACTGTTGTCACCAAATTAAGTATGCTTTCCGAAAGACAACTCAATTATCTATTGAATGCCCGATTAAATGACATGCTACCTCCTTTTGTCAATTTGGGTCAATTAGGATTAAATTTCGGTATGCAAGGTGTACAGTTTACTGCAACTTCAACAACTGCAGAAAACCAAATGCTGTCCAACCCTATGTACATCCATAGCATCCCTAACAATAACGACAACCAAGATATTGTAAGTATGGGAACAAATGCAGCCTTAATTACTAAAAAAGTTATTGAAAACGCTTTTGAAGTATTAGCTATAGAACTCATTACAATAGTACAAGCTATAGAACATCTTGAAGTGCAAGATCAAGTATCTTCAAAAACTAAAAAGATGTATAATGAAATTAGAAATATAGTTCCTATATTTACTGAAGACGTCGTCATGTATCCTTATGTCAATAAGGTTAAAGACTACATAATTAACCATTAAATGCTATTAATCATGAAAACAAAATGTCTGTTACTAATTTGTTTAGTTACGGTATTAACTAGCTTTGCCCAAGAATTAGCTCTTGCTAATGCAGATGGAAAGTTTGGTTATATCAATAAAACGGGAAATTGGGAAATCGAACCACAGTTTAAAGTCGCTAAAAACTTTTCGGGCGATTTGGCTGAAGCCATGAACGATAATAAAAAATGGGGTTATATCAACCGTAAAGGCGAGTGGGTAATTGAACCTCAATTTGATAAGACAAAAGAATTTAATTCTGGAATAGCACTTGTACTTAATAATAAAAACTGGGGCTATATTAACACTAAAGGAGAACCGGTTCTCACCAATATCTCTTCAGAAAAACTTTATGACTTTGAAAACGGCTACGCTATTTATAGAAAAGATGATGGTGTTGGGTTTATAGATACTAACGGCAAAGTGGTTATTGAGCCTAAATTTAAAAAAGTTTTCAATTTTGAAAACGGATATGCCAAAGTACTTGAAGGCGAAAAGTGGGGATTAATTGACACTTCAGGGAATTATTTTGTTAAAACCGAATACGATGGTGTTAGCAACTTTTATAATGGCAATGTTGTTGCCAACAAAGGGGAGTCTTACGGTTTAATTATAAATGGTGAGTTTAAAGAAATACCAGGAGCTGAAAAAATTTGGGATTTTTCGGTGAATGGCACTAACACCTACGCTAAAAAAAATGATAAAATAGGTTTTATAGATAGTGAAGGTAATTGGATTGTAGAACCACAATATGACAAAGCCAGGGCTTTTATTAACGGTTTAGCTCCTGTGCTTAAAGGGAAAGAATGGGGCTACATAAATACTTCTGGAGAAGTTGTTATTCCATTTCAATATCGCGATGCTGAAATATTTAGTGAAGATGGTTTAGCTGCTATAAAAGTTTCTAAACTTTGGGGCTTTATCAATGACAAGGGCGAAATGGTTATTGAAGACAAATATGACATCACAGCTGGTGGGTTTTCAATCTTTCAAAAAAATAATCAAAAAGGGTTTTATAACGGTTTAGCTCGAGTAAAGGATAAAAAGTCTTGGGTTTATATTAATACCAAAGGTGAAGTTCTCAATAATATGACCTTTGAAAATTTAGAGCTTTTTAAATAACCCATAATCAAAAATTACTTTTTACATGAAATGTGCCCTAATAACTGGCGGATCTAGAGGAATTGGCAAGGCTATATGCGAACAGTTAGCGAAAGATACAGATTATCATATTTTAATTAACTATAATTCCAACGAAACAGCCGCTTTAGATACGCTTAAAACTGTTGAATCCCATGGGAATTCCGGTGAAATTATCAAGTTTAATGTTTCAAATTCTGACGAGGTAAACACCGCATTAAATACATGGCAAGAAAACAACAAAGATGCTGTAGTTGAAGTAATAGTTAACAATGCAGGAATTACCAAAGATGGCTTGTTTATGTGGATGCCGCAACAAGATTGGCAAGATGTTTTAAACACCTCGTTAAATGGGTTTTATAATGTTACCAATAACCTCATTCAAAAAATGTTACGTAACCGATACGGAAGGATCGTTAATATTGCATCCGTTTCGGGCGTAAAGGGAACGGCAGGGCAAACCAATTATTCGGCTGCAAAAGGTGCTTTGGTAGCTGCCACAAAAGCACTTGCCCAAGAAGTTGCAAAAAGAAAAATAACAGTAAACGCTGTTGCTCCTGGTTTTATAAAATCGGACATGACAGCTGAACTAGATGAAGCGGAGCTTAAAAACCTAATCCCAATTAATCGGTTTGGAGAGCCCGAAGAAGTTGCTCATGCCGTTTCGTTTTTAGTTTCAAAAAAAGCTTCTTATATTACCGGAGAGGTTATTAATATTAATGGAGGAATCTACTCTTAATTAAATGAATAGGGTTGTTATTACTGGAATGGGAATTTACTCGTGCATAGGTAAGAACCTTGCTGAAGTAAAGGAGTCATTATACCAAGGCAAATCTGGTATTGTTATAGACAAAGAACGTATAGATTTTGGTTATCGTTCACCGTTAACTGGTATGGTAGAACCCCTTAATTTAAAATCAATGCTCTCAAGAAGAGAGCGGATAAGTTTAGGACAAGAGGGTGAGTATGCTTATGTTGCTACAATTGAAGCTTTAGAAAACGCGAAAATAACTCAAGATTTTTTAGACGCCAATGAAGTTGGTATCCTTTATGGCAATGATAGCACAGCACAATCTGTTGTTGACTCGGTTGATATTATTAAAGCTAAAAAAGACACAACACTCGTAGGTTCTGGTGGCGTTTTTAAAAGTATGAATTCATCGGTTACCATGAATTTATCTACAATATTTAGACTAAAAGGTGTGAATTTCACAATAAGTGCAGCTTGTGCTAGTGGTTCACATGCTATTGGAATGGGTTATCATCTTATTAAAAGCGGCTTACAAGACTGCATTATTTGTGGTGGAGCTCAAGAGATAAACCCAGTATCTATGGGTAGCTTTGATGGTTTAGGTGTATTCTCAACTCATGTCAACAATCCTAAAGAAGCTTCTAGGCCATTCGATAAAAACAGAGATGGCCTGGTACCTAGTGGAGGAGCCGCTACATTAATTTTAGAATCTTATGAAAGTGCCATAAAACGAGGCGCACCTATTCTAGGCGAAATTGTTGGCTATGGATTTTCTTCAAATGGCGAACACATTTCCACACCAAATGTAGACGGTCCAGCAAGGGCTATGAAAATGGCACTTAATCAGGCTCAAGTAAATCCATCAGACGTACAATATGTAAATGCCCACGCCACATCAACTCCAGTTGGGGATGCCAATGAAGCAAAAGCCATTTTCGAGGTGTTTGGAGAAAATGGTCCTTATGTTAGCTCAACAAAATCCATGACTGGCCATGAATGTTGGATGGCTGGAGCTAGTGAAGTAATCTACTCTATGCTCATGATGCAGCATGATTTTATTGCACCTAACATTAATTTAGAAAATCCAGATGAAGATTCTTCAAAATTAAATTTAGTCAGTAAAACAATAGATAAAAAAATTGATGTATTTTTGTCCAATTCGTTTGGATTTGGCGGAACAAATTCGGCGTTAATAATCAAAAAACAATCTAATGGTAATGGATAAAGAGGTTATTATTGAAAAAATAAACGACTTTCTTATTGATGAGTTTGAAGTTGAAGAAGAAAATATTGCTCCCGAAGCAAATTTGAAAGAAGCCCTTGAACTTGACAGTTTAGACTTTGTTGATTTAGTTGTTGCTGTAGAATCGAATTTCGGAGTAAAATTGGTTGGTGAGGACTTTGTTAATGTAAACACACTTCAAGATTTTTACAATCTTATCGAAAATAAATTAAGCTAAAAAGAGCACTAAATATGTATGGCTGCTGAATGGCAAGGAAAATCTAGAGGAACGGTTCTAGGATACAAGATTTTTGTATTTTCCATGAAGCATTTAGGTTTAAGAGCCGTATATTTTATTTTGTATTTTGTAGCCGCTTATTTCTGTTTTTTTTCTAAAAACAGTTCTAAATCAATCTACTATTATTTTCGGCAACGTTTACAATACTCCAAATTAAAAAGCCTTGTAAGTATTTACAAAAGTTATTATGTTTTTGGACAAACCATTCTTGACAAAATTGCCATTAATTCTGGTTTAAGTCATAAATTCACTTATGTTTCTTATGTTTCAGATTTAATAAATGAAGCCCTTAAAGAAAATAAAGGTGGTATTTTAATTAGTGCCCATGTTGGCAATTTTGAAGTCTCTGAATATTTTTTGAGTAATTTAGAAGTAGACACATCTGTCAGCATACTTACAACCGATGTAGAGCATACGGCCATTAAAGAATATTTAGACAGTGTAAAAGAAAAATCAAGAGTCAATTTAATAATAATAAAAGAGGATTTATCTCATATATTTGAGATTAATGCTGCGCTAGCACGAAACGAAATTGTTTGCATTACAGGAGACCGTTATGTTAAAGGGTCTAAATATTTAACAGAAGAATTATTGGGCAAGAATGCTAAATTTCCTGCTGGTCCTTTTATGTTGTCCTCTAGACTTAAAGCCCCTGTTATGTTTGTCTATGCCATGAAAGAAAGTAATAGACATTACCAATTATATGCCAGAAAGTCGGAAGCAAAGCACAGAGATGCACAAGCCTTATTAAAAGAATATGCAGAAAGTGTCACCTGGATGTTAGAAAAATATCCTTTGCAATGGTTTAATTATTTCGATTTTTGGGACGACTTAAAATAAGTTTTAAAGTAGATGAAAGAAGTTTTAATTATACATTACTCGCAATCCGGACAATTAACCGAGATCTTAAATAACATAATTTCTCCGTTAAACCCTAAAGAGGTAAATATAACACGTTTTGAAATTGAAATGGAGAAGCCCTTCCCTTTTCCATGGCCCAAAGCTGAATTTTACGGTGCTTTCCCAAAAACTTATAAACAAAAACCGCAAAAAATAAAGCCTATTCCAGAAGACATATTAAATAAAAAATATGATTTAATTATTTTTGGATACACCATATGGTATCTAACCCCTTCACTTCCTACAACATCTTTTCTAAAAACTCCAGAGGCCAAACAACTGCTTAATAACACGCCTGTAATTACTGTTATTGGTTGTAGAAATATGTGGATAATGGCTCAAGAAAAAATGAAACGCCATCTTAAAGAATTAGAGGCTAATTTGGTTGGTAATATAGCATTAGTTGACAGACATATAAACCACATAAGTGTTATAACTATAGCACAGTGGATGTTCTCTGGAAAAAAGGAGCGCTTTTTGGGGATTTTCCCCAAGCCAGGTGTTTCCCAAAAAGATATTAATGATTCATCTAAATTTGGAAATGTCATTGCAAAACATTTGCACAACAATGACTTTCAAACACTTCAAAATGAGCTTTTAAAAGATGGCGCTATTAAAATAAAGCCATTTTTGATTACTGTTGACAAGAGAGCCAATGTCATTTTCTCAAAATGGGCCCATTTAATCACCTCCAAAAGTGAAGAAAACTCATCAAAACGGGCTTTTTTAGTTAAAATGTTTAAATATTACCTATTATTTGCTATTTGGCTTATTGCTCCTATAGTTTTTATCTTATTTTTGTTGACTTATTTACCTTTGTATCGTCAAATACAAAAAGATAAAGTATATTACGCATCTGTTGCATTAAAAGAGTAGGCATTTTAAAATGAAGGAAGTTTATATTACCAAAATATCAAAATTTTTACCTAATCGTCCCATTAGTAATGATGAGATGGAAGAAAAATTGGGCGTAATTAATGGGAAGTCTTCTAAAGGACGTCGTATTGTTTTGCGTAACAATCAAATAAAAACAAGGTATTATGCTATTGATGATGATGGAAATATAACTCACAACAATGCGCAACTTACAAAAGAAGCAATTGCAAATTTATGCGAAGGTACTTTAGAGCCTTCAGAAATAGAACTATTGTCCTGTGGAACATCTAGCCCAGACCAAATATTACCATCGCATGCGGCAATGGTTCATGGATTTCTTAAAAATGGAAACACAGAAATTAATTCGCCTTCTGGCGCATGCTGTTCTGGAATGAATGCCTTAAAATTTGGATATCTTTCTGTCAAGTCGGAACAAACAAAAAATGCTGTTTGTACTGGTTCTGAACGCACCTCTTCATGGATGAAATCTGATACTTTTGAAGAAGAGTTAAAATACCTTGAAACACTCGAAGAAAATCCAATATTAGCTTTTAACAAAGACTTTTTACGTTGGATGCTTTCTGATGGTGCTGGGGCTTTTTTATTGGAAAATGAACCAAAAGGCAATCAGCCCCTTAAAATAGAATGGATGGAAGGGTATTCATACGCACATGAATTAGAAGCATGTATGTATGCTGGTGCAGATAAATTAAACAACGGTTTTTTAAAGCCTTGGAGTGAATACCCATCAGATCAATGGAGTAAAAAATCGCTTTTCGCCATGAAGCAAGATGTAAAACTTTTAGGCGAAAATATTCTTAAAAAAGGTGTGGATAGTTTAAAGCAAGCCTTAAACAAGCACAATCTTAAAAGTTCAGATATTGATTATTACCTACCTCATATTTCTTCAAATTTCTTTAAAGAAAAACTTTATCAAGAAATGGTAGACCAAGGAACCGAAATACCTTGGGAAAATTGGTTTATGAATTTAAGTAAAGTTGGTAATGTTGGAGCTGCTTCAATTTATATCATGTTGGACGAGCTTGTTGCCTCTGGAAAATTGAAAAAAGGTGATAAAATATTATTATCTGTTCCAGAAAGTGCTCGTTTCGCTTACGCCTATGCACTTTTAACTGTCTGTTAAAATGGTTAAATCACAATTGCCATTAACTAATATTTCGCATTTAATTCCGCAAAAAGCACCATTTGTAATGGTAGATACGCTTTTAGAATTCACTAATGAAAAAGTTGTTTCAGCTTTTAAAATATTGGATAATAACCTGTTTATTGAAAATGGAAAATTAAATGAACCTGGTTTAATTGAGAATATGGCTCAAAGTGTAGCCCTACATACGGGTTATGATTATTTTTTAAAAGGTGAGCAGGCACCAACAGGCTACATAGGCTCAATAAAAAAAATAGAGGTTTTTAAACGCCCCGCGTTAAACGATATTATTACAACTAGGGTTGATATCTTACACGAATTTGATGGCATTACTATGGTTAAAGTAACTGCTTATAACACCGAAAATGAACCGCTCGCTTCAGGAGAAATGAAAACTGTTATTGCCAAATAATGAGTCTGAAATATTTAGACATAAAAAAGTTTTTACCACATCGTGCACCATTTTTAATGGTCGACAACGTTCTATCTATTGACGATGAGCATGTTTCAACATCATTTAAAATTGAAGCTGATTGTATTTTCAACGATAATGGATTTTTTAATGAAGCTGGTTTAGTTGAAAATGCGGCTCAAACCTGTTCCTCTATAGTAGGAAAAAGTTATTTTAAAGAGGATGATTTTGAAGGAAAAGGCATTAAGCTAATTGGTTTTATTAGCGCCATAAAAAAAGTAACCGTTTTTAGGTGCCCTAAAGTTGGCAGTACCATTATTACAAATGCCAAATTAAAATCCAGATTTGATACAGATGACTATAGTATTTGTACTATAAATTGTATAACAACTTTAGACAGTAAAGAATTACTATCTTGTGAATTAAATTTGGTGATACAGGAACTCAAATAAATTCAGCATGAAAAAAGATGAAGTCCCTCAAGACAAAAGCAATTTAGAATCCGCTAATTTTAAGGAATTGTGCTATGCTGTTGATGAAAATGGTGACTACACAACGGTTAACAGCTCGGGTTGGGATCCTAAAACCATAGCTTTAAATAAAGCCATTGAAGAAATTAAAGAGCGTGTGGAAAATGCAAGACAACGCGTTTTAAACAACGAAACAAGTCCTATTGAATACTATATGGAACTACACAAAATGGATCTGCCAATTTTAGCAAGCTATGTAGGGATTTGGAAATGGCGAGTAAAAAGACATTTTAAGCCTAGTATCTTCAATAAATTATCAAATAAAACACTTGAAAAGTATGCTAATGTATTTGACATTAGTATTGAACAATTAAAAAACATTGAGCTTCATGCAGATTAATTTTACACACCACCAATCAGCACATTGCGAAAACGGTGTGATTTCCAACTTAATGAAACACCATGGCTTTAATGTTAGCGAACCTATGGCATTTGGTATTGGTTCGGGGCTTTTGTTTTGTTACATACCGTTCTTAATGGTAAACCATGCGCCGGCTTTTACCTATAGAGCCTTACCAGGAATTATATTCAAACGTTTTGCGAAACGTGTTGGTATAAAAATTAAACGCGAAAAATTTAAAAATCCACAACTAGCAAAAGCTCGGTTAGATGAAAATTTAAAAAACAATAATCCAGTAGGTTTACAAGTAGGTGTTTACAATTTAGTTTATTTCCCTGATGAATATCGTTTCCATTTTAATGCCCATAATTTAGTTGTTTATGGAAAAGAGAATGACACCTATTTAATTAGTGACCCGGTTATGGAAACCGTAACCACATTAACCGATAAGCAACTAGAAAAAGTACGTTTTGCCAAAGGCGCATTTGCCCCAAAAGGACATATTTACTATCCTATTGATTTCCCAAAAGAATTAAACCTTGAAAAAGCAATAATAAAAGGAATAAAACATACTTGTCGGGATATGCTTGCACCTATGCCTGTTTTAGGTGTAAAAGGAATACGCCATACGGCAAAACTTATAAGAAAATGGCCCAAGAAAAAAGGTGTTAAAAAAGCCAATCATTATTTAGGCCAGATAGTTAGGATGCAAGAGGAAATTGGTACAGGTGGTGGTGGCTTTAGATATATTTTCGCTGCCTTTTTACAGGAATCTAGCAAGGTTTTAAACAAACCCGAATTGTCAGAACTGTCAAAAGAAATGACCAATATTGGAGATCTTTGGCGCGATTTTGCTGTTGATGCCTCTAGAATTTATAAAAATCGAAGTGCTAAAGATGATGCTTATAACAATGTTGCCTCGCAACTTGAAGTTATTGCAGATAAAGAAGAAGTATTCTTTAAAAAACTAAAGAAAGCTGTAAAATAAAGCATGATAAAAATTGAACAAGTTTCTAAAAAATATAAAGGTTCCGAAAGTTATTCGGTATCTAATATAGGCTTGTTGATTCATGAAAAGGAAATTTTTGGTTTACTAGGTCCAAATGGTGCAGGAAAAACCACTTTAATTTCTATGTTATGTGCACTTATTAAACCAACTTCGGGTACTTTTTCCATAGACGGTTTAACTTATCAAAAAAATAAAAACCAGCTTAAACAACATATAGGCATTGTTCCGCAGGAATATGCACTATACCCTTCATTAACTGCTTTTGAAAACTTAAAATATTTTGGAAGTATGTATGGCTTAAAAGGAAAAGAATTAGACACTAAAATCAACCAAACGCTTGAACATTTAGGTTTACTTCATTTTGCTCATAAAAAAATAGATGCGTTTTCTGGAGGTATGAAACGCCGTGTAAATTTAATTGCTAGTATACTTCATACTCCAAAGGTTTTATTTTTAGATGAACCAACTGTTGGCGTAGACGTACAATCCAAGAATGTTATTATTGAGTTTCTTCAAGAGCTTAATAAAAATGGAACGACAATAATATACACCTCACATCACTTAAATGAAGCCGAGAAATTTTGCACACGAGTTGCCATTATAGACCATGGAAAAATAATTATTAAAGGTCATCCCAAAGATTTAATTAAAAATAATGATGGTGCACATAATCTCGAAGACGTTTTTATTAATTTAACTGGAAAAGCCTTAAGAGATCATGCATAAGTTAATGGCTTCAACATATAAGGAGTTTTTATTGCTCACCCGAGATATTGGTGGCATTGCTATTTTATTTATTATGCCACTTGTGCTTATTATTACTATTACTTTAATTCAGGATAGCACATTTAAAACAGTTACAGATTATAAAATTCCTATTTTAATTGTCAATAACGATAATGGCCATGTATCAAAAACCATTTTAGAAGGTCTAGAAAAGTCTAATACCTTTGAAATAAACTTAAAAGAAGCCGAAAATACCGCAAGGGATTTAGTATTCAAAGGCAAATACCAATTGGCAATTATAATTCCTGAAAATTTAAGCTCTGGTTTAGATAAAAAGGTATCACAAAACGTTGATGGCATTATTGAAAAATTCGGATTAGAAGAAACCTCCGATAATTTTCAACAAGAAATAATTGAAAGTAAGGAAGTTAAATTATACTTTGACCCAGCTACACAATTAACCTTTAAGAATTCAGTTAAAAATGGTATCGATAAAATGGTTGCAAAAATTGAAACCGAATCCATTTACAAAGCGTTTCAAGAGCAGCTAACAGATGACCCTTCAGAAGTTATTTTTGATACTGAAAGCTTTATTACCTTCAACGAAATACTGCCACAAAAAGACAATGAAGAATACATACCCAATTCTGTTCAACATAATGTTCCGGCATGGACATTGTTTGCCATATTCTTTATAATAGTTCCACTCTCCATAAATATTGTTAAAGAAAAAAGTCAGGGCACTTTTGTTAGACTACGAACAAATCCCGTTTCCTATGCTATAGTATTAGGTGGAAAAACGTTAGTTTATTTAATAGTTTGCCTGATACAATTTATTTTAATGCTTATGGTAGGCTTATATGTATTTCCTGCCATTGGTTTACCTACCCTAGATATTTCTGGACGCTTGCCACTTCTTTTTGTTGTAGCAGTTTTTGCCGGATTGGCAGCAATTGGATTAGGTTTATTACTAGGTACCATTGCCAAAACCCAAGAGCAATCGGCTCCATTTGGCGCAACCTTTGTTGTCATTTTAGCAGCATTAGGTGGTGTTTGGGTTCCTGTTTTTGTTATGCCAAAAATCATGCAAGCCCTATCTCAAATTTCACCAATGAATTGGGGTTTAAATGCTTTTTACGATGTATTTTTACGAAATGGTTCGTTATTAGATATTTTACCTGAAATTAGTCTGTTGTTACTGTTTTTTTTAGCAACCACTTTAATTGCAATAGTTTATAATGAAAAGAAAAATGCCGTATAACCCCAAAGAAATTACACACACTAGTGAAGTACGTGTTCGCTTTGTTGAAACTGACCCATTGGGAATTGTTTGGCATGGCAACTATATACAGTATTTTGAAGATGGTCGTGAGGCATTTGGCAGACATCATGGTATTTCTTATTTAGACCAAAAAAAGTTTGGGTTTGCAACGCCTATAGTGAAATCAAGCACAGATCATAAACTACCCTTACGTTATGGTGATATAGCAACCATTAAAACAATTTATGTGGACAGTCCTTCTGCCAAAATGGTTTTTAGATACGAAATTTACAATCAAAACAATCAACTCGTCTGTACGGGTGAAACCATTCAAGTATTTGTTGATAAAATTGGTGAAGGTGACCTGTGGTTAACCATTCCGCCATTTTTTAAAGATTGGAAACAAAAAGTAGGCTTACTGGATGAATAAAACCTATGTGTCATATAACAATATTATCTCATCACTGGGTTTTGATAGTGAAACCGTTGTTGAAAACATTCACAATGAAATTTCAGGATTAAAACTAATAAACAACCAAGCTATTTTGCCGGAGTCGTTTTATTCTGCTTTAATCAATACTGGTGATTTAGAAAATGCTTTTCAAAAGCTTCATCCAAACCAAGATTATACACGTCTTGAAAAAATGATGATAACTGCTTTACACAAGGTCATCAACGATTCTAATTTAGAGTTAAACAAGCGAGTTGGTTTAATTATCTCAACAACAAAAGGCAATATAGATGCATTGGACGATAATAATTCATTTCCAAAAGACCGCTCTTATTTAGATGTATTGGGAAAGGCTATCAAAAATTTTTTCAATTTTGAAAATGATGCCATTATTGTTTCCAACGCATGTGTATCTGGAGTTTTAGCTGTAGGCATAGCTAAACGCTTTATCTTGCAAGATGTTTACGACCACGTTTTTATAGTAAGTGGCGATGTGGTTTCAGAATTTATATTATCTGGATTCAATTCCTTTCAGGCCTTAAGTGACAAACCTTGCAAACCCTATGACAAAAACAGAACAGGTATTAATATAGGTGAGGTGGCTGCAAGTGCTTTAGTAACAAAAAACAATACTAATCTTGCGGAGGAAGCCGTTGAAATTCTAGGTGAAAGCTCATGTAATGATGCCAATCATATTTCAGGACCCTCTCGAACAGGCGAAGGACTCTATAGAAGCATTCAATCTGCTATGAAACAGGCAAAGATAAGTCCATCTGAAATCGATTTTATTTCAGCTCATGGCACAGCCACACTGTTTAATGATGAGATGGAGGCTATTGCCGTTAACCGCTGTAATATTCAGAATACTCCTCTAAACAGCTTAAAAGGCTATTTTGGCCATACATTAGGTGCATCTGGATTATTAGAAACCATTATCGGGATGCATTCATTAAAAAACAACACGCTTTATGCATCAAAAGGTTTTGAAACATTAGGCGTTTCACAACCCTTAAATGTTATAAAACAAACAACAAAACCAACCAAACCGTTACAAACATTTCTTAAAACCGCTTCTGGTTTTGGAGGATGTAACACGGCAATAATTTATAAAACACTAACATAAAATGACGACAATGACAAAAAAACCAATTAGGGCCATTGATGCCGTTGAAGAAGCCGAGAGAATTGCCTTTGCTCCATTCGTATTTCAAGCCGTTGTAGCCCTGCGTAAACTAGGTATTTTTAATTTAATTTTTCAGTTTAGAAAAAAAGGAGGGATTTCTATTGAAAAATTAGCTGAAGAATTAGAATTAAGTGTTTATGGTATTGGTGTTTTATTAGAAATAGCCGAAAGTTATAGAATAGTTGACCAAGATGATTCTGGTAATTTTGAATTAACCACAACGGGTTACTTTTTAGCTTTTGACAGAACGGTTGATGTTAATATTAACTTTACCCAGGATGTATGCTATAAAGGGCTTTTCCATTTAACCGATGCAATTAAAACCGGTAAGCCTTCGGGTTTAAAGGAACTTGGTAACTGGAATACTATTTATGAGGGTCTTTCCGTACTTCCTAAAGATGTTCAAAAAGCTTGGTTTGAATTTGATCATCATTATTCAGATGATGTGTTTCAGGAAGCTTTAGAATTTGTGTTTAGAAATAACCCTAAAACTATATATGACGTCGGAGCAAACACCGGGAAGTTCGCCATAAGCGGCAGTAAATATAATGACTCGGTTACCATAAAAATGGTGGACCTGCCTGGCCAATTAAGAATAGCACGTGCAAATGTTGAAGCTGCTGGTTTTGGAAATCGTGTAACACATCATGAAATAGATTGGTTATCTGAAAATCCACAATTACCAAAAGGCGCAGATGCTATTTGGATGAGTCAGTTTTTAGATTGTTTCTCTGAAGATGAAATCTTAACCATTCTAAAAGCTTGTGCCGATGCCGTAAATGACGATGGTGAAGTATTGATTATGGAAACGTTTACTGATAGACAGAGATTTGATAATGCAAAATTTGTTCTAGAAGCAACTTCATTATATTTTACCGTTATGGCCAATGGAAACAGTAAAATGTATCCTTCAAAAGTATTGATAAGACTTATTGAGAAAGCAGGCTTGGCAATCACAGAAGATATTCAGGTTGGTGAATATCACACTATTTTAGCATGTAAGAAAAAGTAAGATTGAAAAACAACTATTACATATCTTCATATTGTCATATTAAAAACAATACTGTTAGGCTAAACGGAAATATCGTTTATCATGATAATTCTGAAACCTTTTCAGAGTTTATAAAGAACCTTTATCGAGCAGAAAACACCAAATATGCCAAGTTTTTTAAAATGGATAACTTAAGTAAGTTAGCATTTATGGCGGCAGATATTATATTAAAAAATGAAAACCTCAATACGGATACTGACAATAATATTGCGCTGGTTTTTTCAAATAAGGCAGCTAGTTTAGATACAGACCGTAAACATCAAACTTCCATACAAGACAAACAAGACTATTATCCTAGTCCTGCGGTATTTGTATATACTTTACCTAATATATGCTTAGGTGAGATTAGTATTAAATATAAACTGTTTTCTGAAAATAGTTTTTTTATCTTTGACAGCTTTAATGCAGACCATTTATTTAACTATTCAAATAGTTTGTTAGATTTAAATAAATCGGAAGCTGTATTAAGCGGTTGGGTTGATTTTGATGATACTAATTATGAAGCTTTTTTATATTTAGTGTCTAGATCAGGAGGAGGTACAATTCACGACAAACAAAACATAATAACACTATATAACAGATAATATGGACGCTTTAAAACAAGAATTAAAAGAAAACATCATAGAGCAATTAAACCTTGAAGATATGACACCAGCTGATATTGCTGATGATGACATGCTTTTTGGTGATGGTTTAGGTTTAGACTCAATTGATGCATTGGAGCTTATTGTAATGCTTGATAAAAACTATGGTATTAAGTTAACAGATCCTAAAGAAGGGCGTACCATTTTTGAGTCAATAAACACAATGGCAGCTTATATTACTGAACACAGATCTAAATAAGCTATATCTACAGGTGCAGGGAATTTTATGAGTAGAGGAGTCGCAATAACTGGAATGGGTATAATTTCTGCCATTGGCAACAATGTCGCTGAAAATTATCAGGCTCTTATTTCAGAAACTAAAGGAATTTCAAGAATTTCAAAAATAAAAACTACGCACCAAAATGATATTATGGTTGGTGAAATAGCCTATACCAACCAAGAACTAGAAACTCTTTTAGGACTTACTCCAGACAACAATTATTCTAGAACAGCATTTCTTGGCGCCATTGCTGCTAAAGAAGCTATTAACGATGCCAATATATCTGATATCAACAAATACAAAACCGGTTTGGTTTCGGCTACTAGTGTTGGTGGTATGGATATGACTGAAAAGTATTATTATGAGTATCTGGATGATGCAACGCATAGAAAATATATTGCAGGACACAACGCTGGAGATTCTTCTCAAAAAATAGCTGAGCAACTAGGTATTGAGCAAAGTTTAGTTACTACAATAAGTACGGCTTGTTCATCTGCTGCCAATGCCATAATGTTAGGCGCAAGACTTATTAAATCAGGTCAGTTAGACCGAGTTGTCGTTGGTGGTTCAGACTGTTTGTCAAAATTTACCATAAACGGTTTTAAAACGTTAATGATATTATCAGACACCTACAACACTCCTTTTGACGATAATAGAAAAGGATTGAATTTAGGTGAAGCTGCGGCATTTCTGGTTTTAGAATCTGATGCCGTTGTTAATTCTGAAAACAAAAAGGTACTAGCCTATGTAAAAGGTTACGGCAACGCCAATGATGCGTTCCACCAAACAGCATCTTCCGACAATGGTGATGGCGCCACTTTAGCTATGGAAAAAGCATTACAAGTTGCCAATTTTTCATCTAAAGATATAGACTATATTAACGCACATGGTACTGCAACTGGTAATAATGATTTATCTGAAGGACGTGCTATAATTCGTGTGTTTGGAGAGAATGTTCCAGATTTCAGCTCTACTAAAGCTTACACGGGACATACGCTGGCTGCTGCTGGAGCTGTTGAAGCAGTATATTCTGTTTTAGCACTTCAAAATAATGTTATATTCCCCAATTTGAATTTCAAAACCCAAATGCAGGAATTTTCAATAACACCTCAACTTACATTTAAAGAAAAACCCTTACAGACCGTAATGTCTAATTCATTTGGATTTGGAGGAAATTGTTCAACTGTCATATTTTCAAAAGAAGCTTGATGAAAAGTGTATATATAAATAGTGTTGGGTCAATTTCTGTTCAAAAAACGTATGAAAGCAATAATTTTCTTGAAGAAATAGTTGAATATAATGATACCGTAATACCTGCCCAAGATCCTAATTATAAAGATTACATTCCTCCCGCTGCTGCCAGGCGTATGGCCAAGGGTATAAAAATGGGCATTGTAGCATCAAAAATGGCACTGCAGGATGCAAGTTTAGAGCAAGTTGATGCCATAATAACTGGAACAGGTATGGGTTGCTTACGTGATTCTGAAAAGTTTTTAAGTAATATTTTAGATAATGACGAGCAATATTTAACGCCTACGCCGTTTATTCAGTCGACTCACAATACGGTTGGTGGCCAAATAGCTTTGGAATTACAATGTAAAGGGTATAACTTTACCTATGTGCATGGTAGCAATTCATTTGAATCTTGTTTAATAGATGCTAAATTACAGCTCGAACAAAACGAAGCCCAAAATATTTTAGTTGGCGGTGTAGATGAAATTGGCGAGCATACTGTAAAACTATTAAAATTAGTAGGCCAAATAAAAACAGAACCTGTTAATAGTAGTGAGTTACTACTATCTAATACTAAAGGCGTTGTTTTTAGTGAAGGTGCTAATTTCTTTGTGTTTTCAAACCAACAACAAGCATCTAGTTATGCCGAAATTGTAGGTGTCGATATTTTTAACACCCTACCAATAGAATCTGTTTCTAATACAGCAGAAAGCTTTCTAAAAGACCATAATTTAAGTGTTAATGATGTTGATTTAGTTATACTTGGTAATAATGGAGATGTTAGATTTGATGATTTTTACAACACATTAACTTCAGGCATTTTTAAAGAAACACAGCAAGCTTATTACAAACATTTAAGTGGTGAATTTCATACAGCTTCATCCTTTGGGTTTTGGTTGGCTGCTAACATTTTAAAAGCGCAGTCGCTTCCAAAAGTGGTAAAACTTAATGATAAAAACACATCTCAATTTAAAAACATACTTTTATACAACCAGTTTTGTGGAGAAAATCATAGTTTCACTTTACTTCGTAAATGCTAAATTTTAAATCAATAAACATAATAACAATTGTTGTCTTTATAGGTTTACTAGTATTATTTTTGTTTTACTCCATATCACCTTGGTGGTTTGGTCTGCTGTTTTTAATTTGGTTTTCAATTACCGCATTGGGTTCTGCAATTATAGGTTTGAATTATCACGTCGAAAGCTTAATCAATAATCCCGAAATTCAAGAAAACCATATCGCTATTACTTTTGACGATGGTCCTCACCCAGAATTTACACCCCAAGTTTTAGCCATATTAAAACAGTATAATGCAAAAGCTACGTTTTTCTGTATCGGAAAACATGTAAAAGCGTACCCTAATGTTTTTAAACAAATTCTAAACGAAGGGCATACCGTTGGAAACCATACGTATTCCCACAATAATATGTTTGGTTTTTTTAGTACTAAAAAAGTAATTACTGAACTACAACAGACCCATAAAATTGTTAATGACTTAACAGGGCTATCGTTACAACTTTATCGCCCTGCTTTTGGAGTAACCAATCCAAGAATTAAAAAGGCTGTTAAAACACTAGCATTATATTCTATTGGTTGGAATAAGAGATCATTCGATACTACCTCTATTAGCAAACAGCAAATACTAAATCGGATTACTAAAAACTTAAAACAGGGTGATGTTATTCTGTTACACGATACCAGTTTGAAAACAGTAGAGGTTTTGGAACAGTTATTGTTATTTTTACAGCATAAAAATTTAAACGCAGTTACAATTAATGAACTTTTTAACATTAAAGCTTATGCGTAGGTTATGCTTTATTTTAATTCTAGTCAGTACAACAGTAATGGCTCAAACCCCATTAAACAATTCTGAATCCAGAATGCTAATAAAACGTGTTAAGGATAAAGCCTTAACAACAAAAACCATATTAAGCGATTTTACCCAATACAAGCATTTAGACTTTTTAACCAACGATATCATTACCCACGGTAACCTTTCATTTAAAGCTCCAGATTTGGTTAAATGGGAATATACCAATCCTTATAGCTATTCCGTGATTTTTAAAAACGAAACACTGTATATTAACGATGAAGGCAATAAAAGTGAGGTTAACATTGGTTCGAGCAAACTATTTAAGCAATTAAACAATCTTATAATAAAAAGTGTAAAAGGTGATATGTTTGATGACTCTGAATTTGACATTTCATATTTTAAAAATGACAATCAATTTATTGTGCATTTCAAACCCAGAGATAAGAAATTTGCCAAATATATAAGTGATTTTCATATTTCATATAATCAAGATGGCGATGTAGAAGAAGTAAAAATGATTGAAGCATCAGGCGATTATACTAAAATTGTTTTCAGCAAAAAGGTTCTAAATAAGCCAATTGATAATGCGGTATTTAATAATTAGTTTGTTCGTTTGTTGTACAAGCTGTGCATCGTATCCCAAAAAACAAGGTTTATCTCCAATTGTTCATACTGCACAAACCGTAAAAAACTCCTATTTTTCTGACACAGCCAAAGATTATGTTTATAAAGCCAACATAATGGTTTATGATCATAATTTCAGTGGATTATTTATTGTAAAAAAAACAAGCACCAATTCCCACCGTGTGGCCTTTACTACAGAAATGGGGAATAAACTGTTTGATTTCTCTTTTACTGAATCAGATTTTAAGATTAATTATATTCTTGATGAATTAAATAAAAAAATGCTGATTAACATTTTAAAATCAGATTTTCAAACACTTACACACGAAAACTTTAAGGTTAGTCAAGTATTTACTAAACAAGACGATTTAGTGTTTAAAAGCATGGTGAACAACAAACATTACTACCTTTATAAAGAAAATGAACTCTATAAAATTATTAGAACAAATAAAACAAAAGAAAAAGTCGTGTTTACGTATTCAGAAATAAATAATAGTTTTGCAAACAACATAATAATTGAACACAAAAACATAAAACTCAACATCACCCTTAAATCAATTTCGCAATGAAAAAATTCATTTTATCTTTTGCAGTAGTTATGATAACAGCTGCATCGTTCTCTCAAGTAAAAGTTCGTCCAGGAATTAGAACCGGGTTAAACTTATCAACAGTTACCGATTTAAACAACTCATCTAGAAAAATAGGTGTTAACGGCGCTATTTTTGTGAACTTAAGATTAGGTGGATTTTATGAATTACAACCTGAATTCACTTACTCAAATCAAGGTTGGTCGCAAGATTTTCCTAACATTGAGCCCTATAACGATCCTATTTATCAAAATAACAATAATGATGATGTAAGTGTTCATTACATTGGAATGGCGGTAACTAACAAATTCTATTTTGTACCAAAAATAGGATTGCATTTTATAATTGGTCCTAGTATTGAAGTTAATGTGTCTGACAATTTGTATTATGACGATCTTACACCTGTAGACTTTGCACTGTTTGGTGGACTGGGTTACGAATTCCCTATAGGGCTTGGTATAGAAGCACGCTATAAGCAAGGACTAATTGATGTCCGTGACGGTTATTATGATTATTACTTTGATGACAACAACAACGACTATTACAATGGAAGCAATAAGTTAAATTCTGTTTTTCAATTTAATGTCTATTATAAATTTGGATGGTAATGTTATTAAAGAATTTTTACATTGTAAATAGCTTAAATTATGAGAATGGTCAGGCTAATGCTAGCATAACCATTAACAAAAACCATGTGGTTTTTAAAGGGCATTTTCCTGGAAATCCTGTAACACCAGGTGTTTGCATGATGCAAATCATCAAGGAATTATCAGAGCAAGTCCTAAACAAAAAATTATTTATGGAATCGGCTAGTAATGTAAAATTTATGGCCATTATTAACCCAGAAAAAACACCAGATTTACACTTAAATTTAGATATAAGTGAAACAGATTCTGGTTATCGGGTTAAAAATAGTACCACTTTTGGAGACACTATGGCATTAAAATTGACAACAAATTACAAGGTCATTTAAAAATGTTATGAAACACTTTTTTTTAATACTAATAGCTTATTCCTTTATATCTTATAATATATCCTTAACAGAAGTGCGTGAGGCTTATAAGGCGGCTGCCAACGACAAAACTAAAGTTGAGGGCTTTTACAACATGTTGTCTGAAATTACAAAAGAAGACAAAGGCGCTTTAGTAGCTTACAAAGGGGCTTCAATAGCTTTGCAAGCTAAATATGCTAAAACTATTAAAGAAAAAAAAGAAGGGTTTATCAATGGTATTAGCTACATAGAATATGCCATAAAAACTGACCCCAATAATATTGAGCCACGTTTTGTACGTCTAGGCATACAGGAAAATACGCCAAAATTATTAAAATATAAGGACGCCATAGATGAAGACAAACAATTTATTCTTAAACAGTTTCAATATATTAAGTCCAAAAATCTAAAAGAACATATTCGCGATTACATATTACAATCCAGTATTTTTTCAACAGAAGAAAAACAGCTAATTAAAAATCAATAACTAAACATGAAACAACTAACCATCCTACTCATTCTACTTCTTAATATTTCAGTATTCGCACAAGACACCATTGTAACCTCAAATAATGAAGAAATTCCTGCTAAAGTTGAAGAAATTCACATAGAAACCATTTCATATAAAAAACCTGATAATTTAACCGGCCCTTCTTATCACATAAAAAAAACTGAAGTTTCAAAAATTATTTTTGAAAATGGTACAGTTGAAACTTTTGATGCAAAACCTACAGAAGACAAAAGTGACATCTCATATGAAGAAACCCAAGCTTTTTTAGTTGAATACATTGGCAAATACTGTTATGATGACAATGGCTATCTAAAGAACAAGTATGTAGCAAAGTTTGAAGGTGATTATTTACGATTAACCATCATGAACAAAAATCAAACAAAGGAATTGAGTTCTAACTTATACGATTTTAAAAGTGTTTATTCCTTTAAAAGACCAGATAACAGAGATAAAGAATTAGCTTTTATTAATTTACATGTGCCGTATTTGGCCAATAAAAAAAAGGACAAATGGGAGCGACTTAAATTGGTTATGAGTGTAAAAGGTCATGACAATGCAGAATCTATTGTTAACGCTTTAAAACATTACAACTACCTTCTAAAACAAAAAAGTAAAAAACCAGGCCAAAAATTTTAGACGTTTTTATTTTCACAATCCCTTTAATTAAGCAGAAAATCAGTATTTTCGAACCTATAACAACATAAGGCGCTTTTAGTTGAATACTGAACTTGTAAGACAAAAAATTACAGACTTAAACGTTTGTATTATTATTCCAACATATAATAACGAACGCACTTTAAAACGCGTTATTGATAGTGTTCTTGAATACACCAACAACATTATTATAGTTAATGATGGCTCAACAGATTCTACCTCAACAATTCTAAAAGAATATGAAGGTATTGAGCAAATCCATTTTCAAAAAAACAGAGGAAAAGGTATAGCGCTTCGAGAAGGTTTTAAACACGCCATAAAGTTACATTACCATTTTGCACTTACAATAGATTCGGACGGCCAACACTTTGCTAGTGATATTCCAGCCTTTATAAAAACGCTAGAAGAGCATAATGCTAACGACATATTAATTATTGGCGCCAGAAATATGGATCAAGAAGGCGTTCCTGGCAAAAGTAGTTTTGGTAACAAATTCTCTAATTTTTGGTTCAATTTTGAAACGGGAATTAAACTCCAAGATACACAATCTGGATTTCGGTTGTACCCTTTAAGAGTTATAAAAAACATGACTTTTTTTACTACCAAATTCGAATTTGAAATTGAGGTTATTGTTAAATCAGCTTGGCGAGATATTCCTGTAATAAATATTCCCATTCAAGTATTATATGACGAATCTGAACGCGTATCGCATTTCAGACCTTTTAAAGATTTTACCCGAATTAGCATATTGAATACTTGGCTGGTAATTTTGGCTTTGTTGTATTATAAGCCGAGACATTTTTTTAGAAATTTTAAAAAAAAAGGCTTTAAACGTTTCTTTAAAGAAGATGTTTTGGGCAGTAACGACTCGCCCAGAAAAAAGGCCATGTCTATTGCACTTGGTACGTTTATTGGATTTTCTCCATTATGGGGTTTTCACACTTTTTTGGCCATTACTTTAGCTGTTTTTTTAAAGCTTAACAAAACCATATCGTTTGCATTCTCGAATGTCAGTTTTCCTCCTTTTATCCCTTTTATTGTCATTGCAAGCTTAAAACTTGGCGAGCTTATTTTCAATGAACCGGTTACCTATTCCATTTCTGAAGCACTTGATAATTTTGAAGGATTAAAAAATTTAAAACTCTATATAGTAGGCAGTTTTGCCCTTGCAATAATTGGAGCTGTTTTATTTGGCGGAATAAGTTATCTTATTCTTGAATATTTACAGAACAAAAAACAAGCTGCAGTAAATGGCTGAATTATTCTATAGAACATATCAACTCATAAAATCTAACACCTTAGTGAGTCTTTTAGGTTTTATAGCAATCCTTTTAGGTTTAATATTTTTAGCTTCAAGAATAGAGTTTGAAGAAGATATCACGAAACTTATACCAACTTCAGAACAAAATGCCGATGCCCAAAAAGTTCTTAAAACCGCAAATTTTGCCGATAAAATAATCGTTAATATCAGTCGTGAGCCTCATGCTTCAGTTGAAGACTTAACAGCATACGCCTCACAGTTTATTGATAGTTTAAATCAAAAATCCCGTAACTATTATACCCAAATTCAAGGTCAAATCCCTGAAGAATCAGTTTCTGAGGTTCTTAACTTTGTTTATGAAAATTTACCGCTGTTTTTAGATGCTTCAGATTATGCCACCATTCAAAAAAAACTCAATAAAGACAGTCTTGAAGTTATAACCAGAGCCAATTACAAAGCATTAATATCTCCTTCAGGAATAATAGCCAAAGAAACCATTTTAAAAGATCCTTTAGGGTTATCTTTTATAGCTTTAAAGAAACTTCAACAATTAAGTTTTGGAGATGCCTTTATTTTAGAAAACGGCTATCTCTTAAGCAAGGACAAAAATCATATTCTACTATTTATTACACCTAAACACAAATCAAGTGAAACTGCTGAAAATGCTGTTTTTGCCGATCAGCTTTATGAGTTAAATAGTGATTTAAACTCAAGCTTTAATGGTAAAGTATCTAGTGAATATTTTGGTGGTGTTTTAATAGCTGTGGCCAATGCCAAGCAGATTAAGCGTGATATCCAGATTACGGTTGGTATTGCCATGAGTATCTTGTTACTCATCCTGATAGTATTCTACAAAAAATTAAGTATTCCGTTAATACTGTTTACTCCAACAGCTTTTGGTGCTTTATTGGCTGTAGCGTTACTTTTTGTAATTCGCACAAAAATATCAGCTATTTCATTAGGGATAGGTTCTGTATTACTAGGTATTACGTTAGATTACGCCTTACATATTCTAACCCATATTAGAAGTAATAACAACCCAAAAATCTTATATCAAGAAATCACAAAACCTATTCTAATGAGCAGTTTAACAACTGCTATGGCATTTTTATGCTTGTTATTCTTAAAATCACAGGCTTTACAGGATTTAGGTATTTTTGCTGCTATAAGCGTATTAGGTGCATCCGTATTTTCTTTGATTTTCATTCCGCTTGTTTACAGAACAAAAGTGGATGGTTCTGGCAAGCAAACACTGTTGGATAAAATCGCCTATTATCCTTTTCATAAAAACAAATGGTTTATTCTAGGTGTTGTAATGGTGTTAACAATAAGTGCTTTTACTTATAACAAAACGCAATTTAACAATGATATTTCACAATTAAACTATGAACCCCAAGAACTGCTTGACGCTCAAAACAGGCTAGATGCACTAACAAATATAAGTTCAAAGTCTATTTATTTAGTGGCTTATGGCAATAGCATTCAAGAAGCTATGACTGCAAATGATAGCATATATTCTAAATTACAAAATCTGAAACAGAATGATGAAATTATAGACTATAGCTCAATTGGTGCCTTAATCCAATCTGATAAAAAGCAAAAAAACGCTATTAGGGCTTGGGAGGATTTCTGGACAGATGCTACTATTGAGAAAACAAAACTGCAACTTATTGAAAGTGGTGAAACTCTCGGTTTTAAACCCAATACCCACCAAAGTTTTTACAATCTTTTAAGCACGGATTTTAAGCCATTAAATTTAAATGAATACAGTACCATTAATACCATTTCAATTGATGATTATATTAGCACCCAACCAGATTTCACAACAATTACATCATTGGCTAAGGTAAAAGACAATCAAGTAGAGAATTTATTGTATCATTTCAAAGGCTACCCTCAAACATTGGCTATAGACAGAAAGCAAATGAACGAAACCTTTTTAGGTGGGCTAAAAACCGATTTTAACCGATTGGTAACCTATTCTTTAATTGTTGTTTTAATACTCTTATTATTGTTTTACCGCAGTGTTTCATTAACATTAGTTACGAGTTTACCCATTGCCTTAACTTGGCTTGTTACTATTGGCTTAATGGGTATATTACAAGTTCAATTTAACATCTTTAACATCATTATTTCTACTTTCATTTTTGGTTTAGGAATAGATTACAGCATATTTATTACCAACGGCTTACTACATGAATTAAAAACAGGCGAACGTGTATTACCTACCCATAAAACATCAATAGTATTATCGGTAATCACTACCATATTAGGAGTTGGGGTTTTAATATTTGCCAAACATCCAGCTTTGTATAGTATTTCGTTAGTTTCTATAATTGGAATATTATCGGCTGTTTGTTTGTCCTTTATTATTCAACCTGTAATATTCAAATTCTTTATTGGAAGTAAATCCAATAGGCCCTCGCCTATTTTAATGTTTATACATTCATCTATTTCATTTACCTATTACGGTTTAGGAGGCTTAATATTATCACTTTTAGGAATTGTTTGTATTAAAATTATTCCATTGAGTATGAAAATTAAGATGAAATGGTTTCACAAAATTATGTCCCGTTTTATGAAATCGGTTTTAGACTCCTATCCATTCTTTAAAACACGCGTTCTAAATCCGCATAATGAAACCTTTGAAAAACAAGCAGTAATTATAGCTAACCATACCTCGTTTTTAGACATTTTGGCCATTGGTATGTTGCATCCAAAAATAATTTTCTTGGTTAATGATTGGGTTTATAACTCCCCTTTCTTTGGTAAAGCCGTAAAACTTGCTGGGTTTTACCCTGTTTCAAGTGGCATTGAAAAAGGTGTCGATCACTTACAAAAAAAGGTAGAACAAGGATACAGTTTAATGGCATTTCCTGAAGGCACACGATCTTACACCAATAAAATGAAACGGTTCCACAAAGGTGCTTTCTTTTTAGCCGAACAATTTAATTTGGATATCGTTCCTGTAATAATTCACGGTAATTCCGAAATTCTACCTAAAGGTAATTTTGTTATAAAATCTGGGGCTTTATCAGTTAAAATTCTCGATAGAATCGCTATTGACAATCCTAAATTAGGACCAACAACCCGAGATAAAACCAAGTATATCAGCCAGGTATTTAAAACACAATTCAAAGCTTTTAGACAAGAGCATGAAGGTGATACGTACTTTCACAAAGTTGTTTTAGAGGAATACCGATATAAAGGCCACCATTTATACAAAAGCGTTAAACAAGATTTAAATACCAATAAAACGGTATATAAAACGGTTATGGATTCTATTGGGGAAAAGGACAGCATCACGCATTTATCTGACGACCATGGTCAATTGGATTTTCTATTGGCTTTAGATAGTCCTAGTAGACAAATAACTACATGGATTGAAAATGATGACAACAGAAAACTTGTAAAAAGTAGTTATATTACCAATAACCATTATAAAATTACGGTTACAGATACCATAGAAGAATCGTTAAATACTATTTCAGATATATTAATAATCGACTTGAATTTAACATCTAGTAATCATCTAGAAGCAATTTATGACAAAACATATTCTAAAATAATACTCTTAAAATCAGGCCAGGTTTTAAAAGCAGATTTTGTTTCTAACCACTACAAAGTGGCACAAAAAAGTACACATATAACCTATCTTATTAAATCGGATAACACTTGAAACCAAAATCTAAATACGATATTGTTATAGTAGGCAGTGGATTAGGCGGACTCGTTTCTGCAGTAATACTTGCAAAAGAAGGCTATACTGTTTGTGTTTTGGAAAAGAATCAACAGTTTGGTGGTAATCTTCAAACGTTTTCTAGAGACAAGTCTATTTTTGATACTGGTGTTCATTACATTGGCAGTTTGAGCCCTGGTCAAAATTTATATCAATATTTTAAATATTTGGGTATAATGGATGACCTATCACTAAAAAAAATGGATGAAGACGGGTTTGATATTATATCTTTTGACGATGACAAAAAGGAATACCCTTATGCCCAAGGTTATAAAAATTTTAGAGCTCAACTGATCCAAGACTTTCCAGATGAAGCTGAAGCGATACATACTTACTGTGAAGAAATGCAGAAAACCTGTGACAAGTTTCCATTATATCGTTTACAGTCAGGCATTCCATATGCCGATGGCGTTTTTAGGCTTCAAGTAAAGTCTTTTTTAGAATCCATAACTTCTAACGAACGCCTTAAAGCTGTCCTAGCAGGAACTAATTTCCTATACGCTGGAGATGGTTATAGAACACCTTTTTATGTGCATTCACTTTCGGTAAATTCGTATATCCAAAGTGCCTATAGATGTATTAATGGCGGCAGCCAGATTACAAAATTACTCATAAAACGACTTAAGGAACATGGTGGTGAAGTTTTTAAATACCATGATGTTATTAATTTAGAATGCCAAGACAACAAGATAAAATCGGCTATATGTCAAAATGGAAATCGTATTCAAGGTGATATATTTATATCTAATATTGAACCCAAAGTTACATTGGATTTAGTAGGTAAAGAACATTTTAGAAAATCCTATACCAATAGAATAGATCGCATAGAAAGTACTGTTGCTTGTTTTAGTTTATATCTCGTATTAAAACCAGATTGTTTTAAATATTTGAACAAAAACTATTATCACTTTAAAACTAAAGATGCGGTTTGGAACGCACAGCACTATACCCAAAATAGTTGGCCAGAAAGCTATATGCTTTCTATGGGAGTTAAAAAGAATCAAAACGAATATGCCGATAATTTAACCGTTATGACCTATATGCGGTATGATGAAGTAAAGCCTTGGGCAAATACATTTAATACCACTGCCAATAAAAATGACCGTGGTCAGTCGTATGAAGAATTTAAACAAGAAAAAGCAGAAAAAATCATTCAAGAACTAGAAAAAAAGTTCCCTAACATTCGGGGATGTATAGAAAGCTATTATACCTCATCACCGCTATCCTATCGCGATTATATTGCTACAAACAATGGTTCTATGTATGGCTATGTTAAAGACGTCAATAAATCTATGCAGTCGTTTATTCCTCCTCAAACAAAAATTCCTAACTTGCTTTTTACTGGACAAAGTTTAAATATGCATGGTATTTTAGGTGTAACCATAAGTGGTGTAGTTACCTGTTCAGAAATTTTAGGACAAGAATATTTATTAAACAAAATTCTTGATGCAAATAAGTAAGACATATATTTTAGGAATTTTAGTTCTTGTTTTAACATCGTGTGGTGTTAAACCCTCTCTTCTTGACACTCCTGATGTAAGTCCTTACAACCAAAATACCCCAGAGCGCCAAAAAATTACAGATTCGTCCTATACTACCAAAAACGGATATTTGTCAAAAAACCAATATGGACAATGGGAGCTATATGTCTCTGGAGATCCTTATCAAATAGGTTTGCAAACAGGCAGCTTAACTCAAGAACTCTTTCTTAAGCAAGAAGATGCTTTTTTAGGAAAAGTAAATGAACTGGTACCTTCGGAAAACAAACAAAAATTACTCAGAAAATTATTGGCTTGGTACAACCGTAAAATGTATTTACATATTCCCGAAGAGTATAAATCTGAAATTTTAGGCGTATCGCAATATGCTGGTGATAAATACGATTATGTTGCCGACAACTATTTGCGCATTCTGTATTTCCACAGCGCTCATGATATTGGCCATGCCTTGCAAGACCTTATGCTAGTTGGTTGTTCGTCATTTGCAGCTTGGGGAAACAAAACCGAAGATGGCTACTTAATTATTGGAAGAAATTTTGACTTTTATGCAGGCGACGATTTCGCAGAAGATAAAATAATAGCTTTTATAAAACCCACAGAAGGTTATAAGTTTATGTCGGTTACCTGGGCTGGAATGATGGGTGTGGTTTCTGGTATGAACGACCAAGGATTGACAGTAACCATAAATGCAGGAAAGTCTAGTATTCCTTGGGTAGCTAAAACACCTATTTCCATTCTTACGCGTGAAATATTACAATATGCTTCCAATATTGATGAGGCCATTGCCATAGCCAAAAAACGTCAGGTATTTGTTTCTGAATCTATTTTTATAGGCAGTGCAAAAGATAATCGTGCCATTACTATTGAAGTGTCGCCCAAAAATTTTGGGATTTACGAAGTTGAAAACTCTAACCAACTTATCTGCTCCAATCATTTCCAAAGTGATGCTTATTCCAATGATAAAAAAAACCTAAAGCATAAAGCCGAAAGCCATTCGCAATATCGTTACGAGCGTATGGAAGAACTTTTAAGCGAATCACCTAAAGTTACGCCAAAAGTTGCAGTAGATATTTTACGAAATAAAGAGGGGTTGCACAATAAAGCCATTGGTTATGGTAATGAGAAAGCCTTAAATCAGTTATTGGCGCATCATGGTATTGTATTTAAGCCTCATGAACGTATGGTGTGGGTTTCGGCCAACCCCTATCAGCTTGGGGAATTTGTGGCTTACAACTTAAATACCATTTTTAGCAAAGCACCAGAAAACAGCAAAGCCAAGTCTCTACACAATAACAATTTGACCATTGAAAAAGACCCTTTTCAATTTACAAAAGCTTATAAAGATTACGAAGCTTATCGCATTTTAAGACGTGAGGTAATTGATGCTATCAATAATAATATGCATTTGTTACCTTTAACGCTTCAAGAGCTTCAAAACAGTAATCCAGAGTATTGGGAAGCCTATTATTTAGTTGGAAAATACCATTACGAAAAAAAGTATTACACTGCAGCACGTAATGCTTTTAAAATTGCAAAAACCAAAGAAATTACAACCGTTCCTGAACAAGAACAAGTAGATTTGTACCTAAAGAAAATTAAAAGGAAATTGAACTAATGATTCCTGAAATAGAAAAAGCATCAGCTTCAGAGATTAAAGCCTTTCAAGAAAAAGAACTAAAAACCCTATTAGTGTATTTAAACACTAATTCCAAGTTCTATCAGCAAGTGTTTAAAACCCATAATATTGATATAACCAGTATCAATACTTTAGAAGATTTAACCAAAATCCCAACCACAACAAAAGATCAATTACAAGTTAATAACGATGATTTTTTATGTGTATCAAAAACCAAAATAATTGATTATGTTTCCACTTCTGGAACTTTAGGAGATCCTGTGATTTTTGCCCTTACCGACAAAGATCTAAATCGACTAGCGTACAACGAAGCCATTTCCTTTGCCTGTTCGGGTGTAACCAATCAAGATGTTATGCAACTCATGACCACAATAGACAGGCGTTTTATGGCTGGACTAGCCTACTTTTTAGGCGCTAGAAAATTAGGAGCTGGTATTATTCGTGTTGGTGCTGGAATTCCAGAATTGCAATGGGATTCCATTCTGAAATTTAAGCCAACCTACTTAATAGCTGTTCCTTCCTTTTTATTAAAACTCATTGAGTATGCCAGACAGCATGATATTGATATCAATCAATCGGGTGTAAAAGGTGCCATCTGCATTGGTGAACCTTTACGCAATCAGGATTTTTCATTAAATGCCTTGGCCAAAAAAATCACCTATGATTGGGACATTGAACTGTTTTCCACTTACGCATCAACCGAAATGAATACGGCATTTAACGAGTGTGAAGCACAGCAAGGTGGTCACCATCATCCAGAGCTCATTATTGCTGAAATTTTAGATGAAAACGATAATCCTGTTAAACCCAATACGGTTGGCGAGTTAACCATAACTACATTAGGTGTTGAAGGCATGCCACTATTGCGTTTTAAGACAGGAGATATGGTTATGGCACATACAAGCCCTTGTTCATGTGGCAGAAACACCATGCGTTTAGGACCTGTTGTAGGTAGAAGAAAACAGATGATAAAATATAAAGGCACCACATTATATCCACCTGCAATGGATAATATTCTAAATGATTTTAACCAAGTGGAAAGTTATATTATTGAAATATCTACCAACGACATTGGGACCGATGAAATTTGCTTAAAAATCGCTTCAAAAGAACAGTCAACAAAATTACTTCAACAAATAAAAGATCATTTTAGAGCTAAACTTCGGGTGACACCTAAAATTGAATTTCACGATAAAAAAACCATTCAAAAACTACAGTTTCCTGCCATGAGCAGAAAACCTATTAAGGTTATTGATAAGCGTAAAACAGAGTAATTCAATACGTTAACAGCTGTTAAAAAATAGTTTAAAACGGTTTTTATATGTAATTTGATTGCATGAAGGTCTATAAAGTATTAATCGTTTTATTTTTTGTCTTTGCAACCACTTGGCAATTACAATCTCACCCTTCTTGGGGAATTGTCGTTGATGAAAACGGTTGCATTTATTTTGCGGATGTTATGCACAACGGAGATGGCACCCTCTGGAAACTAGACCCTTCAACCAATGAATTGGAAGCGGTTTTTACCAATTTTCATGCACATCACATTTATCTGCATAGTCCCAATGAAATTATTGCGGGAATAGCCAAATGGCGATCAGGTGAAATTGAAGGCGAAGGCCATAACTATTTATTCAAATACGATACCCAATTAAAAAAATTAGACACACTATTGTTTACTGATGATTGGGACGAGTACCATGGTCAAGTATTTTCAATGTCAAAAAAATTAAAAAACGTGTATTTTGCCATGAACAAGCAAATACATATAAAGCCACTTAATGGTTCTGCAAAACCATTATTTGACAGAAAATTCGAGCGTATTTGTACATTAGCTTCAGATGTATCTGGTAACCTCTACATTTCTGATGCCAATTACAAACAAGGCACGCTTTTTAAATGGAACAAGAGCCAAGGATTGGTTGAACTAGCCAACAACCTGATAGAACAAAACCCAAAACACCCCATATTTAAAGAAAAACGATTTCAACTATTTTATGGTATAGCCTTCTCAAAAAACAACTATCCACTTATTACAGAATCTGCCAGTAGAACTATAAAAGAAATTTCAAACAATGGTTCTAGCCTAATAAGGTACACCTCTCAAAAAAATTGGACTCCTAACGGTGTATATTATCACAAGGATAGATATTATATTATGGAAACAGGCTATGACAATCAACACTTGGGACCTCGCATCATCATAACGGACTCTAATTTCAAGGTATTAAAAACATTAGAAATAAATTTCAATTCAAAAAAAGTTAAATGATTTTGGATTTGACTTCTTGTTGCTTTTAATGTTATTTAACTTTTTGACGACTCTTTTTTTTACCGTAAGTTTATATAGTTATTCGTAATAATTTATGAACTTCAAAAAACGTCTTTTTTTGGTCATAGTATATGCGTCATATTTTGGTTATGCGCAACAAGGGAATTACAAGTTCAATAATTTTGGTAATCGTTCGATATTATTAACAGGAAATGTTACAGGTAGTGTATCCGATTTAGGACTAACATACTACAACCCATCATTCTTGGCAAAGGCGGAAAATGTGGGGTTTTCGTTAAATGCCAAAGCTTATCAATTGGTAGATGTAAAACTAGAAAATGTTTTAAACGAAAATTCAAAATTAACCAACTCGCGTTTTAATGGTGCTTCAACTATGGCTGGAGGTATTTTTAATTTGTTGGGCACACGGTTTGCCTACTCCTACCTCACCAAGTCGAATTTTAATTTCAATGTAAATTATGGTAGCTATTATTTAAATGATAATATACTAGCACTATTTCCTAATGCCGAAAAACATTATGCCAATATTGGTTTGAACTCAAGAATAAAAGACGATTGGACTGGTTTAACTTGGGCTTATGCTTTTAATGATAAATTTAGCCTGGGAATTTCGGGTTTTGCTTCGATATATAATTACAATGGCGGATCAGATTTAAGCCATACCATAGAATCTACTGGTAACGAAGTGGCATTTTACCAAAACATTATAAGCTTTCGTCAGAAATCGTATGGATTATTTTTAAAAATTGGGGCGAGTTATGTGCTTAAAAATATTGAACTAGGTTTAAACATTAACCTACCTTATATAGAGGTTTATAGTGATGGCAATTACAGTTTTTCTGAAGTTGTTGCAGGCCTAGATCCTTCTTATAATAATTTTGTAGATAATTATTTTGATGACCTTTCGGGTAAGCGCAGAGAACCTCTTGGCATTTCATTAGGAGCAGGAATACCTATCAAAAAAAGTAAATTGCATCTTAACGTTGATTATTATAGCGGATTGAGTGAATATAAACGATTGGACATTCCAGATATTGATACCGGTGATGGAAATTTAACCCCTGTAAACTTTAACGAAGAACGTCGTGCAGTATTCAATTTTGGTGCAGGTATTGAATTTTATCTATCGGAACAATTTAAGGCCTATGGTGGTTTTTCTACCGATTATAGTGCTTTTAGAAGTAGCGCCAATGTTTTTAACTTGTCATCTACTGACAATAAGGACATAAATATTGGCACCAATTTTTTTCACATGAGCTTAGGTATAGACTGGAAGTTATCGTGGTCTAGTATAATTGTTGGTGCAACCTATACTAGTAGTTCAGACAGTTTTGCCAACCCTTATACCCTAGATGTAGATGGTCTTGAAATTGAAAACACCTTAAATCCGCAAATAAAATATACGCGTTGGCAATTTGTAGTAGGAATAGATGTACCTATATTAGGTAAAAAAGTAAGTGACCTTTTTAGTAAGGATGACAATGAAGAAAAAAATAAGTAATTTATATCTTTTCATTATTATATCATAAACTACTGTAAATTCGAATACATCCGCATCAAATCAAGACTTTATAGCAATCCTAAACCATGACATTTAAGTCAAGACAACTCTTTAAAGTGTTGTCCCTTTCAAAACAAGCTCTGTTTTAATTGATATTTTTTTGTTTTCAATTAACTTATTTTCAATTTCACTTATAACCAATCTTGTAGCATTTAGCCCAATATCTATTGGATGTTGAGCAATTGTTGAAAGTTTAGGATTGGTAAATTGTAATACATTACTATCAGAAAACCCAATTATTGACATTTCTTCTGGCACCTTTTTATTAAGCTTCAAGGCTTTGTGTAAAGCAATAACTCCAGATGTATTATCTATTGCTATTATACCATCAATATCATTATGATTGATCAATAAAGACTCTATTTTAAATTCACAATCAGTATCTGCTAAATAATTAAGAATCAGCGGTTCGTTCTTATAATCTCTTTTTTCTAGTAGCGCTTTTTTATAACCGCTAGTTCTTAATTTTCCTACGCTTAAATCAGAAATATTACTTAACAAAGCTATTTTTCTCCTTCCCTCTTTTAATAAGTGCTTGGTTGCATCATAAGCTGAAGCATAATCATTGATAATTACTTGAGTACAATTGACATCATTTAAAACCCTATCAAACATTACCAAAGGAATTTGTTGGTTGATAATTGTGTTAAAATGTTCTGAATTATTATTTACTTGCGTTTCTTCAGCGACTGAAACAATAAATCCATCAACACTTCCATTTGATAATATTTCAAGACTTTTCATCTCTTTATCATAAGACTCATTTGATAAACATGTTATTATATTATAACCCTGTTTAGTAGCTTCTCTTTCAATACTAAATAAAACTTTTGCAAAAAAATGATTTAAAATATCAGGAATTATAACACCAATTGTTTTCGTATTCCTGCTCTTTAAATTAAGAGCAGCACGATTAGGTTTATAATTATATAATCTGGCCAATTCCTTAACTCTCTCAATGGTTTCTATACTTATTTCATCATTATCATTTAACGCCTTAGAAACAGTAGAAACAGAAACATTAAGTTCTTCGGCTAATTTTTTTAAAGTTACCATAGCTATAAAAAATAAAAGAGTGCGCTAACAGCTGTAACGCACTCTTGATATTATGCAATAATACTCTAGTGGTTAATTACTGCTTTATTAATTTAATACTTTCTGTTCCTGCTGCCGTATTAATTCTTGCAAAATACAATCCAGTTGGTAAACCTGAAGCATCAATAGTAGCTTTTGTAGTATTGGTGTTTAAATCTAACACCTGTCTGCCTTGGATGTCAATAATTTGAATAGAGTTAATATCCAGATTGTTAGTTTTAACATTCCACACGTTTTGCGTTGGGTTAGGATATACTCTAATTTCTGCATCATTTAATGTAACTGTGTCAACACTTAGTGTTTGGTCATTATTAACCATAGACACGTTATCAAAAAATATGTTTGCAAAAGATCCTACATCAGCACTGGTAACTGCTCCTAATTGTAATGTTATCCCACCACTTACATCTGGACCTACATTAGTTGTAAACTCATAACTTGTCCAAACTTCAGGGTCTGCATTTGGAAACAATGGCCCACCACTTAATATTTGAGCATCTGAAACACCTCCACCAGTTAATTCTGAAAAAAGTTCTGCAAACACAAGTCCACCAGGTCCAACAGAACCACGCATATCGAACTTAATGGTAACTTCATCTCCAGGATTAACAATACCAATTCCTCTATTAGCACTTTTTATTAGACTATTTGAACCTAATGTAGTATTATTAATATTAGCCGTGAAAACCCCTTCTGATGGATTTGTATCAACTACTGTTTGATTACCAGCGGCTGATTCAAATTGTTGCCAATCGGTAAAATCTCCTGTTTCAAAACTACCATTACCTACTAACTCGGTTAACGGTCCTTGAACTACAAAATTTATGGTATATGTTTCTGTAACAGTTGTGTCTTCAGAAGTCACATCAAACGTAGCCGTTCCAGGAACTCCCGATGCTTGCGTTATTGTTCCAACAGTAGCATTCGAGTTATTTGGTGTTACCAAAGTAACTACAGGAACTGGATCACCTTCTGGAACATTAATATTATAAGTTGTAGTAGAACCTGAAAAGCCATTAATTGTTTCTCCATCTAATTGTAAATCAGCTAAAGAAACATCTTGTGCTGGATCACCACAAACCGATAAATATGGTAATGTAATGTTCGGACTATTCTGCCCTAATTGCCAGAATGCTCCTCCCGTACCAGTTTTCTGCCATTGGAAAAACTCAATAACAACATCTCCTGCTGGTGGAGCAGCCCATGTAAGTGTTAAACTAGCTTGTTCTGGCACAGATAAATCTACTGTTCCTATTGTAGCGCCTGACGGCGGTACACCAGCTATTTGAATATTGTTTGGAAAACCTCCAAATCCTCCTGGGTTTGTTGCCGTTATAGTCATAGTATTTCCTCCAGTATTTTCAATCGTTAAATTAATAACTGAATCAGCATTACCACCAAAGTGAAATACTTCAGTATCACAATATGGCGATTGCACAGGATCTCCGCCACCACCTGTATCAGGGCACACACCAAATTCGTCCATTTTATCTTCTCCTGCTGCATGAATTCTATTTGCAAATGTTGCGTTATCAGTATTTATAGTGACTCCATCATTTGTACAAGACAATAAGTCCTCATTAGTATCAGCTCCTGCTGTCCCAGCAGCATCGTTTAATATCCATTTGTATTCAAAACCAACGTCAGGTCTAACAATAGCTGTATAAGTTCCATCACCATTATCTACGGTACCTGGGCCACCAAATTCGCTAAAACCATTAACATCGTAAAGCATATAATAATTTTGACCAGCTCCTGGAGCAGGTGCAGTCAGTACTAACTCTGTATAACTAATACCTGGTTGTCTGAAAGAATTAAAATAGAAAGTTGGAGGGTCTGGATCTCCAATTACAACTATTCTATTACAGAAATTAACATAATCAGTATTGAAAGCCTGTCCAACTGCAACATCATTATCTATTCCTTGTCCTCCAACTTTAGGTGCTAAAGTCTCTTGAAATGTTGAAGCATCGTTAAACGTTACTCGCCATAAATATTCATTTTGAGGATCAGTAGAAGTACTCAAATCAAAACTCCAAATACCGTTTCCATCGTCTACAGCAGGAAAAAACGCAAAACTACCACCAAAATTTGCCAGTAAATCTACAGTTTGAACGTCTGTTAATTCAGAAACATCAACTCTAACAGTCTGTCCCCATAAAAATCCTGTTAAAAACAGAAAAACTAATGTAATTTTTTTCATAATTTTATTTGTTAATTATTAAATATTTAAAAACTCGATACATAATATTCGATTTTAGTAAAGATAAGACTCAAAAAGTGATAAATCCATATTTATCACCAATACAAAAAACATACAAACACAAAAAACATCAAGATGTCAAATAAATTACACATAATTTAATTATAGCTTGCATTCTTAAGGCCTCTGTATTATTTTATGATCTCTAGTAAATTGTAATTGTATAGGTATTGTTGTGGTGGTAATGTTAAATGTTGCGCTATTCTTTCTTAATGTTATTTTTACTTGCACACTTATACAAGTAACAAAAAGCATTATAATCCGTAAAAACTAAAATTTCAAGTTTTCACTTTTATCCCACAACCCCCAATAAGCACCAACATCTCCTTCATCACCCACTTTCCAAGACTCATCAAATGATGAGAAATAATATATGGGTATGTCATTTTCTTTAGTCCAGTTAATGGTGTCAATAAAATACTTCATGGCGGCAATATCTCCTGCAACCGCTCCTTTTAAACTTCCTCCTTCACTTGGCCAACCAGTTTCTGTAATTATGATTGGTTTCCCGTTCGCTGCATCCACAACCTGACCAAACATAGCTTGCATGTGACCCAGAGCATATTCTATAGGGCAGCCTTCCCAATAGGGATATAAATTGGCCAAAATAACGTCAGAGTGTTCAACCAATTCAGGATGTCTGGAAAACTCATAGTAAGCATCTACATATCCTATTGGAATATCTAAACCTTCTAGAGCTACCTTAACGCGTTTTATATACCCCAATAATTCCTCTAACGATAAATCATTGCGATATAACACTTCATTACCTACAGCTGCTACATCAACATAACCAGCCTTAGCCAGTGCAATTAGGCCCTCGATTTCTTTTTCATTATCTTCCATATCGTCTCCTAACCAAGCCCCAACAAGCGTATTCAACCCATGTTTTTTGGCTGCAACTGGAACATGTTCATTACCTTCAACACATGAAAATGATCGGATAGCCTCAACATATGGCTTTAGAATCTGCACACGACGATCAACCTGCTCAAAACTAATATCATCACCTGGTTGCTGACCATCTTCATACATACTAAAACAAATTCCATGAAATCCTTCGTTTATAGTTTTGCGCCACAAATCTTTTAAGGCTTCCCGTGATAGTTTTGAAGTATCAATTCCTACAGTGTTTTTCTGACTATAGCCCTTGTATTTGTAATATGATTCTCTTCTATACGACATATATTTAATTAATTAAAATTTATAACTCACCCCGTCTTTCAACGAGCTGTGCTTTAATTTCCTTTGCTCTTTTTTCATTCAAACTATATTTCCACATCACAATCATCGCCATTGCCGCTGTAGTGGCAGGAACAATAATATCAGCTACGCGAAGCCTAGTCATGGTTTCAACAGCTTGTTCAGTGATGTTCTGATCAAACCCTACTATTTTTAAAATCACTCCACTTAAAATAATAGCTAGTGCTTGCCCTAATTTTACCATCCACCAATATATTGCTCCAAAGGTTCCTTCCTTTCTTGGCATACCATTTTCCAATTCATCTAAATCGCACACATCTGCAGTCATAGACATCATAAGTGTAAACAACCCACCCATACCAAACGCAAATAACGGAATAGGAATAAAAATTAGCCAAGGTATTCCATTACTGGCATCAATACTAAACCAAGACATCCCTGCCTGTTCCAGATATGGGTTTAAAAATTCAAAGATAGATGCGACACCATTGTTCAAGCTTTGTCCGAGGGATGTTTGATTAAATTGATCATTTAGTTGAACGTCGAATCCCCACCATTTTAAAATGTAGCCAATGATAGATAGAAAAGTTGAAATTAAAAACGCATTTCGTTTACCCCATTTGGTAGCCATTTTGGATATAATTGGAATAACAAGAAAAGCTGTAATAATAGCATTTAGAGTGTTGAACCAGGCAGGCCATGTTCCTGCGAGCTCCCAGCTTCCTTGATTCATATAAAATACAATTATAAAAACCGAAAAGGCTGCTACAAGTTGAAATCCATTAAATACCAAAAAAGTTGCGCCACATAATTTCATGAACGGCTTGTTTTTGGAAACTTGCTTAATTCCATGCCAAAGTTCTTTCATATTTGAAGCCAGTGTTTTGAAATTTATCTCTTTTCTGTTTTCCATATGTGCCGCATCAATACCCCTACAAAAAAAGGCTGGCAGAACTCCAAAAACTATACAAACTACACCAACAATAATTGCCATTGTTCGCACACCTTGAGCAGGATTGTCAAAGGTATTTGCATCAGGAATGATGACATATAACCATGGTACAATCATCCAAGCAATTTGACCCATTGAATTAGCAAGACTCATTAAACGGGTTCTTTCATTATAGTCAGAGGTCATCTCATAACCAAGACCTACTAATGGCGTTGCAAACATGGTATTTCCAACTAAAAACAATATTTGCAAAATCATCACATACCAAAAATTGAAGGTTTGTGATGCATTTTCATCAAGTTGCCACATTAATATGAAAAGAATACCACTAATAATTGCACCTGTAAAAATATAAGGTCGGCGCCGTCCAAATCGTGACTTGGTATTGTCTGAAATAAAGCCCATTATAGGGTCTGTAAGCGCATCAAATATTCGAGGTAAACCGCCTAATAAACCTGCCCAAACAGGATCCATTCCAAAAGCGGTTAAAATAAATACTTGAAGATATACTCCTAAAACACCTGGCAAAAGATTAAGCACAAAATGCCCAGCCCCAAAGGCTGCCTTTTGCCCTATTGGCACTCTATTTCGAGATACTGCTTTAATTTTTGACATAATACTTAATTTATCTGTTTAGTATTAAAATAGATTGAAGAGTTTGTCCATCAATATCAATTATGGTGCTTTTGCCATCAAATTGCAATTCAAAATATTTGGATTCCATCCCTTCATTAAAAATGATGACCGTTATTGAATTATCAGGATTTTTAGCTGCTGTAGCCAAAAGACCATTATCTGTTTTTTCGACTCTTAAAACAACCGCACCAGGTCTAATGTATTTACTAAAATGAGCCATGACATAATACAACGGTGTGAAATAGACCTCATCAGCTTCAGGGTCAACAATGATTGGCGCTACACACCAATTTTTAAACCAATTTGGACCACCTTGTCTATCGAGAACCATGTTCCAATCTACCCAACCATCAACCCAATTATTCAGGCATCCAATAATATCTCTAGCATAACGATTAACCGGTGCATATTTTGGATGCAAATACTTTTCGTCTTCTGCGGCCCAATCCCAGCCCCAATCTGTAGCTTCTTTTTTCCAATACCACGCATCATCTTTCCATTTTGGGATTTCCGCATCAATACATCCTTCCGTTTCAATTAAAAACTTATTAGGTGCTTTTTGATGTGCATATTGTAAGGCTTCAGGAAAGACCTCATAGGTGCTTTCATACCAATGAATCGCTGTTCCATCGAAATATTTGGAAGATGCTTCTGTAGCATACATAACATCTACCCATTCTTTTAAACCTGCTCTGTTTTGGTCATAACCAAGTACGATTTTATCACCGTATCCATCCGATTCTAATTTTGGTCCTAAATGGTTTTGAACAAAATCAGTCATCTCTTGTGGCGTAAAATGCATACTCTCCCAGTTGTTTCCATTACCATGTGGTTCATTCTCAACAGTAAAGCCCCAAATAGGAATACCTTGGGCTTCATAAGCATCGATATATTTTGAAAAGAAGAGCGCCCAAGTATCATAATATTCGGGCAATAGCTTGCCACCTACCCAATCGTTATTGTCTTTCATCCATGGTGCCGCTGTCCATGGTGAAGCAAATAATTTAAATCCATCTTCAGTAACAGCCATTGCATCTTTAATCATGGGAATTAAATCGTCTAAATCCTCCTGAATGGTAAAATGCTCTAGATTTATATCATTCTCAACAGGTGAATATGAATAATTACTTAATGAAAAATCACAGGAATTCATATGAGTTCTGCAAAGCGAATAGTTGGCACCATCTTTACTGAAATAGGCATTCAGAATTTTTTCCCGATTAGGTTTGCTCAATTGGTTTAGCAAATATGCAGACGACTCTGTAAAAGCACCACCAAACCCAGTGATGGTTTGATATTTTTTTTCAGGATTAATTTTGATTAGAGATGCTGAATCAGCGGCTTGAAAATCTTGGCGTTTAGTCAGTTTGTTTCCACTAGCGGAAGTTTCATAAACCTCAACTTTTAAAGTCTTGTTTTGCTTTTCGTGATTACAACTAACCATAAAACCTAAAAAAAGACAAGCCATTATATAGCCTATTGATTTCATATTCATTTGTTTTCATTTATAGCCACTATTTATGAGCCATCAATTCTTCATAAGATGGCGGCACCATAACATCAACCATTAGTGATTTATATTCCCCATTATATGTTTTTGTTATTTGATTTCCATTACGCGTTAATCCTTCAAAAACGCCTTTGTCTACTAATTCCCAAATAGGGTATTTGGCTTGACCATCTATGGTGAATAGCCCAAAATGATTTTCCGATCCCTTTGGGTTATGGGCATCTTTCCATTTTTCATTAAAGGCCTCAAAATAAAAGCAGGAAATGCTACTACTATTTGTCCATTCTCTTATTTGCTTGAAATAAAGTCCTTGCTTATACTCGTCAGTGGCTTTGGAACCATTTGGTCCGTAATGTCCGTTAGACACACTGGCCCAACCTGTTTCTCCTATGTGTATGGGTTTGGTTATACCTAAACTTTTTATATAATTTGATACACTATCATATTGTTTTTTTGAAAATTGAATAGCCCGTTTCATGGCTGCATCAATCTTCTCTATACTGGATAATTCTGTTTCATCTTCAGGAACCACCCAAAACTGTGGATTATAATGCGTGTTATGATATGGATAAGTATGCATTGAAATATAATCCACGGCTTCAATTAATTTATTTAAATCCTCATTATGGTATTGGCTATCACCGCCTCCCCAAGATGCAAAATCATCGGAGCTTGTTATCCATATATCTTTCGGAAGTTTGCCTTCCTTTTTCAAGTTTTGCAAATGCGTAACCCATTTTAAGATAACATGAGGCTGTACATAATAACTTGTTGCCCATTTTACCATGGCTTCATTACCCACGGCTAAAATTTTCACTATATCAGGATATGCGTTTGCTAATTTTACAGCACGCTCAATTTCTCCTGCGTTATTGGGGCTTTCTATATCGTGGTTGGGAGCTTGATCTGTCCATGCATTTAAACAGTCTATCCAAGCACCGAGCATGACGTACATTTCAAAATTTGGGTCTTCAGATTTCAACTCTTTAATGGCCTTCAAGACATTAGGCGCATGATCTAATTGTACGTTGTAGGTGCGTAAAATTTTAATCCCCATGGCAGACAATATTCTCATATCATTTTTTAGCTGCTGAATGGTTGGCTGACTATCTCTGGATACCTCTCTGTATCCGCCATAGGATATTGCCAGATATTCTGGATTGCCCAAAATTTCTTTTGCTGTTAAGTTCTTCACTTTTTTCACAGGTGCTGTATTGCTCTTTTTTTGGTTTGAATCATTACATGAAAACATAACTATTGATAAACAGAAATAGATGATATGTAATGATGTTATTTTCATTGGTTTTTATTCCTTTAAAGAAACTTGTATATAATTTATTTCACCTTTTCTTTTAAAGACACTCTCACTTGATTTTGTGTCCATAATTAGAGAATCAAAGACTTCTGATTTCCCATCGTTATATGATACTTCTATAGAACTTTGACTACTTAACTTATAAATGACAGGCACTTGACAATAGGTGAAGCAAATAGATTTTTCCTCAACAGGCAATTTTTTGATTTCGTTATTCAATGCCGTGTAAACAAATGTTTTAGGCTCTTTAAGAAACTCTTCTCCTCTTAATAATCTTGGATTAAACACTATTTTTCCGTTTTCCACAAAAACACCTAATTCACCAAAACGACATAAAATATCTTCTTTTACTTGACCTGTCATTCCTGGTTGCTGGGCACCTTTTCCTAATGGTGTGTGCGAATACGGATCTGTTGGAAAGGCTCCATAAAGTTTTGGTGATTTGTGAACACCAATGCCTTCATTAATTTCATAGTAATGATCCAACAAGCCTCCAATAGTTACGTTACTTTCACCATCCTTATAAGCTTTCAAACTGGTTTCTTGAACTGCCAACAATAATTTTGATACCATGTGCCAATAAATAGAACCAAGACCTTCATATCCAAAAAATGTTCCCGAACGCCCTGTAAATGCCTTATGATTGAATAATTCTTCATAGGTGTTTAAAATTACGGTTGAGTCTTTTTTTACAAGAGCTTCATACTTTTGTGGTAACGCATCAAGAGCTTCCCTCAATCTATCTGCATTATTAAAGTTGCCATTAAAATGGTAACTATTTAAAACATCTTGTTGAATAATCTGCTTATTTCCATCTTTGAGTAATTGTTGCAACAATTCAGACTGCTCAACTGCTTGTTTAGGTAGCCTGTTTTTTTCAAAAAATCCTGGAAGATCTTTATTTGGATACAATAAATAACTATACTGATCTGGTCTGAACAAAACACTTGCTTTTAAGGCGTTTAAAACTTCTAACGATTGCTCTCCAGAAATATAACCTGAACTTAAAACAGCTACTTGTCCTTCCAGCATTTCTGGCAAATATGAAATTGATAATTCAGAATTACCTTTAACAGTCATTAAATTGTAAGCGTGATAGAGTTTGTCTTCACGTTGATTGGCATTGATAGAATGTTCAAGATAGGCATTGGATAAATCTAAAAATTGCGAAATACTAGCTTTGGTTATGTTGCCTTTATTTCCTGAAAATCCGTTATCGTAAATTTTCAATCTAAAATCACTTCCGGCTTGACCTAATCCATCCAGCACCAATTTTCTATCGCTATCAGAAAAACCAGTGTTTAGGCGATTTTTAAAATTATCGAAGGTATTCAGTATTCTATCATAAAACGCTTTAAGTTCCTCTGAAACTTCAAAAGATTCCAATTCAGAAGTTATAATAATACCTTCAAAGAAGTTGATAAATCGTCTTAAATAATAAAGCGTAACCATAGAAACGCCATTTCCTACCAAAGCATTGTTGGCATCGTTCCATTCGGGTCTTTGCGTATTCATCCAAATACCACCTTCAGGTATAAAATTGGACAGTTTAGCTAAAACTGTAGCCAAAAGCTTTTCCATTAAATTCGCCTTGCAAATACCATTAGCTTTATTTCTTAATAACGCACCATCAGCACCAAATTCCTTACGTAATTGATGTATTTCAGCATCAAGTGTGTCATCAAAAACAATAGTATCTTTTGGGTTTTTTAATAAGTCTGCATAGGCCTTTATTCTGTATGGCACATTGGCGTACACAAACATGTTTTCATTGAAATATGCAGCCAATTTATTTGGATAGTGATTCTCAATTATTTCTAAAAATTTGAGCAGATAAATAATTTGGTGGTCTCCCCAATATCCTATGTAAGACCATGGATCATCTGGCTCTATAGTTTCCCAATCAAAACCATCTTTTGTAACTCTGTAAGGGTTGTACCCATCAAAGGTTGTGGCATTTAAGAATTTATGGATCATGCCTTCAATAAATTCTGGATAAGCATGTGCTAGGGCCTCCCAATTCTGAAAGATATCGCGCCAATTGCCTTCATAGTCCAAAATTTTGGAACCATCAACCTCGCTTCTTGTGTTAATTGAAAACTGATTCCATGGACGACTTGGATCACCATGTCTTCTGCTGAATTTTAACGGTAAATATTCATAACAAAGCCTTTTAAAATCACTATTATTATCCGCGTTTGCAAGACCTTTTAGGTGTTCCAGATTAAAGATTTCTTCTAAACTATTTAATACATGTGCCTTTTCTTTGTAGACTTGTTTATTGGCTTTTTGTAGATATGCTATAAAATCGGTTTTCTCAATTTGATAGTTGTCATCAAAAATACCTCCACGCATAATGTTGAACAAGGTATTTGAGAAATGACGCGCATTGCGCAACTTGTTTCTGCTTAATTGCATGGCATCAGATGCTCCTGCCAATTCTAATAAGTGCTTGGTACCTAAATCAACATTCTCCAAAACTTGAGCTTTTAAATCGGTCTCGTGTTTTATTTTTTCAGAAATGCAAACCACATCACTTATGCTTTGGTTGACATTGGCTATGAACATCCAATCTTGTTTCTGTCCTGACTCCAAGTTGACATCAGTAGAAATGAAATAAGCACCTTTTTCAGCTTTTACATCAGTTTCATTCTGAATAGTTTCGCCTCTTCTAAATCTATCCAATTGTAATGACGAGAGAAGATATTTTGGTTTTTCAAATCCTAAACTCCAAACGGTATTTGCCTTTAGGGCTTCGCTAGGCTCCGCCTTATCAACTATTATGGCACTTAAAGCGAATATGCCGATTCCTGTTTCTTCTTGCAACTCACTTCGTTTGTAGGCATCAACCAAATTACTATAACTATTTTGTAGGTCTGACCCAACTCCGAAAGGAATTATGTTTTGAAGCCCATCTAGAACATTCACAGTCACAATAGAATTTGAATGATTAATGAGCTTTGATTTTTTAATAAAACCATAGGCGTTACTGGTACACCACTGATAGCTAAACGTCAGTTCTAAATCATGGTTGATTTCTTCAAAAACCACCTTATTGCCATATTGATTTTTGTATATGTTTCTTTGAATGTCGTAAATACCGTAATATCTATTGGAAAAAGGTTCCCATACATGAGTCTTACCGTTTTTATGAGCTTGCAGTATGGTTTTGCTTCCAGTGGTTTCGGCAAATTCTGTGATTTTATCATCCGTGTAATATGGAAACAAAGCATGATTGGCATCTTTTCTACCTGCTGAAAGACCACCATTACTCGATATAAACATCCAATGATTGGAATTACTAATGAGACTCATAAAAAATGGTCTCATTTTATCTGAATTGGAAATTTTATAATATACCTCGCCTTCAAAATTTATTAATTCACCCGTAATCTCTTCCTCTTTAAATGAAGCCTGATTATTGCCGATATAAATTTTGTTGGGATTCATGCTTGTATTTCTTTCTTCAAAATTTTGATTGCTAGTTAAAATTTTTGTTGTCATAGTAGTCTTTTAAACCTACCCCACAAAATTGTAGGCTAGATTGATGATTCGTAAAAATTTGGGTATTTTTAAAGGTCGAGTAACTGGCTCGACCTTTAAATAAATATGTTTAAATTGTTCTATTGATAAACGCGGACATAATCAACGTACATAGTTTGAGGGAAAACGGTATTGGCATTTGGAGGACCTCCATAATTGCCACCCACAGCAACATTCATAATAATATAAAATGGCTGGTTGTCAAAAACCCATTCACCAGAAACATCTTCTGGTGTTATTTGATTATATAATACATCATCTACATAAAAGTTTATGTATCCTTCTCCCCATTCTATGCCAAACACATGAAAGCCAGTATCAAATCTATCATTTACAAGGTCATAAACTTTAGATATAGATTCCCCTCCAGAATATCCTGGGCCATGAACCGTTCCATTTATAATAGTTGGCTCACTCCCTCTATTTTCCATGATGTCAATTTCGCCGCAGGCGGGCCATTCAACCACATCAGAATTTGAGCCTAGCATCCAAAAGGCCGGCCACATACCTTGTCCCCAAGGCAGCTGAATTCGCGCTTCAAAACGCCCATATTTTTTTTCGAACAAATCTTTTGTTTGAATTCTGGCTGAAGTGAAGCTTGAACCTTCATAAGATTCTTCTTGAGCAGTAATTATCAGCATACCGTCTTGAACGGTAATGTTTTCAGATCTATCTGTATAATATTGTAATTCATTGTTTCCCCAACCAGGTATTCCTTGTTCAACACCATTTCCAATGTCATAGTTCCATTTGTTAGTGTCAATTGGTCCATCGGAATTAAATTCATCCTGCCAAACTAGCTGATTCAAAGTAGTAACTGTTTGAGTTTCGTCTGTAGAACAACTTATTAGAAACAGACTAAATACTATTAAGAGTACATAATTTAATTTATTCATTTTATATTTTTCTTTCTGTTGTTAATCAATAATTTGAATGTCGTCAAAATAGTAGGTACTCCCATCTCCAGGCAGGTCTACTACAAATTCAAAGAACACAACTATTCTTACATAATCTACTGAAGAATTATAAACACTACTGAAATCCCACTCCATTTCTTCCCACTCATCGGAAGTGGTTGTTGAAGCATCAATTTCTATACCTGCTGTATTATTTTGATCTTCCAATCTCACTTTTACTGGAATACCACTTTTTGGAGATAAAACCTTCATCCTAACTTTTTGAGAAGTCGAGAAATTAATTGGAGAATCTAAGTTTAATGCTGTTCCTGCATAGAATTGGGCTCCAACTGTTTTAATAGATTGCAAGACTGTTGATGTTGGGTTAATTCCACTAGCCATTGGGTTAAGTTGAATTGAAGAATCAGCCCCTTCAAATCCAACAAAATCATAAACCAAACTAGTTGATTCAAAACCTATTGGTAATGCTACTTCCGTTGCCATAGAATCATCGACATTTGGCGAAGGTTCTAACACATCACGGTAAAAATAAATATTATCTAAATAGAAATTACTTAAGGATGAACCATTAATATTTTCGTATATAATGAGTCCCAAATTATCCTTGTTAGCCAAAGTTAAAGGAAATTCTAATGTAAACCATTCATTAGCAACAACATCTGAAGAGCTAACAAAAATCTGTTGTCTCGTGTCATCACCACCGCCATCTTGTCCGTCATCTCCAAAATCCACAACCGAAATTAAAAAATCAAAATCTGATGGGATATCACCTGGAATATACATGTTTAAGTGTAAATTGGAATGACCCGAAGCGTCTACAGTTGGGTTCGCAAACTGATTCCCAACAAAATTAAAGTTAGTATAATTTAAAATATTATCTCCATTTACAACAAAATCAGCTGACAATGTTGTCTGGAATGGTTCCCAATATCCATTATAAAAATCAACTGGAACATTTTCATAAACATCACTAAAAATTGAAATAACGTTATCAGGGTCTCGTGTTGGTTCAGGAGCTAAATCAAAATCACCTAAAGAATTAATTGTTAAAGAGCCAGCAGCTTCTAGTCCTCCAATACTAGCAGTAATAACAGCAGTTCCGCCAGAATTAACGGTTATTTGCCCTAATTCGTCCACACTTGCAACGCCAGGGTTTGAAGAAACAAATTCAAAATAACTAGGCGCCGTTACAACTGTTTGATCTAAACCTGTTCCTAAATTGTATGTTTGCGTTAAACCCGTAACTTCTAGCTCTACACCAATAAAAGTATCAGCTATAACATCCTCCCCATTTTGGATTTTAGGTCTTGGATGAGCTAGTGTCCCTAATTTTTCAAATCTAATTTCATCTAACCAAATCGTATATCCGAGACCACCTGTTGCTTGTGTTCCCGCAGCGTATCTAAACACACCTCTTTCTTCAACAAGTTTTGACGGATCTGGAATTGGAACAATATATTTATTCCAACCTGTACCGATACTTACATTAGTTATTGCAGTTTGATACTTATTATCAATAAAATCTTCTCCAAAACCGATAGCATCCAGGTTCACACCTTGAGATGCCTTGGCATAAAAAGTCAAGGCATCAAAACCCGTTAAATCTCTTCCTGCTCCATCAATTCTTAAAATAGCTCCAGCATAATTTCCTTCTGGATCATCTGCATTTGGAACATTTATACGAATAGAAGTGCTTCCTCTATAGGCTTCAACACCATCAAAAGCAACAGCGTCTGGTTTTGAACCTGCATACGGAAAATAAAAATTACTACCTAAAGCAATTGGTCCGTCAATAAAAATATCACCTTCTTTTGAGAACCCTGCTAAAACAGCATCATCTGACAAATCACGTTCACAACTTCCTATTAACAAAAAGATAAATATTAATAGTAGTCCTTTTAATTTATAATTAAATCGTATGTTTTTCATAATCTTTTTTTTTATTTACCTACGTTAATATGGATATACGTTCTAATTTCCCATTCATTCCCATCAGGAAACCCAACAGGGCTTAATACTGGCAGAGTTGAAAATCCTTCAACTGCTGCTGGTGCATATCTATTTGAATATTGATCCAGCGTTCTATAAGTTCCTCGAATACCAATTTGGGTATTGGGCAATATGAACCAATCGGGTTTACCCAAAGTAGTTGACAAATCTAACATGACTTGTACAGGGAATGTAAGGTTAAAATCACGATGATAATCATAAGGCCCCCAATCATTAAACTTTGATGAGTACATTACTTTGAATTTTTTATAGATAACCCTAATGTCACCTCCATAACGTTCAATTAATCTGTCGTCACTACCGTTGGCTTGTGCATTACCGAAATACAAGTTGGCAATGATTCCTAGATCTGAATGTATTTTGGATACGATTCTGGTATTCGATTCCCATAAATCTTGAGCCGGTGCGGCTCCAGGGAAGGCAAAGGTTGTTCTACCATCTGGTAAAATACCAATGGCCGCATCTTGGGAAGTTGGTAAATGACGGAATACAAATCCTGTACTGAATGCAAATTTAGCATCTTCCTGCCTATCATTATCCCATTGATACATCCATGTTCCAGGTGTTGGATCAAAGGTTAACAATAACTCGACACCAACGGTTTCTCTATTTGCTCTCACCGCGAAAGGATCGTCTTGGATGTTTCTTAATCTTCCAGGAGCGCCAACATCGCCTGGCATGGGGTCAACTAATGGTTTTTGCCATAGGAAATTTGGTGCCACTTGAAGGTTTCCAAAAGAATATGTGAAACCGGTTAAAAAATTTGTTTGGTTTCCACTTCCTGTATCTTTAAGTCTCCAACCTGTAAAAGTTTGGGTTGCGTCAGCTCCGCCATTTGCAACAAGCCCCATATAAGCACCCTGCGCATACCAATTAAAACGCCCTTTAGAGAAGGTTATTTTTGCTTTTCCACCCCAATTATCACTTCCTTTTATTTCATCTTCATAAACTGTATAGTTGCCAGGCTCACCTTCTGCTATTTGAAATTTTCTACCATTAAGAGGTTGTCCACCCCAAATTCCACCTAGTTCCACCCCAACATTACCGAATTCTCTTTTTACGTATAATGTTGCACTTCTTGTTTGAGGTAGTGGCACCGCTATTGATGATACTGCTGCATTTGCATCATCAATATCACTTCTATACATTGCCGCCAAATCAAATTTACCAACAGTTCTTTCATACTTAAATAAAACAGCTGGGTTAGCGCCCCACCATAATTGTGGACCAAAGGCAGCTTTTAAACCAGACAATCCCCTCTTACCATCTACTTCTATACCTGATATTTCACCATTATATATATCTAAATTTGGACCATAATTCGCTTCAGGGTAAAGTCCGAAAAAGTCACCTTCGTATTGCCAATGATAATGACCAGTACGATAAAAACCTCTTAAATCAAAATCTTTTGCATTCCATTCATATTCTGCACTATATATTTTTACTCTTTCAATATCTGAAAGCTGAAGTTCTCCTTCGGCCGTGTTTACAGCTCGAGTTCTGGCTCTATTTTCGTAAAATATTTCATCTATTGGGTTTTCAGCTACATTACCAACAATATTAACATTAACTTCTGCTCGCATATTTGCCGTTGGATTGGCTTCTACTCCAATGTAAAAAGATTGCATATGATCAAAACCTAATTCATCAGGAAATACTAAATCATCTTCATTGGGTTCATCTGGTGTGGTTATTAAACTACCACCCGTATTAAAAGTTGTGAATTCGGCTCTTAATTGGCTTATTCCTAATTTTTTCGAGCTTTGGGATTCAAGTGCTGCCTTATCGCCTCTAGCTTTCAAAACAGCATCCATGATTTGTATATTCTTAAAATAATTGTTGAGAAATTCTGAAGTCATTCCCTCATCATAAGGATTCAATTGATGTGCCTCTTTCAAAGTATAATAAGCTGCTCGAGGATAAAGATCATAAAGGCCTCTTTCGTTTGTTGGGCCTTTGGCACAGATTCCAAACCATTCTTCATTCATATTATTCTCACCAGGTTCCAAATCATGCGGATATCCACCGTTGGCCCAAGAAGCATTACTATCATGAATGTCTGCATTCTCTCTATCATCAAAGCCATATTTCCACCATCCATCACTAAACTGAAAGGTGAAACCCCCTATTGAAATTCCAGACTTACCTAATCCTGCTGCATTTTCATAAATTTCCTTCCAATTGCCCAACATATAATAAGCCTGCATTTTTTGGTCTTCCTTCTTCTCTATTTCATTAAATGCATCAGCTCCAAATTCTGTGAATAATAAAGGCATATCTAATTTTTCTTTTACAACATCAAACATGTCAGTAAAGGACACACCTCTATAGGTATTTGTGCCATATATATCCACATCTTTACATTCTTGAGCAACAATGTCAATAAAAAGGACATCCCCGTTACAAATAGCTACTGGATGTGACGAATCTGCAGATTTAATGAGTTTTGCCGCTTCATTCATCAAACGATACATCGGTCTTCCTCTTTTCTCTCCAATAAATTCCTTTTCTTTTTCATCATCTGGAAAATCCTCTGTTTCAGCTCCTTGCCAAAAAAGCCCATAGTTGTTTTCGTTACCTAACAGATACATTAATAATCCAGGCGTGTTTTTGTAATCATTAACGAGAACATCTATTTCAGCTAATAGATGCTCCTGGGTTTTTGGATCATCATAAATGGTAACAGGTGTCCAAACCCCATCAAGTGTCAAGCCATATCGTCCAAATGAATGGTTTAGCATGGTATAAATACCATACTTTTCATAAATATATTTTATCCATCTGGCCGGCACACCTGTATACTGCCTAATGACATTAACTCCCATATTTTTCAATAAGGACATTTCGGTGTCAAGCCCTTCTTTAATAATATCATCTGGATTTTCCCAAAATCTAGCATCTACGGTATTTTTTCCAATGGGAATGTAATCCCAATTCATACCATTTACAATGAAATCTTCACCATTAACCATTAATCGCATACCAGTAGCGTCCTTTTTAACGGTAACTATGTTCTGTTGGGAAAAGCTAAAACAGGTGAAAAAGAAAAGAATTAATCCTACTAATTTGTTTCTCATAGTATTGAAATTTTAATAATCTCTGTATCGTGGATTTTAAAAATGATAAGAGTTAGTTCGATCCATAAGACCATAATCGTAAATTTAACCCATGATTCTATGAATTTACCAATTTTAACCCCAACAAAAAATATACATTTCAAAAAAAAGGGTTAAAAATTATCAAATCATCAAAGTTTTCTTTTAAAAACAATATAAACTGTAGTATAAATTTTCTTGCCAAGAAAGAAAAATAAAGACTATAATGTTAAAATGTTGTGGTAATGTATGGTTAAAATAACTTATTGTAGTATGCTCTACAATTCCAGTATGTAGTCAGTTAAGCTTGTTTCGTGCTCTAATTCCATTTTTTTACGCAATCGATATCGTTTCACTTCAACACTTCTAACTGAAATATTTAATAATGGCGCTATTTCTTTAGAAGATAGATTAAGCCTTAAGTATGCACATAATCGAAGATCGTTATGGGTTAAGGATTGGTGTTTTGATTTTACTTTTTTCAAAAAATCTTTATCAGCATTGTTAAACGCTTCTTCAAACATTTCCCAATCATTCGAGTTGTTGATGTTTTTGTCTATTAATCTAATTACTGGGTTGAGTTTTTTGTCTGGATTGAGTTTTTTTAATTCTTCTTTGATGTCATTTAAAAACTCATTTTTCTTGATTAAACTCATTGTTGAAATAGCTAGTTCACGGTTTTTATTTTCAATATCTTGAGTTAATGTCTCATTTTTAAAATTAGTAATCTGTTGTTGGTTTTCCAGTTCTTTTAATTCGAGATCTTTCTGTGTTTGTTCTAATATTTTTTTTCTTTGATTTTTGTAATAAGCTCTATAGAACAAGTGAATTATCAAGAGCATTATCATGCCACCGATAATATATATAATGATAAACACATTAGATAAATACCAGGGTTTTTCAATAACAAAATTAAAACTTGCTGTATTAATGGTTTCAATATTGCCAATTTTGCCTCTTACCTTAAAAGTATACTCTCCATATGGCAAGTTTTCAAATAGATGGGTGTTTTCATCGGTCCACCCACTCCAATTGTTATTATATCCTTCTAATAGATATTGGTAACGTTTTTCAGAATATTTATAGTATTCTGGTATGCTGTAAGAGAAAAATAAATTGTTGGTTTTATTTTTAAATACTGATGACCCTTGCAAAGCAACTTTATTCATTTCAGAATCAAGCCTACCAACCTCTATATGGTTTATTGATATATTGAATTCATAATCCGTATTCAACTTTGATAAATCGATTATCAAATAACCATTGGATGTTCCTAACAAGTATTGGTTTTTGAACAAATGACTAATATTCTCATAACCATTCATACTATTAATTTGTTTTTTAGGCAATGGTATATTGACCAATTCGGGAATATTACCAAACGAATCAAAATCCAAAAAAGCAAGATTGTATTCTGAAAATCCCCATAATTTATTTGTTTTATCAACAACAAGTTTTCCAGTAGTATATTCAGTTTTATTGTATAATTTGGACAAAATAGAATCTTTATAGAAACTGTTCTTTAACTGACTATAATTAAAAACACCGTCTTGATTGGCATAGAAAATAGACTCATTGTATTTTATTAAACTAGAATTTAGACCCTTTTCAAAACTCGGTTCTTTTTCAACTTTTAAAGCTTCTTCAAAGTCTGGACTCAACTCTATTTTAAATACACCTTTATATTCATGACTGACAAAAACTTTATTGTCAATTAATTCAAAATATCTTGAAGAAATGTCAAAACCTATAATTCTATTTCGCAAGCTCCATTTGCTTGCTTTCTTCTCCAATATATTGAGACCATCGTAAGTACCTTGTATTATGAGGTTTGGGTTGCCTGAAATTGGTTTTAAAGCCCAAGTTCCTTGAGTGCCTGGTAGCAACGTGGCTTCATTATTGCCATTAACTATAAACGTGCCTCTATCATGACCACAAAAAAGTTCGCCGTTTATCTCTATTAAGCTCCAAACTTGACCATTAGTTTCAGGAACAATAATATAGTCTTGGTTACTATTTGTTTTTTTAAAAAAAAGCCCTTGGTTAGTTCCAAGATATATATAATCATTATATATAATTGAGGTGTAGGTTGTTCCTAATTTTCCTGAAGAATCATAATAAATTTTGTAAGGAGAATTACTTTTAATAAAGTTGACACCATTATCCAAACCGAGCCAAATATTGTTGTCTATATCTTCTGTAATAGTTAAAACAGTATTGTTTTGTAAACCCCTAGTTTGATTGATATGGTATAGGAACTTCCCATTATGGTCAAGTGCTAACAAACCATTAGAAATGGTGCCAAGTAAAATAGTTTTGTTTTTGAGGATCTCGGCTGAATAAACTGTAATGTTATTCAGAATATCATCAATTTCATAGTCCCAATTGGTTAAATCACCATCTTTGTAATAATAAAACCCATTTCTTTCTGTTATAACCAAATACCCATCTTTATAATCAAACAAATTAACTATCCGAGACTCCAATATTTGGGCGGAATCTATAAACAATAATGATGAACCATTCTCTATTTTATAAACTCCTTCTCCAAATACTTGATAAAAAACGTCATCATTGATTTGGTACATTTTAACAATCCTAGATTTTGGTGCAACAACTTGAAAACTTTCATCTATTGTGTTATAAATATATATTCTGTCCAATGACTGAAATAACACCCAATTTTTAATATTAATAATTTTCCAAAACTCTTCATCCTCAACAATAGAGTCTAACTTATTTGACAAAGATGTGTAGTTTAAAGTTCCCTTACCGTCCTTGTCCCAATAACCAAACTCCATGTAGCTGCCTGTATACACTCTTTTTCCAACAACATGCACAGATCTCATTACAGTTTGATTTGGAGTTGGATAAAAGTCCCAAGTAGCTCCATCATATTCTAATAACCCTTTATTATTAGCTATGTATATATACTTATTTGAGGTTTGAGATATATCCCAATTTTGATTATCTGCATCATAATCCTGCGGTGAAAATCCCCCAATAGGTGGAAGCTCTTGAGAAAAAAGACTCCCATACAACAAAAAACCAAATAAGAATAACAACCAAGATACTGTTTTCATAAAGCCTCTATTTGCTTACATTTTTACAATATACAAAGAATGTATAGTTATACGAAAAACAAAAATCGACCTATACAAAAAATTAATTTTATGAAGGACCAGGAAAACCAACGATTAAAATCTTTTTAAAGTAAAAAGAATAACAATAGGCTGGTTCATTATAAGTAAAACTCCTAATAGTGATTCAAGATTTATTTTAAATTTAAGACCCAACCACAAAACACCAATTTTATATCAATTAGACAAACCATTTAAAAATACTTGTTGACTCAACTAATCAAATTCATTTTTTTTACACACTAGCACATATTGAAGTATGGGCAATTATTCAACTTAAAAGTTCGACCTGCATAAAAAGCAAAAGCCTTTACATTTCTGTAAAGGCTTTCTGTTGTTAAGCTCCCCCTCTTGGGCTCGAACCAAGGACCCTTTGATTAACAGTCAAATGCTCTAACCAACTGAGCTAAGGAGGAGTGTTATTCGCTTTTGCGAGCGCAAATATAAAGTATTTATTATTTACTACAAATATATTAATTAAAAAATCTACTTAAAATTTTAATTAAAAATAGCTTTATAAATATCATTGCCGTTTGCAAACAATACCAACGCTATTAAAAGAATAAAACCAATTAGCTGGGCGTATTCTAAAAACTTATCGCCAGGTTTGCGTCCAGAAATCATTTCATACAGTAGAAACATAACATGACCACCATCTAACGCTGGAATTGGCAACAGGTTTAAAACTCCCAGCATAATAGATAAAAATGCTGTAATAGCCCAGAAAGCCTTCCAGTCCCAACTTGGCGGAAACATATTTCCAATAGCGGCAAATCCACCGACTTGCGAAGCCCCTTTCTTCGTGAAAATATATTTAAACTGTGCCAAATAATCTTTAATGGTCCAGTAACCTAATGAAGTGCCCTTAACTATGGCCTCACCAAACGAATAGTCTTTGTGGTTGGTAACAATACGCTCTGTTTCTAAACTTACAATGCCTATGGTTGCATCTTCAGTTGGCTTGATCTCTAAATTTACAACCTCATTATTTCTTTCCACTCCGATATTTAGAGTATTATTACCGTTGCGTTTTAATCCATATTTTAAATCGGTAAAATAATTAATAGCCTCGCCATTTAAACTCACAATTTTATCTGTAGGTAATAATCCGGCTTTTTCTGCAGGAGAGTTTGGTGCAACAGAATCCAATTTAAATGGTAATCGAGGTGACATGGCTGGTAAATCACCTGCTTCAAATAATTGTGTGCCAATATCTTCAGGAACAGTTAAATTTGCTATTTCTCCTGATTCACGTTCGACTTGTATAGTGTTAATTTCCCTAAACAACAAATACGAATTAATATCTGTAACTTCACTAAAAGGCTTGCCATCTACAGATACTATTTTATCACCTTGCTGAAAACCATATTTTTCCATGGTTTCTGATACGCCAAACCCATAAGTAATATCATCTTTGTTAGAGTAATCGGTTCCCCAAACAAATAATATCATCATATAAATTAAAAACCCAAGAATAAAGTTCACAATTACACCCCCTAGCATAATAATTAAACGCTGCCAAGCCGGTTTGGTTCTAAACTCCCAAGGTTGGGGTGGTTGTGCCATTTGCTCTTTGTCCATGCTTTCATCAATCATTCCGGCTATTTTTACATAACCTCCCAAAGGCAACCAACCTATACCATAAACCGTTTCGCCAATTTTCTTTTTAAACAATGAAAATTTTATATCGAAAAACAAGTAGAATTTCTCTACACGCGTTTTAAAAAGTTTTGCGGGAATAAAATGTCCTAATTCATGAAGGACTATAAGAATAGACAAGCTTAAAAATAATTGCGCTGCCTTAATTAATATAACGGTCATAAAATCTGTCTTCTTTTAAATAACGCACAAAAGTAGTGTTTTTTAACTCAAGAATAAAACCTGAATCCAAGCACATTTGTATTTAACATATAATTATAGTCTTGAATTGTTTATTGGCTTCAAAAATCAATGTATTTTTGCAAAAACAATGCCAATAACTCCACTCTATGCTATCGTTTTTTAAAGACTACAAATATTTCGCCATTGTATTTACTATTATTTCAATTATAATAATTTCAATAATCTTTAATATTCTAAATGTCGATAAACCGCTTCCTATTTATCAACCTACAATGGTAAACTCTGAATTGGTAGACAGTACACTTTTAGATGTCAAGAAATATCATAAAATCGCTGATTTCAGCCTCATAAATCAAAACGGGGAAACCATAACCCAAGACAATTATAAAGACAAAATTTATGTTGCCGATTTCTTTTTTACCACATGCCAGACCATTTGCCCTATAATGACGAATCATATGGTAGAAATTCAAAATAAAACTTTAAGCGACAACGATATCATGTTGCTTTCGCATTCCGTGACTCCAGAAATAGATTCTGTAGCGCAATTAAAAAAATACGCCTTAAAAAAAGGAGTTAACGACAATAAATGGAATTTAGTTACTGGCGATAAAAAACAAATTTACGATTTGGCACGGAAAAGTTATTTAGCCGTTAAAGACCATGGAAGTGGTGATCAATACGATATGATTCACACCGAAAATTTCATGCTCATTGATAAAAAACGGCAAATTCGTGGTTTTTACGACGGAACCAACCCTGAAGATATCGAGCGCCTACTCAACGACATTGAAACCCTAAAAAAAGAATATCAATAGTTTTTCTACACAAAGTTTTTGCCTTATTTTTGCTTCTTTAAAATCAATCTAAATAAGCTTGCAGGTAACTTTAGCAGATATTAAACGTGGTGAAAAAGGCATTATTGCTGATGTTTCATCTATTCATATTCCACTTAAATTATTAGAAATGGGCTGCTTGCCTGGCAATTCTGTTGAATTGGTTCAAGTCGCTCCTTTTGCAGATCCCATGTATCTCAATATTAATGGGAGCCATCTTGCAATTAGAAAAGAAACAGCCATTCACATTTTAATAGAGATTTCCAATGGGTAAACAAATTAATGTTGCACTTATAGGAAACCCCAATACAGGAAAAACCTCTGTGTTTAACGCCTTGACAGGTTTAAATCAAAAAGTAGGTAATTATCCTGGCATAACAGTCGAAAAAAAAGAAGGTATATGCAAGTTGCCTAGAGGTGTAAAAGCGCATATAATAGATTTACCAGGAACCTATAGTTTAAATGCCTCGTCCCTTGATGAAAACGTCGTTATTGAACTGCTATTAAATAAAAAGGATAAAGATTTTCCCGATGTGGCTGTAGTGGTTAGCGATGTTGAAAACCTTAAACGTAATCTCCTTTTATTTACACAAATAAAAGACCTTCAAATCCCTACAATTTTAGTCATTAACATGGCTGACAGAATGGCTTATAAGGGTATTTCACTGGACATTCCATATCTAGAGCAACAACTTGAAACCAAAATTGCTTTAATAAGCACAAGAAAAAACCAAGGCATTACCGCTCTTAAAGATCTTATAGCAAATTTTAAAGAGCTTTCTGTAAAGCCTTGTTTAAATGCTTCCGAAATTGATACCGAGTATTTTGACAACTTAAGAAAAGCTTTTCCTAATCAGTTGTTATATAAGCTTTGGTTGGTAATCACTCAGGATGTTAATTTTGGTAAAACAGATAGAAACGAAATTGATGCCGTAGCCGATTTTAAAACGAAATCTAAAGCCGATTTAAAACGCCTGCAACAAAAAGAAACCATTAAACGCTATCAATTTATTAATGATACGCTAAAAAAGGGGCAGACCATAGACTTAAGTACAGCTAAAGATTTAAGAATAAAACTAGACAGGATAGTAACCCACAAAGTTTGGGGCTATCTCATTTTCGGTATTATATTATTAACCATTTTTCAAGCTATATACGACTGGTCTAGTGTCCCTATGGATTTTATTGATAGTACATTTGCCTCGTTTAGCGAATGGACAAAAAATAAAATGCCTGAAGGTGCCTTTACCAATTTAATAGCCGAAGGTATAATTCCTGGTCTTGGCGGTATTGTTATATTTATTCCACAAATTGCCTTTTTATTCCTTTTTATTTCTGTTTTAGAAGAAAGTGGCTATATGAGTCGCGTGGTTTTCCTTATGGATCGTATTATGCGCCGTTTTGGCTTGAGTGGTAAAAGCGTTGTCCCCCTTATTTCGGGTACGGCTTGCGCTATTCCAGCTATTATGGCCACACGTAATATAGAAAGCTGGAAAGAACGTCTTATTACTATACTTGTTACACCTTTTACAACTTGTTCTGCCAGACTTCCTGTTTACCTCATCATCATCGCTTTGGTAATTCCCAAGGGTCGTATTTTAGGGTTGAGCTATCAAGCCTTAACGTTAATGCTTCTGTATTTAATTGGTTTTGGTGCTGCAGTTGGTTCAGCTTACATACTAAATAAAGTTCTTAAAATAAAGAGTAAAACCTTTTTTGTGGTCGAAATGCCCAACTACAAGCTCCCTTTATTTAAAAATGTTGCTTTAACAGTTATTGAAAAAACCAAGTCGTTTGTGTTTGGTGCGGGTAAAATTATTTTGGCTATATCCATCGTATTATGGTTTTTAGCTTCCTATGGACCAGGAGATAATTTTAACAATGCCGAAGCTATTGTTACGGAGCAATACGCTTCACAAAATATTTCTCAAGAAGATTTACAGCAAGAAATAGCTTCATTTAAATTAGAACACTCCTTTATTGGTATAACAGGAAGAACTATAGAGCCTCTCATTAGACCTTTAGGCTACGACTGGAAAATTGGTATTGCCATAGTAAGCTCATTTGCAGCGCGAGAAGTATTTGTGGGTACTCTTGCCACTATTTACAGCGTAGGTAGCGACGAAGAAGAAACCATAAAAAATCGCATGGCTGGCGAGGTAAACCCCATACTTGGTGGTCCTTTGTTTAATTTTGCTTCAGGTATTTCATTACTGCTATTTTATGCGTTTGCCATGCAATGCATGAGCACACTGGCCATTGTTAAACGCGAAACCAATAGTTGGAAATGGCCCACCCTTCAATTAGTAATCATGAGTAGTTTTGCTTACATTGTAGCTTTAATAGCCTTTCAATTATTAAAATAATGAGCAGTGTTATTCAAAACATATTAGCCCTTACTACACTTATTATAGCGCTTGTGTATCTGGTAACGAAGTTTTTCTGGAAAACTAAACTATCAAAATCAAAAAGTTGTAGTTCAGACGATTGCGGGTGCCATTAATCTTTTGTAATTATTAATTGCAAATAATAATCGGATTTGTTAATCTTAGAACTATATTCAGGATACGGTAAAACATTATAGATTTCTACTTTAATGTTTTCGTAGTTTAATATAACTGGATAGTCATTTTGCAAATAGGTGCTGGGTGTAATATCTACAACTTCATTTTTAATGGTTTCACCATTTTTAGAAACATGAAATTGCACTTTAGCTTCACCTGCTCTTACACAATTTACATATCTAGGACACCTTGAGTCGTTTACAACATCTATAAACTTTATTTCAAATTCTCCTACTTCTATTATATTGTCCAATAAAAGTTTAGTTACAATTTTAGGACTGTCAACATGGACATCAGTAGTATCTTGGGCTTTTGCAATTAAAGAGAAAAGCAACATAAAAGCGAGTAATTGGTACTTCATAATTCCATTTTATAAGGCATAATACCGAAATCATACCAAAGTAGTGAAAATTTGCAATTATATTTAATTTAACTATATTTGAAAACTTTTTTAAGTATACTTAAATTTTATTTAAAGCAACAATAAATGTCAATAGCTATTGAAAATTTCGTTAAAGCAATTTATAAAAACGATAAGAACGACAGTAATAACACCAAGCCAGGTAACATTGCAAAAAAACTAGGCATTTCTAATGCAGCAGCAACAGATATGGCAAAAAAACTGGCTTCAAAAGATTTGCTTCACTATGAGAAGTATCAGGAGCTTCAGCTAACCGACAAAGGAACACAAATGGCTTTGAACATCGTAAGAAAGCATAGACTTTGGGAGGCACTTTTATTCAAATTATTTGACATGTCCTTACATGAAATTCATAAAGAAGCTGAACTACTGGAGCACCAGACATCGGATTTTTTAGCCGATAAAATTAGTGCTTATTTAGGTAATCCAAAATTTGATCCGCATGGTGATCCCATTCCTAATGCAAAAGGAGAAATTACAACAGTTGATAATTCCATAGCCTTATCGCAAACTCAAGCAGGTGAAACCTACATCATTTCTAGATTAATGAGTGACGACAAGGAATTCTTTGATTTTTGTGCGCTTCACGGTCTTAAATACGGCAACCGAATTACGGTAACTAATCAATTTAAAAATAACCGCATGACGCAAATTTCAATAAATAACAACACTATTTTACTAAACGAAGATTTTACTAATATTATTTATGTTAATGAAAGTAACTAAACACTTAAAACAACTATCCATTTTTGTATTTACAAATTGTTTTATGTGCTTGCAAGCACAAGAAACGGAAACCACAAAACCCCTAGAAACCGACAGACCAGATATGACCGAAGCTTCAAGCACAGTTCCTAAAGGCTTTTTACAGGTTGAAACCGGTGCCTTTTTTGAAACTTTTGAGCGTAACCAAATAAAGACCGAAAACTTTACCTATAATACTACATTAGTCCGTTATGGTTTATCCGACAATTTCGAATTGCGTTTGGGTTGGGATTTTCAAGAGAACATCACACATGTAAATGGTCAAAAAATGGATAATGTTACTAGCGGTTTAAGCCCATTGCTTTTAGGAATGAAAGTTTATGTAACCGAAGAAAAAGGTTGGATACCAGAAATTAGTTTAATAGGTCATGTTTTTTTGCCTTTTACAGCAAGTACAGACTATAGACCCGAAACAACAGGTGTAGATTTCAGGTTTTCACTCTCGCATACCTTGAGTGAAAAATCCAGCTTGGGCTATAATTTAGGAATGGCTTGGGGTGATGATTCTCCTGAAGCCAATTACGTCTATACTATAGCATATGGTTATAGTATATCTGATAAATTTGGAGCCTATGTTGAACTTTATGGAGACCTTCCTGAAGATAATAAAGCAAATCATTTATGGGACGCTGGTATGACCTATTTAGTATCTAATGATTTACAATTGGATATGTCTTTTGGCACAAGTATAACAGAAGGGCAAGACCTCTTGTTAAGTGCTGGAGCTAGTTTTAGATTACCAATTAAACACTAATTAAAATGAAAAAAACTGCACTTTTAATAAGTTTCCTTTTAAGCTTTATAAGCTGTAAAAACGAAGACAAAAAAAACGACAAACTAAATGTTATTACAACAACGACCATGATTACCGATTTAGTAAAAAACATTGGTGGCGATGTTATTACTGTTCAAGGATTAATGGGAAGTGGTGTAGACCCTCACCTTTATAAGGCTAGCGAAGGTGACGTAACCAAATTAGCAAATGCCGATTTAATTTTTTACAACGGATTACATCTTGAAGGCAAATTAGTTGAAGTTTTTGAAAAAATGGGCAGCCAAAATATTAAGACGGTTGCTGTATCCAATGTTATTGATAAAAATACTCTGATTGGTTCAGAATATTTTGCATCAAATTACGATCCGCATATTTGGTTTGATATTACTTATTGGGAGCAAGCCACACAATTTGTTGTTGATAAGTTATCAGAATCTGTACCATCAGAAGAAAATACGTTTCAAGAAAACGGAACGCGATATTTTAAGGAGTTAAGTGATTTAAAAGCTGAAATCAATACAACAATCAATACGTTACCAGAAGATAAACGTATATTAGTAACGGCACATGATGCCTTCAACTATTTTGGAAAATCCTTTGGTTTTGAAGTGGTTGGATTACAAGGTTTATCAACAGCTACTGAAGCTGGCGTTCAAGATGTTCAAAAATTGGCAGCTTTTATTATTGAGAAAAAAGTGAAAGCCATTTTTGTTGAAAGTTCTGTTCCAAAACGAACTATTGAAGCACTTCAAGCTGCTGTAAAATCTAAAGGACACGATGTGTCAATTGGTGGTACTTTGTATTCTGATGCTTTGGGAGATGCTGGAACCATTGAAGGCACGTATATAGGCATGTTTAAATACAATGTCAATACTATTGTAAACGCTTTGAAATAATGAGCTCAAAAATTGCTGTTCAAGTCGACGATTTAACTGTAGCTTACAACTACAAACCAGTCCTTTGGGATATTGATCTTGAAATTCCTGAAGGAGTCCTAATGGCTATTGTTGGCCCAAACGGTGCTGGAAAATCTACATTAATTAAATCAATTTTAGGAATTTTAAAACCAATTGCCGGAAGCGTGAGTATTTATGGCAAATCGTATGACAAACAACGTTCACTGGTTGCCTATGTACCACAAAAAGGTAGTGTAGATTGGGATTTCCCGACTACCGCTTTGGATGTTGTTATGATGGGAACCTATGGCAGTTTAGGATGGATAAAACGACCTGGACAAAAAGAAAAAAAAGCTGCTCTTGAAGCTTTGGAACAGGTAGGTATGCTGCCATTTAAAAATAGGCAAATAAGTCAACTATCTGGTGGACAACAACAACGTATATTTTTAGCACGCGCTTTGGTACAAGATGCCTCTATTTACTTTATGGATGAACCATTCCAAGGTGTTGATGCAACTACTGAAATTGCCATTATCAATATCTTGAAAGCATTACGTAAAGCCAATAAAACAGTAATCGTTGTGCATCACGATTTACAAACTGTTCCAGAATATTTTGATTGGGTGACATTCCTTAATGTTAAAAAAATAGCCACAGGACCTGTAAAGGATATTTTTAATGATGACAACTTAACAAAAACCTACGGTATTAATTACAAAGTGAGTATCCAGAAATAAAATACTATAGACTTACTAGAATACATAGAACTTGTAATAAACGATTACACTTTAAGAACCATAACACTTGGTACAGCTATTTTAGGTGCTGTTACTGGTATGTTAGGGAGTTTTGCCGTGTTACGAAAACAAAGTCTTTTAGGTGATGCTATTTCTCATGCAGCCTTACCAGGCATTGCTATAGCCTTCTTATTAACTGGTGCCAAAGAAAGCAATACTCTGTTGTTAGGCGCTTTAGTTAGTGGTTTGATCGGTACGTTTTGGATTAGAGGTATTATTACAAAAACACATTTGAAATCCGATACAGCTTTGGGATTGATTCTCTCATTGTTTTTTGGCTTCGGAATGTTGCTATTGACTTTTATTCAAAAACAACCCAATGCCAATCAAGCAGGATTGGATAAGTATTTGTTTGGTCAGGCTGCCACATTGGTTGAAAGTGATGTATGGCTTATGGCTATTGTAACAGGTTTATGTCTAATAGTTTTACTTCTGTTCTGGAAAGAATTTAAAATTTTATTGTTTGATAAAGATTATGCCAACACCCTAGGATTTAACACCAAAACTATAGACATTTTAATTACCTCTTTTATTGTTTTGGCTATTGTTTTAGGCTTACAAACGGTTGGTGTGGTTTTAATGAGCGCCATGCTTTTGGCTCCTGCTGCCGCAGCGAGACAGTGGACAAACAGTTTGAGTATGATGGTTTTCCTTGCTGCGTTATTTGGTGCGTTTTCAGGGGTTTTTGGTACAGCCATTAGTGCCGCTCAAAATAATCTATCTACAGGACCTGTAATTGTTATTGTAGCTTCAGTATTTGTGATGTTTTCTTTTATTTTTTCACCCAATCGTGGTTTGTTGTTTCGTCAAATCAGGTTTATAAAAAATCGTCGTGATTTAGAACTTCACAAAACACTGTCCTTTATGTTTAATATTGCGAAAACACACGAGAACATTTCGCATCCACATACCATTAAAATTTTAAATAACTTCCAAGGGTACACCAAAGGCACGCTTAAAAAATTAGTGGATAAAAACTATGTGACATTAAATGGAAACATGTGGAGTTTGACCCAAGAAGGATTTGAAACAGTATCCAATTTATATAACCAACAACTAAAAAAAGATGAGTAGCGCACAACTTGAAATACAACTCATTGCCAGTTTGGTTGCCATTGCCTGTGCCATTCCAGGAACGTTTTTGGTATTGCGCAAAATGGCTATGATAAGTGATGCTATTAGTCATTCCATTTTACCAGGAATTGTTGTTGGATTCTTTATCACACAAGACCTCAACTCGCCATTATTGATTGTTTTAGCAGCATTAACAGGTGTCATAACTGTCGTATTGGTCGAGCAAATTCAAAAAACGGGATTGGTAAAAGAGGATACTGCTATTGGATTGGTTTTTCCTGCCTTGTTCAGTATTGGTGTCATTATGATAGCTAAAAATGCCAATGATGTACATTTGGATGTTGATGCTGTACTTTTGGGTGAATTAGCATTTGCCCCTTTTGACCGATTGCTAATTTCAGGAGTTGATGTTGGACCAAAATCGTTGTGGATTATTGGAATTATTCTACTTATAACTATTGGGTTGCTATTTGCGTTTTTCAAGGAATTGAAATTAAGCACGTTTGATGCTGGCCTAGCCGCATCGTTAGGGTTTTCACCTGTTGCTATTCACTATGGCTTGATGACCGTTTCATCTGTCACAACTGTTGGGGCTTTTGATGCTGTTGGAGCCATTTTGGTTGTCGCCCTTATGATTGCGCCTGCCGCAAGTGCTTATCTTCTAACAACCGACTTAAAAAAGATGCTTTTTCTCTCCATGTTTTTTGGTGTATTTAGTGCTATTTCAGGATACTGGGTAGCGCATTGGTTGGACGCTTCAATAGCTGGATCTATAACCACTATGTTAGGCTTACTGTTTTTAGTTGTTTATTTATTTGCGCCTAGCAAAGGTTTGATAGCTGTTATGTACCGCGAAAAGCAACAAAAAATTGAAGTGTCACTCCTAACATTTTTACTACACCTAAAAAATCACACCGAAGAAAACGAACGTCATGTCAATCACTTACGAGAGCATATTAACTGGCAGAAAATCCGTGCCAAGACAGTTGTAGATTTAGCACTAAAAAACAATATGGTTACCATTGATAATCATATTGTTTCTTTAACCAAAAAAGGCGATGAGTTTACCTCTCAAGCCATTGACTATATCATTACTAATGAAGATGCCCAAATTGAAGACATGAAAGATGACTTCTTTTTATTTAGAGGATAAGTAATATTTTTATTTTTGAAAACCTTACAAACTATAATTAAAAAGTTTTTAATGATTTAAAAATGGCTGATTTTAATATTTTTCATATTATTCTACTGCTTGGTACTATTCAGGGTTTTATTTTAACATTTTTACTTTTTGTTGTTAAGAAAAATAATCAATCAGCTAATTCATTTTTAGCAATTTTTCTTTTAATGCTATCGCTTACTATGTTAGGGCGCTTTTTGATTGAACTGTCTTTTATTAAAAGCTTGCCCAATTTTCTAGCACTGCCTGATGCCATTATTTTTCTATATGGCCCTTTAATGTACATCTACCTTAAAAAATTATTATTAAAGAATGAGTTAAGCAAAACTCAAGTTTTATTACTTTTTTTACCAGCTATTCTATTTGTTTTGTCTGAAATTCCTCTACTGCTAAATGAAAAGAGTTACTTAAAAGCACTTTGGATAAAAAACACAACATACCGATTCATAATTATTGAAGGCACTGCAATACTGTATAATATATATTTTCTTTTCTTACAGTTTCAACTATTATTAAGATATCAAAAAATATCAGACAATAATTTTTCATTTAGGCAGTATCCCAGTTATCTAAAAGTATTATACAGTTTTACGGGACTAACATTGCTTATCTGGTTTATATCATATCTCTCATGGGTTTTTGGATATTATAGTGTTTTAAGTGCTTATGGTTATAGAGCTATTTGGTTAATTCTTCCAATAATCACATACATTATGGGATATTTTGCAATGAAAAATCCTGAATATTTTAAAATAGCTTCAACAAAAAATAATTCATCTAGAAAAAAATTAGTAGAGCATGAAAAACTAAAGATTCTCAACGAGATTCAAACTATAATGGTTCAAGAAGAACTATATAAAAACCCTGAATTTAGTCTTACTGTTCTATCAAATAAGTTGTCGATTGATAGAAATAAGCTTTCTCAATTAATAAATAATGAATTCCATAAAAATTTCAATGAGTGGACTAATGAATATAGAATTAACGAGTCTAAAACTCTTTTGCTAGAAACAAACTTAAGTATAAAAGAAATTTTTTACCAAGTAGGATTTAACTCAAAATCTGCATTTAATAGAGCGTTTAAAAACAATACTGGAACCACTCCTTCTGATTTTAAGAAAAAATAATACCCTTTAAATTTCTATTAAAAAGGGTATTATACTTTATTCAATAACAAACCATTAATCTTCTCTAAAACCTTCAATTTTTCTAACACTACCTTCTCCACTAACGATATAAAGTGTTCTTCCATCTTCGGAAGCAACAATGGCATTTGGGCTAGTCAGTGTTGCAACATCTCCATTTCCATCGGTATGCCCTTCAACACCTTGTAAGCCAGCAATAATTTCAGAAGTCCCATCACTGTCTATCATTAATACAGTATTATCACCAATACTTGTGGCATAGAAATATCCATCAGAATAAATTATAAAACCTATGCCACTACCATTATTTAAAGGCAGATTAACAAATGTACTTTGTTGGTTTGTAATAGCATCTATTTTTTTGATAATTCCCGAATTATAATCCGAGACATAAATATTATCATCATCATCAATTGTTAAGCTACTATTGTTGTATATGCCTACGGGAATGATTGTCTTGTTACCTTGAGGATCAATCTTTGTAATTGCATTGTTTACATTGTTGTTAGTATAAATATTACCATTTGAGTCAAAATCAACTGCTATTGGTGCTGCTATCTCATTTGCAACTACTTCAATTGTGTTACCTTCAGAATCTAACTTTACTATATCAAAAGCTTCATATCTAGCTAAATAGATGTTATCGTTAGAGTCTAAAACCATTCCCGCAGCTCCATCATGATTATTTGAGAAGATCGTTACAGATTGATTGGTGTCAATTTTATAAACAATATCATTCCAATAATTAGTTGCATAAAGATTTCCTGAACTATCAATAGCTAAACCATCTCCAGCAAAAACCGAGGTGGCATATGTAGACACTTGAACGAGGGAAGGTGCAATAGGAGTAACGGTAACACTGTCCTGATCGTCTTCAGTTATGTCGTTGTTGTTAGGTTCAGAATCTGGATCTTCTTTATCAGAAGCTATTACTTCTGCGATAACATTATAATCTCCTGTTTCATTAACTGTTGCGGTTATATTTAATGCCTTGTTTAACCCATTGGATATATCTGGCACTGTCCATACTCCAGTAACGTCATCATATGTTCCATTAGTTGACCCATTATCACTTATATAGCCATAACCGGACGGCAATACACTTTTTACTAAAACTCCAGTAGCCGTTTCAGGGCCCAAATTGGTTACGGTTAATGTAAATGTAACGTTGTCTCCAAAATAAGGCGATTCATTATCTACATTAACCATTAAACTTATATCAGAGCCTGTCTGTGGTTGCGGTTCAATACCTACTCCTCCATTTGAATCATCGGAAGAGCAAGAGGTTATAAAAATGACTAATAAAAATGTTGATTTGAATTTTTTTAATACGTTTTTCATGTTGCTTTTAATTTTTTGCTTTAAAAGTAACTAGGAAAACCGAGTAGCTAGTACCGATATGTAATTCAGTACCATTATTGTAAAAATTCAAAGGATTCTAAAAACCATTATACGCTACTAACTAAAAATATGGATGAATATTTCTTTTTAGAGGTTAATTAAACAAATCATTCAGTTTAACCATTTCATGCTTCAATTCTTCAATTGTAAGGGGTTTAAATTCAAAATTCAGTTCGGATATGTCTTCAATTTTTATTTCTTTAATACCCAAGTAAAAAGTGTCATTTACCTTTTTAATGGCAACCAAAACAATTTCTTCACCTTTAGGGACTAGTCCAAAATCCACTTGATCATCTACTCTCTTACTAGGCAAGATTGAACTTAAGGATTTAAAAACCATTTTCACGTTTGCACCTTCAGCGTTCTTGATTTTGAACTTATATTTTATTTTATTTTTCCACCCTCTTACAAATCGGTCGCAATTAATCCAGCCTAAATTAGCATTAGAGAATGCATAAGAAGACGCATGATAAGCATTAAAATTATTTGGGTCTAATCTTACTGAATCTTTGGATATAATTAAATCGTCTTCAAAAGCAACTGAACCCACTGTAACCATTGGCAAGTTCTTATCCTTTCCTGGAAGATTAACTTCAAACGGCATGAAATATGGGACTGTTACTTGCTCACCTCTTTGTAAAGCTGGCTGGAACTTTGGCAACAATTTAATAACACGCATCATTTCTTCTCCTAATGCTACACTTGATGCCTTAATTCTAATATTTGTTATATTACCGTTTTCATCAATTTTAAAGAACGAATTGATTCTATTTTTTCCGGTTAAATTCAATTTTTCAGCAATTTCAAGATTGAAGTTTTGAGTTAAAAAATCTTTCATCTTGGTATTAAAACAATCTTTCAATTCTTGATTTTGCCCTTGACAGCCAGGAAATACAGGGACGTTTTCAACTACATTAAAAGGAACCTCTACATTGTGTTCAATTGTTTCAAGGGAGATTGAATTTATCGTTCTATTGCCATCTGGAATCCAATTAATGTTATCATCGTTTTCTTTGCCAGAAAACAACTGCATATCTGGTTTGGGCTTGGTAAATGGAAAGGCTAATGAAATCTGTTTTTGTAGTTTTAATTTTTTGCCATTTTTGGTAGCATTTATATGAAGCATACCTCCTGTTTCCAGAGCTTCGCCATTTGATGTGGTTGATAAATTTCCTAGAAGCATATCAGACAACTTATAGTACTCTGTAACTTCTAATTGAACCGTACCACGAACTAACCGGTTTGTTTTTTCGTCTACAAAGGCATGTTTAGGTATTGTAATTGTTGTTCCTTCATCAAGGGTAAGGGATGTTTTTTCTTCAACATGAATTACAATAACCTGTGGTTCCTTTTTTACAGCTTCAAAAAATGAATTTAAGGATTGGTTGCTTGTATTGATTGCTTCAACAGGTTCGTTTTCAATCAAAGAATCGTTTTGAATTGTGGCCTCTTCTCTTGTTTCTTCAACTGCTTTCTTTGTTGGATTTAGTTCTTCTTTATTTGCTAAATCACTAGATTCCATATTGGCGGTAGGTGGCTCAACTGTTTTTAACGTATCTAGCTGAACACCTAAAACTTCAAGATCTGGCGCAGAGGAAGTTTCTGTTTTAGGCGCTTCTTTTATTTCTAAACCCATGTTGTTTTGGGTTGGTATGGGTTCGGGATTTGTTTTGTTAAACCATAAAGTTCCTACTACAATTAGAGCCACAATAGCGGTTCCTGAAACACCAATGATTTTTAACCATTTTGCCATAAAATAACGTTGTTTCGCAATAGCGATATCTTCTTTTAATCCGGCGCGCTTAATACCTCGAATTATTGCTTTCTGTTCGTTAAACAATTGCTTGAAATCGATATCCGTACGCAAACGTTCTTCAAAAGCTTGAGATTCGGAAAGGGAAAGCTCTCCGTTTAAATATTTTGTAATTAGCTCAATATGTCTTATATCTGTTTTCATGATTTCTGGAATTTAGGATTGGACGGTTTGTTGTTTGTTCTTGTAAATACCTCGAGCTTTAGATAAGCACTTATACTTCTGGTTTTTGGCAATTTTTTCAGTAGAAAATTGCATCACTTTAGCAATATCTTTAAACGACATCCGCTTGTGATAAAACAGTAGTAAGAGTTTTTTACAGCGTTCTCCTAATTCAGAAAAAGCCAGTTCGGCTAGTTGAAATTGCTTTTCTTCATGAATAGTTTTAGTAATGGTAGCTTCGTTTTCATTCAGCTGGTTAGAAAGTAGTTTAGATTCTTTTTTTTGCATATCGCTCCAAACAAATCTTGAAACAGAATACAAGTAGGTATAGAATGATGACGTAAGCTTGAAATTCGATTTTTCTAAATTCCGATACAGAATTATAAGGGATTCCTGAAAAACATCAGATGCATCCTGTTTTTGACCTCCTTTAGACAATACCAGTCGTTCAATTTTAGGATACAGCTGGTACAACTTCTTAAAAGCCTTTTCGCGTTGACCATTTTTAAAACACTGTAAGATTTTTTGATCGTTCATAAAACGTTTTATTACTTAATGGTCAAATTTTAAAAAGGTCACCTGAAAAATTTCTGTTTTTTTATCGCGCACAATTCACGCACAAAAAACTTTCAGGACGAATAAGTATTCTTCCAACGGGAATTGGGTTTTGACATTTTAAGCAAATGCCAAAATCGTCATCCTCAACTTTTGATAAGGCTCGTTTAAGATTTGTAAGTTTGGTTTCGGCCTGTCTCAATGAGGCTTCATTAACACTTCGGTTGTTAATGGCGTCCATTCGGCTTACCCTACCAATAGCATTATTTGGCGAAATGGGTTTGGTCAATTCTTTGTAGCCTACAATAGCTTTTTCTGTTTTCGCAATTTCATCTATTATAGTTTGCTTTATCTGCTCTTTATCCATAAAGATTAAAATTTACGCTCTTTTTGTATTTGTTCGTAAGCCTGTTGCACCTGTCTAAACTTTTCTTCTGCTCCTTCTTGGTGCTCCTTACCCAAATGAACCACTCGATCAGGATGATATTTTTTAGCCATTTTTCGGTAAGCCGCTTTTATTTCAGTTACTGAAGCGCTTTTGTCTATTTCTAAAATCTTATAAGCATTATCACTGCTATTGTAAAACATAGCTTTAATGCTTTCGTAGTCACGCGAACTGATTCCTAAATACCCTGAAATAGTATAAATTTGCTTAACCTCATCTTCCGTAACATGCCCGTCAGCTTTAGCAATTCCGAACAAAAAATGAAGCAATTGCAAACGCGATGGGTGATCCATCATCTGCCGGATTTGCAAACAAACCTGACGTACAGGAATTTGTTGCTTATTAATGTTTTTAAATAGCTTAAAGGCATGGTTGGCACGTTCTTTACCATACATACCAGCAAATTGTTGCCTTACAAAATCCAATTCTCTTTGATCTTGCTTACCATCAGCCTTTATAACAATTGAAGCTAATATTAATAAACTCACTTCAAAATCACCCGATTGGGTTCTTACACTGCTTCTGCCTCTGTCTTGTGCTCTTCTATACTGTTCTTGACCAAAAATGGTTTCATTTCCATTACCAGATACAGCATCAACAACACCTCCCAATGCCATTCCTATTATGGCTCCTATTGGACCACCAAATGACCATCCTAATGCTGCTCCAATCCATTTTGAAAAACTCATGTACCTATCAATTTTATTTATGGGTAAATATACTATTTGTTAGTAGATTGCCTGCTTAAATTGTTACACAATTGGTATCTTTGCACCATCTAAATATTAATCTTAAAATTTAAAATATATGTATCCAGCGGAATTAGTAAAACCCATGCGAGAAGATTTAACCAATGTTGGTTTTGAAGAATTACAAACTGTAGAAGCTGTTGATGCCGCTTTAGCAAAAGAAGGCACTACATTGGTTGTCGTAAATTCGGTTTGTGGTTGTGCTGCAGCCAATGCACGTCCAGGTGCTAGAATGAGTTTGCAGAATGCCAAAAAGCCAGACCATATTGTGACTGTTTTTGCAGGCGTCGATAAAGAAGCCGTAGATAAAGCTCGTGAACATATGATACCATTTCCACCGAGTTCACCTTGTATGGCTTTATTTAAAGATGGTGAATTGGTGCACATGTTAGAGCGTCATCATATTGAAGGTCGTCCTGCTGAATTGATTGCTGAAAATTTAGTTGATGCTTACAACGAACATTGCTAAAAAAACGCAACCCTTAAATTATAACCACGATTCTATCGTGGTTTTTTTGTGCTTTAATCTTATTGGTTAATTTTGTTTATTAATTCATTTTCATGCGAAAATTACTAGCTTACATACTAACCTCAATTTATGCGTTTTTTTTCTTACTCACGCTAGTGGTCTTTCAACCTATTCAATGGTTTTGTTTTAATGTTTTGGGTTATCAGGCACATAAAATAAGTGTAGATTGGTTACAGTTTTTTATCATGAGGTGTTTGAACTTACTAGGCACACGGTTTTCTTTTGAAAACAACTTTGATATACCCATTAATAAGCCTTTGATAATTGTTGCCAACCATCAAAGCATGTATGATATTCCACCCATTATTTGGTATATGCGAAAACATCATCCGAAATTTATCAGTAAAAAGGAATTGGGAAAAGGTATTCCTAGCGTCTCCTACAATTTACGACATGGCGGCTCGGTATTAATTGATAGAAAAAATCCGAAACAAGCATTACCTGCCATTATGAAGTTTGGTGAATATATTGAAGAAAACAATCGTACCGCAGTTATTTTTCCTGAAGGAACCCGAAGTAAGAATGGTGAACCCAAACCTTTTCAAACTAAAGGGTTGGATATGTTGTTCAAAAAAATACCATCAGCAATAGTAGTTCCTATAACAATTAACAATTCATGGAAAATGTTGCGTTACGGAAAATTTCCTATGGGAATAGGTAATCATTTAACTTTTAAAGTTCAAGAGCCCATTTCTTTAAAAGATTATAAAGGCGATAATTTGATTTCAAAAATCGAAAATGACATAGTAAAAGATATTGTAAATGACTGATGTTAAACTCATAGAAAACACTATAGCTTTTGTAAAAAAAGAATTAAAAGATGCTGAAGGTGGACACGATTGGTTTCATATTGAGCGCGTCTATAAAAACACAATTAATATTGCTAAACAGGAATCTGTTAATTTAGAAGTTGTTCAACTTGGTGCTTTACTTCATGATATAGCTGATAGTAAGTTTCATAATGGCGATGAAACTATTGGACCCAAAAAAGCACGTGAGTTTCTATTCAGTCAAAATGTATCATCCGAGGTCATTGAACATGTGGTTAGCATTATAGCCAATATGTCTTTTAGTAAATCATTGGGTAAGGGTGGTTTATTTACATCACCCGAACTGGAAGTGGTTCAAGATGCCGATCGTTTAGACGCCATTGGCGCCATTGGTATTGCAAGAGCTTTTAATTATGGTGGTTTTAAAAACAGAGCGCTTTATAATCCAGATATAAAACCAAATCTGAATATGAGTAAAGCCGAATATAAAACCTCGACAGCTCCAACCATCAATCATTTTTACGAGAAGTTGTTACTTTTAAAAGACAATATGAATACTAAAACGGGTAAGCGTTTAGCTGAAAAACGCCACAAGTTTATGTTGCAATATCTTGAGCAATTTTATGCGGAATGGGATGGAAGACAATAACATAAAATATCTAACTGTTGAAGGCCTTCCTGAAAAAGACTTGTTAAGTGAAATTTTAAATTTATATCAAGATATCTTTAATGATGCTGACAGCAAATTCTTTGTTGAACGGATACAGCATGAATCAAATATATTTTCTGTATTGGCGTATTCAAACAATGAGTTGGTTGGCTTTAAAATTGGCTATCGCAAAAACAAGGAAAGGTTTTACAGCTGGATAGGTGGTGTAAAAAAAGCATATAGAAATCTAGGAGTTGGCAAAGAGTTGGCAAGGCTTCAAGAAATATATGCCAAAGAAATGGGTTACAAGGTTCTTCAAAACAAGTCCATGAACCGTTTTAAACCCATGATGATCTTAAACTTAAAAAACGGGTTCAATATCACCAAAGTTTACACAAACGAAAAAGGACAAACCAAAATTGTTTTTGAAAAAACACTATATTAAAACAATCTCAACTGCCCATCCTTATACTCCTTATGCAATTGGGTGTTTAACTTTGGCATCGCTTTGTCTTTAAAATATTTTTGCCTGGCCAATTTTATCAAATCATTAATTTGTTTAGCTATCTGACCTTCGCCTCGCATACGTTTTCCATAACGCGAATCGTTAAGAGTTCCGCCATGACAATTCTCTATTTGATGAAGAACCTTGTCAGCTCTATCTGGCAATGCTTTTTTAATCCATTCAGTGAAAATTTCACCAATGGCTCCATTCAATCGTACAATGGTATGAGCAATGGATAGTGCACCAGCTTCAGAAACTGCTTTGGCCAAAGGCAAAATCTCATGGCTGTTTATGGATGGAATTATGGGTGCCAACATCACATTGACTGGAATACCATTTTCAGAAAGCACTCTTACGGATTCCAAACGCTTTTTAATAGTAGTTGTTCGTGGCTCTAAAATGCGCCTAGTATCTTCTGATAATGATGTTATGGATATGTTGACAGCTACCAAATTATCTTTTGCCAGCTCTTTTAAAATATCCAAATCGCGTAAAATCAACGCATTCTTTGTAATGATACCCACTGGATGTTTGTATTTTAAAAACACCTTCAAGCATTCCCTTGTGATTTTAAATTGTTTTTCAGCAGGTTGATAACAATCGGTATTCCCAGACATTACAATTGGGTAAGCTTGCCATGATTTCTTTTTAAGTAACACCTCCAATAATTTTGGCGCATCCTTTTTTACCAAAATTCGGCGTTCAAAATCCAAACCAGCACTGTAACCCCAATATTCATGACTGTTTCTGGCATAGCAATATACACAGCCATGTTCGCACCCTTGGTACATGTTCATGGAATAACCCATTCCCACATCTGGACTGGTAACTTTATTGACTATGGTTTTTGGAAAAACTGGTAAGTACAGTGTTTTATTTTTGTCGGCTTCTTCGCCTTGCTTGGCGCAATACTCCAAAAAATCATCACGGAGTTCATGGCTTAATTCAAAAAAACGGTTGTGCACATTGTGCTGGGCACCACGCCCTTTTATAATAGACTTGGGATTCATATAACTAAAAATTTGTGTGATTGGAAAAACCTGACACCTTAAAATTAGCTAATATTTAATGTGAAAAGTGTTAAAGTAAATTTGGGTTATTAACAAACTTGACTATGTAAAATAAAAAGCCGAACTTCGTTAACTCCTGATATAAATCATTAAAACGATATCATATCAATAAGTTGTGCTTCATTATAACCAACCGCTAACCAATGATAAAATTCTTTAGAAAAATTAGGCAAAACCTGCTAGTTGAAAATAAATTTAGTAAGTACCTGCTTTATGCCATTGGAGAGATTATACTAGTGGTAATCGGAATCTTAATTGCATTACAGATTAATAATTGGAATAATGAAAGAGTTTCATCGTTAGAAGAACAATTGCTCTTAGAAAATTTAAAAGAAGAATATCAAGAAAACTTATTAAACCTAAATGTTGCCATTGAAAAAAGAGAATCGCAAATGAAAGCGCTAAATTCATTAAACGGTTTTGTAACTGGTAAGCTATTTTTAAATGAGACCAAAAAACCAATTGATAGTTTAATAGGTGTTAGTAGATATATACCTACATATGAATCACGTTCTGGAGCGTTGCAAGAAATCATAAATGGGGGTAAATTGAGTATAATTCAAAATAAACAACTCCGAAAATATTTATCTAATTGGAGTGCAGAAGTTGATGATTTAAGAAAAATTGAAACTGGTGTTTATGATATAATTTTAAATAACTATAACACATATTTAATTAATAATTATACCTTAACATATTCCGATTACTATATAGCTCAAAGTTTATGGAAAGATACACCGATAAAGGAGACTAATTGGAAAGGAAAAGAATCAAATAATAAGGTAGATATACAAACTATCTTAAATGACCCTAAATTTGAAAGTATATTGTCTTTGGTTAATCTTTGGGCAATAAGTAGTAAAATAAGCGCTAGTGAGTTAAAAAATAAAACAGAAATTATAATTAGTTTGATAGACGCAGAATTAAAAAAATAACGAAAGCACAACAATGTATAACCGCAATTACGGCGGATTCGACTACGTCCGAATCCACGCGGAATTGCGAGCGTCGTGCCAAACCGAAAATTAACGCATATTAACCCGTAACTGACGGTTATACGAGACCGTTAACGAAACTAAAATTTATTCCCCTGGAAAATCCGCTTTACGTTTTTCTAAAAAGGCTGTAGTTCCTTCTTTAAAATCAGCTGTACCAAAACAATTTCCAAATTCCGCTATCTCGACATCAAAACCATTTATCCCATCTTGGTAATTGGCATTAACGGCTTTGATAGCCCCTTTAATGGCAACAGAGGAATTGCGCATAATTTTACTAGCTATTTTTTCAGCCAGCGGCATTAATTCTTCCTGCGAAGTCACATGATTTACCAACCCGTAACTATGTGCGGTTTGAGCATCAATCATACCAGCAGTCATGACCATTTCCATAGCGCGCCCCTTACCAATCAACTGTGGTAATCGTTGCGTACCGCCATAACCCGGAATCACACCTAAAGACACTTCTGGCAATCCCATTCGGGCATTATCACTGGCTACCCTAAAATGACAAGCCATGGCCAGTTCCAATCCGCCACCCAATGCAAAACCATTTACAGCAGCAATAACAGGTGTGCCTAAATTCTCCACAAAATTGAATAGTAATTCTTGCCCTTGGGCTGCCAAGTTTTCACCCTTTTTTACATCAAAATCTGCAAATTCAGAAATATCAGCACCAGCAACAAATGCTTTTTCACCACTACCTATTACAATAATAACTTTAGTGTTTTTATTCGCATCAGCCTCCTCAAAAGCATCATGTAACTCTTGAATGGTTGCTTGGTTTAACGCATTAAGTTTACTGGGTCTGTTAATGGTGATATAAGTGATTCCGTTTTCTGTTTTTGATAGGATGTTTTCGTATGCCATTTTGGTTTGTGTTAGACTCTTCGACAAGCTCAGAGTGACAGTAAATTATATTATTCTTTAGGAAAGGTAACTTTAAAGGTCGTGCCTACTCCTTCTTGGGATGTAAAGGTAATATTTCCATTATAAGTTTCCACAATATTTTTCACCATTGCCAGTCCTAATCCCATACCACTTGATTTGGTAGTGAATTTTGGCTCAAAAACTTTTGGTTTATTTTCTTCTGAAATGCCTTTACCATTATCAGAAACAATTATGTTAACTACTTTCTCACTGCTTGTAACCTCAACTATAATTTGAGGTGGTCTTTGTGCATGTTCTGGAATAGCCTGAATACCATTTTTTACCAAATTGGTAACAACTCTAATAAGTTGTGTGCGATCAAACTTGGCAATAATTTCGTCTTCTACAGCCTTAAACATAATATAGTCTTCATTGAAAATGTCTAGTGCCAATTTAACAATCTTCACCACATTAAGCGTTTCATTTTGCTGTGCTGGCATTTTCGCAAAGTTTGAAAAAGCCGATGCTATAGAACTCATGGTATCTATTTGCTGAATAAGCGTTTTGCTAAACTCGTCTACCTTTTGATTGATATCAGGATCTTCAGGATTGAACTTTCTTTGAAAACTCTGAACACTCAAACGCATTGGTGTTAATGGATTTTTAATTTCATGAGCCACTTGCTTTGCCATTTCACGCCAAGCCTGCTCGCGCTCACTTGTTGCCAATTTTACAGCACTTTCTTCCAGCTCATCAATCATACTATTGTAGGCTTGGACCAACACCGAAATTTCTTCGCTGGTTTTATCTAGATCTATTTTTTTATTCCGTTTTTCCAATCGTGTTTCGTTCATTTTATCACTAATGGTTTTTAACGATTTGGTAATGTACTTGGATAAAAAATAAGCCAACGCTACCGCTATAAGCAACATAATAAAGTAGGCATAACCCAAGCGTTCTAAAAATTCGTTTAGTTCTTTGTTTAGGAAATCGTCATTTTCTAAATAGTGTAAATGTAGAATGGCTAAAGGTTTAAATTTATGGTCTGTTATTACCGAATACGACGATAAATAACCTTCTCCGTTTTCAATGGTTTTGGTAACGTACCGCTTTTCCAGCGTATTGGATAGGGTATTTAATATATTGGCATCTAAACATTTTGGTATAGAATCTGCAGCAAAACTGGCCTTTGATGATTTAAGTAAACTACCTTCTAAATCATATAAATTAATTTCCATGTTGTGAATGGTAGCAATCTCATAAATCTCATCTTTAAAAATAAGTGCTACATTCTCTCTTATAACTGGATACGTTGTTTCCTTTATGGTATACTCGACACTGGCTTTTATGTTTTCCTCTTTACGGTTTAACCTATCTTGATGATAGTCATGCGCTTCTTCGTTATATTGATAAATGGTAACTCCGGCAATTAAGATAGATGCCAAAAGAACCAAGAGAATCATGGCCAAGAAAATACGTAGTCTTAAAGAGAGTTTAGCTAATTTCATTTAATCTGTAAAGTCCACTAAATATAACAATAATCAAGCCAAATGGTTTAGGCATTAGGATTTTTACTGCGAATGTTTTTATAGATTTTGAAACCTAGCATAATTAGTAATCCCATTACAAAAATTCCTATAACCCCAAAAATCCAGTTGAAAGTGCTTTTTAAAATCACCAAAAACACCACTGCAAACAAAATAAAAGTAGCTCCTTCATTCCAAAGCCTCATAAAACTTGATGTTTTGCGAACATCGTCCTGTTGTAATTGCTTATAAAACTGATGTGTTTTTAAATGATAGATGATTAGTAAAACCACAAATCCTAATTTGACATGCATCCAGGGCTGTTGTAACCATGAAGGCATTAAAATCAACAACCAAATGGCAAATAGCGTTGCTAAAATAGCCGATGGCCAAGTTATGATATTCCACAACCGTTTAGCCATAAGTTTTAATTGCTTACCTAGAATTTCTTTATCGGGTGATGGTTTATGAAACGCTTCAATTTGATACACAAAAAGTCTTGGAATGTAAAACAATCCCGCAAACCAGGTTATGACAAATATGAGGTGTAACGATTTTATATAATTGTAATACTCCATTAATCTTCAAGGAATAAATAGTTTAATTCTTTTTTATTAAACTCGCTATTAAAGGCCTGAATCTCTTCTGAAACCAATTTGTTGAAAGCTTTTAATTGCTCATTAATTTTTGCCGTAAGTTCGTTTTTAACTGCAACATCTTGATCAGTTGGCCCAAAATCTCCCATGCCAACCAAAGCATTTAAATGTCCCAATTTATTGGTTAATCTAATAGGGAAATTCAATGGGTCTTGGGCGCTTTGGTTTTTGGTTTGATACAAGGCTTTTTCAATTTCAGAAAATTGCTCACGAAGAGTTTTTGACTTTTCAATTAAATCTGTCACACGTTCATCATCTTTGTATTGTAATTCAAATGCCGCCAATTGTTTATCTATTTTCCGAATCTTTTTTATGGTTTTATGAGCCTCATCCATGGTTTTATTGACATCGGTAATGAAATTGAATTGTGTCTTCATATCTTCCAATGAGCTTTCTGATCTTGGGTCTGCCAGAATTGTAAATGATTTAGATAATACCTCATCATTTATTTTCAATTCTACTTTATAATTTCCCGGTACAGCTTTAGGCCCACTTAAACTAGCCCACCATAAAATCATGCCTTCTAATTTTTCGGCACCATCGTACATCATGTTCCAGTTAAACTGATTCATACCTTTTTTAACATCTAACTTGTCTTCCTTTTTATTTTTTGTGCTAAAGCTTTTAATTGTATCGCCTTTTGAATCTAAATAAGTTAAACTAACCTCATCATCTTCTTTATAATCTTTCAAATTAAAATACGTCATAACGCCTTGTGGATGATTGGCTCCAGCTGTTCTACTTCCAGATCGACCTGCTCCATCCATTCTATAAGTGTCTTTAGGTTTAAACAAAAAGTTGCTATTGGAACCTGAACCATATAACTGATGTAAGACTGTTAAATCGTCAATAATCCAGAGGCTTCTACCTTGAGTGGCAACAATTAAATTATTATCCTTTATGGCTAGATCGGTAATTGGAACAATAGGCAAATTTAACTGAAACGGTTGCCAGTTCTTACCATCGTCAAACGAAATATACATACCTGTTTCGGTTCCTGCATATAACAAGCCTTTTTGTTTTGGGTCTTCACGTACAACTCTTGTAAAATGTTCTGGATTTATACCATTAGTGATTTTTGTCCACGATTTTCCGTAATCTGTTGTTTTGTATATGTATGGTTGAAAATCTCCTGTCTTATATTTCGTTCCTGCTACATAGCAAGTGCCTTCATCAAAAGCACTTGGCTCAATACTATTAATCATCATCCAATCAGGCATACCTTTTGGTGTAATGTTTTCCCACGTTTCGCCTCCATTTTTGGTTATGTGAATTAATCCGTCGTCACTACCAACCCAAAGCAAGCCTTCTTTTAAAGGTGATTCTTGCGCAGCAAAAATAGTACAGTAATACTCAACACCTGTATTATCTTGTGTAATTGGCCCTCCAGACGATTTCATTTTTTTAGGATCACTCTTGGTTAAATCTGGGCTTATAATTTTCCAGGATTGTCCTTCGTTTTCAGTAACATGAACATATTGAGAAAAGGTATATAATCTATCAGAATTATGCTTTGAAAAAATAATAGGAAAATTCCATTGAAAACGATATTTCATACCTTCAGCGCCATAACCCATAGGATTATCTGGCCAAACATTAATAGCTCTAACCGTTCCTTTTTTGTGGTTAACACGCGTTAAAAAGCCTCCATAACTTCCACCATAAACAATATCGTTGTCATCAGGATCTATTGCAATATGCGCTGATTCGCCTCCAGCAGTGCTTTCCCAATCGTCTTCTGTAATAGACCAACCATCTGTACGATGTGGAATTCTTACTGTAGAGTTATCTTGTTGTGCCGCATAAATACGATAAGGAAAATGATTATCGGTAGTTACGCGATAAAATTGTGACGTTGGCTGATTATGATAAGTGCTCCAAGTTTCGCCACCATCGTACGTTACTTGAGCGCCACCATCGTCTCCAATAATCATCCGATTTGGGTTTTCTGGTGCTATCCATAAATCGTGATGATCACCATGAGGTGCATTATAGGTATCGAAAGATTTTCCGCCATCTGTACTTTTATGATAACGTACATTTAAAACGTAAACCACATCTACATCTTTAGTATCGGCATAAACTCGTGTATAATACCAAGCACGTTGTCTTAATTTACGTTCACTATTGACTTGATTCCAGGTTTCGCCACCATCATCACTTCTATATAAACCGCCTTTATCTTTGTTTTCGACCATAGCCCAGACACGCTGGTTATTTATTGGTGAAACCGTAACACCAATTATACCAAGTGTGTCCTTTGGAAAACCTTTGTTTAATGAAATTTCTTTCCAAGTTTCCCCTTTATCAGTACTTTTCCAAAGTGCAGAACCTTCACCACCAGAGCTCAAACTATAAGGCGTTCGTTGTACACGCCAAGTTGAAGCGTATAAAATTCTTGAATTGGTTGGGTCAACCAAAAGGTCAACTACACCTGCATGCTCATTAGCAAACAAGGTTTTTCTCCAAGTTTTACCACCATCTTCACTTTTATAAACACCACGTTCTGAAGTCGGTTTGTAAATATTTCCCAAAACACCTGCATAAACCACATTATGGTCGGTCTGATCGATAGCAATTCTTGGTATATGCCTTGATTTTTCCAACCCAGATTGTTGCCATGTTTTTCCAGCATCAAGGCTTTTCCATATCCCGTATCCTGAAGACACGTTACCACGAACTGTTTTTTCTCCACCTCCAGCATACAACACATTTGGATCACTTTTGGAAACCGAAATAGCTCCTATACTTCCACCAAAAAAGCCATCTGATATGTTTTCCCATGTTCGACCTCCATCATTTGTCTTCCATATTCCGCCACCTGTTGCTCCAAAATAAAACAAATTGGGTTTATTAGGAACACCTGTTACTGCTGCACTTCTTCCGCCTCGAAAAGGCCCAAGCAAGCGATACTCTAAAGCATCATATTGAGATTCCTCAAAAGTTTGTGAAGCAAGATTAAAAGGCAATAATAGCAGCCCTATAAAGAAAAATAACAGTCGCATGGTTTTTGGTTTTGGTTAACGAGGACTAAAAATAAGGATTATTAGGCACTATTCATTTCCAGATTTTAAATTTAATCTGATTTCTCGGTTTAAAAAATAACCCGTTACAAGAGTCGCCAGTACATCTGCAATAGGGAAGGACATCCAAACACCTAGTTCTCCATAAAAAATAGGCAAAATGAATATTAATGGAATAAAGAAAAAACCTTGCCTTGTTAAGGTGAGCAATAAGGCAGGTGTTGCTTTTCCAACAGCTTGAAAATAGGCCGCTCCTATTAGTTGAAGCGCGATAATAGGTGTAGCTGCAAACACCCAACGCATGGCACTTGGTGTTTCTGAAATTACTTCGGTGTCAGATGTAAATAATCTGGTAATACTTTCTGGAAAAACCATCAATAAAACAAATACCAACGTAGCTAAAGCAACTGCATATTTTATAGCGGTATTGATACTTTCGCGAACTCGGCTGTATTTGTCTGCTCCATAATTATAGCCTGCAATCGGCAAAAAGCCTTGGGTAATACCATAAACCGGAAACAAAGCAAACATAAGCATTCGTCCTACAATAGCGTAGGCTGTTACTGAGGTCTCACCTCCTAATTCAAATAGAATATTGTTCATAAACAGGTAGGTGATACTCACTACTGCTTGTCTTGCTAAAGTTACAAAACCAAGTGAGCCAATCTCCTTAATAATTGGAAGATCCAATCCGAAATCATTCCATTTAATCTTTAATTCTGAATTTTCAGAAAGAAAAAACCAAAAAATAAAGGCAAAGCACAATAAATATGATCCTGTTGTTGCCCAAGCTGCTCCTGCCATTCCAAAATCTAAAACATTGATAAGCAGATAGTCCAAAATTAAATTACCAATAGATGGAATCATCATAGCATACATCGCAAATTTAGGTTTACCTTCTGCCCTAATTACTGTATTCCCCATCATACACAAGGCTAGAAATGGTACACCATACAAAACGATTTTATAATAAATTTTTGCAGGTTCGAAAATAGTTCCTTTTCCTCCAAAAGCAGGAATAATATCGTTTACGTAATACAAACCAAACGTTATCATTGTAACTGTTAATAACAACGTTAAGGTTATCTGATTCCCAAATGTTTTTAAAGCTTTATTTCTGTTGTTGGCACCCAGTGCTCGAGAAATTATTGAAGACCCTCCAACACCAATACTCATACCAAGAGCAGCGATAAAAAAGGATACTGGAAGCACAACATTTATTGCTGCAATGGCTGTTGACCCAATCCAATTACCAACAAAAATGGTGTCTACCAAAATATTGAGCGACATAACCAAAATTCCGATAGAAGCTGGCACGGCTTGTTTGATAAGTAATTTACTTATGGGCTCTGTTCCTAAATCAACTGAAGTGTTTTTTTTCATTCAGATAAAACGGTTTCAGATGTTGCCCATTCATTCATCCAATTGGCCAAAATACCAACCCAAGCATCATCGTCATTTAAACAAGGTACCGTAGTAAACTTGTTACCTCCTATTTCATGAAATATTTCTTGACCTTCCATAGCAATCTCCTCTAAAGTTTCCAGACAATCACTGACAAAAGCTGGCGTTACAATAGCCATGTTTTTGATGCCTTCCTTCCCTAAACGCTCAATAGTTCTATCTGTATAAGGTCGCAACCATGGGTCGAATCCTAATCGTGATTGAAAACTGGTAGAATAAGTCCCTGCTTCTAAATTTAGTTTTTTTGCTACCAAACGCGTGACCTCATAACATTGATGCCTATAGCAAAATTCATGAGCACTTGATGGTGTTTTACAACAACTGCCATCTATTTTACAATGGGATTTAGTAATATCGCTTTTTCTAATATGGCGTTCAGGAACACCATGATAGGAAAACAATAGATGATCAAAATCTTTGCCTTCAAGATGATTTTTTATAGAATTAGACAGTACTTCAATATATTCTGGCTTGTTATAAAAAGCTGGTAAATCGGAAATTTTTAAATCGGGGAAATTGGTTTTTCTAATCTCTTCAGCTAAAACTAAAATGGTCTCTGTTGTTGCCATGGCAAATTGGGGATAAAGCGGAATCAGTAAAACTTCTTCAACACCCTTATCTACTAATTCTTGCAACCCTTTTTTTATGGTCATGCTCCCATATCGCATGGCTAAAGCAATAGGGTAATTAACCTGTTTTTGCACCTTATCTCTTAATCGTTCTGAAATAACAATTAGTGGCGAGCCTTCGTTCCACCATATTTTTCTATAAGCTTCAGCCGATGCTTTTGGTCTGGTGTTTAAAATAATGCCTTTTACTAAAAGATTCCTTGCCCAAAGTGGCACATCAATCACCCGCTCATCCATAAGGAACTCACCTAAATATTTTTTAACGTCTTTTGGATTAGGACTATCTGGAGATCCTAGATTTACTAATAATATTCCTTTTTTCATAATAAACTCTTTACCTTAAGTTAGCTTAAGGACATCACATATTTTTTAGGCGTAGTACCATATTTCTTTTTAAAAGCAGCAATAAAATGGCTTGCCGTACTGTAACCAACACGCAATCCTACTTCATTAACATTGTGCTCTCCCGATTCCAATAATTTTCTGGCTACTTCCATCTTGTAATCAAATAAAAAGCTAAAAACCGAGTCGCCATAAATTTCCTTAAAGCCTTCTTTTAATTTTTTTAAGCTCAACTGAATTTCATCGGCCAATTCTTGTAAAGTTGGCGGTTCAGCCATTCTAGAAATAATTATATCTTTTGCCTTACGGATTTTTATAACGTTGGTTTCATCAGCCAAAAACGGACATTGCTCAATATTGGCATCTTCATTTCTGTTAAAATACAAGCTTAATAATTCGTATGCTTTCCCTTTAAAATAAAGATTCTTTATAGATTGATTCAAATTATAATTCACCAATTGATTCAGAACAATGGCCATAGACGGTGTAATTTTACCATCTTTATAATATTTTTTATGACGGTTATCTTCACTTAAAAACGTAATATAGTCAGCTTCTTGCGAAAACAGGCGATGGAACTTTTTTATGGAAATTAAAATGGAAACCAACCAAGAATTTGGGTTAACATCCATATAAATTGGTAAATCACGTTCAGGATTATATAACAACAAAGACGTTTCTTCCTGAATATTTAGAGTGTAAGTTCCATTATTGAACTGAAATGCGCTAGAACCCTTAATACAAAAGTGAAATTGTATATAACTGCTATCTATCTCACGTTCAACTATTTTAACTTCGTTCGAATTATTTTGAAATGTTAAAACTATAAAACCATCGTCAATAAATGATTCCTCAAAAGATCCTTTAGCGATACTTTTAGGCTGATTATTTTCTTGCATAATATTATTTTATTTAGAATGGTTCTAAACTAAATTAATCAAAAGTATTGATATAACAGCAAAAGTATGACAATTATCATATTATTTAATATTTATTCATTAAAAAACGACAAGCGATACTAAAAGTTCTTTTGGCGTTATTTTTATTAATATATCCATTCTATTTTTGCTTGGTAATATCCAAGTCAGGTAATGGAGCACTACAATATTTCAAAAGGCAATTCATTTTACGCCATTGGTTTAAGTTATAAAAAAGCCGATGCGGAAATTCGTGGTCACTTTAGTTTGGACGCTGAAGCCAAATCTAAATTATTGGAACAGGCGAAAAATGAAGGCATCGAGAGTTTAATAGTGACGTCTACATGTAACCGTACAGAAATATACGGTTTTGCACAGCATCCTTTTCAACTTATCAAATTGCTTTGCGACAATACCATTGGGACCGTTGAAGAATTTCAAAAAGTGGCTTTCGTTTACAAAAACAGTGACGCCATTTCGCATTTGTTTCGAGTGGGTTCTGGATTGGATAGTCAAATATTGGGCGATTTTGAGATTATTGGACAATTAAAACAGGCGGCAATCACTTCTAAACAAAAAGGGTTGTTGAATGCGTTTTTAGAACGACTTATTAATGCCGTAATACAAGCCAGTAAACGCATTAAGACAGAAACCAATATTTCAACTGGAGCTACATCAGTTTCATTTGCGTCGGTTCAATACATATTGAATACCGTTAAAAATATTTCAAGTAAAAACATTTTACTTTTTGGTACAGGAAAAATAGGCAGAAACACTTGTGAAAACTTAATCAAGCACACAAAAAATCCGCACATTACCCTAATAAATCGTACTAAAACAAAAGCTGAAGCTGTTGCTGGAAAATTCAATTTAACAGTAAAGGATTACGCCAATTTACAAGAAGAAATAAATGCTTGTGACATTTTAATAGTGGCTACTGGAGCTCAACATCCTACAGTTGATAAAGACATTATTCAAAACCATAAAGAGCTTCTTATTTTAGATTTATCTATCCCTAAAAATGTGAATGAAAATGTTTTGGATTTAGATACTGTTAAGCTTATTCATTTGGATTATCTATCAAAAATTACTGATGATACGTTGGAAAAACGCAAACAGGATATTCCACTAGCTGAAAACATAATTAAAGACGTAGAATCTGAATTTAATTCCTGGCTACAAACACGCAAATTTGCACCTACCATTAAAGCCTTAAAAAATAAACTTCAGGATTTTAAAGCTGCCGAATTGGATTCTCAACGCAAAAAGTTAGCTGACTTTAACGAAGAGCAAGCCGAAATAATTAGCAATAATATCATTCAAAAAATAACCAATCATTTTGCTCATCATTTAAAAGATGATGCTATTTCTACAAACGATAGTTTAGAGCTTATAAAAAAAGTGTTTCAATTAGAAGAAACTACCCATCATGTCTAGAACAATCCGAATAGGTACTCGCGATAGCGAGCTCGCCTTATACCAAGCCAATATTGTAAAAAATCAATTAGAGCATTTAGGTCACAAAACAGAATTGGTCCCTGTAAAATCTACGGGAGATATTGTTTTAAACAAACCGCTTTACGAGTTGGGTATAACAGGTATTTTTACTAAAACACTTGATATTGCCATGCTCAACAATGATATTGATATTGCAGTACATTCCTTAAAAGATGTTCCTACGGTTTTACCAAATGGTATTGTTCAGGCAGCTGTTTTAAAACGTGGGAATGTTCGTGATACACTTGTTTTTAAAAATAATGAAGAGTTTTTGGGTGCCAAAAATGCCGTTATTGCCACAGGTAGTTTAAGGCGTCGTGCGCAATGGCTGAACCGATACCCAACCCACAAAATTGAAAATTTAAGAGGCAACGTTAATTCCCGTTTACAGAAATTAGAAGACAATGACCATTGGAATGCCGCTATTTTTGCTGCGGCTGGTATTGGCCGTATTGGACTTCGCCCAACAAATGCCATTAATTTAAATTGGATGATTCCTGCTCCCGCTCAAGGCGCCATTATGATTACAGCTCTTGAAGAAGATGAGGAAATACGTGCCATCTGTTCCGAATTAAACCATGAGGAAACCGAAATTTGTACCAGTATTGAACGTGAGTTTTTAAATAAGTTGGAAGGTGGCTGCACGGCTCCAATTGGAGCTTTGGCTTTCATTAAAGATGAAGAAATAACCCTTGAAGGCGTTTTATTAAGTACCGATGGCAGCAAGAAAATTGAAGTAAAACGTTCTGAAAAATTGGGACACCATCACGATTTAGCAAATTTTTGTGCCAATTACATTATTGAACGTGGTGGCAAGCGCTTAATGGACAATATTAAACGTTCGGCTAATGAAACCAAGATTTATTCTACCAAGACATTAACCGATGACCAACTGCAGTTGTTTCATGAGAATATTGGTGTGGATAGCTCCGATTTTGTGAAAATCAGTTTAAATAGAATAAAACCTCAAGTGGTCAGAAACCCGATTCAAAATGTTGTTATAACCAGTAAGAATAGCGTTGAAGCCTTGTTGCATAATTTTTCTACGCCCGAATTACAGTTTCAGAATATTTATTGTGTTGGCAGACGAACCAAAAAGCTTGTTGAAAAACGAATTGGCTCTGTTAAACACAGCGAAAAGAATGCCCAAAAATTGGCTGAATATTTAGTAGAATATATTGAAGGGACTGAAGTTACCTATTTCTGTAGTGATATACGATTAGATGCATTGCCTTCCATTTTAGAAGAAAACAATATTAAAGTTCAAGAAGTTGAAGCCTATCAAACCAAATTTGACGCGGTAAAACTCAAGGATTCTGTTGAAGGTGTTATGTTTTACAGTCCTTCAACCGTTCAAAGCTACAGACAGGAAAACAATGCAGAACTGATTGCTTTTTGCATAGGTGAAACAACTGCTAAAGAAGCCAAAAAACATTTTAAGGATATACGCATTGCAAAAGTACCTACCATTGAAAGTGTTATTGAATTGGTAAACGAACATTATATTCCTGCGTAGGCAGGAATCTTATTTAATTAAATTTTGAAACACCTGTATTTCAGGAATAATTGAAAGATATGAGCAGCATAAATAAAGAGATACCTGTTTCCACAGGTATTCGTAACGATTTATTTTTAAGAGCCTTAAAAGGCGAAACGGTTGAAAGACCTCCTGTTTGGATGATGCGTCAAGCAGGTCGCTATCTTCCAGAATTTATGGAAATCAAAGCTAAATATGATTTCTTTACTCGTTGTCAAACACCAGAACTGGCTAGTGAAATCACAGTTCAGCCCATTAGACGATATGGTATGGATGCCGCTATTTTGTTTAGCGATATCTTGGTTATCCCTCAAGCCATGAACATTGAGGTACAAATGAAACCTAATTTTGGTCCGTATTTACCAAATCCTGTTCGCTCTCAAAAAGATGTAGATAATGTTATTGTTCCTGATGTAAAAGAGGCTCTTAATTATGTTTACCAAGCCATAAAAGCTACCAAAGAAAAATTAAACGATGAAATTCCTTTAATTGGTTTTGCAGGTTCACCTTGGACTATTTTATGTTATTGTGTTCAAGGGCAAGGCAGCAAAAACTTTGATAAAGCCAAAGAATTCTGCTTCACTAATCCTGTTGCAGCGCATCAGTTGTTGCAAAAAATTACGGACACTACAATTGCTTACTTAAAGGAAAAAATACAAGCAGGTTGTAATGCAGTTCAAGTATTTGATTCTTGGGGCGGCATGTTATCACCAACTGATTACCAGGAGTTTTCGTGGCAATATATCAATCAAATTATAGAGGCGTTGCATGAAGATGCTCCAGTTATCGCCTTTGGAAAAGGCTGTTGGTTTGCCCTAAACGATATGTCCAAAAGTAAGGCATCGGCTTTGGGTGTTGATTGGACGTGCTCGCCAAGAAATGCACGCTATTTAACAGGTGGCAATATCACGCTACAAGGAAATTTTGATCCAACACGATTGTTTTCACCGCCTGCAGAAATTAAAAAGATGGTAACCCAAATGATCAATGAATTTGGCAAGGATAAATACATTGTAAACTTGGGCCATGGTATTCTACCTAATATTCCATTAGACCACGCCAAAGCCTTTATTGATGCTGTAAAAGAATACAAAAGTTAAATTTTGATTGCTAATTTTGATTCATATTATATAGATATTATTCAAGAAAAAGATGCTTGGTCAATTTGTGACTTTGTTGTTTCCAATGAAGATCGTTTAAAGCGCTTTTTCCCACAAACCCTATATCAAAATTTAACTCCTAATCTTGCCAAATCATTTGCAGTAAAAAAAGTCAAGCAATTTTTAGCAAATGAAGAGTTCGTATACCTCCTAAAGGAAAAAGTGTCTCATCAATTAGTAGGAATAATTTATATAAAAGAACTTGATTGGGGAATAAAACAAGGTGAATTTGCATATTGTATTGGTTATCAATTTGAAGAAAAAGGACTAACCACTAAAGCTGTTAGATTGCTTTCCGAGTATGCATTCAAAACTTTAGGCCTCAAAACACTTCGGATTATAGTAAATAAAAGTAATATATCCAGTATAAAAGTAGCAACCAATAATAATTTCACTTGGAAAGAAACATTATTAAAAGAATACACGCCTCCAGGTGAAGACACTCTTGATATGGAGTTATATGAATTATACCATGAAAGATAAATTCTATCAATACATACAAGATTTACAAGATACCATTACTTCTAAATTGGAAGCTATTGATGGCAATGCACAATTTCAAGAAGATATCTGGAAACGACCTGAAGGCGGTGGCGGAAGAACGCGTGTTATTGAAAACGGTGATGTGTTTGAAAAAGGCGGTGTCAATATTTCAGCTGTTTATGGCGAATTGCCTGAAACCATGCGTAAGCATTTTGGTGTTTCTGAAGCAAACTTTTTTGCCTGTGGTTTGAGTCTGGTTTTACACCCTAAAAACCCAATGGTTCCAACCGTTCATGCCAATTGGCGCTATTTTGAAATGTACAACCAAAATGGTGACATCGTTGACCAATGGTTTGGTGGCGGTCAAGATTTAACACCTTATTATTTATTTGAGGAAGACGCCAAACATTTCCACAAGGTTTGTAAGACCGCTTGTGATAAGCATAATCCCGATTTTTACGAAACCTATAAGACTAGATGCGATGAATACTTTTACAATTCGCACCGGAATGAAGCCAGAGGCATTGGCGGTTTGTTTTTTGACTATTGCAAAGCTACTAGTACTATGTCTATGGGAAAATGGTTTAACTTTGTTGCAGAGGTTGGTGATAGTTTTTTAGAAGCCTATGTTCCTATAGTTGAAAAAAGAAAAGATTTACCATTTTCTCAAGAACAACGCAATTGGCAGGAAATTCGTCGCGGTCGTTATGTTGAATTTAATTTAGTTCACGACAAAGGCACCTTGTTTGGTCTAAAAACCAACGGTCGCATTGAAAGTATTTTAATGAGTTTGCCCCCACATGTACAATGGGTGTACGACCATCACCCTGAAGCTGGTAGTGATGAAGAAAAATTAGTTGAAGTATTAAGAAATCCTAAAGATTGGGTTTAGTACAAATAACAAGATTACTTCCAAATTAAAACTTCTTTCGACACCTTTCTAAATGCGTTATAAACATGAAATAATCGTGCTTTTAACAATAGTTTTCTACCTTCAATTTGTCTTGTATAAAACAACTTATTTGCTCCTAAAATAAATTTCCAATTTTTTTGAAAAACTAAAACATTAGACTTTTTATCTCCAAAAATTTCAGGTACTGGATAAAAATTCTCAACATCTAATTTCTTTCTAAAAAAATTTGTTTTTACGATTAAATACCTGGGTGATTTTATTGGATCAATCAATTCACTTAATGCTGTTGAAAATAATTCGTTTTCATACAAGCTCCCACCTATTATTCTACAAGTAACATCGCCATTATTCAACAATATAGATTCTACTGAAACAGAACGTTTACTGCTAGTCATATACCCTAATTCATATAGTGTGTTGAGTATTATTACACCAAATTTCTTTATTTTTTTATGTAAATATCCATGCCTAAAATATAGTTTAACTGCTTTATATAATTTATACCCAAATGTTGCTAAAAAAGCCATGGCAAATGCATATAAAAAATATACAATTCCTTTTTGTAAAACAATATGAAAACTTTTCAAAAAAAACTCTAAATAGAACAGCATCATGGCAAAAAATAGTTCAACAACAAAAAACTTAACAGCATCAAAATAATAAACTTGTTTTTGTTTTCTATAGGGTATGTCTCCTAAATGAATAAGTTTAACCTCTTTATTTAACCTTGTTCCCTTTTCAATGGCATTTTCCCATTTTTTACTTATCTCATTTCTATTTTTAGCTTGTTCTAAAGTTTTAGAGTTTAATGTTTCAATGTTTTCAATAACTCCAGGAAAGCCTAAACGGTCAAAGCCATTTGAAATATAAGGGATCTCATTATTTGTAACACCAACAAATGCTTCAAATCGTCTCTTTAATATATCAACATCTTTACCTCCATTTAAAGCAGTAGGATCTATACATGCTAAATGCCAAATATTTCCTGTTTTATTTTGTTTATTAAAGTCCTTCCTTATTGCTCTGCCTCTCATTTGGTTTGACGATACAAATGAACCTACAAACGAAGCCAAAACCAAACTATTAATTGATGGCGCATCCCAACCTTCCCCAAGCAATGATTTTGTACCAACTAAAACTTTAATGTCTCCTTTTTCAAAAAGTGTGGTAATAGCATTCACAACACCTTTCTTTATTTTGTTTTTTGATGAAACTAATAAAAAGTCCGCATCTATTTGTAAAGGTTTGAATGAGAAATCTCTACTGTTTTCTAAACCATTAAAGGCTTTTAAGATTGAATTATGAATAATAACTAAACTCCCTGAAAGCACAGCTATTTCTTCCCTTTTTTTACAATAGCATCTTATAAAATGAAAAATAGGAATCACCCCAATTTTATTAATACCATCAATTGCATCTTCCTTAATATCTAAAAACTCTTTTCTTATATAATCTGTTAACACAACACACCTCAAGTCTTCGCCTAAACTATCTCTTTCTGCCGTTACAACACTAACAATACTTTTTAGTTTACTTGGACTATTAGATAACGATTTATATAACAAATCGTCGCCAACAAAGTTTACTTTCTTCCTGTTATAAACATTTAAACGTCTTAAATGTTTCTCTAGGTTTAGCAAGTAAGTTTCATGCTCTTTTAGTTGGTCTCGATCTTTAACTAATAAATTTTGAAATAATATTTCTAACCATTCTAGTTGAAATTTGGGAAAAGATATAACCTCATTACTTCTAAACCCTAAAACTTCTAATTTAGTTTGCTCAATCTCTACACCGCATGCATTTAAAAAAATTAGTATTGACGAAAAGTATTCTGTATTAGAATAAAGCTCTTCCAAATGAAAATTAGGAAGCTTAAAAAAACGGTGATTTTTAATAAAAGAAATAAAGGTTTTATCTTTTAATAATTCATCTTTAAAATCTGCTATTTTACGTCTATAATCAACAATAAAATTAATCTCTACATCTTTTGGTTTAGAAAAATAAACGAAATCTTGATGTGGGCATAAATCGGTTTCCTTTACCAAATCTGGAACTGCAATTTCATCATCAATTTCTCCACAAAGCATAAAATATTTAGAGACTTCGCTTCTATTGCTATCGTAAGGAGGTGTTGCTGTTAATGCTACAACATAAAATGGATTGTTGTTTTTTAAAGTAAACAAACAATTCCACCATTCATTTTTTAAATGATGAGCCTCATCTAAAACAAGTGTTTCAATGTTGTGTTTATCAAAAAACGCATAATACTTTTCCTTATCATTAAAAGTTTTGTAAAAAGCATGTAACGATTGGTAAGTAACAAACGTAATATCCTTTGGAGATTTTAAATCAAAAGAGTACGATTGATAATTTTTATCTGTGGTAAAAAAGGACTGTAACCGATCTTCCCATTGGTTTCTTATTGTAAGCGTAGGGGTAAGTACTAAAGTCTTTTTACCCAACCTTCGAATAATTTCAATTCCTAAAATAGTCTTCCCGGAACCAGGAGGTGCAATGACGTGAAAATGATTATCAGATATATGACTATCAAAGCTTTTTAATAGGTTTTTCTGATAGCTTCTCCATGAAAAATTAAATTCTAAACGAACTAACGATTCAATCAATATAAAATAGCTTTTTTATGATTAACTTTGCTTTCGATAAATGTAACCAATTATCAAGAAATATTAGAATAAGTTATCTTCCTATTAAGACAAAATCATGGGTATAAAAAATAATATTCTGTGTGCCCTTTTATTTTCGCTACCCTTATTAAGTTTTTCCCAAGAAACCGAAGAAGAAATTGTTTACAAAAATGAAACAGAATACAAAGTTTCTTATCCCAATAGAATAACTGTTCGGACTTTTTATGTAAACACATCCAACTCACTTCAACTTAAAGATCGTAATTCAGATGTGTCCTTTAACCTTGAGCCCAATAAACAAAACCGTATTGGTGCTTCAGTTTCCTTTAGAGGCATAACCGCTTCTTATTCTTTTGCACCTGATTTCTTGGCTGAAAACGAAGACAATAAAGATTCAAAGCTTTTCAACCTTAACTTAAGAACTTTTTTTGGAAAACATTTTATGCAAACCTTTGACCTTTTCAACGAAAAAGGGTTCTATTTAAGTGATGATAATGTTTCGGTCTATTTACCAAAAACTAGAAACTTTAAAATCGGTGGTGCGACATCTTATATCTGGAATGAGAATTTTTCGTTCAGGGCTATAACCTCTCAAGACGAAAAACAACTTAAAAGCACCGGAAGCTTTATTCCAAGAATTATATATTATTACTCTAAGTTCAATTTAAAAACAGATCTGGTTAATCCACCTGTTGATGATGACTACAAGTCTTTCGACATTGCCTTTGCACCTTCCTATTATTATAATTTTGTGCCCACGAAAAACATCTTACTTTCTGCAGGTATATCGGCTGGAATTGGGTTGAATTATTCAAAATATGACGGTGAAGATTCATTAACAACGCTATTGACAGAATTGAACTTTAGAGCTTCGGCAACCTATGATATTGATAATTTATATTTAGGAACTCATTACAGTTATTTAATATTAAACCATGATGCTGATAGATCCACGCGAGTAAATGATAACATTCCTTACTTTCAAATATTTATAGGATATCGATTTAAAGCACCTAAATCCCTAGTTGCTTTTGCCGATAAAATGCAAAATAAGTTGAATAACGAAATTGAAAAAATAAAAAACTAAACATGTATCCATTAAGAAGAAACCGCCGATTAAGAACCAATGAATCCATCAGGAGTTTGGTTCGTGAAACCATTATAACACCAAACGATTTTTTAGTACCGCTTTTTATTGTTGAAGGCAAAGGTGTGAAAGAGGAAATTGCTTCCATGCCCAATTACTTTCGTTACAGTCTGGATTTATTGGAAAAAGAAGTCAAAGAATTATGGTCGTTAGGGTTAAAATCGGTGTTGTTATTCGTTAAAGTCCCAGACAATTTAAAAGACAACAAAGGAGCTGAAGCCTTAAACCCTAATGGGTTGATGCAACGTGCTATAAAAACGGTAAAAAATGTTTGTCCTGACATGTTGGTCATGACAGATGTGGCATTAGATCCATATTCGGTTTATGGCCATGATGGTATTATTGAAAATGGCGTGATTGTTAATGATGATACCGTTGATTTTTTAGCCGAAATGAGTGTGTCACATGCTCAAGCAGGAGCCAATTTTGTTGCGCCAAGTGATATGATGGATGGTCGCATTTTGAGTATTCGTGAAGCTTTAGAAGATGAAGGATTTACGAATACTGGTATTATGAGTTACTCGGCTAAATATGCTTCTGCATTTTATGGACCGTTTCGTGATGCACTGGATTCAGCGCCTGTTGACATGGTAAATATCCCAAAGGACAAAAAAACCTATCAAATGGATCCAGCCAACCGTTTTGAAGCCATTAGGGAAACCGAAATGGATATTGATGAAGGTGCCGATATTGTCATGGTAAAACCAGGGTTGTGTTATTTAGATATTGTTCGAGAAATTAAAAACGAAGTTGATGTTCCTGTTGCTGTTTATCAAGTCTCTGGTGAATATGCCATGTTAAAAGCAGCCGCTGAAAAAGGCTGGCTAGACCACGATGCTGTTATGATGGAGCAAGTGACTGCCATAAAACGCGCAGGTGCAGATATAATTGCATCTTATTTTGCAAAGGATATTGTGAAATTGATTTCGTAAATTAGCCATAATCTAATTCTACATTAATGAGCGCATTAATTTTTTGGGCAACCATTTCCATTTTCTTCTCCTTTTTATGTTCTATCCTTGAAGCTGTCTTATTGAGTGTAACACCCACATTTATTAATGTCAAAAAACAGGAGGGCAAGGACTATGCTGTGACGTTAGAAAATTTAAAAAAAGATGTTGACCAACCACTAATTGCCATTCTCACACTAAACACTATTGCACACACTTTGGGTGCCATGATGGTAGGTATTGAAGCTGAAAAATTACCTTATGATGTTGAGGTTTTTGGGATCAATACCGTAGGTATAGTTTCAGCAATCATGACGCTTTTGATTTTAATTGCTTCTGAAATAATACCTAAAACTATAGGCGCAACCTACTGGAAACAATTAGCCAATTTTACTTCAAAGGCATTGACTATCTTAATTTTTCCTTTAAAATGGACAGGTATTTTATGGTTGTTACGCCTTACCACTAAACTTATTGGCGGTAGTGCACATGGTAGTGTTTTGAGTCGCGAAGGCTTTATGGTTATGACCGATATGGCTCATGAAGAAGGTGTATTTCAGGAAAGTGAAAGTAAGGTTATCAAAAACCTATTGACCTTTAAAGATGTTCAGGCAAAAGATGTTATGACGCCTAGAACAGTAATGAAAACTGAAAACGAAAATTCCACCGTTGAAGAATTTTTTAATAAAAACCTAAACTTACGCTTTTCAAGAATACCCATATATGTAGATAATGAGGACAATATAAAAGGTCTTGTTTTAAAAGATGATGTTTTTAAGGAAATGGCTCTGGATAATGGTGAAAAAAGACTGTCAGAATTAAAACGAAATATCATAATTGTAGATAGAGATCTGTCTATTCCTATCCTTTTTGAAAAACTTGTTGAAAGCCGTAACCACATGGCTTTGGTGGTTGACGAATATGGTTCGGTTAGCGGTTTAGTAACGATGGAAGATGTTATTGAAACCCTGCTCGGACTTGAAATCATGGACGAAAGCGATAACGTATCTGACTTACAGTTGCAAGCGCGCAAAAACTGGGAGGCTCGTGCTAAAAAATTGGGCATCATTAATAACCCTGAAGCAGATAACTAATGGAGTCCTGTATCATCCAATCACCTCTTGGTTTTACCAAAATTACTGGTAATGAAAATGGTATTGAATCCATAACCGTTCTAAATTCTGATGAAATGGTTTCCGATATTATTCCAAATGTACTCGAAGATTGTGTTTATCAACTTAATGAATACTTCAGGGGTGAACGCAAAACGTTCGACTTAAAGTTAAATCCGCAAGGCACGGATTTTCAAAAACAGGTCTGGGACGAATTGTTAAATATTCCTTTTGGCAAAACGCTATCCTATCTTGACCTTTCTAAAAAACTAGGTGACGTGAAAGCCATAAGAGCTGTGGCAAATGCCAATGGTAAAAATCCTTTATGGATTATTGTGCCATGTCATCGTGTTATCGGTAGTGACGGCAGCCTGACAGGATATGCTGGTGGGTTACATAGAAAGCAATGGTTGCTGGAACATGAAAGTCCTTACAAGCAACAATCACTTTTTTAGTGAATTTTACTATATTTAGTTACTAAAACTACCAAATGAAATTTTTTAAAAAACTCCTTAAATGGGTTGTTATCGTTTTCGGACTGCTCATTATTGTACTCTACTTAACCGATACTGATTATCTACTAAAAGCTGTTAGAACTATCTATTTAAAAGGCTATACAACAGCCTATCTTGAAGATTACAAGCATTTTGACAATGCAGTAGTTGAAAATGACACACCACACCCTTGGCCAAATCATAAAGACTACAATACAGTTAAAGCAACCGAAACATTAAAAAAAATAAATGACCAAAACGGAACCATAGCCTATATCATAATCAAAAATGACAGTATTTGGTTTGAAGAATATTATGATGGTTTTGATGAAAATTCAAAATCCAATTCTTTCTCCATGGCAAAAAGTTATGTTTCTGCCATGCTGGGGAAAGCCATCATGGATGGTTATATAAAAACTCTTGATCAACCCGTTTGCGATTTTATTCCAGAATTTTGCGAAGGAAAAGATGAGAAAGCAACAATGCTTACTGTTGGTGATTTGTCATCCATGGCTTCTGGGACTAATTGGGACGAACGTTATTATTCGCCATTTTCTATTACAACACGCGCCTATTTTGATGACGATTTAGACAAGGTGATGTTAGGGCTTGATGTCGTTCGCGAACCTGGGACAGGTTATAAATATGCCAGTGGCGATACACAAATGTTGGCCATGGTTTTAGAGCGTGCCACAGGTAAAAAATTATATGAGTATTTAACCGAAAGCTTTTGGAAACCTTTAGGATCTGAAAACGCTACATTATGGCAAGTTGATAGTGAGGAACACAACATGGTAAAAGCCTATTGCTGTATAGCTAGCAATGCAAAAGATTTTGCAAGAATGGGCAAGCTTTACAAAGACCATGGCAAATGGAACGGACAACAGCTTTTAGATTCAACATTTATCGCAAAATCCATTACACCTCGCTTTGATTCTAGTCCTGAATATGGTTACGGTTGGTGGCTAAAAAAGATGAATGGAAAATCATTTTTTATGATGCGAGGTCATTTGGGACAATATGTTATTGTTGAGCCAAATGACAATGTCATTATTGTAAGATTAGGACATTCAAAAGGACCTGGTGACGCCATAGCTTCCTTTACGCCAGATATTATTACATATATTGAGGAAGCTTATAATATGCTTGAAAAATAATTATTATGATTTCTAAACTAAATCTTGAAAATATTCTCTTTTTGGACATTGAAACGGTTCCAGAAAAGCGGCATTTTTCAGATTTAGACAACACAAAAAAAACCCTATGGGAAGCCAAGTCGCAATACCAACGCAAGGAAGATTATACTGCTGAAGAGTTTTACGATCGTGCTGGTATTTGGGCGGAATTTGGTAAAATAATCTGTATTTCTGTTGGTTATTTTAAAATGCAAGGTGACGTAAGAACCTTTCGGGTGACATCATTTTATGGTGATGAAATAAAAATATTGAAAGATTTTAAAAACCTCCTTCTAACACATTTTAGCCAAAACAAACACTTGCTTTGTGCACACAATGGGAAGGAATTTGATTTTCCCTATATAGCCAGACGTATGATAATTCACGACATCGAATTGCCTTACAAACTCAATCTCTTTGGTAAAAAACCATGGGAAGTACCACACCTTGACACTCTAGAACTTTGGAAATTTGGTGACTACAAAACCTATACCTCATTAAAACTTCTGACTAATGTTTTGGGAATCCCTTCTCCGAAAGATGACATAGACGGTAGTGAGGTTTACCGTGTTTATTATGAAGAAAATAACATAGATCGCATAATCACCTATTGCGAAAAAGATACTGTAGCGGTTGCGCAAATATTTTTACGATTGCGAGGCGACGAACTGCTCCACGATAACGAAATTATTAGTGTATAAAAAAAGTCCAGATTTAAGATCTGGACTTTTTTATTAAACCTATTGCTTTATAAATCGCTTGACGTTGAGTTGACCATTGAAAGTTATCTCTATAAAATATAGCCCTGATTTTAAATTGGAAACATCAATATCACCTTCTGAAACACCTTTAGATAAGGATTGCCCAGAGACACTTCTAATCTGATAACTAAAAGGTTTACTTTCTACCATTTTAACATTCAAGCTATTGCCTTTTACAGGGTTTGGATAAATCGTGATTTGAGAATCGAAATTTTCATTTGAATCAACAAAACTATTTGAAACCCTTGCAGCTGAACTAACTCTCCCTATAATGGTAACTTGATCTACATAAACCTGCTCATTCTTTTTAGAAGCATTACATTGAAATCTAAAACCACTATTGGAAACAAAATTGTATTGAGAAGTCGTTAGAATTACTGTCGCGTTATTAAACGCATTATTGCTGTAACCCGAACCAACCGTAAAGCTTTCAACCGTATTCCAAGATGATCCATCATAGAATCTAAACAATAAGCTTTCCCCATTATCTAAACCGTTGATATAAAAATATAAGTCTACTTCCACTTCAGTAAAAGGGGTTATATCAATATTTGATAACGTCATTGCAGAAGCTGTTCCTGAACCATCACGCAATCTTATAGAATAACTACCTTCATAAGAATAGCTTGTTGATACTCTAGAACAATCATTGCCGCCTTCAACCCAACCATCAAGGCCTGTTTCAAAATAACCTTGATTTAAAACCACATCACTTGGCGGACACGTTGGACAAGAAGAACCTCCACAATCAACTCCTGTTTCATCACCGTTTTGAATGCCATCATTACAAGTAGGTGCTGCCAAAGTTGTTTCGTTTACAGTATTACTTGCCGATGAACTATTACCAGCCTCATCCCTTGCTATGACATAAAATGAATAAGTAGTATTTTCACTCAATCCAGTAATTTGATAAGAAGTCCCTGAAGCATTATCAATAAAACTACCGTCTTGGTAAATATCATACCCCGATACACCAACATTGTCGGTTGAGGCATTCCAAGATAAATCTGTTGTCGTTTCTGTAGTATTAGAAGCGCTTAAACTACTAGGCACACTTGGAGCTTCAGTATCTACAAAATCGTCAGTTGTTACATTAACGGTATTGCTTTCCAAAGAGCTATTACCCGCTGCATCTCTTGCTATGACATAAAACGTATAGTTTGTACTAGGACTTAAACCAGAAACCGCATAACTTAAGACGGAAGTATTTGCTATAAAAGATCCATCTTGGTAAACATCATAATCTGTCACACCTACGTTGTCCGTTGAAGCGTTCCAAGATAAATCAGTACTGTTGTATGTGGTGTTGGACGCCATTAAATTTGTTGGTGCTGTTGGCGCTTGTGTATCAGGAGGATCAAGGGTGGTTATATTTTCAACATTACTGGATCCCGATAGATTGCCTGCTGCATCACGAGCAATAACGTAAAATGAATAACCAGTGCTAGCAGTCAACCCAGAAACTTGATATGACGTATTTGGAACATTCGATACAAAACTTCCATCTTGATAAACGTCATAACTGGTCACACCAATATTATCCGTTGAAGCATTCCAAGTTAAGTTTGTTGTGGTTTGTGTCGTGTTTGAAGCTGTTAAATTACCTGGAGTACTTGGTGGAGTTACATCTGGACCAGAAAGTGTCCCCAATACAATAACCTGATCTATATAAACCTGATCATTTTTTCGTTGAGCATCACATTGAATTCTAAATTGTGCATTAGTCGCTAGATTATACTGTGATTCATTCAATGTAAATGACGCTGAAGAGAATGAGTTATTGCTAAAATCAACTCCAGAAGTGTAGGTTGCTACTGTTGTCCATGATGACCCATTATAATATCGCAACCAAAAATCTTTGCCATTCTCCATCCCATTGGCATAATAATAGAAACTGATAGTTACCTCATCATACGAACTCAAGTCAAAAGTTTGAGAAGTCATTGCTGAAGAAACTCCTGAACCGTCTCTTAATCTTACCGAATAACTTCCTTCATAAGAATACGAAGTTGCTGTTCTAGAGCAATCATTCCCACCTTCTACCCAATCGTCCATTCCAGCTTCAAAATAACTGGCACTCAATGTCACATTATTGGTGGTTGTAAAATAAATAGAACTGCTGTAAGGTGACGAGCTTGAGTTACAATTACTTCTTACTTGAACTTCATATTGAGTAGCCGTATTTAATCCAGATAAGTTTACTGAATTATCATTAGTGTTGATAGTATTCCAAGTAGAAGATCCAACTGCCCTGTATCTACAATCATAATTTGAGCTACTGGTGTTGTCCCAACTTACGGTTGCAGAAGAAGCTTGAACATTGGTAGCGTTTAATCCTGATGGCGCTGTTGAAGCTAAAGGGTTTAGCAGTATATCGCTTAAAGTAATAGTCTGATAATTGGAAATACTCTGATTACTTAATGTAAAAGATTGGTAGCAATCAGCTTCAAATAAAATATCATAGGTGCCTGCAATGGTTGGTCGGTAAAAGTCTCCGTAAGGCAATTCGGTTACCGTATGGGAATTTACAGCATCATGACCTACTAAAGTAATTGTAGCTTCAATGGGATTATTAGTTGCAGCATCTCTTACAACACCTCTAAAGCCATAAGTACCTTGTTCTAAATAGTCAATCAAGGCTTCTCTGTTGTAGTTCCAATGGTCTTCCAACTGTGATGCTGGAATTGTTTTTGTATTGGATAGTTCAATGGTTGTTTCCTTACATTGATGGTAGTAATTCATATAATCCTGACGACCGCCTTCAACACGGTACCAATCCGCACCATTTGTTACCCCAGGAAACATATAATTGGTGTATGTGGCATCCATATATCCATTTGGACTATTGTTCTGGCAATTTTCGGCATACTCTTTACTTATTAAGAAAAACCAAGCATCGTCAGGATGCCTTGTATACGTATTGTCCCAAGGATAATTAACAACTTCGGTTCCGCCATGGAAATTTGCTGATAGTACAAAGTGATACGTGTCGGCCAACGTCATAAAGTGTTGGGTTTCCAGTTCATAATTTGAATTTCCATCTGGATGTGCTCCAGCAACATTATCAGGATAATTTCTGTTTAAATCCCAACCATTGTCATTGGCACGTCTCGCATTTGCAACTGATGTGTTAGTTGGATCGCCATAATAAGTACCATCTGGATTGGCACTTGGGTTAACCCAAATTTCTGTTGTGTCCAATAGATTTTTAACTCTTAAATGATCTGCGTGACCAGTATCATTATAAGCTGTCAATAAATAATTAATTAATTCCAACATCATTGGATATCCTGCTATTTCATCACCATGCATAGATGATGTATAAAGCATTCTGGGTTCTTGTTCATTAGTTGAAACATTTGCGGAAAGTTTAGCAAACAATAATCTTTTGTCTGCTTCAGTTGTTCCTCCGATGTCAACTATTTCACATAATGATGGGTAAGTTGTAGCAAAATCCTGCATTTGCTGGGCATAATCGGCATAAGTTGGATAAGCTGTTAATGGAAACGATAATGTTGAAACCATTCTTTGGTTAGCGGAAACCTGTAATTGATTGGACATTAATTGTGGCCCAACTACATTATCCGCTTCTTCTACAAAGTATTCAATATTGCTTTGCTGAAAATTTCTGAACTGTTGGGTATTTGCCCAAGCATAAACGGTTTTAGTTCTTGGGTCATAATTCAAAATGGATAATTGTGAAGTCCAATTATCAATTTCTGAAATATCTTGAACTTTAAAACTAAAGTTCACTTCGCCTTTCTGGCTTAAATATTCTTCGGCTTTTATTCTGGATTTACTTTGCGAAAACACAATAGAAATACTGAACAAAAAAATAACAAGGGTTAGTTTTGTTTTCATCTTTTAGTTGGATTTGTTGTCATAAAATTAATGTTTTATAGAATTTAAACCATTGCTCTTTATAAGATTTATAAACAAGTTATGAAGTATTATATAAAAAAAGTCCAGATTAATAATCTGGACTTTTCTATATAGGCAATAAAACAAATGCTATTGCTTTATGAATTTTTTAGTGACAACTTCTTCACCTTCATTTACTTTAATAAAGTAAACACCAGCTTCCAAAGTACTCACATCCACATTGGAAATAGAGTTGCCTTTTGAAACCGTTTGTCCTAACATATTAACAATTGTGTAAGATGCATCTTGGTTTCCAGGTAATTTTACATTCAGTATATTTCCTTTTACCGGATTTGGATACACCAGAATATCTTGATCTCCATAGGAATCCTCAACTTCCATTGTTCTAATAGCAATCAATTGATTGATGTCTCCTCTACCAGAATTGGTTCCAGTAATGGTTACTTGATCAATATAAATTTGATCGTTATTTCCTGACGCATCACATTGGAATCTGAATCCAGCATTGGACACAAATGCATATTGCGCAGGCGTAATTGTAATTGTACCTCGATAGAAAGTGTTGTTATTAATCCCAGAGCCACTAACGTAAGTTGCTACTGTATTCCAAGATGAACCGTCAAAATAACGCAGCCAGAAATCTTCACCATTTTCCATGCTATTTACATAGAAATAGAAGTCAACTACAACTTGAGAGTAAGGTGTAACATTAATATTTGAAAGTGTCATAGCCGAAGCGGTTCCAGAATTATCTCTAATTCTAATTGAAAAACTCCCTTCGTAAGAATTAGATCCTGAATATCTTGCACAATCACTTCCGCCATCTGCCCAGCCATCCCAGCCAGTTTCAAAATAACCTTCATTTAAAACAACATCTGTAACTTGGCATGGCGCACAAAATGATCCACCACAATCTACACCAGTTTCGTCACCATTCTGAATACCGTCGTTACACGTTGGCGCAGCAAGTGTTGTTACATTTACAGTATTACTTGCAGATGAACTATTTCCTGCCGCATCATTAGCAATCACATAAAACGTATAACTTGTACTTTCAGAAAGTCCTATAACCTGATAGGTTGTTCCAGTGACATTTGCAACAAAACTTCCGTCTTGATAGACATCATAATCGGTTACACCAACATTATCTGTTGCACCAGTCCATGACAAATCAGTACTGTCTTCAGTTGTATTTGAAGCTGAAAGTGTAGCCGCTGTCGGTGCTTGTGTGTCAGGTGCTGGTGGACCAGCTACTGAAACGTTATCGATAGCAATATCAGCTTGCCAAGTACTTCCAATAAATCTGTTGAATCGTAATTGAACTCCTCTGCCAGTATAAGCATTCAAGCTAACATCTACATCCAACCATGTATTTCCTTGGTTGCCTGTTTGACTCCAAATACTTGTCCAAGTGTCTCCTTCATCATCACTAATTTCTAAATCAATTGAGCCCATGTCAGAGGCTCCATACATATGATATGAGAAACTAAAAGTGGCTTCGGTCATTCCAGTCAAATCAAAACAAGGTGAATTCAGTATTGCTCTAACACTTGGGTAATTTGGACTTGATGCTTCAACATATAGATAATATGTTCCATCAGCAGCACTTGAAGGCCCTGTGTTAGATGATGGTGTCCCTCCTGAATTTAAAGACCAATTTATATCATCAGCTGATGACTGTGTCCATGCTCCTAATGTATTTTCAAAACTTTCGCTGTAAGGAAAAGAATTGATTCCTCCTGAACAACCATTTGAAGGTTCAGAAACATTTACTGTTCTTATTACCTCATCAGCTGCATTCCCTGAAGAGTCACTTACATTGTAAGTCACCACGTATGTTCCTGCTGTATTACCATCAACTGTATCTCCAGCAATGACAATATTTGCTGAAATATCGCCATCTAAATTGTCCGTTGCAGTTGCGCCCAATTCTGTATAAGAATCTCCAACTGTTAAGTTGATTACTGAAGCTCCATTCAAACTAATTATTGGAGCTGTTGTGTCTGGATTTACATTAACTGTTCGTGTAACTTGAGTAGCAGCATTACCAGCAGCGTCACTAACATTATATGTAATTACATACGTTCCTACCGTATTTGAATCAACACTATCTCCACCTATTACAATATTTGCTGAAATATCACCATCAACATTATCCGTTGCTGTAGCACCCAATTCAGTATAGCTTTCGCCTAATTCTAAATCTATAGTTGAAGAACCATTCAATGTTATTACTGGTGGAGTAGTATCTGGTCCTGAACCTTCTATAATTACAGTATAATCTTCAACCTCACCATATTGGAAAGTTTCACAGGCTGTAGGAACTCCATTATACTTCATTGAAACACGCATTCTGGTTGCATTTTCAACCGCAGTTGAAGGAATAGTAAAACTACCGCTAACTGGTGTTGCTTGTGTAGCAGCTTGTGACCAAACTTGTTCTCCTGCATCATCAAAATCACCATCACGGTTATAGTCTATCCAAACCGAATAGCCTTCAGAATAAACCGTGCCTGTCCAAGTAGGAGTAACAGTAATAGTGTATTGGGTATCTTTTGTTAAAGTAGTTGAAATACTTGTGAAATCTGTATAAAATTGTCCGCCAGAAGAATTGTCAATAGTATTTAACTGTACTCTTCCTATATATTCATCATTAATATTTGTACTTGCCGAACTACAATAGTTTAATTGCACATCAGTAGTCGTGAAATTAATAGTACTACTATAGGCTGAAGTAGACGTATCTGGACAAATACTCTGAACTTGTGCTTCATATTGCGTTAAAGGGCTTAAACCCGAAACTTGCGTTGACACACCAGCTACATTTACTGTTGTCCAAGTGCCTGAACCTACTTCGCGATATTGTAAATTGTATGTTGCTCCAGGAACAGCATCCCAACTTAATGTTGCTGAACTATCTGTTACTCCAGAAGCGTTTAAGCCTGTTGGTACCGTTGCATTACAAACAACCTGACCTGCTATGGTAAAGTTTGAATTAGAGATATCAAAGAAAATATTATTTGATCCCCTTACCATTACACGGTTTTGAGTTCCTTGATTATTAGGAACAACTACATCATGTGAACCATCATTAGGAACGCCGGCTGCTAAAGCTATTGGATATGTATCGCCTCCATCGGTTGATAAGAAAATATCAACATTTGCAGCATTTACGCCATTTCCTGTTGTTCCCGCTACATTCCAAGTTACTGTTTGTGTTGATCCCGCATTCCAAGTCACATTCGTATTTGGTGAACTCACTACAAAAGGTCCAGCTGTACCATTAACAGTAACTACCATATCGTCACTATTGTTAGTTCCACCACCTGCAACATTATCTCTTACGGTTAATCTAAAATTCAACGTTCTTGCCACATTAGGAACTGCTTCCCATTGCCAAGAAGTAGCACCAGACTTGATAGTTGACAATCTTGGGAAATAACGTTTGTTATCAGTTGTTGGCTCATAAGCTCTAAATGCAACACCTGTTGTAGCTGTTGTACTTGGATAAGTGGTTGATGCATTATTTTCATCCATTTGTTCCCAAGAGTAAGACAATACATCTCCGGCATCAGCGTCTGAAGCTGTACCCTCCAAAACAAAAGCTGTTCCTTTTGGAATGGTATAATTAGCTCCTGCATTTACTGAAGGAACAGAATTTCCTGTATTTGTGTTGGTTTGACAACTTGTACTCTTTACATAGTCTGTTACTTGTTCTATTGAAACAGCGTGGAAGTTAGGGTGAACATTTGCTTGCACATCTGTAGCTCCCGTAATTCCCGCATAACTCATAATAGTAGAACCACTTCCAGGTTCAACTTGAACGTTAGTCCCTTCGTTTCCATTAAAAGTCCAAGTATGATTAGCTCCAAATTGGTGTCCCATTTCGTGAGCCACATAATCTACATCAAAAAAATCACCATCTGGAACAGTTGCCGATGTCCAACCACTACCTTTTTGGTTATTAACACAAACGCAACCTATACAACCTGCATTTCCATTATTTTGAAGATTAGCGAATAAGTGTCCAATATCATAATTAGCTTCACCTATTACACTTGTTAATGTATTTTGTAATGCACTATTATATCCTGATGTTGTATTACCATAAGGATCAGAGGATGTACTGGTGTAAATCACATCATCAGTATTGGCAATAAGAATCATGGTAACATTGAAATCTACTTCAAAAATTCCATTTACACGAGTCATAGTATTATTAATGGCAGCTAAAGCTTGAGCTTTTGTTCCTCCGTGATATTGCGTGTATTCTCCTGTAGCAGAAACAGCCAATCTATAAGTTCTTAAAATACTATCATCAGCATTTCGCATCATTGTTGATGATGAACCTGTTACTTGTTGGTTTAAACTTTCCGAAATTTCACATTCAAATTGATCCTGCCTATTTACACGTTCAGCACGAGTGAAGACGGTATATAATTGGCCGTCTTCAGAAATAGATTCAATAAAAGTGGCTGGAGCGTTGGCAGATAATCGCATACTCTGGAAACCCATAGGCGACATGCTAAATCTTATAATAGCTGACGGGTCATCAATTCCTTGACCAGCATAGGAGCGGATATCTGGGTACCTCGGTTGTAAATCGGGATGCAGATTGGACGCCTCAAATATTCTGAAACGTTCCATAATGCCTTCTGAATTTGGGAAAGACAATATAACATTGGATTGTCTTGAAAATTCATTTCGCTTAGGTGATGGAATTAAGGCTTGTTGGAGACCATTAACATCCAAACTAAACGTTTGAGTTTTAGGTAAAGCTTGTTTGCTTTCCTTAATTGAAGTCGAAATTTTTACCACTTCTTTTTTCCAAAAAGATTTGTTTTGGGAAAAAACAAATCCTGTACTCATTAAAATAATGAATAGTAGTGTTTTTTTCATGATTGTTTAAAATTTTGGTAATTTTATTGAATAATTGGTCGTGAAAATATCAATTATTTGTTAATATGAAAATTTTTAAAACCCATTTTCGATTAAAAACAATTAAAAAAAAATAAGTACGGAAAAACCGTAAAATAAAATGTGAAAATGGCTACATTTACTCATGCAAATGGCATCAGTACTTAACGTAAAAAATTTATCCATTTCTTTTTTTAACAATCAAATTGAGAAAGAAATCATTCACAATATTTCATACGATTTAAACCCAAATGAAATACTTGGAATTGTTGGTGAGTCAGGTTCAGGAAAATCGGTTTCTACTTTAGCTGTTTTAGGATTGCTCCCAAAGAAAATTTCAAAAATTACTCAAGGGAGTATAATTTTTAATGACTACGATCTAACAAAACTAGCCTCAAAAGATTTTCAAAGTATTCGGGGAAATGACATTGCTATGATTTTTCAAGAGCCTATGAGTTCCTTGAACCCATCCATGCGATGTGGAAAACAGGTTTCAGAAATTCTGATACAACATACTTCACTTTCTAAAGAAGAAGTAAAAAACGAAACGTTAAACCTTTTTGAAAAAGTAAAATTGCCTAATCCCGAACGGGTTTTTAAAGCTTATCCTCATGAAATTTCAGGTGGACAGAAACAACGGGTTATGATAGCTATGGCTATTGCATGCAAGCCAAAAATTTTAATAGCAGATGAGCCAACTACGGCTTTGGACGTAACCGTACAGAAAGAAATTATACAATTGCTTAAACAATTGCAGGAAGAGGACCAAATGAGTATTCTTTTCATCTCTCATGATCTAGCATTGGTTTCTGAAATTTCTGATCGTGTTTTGGTCATGTACCAAGGCCAAATAGTTGAGCAAGGCCCAGTAACAGAAATCTTCAATAACCCCAAACACACCTATACCAAAGCACTTATCAATTCAAGGCCGCCTTTGGACGTTAGATATAGACGTTTGGCTACCATAAAAGATTTTATGGATGAGTCTGTTGACAAAACTATTGTCACCAAAGTACAACGTGAAGCCAATCATAAAGCATTATATTCTAAACCGCCTCTCCTTGAGGTCATTAATTTAGAAAAAGAATATCTTTCAAAATCGGGCTGGTTTTCTAAACCTGAAAGTTTTAAAGCTGTTAATAGGGTTAGCTTTAAATTATATGAAGGTGAGACTTTAGGGCTTGTTGGAGAATCTGGCTGTGGCAAATCTACCTTATCTAATGCTATTTTACTATTGGATAAAGCAACTAGTGGTACTATTTTATATAAGGGTGTTGACATTACCAATTTATCAAAACAAGCCACTAGAAATTTAAGAAAGGATATTCAAATTATTTTTCAAGATCCTTTTGCTTCATTAAATCCACGTATTCCTGTTGGCAGGGCCATTATGGAACCTATGAAAATTCATAATATTGGAACTTCAGATAAGGAACGAAAAAACCTTGTTTATGAGTTACTGGAAAAAGTTGGGCTGGATTCCAGTTTTTTTAATAGATATCCGCATGAGTTTTCTGGTGGTCAACGCCAACGTATTGGTATTGCAAGAGCCATTGCTTTGCAGCCTAAATTAATTATTTGTGATGAGTCGGTTTCTGCTTTGGATATATCGGTTCAAGCTCAAGTTTTAAACTTATTAAATGACCTGAAAGAAAATTATGATTTTACCTATATTTTTATTTCACATGATTTAGCCGTTGTAAAGTATATGTCGGACAATTTAATTGTAATGAATAAAGGTGAAATTGAAGAAATGAATGATGCAGATATCATCTACGAAAATCCTAAAAAAGATTATACCAAAAAACTTATTCATGCTATTCCAAAAGGGCTATAGCATGAATAACTTTTTTGTAAGATACATTAAGCTTTTAATGAATCGTTTGGTTTGTTGTACTTTCACATGCAAACCATTTTCATAAGTAGGTTGTTCAGTTAGATTTGATGCAAAATTCATAACGTAGGTTTTTGGTAGATTTGGGTTTCTTTCTTTCACAGGGATTATAATAGATTTGGGGAAAATTATAATCCAAGTTTCCAAAAGAAGCTGGTTAATCTGTTCAATAAATTTGGGATTGCTAATATGAAACTTATTTTCAATAAATCAGCTTAAATGCATTATTTTTCGATGAAATGCATATTTTTTTAACATTTAACATGAATTTAAGTCTTTTTTCTTACAATTTTTATGTTTCTAATTTTATTTTTTTACATTTAAATAAAAAATTGCGATGAAAAAATTAGCCTTTTTTGCATTAGGTTTGCTATGCCTAAATTGCACCACTATACAATATGATGTTTCTACCCGATTGGTATTTGAAGGTCAGGTTAACGACAGACAAGGAAATCCGATATCAAATAATGATATAGAAGCATGGATTAAGAATTCTAATGATATTGACCTTATTGGTTTTACTACATCAAACTCTAACGGACATTTTGAATTGGTAATTCCAAGTCCTAAAAACGAGACTGATTTTGAAATTACAGTAAAAGGTAATTCAATCTACAGAGGGAAAGAATATGTAAACATCTACCGTTCAGATTTTCAAGACTATTATTTTAACCTTGACGAAATAATACTTATAGAGTTTGATGACATTTCTGAATTAATAATAACGCTTAACCAATCAAATCAAGAAAACACTATTACTAACATTGACGTTTCTGGTATTATTGCTGATCAAACCATATGGGTCAATCCAGTACAAGAAGAATATCCAGAATACTACCATGATAGTTATTACAGACAAGTAGCCAAAAATCAAACGCTTAATTTACATTATGAAGTGCGCAACACAACCGGACAAACTAATCAATTCAATGAAATTATAAATGTTGGTTCTGACGACACTACTACTTATGTTATTAATTATTAAGAATGAAAAAGCTTTTATTACTATTAATCGTTATACCTCAACTATTGTTTTCTCAAGAAAATGAGGAAAATAAAATTATAGATACGGAAAAAGAACAAACGTTTTTTTATAAACCGCAATTTTATTTCTATGTGAGTCACCATATTAATTCTGGGGAACATTTTTTAGCAGATGGTCACAAACCTGATTTCCTTGGAGGTGGCTTACAAATAAACTTCATGAAATATCATAATGTAAAGTTTGGTCTGGGCTGGGAATATCATGAATATAATGTAATAGACAAAAGTACTATAGGAAACATAAACAGTTCATTTTATCATGCTGCATATGCAAAATTTCAATATCAATGGGATATTTTAAAAAGGTGGTCTGTTGAGCCTTATTTAGGATTAGGAGCCACGAGAATTCAACAACGATATAATAATTCTGCCAGAGATGATTTCTATGGTATGAATTTTTACGCAGGTGGTAATTTTACTTTGAAGTTAACCAAATTTCTTTCTGTTTTTATAGGAATTAATTACAATAGTATTCGGTTTAATGTAAATACCAACAGAAACTGGGAAGATTACTTTAATAAAGTTAATCAAGTACAAATGCAATTTGGAATTATATTTTCAGTTAATGGAAATAAGGGCTTATAAATTCATTTCAGGAATAGCCCCTTCTACAATTAAGGTGCCTTCTGTAGCTTTTTGAATATCCTCGACTGAAACACCAGGTGCGCGTTCCAATAATTTAAAACCTGATTCAGTAACTTCTAGAACAGCTAAATTGGTTACAATCTTTTTAACACAACCAACACCTGTTAATGGCAAGCTACATCTTTTCAGCAATTTAGACTCCCCTGCTTTGTTGGTGTGCATCATGGCAACTATTATATTTTCAGCACTGGCTACCAAATCCATAGCTCCACCCATTCCTTTCACCATGCGTCCTGGAATTTTCCAATTGGCAATATCGCCATTTTCAGCAACTTCCATAGCGCCTAAAATTGTAAGATGTACATGCTGCCCTCTAATCATAGAGAAACTCATAGCCGAATCAAAAAAACTGGCTCCAGGCAATGTGGTTATAGTTTGTTTCCCAGCATTGATAATATCGGCATCTTCTTCGCCTTCAAAAGGAAATGGTCCCATTCCCAAAACGCCATTTTCACTTTGAAATTCTACTTCTATATCATTTCGTACATAATTAGCTACTAATGTGGGAATGCCTATTCCTAAATTTACGTAGTAACCATCTTGTACCTCTTTTGCTATACGTTTAGCAATCCCATTTTTATCTAAAGCCATAACTATTCTCTTTTTCTTACTGTACGTTGCTCAATACGTTTCTCATACTTTTCGCCTTGAAAAATACGTTGTACAAAAATTCCTGGAATATGAATTTGATTAGGATCTAATTCACCAACTGGAACCAATTCTTCAACTTCAGCAACCGTAATTTTTGCAGCACCACACATATTAGGATTAAAATTTCTAGCTGTACCCTTAAAAATCAAGTTTCCAGCCGCATCACCTTTCCAAGCCTTTACAAAAGCAAAATCAGCCTTAAAGGCATGTTCCAAAACATACATTTTACCATCAAACTCTCGGGTTTCCTTCCCTTCTGCAACTTCAGTTCCATAACCAGCAGGCGTATAAACAGCTGGAAATCCAGCTTGCGCAGCACGACATCGTTCGGCTAAAGTGCCTTGTGGAATAAGTTCAACATCCAATTCGCCACTTAACATTTGGCGTTCAAACTCATCGTTCTCTCCCACATACGATGATACCATTTTTTTTATTTGATGTTGATGTAATAATAAGCCTAAACCAAAGTCATCTACACCTGCATTATTAGAAATACATGTTAGGCCTTTTACACCAGACTTTACTAATGCAGCTATAGCATTTTCTGGGATACCACTTAACCCAAATCCACCAAACATACAGGTCATGTTATCGGAAACACCAGCAATGGCATCTTGCACACCTGCAACTTGTTTATTAATCATTTTTGTACTGTTTTTTTGCTTGTGGAAAATTACAAAATAAAAAAGCCATTCGGAAGTGAATGGCTTTTGATTTTGAGTATCTTTATCTAAACTCTAATTCTTCAACTTTTTCCTCATCTGGCAACGTCTCTTGCTTTTCTTCTTCTTCGTAAAGCGCGCAATCTACCTCGATAGTTAATTCTGTTGGTGCTTCAAAATGTTCTTTTGAAACTTCAAGAGTTTCATCGGCATAACAAGCCTTCATATACAAAGCCCAAATTGGTAGTGCCATAGCAGCACCTTGTCCATAAGTTATACTTCTAAAATGTGTGGCACGATCTTCTGCACCAACCCAAACACCTGTTGCTAAATTAGGCACCATACCCATAAACCAACCATCACTTTGATTTTGTGTGGTTCCTGTTTTACCAGCAATTGGGTTTTTAAATTCATATGGATAACCCGTAATAATTTCTCTATAATCGGCTCTATACGCGTCAGCTCCTTTAGTACGCAATCTAACACCTGATCCTGCATCTGTAACACCTTCCATAAGTTTAACAGTAACGTAGGCTGTTTCCTCACTAATAACATCTTTAGACTCTGGAGTAAACTGGTATAAAATAGTGCCATTTTTGTCTTCAATATGCGTAACCATAACAGGTTTAGTGTAAACACCTTTATTGGCAAAAGTAGCATAGGCAGCAACCATTTCGTAAACACTTAAATCTGGCGTCCCCAATGCAATGGAAGGTACTGCCGGAATATTAGATTCTACACCTAGTTTCTCAACTAAATCGATTACAGGCTGTGGCCCAACCTTATCCATTAATCGAGCAGAAATAGTATTAACCGAATTAGCCAAAGCGGCTTTTAAGGTTAACTCACCTCCATAATTACCATCATCATTTGATGGTGTCCAAGACTCCATTGCACCATGCCTTCCGGCTTCTATGGTAATTTGCGAACGCGGCATTTTATAGCATGGTGATAAATGCAATTGATCTATAGCTGTAGCGTAAACAAATGGCTTGAAAGTCGAACCCACTTGACGCTTACCTTGTTTAACATGGTCATACTGAAAATGCTTATAGTTCATTCCTCCTACCCAAGCCTTAACATGACCAGTTTGTGGATCCATAGACATCATGCCAGGATGTAAAAAAGACTTATAATACCTCATAGAATCTATAGGCTTCATTAAGGTATCGATTTCTCCTTTCCAGGAAAAAACGGTCATATTCGTAGGCTTATCAAAAGAAGCTATAATCTCTTCATCTGTCTTGCCGTCACTTTTCATAACACGCCATCGTTCAGATTGGCGCATACCGCGCTTCATTAAGCCATCTATTTCACTTTGACTCAACTCCAAAAATGGTGCCGTGGCATTTCGATCTGGGGTGTTTTGATGATCAAACTCCGCTTGCAACCTTGGCATGTGCTGTTGTACCGCATTCTCGGCATATTGTTGCATACGCGAATCTATAGTTGTATAAACTTTTAAACCATCGCCATACAAATTGTACTTTTCACCATCTGGTTTTGGGTTGTTTTTAATCCAATCTTTCATAAAGCCGTCTAAATATGCTCTGAAATATGTGGCAATACCATCGCGATGTGACTGTGGTGAATAACGCAGCCCTAAATCTAAAGCCTGAAGTGAATCTTTGGTTTTTTCTGAAATATAATTGTACTTCTCCATTTGGGACAGCACCACATTTCTTCTATTGCGCGTACCAACCGGATTGCGATGCTCTCTTGGATTATACAACGATGAATTCTTGAACATCCCAACCAACATAGCCGATTCCTTAACATCCAATTCATGCGGTTCTTTATCGAAATAAATACTAGCTGCAGAACGGATACCATCTGCATTGTTGCCAAAATCATAAATATTGAAATACATGGCGATGATTTCTTCTTTGGTATATTGCCTTTCCAAACGAATGGCAATAATCCATTCTTTTGCTTTTTGTAATACGCGTTCAATTATGTTAGAAGAGCCTTCCCCGTGGAATAATTGTTTAGCCAACTGTTGGGAAATGGTACTTGCTCCACCACCACTTCCAAGTTTTACTACAGCTCGTAAAGTGCCTCGAGCATCTATTCCTGAATGCTCAAAAAAACGTGCATCTTCGGTTGCAACCAATGCATCTACTAAATGCTTTGGTAGTTCATCGTACCCAACAGGAGTTCGGTTATCATTGAAATAAAATTTACCTAGTGTTTTGCCATCAGAAGAAATAATTTCAGTCGCCAAATTGGTTTTTGGATTTTCTAGAACGGTGTGATCTGGCATATCACCAAAAACACCCCATGACGCCAATAAAAATAATAGCACAACACTTAAAATACCTCCTAAAAACAATTTCCAAAACCAACGTACGTACTTCTGAAAATCTTGAGTTTGTTTTGCTTGTTTCTTTTTAGCCATATTATTGCCCTATAGGTTTTTCAATTCTAAACCCAACATCAGTAATACCATGCAAATTGACAACTCCGTTTACTTTGCCATTCTCACGCATAGCATGTTGGATATTAATGGTATATTCTCCAGACTCGTTAAAAACCACACCTTCTTTATACCACAATTTATTTTCTTTAACATCAGTAAAGCCTGTTCCTAGCAATTCTCCATTTGGCTTAGCCATACGATATTGCAAGGTGTCTTTAATAGTTTTTCCGTGCGGGAAATTCATTTCAACAATTAGATATAAGTTGTTGTATTTGTAATCGTCATTGTTTCTTAAATTCACAAACAAGTTATAAGGCTTTATAGAATCTGGCGGATTAATTTTAAAACTTACCACAGAATCTTTATGCCACTGGTTTGGGATAGATTTATACACATCAACAACCCGATTAGAATCACAAGATGCTAACAGTAAACAGCTTAAAATAAGAGCTACAAAAAATCTATTTGGCATTGTTTTTCTTGCTTTGCGGTTTACGACGACGTTTGTTTTTATTTCCTCTATTACTTTTACGTTTATTTCGCCGTTTTGGACTATCAAATCGCGTTAAACTATCTTGACCAACAACGTTTTCAAATTCAGTTTTAGTATCTTCAACCAAATCTGCTGCGTATTCTTCAAGGCTTGCTACCTTTTTCTTTTGTTTATTTAATGCTAGTATTTCGTTGGCTTGATCTTTGGTTATTTTGTGCCAATTCATCCATTCGCCTTCATAAGCAAACCACATATGGCCTTTAAAAATATCTGTTTTTTGGCAAACTGCTGTTCCTTTTTCCGTATAGAGTTTAACATCAGACTTTGGAAAATCTTTTAAAGCATCTAAATAGGTGTCTAACTCATAATTTAAGCAGCATTTTAATTTACCACATTGCCCAGCTAACTTAAGAGGGTTTAACGATAATTGTTGATATCGTGCTGCAGATGTACTTACAGAGCGAAAATCTGTTAACCAAGTTGAACAGCATAATTCACGACCACACGAACCTATTCCGCCTAAACGAGCAGCTTCCTGTCGGAAACCAACCTGTCGCATCTCTATCCGTGTTTTAAATTCTTTTGCGAATAGTTTAATAAGCTCGCGGAAATCTACGCGCTCTTCTGCCGTATAATAAAATGTTGCCTTACTGGCATCGCCTTGGTATTCAATATCTGAAATCTTCATTTGAAGTTTCAAGTCTATAGCAAACTGTCTTGCCTTAACTTTCATAGGTTCTTCCTTATCACGAGCTGCAGACCAAATATCTATATCCTTTTGACTGGCTTTTCTATATATCTTAAAAGCCTCTGGGTCATCTTCAGAAAGTTTTTTGCGTTTCATTTGAACACGAACCAGCTCGCCTGTTAAGGTAACCATTCCTATATCGTGACCGTACTCGGCTTGTGTTGCAACAACATCGCCTATACTTAAGGTTAAATTTTCGGTGTTTTTATAGTAGTGCTTTCTACCGTTTTTAAATCGGACCTCAACCCAGTTAAAAGGTTCTACTCCGTTGGGTAATGCCATATTGGCTAACCAATCAAAAACCGTTAGCTTGTTACAACTATCGGTTCCACAAGTTCCATTATTCTTGCATCCTTTTGGCTGACCATCTTTTCCTGTTGAACATGTTCCACAAGCCATAAATTAAAGATATATATAGATTCTGAACGCAAATTCAGAAGACGATTAATACTAAAAATAAAACGTAAAGATAAGATTATTCTAATGACTTTAAAAAGCGATTGTTTAATTGAATTCTATTTCGTAATTCAATCGGTTTGACAGCGATCTAAGAGTCGCTTTAGACTTAAAAGCATTTTTAAATAAGGTATTGCTCCAACCTATTTTTTTTGAGTAGGCATTAAAGCTTTCATTTTTCCAATCGAACCCATCCTTCCAAAATTTTTGAGGTGAAATATAGCAAAATGTATAATCGAAAATTAAACTCGACTCATTGGTTTCATCTTTTCTAGGAATTTCTTCTGAAGCCAACAGCATAATATTATTAGCTTTACAGCTCGCCTTAATATTTTGAATGAGCTTAGGGTAGTCATCTCTAATAGTCTCTAAATCGAAATCAGAATACTCGGTATTACCAATTTTTTGAATAGGGCGAATTTGAAGAATGTCAAAACTATTACCGTCGAAGTGCTGAAAAAACTCTTGAAGTTCGTAGAAGTTATCTTTATTGAATGTGTAATTGATACGGACTTTAAAATTGTATCGTGATTTTAATTTAGCAAAGGCCTTAAACGCATTGTGGAACTTTTCATAACTCGCCTTTTTCATAAAACTTTCATAACTGGCTTTTGTAACTCCATGCAATGAAATGGTAAATTCGTTTAAACCTGCTTTGAGTAGCTTTTCAATTTTTTCTTCATCCAACAAATTGGCATTAGTTGTTATGGAAATATAGGGCACATTATACTTTTTACCCAACGCCACAACCTTATCTAAATCTTTATATAGAGTGGGTTCTGTACCACATCCTATTTGAAGTTTTAAAGCACGTTTAAAAATGGTTTTAGCTACTTGATTGAGTTCTTCCTCCTTAAATTGCCCTTTTAAGGTTTTAACATAATCCGCATCTGTAAAATAGCACATCTTGCACCGCAAATTACAAGCCATAACTGGGTCTAGGTTTACTGCCAAATAGCGATGGTTAAATTTATGCAGTAGAAATAACCCTAGAAATTTAATTCTATGGCTTTTGATACGTCTGTTTAACTTTAAAAGTTTGTAAATGTTCATTAATTCAACTTTACGCTTATAATTTTTACTGGACAGGCTTTAGCAGCATTATCACAAGCATTGTAAATTTCGTTGTCATTTGATTTTACAGTATAAAATCCTTTTTTGTCTTTAGCATGCAGCAATACTGTTTTTCCGTCTTTTTTTGACATTTGAAACATTTCAGGTGCCATTTCCACGCAATAGTTGCACCCAATACACTTATTACGTTGCAAGGTAATAATAACCATTAGGCTTCTACTTTATTTTCAACAATTTTATAAAGTTTATCTGAAGGCCGAATTCTAAAATCTAAAGGCATAGTTACTAAATCGCCTTTTTGACCTTTGTTGTTTTTGGCATCATTGACCATTAAATCTGAAACCTCACATTCTTTGGCCCCAGTTGTTGGCCCTGTGACCAAGATAGTGTCTCCAATGGCTATATCAAATGCTTCAATTTTAAATTCTCCTATTTTGGCTTTAGGATAAAAATGTGTGCCTTTACCAATATAAACTTTCTTTTGGGTGGCGTGAGATCCCGACCCATTGCTCCATTCGCCTAATTTCTGCCCTAAATAATAGCCGCTCCAAAATCCGCGATTATAGACTTTTTCCAATTCCTGCATCCAAGAAACAACTTTTTCTTTGTCATACGTGCCATTTGCAACACTGTTTATGGCATCTCGATAGCATTTAATGACCTTGGCTACATATTCTGGAGCCCTTCCACGACCTTCAATTTTTAAAACTTTTATGCCTGAATCTGCTATTTGGTCAAGAAAATCTATGGTACACAAATCTTTTGGAGACATGATATATTCGTTATCCAACTCCATTTCAATACCTGTTTCCTGATCTATTACTGTATATTTTTTTCTGCAATTTTGTTTACAAGCACCTCTATTGGCTGACGAATTATAGGCATGTAAACTCATATAACACTTTCCAGAAACCGCCATACATAAAGCACCGTGACCAAAAATTTCTACCTCAACCAACTTGCCAGAAGGCCCTTTTATTTGCTCTTTTTCTATCTGCTCGGTAATGTTTTTAACCTGTCGCAAACTCAATTCACGACTCAATACCATAGTGTCTGCAAACATGGCATAAAACTTAACCGTTTCAATATTAGTAATGTTAATTTGAGTAGAAATGTGTACTTCCATATCAAATTCACGAGCTATTGCAATCACCGCTTGGTCCATTGCAATAACTGCAGTAATGTTTGCCTCTTTAGCTTTTTTTACTAAAGTTTTTACGATAGACAAATCATGGTCGTAAATTATGGTATTCAAGGTTAAATAGGTTCGAACCCCTTTTTCCTGACAACGTTTAGATATTTCCGGTAAATCGTCTAATGTGAAATTAATAGATGCTCTGGCCCGCATGTTTAATTGTTCGACACCAAAATACACCGAATCTGCACCATTATCTAAAGCTGCCTGAAGTGATTCAAAATTCCCTGCAGGCGCCATTAATTCAATTTTTTGCATCATATCAACTTTTAGATTCCTCTGGTTTTTTCAACACCTCAAATATGTTACGCAAATCTTTTTTATAGGGTAAATGGTCTGCGCGACCTTTCTTGAAAATATCATTACTGTTGCCTTGCCCTTTTCGCAAAGTTTTTTGTTCTTCGTATGGTAAGTGAATAATTTCCTGGCAGTGGGTTGAACAACAATTTTCCATTTTTTCTTTACATGCCTTACACTGAATAAACAATAAATGGCAAGCATCGTTTGCACAGTTGGTGTGCGAGTCAGCTGGTTCTCCACATTGGTGACATTGCGCTATAACATCGTCTGTAATACGTTCTGAACGACGCTCGTCAAACACAAAGTTTTTACCAATAAACTTGTTCTCCAATCCTTTTTCTTCAACTTGACGTGTATAATTAATTATACCGCCTTCTAATTGAAATACTTGTTTGAAGCCTTTATGTTTGTAATAAGCACTCGCTTTTTCACAACGAATACCACCAGTACAATACATAACCAACTTCTTGTCTTCTTTATGGTTTTTTAAATCTTCTTCAATAATATCAAGAGATTCTCTAAAAGTATCAACATCTGGTGTCACGGCATTTTTAAAATGACCTATTTCACTTTCGTAATGGTTACGCATATCTACCAAAACCACATCTGGATCTTCTATAAGTTCGTTAAACTGTTCGGCTTGAACGTGAATGCCTTTGTTTGTCACATCAAAGGTTTCATCGTTTAAACCATCGGCCACAATTTTATCACGTACTTTTACTTTTAATTTAAGAAATGCAAAGTTGTCGTGCTCTATGGCAATATTTAACCGAACATTTTCTAAAAATGAAATGGTATCTAAATGGTTCTTGAAGGTCTTAAAATTTTCTGCTGGCACTGAAAGCTGGGCATTTATGCCTTCGTTGGCGACATAAATCCGCCCTAAAACATCTAGTTTATTCCATTCAATGAATAAACTATTCCTGAAATCTAAAGGGTCTTCAATTTTGGCGTATTTATAGAAAGAGATGGTAAGCCTGTCTTTTCCGGCTTTTTCAATTAATGCAGCTCTTTCTTTAGCGCTTAAGTTATTGTACAGTTGCATGCTATACTAATGTGTTAAGGTTAAAGATATATTTTGCGCAAAAATACAACTTTTAAAATGAATGTGGATTTTCTATTTAAAACCATAAAAAAAGCGCCCTGTTTTTCAGGACGCTTTTAGTAGACTAACTCGTTATTAATATTTTTTTCATTCTTCTAAATCAAAAAATATAATAAGAGCTAACCTCCATCGGCTTTACAGCTGCTGTTTATAAATACAACCGCTGAAACGCCTAACGCGTTAATTAATAAAGTTTTTTTAATAAATCTCATCTGTACAATTTTTAGTTATTAAAAAGGGCAGATGGAATTAATGCAATGGAATTACAATCGATTTCATAGCAAAAGTTTCCCACTTTATATAGTAGATGCAAAAAGTACAAAAAGGTTGCGTCAGAAAATTGTAATATGATAAAAGTTGTAGTATTTTAGCTGTCCATTCAGCAAAATTTAAGAGAAAATGAGCAACGAAAAAGACGCAAAATTAAAAGCACTAAAACTTACTTTAGATAAATTAGATAAAGCCTACGGAAAAGGAACTGTAATGAAAATGAGCGACCAAGCAGTGGTTGATGTCGACTCCATTCCCTCTGGTTCATTAGGCTTAGATATCGCTCTTGGTGTGGGCGGCTACCCTAGAGGTCGTGTAATTGAAATTTATGGCCCTGAATCATCTGGTAAAACAACCTTAACACTTCATGCTATAGCTGAAGCGCAAAAAGCTGGAGGCATTGCAGCTTTTATAGATGCAGAACATGCTTTTGACAGGTTTTATGCTGAAAAACTAGGTGTTGATATTGACAACTTAATTATATCGCAGCCCGATAATGGCGAGCAAGCTTTAGAGATCGCAGATAACTTAATACGTTCAGGCGCTATTGATATTGTAGTTATTGACTCGGTAGCAGCTTTAACTCCAAAAAGCGAGATTGAGGGCGAAATGGGAGATTCTAAAATGGGTTTACATGCCCGATTAATGTCTCAAGCCTTAAGAAAATTAACGGCTTCAATTAGCAAAACCAATTGTACCGTTATTTTTATTAACCAATTGCGCGAAAAAATTGGTGTTATGTTTGGTAATCCTGAAACCACAACTGGAGGTAATGCATTAAAGTTTTATGCCTCTGTACGTTTGGACATTAGACGCTCCACACAAATTAAAGAAACCGATGGTAATGTAGCTGGAAATAAAACACGTGTAAAAGTTGTAAAGAATAAAGTAGCGCCTCCTTTTAAAACAGCAGAGTTCGATATTATGTATGGCGAAGGTGTTTCTAAAGTTGGTGAAATTTTAGATATCGCTGTTGAGCATGAAATTGTTAAGAAAAGTGGTTCTTGGTTTAGCTATGAAGATACCAAGCTTGGTCAAGGGCGTGATGCTGTAAAAGCTTTAATTAAAGACAATCCTGAACTAATGGACGAACTTGAAGGAAAAATTCGAGCCATTTTAAATGAATCCAAATAAAAAAAATCCCGAAGCTTCGTGATTTTTTTTGCTTTTAGACGCAACCTTTTTAAACTTTGTGCATCTAAAGAGTAAACATGTATATAAAACATTAGAATTTAACCATGAGAAAGCTTGTTGTTTTACTCTTTTCTCTCTTTGCTTTATCGTGTAGTATTGATGATGATAATGAGAGAGTTTACAATGTAATACTTCCTGTTGAAGATGCGGTTGTCCCAACAGAGTTTGAGCGCGGTGAAGTTTATGATATTTATCTCAAGTACTTTCGCCCTACATCCTGTTACGCTTACAATGATGTGTATTATGTAAGAGAAGGTAATGAAAGAATGGTAGCCGTTGTTAATACTGTGTTTGAAGGTGATTATGAATGTGTTGAAGTAAATGAATTACTTGACACTCAATTCTCCTTTAAAGCAGGGGAAGAAGACTCTTATGTGTTTAAGTTTTGGCAAGGAGAAGATGATAATGGAGACAGTCAGTATCTAATTATTGAAGTCCCCGTGGTAGATTAGTAAATGTTTAATTAATATGTGTGTCATGTGAGTTTAAAACAACTCATAAAAAAATGTAGTAAAAATGATACTCAAGCTCAAAGCGAATTATACCAACTCTTTTCGAGTAAATTGTTTTCGGTATGCTTGAAGTATTCAAGAAACTATGCTGAAGCAGAAGATAATCTGCAAGATGCATTTTTGACTATATTTAGTAAAATTGCACAGTATAGAGATAAAGGTTCTTTTGAAGGTTGGCTTAAACGTATTACAATTAATACCGCCTTGCAGCGCTATAGGAGTCAAGGTGTTTTTGAAATTGTAAACGAAGAATTTATTGAAGATGTTGAATTAGATATTGACGACAATGATATTTCAATTGATTTTTTGTTGAAAATTATTCAAGAGTTACCTGATAGGTATAGATTGATATTTAATATGTATGTTTTAGATGGTTATTCCCATCATGAAATTGCAGAAATGCTTTCAATAAGTATGGGAACCTCTAAATCTAATTTAGCTAGAGCTAGAAAGATACTAATAGAAAAAATTGAAGATTATAAAGCGCGATTAAATTCGCAATCATTATAATGAGCGATAAAAAACACATTGATAGAGTTTTTCAAGAAAAGCTAAAGGACTTTGAGGTTTCTCCCAATCCTGAACTTTGGACAAAAATTCAAAACGAACTCAAGTTAGAAGACGACCAACCCAAAAAGGTGTTTCCTATTTGGTTGCGTCTAGCTGGTATTGCTGCCGTTTTAGCTATACTATTCACAATAGGCTCTTTTGTTTTTGATAGCAATGCATCAAAAAGTAATGATCCTGCAACAAAAACAGTAGATAACAATACAAAACCTTCTTCAGAAAAGAACTCTAAAGAATTAAATAATAAACTAACAAACAATCCCGAAACATCAACAGCAAATATAGATGATAATGAAGGCAATAATAGCGATATAAATAGTTTAGAAAGTCATCCTAAAAATTCCAACCCTTCTAATTTAGATAATGATAATACTGCAAACAAAATAGCTTCAGAAAACAACAGAGACAATAAGCCGTCCAAAAACAAAAGAAATGAGTTTCTAGACAACGAAACAAAATCGGCTCAAGTTTCAGGTATTAGTTCACCTAATAATCATGAATCATCTGAACTAAACAATGCTCCAGATACCAGAACAGCTACAAACGACCCGAATTCTGCCAATATCAATACTATAAATAACGTGTCTTCAAATCCTGAAGCAAATCAAACCAAAACAGCACAAGCAAAAAACAATCTTAAAACTGAATTAGATACAGATGCTGCCAATCGTGCTTTAGGAAAAGAAAATACTCAAAATGCAATTGCCTTAAATGCTATGAAAGGCAATAACCCTCATAATGAAAAAGAAAAAGAGGAATCCTTAAAAGTTGGTGATTCATTGAACAGTGAGTCACCTTCTATAGAGGAAGCAATAGCGCAAGCTGAAGAATTAAATGAAAAAGAAGAAGAGAAAGAAAAATTAGTAAACAGGTGGCAAGTTTATGCAAATGTTGCGCCTGTTTACTATAACTCATTTGGTGAAGGTTCTCATATTGACGAACAGTTTGTTTCCAATTCAAAAAGTGGTGAGGTAAATATGAGCTATGGTGTTAATGTTAGTTATGCTTTAAGCAAAAAGCTAGCAGTTCGATCAGGAATAAGTTCTTTAAATTTAAGCTACGATACCGATAATGTTATTTTATATGAAAGTCCTAATAGTGGTACTGGAAATCCTATAAATCCTATGCGTAACATTAATTTGGCTCCTGGAAGTCAGTCGCTAAATGCCTTTAGTGGTGAAAATTTAGGCTTTCAGCAAATTATAAGCGATTTGTCTAATGCGGCCATTAGTCAGCGTTTAAGCTATTACGAAGTTCCTGTTGAACTTGAATATAAATTAGTTAACAATCGTTTTAGCCTTGGTTTAATTGGTGGTGTAAGTACATTTTTCTTAAATGATAATGAAGTCTATTCTGAATTTGAAGAATATACAACTTATATTGGCGAAGCAAATAATGTAAATAATGTTAGTTTTAGTACTAATTTAGGTATTGGAATGAATTACAATTTTTCAGAACATTTTAGATTTAATTTAGAACCTACTTTTAAATATCATTTAAATGCGTTTAATAATACCTCTGGTAGTTTTAGGCCGTATATAATTGGTCTTTATACCGGTTTTAGTTATAAATTTTAGTTTTTAGTTGGTTAGATTGATTGACTTTCCTAGTCTTAAGGGAAAGCAATGATGAACAAAAGGTCGCTCTTCTGCAGAGCGACTTTTTAATTTAAGTCATCTTGTAATGTTTTTAAAATCGCTTCTCTAGACTGGGTGTTGAGCCGCTTGGTATCTGCAATGGTCAATTCTTTTGTCTGAATATGCTCATGTCCAATTACACGCATTTGTCCAGGGCTGCCACTAAAGAACGTGTAACTAAATCGTTTTTTATTATCAAGAAAAACAAGAGGGACAATAGGAACTTGATGGTTAATGGCCAATCGAAACGCTCCGTCTTTAAAATCGTCAAGAATTATATGCTCTTCTGGCACACCTCCTTCTGGGAAAATACAAATGCTCAAACCTTGTTTCAAACGTTTTTGAGCTCTTAAAAAAACAGCTTTTCTACTCTTTTCTGAACTTCTATCGACCAATATGCATGTACGCTTATAGAAAAAACCAAACAAAGGAATTTTTGCCAACTCTTTCTTGCCCACAAATACAAAAGGATTTTTTGAACTTGCAAGCATGAGCATAATATCAGCCATAGAGGTATGATTGGCAATAAACATATAGCTCGCCTTCTTTTGAGGTTCCTGCTTCAGATTAATTTTAACCCGAAAGCCCATTCCAATTAAAATAAAGTAAGCCCAAAAACGGGCGAGTTTAAAAAAAAAGGGATACCAAGACTCTTTAGAAATGGAAACCAACAGTATTGGAAACAAAGCAATAATTGGTATAGCTACCAAAATATAAAACCAAATACGATACAAAATCCAAAATAGATACTTGAATATAATCATAGGTGCCAAAAATAATGATATATATTTATTATCTTTAGAAATACTAACTTTAAAAATTAAACTATTATGAGTTTACTTTATGCATTACTTATTGGCGCTATAGCTGGATGGCTGGGCGGAAAATTAATGAAAGGTGGTGGGTTTGGATTACTAATAAATATCATTTTAGGTATTATTGGTGGGATTGTAGGAAATTGGGCTTTTGGAGCATTGGGAATTTCAATTTCTGATGGTGTTTTAGGCGATATTATTACAGGTGCCGTTGGTGCTGTAATTGTACTTTTTGTAGCTGGGTTATTTAAAAAATAACTTTGCTGATAAAATAACTTAAATATATAAAAGTGGTTTAAAAGCCACTTTTTTTTGTTCGCAACTATAAGTACATTTGTCCTATTGATAATCTAAAAAGATTTCTGCTTTTGCAGAAAATATTATGGCAAGAATATTAACAGGAATACAAAGTACAGGAACACCACATTTAGGAAATATTTTAGGCGCTATTATGCCTGCAATTGACATGGCGAATAAGCCAGAAAACGATTCATTTCTCTTTATCGCTAATTTACACACACTTACACAAATAAAAAATGCTGAAGAGTTAAGACACAACACGTACTCTGTAGCAGCTACATGGTTAGCTTTCAGATTAGATATAGAAAAAACAGTATTTTACAGACAAAGCGATGTGCCTCAAGTTACAGAACTTGCATGGTATTTAAATTGTTTTTTTCCGTTTAAAAGATTGCAATTGGCTCATGGATTTAAAGATAAAGCCGATAGATTAGACGATGTAAACTCGGGCTTATTTATGTATCCTATGTTAATGGCGGCAGATATTCTGTTGTATGATGCCAACCTTGTACCTGTTGGCAAAGACCAGTTACAGCATATTGAGATGACACGTGATGTAGCTTCACGTTTTCATGCCAAAATGGGGGAAACCTTTGTATTGCCAGAAGGCAAAATACAGGAGAATACCATGCTTATTCCGGGAACCGATGGTGAAAAAATGAGTAAGAGTCGTGGTAACATTATCAACATATTTTTAGACGATAAAAAATTGCGTAAGCAAATTATGTCTATTAAAACTGATAGCACACCATTGGAAGATCCTAAAGACTGGAAAACCTGTAATTGTTTTGCCTTGTATAACATTTTAGCTTCTGCTGAAGATGTTGCAAAAATGAAAGCCAATTACGAAGCTGGCGGTTATGGTTATGGTCATGCCAAACAAGAACTTTTTGAATTAATAGTTGAAAAATTTGCAGAACCTCGTAAACGCTATAACCATTATATGGCGAACTTGAACGAAATAGACGAAGCACTACAAATTGGTGCTGAAAAAGCAAAGCGAGTAGCTAACGAGGTGCTAAATCGTGTTCGTGGAAAGATTGGGTATTAAATAACCTCAAACAATTTTCCAGGCAAAGGTCTAACCGCTCCTTTGAGCTCTAGATTAAGTAACACACTAGCTACTTTAAAAATAGGCATGTTGCAATCTAAAGCTATTAAATCTAACTGTTGTTTTTCTTCAGTCTTTAGATAATTGTAGATAATCTTTTCCTCATCAGTTAACTCAATAAACAGTTGTTTTTGAATAGTTGGTTTTTCTTTTGTTTCCAATTCCCAATTTAACATATAAGGAATATCCAAAGGGTTTGACAGTAAATGCGCTTTTTGAAATTTAATCAAGTTATTGCAGCCCACGCTTTGTATATCTGTGGTTCGACCTGGCACAGCAAACACATCCCGATTATAGGAATTTGCAATATCGGCAGTTACCAAACTGCCGCCTTTTTCAGCAGACTCTATAACTATAGTTGCCTCACTTAATCCAGCAATTATACGATTGCGTTTTAAAAAATTATTCCTATCAAAAGGATCGCTGCTCCAAAAATCGGTAAAAAACCCACCATGCTTTTCAATATCAGCTACATATTTTTTATGTGTTTTAGGATAAATTTGGTTTAAACCATGAGCCAAGCAACCAACGGTTTGTAAATTGTGTTTTAAGGCCGCTTTTTGTGCCGTAATATCTGTACCATAAGCGAACCCAGAAACAATAACAGGATTAAAAACTGCCAACTCTTCAACCAACCTATTACAAAAATCTAATCCACTACTCGTAATCTTTCGAGTACCAACAACACTTATGATACGTTTGTTTTTTAGGTTTATATTACCAGACTGAAACAATAAAATAGGGCTGTCTATACAATGTTTTAACCGCTCGGGATAATTAGCATCTGTAAAGTATAAGCAGCTAACGTTGTTCTCTTTAATAAAATGTAACTCTTCTTCGGCAGCTGTAAAATGCTGCTTGTTAAATATATCGCTAATCACAATGCTCCCAATACCATCAATTTTTAAGAGGTTTTGCTTTTTCTCTTTAAAAATGGCTTCGGCAGACCCACAATGATTAATCAGTTTTTTAGCTGTAATATCTCCAATATTAGGCACATGCTGCAAGGCTAATATGGGTAATAACTGATTTTCTGTCATGGTATGTAATTGATTTCTAAACTACAAGAAAAGAAATTTTAGGATGTTAATAAATACTTAAGGGCTGTTTTTGTTCGCTTTTAAATTTTTTTAACTTTGTTTTTATGCAATTAGAACCTTACATCAGCGATTTATTATACCGTTACGAATGTGTTACCATTCCTGAATTTGGCTCATTCTTAACACGTCGAGTTTCGGCTACCATTCATGACTCTACACACGCGTTTTATCCACCAAAAAAGATATTGTCGTTTAATGAACAGATTCAGAAAAATGACGGTCTATTAACACACTATATTGCCGATGTAGAGAAGATTCCTTACGAAGAAGCCTCAAAACGTGTTCAAAAACGTGTGAAGTATTTAAAATCGTATTTAGTTGAAGGCGAAACTTTAGATTTTCACAATATTGGTAGCTTATCATTAAACACTGAAGGCAAAATTTTATTTGAGCCATCTTATCATCTTAATTATTTAACTGATGCCTTTGGCTTATCGCAGTTTGTCTCTCATGAAGTGACTCGTGAAACTTATAAAGAAGAGGTTGAATACATAGAAAAAGTAGTTCCTATTACTACTATCACACCAGAACGTCGTAAATCGCGTCCTTATCTTAAATATGCCGCTGTTGCTATTATAGCTTTAGGGTTAGGTGGATTAGGTGCTTCTAAATTTTATGTAGACAATATAAATGAGCACAATAAACTGGCTCAAGAACAAGCTACTCAAGAATTAGAAAATAAAATTCAAGAGGCTACTTTCGTTATTGATAATCCGCTTCCAGCTGTTACCTTAAATATCACAAAGCTATCTGGCAACTATCATATTATTGCCGGTGCTTTTCGTATAGAAGAAAATAGTGATAAAAAAGTCTCGCAATTAAAAGCCCAAGGTTTTAAAGCTCGTAAAATTGGTATCAATAAATATGGTTTACACGAAGTTGTTTATGCTAGTTACGATGATAGACTTGAAGCACTAGAAGCTTTAAGAACTATTAAACGCTCCCATAATTCTGAAGCTTGGCTTTTGGTTAAGGAGCTAGATTAGTTTTTGTTGCCTTGTCATGCTGAAATTGGTTCAGCATCTCAATTACCCTAAATACTTTAGATTTCGAAACAAGTTCGGAATGACAAGTCATTGATTTGTTATTACAGATTACATTTTTATGACATAAAAGCTATAATCATGAGCTTTTTTCGTCTTACCTTTGCAGCTCAAATTAAGAGCTATGCAAGCAAAAACACCAGAACAAACTAAAACCATAATGACAGACTTGGTTTTGCCAAGTGAAACAAATCCATTAAATAATTTATTTGGTGGTGAATTATTGGCCAGAATGGATCGTTGCGCCAGTATTGCAGCCAGACGTCACAGTCGCCGTATTGTGGTTACTGCTTCTGTAAACCACGTAGCTTTTAATCGTTCAGTACCATTAGGCAGCGTGGTAACAGTTGAAGCCAAAGTGTCGCGTGCTTTTAAAACCTCTATGGAAGTCTTTTTGGATGTTTGGATAGAAGACCGTGAATCTGGACAACGCACCAAAGCCAATGAAGCTATTTATACTTTTGTAGCTGTTGATGAAACAGGGCGACCAGTGGAAATCCCAGAAATTACTCCTGAAACCGACTTGGAAAAAGAGCGCTTTGCAGCAGCATTAAGACGTAAGCAATTAAGCTTGGTATTGGCGGGCAAAATGAAGCCTAAAGATGCCACCGAATTAAAGGCGTTGTTTGAGTAAGTTTTTTTTTTTGAATTATTATTCTTGGTAAGTATAAGTTACCTCAACTAATAAATTCCCATTCGAATATTCTTTTGATGTTAATGGATATCCTGCTTCATTATAAGTATATTCAATGTTGACTTCACTCGTTGAAAAATCATCTGAACGAATAGTTTTAGTAATATTGTTAAAGTTATGCCCTATAATTTTATTCATTTCTTGATTTTCAAAGGGAGTCTTTAATGGGTTGTTAAAAGTATCATACTCAAAAGTGTAATCAATAATTTCAGTTCCAAAATTACGCTCGTCATGTCTGCTTTCAATATTACCATTTATATCAAATGAAATATTTGATATTGCAGATTCTTCATTATCTGCATTGAAAAATTGTTTGTTTATTAATTGATTATCGCTATTATAATTATAAAGTGTACGAAGAACGTTACCACTAATAGTATGTCTCAATGAAGAAGTAATCAAACCACTAGTAAAGTTAAATTCTGTATATTCAGTACTATCATCAACTGCAATGGTAACCTTCCAAATTTGTCCATTAGAATTATAGGAATAAGTATAGGTAGCCTGCAAATATTGCGAACCGTTCCATGCTTCTTCAAGAGCACTTTCTACTTTTTCATCTGAATTGAAGAAATATGTAGTGCTAGTACGTATTTCTTCTTCTGGACGAAAAATTTCTATTTTAACTAAAGTGCCAATAGCTGCATGGTTTTGGGGTGGATTATCAGAATCATCACTGCTACAGGCCGATACAAAGAGTATAAGGACAACTAAAATTAAAAGTTTTTTCATTGATGTATTTTTCACCAATATATAACTTTTATACAAGACATTACATCCTATAAATCCATTCGGCTGGATTAACCGTTTTGGTTTCTTTAAAAATTGAGAAATTTAAAATAGTCTCGCCATTGGAAGGGTTTGTAAATACTTGACCAATAACTTCTTTTGTAGAAACTTTATCACCTTTCTTCACATATATTTTTGCCATGTTGGAATAGGCAGTTATATAGTTACCATGTTGTATTAAAACGGTTGGATTACCATTTTTTGAGGTAATGATTCGCATAACTTCGCCATTAAAAATAGCCCGAACATCAGCATTTTTCTCGGTTGCAATACGTACACCGTTACTTTGTATAGTAACCGTTTTAACCACTGGATGCGGTTGTTTACCGTAGCGTACTTTAACAACGCCTTTTTCTACTGGCCATAATAATTTACCTTTATTAGATACAAAGTCTTTAGCCAATGCTTTAGCTTCAGGTGTAAGCGCAAAGCTTGTAGATGTAGCAGTCGATTTTCCTGCTTTTTTATTTGATGCTGCTATGGCCTCACGAATTATTTTTTCAATCTCGCGATCAATTTTATCGGCTTCGCGCTGCTTCTCTCTAATTTGAGCGGTGTAATTATTTAAATTTTTATTAATAGCAGCCATTAACTGTTGTTGCTGTGCCAATTCGGTTTCTAATTCCCGCTGGGCAATACGGTTTTCTTCTATAAGTTTTTGCTTATCGGCTTTTTGCTTTAACAGTGCCTTATTCGTTTCTTGCAGTTCCGTTGTTTTTGTTTTTATGGCTACACCTTGTTCCTTTTGATAATTGGCATACTGATTTAAATACTGAATACGTTTGTAGGCTTGTTTAAAGTTTGTTGAAGACAATAAAAACATAACACGGCTTTGTTCGCTTTTACTTTTATAAGACGTGACTATCATTTTGGCATAATTCTCCTTTAAAACTTCTAGTTCATCCCGTAATTCAGTGATTTTGTTTTGGTTATCGTTTATTTCGCGTGTTAGCAAGTTAGCTTGCTGATTGGTAACCATGATTAAGTTTTTACGCACGCTAACCTTATAGTTTAAATCTTCTATTAAAGTAGTTTGCGATTTTTTCTTTGATTTATCCTTGAATAATAATTCGTTGATTTGCTTGATTTCATTACGCAATTCTTGGCGACGTTCTTCGAGTTCCAATTGCTTTTTGCTTTGTGAAAAAGACAATGTTGTTGTTAAAAACAACAATAGGAATACGCATACTATTTGGGTTGGTCTATGCATTACTAATCTAGAATTATTTCTTCAAAACCAGAAGGAATCTTAAAGGGATACCGTAAATTTTCGTTTAAACTAACAGATTTAAAACCCATTTCAATGGTGGTTTCTTCATCGCCTTCCAATACAAATATTTTTAAGTTTTCAGGAACACTCTGTTTGTCCACCATTTGATAAGACAAATAGTCTATTTCTAAAAAACGCGCTTCGTTAGATTGTGAAAGTTGCTGCGAATCCATTTTGAAATGCGCTGGGTTTATGATATAAAACAATTCAAAAATACGCATCTGATTTTTGGGTTGAAATAAATACGCTTCATTATGAATAGACATATCATGCGTTGTTTTATCTAATTCAAATAAGGCATCACCCAATAACAAATTTTGTACTTTTTTAAAATCTAACTCTGTACCTAACAATTGACTTAAATACCCAAAATCGCCATCAAAATAGGTGTTGTCCAGTTTATTGTAAAAACTCACTTTTTCAGGAGTAATTTTCGCCCGAATTAGGTTTAAAGCCGAATTTAGCCAAATAACCTCATCTTTTTGCATACGCATTGTAATGGTATGCGATTGTGATTTATTGTCTTGTGTATAAATTACCTTTATTTTACACTGTAAGGTTTTAAAATTTGGCGATTGCTTGGTATGGGCTTTAATGACCTCTTTTGTTGATAGTGATAAATCACTAGCCCCTGGAGCTGTAACAGATTTTGTTGATTTACAACCTAAAAAAGCTAAAAAACAGAGCGCTACTGTACTTTTAAAAAAGGTGGTCTTATTCATTAATTTGAGGATTCCAATTGTTTTGCCTTATCACTAAACGCTTTTGCCTTGCTTGTATTGTTTAACAAGGTATAGGCTGTACTTAATTGATTGTAAAATTGAACTTGCATTTTAGGGTCTTCAATAATATAATCTTGGCCCATTTCAAGAGTGTCAACAGCATCTTTTGGTTTGTTTAGCTTGTTAAGAGCCACTCCGTTTATTAGATAAAATAATGGCTGCGAAGGAAACTTTTCAAGTGCGTCACGACTTTGTACTTCAGCTTGTTCGTAATTCTCCAAATCTATTTGCAGCAATAATATGTTTCTTAAAATACCATAACTGTCGCTGTTTAATGCCAATGCTTTATTATAATACTCAAGGGCTTTGGCTTTATCGTCCTTCTTTAAAAAATACTGTGCAACTTCTAAATATGAGGTTTCAGAATTTTCGTCAGTAATCATAGTTGTTGCCTCAACCAAATCGGCTTCGTACTGCGGGTTTTGAGAAACAAAGTTTACAAAATCAACTAAAACCAATGTCTTTGCATCAGGTTTAATATGCGAACTTTGTAATACAATTTTCATGGATTCAATAGCCTTATCTGGGTCGTTATCATCTAAATAAAACTTATAAAGCGCTAGATGTACCAATTGAGAATTGGGCTTAATCTCCAAAAGCTTTTTAGCAGTTTCAAAAGCTTTCTCTTTTTCATCGTTTTCGCTATAACGATAGATAAGCGCCAAATAGTTTGACTCCTCATCAGGGTTATCCTCAACACGATCTTCAAGGTTTTCAATTTGTTCTTTTTTACGACCTGTTAGCTCATAAATTTGGTTTCTCAATAAATCGCGTGTTGGTGATAGCCCATGTTCCTCATCCATTTCGTCTAGAATTTCTAGAGCGTCATCATATTTTTTAATCCGTACATAAAGTGTTGCCAAATCTTCTTTATAATCTGGGTGATATTTAACCAGCTGCTTGACTGTTTTTATAGCTTTATCGTAATCATTCTGTTGGGCGTAAATATCATAAAGCTCATCTAAATACCATTCATTATCAGGCTCCATCTTTACTGCTTTTTTTAAAGCATCTTCCGCAGCACCAAAATTTTTAAGCTTATTGTAGTTCTTACCCAATTCGTAATAAAATACCGATTTAGAATCATCTAAATCTATACACTTTAACAAAGCCGTAACTGCACGGTCGTAATTTTCAATACCTTTTTGTTTTAGGGCTTCAAAGAAATACTCTTGATCTAAATCTTCAACCTCTCCTAAATCATCATTAGGTGTTTTATTATAATCTATTTGGGCAAAACCTGTTTGGGAATAGCATATTATTCCTAGCAGTAATAGCGTTATGTAGATTTTCTGTTTCATTTTTAAAGCTTCATTAAGCCCAATAGGCAAAAGATATATCAACTTTTAGTCCAAGTTAGTATAATCACCTAAACTCACTTTAGTAAAGTTACCATTAAACTTTACGTGATTTCCTATCATTGCTTCATCTAAATTAGCATTTTTGATGGAGCTATGGCTTTGTATTAAGCTATTTTTAACGGTTGACGCTTCAACTGTAGTATTATTTCCGATTGATACATGTGGCCCAATTGTAGCATCTTTAAGTAAAACATTTTCTCCAATAAAGCACGGTTGGATAATTTTTGAGTTTGTTATTTCTACAGAATCAGCAATTAGCTTTTCATTATCTTCAAATAAGAATTCAAGCATTCTGGCATTGGTTTCCACGGTTACCGTTTTATTTCCACAATCCATCCATTCATCAACCTTTCCTGTCTTAAAGACCTTGCCTTTAGCCATCATACCTTTAATCCCATCGTTTATTTGATACTCTCCCCCATTTACAATATTGTTATCTAAAACGTGCTGTAATTCATCTTTTAAAACGGAAACATCTTTAAAGTAGTATATACCTATGACAGCCAAGTCGCTAACAAAGAATTTAGATTTTTCAACTAATTCAACAATTTCATTGTTAGCATTAAGCTTTACTACTCCATAAGCTTCAGGGTTATCCACCTGTTTTACCCAAATTACAGAATCGGCTTCTTCGTCTAAATTAAAATCGGCCCTAATCAACGTATCAGCATAGGCGATGACTGCAGGACCTGATAACGAGTCTTTGGCGCACATAATGGCATGGCCTGTCCCTAATGGTTGATCTTGTCTATAAATAGTTGGTTTAGCTCCAAGGGATTTAGCTAAATTTTCGAGACTTTCAACAACGTCGTCACCAAAAAAAGCGGGATCGCCTAAAACAAACGCTATTTCTTCAATGGGTTGGTTTAAAACTTTTGCTATGTCTTTTACCAATCTATGGACAATGGGTTCGCCTGCAACAGGTATTAACGGTTTTGGTACAGTTAAACTATGAGGTCTTAAACGAGAACCTCGTCCTGCCATGGGTACTATTATTTTCATCTTATTGCTTTTTATTTTACTCCTGTACTTCCAAATCCACCTTCGCCTCTAGACGTTTCTGATAAACTATCAACTTCTTGCCATTCGGCACGTTCGTGTTTGGCTATCACCAATTGTGCAATACGCTCGCCGTTATTTATCACAAAATCCTCATTGGATAAATTCACTAAAATGACACCTACTTCTCCTCTGTAATCGGCATCAATGGTCCCTGGTGCATTAAGCACAGTAATTCCTTTTTTTGCTGCCAGGCCACTGCGAGGTCTTACTTGAGCTTCTATTCCAACTGGTAGCTCTATAAACAAACCCGTACCCACAATACTTCTTTCAAGTGGCTTAAGAATTCTCGGCTCTGAAAGGTTGGCTCGCAAGTCCATTCCTGCAGAAGCAAGGGTTTCATAATGTGGTAAATCGTGATTGGATTTATTGATAATTTTAATTTTCATGTTTTTCTATTTCTGATTCTAATAAATTGATGATTGATACCATTTCTTCTTCTAAAATTGGTCCTTCTATAAAAATACCATTCATATAACCATGAATATAAACCAAAAGGTTTTCGTATTTATTTGATTCTAATACTTGTAGTAGATTTTGCTTAAACTCCATCAGTTCATCTTCAGAGTGCTCTTTGGTACTATAATAAATACTAAAGTCAATTTTTGAACTATCTATTTGAAAAGGATAAAGATTCCTTTGAGTAAACACCATAGCGTTTGTTTCTTCTTCTTTATAATCGTTTAACAAGTCTTGAATTATGGCGATTTTTATTTTCAAAGAATCATTAGAAACCAACTCAATTTTTCCAGAATTAATAACTGAATTGTAAATACCTTGAAAAGGATCAAATGTATAATTATTATTAATGCTTCTATTTAAGTTTCTTAAACTATCCAAAGACAGCTCCCTAGGATCAGAAGTCATCATGGCCTCAATTGCTTTTTTCCGATTTAAATGAAACTTGTACGCTACATCAAATCTTGCCAAGTTTTCTTTAAACTCTTGTAAAAGGCTTTTGAGAACCTTTAATTCTTCTTTTTCCAATTCCCGGTTGTTATTCCAGTTGCTCACTTGAAGCGCCAATAAAATACCAATCATCACCAAAATAATTTCGCCAATCGCATATTTTAAATAACGCCCTGTTTGGTTATCGTTTAGAAGCTGTTTGCGTATTTTATTGAAGAATTTTAACATTAAAGATTTCTATCTTTTTATTAGTCTCTTGATTTCATTTTTTTCTGAATAACTAACAACACCCAAAAATACAATTAACAGTGAAAAGCCAATAATATAATCATCTCTAAATTGGTAAAAACTTATAAATGAGAACAAAACCGACACGGCCATATACAAACTTATTTTTTTTAGATTGTAAGGTATTGGATAGTATTTTCTGCCAAAATAGTAGGATAGAAACATCATTACAGCATAAGCCGATAGGGTTGCAATAGCCGAAGCTTTATAGCTAAATGTTTTAATAAACAGCAAGTTTATAGCAAGTGTGATTAAAGCGCCCACAACGGAAATATATGCGCCAAATTTTGTTCTATCAGTTATTTTGTACCAAACCGATAAGTTATGATAAATCCCTAAACAAAAATTGGCCAAAAGAATTATAGGCACAACCCACATAGCTTCCCAATAGGCTTCACTTCTTACAATAAAAGGCTTGATTAAATCGGCAAAGACCACAACAGCTAAAAAGATTACAGAACCAGCAGCAACAAAAAACTCTAATATTCTAGCGTAGTTTTTTTGAGGGTTTTCTGAATTGGCATGACTAAAAAAGAAAGGTTCGATACCTAGCCTATAAGCTGTTGCAAAAAGTGTCATGAACAAAGCCAATTTATAACAGGCCGAGTACATACCAATCTCTGTCTCTGCTATATTTTCAGGCAATAGTTCTTTTAACAAAATACGGTCGAATGTTTCATTAATGGAAAAAGCTACACCTGCAATTAAAACTGGATAAGCATAACGCATCATGTGTTTCCAAAGCTTTTTATCGAAAGTGAACTTGACCTTTACATAAAAAGATGCCATTAACAACAAGGTTAATGCGCTCGCTATTAAGTTAGCTATGAAAATATAGCTGATTTCAAAATTAGGCTTGTAAATTGTTGAAAAAATATTGCCCTCTTGAGCCAGATCCTTCAACACCAATAAGAAAAATAAATTAAGGCCAAGATTCACTGAAACGTTCAGAATTTTAATAACCGCATATCGCATGGGCTTTTGTGTGGCTCGTAACCATGCAAAAGGGATAATGACCAAAGCATCCAACAAAAGAATCCAAATAACAAGAGTTACGTATTTAACATCGATGTCAATAAAATTGGCTATCTGATTTTGAAACAACATAGCCACTATAAAAAACCCTAATGAGGAAACCATTAAAGATATTGTAGATGTTCCAACAACCCGTTCTTTATCTTGTTCTTTGTTGTAATATCTGAAAAAGGCTGTTTCCATGCCATAAGCCAAAACCACATTAAAGAGCACAAACCATGAAAAAATGACATTAACTTGACCATACTCTGCAACAGAAGACAACACGCCCTCAGTGGTATAAAGAGGCACTAACAGAAAACTTAACATTCTAGGTAATACAGTTGCTAAACCATATATGAACGTTTGCTTGAAAAGTAATTTGAGTCCGCTCAAAGTTTCCTTAATTATGACTCTAAATGTATTGAATTACCAACACCTATAAAAGTATTTAACTATTGTTTTTGGTTGTTGTTGGGAGCGCTAGGGTAGTATTCTGCTTTCTTTTCAACCACCTCCTCCACTTTATAAAACTTGACATTTCCATTTTCAGTATATTGAATAACACATTCATTATCTTGTAATGTAAACGGAAAGTGGTTGTCATTTTCAGGTAGTTTATTTCCATATTCTTGTTTAGAATCAGCATCCATAATAATGTCCTTTTTTTGATTTAAGGGTGTTTTGAAGTTTGCTAAATACCCTATTTTACCTAATATAAGTTTAGCTTTTAACCCTCTAAAATAAACGTTATCAAACTCAACATGGGTTTTATTTGTTTTTACTAAAACATACATGTGAATTCCAGAACCACCACCTTGGACTCCAGCAACCCATTTTTGAAAATATACTTTATCTAATTCAAATGATGGCTTTTCTTCAAAAACGATGGTATTGGTATTAGAAGTTTCTTTTGCGCTTTTACAATTATATAGCATTATAATCGTAAAAAACACAATAAAAATGATTAGTGCTCTCATGACATGAATTGTTACTGTAAAGATAACTATTCAAATTTGATGCCATGTATATTAATCGTAAGATGTGATGGTCTTAGGTGGACCTTCTTCATAATAAATACCTTCTCTTTCAGTTATATTAGAAACTTTAACGTATTTCTTTATACCATTTTCGTAATAGCTTATAACACATTCGTTGTCTAAAAGTTTAAACGGTATATCAACAACAGTTTTTGAAGTATCGTATGGCGATTTGTTTTTTAACAAGGCGACATATAATGCTCGGTCTTTTACTAATTTCCCTTTCAAATTTCTAAAGTAAACACTATCAATAACTACACTATTGGCACTGTTTAAATTGGGAAAGAATAAGTTAATTCCTGTTCCACCAACATGTATACCAGTAAACCATTCTTGGTAATAACTTCTATCGAATTGAAAAGACACTGAATCTTCTAATCTGTATTTATTGCTAGCGCAATTAAAAACTATAGCCAGCAAAAGGCACGATATGCATGCTATGCACATTCTTTTTAGGAGTTTCATGACATTGTAGGTTAAGATTTGGACACTAAATATAAAAATAAATTTTTAAGTGCATAAAAAAGCCTCACTTTCCAGTGAGGCCTTTTTGTTTGTTATAAGATTCCTGCCTACACAGGAATTTGTTAATTGTTTAGCGCTTCCGCTATTTTGTAAAATTTAGCTGCGCTTAATTGTTCAATGCTACTATTGATAATTTGATTTCGCTTCTGCTCAATCTAATTATTCAACGCTTCAGCACCACCAACAATTTCTAATATTTCATTGGTAATGGCCGCTTGACGTGCTTTATTGTATGTTAATTTCAACTGATCTCTTAATTCTGTTGCGTTATCAGTTGCTTTATGCATTGCTGTCATACGTGCGCCATGCTCACTTGCAAAAGAATCTCTAATAGCTTTAAACAACTGTGTTTTTAAAGACTTAGGAATTAACTGCTCAACAATTTCTGCTTTTGATGGCTCAAAAATGTAATCTAAATTCACATTTGTATCACCGCCTTCTATTGGCACAATTGGTAAAAACTGTTCTCTAGTCACAATTTGCGTAGCGGCATTTTTAAATCGGTTATAAACTATCTCGACTTTATCATACTCGCCTTCAACAAATTTATCCATGATCATTTGAGCAATTTCAGCTACATTATCAAAAGTTAAATCGTCAAATACTTCGCTATTGTTGGCAATAACTTTATTTGATTTCTTAAAAGCGTCATTAGCTTTTTTACCTATTGCCAAATACGATACGTTTTTATTGGAATAAGCTTCTGAAGTCAATTTTGTTACTTCCTTGATGATGTTAGAGTTAAATGCTCCTGCTAAACCTCTGTTTGATGTTATTGCAACGATAAGTACATTATTGACCTCACGTTGTTCGGAGAATTTACTTCCAGAATCGGCATCTAAAGTTGCGCTTAGGCTTTGTAAAAGCTCAGTTAACTTATCTGCATAAGGACGCATGGCAGTAATAGCATCTTGAGCCTTCTTTAACTTTGCCGCCGATACCATTTTCATGGCACTGGTAATCTGCATGGTAGAAGACACCGATGATATTCTGTTACGTATTTCTTTTAAATTTGCCATATTAGTCTTTAGTTAATAGTCTATAGTCTCGTTGACTAACGACCAAAGTCTAGTTATGCTCTATATTTTCCTGATAAATCTTTTGCTACAGCTGTTAATGTATCTGTAACCTCATCAGTTAATTTTCCTGATTTTAAAGTATCTAGAATGTTTCTGTGTTTCGCATTCATGAATTCAATAAAATCACGTTCAAATTCTTTTACTTTTTCAACAGGCACATCTCTTAATAAGTTTTTAGAACCTGCGTAGATAATGGCGATTTGATCTTCAACTGTATATGGATCGTTTTGTGCTTGCTTTAAGATTTCAACGTTACGCTTACCTTTTTCAATTACGTTTAAGGTAGCTGAATCCAAATCTGAACCAAACTTCGCAAAGGCTTCCAATTCACGGAACTGTGCTTGGTCTAATTTTAAAGTACCTGCTACTTTCTTCATAGACTTAATCTGTGCGTTACCACCAACACGAGATACAGAAATACCCACGTTAATTGCTGGACGTACACCAGAGTTGAATAAATCTCCATCTAAGAAAATCTGTCCGTCCGTAATAGAAATTACGTTTGTTGGAATGTATGCTGATACGTCACCTGCTTGTGTTTCAATAATTGGTAAAGCTGTTAACGAACCGCCACCTTTTACCATTGGTTTCAAACTGTCTGGTAAATCGTTCATTTCTTTAGCAATACTATCGTCGTTAATTACTTTCGCAGAACGCTCTAATAAACGTGAGTGTAAGTAGAAAACGTCTCCAGGATACGCCTCACGTCCTGGTGGACGACGTAATAATAATGATACCTCACGGTATGCTACCGCTTGCTTTGATAAATCATCATAAATAATTAAAGCTGGACGACCAGTATCTCTAAAATACTCACCAATTGCAGCACCTGCCATAGGCGCATATACTTGCATTGGAGCAGGATCTGATGCGTTTGCTGCAACAATAGTAGTATAAGCTAAAGCTCCCTTTTCTTCTAATGTTTTAGCAATGTTTGCAACCGTAGATGCTTTTTGACCTACAGCAACATATATACAGTATACAGGCTCACCTGCATCATAAAATTCTTTTTGATTGATAATGGTATCGATACAAACTGTTGTCTTACCTGTTTGACGGTCACCAATTACCAACTCACGTTGTCCACGACCAACAGGAATCATAGCATCAATAGACTTAATACCTGTTTGTAACGGTTCGGTTACTGGCTCACGGTAAATAACACCAGGCGCTTTACGCTCTAATGGCATTTCATACGTTTCACCTGCAATTGGGCCTTTACCATCAATTGGGTTACCTAAAGTATCTACTACACGGCCAACAATACCTTCACCTACGTTAATAGATGCAATACGATTGGTACGTTTTACTGTAGATCCTTCTTTAATTTCTTTTGAAGGGCCTAATAATACGATACCAACATTATCTTCTTCTAGGTTAAGTACAATTCCTTCTAATCCGCCTTCAAATTCTACTAACTCACCATATTGCGCGTTAGATAATCCGTAAGCACGTACAATACCATCACCAACAGTTAATACTGTTCCTACTTCGTCTAGAGAAGCACCTGCTTCAAAACCCGAAAGTTGTTGTTTTAAGATTGCTGATATTTCAGCTGGTTTTACTTCTGCCATCTTTGTTTATTTATAATAGATATTAGATATATCTTAATTTAATGTAAATTCTCTTTTTAACTTATTTAATTTGTTTTGAATACTTGCGTTGTACTCAACGTCACCAACACGTAAAATGAAACCACCTAAAATGTCTTCATCAATAATGTTTTCAACTGTAACGGCTTTATTGGTCAGCTCCTTAATTTTAGCCAACACTTTCATTTCAATATCATTTGTCATTGGAATTGCCGTAGTTACAACCGCTTTTTCCTGACCGTTTTGGATATCGAATAACTCTGAATATTTAGTGGCAACTTGCTCAACTAACTCCATACGCTTATTACCCATAAGCACATTAAAAAGTTCTTGAGTGATTGTGTTTGAATTTGGAAAAGCTTCTAATAGAATGGTTTTCTTTACTTCTGCCTTTACAATTTCACTCTTTAGCGCATTGCTTAACTCATTATTTTCTGAAATGGCATTTGCAATAGCTTGCATATCACCATTAACAGCATCAGCAGACTGCTTATCAGTTGCTAAACTTAAAACCGCTTTCGCGTATCGTATTGCTGCTCTTGTTCCTGCCATTATACTTTAGTTTAAAGTTGCTTCACCCAACATAGACTCTACCAATTTCATTTGCTTGTCTTTGTTAGATAACTCTTCGCGAACTACTTTTTCAGCTATTTCAATTGATAAACTTGCCACTTGAGATTTTAACTCTGCTATAGCCGCTTTCTTTTCAGTCTCTATTGATGCTTGAGCTGCAGCAACTAATTTGTTAGCCTCTTCTTTAGCATCTGTCTTAGCATCTTCAATCATTTTAGCTTTCATTTCACGTGCTTCTTTTAACATAGCCTCACGTTCCAATCTGGCTTCTTTTAATAACTTCTCGTTATCTGCTTGAAGGTTTTGCATTTCTAACTTTGCTTTCTCGGCAGAATCCAATGCGTCTCTAATACCTTCTTCTCTACTGTTAACTGAATCTAAAATAGGTTTCCAGGCAAACTTCTTTAATAATAAGATAAGTGCTATAAACAACACTGCCTGCCAAAAAAACAACCCTAGCGAAAAGTCTTCAAATAATTTTTCCATAATATATTATCTCTAAAATATTTCTGTTTAATTTTTTAAAAGAACAGTTATAACCAACCGTTACAACTGTTCTTTAGTTTGTTTTAGTTTACTGCGAATAAAGCAGCAAATCCAATACCTTCAATTAAAGCGGCTGCAATAAGCATCGCTGTTTGAATCTTACCTGTAGCTTCTGGTTGACGTGCAATTGCTTCCATTGCAGAACCACCGATCTTACCGATACCGATACCTGCTCCAATTACTACTAAACCTGCTCCTACGATAGCTGGAATTTCCATAAAATATATAATTAAAAATTAAACATTCAATTCAAAAATCACTTACTAGTGATGATCATGCTCCTCAACAGCCATACCAAAGTATAATGCTGAAAGCACAGTAAATATATACGCCTGTAATGCTGCTACCAATAATTCTAGAATAGCCAAAACAAACGCTAACAAAAATGATAATCCACTTCCTAACCAATTTTGAAATAAGAATACCATCCCTATAATACTCATTAATACCACGTGACCTGCTGTAATGTTTGCATATAAACGAATCATTAAAGCAAATGGCTTAATAATGGTCCCCAATAATTCAATAGGAGCCAAAATAATTTTCATCGGAACCGGAACCCCAGGCATCCAGAAAATATGCTTCCAGTAATTCTTGTTACCAGAAACTGTTGTTATGATATACGTGATTAAAGCCAAACATAAAGTAACCGCAATATTATTGGTTACGTTCATACCTATTGGCGTTAATCCAAATAAGTTCACAATCCACACAAAAAAGAATACGGTTAATAAATAACTCATATATCTTTTGTAATGCTTTTCACCAATGTTTGGTCGGGCTATTTCATCGCGAACATAAAGTACTATTGGCTCTAAAAAGCGGCCCATCCCTTTTGGCAAACCACCGTTTTTCTTGTAAGATTTTGCCATACGGCTAAACATGAAGAACATGATGGCAAAAACCATCATAATCATGGTAACGTTTTTAGTGATTGAAAAATCTAATGGCTTTTCGTTGGTAGCATGATGTTCATCGTCATAAGTAATTGTTCCTTCTGCATTTGTCTTATAAATCTTACCGTGGTAATTTTTATAGTAGTTGCCGCCTACTTCTGCAACAGTCTCGCCGTGGTGAAATTTAGATGATGAAAACACTTTTAATCCACCATCCCAAAGAATTACTGGTAATGGAAATCCAAAATGTTTTTCTTCGCCAGAATCTGCTGTCCAAGAAAATAAATTAAAGTCGTAAGAATCTTTTAAGTGATGCTGAATGTAAGCTTTTACTTCAGACTTTCTATCGCTACCAGAATCGGCATGTCCATGCTCTTCTTGTCCATAAGTAACAAACGATACTAAAAGTAGTAATAGGATAATTGTTTTTACAGTTATTTTTCTTCGCATATCAAGCTTTCTAATAGTGGCTTAAAAATCGCTGCAAAGGTAGGTTTTTATCTCAAAAACAAAAACTATTTTTTATTTTATTTTAAGTGTTGATTTTTAAGGGTTTTTACCCGACTTATTTAACCATTTTGAAAGGCTTGATATTTCAATAATTAAACAAACAGCATAGGGTATAAAAAATGCTGCAAATTCAGTTTTGCTAATATTGCCGTCTATTTTGAAAAACGGATAAAATACGATGAAGAAAACAATAAATTTCAGGAAACTTCCAAACATAAAAATAAAACCCAACTGATTAAGGTATTTATGTCGTAAACCTAGCATTACAACATAAATAATGAATGCCAAAACATAGTTTACAATGTAACACGAAACAATTCTGTCAGCGAATAAGGGTAAATCTAAAAGGTATAACGCAAGAATATGCAAAGTAAAAACACAGCATACTACAACTAATAGTAATCCTGAAAATTTTAAAACAGCCTGTAGCATTAATTTTTAAGTCTGTTAACTTGCTTTAGTACTACATAAAAAGAAATGGCAACACCAAGCAAGGTTAAAATAATTGTGTAGAGTTTTTCGCCATTATTGTATTCAGCATCCAACCATTTACCCAAAAGTGCAAACAGATAAATAGTTATGCCCATTTGAAAGGCAATTCCTGACAGTATAGCTAAATTTTTAAGCTGTTCTTTCGGACCCTTCTGGTTGTTTTGTTTGTGGGGTTTGTCGGTCACTTGGTTTTATATCTTTTACTGCGCCTTTCATAGCACAATTAACATTAAAAGTTGCACCAGGCTCTACTGCCAACTTACCTAAAATAACTTCGCCTTCAATATGCGCCGAAGATTTTAAAGTAAGGGTTCCTGATAAAGTAAGCTTTCCTGAAAATTTTCCTTCAAAATAGGCATCTGTGCCCACTAAAGTACCTTTAATAAAACCTGTTTTACCCACAACAATTTTTCCTGGAGAACGCAAATTACCTTCTACCTGACCATCAATTCTAAAATCGCCTTCACTTACTAAATCGCCAGTTACTTTTGTCCCTTGAGCGATAATATTTTGATTTGAAGTTGTTTCCATAGGTGATTTCTCTTTTTTGCTGTCTGAAAACATAATATACTGTTTTAAACTCGTTATTCAATATTTAAATACGCATCCATGTTTTTATGAACCTGAATGGTTTTATAATTAGAAGATGAAATGGAAAAATGAGGGTTTGTTATTTTGTTCTTCTTCTTTTCTTCTAGCGCTTGCGCATATCCTAAAGCACCATTTTTGCTAACAAATCCATGAACAATAACAAAGGTTATTGTTGGATTGTAAACATCAACAGAAATAGATAAATCATAAACACGTACTTCCTTAATATTGTTTTCTAATTTCTCCTTGAATTCTGAAATGGCTTCGGTAGTTGGCTTTTCGAAATAGAAAACCAACTTATAATTGTTTTCTTCAGGGTTATCTGTGAACTCTTTTGAACCTATTTTAGGCAAAGTCTCATCGATAATACGCTGGGCTTGTTGTCCTTCTGGTGTATTGGCATAATTATAAGCCACAAAATTTAAAGCTTTAGAGTAGGCCTCGTAACCGTACATTCTACCTGTTGCGGTTGCTTTAAGCAGTTCGAATTTTGAAACCATTGCTTCACCCTCAAACATGGTAATATACTTTTCAGTATCTGTTATGACCTCCTGAAATTGCTGGTTTTCTAATTTTACATATAACTGCTCGTAAATACTTTCAGGGCTGTTTTCGTCTTTGGTTAATCCTGCTTCTGGGTTATTTAAAATAGCAGCATATCGAGAATCAGGATAATTATTAATTATCTCGTTTTTTGCAATAAGGGCTTCGTCGTTTTCGCTTTGTAAAACATAAATCTTATACAGATTGTATTTGGAAGGGAGGATTAGTTTTTCCTCAGGACCCATTGTTAATAAGGTCTGAAATTTATCTTTTGACAAATCGTACTCTTTAAATTTTTCCTTGTAAATAACACCTAGCTGATAGTAAGCATAATTGCGCTCTTTAGATATACTGTCAATCTGCTTTTGTTCTACAGGAATTTGAGCTATGTAAAATTCTGGATCAAATAATTCGTTTTCATCTACAGTTTCTGTCACTAACTCTTCTTCTTTAGCAGTACTTGTTTTCGCTTTTTGAGACCAGCGCCAATTATCTTCCAACTTACGGTCGCCCCAAATTTTTATAAACTCATTCTTACCATAAGCCGCTGTAGTGGTATTATAAAAATAAAACGTTGAGATTTTTCCAGGGTTTGGCCCTTTGGCTGATTTTCCTATAGACTTACCATTGCCAAAGGCATTGTCATTATTAACGGTAACAAGACCTTGATTGCGCTTTAACTCTTCTTCTCTAGCTTGCGCTTCTTCATATTCTTGACGCAATTGTTGTGTGTAATCGTCAAAATAGGTTTTGCGTTCAGTTTCAGACATGGCAACCAAATTCATTATGCTATCATTGGCAAAAGCTATATCTTCATAATAAATGACATCGTCAAGGTTTTCGCGTTTACGTTTTATAATTCTGAAGGGCTTACTGTTTTCCTTCATGTTAAGCATGGTGCTATCGTAATAGGCTCCTGCTATTTTATATTCGGCGTAATCGAAAAAGATATCACCCAAATTTTCATAGTTTTTAGAAACCAAAATCTTATCTGGAGAATTGGTTCGTAACGACTTGTTATAATATTCTACTGCAAGGGAATCATTTTGGTTTTTAATATGATATTCAGCTATTTGATGATATATCTTTCCTAAAAACGGCCTGTTCTCTCTATCGTCTTCCAATTCATAAAGCAATTCTATTAAGGCTTGTTTATCATCTGTAGTAAAATCGAAATTACGTGCTTTACCTATATAAGCCGCTATACGATAGGTACGTGGTGTTTTTCTGTTTAAGTCTATCACCTTATCAAAAGCAATATTGGCGCTATCAGTATGGTTAAGCCTATTGTACAACTGCCCTTGAATAAACAAATAACGACCACGTTCTTCATCGTTTTTAGTTTCTACAGCTGCAATTTTCATTTGGGCAACTGCGCTATCTAACGCTTTAATATTAATATAAGCTTGGGCAAGCATTGACGTTGCGTCTGCTAAATCTTGATCTTTTACTTCTTCTTGATCTAGCAAACGTTTCAAATTTTTAATGGCCAACTCATTATTCTCAAGTCGAATATTTGTTTTTTCACGCCAAATTTTAGCTTGAATAATTTTATCACTAGCCGGATACTTATAGAGAATGTAATTAAATGCCTGTATTGCTGGCACAAAACGTTGGTCAAAATATCTAGATTTACCCAAAAGCAGGTAGGCTTCGTCTATTTGTGGGTTTCTTTCTTTACCCTTAATATTCATACCATGCTTTTGTATGGCCTTAATGGCTTTTTCTTCGGCACGTTCAAAATCTTGATTTTTAGATTGACCTGGTAGAATAATGTCTTCGGAAATCTGCATGCGCTCTATGGGCAGTATTTCCCAATAGTTGTCATCGTACGATTCAATTACGCTTCTTTTACCATCCTCTAAAGCTAGATAACCATTGTACAGGGTATTGTACTTAGTGGACATGGCGTGATAATTTCGGCTTAAAAAACTGTCTTTTTTTCTTGAACAACCAGAAAAAACGATAGCAGCAACCAAAAAAGTGACAATTATTTTATAAGATGCTTTCAACGTTGGTTTGTTTATTCTTATTAACTATAAACACCTGCTATTATTATGCAGAAACGTAAAAATAAACATCTTTTTTAATTAACCTATAAAATTAAAGGACTTTTACTCGACCTCAACACCAGAGAAATGGGCTTCTAATTCTTTTAAAGTTTCTTTGCTGGTTATTAGATCTTTAACGATTTTGCCCTTTTCCAAAACCACGATGCGCTCGCAAACATCAGTTACATGCAACAAATCATGACTTGAAATAAGTACGGTTACACCCTTTTTTTCTGCAAGGTCTTTAATAATGGCTTTAAGCCTGATTTGAGTGGTTGGATCCAAATTAGCAAAAGGTTCGTCAAGGATAATAACTTCTGGATTTCCAATTAGCGCAGCCACAATCCCTGCTTTCTTTTGGTTTCCTTTACTTAAATCGCGTAAATATTTTTTCTGATTTAAAATTTCACCGTGAAAGAAATCTTCAAATTGCGCAACCAGTGCATCGACATCTGATTTGTTTTGACCGCGAAGTTCTCCTATAAAATAAAAGTACTCTTCTGCGGTGAGATAGCCAATTAGAAAACTCTCGTCAATAAAAGCCGAAGTAAAGGGTTTCCAGTCTTCACTTTCATGAACCAATACATTGTTGTTTTTTATTTGACCCGTTGTTGGCTGAATAAGATCTAACAACAAACTAAAATAGGTGGTTTTACCAGCGCCATTATTACCCACCAAGCCAAAACTTTGGCCTTTTGGTATATCAAGACTATTAATATTTAAAACCTCTACGGCATTATATTTTTTTGAAAGATTGGTTGTTACTATCATGGTTTAAGATGTTTCGAGTGAATTTATTTTTTTTCGCCAAACGCTGCAATAGTTTTGTATTTACCTGTTTGGTACACCTGCTCTATTTTGCTTAAAAAGAAGCCTTTGAAAATTATCCCTAAAACACCGCTAAAAGCTAAAACAATAAGTCCTGCTTCAAAGTTTATCAGTTTATAAGGAATATAAAACAAGCCCATAGGCAATAAGAACTTTGGTAAGGCTATTAGCATTTGTGTTGGATTAAAACCGTTTGTGTTACTAAAGGCTTTCGCTTTAACGTTAAGTTCAATTGGCACACGGTTTAGTGCTCCTCCAAATAATGTTATAAATGAATTTAGACCAATATTAAAAAGTGCTCCAGCTGCAATCATTCCAAAAATTTCCCATCCAAAATACAAGTAAGGCGTGCTTAAAACAAAAGAAATTGCAACCGCCACAACCATTAAATACCATTTAGATTCTAAATACTTTCTGTAAGGGATATTTTGGCTCATTAACATTTTGTAATATTCGCTATCCCAAGACGGAACAAGTTGACCAAAAGTCATTAAAAATCCACCCGTTACAAACATTGAGGCAAAAGCCAACATAGCAGGCATTTCTCGATATACTTCTTGGGTGTAGAAAATAAGCCCGTAAAACAAAAATAGAAATGACATCATCATAACCTGTTTTGGACGTGCATTTCGCCAAATAAGTTTCATGTCATTTTTCAGGAAAGGCGCTATACTTCCAAAACGGTTCATCCAGGATAAATCGGTAGCATTAACTTCTTTTACCTTTTTTGAAACAGCATCATCTAAATAAAAACCACTTTTAATGTATTTGAAGTTTAAATAATATAGGGTAACCAAAAGGGCCATTGGCACAACAATTAAAAACGGATTATTGTACAAGGTGTTAAAGGCAACGCCTATAGGCTCTGACAAAGCATATATTCCATAATACTCCAACCCAATTGCCGCAAAAAGCACAACTACTATTATATAGAAAACGGTATTGCTCTTATTGACCAAAAAATTGAGGTAGTTTATGGATAGAGTTAAACATATTATCGCCAAAAACCACAATGCCACATTCAAAATCGGATACCCTTTGATGAGCAAAACTATACTGAATGGCAAAAACAGGAATACTGAAAGAAAATTAAAAAACGACAAGGTTGTTTTTCCCAACAGGTAATGGATTACCGTATTGCGTTTTATTGGAATAGTCATTAATGGCTTAACATTCATTACTGGTAGCTGCTGCATGAAATATCTAATTAACATTTCAAACAAAAACCAATAAATTAAAAAATTGTTAGCCGAAACTATTGGGTCTACATCTGGTATAGCTTTTTTAAGTATAAAAAATAATCCAATACCCATAAAAATGGCAATACCGCCAAAATAAAGCGCTGCTAAAATGAGTAGAATTTTTATAGCTAACCCTTTTTGAAAATATGATGCTCTAAAAAATTGTTTCCACTCTAATCTAATAAACTGTTTTATCATAGTTTGGTAGTTATGTAAGCATTAGTATACAAATAAGTGTTTTTGTTACAAGCTATATTCAGGATAGGTTTCTTTTAAGTGTTTTGTGGCGTTGTTTGGTAAGACAACAGTGCTAACATATGTATAAATAATAAGAATCGAAAAAAGTGATGCATATAATAATGGCTTTGTTTTTCCTAAAGAATCCAACCCATTTAATAGATTAAATAATTGAGGCATGAAAATTAAACTTCCAACGGAAGCGCTTCTCAAAATGATATCTTCAAGTAACCAAAGCTTCTCTTTGGCTTTTCGTTTCTGTTTTATTTTGCGATTAATCCTAATAGTTTTAAACACGAGAAACGTACAGAAAATAAAATATGCTACAAAAAACACATAGCCTCCTATTTCATATGAAAACAATATGAAAAAACTTGAAAACATAATAATTGTAAAAATTATTTGTGGCAACCTAAACCAATCTTTAGCATAATGCCATAACAGTTTCGCATATTTTTTGTTCATGGCTTTATGGCGTTGTTCAACAACTTCCATAAAGCCAAATACGCCAAACTTTTTAAAAGCCTTATCACGTGCTTGTTCAAAACTTAAGTTTGGATTATCTTCTAAAATCACTTCAATATCGTTTGCCATATGATCTACGAGTTCGGTTTGTAAATCATAATACTCAACAAAGTGTTTGCGTGTAAAAGCATATAAATTTTCAATATGTTCTTCGGATAACCTCATATTTAAAAACTTAATTTAGGATTTAACAAAGCTTGAAGCGTAGCAAGATATTGCTCCAATTCTTCTAGTTTACTTACCGTTTCTTTACTGCCTTTTTCGGTAAGCTTATAATATTTACGCAATCTGTTATCTACTTTAGCCACCTCAACTTCCAATAAACCATCGGATTCAAGCTTATGTAGTGATGGGTACAATGCTCCTTCTGTAATCTGTAGTTCTCCTTTGGTAAGCGCTTTTACTTTTTGTGTGATTTCATAACCATACATTTTGTTATGTTCGCTTAAAAGTTTCAAAATTATGGTGGTTAAACTGCCCTTATATAATTTAGAATTTGCCATAGTCAAATATATACATAAATTTCTTATGCATATAAATCTTACGATTATTTTTTGATATTTCATTATCTAGAAATCAATGGCTTCATTATTTTTGTCAAAAATTTTACGATGTCACATTTTCATTCACTCACTATAAAGGAACTTAATCGCGAAACCGATAAAGCTGTAACTATTAGTTTTGATATTCCTGAACATTTAAAAACCAACTTTAGTTTTACAGCTGGACAGTATATCACGCTTAAAACCCAAATTAACGGCAATGAGATTCGCCGAGATTATTCCTTGTGTGTGGCTCCAAAAAGCGGTGAGTTGAAAGTTGCTGTTAAAGAGGTTTTGGATGGTACATTTTCATCTTACGCTAATAATACTTTAAAAGTTGGAGATACGTTGGAGGTTGGCACACCAACAGGTCGTTTTATTTTTGAGCCCAATGATAAGAAAACTAAAAACATTGCCTTATTTGCTGCAGGTAGTGGTATAACACCAATTTTGAGTATTATAAAATGTGCTTTAGAGGAAGAAGTACATAGCAAGGTTATTTTGGTTTACGGAAACAAGTCGACTCAAGAAACCATGTTTTTAGATGAATTGTTGGAATTACAACACACTTATAAAGACAGGTTCTCTATTCAGTTTATATTTAGTCAAGCCGATGAACCCGATGCTATGTTCGGTCGTATTGAAAAAAGCACGGTTAATTTCGTTATGAAAAACAAATACAAGCATATTGATGTTGATGCTTACTATTTATGTGGTCCAGAAGCCATGATTCATACCGTAAAAGATGTTTTAACGGAGCACAATGCACCAAGCGACCGTATTAATTATGAATTGTTTAAAGCAGCTAAACCTGCCGATGTGTCTAACGATAGTTCAATTCCTGAAGGTAGAACCCAAATTACTGTTGTTGTAGATGATGAAGAAAGCACTTTTGAAATGTCTCAAAAACAATCTATTCTTGAAGCGGCTTTAGATGAAGATTTAGATGCGCCTTATTCTTGCCAAGGTGGTATTTGCAGCAGTTGTTTGGCTCGTGTAAAAGAAGGTGAAGCCACCATGCGCCAAAATAACATTTTAACCGATAACGAAGTTGCCGAAGGGTTGATTTTAACCTGTCAAGCGCATCCTACCACACCAACAATTGTCGTGGATTATGATGATATTTAGATATCCTGTGAAAACAGGATTCTCTTGATTTAAAATAATGGATTCCTGCCTACGCAGGAATGACAGATTTCAACTTATTTACTATCGTTTCAACAGCAATACTTTCAGCGGCATTTTTATAACCTTCAGGAAATTTATTGCCATAAACAGAGGTTGGAATTTTTGGGTATTGGGTTCTGTCTGCCAGTAAGCAATAATCCGCTGGTTGGTTAAAAGGTGCAAAACCAGCATAAGGATGTGTCACTCCCCAAATGGTAATTACTGGAATTCCAAAAATAGCAGCCAGATGTGCATTGCCAGAATCCATAGATAGCATAACATCTAAATTGGAAATAACATCCAACTCCTCATCAAATGAAAGCTTACCTGCTAAGTTAATAATGCCTTTATCTTCGGATTCAAAATAGTTTAAAATCTGTATTTCCTTTTTACCACCTCCAAACAACAATACTTGATAATCTACAGATAGTTTTTCAATAACCTGTTCCATTTGCTCCAATGGATACATTTTGCTTTCATGAGCTGCAAATGGCGCAATGCCAATACGTTTTTTGTTTGGTTTTCCAATAAGTTTTAAGCAGTTTTCGTTAAGCCGTGAGGCGACAGGAAATGTTGGGCCGCTCAAATCAATTGGATAGCCTAAGGTTTTAAAAACATCGGCATAGCGTTGATGCGTAGTTTTCAATGGCTTGAAATCTTTGCCTTTTATTAATCGCTTTTTTTCTTTTCTGCCTTTGTTAATTGTAGCCACTTTGCGAATACCCAACAAAGGCTTTAATACCCTACTACGTAAAACCTTATGTAAATCGGCCACAGCATCGCAATTTAGTGGTCTAATTTCTCTAGATAGTTTATAAAGTCCTTTTAAGCCTTTATGTTGGTCTTTTACATGGGCAGGATAAACAGATACATTTTCTAAATCGCGGAACAGGGGTTTAAAAAAATCCCGAGTTAAAACGGTTAGTTTAACATCGGGATATTGTTTTGTAAAAGCCCGCAAAACAGGAACTGTCATAGCAACATCTCCCATAGCAGAGAGACGAATGACTAGAATGTGTTTTGGTTTTGGCATCTCAACTTATATGATGAGATTCCTGCTTTCGCAGGAATTTTATTTCTGTGAACGAAGCACTGGGTTCAGCTCATCGTCGTTGTACATTTTCATTTGCTTGTACACTTTCATATACTTATCGCCTTTTTCAATATCCGATAATAACGTGTCAATAGCTGTCGATAAATCTACGCGTTGTTCTAGTAGAACATCTAATTTTTTCTGACAAGCTTCACGATGCGCTTCAGCAGCATCGGTTCGTGTTGCTTCTTCATTCATGTGATAGATTTTTAAAGCTAGAATGGATAACCTGTCAATTCCCCAAGCTGGACTTTCTGTATTAATTGTAGCGTTAGTTTTAGGAGTAACATCTTTATATTTTTCTAAAAAATAACTGTCAATATACTCCACCATGTCAGTTCTGTCTTGATTAGAAGCATCAATTTGACGTTTCAGCTTTAAAGCCGCAACAGGATCGATTTGCGGGTCGCGAATAATATCTTCATAATGCCATTGAACCGTATCTATCCAACATTTTCTATATAGTAAATGCTCTAACAAATTAGAATCTTTATCGTAAGGGTTTGTAAAGGGCTGGTCAACTGTGTTGATAATGTGATATTTTTCAATAACATCTTGAAATATTTTGTTCGCTTGTTCTGTAAACATGATACTGGATTTTAAAACGCAAATATAAACCTATTTATTAACTTTACGATTCATCTTAAACATCAAAAGCAACCATGCATATTCATAACTTATCTGATAAAAATTCTATACTCAATACCTTTATTGCAGAAATGCGTGATGTAGACATACAAAAAGACGCTATGCGATTTAGGCGAAATATTGAGCGTACTGGTGAAATATTGGGTTATGAATTAAGTCAATCACTTCAATATAAACACATGTCAACAAAAACACCTTTAGGCGAAGCGAGCACGTTATTAATTTCAGATGATATTGTGTTATGTTCCATTCTACGCGCAGGTGTTCCCTTGCATAACGGATTGTTGAATTATTTTGACACTTCTGAAAATGCTTTTATTTCGGCTTACAGACATCATAAACATAATCCTGAAAGTTTTGAAATAATTGTGGAATATTTGGCTTGCCCAACCCTTGAAGGTAAAACATTAATTTTAGCCGATCCTATGTTGGCGACAGGACAATCTATGTTAGCTACTTTTGAAGCTCTAAAACCATTTGGAACACCAAAATCTGTTCATTTGGTAAGCGTTATAGGTGCGCAACAAGGTGTTGACTTTGTTTCTAAACACTTTAGCTCTGAAACGCATTTGTGGATTGCTACCATTGATGAAAAACTGAATGAAAAGGGCTATATTGTTCCTGGTTTGGGTGACGCTGGTGATTTGGCTTTTGGCGAGAAGCTACAAAATTAAATTAACCAAAGCGGCTACAATTAATACCCATATCAATACTTCCTTAAACCACTTTTCTGAAACAATTTCTATATAATTTGCAACTATAATAGCCAATGGCGCCATAACAAAGATAAATTCAGAACCTGATTTGTTAGATGTGATAATAACTATTACAAAAGCAATAAGCGCCGCAAATAAAATAAGTAAATATGACGGTCTGTAGCTTTTAGATTTGTTTTTTAGGTTGTTCAAGTAATAGAATAAAGACCATAAAAAATAACTGAATAAAATAGTTGCTCCAATAATAATATTTCTTTGATTAAGACTACTGAAATCGAAACTTATATAGGTGTTAAACCGCAAACTATAATCTGATAGGCTTATGTTAAATACGATTAATGTTGCATAAGCAATAACAGCTACTAATATGACTCCAATTAGCGGAATAAACCAATTTTTAATATCAGAAATTTTATAAAGAAATAAAGCTGCAAAAATCAAAATAAAAAACAGCACACTCCAAAAATAAAGTAGTGTTGCAAGGCTAATCCAAATGGCAGCATCTAGAATTTTCTTTTTTTGATATTTTTTTGATCGTAAGCTAATAATACGCCTTAAGGCAAAAAGCACTAACAAGTTTGCAAGTAGTAAATTAGACTTTAAAAAAACTTGGGGTATTAACGTGCAGAATAATGCAAAAAACAGAATTTGATAACTATTCTTTTTGGTAAGCTTATTTTTAGAGACCAAAAAGTCTAAAATAAAAACAGAAAACAGTACAATTCCAAAAAGAGCAATTTGTTTTAAAACATACCAAATATCAATGGTTACACCTTCTAAATAATCGATTTTTATTGCAGAAAAAACTAAAAAAAGCACCACAGCAACAATTACAAAATGTATGGGGTTTGATTTACTAAAAAACTTTGCAATCATATAATTGAACAGGTTTCTGAAATTCTAACTAGAATTAGCATCGGTAAATTACTAATATTCTTCTCAATTTATTAAAATTTAAATTTAAAAAAATGTAATTTTGCCCAACATTAGATAGTTAATTATACGCTTTACACTCAATAAAGCCATAAATTGAAATACAATGAAAGACTTTTTTTACGCTATACAAGATTTATTTGTTAATGTTTTATTTGCGCCTTTTGATGCCTTAAGAACATTAGAATTAGACAATTGGTTCGCAGCAAATTTTGTTAGCTGGCTATTTATAGTTGTAGGTTTTGTTGCCTTTGTATATTGGATGTTACAACTTAAGTCGTTTAACGATAATAACGAAGAAGATAAGAGCATTACATCACACTCTTATCTATAAATCAAAACCGATATCTCTACGATAATACATCTTATCAAAATGTAGTTTTTCTATATTTTGATAAGATTTTTTTATGGCCTCATCGTAGGTTTTACCATAACTAGTAATAGCCATAACACGACCTCCTGATGTTACAGTTTTTCCTTCATTAAGTATTGCTCCCGCATGAAACGGAATAGAACCTTCAATATTCTCCAAACCTGAAATTTCTTTTCCTTTTTCATAGCCCTCTGGGTAACCACCAGAAACTAACATAACTGTAGTTGCAGCACGTTCATCAATTTCAATATTAATACTATCTAGTGTTTGATTGGAGATTGCTTGAAAAATCTCAACTAAATCGTTTTTTAATCTCGGTAAAACGACTTCGGTTTCAGGATCTCCCATTCTAACATTGTACTCAATAACTTTTGGATCATCACCAACTTTTATCAAGCCAATAAACACAAAACCTTTATATGGCAAGTTGTCTTTTTGCAAACCAGATATAGTTGGCTTAACGATTTGTTCTTCAATTTTGTTTAAAAAATCTGGTGTTGCAAAAGGAACAGGAGAAACCGCTCCCATCCCACCAGTGTTTAAACCCGTATCTCCTTCTCCAATACGTTTGTAATCTTTTGCAGTAGGTAACATTTTATAGTTTTTCCCATCTGTTAAAACAAAACAACTTAACTCAATGCCGTCTAAAAATTCTTCAATGACAACTTTAGAACTTGCACTTCCAAATTTGGCATCAACCAACATGTTTTTTAATTCAGTTTTAGCTTCATCTAAATCATTGAGAATTAAAACGCCTTTACCTGCCGCTAGGCCATCTGCCTTCAACACATAAGGTGGTTTTAATGTCTCTAAAAATGCAACGCCTTCATTAACATTAGTAGCATTAAAGCTTTGGTATGCCGCAGTAGGAATATTATGGCGCATCATAAACTCTTTTGCAAATTCCTTGCTCCCTTCCAACTCCGCAGCAGCTTTTTCAGGACCTATAACGGCAACATGCTTTAAATCTGAATCGTTTAAAAAGAAGTCATGAATACCTTGAACCAAAGGGTCTTCTGGACCAACTACAACCATGTTTACTTGCTTGTTTAAAACCAACGCTTTAACTGCAGGGAAATCGGTTACTGAAACATTTATGTTTTCTGCTATTTCAGCTGTTCCAGAATTTCCGGGTGCTACATAAAGTTTGTCACATAAAGCACTTTGTGCTGTTTTCCAAGCAAATGTATGCTCTCTTCCTCCTGATCCTAGTATTAAAATATTCATGTTGTGTTTTGTTTGATGCAAAAATAATTGCTTTTACGCTGAAAAAATAATTAGTTTTGGAAAAAGATTTTATGCCTTTTTATAACGCTGTACTAAAACATCTTATCTTGCCAATTGGTGATGTGGTTTTTGGAGGCACCTATTTAAAGTACCTAAAGACTTGGAGTGAATACGACCAAAAATCGGAATCTGAATTACTATCAATCCAAGAGCAAAATTTAAGCGTTATTTTAGAATATGCAAAAAATCATGTCCCCTTTTACAAACAAAGTAAAGCAACAGATTTAAGCGAGTTTCCCATTCTTACAAAATCTATTTTAAGAGATTCAAGCAAGGAACTAATTTCTGATGAATATAAAGTTGAAAAATTAGATAAGCATTACAGTAGTGGTAGCTCTGGTATTCAATCATTTACATACATGACCAAAGACCATACGTTTTTTTTACGTGCCTTGCAGACACACTGGTGGCAATGGAGTGGTTACAGTATAGGAAACAACTTGCTGCAATTTGGAATTTCTCAAAAACGTTCTTTTTTAAAAACGCTAAAGGATGTATTTTATAAATGCACTTATGTTAAAGCTTTTGGATTATCTGAAACTGAATTGAAGGAAACACTTATAAAAACATCAGAAAAAAAGCAACTGTTTATTGCTGGGTATCCTTCAGTTATTAATCAGTTGGCCAAAGTTGCTATTTATGAAAATATAAAAACTGACATTTCGGGAATAATCTGCTTTGGTGATAAACTATTTGAGTCTTACAGAAAAAATATTCATGAGGCGTTTGGTAGTAACACTAAATTAGTGGATACTTATGGCTGTGCTGAAGGGTTGTTAATGGCTTGTAAGCATGAATTAGATTGTTATTACATTATGTCTCCTCATGTTTATCTGGAAATTGTTGATGACCTTGGCAATCCTGTTCAGGACGGCAACATGGGCCATGTTTTGGTAACTTGCCTAACCAATAAAGCTATGCCATTAATTCGCTATAAACTAGGTGATTTGGCCATTAAACTTCCAAAAGAACATTATCCTAAAAACAGAACTCTAAACTACCCGCTATTGCAAAAAGTAATAGGCAGAGAGACTGATGTTATTAAAACCAATAAAGGCATTACACTTAACGTACATAGTTTTACGGGTGTGTTAGAATATTATCAGTCTATAAAACAGTATAAAATAATTCAGGACAATTTAAAAAGCATCATTATTGAGTATATTGTTGATGAAAAATATAATTTTAATGATTCTGTTTTAGTTGATATAAAAAGTAAACTAAATTCGTTAACCCATAATTGTTTAGACATCAATTTTAAAAAGGTTTCAAAAATAAAGCCTACAAAATCTGGAAAACCTCAAATTATTGAATCAAATTTGACCTAAATGAATATTACTATAATAGCCGGAGCAAGACCTAACTTTATGAAGATAGCACCAATTATTGATGCTATTATACAAAAGCAAAATGAAGGTTTCAATATACATTATCGTTTAGTACACACTGGCCAACATTATGACAAAAATTTAAGTGGCACCTTTTTTGAAGAATTACAAATTCCCTATCCTGATATAAATCTTGAAACAAAAAGCGGGACACAAGCCGAACAAACTGCTGCTATTATGATTGGTTTTGAAAAGGAAATTAATCAAAATCCTTGTGATTTAGTTATGGTTGTAGGCGATGTCACCTCAACCATGGCATGTGCTATTGTTGCAAAGAAAGCAGAAATTAAAGTTGCTCACGTAGAAGCAGGAATTCGATCTGGCGATATGCGAATGCCTGAAGAAATTAATAGAATTGTAACCGATAGCCTTACAGACTATTACTTTACAACATCGCATCATGCTAATGAAAATTTATTGAACCTTGGTGTAAATAATGACCATGTTTTCTTTGTTGGAAATGTTATGATTGATACACTTTTAAAGAACATGCCGCGTTTTAAGAAACCAGATATTTGGAACCTGTTAAATCTAAAAAAGAAACATTACTTGGTAATGACTCTTCATAGGCCCAGTAATGTTGATGAAAAAAAGCAACTTAAATCACTAATTACACAAATTGCATCATTAGCAGAAAGCTATCCTATTGTCTTCCCTGTTCATCCTAGGACTAAAATAGTACTTGAAAAATTAAATCTAAAATTCCAAAATTTGCACTTTGTAGACCCTTTAGGGTATCTTGAATTCAATTTTTTAGTAAAAAATGCCCTAGCAGTAATAACCGATTCAGGAGGCATAACCGAAGAAGCAACAGTTATGAAGGTGCCTTGTATTACTCTTCGCGAAAATACAGAAAGACCTGAAACTTGTGAGATAGGAACAAATATCCTTGTTGGTTCGGATAATAAAAAAATAGAAAACGCATTCAAAACCTTACTTTCCAATAAATGGAAACAAGGACAAACGCCCGAACTTTGGGATGGTAATTCCGCCAATAGAATTGTAAATCATTTAGTTGAAATTTACAACTTACAATGAAAGAGGTTCTTATTATAACATCATATTATCCACCAGAAACTGGTGCTGCTTCCAATCGCATTTTTCAACTAGCAAAAGGCTTAAAAAAACATAATTTTAATGTTAGTATATTAACACCTTTGCCCAATTATCCAAAAGGCAAAGTTTTTGATGATTATAAAGGCAAAGTAAGGGTTACTGTAATAGAAAACAGTGTCACAGTTCATCGGTTATGGATTTATGCGAACAATTCAAAAAATAAGCTTTTGCGCTTGCTTTCAATGTCTTCTTACAGCTTAAGCCTAATTTGGTTTTTCGTTTGGAATAAAATTCCTGAAAAAGTTATTGTGCAATCACCTCCTTTACTTGTTGCGTTTACCTGTATGCTTTTTTTAAAGAAAAAAAAACGAAAACTAATTTTAAATGTAAGTGATTTGTGGCCAATGGCTGGTTTAGAATTAAGTGCTTTTAAAAAAAATTTCAGTTATAAATTGCTAGAAAAAATTGAATATTTCAATTATAAAACAGCCGATTTGATTTTAGGTCAAAGTGAAGAGATACTATCACATATTAAGAATAAATTTCCTAAAAAACGAACTTTTCTTTATAGGAACTACCCTGACTTTGTTCCTCCTAAAAATAGATTCCAACAACCTTCAGAAGGTAAAATAAAATTGGTTTATGCCGGCTTGTTAGGTATAGCTCAAGGTATTTATAAACTCTGTAAAGAATTGGATTACAGTAATTTAGAGTTTCATATTTTTGGCGCTGGTCCTGAACAAAAATTAATTGAAAGCTTTGTTCGTAAAAATGATAAAACGTCCATTTTTTATCATGGTGAAATATCAAGGAATGAATTACATTCCAAACTTGCTAAATATGATCTAGCTATTATTCCATTGCTCAATCGAATTTATGGTTCAGTACCTTCAAAAATATTTGAATACGCTACATTAGGGCTTCCTATGGTTTATTTTGGGGGTGGTGAAGGCGAAAGTATTATTAAAGAAAATGCTCTAGGTTGGGTTGCCGAGTCTGGAAATTATACACAATTAAATAAATTAATAGCTTCAATTAATACATCAGACCTTCAAATAAAAGCTAGGGTTCAAAAATCCGCTATCAGGACGTTTAATTTTAATGCTCAACTCGAGGAATTATCAAAAGAGATTTAATAAGCCTTATCCTCTCCTCTGACTGCATTAATAAAAGTTTTGAGTATGATTTTTAAATCTAGAAGCAAAGACCAGTTTTCTATGTAAAAAATATCATACTTCACACGACCAATAATATCTTTATCCGTTTCAACCTCGCCCCTAAATCCACTAATTTGAGCAAGCCCTGTTATACCTGGTTTCACAAAGTGGCGGACCATAAACTTATCTATTTTTTTAGCATACATATTAGTATGGCTAACCATATGTGGCCTTGGCCCTACTACGGACATATCACCAAACAATACATTAAAAAACTGAGGCAATTCGTCAATGCTAGTTTTTCTTATAAACTTACCCACTTTTGTTACGCGCTGATCACCTCGTGTAACTTGATATATATGGGCATCTTTATTAGGCATCATAGACCGAAATTTGTAACAATCAAACTCCTTGTAATTAAAACCGTTCCTGGACTGTTTAAAAAACACAGGCCCTTTTGATTCTATTTTGATTAAAATAGCAATAAGAGGTGTTAGCCATGAGAGAATGAAAATAATGACAAACAATGAAAACAAAATATCAAACGTCCTCTTTAAAAACTGATTTACAGAATCGTCTAAAGGGATGTCCCTTAACGAAAGTATTGGTATGTAATCGTAATACTCGTATTTAAGTTTTTTGGAATAAATCTCCTTATTATCTGGTAAAAATTTTAATATTTTTAAATTATTATCAGCAAAGTGAATTATTCTAGTCATCTGCTGGTTTGTGATTTCAGAAATTGAACAGTAAATTTCATCTATTGATTCTTCTATTAAAAATTTAAAACAAGTCTCTAAATCAAATTTATTTTTATCTCTTACATTAAACGTTTTTTTATGGGTATAACCGTATTCGGGGTTTTCATTAAAAAAATTTTCTAAAGCAATAGTTTGTTTGTTTTTTCCTATTATAGCTGTTATTCTATAATTTCCTCCAAAGGCAGTTCTATACTTTTGTAAAAGATAATAAAAGGTGAATTTAAATAGTCCAATTAAAGAAAATGCTAAAGCCACATACTTTAGAATGGTTTTGGGTTGAATATTTAGCTCATAATAAAACCCTGAATAAGCTAACATAATCATAGTGAACAAAACAAATTGCCGTAAAATTAAAGACAAGATTGTTATTTCTCTGGTATAGCGGTAAACCTCATAAAATTTTGAATATAGGGAGAGTAAAACCCATGATACAGATATAATAAGACAAAACTTAATTGGGTTAATAAAGTCAAAAAACCAAAAAACAGCCAAGCCATTTATAATGCCTAAATCTATTGTATAAGAAATAGGTCGAATATAAATGGAATATCTACCATGTCTTATTTGACTCATCAGTTCTTTATATGTTTTGAAAAATCTTTATGCTCCCTTTTGTTAAGTTCTTCAGGGGAAAGCTTTTTAAAATACTCAAATGTTTTTTGCATACCCTCTTCTCTACCAATTTTAGGGATCCACCCTAACAATTTTTTAGCTAAAGATATATTTGGTTGGCGTTGTAAAGGATCATCAACAGGTAATTCTTTATAAATTATTTTCTGTTTAGTTCCTGTTAATTTTATAATTTCTTCCGCAAAATCTTTAATTGAAATCTCATTAGGGTTCCCGATATTAACTGGATAAGAATAATCGCTTAAAAGCAATCTAAAAATACCTTCAACTTGATCATCGACATAACAAAACGATCGTGTTTGAGAACCATCACCAAAGACCGTCAAATCTTCACCTCTTAATGCTTGACCCATGAAGGCTGGAATAACCCTACCGTCATTAAGCCTCATTCTTGGGCCATAGGTGTTAAAAATCCTAACTATTCTGGTTTCTAAACCATGAAACCTATGATATGCCATGGTTATCGATTCTTGAAATCGCTTGGCTTCATCATAAACACCTCTGGGGCCAATGGTGTTAACGTTCCCATAATAGTCTTCCGCTTGCGGATGAACTAAAGGATCTCCATATACTTCAGATGTTGAAGCAATTAAAATTCTTGCCTTTTTAGATTTGGCTAGTCCAAGAAGGTTGTGTGTGCCTAAAGAGCCTACTTTAAGTGTCTGAATTGGAATTTTTAAATAGTCTATGGGGCTTGCCGGAGAGGCAAAATGCAGTATATAATCTAGATTACCGTCAACTTTGACAAACTCTGTAACATCATGTTCAAAAAATTCAAAATTAGGATTACTAAATAAGTGAGAAATATTTTTTGAGTCACCTGTTATAAAGTTATCCATACCAATGACTTGAAATCCTTCATTTAAAAATCGATCGCATAAATGCGAGCCCAAAAAACCGGCTGCTCCAGTAATTAATACTTTCTTCATTAACCTACTGTTTTTCTACCTATAGAACTGTAATAAAAGCCTTCTTTTTGCATATCGGAAATATCATAGAGATTTCTACCATCAAAAATAACTGTTTCACGCATAAGCTGTTTTAATCTATTAAAGTCGGGTGTTCTAAATATACTCCATTCTGTACAAATAATCAAGGCATCAACATCTTCAATAGCATGGTACATGTTTTCAGCAAATTCAATTCTATTTTCAAACTTACGTGCCACATTCTCCATAGCTTCAGGATCATAAACTTTTATTGAAGCTTCCCTGTTTAATAGTTCATCTATAATGTATAGTGCTGGGGCTTCTCTTATATCATCTGTCTCGGGTTTAAACGCCAAACCCCATACGGCTATTTTTTTGCCTTTTAAATTTCCTTTAAAATACGCATTAATACGGGGTACTAAAATACGTTTTTGCGTATCGTTTACCTTTATAACAGCATTCAATATGTCAAAATCAAAACTGTTTTCTTGACCTGATTTATAGAGTGCTTTGACATCCTTTGGAAAACAAGAACCTCCATAACCAATACCAGGAAATAAGAATCGCTTTCCTATTCTGGAATCAGTTCCCATTCCGATACGTACTTTATCAACATCAGCACCAACTTTTTCACAAAAGTTAGCTATTTCATTCATAAATGTAATTTTTGTTGCTAGAAAAGAATTAGCTGCGTATTTAGTTAATTCTGCTGATTTCTCATCCATTACAATAATTGGGTTTCCAGATCGAACAAAAGGTTTATAGAGCTTTTCCATAAGCTGTGTTGCTCTTTCAGAACTAGAACCAATAACAATGCGTTCAGGTTTTAAAAAATCATCAACAGCAAAGCCTTCACGTAGAAATTCAGGATTTGAGACCACATCAAATGGCACACTAGTTTCATTAGCAATAGTTTGTCTAACACGTTCTGCCGTTCCTACAGGTACGGTGCTTTTATCAACTATAACTTTGTATTCCTTAATAAGCTTGCCAATGTTTTTTGCTGCTCCTAATACGTAAGATAAATCAGCAGAACCATCCTCGTCTTCTGGCGTGGGCAAAGCTAAAAATATTATGTCGCCATGATCTAGACCTTTTTCTAACGATGTTGAAAACTTAAGCCTCTTAGCTTTGATATTTCTCTCAAACAATGAGTCTAAATGAGGCTCATATATAGGAACCTCTCCTGATTGCATTTTTTTGACTTTATCTTGGTCAATATCTATGCAAAGGACTTCATTTCCTGTTTCTGCCAAACAAGTTCCTGTTACCAAACCTACATAACCTGTACCAATTACTGATATTTTCATTTATGTTTTTTTGTTAATTTAAAAACCATTTTTTCAATGTCTTATCTAAACTACTTGAATAAATTATATTATTTTCTACCTTCTTTATCTTGATAATTGCTCTTTTATGAAGTTTATATGTTTTGTTCACAGAAAAGTTATCTAAAGTTACGATAAAAACTTCACCGCTCCATGCTCCACAAACTAATGTATTGTTATTAAACCGCATAAAAGTATTGATAAAAGTGTTTTTAATGTTTATTATTTCCTTTTGATTTGTTTTTAAATTTATTTTTATGATTTCACCATCTATATTTGCATAAACCAGTATACCGTTTTCAATTTTAAAATCTGTTATAAGCGCCTTGCTTCTGTAAATCAGTTTTTTTTCATAATTACGGTAGTCATATTCAAAAATATCTCCTTGATCTGTAGCAAAATAAAGTTTATTATCTTTATTTATTAGCTTTCTTGATAAGGTGTTTAAGTTTAGCTCAATTGTTCTATAAAACCTTGGTTTATCTTGATAATCAACAAAAATAATTTTTTTATTGGTTAAACTTAAAATGAAGAGTTTTGATTTAGGCAATAATAGAAAATCTAATATCTTACCTTGCTTATAATAAAATACATCATCAAATTTTCCTGTTTCTTTGTTGTAAAATCTTACAGATGAAACATTTCTTACCAGCTCGTTTGACGCTGTTATTATTTGATTTGTGTTTTTTGATGTAATCAGTTCTAGTCCATAACCTCCAATAAAATAATCTTTAGATAATTTGGTTTCAATGTCATATAAGTGAACATCCCGTTTTTTAATATAAATAATTGAATCTTGTTGTATGAAAAAATCTCGAATCACAAAATCAGCTTCTATAACAGTTTCTGCATTTTGACAAAACACTGGAAAAACTTGAGCTGATAGTATAAAAAAAAGTAATCTCTTAATTCTCATTATTCTCTATTTCAACTAGATAGTAATTATAAAAGAAAGTAATGTATACTATTCCATGATGTCTATCAAAAACGTTTTCAATATAACAAACCGATAAAGCAATAACCAAGAATCCTAAAAACTCTTTGATGCTCGTCTTACTGGTTCTTTCAGAAACCTTTTTATAAACATTTACTAAATAAAAAAATAGTATTGAAAAGCCTATCAATCCAAATTTCATAAGAATAGACAAGTACTGATTATGGCTATTTAAATCAGAATCTAAAAAATAGTATTTCCCATTTAAATAATGTTTATAGTTCAAAATATCTTTTTCGGGTGATGAAAGATTTCCAAAAAAAGGACTACTTTCAAATGTATTATAAGACACTTCCCATATCTGAAGCCTGAAATCTAATGCCTTTTCATAACTTACATTTAGCTGCTGGCTAAATGAGAAAACTATGGTAAGTAAAACCATGAACGCTGCTGCATAAATAGGAACATTGTTTTTTGAAACTACAGGAAATGCATGAACTATAAAAAGCAATAATATTATAAGCATAGATACTTTACTACCTAATATAAACATAACGCCCAAATAAACTAAAATCACCAAAAATAATCCTAATTTTATGGTCTCTTTAAGTTTCTTGAACTTACTGATTAATAACAGCATTGTAAAGTTTATGAATGCTAACAAATACATAGAAAGATAAGTATGGTGAATATCTAATGTGTTCAAGAAAGCCTGCCTATTATAAGTGGTTTTGGTAGCAATAGCGTAAAAAAAGACATACATGACTGCAATTACTGAACCCAAAAAAAATGAAAAAAGAAGTAGTTTGTTTTCTTTTTTACTTCTTAATAAAAAAGGAGTTAAAAAAAATAACGCATAATGTGCATAACTTTTTTCAAAATGCACAATGGTTATTTCGAACCCTACTTGAATAACAGAATTTACGATAATGTATATAAAAAAAACTAATCCGACAATGGATGAGTTTTTAAGCCCTTTTGTCGAAAAAAGCTTGTTTCGCTTCAACAATACCTGAACCATTTTAAGCAATAGAGATGCTAAAAATGTAAATGTGCTTAAGTTTATTGAAATTGGGAGCAAGAATAAAGAAAGAGAAAACATCAAAAAAGAAAAATCTCTTTTTGAAATTATTTCTTTTAAAATAACTCTTATGATCTTAAGCATTCTTTTGCTTGTTTTTTTTGTTGAAATATTTCAACCTATAAACTTCTATTAAAAATAAAGGTGTTGAGTACAGATAACGCTTTGTTAACCTCCAAGCGGTAAAACTTCTATACAACCACTCAAGTCTTAAATTAATTATCCATTTCGGAGCTCGCTTTTTAGTTTCGGCTACAAAGTCAAAAACGGCGCCAATTGAACATATAATATTAGCATGAATACTTTCCTTATTATCAAAAACCCATTTCTCTTGTTTAGGAGCCGTCATTCCAACGAACAACACATGAGGCTTAAAGTCATTAATTGCAGATATCATCTTATGGTTATCATCTTGAGAAAAGGTTTCCTTAAAAGGCGGGGAATAAAAACCAAAATCAATATTACTATACTTTTTGGTCTGTTTTTCTCTAATTATATTTAGTGTTTCTTCACTAGCTCCCAAGTAAAAACATTTAAATCCGTTTTCTTCAGATATGTTCAAAAGATAATCGTGAATATCTGCCCCTGCTATTTTTTTGATTACTTCTCCTTGTAATCTTTTTGCCATAAGGACAATACCTTCTCCATCAGGAAGTAAAATATCACTGTCTCTCAATGATTTTTTAAACTTCTTGTCCTTTTTTGCTACAATATATGAATGTGCATTTATGGTATTGACAATTGTTTTTTGTTTACTTTCAACACCAATTTCAGAAATGTTGGAAGCAAAAACAGAAAAGTCCTCTATTTGAACCAATTCATGCATTAATTATTTGTTAGTGTTGATAATAGATTTTTCTCAAAAACCTCAACAGTATAGTTGTTTAGGTATTCTTCTCTACAAGTTTTATAGCAGTTTTCTGTTTGACTATTTCCAATCATTCTCTTAAAATCATCAAAAATACGTTCTTTATTACTCATGACACCTATTTTGTCATTGATTATTTCAGAAATGGCACCTGTATTAAATGTTAAAATTGGCAACCCGTATGATAATGCTTCTAATAATGACAGCGGGAAAACTTCTTTTTTGTATTGGGAAGGAAAGACAAACAAGGTTGCTTGTGAAAATAATTTTATCTTTTGATTTCCATGTACTAAACCATTGTAACGAACAATATCATCAAGTTTGTTGTCAGCAACATATTTCATAAAGTATTTTTCATCTTCTTTAGTACCCCATCCTCCGGCAAAATTAAATTCAATATTGGTAATTTGATCTTTATAACATTGATTTGCAAGTTCTAAAACTGTATTATACCCTTTGTCCTTCATCATATTTGAAAGGTATAAAACCGAAATCATGTTATTAGCCTCTCTCTGCGACAAAATATTTTTAAAAAAATCTTCACTCAATGTGTTTTCCACACCGTTGTTTACATAAAATACGTTTCTAAAACTATTGATTTGATTGAGTTCATCTCGCATCAATTTAGAAATCAATAATACATTAGTATTTTTTAAAAGAAAATTAGTGAGTTTTAAGTTTCGGTTAGATTCAGATACGAAATCATTAATTCCTTTAGCGTGGTAGTGGTAAAAAATACTTGCTTTATTTAATTTAGTATAAATTTTTATGGGCAATGATACCAATAAGTCTCTATAGAATGCGAACCCAAAAGGAGATGCTGTATAATAAATTTTTCTTGGTCTAAACCATATTAATACCCAACAAACTTTAAAAAACAATTCTACGAAGTATATTATTTTTTTAAAATTGAATTTACCAATAACGTCGATACTATCAGATGATTTTATTTTGATGAATCTGGAGTTGAGATTTTCCTTAATTATTGAGCTATTTAAAATAGAATCACCAACTTTAGATGCACCATGAACTGGCGGTGATAGGTGTAGTATGAATAGGGCTTTATTCACTTAATAAATGTAAGGTTATCGTATTAATTTCTCCAAATATCTAAATTCTTATTTAATATCAACTCAAGGTTTTTAATATCTTTCTCAAAATAAGGATTTAACAAATCAATATCACTCTGCGTTATTTTGACCTCATTAATATTGGCATAAGAAATGCTTTCCTTTATTTGTTTTGGTATCATTTTTTTTACCAGCATAATAAGAGGGTTTTTGTTCAAAACTAACTTTTGCAAACCAACTGATTTGGGATTCCCTGATTTATTATGAACTTTTTCCAAGTTAATAGTTTCTTCTTCAAGACCAAGAAAATCTAAAAGATTTTTAAACTCATTATCTATGTCGCTTACAAATTCCTCAAAAATGATGATTTTAATGTTTTGAGGGTCAAAGCTTTTTAAAAAAAACTCTACTTGCTTTGAATACAAGGCCATTTTTGAGTATTGCCAAACCCATTCCCAATTACTTAATTGCCTTTCTTCTTGAGCTTTAAGGGCGTCTTCAAGTGATAATCTTTCCCGTAAATCTCGTTTTAAGTGAGTATACATTGAAAATGCACTTCTTACGGGGTTCCTTAAAAGTATAATCATTTTTGGTGGGTTGTTGCCGTAATACTTTTTTATATTTTTAGTTGTCTCCTTAAAAAAGTAAAAATAATCAACTGAAGCATCACACGAGATTTGGTTCGTTTTGGCTTTTCCAAAAAGATCGGAATAATCCTTGATGTTAGTAATCATTTCGTTATTTACAACATAATCACCTGGTCCCTGAAAATTTGGTTCCATTCCTGAAAGAAACCTGCATTCTTTTAATTTGGGTATATATACTTTAGAATGCTCGGACAAATACTGACTCAAGGAAGTTGTTCCGCATTTTGCAGCTCCTAAAATTAGAACATCAGGTAGTGTATAAATTGAGTTTTTAAAATTTACTTTCATGTGAAAAGATATTTATAGACTTCTGCATTTAATCTAAAAAACATTCCAAAAAGGCACTGAAAATGATTCATTCCTGATAAATGTCTGGCTTTGTAATTTTCAATTAAAACTTTTTTAAACTGTAAGCGACCACTTATACCTCCTAGTCTAAAATTTGAAATTACTTTTGGTACATAGTAAAAGACGTTTCCCTTATCGTTTAATACTTCTAAAACAAATTGATAATCTGATAAAGAGGTTAATTCAATATTATATTTATGATCTTTATATAATTCTTTATGGACAAACATGGTAGGATGGTTCATTATCATTGCATAGTATTTTAAAAAAAATGTTGAAGTTCTACCTTTTTTTACATGTATTCCACCTTTAGGTTCTATACAGTTTTTATCAGCATGAAAAATTAATTTACTTGGGTTGTTTTTAAATGCCTCAACAATTAATTCTACAGCATTATTTTCATACCAATCATCACTATTTATTGTACCTATTAAAATACCATTGGCCATTTCAGCGCCTTTATTCATAGCATCATAAAGGCCTTTATCAGGCTCACTAACCCATTTAGTCACGACATCATTGTTATCTTTAATTATGTTAACTGTGCCATCTGTTGAGCATCCGTCTACAATAATGTACTCAATGTTTTTATAGGTTTGATTTCTTATACTATCAATTGTTTGCTGAATATGTTGCTCTCCATTGTATACTACAGTTATAACACTTATTAGTGGGTTCTCTTTCATTAATTTATTTTAATTAAATTATTGACTTCTTCATCTGTCATTAAACGATTTTTTTTGTTCAAGACTGTTCCAATTGCCATCCATAATAAAATGAAGGTTGGTGTGAATGCTGGGCGGAATGATATTAAACTTAAAACAGATATAATAAATATGTACAAACCTAAACGTTTAACAAACTTGTTATTTGACTTAAAGATGCCTAAATAGCTAGCTTTTAACATGAAATAGGCTGTTAAAATAAAAAGTATTAAACCTCCTTTTAAAATCATTTGTAAATATCCTACCTCAATAGTAATTCTTGTTGAAGAGTCACCCCACCACTCATAGTTTAAAACATTTACGGTATAGTGTTTCGTGTGCTCCATAAAATAGCTATAATATGTGCCTAAAGAGCCTCTACCAGTGATTTTTTCAAAGGTATTCAGGTTTTCAAATAATTCATTATACAGAAAAACTCTTGTGTCTTGAAACTCTACTATGCTCATGATTAAATTATTTAAATTTTCATAACCATATGTAAATATTGCTATTGTTAATACCAATGCACTAAAAAAAGATAATTTAAGCAAATCCTTTCTTAATTTAACTTGAGATAACTTATCTATAAAAATTAACCCTAGCACCATTGTTAGATAAATGAATTCCAAGCGTTGTTCTGTTAGAACAGCAATTATAATGTATACTAAAAGTGTAATATAAATTAGAAATCTAATTGATGCTTTAAATCCAATAATCCCTCCTGTTAACAAAACAAAATTAATTGGTCTTAATAACCAAGACCATTCAGTCTTTAATTTTCCAGCAGTAAGATGGAAAGGCAAGAAGAAAAGACTAATAACCATTAAGCTAAACATAAAGAAAATTGCTTGAAAAAAGATTCTCCAATTATCAATCTTTTGACCTAGCACAATCAATATTGGTGTAAACCAAGCTAAAGCCATATATACATTGCCAAAATTTGTTACCCAATCTTGAATGCTTAAGGAAAAGCTCCTAAAAACAACAACAGTGCTCCAAAACATCAATAAGTAAAATAGTCTTCTAGTATTCTTTGACAAGTTTTTTAGAAGTTGGATGTTTCTAAAACAGATAGCAAAAGTTCCAAAAACTGAAAAAGCCAGAAAACTAGAAATAAATATCTTCTCTAAATTTATACCATCTGGTCTAAATAAAAATAAAAGAGATATATATATGGCATTACAGTATAACGCATATTTAAGCAATGTTTTTTCTTTTATATAAAGCATTTCTATGAAATAAATCGATTTTTAAACCACTTGTAATCCTTTATAAACAACAAGTTTAGCTTAAAAGTTGCAATTAAATAGCTTTTGAAAAAATCAACAACATCAATAAGAAAAAGTTTGTTGTTCTTATTATCAATTGATTTTAAATCTAGTATTAGCTCATGCTTGTTAAAACCTTGTATTTCAAAGTCTTCAGTATCAATATGTTTAAAAACGTTAAGAACTAATTTTTTTCTATAAATGGAATTTAAGGTTCTTTTCCATTTGTATAAACCTTCTTTAGAAATATTAGTATAAAATTTTGTCCCTGTAGGGTCACCTAGTTCACCTTTGGTGTTTTGTTTGCTAAAATTAATTAAGCTGCTAGTTTCAAGTTTCAAGTTTAAATATCTAGAAATTTTATCAAGCTCTTTTTCTGGGTTGGAAACAAACTCTTCATATTTAATACATATGCTTATATCTTCATGTTTTTTATAGCCATCACTCAAAGCACTAAACCCTTTTATTAAATCCCTATTGTTTCTATGAATCTTATTAAGCCTTTTGTTTCCCCAAGTGTCTATTATTGAAGCGTAAACATGCAATGGGTTCCTAAATAAAAAAATAAACTTTGCGTCAGGAAATAGTGCTATTATTTCATCAATAATTAAATAATATCTTGGTGTTTTGTCTAAAAAATATCTTTCACCATTTTTACATTGTTTGCTATATAAATCTAAAATGAAAGCTCTTAAAGAGTCATTATAATCTATATCTTTATTAGGTAAATTCTTAATGAAGTCCGTAATGGCTTGGTATGCTGTTAAACTTGAAAATTCAGAAATAGTTCCTTGTTTTTTTAACATGTATATTTGCGGTAAAAGCACCCAAGGCTCTGCAACACTACAAATTTCAGAATCTGTCATTAATACCCTTTGTAACAATGTGGAACCAGACCTAGGTAATGAAAAAATAAAAATAGGTGACTTCATTTTTTTCTATTTAACAATAAAAGGAATGTAAAAGGTCCAGAACCCTAAACGTTTTTTAATAATTATAACTAATGTAACATTCCAAAAAACTATAGCTATACATTTTGAAACCGCAGCACCTAATATGCCAAATCTAGGAATTAAAATTAAACTTAATATCAAATTAATGATAAATGCTAAAAACACAACATTTTGAAAAGTTTTTTGTTGTCCCGTCATTTGTAGCAAATAACCAACAGAGCCAGAAATAGAACTAATAAATCTTCCTAAACACAAAAAAACCAAACACCAATAGCCCACAATAAATTCTGATCCATACAGGCCTAATACAGGTTTGCCAAAAACTATTAAAATAAGTAAAAGCGGGGCTGTAATGAAAAAAATCATTTTTGTAGATTTTTGCATAACAGCTTTTAGTTCATGAATATTGTCCTTTGAATGGGCTTCAGCAAATTTAGGAGCTGCGATAGAATTTACCGCTATTAATGCAAGGTTTGACAATGCGGCTAACTTTTCAGCCGAATCATATATACCTACACCAAACTCACTTATAAAATACCCTAAAAGCAAAACATTGACCCACCCTAATAACAACGCAAATGAATTAGAGAACAACATAGGATAAGATATATTAAATATATCCCAATTTTTATAGTTAAATAGACGTCCTTTTTTAAACGGTATCTTTTTTAAACTAGTGAAAACAAAAAATACAGCAATAATTAAAGTAATATACGAGGCTCCACAATAAAGCATCATGATTTCGCCATAACTGTCAAGCAAAAAATAGTTTAAAACTAAAAATCCAACAAAAACAACATTTATCAATGCCGTCTTAAATAGCATGTGCTGGAAGGTTTTTTTTAAAGCTTGGTAAGTTCCACTAGCAATAACAAGTAGTGTCGTAGGCACAATTGCAAAAGATGTAGCAATTAAAGGGTTAGTTAAATTAACATTCTTAAAAATATGAGTAGAGATATAACCAGAACTAAAATATAATATGATAGAAGCTAGGATTGCCAAACCCAACGAAAATACTGATGTTCTCTTTAGCACTGAAATAAAATTTGTTTTATTTCCCTTTATAAGAACCTCATTAAGAATTTTTATTAATGAGTTATCAAACCCAAATTTAGGTATGAGAACCACTAAACTTAAAACTGTTAAGCATAATGAGTATATCCCTAACTCTTCCGCTCCATATTTATTTGCAATAAAAATTCCGGCAATGTAGCCAAAAGTCATTCCAAGTATTTTACCTAAAAAAGAAGTGAGGCTTCCTTTTATAAGTTCAATAAAATCAAAATCATTTTTTAAATGGCTTATTTTTTTTTTTAGCTTATACATTTATTTTTATAACCAAGGTTTTTTCATGTCAAAAATTTCCTCCTTATTGTAAAAATGCTTTATGATATTTGAATCATATAGTTTATCTAACATTTGGTGGGTTGGTTTATACTTGTTTTTAAACTCTTTATATAAATCTTTATACCATTTTTTATCTCCTATATTACTATTATTTAACTTAAAATCTTGAATTTCTAGAAAACCCCCTAATTCTTTTTCTAAATGATTTATTTTGTCTGTAACACATAAAAAAACTTGAATGTTATCTTTGTTTATTATAGAATAGCCTTTTTCTTTTTCAAAAGGAAAATTAAAAATATTTATCCCCAGTCTCTTATTAAACTCTAAATCAAACCAGTTGTTAGGTGTATTATGAATTTTGTGAGCCTTATTGAACCTCTCTTCTAAAATACTATAATCAAGGTTTTTTAATTCTGATCTTTTGAAATAAACATCTAAATTTTGAAAAAAAGATGAAATATTTCTAGATAATGGGTCTCTATAAAAAGTGATTATTTTTACTTTTTCACCTTTTAAAAACTTATTGAATGTTGATCTGTTTTTAAGTTTATGAGGAAGTAGTTTTAATTTCATAGGTCTCTCTAAATCTGTAAAAAAAAACCTGTGTATATGTAAAGCTGGAATATTATTCTCTTCCAAAGATTTTTTTAGAGTAGAAGAACCCACTTTTCCCATTTGGTATACAATAACTGGATTCATAACACTTTTTCCTATTATGCCTTGCTTCTTATTTGTTTTGGTAAAATATTATCAAAATTTATTTTTACTTGATTAGCTTTAAAAGTTGATCCTTTTTCAAAAAGACAACAGGATTTAGTTTTCCACCAACTTTTTTTGTTGTTATAATATTCGTATCCTTGTTATATGAAGTAAACCTATTAAATGTAAGATATTTGTTCATTTCATCTTGAGTGACATTTATATTCTTATCACCATAAGAAAATTTAATGTTGCTCAACTTTACCTCCTTCTCTTTTGTATTTCCTAAAGAAAGTGCTAAATTAAAATCTGGTTTCACATTTTCAGGAAACTCAAAAACAACATGCTTTGATGTTTCGTTACTGTTTATTTTTTGAATTACCCTTAAATTCATGAATTGACCGTTGTTTAAGAATATTTCATTGGAAAACAACACTAAATCTTCTGGTTGAGTCATCTCAACATCTAGTTCTAATACAAGCTTTTTAGGAGCTTCTTTTTTCTCAACACTAGTAGTGTTTTGAGGTTTTACCTCTGCTTTTTTTGGCTGCTCATCTTTACATGAAGTTATTGCGAATAGTATTGCAAATAATAATATTGTTTTTTTAATCATGATATAAGGTTTTATTTTATAAATGTTTTGCTAATATATAACTTCTATTTCTTAATGTTAGGTTTTTACTAACTATCCAATATAGTACAAATACTATCGGAAAAAATATCGCAAAATCTAATGAGTTAAATAGCATGCTTAAGCAGTATATTAAACAATCATCCCTGCGGCAACGGTCTCATTGGTCGCATCGTCTACGAGAATAATGCTTCCCGTTGTGCGATTTTCTCTGTAGGGATCTATCATTAAAGGCTTTGTAGTGCGAATTTTAACTTTAGCAATATCATTCATCGCTAAATCACTGTCTTCAGAGTTTCGCTCTAATGTATTGATATCATATTTGTAAACCACTTCCTTAATCATGGCTTTTTGATCATTAGATGTATGCTTAATCGTATATTTAGATCTTGGTTTTGCAGGGCTATTGTTTAACCAACAAAGCATTACTTCAATATCTTGAGAAGGCTCTGGTTTATTGTTAGAACGCACAATCATATCACCACGACTAATGTCTATATCGTCTTCTAAAGTAATAGAAACTGACATTGGTGCATAAGCTTCTTCTAATTCTTTATCATGAAGGTTTATGCTTTTTATTTTTGAAGTAAAGCCTGAAGGCATTACGGTAACGTCATCACCTCTTCTTAAAATACCACTTGCTACACGACCTGCATAACCTCTATAATCTATAAAACCTTCACGTTGTGGTCTTATTACAGTTTGTACAGGAAAACGCGCATCTACTTTATTAATATCACTACTAATATGCATAGTCTCTAAAGTATGTAGCATTGGAGCACCTTGATACCAAGGCATGTTTTCTGATTTGTTTACCACATTATCTCCTAAAAGCGCTGACATTGGTATAAAACGAACATCTTTAACCAGCATTTTTGAAGACACTTCTTCAAATTCAGAAACAATATTATTAAATACTTCTTCAGAAAAATCAACCAAATCCATTTTGTTTACACAAACAATAATATGTGGTATTTGCAATAACGACGCTATAAATGCGTGACGTTTAGTTTGCTCAATCACACCATGTCGTGCATCAATTAGAATAGTCGCTACGTTAGCTGTTGATGCTCCAGTAACCATGTTTCGCGTATATTGAATATGTCCTGGTGTATCAGCAATAATAAATTTACGCTTTGGTGTTGTAAAATATCTGTAAGCAACATCAATAGTAATACCTTGCTCTCTTTCGTCTCTTAAACCATCTGTAAAAAGTGCTAAATCTACACCTTCATGACCTTTTTTCTTACTTGTGTTTTCAATAGCTTCTAGTTGGTCTTCAAAAATAGATTTAGAATCATATAGCAAACGCCCTATTAATGTACTTTTTCCATCATCTACACTTCCTGCAGTTGTAAAACGTAATAATTGATTGTTGTCTAACATGTTATCTTTTTATGAGATGCCAAATTGTATTTGGCATGACAGTTAATTTTTTATTTAATTTTGATTAAAAGTATCCTTGGCGCTTACGATCTTCCATAGCAGATTCTGATCGCTTATCATCACTTCTGTTTCCTCGCTCTGTATTACGCATACCAGCAACTTCTGCAGCAATTTTCTCTAATGTATCAGCATCAGATTCTACACCACCAGTAATAGTAATATCACCTAACGTTCTAAAACGTATCTTTTTAGTCACTACTTCTTCATGGTCTTCTAACACTAAAAATTCAGAGTTAGGAATCCAAGAGTCTTGTCTCCAAACTACTTCGCGTTCATGTGCAAAGTATAATGATGGAATTGCAATATTTTCGCGTTTTATATAGTTCCAAACATCCATTTCTGTCCAGTTACTTATTGGGAATGCTCTAAAGTGCTCGCCTTCAAAGTGCTTTCCGTTGAAAATATTCCACAGTTCTGGTCTTTGGTTTTTAGGATCCCATTGTCCAAAATCATCTCTATGAGAGAAGAAACGCTCTTTGGCTCTTGCTTTTTCTTCGTCACGACGTCCACCTCCTATAGCACAATCTATCTTATTTGCCTCTATAGCATCAAGTAGTGTTGTAATTTGAAGTGCATTACGCGTAGCGTTTTTTCCTTTTTCTTCGGCAACACGACCTTCATCTATAGATTCTTGTACAGAACCAACAATAAGTTGTGCTCCTAATTCTTTAATAATATCATCTCTAAACTGAATAGTCTCTGGGAAATTATGACCAGTATCAACATGCATTAATGGAAATGGTATTTTAGCAGGGTAAAATGCTTTTTTCGCTAAATGCGTTACCAAGATTGAATCTTTTCCTCCTGAAAATAAAATTACTGGGTTTTCAAATTGTGCCCACACTTCGCGTAAAACAAAAATTGCTTCACTCTCTAATTCATCTAAATAGTTTAAATAGTACTTACTCATTGTTGCTTTGACAATTTTGGTGTAATATAATCTACGATTCGTTGTGCTGCAGCTTCAACCGATTCGCTTTCTGTTTTTATCTCAATATTAGGGTTTTCTGGTGCTTCATAAGGCGCTGAAACCCCTGTCATGTTTTTTATTTCTCCAGCGCGTGCTTTTTTATAGAGCCCTTTTACATCGCGTCTTTCACACTCTTCCACGCTAGTATTCACAAATATCTCAACAAAGTTAACATCTTTAACGATACTTCTAATGTTCTCTCGGTCTTTTTTGTAAGGCGAAACAAAAGCTGCAAGTGTCACTAAACCAGCATCAACCATTAAATTAGCCACTTCTGCAATTCTACGGATATTTTCAGTTCTATCTTCTGGAGCAAAGGTTAAGTCTTTATTAATTCCTTTTCTGATGTTGTCGCCATCTAGTGTGTAGGTTTTTATACCTAGCAGAAATAATTTTTGTTCAACAACATTTGCAATTGTGGATTTCCCAGAACCTGAAAGTCCTGTAAACCATAATAAAAAAGAGTTATGCCCATTTAACCTTCGTCTATCATCAAAAGAGATTTGATAATCGTGTGGAATAATGTTCTCTTCCATCTTATTCGTTATTTCTTTTACTTAAACCAAAGTTAATTTTATACCAAGTGCGCTCATGAAAATAATACAATATCATTTTGGTAATCACTTCAGCAAAACCTATTTGCAATGCCGCGAGTGGATTTCCTGAAATTATCCATGCTAACGTCATTGTGTCTAAAGTACCTATAAAACGCCATGTAATTGTTTTTGCAATATGTCTTTTTCTACTTTCAAGGAGAACACCATCTTTTGATAAGTTGATTTTGTACCAAACACGCTCATGCAAGTAATATAATACTGATTTAGTAGTTACTTCTGCAAAACCTATTTTAAGACCAGCTAAAGGGTCTCCTGTAATTATCCAAGAAAGAATTATTGTGTCTATTGTTCCAACAACTCTCCAAGTAATTGTTTTGGCTATATGTCTCTTATAAGATACGTCTGCCATTTACTTACTGACTAAAAAATAGCTGTTTAATAGATTTTGTTTATTATAGGCTAATGGTTTATTCGTTTCTTTTGAAATAACCTTTAAGCCCACGGCGTTACATATAGCTTGTCCTGCTGCTGTATCCCATTCCATTGTAGGCGCATAACGAGGATAAACATCGGCATTCCCTTCAGCTACCAGACAGAACTTTAAAGAGCTTCCTTTTGATACAATTTGAACTTCTTTACCCTCCGCCTTTAAGTTTTCTACAAAATCTAATGTTTCTTGATTCATATGAGAACGACTACCTACTACCTCAACCTTGTCTGAATTATATGTCTTTGGTTGTATTGGTTGTGCTAGTTGAAATATAGACCCGACTGCTGTATCATGAGACTCTAAATTTGCTTTAAATGCTTCGTTATTTTTAACATTGGCAAAATATATAGTCTTAATTACTGGTACATAGATAACACCTAAAACTGGTTCCCCATTGGTTACTAAAGCAATGTTTACGGTAAACTCTCCGTTGCGCTTTATAAACTCTTTGGTACCATCTACTGGATCGACAACCCAACACGTTTCCCATGTTTTTCTAACAGCGTAATCCGTTTGCTTGTTTTCTTCAGAAATAATTGGAATTTCCGTAGGAATCAGGTACGAATTAATAACATCATTAGCTTTCTTATCAGCCTCTGTTAAAGGTGATTTATCATCTTTTATTTCTACATCAAAAGCTGTATCATATACTTGCATGATTACTTTTCCTGCCTCTAATGAGGCTTTGATGGCTGTTTTTAGGTTTTCATTTATTAACATACCAATCGTATACTTTTTTAATTCCGTCTTCTAATTCAACTGAGTGTTTCCAACCTAAATTGTTCAGTTTAGAAACATCTGTTAATTTTCTCATGGTTCCGTCAGGTTTATCAGTATTAAATACCAAGTCTCCTTTAAATCCTATAGTGTTTTTTATGGTTTTAGCTAATTCTTTAATAGAAACTTCTTTTCCTGTACCTATGTTGATATGGGTATTTTTAATTTCGCTATCATTTTCGGAATACGTGTCTGAAAACTCTCTGTTTTCCATAATAAAAACACAAGCATCTGCCATATCTTTGGACCATAAAAATTCACGTTTTGGAGCTCCTGTTCCCCAAATTTCTACACTGTTTTCTGATACTCCAAATTTGGAAAGGTATGTTTTTGCTTCTTCAATAGTATCAAAACCAGTATCACTAATAACAGCATCTAAATTGTTTTCATTTAGCGCTTTTGCTAAATATATTTTTCTAATTAATGCTGGTAAAACATGTGATTTTTCTAAATCGAAATTATCGTTAGGACCATAAAGATTGGTTGGCATAACCGAAATAAAATTTGTACCATATTGAAGATTGTAACTTTCACAGGTTTTTATTCCAGCTATTTTTGCAATAGCATAAGGCTCATTTGTATATTCTAAAGTATCTGTCAATAAATACTCCTCTTTCATTGGTTGTGGAGCGTTTTTAGGATAAATACAGGTACTTCCTAAAAACAACAATTTTGACACGCCATTAAGATAACTTTGATGAATAACATTGTTTTGAATCATCATGTTTGCGTAAATAAAATCGGCTCTGTACACACTATTAGCAACAATACCCCCCACTTTGGCTGCAGCTAAAAAAACAAACTCTGGTTTTTCGTTATTAAAAAAGGTTTCAACAGCAACTTGATTGGTTAAATCTAATTCAGAATGTGTTCTAGTAATTAAGTTTGTATAACCTTTACTTTTTAGGTTTTCAACAATAGCACTGCCTACCAAACCTCGATGTCCAGCCACATATATTTTAGAATCTTTTTTCATAACTGCTTTTTATTCAAAGTAGTTATTGATTCTGTAACCTCCATCTTGCAAATATTGTTGTTTTTGCATTAGTTTTAAGTCACTAGACATCATATCATCAACTAAATTTTGAAGATCATATTTAGGAACCCATCCTAATTTTTCTTTAGCTTTAGTAGCATCTCCAATCAGTAAATCAACTTCTGTTGGTCTGTAATATTTTTCATCTACTGATACTATTTCTTTACCTATTTCAAGGTTGAAATCAGGATTAGTGCAAGACTTTACAAATCCTTTTTCGTTAGAACCTTCACCTTTAAACTCTAATTCTACACCAATATGCTTAAAACACATTCTTACAAAGTCCCTTACTGATGTTGTCTTACCTGTTGCTATTACCCAATCTTCTGCTTGATCAGCTTGAAGAATCATCCACATCATTCTGACATAATCTTTAGCATGTCCCCAATCTCTCTTTGCATCAAGATTTCCTAAATACATTTTATCTTGTAAACCTAATGCTATTCTTGATGTAGCTCTTGTTATTTTTCTAGTAACAAATGTTTCTCCTCGAATTGGAGATTCGTGATTAAATAAAATTCCATTACAAGCATACATACCATAAGCTTCACGATAGTTTACTGTGATCCAATAGGCATACATTTTTGCTACTGCATATGGGCTTCTAGGGTAGAAAGGTGTTGTTTCTGTTTGAGGCACCTCTTGTACTTTTCCGTATAATTCAGATGTTGATGCTTGGTAAATTCTTGTTTTATTTTCAAGGCCCAACATTCTAACAGCTTCAAGTATTCTTAATGTTCCTATTCCGTCTGCATTGGCTGTATATTCTGGTGTTTCAAAAGATACATGCACATGACTCATAGCCGCAAGGTTATATATCTCATCTGGCTGTACTTCCTGAACAATTCTAATAAGGTTTGTACTATCCGTTAAATCACCATAATGAAGAAAAAAGTTTTGATTTTCAACATGAGGGTCTTGATAAAGGTGGTCTATCCTATCCGTGTTAAATAATGAAGACCTTCTTTTAACACCATGGACTTCATACCCTTTTTTTAACAAGAATTCACTTAAATAAGCTCCGTCCTGTCCTGTTACACCTGTAATTAGAGCTACTTTTTTTTGCATATTATAAATTTATTGTGGTCTCAAGTATTATTAATTTTAAAATCAGTTGGCAAACATAAGTCATTTATGACTTACATTCAAGAACTTGAAAGATATATGGTTTGTTAATCTAATATAGAAACTAAATCATTAAGCCTTTCTTTCCAATCACTGATTCTTAAATTTAGACATTTTATTGTTTTTTCCTTATCTAAAACACTGTATGAGGGCCTTTTAGCCTTAACGGGGTATGCGTCTGAAGGTATTGGTTTTACTTGGCATTCTGACTTAATTTCTTGAATAATAGCTTTTGCAAACTCGAACCAACTAATACTCCCAGAATTACTGAAATGATAAATGCCAAACTTTTGTGGATCGCTTTTAATAATTTCAAGAATAGCTTGAGCCAAATCAAGAGCATAGGTTGGACATCCTACCTGATCGTCAACAACAGTAATTTTATTTGTTTCTTTTGATAGACGCAACATAGTCTTTACAAAATTGTTTCCAAATTCAGAATACACCCAAGAGGTTCTAATAATGTAGTATTTATCTAGAATATCTTGTGCAAATTTCTCTCCCAGAAGCTTTGAGGCACCATAAACGTTTATTGGGTTAACAGCGTCGGTTTCTATATAAGGTTCTTTTTTTAATCCATCAAAAACAAAGTCTGTTGAAACATGAACTAGTATTGTGTTATGCTCCTTACAATTTATGGCTAAAAGCCTAACTGACTCGGCATTAATTAAAAAAGCTTTTTCTTCTTCTTCTTCAGCTTTATCAACGGCTGTATAGGCTGCGCAATTTATACAATAATCGAAAGTGTTTTCTTTAAAAAAAACTTCTAATTCTTTTTCTTTTGTGATATCCAGTAAATCTTTGTTGGCAAATACAAAGTCTAGGTTATATTTATTTTCTTCAACTAGTTTTTGAATGCTTTTACCTAACTGACCATCAGATCCAGTAACCAATATCTTTTTATTCATTTAAAAATGATTCTAGTGATGGTAATACTTTATCTTTTTCAGACAGCAGTAATTGATCTTCGGGTAACTGCCAGTTAATATTTAAGCTCGTATCGTTGTAAATTATACCTCCTTCTGATTCTTTGTTGTAAAAATTATCACATTTATAAGCAAAAAGTGCAATTTCACTTAAAACAACAAATCCATGGGCAAATCCACGGGGAACAAAAAACTGTTTCTTGTTCTCACCTGATAATTCTACCGCTTCATATTGCCCAAAAGTTTGAGAATTTGGTCTTAAATCTACAGCTACGTCCAAAACCTGTCCTTTAATAACACGGACAAGTTTAGCTTGAGCGTGTTTGCCTTTTTGAAAGTGTAACCCTCTTAATACACCTTTTGAAGAATATGTTTCATTATCTTGAACAAAATTAACGTTAAACCCCGTTTTGTAATGGAATGTTTTTAGATTAAAGGTTTCAAAAAAATAACCGCGTGCATCTTCATGAACTTTTGGTTCAATAATAAAACAGTCTTTTAATTTTGTTTCTACTACGTTCATTTTTTATTGTTAAGCATTCCTAAAAGATTCTTACCATAACCACTTTTTAATAAGGGTTTAGCCAGGTCAATAAACTGCTCTTCTGTTATATACCCCATTTCGTAAGCTGCTGCTTCTATTGATCCGATCTTTAAACCTTGGCGCTCTTCAATAACCTCAACAAATTGCGCCGCCTGCATTAAAGAGTTAAATGTTCCTGTATCTAACCAGGCCGTTCCTCGATCTAGAATGCTTACACTTAAGTTTCCTTGGTTTAGATAAACTTTATTAACATCTGTAATCTCTAATTCACCTCTATGGCTTGGCTTAATGTTTTTGGCAATTTCAACAACAGAATTATCATAAAAATAAATGCCAGGTACCGCGAAGTTTGATTTTGGGTTTTGAGGTTTTTCTTCAATTGAAATAACTTGTCCATTTTCATCAAAATCTACAACTCCATATCGTTCTGGGTCTTGAACTCTGTAAGCATATATAATACCTCCAACAGGATTGTTATTGCTTTGCAAAAGGGATGATAACCCTGAACCATAAAAAATGTTGTCTCCTAAAATTAGAGCTACTTTATCATCTTTAATAAAATCTGCTCCAATTATAAACGCTTCGGCCAAGCCATTTGGTTCTTCTTGTATGGCATACTCAAACCTACAGCCAAATTTTTGCCCATCTCCCAACAAGTGTTTAAATAGCGGTAAATCTTTTGGTGTCGAAATAATTAGTATTTCATGAATACCTGCATACATTAAAGTAGAAAGCGGATAGTATATCATGGGCTTGTCATACACAGGCATGAGCTGCTTGCTCACTGACAAAGTTAATGGATGTAACCGGGTTCCCGATCCTCCCGCAAGAATAATTCCTTTCATGTTTTAACTATATTGCTTTTGATAATATTCTTGATAAGTACCACTAGTTACATTTTGTAGCCATTCTTCGTTATCTAAATACCAATCTATTGTTCTTGATAACCCTTCTTCAAATGTTACAGAGGGTTTCCAACCTAGTTCATTTTTAATTTTTCTTGCATCTATGGCATATCTCAAATCGTGACCTGGTCTGTCTTTTACATAGGTTATTAATGCTTCCGAAGCCCCTGTTTCTTGATTTAATTTTTTATCCATTTGCTCACAAAGAAGTTTAACTAAATCTATGTTTTTCCACTCATTAAACCCACCAATGTTATAAGTTTCTGCATTTTCTCCTTTGTGAAATACTAAATCTATTGCTCTGGCATGATCAATAACATATAACCAATCTCTAGTATAATTCCCATCACCATAGACAGGCAATGGTTTTTTATTTAGTATGTTGTTTATAAATAGTGGAATTAGTTTTTCTGGAAATTGATTTTGACCATAGTTGTTTGAGCAATTTGTGATAACATATGGAATTTTATATGTTTCTCCATAAGCTCTTACAAAATGGTCTGAACTGGCTTTTGAGGCGGAATAAGGTGAGTTTGGATCGTAAGGAGTGGTTTCAGTAAAAAGTCCTTCTTCTCCCAATGTACCATAAACCTCATCTGTACTAATATGATAAAAACGTTTTCCTGAAAAATTGCCTTCCCACGTTTTCTTAAAAGCATTAAGTAAGTTCATTGTCCCAATAACATTTGTTTTTACAAAAGCCAATGGATCTTTTATTGAACGATCAACATGCGATTCTGCTGCTAAATGAATGACTCCTTCAAACCTGTGCTCTTCAAAAAGAGAATTAATAACCTTTTCATTTACAATGTCAGCTTTTATAAATGTGTAATTAGGTTTCTCTTGAATGTCTTTTAAGTTTTCTAAATTACCTGCATATGTTAAGGCATCTAAATTAAAAATATGGGAGTTAGGGTATTTTTCAACAAATAACCTTACTACATGAGATCCAATAAATCCTGCCCCTCCTGTAATTAGGATTTTTTTATGACTCATAGTCTTTAGCATACTGAACTATCTTGTTAGTTAAATAAATCAGGCATAATAATACAAACGCAAGGATTGGAAACATTAGCATATACTTTTGATACCATTCTTCATGTTTTGTTCCAACTTCTTGAAAGCCAGAAATAACATCAAAAACCACATCCTCATCAACTTTCTTTTCATCTAGGCTTTTTAATTCATTTCTTAATTCAATTTCTTTATTTAACAACTCATACTCTCTTGTATTACTCTTATCATTACTTAAAGAAAAGCCTTCACCTCCTAGGGTGATTTCTGTTGGTTTGGATTTAGATTCCTCCTCTAAAACCCTAATATATATTTTTTGAAGTGAATCTACTTGCGATAATTGTTCTAGAATATTTTTTTTCTGAATAGTGATCAACGAATCTCTTTTTTTCATCTTTTTAGATGAATATTTATTAGAAAATGAATTACTTAATCCCTCTTCAATATCCTTGAAAATATTATTTTTAATTGAAAACACGCTTATTTGAAATAAATCTCCGCTGTAAATACTTCTATTTTCTACATAGTCTTCAAAGCTAATTTCTTGAGCTCGAACACTATCAATAGATTTAATAAAATTATCATATTGGACAATTTTGTCATTTTCAGTTTCAGGTCCGGACTCAACTTCAAACGCAATTATTTCCTTTGCCTCTTCTAAATCAATATCAAAAACCTCGGCAAGGGATTCATAATTACCATTGCCAATAAGCGCATTGTAATAACCAATTTTATTTATAAGCTCATATTTAGAATCAAAATAAGGTCTAACTAACATTGAAGACGTGTAAACATTAGGGCTATATTTCTGTAGGGCAAACCCTATCACTGCGGCCAAAACAATAGTTGCAAGAATTATTTTAAAATTATCTATAATTGCTTTTATAGCATAAATGACAATAGAAAAAATAGATCTAAATACATCTTTAATAAAATTGAATAGGTTATTAAATGCTCTTCCAATAAAATTAAAAATAACCACTAAATCTATTTCTTCTGAATTATTGATGTTTTCGTTTTTATTGATGCTTTTGCTCATAATAGTTGTTAGTTATTGAATATTTGTTGCAATATTTTTCTAGTTATTAAATAGGTAGGTTTTACTCCTGATGTTCCCAATCCGCCTGATGCCAAAGTACTTCCGGTTTCCAGTGGGTTGTCGCTTGCATAATATGCGTAACGGACTTTCACGTTTGGGTTTATTGTTTTTCTAACTCTTGATGCTGCCTGAACAGCTTTTTGGTAATGTGCGCCTTCCATTTCCAAACCAATAACATTCCAGGTTGAATTATGGAAAAACTTTAAAATATCTTTATTCTGTAATGAAGTTCCTAAAACCGTAATCATGGTACCTTCAAAAACATCAACTCCATTTCCTTCTAAATCTGATTTACAGAGTTCGTTTTCAAATGGATAATTGTCAGCTGTGCCTTCAAAAATATGAGCGGAAGGAATCATAATATCACCCTTGCCCCCTTCTAAAATACCAGCCTTACCCATTATGGAAATTGACTCTACATTTAAACACGTGCGTTCTCCTTGTATTGAAAACGGCTTAAGCAACTCATCTATAGTCTCATAAGCTTGCTCTCCAAAGGCATAATCCATAACAAATATAATAGGGCTTTTTGAAGGCTTTGCTTGCCCTTCTAGCCCTAAATCACACAAAGAAATATCTAATTGTTCAGTATCAAAAATTTGAACATCTATATTGGTTCCTGATGTGTCTTGAATATATATCATGCCTTTTTGCAACGCTTCTTTTGTCACTTTATTGCGCAATGCTTCATTTTCTTTTTTGCTCAATTCCTCATAAACTTGAAAAATTGATTTTTTAGATAACATACTCTTTAAAGCGGTAGGCGCAAACAGAGTATTCATTACACTGTGCATGTTGGCACTAATAATATGTATTGGCCGCTCTAAAAGGCCTTTTTTCTGTAATATGCTCTTTATGTTGTCTGACCAGATTTCACCATGAATATGATGCCCAAGTCGCTCTCGTAAAACCGGACTAAATGTTACGGTTCGTTTATTGTTGTTTATAACTTCTTCTATAGCTAATTTTCCTAACCAATAAACCAAATGAAGTAAGCGTTCTGGTTGATTTGGAGTTTTAAAATGTCCATAAACTGAACTTAACTCATTAAATGTCCTGCCCAAAATGTTTGCTGTATGCGTAATAGCAACTTCTCGTTCGTTTTGGGTTAATTTCTTTTTGGTTAAAACAGCTTCCTCTAATTTTATCCAATCGCGAGTTGTATTGCCTTTTTCATCAATTAATACGCGTTTTGAAATTTTATGTGACTCTACAAACAGGAAGGTTAAATGTGTTAAAATATCATATATCTCTGATCGTCCACGAGTGATTTCAATATTCATTTGTTCCTCATCTATACGGTAGCAATTACGCCTCCTCTTTGGTGGGATAATTGGTTTAAAATGAGAGTTGGCATAACCTTCATCACTAGTGAGGTTAATAAAGCGGCATTCTTCTATGCCTTGTGGCAACCTGTCAATCACATAAAGTAACCCATCCAATTCTGCTTTTTCATCACCTATGGAACCATAAATTTCTGGGCGCAATAATAATAAGGCTTCGCGAAGTGTTTCTCCTGAGACTCCCATGGGCTTGTAAAAGCCTCGATTAAATAAGTGTCTCATAGTAATATACATTCTTTCAATCGCATTCGAGCTCTCTTGAGCTCTTGTTCTCGCATGATGTTTTTTACTACTCATATATTAAATTTGGACTCCAAAGATACTATTATTTAGTCAATTTTAAATCGTTTAGCGCATCAGCTATTTTACGATCATTTGATAGTCTTGGTAATTTATTTTGTCCTCCTAATTTCCCTATAGACTTCATGTATTCTTGAAAACCATTTTTCTTCACTTTAGTAATAACCAATGGTCTTAATACTTGCCCATTAATCAAATCAAAATAATAGGTGTTTTGACGCTGTAGCGATTCGTCTATTTGTTTTGAAATTTCTGATAAATCATCTACTTCAGCCTCAAATTCTATAAACCATTCATGATAGGGTAATCCGTTTGATGGATTTATTTGTGGCGCAACTGTAAACTCTGAAACCTGAACTTTTGAATTCGTTAACCCTTCTTGTAAGGCTTGCTCTACTTCTTTTCCAATTACATGTTCGCCAAAAGCAGAAATATAATGTTTAATCCTTCCCGATACAATTACACGATAGGGCTTAATAGAAGTAAATATTACTGTATCACCAAGATTATAAGCCCAAAGCCCTGCATTGGTAGAAATAATCATTACATAGTTGATATCTAACTGAACATCTTTAACAGTATATCGTTTAGGGTTATCGTTGTAAAAGTCTTCAGCTTTTATAAATTCATAAAAAATACCCGAATTAAGCTGTAGCAACATGCCTTTCTCGCTTTGTTTATCTTGGAAAGCAAAAAACCCTTCGCTTGCAGGAAACAGCTCTATGCTATCAACCGGTCTACCAATAAGGTTTTCAAATTTAGAACGATAGGGTTCGTAATTTACGCCTCCGAAAATAAACAGATTGAAGTTTTTAAAAACATCGCCGACCTTTTTGCCTGTTTTTTCTTGAATCTTTTCAAAATACATTTGAACCCAAGATGGAATTCCAGAAATTACCGTCATGTTTTCCGGCAGGGTTTCTTCTACAATAGCATTTACTTTCGTTTCCCAATCTTCAATACAATTTGTATCCCATGAAGGCATCCTGTTTTGTTGAAGATACTTTGGCACATAATGCGCCACAATACCTGATAGTCTTCCTAATTGGACGCCATTCTTGTTTTCCAGAATGGGGCTACCTTGAAGGAAAATCATTTTTCCATCTACAAATTTGGCATTACCTGTTTCATGGATGTATAATAGAATGGCATTTCTTGCAGCCTCAACATGAGTTGGCATGCTCTCTTTGGTTATTGGAATATATTTAGAGCCCGAAGTAGTCCCTGAAGTCTTTGCAAAATAAATAGGCTTGCCTTTCCACAAAATATCTTCTTCGCCTTGGACAACTCTATCAACATAAGGTTTTAAGCCTTCATAATCTCTAACCGGTACACGTTTTATAAAATCGGCATGATTGTTAACGCTTAAAAAATCATGGTCTTTTCCAAATTCTGTGGCTGCAGCAGTCGATATGAGATCCTGAAATACTTTCTCTTGAGTTTCTACAGGATTATTAACCCAATTTTGAGTTTTTATATAAACCCATTTAGCAAAAAGCTTTGCTAAAACTGATTTTATTGTAGCCATTAATTAAAATCTATAAAATTAGTTGGATTAATAGGGTAGCCATCACTCCAAAGCTCAAAATGCAAATGTGGCCCAGTTGTTAAGTCTCCTGTATTTCCTGTTGTTGCAATAACTTCTCCAGATTTAACCAAATCACCTTGAGTTTTTGTTAATAAACTATTATGCTTATAAACCGAAATTAAGCCTTTGCTATGCTCTATAATTATTACATAACCCGCTTCTGTTGTCCATTCCGCAAAAATAACCGTACCATCGGCCGTTGCCTTTACTGGTGTTCCTTTTTCGGTTATAATATCTACTGCAAAATGCTTTTCTTTAATATTGTAGTCTTGCGATATGGTTCCGGTTACAGGTGGAAACAATACAAAGCTTGTGTTTAATTTGGCTGAATCAAACAAGTTGTATTTATCTTCCTTTTTTACTTTTTCACGCAAAAGTGAATCGGCTTTGTTTGGTATTAAATCTTGTTGATCCACTTCACTTTTTGTGGCTTCAATAATAGAGTCTCGATTAAAGTCTACAGAACTCACTTCACCATAAAGCACCTTTTTGATGGATGAATAGTACTGCTCGTTAACGGCTATAACCTGCATTAATGAGTCTGTTTTATAATTCAACTCTGTAGCTTGTTTTTTAAGCTCGGTTGATGAGTATCCAGGAATGTATTCCCGTAGCGAGGTAAAAGCAATGAGAATAATCGTAGCCACAACCAAAAAAATTGACGATAACGAGATTAACACAAAAACGTTAAGTCGAGTTAATCTGAATGACAGGCGCTCCTCAAAAGTATCTTCGTTTAGTATAACCAAACGGTATTTATTGAGTAGTTTTTTTGTGAATTTTTTTGGTTTTTTCTTTTTGTCGCTCATGTTGCAAACAAAATTAATTAAAAATAAATCATAAGCCTGCCAACTTCATACTAAAGTTCCTGAATAAACGATTATATTAAACTTTAATTATTAACTTTGTAGCCTAAATTTTTATAAAATGAGTTTATATATTTTACCATTAGCAATCGGACCTTGGCAAATTGCCCTTATTGTTGTTATTGTGCTATTGTTATTTGGCGGAAAAAAAATACCTGAATTAATGCGTGGTTTAGGTAGCGGAATTAAGGAATTTAAAGACGCCAGTAAAGATGAAGAAAAAGATAAAAAGGAGTAGAATATCTCCTTTAATAAAATAAAAACCCAACTAGTCTAGTTGGGTTTTTTTATGGTTTTAATTGTTTTTTCTACTCGAATTTTATGGATTTAATTATAGATTCCAATTCAAACATATAATCGCGTTTCTCAACTGATGGTGCAAAAGCAAACCCCTCAACAACTAACAATCTGTTGTTTGGTTGATCGTCAATTATATAATTCACAAACGGCCCAGACATAAACGCGTTTTTCACATCCCAAAGTCCTCTGGTTTCAAAGGCTGGTTTATCATCAATTGTTGTTTTGGAAATAAATGGCGCATATTTGTTTTCGGTAATCATAAAAGACCCATCTAAAGGTCCTGGTATATGAACTTGTCCTATAGAATCGCGCATTCTTATAATTTGATTTACTAAACTATCATTTTCTGTAATAGAGCCATAAGGCATTTCATAAACCATTAAATTGGTTGTTCCTGTAGTAATATCTTTTCTTATCCAGTAAAAATCATCGTCTTCTTTTGCTATACGGTAAGCCGAAGGAAACTCTATAGAAATACCTAAATTTTCTTTTATAGAATTGTTTTTGTGAAGGGATATTTTAGTGCGTCGTTGTCTTTCTTTTATTTCTTCACTTTTTAGGGCGGAAACTATTCTGTTGGCATTTTCTTTTAATTGGTCTACTATTTCATAATCTGTTGTTCCTGAAACCACAACAACTTTTTGAGGCCTTGCAAAAACATCTTTTGCTATTTTAACATCGGCTTCATCTCCTTTTTCAATTTTTAATACAATTCTACCGCGCTTTGCAAATCCAGTGAAAACTGAAGGAGGCATCTGGCTTAAGTGAAATAACGGCTCATCTTGAGGTAAACCATAAACTGGAGCAGCCAAAACATCACGAATACCTTCTCCTACAGCACCTTCCCATAAGTCATTATCAACCACTACCGCCAAATCGTTTATTTTGCCTGAAGATTCTGAAAGAATGCGTTGATTTTTAGATTTGTCTTTTCCGCAGGAAACAATAATAAAGATTGAGGCAATAGCAATTAGAATGTTGCGCATAATATTTGTGTTTTTATATGGAAGCTAACTCTTTGATATTTTAAGTTTCATTCCGGGTTTTAATTTGTTACCGCTAATATCGTTCCAATCTCGAATATTTTGAACAGAAACTCCTGGAAATTTTTGAGAAATACTCCAAAGGGAATCACCGCTTTTCACGGTATACGTTTTTGAAGAGCCCGTGCTGCTGGAATTAGATGAGCCTGAACTTGCAGTTTGGCTAACCGCTACAGGCTTTCTTGGATAAATAGTTAATCGTTGGCCAATTCTTAAATTATTACTTCGCAGCCCATTCCATTGTTTAATCTGACTTACTCTTACACCATACTTCCTTGCTATTTTACCCAAATAATCTCCAGACTTCACACGATAACGTACTTTGCTATCGCTATCAAAAAATTGCGGCAATGGTTTTTCTCGTGCGTCAAATTCAGCTTGGGCAGCTGCATAAATAGCATTTTCATTATTTACAAAAACACCCACAGCAGAACGTGGTAAACGTAATGCATAATTTTCGCCTTTTATAAATGGAATAATATCCAATTTATATGACGGGTTTAAAAATTGTAACTCTTCCATGTTTACGCCAGTGGCTTCAGAAACTTGATCTAACGTAATCATCTGCTTAACCACTATTGTGTCTGTTTCTATATGATGAAAGGCTGGTTTTTCAGAAACAAAACCATGCTCTTTTGCATACTCCATAATATACATGGTTGCCAAGAAAGCAGGGACGTAGCCAGCTGTTTCACGTGGAAGATTGTGCCTAATGTTCCAATAATTTTGATATCCACCAGAGCGCCTTATGGCTTTTGACACATTTCCAGGCCCAGAATTATAGGCGGCCAAAGCCAAATCCCAATCGCCAAAAATAGTATATAATGCTGCTAAATATTTAGCAGCTGCCTCTGTTGACTTAATGGGATCGGAACGTTCATCTACATAGCTGCTAACATTTAAACCGTACATTTTTCCAGTAGTAAACATAAATTGCCATAGGCCTGTAGCGCCAACTCGAGATTTAGCACGAGGTTTTAATGCCGACTCTACAATAGCCAAATATTTAACTTCTAAAGGAACGTTGTAGTTATCCAATTCTCTTTCAAACATGGGGAAATAAAAATGGCTCAAACCCATTAACCTCTCAAAATATTGCCTCCTGTTCTTTAAAAAAGATTTAATAACACTCTCTAGTGATGGGTTATATTCTATATTAAATGGTGTTTTCGCATTAAGCAATGCTAATCGCGCTTTAAGTGTATCGGTTGGTAGTTCTGGGTAGTAAACTTCTTTGTAATCTAGTTCATTAATGACGTTGTAAATGGTATCGAAAAGGTCATTACTATATAGTTCATCTAACCACTTTTGGTCCAATTCAAGAGCCAATTCATAATCTTCCAGAGCTTTCATTTTAATAGAATCGGCCGCAATTTTAATTTGTTTTTTATAGAATTCCTTACCATCAATAATCGTATCTAATTCGTATTGCTCACCAGCAACGAGTTTTTCTTGAGGAATTCTATTTGAACTAGGGATAGAATCTTGTGCCGACAAATGGAAAGTCAGAACAAAATATAAAATACAAATTAACGTAGGTCGATACATTGCTATTAATTTAATTAACCATTAAACGTTTATGCTTCATAATTCTTATAAACCTAACGCTACAATGGGTTTAGACTGTTGAGGCTGAACGAAATATACTAAATTATTCTAAAATGGCAGCAATTCCTGGTAAGATCTTACCCTCAAGGCTTTCTAGCATGGCTCCACCGCCAGTACTTACATAACTTACCTTGTCTTCAAAATCAAATTGCTTAACAGCCGCTACCGAATCGCCTCCTCCTACTAACGAAAATGCACCGTTTTCTGTTGCTTCAGCAATTGCATAACCTAAAGCAATTGTACCTTTTGCAAAATTTGGCATTTCAAAAACACCTAAAGGCCCGTTCCATAATATAGTTTTAGAATCGCGTATCACATCTGAAAACTGAGCTTCTGTATTTGGTCCAACATCAAGACCCATCCATCCATCAGGAATTTGGTTCACTGGACATGTGTTAGTTTTAGCATCATTACTAAATCCATCGGCTATAATGGCATCGACAGGTAAATGTACTTTTACATTTTTCGCTTTAGCTTTTTCTAAAATTGAGTTTGCTAAATCCAATTTATCTTCTTCAACTAAAGAATTTCCTATTGATCCGCCTTGCGCCTTAATAAACGTGAAGGTCATTCCTCCTCCAATTATTAAATGGTCTATTTTATCGAGAATGTTGTCAATAATAGTGATTTTAGAAGATACTTTAGCCCCACCCAAAACAGCGCACACAGGTTTCTCTCCTGTTTCCATAACCTTCTTGATACTTTCTATTTCTTGCTGTAACAGGTATCCAAAACATTTTTTATCTGGAAAAAATTGAGCAATAATTGTTGTTGAAGCATGTGCTCTATGCGCTGTACCAAAAGCATCGTTTACATAAATATCTCCCAATTCAGACAGTTGTTTGGCAAACACTTTGTCTCCTTGAGTTTCTTCTTCATGAAAACGAAGATTTTCTAACAATAGAATTTCACCTGGCTGTAAATTATCGGCAGCTTCTTGAGCTTTGTCACCTACACAGTCTTCAACAAATTGTATTTCCACTCCCAAAATATCTTCTGCTTTATCGACAATATGCTTAAGTGAATATTTGTCTTCTCGCCCTTTTGGACGCCCTAAATGCGACATTAAAATACAGCTTCCACCATCTTCCAAAATTTTAATAATAGTTGATTTGGCAGATTTAATTCGGGTTGCATCAGTTACTTTAAATTCGTCATTTAATGGTACGTTAAAATCTACACGAATAAGTGCTTTTTTATTTTCGAAATTAAAGTCGTTTAGGGTTTTCATGGTGTAATTAATTAGATTGACAAATATAATTTTTTCATTTCAGAAAAACAGTAGTAAATCTGTTATCTTTACCCCATGTTATTTACTGAAATTTTAGGACAAGAACATATAAAAGCACACCTCACCCAAAGCGTGAATAATGGGCGGATAGCACACGCACAACTATTTGTAGGGCCAGAAGGCTGCGGAACTTTACCAATGGCCATCGCCTATGCACAGTACCTTTTGTGCAAGAATACCGAAAATGAAAATACAGGCGGCAATGAATCTTGCAATTTGAAGTTTAACAATCTATCGCATCCCGACTTACATTTTGCTTTTCCAGTAGCCGCTAATGGCGTTATAAAAAGTCATCCCGTTTCTAGTCATTTTTTAGTGGAATGGCGAGAACTTATTGAAGAGCAACCTTATGGCAATTTGTTTGATTGGTACAAAAAAATTGGTATTGAAAAAAAGCAAGGTCAAATAGGTGTTGACGAAGCCCAAGACATTGTAAAGTCTTTATCACTAAAATCCTATGAGGGTGGTTATAAAGTTATGATTATTTGGATGGCCGAAAAAATTAACACACAAGCGGCCAATAAGCTCTTAAAATTAATTGAAGAGCCGCCTAACAAAACTGTTTTTGTTCTTATTACCGAAGACGAGGAACAAATAATCAATACCATTAAGTCACGTTGCCAAGTTTTACATTTTCCTCCCCTTTCAGAGGAAATCATAAAGCAAGGACTAATAAATAAATATTCTATTGCCGAGGATGTAGCGGGCAAAATAGCCCATCAAGCCAATGGAAATTTCAACAAAGCTTGTGATTTGGTTTACCAAGACACTGAAGACACCCAGTTTGAAGAATGGTTTATATTTTGGATTAGAAGTGCCTTTAAAGCAAGAGGGAATAAAAATGCTATTCACGATTTAATTTCCTGGAGTGAAGATATCGCGAAAACAGGTAGAGAAACACAAAAACAATTCTTGCAATTTTGCCTTAACTTTTTCAGACAAGCGCTATTAATGAATTATAATGCTAGCGAATTGGTTTTTATGGAGCCTAAATCTGAAAACTTTCAATTGGAGAAATTTGCACCTTTTGTACACGGTAATAACATTATAGAAATTTCCGATGAATTACAGGACGCCATATATCATATAGAGCGCAATGGTAATTCAAAAATCATTCTAACAGATTTATCTATAAAACTAACCCGATTATTACACAAAAAAGCCAGTTAAAAAACTGGTTTTCAAAATTTTGTGTTAATTTTTAGTCTTTTTTGTAATTTTCGTTCAAAGCTTTTAATATGGTTTCAGAAATATCGTTTTCTTCTTTCCCATATAATACACTTGATGCAGCGTCACTGGTTCCTAACACATAAGTATAATTGTTTTCCTTACCGTGATTTTTAATAAATGTTTTAACCTTTGAAATTAATGAATCTATTTCTGTTTGACTCTCTTTGGCAATTTGTTGTTCTTCCATTTGAAATTGCTGTTGATACATTTGCTGTTTTTGCAACAACATTTGATACTCGGTTTGAGCTTCTTTTTCTGGAATAGATTTAGACTTTAATTGAAAGGACTGGTACTCCATTTGAAGTGCTTGACCAATACTATCTCGTTTTTTATTATACGCTTCAACTTTTACTTTGTATTTAGCCTCAATATCTTTTCTTTCTTGATATTCATTAATAACATAACTGTTATTTACAAAAACTATCTTGTCTTGATTACAAGATGTCAAAACAATAAAGCCTAATAGTGTTAATATTATTTTTTTCATGTTTAAAAATTTTAGATGCGCAAATGTAGAAAAGTAATTAGTATTTCAAATTTTTATGAAGAAATAATTAACTATAAGAAATAATTATTCCATTTAACAATTACAATAAGTATTAGCTATGAAATATAACTTAAAATAAAGCGATTTAAACGCGTTTTAAAAATTCGTCAACGGTTTGTGTTGTTCTGTTTAATAAAAAGCAACACATGTTCTTAAAACAAAAATTATTGCTTTTTAAGAATATAAACATGCGACGAATACTCTTTTGTAGAGATTCCCTTGATGTTTGATAGTAATCCAACACAAAATGCCCGTATGAGATTCATGGATCCTGATTTGTATTTTTCGGACAAAAGACTCACATAAAACGAATCGAACAACATAGGTTTAACTTTAACGACTGAAAAATTTTCTCTTTCAAATAATTTTGAAATTGCTGTTTTAGAAAAATGCCACAAATGTCTAGGCACATCATAAGCAGCCCAAAACGCTTTGTAGTATTTCGCATCGTAACTATTAAAATTAGGAACTGCTATAATCAGAGTACCATTAGGCTTTAATAATTTGTTGAAAACAGAAATATGCTTTTCTAAATTTGGCAAGTGTTCTAATACATGCCATAAAGTAATAACATCAAACTGGTTGTTTTTTAATTCAAACAAACTATTCGATCCCAATACAACATTATCTGTTTTTGAATTGGCAATTGCTCTTGCATCTTCATCAGGCTCAATTCCGATAATTTGCCAGCCATTCTTTTTTGCGGTCTGTAAAAAGTCACCTGTGCCACAACCAATGTCCAAAAGTGATTTTCCCTTTTTGGAATATTTGTTTATTAGTTTCACCTTACGTTTTAATGTAAATTGGCGAACAGTATGATACATATGTTCCATAACATTTCGCTTGGAGTCGGTGTGCGAAATATAATCATCAGTTTTATAATAAAGTCCAAGCTGTTCTTCCAGAGGTTGTGGATGTGTCTCCAACATATCGAGAGCAATATTATAAATCAACTGAAATTCTTCTCCTGTGACAGAGTGATCTTTTACATTAAGAAATTGCTTTTTTTCTTTCATTTATAGAGATGTTCCACGTGAAACATTAACGCCCCATATAGACTAAAAGCACCGAAACATCACTCGGTGAAACACCACTAATTCGCGATGCCTGTGATATGGTTACAGGTTGAATTTTACTCAATTTTTCACGCGCTTCCATACTCATTGATTTGAGTTTAGAATAGTCAAAATCCTTGGGGATTTTAATATTTTCCAATCTCGAAAGCTTGTCGGCGTTGTTCTTTTCTTTCTCGATATACCCTGAATATTTAACCTGTATTTCGGTTTGTTCAATAACCTCATCATCTAATTGATGATCTACTATATAGTTATTGACCGACTCAACTTTACGCATATCGTCAATTGTAATATTTGGTCTAGCAAATATTTTAAACATCTTATCAGATTGCTTCATTAAAGATGAAGCATTCTCCTCAAGAATAGGGTTTATCTCTTCTGGTTTAACACTAGTATCTCTAAAAAATTCCACAAAATCATTTGAAGCTTGCTGCTTTTCCTCCATACGCTTTAAACGCTTTTCAGATGCCAATCCAATCTTATAGCCTTTTGGCGTTAATCTAAAATCAGCATTATCTTGACGTAACAATGTTCTGTATTCAGCGCGTGATGTAAACATTCGGTAAGGTTCTTCAGTCCCTTTTGTAATCAAATCATCAATTAATACACCTATATAAGCTTCGCTTCTAGATAATGTAAAAGGTTCTTTTTCTTGTACTTTTAAACTAGCATTTATTCCAGCAATCAATCCCTGTGACGCAGCTTCTTCATAGCCAGTAGTTCCGTTTATTTGCCCAGCAAAATATAAGCCGTCAATAAGCTTGGTTTCTAAAGTATGCTGTAATTGTGTTGGCGGAAAATAGTCATATTCAATGGCATATCCTGGCCTGAAAAACTTAACGTTTTCAAATCCAGAAACAGAACGCAATGCTTTAAATTGCACATCTTCTGGTAACGAGGTTGAAAAGCCATTAACATAAACTTCAACCGTATTCCATCCTTCTGGCTCTACAAACAATTGATGTCTATCCTTATCTGCAAAACGATTAATCTTATCCTCTATTGATGGGCAATAACGTGGGCCCAAACTTTTAATTCTACCATTAAACATCGGTGAGCGCTCAAAACCTTCACGAAGCAAATCATGAACTTCTGGACTCGTATAAGTCATATAACAAGACCGTTGTTCTTTTAATGGTTTTGTAACATCTAAATATGAAAATTTTTGCGGGTTTTCATCTCCTGGTTGTTCAACCATTTTAGCATAATCAAGAGACCTGCCATCAACTCTTGGAGGTGTTCCGGTTTTCATTCGTCCAGAATCGAAACCTATATCAACCAATTGTTCAGTAATTCCTGTTGCGGCTCTTTCTCCCGCTCTTCCTCCTCCAAAATTTTTGTCTCCAATATGGATCAAGCCATTTAAAAATGTTCCATTGGTAAGCACAACCGTTTTGGCCCTTACTTCAATTCCTAAAGACGTTTTGACGCCAACTACTTTTTGGTTTTCAATAAGAAGCCCCGAAACCATCTCCTGATAGAAATCTAAATTAGGTGTGTTTTCTAAAAGCAAACGCCAATCTTCTGCAAAACGCATACGGTCACTTTGAACCCTAGGGCTCCACATGGCGGGTCCTTTAGATTTATTTAGCATTTTAAATTGAATAGCCGAAGTATCGCTTACAATACCACTATAGCCACCAAGCGCATCAATCTCGCGAACTATTTGCCCTTTAGCAATTCCGCCCATAGCAGGATTGCAGGACATTTGCGCAATGTTCTGCAGGTTCATAGTAATTAACAATGTTTTACTGCCCATATTAGCAGCAGCAGCAGCAGCCTCGCTACCCGCATGACCTGCACCAACAACAATAACGTCATAAATCTCGTTAAACATATTATTAGGTTTAATTACTATACTCAAAATTGTTTCACGTGGAACAATTTTATTCGTTTTAATTTAAGTGTGCAAATATACGACGAATTAGTCAATTCGTTCCAAGAGTTCTAAATACTCGTTTTCCTTATTTCGCATTTGAGCTGCTTCTGCTTCAGATTTATCTTTGTACCCACAATAGTGTAATACGCCATGAACCATAACCCGATGCAATTCATCTTGAAATTGTTCATTAAAATCTTTGGCGTTATCACGAACACGTTCGACTGAAATATAAATATCTCCTTGTAATATTTTTCCTACTGAATAATCAAAACTGATAATATCAGTTAAGGTATCATGATTTAAAAATTCAACATTAATTTTATGCAAATAATCATCGTTGCAAAAAATGTAATTTATGTCTTCGTACTTAAATCCTTCCGTTTCAATAACAGTTGCAATCCAATTAGACAAACGTTTTTCATTATCTAATTCAAAATCGTTTTCGTAGTTAAAACTTATCATCGTTTTGCTTAAAGTATTCTTGCACTTTCTTTTTATAAACTGGCTGCAAAGGTAAGGTCTGTCTGTTTAATATTTCTGTTGTATTGAAATATTCTTTAGCGGTTGGTATTTTGTTATTGGTATTATTATCAAAATCTGTTTTGTTGGTTTCAGATTTTCGCTTGTTATCCTGACCTTGTTGAAATGTAGCATTTTCTAGTTTTAACAGTTGATGTTGCAAATTCATCATCTTTTGAAGAGTTTGATTGGTAAAGCCCCTGTTCAACAAATCTAATTCAATTTGCTCCATTTGCTTGATTAAATTTTGCCCTACACCATTCTTACCTTCTTTGGCTAATTTATCTTCTAGCGCTTGCCTAATTTGCTGTTGCTTTTGGTAAATTTTAAACAACTCACCATTTAGTTCTTCGGAACCTTCTCCGTCTCCTTGTTGTTTGCCATCTTCGCCTTGTTTGCCGTTTTCACCATTTGGCGATTCTGGTCCGTCTTGACCTTCTTTTTCGCCTTTATCCCCTTCTTTACCGTCATCACCATCTTTAGGTTTTCCATCTTGGCTTTTTTTCATGCCGTCCTGCATTTTCTTATTGAGCTCTTCTTGGCTCATTATAATGTCGGGCAGTCCAGGCTCTGGCTGTCCACCGCTTCCTGAACCTGAAGCGCTCATTTGCATTTGCATATTATTTAGCATCTCACTTAAAAAATCAGCTAAATTATTTGCTGCCGTGATGGTGTATTGCTGATTGGCAATACCTTGGTACATACGGTTTTCTGAAAATTGATCCAATGATTTATCTATATTAAAAAACACATCGGAGATTTCTTTGTTTATTTTTTCTGAAATTTTTGGCTGTCGCAAGGACAAGGCAAACAAGCTGTCGTCTATATGGGAAAAATGCTCTCTTAAATTACTTTGCTTAACTAAATAGCTTGCATATTTATTATGATTAATCTCAATGCTCTTAAACTGATCCATTAAAGCTTCCTGGTCAAATGAGAAGAGTACCAAATTGTCTAAAATTTGACGCAACATTTCCATATCCTCCTGCATTTGTTCCGCACCACCCATTTGCATAGAGGCTTGCATTTGCTGGCTCATTTGTTTCATTTTTTGAGCGGCTTGCTTTTGTTTTTGCTTTGCCTTGTTGCCGCTCTCATTAGCTTTTTCTTGATCATTTTGTTCTTGATTCTCTTCTTTCTTTCCTAGCTCGTCTGATGCTTCTTGTTGGTCTTTATCAATAGATTCCTGTTGTTTTTCGTTGTTAGGCACATCTATAGGTTGTTTAAGTTCCTGATTGTCTTTTTCAAGTTGTTCCAGCTCCTTTTTGAAATCGTTAAACTTTTGGTTTAATGAGTCTTGAGCTTCTTTGGTGTTTTTTTCATCGGTAGCTTCAGAAAGCTCCTCCTGCTCTTCTGCTAATTTATCGAGTTCTTGTTGCAGCTTTTCTAGCTTTTTAGCCACATAATACCGTTTGGTTAACTCTAATAGCTGCTCTAAACTACGCTTTTGGTTTTTGTTTTGTTTAGCAAGTTTCTCCAGTTTTTCCGTAAGTTCTTCCTTATTAATTTTCTCTTGAAGCTTTTCTAACTCCTCTAGTAATTTTTCATCTTCCTTAAGCTGTGCTTCGTTTTCTTCCAAACGTTCTTTTAAATCTTCCTTAAACTGGTCGTCTTCCTGGTTTTCTTTTTGGAAATCTTCTAAATTTTCTTTTAACTTCTTGTTGAAATTTTGCATCATTTCTTCTTGCTGTTTTTGACGCTTTAGGAAATTTTCAAATTTCTTTTTATCGTTGAAATTTAGCTCTGATTTTTCTTTCTGTGTTTTAGAAAACTCTTCTAGCTCTTTCTCTCTGGTTTCCATTTTTTCCAAAGACTCATTTAAATCTTGAATGGTTTCGTTTTGCTGTTGAAGCTGTTTTTCTTCTTCTTCAGATTGAGTGAGCTTTCTATAGGTATATATGTTACTTTTTGTACTCTTGTAATTATTAATCGCATCATTATCGAATACCTGAAAATACAATTCGTAACTAATACCTTCTTCTAAATTAAGGTTGTTGGGAAATGTGGAAATGAAATCATCAATATTATCATTCGCGATAGGGATGGCTTCGGTTTTTACATTTTCAACATTGTTTAGAGGATAATATACAAGTTGTAATCTTCGCAGTCCATAATCATCACTAGCCTGACCGTAAAAATACATCGTTTGCTGGTCTATACTATCCAGTTCCATTTTTACATTGAGTTCAGGAAAATCATCTTTTATAACATCGATATTAAAATTCAAGCGTTCATAATCCTGTACAAAATCATTGCTCGTGGCAATGGTGTAATCAAATGTCGAGGCAGCACGCTTGGTTGTTTCGTAAACGTTTTCTGTATCCATATTAAAAACAACCGTGTCATTAGCATAAAGATTAACAATATTGGTTGATTTTGTTTTAACACGCCACGTAATTTGCGTGCCCTGTGGAACCGTAGCGTTTCCGTTGCCCTTTAAAGTTTCGTCTGCTTTTTTAGTATAGTTTGGATAATCTAAAACCATTTCGAAACCTAAAATTGTCGGCACTTCCGAAACCTTAAGCGTATAAGGTTTTGAGACTACTGTATTGGCTGATAAATTAAACTCTATGTCATTTTTTGGTTTAGTAAACACATATTCAAATGCTCCTGGTGCAGTTTGTTGCAAGAAATATGTTTCGTTGCTGTATTGAATTTTTGCGTTTTCTGGAACAACATTCCCTGCTGTTTTTACAATCAGTTTAAAGTCTTTGTTTTCAGTGGCATCTAAGTTTTCGTTTACCACAAAAAACTGAAATGGTGCTGGTGGCTCATAGGCAGTTTTATAATTTACCACACGCTCGTAACTATCACTAAACCAATTGAACTTACCCGAAATTACCGAGAACAAAATTATCAGAATGGGAATCGCGGCATATTTTAAATATTTCAGGTTTTGCTTGAAATTAATAGCAAACTTGAACGGAATTGGCTGTAGCTCAGCCGATTTTTGATTGATACTGGCCATCAATAATTCCGATTCGGTTTTGTTTTGGTTTAACTGAAGGACATTAAGTAGCTTATCATTGATCTCTGGAAAATGTTGTCCAATAATTTTGGAGGCTTCTTGATAGTCTATGCCTTTCTTTAGTTTTAAAAGTTGTGCTAAAGGGAAAAGTATAAACTTGACGAACAATGCCGCTTCAACAGCAACAAAAACCCAAAATAACAAGGTTCTTAAACCAGGGCTTAACCAAAAAATATATTCTACCCATAGGGTGAATAGCAGATAGAGCAAGCCAATGGCAACAAATAAAATACCTCCTTTAATTAGTTCGTTAGCATAATACCTCCTAATAAAAGACTCTAGTTTTTCTACTATGTTGTCAAAGTTTGCCACGTTATAATCCATTTAACTTACTAATCTACAATTTTATTTTATACCCTATTTCCTTAAATTTGATAACATTCTGTTAAAAATATAGTACCCTAATGAAAGATTTAAAATATTTAGCAGCACTTTCTATTCCTTTAACCGCTTTAATTGGATTACATTTTAAAGGTCTTTTGTGTTTTTTAACTCCTGTATTTTCTTTTTGTATAATCCCTCTATTGGAATTAATTCTACCCGAGGACAATACCAACTATTCGGAGTCTGAATTACAAAACAAAAAGGTTAACAAACTCTTTGATTGGATGTTGTACCTAAACCTCCCCATTGTATATGGCCTTGTTATTTGGTCGTTGGCAACGGTTACAACTGTTCCTCTGGAGGCTTATGAAATTATTGGCTTTGTTTTAAGCTTAGGCATGGTTTTGGGCACTAATGGTATTAATGTTGCTCATGAACTAGGTCATCGCCAAACCACCAATGAGCGGTTTGTTGGCAAGGCATTACTACTCCCGTCATTATATATGCATTTTTATATTGAGCACAACTTTGGCCATCATTTACATGCCGCAACAAAAGAAGATCCTGCAACAGCGCGATACAACCAACATGTCTATTCCTTTTGGTTTACCTCAACTATAAGGCAATATATTAGCGCATGGCACATTCAAATGAAGTTGGTTAAGAACAGTAACAAGTCCTTTTTCTCTTTTAGGAACGACATGCTTTGGTATAGTGTTATTCAGACCATGTATTTAGCAACTGTGCTTTTTGTCTTCGGGAGCACAGGATTGTTATTTGCAATTGCTGCCGGAGTCACCGGGTTTTTACTACTTGAAACCGTAAATTACATTGAGCACTATGGGCTTTTGCGTTTAAAAACAGCTTCCGGTAGATACGAACGTGTAAAAGAAAACCATTCATGGAACTCCAACCATGTGGTTGGCAGAATTGTGCTTTACGAATTAACACGCCATAGTGACCACCATTACAAATCTTCAAAAAAATATCAACTATTGGAGTGCCATGAAGAAAGCCCACAAATGCCATTTGGTTACCCTACATCCATGGTTTTGGCACTTATTCCCCCTTTATGGTTTAAAATTATGAATAAACGCGTGCCAACTTATATGATTTCGGCTTAAAGTTGCTTTAAAACTAATTAAGGTTTTATCTTTGCGCAAAATTTATTTACATGAGTAATCCGGTTCGTGTGCGTTTCGCACCAAGTCCAACAGGACCTTTACATATTGGTGGTGTTCGCACTGCCCTATTTAATTATTTATTTGCCAAAAAACACAATGGAACCTTTGTACTTCGTATAGAAGATACTGACCAAAACCGTTATGTTGAAGGCGCTGAAGAATATATAATTGAATCGTTGAATTGGTGTAACATACCGTTTGATGAAGGTCCAGGAAAAGCAGGAAAATTTGGGCCGTACAGACAAAGCGAACGCAAGCATTTGTATAAGCAATATGCCGATGAGCTTATAGCTAAAGGCAAGGCTTATTATGCTTTTGATACCGCTGAACAACTGGATGCACATAGAAAGGACCATGAAGCCCAAGGCAAAACCTTTATTTACAATTGGCATAACCGTGAAAAAGGTAGATTAGTAAACTCTTTGGTGCTTTCTGCTGAAGAAACCCAAGCTAAAATTGACGCTGGTGAAGATTACGTGATTCGGTTTTTATCACCTCAAGACGAAACCCTGCATCTTAAAGATATTATCCGTGGTGACATTAAAATAGATACCAATATTTTAGACGACAAGGTGTTGTTTAAAAGCGATGGCATGCCAACCTATCACTTGGCTAATATTGTCGATGACCACTTAATGGAAATTACACACGTAATTCGTGGTGAGGAATGGCTGCCCTCATTGGCACTACACTATCAATTATACGAAGCTTTTGGGTGGCAAGCACCTGAATTTGCCCACCTTCCCTTAATTTTAAAACCAACAGGAAAAGGTAAATTAAGTAAGCGTGATGGTGACAAACTTGGTTTCCCAGTATTTCCTTTGGAGTATATATCTCCAGAAGGCGATGTATCCAAAGGTTATAGAGAAGATGGTTATTTTCAAGAAGCTGTTATAAACTTTTTAGTCTTTTTAGGGTGGAATCCTGGTACCGAACAGGAAATTTTCAGTCTTGAGGAATTGGTAAATGCCTTTGATTTATCTAAAGTCAATAAATCTGGAGCGCGATTTGATCCAGATAAAATTAAATGGTTTAACCACCATTATATGCAAGAACAAAAGAATGATGATTTAGCAATGGCTTTTCAAAAAAGTCATGACCAATTACAGGAAATTGATGTTAACTATATAGCTCTAGTAATTGGATTAATAAAGGAACGTGCTACGTTTGTAAATGATTTTTGGGACTTAGGCCATTTCTTTTTTGAGGCACCAAAAACCTATGAAGAGAAAGCCTTTAAAAAGGCCATTAAAGCCGACACAAAAGACATTATGGGCACCGTAAAATCCATTATTAACGGTGTAGACAATTTTGAAGTAGAAACGCTTCAGAGGGCTGTTAAAGGCTGGATTACAGAAAACGAAATTGGTTTCGGTAAGGTTATGATGCCTTTGCGTTTGGCCTTGGTTGGAGACTTAAAAGGTCCTGATGTGTTTGATATTATGTTTATGGTGGGTAAAAATGAAACGCTTAACCGTATTGAATGTTTGGTGAATTCGTTGGGTTAACTACCAATGGCACCATTAAGTGAATGAAATAATTTTTTAATTAGTGATTATCTAGTGGGCTATTTATTTGTTTTTATTCTCTTTTTGTTTTCGTAACTAAATTCGTCTAATTCCTTTAATTCGATTAAGATTTTTTCTTTCCATTCGGTAAGCTTCTCTATATTTTGTCCGCTTTCGGTTTCATTTACCAACTCTAATCGGCTTTCAGAGAATTCTGCCATAATTTCGTTGCTAATTTGATTAATAATGTCAAATCCTTTTGCTATTTGACCTTTGTTTTCTAGAGCTCTTTTTCTAAACTTTCTTGCGTGAATTTCAGCAAGGTCAAATTGTACCTGTTGAAAGTCGATTTGTTTTTGAATATTATCAACTTTTGTTGTGTCAATCCATGAGGCATTACCAAGAAATATGTTTTCAATTTTCTGATTGAAATTACGTTTCATAAAATCAAATCCACTTATCATATGAGAAATCATAAACTGACTGTAAACCGCATCATTATGTTCATCGCTGATTTTTATTCTAAAGTCTTCAACTGTCAATTTTTGGTCAGCTTTCCATCGTTTTTGTCCTTCTTGTAAGTTTTGAGCAAAATTTAGATGTATTGAACTAATAATAAAAATAAGTCCGATTATTTTTTTTATCATTTAATATTTTGTTTGGGGTTTTTATCCTTAAAAAAATTTTAATATAGGTGATTTGTTAGTTTGTTAAAGATTTTATTAAAACGAAACCATTAAAGAAAACACAAACATAGATTGGTTGCCCTTAAATTTATTAGTGTTGGTACCTACATTTAGGTTCTTGCCATTCAACTTATCAAACGTATTCAGAAAGCCGTAAATATATGCTGCTTTTACCCTAAAATGACTGATTCCAGCAGACAGACCTACAGTACCATCAATATTGAATTTTGAAATATCAGAAATATCTTGGGCCAGCAAAGCATCGTAGTTTTTTATAAAGTAGTTTTCTTTGGTATCATCCTTTAGCTCCATCTCGCCATTATATTGTAGCATAGGGCCTAAATCTAATGTTAAATAAGGCCCAATAATTTTTACATGCATTAACAAAGCAATTTGAGCTGTAAAAATTTTATAATCCAAAAACTCTTCAGTTCCTAAAGGAACTTGACTTGCGGCAATGCCCACATTATTTTCGGCTATTTGAATCATGTAACTGATGTTGTACCATTTGTGCGGAATATCAACCGTTGCAGAACCCGCAACAGCCCAACCGTTTCCGGCTTTGGTTTCAAAATTATCGGTTTGAAAATCAAATTGCGTGATTCCTCCTGAAATACCTATACCATTAACAATAGGAATGGTGCCATGAGGCCGTCTTTGTGCGTAACCAGTTGTAACAAAACCTATAGAAATAGCTACTAATAAAATAAGTCGTATAAATTGCATGCTTATGAGTATGTGATTGCAACAAATATAACTTAAATTAGTACAACTTATTTTTTAACCATTAAATCTCATTGCTATGCCTTTTTATTTAGTTCCATTTTTAGTTTTTGGTCTCCTTATTTTAATATCATCGTTCTTTATTGTTAAGCAACAATCTGCTGCTATAATTGAGCGTTTTGGGAAATTTCAAAGCATCCGTCATTCTGGGCTACAAATGAAAATTCCTTTAGTAGATCGTGTAGCTGGACGATTGAGTTTGAAAATCCAACAATTGGATGTAATTATTGAAACCAAAACATTAGACGATGTATTTGTGCGCTTAAAAGTATCGGTTCAATATAAAGTGATAAAAGACAAAGTTTATGATGCTTTTTATAAGCTGGATTATCCTCACGATCAAATTACATCCTACGTTTTTGATGTGGTTCGTGCCGAAGTGCCCAAAATGAAATTGGACGATGTTTTCGTTAAAAAAGATGATATTGCTTTAGCCGTAAAAGCTGAATTGAATGATGCTATGTTGGATTATGGTTTTGATATTATAAAAACCTTGGTTACAGACATTGATCCAGACGCCCAAGTAAAAGCTGCTATGAACCGAATTAATGCGTCTGAACGTGAAAAAATTGCAGCACAATTTGAAGGTGATGCAGCCAGAATCCTTATTGTGGAAAAAGCCAAAGCCGAAGCTGAAAGCAAGCGTTTGCAAGGTCAAGGTATTGCCGATCAACGCCGTGAAATTGCTCGTGGTTTAGAAGAGTCTGTTGAAGTTTTAAATCGCGTAGGTATTAACAGTCAAGAGGCTTCTGCATTGATAGTTGTAACACAACATTACGACACCTTACAATCGCTTGGTGAGGAAACCAATAGTAATCTTATTTTGTTACCTAACGCTCCCCAAGCCGGAAGCAATATGCTAAATGATATGGTGGCTAGTTTTGCCGCTAGTAACCAGATTGGTGAAGCTATGAAAGAAGCTAGAAACAATAAAAAAGAAAAATAATTGTTATTCCATTTACAAAATAGTAAGCCTCTTTTTTGAGAGGCTTTTTTTAATGCTCTGCCTTGTATTTTTTTATTAAGCCTTTTAAGCTTTCCAGATAATCTTTAAGTTCACTCGCTTCTACTTTTGGGTGCTCCATGTTAGGGATAGTGACAGGGTTTTCATCTAAATATTGATATACTTCGGGGTAGTTTGTTTCTATATCTCGAGTAACTTGTGTGATTTCGGTAAGTAATTCCTGAACATTTTTCATAATATCTGTTTATATTATAAATACTGAAAACTAACAGGATATCAAAATCGTGTTTTAAAAAAATCTTTATACTATTTAAAAGGGTGGCGCTCCTCCCAATCTTGCTTTGGGTTCATCAATTTAAAAATTGCCTTTAAAAGTGTATTCATAACCCAATTGGTATGTTTTAAATACATAATCATTCTTTTGGGCTTGGCTCCTACCGAACTTTTAATAGCCATGGCTGTTCGCGCGTAAACTACTGTTTTAAGCTGGTTATCTATAGCGAATAGGAGCATGTCATACAACATATTTAAATACAATTGGTGTTGATATTGATACTTAGGGTTGTAACCTAAAAAGTAAGTTTCAAGATTATCGCTGTTTAGAATAAGGGTGTAAAAGCCAACTATTTGATTATCCAAATAATAAGCATAGACCCTAAAAGCCTTTTCTAAATGTAACTTAAACTCTAAAAAATGATTTTCAGGAAGAATAAAAGTGTTTATTTTGGCATGATCCGAAACATTTTTATACAGTGTGTAGAGCTGTTTAGAGTGAGCTTCGATATCTTGAGTATGAAGTTCCTTTTTTAAAACTTGTCTTGCTTTTTTTCTGGCTGTTTTATAACGGTCGCGATATTTTTTGTTTAACTCTGAAATATAATCATCAAAAGTATTCCAATGTGGCTTAACATCTAAAATCATGTTAGGCTGAACCGCAAGTTTATGGAAACCAAAAGTCTCTAGTACATCTGAATGTGAAGTTATAGGGTCATCAATAAAATAGTCTTTCATCAAATAAGCCCGAATAGTCTTATTGTATTGCGTTTTAATATCCTTTTTTAATTCTAATAAGGCTTGAAGCAATGCATTAATAAAATCTGTAGTAGAATAATTTGTAGTGTTGAAATTCACACCATGCTGGCCGGTATGGGTAATATTGCCAGCAACAAGTATATTCCCTTTTAAAACCTTTGAAATAAGATTCTTAAATCGTTCTTTAAAGCACGTATCGTTATGGTTTCTAAAAATGTCGTTTAAATAAAGTTCTACGCGCTGTACTATTGTTATGCCAATTAGTTCTGAATTGCTGTAAAAACCAATATAATATAGCGTTATGTTGTTGGGAGAGGCCTTTTCAAGGGCGTCTAAATAGGTTGTTTGTAAAAACAAATCATGATATGCAATAGCATTCCAGTTATTCGGTAGTTCGTTAACATGTTTAAAAATCTGAAAATCTATCACAATATCATTAAAAAAGACTGATTGGTTCAATCAGTCTTTTATATTTAAAGTTCATTACAAATTATTTCCAGGCACAAATAATTCCGCCCATTACTCCTAAAGTTACAATCCAATAACCACTATTAATGAAAATATATTTTGCGCTTTTACGCTCAAACAAGGCATTGGTTCCTATAATAGGAAGCGCAATAAAAACACCCGTTAATACTCCGTGTAAAACACCATGTTTAAAGGTTCTAAAAGCATCTGAATAATCAGTAACAAAAGCTTCATAAGAAGGAAGTGCCGCGGCAGGGTCACCACCCACTAAACTAAAAGCACCCATTTGATGGATTACAATACCAGGCAAAGCCGTAGACAACATAAAAGCAAATAGCAACGCTAGGCCAAATATTTTAGCCATGTTTCCACCTTTAATCTGCTCGTCTGTCATACCTGCGGCTTGCATCCAAGCATTACCAAAAACTTTTGGATTGTACCATATAAAGCCTACAACTAAAGCTGAAACAGCTGCAGCCAACATGGCAAGAGGATTTAAATACTCCATAGTCAATAAATTTTAAGTTAGTGCAATAAATATAACTTAAAAAACTGATTTATAGGATTATTTAACGTTTACAACACTAAATTATACTTCTTGAGCTTCAAACACTAAAAGTTCATTTTTATCTTCTAAAGCTCTAGAAATAAAATCATTAATTGCATCATTACGCTCTTGACCACGGCTTAACAACACTTTTAAAGCTATTATAACAGCAATACGTGTTCCGGTCTTTTTAAGCGCTGTATTAAACAAAGGTTCCAATTCCTCATAGGTAACCTCATTGGCCAATTCTTGGATTTCAGCTTTTACCTTTTGTTGTTTATCTTCAGGGTAATTCGTGTATTTTTTTCCTAATTGCTGAATAACACTAATAGCTTTTCGTTGTTGTTGATTGTTATTCTGCTTGGGCTGATCGTTTTGAGGTTTTGGTTTTTGCTTTGCCCAAGAATCACGCAATCCAACTGTTTTGTTGAATACTAGATGTTCTGAAGTTGAATCGTTATCAACATTAAAATAGCCTAAACGCTGAAATTGAAAGCGCTCTGCTACTTTAGCATCTTTCAAGCTTGGCTCAACAAAAGCTTCAATTACTTTAAGCGAATCTGGGTTTAAAAACTCCATAAAGTCTTTACCTTCATGGCTATCTGGTGCTTCATCCATAAACAAACGGTCATACTCTCTTACTTCGGCTTTAATGGCATGTTTTATGGAAACCCAATGTAATGTGCCTTTAACCTTTTTGGAAGTGTCTTCTGAATACGTGCAATGAATTTCAACTATTGAACCGTCAGGATTTTTAACAACGTTTTCAGCTTTTATAATGTAAGCATTCTTCAAACGCACTTCACCCCCTAGCTTTAGTCGGAAAAATTTGCTACTGGCTTCTTCTTTAAAATCAGCTTTTTCAATATATAACTCTCTTGAAAACGGTACTTTTCTAAAGCCAGCTCTAGCATCTTCTTGATTATTTTCAGCTTCTAGCCATTCTTCCTTGTCTTCTGGATAATTAGTAATAACTACTTTTACAGGGTCTAAAACAGCCATAACCCGAGGTGCTGTTTTATTTAAATCCTCACGAATACAAAATTCCAAAAGCGAAACATCAATAACGTTTTCACGTTTGGCCACACCAACCTTTTCTATAAAATTACGAATAGATTCTGGTGTGTATCCACGACGTCTTAATCCCGATATCGTTGGCATTCTTGGGTCGTCCCAACCATTAACAATACCATCTTCAACCAATTTAAGAAGCTTACGCTTACTCATAATGGTATAACTTAAGTTTAAACGCGCAAATTCACGCTGTTTAGGAAGCATTGGTAAGGCTTCTGGCTGATACTTATACACTTGTTCCTTAAACCAGTCATAGAGTTCTCTGTGAGGCTTAAATTCAAGCGAGCACAAGGAGTGTGAAATTTGTTCAATATAATCGCTTTCGCCATGTGTCCAATCGTACATAGGGTAAATACACCAATCATTTCCTGTTCTATGATGTGATTTTTTTAAAATGCGGTACATAATGGGATCTCGCATCAACATATTAGGGTGCTGCATATCGATTTTAGCACGCAATACATGGGTTCCTTCATTAAACTCACCATTTTTCATGCGTTCGAATAAATCCAGGTTTTCTTCGATGCTTCGGTTACGATACGGCCCGTCTACACCTGGTTGCGTTGGTGTTCCCTTTTGTTCTGCCATAACATCACTAGATTGAGAATCAACATAGGCTTTGTTTTCTTTGATGAGTAATACAGCCCAATCGTACAATTGTTGAAAATAGTCTGAAGAATACAGTTCATTGGCCCACTTATAACCAAGCCAAGAAACATCTTCCTTAATAGCATCTACATACTCCTGCTCTTCTTTAGCAGGATTTGTATCATCAAAGCGTAAATTAACTGGCGCATTATATTTTTCACCCAAACCAAAACTAATGCCAATAGCTTTAGTGTGACCAATATGTAAATAACCATTAGGTTCTGGTGGAAAACGAAATCGTAAGGCTTTTTTATCCAACCCATTAGCTAAATCGTCTTCTATAATATGCTCAATAAAATTGAGTGATTTTGTTTCTTCTGACATCATAATTTCTGCATCTAAAATGAGACGCACAAAATTAGTCATTTTTAGGTGTAATTGTAACATCTGGAACGTTTTTCACACTAATTAATAAAACCCTTTAAACATGCAACATAGAAACTACGAATGTCCTAAATGTCACAACCGTACCTATCAAGTCGATCAAATGCAAGCTACTGGTGGTTTGTTCACAAAATTGTTCAATATTCAAAATAAGCGCTTTACTACTGTAACCTGCGAACGCTGCACGTATACTGAATTTTACAAAACCAAAACCAGTACCATTACGAATATTTTTGACTTTTTTACCAACTAATTTTTCAATGGGCTATAATGTGACTAATTAAATTTCTTTTATATTATTGTTTGCGGTGACAACAGGAGTATTATTTTTGCGCCATGGGAATAATTAAAGTTGAAAACATACGTGTTTTTGCCAATCATGGTTGCTTAAGTGAAGAAACCAAAATAGGCAGCGATTATCGTGTAGATTTAGAGGTTAAAGCCAATTTACAACCTTCAGCAAAATCAGATCTATTACGTGATACAGTAGATTATGTATTTCTAAATCGTGTTATTCGAGAGGAGATGCACAAACCCTCACATTTATTGGAAACAGTGGCCAGACGTATTTTAGACCGTATTTTTAATGAAGATGTATTAGTTAAAAAAGCAACAGTATCTATTAGCAAAGTCAATCCGCCAATTGGTGGTGATGTTGAAATGGTAACGATAAAAATGACCGACAAACGAAAAAACTATAAGTAAGTAGTGTAAAAAACTTATTTTTTTTACATTTGCTGTCGAACAAGGTGTCGTGGCCGAGTGGCTAGGCAGTGGTCTGCAACACCATCTACAGCGGTTCGAATCCGCTCGACACCTCAAAAAAAGAGTTACTTTTTAGTGGCTCTTTTTTTATTTCTAATTTTTAAGAAAAATAATTAAGATGTGGATCTTGTTCAAAAACTTAATCCAAAGGATTAATTTGCTCTAGTTTATCCTTAATCATTTCCTTTTCTTTAGGGAAGAAGCCTTGTATAAGTAGTAATATTCCAAAGCCTAAAATAACCAAGGCAACAATTTTTTTTGTTTTAAAGATGCGTCGTGGTGTTAATTTGTTTTTAAGTGTTTTGGCTGCTGCAATTTTTAACAAGTCAACTAAAAAATAAACCGCTAAAATAGTGGCTAAAAATACCCAAAGTTCTTGACTCGTTTCGGTTAGTGAATTTCCAATAACTATAAAACCCAACCAACCCAACAGCACACCTATATTGATAAAGTTTAATAAAAACCCCTTAATAAAGAGTTTACCAAACTTTTTCTTTATTTCTACTGTATGAAAGTCACGAACAATGGACCGAAATGATTTTGAGGTTTTAACAAATGAAATAAAACCATAAACCGCTAATAAAACACCTCCAAAAATAAGAAAACTTGGATCGTCCTTAACTTTGTCCAATAGTTTGCTGGTACTGTAAAAAGCAACCAAAATAAAAAAGGCATCGGCTAAAATAACGCCTAAATCGAACATAATGGCACTTTTAAAACCTTTAGTAGCACTGGTTTCTAAAAGCACAAAAAAAACAGGTCCTATAGTAAACGATAGAATTATTCCAAAAGGGATAGCCGCTAATATGGCGTCAAGCATAAACGTAATTAGTTTTCACAAATTTATGAAAACTTGTAAGATTAATCCATACGTTTTACGGTTCCGCCCATAGCTTTACTTTCGTTTACTTCTTTTGGGTTTCCATAAATATAAATGCTTCCTCCTGCAGTAATCTTAAGATCGGCTAATTCTGTAGCATGAACAGAAGCATCACCTCCTGCTTTTACCTTAACTTGAGTTGTTTCTGTAATTAAGTTTTTAGCTTCGTAAATACCACCAGCAGACACCGAAACAGTTTGATTTTTTGAAGTTCCTTTTGCTTTTATATGTCCACCTGTATACGCTTTAATAGTAGCATAGGAAGACTCTAATTCGACATCAATTTTAGCACCTTCTTGTGCGCTTAATTCAATATCAAATTGTTTGATAACATCGTTTGAGTAAATAGAAGCCCCTTCGTTTGCGTCAATAACATCGCAACTAGTATAATAGAGTATAACTTTAGTATCATCTCCGTTATAGGCTTCTTTTATATCCATCTTAATTTTTAATTTACCGTTTTTGTTCACAAAAACAACTTGGTCTTTATGTTCTCCTGTAATTTCTATTTTGTTTTCAGAAGATTGAACCAATTTTACCTGTATTAAATCGTAAACTTTAAGTTCTTTAAATTCACCTATTTGTTTTTCAACAATGTCTTGTGAAAATGATACTGTACTTATCATTAAAAAGATAACAATGAGGGAGTTCTTCATGGTACTATTTTTTTTTCAAAATTAAAAATTATTCTCCATGCTTTCCAATTAAATTGAAGTCTAAATGTTTTTTTACCAAATCGGTATTTTTAACCTTTACAACAACTTCATCTCCTAATTGGTACATGTTTTTTGTATTTCTTCCTATTAATGCAAATTCGGTTTCATCAAATTCATAATGGTCATCGGTAATATCACGAACACGAACCATACCCTCACATTTATTAGTAATAATTTCAACATAAATTCCCCAATCGGTAACACCAGAAATAACACCAATGAATTCTTCGTCTTGATGATCCTGCATAAACTTAATCTGCATATATTTTATAGAATCACGTTCGGCTTTTGTGGCTAAATATTCCATATTGCTCGAATGGTTACATTTATCTTCATAAACCTCTTCATTTGCAGATTTTCCTCCATCTAAATAATGCTGTAGCAAACGGTGTGCCATAACATCAGGATAACGACGAATTGGCGAAGTAAAGTGACTGTAGTAATCAAAAGCCAATCCGTAATGACCTATATTATGAGTTGTGTATTCAGCTTTACTCATACTACGAATAGCTAGAGTATCAACTAAATTCTGCTCTTTTTTACCAACAACATCCTTTAATAAATTATTAAGAGAAGCTGAAGTTGATTTTCTATCCTTAAAGTTAAGTTTATACCCAAAACGACCTACAATATTTTGAAGTGCTCCTAATTTACTATCGTCAGGTTCATCATGAACACGATATACAAAGGTTTTTGGCGGTTTTTGCTTTCCTATAAATTCTGCTACTTTTCTATTGGCCAACAACATGAATTCTTCAATAAGTTTATTGGCATCTTTAGATGTTTTAAAATAGACACCAGTTGGATTGTTGTCTTTATCTAAATTAAATTTAACTTCTACTTTATCAAACGAAATAGCACCAGAACTCATGCGTTTTCTACGCATAATTTTTGCTAGTTCATCAAGCTTTAACACTGCAAAGGCAATATTTTTATCGGTTTGATATTCTTTTCCGGTTAAGGATACTTCTTTTGGAATGGTTGAATTAATTTGAGACCTCTCGACTTCACTCGAGGTGACATTTGGATTATTTTCAATAATAGCTTGAGCCTCTTCATAAGCAAAACGTGCATCACTATACGTTACAGTCCTACCAAACCATTGGTTAATTACTTCGGCTTTATCATTCAGTTGAAAAACAGCCGAAAAGGTATATTTTTCTTCATGAGGTCTCAATGAACACGCATTATTAGATAAAATTTCAGGAAGCATAGGTACTACCCTATCCACTAAATATACAGATGTGGCGCGTTCATAAGCTTCATCGTCTAAAACCGTTTCTGGTTTTACATAATGGGATACATCAGCGATATGGATACCTATTTCGTACAAACCATTATCTAAAATTTGAAAGGATAGAGCATCATCAAAATCCTTGGCATCTTTAGGGTCTATTGTAAAGGTTAGCACATCACGCATATCGCGACGTTTTTTTATTTCTTCTTTAGTTATTGAAGTATCTAATTTATTGGCATAATCCTCTACTTCATGCGGAAATTCATACGGTAAACCATATTCGGCTAAAATAGAATGTATTTCGGTATTATGCTCGCCTGGCTTTCCTAAAACTTTAAGCACGCGACCGTGTGGTGAGTCTTGTTTTTCTGTCCAATCATCCAACGAAACCAATACTTTATCACCTTCTTCAGCTTTGTTTATTTTATTGATAGGTACAAAAATATCTTTATACATTTTTGTACTGTCTGGAATCACAAAAGCATAATTGTCATGTACTTGAATAACACCAACATATTCGTTTTTAGCCCGTTTTAAAACCTGGGTTATTTCGCCTTCACGCCTACCACGTTTTAAACGTTTATAAACATAAAATTCTACTTCGTCACCATTTAAAGCCCGATTAATATTATTTGAAGCAATGTAAATATCATCTTCAAATTCATCAGTTATTATATAACCAGATCCTTTATGGGAAAGGTCTAAAATTCCTGTGTGATAATCTGTAGTAACAATAGCTTTAAACTTGCCACGTTCTACTTCTTCTATTTCCTTTTTAACCTTTAATTGCTGTAGTTTTTTTATAATCTGATTACGGCTACTAGCATCGTTAACACCTAATTTAGCAGCAATTTGTTTATAGTTAAAGGATTTATTGCGTTCTTTTTTTAATATACTTAAGATTGTATTTGTAAGGTTGGAAATCTTGTTTTTTGATGATTTCCTTTTTTTCTTTCTTGTCATGTAATTCTTTTCATATTCTGGTTCCAAAAGTCAGGAACGTGTAATTAATAATTTAATACCAAGGCGAAGTAAACTGTATTAAACTTCTACAAAGCTACGGTTTTAAAATTAAATCATATTTAGGTAAGATTAATTTAGTGTAAAAATACTTATCCACATATATTATTATATAATCTTTTTCTTTTTAAAAATTTTAAAAAATAATTATGATTATTATAGTTTGTTAATAACACGTATAACTTTTTCAAAGTTTGCTTTGATATCCTATTATTTACAAAAAGTTGATACGTAATTAACAGTATTTTAAATTATAAATGGTTCATTATTAATACTATTTTAATAACTATTAACAGCTGTTTATAACCTTTGTTAATAGCTTAATATTAATAAAAAAATAAATTTTACTGTTTATAAACCTGAATTTGGATGCTTAAAAATTACCTAAAAAAATTACCTAAAATTTTTGTCTATTTCAAAGTGATTTTTGCTTGTAATTTTTATTGAATTTTAAAAGTTTTTCTTTTAGAAAACAATAAATAGATATTAACAAGTTATGAGACTGTATAACTTAATTTATAAACAAAATAATTTATATGATTTAAAATCTGGCATTTTGTACCTTTACATCATAAACAACACGACTTAAAATGAAAATATCCATAGGAAACGATCACGCAGGAACCGAGTATAAATTCGCTATAATTAAACATTTGGAAGATAAAGGTTATACCATTACAAATTACGGAACCAATAGTAGCGATAGTGTAGATTATCCAGATTTTGTTCATCCTGTTGCACAAGATGTTGATAGTAATTCAGTAGATTTTGGTATTTTGATTTGTGGCAGCGCAAATGGTGTAGCCATGACTGCTAATAAATACCAACATGTTCGCGCTGGAATTTGTTGGATGAATGAAATTACAGAACTTACGCGTCAACATAATAACGCTAATATTATTTGTATTCCTGCACGTTATACAGCTATTCCTCAAGCTATAAAAATGGTTGACACATTTTTAGAAACTAAATTTGAAGGTGGGCGCCATCAAAATCGTGTAGATAAAATTCCTGTGAGCTGTTAATTAGATATTAAATACCAATATAGTATTGGTATATTATGGGACATTCGCATTCACATAATCATAATCATCCACAATTAAAAGATAGGAATCTTATAATTTCTATTTTACTAAATGTACTTATAACGGCATCTCAAGTAATTGGTGGTTTACTTTCAGGAAGTTTAGCTTTATTAAGTGACGCCCTACATAATTTTTCTGATGTTATTTCATTGGTTGTTAGTTTTGGAGCTTCAAAATTATCAAAGCGAAAAGCTTCAATACATAGAACTTTTGGTTATAAACGTGCTGAAATATTAGCAGCTTTTATAAATGCCTCTACTCTAGTGATAGTTGGTGTACTGTTAATTATTGAAGCTGTTAAACGCTACCAATACCCACAAGAAATAGAGTCTAATTTAGTTATTTGGTTGTCAGCAATTGCTATTTTGGCAAACGGCTTTAGTGTATTATTATTGAAACGTGACGCCAATTCAAACCTTAATATGCGTTCGGCATATTTACATCTTTTAACCGATATGATGGCTAGTATAGCTGTTTTAATAGGTGGGTTATTAATGAAATATTATAAGGTTTTTTGGGTAGATAGTGTACTTACGTTTTTAATTGCATTGTACTTAGTTTGGGTTGGCTATGATTTATTGAAGAAATCAACCAAAATCCTCATGTTGTTTACGCCAGATCAGGTTAACATTAAAGAGGTATTACGCGTTGTACATAGAATTCCTAAAGTAAACAAATTGCACCATGTTCATGTTTGGTGTTTGAATGATGATGAATTACATTTAGAAGCGCATTTAGATTTAGTTGAAGATATATCAATAACTGAATTTAATTCAGTTTTAAAACGAATAGAGGATGTTTTGCATGATGAGTTTGAAATTAATCATGTGACCATTCAACCTGAATTCAACAAAGCAGACTCTAAAGACGTAATAGTACAAGATTAATAATTACTTTAATGCTCCAGATTTATACAAAAATATTTAACGAATTAACAACTCAAGAATTGTATGATGTCTTGCAATTACGCGCTGAAGTTTTTGTGGTTGAACAAGACTGTGTGTATCAAGACGTAGATGGAAAGGACAAAAAAGCATTACATGTTTTAGGTTACAAAAATGATACATTAGTGGCTTATACACGAATTTTTAAACCAGGTGATTACTTTAAAGAGGCTAGTATAGGTAGAGTAGTTGTTAAAGTTAATGAACGTAAACACAAATATGGTTATGCTATTATGGAAGCGTCAATTCAAGCTGTAAAAGAAAATTTTAATGAAACTTTAATTAAAATTTCGGCTCAAACCTATCTTAATACATTCTATAATAATTTAGGTTTTAAAGCCATAGGAGAGGAGTACCTTGAAGATGGCATTCCACATGTGGCTATGGTTAAATTTTAATTACCTTCACCTACGTAAGTAACCAGTATTTCAACACGTCTATCAAACTTTGGGTCACCGCCTAAAGGGAATTTACGACGCATACCTACATATTTCATGCGACGTTTATCAACCCCTTTTTTAGCTAAATAATCGTAGATATACTTTGCTCTGGCTACTGATAAATTACGCTGATTGGTTTTTCTATCTACAGCATCTCGACTGTTTTGCGTACAACATACATGACCTTGAATAGTGAAATAAATATCTTCACGTTCTAAAAGGGTTTTTGCAATTTTTTCAAGAGTTTTTTTAGATTCAGGTAAAAGTATGCTATAACCAGTTTTAAAAAGTATGTTTTGCAATAAAAACTTATCGCCTGCTTTAATATCGCCTTTTATGGCTTCGGTAAATTCTTTTTGTTTTGGTTTTTTTATTTCTGCTTCAGTACGTGGAGGCGAATAAGGCTTAACACGAATTTCTACCTTGCGGTTTAATCCTCTAATTTTAGCTACATCTTCTTCTTTTACTAGTGTTAGTAATACTTCACCTTTACCGTCCACGTTGGTAATAACAGATTCGTCAAATTCGTTTCTGGAAAACACTTCCTTAATAGAATTGGCTCTATATTGTGATAATTGTAGGTTATAATCATCACTTCCACGATCATCACAAAACCCGTAAATGGATATTTTTTCAATATCCAACGATTCAATTTCGGATAGGAATAGCATTAACCGACTTTCTTCAGTAGGTACAATATTGTACCTATCTGTTTCAAAAAAAACAATATGTGTTCGCTCTTTTTCCTGTTCAGTTTGAGACCAAGCAATAGAACTCAGGCATAAAAAGAAAAGTGCTATTAATTGTTTCATAGTAGGCATTGAAATATAAATACAATATACTTATTTTTTTAAAACGCCCGATATTGTGGTTTATTATCTTAAATAACCTTTGTATTTACTAGGGTTTGATAGAATTTCAATAGCTTTCTTTATTTCTTGGTTATGCTCAACGTAATAATCATAGAGACCTTCTCTATATACATAGCGTTTTACAATTTCGTCTGTTAGTAAAGCTAAAATTTCATCTTTATTCTCGTCAATAGCTAATGCTTTAGAGTTATTTAGATTTGAAATAAGTGTATTAAAGTCCTTTTCTATATTATCGTCTAACTCTTCTTTTTCTGCACTTTCCATAACTTTAGTAAGTGCTTTTTCGGTTTCAGTTTCAAATGTAAAGTTGTTAGATTTTAAATAGGTTTTAAAATCTTCAAAATCTGAATTACCCAATTCTAAATCAGCAACATTAAGGTTAGGATGTTTGTAATAATAGTTGGTTGCATAGTCAAAAATTAAAAAGTCTTTTTGAATGGCTTTGGTTATTTCGGAATTCTTGGTAATATCTAAAGATTCGTCGGGGAAAACACCACCTCCATCAAAAACTGGCCGTCCGTTTTTAGTTTTAAACTCGTTATAATTATCCTTTTTTATACGAACGGCATTGCCTTTCTCATCACGATTCCAATAATCCAAAGCCTGAATACATCTACCAGAAGGTGTATAATATCTAGAAATAGTTATTTTAAGCTGCGTTCCATAAGCCACTGGTTTTGGACGTTGAACCAAGCCTTTTCCAAAGCTTCTGGACCCCACTATTACAGCACGATCTAAATCTTGTAAAGAACCTGATACAATTTCGCTAGCCGATGCACTACTTCCATTAATTAACACAACAACAGGTATTTCAGTATCTAATGGTTCGCGTTGAGTATAATAGGAACGGTTAAATTTTTTAACTTTTGATTTTGTGGTGACAACTAATTGACCTTTTGGTACAAATAGATTAACAATGTTTACAGCCTCCAACAACAAACCACCTGGATTACCGCGTAAATCTAAAATAATACGTTCTGCACCCTGAGCTTTTAAATCTTTTAATGCGTAACCCGTTTGAGAAGAAGCTTTGTTATTAAACTTATCTAGAACAATATACCCAGTTTTATCATCTACCATTGAGAAATGAGGTACAGCATCTATCTCAATTTCTGATCGCGTAATAGAAGTTGTGTATTCTTGACCTTGACGCAAATATGTGACGTTAATTTTTGAATTATTAGAACCATTTAACAAATCACCAGCATCTTCTTTGTAATCAGCTATTACGGTATTTCCAATTTTAATAATTTCATCACCTGCTTTTAAACCCGCTTTATCTGCTGGATAATTTTTATAAGGCTCAATAATAACCAATTTATCTTTCATGGTACGTACGTTAGCACCAATACCTGTATAATCACCAGTTCGTCTAATTTTTTCAGCTTCTACATCCTGTTCGTTGTAAAATTGAGTGTAAGGATCTAAATCTTTAAGCATGCCTTTAATGGCTGTATTCATTAAATCGGCAGGATTGGTATCATCAACATAATTCATGTTAACCTCTTTATAAAGCGTAGTAAATATTTCTATTTGTTTAGCGATTTCAAAAAAATCGTTTTGAAAAGCTGTTCCCGTAAACAATACAATTACAGCTAAAACAGGAATTATAATTCTTTTTTTAAGAAATTTTTTCATCATCAGGAAGTTTTTTAGTAGCCTTAACAAATTTGTTAAAAAGCTTTACTGTTGCAGACTCTATGTCGCTATATTTGGGTTTATCGTTACCAATGTACAAAATCATTAACGCATATTGTGTTGTAATGTTGTTAAAAATAATGGTCTTATTTAAGCGATAGGCTTCTCGCATTAAGCGTTTTATTCGGTTTCTGTCAGGAGCCTTTTTAAAATGGCGTTTGGATACCGAAACCCCAATATTTAGTTCAGCACTAGCATTCAGTTCAGTAGCTAAATAAACCATACGGAGCGGATAAGATGAAACCGATTTTCCTTCAGAAAACAGTTTGTCTATTAACTTTTTGCTTTTAAGTTTCTCTTTTTTGGAATAAGTACCTTTCATACGAGTTTAACAGATTACGAAAATAATAATTCCATTTTATTGCAAGCCTATTTAAGCCATGACATAAATCATATTTTAGTAGATTGATATAATGTAACTTACATAATTATTATGTTTTAAATATCAGGTTATGGGTAATTTAAATGTTACAAGACTAATTTCTAAAACAGAAAAAGCTGCTTTTATTCATCAACTTACGCGAGATATTGAGGCTTTAGAAATTATGCTTAAAGAAGGTTTAATTGAAACAGAACCTATTCGAATTGGAGCAGAACAAGAATTTTGCATTGTTAACAACGATTTTTATCCTAATGACAATTCGTTGACTGTATTAAATGATATTCAGGATAATCATTTTACAACAGAAATAGGCAATTATAATCTTGAAATTAATTCTGATCCATTAATCCTAAATGATGACTGCTTTTCTCAATTACACAAACAATTATCCAATCTTTTAGACAAGGCTAAAACCGTTTGTGAAAAGCATGACACAAAAATTATTCTTACAGGTATATTACCCACACTATCACTTAAGTATATATCGGAAGACAACATGACTAAAATTCAACGTTACAGTGTACTAAATGAAGCTATTAAAGATTCTAGAAAACAAGATTTTAGCATTCACATAAAAGGTGTAGATGAACTCAATTTATTGCACGATTCTGTAATGTTGGAAGCCTGTAACACGAGCTTTCAGGCACATTTGCAAATTCACCCCAACAATTTTATTGACGACTACAATTGGGCGCAAGCTATTGCTGGACCCGTGTTGAGTATTTGTACCAATTCGCCGCTATTATTTGGTAAAGAATTATGGAATGAAACACGTATTGCTTTATTTACACAAAGTGTTGATACACGAGCAAACTCATTTATATTAAATGAAAAACAATCTCGAGTTAGCTTTGGAGCTGATTGGGAAACAGGAACAGTAGTCGATATTTTTCGTGATAGTGTTTCGCGATTTAGAAGCCTTGTAACATCTGAATATGATAAAGACAGTGTAGATATGCTTAAAGCGGGAGAAATACCTAAATTAAAAGCTTTAAGCCTTCATAATGGAACGGTTTACAGGTGGAATAGAGTGTGTTATGGGGTAGGAGACGGAAAACCACACCTGCGCATTGAAAATCGTTATATTCCATCGGGACCAACCTTAACTGATGAAATTGCTAATATGATGTTTTGGATAGGGATAATGTTAGGCAAACCCAAAGAATTTGAAAACATTCATGAAAAATGGGATTTTAAAGATGTTAAAACCAACTTTTTTAATGCTGCACGATATGGTATGGGTACACAGTTTATTTGGAACGGAGATTATATATCCAGTCATAATTTAATATTGGATCATTTATTACCAATGGCTTATAAGGGGTTATACAAAGCAGGAATTTCACCAAAAGATGTTGAAAAATATTTAACCATAATTGAAAATCGTGTAAAATCGCATTGTGGTTCCCAATGGATGGTAAAGAGCTATAGAAATTTACAACTGAACTATAAACTGTATTCGGCAGCCCAAGTTTTGTTAGCTAGTATGTACAAGAAACAAGAACAAGATTACCCAGTTGGGAGTTGGAGTATTTTAAGCGGCAATGAGTCGTTAGGTTTTGATTCTGAAAAAACAGTAAAACACGCCATGAGCACCAAAGTTTTTTCAGTTGAAAAACATGATAGTTTGAAATTGGTTTTGAGTATTATGAAGTGGAAAAACATTCATCATATGCCAGTAATTAACAAAAAATTGAAACTTGTTGGATTGCTGTCGTGGAATGATGTTTTAAAATATATTGACGATGCGAATATAAATTCTATATCAATCGAGGAAGTTATGCATAGAGATCTCATAACAGCAACAGAATGGATGCCATTATCAGAAGCAAAGGCTTTAATGGAAACGAACAATATAAATAGTCTTCCAGTAATTAAAAATGATAAACTAATAGGAATTATAACTTCAAAAGATATGTAATTGTATGGTAGAAGTTAGCAGTCCAGTATTAAATAAAACCGTTATCATAAACCGAATAATAAGCAAGATAAAAGGCAATAACAAAGGGCCTACAATGGTTTTTTTTGGAGGTATACACGGTAATGAAACAGCAGGAGTTTTTGCTTTAAAACATGTTTTTAACACACTTAACCCAAAGGATATTTCAGGAACACTCTACGCTATTACAGGAAACACTGAAGCTTTAAAACAAAATAAACGCTATTTAAATAATGATTTGAACAGACTATGGTTTGAAGAGCGTATTGATGGTATTAAAAGGAAAACAGATCTAAACCATGAAGAACATGAATTATTGGAACTACATAAACTTGTTCATCAGATTATAGAAACAGAATCTGGACCATTTTATTTTATCGATTTTCACACCACTTCAAGCAAAACCATACCATTTATTACCATTAACGATGCCTTAATAAACCGAAAGTTTTCATCGTTATTTCCTGTTCCCATTGTGCTTGGTATTGAAGAATATTTAGAAGGACCTTTGTTAAGTTATATTAATCAATTGGGTTATGTATCTCTAGGTTTTGAATCGGGCCAGCATGATGAGAAAGATGCTATAACAAATAGTCAGGCTTTTATTTATTTATCACTCGTTTATGCCAAAGCCATAAAAGCTGAATCTGTTCTTGGTTTTCAAATGCATTACAAACAGCTACAAGAGCAGAGTTATAATATTCAAGATGCTTTTGAAGTTACGTATTTACACCGTGTTAGACCCGAAGACCATTTTAAAATGGTTGAAGGGTTTAAAAGTTTTGAAAAAATAAATAAAAAAATGGTTCTTGCTAATGATAAAGAAGGAGAGATAACCTCAAAATATAATGGTCGAATATTTATGCCTTTATACCAAAAAATTGGTGAAGAAGGTTTTTTTGTAATCCAACCTATTAAACCATTTTTCCTAAACCTTTCAGAATTTTTAAGACGTATTAAATTTGATAGTTTTTTAGTGATTTTACCCGGTGTTTCCTGGGCAAACAAACAAAAACAAGTACTTCTTGTAAACTTAAAAATAGCGAAGTTTTTTGCCAAGTCTTTTTTTCATTTGTTAGGCTACAGAAGTCAAAAAATTGATGCGACACACTTAAGACTCTCCAATAGAGAGCGTGCATCCAAAAAGGATATGTACAAAAACGAGGACTGGTATTAAAAAAGCCACTCGTTAAAGTGGCTTTATAGTATATTCTTGTAGTTCTTTTAATTCTTGATTTATTTTATTTCGCCACTCCGAAATTTCGTTTTTAGATTCCCAGCCATGGTTGGTGGCTTTGCTAAATTCAGATTGATACTCTAAACAGGCTTTCCATAGCAAACCATATTCGTAATTATACATTGAAAAACGCCTTTCCTTCTTTTCTTTAAGTTCTTCAAAACGCTTTCTAATTTTTCGGGCATATAGTTCTGCAATATCAAAAGTTAATTGTTCAAAGGGCAAATATTCTGCTTCATAATCTGGATCAAAATGAGATTTATCCTTATGAAATTCTGCTACAACAGTTAAATCTTCATAACCCTGTATATAATCGTTGGCATCAACCAAAACTTCTGATGGATAAAACTCTATTTTATAGGCTGTATGCGAGTAGCTATCATTTGCTTTTCGCGGTTTTTGAAAATCTTCAACACGCAAGCTGTAGCCATCTTGCCATTGTAGCACATTTTCACTGTTAACCAATTTATTCTGCGCTAAAATAATTTGAACAGAAAACAACAAAGAAAATAAAACAGATAAACGCATTATTTTTCCATAAGGTTATTATCGCGATTAATATCAGCCATCCCTTGCTTAGGATCTATATTAACCGATTTTACAGCTTTAGAAGCTTCAAATGAATAGTTAGGGTTTGCCCAAGCCCAATCTGAAATAATGGTTGCAGAGGTTGGTTTTTCACCACGCATCATTTGTAGCGGAATGTAAAAGTCCTCGCTTGTCCCATCGGCATAAGTAACGGTAACATCTAAAGGCATTGGCATAAAGCCTATTCGTTCCAACTCAATCATTTTGTCATTTATACTTTTCACACCATAGTCAATTGTATTTGTGGTTTGAGCAAAATCAATTAAATACCAATCCAACTCAAAATCGGTTACTTTTTCAGCAGAGCGAATAATATCTATAGGTCTTGGATGTTTAAAAGCAAAGTCGTTAAAGTATTTTTTAATGGTTTTCTTTAAGTTGTCTTCACCAATTACATAACCCAATTGTGCCATAAAAACAGCTCCTTTTGCGTACGCCGAAATACTATATGACCTATTAAACTCATAACGGTCAGCATGTGTTGTTAGGGGTTGTTCGGTTCCAGATTTAGCTAAATATAAATAGGCTCTGTAAGAATTGGCAGAAGGATTTTCTTTGTTCTCCTGCATAATTTCGTTCATGGCTAAATCACTAATATAGCTAGTAAACCCTTCATCCATCCATTCGTGTTTAGATTCATTTGTGGCTAAAAGAAATTGAAACCATGTATGAGCCATTTCATGAGCCGTTACACCTACTAGACCGCCAAAATTGCGCCCTCCCGTTATAAGTGTACACATCGCATATTCCATACCACCATCACCACCTTGAATAACGGAATATTGATCGTAAGGATATTTGCCAATATGTTCACTGAAGTATTGCATAAGCTCAACCGTTTTTGGTTGTAGTTTTTTCCAATTCTCTAAACTTTCAGCATCCATAGTGCTCTTGTAGTAAAAATTAAGCACGGGACCATTTGGGACTTGCATGGTGTCGTGTATATATTCTGGATCTGCAGCCCAGGTAAAATCGTGCACTTTAGGCGCCACAAAATGAAGGGTTTTTTTATTGCCCTTTGTTTTAACATCGTCTTGAAGATAACCAGTACCACCAACAACATAATTTTTATCGATAGTTAATTTTACATCAAAATCACCCCAAACGCCATGGAATTCACGACCGATATAAGGATCTGCATGCCAACCTTCAAAATCGTATTCGGCTAACTTTGGATACCATTGCGTCATGGATAACGCAACACCTTCTTTATTATTACGTCCAGAACGACGGATTTGAACAGGCACTTGTGCATCAAAATCCATATTAAAAGTTACAGATTCACCAGGTTGAATAGGCTTTGCTAATTCAACTTCTAATACAGTACCCACTGTTTCGTGTTTTAATCGTGCTCCGTTTTGCTTTAATGAGTTTACTTTAATATAACCTATTTCATTGGGTTGAAGTTTGCTAATTCTGTCACCAACTCGTCCATCAGGATCGGCAATGGTTCTTGAGCGAATATCCATTTCACTTCCTGGTTGGAAGGCGTTAAAGTACAAGTGATAATACACCCGATTTAAAACATCTGGTGAATTATTGGTGTAAACCAAAGTCTGTTTTCCTTTATATTGATAGGATTCCACATCCATATCAATTTCCATTTTATAGTCTACATGTTGTTGCCAATAACAGGTGTTATTATCATTTGTTGAGCTTTGGGCTATAACTTGAGAATTACTCCCGCACGACAGCAAAAGCATTAACCCTAATGTTAGAAATACTATTTTTTTCATTTGATTGAAGTTTAAAAAAAATCCTATCACATGAGGATAGGATTTTTTAAGTTTTTGAATTGTTTTATTTCATTTGGCTAGCCATGATTAATGCGTTGTAAGCATTTACCATTTTGCCAGATTTTGTTAAATCACCAAACGGTCTAACATCTTCAGGGTTTCCACCTACAACAACGTTAGTTTTAACCGCAAGTCCTGAATCTAAAATAACCTGTTTAACTTGCTCGGCAGATAATTTTGGATAGTAAGAACGAATTAAAGCAGCAACACCAGCTACAGCAGGAGCAGCCATTGAAGTTCCTCCTTTTGTATCATATTCATTTTCTGGTGTAGTAGAATATACTTTTGCTCCAGGAGCAAAAACATCTACATTATACTTTCCATAATTTGAAAACCCTGCAATCATTCCTGAACCATATTTTGGCTCTAAAGCGCCTACTGTAATAAATGTTTTAGAAACCTCTGGCCCTGTACCTATGGCATCGTTAGGATACACATCTTTTTTGTCGATATCAATACCTTCATTTCCTGCAGCATTAATAAACAATACATCGTTATCACTTGCATATGCAATGGCATCACGTACCCAATCGCTGTGAGGCGAGTAGTATTTACCAAAACTACCATTGATAATTGTTGCACCATTATCAACAGCATAACGAATAGCTAAAGCGATGTCCTTGTCATATTCATCACCATTTGGTACAGCTCTTAAGCTCATAATTTGTACATTATTTGCTACTCCATTTGCGCCTAAACCATTATTGCGTTCAGCAGCAATAATACCAGCTACGTGTGTACCATGGCTTTCTCCTTTTTCTGAAGGCAAAACATTACCATTACCATAACCAACATCAGATAAATCATCTGGATCATCACCAGTTTTTCTACCTTTAAGGTCTTTGTTCAGGTTGGCATTTAACTGATCTGTAAAGTATTCTACACCACCCTTTATAGCTTCAAGCGCAGCTTCTGTATCATCAAAACCATTGGCATACATGTTTTGAAGCATGGCTTTTGCTTGGTTTACAGTAGCATCGTCAGATGTAATACCACTTACATCTTCTTTTGTGTAATCTTCTTTGTTTAGGTGTTTTGATATGGTTTCGTCAGCGCTTTTAACCATCTCGTAAATCTGGTCGTAACGTTGTTTGTTAGCAAGTGCTTCTTGGTGCTTTTCCTCGTATTCAGCAACCGCAGCATTGTATTGTGGATTGCTTTTATCGCCTTTTACAATAATACGAACAAACTCCAATTGCTCATCGTAAGCATCGCCTAAAAAGTTCCAGCCATGAATATCATCAACATAGCCATTTTTATCATCGTCAATTCCGTTACCAGGAATTTCATCTTCATTTGTCCAAACCACACCATCTAAATCTTCATGTTCGATATCGATTCCAGAGTCAATAACAGCAACTATAACCGCTTTTCCTTTTTTATCTTTTATTATTTCAGCGTAGGCTTTATCAACGCTCATTCCAGGAATAGTATCGGTTACTAGATCTAAATGTCCCCAATTATGCTTTTCTTTTTCGGTTAGTTCCGTTTCTTTTAAAGGAACGTTATCAATGTTTTCAACTGGAGTTGATACTATGGCTGAACCACCACAGCTAGTTAATACTGTTGCAGTAATTGCCGTCAGTAAACATGCTTTAATTAATTTCATTTTTCGTTTTTTAGTTAAAAATCTCATTACAAGTATAAACGTTATCCAAACGCACGCCTTTTTCTGTGTTTTTTACTGTAATAATTTCATTGTGTGCATCGTGCTCCAAAAATAAGTAATAATTATTATTTGCAGCTAAACTTAAGAATTTTTCTTTTTCGTCTAAAGTTAGCAGTGGTCTAGTATCGTAGCCCATTACAAAAGGAATTGGTAAGTGTCCGGCTGTTGGCAATAAATCTGCCATAAAGCAAATGGTTTTATTTTGGTATTGAACCATAGGAATCATTTGCTTGTCGGTATGACCATTGGCAAAGAAAATATCAAATCCTAAATCAGATTTTTCTATTAAATCATTATTCGGAAGTGAAGTAAATTTTAACTGTCCACTTTCTTCCATAGGCAAAATATTTTCTTTTAAAAAAGATGCTTTTTCACGTTTATTAGGCTGTGTTGCCCATTTCCAGTGATCTTCGTTGCTCCAAAAATTAGCGTTTTTAAAAGCAGGTTCATAACCCGTTCGGTCTTTGTTCCATTGTACACTGCCTCCACAATGGTCAAAATGTAAATGAGTCATAAAAACATCAGTTATATCATCACGATGAAAACCATACTTTTTTAATGATTTGTCAATGGTATCATCTCCCCAAAGGTAATAGTAGCCGAAAAATTTCTCACTTTGCTTATCACCCATTCCGGTATCAATAAGTATTAATCTGTTGCCGTCTTCAATTAGCAAACAACGAGCGGCAATATCAATCATGTTGTTGTTGTCTGCAGGATTGGTCCTGGTCCATAACGATTTTGGCACTACACCAAACATGGCGCCTCCATCTAGTTTAAAATTTCCTGCGTTTATGGGATATAAATTCATAGTATTGCAAATTACTAAAAGCGTTAATATTTAAGAAACGAAAGTTAAATCAATAACTTCATTTTAACATTTAGCCTTAATTGTAATTATTTAGTATTTTCACAAAAATTAAAAACATGATAGAATTAGCTGGAATAATCATTTTAGGAATTTTAGCGCAATGGGTTGCATGGCGATTAAAAATTCCTGCTATTTTACCATTAATACTAATAGGGCTTTTGGTGGGTCCAATATCAGCTGAATTTTTATCGGAAGACGGCACGAAATGGATTGAACCGATTTGGAATGGGGAAAAGGGTTTGTTTCCGGGAGATGGGCTGTATTATTTTGTTTCGCTTGCTATAAGTGTTATTCTATTTGAAGGTGGCTTGACTTTGAAACGTGATGAAATTAGAAATGTTGGGCCGGTCATAACCAAACTAATCACACTTGGGTCTATTATTACATTTTTTGGCGGAGCTATTGTGGCTCATTATGTGTTTTATTTAAGTTGGGAGGTTTGTTTTTTGTTTTCGGCTTTAATTATCGTTACTGGACCAACAGTTATTACGCCTATTTTACGAAATATACCACTAAAGAAGGATGTATCAGCTGTCTTGAAATGGGAAGGGATATTAATTGACCCAATAGGTGCTTTGGTTGCCGTATTGGTTTTTGAGTTTATAAGTGTTGGAGGGGATAGCGGATTTACAAAAACTGCCTTTATTGAATTTGGTAAAATTATACTTTTTGGAACAACGTTTGGGTTTACATTTGCCCATGCTTTAAAGTTTGTCATAAATAAAAACCTAATTCCCCACTATTTATTAAACGTTGTCTCATTATCAACGGTTTTATTGGTTTTTGTGGAGTCCGATATTTTTGCTCATGAATCAGGTTTGTTAGCTGTTGTGGTAATGGGAATGGTTTTAGGGAACAGCAAACTTCAAAACCGAAAGGAACTATTATATTTTAAGGAATCTTTAAGTGTATTGTTGATATCCATTTTATTCATTTTATTGGCGGCAAACATAAGTGTTGATGATATGATGCTTTTGTATAATTGGAACACTGCGGTACTTTTTGGAATAGTTGTTTTTGTAATTAGACCGCTAGCGGTTTTTTTAAGCACAGCAGGATCTAAATTAAAAACCAATGAAAAGACCTTTATAAGCTGGGTTGGGCCACGCGGTATTGTAGCGGCTGGTATAGCATCACTTTTTGGAACAAAACTTATAAAACAAGGTGTTGATGGCGCAGAATATATTACACCTTTGGTATTTATGATTGTGTTGGGTACTGTTTTATTGAATGCCACAACAGCTCGTTTTGTTGCTAAAATTTTAGGAGTTTTCTTAACAAAAAGCGAAGGTATTTTAATAATTGGAGCTTCAAAATTTGCACGTGTAATTGGGCACTATTTGGAGTCAAACGGTAGACATGTAGTTTTGATTGACAACAACCAAACCAATATCGATAAGTCTTTAGAGTTGGGTTTAGAAGCCCTTAACGTGAATATTTACTCTGAAACACTTACAGATAATATAGAACTAAACGATGTGGGGTATTTAATGGCCATGACAGCCAACTCTGATATCAATAAGTACGCAATTAATAAGTTTAGTAAACAGTTTGGAGAAAACGGTAGTTTTAGACTAGTAACACGTGAGGAAATAAAAAACATTCACGATAACCCTAAAGAAGGCCTTTTTTCCTACACGGATGATTTTGTAAAACTAACCGAAGTAACTCGAAAAAACCCCGTTATAAATGAAATGCCTCTTAAGGACAAAGGCCACTACGATAAACTTATAAAAATAACTAACAGTGACGATGATATAGTTCCGTTATTTGTTAAAGATGAAGAAGGCGAACTTCACATTATATCGTCTTATAACAAGGATGCTAATAAAATCAATAAAAACTGTAGCTTGGTCTATTTAGGAAAAATGCTGAAAGCCGAAGACGTTTCGTAATTTAATCGTTTAATTTTAATACCGCCATAAATGCTTGTTGTGGAATTTCAACATTTCCAACTTGGCGCATTTTCTTTTTACCCTTTTTCTGCTTTTCAAGAAGTTTACGTTTTCTTGAAATATCACCACCATAACATTTAGCCGTTACATCCTTACGCAACGCTTTTATGGTTTCGCGAGCAATAATTTTTGCTCCAATTGCTGCTTGAATAGGAATATCGAACTGCTGCCTTGGTATTAGCTCACGTAGTTTTTCTGTAATCTTTTTTCCAATAGTATAGGCATTATCAGCATGAATTAATGCCGAAAGCGCATCTACAGGTTGAGAATTCAAAAGAATATCTACACGAACTAATTTTGACGTTCTCATACCAATTGGTGAATAATCAAAAGAAGCATAACCTTTAGAAACCGTTTTTAACCTATCATAGAAATCAAAAACAATTTCAGCAAGTGGCATATCAAAAGATAGTTCAACACGTTCGGTTGTTAAATAGGTTTGATTGGTTATCACACCGCGCTTATCAATACACAAAGACATAACGTTGCCAACAAAATCTGCTTTTGTAATAATAGTGGCTTTTATGAAGGGTTCTTCAACACGATTTAAGGTTGAGGGTTCAGGTAAATCACTAGGATTATTTACTATAATAACATCATCAGGATGTTTATTGGTAAAGGCATGATACGATACGTTAGGAACCGTTGTGATAACCGTCATATCAAACTCACGTTCCAAACGTTCTTGAATGATTTCTAAATGCAACATGCCTAAAAATCCACAACGAAAGCCAAAGCCAAGAGCGGCAGAACTTTCTGGAGTAAATACTAAAGACGCATCATTCAATTGCAATTTTTCCATAGAAGCCCTTAAATCCTCATAATCTTCAGTGTCTACAGGATAAATTCCTGCGAAAACCATAGGTTTTACATCCTCAAACCCACTGATAGCATTTTTAGTCGGGTTTTTGGCATCGGTTATGGTATCACCAACCTTTATTTCTTTAGCTTCTTTTATACCTGTAATTAAATAGCCTACATCTCCTGCTTTTATTTCTTGTTTTGGTTGTTGCTTGAGCTTTAGAGTTCCAACTTCATCAGCATAATAATTTTTATCTGTTGCAATGAACTTGATTTGCTGGCCTTTTTTTATGGAACCGTTAATGACCCTAAAATAGGTTTCTACACCGCGAAAGGGGTTGTAAACAGAGTCAAAAATTAAGGCTTGAAGTGGCTCATCTACATTACCTTTTGGCGCAGGAACACGTTCAATAATAGCTGTTAAAATATCTTCAATACCCAAACCAGTTTTTGCGCTAGCAGGAATTACTTCAGAGGGGTCACACCCTAGTAGGTCAACAATATCATCAGTAACTTCTTCAGGGTTTGCACTAGGTAAGTCTACTTTATTTAAAACAGGGATTATTTCTAAATCGTTTTCTAATGCTAAATATAAATTTGAAATGGTCTGCGCTTGGATACTCTGTGCGGCATCAACAATTAGTAGGGCGCCTTCACAAGCTGCAATTGATCGTGAAACTTCATAAGAAAAATCGACATGACCAGGTGTGTCTATTAAGTTTAAAACGTATTGCTCACCATTATGGATATAATCCATTTGTATAGCATGCGATTTAATGGTAATACCACGCTCACGCTCCAAATCCATATTGTCTAATAGCTGATTTTGTTTTTCGCGTTCTGTCACCGAACCTGTAAAATCCAACAAACGGTCAGCAAGAGTACTTTTACCGTGATCAATATGTGCAATAATGCAAAAATTTCTAATGTGCTTCATAACCTGTAATCTAGCATAACATAACTAGTTTGCAAATATAATTGTTTTATTATGCTTTAAATATTTAAAACCAACAATATTGTTGTACAATTTTCATTTACGGTAAAACCGTAATTAAAAGTTTAAAACAATTTTTATATTGCAATTCCAAACTAACTCAATGAATTTCACTTTCAGAATCAGTCTTTTCATTATCAGTGTTTTAGCGTCTTCTATGCTTTATTCACAAGATTTTTTGGTTTCTGGAAATGTAACAGATTCTCAACAAAACCCTGTTAGTTTTGCTAATGTGGTGTTGCTCTCTGTAACCGATTCTACGGCAGTAAAAGGAAGTACTACAGACAACAAAGGTCTTTTTGAAATTAAAAATGTTAGTTCAGGTTCCTATATACTAAAGACAAGCTTTATAGGTTTTAAAGCTGTATATCAAAATATTTCAGTTGAAAATAACGACATTCAGCTTAACAATATTGTTTTAGAAGAATCAGCTGAATCGTTAGAAGAGGTCTCTATTATTGCTAAAAAGCCAACGGTTAAAAAAGAATCTGATAGATTGGTTTTTAATGTTGAAAATACGGCTTTAAGTGAAGGTAATGTTATGGAGGTTATGAGAAGTACGCCTGGTGTATTGGTTTTAGACGGCTCGTTATCGGTTAAAAATGCTACGCCAACAGTTTATATTAATGATAGAAAGGTGCAGCTTAGCAGCAGTGAGCTAATGAATTTATTAGAAGGTTCACCGGCTAGCAGTATTAAGTCTGTTGAGGTTATTACAAATCCTGGAGCAAAATATGACGCAACTGATGGGATTGTTATAAACATTGTGATGGGTAAAAATCTCATTACAGGATATCGCGGCACTGTGTTTAGCAATTACACTCAAGGGGTTTATCCTAGATATAATGCCGGAACCACTAATTTTTATAAGAACAATAAAATTAATGTTTTTGCAAGCTATAGTTATAATAACGATAAAATTGCTCGCGTAAGTGACGAACAGGTTAATTTTATTGATAACAATGATGCTATTTACGAACGATGGGAATCGAATTTTGATAGAACAACCAAGTCACAAACCCATACCATAAACACCAATTTTGATTATTTTATAAACAACAATAACACGTTAAGCTTTTCGTCTAACTTATTATTTCTGCCCAAGTTTGATTATAAAATTAATGGACAAACCAATGTTTTTGACCCTAGTTATAATCCGTTATATAATTTTGACAATACCAACAACTCTTCTGATAACAAGCATAATTTAGGTTTTGATTTAGATTATGTAAGCAATCTTAACAACGGCAGCAAACTGTCTTTAAACGCCCACTTAACAACTTATGATTATAACAGGGACCAAAAAGTTAATAGTAACTATTACTTCCCTGACAGTAATCTAAATTTTTCAAATGCATTTGAAACCGTATCTAAACAAAACACCTTAATCAATACCGCTCAAGCTGATTACAGTTTGCCATTATCAGAAAACACAGGATCACTTTCTTTTGGAGTGAAAGGGTCTTTTGTGAATACCGATAGCGAGATTAACCAATATAGTATTATAAACGGAAACCCTTCTTTCGACCCCAATAACTCAAATGCATTTGATTATAAAGAAAATGTATTGGCAGCTTATAGTGAATTTGACAAAAGTTGGGAGAGGTGGGATTTAAATTTAGGCTTACGGGTTGAACAATCAGATATTGAAGGAAAATCAATTGTAACAAACAACACCTTAACACAAGATTATTTCAATTGGTTTCCAACAGCAAGCTTAAGTTTCCAGGCTTCTGAAAAAATAAGTGTTTATTCAAATTACAAGCGTAGCATTAAACGTCCAGATTATCAGTCGTTAAACCCGTTTAGGTTCTTTTTAAATGATAATACCATTGTAGCCGGAAATCCTAATTTACAACCAGCCCTTACAGATCACTTTGTCGTAGGAGGGTCTTTAAATTACAGTTTTTTTGTTGAAGCCTATTATAAAGACATCCAATCTAATTTTATGGAATTACCATTGCAGGACAATGATAATAACCTATTAATTTATACACCCACAAACCTAGAAAGCACTATAGATTTTGGTTTTGATTTTCTGGCTTATTTTAATTTTACATCATGGTGGAATGTGTACTTTGCAACGTCATTTTATAATATTGAAGAACAGGCCAGAATTAATGGCAGTCTTTTAAAAATGGATACTTGGTCAAATTATTCCGAATGGAGCAATTCACTTTCATTTTTAGAGGACAATAGTTTATCGTTTACATTTACATTGGTATACATTAGTAAAAACCAACAAGGCTTTCAAATTGTAGATGCACAGCTTTACAGTGATTTGGCCATAAAAAAGACAATACTTAATAAGCGTGGTTCAATAAGCTTATCTGCTGGCGATTTATTTAATCAACAGGACTATAAAGTTAGGGCGAAATATTTAAGACAAGATAATTCACGGTTTTTAAATATTGACAACAGATACGTAAAGCTAGGCTTTAGCTACAAGTTTGGTAATACCGGTTTAGAAACTAATCAAAGGACCAAGGATAAATCTGAACGTGACCGTTTGGAAAAATCTGATAACTAATTAATCTTGCCATTCGGCAATAAACAAATTGGTGTCGTGACCACCACCGTTGTTTCGGTTTGAAGAGAATATCAACTTTTTTCCGTCGTTAGAAAACACAGGGAAGGCATCAAAGGTATCACTATGGGTCACACGTTCTAAATTCTTGCCGTCGATATCAATCAAGTACAAATTAAAAGGAAAACCCCTTTCCGATTCAAAATTTGAAGAGAATAAAATTTTCTCACCGCTAGGGTGAAAAAACGGGCTCCAATTGGCATTGCCCAAATCTGTAAGTTGGCGTAAATCACTACCATCGGCATTACAAATATAAAGTTCCATTTGTGTTGGTTGAACAAGTCCTTCGGCAAGTAAATCTTTGTATTCTTTAATTTCTTCTTCGGTTTTAGGTCTAGATGATCTGAAAATAATTTTTGTACCATCTGGTGAAAAGAAAGCGCCACCATCATAACCCAACTCGAAAGTAATTTGTTTCACATCACTACCGTCAAGATTCATAGTGTACAATTCTAAATCACCACTTCTATCTGATGTAAAAACTATTTTGTCGCCTTTAGGTGAAACCGTTGGTTCAGCGTCATACCCTTTTTCGTTGGTTAATTGTGCTGTAATATTACCTTCTAAATCGGCGACAAATATATCATAGGTGTCATAAATTGGCCATATGTACTTACCGTTTTTACGTAATGGTGTTTCGGGGCATTCGTCTCCTCCTAAATGGGTTGAGGCATAAATAATGTGTTTGTTATCTGGTAAAAAGTAAGCGCAGGTTGTTCGGCCCTTTCCAGTACTGACCATAGGAGGCATGTTATCTTTAAAAGTTTCGCCAACATTCATCAAAAACATTTGATCGCAATTAACATTCCACCCTTCATTATTCGATTGAAATACGAGTTGCTTGTCATCAAAACTCCAATAAGCTTCAGCGTTATCGCCACCAAAAGTAACCTGTTTAATAGATTTAAAATGCGTTTCTTCAGGATAAATTAGAGAATCAACCCATTTTGTAGCACCAGAATCAGCATCTGTAGTTTTGCTTTTGTCAGTTTTACAAGAAACGGTTATGAGTAATATTAAGATATAAATATAATTTTTCATAAGGTTTTCAATTGATATATGTGCCAATTATTGCTTAATTTCGCCAAAAATAAGATTATTACCATGAAGAAAATATCGCTATTGGTTCTTTTTATAACGCTACTAGGTTGTAAGAAAGAGCATTTATATGAAAGTAAAATACTGGAAGATGTTACGTTTTTGGCTGATGACAAATTAGAAGGGCGCGAAACAGGAACAGTAGGTGAGCAAAAAGCTGCCGAATATATAGCGAAACGGTTTGCTGAAATGGGAATTGAACCTAAAGGAACTGAAAAGTATTATCAAGCTTTTAGCTTTAAACCTTCAAACGATCCTCATGGTGAAGTCGCCTTTACTAATGTTGCTGAAGATGGTACCGTAACAGGGACAAATGTTGTTGGATATATTAATAACAATGCTCAAAATACTGTAATTATTGGAGCACATTATGACCATTTAGGGTATGGCGGAGAAGGCTCTTTACATAAAGGTAAAAAAGCTATCCACAATGGTGCTGATGATAACGCGAGCGGTGTTGCCGTAATGCTAGATTTAGCTGGAAAACTTAAGGGTGTAAATACGGCAAACAACTATGTTTTTATTGCCTTTTCTGGCGAGGAAATGGGTCTTCTAGGCTCTAACTACTTCGTTAAAAATCCAACAATAGATACCAAAGCGGTGAGTTATATGATTAATATGGATATGGTTGGGCGTTTAAAGCAAGACAGCACATTGGCCGTTTATGGAACGGGAACATCACCGATATTTAAGCAGACATTAAGTTCGCACAATAACAACTTTAAACTAATTGAAAAAGAATCTGGTGTAGGCCCAAGTGACCATACATCATTTTATCTGGCCGATATACCAGTATTACATTTTTTTACAGGCCAGCATGAGGATTACCACAAACCAGGAGACGATTTTGATAAGCTGAATTATAAAGGGATGGCAACCATTTCAAACTACATTTTTCAAATTATATCCGATTTAAATGATAACGGCAAACTAGCTTTTAGAAAAACAAAAAATGAAAGCGAGGAGACGCCTCGGTTTAAGGTTGGTTTAGGTGTGGTTCCAGATTATTTATACGATGGTAAAGGTATGCGCATAGATGGTATAAGCGAAGATAAACCAGCGCAAAAAGCAGGATTAATAAAAGGTGATGTAGTCGTACAATTAGGTGATAGCGCTATTGTAGACATGATGAGTTATATGCGAGCCTTATCGGTTTTTGAGTCAGGAGATTCTACAGTTGTTCGTGTTGAACGTAAAAAGGACACATTAGATTTTACTTTAACCTTTAAATAATTGATAAAAATAGGCGACATAGAACTTCCTGATTTTCCATTGCTTTTAGCACCAATGGAAGATGTAAGCGACCCGCCGTTTCGTGCACTATGCAAAGAACAAGGTGCTGATGTCGTTTACACGGAGTTTGTTTCTAGTGAAGGACTCATTCGTAATGCAGCTAAAAGCGTTATGAAGTTGGATATTTATGAGAAAGAAAGACCCGTGGGTATTCAGATTTTTGGTGCAAATCTGGATAGTATGCTGCAAACTATCGATATTGTAGAAAAGTCTAATCCCGATATTATTGATATTAATTTTGGCTGTCCTGTAAAAAAGGTAGTAAGTAAAGGTGCTGGAGCAGGTATATTAAAAGATGTTTGTTTAATGGAAAGCCTAACGGCCGAAATGGTCAAACGTACGAACCTACCTGTTACAGTAAAAACACGCCTGGGTTGGGATCATGACTCCATAAAAATTGTTGAGGTTGCAGAGCGCTTGCAAGATGTGGGCTGTAAAGCAATCTCTATTCATGGACGTACACGCGCTCAAATGTATAAAGGTAGTGCCGACTGGAAGCCTATAGCTGAAGTGAAAAATAATCCTAGAATGCATATTCCAGTTTTTGGCAACGGTGATGTAGATTCTCCCGAACGCGCTATGGAAATGCGCGACAGCTATGGATTGGATGGATGTATGATAGGCAGAGCAACAATTGGAAATCCGTGGTTTTTTAAACAAGTGAAACATTATTTTAAAACAGGTGAACATTTAGCGCCAATTTCGTTAGCAGAACGCGTTGAGGCAGCTAGGCGTCATTTACAAATGGCAATAGATTGGAAAGGGGAGAAGTTAGGTGTTTTTGAAACCAGACGCCATTATACCAATTATTTTAAAGGTATTCCAAACTTTAAAGAATATAGAATGCGTATGGTGACCAGTGATGACTCAAAAGATGTCTTTAAGGCTTTTGACGATGTTCTTGAAAATTTCTCCGATTACCAATTTATCTAATTAGACACTAGGGTTTTGGTAATTCTTGACGAGGCAATTTTTGAAGCACCTATTCCTAAAACACTTATGGTTACAAACACTAAAGTTATATTTTCTATTTTTATTGAAACAGGATAAGGCAAAGATTGGGTAAGCATAACAAACCCAAAAGTTTTTTGTAGCCAAACCAATAACAGTGCAATTATTAACCCAACAGCCCCACCAATTAAAGTCATTAAACTACCTTGAAGAAAAAATATCCTTTTGATATCCTTAATAGTTGCTCCTAGATTAAATAAAGTGTGTAGTGTTTTTTTCTTGTCCAGTATCATCATAATAATTGAGCCCACAAGGTTAAAAAGCGCAATGATTAGAATCAGGGTAAATATTAAATAAACAGCTAAGTTTTCGGTGTTTAGCATTTTATGAAGCGCATCATTAAGTTCTGATTTGTTTTTTAAAACAATAGTATCACCTAGAACATTTTGTATAGCTTCACGGGTTTGATTTTCATCGGCATTTGGCACCAACTTAAATTCAATGGCTGAAATTTGATTACTGTTATAGTTTACTAAATGCTGCGCCATTTCAATAGGTGCGTAAATATATTTATCATTTAGAGTTTCGTTTACATCAAAAACACCAACATTTACAGCATTTACGGAATTAAAGGCTTTTTTAATATCTGTAATCTGTCCCCTTCCGGGTTTTGGTATGTATAAATCTACAGTTTTACCATAATCTAAAACACCAATAGACAATCGGTTGGCAATTCCCCAACCCGTAACAATTTGGTTGGTCTGATGGGACAGCCAACTCCCAATAGGAACAACAGAATCTATTCGCGTAACTTTTTCGTAATTAGAATCTACACCTTTTATAAACGCATTGGGATAGCTTTTACCATCAAAAGAGATAAAGACGCGCTCTTCCACAATTTTTGAAAATGAAACTATTTGTGGGATGTCATTTAAGGCTTTAATTTCGGTTTCAGAGAGGTTAAATGATTTGCCCATAGCAGATTCAGCCTTAAGATCCGGGTCGATTAAAGAAGTGAATTGCAACGTGAAATCTTTTAGCCCAGCAAATCCAGATAATACAACAAATAAAGATAACGCACCAATAATAACACTAAAAGCTGTTATAAGCGTAATAAAGTTTATAGCATTGTTACTGCTTTTTGAAAGCAAATAACGTTTAGCTATATATAAAGAGAAATTCAATTACGATTTTTTTCGTTTATCTAAAAGGTCAGGGTCATCAATTGGGTTGTCTGTGCCTTTTAGGGATTGCTCTATTTTGTCAATATATTCTAAAGAATCGTCAACAAAAAACTCCAAGTGAGGCATGCGTCTTAATTGATTTTTTGTACGCTGGGCTAGTTCGTGTCTAATTAAAGGGGCATTGGAACGAATACCAACTATTAGCTCTTGGGCCTTTTGGTTAGGAAAAATGCTTAGGTAAACTTTTGCCACAGACAAATCAACTGTAACTTTTACTTTAGAAACAGATATAAGAACGCCATGCATACCCCCTTGTGTGGCAGCTTTCTGTAGAATATCTACAAGGTCGTGCTGTAAAACCGATGCTATTTTCTTTTGTCTTTGACTTTCTTCCATGATGCAAAAATAACGGATATTTGAAGATTATCTTACTTTTGCAATCAAAATTCGTAACTTACTTATCATGAATAAGATTGAACATATTGGAATTGCAGTTAAAGATTTGAAAAACTCTAACGATTTATTCAAGAAATTGTTTGGAGAATCGCACTATAAAATAGAAGAGGTGGTAAGCGAAGGGGTGAACACCTCTTTTTTTAAGATTGGTGAAAACAAAATTGAACTTTTAGAAGGCACTAATCCAGACAGTCCAATTTCTAAATTTATAGAAAAACGAGGTGAGGGCATTCATCATATTGCATTTGATGTTGATGATATTGAATCTGAAATTAAAAGATTGGAAAACGAAGGATTTACAGTACTTAATAAAACCCCGAAACAAGGAGCAGACAACAAGTTGGTTACATTTTTGCACCCAAAGTCAACCAATGGTGTTTTAATCGAGTTGTGCCAAGATATAAAGAAATAAAAATTCTTGTAGAGTTTTAAAATATGTAGTAATATTGCACACTCTTTTAAGCAAGAGTGTATTAGCAAATAGCTAATAGGTCCTATAACTCAGTTGGTTAGAGTATCTGACTCATAATCAGAAAGTCCCTGGTTCGAGCCCAGGTGGGACCACTTCTTAAAGATTGTAAAGCCTTGATTGTCAAAAAGATATTCAAGGCTTTTTTGTTAATATCAAATAAATATAACACCTACATAAAATATTTGTTGGGTTTTTTTGGAGGCATCGAAAGAGTTGGAGAAACATTAGGTAAAATCTTGTCTTATGAGAGAATTGTATGTTATTTAACTAAAAGCCATATTTTTCTTTGCAGATAGAATTTTAACTAACAATTGATTAAAAAAAACAATTATGAGTAAAATATGGAATGCCTATAAGTATATTTATTACAGATTGTATAGTTTTAGTAAAAATAAAATAGGAGAGCGAGAATTGGCACCTTACAGCGCAATGTTTTTAATGTCTTTTTCATCGCTAGTAATTTTATTCATAATAAATGTTTCATTAATAATTTTTTTAAATATCGAAATCATAACTTCAAACAATGTAAGTATAATTGAAGTTGTAATAATTGCTTTAGTTTTACTTGCTATTCATTTTTTTCTGTTTATTCCAAATAAAAAGTATTTAAAAATCGAGAATGAATTTGTTAATGAATCTAAAAAATTGAGATTTAGAAATGGCGTATTTGTTCTCTTTTATCCTATTGGCTCTTTAGTGATTTATGCTATATTGCTTTTCTATTTAGCTAGTATAAATAGTATTTGAGTTATTTTAGGTTAATTCAAACTGTGAATAACATATCGACGATTAAGCTATAGTAATATTTTAAAACGCTTATTTAAGTTTTAATGAGAGTTATCACAATTTATTGATCCTTATAAAGTTTTTATAAAGACCATGATTACAATTATTTAAAACTTAAAAGGAAAATGTTATTTAAAAAAAATATATATTTGGATACGAATAGTATTAATAGCGAATTTAACAACAAAAATGCATTTAATCGATGTTTTTTACACTTAAAAGACATTAAGACTGTTTTTTTGTTTTGTTAAATCGCTTTTTTTTATACATTTACCGACCAATGAAAATGCAAAACAAAAAAATAGTTGCCTCAATCTTATTTTTGCTAATAAGCTTTGTTTGCGTTGCCCAAACTGGTCCACCACCACCACAGCCACCACCACCACCGGGATTACCTATTGATGGAGGTGTGATTTTCACTTTAATTTTAGGGTTATTTTATGGCGCTTTTAGAGTTTTAAAAGCAAAATAAGTATATCTTTAGTTATTAAGCTCAAACAGCTTTTTTACATATTTGCCCACAACATCAAATTCTAAATTTACAATACTGCCAATTTTTAAGTGTTTAAATGTAGTGTGTTCATAGGTGTAAGGAATAATAGCTACACTAAACATGTTTGTTTTTGAGTTTAATACAGTAAGACTAACGCCGTTTACGGTAATAGACCCTTTTTCAATGGTGATGTTATGAAGGGATTTATCGTAAGAAAACGTAAACAACCAACTTCCATTGGATGCTTCAATATGCTCACAAACAGCTGTCTGATCCACGTGACCCTGAACAATGTGCCCATCTAGCCTATCGCCTAATTTCATAGCCCGTTCTAAATTAATTGAGTCTCCAATAAGAAGACTATTTAAATTTGTTTTAGCTAAAGTTTCTTCAATTGCTGTTACAGTATATAATTTGTCTTTAATAGAAACGACAGTTAGGCATACTCCATTATGGGCAACACTTTGATCAATTTTAAGTTCAGGTGTAATATCCGACTCAATAGTTAGATGTACATTTGATTGGTCTTGAATCAATTCTTTTACTTTTCCAATAGTTTCAATTATTCCTGTAAACATCTGTTGAGATTATTTAGTTAAATTTGCGAAACAAAATTACAAACTTAAGTTACAATCTAAATGAAGAAAGACGAAAATGTTATTGTAGGTATTTCAATAGGAGATTTGAATGGTATTGGAGGCGAGATAATTTTAAAAACCCTTCAAGACAATAGAACACTTGAGCTTTTTACGCCTGTTATATTTGCTTCTGTAAAAACCATATCATTTTTGAAAAACCATTTTAAGTTTGATGTCTCTTTCAATGGAATTAATAAGTTAAGCGAAGTTATTCATGGTAAAATAAATGTATTTAACGCTTGGCAAGAACGCGTTGAAATTAATTTTGGCGAAGAAGATGTTAAAATGGGAGAACTCGCCATTAAGTCCTTAGAAAAAGCAACAAAAGCTTTAAAGGCAAATGAAATTGATGTTTTGGTTACTGCTCCAATTAACAAACACAACATACAGTCCGAAAAATTTAAATTTCCAGGCCATACCGATTATTTGACGCAAGAACTGGAAGGTGATAGTTTAATGTTTATGGTCTCTAACAACTTAAGGGTGGGTTTGTTAACGGACCATGTTCCTGTTAAAGATGTGGCTAATTACATTACAAAGGAACTTATTGATAAAAAAATTAATACAATTTATAATGCGCTTCAAGCCGATTTCAACATAAGAAGACCTAAAATTGCTGTTTTGGGCATAAATCCTCATACGGGTGATAATGGCGTAATCGGCAAAGAAGACGATGAGGTATTAAGACCAGCATTGCAAGCTTTAGTCGACAATGGCAAACTGGTATATGGGCCCTATGCAGCAGACAGTTTTTTTGGTTCAGAAAATTATAAAAATTTTGATGCTATTGTTGCGGCCTATCATGACCAAGGATTAATTCCGTTTAAGACACTTTCTTTTGGAAAAGGGGTAAATTACACTGCTGGTTTATCAAAAATCCGCACGTCTCCAGATCATGGTACAGCTTATGAAATTGCAGGAAAAGGTGAAGCTAACGAAAATTCGTTTAAAGAAGCAATTTTTTTAGCTATTCAACTTTACAATAACCGATTAGAAAACAAACGATTGAGTGAAAATCCTTTAAAAACAGGTCAAAAAAAGATATAAACAAAAAAATGTTTATAAGTAAGCATAAGCTAAAGAATATTTTATATATTTGCAGGCTCAAAATAGATGGAGAATGAAGGAATTGAAAACATTTACAATACCTTTTGTAGGGCTTAAAGAAGGAAAACATCAATTTGAGTATAAAATAGACAAAACGTTCTTTGATTTTTTTGATTATCAAGACTTTAATGACGCTTCACTAGAAGTCAAATTAGGGTTAAACAAAAAAACAACCTTGTTGGAACTGAACTTTGATATTTCTGGATATGTAAATGTACATTGCGATTTAACCAATGAACCCTACAATCAAGATGTAAAAAGTGATTTTGATTTAGTAGTTAAATTTGGTGAAGAATTTAATGATGAGGAAATAGATCTCTTGGTTTTGCCACATGGAGCATATGAAGTAAATATTCAGCAATATATTTATGAACTTATTGTTTTAGCTGTACCAGGTAAAAGAATTCATCCCGGAGTTGAAGATGGCACATTTGGTTCAGAAATACTTGATAAATTGGAAGAATTAAGTCCTAAAACGGATAAAATAAAAGATTCGGATTCTGAAACGGATCCAAGATGGAATACATTAAAGAAACTATTAACGGATAAACAATAATAAAAATGGCACATCCTAAAAGAAAAATCTCGAAAACAAGAAGAGATAAAAGAAGAACACATTACAAGGCAACTGCTCCGCAAATTGCAACGTGTCCTACTACAGGAGAAGCGCACTTATACCACAGAGCGCATTGGCATGAAGGAAAACTTTATTATAGAGGTCAAGTATTAATTGATAACTCTGAAGAGGTTGAAAATTTAGCATAAGTATTATGCATGCATATAATAAAACGCTCATTTATGGGCGTTTTTTTTATGATAAATTTTTAAGTAACGCAAAAACCACTTAATTTGCATTAAATTAGACTAGAATCTAGCTGGTTTTGTTGTTTTTCAAACGAAATCAGTGTTTTTTTACGATTTTAGTGAAATATTTATTTTAGTATGAGTAAAATCTCAGCGGCCATTACAGCTGTAGGTGGCTATGTACCAGAATATGTATTAACCAACCAAATTTTGGAAACTATGGTTGATACTAATGACGAATGGATAACTACAAGAACTGGTATAAAAGAAAGACGTATTTTAAAGGAAGATGGAAAAGGCACTTCATTCCTTGCCATTAATGCAGCAAACGACCTTATTAACAAAACAGGTTTAGACCCTAAAGAAATAGATTTGGTTATTGTTGCAACAGCTTCTCCAGATATGAAAGCTGCATCAACAGCGGCTTACACTGCAACTCAAATTGGAGCAACAAACGCTTTTTCTTTTGATTTGGAAGCGGCTTGTTCAAGCTTTTTGTTCGGTATGTCTACTGCTTCCAGCTATATTGAGTCTGGAAAATACAAGAAAATACTACTTATAGGTGCTGATAAAAACTCTTCATTTATAAACTATAAAGACAGGGCTACCTGTATAATTTTTGGGGATGGCGCTGGAGCCGTACTGTTTGAACCTAATGAAGAAGGTTTAGGGCTACAAGACGAATATTTGCGTAGCGATGGGGCAGGTAGAGAGTTTCTACAAGCAACATATGGAGGGTCGTCTTATCCATCAACACCTGAAGCTGTTGCTGAAGGCAAGCATTTTGTGTTTCAAGACGGAAAGACAGTATTTAAAAATGCCGTATTTAATATGGCAGATGTTGCCGATAAGATAATGGGTCGTAATAATCTTTCAAAAGATGATGTAGCTTGGTTGGTAGCGCACCAAGCGAACAAACGTATTATTGATGCTACGGCGAACAGAATGGGTTTAGATGAGAAAAAAGTAATGATGAATATAGAAAAGTACGGCAATACAACATCTGCAACCTTACCTTTATTACTCAACGATTATGAATCTCAATTAAAAAAAGGCGATAATCTTATTTTTGCTGCTTTTGGTGGCGGATTTACTTGGGGTTCTATATATTTAAAATGGGCATATAATTCCTAACTAACAAACACTAACAATTTCTAAAAATTGAATTATTATGGATTTAAAAGATATTCAAAATTTAATAAAATTTGTTGCTAAATCTGGCGCAAGTGAAGTCAAGTTAGAAACTGACGATATTAAAATTACCATCAGAACGGGTAGTGATGAAAAAGAAACTACAACATTTGTTCAGCAAGTTCCTGTTAATGCACCGGTTGCCCAAGCTCAAGCAGCGCCTGCTCCAGTTGCACAAGCAACACCAGCAGCTGAAACACCAGCAGCATCTGATGATTCAAAATACATTACCGTTAAATCACCTATAATTGGGACGCTTTACCGTAAACCTTCTCCTGACAAACCTGTGTTTGTAGAAGTTGGTCAAACCGTTAAAGAAGGAGATGTGCTTTGTATAATTGAGGCCATGAAGCTATTTAACGAAATTGAATCTGAAGTTTCAGGTAAGATTGTTAAAGTATTGGTAGACGATTCGTCACCAGTAGAATTCGATCAGCCACTTTTCTTAATAGACCCGTCATAACCATTTAAAGATTCCAATTCTTATCCCAAATTTTAGGCCAAAAATCCTACTTACGGAGTTTGGAACTTGGAATTTGAAATTTTTAATACAGCAAGTTATGTTTAAAAAAATATTAATAGCCAATAGAGGGGAAATAGCTTTAAGAGTTATTAGAACCTGTAAAGAAATGGGTATAAAAACCGTAGCGGTTTACTCAACAGCAGATGCCGAAAGCCTTCATGTAAAGTTTGCAGATGAAGCGGTTTGTATTGGTCCTGCGCCAAGTAGTGAGTCGTATTTAAAAATGTCGAATGTTATAGCTGCCGCAGAAATTACTAATGCGGATGCTGTTCATCCAGGCTACGGGTTTTTATCAGAAAATGCCAAGTTTTCAAAAATCTGTGAAGAGCACGGTATAAAGTTTATTGGAGCATCAGAAGAAATGATCTCCAAAATGGGAGACAAAGCAACTGCTAAAGCTACTATGAAGGCTGCAGGAGTGCCTTGTGTACCAGGAAGCGATGGAATCATAGCTGATTTTGAAGAGTGTGAAAAATTAGCTGTCGAGGTAGGTTATCCAGTGATGTTAAAAGCTACTGCTGGAGGTGGTGGAAAAGGAATGCGCGCTGTTTGGAAACCAGAAAATTTAAAAGCCGCTTGGGATTCAGCAAGACAAGAATCTAAAGCCGCATTTGGGAATGATGATATGTATATGGAAAAACTTATTGAAGAGCCAAGACATATTGAAATTCAGATTGTAGGCGATTCAACCGGTAGAGCATGTCACTTATCTGAAAGAGATTGCTCGGTACAGCGTAGGCATCAAAAACTAACGGAAGAGGTGCCATCACCATTTATGACAGATGAACTTCGCGAAAAAATGGGTTTAGCAGCGGTAAAAGCCGCCGAATACATTAAATACGAAGGTGCTGGGACAGTAGAATTTTTAGTTGATAAGCACAGGAACTTCTACTTTATGGAAATGAATACGCGTATTCAAGTAGAGCACCCAATTACAGAACAAGTTATTGATTTTGATTTAATTAGAGAGCAAATTTTAGTTGCAGCAGGTGTGCCTATTTCGGGTAAAAACTATACGCCTAATTTACATTCCATTGAATGTAGAATTAATGCAGAAGATCCTTTTAACGATTTTAGGCCTTCTCCTGGACGCATTACAACATTACATGCGCCAGGTGGACATGGTGTTCGTTTAGATACGCATGTTTATGCAGGTTACATGATACCGCCTAATTATGATTCAATGATTGCAAAACTTATTACTACTGCTCAAACAAGAGAAGAAGCAATAAATAAAATGAAACGTGCTCTAGATGAGTTTGTTATAGAAGGAGTGAAAACAACTATTCCATTTCACAGACAACTCATGGAAAACCCAGACTATTTAGCAGGTAATTATACCACAAAGTTCATGGAAGATTTTGTGATTGAACAATCACAAGAAGAATAAAAAAAGCCCCTAATATTAGGGGCTTTTTTTATTTAAACTCCTATACTGTTTATTGTTTGAGGAACTCTATCATTACTAAAGCTAATAGAAATAAAATATTTGTCTTTATAAGCAATGAAGCTTAAAGAACAGATTAAATAGATCTAAATTTTCATATTATTAAAATATATAATTTGTTTTAGACTTTAATTCTTGTTAATTAAGGCATCAAGCATTATTTTTATAGCACATTATTAACAAACACCTTAATCAGTTATGAAAAAGAAATACATTAGAGCTTTGTCAGCTTTAGCGTTACTGTTAGTTTTCACTACGTTGAGTTTTTCTCAAAACAGAGAAAGCTTGTGGACTAAAACCTCAAAAGAACGTTTTGTAAACGCTAAACTAGTTGAACGAAAAGCTATTCCGCAACAAGCCCAATTTTATGAGTTAAATTTAGAGCTGTTGAAACAAGAGCTAACAAATGCTCCTAATAGAGAGGTTTCAAATGAGCTATCAAACTTAATTTTAGATTTCCCTGATTCAGATGGAAAGTTGGAATCGTTTAGAATTAAAGAAGCTTCAATACTGGCTCCAGAACTACAACGGCAAGTACCAAATATTAGATCTTACGTAGGAGTAAGTGTTGAAAACCCTTCTACAGTTATCCGTTTTAGTGTAACACCTCAAGGCTTGCATACTATGACGCTTTCTTCAGAAAAAGGCACGCAATATATCGATCCTTATGTAAAAAACACTAATGTGTATGCTGTTTATTCACGTAAAGACTTGCCTATTGAAAACAAGAGCTTTGAATGTCAGTTTGAAGAAGAAGGGTTACAAATTGATATTCCAAACGTTAGTGAATCTGAATTCAGAAATGCAAATGATGGTAAGATGAGAAATTTCAGATTGGCTCTAGCTTGTACTGTAGAATATGCTGAGTTTCATTGGACAGCAGCAGGTTTAACAATAGCAACACCTATTGCAGAACGTAAGAATGCTGTATTGGCGGCTATGGTAGTTACTATGACTCGTGTTAATGCTTTGTATGAAAGAGAGTTGTCATTAAACATGACGATAATACCTAACAATTTGGATATTATATATATAACAACTGATCCTTATACAAATGATAATGGCGGTATGATGCTTGGTCAAAACCAAACCAATTTAGATAATGTAATTGGATCTGCAAACTACGATATTGGACATGTATTTAGTACAGGAGGAGGAGGAGTAGCAACCTTAAACTCACCTTGTTTAACAGGGTCTAAAGCCAGAGGAGTAACAGGGTTGCCAGCACCAGTAGGTGATATTTTTGATTATGAATATGTTGCGCATGAAATGGGCCACCAATATGGGTCACCTCACACATGGAATTCTGATGTCAATAACGGGTCTTGCCCCCTTAGCCAAAGATCATCTGCAGATGCCTATGAGCCAGGTAGCGGTTCTACTATTATGGGCTATGCAGGATTATGTGGCGACCAGAACGTTCAAACATTTACTGATATTTATTTTCATCAAAGAAGTATACAAAGAATTTGGTTTAATCTTATAAGCGGAAACAGTCAATGTGGAGATCAAACAGATACAGGAAATTCTGCCCCAACTGCTGATGCTGGAGCGGATTATGTAATTCCAAGGTTGACACCTTATAAATTAACAGGCTCTGCTACTGATTCAGATGGAACAGGTTCATTAACATACACATGGGAACAATTTGATTTGGGTTCTGCAGGTGTGCCAACAGAATCGACATCATCTGGCCCACTTGTTCGTTCATTTGAAGGGACATCGAACCCAGTAAGATATGTGCCAAACCTTCCTGATTTGATGGATAGTAATGGTTCGACAGATTGGGAAAAATTACCAGGAACGTCGAGAAGTATGAATTTTCAATTAACAGTTCGAGACAATGATGCTCGCGGTGGTCAATCAGATTCTGACGCTATGTTAATTGATGTTGCAGCAGCAGCAGGACCATTTATGGTTACTTCTCAAGCTGTAGCAAATTCAATTGTATGGACTCCTGGAGAAACGGAAACTATAACTTGGAATGTAGCTGGGACAACAGGATTGGGTGTTAATACTGCCAATGTTAATATTCTATTATCTACAGACGAAGGACAAACTTTTGATACTGTTTTAGCCTCTAATGTACCTAATGATGGTAGTCATGATATTAGCGTGCCTAATGTAACAGCTCCATATTGTAGAGTAATGGTAGAGGCTGTTGGCAACATTTTCTTTTCGGTAAATGAACAATTCTTTGCTGTTGGAGACTATACTTATGGGCCAATTGATCAGTGTACTGACTATACATTTAACGCTGGAATTACTATTCCAGAAAGTGACACCCAATATTCTGGGTGGTTATTGACTATTAATGATTCTTTTACAATTACAGATTTAAACGTTAATGTAGACATTACCCATAATGATAATGCGGATTTATATTATGGAATTAGAGCACCTTTTCAAGCGGACGGTGTTGAACGCCTAGCTTCTGGTATATGTCCTGGAAGTGCAGACGTGAATTTAACTTTTGATGACGAAGGTAATGCCGTAGATTGTGGTAATACAACTAGTGGCGCAGATACTTTACCATTAGACCCGTTAAGCTTTGCAGATGGTCAAAATTCTGATGGGCAGTGGATATTTTTTGCAACCGACATAAATGTAGGGGACGGTAATCAAGCAACATGGAATACGATTACGTTAACCTTATGCCAAAGTGGTACTGGACCAATTTTAAGTGTAGACGAAATTAGTTTAGAAGATACTTTTTTTGTTTATCCTAATCCAAACAATGGACAATTTACAATTAAGCTAAAGTCTAATTCAGGAAAGGATATTAATGTTGAAGTGTTTGATATTAGAGGGCGTTCTATACTGAATCAATCTTATAGAAATACCGGTGATTTTAATCAAACTATAAGTTTAGATAATGCACAATCTGGTATGTACTTATTAAACATAAATGATGGTGATAAAAAAGTAACCAAGAAAATTATAGTAAACTAACTGCTATTTAATCTTTATAAAGCTCCTAATTTCTAGGAGCTTTTTTTATTACATTTAATGAGTTAATAAATACAAAGATGTGAGTTTATCCTATTGGGAAATAAAATCTTGGCTTACCAATGTTGATTATACTATAGTTGGAAGTGGCATAGTGGGTTTAAATTGTGCCCTTCAATTAAAAAAAAACAATCCAAAAGCCAGGGTATTGGTATTGGAACGCGGCGTGTTACCTCAAGGCGCTAGCACTAAAAATGCTGGATTTGCCTGTTTTGGTAGTGTAAGTGAGATACTTGATGACCTTAAATCACATACTGAAGATGAGGTTTTTAATCTTGTAAGAAAACGAAAAGAAGGACTTGATTTGTTGCGGCACAACCTATCGGATACTAATATTGATTATAAACAGTATGGAGGGTATGAATTGTTCAATAATAATGATCAAGAGCTCTATGAAATTTGCTTATTAAAAAAAGATTACGTTAATAGCTTGTTGGATCCAATTTTCCAAGAACCTGTTTATAGTTTACAGCCCAATCATTTTAAGTTTAAAAGTATAAAGTCAAACTATATTTATAATCAGTTTGAAGGCCAAATCAATACTGGAAAGATGATGGAGGCTCTACTTTTCAAGGTTCAGTCTAAAGGAATTAAAATTTTAAACAACATAACAGTTGAAAATTATTTAGAAACAAATACCCAAGTTGAAATACAGACAAATCACTTTACTTTTAAAACAAAAAAACTCTGTATTGCCACCAATGGATTTGCAAAACAACTTTTAAATGAAGCCGTTAAACCTGCTAGGGCACAAGTTTTAATTACCAAGCCTATTAAAGGCTTGCATATAAAAGGAACATTTCATTTAGACGAAGGCTATTATTACTTCAGAAATATTGACAATAGAATATTGCTGGGCGGTGGTAGAAATTTGGATTTTGCAGGTGAGGAAACCACTGTAATGGCTGAAACTGATTTAATTCAAAACAAACTAGAAAAGCTTTTAAAAACAACCATTCTACCGAGTACTTCTTTTGAAATCGAGCACAGATGGAGTGGTGTTATGGGAGTGGGTAATCAGAAAAAACCCATTGTAAAACAAATTAGTAATCATGTGTTTTGTGGTGTTAGATTAGGAGGTATGGGTGTTGCTATTGGTAGCTCTGTTGGAATTGATTTAGCAAATTTAGTAGGTTAAGAATGGGAAGACTATTTAGATTTATTTGGAGGTTTTTTTTAGGATTAATTCTACTCTCTCTTTTTCTTGTTTTTCTGTATAAATGGGTTCCAGTAAAAATAACACCTTTAATGATTATTAGAAGTGTTGAAAATTATCAAAGAGGTGATAAAATCAGCATTTATCACGATTGGGAACCACTAGAAAATATATCTAAAAATTTACAGTTAGCGGTTATTTGTAGTGAAGATCAAAACTTCTTGACTCATAATGGTTTTGATTTAAAGGCTATTGAAAAAGCAATTGAAAACAACAAAAAAGGAAAGCGGATAAAAGGAGGAAGTACTATTAGTCAACAAACTGCTAAAAATGTTTTTTTATGGCCAGAACGTTCTTGGTTAAGGAAAGGCCTTGAGGTTTATTTTACATTTTTAATTGAACATATTTGGGGTAAAGAACGTATTATGGAAGTGTATTTAAACAGTATTGAAATGGGCAAAGATGTTTATGGAGCAGAAGCCGCATCACAATATTGGTTTAAAAAATCAGCCTCGATATTATCGGCTTCAGAGGCCGCGGCAATAGCTGCTATATTGCCTAATCCAAGAAAATATAAAGCAAGACCTACATCGCGTTATATTCAAGGGCGAGTGAACTGGGTTGTCAGACAAATGGGATATTTTGGAAAACTAAATTATGGGATAAACCATGTCAAATAGTTTAGAAATCAAGACAAAATTACTTGAACAATGCAATGTGTTTTGTCAAGCCAAGCTAAAAACGATTCAATTTCAAATAGAAGAAATAAATAAGGCCTTAACCAACGAAACAAAAAGCAGTGCTGGTGATAAACATGAAACAGGGCGAGCTATGTTGCAATTGGAACGTGAAAAGCTAGGAACTCAATTAGCTGAACAACAAAAGCTTCAAAAAGTTCTTTCAAGAATACAGATTAACAAAACCTCCCAGGTTATTGGTTTGGGCAGTGTGGTTTATACTACTCAAGCCAATTATTTTTTAGCAATAAGCGCAGGAGAATTACAGGTAAAAGGAACTGTTTATTATGGAATTTCTATTCAAACACCAATAGGCAAACTATTGCTTGGCAAAACAACTGGCTGTGAAGTTGAGTTTAGGGAAGAAATATTTACAATCGAAAAGGTTACCTAAATATTTCAAGAAAAACTTTAGATTGATTTTCTAATTTTGAATTGTGATTAAAAAACATGGTTTCACCATTTAATTCTGCTTCAATTAAATAGTAATTACCTTTAAAATAACTGTTGCTTATCACTACCTCAATATCAGAATTCCCAACCACTTTCAGTTGATGAGCATAAACAATACCATAAGGTTCAAGGGTACTGTATTCACCAAAAAAAGCAGCAATTAAAGACTGTCTTGGATTTTCATAAAGCGTTTCAGGCGTTTTGTTTGCAATTATTTTAGAATCATTTAAAACGATTATGTTGTCTGAATATCCCAAAACATCTTCTTTATCGTGAGTGGCTACCACACAAGTAATTTTTTTTTGTTTTAAGTATTTAAAGAGCCGTCGTCTTAAATGGTGTTTTTTAAAATTGTCAATATGACTGAAAGGCTCATCCAGTAAGATCAATTCGGGGTCTTTAGCTAAAGCCCTGGCTAAAGCAACACGCTGCTTTTGCCCACCACTTAACAATTTTACTTTGATTTTAGCAAAGTCCGTTAGTTCTACTACATCAAGAAGTTCAGATATTCGCTCTTCTTTTTCTTCGGGGAAGAAATTAGACAAAAACTGACCAACATTTTCAGAAACACTAGTAAAAGGCATTAAGTCGAATTCTTGAGCGACATATTTAATAAAATCATAACCAATGACAAGATTATATTTTGGGCCTAGAATTTCAGTTTTATTCCAAAAAATTTGGCCCTTATTTAAATCATGCTCGCCATAGATAAGTTTTAATAAAGTGCTTTTTCCAGAACCACTTGCACCTATAATAGAAACATGCTCGCCTTTTTCTATCGAAAAATTAAGATTTTTTAAAACGGGCTTACTGGTATAAGCAAACGTTAAATTTTTTACATGAAGCATTATGCAAAAATAAGGCAAAAAAAATTCGCTCAAATAATGAGCGAATTTTTTATTTATAGAATCTTTTTATTCTTTTATTAACTTTCTAGTGATTGTTTTTCCTTGATATTCCAATCGTAACATATAAATACCTGTTTGTAGTTTAGATACATTTAAGGCATTTTCTTCAAGCTTTTTGTTTAATACTTTTCTTCCATTAATATCAAAAACCGTTGCGATACGATTGTTAAGATTAATTGGGGTTTCAAAATAAAGAATGTCCCCTACAGGATTTGGATGAATAACTAGGTTAACTAAAGCTTCATCTTCAACAGATAATGATTGCCCTTCAATAATAACAAGATGTTCATTTATGTTTGGATTTTGTATATTATCAACAACACCGGATGGCCAGTAAATAACAATATTGTCAATTGTTGTTTCGGTACCTAGCCCAAAATGCGTATTTAATGTACTCATGTATCGGAATCCTTCACCACTTCTCACATCTCTTATTTGAATCCCTGAAGGAGTATGTACTTCAACTCGAGCGCCAATACCGTTAATATTACTATCAGTTCCAACAGTTGAAATACTGGTCCAATTGTTAGCATTGCCATCGTTGTAATGAATGGTATTGCCATTAAAACCGTCTATAAAGCCGTCGTTATTTAAATCGCCAAAAGACCCAACAGAAATTTGATTTGTAAAAACAGAGAAGGTCATATCACCGTTTCCAAACAAAATATTGCCGTTAGATGCAATATCTAAATTACCATCATTATCAAAATCATAGGTGGCATTTTCTATTCCAGTAGCTGTTAATGTTGTAACACCTGAAGCTGCAGTTACATCAACATAATTGCCAGCGTCATTACGCATTAATTTGTGTGTTCCAGAACTAGCTCCTACAAAGACATCCATATCTCCATCATTGTCAAAATCACCCCAAGCAGAAGACCAAGTTTGCATAGGATCGTCAAGTCCAATAAGGCCGGCTATTTCTGTATAGGTACCATCACCATTATTAATATGCATTTGGTTAGTACGCCTAGCTTCTTCTCCACCACATTTTGCTATAAACATATCTAGATTTCGGTCATTATTAAAGTCAATCCATATTGAACCATAATTACCACCCGAAGAATAATCTCCTAACCCTCCTTGATTGAAGGTTAAATTGCCGTTACCATCATTTATATAATAAACATTTGGTGCCACATCATGACAAACAAAAGCATCTAAATGCCCATCGTTATTAATATCGGCAAAATTTGACCGTTGTGAGAACACATATTCACTTCCAGAAACTTCGGTAAATGTTCCGTCTCCATTCGAGCGCATAAAAGTTACTCCAGAGCCACTACCATATAACAAATCGGTATAGCCATCGGCATTGTAATCTGCAGCAGCTAAACTCCAAGAAGGTGAAAAATCAGCGGTTGTGGTGCCAACATTTGTCTCTTGAAAACCACCACCAGATTGTTGCTCCTGAATATTAATATTAGTACTTGATATAGAAACTATGTCATCTAAATAATCACCATTCATATCTACAATGGCTCTATTTGTTCCAGTGGTAGATATATTTTGAGTTGTAAATTCTACTGGAGCGGTTGGAGGCGGAGGTGGAGGGTCTCCTTCTATTAGCTCGAAATCAAATCCATTAGCATTCCATCTGTCGTCAAAAACAATATAATACGTTTGACCACCAGTAACATTAAGTGAGGCGATAGATAAGTAACCATTTCCAATAAAGCCACCATCATCGTCACCGCCTTCACAAACTAGCGCACCACATGTTCCACTATAAATGTGAACACGAGTATCGCCACCTGAATTTTGAGGGAGATCTGTGGTTATTGTCATATAAGTGTCTTCTGCAGGAATATATCTATACCATTCGCTAACAGTTACATTTGTGGCATTACCAACGCAATAAGTTGGAGGTGTTTCACTACCATTAATTACATCCACTGTAAACAAGCCAGGAGCAGTAATTGCAGTTGCTTCTTCAGCCAATTGACAAGTATCGGAACTGTTTTGAGCTGAAAAAAACGTAGTAGAAAAAAGAAATAAAATGAGTAAAGTTTTTTTCATAATTGTTAAAAATTAATCAGGGGTTCATTTATTAAGTTTCCTAAAATAGTGATTTTTAACAAAATACCAGCTAAAAGTTTACTGTAAAAAACAAAAAGCCTCTAAACAGTTATAGTTTAGAGGCTCATTTGGAATTAAAACTTCTTCTATTTTTTTAAAAATTTACGATTTAAAACCTTTCCATTAGATTCTATTCTTAAAAAATAAAGACCGCTTTGTAAGATAGAAACATCAATTTGGCTTGTTAATCTCTTATTTAGAACGCGCTTACCGTTAATGTCAAAAATTGTTGCAATTCTATCAGAAATATCATGGGTAGATTTGATATTTAAAGTATTTCCAACAGGATTTGGATAGATAACTAAATCTGAAATAGTATTATCTTCAACACTTAAAGGGTTGTCTCCTTCAACAATTGTTATAGCTTGATTTATTGTTGGGTTTGTTATTTCATCAATAAATCCTGAAGGCCAACGTACGATTATTTTTTGGATGGCTGTATTGTCTCCAATACCAAAGTGAGTATTTATGGTACTCATAAAAGCAAAACCTTCTCCACTCCTTACATCGCGAATTTGTATTCCAGAAGATGTATGAATTTCAACCCTTGCTCCAATACCATTAATATTACTTAAAGTTCCTTTTGTGTGAATTTTTATCCAATTATTAGTGACAGTATTGTTAAAGTAAATGGTTCCTGTGCTACCTTGTGTTACCGCATCTATGAATCCATCATTATTTAGATCACCAAATGATCCGTTGACATAAGGGAAAATGTTTTCGTATGAGGTAAAGGTTAAATCACCGTTTCCAAATAGAAGATTTCCATTTGAAACAATATCCAAATTACCATCATTATCAAAATCAAAAGCCAGGTTTTCATGGCCTGTTGTGGTTAAATCTAGCACATTTGAGCTTGCTGTAACATCGGTAAAATTACCAGCAGTATTTACATCGTTTCGCATTAATTTATGGGTTCCAGAGCTAGCACCTACAAATAAATCCATGTCACCATCATTGTCAAAATCGCCCCATGCAGAGGACCAGGTTTGCATTGGATCATCCAATCCAAGGCTTGCTGCAATTTCAGAATAAGTGCCGTCTCCGTTATTGCGAAGCATTTGATTTTTGCGTCGCGCTTCTTCCCCGCCACATTTAGCAATAAACATATCCAAATCACCATCATTGTCATAATCTATCCAAATAGAACCATAGTTTCCTCCAGAAGAGTAATCTCCTAAACCGCCTTGATTGAAGGATAAGTTTCCAGAACCATCGTTAATGTAAAAAACATTAGGAGCAACATCATGACAGACAAAGGCATCTAAATGTCCATCATTATTAATGTCTGCAAAATTTGACCGTTGAGAAAAAACATATTCACCCCCTGAAACTTCAGTAAAACTGGTTACATCATCAAAAGGATTACCATTATTCAAATTACCTGAATTAATTTCGGCCCTCATAAAGGTAACACCGCTACCCGATCCGTATAAAAGATCTGTATAACCATTTTTGTCATAATCTGCGGCAGCTATACTCCAAGATGGCGAATAATCAGGTAAAGGCGTAGTTATATTTACAGACGTAAAACCGCCACCGTCATTTTGGTATTGTACATTTATAGTTGATGAACTACTTGTTCTAACAGTCACGATATCATCTAAATAATCTCCATTCATATCAACTACGGCCCAATTTATTGAAGGAGAGCCTAGTGAGTTAAAAGATTGTGTCGAAAAAGTTACTGGAGCAGGTGGAGGCGGTGTAATATCTTTTAATTCTAAACAAAAAGCAACATCAGACAAACTAGTTCCTTGATAATCATAAATTTGAATGAGTAAATTATCACCTAATTCCCATCCCATTAATGTTTCATTAGCAAATGTAGAGGCACAAGTAATCTGTGTTGTTCCTGTTGCGTCCCAAATAGCAATCCCAGGATTTCCAGGGCTTTGAGAATTAAAATCTAATCCTAAAGTTGTGGCGGTCCATGTAAAAAACTGGTCTAAACCAGAAGCATTACAAGTACTTTGTAGGTTGCTATCTGTAGTACCATCAGTCGAAAACGGTAACGTGAATTGAGCAGTCGTACAGCCTGTTCCTTCAGGAGAAGGGGTAATTGGTATGGCGCCTCCAGGATTATCATTGCCTGGTTGAGCAAAAATAGACATACTTGTAATGAAACAAGCAATTAGTAAAATGTGTTTTTTTGATTTCATGATTAATAGTATTATTGACATCTGTCAGTTAATGAATTCATCCATTCACGGACTAATTCAACACCTTCAGTATGTTGTAAGGTTCTGCCCAAAAGAGGCATTCTGTATTGTTCTTGTATTGAGCTTATTCTAAATATAACTACAGAAGCATCTGCATCACCAGGGTTCATTATAAATGGATATTCATTTCCGATATTAGTGTCTGGCTCTACGCAAACGCCCATATTAGTTAAATTGTCGTTAGAATTAAACGCAAAGCGCATAGGTCTGTATTCACAATAACTTTGTTCGGAATGGCAGTGCGCACAATTAATATCGATATATGATCGAACTCTTAAGTCAAGTGGTTGTGACTCGTCATCCCAGGCAACAGTAGTGACTATATTATCTGGGTAATCTTCATCTAGATAACCAAACTCGGCCCATTTGGTAAGTTGATTTTTTGTACCCTCAATATAGTCGTAATTTTTATTTAAATTTTGTGGCTTTGGTCCAATAGGAATTGGCTCTCCAAATTTATTATGACAGGTAAAGCATTCTTGCCTAGAAGGCACACGATAGTTTACACTTTTTGTTTCATTGTTATCATCAATCCAATCGAAACTTACAAAACTTCCTTCGTTGGTGAAAAAAGCTTCGGTTAAATCATTGTTCCATACATATTTTGCAAATTCCCATCGATCTTCTAACTTATACATCAAACGCGTTTCAATTATTTTGGTATTTCCAGAAGGCAATACATTATCATAATAAAAGGATTTGATTATAATTGTTCCAACAGGAAAATCTAGAGGGGAATAATCATTTTCATAAACGGCTTTTGTGCCATTTGGCATCCAAACAAAACGTTTTTTATGAGCATAGTCTGTAAACAGAGCAGAATTAATATCATAAGGAATAACGCCATAAACCGGGTTTAGGTCTTTTAAGGCGCCTTCAAAGAAATTGTATTCACTTAAGGTGTTATAAGGAAAAGCATCAAGGTCATAGTTAACAGGAGAAACATGTAAAACGTTAATGGTCACATTTGCAGTAGAGCACCTGTTTTCAGCTGAACATATTGTGTATTGAAAGATGTCTGTTCCAGAAAATATACCATCAGGAGTGTACAAAATCGTATCGTCACTTGGATCGTTAGGGGTGTTGTTGTCCAGAACTTCAATTTGTGCATGTTGAGAGCTACTTACAGTTAACGTGCCCGAATTAGGTATGTTTAGATCATTAGCTAAAACATCAATTTCTAAAAAAGTATTTTGAAATACTTCTCCAGAATCAGGCTTGGCATCTATAGTAACTGGTGAATAATCGTCGTCAGATTTACAAGAATTAAGGATTACTGCAAAACAAACGACAATTTGGAGTAAGTAATTTTTTTTCATAGTAGGTTTTAAAACGCCTACTAAAATAGAAAAAAGCTATAAATTACTTATTATTAATTAGTTGTAAGGTTATAATTAATCTATAAAAAGCACTTAATTATTTATACTAATTGATTGTTTATGAGATATTCAGCAATTTGAATGGTGTTGGTAGCTGCTCCTTTTCTCAAATTATCACTAACAATCCACATATTTAATGAATTGGGCTGTGATTCGTCGCGTCTAATTCTGCCAACAAAAACATCGTCTTTTCCATTTGCGTAAATTGGCATAGGGTACGTGTTTGTATCGGTGTTATCTTGGACAACAACTCCTGGGGTATTGTGCAAAATTTGTCTTACATCATTAATTGCGTAATCATTCTCAAAAGCAATGTTAACCGATTCACTATGTCCACCAGCCGTCGGAATCCTTACGGCAGTTGCTGTAACCGCAATTGTTTTATCGTTAAGAATTTTTTGAGTCTCACGCACGAGTTTCATTTCTTCTTTGGTATAACCATTGTCCTCAAACACATCGCAATGTGGTAGGGCATTTTTATGAATAGGATATGGATACGCCATTTCACCAGCAACACCAGCTAATTCGTTTTCTAATTGGTTAACGGCTTTAATACCTGTTCCTGAAATAGATTGATAGGTTGAGACAACAATACGGTTTATTTTATATTGTTTGTGCAACGGAGCTAAAGCCATCACCATTTGTATGGTTGAGCAGTTTGGGTTGGCGATTATTTTATCGGTTTTGGTTAGGGTATTGGCATTGATTTCCGGAACAATTAGTTTCTTGTCCAAATCCATGCGCCAAGCAGAAGAGTTATCTATTACCGTGGTACCCACTTCTGCAAATTTAGGAGCCCATTCAAGAGATGTGCTGCCACCCGCCGAAAACAAAGCAATTTGAGGCTTTAAACTAACAGCAGTTTCTAACCCAACTACTGGTAGTTCTTCTTCTTTGAATGGAATTTTTTTTCCAACAGATCTTTTAGAAGCTACTAGAATTAATTCTGAAACGGGAAAATCACGTTCTTCAAGAACTTTTAACATAACCTCTCCTACCATTCCAGTAGCGCCAATAACTGCTATTTTCATATTTTTTATTTGCTACAAAAGTAAATAATTAATCAACGTTTGAAATTAAAAAAAACATAAAAAAACCACTTCTATAAAGAAGTGGTTTAAGGTTTATACTATGAAGTGTAGCGGTGAGCTATCTTACTTTTTAAGCGAATCTCTAATTTCAGTTAATAAATCTATTTCAGAAGGACCAGCTGGTTCCTCTGGAGCAGGCTCCTCTTTTTTCTTCATCTTGTTAATGCCTTTTATAAGCATAAACATCACAAATGCTACAATAATGAAATCTATTACATTAGTTACAAAAGCGCCCCAAAGCACAGCAACCTCACCTTCAACAACACCTTCGGCATTCATTGTGCCTTCGGTAATAATGTACTTGAGATCTTTGAAATCGGCGTTAAAAATTAAACCAATTAATGGTGAGACAATCCCTCCTGTAAAAGCAGTAACCACTTCTTTAAAAGCGGCACCCATTACAAAACCTACTGCAATATCAACAAGGTTTCCCTTCATTGCAAACTCCTTAAATTCTTTTAGCATATTAATAGTTTTTAGTTAATGTTCTGATTCCTAATTTAGAAAAAAGTTTTTAGATTCGATATATGCGATAAGCTATTTTAAATACACACGTTTAATACGCTGTGAAATAGCAGTAATTATTTCATAAGAAATACTGTTAACCGTTTTTGATAACGCTACAGCAGTTGGCGATTTTCCAAAAATTATTACTTCATCGCCTTCTTGACAATCAATATCGGTTACATCTACCATAATCATATCCATACAAACATTTCCCAAAAAATATGCAGGTTGATTATTGATGGTTACAAACCCTTTGCCATTGCCATATTGCCTGCCAATTCCATCGGCATGGCCAATAGGTATTGTTGCCGATCGCATAACTTTGTTTGCTGTAAAAGCACGGTTATAGCCAACATTTTCACCAGGTTCAATGGTGTGGATTTGTGAAATAATCGATTTTAATGTGGCGACAGGTATAAAATTAGAATCTTCCTGTTCAGAATTTCCAAAACCATAAAGACCTATTCCTGTGCGAACCATATCTAAATGAGCATTGGGATAATTTAAAATACCAGACGTATTACAAATATGATAAATAGGCTTGTAGTTTAATTTCGATTCTATTTTGGAAATGATGGTATTGAAACTATTAATTTGATTGTTAGAGTATGCGGTTTCATTTAAATCCTCACTGGCACCAAGATGTGAAAAAACCGATTTTACTTGAACAGAACCTGAATGGCCTACTTTAGAAATTAATGTTTCTACATCTGGTGTTTTAAAACCCAACCTGTTTAAACCGGTATTAAACTTTAAGTGAACCGGGTAATTGTTTTGATTGTTTTGTTCTGCAACACCAATAAACGCATTTAAAATATTGAAACTATAAATACTAGGCTCCAAACAACGCTCAATTATAGTCTTAAAATTAATAGGTTGCGGATGAAGAACCAATATAGGTGTTCGTATTCCTGCATCGCGTAAAGCAACACCCTCGCATGTATAGGCTACGGCAAAGTAATCGACACCTAATACCTCAAGATACTTGGCCACTTCGTTGGCGTCACTACCATAGGCAAAGGCTTTAACCACGGCCAGCAATTTGGTGTTAGATTGTAGTTTAGATTTTAAGAAATTAAAATTGTGCTTTAAGGCCTTTAAATCTATTTCAAGAATGGTTTCATGCGCTTTTCCCATTCGCTTTTTCAGTATTGGAGTCTATTTCTTCGGGATCGTTTACCTTCATATTACGTACTTTATCACGAAGCATGGACTTATAAAATGCAGCACGACTCAAGGGTTCGTATTCGTCAACTTCACCCAGCAGGACTAAATCGTCACTTTTGGATTTACGGTAACTGTATTGTGCTAAATTTCCTGTTTTAGTACAAATGGCATGTACTTTTGTAACATATTCGGCTGTAGCCATAAGGTTGGGCATTGGTCCAAACGGATTGCCTTTAAAATCCATATCCAATCCAGCTACAATAACACGGATACCTTTATTGGCTAAATCATTACATACACGTACAATCTCATCATCAAAAAACTGGGCTTCATCAATACCAACTACATCACAACCATCGGCCAAAATAGGGATGTTGGCTGCCGCTGGAACAGGTGTAGAGCGAATTTCATTGGCATCGTGAGATACAACCATATCTTCATCATATCGCACATCAACAGCAGGTTTAAAAATCTCTACTTTCTGCCTAGCAAATTGTGCGCGTTTAAGCCTGCGAATCAATTCTTCTGTTTTACCAGAGAACATGGAACCACAAATGACTTCAATCCAACCAAATTGTTCTTTATGATTTACTGTATTTTCGAGAAACATTTTGTAATTTTAACACTAAAACAATGCAATCTTTCGTTTTGTATAAAGGTGGCGTAAATTTATTAAAAATCAAAAGCATAAATTCGTTTTTAAAATAAAAAGTTATGAAGAAGAAGTTGGAATCAGAATTAATTAGCATAGCGCACAGGATTCTGAAGTTAAAGGGAAAGGAAGATGTTATAAAAATGCACCAAGAAGTTTCGGTTTTATTCGAAAAACTTTCTGTTTTAAAATTTGCTCAAGAAAATTTTGAGGACGATTTGCCTACCATTGGTAATGATTCTTCTTTCTTTGATATGTTGGATGTTGCCTTTAACAATAAGGTTAGTGATAATATTGAAATTGAAGACAAAATATATATCAATTTAGACGAGAGAGAGCATGAAGCCATTATGGAACCTGCCATTGAAAAGATTAAGGACATGGTTGCACAAATGCCACATGAAACACAGATTGTGGATACCATGATTGAAAAAGCAGTTGCCACGAAACCACAAGTTCATAAAGAGGATTTAGACGAGTTAACAGCAGGTTTTATTGACGAACCTATTTTTGAGCCCGTAAAAAAACCAGATTCAGAAGGCAAAAAATCTTTAAATGACAAACTGAAGTCCGGAGGGCTTCAAATTGGATTAAATGATAAACTAGCATTTATAAAACACTTATTTAACGGTGAAACAGCAGATTACGATCGTGTGTTATCGCAATTAAATACAGTATCCAGCTTTAACGAAGCAAAAATGTTTATTGATAACATGGTTAAACCCGATTATAATAATTGGCAGGATAAAGAAGACTATGAAACGCGCTTTATGGAAATAGTTGAGAGTAAGTTTGATATATAAGTAATTAATAATTTAAATAGACCCATCCAATAATTGGTTTTTCATTTTCTAATGTAAGAATATAATAATAGGTTCCAACTGGAAGAGGTTTGTTTTTATCATGGATAAAGCCTCTATTTGGTTTGCCAGCCCAATCATTAGTATAATTTTCAGCTTCGAATAACAATGCTCCATAACGATTATAAATTAATAGTTTATTTGATTGAAAGTCCTCTAAACACTCAATATTAAAATAATCATTAATACCGTCATTATTGGGCGTAAAAACTTGAGGAATTTTTACACAATTAAGACCTTCATTAGGATTTTGCAGCACTTCAAGTTCGGCATAAACTTGGGAAGTATCTATATTATTTTGGTTTGTAAAGTTTGATGTACTATTTACAAATATTCCTGGCTCACTCGATGTTACATCTACAGAAAAACTACAACTTGATACTCCAATAGGAATATTAAGATTTTCAATTCCTACGAAATTGTTTCCAATATCACCTAAAAAGTTTCCAGAACTACCATTACTAGAAACCCATTCAGGAGAAGAAGTCAGAATCAATCCATTTGGAAGATTGTCAATAAATGCTACATCTGTTTCAGGTGTATTTATATTTGGATTGAAAATGGTAAAGGTAAGTGTGCTTATTTCATTTGTAAAAATAATATCTGGATTAAAACTTTTTTCCAATGTAGGCGCTAGAACTTGAACACTACTAATTGAAATATTGGTTTCTGGTGTTAACTCTTCATTGTTTTGAGGGCTTGGTATGGCTTCTGCCGTATTTGTAAAAGCTCCACCATAACTTGGAGCCTCTACTGGAATAATAATTCTTATCGTTGAACCTTCCTCCATATTAGAAATATTACCTGATATAAAATTACCATCAATATCAAAAAGAGTTATACAATCAGCATTACCAAAAGTTGTCTGGCAGCTTGGAATTCCATTAAGAGTAAATTCTGAACCTAAAAGGTTTTCGAATGTTACATCTTGTGCAGAAACACTTGTTCCACTATTAGTTATATCTACTATCCAATTAAAAGATTGGTTGGCTAACACTGTAGGAAATTCTGGAAATGTCTGTACCACAAGATCTATACAAGGGGCAAAGTATGTGGTTACAGAACTGTTATTGTTGCCTTCAACAGTATCAATAAATGAACTATCAGGATAAAGACTAACATTGTTTATTGTTGGTATCACATCAAAGGAACATTCAGGAATCCAATTAATTACCACTTCAAATGTAATTGAACTATTTCCTGGTAAAAGCCAATTATCATCTAATATAATTTCCCAAAAAACATCTGGAGTATCTTCATCATTATCTGATACACCATCTAATTCAACACCAATATTTGTGTGTTGCAAATCTTGACAAGTAGCATTTCCAGTACTTGAAACACAGCTAACTGATTCTAAAACAGCTGTAGCAGTAGAAATATCAACTAACGGCATGAAATCAATTAACTCTATAAAGGTGTCATCAGGACTTAAATTGGAAGCTGTTATTTGATAGGTTATTGGTCCCCAAGAAGTTGTTTGGTCCTCTGTGCTACCTTCTGGTAATTCTGGAGAAATTTGTGTTTTTATAATTTCAAGATCAACAATATCACATAATTCTGCTGTGGGTAATTGAACAATATCAGCATCGTTATTGTTGTTTAAATCAGAATCAGTTATACCGTTAGATAAGATGGTGATATTAGATCTCATATTGCCATATTCAGGATCTGAATTTGGCGAACATTCGGGTTCTAAAAATTTGAGCTCGGTATGAATGACTAAAATCTCACCAACTGGCATGTTAAAAGTATTACTAACCCAATACTGTCCAGCATTAGCAAAATTAATATCATTACAGGGCATAGTTGATGAACCTGCAATACATGTTATAGATTGTATTTCCCAAATTAAATCAACTGTATAGTTTCTTAGGCTAACTAGAACATCAGCGTCAAGTGGGCCATTATTACAAACTGTAGTTTCAAGGGTTATAATTTGGTTATAATTAATAGGTGTTCCAAATATAGGGTCAATTTGAACAGTATCTATACAAACATCAGTTTCTTGACAAAAATCAGAAGTAAGTAATTCTGTAATAATTTCATTTGAAGTGTTTGAGGATTCATTATCATGATTTATCTCAATTGCTCCTGAACTTAAAGTCTCAATAATACCAATTTCAGTAGCACATTCTGGTTCATGATATTTATAAATTAGCTCCAAAGTTAATGTCCCGTTAGAAGTTATATCATGAGATTCAGTGAATTCAAAAAGTGGCTCTGGCGATGTAGAATCTATTAACTGTAAACCAGGAGTGAAGTCTAAATCTTCAATACAGGCTGTTCCATTTGTAGATTCAATACACATAACAGAAATCAATTCAACATAAGCGGAACCATAACTTAACGGTGAATTTAGAGACAAGTGATGTCTAAAAGCATTTAAAGAAAAACTAATAGCGCTATTGTTGGTTATTGTAAAATGATACGTTACGGAATCATTCCATGCTGAAATTGCTGTTCCTTGAGGAGGCGATACCTGCTCTTGAAAAATTGTAAAATCAATAGCAACATCAGTGATATCAATAGAAATAATAGAAACATTATTTGATGGATTAGTATCCGTTATATTATCTGGCGGAGAAATATTGACAGACGTAGCAATACCACCTATATTTTCCGGTGCTTTTACGACCACCTTTATTTCTATACTTGATGACGCTGGAAAGCTAGCAATTGTTCCAGTTATCTCATTGCCAGAAATTGATAAGTCGGTTATTAATGACGTTCCACCAACAGGATTTTGACTTATAAAAGACAACACAGAAACATTCTGGTTAATGGTTTGAGAAAAAAAAGCATTTTCAACAGCATTACCAGAATTTGTAATTGTCACTAAATATTGGAATTCTTCGTATATATGTGCTTGCGAAATATCGCTGCCATCTAAATCTTGAGCCTCTACAGAAATGGCTAAATCTGTTGATTGCGAATAACATACCAGAAGAGATAAAAAAGCAAAAAGTTGTAAAAGTGTTTGCTTTAGCATAGGTTAGTTTTATAGTAGATGCCTGAAACCAAAAATGGTTGCGTGAATATACTTGAAAAGATTGTAAATTTGGAAATAAATAGACCAACCTTATGAAACTCTTCATTGTTCCCACACCTATAGGAAATCTTAAAGATATAACTTTTAGAGCTATTGAAGTTTTAAAGGACGTCGATTTAATTTTAGCTGAAGACACACGAACATCAGGCAAACTCCTGAAGCATTTTGAAATTAACACGCCTTCACAGTCGCACCACATGCATAATGAGCACAAAACGGTTGAAGGGTTAATAAACAAATTAAAGAGCGGAACAACCATAGCTTTAATCAGCGATGCTGGAACACCAGCCATTTCCGATCCTGGTTTTTTATTGACAAGGGCTTGTATTGAAAATAGTATTGACGTAGAATGTTTACCTGGCGCAACCGCTTTTGTACCTGCTTTGGTAAATAGCGGTTTGCCAAACGATAAGTTTGTATTTGAAGGCTTTTTGCCAGTTAAAAAAGGGCGCCAAACAAGGCTGAAACTATTGGCAGAAGAAACCAGAACCATGATTTTTTATGAATCTCCCCACAAGCTTTTAAAAACGCTTTCCCATTTTTGCGAGTATTTTGGAGAAGATAGACCCGTTTCTGTTTCCCGTGAATTGACGAAGCTTTATGAAGAAACCATTCGCGGGACAGCCAAAGACGTTTTGGAACATTACACCAATAAACCACCCAAAGGCGAGATTGTGATTGTAGTTGGTGGGAGAAAATAATTTGTCATTCTGAACGGACGTTGAGGTGTCACATTGAGCTTGTCGAAATGCTCTCGAAACGCGTTCAGAATCTAAAAAACAATATGCAAAATCTTTTAGAGGACATAAAACACTGCACTATCTGCAAAGACCATTTACCATTAGGTCCACGACCTGTGGTTTCAGCTGATATAGATTCTAAAATTGTAATTGTTGGTCAAGCGCCTGGAACCAAGGTCCATGAATCAGGAATTCCCTGGGATGATGCTAGCGGCAGACAATTACGAAATTGGCTAGATGTTACTAACGAGCAATTTTACAACCCCAAAAACTTTGCCATTATACCGATGGGGTTTTGTTACCCTGGAAAAGGGAAAACAGGTGACTTGCCTCCAAGACCAGAATGTGCACCACAATGGCACCAACCCTTATTTGATAGCATGAAACAGGTTGAATTGATGCTTTTAATTGGGATGTATGCACAGCGTTACTATTTAAAAGAGCAAACTAAAAACACCTTGACCGAAACAGTTAAAAATTACAAAGATTATTTACCAAATTATTTACCCTTACCGCATCCAAGTCCCAGAAATCGGTTTTGGCTTACCAAAAACCCTTGGTTTGAGATTGAAGTTTTACCAGAATTAAAACAACGTGTACATCAATTGCTTACTTAAAAAAAACTACATTTATCTTTTTAAAACGTATTTCCAAAATTTATGATTAATACAAAGTCGCTAGTCACTGTTTTAATTTGTTTGATAGTTAGCTTATTATCGGCCCAAGAGCAAAAAGAAAGTTATTATTCCGATGTTTTAAACGAACAATTCACAGGCAATTTAGCTTACGAAACGACTGCTTTTGTTGAACAGTATTGGCGTGTAGTGGGAAATACAGGCTTTAATAATAGCATTACTTTTATTGCTGAACATTTAGAGGAGGCGGGTTTTGTTTTAGAAGAAAAAGCCTCATCAACAAATCGATTAACTTACAGAATAGAAAAACGCCCTTTGGAAAAACCAACTTGGGAAGTTGTTGATGCCAATCTTTCAATTGAAGGTGAAGATAAACCACTGTTAACACAAGCTACCAATAGTAATATGGTGGCTTTAAATTCTTATAGCACTCCAAAAGAAGGCACTACCGCTGAAGTTATTTATGTAAAAGACCTTAAGAAAATTAATAAGCTTGATGTAAAAGGAAAAATTGTTTTTGCAGAAACCAATCCATGGCGATTATTTAATGCAGCAATTGTTCAAGGTGGTGCAATAGGAATTCTTACTTATGATATGCCTTCATATTTACAACCAGAAAAGAACACCACATCTATTCAGTTTCGCTCTATTCAATTACAACCCAAATTAAAACCTTGGGCAATAGCCTTGTCTTATGAAGCCAAAGAGCGATTAAAAAAACGTTTAGAAAACGGGAAAGTCAATTTAAAAGTTAACATAGAAACAAACATATACGAATCGGAGGAATTAACTATAGTAGCGGACATTAAAGGGGCCATTTTGCCAAAGGAACGTCTTGTATTTAGTGCCCATGTTCAAGAGCCGGGTGCAAATGACAACGCTACCGGAGTTGGTGTGGCATTAGAAATGGCCACTCTTACTTCTAAACTTATACAAGAAAACAAAATAAATCCTAAACGAACATTAACGTTTCTTTGGGGCGACGAAATAGTATCTACAGGGCGTTATGTTGAAGAAGATAAAGCACGTGCTAAAAACATAAAATGGGGAATTAGTCTCGATATGGTAGGCGAAAATACGGCTATAACTGGAGGGACGTTTTTAATAGAAAAAATGCCAGATCCAAGCGCTATTTGGACACGAGGTAATGATAAGCATACAGAATGGGGCGGAAGTAAAATGACATTAAGCCAAATGAAACCTCATTATTTAAACGACTTTTTAATTGGTGAATTTAAGGCTCAAGGGAAACAAGCCAATTGGGTAGTTGAAACAAATCCGTTTGAAGGCGGTAGCGATCACGTCCCATTTTTAAAAGGCAATATTCCGAGTGTCTTGTTTTGGCATTTTACAGACCAGTTTTACCACACCGATAATGATAGACTGGATAAGGTTTCAAAGGAAACCCTCAAAAATGTAGGTACAGCATCTTTAGTTTCGGCTTATAAATTATTGAATGCTGATGAAACTACAGCAAAAGTTGTTATAAAGAATATTGAAACAGCTGCGATTTCTAGATTGAATGACGAGTTAAAACAAGGTCAATTGGCCATAAAAAATGGCGACAACCGTTCTACTCAAATTGAGATAATAAAAGCTTGGGAAGACTGGTATCTTAAGGCATTAGATTCTACAAATGATATGGTTTCTGATAAAGTTGGTATTGCTGTAGATATTGAAGCATCACGCACAATAATTATAGCGACAGCAAGTAACATCCTCAAAAAGTTAAAAGAGTAAGCTCAATCAATCTTCGATTTTCTGTAAAATCGCGAAAAAGCATATTTTATTTTTGATTTTTTCTCATAGCTTCCAATAGATTCAATTTTAGAACTTTCAGTCTTTTTTAATTGATAAATTCTTATTGACTTTCCAATGTTATTAATTAATACTACTGCAATAATTGCCTGACTTATGCTTGTTAAATAATCCATAATTTATATTTCAAGCTAAAGTATATTACCGGTTTAGTTTGTGCTGTGACACGGTTTCATGTAAAAATTATACTTTAGTTTAATTCTTATATTTCAAAAGTGAGTATTTTATCATTTTTAAAATAGGACAGTAAAATTTACCTTCAGAAATAAATTTTTATGAATATAAAAGTAAAGGACCCTTACTAACGCAAGGTTTATAGGGTTTGGTTTATCAAAAAATAAAACCTTACTATTTCTAGCAAGGTTTTAATAAATTAAAAAAGAAAAATATTATTTTCTCATTCTTTTTTTAATAATCACAAAGGTAAAAACACCAATAATTATTAAGGGCCAAATATTTATAAGAACAATAACAAAGGCCTCTATAAAATGCCAACCGTTGGAAAGACCTTCTTTAGTTTTATCTAAAAATGTTTTGGTGTAACTTTTAGGCTCTTCAACATAGTCAACGGTTTCATATAAATCAATTTGAATAGTGCTAAATGCCACTTTGTTTGTTAAGTATTTTAAACGTCCTTGAGCCGCTTCAATTTCTTCTTGAATTACACCTAATCTATCTTCAGTTTTTAAAATATCCTCAACTGTTTTTGCATTTTTACGAAGTATATCCTCATACCTTTTTTTGATTTCTAATTTAGTTTTTAGTCTAGTTTCTAAATCAATGTATTCTTCGGAAACATCTTTTGTTGTTATATTTTCATATTCAACAAAATCCACAACTGTATAAACAGAATCCATTATTTTATCAAAATACCGATGAGGCACTTTAATTGTAAAACGATTCTCTTTTTTATAAAGGTCATTTTGAAATCTTAAGTCAGATATGTAAGCACCATGTTTTTGAGCGATGATTTTAATTTTATGAGTCGCTTCTTTTACATCGTTTACTTTGTATCGAGCAGATGCAGATTTAATAATTTTTAAATCAATTGGAACAGCATTTTGTTTTACAGCAAAATTAGTTATTGTTTCTTCTGCGCTGATACTTTCATAATCTTCAGATAGATCAACTGCTTCAGTAACAACAGATTCTTTATAAGAGTTGTCATTGCATGACACACTAATTAAACAAATAACTAGAGCTGAAATTTTAAATATAGTTTTAAATACGTTTGCTTTCATAATTTTTTATTTTTAAGAATTATATAAGCAAACATATTAAGTTGGGTAAGCCTTTTTTTGAAAAGCTCTTGTAAAACTTTTGTAAAGTATTTTACAATTCTCAAATAGCTATTATTCAGACAAATAACTACAATTGAACAAAGTAGATAGACATCTTTTTAATACATTAAAGCAAGAAGTAGAAACTACTTTCTTGCGAAGTAATAGTATTTCAAGTTCAATTGAACATTGGAAAGGAGATGAAATTGAAGCTTTTCAAGAAGATTTATTTAATAGAGTTAAAGGTAAAGTCAGTGAAAAATGGTTTTATACTTATATAAAAAACACACCAGAAAAGTTACCTAGAATTGATGTACTAAATTTGTTGAGTATTTATGTTGGTTTTGATAGCTGGAATGCTTTTAAAGCCAAACATCAATCTAACGTAAAGAGAAAATCAAAAAATAAATTTTTTAAGTATTGGATTTTAATTCCAATTCCAATTTGTTTTTTTGTTTATCACTTGAATTCTAAAAACAACTTTGAGTTTTGTTTTGTCGACACTGTAAAGAATGAAAAAATTACTACCCCACATTTAGACATTAAAATTCTTCAAGAAAACGAATCTCCAATTCATCTTAAAACGGATAGTATGGGTTGTTTTAGTTTTAAAACAAAACATGATATTATTAAATTCATTATTCAATCGCCATATCATAAAACTGATACTATAATAAGAAATATAAAGTCTAATTATAACCAAGTTGTTGAGGTTAAAACAGACGACTATGCACTAATGTTAAATTACTATGCAAATGGTAACATAAAAGATTGGAAGAATCATGTTAATGAATTAAAAGCTCTCTTCTCAAAGGATGTAAAGATTTATAGACTGTTTAAAAACAGTATGGATATTGAGTTGTACTCTAAAGATGAATTTATTAGAATGCTTACAATTCCCACAAAAAGTTTAAAACGCATAGAAATTTTAGATAAGAAAATAGAGGAAGGAAAGATAGTATCGTTAAAATTCATAGTAAAATGAAAAAACTAATCTATATTTTTATTATTATAATTATTATTTCTTGTAATAATAACGAAACAAAAAGCATAAGCACCGAATCAATAGATTTTGAAGAAGCTACTATTGATGAAGAATATGCCATTCCTGAGACTTATGCAGTTTCAAAAACCACACGTTTTGAGCATCAAAAGTTGAGTATAGAAAAATTACAAGAATTTTATGACTTATTAGTTTTGAAACAGAAACATCCAGAGTTCAATGAAGACATATCTATTCAGCTAAAGAAATATACCGACGAAACCTTATTGAACTTCAAAAAGAAAGAAGCAATAATAAAAAATGTAAAGCTATTAGAAAACCCAATTCAAGTATCTGATTCAACTCAAAGAATAAAATTAGGTTTTGATTTGGTGTCCAATGAACTAATTACAAAAGATACTATTTGGGCAACAATCTTTACAAAAAACATCATTGTTGAGGGTAATACCAAAAAATCAATCAAAATAAAGTTTAGTAGGCATTAAACATGCTTCCCTTTTTCCCAACCATGCTTCCCTAAATACTGTTCGCCACTTTCTACAGCGCCATCTTCAATAGATGTTCCCATGCTGTCATTCCAACGGTTCAGATATCCAAACAATGAAATCACTCCTAGCATTTCAACAATTTCACCTTCGTTCCAATATTCATACAAGCGTTTTTTAATGGTTTCATCAACAGCATTAGGTACTTGACTGGCAGCCAAACTAAAATCGAGGGCAGCACGTTCGGCATCACTAAAAGCAGGATGGGTTCTATATTCCCAAATGTTATTCAGTTGTTCCTGTTCAGCACCATAGCGTTCTGCGGCACGAATAGCATGTGCTTGACAATAGCGACAACCCGTAGCATTACTACTCACCCAAGCAATCATACGTTTTAAAGCAGAGGTTACACGACCTTCGTTGGCCATTACGGCTTTGTTGAGGTTTATAAACGCTTTAGAAATAGCAGGTCTGCGTTGCATGGTGAGCACTGAATTTGGACAGAAACCAAGCGTTTCGTTAAAGAATTCCGCCAATTCCTTGGTCTCTAAATCGTGCTCGGGTGATAATGGTGTTACTAGTGGCATAGTCTATTTTTTATTGGTATTTTTGATATGACACAATAAACGAAAAATCTATAGCAATGGCAACAAATAAAGTTACAACACATTGGAAAGGGAATATGCTTTTTGAATCCGACAACCCAAACGGAAAAACGGTATTAATGGACACCAGTCCAGAGCATGGAGGACACAACTCGGGCCTATCACCAAAGGCCATGATGCTTTCGGCGCTTGCTGGTTGTTCGGGTTTAGACGTGGTGTCGATTCTAGATAAAATGAAAGTAAAACTAGCCGATTTTAGAATGGATACCTATGGCGAATTGACCGAGGAACACCCAAAATATTATCACAGCGTTACCGTTGAATATCATTTTTATGGGGAAAATTTAAACGAAGCTAAAATTAAAAAAGCTGTTGACTTATCCATTGAAAAATACTGTGGTGTCATGGAAATGTTTCGAAAGTTTGCCAATGTAAAAACATCTGTTCACTATCATAATAAATAGTATGCGCTGGACGCTTAAACCAAATCCAAACCCAGAAAAAGTCAAGGTTCTCAAAGAAGCTTTACAGGTTGATGATATTGTGGCTATACTCTTGTTGCAACGTGGTATTGAAACCTATGATGACGCCAAAACGTTTTTTCGCCCCAGTTTAAATGATTTACATGACCCATTCTTGATGCAGGATATGGACAAAGCCGTATCACGTATTGAACAGGCTCTGGAGAATGGTGAAAATATTTTGGTTTATGGCGATTATGATGTAGATGGAACGACTTCTGTAGCCTTAATGAGCTCCTATTTAAAAACTCGAACAGAAAAAGTAGCAACTTACATTCCAGATCGCTATGAAGAAGGTTACGGTGTATCCTATCAAGGTATTGATTTTGCAGAAGACAATGGGTTTACCCTTATTATTGCTTTGGATTGTGGCATTAAGGCGATTGAAAAAGTGGCTTATGCCCAAGAAAAAGGTATTGATTTTATCATCTGCGACCATCACAGACCAGGTAATTCCTTACCGAATGCGGTTGCCGTTTTAGATCCTAAACAACAAGATTGTGAATATCCTTATAAAGAACTTTGTGGTTGTGGTGTTGGGTTTAAACTTATTCAGGCATTAGCATCCAAACAAGGGAAATCGGTTGAGGATTTAGTCGCATATTTAGATTTGGTAGCTACTGCCATTGGAGCTGATATTGTTCCCATTACTGGAGAAAATCGGGTCTTGGCATATTTTGGATTGCAAGTGATTAATGGTAATCCACGTCCAGGTATCAAAGCTATTATAGCCGAAGTTAAAAAAGAAGAACTCACCATTACCGATGTGGTGTTTATTGTGGCACCAAGAATTAATGCAGCAGGTCGTATGAAGCATGGCAATCATGCCGTAACCTTATTAACCGAAACCGATTTTAATACAGCTGTTGAATATGCTGTTGAAATAGACACTTTTAATACTGATAGACGTGAAACAGATAGACAAATTACAGAAGAAGCTCTACAACAAATTGAAGAACAAAAGGAACAGGAACGTTTTACTACTGTTGTTTACCATGAAACTTGGCATAAAGGTGTTATTGGTATTGTGGCTTCTCGATTAACCGAAACTTACTACAGACCCACCTTGGTTTTTACGAAAAGCGGCGATAAGTTAGCCGCTTCGGCACGTTCGGTGTCTGGTTTTGATGTGTATAATGCCTTGGAAGCCTGTAGTGAGCATATCGAACAGTTTGGCGGACATAAATATGCAGCTGGACTAACATTAAAGGAAGAAAACTACGAAGCTTTCAAACAAGCTTTTGAAGATGTGGTTTCAAAAACTATTGACATCAAATTATTGACTCCAGAAATTAAGGTTGATTTATCCATTGAATTATCTGAAGTTGATGCGAAGTTATGGCGCATCATAAAACAATTTGCACCTTTTGGACCAGGGAATATGACTCCTGTTTTTATGAGTGAGAATATTCGCGATACCGGTTATGGTAAATGTGTGGGCGAAGATGAATCCCATTTACGAGTCACTGTAACCGACGGCACACAGCAGATTGTGGGTATTGGTTTTGGTCTAGGCGATAAATACGATTTGATTTCAGATAGAAAACCGTTTAAAGCGGTTTATACCATTGACGAAAATCATTGGAATGGAACCGTATCACTTCAATTGAAATTACGGGATTTAAAATAGTGAATAGACGATTTTTCATACTGCTTATCCTGTGTTTTCAACTCACGATGTCACAAAATTTGGTTTTAAACCCGAGTTTTGAGGAGTATAAAAGATGCCCATCAATAATAGGAAATTTTAATCATAATGTCACTGATTGGAACACCCCAAATTTTGGCTCAACCGATTATTTTAATGCGTGTAGTAAGGACGTTGGAGAAACTAATTTTTTTGGCGAACAAAGTTCTAGATCAGGAAATGGTTTTGCTGGGATGTACGTTTTGGCACCTGAAAATTATCGAGAATATGTTCAAGGGCAATTATCAAGGCCATTGATTATTGGTGATACTTATACGATGACGTTTTACATCAGTTTGGCCGAAAAGTGTAGCCATGCCATTCGGGATTTGGGTGTTTTGTTTTTAAAAGAGCCCTTTAAGCGGGAATCAGATGAATACATAAACTTAAATAAGATTTTGAATGAAATTTCTGATAGTTATTTTGTGTTGATCAATAGTCAAAGTCACTACATTGAAAAAACAGGTTGGGAAAAAATAACGTTTGAATACACGGCCAAGGGATTTGAATCAAATTTTATTATTGGAAACTTCGATAAAAACAGTAAAATTTCCAAAATAAAGATGCACAGCACAAAAGATCCAGATGCTTCCTATTACTTTATTGATGATGTCAGTATCGAGCCTTTACATTCTGAAACAATATCTTATTCAGAGTCACAAACTATAGAAAAAGACCAAGTATTAGAGAACGATAAAGTGTATACCTTAAAGAATGTTCTTTACGATTTTGACAAACATGAATTATTGGAATCTTCTAAAGCAGAATTAAATCAGCTTTATAAATATTTAGATGCCAATAAGCGCCTGCAAATTGAAATTTATGGTCATACCGATGATGTAGGCACTCAAAAACGAAATGATGAACTGTCCTTATTACGTGCCAAGGAAGTTGCTTTATATTTAATTTCAAAAGGCTTAAGGCCAGAGCGTATTACAGCAACAGGATACGGCAACAAATTTCCAGTCGCCGACAACGACTCTGAAGAAGGTCGCGCACTGAACAGGCGTGTGGAGTTCAAACTAATTTTTAAATAATCTATGCAGAAAAATGACCCTTACGCAGCATTACGAATCAAAGAATTCAACATCTTTTTGGTTTTGCGTTTTGCTTTGGTTTTGGCTTGGTCCATGCAATTTGTCGTTATTGAATGGCAAGTCTATGCATTAACTGAAGATCCTCTAGCTCTTGGGATCATTGGTCTTTGTGAATTTTTACCTGCGTTTTTATTAGCACCATTTGCAGGCCATATTGTCGATAAAAAGGAAAAGCGAAACCTATTTATGCGCTGCATTGCGTTGTTTTCATTGATAAGTTTTGGGCTGTTTTGGCTGACCTCTGAAACCATTGAATTGTCATGGAGTACCAAAACTATTTTGTTTGGCATTTATAGCTTGGTGTTTTTTGGAGGAGTTTTAAGGGCCTTTTTTGGTCCAACTATTTTTTCGCTCATTGCCTTATTGGTTCCAAAAAGGGTGTATCCAAATGCTGCCACATGGAGTAGTAGTACTTGGAAAGGTGCCAATGTTTTTGGTGCGCTATTGGGTGGCTTTTTAATTGCCTGGATTGGAGTTCACATTACATTGGGCATTATATTTCTATTGGTGCTATTAGCCTTGTTTTTGGTTTTTCAAATAAAGAAGAAACCCATTTTAAATAAAGAAGTTTATGAATCTGTAAGAGATAGTTTGGAAGCCGGAATACGGTTTGTGTTTAATGACAAAGTTATTTTAGGCGCACTAACTTTAGATATGATCGCCGTTTTGTTTGGTGGTGCTGTTGCTATTTTTGCTGTGTTTGCAAAAGATATTTTAGATGCAGGACCCAAAGGATTCGGCATACTAAATGCCGCACTGTCCTCTGGGAGCATTATTACTATGTTAGCAACAACCTATATTCCCATTACCAAGAATACTGGAAAAAAATTACTGGTTTCGGTTTTTGGATTTGGTGTCTGCATGATAATTTTTGGAGCATCAAAACTGATGTGGTTAAGTGTTTTGGCCTTGTTCTTTTCCGGTGTTTTTGATGGCATTTCTATGGTGGTTCGACAAACCATACTACAACTCAAAACACCTGATGATATGCGAGGTCGTGTAGGCGCTGTTAACTCTATGTTTGTTGGATCTTCTAACGAACTAGGAGCACTGGAAAGCGGAATTGCTGCCAGGTTGTTTGGAGCGCCCTTAGCGGTGATGTTAGGAGGCACTGTGACAATGATAGTGGTTGCTATAATAGGCACCAAAAACAAACCATTAAGAGAGTTAGACTTGACAAAAGATATAGAGGAGCATGAAAAAGAAGAAATTTAAAACTTCTTCAACTCAAAATTGTCACCATCAAAAACACCATAGGTATAATAGTTTATCCAATCGCCCAAGTTGATATATTTAGATGTTTGGTTGAGGTCTATTTCAAGCGGTAAATGTCTGTGTCCAAATACAAAATAATCTCGGTGTTTGTCTTCCAATTTACGTTTGCAGTATTGTACCAACCACTCATTATCCTCGCCTAAAAACTTGGCATCTTCATCACCGGAAATCAATCTGTTTTTTACGGACAAATGTTGTGCTAGTCTAACACCTAAATCAGGATGCAACCATCTGAAGAGCCATTTACTAAACGGGTTGGTAAAAACCTTTTTCATGCGCTTATAACCCTTGTCACCAGGACCTAACCCATCACCATGACCAATAAAAAAGGTTTTGTTGTTAAAGGTGTATTCTTGCGGTTTATGGTACACAGGAATATTGAGTTCTTTTTCAAAATAACCATTCATCCATAAATCGTGATTGCCCACAAAGTAATAAATGGGAATGCCCGAATCTGTGATTTCGGCCAATTTACCAAGAGTCCTTGTAAAGCCCTTTGGAACTACGGTTTTGTATTCAAACCAAAAATCGAATAAATCGCCCATTAGGAAAACAGCTGCTGCATCTTGTTTGATTTCGTCCAACCAAGCTACAAATTTAAGCTCTCGAGGGCGAGAAGCTTCTTGTGTTGGCGCACCCAAATGGTTGTCTGATGCGAAGTAAATCTTTTTTCCTTGTGGGATATTCATGTAGTAAATATAATAGATGCTGAAGCAAGTTCAGCATGACAAATTAAATTAATTATCACTAGCATACCATTCAGCAAAACTGGTTTCGGTTTCTTGTAATTTTAATGAATGTAATACAATGTGATTAGGTAAATGCTTTTTTATCTTTTCAGCAAAATCAATAACCATCATCTCACTTGTTGGCTGGTAGTCTACTAATAGGATATTATGCCCTCGGTCTTTTAATTCTTTTGCCAACTCTACATGGGGTGTGTTTTTGTTAAACACAGTGGCATGATCAAACACGTCCACAATTTCATGTTTTACAATCTTCTTTAAGTCACCAAAGTCTATTACCATACCGTATTTTACATTATCGTTGTCTGATATGGGTTCTCCAATAACTGTTACCGACAATTTATAACTGTGGCCATGCACATTTTTGCATTTCCCATCATAGCCATAAAGTGCATGTCCTGTCTCGAAAGAGAATTGTTTGGTGATTCGAATATTACTCATAATATAATTTTTCATTGCAAAGATAATTGTTTTGTAAAAGCAATTGATTTTTAGATTACATTTGCGCACTTTTTTTAAAACCAGCGACCTATGGATCAATTATTTGAAGCCATTGATTTTGTTGAAAACCCACTTTATGAAAAGATTATAAGTGATATTTCAACGCAACAATACAGTATTGTTGAGAATTTTTTTTCGTACGATGAAGTTTCTATTTTAAGAGGGTCGTTATTAAGCAAACAAGAAGAAGACAACTTTAAAAAGGCGGCTATTGGAAATCGCGTAAATGAAACTATTGCAAAATCTATTAGAGGCGATATGATTCTGTGGATGGATGAATCTAAAGCGGATGATAAAGAGAAGCTATTTTTTAACAAAATAAATGATTTGGTTTCGTATTTAAACAAAACCTGTTTCATGGGTATTTTGCAAAAGGAGTTTCATTATGCTTTATATCCTGAAGGGACGTTTTACAGGAGACATTTAGATACATTTCAAAATGATGATAGACGAAAATTGTCCTTTGTATGCTATTTAAATGAAGATGGTTGGCTTCCAGAAAATGGCGGTGAATTGGTATTGTATTTCTATGAAAATGGACAGGAAGTGGAAAAGGTTATCTATCCGTTTCCTGGACGGGTTGTTATTTTTGAAAGTCAGGTTTTAGAGCACGAAGTAAAACCTGTTAAAACAGAACGCATGAGTATTACAGGCTGGCTGAAAACCCGATAATTAACGACGTTTGTTGCGATTGTAAACGTAAATGATAATCAGTACTATTGCCAGTACCAAAAAAAGCATGTTTCCTCCCATTATTAGTCTTTATTAAGTTTGTTTTTGTTGTATCTGTAAATGACGTAAGCAATAATTACCAATACAACAAAAGGCAACATAGAACCTATAAACACACCAATTTCATAGGAGTTGTCAGGTGCCTCTTTTATTTTTTCTTCAATATTTGCACCTTGTAGTATGGGTAACAGTGTTAACATATACAACTATTTACTAGTCAAAGTTAACGGTTTTGGGAGAGTGGCAAAAATTCTTTTCTAAATTTTACGATAAGCGGTAAACCTCTTGCAATAATCCATAACGTAAAAGCCGTAAAAATAGCGTACAACTTGTAATCCATTGAATCCAACCAAAACAATACCGGTACAAAAACTAAAAATGTTGAAAACAGAAGTATGTTTCGTAATGTTTTCATCTTACCCATGCCTTTAAACATGCCGTCAAAAATAAAGGCCACTGCACATAAGGGTTGCATAGCCAACACTATCCAAAAGACCTTGTAAAATTCGTTTAAAACAGCTTCGTCCTTTGTAAATAGTGTGCCAATAGGATAGTATATAAATGTACCCAATATTGCCATTGTAATGCCTACTACAATACCATATTTAATAAGCTGGTTGCTTAATTTCAACAATTTACCATAATCTTTGGCGCCATATAATTTACCAGAAAGTATATTGCCTGCACTTGCATAGCCATCAATAATAAAAGCGCCCAAAAACCAAAGATTAATAGCAATGGTATAAGCAGCAATATATTCCTTGCCGTAACTAGTTGAAAAAGCACTTGCATAATATAGGGTAACATTAAGAGCTAAAGTTCTAATAAAGAGGTTCATAATCATAAGTAGGAATCGCTTTATTTCGCTGTTAAAAGGCAAACTGAAACGCAAAGGAATTGTGGTTTTGGTCAACAAATAATAAGCGGAAACCAATGCCATTAATAATTGCGCGATAACACTAGCATAAGCTGCTCCTTTGATATTCATAGCAGGTATAAAGCCTTCAATACCAAATACTAATATAAAATCCAAAACTATATTTGTTGTTGCGCCAACAATAGCGATTATCATAGGATAAAAGGTGTTTTGCAGCCCTCTAAAAGTACCGAATACAGCTATTGTGAATAGCGTGAACGGAAATCCAAATACACGAATTCTATAATAGTCCACACTGTAGTCTAATATTAAATGAGAAGCATTATAGAGTTTAAAAATGTGTTCCGCTAAAGGATAGGTAATAAGAATAATGAGAATACTTAAAGAAGTAATTATGAAAATGGCTTGAGCTGGTAGGTTTTTTACCTTGTCCAAATTGTCGGCACCAACATATTGTGAGACAATGGATGAAATGGCGCTACGCGTTTGCCCCAATACCCAAATGAGCATGGAAATAAATGCGCCCACTATTCCAACAGCAGCCAAGGATTCGGTTGCGTCTACTGGCATGTTTCCAACTATGGCTGTATCAGTAATTGATAAAATAGGTTCAGACACTCCTGAAATTAATGCAGGAATGGCCAATTTATTAATATGTTTTAAACTGATGCTTGTACTCAAATCACTAATTCATAACAATAAAAAGGATGTTCACTTTGATTGGGAAAATAAACAATCCCTAGTTTTTTGTAACCGCGAATTTCGTAAAACTTTTGGTTTCTTTTGTTCTGCGAAAACGTATCTAATCTTATAGTGGAATAGCTATTATCTATTGCTTGTTTTTCGGCAAAGTCCATTAAAGATCGTGCATAACCCTTTCCTTGGTGTTTAGGATGAATGGCCAACCTATGAATATATACACTATTATTATTTTCAATTAACCATTGAATTGTTTTGTATTCTTCATCCATAAAAGTTGATATAGCTATACAGCCCACAACTTCATTGTCAATTTCAATAACGTAAAGCTCTCCTCTTGAAACATCATTTTCAAATGCTTTACGGTTAGGATAAGATGCATTCCATTGATAAATACCATTCTTTATCATAAACAAGGCGCAAGCATTTGTAATACCTAATATGGTATCAATATCAAGATTTGTTGCTTTACGAATCATATTTAATGTTTACTTTTGCATAGATTTCTCGTAAATTTAGTTTTAAATTATTGATTATGAAGAATATTTTAGTTCCAGTTGGATCATCCAAAAATGCGGTTAGTCATTTACAATATGCAGTTGATTTTGCACAGGCATTTGGAGCCAAACTGTATGTTGTTCAGGTATATAATGTTTACACCAAAGCAGGAACTATGATTAAAGTAGATCATATTTTAGAACGTGAAAGCTATGAATTTCTTAAAGTTCATGTCGCTAAAGTTGATACTAAGAATGTTGATGTTGTTATTAAAACGTTTAAAGGGAAATTAGTAGACACCCTTGAATTGGTTTGCCAATCGTTAGATATAGATTTAATTATGATTGAGCCGCGAACAAATTCTGTTAAAGATGAAGTGTATTTAGGCAAGACCTCAGGTAAAATTATTAAGCAAACTAATATTCCTGCACTTATCGTTCCAGAAGGTTTAAAATATAGGCCTATTGTATATATATTAATGGCGTTGAAATCGGCTATTATGAAAAAGCAAGGTGCTTTAACACCATTGATTGATATTAAAAACCAATATAAGTCCATAGTAAATTTGTTGTTGGTAAAAACACCTTTCTATAATGAAGGCGATTTTGAAATTAATGAAGCTTTACAAAGCATTATTACCAATACAACATATTCTGAAAATGCTACAACATTCCAAGGTGTTTTAGAACATTATAAAGATAACGACCCCGATATGTTATGTGTTGTTAGACGTAAGCGCGGATTTTTCAGTAAATTGTGGGAGAAAAATACTATATTAAAAAAAGATTTTCAAAGTACAACCCTTCCTGTTTTAGTATTAAGCGGGTTGAAATAAAATGGGGCATTAGCTCAGTTGGCTAGAGCGCTACGCTGGCAGCGTAGAGGCCATCGGTTCGAATCCGATATGCTCCACATGAAAGACCGTTCTTTTTTAGAACGGTTTTTTTATGAGAGTTGTTTTTTTAAAGCAGTAATGGAATTGACATTGTTCAGGTCTTTATTGTCAATTTCATATAAGTCTGCAAAGGTTGTAAATGTTGTTTTGTCAAAGCGAGTTCTTGTACTCCCTTTAGGATAGAAACGGCGTTTTTTTATAAATTCCTCTTTTGAAATCCAACCGCAAACCGTTAACATATGTTTGGTTTTGTGATAACTGCAAAAAATATAGATGTTGGTTTTAAAGTAATCTTGGAGTTTTAAAAAATTATTAGTGTAACCAGGCTTTACAGATGTTGTTCTTCCCATAGTTTTAATATCAATAGTTTTGTTGGCAAAAACAATATCTACACCATCATCAAAACCCGAAGAGCCATTTACATAACCTTTATCAAAGAGTTCCATGACTACTGATTGGCCAATCAAACCAGTAAGTTGTTGCTCCTTGGTTCCATTTGCTGTAAAACGTTTGCCAAAGTCATGCATGGAAACCATGGTTTTGCAATGCTCAATCAGTTTTGGTTTTACGGCTATAGTGAACATAGTTTTTAAATCTCTTTTTCTATAAAGGGAACTTTTGGATTACAAATTTCTATTATGAGTTGTTTAAGTTCTCTAGTGAAGTCAGCTAAAATTTCTTGGTCAATGTATTCTATTTTTTTTGCGTACGAACCCGCTCTATCTTTCTTCGCGAACTTTAAAAACCCTTGATTTAGATTTTTAAAGGAAATAATTCCAGCTTCTACCTGCTCTTGTGGCTTCTTGTAGGCTTCCATCATAAGGGCATACGATAGCACCTGAAATGATTTGCTGTATTTATCATAATCGGTTGTTATATCTTCCCAATTAACAACTTCAACTTTCCCTTTATCTACTTTTCCAGATTTATAGTCAATAATTCTAATTACACCATTTCTTTTATCTACACGGTCAACAGTTCCTTTAAGAAACACAGGAAAATCAATTTCGGGAAAATCCAATGGTATTTTGTTCTCCGATTCAATGGCCAGTATTTTAATAGTGTTGCCATTTTTCAAATCGGTTAACTCCAAATCTAAAAAGTTTAAAATATAGCGTTTTGCAATTTCAAAAATAATTAAATTTTTCCCTTTTGAAATATAGCCTTCCATATACAAGCTTTTAAAATGTCTTGTAACAGTTTCCTCAATTTGAGGCTTCATGAGTTCAACATCTTGAACGTGTATTTCAAGACCAACAAAAGGGGCGTAAAAATCTTCAAGGGTATTATGTATAACGGTTCCTAAAGTATTAGCCGCAATGGTTTCCTCAACATCATCATACTCCTTTATTTTCAATATTTTTTTATAATAAAAGTCTAAAGGGTTTCTAACATAAGTTGTTAGAGATGATGGAGAAAAGCCATCTTCGGAAATTTGTTTTAGGCGACTTAAGACATCTGGTGTTTTGTAAATTTTGTTTGGGTCTTTTTTTGTTTTTGGAACTTTAGGAGCGACTAAACTATGTTTTATGTTGTGTATATTTTCTATTTCAAGTTGCTTAATGAATCTGCTTTTTTCACCTCCAGAGAGGGTATCAATTTCAGTATTATATAAGATAAACACATTTTTAGCACGATTTAATATCTTATAAAAATGATACGCATAAATAGCATCCTTTTCTTTATAAGTAGGAAGCTTGTTTTCTACTTTAACATCAAAAGGGATAAATGAATTTTGGGTTTTCCCTGAAGGCAAAATACCTTCATTTACTGATGAAATAATTACCGTTTCAAAATCTAAAACGCGACTTTCTAACATGCCCATTATCTGTAAGCCTTCAAGAGGCTCCCCTTTAAAGTCTAAAGTTTCTGAACTCAACAACTCATTATAAACACTATGTAATGTGCCGATATCGTTTACGTAGTTATGAGATTCATTAAGTTGCTCAATTTCGTTGAACAACTCATGAAATCGAAATAAATATTCTAAAGCTAATACATGGTCTTGTTTATTGTTTTTGAAACTTGATTTTATTAATAAAATAAGGTCTTGGCATTTTTGTAAACCAGTTTTTGCGTTGTCCTGCCAAAAACTAAACAGAACAGAAATAATATGCTCATTTTTAGGAGATAGTTTTTGGAGTCGCTCTTCATCTAAATAAACTATGTTATTTGATTGAATAGTATATATTATTTCTGAAACTTTATTAGAATTCCCTACATTAAATAATGGATTTACAAACTCATGAGAAAGGATGCTAATAATATCTTTATAATAGAATGAAGCACTTTTTTTCTTTTGAATAGAGAATAGCTTTTCAAAAAGAGAAGCTAAAGGGACTGTTTTTAATTCTAATCCCATTGTGACATTTAGAGCGTTTACATTTTTTGGTATAGAGTTAAGCACAGGTAATAATAAGGTTTCATCTGAAAGAATTATGGCTGTACTATTCAATGAATTATTTGATTTTTGTAGATCACTTAAAATGGTTCCTATATATTTGGCTTGACCTACGTTTTTAGGGATGCCATAGACTTGGATGTTTTTCTCTTTTGAATAATTATTTGATACCCAATTAAAAGGCTTGTTTTTAAAGAAATTCCATTTTCTTGAGTACTGCTTAATAAATAAAGCAACATCATGATTTTTTGACTCGTAAAATACGTGGTCTATATCCCAATATATATATCCTAAATCATTTTGAAGTATTTCTTGTATTATAGTTTCTTCAGCCGTGTTTAATGCATTAAACCCTAAAAACACGTGTTTTTTTGTTGAACTGTTTTCAATATAACTTTGAATATTCTCTACAGCTTCTCTGTAAATTAAACCTTGATAAGCTTTACCTTCTGAAATTAAAGCGTCCTTAAATTCAAAATAGTAATTTTTTAGACGTTTCCAGAATGTCAAATAGCGGTTAATAAGTTCTGTTTTATTGGATTCTACAGACCAATGATTAACTTCTTTAATGGCGCTTAAATAATCGAAAATATTATTTTGAGGGATTAGGTGTCGATCAATTTCATTAAAATCTTGAATTAAAACTTGAGCCCATTTTGAAAACTCTTCAAATGAATAAACGTTATTAGTTGTATGGACTTTAAGGTAGCTTTTATAGAAGTTAAAAAGCAATTCTATATTTGAAACTGATTTTAAATCGGAGAGCTCTTCAACAAATTCTTCAATGCTGTATATAGATGGTGAAAAAACAGGCTGCTCTATGGATTGAGAGATATAGTATTTTAAAAATGTGCCTGCGCGTTTACTTGGAAGAATAAAGACTAACTCTGAAAATTCGAGTTTTTTACGTTTTAAATCATTTAGTACATCTTCAATAAACGTTGTCATATTATAAAAATAAAAAACGCCTCGAAATATCGAGGCGTTTTTCTATAAATTAAGTTGATTAATTATTTAATTAAATTAATTTCAACTCTTCTGTTATTAGCTCTACCAGCTCTAGTCTTGTTAGAATCAATTGGTCTTGACTCACCGTAACCTGCATGCTCTAATCTGTTAGAAGCAATTCCGTTTGTGATTAGGTAATTCATAACAGAACTAGCTCTTTCTTTAGAAAGTTTTTCATTAGTAGCTTCACTACCAACGCTATCTGTATGACCTTCAATCATGAATCTTGCATTAGGATATTCTTTTAAGATATCAATGATGTTTTGTAATACTTCAGCTGAAGAATCTTTAATAGTTGATTTACCTGTATCGAATAAGATAGTTTTAGCGTAAGCATTTAAAGCTTTCTTAACAGCTTCAGTTACTTCAGGACATCCGTTGTTAGCAACTGTACCAACTTTGTCTGGACATAAGTCATCTTTGTCTGGAACACCGTCACCATCTCTGTCTGGCCAAGGGCAACCTTTGTTAGCTGCAGGACCAGCAACAGTTGGGCACTCATCATCTTTATCAGCAACACCGTCACCATCTGAATCTGGGCAACCATTTAATTCTTTAGGACCAGCTTCTGTTGGACAAGCATCATCTTTGTCTGGAATACCATCACCATCAGTATCAGGACAACCATTGAATTCAGCAGGACCAGCTTCGTTTGGACAAGAATCTTTACTATCTTCTATACCATCACCATCAGTATCAGGACAACCGTTAAATTCAGCTAAACCAAATACTTCTGGACAAGCATCGTCTTTATCATAAATGCCATCACCATCAGTATCTTTTCCACCAAACTGAACAGTAACACCTACAGTGTGTTGGAAGTGAGTAGATAAGTAATCTTCGAATGCATGCTTATAAGCAGATTGAGCAGTAAGACCAATATTTTCTGTAATCCAGAAATTGATACCAATAGTACCATTTAATGTTCCAGCTCCAATTGAGTCAACCCAAGTGTAACCACCACCAACTCCTAAATAAGGATCTAGCCATGAATTATTAATCATTGAGCCAAACTTGTACATAACAACACCGTCTAAACCAAAATAAGAAGCTCCATTGTAAGTAGTGTCATCATCACCAAAATAATCTATTTTGTTGATAGAAGCAGTAGCACCTACAGTAAAACCACTATTGATATAACGATAAACTGAAAGTGTAGATAATGAAGGTAAAATATTCCAATGGTCTTCAGCATTAAAATACTCATCTAAAAAGTCACCTAGTGGAGGATCTTCACCAGTTGGATAGAAATCAACCGCGTTTATTCCAAAGGTAACAGCCCAAGGGTTGTTTTCATCTTGTGCGTAAGTGTTGCTTAAACCTAACATAAGCAACAAAGCGAACAATAATCTGCTAAGATTTTTCATATTCAAAAATTTAATTTTTAAGTGTTAATTGTAAGCAAAAGTAAGTTGTTAAATATTATTAACAAAGACAAATATAGAAAAATATTGGATATTTCCCCTAAAATGTAGCACTTTGTCAAAAAAAATCAAATAATTTCTAAAGCCTTTCCAACTTTTTTAAAAGCGGCAATTGCTTTGTCAAGATGTGTTTTATTATGGGCTGCTGAAAGTTGAACTCGTATTCTTGCTTTTTCTTTTGGGACAACTGGAAAAAAGAAGCCAATAACATATATGCCTTCGTCTAACAACATATTAGCCATGGTCTGTGAGAGCTTTGCATCGTAAAGCATGATGGGCACAATGGCAGAATCACCATCAATAATATCAAAGCCGGCAGTTTGCATTTCGGATTTAAAGTAGTTGGTATTCCATTCTAACTTGTCTCGCAATGACGTGTCATTTTTTAACAAATCGAATACTTTTATGGATGCACCAACAATTGCAGGGGCCAAAGAGTTTGAAAACAAGTAAGGTCTTGAGCGCTGTCTTAACATTTCAATAATCTCTTTCTTGCCTGTGGTGTAGCCTCCCATAGCCCCACCCAATGCTTTTCCTAATGTTCCGGTAATGATATCTATTCGGGCCATCACTCCTTTTTCTTCTAATGTTCCACGACCTGTTTCGCCAATAAACCCGGCAGCGTGGCACTCGTCTATCATGACTAATGCATCATATTTATCGGCTAAATCGCAAATCTGATCTAAAGGTGCTACTAGACCATCCATAGAAAAGACACCATCAGTAACTATAATTTTAAATCGAGCACCATTTTTGTTGGCTTCAACAAGCTGTTTTTCCAAATCAGCCATGTCGTTATTTTGATAACGATAGCGCGCTGCCTTACACAAGCGAACACCATCGATAATTGAAGCGTGATTTAAGGAGTCTGAAATAATAGCATCTTCAGGGCCCAATAACGGTTCAAAAACACCGCCATTGGCATCAAAAGCAGCTGCGTAAAGAATGGTATCTTCGGTTCCATAAAAATCGGCGATTTTACTTTCAAGTTCTTTGTGAATATCTTGTGTTCCGCAAATAAAACGAACCGAAGACATCCCAAAGCCATGGGTGTCCATAACGTCTTTTGCAGCTTGAATAACTTCGGGGTGAGCAGATAATCCTAAATAATTGTTGGCACAAAAATTCAATACTTTTTCGCCAGTATTTAATGTGATTTCTGCTCCTTGTGCTGATGTAATTATGCGTTCGGTTTTAAATAAACCATTATCTTTTATGGCTTGTAATTCGTTTTCTAAATGTTCTTGTATTTTGCCGTACATGAGTTTTGTTTTTTGCAAATTTAAAATTCTTTTACTTCAATTCCATCATTTATATAAACAAGTATTTGTTTGATAACTTTATACTTCATTTTAGTTAAAACAGCTTTGTAATCGTCTAGTTGAGATATATGTTTGTTGTCAGATTGACCCGATTTGTAATCAATTATTACAACTTCATTTTTGTCATTAATATTCAATCTGTCTGGGCGTAATATTTTTCCAGATTTTGAAATAATATCCAGTTCATTATAAACGTTGTAATCAGCTGTAAAATAACCAGCTAATTTCGAGTGGTTTACAATGCTTTTCACCAAAGGTTCTAACAGAGTTATTTGACTAATGTTGTAGGTTTTATCGTCTTTAAATTTACTAATAGCTAGATTAACATCGTCTGAAGTTTTTATAAATGACATAATTTGATGTACAAGGTTTCCTTTTTCAATAGCTTTGCCTTGGGCTGTATCCCATAAATAACCCGAATTAGTTATTATTTTAATATCATGACTTTCTTTAGAAACACTTATATATTTTAATTCTTCTAAATCGCTAGAGACATTTTCTAGTGGTGATGGTTTCCTTTTCTTTGTACCAAAACCATAATTTAGTTTTGCTTCATCCCATAAGTTTAGTTCTTTAAGATAGCTTATAAAGAAACCTGCATAAGTATTCGGGTTTACATCTCCTTTTGAGTTTATGTCCTTTTTTGAAATAATATGTAGCTGTTCAACAGGTCTTGTTAATGCAACGTATAACAGATTGAGATTGTCTAATTCTAATTCAGACTGATGCCTATTGAATATAGCTTGGCCTTTAGTTCCAAAATGGTCAAACTGTTTTGAATAGTTTAGGAGCGCATAATTAAATCCGTTATATTGTTCTGAATCTAGTTGAAACCACTCTTTAGGTTCTTTTTCTTGATAAATATTGAGGTCTGCATAAGGAAAAATAACAACAGGGAATTCCAAACCTTTAGATTTGTGAATGGTCATGATTTGTACTGCATTAAAACCTTGTGGAGAAACAATACTTAATTGTGATTTTTTAGATTCATAATAGTCTAAAAAGCTAATAATATCTGCTTGCTTTTTGCGAGTGAAATCTAAAACTACATCCATAAAATATTGAACAAAAGCATCAGAATCAGGTGCGAGGTTAAATTCTCTTATGAGTGTTTCTGCGAGTTCGAATAGAGAAAGCTGGGATAAATAGGCAATACTCGTTTTGTGCCCTAAAGCTTCAAACAATTCAGGATTGGCAATGTTTAAATATTTTTTAAAAAAGGTATGCTTGTCTGTAATGTTGTTTTGGTTTGCAATGAAGTTGAGTACTTCAACTTTAGTTTCAATATTTTCTGGTTGCGTAATTAATTGTAAGACGTGAATTATAAAACGGATTTTTGGAGAATTATTGATGAGCAAGGTTTCAGAAGACATAATAGAAATATCGTTAGCGCTTAAGTATTCTGAAACCGCAATGCCTTCTTTCTTTTTTCGTACAAGAACACAAATATCATTTAATTCAAAACCATTGCCAAGGCAATTTAAAATGGCTTCATACACCTGTTTAGAGTAGAGTTCATTTTTGTCAAATTCGGTATTAGAGTCTATATCAAGAAAGCTCAAGTTAACACAACCAGCATGCTTTTTTTCAATATTTTGATCAATGGATGTGTAAAGATTTTGATAATATGTATTGCTAAATACAGAAGAGGAAAGAAACCTAAAAAAACCATTGTTAAAAGTTACAATTTCATGATAACTTCTAAAATTTGACGCCAATGATATAACTTTCGGCTCAACAGGAAACGGGTTTTTGGTCTTGTTGAATAAATCAATAAACTGTTCTGCTTGGCCTCCTCGCCATCGATAAATAGCTTGTTTAGCATCTCCAACCAACATGGCTGTACCGTTTTCTGCCGATAAAGCATTGTCTAAAAGAGGGATTAAATTTTCCCACTGTAATTGCGAAGTATCTTGAAACTCGTCGATAAAATAATGTTTGAATTTTTCACCTAAACGTTCATAGATAAAAGGCGTGGGTTGACCTTTAATTTCGTTGCTAATCAAAGTATTGAATTCTGAAATAAGGAGCAGGCTCTCTTCAGTTTTTAATTGGGTTACTTCTTTTTGAATTTCGTTTAAAACCGATAATGGTGTGATGTTGCTGTAAATGCTTTTTAAAAATTTATGTAAATAAAATAAATTCCGTGTTTCATTAAATTTATCAACAAGTGTGGGTTTTACATCATCTAAAATAGCTTTAATGTTTTCAGGTGTTTTAGATTCAGGGTATAATGGTTTTTCTTCTAATTTTAGAACCCAAGTTTTATCATAATCATATTCCAGATTTAAATCTTTTAATTTTAAAAAATAATTGGGTAGATAAGCTCTGCTCCCACCAAGAAAGTCGTTAAACTCGAGTCCGCATTCAGAAATAAGTGTAAGTGCAGACCGGCAGGTGTTTACTAGGTTTTGCTCAACGTCTTGAATTTTAATTCTAATAGATTTTTTAAATACTTTAAAGTCTTGAGATGTTTTACCTTTTAAGCTGTTGAGAAATGCCCAATCATTTTCATTGGTTAAGAGCTTGGCAATCTTGTTAAAGTCAAAGGAAATATCCCAGCTTTTGTCATCATCTGCTTTTTCAATAGCAAAGTCTACAAGTAGTTTGGTTAATTCCTTTTCTGTTCCCGCTTTTGATATAAGTCTGTCTACAGCCTCATTAAGTACGCGGTCGGTATCCAGTTCAACCTCAAAATTTAAAGGGAGTTTTAAATCGTAGGCAAAGGTTCTTATTAATTTGTGCGTGAGACCATCTATGGTTGAAACGTCGAAAGCGGCATAATTATGCAAAATTTCATCGAGTATTATCTTGCTTTTTTCATGGATGTTTCGCGCAGAAAGATGCAGCTCATCACGTATTAAATTGAATAAATCTGTCGGGCTTTCTAAAATTGAAGGCGAAGAAAATTCAGTTAAGGCTTCAAGAATTCTAGACTTCATTTCGCCAGCTGCTTTATTGGTAAATGTAATGGCTAAAATGTGCTTAAAATGAGAAGGCAATTTGGCTTGAAATAAAAGCGACAAATACGATTTAACAAGTGTAAAGGTTTTACCACTTCCTGCCGATGCGTTATAAATTAAAAACGAGTTGCCTTCAGACATTAAATAAATTTTGATACAAGATAAAAACTATCAATGATTTGATAGGTATTTATTATTTTTAATTGCTACCTATTATCCTTAAATTTGATGGAATTTAATATTAACAAATAAAAATAGAAATTATGGCTTTCGAATTACCGAAATTAAAATATGCTTATGATGCTTTAGAGCCTCATATAGACGCACGTACAATGGAAATACACCACTCAAAGCACCATGCTGGTTATACGTCTAAATTAAATGCCGCGGTAGAGGGAACCGATTTAGAAGGTAAGACCATTGAAAATATTCTAACCAATTTAGATTTGGCAAACATGGGTGTTAGAAATAATGGCGGAGGTTTTTACAACCATTCCTTATTCTGGGACGTTATGAATCCAGATGATAGAGGTTATCTTTCTGGCGAGTTAAAAGATGCTATAGAAGCAGAGTATGGTTCTAAAGATACTTTTGTTGAGGCTTTTAGTAAAGCAGCCGCTACACAATTTGGTTCTGGTTGGGCTTGGCTGTGTGTTCACAAAGGAGGAAAAGTTGAAGTGTGTTCAACACCTAATCAAGATAATCCTTTAATGCCTGGGGTTGGCTGTGGCGGAACGCCTATTTTAGGTTTAGATGTTTGGGAGCACGCCTATTATCTTAACTATCAAAATAGACGTCCTGATTATATTGATGCGTTCTTTAAAGTCATTAATTGGAACGAAGTTGAAAGACGTTATGCAGAAGCAAAATAAACCTAATGCATAAAACAACAAAAAAGGCGAGCAGAAGTTCGCCTTTTTTGTTGTTTTATGGTTTTGAAAAAGAGGAAAAAGTTTAGAGTGTTTTTATATTGAAAATGAAAAAAGGTGAACAGAAGTTCACCTTTTTTGCCCCAAATCTACCATAAACTTAACCTACTTATGTTATGGTGGAGCAAATATAACGTTGCTTTTCTTAAATGAAAAAAATTAATAGATAAACGACTAATAAATTGGCTAAAGGAAACAAAATGAAGTTTTTAAGTGGTGTTATAGGGCAAAAATAGAAGTCAAATAAAAAAAGGCGAACGATAGTTCACCTTTTTTTGCCCCAAATCTACCATGAACTTAACCTACTTATGTTATGGTAGTACTAATGTAGATTTTATTTATTTAGAAACGTATAAAAAATAGATAAACTGCATTTTTTTTAGCTTAAAAGCATATTTTATCAGATAAACTGCATATTTTCAACAACTTAATAAGCCCGTTCTTTATTCCCTTCAAAGAAATTAATGAACGCTTTATTTACTACTCTGTTTCCACCAGAAGTTGGGTAATCTCCGGTAAAATACCAATCGCCTAAATTTTTAGGGCAGGCTTTATGTAAATTCTCTACAGATTGAAAAATAGTTTGCACTTCGGCATTAACAGTATCATCACAAATTAATTCTGCAATTTTGTTGGAGATTTCTTCATCTGTAAATTCTGCATATAAATCCTTAACAAAATTCCTAACATCCTTATCTTCCAAATCTACTTGCGCTTTACATTTATTGTATACTTCTTGTACCAAGTAATATTTATTGTTTTCTTCCAATAAATCTAACATAGCCCTAAAGGCAATTAAATCTTCTAATCGCGCCATATCAATCCCATAGCAATCAGGATATCGTATTTGTGGGGCTGATGATACTACAACTATCTTTTTAGGATTTAGGCGATCCATCATTTTAATAATACTCTTTTTTAAGGTTGTGCCTCTAACAATACTGTCATCAATAATAACTAGATTGTCTGTGGGTTTAATTACGCCATAGGTCACATCATAAACGTGAGCAACCAAATCGTCACGACTACTATCCTCTGTTATAAATGTTCGTAGTTTAACATCCTTTATTGCTATTTTTTCAATACGTGGTCGTTCAGACAAAATATCGGTAACAGTCTCGGCACTTAAGCCACCTTTTCCATCTAAAATGGCTTGTGTTTTCTTTTGGTTTAAATAATCTTCAACGGTTTCAATCATGCCAAAAAATGAGGTTTCGGCAGTATTTGGTATAAAAGAAAACACTGTATTTCTTGTGTCGTTATCTATGGCTTCAAGTACTTTCGGCATTAACAGCTTTCCAAGTTCTTTGCGCTCCTGATAGATTTCGGCATCACTCCCTCTTGAAAAATAAATACGTTCAAACGAGCAGGCTTTGCGTTCCAAAGGTTCTATAATTTTATGAATAGAAACTTCTCCAGATTTTTTAGTAATAATGGCATGGCCGGGTTCCAATTCTTTTACATCATCAAAATCCACATTGAAAACGGTTTGTATAACTGGTCTTTCTGATGCTACCACCACCACTTCATCGTCTTTATAATAATATGCTGGTCTGATGCCTGCAGGATCACGTAACACAAACGAATCGCCATGACCCAATAAACCGGCCATGGCATAACCACCATCCCAATTTTTGGAAGCTTTTTTCAATATTTTGGCAACGTTTAAACGCTCTGCAATTAAGGGTGAGCATTCGCTTTTGCTATAGCCTTCCTTTTTTAACTTTTTGTATGCTTTAGATACGGCATCATCAAGGAAATGACCAATTTTTTCCATAATGGTTATAGTATCGGCTTTTTCCTTAGGGTGTTGCCCTAATTTTACTAAACCATCAAACAACTGATTTACATTGGTCATATTAAAATTTCCGGCAACAATAAGATTACGATGCATCCAATTATTTTGACGTAAGAAAGGATGCACGCTTTCAACGCTGTTTTTGCCAAAAGTTCCGTATCGCACATGCCCCAATAAAACTTCACCTATGTATGGGATGTGTTTTTTTTGTAAGGCTACATCATTGGCATATTCAGGGTGTTCTGTAAGGTCTTTATTAATGCGGTCATTAATTTGGGCAAAAATATCTTGTATTGGTTGTTGTGCAATAGATCGTACACGGCTTATATAACGCTCACCTGGCTTGGTGTCTAATTTAATACTTGCAAATCCTGCACCATCTTGACCACGATTGTGCTGTTTTTCCATCATTAAATACATTTTGTTTACACCATAAAAGGCACTGCCATATTTCTCCTTGTAATATTCTAATGGCTTAAGGAGTCTTATTTGTGCAATTCCGCATTCGTGTTTTAAAGCGTCACTCATTGTTTTAGTTATGTAATTAAAAAACGCGCTCGTTTTTGAGCGCGTTAGTTTATGTTAATTCAATTTCAAATTGTGTCAAATTTTTAAACTGCTGTAGGCGTTTAAGAACTTCAGGATCATTTAAATCCTTCATACGTTCTGTTCCAAATTTTTCTACGCAAAACGAGGCTAATGCCGAACCAAAAACAACTGCATTTTTCATGTTTTCGAAAGAGACATTATCTGTTCTTGCAAGATAACCAATGAAGCCACCAGCAAAGGTGTCGCCAGCTCCGGTGGGATCAAATACTTCTTCTAGTGGCAACGCAGGCGCATAAAACACATTGTCATCATGAAACAATAAAGCACCGTGTTCACCTTTTTTTATAACCACATATTTTGGTCCCATTTCATGAATTTTTTTAGCAGCAACAACCAAAGAGTATTCGCCGGTTAGTTGTCTGGCCTCTTCATCATTAATGGTAATAACATCTACTTTACGTATTACTTTATGTAAATCTTCAAGAGCATTGTCCATCCAAAAATTCATGGTGTCTAAAACCACGAGTTTAGGTTTGCGGGTCATTTGCTCTAAAACACTCAATTGAACAATAGGGTGCAGATTGCCTAACATAACATATTCTGCATCTTTATAATCTTGAGGAACAATGGGGTTAAAATCGGCAAGTACGTTCAATTCTGTTGCCAATGTATCGCGTGTGTTCATGTCGTTATGATAGCGTCCGCTCCAAAAAAAGGTTTTACCATCTTTTACAATTTCAACACCAGAAATATCAATGTTTTTCTTTTCTAATAAATTAAGATATTCTTCAGGAAAATCACCTCCAACAACAGAAACAACAGAAGTATTAATATCAAATTGTGATGCAGCAAGACCAATAAAAGTGGCAGCGCCACCAAGTATTTTATCGGTTTTTCCAAAAGGCGTTTCAATGGCATCAAAAGCAACGGTTCCTACAATAACTAGCTTGCTCATAAAATAGTTTCAAAATTTGCTGCAAATATACGGTTTTTTAACAGTCCACTATTATAAATTGTCAACTCACTATTTTTTATTTTCAAATAAGGAAGAAAATGTTGAGGTTTGATTAGAACAAATAAAAAACAATAAATGAAAAGTTTAAAAAAAGCATTGTTGTATGCCTTTACTGTAAGTTTAATAATTAATGGTTTTGGTTTTCTAATCGCAGTTTTAAATGCGAATATGGAAAGTGCATTGACAGACTTTAAAAGGATAGCCCCAATAAGTATTTCAATTTTGTTTATTCCATGTTTTTTGTCAGGCGTATTTTATAGGGCCGATTTATTCAGTAATAAATTAAAAGCATTAAAATACTTTTTTCTACCTGCAGTCATTTCATTTGGTTTTATTTACGCAATTGTCTTTTTTACTTTACTTCCTGACTCAAAACCAACTCATAAGAGCCTTTATATTGTTGCATTGTTTAATGGTGTTTTATCTATGGTAATAACAGTGTTTAGTATATTGATTTATTATCTGTTAAACAAAAAGAAAGACAAAAGAAAAGACATGAAGAAATTAAAGCCTTCGTTTTTGAAAGTCTTGTTAATCTTCTTCTCAATCGCTTTAATGTTCAACGTTCTTGTTTTTTCTTTTGGAAATTCCTCTTGGGTAAATTTTAAAGTGCCTTTTTTGATAGTTACGAAGGGGTTTGTGATAACAATATTTTCATTTTTTGCTTTTCAATATGCTTTCAACAAAAACAAAGAATCGTATGTATTTGTCTTAATATACATTGTAGGGATTTTGGTTATACCATTTGTGTTTACGGAACTTTATTCTGATTTTTCCTTTGAGGTTTTTGTTAAGAAACTGAATATTGTCTTAACAGTAATAGCTCCTTATTTTTTGTTGATAATGTTAGCTGTTCATGTGTATTTTATTTATCTAAAGAATGAAAAAGAAAAAGAATCCTTAAGGCAAACAAGCGCATCAACCAATTTAAAATATCAACAATTAAAAGCACAATTGAGTCCGCATTTCTTGTTTAATAACATTAGTGTGTTAACTGGTTTAATTGAAGAAAGTTCAGAACGAGCTATAGAATTTTCAGAAAAACTATCATCTATATACAGGTATCTTTTAGATCAGGAGAAAAACGATTTGGTGTTATTAGATCATGAAATCGTTTTTGGTAAGCAGTACATGGATTTGTTACAAGTGCGGTATGATAATTCCTTGGCGGTAACCTTTAATCTAGATGTAATTTCTGAATATTATATATTACCTTTTTCTTTGCAAATTGTATTTGAAAATATCATAAAGCACAATGTAGTATCAATGGATAAACCTATGAAAGTAAATGTTAGCTGTATAAATGATTTTTTGATTATAGAGAATACCCTTCATTTAAAGTCAGTAAATAATTCGAATACGAAGATAGGTTTGGAAAATTTAAAAAAGCGTTATGCATTTTTTACAGATAAAAAAGTAGAAGTAAGTTCTGACGATTCTATTTATTGTATAAAATTACCTTTGCTAAAAATGCAAGACTAATGAAAGTTGTAATTGTTGAAGACGAGTTGTTGTCTAGTAGACGCCTTGAACGCATGCTTACAAGCTTAAAATGCGAAGTTCAAGTATCCTTGCCTTCGGTAGGGTTAGCTGTAGAATGGTTGCAAAATCATACTCATCCCGAAATTTTATTTTTAGATATTCAATTGTCTGATGGCATGTGTTTTGAAATTTTTAATTGTGTTGAAGTAGAAAGTGCTATTATTTTTACAACAGCTTTTAGTAATTACAGTTTAAAAGCTTTTAACTATAAAAGTATTTCCTATTTATTAAAACCAATTAATAAACAGGAATTGCAACATGCCATATTGAAAACAAGAACGTTTTTAAAAAATAAACATGAAATAGAGGCTCTAAAAGATATTGTAACAAAACAAAACTTTAAAGACTATAAACAATCATTCTTCATAAAACTAGGAAACAAAATAAAAATCATTAATGTTACCGATGTTACATGCTTTTATAGTTTTGATAATGCAACCTATTTGTATAATGGAAGAGGTAATTATATTGTTAACTACTCGCTTTTAAATTTAAACGACCTGATAGACCCTTCAGATTTTTTTCAGGTCAGCCGAAAATGTATCATTAATAGAAAAAAGGTCGTGAGTTATAACCGTTATAATGTAAATCGTTTAAAAGTTGTTTTACAGAATTTTAATGAGTTTGATGTAATAGTCAGTAGGGAGCGGGTAAAAGCTTTTAAGGACTGGATTGAAGCTTAGTTATTTTCTCCCAAAATCTGCTGGAATTTCACCCCAAGCTTTGGTTTCCCATTTTACAACAGTTGTTGTGTAGTTGTTGGTTTTTAACCAAGTGACGGCACGGTCTACCAGTTCAAAAAGAGGTTTGTTTTTATCTGTCCGTTCCAACTTGGTATTAGCTATTTTCTTTTTTACCCAGCTTATGGCCGTTTTGGAGTCGGTGTAGATAATACGATTGCTGTTTTGTTTTTTAAGGAATGCCAACGCGTGTACAATAGCCAAAAACTCCCCAATATTATTGGTGCCCTCTTCAAAAGGCCCTTGATGAAACAGGCGTTTTTTGGTTTTGGTATCAACACCTTGGTATTCCATTTTTCCTGGGTTACCACTAACGGCAGCATCAACTGCTATAGAGTTATAATTAGGCTGACCAATTTTTTTTAGTTGTTCGTCAGAGAGTTCGCTTACAAACTTTTTGCTTTTCCCAATATAGTCTTTGTAATTGCCTTTGTATGCTTTTTTAGCGGCTTCAAAAGAGGTGAACGATTTGTATTGGGCACCCTCAAAATCTTTTGTTTGAGCCTTACAATCGTCCCAACTTTCAAAAACACCTGTGTGATGCCCTTTCCAAACAGTGTAGTATTTTTTCTTTTTTTTACTCATTTTTGGAAAGAAGAGATTCAACCACTTTAGGAAAATGTTCCATTTCCAGCTCATGAATTTTTGCAGCTACATCATCGGCTGAATCATTTGAAGAAACTTCACATTTTGCTTGAAAAATAATAGTGCCTTCATCATAATGTTCATTCACATAATGAATGGTAATACCGGTTTCCGTTTCATTGTTTGCGACTACAGCTTCATGCACATGCATACCGTACATGCCTTTGCCGCCATATTTAGGTAATAAAGCAGGGTGAACATTAATGACCCTGTTTGGGAATTCATTTAAAATATGCTCTGGAAACTTCCATAAAAAACCCGCTAATACAATTAAATCGGGGTTGTTGCTTTTTAAAATGTTCAACACATCATCAGTTTCTGTAAAGGCTACTCTGTTGAAAGACAGTGCGCTAACATTAAGATTTTTGGCCCTGTCAAGAACTTTGGCACGAGGATTGTTAGTAAGCACTTGAATAACAGACACATTATCGCTGTTGTGAAAAAACTTAATTAAATTTTCAGCATTAGTACCACTTCCGGACGCAAAAATTACAACTCGTTTCATTTTACAGATAATAATGTTCAATAGTTCGAACAAAAAAAAGAATAAATATTAACAATTAGAAGGCAAAATTGAAATACTTCAATCTAATTTTAGTAAATTACAATCACATTTTTAAACTAAAGGTGTGTTTTAAAAATAAAGTTTTTTATTTTTGCCCACTAATTAAAACTTAAAATTAAAAGATTATGTCAGACATTGCATCAAGAGTAAAAGCGATTATCGTAGACAAATTAGGTGTTGATGAGAACGAAGTTGTTACTGAAGCAAGCTTCACTAACGATTTAGGAGCAGATTCATTAGACACTGTAGAATTAATTATGGAATTCGAAAAGGAATTTGATATTCAAATCCCAGATGATCAAGCTGAAAATATTGCAACAGTTGGTCAAGCTATCTCTTACATAGAAGGCGCAAAATAATTCAAAAACAATTTATGGAGTTAAGGCGAGTAGTAGTTACTGGTTTAGGAGCATTAACACCTATAGGCAATACCAAAGATGAATATTGGAATGCGCTTATAAGTGGTAAAAGTGGTGCTGCGCCAATAACGTATTTTGATACTGAAAAGTTCAAAACAAAATTTGCTTGTGAGCTTAAGAACTTTAACGCAACTGATTTTCTAGATAGAAAAGAGGCTCGTAAAATGGATAGGTTTACACAATACGCTATGGTAGCATCTGATGAAGCTATTGCAGACTCAAAACTAGACCTTGACAAAATAAATAAATTACGTGTAGGCGTTATTTGGGGTGCCGGAATTGGTGGATTGGAAACGTTCCAACAGGAAGTTTTAAATTTTGCCGATGGTGATGGTACACCTAGATTCAACCCCTTCTTTATCCCAAAAATGATTGCGGATATAGCACCTGGAAATATTTCCATAAAACATGGTTTTATGGGTCCAAATTACACAACAGTTTCAGCATGCGCCTCTTCGGCAAATGCTATGATAGATGCTTTAAACACTATACGTTTAGGACATTGCGATGTTGTTGTAACAGGTGGTAGCGAAGCTGCTGTTACTATTGCGGGAATGGGAGGTTTTAATGCCATGCACGCTTTATCGACTAGAAATGAAAGTCCAGAAACAGCCTCAAGGCCTTTTGATGCAACCAGAGATGGTTTTGTATTGGGTGAAGGTGCTGGAGCAATAATTCTAGAAGATTACGAACATGCAAAAGCTAGAGGTGCAAAAATATATGCTGAAGTTATTGGAGGAGGTTTATCTTCTGATGCATATCATATGACTGCTCCTCATCCAGATGGTATTGGTGTTATTGCTGTAATGAAAAATTGTTTAGAAAACGCAGGTATTCAACCAGAAGAAGTGGATCATATTAATACCCACGGAACATCAACACCATTAGGTGATGTTGCAGAGCTAAAGGCCATTTCTGAAGTGTTTGGAAACCATGCTAAAAACATTAGTATTAACTCAACAAAATCTATGACAGGTCACTTGCTAGGTGCTGCAGGAGCTATTGAATCCATTGCTTCAATTTTAGCTATGGAACACGGTATGGTGCCACCTACAATAAACCATGAGGTTGTTGATGAAAATATTGATCCAGAACTTAATTTAACATTAAACAAAGCACAAAAACGAGATGTAAAAGTTGCTATGAGTAACACATTTGGTTTTGGAGGACATAACGCTTGCGTACTGTTCAAGAAATTAGATTAATTATCGAATGAAAAACATTCGTAACATATTGAATTCCCGTTCTAAAAAAGGCGGGAATTTTTTTGTATCTGTTCAAAACATTTTAGGGTTTAAGCCTAAAAACATACATTATTACAAAACAGCCTTCACGCATCGCTCAATGAATATAAAGGATGATGAAGGTCACCCTATTAATTACGAACGGTTGGAATTTTTGGGAGACGCTATGTTGGGTTCGGTTATTGCATCGCATTTGTATATGGAGGTTCCTAGTGGAGACGAAGGCTATCTTACAAAAATGCGTTCTAAAATTGTTAGCCGCGAGCATCTAAACGAGTTGGGTAAAGACCTTAAATTAGTCGATTTGGTTGAGAGTAAAATTCCTAAAGGTCAATTTGGCGATAACATTTACGGTAATTTGTTCGAAGCTTTAATAGGTGCTATTTTTTTAGACAGAGGGTATAAGTACTGTGAGAAGTTTATCTATAAAAAAGTTATTATACCATATGTTGATATTGAAAAATTGGAAGGCAAGGTTATTAGCTATAAAAGCTTGCTGATAGAATGGTGTCAAAAAGAAAAAAACACTTTTGATTATAATGTTTATGAAGATACTGGGAATGATGATATTCGCCATTTTTCAGTAAAACTATCCATAAATGATAAAATTGTATCAAAAGCACGAGCCACTTCAAAAAAGAAAGCCGAGGAGAAAGCTTCCAAACGTGCTTATTTTGTTTTCCAAAATCAAATTTCGCGAGCAATTTAGAATTTTTGGTCTATCTGTAAAATTGCTCTCAACTATAACGTTTTCGTAATATTTAGGCATTAACTTTAAACAAAAGTTAATTTATTTATAGGTTTAATGCATTATATTTACAATTAATTATAACCTATAATGGCAACTCAAAAGTTAGTTCTAGACGATTTTATTGACGAACAGGAATTTACTTTAATAGGAATTCATTGTGCTATTGAAAATTACCGATTGGCTTATTTATTAAATCAATATTGCAATTTAAAATTAGTGCGAAAATCTAAAGATTTAGATTTTATAAATAAGGCTCAATACCCTATTTATGAATGGTGTGATACCAAGAAGCTAACAACTTGGAGTTTAGTATCAAACAATTGTAAGGTTCGTGTAAATTTAAATCAAGGATCTGGAACACTTTTTACAGAATCGGGCTCGGTAAAGAATTATTATTTAATTCCTGAATATCAAAAAGTCAATTATTTTTTGAAGATAAGTTCAGATACGATAAATGATAGAAAACTAAAACTCATTTTAAACAAGATTCAAAACATACCTCAAATAGTTACTGCCTACTCGGTTAAGCCAGATACATTAAAGTCAAAAAACAACTTAATATTTTATTAATGCCTAAAAGAAAGAAAACAAAAATAGTAGCCACATTAGGACCGGCAACAAGTTCTAAATCTGTTTTAAAAAGCATGTTGGATGAAGGAGCCAATGTATTTCGAATTAATTTTTCGCATGCTAATTATGACGATGTAAAAGAACGCATAAATATGATTCGTGAGTTAAACGATGAGTTCGATTACAATGCAGCTATTCTTGCCGATTTACAAGGCCCTAAATTAAGGGTCGGCACTATGAAAGGTGAAGTTGTTGTTAATGAAGGAGACGAAATAGTTTTTGCTACAGGCAAACGTTTTGAAGGCACCAAAGAACGTGTGTACATGACCTATGAAAGCTTTCCTCAAGACGCAAAACCTGGTGAGCGAATTCTTTTAGATGATGGTAAGCTAATTTTTGAAGTGGTGTCAACCGATAAAAAGAGTGAAGTAAAAGCACGTGTTATTCAAGGCGGACCCTTACGTTCCAAAAAAGGAGTGAATTTACCAAACACTAATATTTCACAGCCGGCATTAACCGAAAAGGATATTGAAGATGCCCTATTTGCCATTGAACAAAAAGTGGATTGGATTGCCTTATCCTTTGTGCGTCACGCCGAAGACCTTATGCAATTGGAAGAACTCATAAGTGAGCACAGCAATCATAAAATCCCTATTATCGCCAAGATTGAAAAACCTGAAGCTGTTGAAAACATTGACAAAATAGTTGCTTACTGCGATGGGCTAATGGTTGCTCGTGGCGACTTGGGTGTAGAAATTCCAGCTGAAGAGGTTCCGCTAATTCAAAAAAAATTAGTGCTTCGTGCCAAACAAGCCAGAATACCTGTGATTATTGCCACGCAAATGATGGAAACCATGATTTCCAGTTTAACACCAACACGAGCCGAAGTTAACGATGTTGCCAACTCGGTTATGGATGGAGCAGATGCCGTTATGCTTTCGGGTGAAACCTCTGTTGGGAGTTACCCTGTACAGGTTATTAAGCAAATGTCTGATATTATTAAAAGCGTGGAAGATTCAGAATTAATAAAAGTACCACAAATACCACCACATATTCGTACCAAACGTTACATTACAAAATCTATCTGTTATCATGCAGCCAATATGGCAAACGAAATTGATGCCAAAGCTATTTCTACATTAACAAACAGTGGATATACAGCATTTCAAATTTCGGCTTGGCGACCAAGTGCCCACATTTTGGTGTTTACCTCTAACCGTAGAATATTAACCCAACTTAATTTACTCTGGGGCGTTAAAGCGTTTTATTACGATAAGTTTGTAAGTACCGATGAAACCATTGAAGACGTTAATGCCATTGCCTGCAAAAAAGGCTATTTAGAAGAAGGTGATATGTTGGTAAGTTTAGCTGCCATGCCAATTCAAGACAAAGGTATGGTAAATACGTTGCGGGTTACCGAGATTACAACCTGTAGTTTTTAGGGTTTCGTTTTCGGTTAAGATATGGTCAGTTCGGGAATTGATTATATCGTCCTAAAGCTAAGTTCGTCTATTTTTATCACAAAGTCAAATCACTAAAACTCAAACTGCAATTGCACGCTGACTTCTTTTTTGGGCTCAATCTGTTTCGGTTTTTTTTCTGTGTTGAGATTTGATAGTGAAATGCCTAAAAGCCTCACAGAGTTTTGTAGTTTTTCTTGGTACAGTAAGTCCTTTGCGGTTTCAAGAATAATGCTTTTATCACTAATATAGTAGGGCAATGTTTTGCTACGGGTTTGAAGTGTAAAATCACTGTATTTAATTTTTAAGGTCACGGTTTTTCCGGCAACGTTACTTTTATGTAAACGCCGAGAAACTTCTTCGGCAATATGGTCCAATTTTTCCAACATAAAAACCTCGGAAGATAGGTTTTCACTAAAGGTGCGCTCTGCAGCCAATGATTTTCGTGTACGATTGGGTTTGACATCACTGGTGTGGATACCGCGTACGACATAATAATAGTACCTACCCGATTTGCCAAAATTCTCGTCAAGGTATTCTAAAGATTTGCTTTTTAAATCCTTGCCTGTAAAAATGCCTTTTTGGTACATGCGTTCAGCGGTCACTTTGCCAACGCCATAAAATTTTCGAATGTCTAATTCCTCTAAAAACTGAAGCACCTCTTCTGGATTAACTGTTTTTTGTCCGTTGGGTTTGTTGTAGTCACTGGCAACTTTGGCAATGAATTTATTGATGGAAATTCCAGCCGATGCTGTTAGTCCGACATCATTAAAAATGCGTTCACGAATTTCTTTGGCAATAAGTGTTGCACTAGGGTTTCCTTTTTTGTTTTTGGTGACGTCTAAATAGGCTTCATCCAAAGAAAGTGGTTCTACCAAATCTGTATAATCGTAAAATATCTTGCGAATTTTTTTTGAGATATCATGATATCTATCAAAACGAGGCCTTACAAATATTAATTCTGGGCACAAGCGTCTGGCTTTGACGCCACTCATGGCACTTCGCACACCAAATTTACGTGCCTCATAACTAGCCGCACTCACTACGCCACGCTTACTACTTCCTCCAACAGCAATAGGTTTACCCTTTAAATCTGGATTGTCCATTTGCTCTACAGAAGCATAAAAGGCATCCATATCCACATGAATAATTTTTCTAATTGGTAAATCGTTTGGCATGATGTAAATTTAGACATTAAATGTCTTTTATTTTTATGATTGAGATAGAACGTAAATTTTTAGTTGTATCAGATGATTATAAGGCCGAAGCGGAACATACGATTCGTATTATTCAAGGTTTTTTAAACACAGATCCAGAGCGAACGGTTAGAGTGCGATTAAAGGGTCAGCAAGGATTTATAACCGTAAAAGGAAAATCCTCTAAAGATGGTTTGTCACGTTTTGAATGGGAAAAAGAAATTTCAGAAACCGATGCAAAGGCACTCTTGAAACTGTGTGTTGAGGGTGTTATTGACAAGGTTCGTTATGAGATTCCCTATGGAAATCATACCTTTGAAGTAGATGAGTTTTTTGGAGACAATGAAGGATTAATTGTAGCCGAAGTCGAATTAAATCACACCACCGAAGTTTTTAAAAAGCCACAATGGCTGGGAGAAGAAGTCACTGGACAAGTTAAATATTACAATGCTCAATTGAGCAAAAAACCTTTTAATACTTGGTAACTATGAAACAAATATTGTTGATAACACTATTGCTTTTTGCATTTAGTTGTAAAGAAGATAAACGAACTGATTTAAAAACAGAAACTATTATTAAAACGGATACAGTTTTTGTTGAAACCTTTAAAGGAGAACTGGTAAAATCAGCTAAAGCACTTAAAGCTGAACTTACAGAAAAGGGTTATCAAACCTTTGACTATGTTGATGAAAAAACACAGGACACTATTTTGATGCAGCAATATTTTATAGCGTTTTTAAAGTCTGGACCTATACGTTCTCAAAATGAAGAGGAAGCTTCAAAACTTCAGGCAGAACATTTAGCGCATTTAGGTAGAATGTATGAAGAAGGTTATGCCGATATTTCAGGGCCTTTTGGAGATAACGGTGAGATTCGTGGTATTACCATCTATAATGTGCCTACTTTAAAAATGGCTGATAGTCTAGCTAATTTGGATCCTATGGTAAAAGCAGGTCGATTGGTTATTGAAATACACCCATGGTGGGCAGCAAAAGGATTTCCGTTACGCTAATTATTCTGAAATTGTAATTTGGCATTTGGCTTGTGCTCCAAACTCATCAACAACGGTAATGGAATGTTCTCCAAGAGTTGGGGTAATAGCTAGATCATGAATGTTTGTTGTTGAGCCAACAAATGTATTGTCTACATACCAAAACAAGGTGGTGTTGGGTTTAGAATGCGCTATTTTTAATACGAGCTCATTGGTTTGTCCATCAAAATCCTTTGGTAAAAAAATGATGTTACTGTCTTTCGGATATATAAATTCCATTGTGGTTTCAGAATCACTTATGCAATCCGCTCTAAATTTTGGCAAAGGTTTATAAAACGGATTTTTAGTTTTATAATAATAAGCCATAAGAGGCGGCAATACAAACCAAGATTTGTGTTTAATAGCATTTATAACTTCACATTCTGAATTGACCTGATATCTTTCAGAATTATCAAGATGTACAAGTATATGGTATGGGCATGGTTTTGTTTTTAATCCACTTATTTGAACAAAAGTTTCCACAACCTCATTGCAGTTTTGAGACGCTCTATAACCACTTTGTTTGCAGATGTCTATTTGTTGCATTTCATCAAAAGGCTGAGCAAACCAATCGCTTTGAGGTAATATTTCAAATACGTCGAATAAAATAGGCGCAGCAGTTTGAACACCAACCAAACCTGGGCGACCTTCACCGTCGGCATTGCCAACCCAAACACCAACAACATAATCTTTAGTTGTACCAATAGCCCAAGCATCGCGAAAACCAAAACTCGTACCGGTTTTCCAGGCTATTTGTTTTGAACTATCAAAAAACTCCCAGCTCTCATCGCTTTCAGGTCTATTTACCTCCTTTAAGCTTTCATAGGTGAGGTAAATGGATGCTGCATCATATAAGATTTTGCCATCAACGGTTTTTCCCTTATCGATTTTATCTGAAGTAAGCAAAGAGGGTTCGCGAAATTCATTTGAAAAATAGTTGCTGGAACTTTCGGTATAGTGATTTAAAGTAGCAGACATGGCAGCATAACTTTTACATAAATCCCAAAGATTACTTTCTGCACCTCCTAAAATTATAGATAATCCGTAGTGGTCTGTTTTATATTTTAAATCTTTTAAGTCAAGTTGTTTTAAATAGTGTCGGAATTTATCTAACCCAAACTCTTGAAGCATTCGTACTGCTGGAACATTTAACGAACGCGATAAGGCGTGACTTGCGGGAACAGCTCCATCAAACGATTTGTGATAATTCTCTGGATAATAACTGCCAAATTGTGTTGGAATATCTGCTACTAGGGTGTTTGGCAATAAATCTCCAGAATCTAACATGGCAGCATATAAAAATGGTTTTAAAATACTGCCTGTGCTTCTGGGTTTATTAATGATATCAACATCTTTTTGATGTTTTGCATTAGTTGGAGTATTGCCAACATAAGCTAAAACGTGTCTTGTTTCAATATCTAAAACCAAAACAGCAGCATTGTAAATTTCGTTTTGTTGTAATTTGTTGTAGTGATTTTTTACAATGGTATTCACTTGATTTTGTAATTGGATATCGACCGTTGTTTGTTTTCGTTGTCCTTTATGCGATTGGGCAATCCGTTGTAATAAGTGAGGAGCTGTTTGTGGTAAAGGATAAGGTTTTTGGGGTAAGGATTCTTCAATAGATAATTGATAAGTTAAGGAATCAATCTTTTTTGAATCGAGGAGTTTTTTTAAAAGGCGATTTCTTTTTTGCAGTAATTTCTCTTTATTTTTTCCTGGATATATTAAACTTGGTGCATTAGGAAGCACTGCTAATGTGGCGCTTTCTGCCCAAGACAATTGATGGGGGCTTCTGCTAAAATAACGCCATGAAGCCGCATCAACTCCAACAACATTTCCGCCAAAAGGCGCATGACTTGCATAAAGGGCTAGAATGGTTTCTTTAGATTCCCTAAATTCCAATCGGGTTGCTAGAATAATTTCAATGCCTTTCTCAAAGTAGGTGCGCGACTTGCCTTTTCTGGAAAGCCTAATCACCTGCTGTGTAATAGTGCTGCCTCCTCTTTTTATATCTCCGGAACTTATATTTTCTTTTAGCGCCTTTACTATAGAAATAGGATTAAATCCAGGATGCTTATAAAAATAGGCGTCTTCAAATTGAATAATACAGGTTTTAAATTTTTCTGGAATGCTATCGTTTTGTGGAAATCGCCATTGGCCATCAGTAGCTATTTGGGCACCAAGTAATTCGTTGCTTGAACTTGTAATGACTGTTGCCGTTGGATCTTTAAACAATTGTTTTGGCAAACAGAAATAATAAGCTATTAGCAATATTAAAACTATTGCCGATTTAATTTTATTGCGTTTTATATAGCTTATTGTTTTGTTCACGAATTAAATTCATACTCACGTTCTACTTTGCAAATTCTTACATGATACCAACTATACCATTCTTCACGGCCTTTTTGTTGCGCTATTAAATGGTCGCTTTGTTGCTTCCAATTTTTTATCGCCTCAAGACTTTCCCAATAACTAACGGTAATACCAAGTTCATTTCTGGCGCTTTCAATTCCTAAAAACCCCTCCTGTTTTTTGGCGAGTCCTTCCATCAGGTTTGCCACTTCAGCATAACCTTTAATGTTTTCCTTTTGTTTTGAGGTGAAAATGACTGCGTAATATGATGGTTTGCTCAATTTTTTCATTTTTTACGAAAACGATTTCGTTGGGTTTTTAACGTTAATCATTTACTAATATAAAATTTTGCAAGCTTAATATCTATCTTTATAACGTGAAACATTGCACTATTTTTCTTAAAGTTATCCTAATTCTGTGTTTTTATTTTTCCTCTAATAAAAGTAGTGCACAGTTAGGGTTTTGTGGTGGTAATTCTGGTGATCCTATTTTTAATGAAACATTTGGCACAGGAATGTCCTTTAGCTCTTTGCCAATAGGAACAACTACTTATCCTTTTGCAAATCAATTTCCTGGAGACGGGTTTTATACTGTTTCAAATGGCACATTTGGCAATGCATTTGATTGGCATCAAATTCAAGATCACACTGAAGAAGACAGTAATGGAAAATGTTTAATTGTTAATGCAGGGTTTTCTGCTGGAGAGTTTTATAGTACAAACATTTCTGGTTTATGTGAGAATACAACTTATGAATTCTCTGCTTGGTTGATTAATCTAGTTATAGCAAATAGTTTTTGCTCTACTCAGCCAACAGGAACAATACCTATAAATGTTAGGTTTGAAATTTGGGATAACACTAACACAAATTTATTAGCATCAGGAAATACGGGAGACATTTATGAAACAGATAATCCTATTTGGGAGCAATATGCTTTGGTTTTTCAAACACTTCCAAATCAGACATCTGTAATTCTAAAAATGATAAACAACGGTGTTGGTGGCTGTGGAAACGATTTAGCTATTGATGATATTGTTTTTAAAACCTGTGGTGATTTTATATCGATTGAAGATACTTTTTCTAACACAAGCATTTCAGTTTGCCCTTCTGAAATACCATATTCAACTACTCTTGAAGCTATACCAGATTTTTCAGTTTTTAATTCACATTTTTATCAATGGCAGGAGAGTATTGATGGAACTAATTGGTCCGATATACCCAGTGAAACCAATCAAACATATCAAGTAAATACTGTTTTAACAACTCAATATTATCGTGTAAAAGTAGCAGAAAGCCCTATTAATTTAGCTAATAATTCTTGTAATACTATTTCAGAAGTTTTTGAAATTGTTGTTCAGCCTGATATTGATCCACCTGCTAGTAATGGAGATGTTTTGTTTAATTGTGATATCAATCAAGCGATATTATCAGTTTCTGTTCCCAATGGCTTTACTGTAGATTGGTACGACTCGCCAATAAACGGAACTCTTTTACAGGTCAATAATACCGTGTTTTTTACAGCAAGTGAAACAGGTGTGTTTTATGCTGAAACGGTAAATGTTTCGACAGGTTGTAGATCTCAAACACGAACAGCAGTAAGTATTAGTCGTATAGATCCAGATCCTCCTATAAGTAATGGTAATATTGAATTTAATTGCGCAACTAATCAAGCAGAATTATCGGTAACAGTTCCAAATGGAATTACTGTAGACTGGTATGACGCACCAATAGATGGCATTCTGCTATTAGCAGATAGTTCAACTTTTATAACCTCTGATGAAAATGCCACGTATTATGCTGAAGCTTTAGATAGCACAACTGGTTGCATTTCTTTAATTAGAACTCCAGTTTCGGTTTCAATTGTCAGACCTAATGCCCCAACAAGCAATGGCGATGTGGAACTAAATTGTATAACAAATGAAGCTATTTTATCTGTTACAGTACCTTCTGGGGTTTCTGTAAATTGGTATGATAATAATGGTGTTTTATTGTTATCTGACAGCTCTACTTATTCAGCAATAGGTGCAGGCTTTTATTTTGCTGAATCTATTATATTAAGTAGTGGATGTACGTCAATTAGTAGAGTACAAATTGAAGCTTTAAACACTAATCCAAACCCACCAATTAGTGAAGGGGATGTTGATGTAAGTTGTAATACGTCTATGGGAGTTTTAAGTGTTTCAACTCCATTTGGTGTGAGAGTAGATTGGTTTGATTCAGCAACAGGAGGGACACTTTTAACAAGTAATAGTGCAACATATAACACAAGCGCTCCAGGAACCTATTATGCCGAAGCAATTGATGAAGGAACAAACTGTAAATCACTAACAAGAACAGCTGTAAGCCTGATTGCTGGTAACGAATTTCCTGATGTAGAAGATGAATTTCTAACATTTTGTGAAGATGATACCATTATTTTAAATGCAAACATATCAAATGTTACTTATTTGTGGAGTACTGGAGAAACTACTCCACAAATAGAAGTAGCCACACCAGGCACTTATACTGTAGTAGTAACTGACAGTAATAATTGCTCTTCAACAAAAACAATTGAATTAACTCAAATAAATAATCCAGTAATAGAATCTATAAATTCAAATGGATTTCAAATTGAAATTTTAACGACAGAGGACGGGGACTTCGAATATTCTTTAGACGATATTTCCTATCAAACGAGTAATATTTTTGAAGTTGAAGGGGGCTTATATACTGTTTATGTTCGTGGGCGTGATGATTGTGGTCAAGATTCAATTTCGTACTTGCATTTTGTGATTCCAAAATTTTTTACACCTAACGGTGATGGTCAAAACGATATTTTTATCCTTAAAGGAATTGAAAACCACCCAAATTCTGAAGTTAGTATTTATGACAGATATGGAAAGCTTATTAAGCGTTCTGTAAACCAAGCTTTTTCTTGGGATGGAACTTACAAAAATACCGAATTACCAACATCTGATTATTGGTATATTATAAAAATTAACGGACAAAAAATATCAGGTCATTTTACCCTTAAACGTTAAAATTATTTTTTTACAGTAATCCATTGCCCTTTTGTTCTTACTAAATAGTCATTATCATACATGGCTTCAGCTTGAATACCAGGCAAATAATAGTCACCTAAATATGAAGCATTAAGCATGACTTGGAACGTTTTGCTACCATGTTTTCCTTTTTTAGGAAGGTCGAAATAGAAATTAACACGATCGTCTCTTATATCTGTATATCGCGCTTGACTTACAGTCGAGTCGCCAAAATCGGTAAAACGAGTATTGACAATTTCCCAACCTGAAGGAAATATTTGCGTTAAAGCAACATCATTCACAGCATTGTTTTTCAAATTATTTACAGTTACAATAGCGACAAAATCTTGGCCTTGGTTAAGGCTGGAAATGTTTAAGGAATTACCTTGTAAATCCCTGTATTTAACAGATACGCTCAAGCCTCTTTGTTCAGTAAGTTCTTTACCTAAAGGTAATTTTCCAGAGCTTAGCACTCTAACATAAACTACATTATCTTGATTGTTTTTTAAACTTACGGTATTTGTTCCTTCTTCTATGGTTAATTCTCTTTGTGCAATTGCTGTATTTGATGTAATGGTTTCCCTTTTGCCATTAATATTATAATCGATATTTAAAGACTTTCCACCATTACGCTCTACCATTTTTGCTATGGACAATAAACTGTATGCAGTTGTTTGAGTGCTCATCCAATGATTACTGGACAAATCTTTTGCAATAGAAACAGCAAGATCTCTGGCTTGAGAATCATTGGTGATAATCATGGTCTCCAAAGCCATGGCACGGTTTCTATCTACTGAACCATAGGTGTAATAGTTGTTCCCATTGGGTGTGAATTCAATGTTAGCCGTTCTTGAAATTTTTTCACTGGCTTCTTTTTGTCCAACAAGTGCATAAGCTGCTGCCAATCGCCATTTGGCTTCATTGGAAAGTTCTGAAAACTCTCTTAAACGATTCATGGATGCTAAATCAGGACTTCCAGCCAATGCTAATGTATAAAGTCTATAGGCTTGTGCTAAATCTGAATTATGATGTTGATAGCTAGGTCGCCAATTCCTTGCGGCTTGTTTTTGATATTTAACCCAATTGTTCTTGAATGTAAGCGGTAATACAAAACCTTTCTTTTCAGCTTCAATCATAAAGTGTCCTGCGTAACTGGTTCCCCAATCGTTAGCTGTATTTTCGCCAATCCAATAACTTAAACCACCATTTGGGTTTTGGAAATGGCCCAATCGTTTAATACCATTTTTAATGTTGTTTTGTATGTCTTGTTTCTTCTTCTGGTTTAGATCGAAAATATCATTGAGAAATAATTGAGGAAACACACTGGATGTTGTTTGTTCTACACAGCCATGAGGATATTGTATTAGGTATTGTAAGCGTCTCGAAAAATCTATTGGAGGAATAGTAGATAACTCAATAGTTGCTGAATTCGTACCAATAACACCAAAGGTAGAAAAGTTAATGTTTCCAGAAGTATTAGCCTGTATGGTTTTGTCAATAGAAACAGATGTTATTGGGTTTGTGTTTTCAACATCTAGTTCTACTTTGTAGGTTGATTTTTCTCCATTTCCACTAGCAATAACTTCAACAGTGTTGATACCTTTGGCTTTGCTGACATCTAATGTAAAATAGACCATTTTTTCATCAGGTTGCGTAAATGTTAGGGATTTGGATTGTTCTCCTATTATTTCAATACCATCGCTTAACTTTAAACTTATATTAACCTGCTTTACTTTTTCTTCCATTGCGAAAACAGTAACAGGAAGTGTTACTTTTTCTCCAGGACTTAATTTGCGAGGCAAAGTAGCTAAAACCATTAAAGGTTTTTTTACTTCTACAGATTTGTCGGTACTGCCATAGGCTTCACTAGAACTATTTCCGGCAACAACCATTGTTCGTACAGAACCTATATAATTTGGCATTTTTATCTTATGGGCGCGTTTTTCACCAGCTTTTAAAGTAAAAGGCCCTAAATAAGTTACAACAGGCTTAAAACGGTTTGCTTTTTTGTTTTTACCTGCCAAAGCATTACCATCACCACCAATAGCGAACACTTGATCTATGCTTCCGCTGTAAGCGCCAATAACATCATCAAATACATCCCAAGTTTTAACACCTAAAGCCTCACGAGCATAAAAGGCATGCCAGGCGTTTGGTGTTTTGAAACGTGTTAAATCTAACAGTCCATCTTCTACCATGGCAATGGTATATGTCATGGTTTTGCTATTTTTTTCAGCTACTTGAACCTCAAATTCCTGTTCGGGTTTTAAGGAATTTGGCATCTGTAAAACAGGTTCCAGTTTAGTGTTTGGGTCTTCTACAAGTATAGGAATAACACCATAAAGCCTTATAGGTAAATCGTTTGCAGAAATGGCATGAGGTTGTAATAATGAAATATTTACAAAGATATTTGGAGCCATTTCCTTAGTGATAGGAATATCAACCACAGTTTCTCCTTTTGTCGTTTTAACCCAAGTATGATTTAATACTTCGGTTCCGTTTTCAATACTAATTAAGGCACGTCCTTCTTCTCCAGATTGGAATGTTACTTTAGCTATTTCGCCGACATTGTAATTTTCCTTATCTGCAGAAAACACTAACATTTTAGCAGCTTCTTTGTCTGCTGTAGGCGCCTTTTGCCACCAATTTTTATAGAAATAGGCAGTTCGTCCTGTTGCATGACCACTAATAGGATCGGATATTCTAATAAGGTAACGACCACGCTCGTTATCTGGAATGTTAAGATTAAAGCTACCCTCTCCTTTTAAATTGGTGCTGACAGTGGTATCTAAATAGGGCTTATGGTATGTGCTGGACACATAGCTAGACAAATTATCGTATGATGAGTTCCACCACCAACGCCATTCTATTTTGTAAATTTTCACTTCAAGGCCATCGCGTTTTACAGCATTTCCTTTGGCATCAACCACCACAACATCGAACGTATTTTTTTCATCTGTAAAATAGGACCCATAGGCGTTACCTTTAGGTGATCGTAAACCAACAAACGATTCGTATGGCGCATAGGTTTTAGTAAAGGCATCCATAGAGAAGTCACCACCATTTTCAAATGCACGTGTTAAAAAGTGAATATTGAGCATACCAGGTGCATTGTCGCTGACTTCAATTTTTGTGTTTATTTTGGCAATGCCATTACTATTTACAGAACCCTCAAAAACGGTAATCTCTTCAGATTTGAATTCGCGGGTTGGATCGTTAAACACATAATTTGGATATTTTTTAAAACTTGAATTTTGGTTAGTGAATTTTGCCTTTATTTCAGCTTTTAAGTTTTTAGCCGGAGCACCATGTAGCCATTTAACATCTAGTGTTCCTGTTTGTAATGTATTGCCTGTTAGAATATCATTTTTAAAATCTAGTTTTATTTTTAAGCGATTTGGTTTAACGGTTTCAACCTTTAAGCCTTTATAGAATGAAGCGCCACCAACAGATACTTTAGCATTATAATTTCCAGTTTTATCATTAGTTGAAGTAGGTACGGTGAATTTATAAAAGTTATTAGTGTTATGGTTTGTAACCTCTTTAAAAACAAGTTTTCCGTTAGGGTCTGTAACTTCCATTTTTACGGGATGATTTTCAGGAAGTTTATTATTGTTGTCGTTTAAAATAAAAGTTAAGTGAAGTGAATCGCCAGGCCTCCAGACACCTCGCTCACCATAAATATAACCTTTAAGACCCCTCTGTAGTTTATTTCCAGAAACATCAAATTTGCTTAATGATAAGGAGTTGCCATCGGCTAGTTTAACATAAGTTTTGTTTTTGCCTTTTGAAACGATTGCAAACGCAGCATGTTTATCAGAATCGATAATAGTTAATCCTTGTTCATCTGTGTTTGCATGGCCTATTGGTTGCTGTTGGAAGTTGTATAGCGTGATTTTAGCATTAGGTTCAGGGTTTGTATTTAACATATTGGTCACAGCAAAATAATATGAATTGTTTGCGCCTTGTTTAGCAATAATACCTAAATCTGATGCTAATAAATTTTGAGAAACTATTCGGTTTTCATTGTAGTAGGCATCATGGCATGGATTGTTTCTTTCACGCCAATTATAGTTATAGTCTTTATATCTGTAAGCTAAATTATCCCAATACGCTTCTTCACGCAGTTCATCATCTTCAAGAGATAGCTCGTTATAACCATAATAGTCTTCTTCGTAATAATCATCATATTCATCTTCATCTGAAGAGACATTGTTTTCATCACAAGAATAGAGAGAGTAACTTCGATTATAACTTAATTCTACACGATAAATGGCGCCTGGATCGGCTTTAAAGAATTTAGATAGGTCAATGCTATAGGCTTTCCATTTTCTTGAATTATTATTTTCGTCTTCCAGTAAAATAGTTTGTTTTGCAATGCGTCTACCAACTTTTTTTATGTTGTAAGAGTTATTGCTGTTAAGTGTATTGTCCTGTAAAAATTGAAGTATATTATCTTCAAATATTTTGATGATTCTAACATCAACAGCTTTTAGGTTAACAGCTTCAAAGTTGAATTTCAGCTCTTTGGAATTTGGTAAAATGGTTCCGTTATTTATAAGCCTTACTTGGGGTTTTAAATCTTCAAAAGATATGGTTTGAGAAAACGGGTTTTTAAGTTTGAAGTTTTCTGTATTTAAGATACCTTGAAAAACATCTACTTTAACTTCGCCAATTAATCGGCTGTCTGGATATATTTTTAAAACATTGCCATCTACAATATATTTAGGTTTTTCCACATTTTGAATGGTTACTAAACCCTCTAAATTTTGTTGTTTTTTAAGCGGATCTGAAAAATTTATAGACAGGTATTGTTCAGGGTACTGCACAATACTTACATCTACAACCGAAAAATTATTGATACCAGGAATTTCAAATGTTTGCTCGCCATTATTTTTTGCTTGAATGGCTTTGCCAGACCATTTTATTAAAATTTCAGAATCGTCCAGTGCTCTGTGAATACTATCAATTTTAAATTCAAAAACTTTTGCATTGTCTTCAATTTCGTTAAATACAATAGAAAGTTTTTTATTGCTTTGTAATGCATTAACCAATTGTTTGGCATTATTTAATGAAATGACATCGGCAGAATGAATAGCAGCATTTAAGTATTGCCATTCTTTAGCTTCATAGGATTGTAAGTTGTTCAGTTCAATTTTAAAATTTGGTGCAATGGTTTTAAATTGAAAAGAATAGGATTTAAAATCATTGGATATGTTTTTGTGAAGTTTTTCTAAATCAACAGTTACCGTATATTCTGTGTCGGGTTCTAGATACTCATCTGGTGTAAAAAGAAGTGTTTGACTGTTTTCTAAAGTAAGCGTGCCTTCAACATGTGGTGTAATAGATATAATTTTGTCATTAATTGCTTCGCCTGCGTTATACCCTTCAACTACATTAGCCAAATTAATTGTTATAGGTTCTGCAATTGAAGTTAGACCAGAAGAGGTATAACTAATATAATCTCGGTATTTAAATAGGTTGTCAACTTCTACAGTTTTCTTTTTACATGATGAAGCTATTGCAAAAAACAATACAATAGCCATGAGGTTTTTTAATGACATAAGCGATGGTTTATTTTAAATGAACTTTAGAAAAAAGAAAGTGTAGGTTGTTTCTTATACTTATAACTACGCTTTGAGTGAGATATTTAGTCTTTTAAAAATGTTAAAAAACACTTAAATTTTAGTTTTTGTAAATCCCAATGGTCAATTTGCCTTCATCATTCATTGATGCACGGTACATGCCGGCAGTGTTAAATTCCATAACCATGTTTCCATATTTATCTACAGCTATAATGCCGCCATCACCTCCTAAATGGGGTACTTTTTCCTGAATAACTTCTTTAGCAGCTTCTTTCAAAGACAAAGCTTTATATTCCATTAAAGCTGAAATATCATGAGCAACCATGGCCCGAATAAAAAACTCGCCCCAACCTGTGCTGGATACTGCACAAGTATTATTATTGGCGTAAGTTCCTGCACCAATAATTGGAGCGTCGCCAATTCTTCCCCAACGTTTATTAGTCATGCCGCCTGTTGAGGTTCCGGCCGCAAGATTTCCATGTTTGTCTAATGCAACGCAACCTACGGTTCCAAATTTGGAGTCTTTAATAGTTGAATCGTAAAAAGCGGTTTTATCATCTGTTTGTTTTTTTGCTTCGTACTCTTTAACATGCTGTAGTGATTGAAACCGATCTTCTGTATAAAAATAACTAGAGTCAACAATTTCCAAATCATGTTCCTTGGCAAAAGTTTCTGCACCAGCTCCGGACAGCATAACATGAGGGGAGTTTTCCATAATAGTACGTGCTAAGTTTATGGGGTTTCGTACGGTTTTAGTTCCGGCTGATGCTCCAGCGTTGAGAGTACTACCATCCATAATAGAGGCATCTAGTTCATTAGTGCCAGCATTGGTGAAAACAGCTCCTTTTCCTGCATTAAAAAGCGGCGAATCCTCCATAACGTTTATGGTTTTTTCAACCGCATCTAAACTCGATCCGCCATGTCTTAAAATGTTATATCCTACTCGAATGGCTTCTTCTAGTTTGGCTAAATAAGCAGCCTCTTTTTCGGGAGTCATGTTCTTTTTTAAGATAGTTCCGGCACCACCATGAATAACAATAGAAAATTCAGAGGTTTTTTGAACTTCAGTTGAATCTGAAGCGGTTTCTTTTTTAGAAATAGCACGTAATTCCTCTTTGTTTTTACAACTTGAAAAGGCAATAATTATAGTAAATAGCAGGATGACTTTTTTCATTTTTTCAGTGAATTTAAGCATCAATAAAGTTACAGTTTTTAGGAAAAAAGAGCTTAATTAAAAACAACATTTTATTGCTATCTTTGCAACTCAATTTATAAATCGTTAAAAACAAATATATATGGAAGCAATTGCTACCGATTTTGGAATAGATCAAGCCTTACAACAATTGGGTTTAAAAGAAATTAATGACGGAACATCTACGGGTTCCAATAGTTTTTCGAACGGAGAAATTATTGAGAGCTATTCACCTGTTGATGGTAAGTTAATTGGAAAAGTCAAAGCCACTACAAGAGCGGATTATGAAAAAGTTATGGATGCAGCAACAAAAGCATTTTTATCTTGGAGAGATGTGCCTGCGCCTCAACGTGGTGAAATAGTTCGTCAGTTTGGAAATAAGTTAAGAGACCTAAAGGAGCCACTTGGTAAGTTAGTGTCGTATGAAATGGGAAAATCACTACAAGAAGGTTACGGTGAAGTTCAGGAAATGATTGACATTTGTGATTTTGCAGTGGGATTATCAAGACAGTTAAACGGTCAAACTATTCCATCTGAACGCCCAGGTCACGTTATGAGAGAACAATGGCATCCAATAGGCGTTGTTGGTATTATTTCAGCATTTAATTTCCCTGTTGCCGTTTGGTCATGGAATACTGCTTTAGCGTGGATTTGCGGAGATGTTTGTGTATGGAAAGCATCAGAAAAAGCACCTTTGTGCTCCGTTGCCTGTCAGAATATTATTGCTGAAATTTTAAAAGAAAATAATTTACCTGAGGGTATATCTTGTATTATTAATGGTGATTACAAAGTTGGTGAATTCTTAACAACCGATTCTAGAATTCCGCTAGTATCAGCTACAGGGTCGACAAGAATGGGACGCATTGTTGGTAAAACCGTTGCTGAACGTTTTGGAAAATCGTTATTGGAATTAGGAGGAAATAATGCTATAATCATCACGCCAACGGCTGACTTAAAAGTTGTTGTTCCTGGTGCTGTTTTTGGTGCAGTCGGGACATGTGGTCAGCGTTGCACTTCTACACGACGTTTAATTATTCACGAATCTGTTTATGATAAAGTAAGGGATGCCATTGTTGGTGCTTATGGGCAGTTAACTATTGGAAATCCTTTAGATGAAACAAATCACATAGGGCCATTAATCGACCATGATGCCGTAAATACGTATTTAGCTGCTATTGAAAAAGCTAAAGCTGAAGGCGGAAATGTGTTGGTTGAAGGTGGTGTTTTAGAAGGCGAGGGTTATGACAGCGGGTGTTATGTGAAGCCAGCCATTATTGAAGCCGAAAACCATTTTGAAATTGTGCAGCATGAAACATTTGCTCCAATTTTATACTTGATGAAATATTCTGGAGATGTTGAAAATGCTATTGAGAAACAGAATGGTGTGGCTCAAGGTTTGTCGTCTGCAATTATGACAAATGAAATGAAAGAAGCTGAAAAATTCTTGTCTTATGCCGGTTCAGATTGTGGAATTGCCAACGTTAATATTGGAACATCTGGAGCTGAAATTGGCGGTGCCTTTGGTGGTGAAAAGGAAACTGGTGGCGGACGTGAGTCTGGATCTGATGCTTGGAAAGTTTATATGAGACGCCAAACAAACACAATTAATTATTCAGATGAATTACCTCTTGCACAAGGAATTAAATTCGATTTGTAAAAAGTAGTTTAATAAATATTAAAAAGCCACATTATTTAATGTGGCTTTTTTCGTATAACACAAAGGCCATTTTATTTTTTACATTTCTAATAGCACAACTTGCTTTTTTTTAATATCTTAATGCTCACTAACTAAAAACTACTAACTAATGAGCAAAAAAACACTATATCTTTTAGGTATTTTGTTCACAATTGTTGTTGGCACAATTCTGTATTATAAACTATGTGATGAAGCTTGTTTCTTTTCTTCAAGTAATACAGAAGATTCTAAAATAGCAGATGAGCCAATAGATAATTCTACCAAAACACCTTTTGTTTTAAAAGACAATTCCGGAAATTTAAATGTTAACATTAATGAAAGCTTAAATTTTAAAGCTTCAAATTTTGAAATTTTAGAACCGCTTTCTAACGATGTAAATGGCGGTATTATTGAAATTAAAAATTATATGCTTGAAGATTCTCTTAAGACACTTCATATCACCGGACTTTACACTGGAAAAGAGGTTAACAATTCTGCCTTTCCAAATTTAGGTTTAGCCAGAGCAAGTGCTATTAAAAACTATTTTATCTCTACAGGTATTCCCGCAAAGCGAATTGATGTTTACAGTGAGATTGATAATAATTTAATACCAGATAATTCGGGTATTTATTACGGGCCATTAAAATTATCTATGTCTGATATTGATGAAGAACATTTAGCTAAACAAGAAGCGATATTGGCATTAGGTGAAAATATAAAAAACAACCCTATTGTGTTGCACTTTGATACGGCATCATCATCTGTAGCGCTTACTCCAGAACAGCGGATCAAATTCATTAATATATCAAGATATGTTGATAAAGCAGATAATGCACAAATTCATATTATTGGACATACAGATAATACGGGAGATGCAGCCAGTAACGAAAAACTGGGTCAAAAACGTGCCGACTTTATCAAGCGTTATTTTATGGGTAATGCTATTTTAGAAAGCCATATTATAACCTCCTCTAAAGGGCAAACAGAACCTGTCGCTGATAATTCTACAGAAGAAGGACGACTGCAGAACAGACGGGTTGTCATTACAATTACTAACTAACTTAAAAAACTTATTATTTATGAACTGGTGTATATTAATTCCTTTATTAGTAGGCGCAATTTGTGCGATATTAGGATACTTATTAGGCAAGTATCTAGGAAAAGAAGAAAATAAAAAGATTGATGTAGATGTTTGGAAAAACAAAGTTGCGAAATTAGAATCCGATTTAAAGGCCTGTAAAGAGCAGCACGACCTAATTCCTTTTAATGCGTCTGAAGCCAATGCTATTTTTGGTAGAAAAATAAGAGAAAACGATTTAACCGTTATAGAAGGTATTGGGCCTAAAATTGAAGAGTTGTTTAACAACCAAGGTGTAAAAACTTGGAAAGAACTGTCTGAAATGAGTGTACAAAAATGCCAACAAGTTTTAGATGATGGTGGCGAACGATTTAAAGTTCACAATCCAGGCACTTGGCCAGAGCAGGCAAAAATGGCTTACGAAGGCAATTGGAAAAAGCTCTTGGAGTGGCAAGACGAACTTGAAGGAGGCAGATAGCAACTATTTAAACTAATTTGACGAAAAAATCGTTTTGGAAACAAAACGATTTTTTTTAATCAGGATATACACTACTCAAATCAAAAAAACGATTACACTTGTAAAATGGAACTGTTTTTGATGTTGATAATTAAACCTTTATAATAAAGTGTTGTCAAAATATTATGGACTCCAAAGAATTAAAGCATCTTTATTGGCGATCTGGATTTGGAATAAATCTGCAGGAACTTAATGTGCTTACAAATTTTAGTAAAAAAGAGACTGTAGATAAATTGATAACGAACTCTAAGCCAGTTGTTCCATTAAAAATAGATGTTAATTCGCTAAAAAACCTATCATTTCAAGAGATTAATAGAAACGAAGTTTTAAAACGTGATTTCTTAAAAAAAAGCCGTGAAAAATTAAAGATTTTTAATTTAGAGTGGGTTTATAGAATGACAAATTCAACAGCAATGTTAAGAGAACGCATGACGTTGTTTTGGGCGAATCATTTTGTAGTAGAGGACCATAACATAATTCATTTTCAAAAATATAATAATACACTTAGAGAATATGCTTTAGGAGATTTTAGAGCGTTTGTAAAAGCTATATCCAAAGAAGCTTCAATGATTAAATATTTAGATTTGAAGCAAAACAAAAAGAATTCTCCTAACGAAAACTTTTCAAGAGAACTTATGGAATTGTTTACTTTAGGAGTGGGGAATTATACAAGTTATGATATAAAAGAAGCTTCAAAAGCATTTACAGGATACAGTTTTGAATTTAACGGTAAGTTTAAGTACGATGTTCGCAACCATGATGATGGATTTAAGCATCTTTTTGGAAGATCAGGTCGTTATGATGGTGATGACGTTATTGATATTATTCTAGACCAAAAACAATGTGCAGAATTTATATGCAGAAAAATATATGCCTATTTCGTCAATAAAAATATAGTTCAAGAGTATATTGATGAAATGACGTCTGTGTTTTATCCAGGTTATAATATTGAAGAACTTATGCGCTTTATTTTTATGTCAGACTGGTTTTATAATAAAGAAAATATAGGAACTAAAATAAAATCACCAACAGAACTGTTAATAGGGATCCAAAAAATTATTCCAATTGCTTATGAGAATCCTGTAGAATTGGTTAAAATTCAACGCTTGCTTGGGCAGCCCTTATTGAACCCACCAAATGTTTCAGGTTGGGAAGGTGGCAAATCTTGGATTACAAGCAACACCATTTTATTGCGACTAAAAACAGCATCTCTTCTATTAAATAATGGCCTTATTTCTGTTAAAGAGAAGGGTGATTTTTATGATAGGTATTCTGAAGCATACAAAAAACGTAATAAAGGGCGATTTTTTAAGGCATCAGTAAATTGGGAAGATTTTGATAAAAACTACCAAAAGGCATCGTTTGAAGATATTAAAAACCAACTCATTTTAACCAACTTAAATCTAGAAGTAGAGCAGGTAGTAGATAACTTAAATCATGCCTCTAATCGTGATAGTTGTATTCAAATTATGTCGTTGCCAGAATATCAAATGTGTTAGTATGAAAAGAAGAAGTTTCATAAAAACCACATCGTTAGCTAGCGGATTACTATTCGTCCCTAGTTTTATTCAAGCCTTCGAAAACACCTTATCGTCAAAATTTGGCTATAAAAGATTGGTGATTGTTCAATTAAGTGGTGGCAACGATGGGCTAAATACCGTAGTACCATATAGAGATGATATATATTTTAAATCCAGGCCAAATTTAGGTTTAAAACCTGAAGCAGATTTGCACCTGACCGATGACTTAAGGTTGCATCCCAGTCTTTTACCATTAAAGGATTTATATGATAACGGTTATCTTACCATTGTTAACAATGTAGGTTACCCAAATCCCAATAGATCTCATTTTAGAGCGATGGATATATGGCAAACCGCCAGTGATTCTGATTCCTATTATCAAAATGGGTGGTTGGGCAGATATTTAGACGCTGAAGGAGAGCATCCTTATAATGCTATTGAAATTAGTGAGAATCTTTCACTAGCATTAAAAGGAAAAGAATTAAGTGGCATAGCAGTTAAAAACCCAGAAATGTTGTATAGGTTGTCACAAGATCCTTTTTTAAAACGAATATCAAAGAATTTTAATGACGCTCACCTTAATGAACATAATCTAGGGTACTTATACAAAACTATGATTACGGCAGAATCATCGGCAAAGTATATACATGAAACAAATAAGATTCAATCGTCAAAGGCTACTTACCCTAAAACCGATTTTGGAAATCAATTAAAACTTATTGCTTCATTTATTAATTCTCGTTTAAAAACAAAAGTATTTTATGCTTCGTTAGATGGTTTTGACACTCATGTAAACCAGCTCAAAGTGCACAATCGTTTATTAAGTAATTATGCAGATTCAATATCGACATTTGTTAATGACCTTAAATCTCAAGGCACATTTGATGATACGTTAATTCTAACTTTTTCAGAATTTGGACGACGTGTAAAACAAAATTCGGGTAGAGGTACAGACCACGGTTCCGCTAATAATTTATTTGTTATCGGCAAGCATTTGAAAAAACCAGGAGTTTATAACCAATTGGCAAGCTTGAGTAATTTAGACGATAATGGTGATATTAAGTATGAAATAGATTTCAGAGCTATTTATACTACAGTGTTGAACAGGTGGTTGGATGCAGACACCTCTAAAATTCTGAAAGGAAGTTTTAAACCGTTAGACTTTTTGTGAAATAAAAAAGCCTTGAAAACAATAGAAACTACTGTTATGATCAAGGCTGATTTGGTTTTTGATTAATAGCAATACAAAAATACAGAATTAGAAGTTTCAAGTTTTAATTAATTTATAATTGGTATTATATTTAGTGTGGATGGTATCTTTTTATGTATAGACAACAAGCTAGCTATACTTTACTTTTCTTAAAATTCTCATCGCTTCCTTATACAATTGATATACATCGGTATTATGTGCTTTTAATAGTGTTTTAGCTTCCTCTAATTTTGTCAAGACGTCTGAAAAATCATTCAAGTAACAAATGAGGTAGGTAGCCGGTAAGTTTTTTAAATCGGCTTCTTCATTCGAATTAAGCTGCAACCCCTTTTTTAACTTTCTAAGTAGGGTGTTGTTGGCATTAAAGATATGATGCAATACTTTTTTATCGTACTGTGGCGGTTCAAAAATAAGATTGGTCTCAATATTGTAATTGACGTTTTCAGCAAAGTGAATAGTTGTCTCTTCCAACGGATAATATTTAAATGCATTTTGCAACCCCAGATTTACAAATTCGACGATTTTGAATGAGTTTTGTGTAATGTCTATTGAAACTTCATCTAAAGCAGAATAAAAAAGCTTAACCTGTTCATTAATAAGCTCGATGTCAACTCTGGAATAAAACGTTTTGTTTTTGACCACCTTTTTTTTTCCTGCCCAACAAACCACAAAATACTCTTTAAACACTTTATATTGAGGTTCGTAATCCTGACGTTTGTTCATAAAATCAAAAACACCATCAAGGGTGTGCTCCATATTGTTTTGGGCATGGGCTTCGATGGCTTCAACAAGTTTTGAATTAACGTCCTTTATTTCAATATCAAACACTTTGGGCATACTCATACTACCATCTCTAAAAAACACCGAACCACCATAATATTTCCAGATGTTTTTGCGCAATGAAGTTATCTCGTTATTTGGGCGAATAGTTACCAAGCCCACAACTTTGTCATCTGGCAAATGCGGAAATGAAATATTCTCGTATTGAACAATAGGCGGATTGGTTAAATAGGCATTGATGAGGTTTTGAATTTTACTATCGTCAAAGAAATCGACTCCAACAATATTGTTGTCTTCATCTTCAACACCAATTACGATATAAGAATTGTTTTTAGGATTGCTATTCGATAGCGCACAAATATGCTTCAGAAATTTAGCCTTTCCCTCTTTAAAGCTAATATCAATTTTTCGCTTTTTATCATAAAAACTGTTCTCATCATTGTGAGCGAGCAAATTTTTAATAAGTAAGCGTTTATTAATCATACTAATTTCCTGCGAAGGCAGGAATCTATTTTGTTAAACCTCTTTTTTCACAATCGTACTACTGGCTTGAGCTGTACAAAACATTAAAACATCGGCAATATTTACATGGTTGGGTCTGGAAATAGCAAAATAAATAACTTCGGCCACATCTTCGGGCTGTAAGGCTTTGTAGCCTTTGTAAACGTCGTCAGCTTTAGCATCACCTTTAAAACGGACTTTTGAAAATTCAGTTTCTACCAGTCCAGGATTGATGGCTGAAACTTTTATACCATGCGGATTCAAATCCATGCGCATCCCTTCAGTTATTGCCAAAACCGCATGCTTACTGGCACAATACACATTGCCTTTAGGGTACACTTCTTTTCCAGCTGATGAACCTATATTAATAATGTGTCCTGATTTTCGTTTAATCATTTCAGGCATTATGGACTTGCTTACGTAAAGCAACCCTTTTACGTTGATATCCATCATGGCGTCCCAATCTTCTAGATTTCCATCGTTTATAGGATCTAATCCATGCGCATTTCCAGCATTATTTATAAGGATATCAATGGATTTGAATGCTTCGGGTAAACTATTGATAGCTTCTATGGTTTTTTCTTTATCCCGAACATCAAAGTTTAAAGTATGCACGTCTACTTTTTTACTTAAGGCATTTTTAATGGTGTTTAACCGTTCCTGTCGTCTACCACATAAAACGAGGTTAATACCATGCTTTGCAAATTCATGCGCAGTTGCACGACCAATGCCACTTGTGGCTCCAGTAATTAAAGCTGTTTTTGTCATATATATATTGTTTAGGGTACTTTATGGCCTTGTGATGCTACTAAAAGTTTAAACCAATCTTCTAATTCTAAATCAATATCTACTGCTTTAATTGCAGAGGAAAGACGTTCAGTATTAGTGGTTCCGACAACAGGTTGAATATTGGATGGATGTTTTAAAATCCAAGCCAACAGTAGTTGGTCTTTAGTAGTATTGTATGTTTCGGTTAATGTATTTAATAGGTCATGTATGCGATTGGTTTGTTCGGTTTCTTCTTTAAAAACGCTACCCAAAGGCGACCAAGCCATAGGTGTAATGTCATTGGTCATCATATAATCCAAAGTACCATCATGCATAGCTTGGTGTGCGGTTAATGAAAATTCAATTTGATTGACAGCGATTTTTTGATATTTTGAAATGAGTTCCATTTGACTTATTGTAAAATTAGAAACGCCAAAATCACGAATTTTCCCAGAGGATTTTAAAATTGAAATGGCTTCAGCAATTTCTTCAGGGTTCATTAAGGGGCTTGGTCTATGCAGCAGTAACAAATCTAAATAATCGGTTTGCAATTTTTTTAAGGATTCTTCAACGGACCAAATAATGTAATCTTTACTATAGTTATAATGTTTAACCGTATTGGTTCTATTCTCACTTAAATACTGAATACCGCATTTTGAAATAATTTGAATTCTATCCCTCTTGAGGTCTGACTCATTTAAAGCGTGACCAAAATCAGTTTCTGTTGTATAGCCACCATAAATATCAGCATGGTCAAAAGATGTAATATTATTATCAATGCAATGATGCATTAATGCTATCATTTCTTTTTTAGAAAGTTGTTTGCCCCAACTTCCCCAAGTCATTGTTCCAGCAATTATTTTTGAATATGTCATGAACAGTTTTAAATTTCTGTATAAAAATACTTATTAGCGCCTTAAAAATAGTCTCGATTAACAATTATTTATTGCCTGTATATAGGTTGTCGCATTAATATAATTTATGTGTCGCGAATGGGTTTAACAAAATTTTATGAGATTTAAACCATATGCATAACAAATTGTATTACAGTTTTTTAACAAGTGCTGTGTGTAAATATTTAAAAGGAAAAAGTATAATTTTTATGACTGAAACATCTATATATGGTCCTATTTCGTAAATAATAATGAACCAAAAACTTAAATATTTATGAATACATTAAAACAGCTTAAATTAGTTCTACTAACAATTTTAACAATCACTTTTTATAATTGTAGTGATGACGATAGTAGTACACCTGAACAAGGAACTTCTACTATATCAGTTAAACTAATGGATAGACCTGGAGAATACGAACATGTTTATGTGGATGTAGTAGACGTAATGGTAAAAGTAAATGATGCAAGTGATGATGATAATTGGGTGAGTTTAGAAGCCATAAACACTGGTGTTTATGATTTACTTGAACTAACTGGAGGCATTAATGTGTTATTGGTTGATGATTTTGTTATTCCATCTGGAACTTTAAATCAAATACGTTTGGTTTTAGGTGATGACAATTCTATTGTCATGGATGGTGAAACGTTACCATTAAACACGCCAAGCGCTCAACAGTCTGGTTTAAAAATTCAAGTTAATGAAGCATTGGCACCTAATATAGCCTATACATTTTTATTAGATTTTGATGTAGACGAATCTATCGTAGAGGCAGGATCATCAGGTAATTATAATTTAAAACCTGTTATTAGAGCTAGTGTTGAAGCTCAAACAGGAGCTTTAAGCGGTAGCATAACACCAATTGACATTCAAACAGAAGTTACAGCAACAAATGGTATTGAAACGGTTTCGGCCTATGCAGATGCCGAAGGTAATTTTATGTTAGTTGGCTTGTCAGGAGGGGCATACACGGTAACCGTTACACCAGATCCAGATTCTGGATTGCCAATTCAAGTTTTTGAAGATGTTGAAATTGTGGTTGGATCCACAACCGAATTAGGCATAATTTCCCTAGAGTAGTAATAAAAATATTTAAAAATACTTAAGAGCAGCACTGATAAGTGCTGCTTTTATTTTTTAACCAATTGTTAACAGCAATCAAGCAAAAATTTTAACAATTTAGCCGTGCTAAAATAAATCCTATTTTAAATAGAATTTTTAAACACACAAATGATGGAAGAAACGAGTGCTATTGATATTAAAGCAATTAACGAAAAAATTGAAAAAGAGAGTGCTTTTGTTGATTTACTAACGTTAGAAATGAACAAAGTAATCGTAGGTCAAAAACATATGGTCGAACGGTTACTTATTGGACTGTTGGGTCAAGGGCACATTTTATTGGAAGGTGTTCCTGGTTTAGCAAAAACATTAGCTATTAATACGTTAGCTCAAGCAGTCGACGGGTCGTTTAGCAGGATACAGTTTACGCCAGATTTGTTGCCAGCCGATGTAGTGGGAACATTGATTTATAATATCAAGGAGAACGATTTTACAATAAAAAAAGGACCAATTTTTGCTAATTTCGTTTTAGCCGATGAGATAAACCGTGCACCTGCTAAAGTACAATCGGCGTTACTGGAAGCCATGCAGGAAAAACAAGTAACTATTGGAGATGAAACCTTTGTTTTGGACAAACCCTTTTTGGTTATGGCAACCCAAAACCCAGTAGAGCAAGAAGGGACCTATCCTTTACCAGAAGCTCAAGTAGACCGTTTTATGCTAAAAACAGTTATTGATTATCCTAAACTAGATGAAGAGCAGTTAATAGTTCGTGCGAATTTAAAAGGTGCTTTTGATAAGGTTAATCCAGTGGTTTCCGTTACACAAATCTTGAATGCTCAAAAAGCGGTAAGAGAAGTGTACATGGACGAAAAAATTGAAAAGTATATTCTGGATATCATATTTGCTACACGTTATCCTGAAAAATATAAATTGGCAGACTTAAAACCATTAATTTCCTTTGGAGCTTCGCCTCGTGGTAGTATTAACTTGGCAACAGCTGCCAAATGCTATGCGTTTATCAAACGTCGTGGTTATGTAATTCCTGAAGATGTTCGTGCGGTTGTACATGATGTGCTTCGCCATAGAATAGGTATTACTTACGAAGCCGAAGCAGAAAATGTCACTTCAGAAGACATTATCAACAAAATTGTAAACGAGATTGAAGTACCATAGCATTGTCATTTCTGTCTTTAACATCGAGTTCGTCGAAATAAAGGCAGGAATCTAATTATTTTTTGAGTAGATATAGTCAAATAGATTCCGCATCAAGTGCGGAATGACAAAAAACAAAAATGGATACTAAAGAATTACTAAAAAAAGTTCGAAAAATTGAGATCAAGACACGTCGATTGTCTGATCATATTTTTGGAGGAGAATACCATTCAACCTTCAAAGGTCGTGGTATGACTTTTAGTGAAGTACGGCAGTATCAATATGGTGACGATGTTAGGAATATTGACTGGAATGTTACTGCAAGAACCAACGAACCACACATTAAAGTTTTTGAAGAAGAACGAGAATTGACCATGATGCTTATGGTTGATGTTTCAGGTTCTGAATTTTTTGGAACGGTTTCGCAATTCAAAAATGAAGTGGTTACTGAAATTGCTGCAACACTGGCGTTTTCAGCAACTCAAAACAATGATAAGATTGGGCTGATATTATTTTCCGATGATATAGAACTTTACATTCCACCCAAAAAAGGGCGCTCGCACGTATTGCGGATTATTCGGGAACTCATAGAATTTCAACCAAAAAGCAAACAAACAAATGTTGCTGAAGCCTTGAAATTTCTATCGAATGTTATGAAGAAAAAGGCCATTGTGTTTGTGCTCTCAGATTTTATTGCAGATGATTATCAACACACATTAAAAATTGCATCTGGTCGTCATGATGTTACGGGAATTCGTGTGTATGACAAACATGAAGAGAGCATCCCAAATTTAGGTATGGTTCAAATGCAAGATGAAGAAACAGGTGAGTACATGTTGGTCAATACAGCTTCCAAAAAAGTACGAATGAATTATGGTAAATACTACAACCAAAAAGTAGATTATTATAAAGATAGCTTTTCAAAATCGGGTGCAGGAACCATTAACTGCCGGGTAGATGAGAGTTATGTCAAAAAGTTATTGGGCTATTTTAAACGAAGAGGGTAAAAACGAATTATGAATTACGAATTACGAATTATGAACATAAAAAAGAAGGAATCAAGACGTCTTGTATTGTCTCTTTTCTGTGTTCTCTTTTCTGTGCTCTCTCATGCTCAAGTCAAATCGTCAATCGATACCACAAACATTAAAATAGGCGAACAAATAACCTATAAAATTGAAGTGGATACTGATTCCACAAACTTGGTGGTTTTTCCAGAAGGACAAACGTTTATGCCTTTGGAAGTTATTGATTCTTATGATGTTGATACCACAAAGCAGGATGCTAAATTTAATCTGATAAAAAAATATGGTCTTACACAGTTTGACTCTGGAGCCTTTACCATTCCTAGACAGAAAATAGTCATTGGCGACAAGACCTTTTTTACAGATTCTTTAAAAGTTATAGTAAACCCTGTAGTCGTTGACACTACCAAACAAGGGCTTTACGATATAAAACCAATTATTGAAGTTGAAAAAGGTAAAAGCAATTGGCTTCGTAATGTATTAATTGCTTTATTGACCATTGGTTTAATAGCCTCATTAATATATTGGTTTGTTTGGCGTAAAAAACCATTGACTGAAGAAGAAAAAATAGCCTTGTTGCCACCTTATGATAGAGCTAAACTGGCACTTGAAAAACTGGACGAAAGCAATTATCTGGAATATGACGAATTTAAAGCCTACTATTCTGAATTGACCTTAGCAATCCGGAAATATCTAGATGAAAAGGTTTATGACCATGCTTTGGAAAGCACAACAGACGAACTGATATCTAGATTACGGTTGTTGAAAGATGGTAACCAAATAGATTTAAGTCAGGAAACCATAAAAAATTTAGAAAGTATCTTCAAACGTGCCGATTTGGTAAAGTTTGCAAAATCGGCCCCAGATAAAGAGTTGGCAAAACTCGACAGACAAACAGTTGCTGTTGAAATAGATCATGTTAAAGAGGTATTACCAGAGCCAACTGAAGAAGAAAAACTTTTAGACCAACAGTATAAAGAAGCACAAGAACGTAGAAAGAAACGCAAAAAAATGATGATTACAACTGTTCTTGTAATTGGAATTATTGCAGCTACATTTGTTGGTTTTGGAATAAAATACGGGTTCAAATATGTTACTGATACATTACTAGGAAATGATAATTTGGAACTATTGGAAGGCGAATGGGTACAAAGTGCCTATGGTTACCCACCAATTACCGTTTCAACACCTAAAGTTTTAAAGCGTATAGAAACTGACAGTCTTAATATTGTTGATGCACCAGTTAGTTTTACAGAATTTAGATATGGCAATGTGTTGGATGATTTGAGTGTTAGCTTAACAACAGCTAGTTTAAAGAACCATGAAGCAAACGAAACTATTGATTTAGGAGAAGTTTCAGAGAAAGCCATTACACAGCTAGAGGATAAGGGTGTTGAAAACATTTTTGTGAAGACAGATAAATTTGTCACACCCAATGGCGCTGAAGGTCTCAAAACACATGGATCAGCGAGTTTTCCTTATCCAAATTCTGATAAGTTTGTTGATGGTGAATATATTATGCTGCATTTCACTTCTCAAAATATCATACAGCAGATTATGATTACGTATCACAAGGAAGATGAATATGCTCAGGAAATTGTAAATAGAATTTTGAATTCAGTCGAACTTAAACCAGCTGCCGAATGATGTTTGAAGGAATTGAATTTTTAAATAAAGAGTTTTTCTGGCTGCTGTTATTATTACCATTGGCAATTCTTTGGTACGTTTTCAAGTTTCAAAAACAAACGGCAGAATTAAAAATATCCAGCTTAAAAGGGTTTAAAGTAACACCATCCATACTCCCTAAATTCAGACACTTTTTGTTTTTGTTGCGTCTATTGGTTTTGGCTGCTTTAATTACAGCTTTAGCTAGGCCAAGAACAGTTGATGTAAGTACCAAGACCAAAACAACACGAGGTATAGATATTGTCATGGCAATTGATGTGTCTGCCAGTATGTTGGCAAGAGATTTAAAACCAAATAGATTGGAGGCTCTTAAAGAGGTTGCTGCCGAATTTATAAAAGGCCGTCCAAACGATAGAATTGGCTTGGTTGAATACGCAGGTGAAAGTTACACAAAAACGCCTATTACAAGCGACAAAGCTATTGTATTACGGTCTTTAGATGACATTCAATACAATACCATTATTGAAGGCGGTACAGCTATTGGTATGGGATTGGCTACTTCTGTTAACCGCTTAAAAGACAGTAAAGCCATAAGTAAGGTTATCATTTTACTTACGGATGGTGTGAACAATACAGGGTTTATCGACCCTAAAATTGCTAGTGAATTAGCTGTAGAATATGGTATAAAAGTCTACACTATTGGTTTAGGAACCAATGGTATGGCATTATCTCCAATAGGAATAAAGAATAATAATCAGTTTCAATATGGTCGAGTTCAAGTTGAGATTGATGAAGAACTGCTCAAGGAAATTGCCGATGCAACAGGCGGAAAATATTTTAGGGCAACAAATAACCAAAAACTTGCTGAAATTTATGAGGAGATCAACAAGTTAGAGAAAACCGAAATTGAAGAATTTAAGTATTATAATTACGAAGAAAAATATAGGCCATTAGTCATTTTAGCTGGATTGTTATTATGTCTTGAATTGTTAATGCGTGTCACAATTTTTAGAAGTTTTATTTAAGCATGTATCAATTAGAAGAAAAAATATGGTTTTGGATTTTAGCAGCGATACCTGTAATATGGCTGATATACATCGTTTTGCACATTTGGAAAAAAAGTGCCCAACGAAAGTTTGCCGATAAAGACCTATTAAAGCGGCTAAGTCCAAATCAATCGGTATTTAAAACAGTACTAAAATTGGCAGTTGTAAGTTTAGCAATAGCGGCTTTGGCAATTGCACTGGTAAATCCCAAAATAGGCACGAAATTGGAAACTGTAAAACGCGAAGGTGTTGATATTGTTTTTGCAGTTGATGTTTCTAAAAGTATGTTGGCAGAAGATATTGCACCAAACCGGTTGGAAAAATCAAAACAATTGGTTACCCAAATCATTAATAATTTAGCAAGTGATAGAATTGGCATAATAGCTTATGCTGGAAAAGCCTTTCCGCAATTACCAATTACAACGGATTACGCCTCTGCTAAAATGTTCTTACAGAGTATGAATACCGATATGTTATCGTCTCAAGGAACAGCCATTAACGAAGCTATAGAATTGGCAAAAACCTATTATGATGATGAAGAGCAAACCAATAGGGTGTTGATAATCATTTCTGATGGTGAAGATCATAGCGAAGTGTCGGCGAGTATTGCTGAAGAAGCCAGTGAAGAAGGTATTCGCATATTTACCATAGGTGTAGGTGATACAAAAGGAGGCCCTATTCCAATAAAGCGCAATGGTATAGTTCTAAATTACAAGAAAGATCAAAATGGCGAAACGGTTATTACCAAGCTTAATGAAAAAACACTTATGGACATTGCTGAGGAAGCCAATGGTGTTTATATCAACGGACAGAATACTAATGAAGTGGTAGAATCTATAAGAGACATTTTAAACAATATGGATAAAAAGGAATTTGAAGCCAAACAATTTGCTGATTTTAAAGATCAATTTCAGTGGTTCGTTGGCTTGGCAATTTTTTTGCTATTCATAGATGTTTTCCTTTTAGAACGAAAAACAGCATGGTTAAAGAAGCTTAACCTGTTTAACGAGAATCTTTAAGAATAATAATTTTATAAAATTATTAACGCATTCAAAACCAGTAGTTTTATAATTTAGTTGTTTGTATGAAACACATATTATTATACATAGTAACTTTTTGCACATTTAATGCCTTTTCTCAAGACCATGAAAAAGAGCAGTTTAAGGCTGTTGAGCAAGCTAAAGAATTGGTTTACGAAGCCAATCAATTAGCTTCAAGCGATGATTATGTTAGTGCTGAGATGGAATACCGTAAGGCTATTTCGAAAGAGCCCAATATGGCTGTTGGAAATTATAACCTTGCCAATTCCTATTACGAAAAAGGCAATTTTGATGAAGCCTTTTACAGATTACAGCAAGCTGCTAAAGTTGCCAAAACCAAAGAGGAAAAACATAAAGCCTATCATAACATAGGTAATGTGTTAATGCAGAATAAAAAGTGTAAAGAAGCCGTTGAGGCATTTAAAAATGCGTTGAGAAACAATCCTTCAGATGAAGAAACCCGTTATAATTTTGCTTTAGCAAAGCAATGTGCTGAAGAACAGCAGGATCAACAAGATCAAGAAGACGAAAATAAAGATCAGAACGATAAGAACAACGAGAACAAGGATCAAGACGAGAATAAAGAAGATCAAAAGGAAAACGAAGACGAAAATAAGGAAGACCAAAAAGATAAGGGAGATCAAGATAAGAAAGAAGGCGAAGACGAAAAAGATGATAAAGGCGACCCAAAAGACGAGAAAGATAAAGACGGAAACCAGGAAAATAAAGAGCAAGACCAAAAAAAGCCTCAACCTAAACCAGGGCAATTGTCGCCTCAACAAATAAAGAACTTATTGGAGGCCATGAATAACCAAGAAGAAAAAGTTCAAGAAAAGATAAATGCAGAAAAAACAAAAGGAGCTAAAGTAAGATCTGAAAAAGATTGGTAAAACACCATTTTAGATTGTATTGAAGTTTATTTTGATTTAGAGAATTATGAAACCATTAAAACACTTCCAAATACTTATATTTATGCTTGCCACAACCTTGGTAAGTGCACAAGTAACATTTGAAGCTAAGGTTAGCAAAAAGAAATTGGGTATAAACGAACGTCTTCGTGTTGATTTTGAAATGAACAAGGATGGCGATAATTTTAATCCACCAGATTTTGCAAATTTTATGGTGGTTGGCGGACCTAACCAAGCGGTCAGTAATTCATGGATAAATGGAAAACGTTCGTATTCTAAAACCTATAGTTATTTTTTGGCGCCAAAGCGCCAAGGTACGTTTACCATTAAACAAGCTACAATAGAAATTGATGGTGAAATTTATAAAACAACACCAGTTCAAATTACGGTAACATCGGCTGTAGAAAAACCCAAAGATGGTAACAATGCAGAATATATTGCTTCTGAAAACATTCATTTAGTAGCTGAAGTATCGAAATCCAATCCGTATCTCAATGAAGCTATTACAGTAGTTTATAAACTATATGTGTCACCAAACACAGGTGTTAGTAATTGGCGTGAGATAGATAATCCAAAATACAGTGATTTTTGGAGCCAAAATATAGATATTAAAGGTCTTAAAGTTCTTAATGGAACTTATAAAGGAGAAGACTACCGCTATGTAGTCTTAAGAAAAACGGTACTATATCCACAAAAAACAGGAAAATTGGAGATAGAACCTTTAAGTCTTGATATAACAGTTGATGTGCCTACCAATAGGCGTGATATTTTTGGAGCACGATTATTGAATCAGGTTCATAAAACGGTATCAGCCGGTAAAAGGACAATTAATGTAAAGCCACTGCCTGAACATGGCAAGCCAATGGATTTCACAGGGGCAGTTGGCGATTTTAATTTTAGGGTTACAACTTCAAAATATGAACTTAAGGCTTCAGAATCGCTACAAGCAAAAGTTGAGGTCTCTGGAACTGGAAACTTAAAACTCTTTGAGCTCCCTAAATTGAATTTACCAAGTTCATTAGAGGTTTATGAACCCGAACATTCCGAAAATGTCCATACAAATTTAGACGGCATGAAGGGCTCAATTTTAGACAGTTATACGATTGTGCCTCAATATAAAGGAAAGTACCCAATACCTAGTATTTCTTTTTCGTATTTCGATTTAAAAACAGAATCATACAAAACCATTAATTCCAACGAAATTGTAATAGATGTTCTAGAAGGTCCAACTAGCAATAGCGCTCAAGATATTACATCAGTTAACGGGAATAAACAACGTGTTGTACTAAATGACAATCAATTTGCCTTTGTTAAAACAAATACAGCTTTTACGTCTATAAAACCAAAGCACTTTTTTAAATCAACCGCTTTTTGGTCGGCTATGATATTACCATTTTTGGCCATTCCATTAGTAATAGTCTTTAAAAAGGAAAAAGAAAAGAGGCAAGCCGATGTCTTTGGGAATAAAATTAGAAAAGCTGATAAGTTGGCCAAGAAATATTTGAGCGAGGCGAAAAAAGAACTAGGAAATAAAGAAGCCTTTTACATTGCTTTAGAGAGAGCACTACATAACTATTTAAAGGCTAAACTTCATATTGAAACAAGTGAGTTTGCAAAAGACAAGATTACCAATTTACTGAACGAAAAAGGTGTTGACCATAATGCAATAAGGGACTTCATAGGTATTCTAGAAAGTTGTGAGTTGGCAAGATACACGCCAATTAATCAGGTAGAAATGCAGAAAGATTACGATTTAGCTGCTAAAACTATTACAGTTATTGATAAAGAGGTTAAGTAGGTATGATGAAACAGTATTTTTACATAACAGTATTTTTATTCAGTGTTTTAGGCTTTTCTCAAAACAAAACCTTGTTTGAACAGGGAAATGCTTTTTATAATGATGGAAAATATCAAGAGGCCATTAAAAAGTATGAGGCTATTTTAGAGACTGATATGCACTCGGCAGAATTATATTTCAATTTAGGTAATGCCCATTATAAGCTTAACAATATTGCGCCTAGCGTTTATTATTATGAAAAGGCGTTACAATTAAAACCAAATGATTCGGAAATAAAAAACAACTTAAATTTTGCCCAAAATATGACTTTAGACGCGATTGACGTTATTCCAGAAGTAGGCATGTCTAAAGTTTTAAACAACGTGTCAAGTATTTTAAGTTTTGATGTTTGGGCAATTTTAGCCATTTGCTTTGTGGTGTTAAGCGTTATGTTGTTTATTAATTATATTATGTCAGAAGGAACTAAAACCAAACGATTTTCGTTCACTTTTGGTTTTGCCTGTTTGTTTTTAATGCTAGGTTCATTAGTGTCGGCTTTTCATAAATATAATTTAGATCAATCTAATAATCCTGCCATAGTTTTTACACAAGAATCAAAAGTAAAAAGTGAACCTAACTTACGAAGTGAAGAAGCTTTTAGACTTCACGAAGGGACTAAAGTACAAGTATTGGATACTGTTGAAAATTGGAAGAAAATTAAACTCACTGACGGTAAAATGGGATGGATTCCTTCAAGCGATATTAAATTGTTGAATAGATTTTAAAGGATATTTAACAGAATTACCATGCTGAAATAGTATATTTGCATTTCAAGTTTACTGTATGAGTAAGAAAACTATTGCAATTTTATTTTCTATTTTGTTTTTGGCATTTATAACAGCGCCTACAATAATTATTGCAGTAGATGATTCAGTAGATGTATCCATTTTCTATAGCGTTACTGAAGAAGAAAACGAAAATTTAAAATTGGCATTTACCGATAATAATTTTGAATCAGAGAACATATCAATTGAAGTTGTTCAAGAAAATTCAAGGTATTTTTTTAAAAAATACCAGAAACCTCATCTTAATTTAGTTTCTCCACCTCCCGAATTAAGCATTTTATAATTTCGTTTTTAAGAAAGGTTTAATCCCTTTCTATTTTTTAATTATGTCAGTCTAAATAATAGGTTGACTCAAATCTTTGTTATAAAATGTTTAAATATATTAAAAGTGACTTGCCAGCGAGTATAGTCGTATTTTTTGTTGCCTTGCCGTTGTGTTTAGGTATTGCTCTTGCCAGTGGAGCACCATTGTTTTCAGGTTTAATTGCCGGTATTATTGGAGGAATTGTAGTTGGAGGATTAAGTGGGTCTAACATTGGAGTAAGTGGCCCAGCAGCTGGTTTAGCAGCTATTGTACTAACTGCAATAGGTACATTAGGAGGTTATCAAAACTTTTTGGTTGCCGTTGTTTTAGGTGGTGCAATACAGTTGTTATTAGGGGTGCTTAAAGCAGGAGTTATAGGGTATTACTTTCCATCATCTGTAATTAAAGGCATGCTTACAGGAATTGGAATCATTATTATTTTAAAGCAAATACCGCACTTTTTTGGGTATGATGCAGAACCAGAAGGGGCAGATAGTTTCATTGAAATGTCAGGTGAAAACACGTTTTCAGCTCTTTTCAATATTTTTGATAATCTTATTATAGGCTCATTAATAGTTGGTGTAATTGGATTGGCAATTATTTTAATTTGGGATACTATTTTGGCTAAAAAGTCAAAGTTTTTTAAAGTAATACAAGGGCCTTTGGTGGCTGTAGTTTTAGGTATAATTTTCTACATTCTAACAAAGTCCAATGAGTCGTTATCCATAGCACAATCACATTTGGTAAGTGTTCCAATACCGGACGATGCTGCTTCCTTTTTTGCACAGTTTAGCTTTCCTAATTTTAGCGCCATTACAAATCCAGAAGTATGGATTGTGGCCTTTACAATTGCACTGGTAGCTAGTTTAGAAACATTACTTTGTGTAGAAGCAACAGATAAGCTTGATCCTCATAAAAATGTAACACCAACCAACAGAGAGTTATTGGCTCAAGGCACTGGAAACATTATTTCTGGTTTAATTGGAGGGCTGCCAATTACGCAGGTTATTGTTAGAAGTTCAGCTAATATTCAATCTGGTGGGCGCACAAAACTATCTGCAATTATTCACGGATTTTTGTTATTGATATCAGTTATTTTAATACCAAGACTGTTAAATATGATTCCACTTTCAGTATTAGCGGCAATCCTATTGGTAGTAGGTTATAAACTAGCAAAACCGCAACTATTTAAACAAATGTATAAGCAAGGATGGAAACAGTTTGTGCCTTTTGTGGTAACTGTTGTTGGAATTGTTTTTACAGATCTATTGGTTGGTATAAGTTTAGGGCTTGCCGTTGGTATTGTTGTTATTCTTTTAAAAAGCTACCAAAATTCACATTTCTTGCATATTGAAGATAAGAGTAATGGTAAACATAAAATTAAAATGACTCTTGCCGAGGAAGTTACATTCTTTAACAAAGGAGCTATTTTGAAGGAGTTAAATAGTTTACCTATGGACACGTATCTGGAATTAGATGTAAGAAATACAAGATATTTAGACAATGATATTATTGAAATTTTAGATGATTTTGCTTACAAAGCAAAAGAAAGAAACATAGATATTCAATTGGTGTCTGAACGTGGTGTTGTTGAAAACCCTGAAAGCTTTATCGAATTTTTTAAGTTAAGGCCAAAAAGTGCATAAATCTATTGACAATGAAAAACAATAAATATAAAATTTTGGTATTGTCAGATTTAAAGGACGCTACCAATAATGTACTAAAAAACACGGCCAGTTTATCAAAAATGATAAATGGTGAGATTAGTTTTTTTCATGTAAAAAAACCAACAGACATTATTGAAAGAGAAAGCCAGCTATCGGCTTTTAGAACAATTAATGAAAATCATACTACCGTAAAAAAGCGTATAGAACATTTTGTAGGCTCTTTAAAAGATCAAGGAATTCCTGTTGACTTTAGTTATGCTTTTGGTAACGTTAAGAATGAAATAGAGAATTATATTGCTAAAAATAAACCTGATATAATTGTTTTGGGCAAACGAAATTCAAATCCTGTTAATTTAATGGGGGACAACATTACAGATTTCGTATTGAAAGTGCACAATGGTTTTGTAATGATTGCCGATAGCGAGAATATTCTAGAGGCCGACAAATCTTTGTCGGTTGGATTGCTTAATGGCAAAGAATGGTTTAAAAATGTGAGTTTTTCAGAAAATTTACTCAAGTATGTTAAAACTCCAATAAAGTCATTCAGGGTTGTCAATAATAATGTTGTAACTGAAGAGAACAAACAATCAGATATAAAAACTGTTGAATATGTTTTTGAACGAAATGACAATACTATTCAGAATTTATCTAACTACTTATCAAAGAGCAATGTAAATTTATTACTGGTAGATAGTAATTTTAAGAATACAAACCCAAAAGAAGGTTTAAAACCATCAGATATCAAAAGTGTTATTAACCAACTTAATATTCCACTTTTAATATCAAATAATAAAATTTAGTAAATTAAAAAGATAAAACGAAATAATTATGAAAGCACATACTAGAGAAACACAAGCAACAATGACTCCTGAAAAGTCATTGCAATTTTTACAAGAAGGAAACTTAAGATTTCAAAATAATTTAAAAGCAAACAGAAATTTACTGGAGCAAGTTAATGATACAAGTGATGGTCAATTTCCTTTTGCAACTATTTTAAGCTGTATAGATTCGCGAGTGTCAGCCGAGTTGGTTTTTGACCAAGGTTTAGGAGATATTTTTAGTGTAAGAATAGCGGGAAATTTTGTGAACGAAGATATTTTAGGAAGTATGGAGTTTGCCTGCAAATTAGCTGGCACAAAACTAATTGTAGTGTTGGGGCATACAAGCTGTGGTGCTGTAAAAGGGGCTTGTGACGATGCTAAATTAGGAAATTTAACAGGCATGTTAAGTAAGATTAAACCAGCAGTAAATGCAGTAGTCGAGCCGCAGGATACAAGTTTAAGAAACTCTAAAAATTTGGAATTTGTAGATAATGTTTCAGCTAAAAATGTCCAACTAACAATTGATAGAATTGTAGAAGAAAGTGAAGTTTTAGCCGATATGCAGAACAACGGCGAAATTATGATTATTGGCGCAATGTATGATATCAATACAGGCGAAGTAACTTTTTATGAATAAGGAGTTCATTTTTTAAAGCTTTTAAAATAAAAAATATTTGGCAGAGACAGCCTTTTTGGTTGTCTTTGCCTTTTTTTATTTAAGAAAGAGTTTTAAAATAAAAAACTGTAAATTAGGGCAAGACCAAAATCAATAGAATTTACCATGAAAAAATTATTTTCGAATTTACGAGGCGATGCTTTTGGTGGAATTACCGCTGGGATAGTTGCTTTGCCATTGGCGCTAGCTTTTGGAGTGTCTTCGGGTCTTGGGCCTAGCGCTGGACTTTATGGCGCTATTTTTATAAGCTTTTTTGCTGCCCTTTTTGGAGGTACAAACACCCAAATTTCTGGGCCTACTGCTCCAATGACAGCTGTAAGTATGGTGGTTATCGCTGGTATAATAGCAACTAATGATGGAGATGTAAATAAAGCACTTCCTGCTATTTTAACGGTTTTTTTATTGGCTGGTCTCATGCAAATAGGACTTGGTGCAATTGGGTTAGGAAAGTATATTAGGTATATTCCTTATCCTGTTGTTTCTGGTTTTATGACAGCTATTGGAGTTATTATACTGCTTACTCAAGTACTCCCTTCTTTAGGATATTATCCAAGAGAGGATATGGAATTTGTTCAACAATTTAAACCTGAAGCCGAGGAGTTGATTTTAGAAAACATCTTACGAGAAGAAGCGGGCGAGGGTATTTTGGTACTTGAAGATTTCAAGGAAACCATAAATCGGGCACATCTTATAACGGAAGACGATATTTTAAAGGAATCGCAAACGTTGGCAGCTAAAGAAGCTTCAGGGGCATTGGGCGCTTTAAAGGTTATTCCTAGAGCATTACAGAATATTAGTTGGTTGGAACTGCTTTTAGCTTTAGGAACCATAGTTATTATATATGGCTTTAAGCGTATAACTACGGTTATACCGAGCACGTTGGTAGCATTAGTGTTGATGTCTGGTATTGCAATGGGCTTTGCTTTGGATTATAGACCAATTGAAAAGATTCCAGAAGGTTTACCAATCCCTAATTTAGACATTATAACCAGTTTTAAACTAAAAGCTATTGCGCCTTACATATTTACTGCACTTACTTTGGCATTGTTGGGAGCTATAGATTCTTTACTAACAAGTGTTGTTGCAGATAATATGACCAAGACCAAACATAAACCTAATAAAGAGTTAGTTGGGCAAGGTATAGGCAATTCTATAGCTGCTTTATTTGGAGGTATACCAGGTGCAGGAGCAACCATTAGAACAGTAGTTAACATTAATTCTGGAGGAAAAACCAAGCTTTCAGGAATGATAGCAGGTATACTGTTATTGTGTATTTTGTTGATTCCTGGATTACCTAACTTAGCTTCAAAAATCCCAGCAGCAGTATTGGCAGGAATTTTAATTACCGTTGGTATAGGTGTAATGGACTATAAAGGCTTGAAGGCCATTCCTAGTTTACCAAAAGACATTAGGTTAGGGCCTATCAAATTCAGTTCAGAAGTTGTTATAATGTTAGTGGTTCTTATACTATCTACTTTTTGGAATCTAGTGTATGCCGTAGGTATTGGGCTTGTATTTGCATCGCTTATGTTCATGAAAAAAATAGGAGATTTAACAGCAGAACGTTCCGATGTAAAACCTTTAAAAGAAGAAGCTTGGGCAGATGAATCTGAATTTCCAAGCAATCTTAAAGAGGAAGTGTTTATTAAACACTTAAAAGGGCCTTTGTTTTTTGGTTCTACAAGTGATTTTCAGCAGCTCGCACTTCAAATTCCCAATACGGCTAAGACCGTAATTTTAAGATTGGGGCGCATGCAATATATGGACCAGTCAGGGTTGTACGCTATGGAAGATATGCTACAAGATTTAAGTAGTAAAGGTATTACTGTTTTATTTGTAGACTTACTCAAGCAGCCAAAGTATATGATGGAACGTATTGACATTATTCCTGATATGATACCCAAAGAACATATTTTTAAGAATTTTAAATCCTGTTTAAACTGGATAAAGGAAAATATTAAAGACACATATTAAGTTAGAAAAAACATGAACATTGACAAAGCTTTTGATAATAACAAAACTTGGATAAAGGAAAAGTTATCTATAGATAGCAACTATTTTGATGAATTGGGAAAAGGCCAGAGCCCAGATTTATTGTACATAGGTTGTTCGGATAGTCGTGTGACGGCCGAAGAGCTTATGGGAGCCGAACCAGGCGAAGTGTTTGTACATCGTAATATTGCAAACATGGTTTCAGGAACAGATTTGAATGCCATGTCAGTTGTAGAGTACGCTGTTTCACATTTAAAAGTAAATCATGTTGTAGTATGTGGGCATTATGCATGCGGAGGTGTTAAGGCTGCTATGCAATCTGCAGATTTGGGTGTTTTAAATGGTTGGTTGAGAAATATTAGAGATGTATATAGGCTTCATAAAGATGAGTTAAATGCAATTCAAAATGATGAAAGGAAGTATGACAGACTGGTTGAACTTAATGTTAAGGAACAATGTGTCAACCTTATTAAAACTGCAGCTGTTCAAAAAGCGTATAGAGATCGAGGTTTAAAAGTCCATGGGTGGGTTTTTGATGTTCACACCGGAAAACTAATTGACCTTAATATTGATTTTGTAAAGTACTTGAAAGATATTATGGAGATTTATCATTTAGAATAATTTAAAAGTTATTAATAAATAGCTTTTTTTATTCGGTTTCAATTTCGCCTTGATTGTCTATGTCATCAGCCTTTATAATGGTTGGGAACAACATGGGAGCTAAAGATTTTATAGGTTCGTATAAAATGGAGTCTTGAGTGTGTTCCTCGTCCACAAATGTAATGGTGCTATTCATCTTATCGAAAATAATGAGTAAGATGCTTAATATTAAACCTATTTTTAGAATACCAAAAATACCTCCAAGCAACTTATTCAAAAACCCTAGAGCAGCAAAATCGGCTAATTTGGTAAGTGCTTTACCGGCTAAGGCAATTACCAATACTATAATAATAAAAGTGATAGCAAAAGCTGTTATGTTTATGGTTTTCTCACTCCAATCCACATGCTCAATTAACAAATCTGCAACATAGTAGCTAAAATGAATTGCACCATAAATTCCTGCAATAAGTGCAACTAACGATGCTACTTCAACAAAAAAACCTTTGAAAAAGCCTCGAATTAGTCCGAAACCCAATAATGCAACTAGTACAATGTCTATTATAGCCATAACTCAAAACATTTTAAGCAAATATAAAGTATTGCTATCTATCTACTTTGTAACTTTGCTTTTTTAAAATTATTATGTCCAGAGACGAAGAATTAAAACAACGATGGGAATTGGTAGTTAGCAAGTTATCCAAACAATTTGCTGATGGTGACATACTGGATTTAGACGCTATAATTTATTTAATAGGTGTTCAGGAACTAGGGCAATTTAATAGAAAATTTAAAAAAGACCACAAGCTCGATCTCATGCACATTGCCATTTGTAGGTTGCTAGAGCCTTATGGTTACTATGAATTTGATTATTATGATGATGATAAATGGCCACATTACAAAGTAAAAGAACAACTACCAAACTTAAAAGCAGGTGAGCAAAGCGTGCTTATGAAAGAAGCCATTGTAAACTATTTTCTTGAAGCCGAGTTTATAGAATAAAGATTTATTAAATTTGCACGCATTTTAGAGATATCATGATAGATAAATTAAAAGAATTAATTGCTGAGGCCGAAGCGTTTAGCACACAATCTAAAGAAGAGGTTGAAGCTTTTCGTATTAAGTATTTAGGAAAAAAAGGGTTGCTTAATGATTATTTTAAGGAATTCAAAAACGTGGCTAACGATCAAAAAAAGGAATTTGGTCAGGTAATTAATACCTTAAAGAAAACAGCTGAAGACAAGGTAAATGCCTTAAAGGAAGAACTAGAGAGTAAGGAAGAAGTCAAAGGTGTTTATGGTGATTTGTCACGTCCTGGTGAACCAATTGAAATTGGAGCCAGACATCCCATCTCCATTGTTAAAAACCAAATTATTGATATCTTTTCGCGAATTGGATTTAATGTGAGTGAAGGCCCAGAAATTGAGGATGACTGGCACAATTTTACAGCATTGAATTTACCGGAATATCATCCTGCGCGTGATATGCAGGATACCTTTTTTATTCAAACCAATCCAGATATTTTATTGCGTACACACACCAGTTCGGTACAAGTGCGTTATATGGAAAACAACAAACCACCTATTCGTACCATTTCTCCTGGACGTGTTTACAGAAATGAAGCGATTTCAGCACGATCACACTGCTTTTTCCACCAAGTAGAAGGTTTATATATTGATAAAGACGTTAGCTTTGCCGATTTAAAGCAAACCTTGCAATATTTCACTACTGAAATGTTTGGTAAGTCTAAAATCAGATTGCGTCCATCCTATTTTCCATTTACCGAGCCAAGTGCTGAAGTAGATGTATATTGGGGGCTTGAGACAGAGACTGATTATAGAATAACGAAGGGAACAGGATGGCTTGAAATTATGGGCTGTGGTATGGTTGATCCCAATGTTTTGGAAAACTGCGGTATAGATTCTAAAACCTATTCAGGTTTTGCTTTTGGTATGGGTATTGATCGTATAGCCATGCTCTTGCATCAAATTGGCGATATTCGTCTGTTGAGCGAGAATGATGTACGCTTTTTAGAGCAGTTTAAGTCGGCACTTTAAGGCGTAATGAAAAAAGACATCCAAATTCCAAAAGTTACTGACGTTTATGTAGCTGTTGTCAACGAGTTTAATAAGGAGCACCAAACGTACGATTGGAATGCCTACATTATCAACAACAAGGAAGTTGATTTAGATACCATTTTAATTACTACTAAGGGCTATAGCGCCGATAAAATAACACCTGTTATGCGGCATACCATCAAAATGCTACCTGCCAGAAGCTTCGCCAAAATAGAATATTTGCAAGAAGCGGTGTTAAAGCTTAATAACGAGTTTAAAGTTACTTTTTTTGAAGGCAATACGATGTACGACAAGACCTACTTGTTTAGAAAAAATACCATTAACAAAAATGCCCTGCAAAACTTACCTTTAATGCAGGAAAAAGGGGTGTTGGTGAAATAGTTTCGTTTACGTTCTGATATGAATTGTTTATATCAGTTGTGAACGAATTTCGACTATTTTTTTGGGAATGTAAAAATCAGCAATTAAAATCTTGTGTTAAATTTTATGGGTTCGGGGCAATCTCCTAATATCATTATTTTCTTGTCAATATTATGATATGATTGTAAAATTTCAGTAGCATGTGGCTGATTAAGCAAATCGATTTGAAGTTGTTGATTATAAATTCCATTAGGCATGTTTTCGTATTTCAACCATCTTTCATAACCATAAATACCTTCAAATACAGGCAAGTGATTAACCGAAGTTTTACTAATAATATAATATTTAGTAATTAATCCTTTTTTTCTTTTTTCTTTTTTTGGTTTGTTTTTCAGTTCTATTTTATGCAAATAGTAGTTGTTACCTTCTATTAAAGTATCCTTTGTAGATTCAAGTATGTTATCTTTAATTTTAATTTTTTTTGTTTGTATTTCGACATTTTTACATGAAATGTTTATAAATCTTGATTTATAAAATTCTGATTTTAAAAGTTTTACTTTAGAATATGCCTTGCCATGATGCCTAAGCACTAACTCAAAAAATGAGCTATCAGCTTCTTTTAATATTCCTACATAACTATTGTCTTTTGAATTGGTTAAGTAATATTTAGCTTCAGTAAAATTCTGTTTGTGAAAAGTTATTTCATATTCAAGTAAATAATCAAAAACAAATTCACGTTTTTGAGAAAAACTTAAGGCAGTTATAAATAGTAGATTTAGTAAAATATATTTCATATTGCTCTAATCTAGCTTCTCGGTTAGTTTTTTAAACACCTTTTTGGCATCTTTCCCATCGTAAAGAATATCGTAGACGGCATTAATAATTGGTAATCGGGTTTTCTTTTTGTTCTTCTCGTTGAGTAAATGCGCGCTTTTGGTAGCATAATAGCCTTCGGCAACCATATTCATTTCCATCATGGCACTTTTTACGGTGTAACCTTTACCTATCATATTGCCAAACATGCGGTTTCTGGAAAACACCGAGTAACCCGTAACCAATAAGTCACCCAAATATGCCGAGTTGTTAATGTTGCGTTTCATTTTGTGCATTTTCTTAATAAAACGCTTCATTTCGCGTATGGCATTACTCATCAACACACTCTGAAAATTATCACCATAACCCAAGCCATGAGCTATTCCTGCGGCAATAGCATATATGTTTTTTAGCATCACCGCATATTCAGTACCAATAATATCATCGCTTATTTTGGTCTTTATATAGTCGCTTGATAAGGCATTGGCAATGGTTTGTGCTTTTTTGGCATCGGCACAAGAAATGGTTAAATACGATAAGCGCTCCAGAGCCACCTCTTCGGCATGACAAGGACCAGCAATCACCGCAATGTTTTCAAAAGGAATGTGGTAAATGTCATGAAAATGCTCACCAACCAATAAACCCGATTCAGGAATAATACCTTTTACGGCTGAAACGATTATTTTACCCGTAATATCGACAGTGAGTTTTTCCAACTCACTATGCATAAAAGCCGATGGAATAACAAAAATCAATACATCGGCATAGCTGGCCATTTCATTAATATCATTACTCAACTTAAGCTGATCGACCTTAAACTCAACCGAACTTAAATAACTGGGGTTATGGTACTCTTTTAAAATGTGTTCTTTAGCATAAACACTGCGCATGTACCAACCAACTTCCTTTAAATTTTCCGATAACATTTTTACAATAGCTGTTGCCCAGCTACCTGCTCCAAATACCGCATACTTTAAAGGTTTGTCCATAAACTCTTAATTGTTTTACAAATCAAAAGTACACAAAAAATGCCGCTTTAAAAACATCTGATTTAGAGAAGCTTTTGGTTTTTGGCACATGTTTTGAAATGTGTTAAGTAATAACTTTAAAACGAGAGCCCTATGAAGACTTTAAAATTACTTTTGATTTTTGCGGTTTCAGGAACACTATTTACGTCTTGCTATACAGAAGAGATAATAGTTGATACCTACAACCCACAACCAGCACCTTCTATTTCGTTAAATCAGTTATTGAGTTCTTACGAGCTATGGTATGTTGATATTAATGAAACCATAGGTTATGGAGAAACTCCTTTTTTACAAATTGCTTTTACCGTTTCGTTTAGAAACGGAACACTTTGGGCAAATAACAACCTAGTAGGTATTGGCAGTCAAGGAAATGGTTATGGAATACCGGTTGGAGATTACGATGCCTATAATATGATTTTGGATGTTTATCATGACATTGATGGCTATCAAACATTTGATGTGTACCAAATAAACAATAATACCATTGAGTTATATAACCCAAATAACGATACATCCTATTTTTTAAATGGATATCAACGCTCCAATTTTGATTATGACTTTGTGTTTTACGACAATATACATTACTTCCTTCAAGAATATCAAGCTTGGGAGAAAACCTATACGAGTCCTACAGGAACCGTAAATGATTTTGATTATGAAAACTATTTGCAGTTTTTAGCTGGAGGCAATGATTCTGAATTTAGAAGCTCGCAGGATGTGAATATTAGTAATCCTAATAATATTTACTGGGATTATACTGGAGTTTATGGCGTAGGTAATATACCAGGAAATATGTATCTAAAAAGATTGACACTTAACTACGATTATTATGGAAATGAAATATTTGAGTTAAGCGTACTTAACGATGGCTTGATTGAATTGTATCATCCAGCATCGCAAACTATATATGAGTTTAGAGGTAGAGGTTATATTCAGTTTATGAGAAATTCTGAAGGCAAACAAACCAAAGAATTAAAAAAACGAAAGTTTAAAGCTGAACGTAAGGATAACCCTAGAGACAGTAAGCGTATTTAATTTTTAAAATTTAAATGTGACCTTTTAGAAAATATTGTGTCAAAATAGATATAAGGTTGAAATAAAAAACAAGTTATTGTTTAAATTAAGGATTTAGTTGGTAGAAATTGTCTGTGAAATTAGTAGCAGGCAGTTTCTTTTTTATTAACTTTAATAGAAATTAAAATTTACATTTATTAACTATAAACAGAAGACGAACTATGGGATTATTTTCATTCATTAAAGATGCAGGAGCCAAAATTTTTGGAATAGGAAAAACATCAGCTGAAGAAGCTGCTGAAGCAGCGGCAGATGCTGCAGCAGCAAAACTACGCAGGGAAGAGGCCGCAGCCAATCGTTTGGAGGAAACAGTTAGCGATTTACAACTGCAAGTTGAAGATTTAAATATTAAAATTGAAGACGATACAGCCACAATATGCGGAATGGCTTTTGATCAAGCTACGCGAGAGAAAGTGGTTTTAGTTGTTGGAAATTCAAATGGAATAGCAACTGTTGATGATCAAATGACGGTAGAGCATACAGAACCCGAAGCACAATTTCATACTGTTGTGAGTGGAGACACACTTGGCAAAATTGCTAAACACTATTATGGTAACGCTATGAAGTATCCCGTAATTTTTGAAGCAAATAAACCGATGCTTAAAGACCCAGATTTAATTTATCCTGGTCAAGTATTGCGTATTCCCGCTTTAGATTAAGAACTCTAAAATAAATTTTGTTAAGCCAACTATTAAGTTGGCTTTTTTTGTTTCAGATAGTACCGTTATTAGGGTTATGGTTTTTAAAAACAGCTAAATATTCAGTGTAATAAATTGTAAATCAATAATATGTGAAATTTCATCCTTAAAAAATGTGTTTCATCTATTTTTTATTTTTTAAACGAAAAAAGTAAGGGAAACATCGAAAATTTATGGTGTCAATACCGATTGCCTATAATTTAGTCTTCGTAACCCAAATAACTATTATCATGAAAAAACTTAATTTATCATCAGCTGTTTTGGCATTTATTACCTTGTTTAGTTGTAATACAGAAGAACTTCAACTAAATGATTTAGAGACAAGTAAAACGCCAGATTTCAGAGTTCAAGAGTTTAATAACCAATCTCAAAGAAATCCGTTATACGACACTTGTATTTATGTACAGCTAATTGCTGGGCAACAATATGAAGCAGGACAGGTAACGGTTGATATTGAAGGAGATGATTTAATTTTAAAATATTCAACCCATGAAGATTGGGTTATTAACGCCACTCATTTAAGCATAGGTAATTGTGGAGAGCAAGACATACCAACTACAGGTTCTGGAAATCCAACAATTGGAAGATTTGAACACGGTACGACGCATAGTGAAGGTGTAAATGAAGTTGTTTACTATGTCAATAGGCAAGCTTTAAACGACGTTTATTGTTTTGCTGCTCATGCTGTGGTAACTGGTCCAAACGGTGAAGAGACTGCTTGGGCAGAAGGTTTAGACTTTGGCGGAAATAGCTGGGCTATGTATGTTGAAGCGACTCAATCTGAATGTTATTTCTCGGACGAAAAATAATAATCGCTTATAATTTAGAAAGCCAACTTAAAACAGTTGGCTTTTTTTATTCTTATGAAAGTTATTATAGGCTATTTACTTGTAAAAATTCATTTCATCAACATATTCCCAAACATGTTCAGGCAACATAGGTCTTATATTTTGCCCTGCTTTTATAGCCTTTCTAATAAACGTAGATGATAGTTGAATAATAGGAGCATTTATATGATGTATACTTTCGTGATTATCAAATTGTGTCTCAATGGTGCCTTCAGAAATACGCGGGTATACATATATCTCATGACTGTCCAGAATAAGCTTATAGTTTTTCCATTTGTGAAAGCTTTTTAAATTATCTTCTCCCATTATTAGAGAAAACGTTTTATCTGGATATTTTTCTTGTAGATATGTTAGAGTGTTAATGGTATAGTTAGGTTGTGGTAGATTAAATTCAATATCGCTCGGGTATAAGTTATTGTAATCTTTTGTGGCGCGATAAACCATTTCCAACCGTTGGTAATTGTCAAGCATAGACTGCTTTTTCTTAAACGGACTTTGAGGCGTAACAACCAACCATATTTGGTCTAAATCACTGTTTTCAGCCAGGTGATTGGCAATAATTAAATGGCCAACATGAATAGGGTTAAACGTTCCGAAGTATAAACCAACCTTCATAGTATTTTAACTATTTATAAATTCTGACACAACGGATTCAGCTTCTTTAAGCGCTTTTTCTAAATTGTCGTTTTCTATTATAACATCAAACAAAGGAGCGGTTGCCAATTCAGCAGAGGCTTTGGCTATACGCATGTTAATTTTATCTGCACTTTCGGTTTTACGTTTTTTAAGCCTAATTTTTAACTCGTCTATACTTGGAGGCTTTACAAAAACAGCTAAAGTTTGCTCTGGAAATTTACGTTTAATACGTAAGCCACCAGAAACATCAATGTCAAAAATAACATGCTTACCAAGTGCCCAAATACGTTCGACTTCTGTTTTTAAAGTACCGTAAAAATTATCGCGGTATACTTCTTCCCATTCTAAAAACTCATCGTTTTTAATTTTGGTTTTAAAGTCTTTGGCAGATAAAAAGTAATAATCTTTAGAATGTACTTCTTCGCCACGTTTTTCACGCGATGTAGCTGAAATTGAAAATTCCAGATTCAGCTCTTTTATACCCAATAAATGTCTAACAATAGTTGTTTTTCCTGACCCTGAAGGTGCCGAGAACACAATTAATTTTCCTTTATTCATATTTATAAAACATTCAATAATTGTTCCTTAATTTTCTCGAGTTCATCTTTCATTTGAACAACCAATTTTTGCATAGGCGCATAATTACTTTTAGAACCTATGGTGTTTATTTCGCGACCAATTTCTTGACTAATAAACCCTAATTTTTTACCATTGGAATCTACGGAATCAAGTGATTTTATAAAGTATTCCAGATGATTTTTCAAACGCACTTTTTCTTCAGTTATGTCAAACTTTTCAATATAGAAAACCAATTCTTGTTCAAAACGGTTCTCGTCTACTTTTTCTTTAAGTTCCTCCACACCTTTTCGCAAGCGTTCGCGAACGGCTTCAATGCGTTCAGGATCCATAGTTATTACCCGATCCAATAATTCATCAATATTTTGAATACGGTCTCTAAAATCTGCTTCTAAAACTTTTCCCTCATCCAACCGATAGGTGTCAATGCGTTTTAACGCAGCTTTAATTTCGTCTAAAATGGCTTGCCATTCATTTTCATCAATATCTTCTCGGGCTGTACTTAAAGCATCAGGAAAGCGAACAGCCATTTTCAATAATTCGGTGTCATCACCATTAACTACGTTCTTGAGTTGTTTTATGTATTGTTTTACAACAGGTTCATTAACTTCAGAAGTGGTTTCTTCTCCTGTAGATTCCACATAAATAGAGAAATCTATCTTACCACGTTCCAATTGTTTGCCAATCAGTTTACGGAGACTTAACTCTTTTTCACGATAAATTGAAGGCATTCTAGCATTCAAATCAAGGTTTTTGCTGTTAAGCGATTTAATTTCGATAGTTACTTTTTTGGTAGGTAACTGCAAAACAGATTTACCATATCCTGTCATTGAATGTATCATAAGTATATTTAAAGTGATACAAAGGTAACTAAAACTGAAGGTTTTGAAAACAGAATTAAGATTAATGCGTTCAGCCTTAAAATTGTATTTTTGAAGTATAAAAATGGTAAGATGTTTACAAAACAATTTGAAATACGATGGAATGATTTAGATGCTAATATGCATTTGGCCAATTCATCTTATGTGAATTTTATGAGCCATACACGAATGGCTTTTTTTGAAGAATATGGATTTTCACTTCATGAAATTGCAAAACACGATTTGGCACCTGTAGTTTTTTATGAGCATATTTATTATTTTAAAGAAGCCCATATAGGTGATTTAATAACTGTTGGATTAGAGGTTACGGGTTTAAGTGAAGATGGTATGTTTTTTAGTTTTAACCATAATTTTTATGATGGTAAAGGTAAAAACATAGCGCATTGCGAGATGCTTGGGGCTTGGATGAGTTTTAAGACTAGAAAACTAACCCATTTGAATGATGAATTGATGGCTTGCGCCAACCGGTTTCCAAAATCAAAAGATTTTAAAACGTTAACAAAAGCCGATACACGTAAATACCAAAAACGCCCAGTAGATTTAAGTCTTTAGTCTAGGTTTTTTGGTTACCAAATATACACCTGTAAATATTAAAGCTGCAGCAATTAACTTTATTGAGTTTACAGTGTCACTGCCCATAATTATGGCAAATATACCTGCAATTACAGGTTGAATATATAAAAATGTACTAACTGTTGAAGCCTTTAAATGTCTTAAAGCTAAAGGGTTTAATAAATAGGTTGCAAAAGTGGCACCAAGTATTACGAATATTACCGAAAATACAATATAAGGCGGGAATGATGACCAAACAACATCTGATAGTTCGCCAAAACCAAACGGAATTACCATAATTAATCCAAATAAAAACAGCCAACGTATAAAAGTGAACGGATGGTATTTATCGGTTAACTTCTTTATTAAAATAAGATATAAACTAAACGAGACCGCATTAATAAAAACAAGAGTGTTGCCTAGTAATATGTTGTCGCCAATTTGTGTGGATTTTCCGTAAATACTTAATATAATAGCACCAGAAAACCCTAGAAGAATTCCTAGAAATTTGAGATGTGTAATGCGTTCTTTTAAAAAAATAGCAGAAAGCACCAATACAACAATGGGAACTACCGTCATAATAACCGAAGCGTGAATAGGTGTGGTAAATTCCAAACCTTTAAAAAAGGTTAGCATGTTTAATGCAATACCAAAAATTGAAGCAACAAAGAACTTAATATAGTCTTTACGTTCAATTTTTTCAATGGGAGTAAATAGACTTAATAACCAGAAAAGACATGCTGCGCCAATAATGCGAAGGAGAATAAAACCATAAGGTTTAATATAACCAGCATCAATAACATCGTTTGCAAAAGTAAACGATAGGCCGTAAATAACTTGGACCAAAAAAGCCGCAACAAGGGCAAAAATTCGATTGCTATTCACTAATAGTTGCTTTAGCTAGGGCTATTGTTTTTTTAGAATTTCCAATAAAAATGTGCTTGTCGAAAATTATTACAGGGCGTTTTAAAAACGTATAATGGTCTAAAATATAATGTTTGTAATCTGCTTCTGTAAGATTGGCATTTTTTAAGTCCATTTCTTTGTATAGCTTAGCTCGTTTACTAAACAACGATTCGTAACTTCCCGATAGTTCTTGCATTTCTTCAAGTTGTTTAACAGTTATAGCTTCGCTTTTTATATCCTGTAGAACAAAATCAGAATCAAGCTGCAATTCGTTTAAAATACGTAGACACGTATTGCAGGTTTTGAGATAATATATTTTTTTCATGTGCTGAAATTAAGTTGCAAAGTAAGTTCATTTTACTATAAATTAGTAATTTTAAACAAAATAAAACCTATGGATTGGGCATTTGATATTACCTTAAAAAACCGAAATATTCTAGAGTCTATTTTAGATAGTTGCTCTTTAGATCAATTAAATAAAGTTCCAAAGGGGTTTGGCAATAACATTATTTGGAATATAGCCCATGTTATTGCGACGCAACAGATTTTAATTTACAGATTGTCTGGATTGCCCTATGTTGTTTCAAACGAGTTTATTGAGCGATTTAAAAAAGGCACAAAACCCGAAAGAGATTTATCACAGGTTGAAGTTGATGAAATTAAAAGCTTGTTATTTACACCAATTGAAAAAACAAAAATGGATTATAATAATAATGTTTTTAAAGATTTTGAAGAATATACAGTGAGTACAAAAAGCACCTTAACCTGTGTTCAGGAAGCTATAGATTTTAATAATTTTCATGAGGGTATTCATTTAGGTAGTATTTTGGCCCTCAGAAAATTGGTATAGTTTTTACATGTAATTTAGTAGTATACTCACTTGGTCAAAAGGAATATGTATTTCAGTTAACCCAGTAGAATAGGGCGCAATTTCGTAAGTATTATAAAGCAGAAAAACACCCTCATCATCAAAACCAATATTTGCTGGCATGGTGAATTTTTCGGGTTCAAAATATTGGTCTTCGTTACCCGCTATTTCTTTTTTAAAATACTCTTTGGCAAATTCTTTAAAAGCAGAAAAATCTGAAAATAGATTTTCATTACTAATTAATTTTCCGGTCTCGACATCAAAATTTAAGAAGCTAATATTCAAAATACCATGCGCCCCTCCAGTATTCTGGTAAGCTGTAAGAGCAATTGAAATTACTACTTCAGAATGATACATGACCTCTCCATCAATTTGCGCATCCCATTCTATAGCACTTTCAGGAAAATCTGTTTTAAAATTTTCATATTCGTTGTTAAAAGTATTAATAGCGTCTTCCACACTAGATTTAGGGATGGTATCTAAATCGCCAACTTTTAAATAATCAATAATTCCCGATGTAATAGTGGAATTAATATTTTGGGCTACAGTTTTAACACCTGAAGCTTTAGGTATGTTTATTTCTACAATATTGTTTTTAGGAGTCGTAATGTTTATTTCAGAAAATTCAACTTTTGTATCGTCTATGCATGAAATAAAACTTATAACAACAAAAGCAAGTAGGAATATATATTTAAAACGCATTATCAATTTCAATTTTGGTGAATTAAAGATAATTATTGCATTTGAATAGACCGAATTAAAATCTAACTTTGTGAAAATAAATAATACCTATGAAATTTAATACAAAAACAATACACGGCGGCCAAGAACATGATAAGGCTTATGGAGCTGTTATGCCGCCTATTTATCAAACTTCAACTTATGCGCAAAGTACACCTGGAGGCCACAAAGGTTTTGAATATTCAAGAACTCACAACCCAACTCGACAGGCTTTAGAAAAAGCATTAGCAAGTATCGAGAATGGTAAGTTTGGATTGGCTTTTGGTTCTGGTTTGGCAGCAATAGATGCTGTAATAAAACTTTTAGAACCAGGTGATGAGGTTGTTTCAACAAATGATTTGTATGGAGGGTCATACAGGCTATTTACCTCTATTTTCAAGAAATTTGGGATAAAGTTTCATTTTATTGGCATGGAGAATGCCGATAATATAGAATCTTACATTAACAACAATACCAAATTAATTTGGGTTGAAACACCAACTAACCCAATGATGAATATTATAGATATTAAAGCCTGTTCTGAAATTGCCAAAAAGCATAACCTGTTATTGGCCGTCGATAATACATTTGCTACACCTTATTTACAGCAACCTTTAGATTTGGGAGCCGATATCGTGATGCATTCTGCTACTAAATATTTAGGAGGCCATAGCGATGTGGTTATGGGAGCCTTAATTGTTAAAGATCAAGAACTTGCCGATAAATTATACTTTATTCAAAATGCTAGTGGGGCGGTTTGTGGTCCTCAAGATAGCTTTTTGGTTTTAAGAGGTATCAAAACCTTGCATATAAGAATGCAACGTCATTGTGAGAATGGTAAAGCCATTGCAGAGTATTTAGCAAATCATCCTAAAGTTGAAAATGTATATTGGCCAGGATTTGAGAATCATCCTAACCACCATATTGCAAAAGAACAAATGAATGGTTTTAGCGGTATGATATCCTTCACGACTAAAGGCAACAATTATGAAGAAGCCATTAAAATAGTAGAAAATTTAAAGATTTTTACTTTGGCTGAATCATTAGGAGGTGTAGAATCTCTTGCTGGTCACCCAGCTAGTATGACACATGCCAGTATTCCAAAAGAAGAACGTGAAAAAACAGGTGTTGTAGATTCGCTTATTCGATTAAGTGTTGGTATTGAAGATATTGACGATTTGATTAATGATTTAAGACTAGCAATTGGATAATTCTTCATTAAGACTGATTAAAAACAAAAAGCCCAAGAAAATTAATCCTTGGGCTTTTTTATGTTTATAGCTTTTTTAATCTAAATAATAAATATAGCCAAAGTTCAGCCAAACTAACCAATCGTTAACTTTGTCAGAAGGTAATTGATGGCTTAATCCGTCAATCCAATTGCTGAAATAATATTGCCAACGCAAATCAAGCATTAAATCTGAAAGAGGCGCTATTTTGTAACGAAAACCAATACTGGCAACAGTAGACCACGTACTCCCGGATTCAGGGTTAATGGAGCCAGGTTCCCAATACGAGTAGAAATTAGTGGAATTTAGAATATTACCATCAGCTATTCCAGTATCTGGATTAACATAATTTGTATAAGCTTTTGGATTGAAAGATGTATAATGCACACCCAAACTAATAAAAGGCGCTAAACGATAACTAAAGGCTTGAAACGCACGAATACTTTTAGGAAAGTATTCAATTTGCATACCTATATCAAAGTTATTAGCTTCACCGCTATGGGCTCTTAACTTATCGGCATTTGCACTTGTTTTATCAGGGGCAACCCATTCGCCATAATGGTTTAGCTTTGTGGTATTATACGAAATTTCACTTCGTAATTTAAAGTGATCATTAAAATAAGTGTCTGTAGAATAACAATTACAATCAGCTCGATAAGCAAAGTTGATATAATGAACTATACCAATACCAATACCTGTATTACCAAAATTGGTACCCTCATGACCTCTTTGGCCAAAATCAGACCTGAATTGAACTGGACCAATAATAGCTCCAATTTCATGAGAAAATCCAAGCTGTGAAAATCCCGATTGCATTCCAACAATCAAGATTAGTACTAGGGTTAATTGTTTCAAATTGAACATAATATGATTTTCACGATTTAGAGCAAACTGTTAACAAATATATAAAATCACCATTACCTACCAAATAAATTAGATAAAACAACATATTAGCAAATCATTAAATTAATACTTTGTTAAACATTAAAAGTATTTTTAATTACACATTACGAAATATAAAAAAAACAGTATTCTTTTTTAAAGATAACGTATATTTGTGCCCATAAATTTTAATATTATTGATTTCTTAAACAAACAAAGAAATGAAACAAAAAATTGACGCATTTTTAGATAGTGTTAAACAAAAGAACGGTCACGAATCTGAATTCATGCAAGCTGTTCATGAAGTGGCAGAAACAGTTATTCCTTTTATTGAGGAAAACCCAAAATATCAAGGAAAAATGTTATTGGAACGTATGGTTGAACCAGAACGTACTATAATATTTAGAGTACCTTGGATTGATGACAACGGAAATACTCAAGTAAATAGAGGTTATAGAGTAGAGTTTAACTCTGCAATTGGTCCATATAAAGGCGGTTTGCGTTTTCACCCTTCAGTAAATTTAAGCATTCTTAAGTTTTTAGGATTTGAGCAAGTTTTCAAAAACTCACTAACTACGCTTCCTATGGGTGGCGGAAAAGGAGGTAGTGATTTTGATCCTAAAGGAAAAAGTGATAATGAAGTTATGCGTTTTTGCCAATCGTTTATGTCAGAATTATTCAGACATATCGGTGCAAATACTGATGTCCCTGCAGGTGACATTGGTGTAGGAGCAAGAGAGATAGGATATATGTTTGGACAATATAAAAGACTACGTAATGAGTTTACAGGTGTTTTAACCGGTAAAGGGATGTCTTATGGAGGATCGTTAATTCGTCCTGAAGCTACAGGCTATGGTTGTGTGTATTTTGCGAAAAATATGTTGGCTACAAAAGGTGATTCATTTGAAGGTAAAACGGTAGTTGTTTCAGGTTCTGGAAATGTTGCCCAATACGCTTGTGAAAAAGCGACTGAATTAGGTGGAAAAGTTGTTACTATGTCTGATTCTTCAGGATATATTCACGACCCAGAAGGAATAAATGCTGAAAAACTAGCATTTATTATGGAGCTTAAAAATGTTAAAAGAGGAAGAATTAATGAATATGCTGAAATGTATTCTTCAGCTACGTTTTACGCTAATGAAAGACCATGGAGTGTAAATTGTGATATTGCATTGCCATGTGCTACTCAAAACGAGCTAAATGAGGAGGAAGCTAAAGCATTAATCTCAAACAATGTTATTGCGGTTGCAGAAGGAGCAAATATGCCAACTACACCAGAAGCAATTGAAACATTCCAAAAAGCTAAAATTTTATTTTCGCCAGGTAAAGCATCTAATGCAGGAGGTGTAGCTACTTCAGGTTTAGAAATGAGTCAAAATTCATTACGATTGAATTGGACACGTGAAGAGGTAGACGCTAAATTAAATCAGATTATGAATGATATCCACGAGTCTTGTGTTACTTATGGTAAACAATCTGATGGCTATATAGATTACGTAAAAGGAGCAAATGTTGCAGGATTTGTTAAAGTTGCAGATGCTATGATGGCACAAGGAGTTGTGTAAATTCAATTATTATAATTAAAAAAGCTTTCTAATTTTAGAAAGCTTTTTTTGTTTAAATCATATTAAATCTATTCTAAACTCGTTACTATTAAATATATTTGACTGTTTAAAAAGCCACTATGATTAAGAAAATCTGCATATTACTAATCTTATTATTACCATGTCTGGGATTTTCTCAAGATTTTTCAAATTTTTGGGAGGGTCATTTTTCGTATTTAAATATCAAAGACGTTTCACAAGGTAATGGTAAGTTGTATGCCGCAGCAGAGAACGCCGTGTTTATTTATGATCCCGTTACATTAGAAATGGAAACACTGTCTACTATTAATGGACTTTCTGGCGAGACAATTTCACAAATATACTATAGTGAGCTTTATGAGACACTTGTAATTGGTTATGAAAATGGATTAATGGATCTTGTCTTTGATAATGATGATGATGTTTTAACGGTAATTGACATTCTTGAAAAGCCAACAATACCGCCGACTAACAAGCGAATAAATCATTTTAACGAGTATAATGGTTATATATACATATCTACTGATTATGGGATTTCTGTTTACGATTTAGCACGTTTGGAATTTGGAGACACTTATTTTATTGGAAATGGAGGCGCTCAAATAAGAATTACTCAAACTACAATCTTTAATGAGTTTATATACGCCTCTTGTTTAGATAATAACGGTGTTAAAAGAGCTTTAGTTGCGAGTTCTGATTTAGTGGATTTTAATGAATGGGATAATGTGAGAGCTGGAAATTTCTTAGCAATAGAAAGTTTAAATGATAAATTATTTGCTTTAAGATTTGACAGACGCCTTTTTGAAATTAATAACACCAATTTTATAGAATTAACGAGATTTGATACTCGTCCAAATGATGTAAGAAGTGTTCAAAACTTTTTATTAATAATATTAATAGACAGAGTATTTGTTTATGATTCTAATTTCGCTTTGATAAGCGAAATAATTATAGATAGTACATATGATACTGAATTGTTAAATGCAACAATCATTGGTGATTATATGTATATAGGCACAAATAACCACGGGATACTCAAAGTTGAATATCTCAACCCAATTGAATTTGAAATTACTCATCCATCAGGTCCATTACTTAATGACTCTTTTTCAATAAAAGCTTTGCAGAATAACTTATGGTTAACTTATGGTGATTATTCGTTAACATTTCACCCTTCACCATTACAAAGTCGAGGGTTAAGTCATTTGCAAGGTGAAACATGGGTAAACATTCCTTTTGATAGTGTTTTAGGAGCCAAAAATTTAAATAAAATAGCAATTAACCCTTTTAATTTGAATCAAATATTTGTTAGTTCTTTTCAGGATGGTCTGTTGGAAGTAAATAATGACTCTCCCACCATTTTGTACAATGAAGATAATAGCGGATTAGAATCTTTAGTGGTACCCTCAAACCCTAATTTTAAAAGTATCAGGCAATGTGCATCCAATTTTGATAGAAATGGTATTTTATGGACAATGACAGGTCGTGTTGATAGGCCTTTAAAATCCTATGATCCTTCAACTGGACAATGGCAAGGTTATGATTTTACTAGTCTAATTCAAGATGGGTTGTCTGGTGAGTGGGGTTATGATGAAGTAGTGATTGACAATAATGGTACAAAGTGGATAGGAGGATATAACTATGGACTAATAGGGTTTAATGAAACCAATAGCGGAACACAATTAAAAAGTATTAACAGTGAAGAGGACAACATGCCTTCTAGTTTTGTGACAGCTCTTGCATTGGATAGAAGAAATCAAATATGGTTGGGAACACCCAATGGACTCCGAGTTTTATACAATACATCCAATTTTTTTAACGATGATGTAAATGTTGAGTCTATTATTATTTTGGAAGAAGGCGTGCCTAAAGAATTACTTTTTCAGCAATTTGTTTCAGATATTGAAGTCGATGGTTCTAATAATAAATGGGTGGCAACTATTGGTTCTGGGATTTTTTATTTTTCATCAGATGGTCAGGAAACAATTTATCACTTCACTAAAGATAATTCTCCACTACCATCAAATAATATTGTAGATGTGTCAATTGATGACGCTTCAGGTGAAGTTTACATAGCAACTGATAAAGGTTTAGTTTCATACCGAGCAGGAGGTTCTGAACCTCAAGATAACTTTGAAAGCGCATTTATTTATCCCAATCCTGTTAGGCCTAACTTCAATATAATTGAAGAAAAAGTAAAAATTAATGGCCTTTCTGACAATGTCAACGTGAAGATTTTAGATATTGAAGGTAATTTGGTAGCCGAAGCAACATCTAATACAAACTTAAGGTATAGAGGATATAACCTTGAAATTGATGGGGGTACTGCCTTTTGGAATGGAAAAAACCTATATAATAATGTGGTGAGTTCAGGAGTGTATTTAGTGATGCTGTATGATTTGGATACGTTTGAAACCAAAGTATTAAAAGTTATGGTGGTTAGGTAATGCGAACCTCAAATAAAGCTATAGTCCTTTCAAAGATTAAATATCGTGACAACGATTTAATCGTAAAATGCTATACAGAAAAACGCGGTGTAGTTAGTTATTTAGTTAAAAATGCTTTTAAGAAAAAAAATACAGTTGCTTATTTTCAGCTACTATCTCAGCTACTTATAGAAGAAAACTACAGAAACAACCAAAACCTTCATTATATTTCAGAAGTTAAGCTTAATAATACATACAGCACACTGCATTCTAATGTTCTAAAGAGCTCGATAGTTATTTTTCTGACAGAAGTACTCTCAATTATCCTTAAGGAAGAAGAGCAAAATCAAGACTTATATGATTTTTTAGAAAACGCATTGCTGTGGCTGGACAATGACAACCAATTTGCAAATTTCCACATTCTATTTCTTCTTAAGTTAACAAAGCATTTGGGATTTTATCCAGAAGAGTCAGTAAACAATCACTTCATTTTTAATTTAGAAACTGGGCAGTTTGAAAAAGACTTAAATAAACACTCTTTATCGGTAAAAAATAATGATATTTTAAAACACCTATTAGGCATGAAATTTGATGGTTTAAATACATTAAAATTAAACGCTAACCAAAGGCAATCCTTTTTAAATGCTCTTTTGTTGTATTTTGAATTACATTTAGGGAACTTTAAGAAGCCGAAGTCTTTATTAGTGTTAAACCAAGTTTTTAATTAACCAACTAAAGACCTATTTGTTTTCATTCATGAAACTAAAGATACTCTTGTGTTTGTTTTTATTGAGCACATTCTATATGCAAGCACAGCAAATTACAGTAATTGAGAAAGATTCTGAAATCCCGTTAGCTGGTGTAATTATATCATCGAAAAATAAATCTGTTATAACGAATCTAGATGGACAAGCGACTCTAGATAATTTTACCGAAAATGCACTATTATTATTCGAAAGGGAAGGACATAAACCTATTGAATTAACTAAAGAAGAAATTACAGCAGCTAATAATTTAGTTTACTTAAACGCTAGAGTAAATTTGGATGAGGTGGTTATATCTGCATCTAAATTCGAGCAAAGTAAACGAGATGTACCTCAAAAAATTATTAGTCTAACTTCAAAGGAAATAACATTTTTTAATCCCCAAACTAGTGCAGATTTATTAGAAAACACAGGAAATGTTTATATTCAAAAGAGCCAATTAGGTGGCGGAAGCCCTATGATTAGGGGGTTTTCTACTAACCGCTTATTGATTACAGTTGATGGTGTTAGGATGAACAATGCTATTTTTAGAAGTGGCAATCTGCAAAATGTTGTTTCAATAGATCCGTTAAGTATTCAAAATACCGAAATTACTTTAGGTGCGGGTTCAGTTGTTTATGGAAGCGATGCCATTGGTGGTGTCATGAGTTTTTATACTAAAAAGCCACAGTTATCCTATAAAGACGACTTATATTTTAAAGCCAATGCATTTGCTCGATATGCTTCGGCAAATAACGAAAAAACAGGGCATCTTGATGTAAATTTTGGTCTTAAAAAATGGGCCTTTCTAACCAGTATAAGTTTTAGTGATTTTGATGATTTAAGAATGGGCTCGCATGGTCCAGATGTTTATTTACGGCCTGAATACGTTCAGACAGTTAATGGTGTAGATGAAATTATCCCTAACAGCAACCCGGAATCGCAAGTCCCAACAGGATTTAACCAATTAAATGTCATGCAAAAAGCACGTTATGAGCATCATGATAATTTGCATTTTGATTTAGGAGTTTACTATAGCACAACATCAGATTATTCTAGATACGACAGACTTATAAGGTATAGAGACGAAAACCTTCGTTCAGCTGAATGGTATTATGGACCTCAACAATGGTTTATGGCTAATTTTCAATTAACAAAATTAAGTAGCAGCTCTAATTTATATGATAAAATTCAAACGACTATAGCTTATCAAAACTTTAAGGAAAGTCGTCATGATAGAAATTTTCAATCTGAAATTAAAAATAATAGAGAAGAGTCTGTAGATGCTCTTTCGACCAATTTTGATTTTGAAAAACAATTAAGTGTAAAAACAGAACTGTTTTATGGTTTCGAATACATTTTTAATTTGGTACACTCCAAAGGGGATGAAGAAGATATTGTTTCAGGAGTCAAAAAACCTACCGTTTCACGTTACCCTAACCATTCCAATTGGCAATCTGTAGCAGCTTATACCAGTTTAAAATATAAACCTAAATCGAATTTTATTTTTCAAACAGGATTACGTTATAATCAAGTATTTTCAAAAGCAGATTTTACTGAAAATAACATCTATTTGAATCTGCCTTTCAATGAATCTAAAATTAATTCTGGAGCCCTGACTGGGACTGCAGGTGTAAGCTGGAATCCAAATGAAATGTTACAATGGAAGTTTAATCTTTCAACGGCATTTAGAGCACCAAATATAGATGACGTGGGTAAGGTATTTGATTCCGAACCGGGTTCTGTTGTAGTACCTAACGATCACTTAAAACCAGAATACGCTTATGGAGGTGAACTGGGATTATTATTGAATTTTGACAACGTTGTATTATTGGATTTAGCGACATATTATACCTATTTAGACAATTCTTTAGTAAGACAAGACTATACTTTAAACGGTGAGTCAGAAGTAATATATGACGGTGAATTGAGTACAGTTCAAGCTATTCAAAATGCTTCAGAAGCTCATATTTATGGTTTTGAACTGGGATTAAAAATCAATTTTTCTGATGCCTTTAGATTAACATCACAATATAATGTTACAGGTGGTACAGAAGATGATCATGGTGTTGATGTTCCTGTTAGGCATGTGACGCCTAATTTCGGTAATACCCATTTAATATGGAGCAAGAATAGATTGAAAGTAGATTTATTTGCGAATTATAACGGCGAGTTATCATACAATCAATTGGCACCTTCTGAACAAAGTAAAGATTATATTTATGCTAAAGACTCTGATGGGAATCCTTATGCGCCATCTTGGTATACTTTAAACTTAAGAGCACAATATAACTTTAATAAAGGTTTATTGGTTTCTGGAGGATTAGAAAATATAACCGATCAGCGCTATAAAACCTATTCCTCCGGGATAGCATCACCAGGAAGAAACCTTGTTATTTCATTAACATATACCCTATAAGCTATTTTTTAATAGCTTTTTTAACTATGACTTGATTATTGGATAAAGTTACACGAGCTGAATAGGCTGAACTACTTAAGTTTGATAGCGAGAAGGTTTCTGAACGACTTGAGCCATTAAAGCGATAAATGGTTCTTCCTAATAAATCAATAATTTCAATCGTTTTAATAGTTAGATTTTGAGAGTCTAAAGAGAACTTAACTTGGTCGCTATCCAACTCAATAATTTGTAATTGATTACTATTGGCAACAACTTCATCTACAGAAAGTGCATCTGTTCTAAACACAATTTCAAAGCGGTTGTTAAAAGTCCCAGCTTCTGAATTAAAAGAATAAGGCGCTTCAATTAGATTATGGAAATAACCAAATTCATTATCTTTTAAATAAAGAATTTGACCTTCTGTCTCAAATAAGCCATCGATTTCGGCTAAAGCAATATAATGACTTCCTTGTGTATTAATTTTAATACCAAGAGGAATAATATCATTATCATTAAAAGGAAGACCTCTGCCTTGAATCACAAAACTTTTATCATCTATTAGAGAATAAAAGGCTTGATCATCAGTTATCGCATCATACATGCGGTCTCTTTCATTAGTGGCAGCTTCTGCATACCCAACTAAAATACGACTTGTAGGTTGATCATCTGAAACTAAATCTAACCAAATACGATGTTTATCTTCGTTTAGAGTATTTGAATTTCTATAAAATTGAGAATTATCAAAATCTTTACGGCGCATATCGTTTTTAAACTCTACAGGTAACGAAGCTGCAGACGGTCCATCATTTATGTTAACCATAAAACTCTGTCCAGCAGCAATAAAAACGTCTCCAATTCCTGCTGAAGACCCTAAACCATTGTAGGTAATGTAATCTGATGCTGTATAATTTGAACCAAAATCATCATAAAAAGGGTTAGAATAACCAGAATTAGGTAAGTTGCCATGTGTCCACAGATTAACAAACCCATCTATAGAAGACATATTGGTGGTATTTCTTAAAAATAAAAATGCATCAATGGCCGAAGGATAAGGATTACCTAATAAATTCCAGTCGTCATCATCAGGGTCAAAACCAATAGGATTGTCTCCACGGTACACATTAACGGTGAATTGACCATTAAACGGTTTCCCTGTGTTAAAAGTAGCTGTTTCTGTAGTTGCGGATCCATTCATGTGGTCGTTTGGACCTCTAACAATATATCCTTTCCCTTTTTGCATGGTTGAAATAGAAGGAGGTACCCAATTGCCTTGCCCGCCATTAGGGTTTGCTATTGTTGTGTTCCACTCATAAATATATCCTGTTGGTGTTTGGGAGCCGTAAATAGTGTTAATATTAAAATTTTCAACAGGCGATGACCAATATACATAATCTAAACGTCTAACATTAGTATTACGTTTCATTGAAATTGATCCACTATTTGTATCTGTCTCATTGATCTGAACTAAACTACCGGAATCTTCAATATTAAAATTACCACCAGCTATTTTTACACCTTCATCAACCGTTATGGCCTCATTACTATCAACAATCAAGGTACTGGAGTTAATGTTTAGGTCTTCACCTACCAATATATCTGTTGTGTGTCCTAATACTTTAGTTCCTGTTCCGGAAATTGTGACATTTTTATATTCAGGAGAAAACTCTGTGATGGTTTGGTTTGCACCTTGGTATTCAACAGTAGATTCATCAAGTAATGTGATTGAAGGGTTGTTAATATTGCTTATAGATGTGTTGACCAAACCAGAAAAACCGTTAGCGTTCGATTGTTTAAACACTCCCGTTCCTGTTACTGTAAAAGTACCACTAGCTTGAAATTGAATAAATGAATTTGGACCAGACCCATCAGCAATTGTTCCAACATTATCTCCTGAAACAACAATATTTGCATAAGCAGGGACGGGGTTTGTTAATCTAATAGATTCAAAACCACCATTATTATTAAATTCAATGACTGTGTCTGGGCCAAGAGAATATGTTCCTGTAGCATCAGGTTTTGTACCTGTTCCGGCCATTATAAACCTAGATTGGTCTTCCATAATTAAGTTAGTACCCGAACCGCCTAAACTCCAATTTTGGATATCTACAATGGCATCTTCTGTTATAGTGATGTTATTACTAACTCCTGTTCCATTACTAATACCTTTATAGTTTGGGATATTAGGAGGTAATGGAGGCAAAGTAGCTAAAACATTTGATCCACTAAATTTTAAATTAACGTAATTAGGCGTACCAGACAAAATTTGGGTCTCATTGTTGCCGTTTAAATGTACAGTTCCGCCAGTTAAAGAATAACTACTGTATTTTCGTAATTGTGGTAGATGGTCAGTAAGTGGGTCGGCCGTAATAGTACTTATGCGATATTCACCACCTGTCATAATAAGCTGTCCGTCTGGACCGTAAAAATCGTTGTCATTTACTCCAGCTTCTTCACCTATTACAATCCCTTGTTGTATTTCTAATTTTCCACCATCAGATATACCTGTTCGATTGGTTAGGCGTAATTCTAAATTATCATTGTCTAGAATTACATAGATATTCTTAACAGTTGAACCAACCGTAAGAGCATCTCCTGTTACTTGATTTTCTTTTCCTGTATAGTAGAAGTTTGCTGTTTGATTGTATGTAGTATTGGTTGCTGCAAAATCTTGAACGTTTCCTTGGGAGCTACTATCCCAAATTCCTCCGGGATGAGTTATGTATAAGGTAGAATTGGTATTGGAAATAAACTTGTTCCCTGATCCTGAAATATCTTGAACTTTAAGTGCTGTTGAGCCATTAAAACTAAAATTAAATGTTGCACCACTTTCAATTTCTAAACTAGAGTCCCCTGTAAACTTTAAGTTTTCATTTAATAATACTCCAGTATCACCACTTTCAATTATAAAAGGAACATTTGTGCAATTAGGAGCTATTTCAAGAGTATGGTTATTGTCTCCACTGAATAAAATTTCCTTTGTTGTAACATCACTGTTAACTGTATTGACTGAAGAGCCAATTTCAAGGTTGCCTTCAATAATAACAGGAGCAGTTCCTGAAGAAATAGTAGGACTTCCATTTAATGTCTTATGAACATAAAAATCGTCATCAGTATTAATTAAAACATCTCCTATTATTCTAATATCTTGATTGAATGTATCGTTAGAATACGATGTCCCGAAATAAAAATCGCCATCATTGACTATTAAATTACCACCAAAAGTAGCTGATACGTTGGGATCTTTATTTGATGTCCCGCCAATGTAAGAACTAGATGCGTTATTTATTATAAAATCGTTTTCAGTAACATTTACACTTATAGGTCCTCCAACTATAGTCCAGCCATCTACTATTCCATTAGTATCTAAAATAACATTTCCAAACTTGTACCCATTATCATTATCAGCAATTGTTGTATAAACATTTACTAAACTTCTACTTCCAGGTGTAATGGTCCAATCCCATTCATTAATTTCAAGAGTAGAGCCTCCTTCAAATTTTTCAATACCATCCCACATGGGGTGGTTATTATTCATGGAATTTTGATCAATTGTCATGTATCCCCCACTTCGCACAAATAGGTTTGCAGAGCTTGGAAAATCTATATCTCCTCTAATAATTAAATGCGCCCCATCTCGTACTTCTAGAGTATTTCCAGCAGATAAAAATTCAGAAGCAACAGGAGGGTTGTCGTTTTCTAAAAGTTCAAGTGTACCACCTGATAATAATAAAATATCACAATCATAATTATTACTAGCACTTCCACCTCCAGTTACATATTTGTCAATTAAAATGCGAGAAATGCTTACAGATGTATTTTGCGGAGCATTGCCATCTGGAACATTTACCCAAGCAGACCCATCAAAATATTCCCAATCGCCATTATATGAAAAATCAGTTGCATATTTGGGTCTGAAATCTCCAGCATTGAAAGAAAACAATATAATATCAAATGTGCTTGATACAGCATTTATTAACCCAGTAGCACTAGCAGTTAAAGTAAGCCCTGTTCCAGCTGCAGTGTGAATAATATTGTTGAAGGTCGAAACACTGGATGAAGAGGCTACTGTTATTGGGTCGCCTGTCATGGTTCCAGTAGAAGAAATGGATATATTGCCAACCCAATCTAAATCTCTATTTCCATTATTGTCAGTTGCTTCAACTTGAACAGCTGGAGTCATTATTGCACTAGTACTGGTTGTACTAGGCTGCTGCAAAAAATGTAACCTATCTGCTATAACCTCAATTCTGTTTCTGTTGTTAAGAGTACTTGAAGTAGCACCACCAGCGTTACTTGTTCCAAAAACAGAACCAGAAACATTTGCGGTGGCAGAACTTATTGTAAATTGTAATTGATCATTATCAGTTACAGTTGTTAAAAATGTGACCCGTAATGTTAGTGATGACATACTATCATCTGGTGCGGAATACGATAAACCTGAAAAAGATATTGTATTTCCAGCTATTACAGGATTGTTTGCGACCATAGCATTTCCATTAAATAAGGCCGCGCTTCTAATATTTGCAATATTAACAACATCAAAAATTATATCTGTTAATTCAGTTGCTAAATTATCACTATCATTTGTTCCGCCACCATCACGAATGTCAAATTTAAAAACATCAATAGATTGTCCTGTGTTAGTAATGGTTGCTGCTTGATATGCTGTGTAGTCAATATTGGAATTGTAAGTAAATGTACTATTTACAATAATATCAGATGTTGAACTATTCGTTCCATTCCCTTGAATTACAAAAGTATAAGGGTCTTCATCGGTATCATCATTGGCGATAGATACGGTTGCGGTTTTAGTTCCTGTAGAAGCAGGATCAAAGGTTATTTCAAAAGTTGTATAGTTCGTTCCTGTATCTGGAATGGTAGTAAGCGTAGGTTGAGCACTGACACTAAAATCAGTTGTGTTAGAAACGGTTACATAATTAGGCGCAGTACCATTTAATGTTAGATTAGCACCACCAATATTATAAATGGTAAATGAATGTACTACTGAACCGCCCGTAACGGCAACATTTCCAAAATCGGTATCGTCACTAATATCAGGCATTGTGTCACCATCTACTATTTCAGTGCTATTTCCTTGTATTTCTATTTCGGGTTCTGGCGTTGGGTTGTAGCAAGTCCATTCAATATCATCCACGATTACTTGCTTACCAGTAATGTTTCTAATTTCAATGGTTACACTTCCTGCAATATTAATCCCACTAACACTAAATGTCTGTACAGACGTATTATCCCAAGCAATAGATGTTCCTTGTGAAATGCCATTGACAAATAATTCAACTTGTCTATTCCCTGAACCAGTAAAAGCTTTAAGTAATTTACATGTAAAACTTTCTATGCCTCCAGAAACACTTGAAGACAATAATGAGCTATTAGTATCTCTTAACATTAGGCCGTTTCCAGTAATTTGATAGCCAGCATCATCTCTTGACTCTGTGTAAGACCAGTTAACTCCATTATCTCCGACATAATTGTTGTCTCCGTAAGATCCAGTAGCATTAGAATTACTAAAACTCTCTGCTCCACAATTACCACTAGCAGTAGTCACCTCTCCATTTAAAGCTACAGTTTGCGTTGTAGCTCCAGTACTGATTGCGGTTATGTTACCTGAATACGTGTTAACAGCCAGTCCACTTATTAGCCTTGTGTAAATAGTTGTGTTGTTTACAGTACCACCACTTTGGGTTAAAGTTATGCTATTGCCAAAACCACTACCCGAAGTTGTGGATATTTCAAAATTTGTTGGTGCCGTAAGTGTAATATTGTTTGTTAGGTTACTGCCTTCAACTGTAAAAGTTTGTTCGGCTGATGGGCCAAGGGTTTCAACATAATCTAAACCTGATATGGTAGTTGGTGTGGCTGTGATGGTTGGACCAGCAGAAACCGTACCTGTTAATAAAAAATCCCTTAACCTTTTTTGAGAATTACTATTGGTTCTAATAAATCGTATTCTTACATTACTGCTTAATGTTGTTATTGTAGTTGGACCAGAAGTAACATAAGTAGAGCTAGTTGGTGTTGGAGAATTAAATATTTGAGCAGTCCAAGTAGTTCCTCCATCATCAGAAACTTCAACAGTAATAGGGCCATCTGAACCACTGCCATATTTAGCAACATCAAAAGAAAGTGTTACATTAGTGTAAGAAGACAAGTCAAAAATAGGGCTTGTTAACACAGAATATGTTTGAGTAAAAAGAGCATATCCTTCTGCAGATGTGATTAAGTTTACACTAGTTCTAGACCAACCAGTAGGTAATAAGCCATCTCTAAATGGCTCATCTGATATCTGCCCAAACCCAGATACGGTTAGGCATAAAAACGTTATTAATACTATATAGTATTTCTTTATCATAGAAAAATTAAATTTTACTTACTTTAAAAAGTAAGCCTACAAATATACACGAAATTAGATATAATGCTATGACTTTCAGTTTCTTAATTATTAACAAATTGTTACTAATTTTACAGCATGCTAAAACAAAAAAGTTATACTGTAGACCAAGCTAAAAGAGCACTTGAAAGCTACTGTGCTTATCAAGAGCGTTGCCATCAAGATGTGTGTAAAAAACTACGCAGTATGAATATGATTCCTGATGCTATAGACTTGGTAGTTGTACATTTAATAGACAACGACTTTTTAAATGAAACCCGTTTTGCTAGATCTTATACTAGAGGTAAGTTTAGGGTGAAAAAATGGGGTCGTAAGCGTATTGAATTGGAGCTAAAAAAACGAGATATTAGTGCCTACAATATCAAGGAAGCTTTTAAAGAGATTTCAGATGCCGATTACTTACAAACCTTTCATGAATTGGCAGAAAAAAAATGGCATAGCATAAACGAATCTAACTTATATAAGAAAAAAAAGAAACTAGCTAATTATTTGTTGTATCGTGGTTGGGAAAGTCATTTGGTGTATGACAAAATAAACGGTTTAAGCCAATAAAAAAACCTTTCTTGATTAAGAAAGGCTTTATGTTTTATAATGGACTGTTTTTAAAGGTTAAAAACAGCGCCAACATTTACTGAAAATTGATTGTGTAATTTTTCAGCAGGCTCTAAATTACTACTGTACTTGGCAATAGGGAATTGTGCTTCCGAATAAATACCAAACCCAGAAGATAAGAAATATCGTGCTCCCACATGTCCACCAAAGTTTTTTAAACTCAAGTTTATACCTGGATATAAATCAAAATTATCGCTGATATTTAAAACATTTCCAATGTTGGCATTAAATCGTGCTTTTAAGTCAAAACGATCTAGAAAATCGGCTTTTTCAACAATGTTCTGACCATTAACTTCAACACCATTTTTAATATCTCCAGTTACACCAAGCGCATAGCTTGAAGAGACACCTATTGAGATGTTTTCACCCAAGCCGTAATCATAACTCAAATTTATGCCTGTAGCGTGACTCTGAAAATTAGCTCCGAGTTGAAGTTTTTGATCACCTTTTCCAGAAAAGGCTTGAGCATTTGCAAATGATATGTACAATAAGGCTATAACTAGCAATAAATTTTTCATAATAAAGTTTTTTAGTTTGCGGCTGCAAATATATTATAAGTTTTTAATATGGGCTTGGGTACGTAATATAGCTTGATTGTTTTTCCAATCTATCCATTTTTGACCATTCAGGCGCCTCATTAAATTATCAAAATTTCTCATAATGAAAACATTATAAATAGCTTTACCTAAATTCTTTGGGTGTCGTGCTATGGCTCTTAAGCTCATTGAGAATCCGGGAGTTTTATACTTCATATAATGCCAGTAGCCTTCAGGCATATAAAGCATTTCGCCATGTGTTAAAGTGGTTTTATAACCTACTACATTTTTCAAAGCTGGCCACTTTTCAAAATCTGGATTTGAAAAATCTATGTCCTCTCTTGTTATTAAAGAATGTGGTATTTTATAGAGATAATCGTTTTGCTTTTGATCGAATAAAATAATCTCCTTTTCACCTTGAAAATGAAAATGGAAAATATTGGCTAGATCAATATCATAATGCATAAACGTATGCGACTCTGTACCTCCAAAGAACAACATAGGCAATTTTTTCATAAGCTTCAAGCCTATATCCGGAAAATAAAAGTCATTTTGAAGTTCAGGAACTTCTTTTAAAATGTTCCAAAGAAAAATACGATATTTTGTTGGTTCTGATTTTAGTAAATCAATGTACTCGCTCATTTTCATTGTGGCATGAGCTTCATTAAATCCATCTTTATAATCTACAGGTCTATCATCATAAAGAGGAACAACTTTATCTCCTGCAATGCGTTTAATATAATCTAAATTCCATTTGGTATATGCAGGCCAATTTTCAATAAATTGTTCCACAACCACAGGCTTTTGTGGTCTGAAATAGTTTTTTATGAAATCCTCTTTAGTAATACTTTTTAAACGAGGAATATCCTTGAGGTTTAATGACAAAGTTAAAACGATTTAAACGCTAAATTTACGAAAAATGAAAGGATAAAAGACTTAAATTATTTTGCGATTTTTGCCTTTTGTTTAGCATCTTCGTTTCTTTCAATTTTATGATCAGGTCTTGACCATTTGGGTTTTTCTCCCAATGATTGAAATTGAGAATCTTCAGCCTCAACCGTTTGTGGCTGCATTTTTTTGATAAATGGCTTCTGCGGATTTAAACCCAATAATTTGAACATTTCCATATCCTCATTGACATCAGGATTTGGAGTAGTCAGTAATTTATCGCCAGCAAAAATTGAATTTGCTCCTGCAAAGAAACACATGGCTTGACCTTCACGACTCATTTGGGTTCTACCAGCACTTAAACGGACTTGAGTTTCAGGCATAACAATACGCGTTGTAGCAACCATACGAACCATATCCCAAATAGAAACAGGTTCTTGATCTTCTAATGGTGTGCCGTCAACAGCAACTAAAGCATTAATAGGAACCGATTCGGGTTGCGGGTTTAATGTTGCCAATGCTACAAGCATACCAGCGCGGTCTTCAGTTTGTTCTCCCATACCAATTATTCCACCAGAGCAAACGGTAACGTTGGTTTTTCTAACATTATCAATGGTTTCCAAGCGGTCTTCAAAACCACGGGTGGAAATAACCTCTTTATAATATTCTTCAGAAGAATCTAAATTATGGTTATAAGCATACAATCCAGCTTCTGCTAAACGTTGCGCTTGATTTTCCGTAAGCATACCTAGGGTACAGCATACTTCCATATCAAGTTTGTTAATGGTACGAACCATTTCTAAAACATCATCAAATTCTTGACCATCTTTAACGTTGCGCCATGCAGCTCCCATACACACACGTGAGCTACCAGAAGCTTTTGCGCGAAGCGCTTGTGCCTTTACTTGTTGCACAGACATTAAATCATTGCCTTCAATATCAGTATGGTAACGGGCTGCTTGAGGACAGTAACCACAGTCTTCTGGGCAGCCTCCTGTTTTTATGGATAGTAATGTAGAAACCTGTACTGTGTTTGGGTCATGGTATTTTCTATGGACTGTTGCTGCTTCATACAACAGTTCCATAAATGGCTTATTATATATATCTAAAATTTCTTCTTTTGTCCAATTGTGTCTTGTATCACTCATAGTCCTGATTAAAGTTGTAAAAGTAGAAAATTCCGCAGCTACTGCGGAATTTTCGTTCTATTATTTATCCTCATTGTCTTGAGAATTATCAACATCCTTATTAGGAGGTAATTCTTTAGATTCGTCAGCTTTTACTTCTGAATCCTCTACTTTTTTAGGTTTTTTTTCATCTTTCACTTCAACCTCTTTACCACTTAAATATTCTGGCAACTGCATTCCCGCCATATTAAACATATCTTGTAGCGGAGGTACAGATTTATACATGCCTGATAAGAAATTGGCTGTAGATGATTTACCATCTTTATTACCACCGTTTTCCCAAACAGTAACTTTGTCTATTTTGATGTTTTTAATAGCTTCGGCTTGTGTTTTTACTAATTCTGGCAATTTATCTGCGATTAAAAGCAATACAGCATCTTTTGAGTCATTACCAGCAGCTTTAACAATTTGATCTAAACCGGCAGCCTGTTTGGTTAATATCTCGTAAAGACCTTCAGCTTCAGCTTGGGCTTTTAACAATATGGCATCAGCTTCACCTTTAGCTATTCTTCTAATATTTTCAGCTTCAGCTTCTGCATCTATTTCAACTTTTTGTTTATCAATTTCTGCTGGTACAATAATATCAGCTAATTGTGAAGAGCGCTCACGTTCAGCTCTTGCTATTTCGGCTTGTTTTTCGGCAGCATAGGCCTCCTCTAAAGCTTTTGCAGCTTGAACTTTTTCAGCAGCAATAGCACGTTTTTCAGCTTCAGCTTCTCGCTCTCTTCTTTGAGCGTCAGATTCGGCAATAGAAATTTTAGCTATATTTTCTCCATCAATAGCTCTTGCGTTGGCTTCAGAAGTTTTAATACGTTCTTCTTTTAAAGCTTCGGCTTCACCAATCTTGGCTTGAGCAATAGCACTAGCAGTTTGAACACGTTCTGTTTGGCTTGCATTAGCTTCACCAATTTTAGCTTGCGCATTAGCTGCTGCCACCTGAGTTCGCTCTGTTTGCATAGCGTTGGCCTCACCAATTTTAGCTTTGGCATTTAACTCGGCGACTTGGGTTCTTTCATCTTGTACAGCATTAGCTTCGCCAATAGAACCATCTCTATTTTTTTCTGCAACCGATTTACGTGCAGCGTTTATAGCGTGTGCAGCGGCTTCCTTACCTAAAGCTTCAATGTATCCAGATTCATCAACTATATCGGTAATGTTTACGTTGATTAATTTTAAACCTACTTTCTTAAGTTCCGATTCAACACTTTGTGAGATATTGGTTAAAAATTTATCCCTATCTGAATTGATCTCTTCAATATCCATTGAAGCTACAACCAATCGTAGCTGTCCAAAAATAATTTCTTTTGCCAATTCCTGAACATCACTCATGGAAAGCCCTAGTAAACGTTCAGCAGCATTTTGCATGACACCAGGTTCTGTAGAAACACCAATTGTAAAACGCGAAGGCACATTAACACGAATGTTTTGTTTACTTAAGGCATTTATAAGATTAACTTCAATAGAAATAGGTGTTAAATCCAAAAATTCATAGTCCTGAATAACTGGAAAAATAAAGGCGGCACCACCATGAATACATTTGGCCGACTGACCACCACCAACTTTACCGTAAACCACTAAAATACGGTCTGAAGGACAACGTTTATAGCGTTTAATTAATACAATAAGGAAGATGAATATAAACAGCACACCAAAAATGAGTGCCATGGGCAAGCCTAAATCAAAAGCTTGTTGGGTAATTAGTAACATAAGTATTATTTATTTAATGGTTCTACAATTAATATTCCGTTATCGGTAACATCTTTTACTTTAATAACGGTTCCTGATTTTAATTCTATTTCAGCATCAGTTAAAGCTTCAAGTTCACGCAATGCACCTTGAATTCGCACATGGGCCTTACCCATTTTACTTCGGCTGGCTCCAATGGTTAAATACACTTCGCCAACAGCATCTTTAGCATTTTTAAAATCTAATGTGCCACTGTCATTTAGTTTTCGCATATAGAAAAACATGGCAGCCATAATAGTCATCATAATTAATCCGCATACAACAGAAATAATTATGGTAATAGGTTTAGATAAGCCAGCATCTATACATGCAATACCACTCCACCCAAAAATGGTAAAAAACCCAACGAGATTTTTAAATGTGATAAATTGAAAACCAATTCCAGTGTCAGCATCAATTTCGGCATCAACATCGCCAATATCATCAACATCACCACCAACAAAGGTTAGTACTAATGTGATAACAAAAATTAATGAGCCTACCAGGGCAATACTCCAATATATTTTTGGAAAGAATTCTAAATTTGAAAACCATTCTAGCATTGTTTTGAAGTTTTAAAAGTTCATGAAATATATGACCTTTATAATTGTCATACAATATTTATTTTGAAAGTAAAATGCTTACCGCATTTCCTCCAAATCCAACAGCATTAACTAGTATTTTACTTGTGTTTTTTGGTGTTGTACTTTCAATAAAAGGAACAGAAATGAATTGTTGTTTGTTTAACATGTGAATTGCCATTTCTATATTTAACATACCTGAAGCGCCTAGTGTATGCCCTACCTTCCATTTATTAGTAGTCAATGCAGGAATTTTGTTACAAAATATTTTTTCGATGGCATTTATCTCGGCTAGATCGCCTTTTAGGGTTCCTGGTGTGTGAGTGACAATAATATCAACTTCATTGAGATTGATATCTTCTAAAGCCATTTTCATGGAACGTTGAAAACATAAAGCATCGGTTGATAATGAGGCATTATGTTCCAATACTTCAGTTGCATAGCCAACACCTATTATTTTGGCTAAAGCATGTTTTGAGTTGCCCGCCTCTAAACAGGCCATAGAAGCACCTTCACCAAGAATCATGGAGTTTCTTTTTTTGTTAGAATCTAATGCACGGCAAGGAAAGTCTGTGCTTTTTTTGGCATAAATTTTAAGCGCTTGCATCTGCGCTATGGTAAATGGTGTCAATGGCGCTTCGCTGCCACCTACTAAAAATTTGTCGCACATACCTGAATTTATCCATGCAATACCGTTGAGCATCGCATGTAGTGCTGTAGAGCAAGTAATGGAATGACTGATTTCTGGGCCTTGGGTTTGTAAATCATGAGCTACCCAAGACGATATATTCCCCAATGTGGTGGTTGGGGAACTCAACGGTTTTGTTTTTTCCTTTTTAAGAAACTCCTTAAAGTATGATTCAAACAAATGAGTTGCTCCTCTGGACGAGCCAATATTAATTCCAAAATTGTCCGAAGCTTTCCACTTGGCTTCATGAATAGCTTTTCTTGAGCTGTAAATAGCAAATAAAACACTATCGTCTAACGATTTATATTTGCTGTCAGATAATCGTAGCTTTTTAATTTCATCTTGAGATTCTTGTGATAAACGTGCTACTAAATTCCCGTTTTGTTCAGAAAAACAATGTTGGTTATTTTGATAGGAATGCCAACTTTCCTCTAGAGTTTTGCCTAGCGGAGAGATAGATTGAAGAGCAACAATGGAAATTGGTTTTTGCAACAAAAAAACTTTTGACAAAAGTAAGTTTTATTGAAATGTAACAAAAGCTAATTTCTAAATACTTATATTTAGTAAAGCTTAATATTATGGAAACAGTACAACAAAAAAGTTGGTTCGCAAGAAATTGGTCTTGGGTTATTCCTGTAGGCGGTTGTTTAACCGTTATATTACTTTTTGTGTTTGGTGTAGGTGCAGCTGTTTTTGGTGTGAGTAAAGCTTTAAAAAACAGTACACCTTATGCCCATGCTATTGAATTGGCGAATGACCATCCCGATGTTATTGCTGCTTTAGGCCATGATATTGAACCAGATGGTATGTTTAAAGGTAATATATCCTTAAAAAATGGAGAAGGTCATGCTGATTTAAAAATACCTGTTGAAGGTGAGAAAGGAAAAGCAACCATTGTTGTTAAAGGAGATAAGTATGATGGTGATTGGAGTTATGAAGAACTTTACGTCATTATAAAAGACACACAAGAAGAAATTAATCTACTTGACAAATCGTTAGAGGGCATCTAACGCTTCTTGAATTACCCTATAAACCTTTTCCAATTCAATTTTTGAAATTACGTAAGGTACTTGAATATAGATGGTGTTGCCAAGTGGTCTTAGAAACACGCCGCGTTCCATAAAAAATTTCAGTAGCTTATCGCGTAAATCACCATAGCGTTCCATTTTTGTATCAAGATCGATGGCAAAGACAACACCCAGTTGTCGTGTGGACTTTACTTTTGGATGCGCCTTTATAGTTTCATTAAACTCTTGATGCGCTTTTATGATTCGTTTTATATTATTTTGAATGGTTTCCGATTGTAACAATTCTATTCCAGCAATAGCTGTTGCACACGCAATAGGGTTTCCAGAATAGGTATGACAATGAAAAAAGCCTTTTACCATTTCATCACTCAAAAAGGCATTAAAAACAGCTTGCGTACACGATGTAATTGCCATAGGAATTAAACCAGCAGTTAGGGCCTTGCTCAAGCACATTATGTCTGGTTTGGTTTCGATGTAATCAGAAGCAAAATACTTTCCGGTTTTGCCAAAACCTGTCATAACCTCGTCCGCAATGGTTAAAATATCAGTTTGTTTACAAAACTCTAAAATTTCATTTAAGCCATCAGCATTATGAATAGTCATACCTGCCGCACCTTGAAGCAAAGGCTCATATATAAATCCAGCAACTTGATGGGTAGATGTGATTTCTTTTAACTGGTTTAAAACGCCCTCATGGTTTTTGCCATTTGGTGTGGGTATACGTTTCACATCAATCAGGAAATCTTCAAAAGGACCATTATAAACTGACAACCCAGATACGCTCATGGCACCAAAGGTATCCCCATGAAAACCGTTTTCAAAAGCTATAAATGTTGACCGTTTTTCGCCGTTATTAAAGTAATACTGTAAAGCCATTTTTATTCCAGCTTCAACTGCTGTAGAACCATTATCATTAAAGAAAATTTTATTCTGGCCTTCGGGAAGCATTCTGATAAGCTCTTCGGAAAGTTTAACAGCGGGTTCATGCGTAAAATCGCTAAACATGATTTGGTCTAGCTGTTGCATTTGCTGATATGTTTTTTCTATGATATAATCGTTGCAATGTCCGTACATACAAGTGTACCAAGATGAAATAGCATCAATGTATTCATTACCATTTTCATCAGTTAGTATGCAGCCTTTAGCTTTTATGATTGCAATGCTTTCGGGTTGCAATTGATGTTGCTTTAAAGGATGCCAAAGATGCTTTTTGTCGCGTTTGCTTAAATTCATAGTTTTTTTAAAGCCGATTTAAAGCGATTCGCATATTCCTTAATCACGTTTTTATCAAAATAAGGTTCCTCATCTATTCTTCCAACAACAGGAACTTTTGCCATTTTTGAAATAATATCTTCTGTCGTAGGATGCTCGTTTCCACTGTAAATTAATGACACATCTAACCCTTTTTCTTTTAATAGGTTAATTGTTAACAAGGTGTGATTGATACTTCCTAAATAATGTCTGGAAACCACAATTACCTTATAATCGGATTGTATTAAATCGAAAACGGTTTGTTCATCATTAAAAGGAACCAATAACCCACCAGCACCTTCAATAACCAAATGGTTTTTGGTTTTAGGTTCTTTGATATCCGATAGGTTTATTTTCAAGCCATCAATTTCAGCTGCTGCATGTGGACTCATAGGAGTGTTTAATGCAAAGCTGTTAGTGTGGAATTTAGATTTTGAGTTTGAAACTAACCTTTGTACTTTTTTAGTATCACAATTATCTAAATCGCCGGCCTGAATGGGTTTCCAATAATCGGACTCCAAAGCTTCGGTTATTATTGCAGAGGCAATGGTTTTACCTACATCGGTTGATATACCAGTGATAAATATTTTCTTCATTTTATAGGAAACTCGTTCTTACAATTTTCACATTTATAATTATGTCGTGTATGAAACGGTAAGGTGCCAAATAAAAATCCAAACAAAAAAGCAAAAAAGGCTTTGGTGTTTTTAATGGTTGAAAATAACTCTACCTTATCACTATTACATTTAGGGCAGGTAATAGGGTTGCCATCATCGTCCAATGAATATTGATGAATAGAATTTAGAATATGTTTTGCTTGTAGCACATCTTGCGTTAAGACTTTCAATTTAACGCCACCTATGGCATTACTCACCAACGGATCGGTATCAATCGTTAGATGGTCTTGTAAAAACACTTCAATACCTTCGGCTTCAAGACGTCCTTTTACAATCTGTGCTTCTGAAGAATATTGAAATCTAGCTATGGTTTTAAACATGTCGCTCATACATGTGCAAAAGTAGCGAACAACTGTAAGACTTCCGAAATTTCTTGTTTAGAATTATAACTATGAATACAGAATCGTAAGCGTTCATGACCTTTAGGGACGGTTGGAGATAAAATGGGTTTTACGCTAAACCCTTTTTCTTGAATTTTTTTGGCTACTAGTTTTACGTTTTCGTTTCCTGGAACTACCGCACAATGAATAGCTGAATCACTACTGATAAAATACGATGCTAAATCATGGTTATTGACTTCGCTTTTAAAGTGATTGATGTTTTCCTGTAATGATTTAATCGCATTGGTTTTTATTAATTCTAGATATGCCGAATTTATGGTAGCCAATGCATGAGGAGGTAATGCTGTTGTGTAAATCAAGCTGCGTGAAAAATTTACCAAATAAGTTTTAAGTTGCTCACTACACAAAATGACGGCACCATGAGCGCCTAGCGCTTTGCCAAATGTAACAATCCTAGCAAATATCTGTCGTTCAAGACCCAATTTTTGAATCAACCCTTTACCATAGTCGCCTAATACACCAATAGCATGGGCTTCATCCACTACTAGATGCGCATGATAATTGGTACAAAGCTGGGCTAGTGTCTCCAAATGTGGTGAATCGCCATCCATAGAAAACACAGATTCTGTAACCACATAAATAGTAATGTTAGAATCTACTACAGATTCAGAATGCCGTTTTAACAAGCCATCTAAATCACTTAAATCGTTATGTGCAAATTTATAAGCATGGGCATGGCACATACTAATACCATCACGAATAGAAGCGTGAACGTATTCATCATACAAAACAATATCGTGTCGTTGTGGGACACAAGAAAAGAATCCTATGTTAGCATCGTAACCTGAATTAAAAATAAGTGCGGCATCTGCTTTATGAAATTCGCGCAAAACTGTTTCAACAAGTTGATACAGTGCGTGATTACCAGATAGCAACCTAGAACCTGTCGCACCATTTTGCTTGATATGATGGCCCGCCAAATATTCATGAGTTTCATTGAAAATGTTCTCGTTTTTTGAAAACCCTAAATAATCGTTGGACGAGAAATCGACTAATTGATTTTGAACACCAAGTTCTCGTAACGCATTTTCTGTTTTGCGCTTTTCAAGTTTTTCGGTAAGTCGTTTTGGGAAGGTTTTCATAATGTAAAGATAGGATGTTAATCCTTGTAAACAATTTTACCAGAATCTTTAGTAGCTACTTTATCCACCCATTGGAAATTATTAGGAATGGTAGAGTCTAATAAAGGAAGTTTTAATTCTTCGGATAATTCAAAGGCGATTCTAAAAGCATCTTTAAGGTTAAACTCTTCGTATAAATCCCAATGTTTGTTTTTATTATTCCATAAGTTTACTTGAAAAGTACTTGCGTTTACTGCATAAAGTGAAACATAGTCAAATTTAGGCATGGGCTTCCACTTTCCGTACTTGAATACACCGACGGTATATTCTCTTTTAAAACGCTTTTTTTCAAAATCGAAATGACAATTGATTGTATAGGAAAAGTAGATAGCCAAAAATAAACATAAAAAAATGAGCTGCAGATAATCAAAGTGCGCATAGAAGTGTCTTTTTTTTAATGAAAAATCCATGGTTAAAATAAAATGAATAACTAGCCCTATAGCTACAGTATATAACAAAGCAGCAGCAATGCGAAAGGGTAAAGAGTTTTGTCTTTCTATGTAAGTTAATTTATTTGACATTGAAACAAATATAAATAATCACATACTATTTAAAACCGTTTTGTTTTATCTTTATACACATGTATGCTCTAGTCGATTGTAATAACTTTTATGCCTCTTGTGAACGGGTTTTTAACCCCAATTTGCAAGGGAAACCAGTTGCTATTTTAAGCAATAATGACGGTTGTGTTATTTCCATGAGTGATGAAGCTAAAGCTATTGAATTGCCATTTGGCGCACCTATTTTTAAATGGGATGGCTTTTGTAAAGCTAATAATATTCAGGTGTTGTCTTCTAATTATCCCTTGTATGGGGACATGAGCTCCCGTGTTATGGGCATACTTCACCAATTCACACCTGATGTTGAGGTGTACAGCATAGATGAGGCTTTTTTACAATTTAAGGGGTTTGATAATTATGATTTTAATGACTATGGAAATCAAATACGAAAGCGGATTCTAAAATGGACAGGCATCCCAACCTGTGTGGGTATTGCCCCAACAAAAGCGTTGAGCAAAGTGGCCAATAAGATCGCCAGAAAATTCCCCAATGAAACCAGAGGTGTGTATGTTATAAATTCTGAAGAAAGCCGTATAAAAGCTTTAAAATGGATAAAAATAGATGCGGTTTGGGGCATTGGCTATCGCTTGGCAAAACGGCTAAAAGCCAAAGGTTGTAAAACAGCCTATGATTTTACGCAGCTTTCTGATGACTGGGTAAGAAAAACGTTTTCTATAACCGAATGGAAACTCAAAAAGGATTTGGAAGGCAATGCTAAAATATTGTTAGATGAACCTAAAAATAAACGTGCCATTGCAACAACCAGAAGTTTTGATTACACCTATGATGACATTAATTATATAAAAGAACGGGTTTCAACCTTTGCAACCAGTTGTGCCGAAAAGTTACGTAAACAAGAATCCTATTGCCACATGATTATTGTAACCTTAAGTAGTGATAGGTATAAAAAGGATTTAGAACAACATCGAGCCAGTAAACATATTAGTTTACCTTACCCAACCGATTCGTCATTGACTATAAGTACTGAAGCAGTAAAAGCCGTTAATGCTGCTTTTAAAGCAGGAATTAAGTACAAACGCGCTGGTGTTATCGTGGCAGGAATTGTTCCAAGAGATAATTATCAATTGGATATGTTTGAAAGCGAAAACCCCAAGCATAAGCCATTAATGTCTGCAATAGACCGTATAAACAAGAAATATCATGCAGACAAAATAAAATTGGGGAATCAAGATTTAGAACGTACATGGAAAATGCGACAAGAACGATTGTCTCCAAGATATACAACCAATATAAATGACATAATTAAAGTAAAATGCTAACAAAAGAACCCCAAAAACTGACCTTTTTCATTCCAGAGTTTTTAGAAGACTCTGGAGCACTTTTTGTTGATTCAGGAATATCGGCTGGATTTCCATCTCCTGCTGAAGATTTTAAGGAAGAACGCTTGTCATTAGATGAGATGTTGGTTAAAAATAAACTCTCAACTTTCTATGCGCGAGTTTCAGGGCAAAGTATGATAGACGCAGGGTTGGATGATAATGACTTATTGGTGATTGATAGAAGTTTAGAACCTGAACACAATAAAATAGCCGTATGTTTTTTGGATGGTGAGTTTACCGTAAAGCGATTGCGCGTAGAGAACGATGGTGTATGGTTACAGCCCGAAAATGCGAATTACAGGCCCATAAAAATTACCGAAGACAATGAGTTTGTTATTTGGGGGATTGTTACCAATGTGATAAAAAAGGTATAGTAAAGAGTAACTAAAAAATATTATCTTACGGTCATTAAATTAACTAACTAGAACAATGACTGAACAAAAAAACTATAAACAAGCACTGTACACTTTGGTTACAGTGTTTTTCTTTTGGGGCTTTATTGCCGCATCTAATGGTGTTTTTATTCCATTTTGCAAAACCTATTTTGAAATTGATCAATTCCAGTCACAACTGGTAGAGTTTGCATTTTATGGCGCTTATTATGTGGGAGCACTATTATTATTTGTGCTATCTAATGCCAAAGGGAAAGATATTATGAACAGTTGGGGCTATAAAAACGGGATTATTTATGGTTTGATTTTGAGTGCTTTAGGAGCTGTAGTGATGTTTCCAGCCATAGAAGGTGCTCAACCAGGTGAATCTAATGTTTTTTATTATGTACTAGGTGCCTTATTTATTGTTGGTCTTGGATTTTCACTCCAACAAACAGCTGCTAATCCATTCGCCATCGCACTGGGTGACCCAGATAAAGGTGCGAATCGGTTGAATTTGGCAGGAGGTGTGAATTCATTTGGAACGATGATAGGACCTATAGTCATAGCATTAATATTATTTGGATCTACACCTAAGTCTCCCGATGAATTAAGGGAAATGATAGCTAATCAAACGATTACCTTGTCAACGGTTCAGTATTTATATTTAGCAGTAGGAGGGCTGTTTTTGGCAGCGGCAGCATTGTTTTATTTTTCGAAAAAACTACCACAGGCTAAAGCCAATCCAGAGATTATTAAAGCGCCAAAGGCTGTTGGGTCTTTGAGTATCATGACAATATTTTTGGTTATTTGTTTTTATTTGATTTTCGATCAGTATAAAGGAACTCCTGACAATAATTTTATTTTGAAATTATCTATTGTTGGATTGGTTGTAGTTGTTGGTATTTTGTTGATATCTAATATGTTAGCCAAAAAGAACCAAGACGGTTGGGGAGCTATGCGCTATCCACAACTGGTTTTAGGTATGCTAGCTATTTTTACCTATGTAGGTGTTGAAGTAACTATCCAAAGTAATTTAGGGGAATTGTTAAAACATGTAACAGAAACCATTAATAATGTTGACTATAATGCTTTGGGGCTGCCAGCTATGAGTGACTCTCAAATAACACCGTTAATTTCATTGTATTGGGGAGGACTGATGATAGGGCGATGGGCAGGAGCAATTGCTGTTTTTAATCCAGCTGACAAATGGAAAACATGGCTATATATTATTGTGCCTTATGTTGCTTTTGGAGTGGTATTATTTGTGAATTATATTTCAGGATTTGATGTTAGTAGTTTGTTTTTGTTTGCTATTTGTATTGCTATTCAAATTGGAGGCTTCTTCTTAGGAAAGGAAAAACCTGCATTAACTTTAAAAATATTTGGCTTTCTAGGTGTTTTAGCTATGTTGATTGGTTTGTTTACTACAGGAAAACTGGCCTTGTTCGCTTTTATTAGTGGCGGACTCTTCTGTTCAATTATGTGGCCTTGTATTTTCGCTTTAAGTATTCAAGGATTAGGGAAATACACATCGCAAGGATCTTCCTTTTTGATCATGATGATTTTAGGAGGTGCTATTATTCCACCTATACAAGGAAAGTTGGCAGATGTTATTGGTATACACCCATCATATTGGGTTGCGGTAGTATGTTTCTTGTACTTGGTATTCTTTGCACAACGCGTTCAGGGTATCTTGAAAAACCAAGTAGCCTAGTGTTGAATTTATTATTTAATATAAAAACGCCTAATTTAAAAAATTAGGCGTTTTTTATTTTTTGTAGTATTATGAAATTTAATCAGCTAAAATAATAGCTTTATTGTCTTTCATTTCTAAAGTCCCTGACTTTATTTTAAAAGTTAAAACCTTGTTATCCATCATATGAGGCTCCATTTCTGGATGTAGCTCATCATAATCTAAATGGGTTTGTGTATGTACTCTTATTTTTACTGTCCCTTCATTTAATAAAGATACTACAGGAGCATGGTCTTTCAACATTTCAAATTCACCATTAACTCCAGGCACAATAATGGCATCTACTTGAGAACTAAATATTGTCGCTTCTGGTGATACAATTTCTAAATACATCTTTCTTTTAAAATTTATTTGGTAAACTTTCTGTAAATGAAAGCATAATAATTTTAAGCTTCAGCTAACATTTTCTCTCCAGCTTCAATAGCCTCTTCAATAGTACCTTTAAGGTTAAACGCTGCTTCTGGCAAGTGGTCTAATTCACCATCCATAATCATGTTAAATCCTTTAATAGTTTCTTTAATATCAACTAATACACCTGGTATACCTGTAAATTGTTCAGCAACATGGAAAGGTTGTGATAGGAAACGTTGTACACGTCTTGCTCTACCTACAGCCAATTTATCTTCTTCAGATAATTCTTCCATACCAAGAATGGCAATAATATCTTGTAATTCTTTATAACGTTGTAATAACTCTTTTACACGTTGTGCACAATCGTAGTGTTCGTTTCCTAAAATATCAGCCGTTAAGATTCTTGAAGTAGAATCTAATGGATCTACCGCAGGATAAATACCAAGCTCAGCAATTTTACGCGATAATACTGTTGTTGCATCCAAGTGGGCAAAGGTTGTGGCAGGAGCAGGATCCGTTAAATCATCCGCAGGTACGTAAACTGCTTGTACAGATGTAATAGAACCTCTTTTAGTTGATGTAATACGCTCTTGCATCGCACCCATCTCTGTTGCTAATGTTGGTTGGTAACCTACCGCAGAAGGCATACGACCTAATAATGCAGATACCTCTGAACCAGCTTGTGTAAAGCGGAAAATGTTATCTACGAAGAATAATACATCTTTTCCTTGGCCATCTCCAGCACCGTCACGAAAATATTCAGCAATTGTTAAACCAGAAAGGGCAACACGAGCACGTGCTCCAGGAGGCTCATTCATTTGTCCAAATACGAAAGTTGCTTTCGATTCTTTCATTTTAGATTTGTCCACTTTAGATAAATCCCATCCACCTTCTTCCATAGAGTGCATAAAATCATCACCATAACGGATAATTCCAGATTCTAACATCTCTCTTAAAAGGTCATTTCCTTCACGTGTTCTTTCACCTACACCAGCGAATACTGATAAACCACCGTGACCTTTTGCTATATTATTAATTAACTCCTGAATCAAAACTGTTTTACCTACACCGGCACCACCAAATAATCCAATTTTACCACCTTTTGCATAAGGCTCAATTAAATCGATTACTTTAATACCTGTAAATAAAACTTCTGTAGAAGTTGATAAGTCTTCAAATTTTGGTGCTTCTCTGTGAATTGGTAAACCAGCATCACCAGCTTTAGGTAAATCACCAATACCATCAATGGCATCTCCAATTACGTTAAATAAACGCCCATAAACATCTTCTCCAATTGGCATTTGAATAGGTGCGCCAGTAGCAACAACTTCTGTTCCTCTACTTAAACCGTCTGAAGAGTCCATAGCAATAGTACGTACGGTATCTTCACCAATGTGAGATTGTACTTCAAGTACTAAAATAGAACCATCAGGTCTTTTAATTTCTAATGAATCGTAAATTTTTGGAAGTTCAGCATCCGTACCGAATTCTACGTCGATTACTGGACCTACTATTTGTGCAACTTTACCTGTAACTTTTGACATTACTTATCTGTTTTTATTTTGCTAAATTTTTAATCCGAAAAAACACCTCGTTTTTCGCGCTGCAAAGATATTATTTTAATTTAAAAACCACATGAATTTTTTAGGCTTTTTTAGACATAAAAAAATGCCCTCTAAAAGAAGGCATTTTAATTTTATTTTTCAGTCTAATTTATTGAAGCGTAGGCGAGTAATTTGTTGGGTATTGACCAACATCAACTAAATTACCAGAGGCTTCAAAGTTTGAGCCATAAGTGGCATCTATTGCTTTCATGAATTCATTTGCAGCAACAGCGTAACCCCTTGATGTTAAGTGTACACCGTCAAGAGAAAACATACCTCCTGTAACAAGCTCAGAAGTTAAAATAAAACTCCCAGAAGCAATACCGGTACTGTTTAATTCAGACAATAAAGCATTTGCATCTACAAAAGCTAAACCTGCTTGGTTTACAGCGGCTTGTATTGTTGCATTAAAACTATCTACAGCAGCTCTAATTTCATCTTGTTCACTAGGCAATAATACCCATTTATCTGCTAAAGGAACAGCAACACCATTTACAGTTAAAGGATTTCCTGGAACAGCTTCTGTACCTATAAAAGAGGCCGCAGGCAAAACAAATAAATCATCAGCAGTTGCTTGTCTGATACTAGGCAATCCTAAAGCAGACAAATCTGTCAAGCTTTCATCTTCAATAACAACTGCGTTAGTTTCAGACTCTTCAAACATTATAGTTCTTGCGGCAGCTTCATCAGCAGTAATAAAACCACCTCCTAAAGCCAATTGTAAACCACCATTGTATTGTGCGTATGCTTGATTAACAGCTCCTGCCGTTGCAGCATCTAAAGGAACTGGGTTATGCGGTACTGTAGTAAAATGAGCAATATCTGTTACATAAGGTATGTTGGCAACAACACCTTTTGCACCTTGTGATGTTAAAGTTGAAATTAAAGTAGATATTGCAAAATCAAAAGTTGGTTGGTCTGTTATTGGACTTGTTCCATCTCCGCCCGTTGTAGCATAGCCTAATACATCATTATTGCCTATCCATAGCGAGAAGAATGTAGGTGCTTGAGCCATTGAAAGTTCCAACACACTTGCATCTGGTGTAGTGCCTGTCATTCTAATAAAATAGGGGTTTGCAGCTGCAGGGAAATTAGCAATATTACCATAACCTGGGGCTAATAAATGAAAACTTCTTGCTCCGGGTACACCCATATTATTAAAAGGACCTACTGGATTATTTAAAGCTATATCTGTAGTTACTGTAACGGCACCTATAACTGCCTCAAGTGGTAAAGGACCACCACCAATAGTTACTAATCTTGGGTTAGCAATTCTATTTCCAGCTAAAGCTAAACCACCAAAATTATCATTTACAAGTGGTTGTGTAAAATTACCACCGCCAACTAAAGAAAACTGTTCTGATAAAATTTTAGGAAAAGAATTTTGTTGTGCAGCTAAAAAAACTGTGCCATCTGAAAATCCAGAAGTCAATGAATTTCCTAAAGAAACATAGGTTGAAAAATTGGCCTCTCCAGAAGTTAATGGAGGTAGTGGAGCTGATCCATTTGATGAATCATCATCATTACTACAAGCTGTAGTAAGCCCTAGGGCTATTAGTAATAGCCATAAATATTTTGTATTCATAATTATCTTTTTCATGTTCTTATAAATTGTTTATTACAATAGACGCATAATACATAGATCCAATATATCCTGTACCAATTGCAGTGAAGTAATCATCTCCCAAAAGGTTTGTTCCTCCAACCTTAATTACTGATTTTAATTTAGGAATAGTATAACTTAACTGAGCATCAAATGTATTGTATGAAGGAACTTGACCGTCTCCAAATGTAGCTTGCCAGAAATATGTGTCACTCCATCTCCATGCGGCATTGAACCCAAAATTTTTAAATACGTTAGTGTTGCCAAATGATACTTTTACTTTGTGTTCAGGAGTATTAAAGCTTGTTCTAAAATCGGGATCTGAAGCTTGATCAAAATCTTGTTTGGCAAAGGTGTAATTAGCACCTAAATCAAAATCACCTAACACTTTAGTTGTAAGCCCAATAGATCCACCATAAGAATTTACATTAGCATCTGAATTGGTATAGGTTTGATATTCTTGAGTATCATCAAAATTAATGGCGTTTACAGATAAAGAGTTATCCCCAACTTGTCCATATAATGGAGCAATAACACTTTCATTAGAGATAAAATTCTTATAAGAGTTATAATAAACACTAGCGTCAACAATTAAGCGATTTAATTTCCCACGGTAACCAACTTCAAACGAAGTAACCTGTTCTGGTTTAACCAATTCAGAATTACCAATTTGTAATAAACTAGCATCTCTCGATCCCGGCGTATTACCACTAGCTAAATAGGCTTCTACAGATGCCTTTGAATATGAATTAGTATATGCGCTTCCAGCAGACTGACTAATAGTATTAGGTTGAGAAGGGTTGTTTACACTGTACGATCTAACATATCGGTCTAAATTGTCTTCAGCAGAACCAATTAACACATAAGGACCGGCATCTAAACCAATAAATAAATCCTGTGTTGTTGGGTTTCTAAACCCAGTTTGAAAGGATCCACGAATATTATGATTGTCATTAACCGTAAAACCAGCTGCAATCCTAGGAGATACAAAACCATCAAACAATTCTGATTTATCATAACGAACAGATCCAGTTAGTTTTAAATCCAAACTTTCAGATAATTCAAAGTCCTTTTGAATTTGGGTATATACACCGTATTCGGAATAATTGATAGCTCCATCAGTGTCAGTATAAATCGTTCCTGATGAGTTTAAGCTATATCGTCTGTATGAACCACCAACTTGAATTTCAGCAAAATCAGTTAAATGACTAAAGTTGTAGTTAGCATCAGCATGGTAATATTTTGACGCATCTTGAAATTTAGATCCTGTAGCTAATTCCGGGTCATTTATACTACGATTGAAAGCTCTTTGAAATTCAGGAGTTCCAGGTAGATACCTGCCAGATTCAGCTGCTGCTCTTGCAGCTGCATGAGCCTGATCTTCAGTGGCACCACCTAAAGTCGCTGCGGCAAAAGTTTGGATATAGTCACCAAACCAATCTTCATCACTTTTCCAAGCTCGGTTAATTTGAATACCAGTAACTGTCATGTCGTAAGAGTCTCCAGCTTTATCAGCTACAACATATCCTCTTACAAAGAAGTTGTTATTCCTTACTTCAATTTTATGCTGCTGTTGTGTAAACCCATTAATATAATAGCGGTTAGAACCTTGATAAATTGTAGATCCCGTTCCAATCTTTCCAACATAAGCTATTTCCAAATCATCAGCCCAAGGTCTAAAATATAACCCCCAATCAGCTTTAACACTTTCTGCGTTATAGTCGGTTAAGTCACTTTCACTATATCCCGTTCTACTTACTGTCACATCGGGAATAATTCCTAAACCACCTGAAGCAGCTCTAATATTAGTTGCAACTTCATCACCATAAATATTATAGCCATCATAACCTAAACTAGCTCGAGTAGCTCCTGTTCCTGGTTTTCCATCAATATTATTAGCAACCCAATCGGTACCACTTAACCAACCAAAATTTACTTTTGCCGCAAAATGATCGGTGAATTTATGTGCCAATCTAATACCAACATCGGTATAGCTATTATCTCCACCCGCATCTTGCGATGTTATTCCTTGTTTAATATAACCGCTAATTCCTTCAAAATCAAATGGATTTTTACTCCTCATAAATAAAATACCATTAAAGGCATTTGCACCATACAAAGCAGATGCAGCACCTGGAAGGAGTTCGACACTTTGTACATCGGTTTCAACCATTCCAACCAAATTTCCAATAGGGAAGTTTAAAGCAGGAGTTGAATTATCCATACCATCAACCAACTGCATGAAACGGTTATTTGAAAATGTAGCAAAACCTCTTGTGTTTATAGATTTAAATGTTAAACTATTTGTGTTTATATCTACACCTTTTAAATTTTCTAATCCACCATAGAAATCGGCCGATGCGGTATTCTTTATTTCTTTAAGTCCAAAACGTTCTACGGTTACCGGAGATTCAAAGATACGCTCTGGTGTTCTGGATGCTGAAATAACGACTTCATCCAAAGATGTACCTTCTTTAAGTACAATACGAATCTCTTGATTATTAGAAGTTACTTCAACAGTTCCAGATTCAAAGCCAATATTACTAGCTTGAACTGAAAAAGGAGGGTCTTGATTTACAGTGAGGGAAAAGCCACCATCAAAATCAGTAATTGTTCCGGTAGCTGTACCAACTACTATTACATTAGCACCTGGAACGGGCTGTTCATTGTCATCCACAACTGTTCCTGAAATTGTTGTTTGAGCAAAAGTAATGGCGCCACAAAACAACAATAAAATTGAAAGAATTGATCTCATGTTTAAGATTTAGTTAATTATTACTTGAGCAATATAAATAATTCTTCCAAAACAGAATAAATTATTTATAAAAATTATGCATGCATAATATTAATTGTCTAAAAAATATAACGAAAAATGGTTATTTGATAAAATTATTAGACTGTAAAACATCTTTTATTAATCATACAAATGTTTATTTTTATTTTAGATTTGTTAAATAAGGAGATTCAAATTAATTTAAACTCGTATGAAAACAATAAGAAAAATAGCATTGTTTATAATAGCTTTATTCTTTCTCATGATCTGGAGTGGTGTAATAAGAAATGTAACATTGGGAGGAACTAGTATGGGACCATTAACCACTCCAATAAAATCGTTTTCTGAAGGCATTTCTAATATGAAAAGAACCTATGAGTATATAGTTAATGCTCCAGATTATTATATAAAAACCAAAGAAGAGGATCGTGAAGGCATAAACAATTTGGGTTATAATTTATATGGTTTGTATTCTTTTAGAAATGGAAACGAATATAAAATCCAGTTAAAGAACTTTAAAGATAATACAATAAAGTATGAATGGATAATTCCCGAAGACAGATTATCTAGCAGATATAGTGTTGATGAAAACGACAGATTATATCCTGCGATGCTTATGGACAATAAAGATGTAATTGTTTCCTGTAATGAAAGACCCGGGCTTTTTCGGGTTGATGCTTCATCTAAAGAAAAATGGTTTAATGGCGATTTTATTTATCATCACGCCATGAATACCGATTCGCTAGGTCATATTTGGATACCAGGAGCAAATCATGATAAGGGAAAGCTAGTACCAAGAAAAGTGTCTTTAGATGGAATGGAAACAGATTATAGAGATGATCTTATTGTTCAAGTAGATGCAGAAACTGGTAAAACCCTATATCATAAATCGCTAACTGAAATTTTTACCGAAAACAAGTTAGAATACCTAATCAATAAAAGTCCTTATACTAATGATCCATTTCATTTAAACGATATTCAACCAGCATTGTTTTCATCTTTATATTTTGAAGAAGGCGATTTGTTTTTGAGTTTTAGAAGCCCTTCATTAATAATTCAGTATCGACCCAAAGTAAACAAAGTAATTAAAATTTTTGAAGGCCCTTTTTTATTTCAGCATGATGTTGACATAATTTCACCCAACTCAATAGCAATTTTAAATAATAATACAATTGCAACTCAAATAATACAAAAGGAAATAGAGTTTAAACCTACAAATCAAACGGTTGACCGAAAAATAAACCATTCAAATGTACTTATTTATAACTTTGATGAAGATACCTATACGCCGCTTTATGAAGAACCGTTTAAAGAACATAGTATTTTTACAGATGCCGAAGGTCTATACCGTATATTGCCTAATGGTGATTTGTTTTTTGAAGAGCAAGGGTCAGGGATTCTTTGGGTTTTAAATGAAAAGGGTGTGGTTTTAAAAACAACTCTTGAGAGTAACATTAATGGGTATCATTATTTGCCTAATTGGACAACAACTTATTTGGATAACGAGTTGGAAGCCTTAAACTATAAGTTATGACATTGTATATTGGTCCTGGAATTGGTATTGGTACTTTACTAATTATTTTATTTATTGCCCTACTGGTTATTTTTGCCTTTGGTGTAGTTTTATGGATTCCTATTAAACGCTTTTTTCGTAAACTATTCAAAAAACAGTAATGGTTTATTATTTATTAGTAGGTCTTTCAGGATTTATTTTTATTGGCCTGTTAATCTATTTTCGCAAACATTTTTTTGCAGCTTTAGAGACAACACTAAGCTTGTCTAATGCAGTTTTGTCTAAAGAAGACGAACTTGTTAAGCAAAAAAAGTTAATTAAAGCATTGAAGAATATGTTATTGGATTTAGGCAAAAACATAGGTCTTTTGGCTGTTATAGCTCTTACAACATGCTTGCCTGTTTATTTTTACATACTTTTAGGAAATGTTGAGTTTCAAAGTTTAGACACTTCGTCAATTTGGTTTTTTGTAAGTATGTCCTTAGGGAGTATTATCCCATTTTTAATTAAAAGGAAAAAGCCTTCTGAAGATTATTCTGAAGCTTCAATTTTGTTTCACAAGCTTATTTTAAATAATTACAACATAGGCAGACTACTGTTTTCGTTTGACAGTAGATTTAAAAAAGAAAAGATCTCAGAAAAAAAAGAAACCTTTTTAATTATTTCTGGTCTGGCCCGGGCAGGAACCACTAGCCTAACCGACCAATTATTCAAAGCTGGTGATTTTAGTTCGTTAGATTATTCCAATATGCCATTATTGTTAGCGCCTAATCTTTGGAAAAAGATGTATAACCCCAAAAAGGCAAAACTAAAAGAGCGAAAGCATGGCGATAAAATGCTTTTTGGTTTAAATACTATTGAAGCACTTGAGGAATATTTTTTCAAAGTATTTTTAAACGATTATTTTATTTCCAAAAACCATTTAAATAAACACGAGATTACCGAAGAAGTTTATGATAATTATATGAAATATCAAGCTTTGGTAAGGCAAAACAATACCTCAACGTATTTATCAAAAAACAACAACCTTATTTTAAGGTATGAATCGTTACGTAAGTTTAATGAGTCATTTAAAGTTGTTTTTCTGTTTAGGAAACCGGAAGTACATGCATATTCTTTGTTAAATCAGCATAAACGGTTTTCTGAATTCCAAACAGATGATGAATTTATGCAAACCTATTTGGATTGGTTAGGCCATCATGAATTTGGAAACAATCAAAAAGTATTTAAATTTTCTGATAAAGATGTGACGATTGCTTGCGATAAATCTACTCTAAACTATTGGTTAGCGATTTGGCTAAATTATTACGATTATTTATTGAATATGGAAGATGAGAACTATATGCTTATTGAATATTCAGATTACCTAAATGAACCCCAAAAAGTAATGGAGTTTGTTGGAAATGAAATGAACATGTCTTTAGATTATTCTCATCTCATACCGTTTTCAAACCATCGAGAAATTGATACATCTGGGTGTGACAAACAATTATTGGAAGCCGTTAATACTGTTTATGATAAACTAAAATATAAAAAGGTCGTTTTTAAATAACAGGAGTCTATTCTACAGTAACCGATTTGGCTAAATTTCGAGGTTGGTCAACATTTTTACCTAGCATAACCGCAATATGATATGATAATAGCTGTAAAGGTATAGTAGTTAATAGAGGCGAAAGTGGTTCTAGCGTTTCCGGCACTTCAATAACATGATCGGCTAATTCTTTAACATGGGTATCACCTTCAGTAACAATTCCAATAATTTTTCCTTTTCTGGATTTAATTTCTTGAATATTACTTACTACTTTGTCATAATGTCCTTTTTTGGTTGCAATTACAATTACTGGCATTTGTTCGTCTATAAGTGCAATAGGGCCATGTTTCATTTCGGCAGCAGGGTATCCTTCGGCGTGGATGTATGATATTTCCTTAAGCTTTAAGGCGCCTTCTAATGCGACAGGAAAATTATATCCTCTACCTAAATACAAACAATTGCGAGCCTCTTTATAAGTGTCGGCAACAGCTTTAATGTGTGTGTCAGAAGTTAAAGCTTTTGTTACTTTTTCTGGAATAAGTTCTAATTCTTGTAAGTGATAGCGGTAATCAGAATTTGAAATAGCACCTTTTGCTTTAGCGAGTTTTAAGGCAATTAATGAAAGCACAGTTATTTGTGTTGTAAAGGCTTTTGTAGAGGCAACACCAATTTCAGGCCCAGCATGAGTATAGGCACCAGCATTGGTCTCTCTAGCGATAGAAGATCCTACAACATTACATACTCCAAACACAAAAGCACCATTGGCTTTTGCTAGTTTAATGGCAGCTAAAGTATCTGCAGTCTCACCAGATTGAGAAATGGCTATCACTACATCTTTATTTGTAATAACAGGATTGCGATATCTAAACTCTGAAGCATATTCAACTTCAACCGGAATTCTTGCTAAATCTTCAAATATATATTCGGCCACTAAACCTGCATGCCAAGATGTACCACAGGCAACAATAACTATACGATTGGCGTTAAGGAACTTTTCAATATTATCATCTACGCCAGACATTTTTATAATGCCTTTTTTTGCCAGTAAGCGCCCTCTATAAGTATCTTTAATGGCGTTAGGTTGCTCAAAGATTTCCTTAAGCATAAAGTGGTCGTAACCACCTTTTTCTATTTGCTCAAGGTTCATTTGTAATTCCTGAACATAGGGATCTACTAATGAATCATCTTTTATTTTCCTGATTTTTATATCTTTACCTGCACGGATAATCGCCATCTCTTCATCTTCAAGATACACCGCATTTTTAGTGTACTCAATAAAAGGCGATGCATCGCTGGCTATAAAAAATTCATTTTCACCAATACCAACCGCTAAAGGACTGCCAAGACGTGCAATAACAATTTCACCAGGTTTTGTTTTGTCAAATACAGCGATAGAATAGGCACCTACAACTTGGTTTAATGCAATTTGTACAGCTTTGCCCAATTTGACATCTTCTTTAATTTTTACGTCTTCGATTAAGTTTATTAAAACTTCAGTATCTGTTTCAGACTTGAATGTATAGCCTCTGGAAATTAGCTCTTTGCGTAAGGAATCATAATTTTCAATGATACCATTGTGAATTATTACCAGATTTCCGGAATTGGAATAGTGAGGATGAGCATTTAAATCGTTAGGAATACCATGTGTAGCCCAACGGGTATGACCAATACCTAAATTAGCATTAGTAGAGATTTCATCTGCGACACGTTGCTCTAAATCGGCAACCTTACCTTTGGTTTTAGAAACTTTTAAGTTTGTACCATCATAAAGTGCAATACCAGCACTATCATATCCACGATATTCAAGGCGCTTTAAACCTTCTATAATAATTGGATAAGCTTCTCTATGACCAATATAGCCTACTATGCCACACATATGATATTATTTATCGGGTTCAGTGTAATATAATTCGAATTTCACTTTTTTGTTATCTGGAACATTAGTATTTGACCCATAAAGAACAGTACCTCGAGGAGACATCACTGATCCAGAGTGGGTGTCCGTGTCATCATATTCAAGAGCAGTTGCTTGTTGAATCTCATTAACATTGGTCGAAACATAAACTCCTAGTTTTACATTTGTGGAATCGCGCAACAAAATGTTGTTTAAGTGTTCAGTTAAGCGAAATTTATATTTGAAACCTTCATCATTACCATCGCGCTCTAATGTTCTTGAATAAAAAGTTTTAGACAGCGAAGGGTTTGCATTGTTTGTTGATCCATCGAAAAAATAATCCACTATTGGGACGTTATTCTCTAAATCTATTAACATAATTCTATTAGGCTCTTCGCCGTTTACCTGATTTTGATCTACATAAAGTGTAAGATTAGCCTCATTTATAAGCCAAGAATCCTTTTTGCTCTTAAAGTATTCTAAAGCAGGAACATCTGACCCTGTTTCTGGATCTTCAACAGTACCATTAAATAAATCTATAACTGCCATTGAACCTTCGCCTCCTTTAATGTAAAGTGATTGATCGCCATCAATTGGGTCCGCATTAGCATCTGCATCGGCTATAGTAGTATTGGTTGGATCGTTTTCAAGAATGTTTAAACGATTACCAGTGAAATTCATTCTTAAGAAGCTGTCATCCTTTATTTCCAGTGGGTCACCATTTTCATCTATAGTAGTTTCAACTACCCAACTGTAATAAACAATTACATTACCTTGAGAAAAATTCAACATCATCATATGGCCGTTACCCGCCATGGCTTCTTCGACTTTAAAATAAAGGCCTCTAAAATAATCCTTAAAATTATTTTGATTGCTTATTTCGGGTTGAGATCCTGCATCTGGAGTATTGAAGAAAAATAAGTTGTCCCAAAATTCATTGTCATTGTTTAAATGTACTCTTAAACTAGGCGCTATAGTTTCTTCATCATTAATAACAACTTGTTGGTCGTTTGGCAAAAATTCGTCTTTTTGATATAGTGTTTCACCAATAAAATTGTCAAAATTGATTGTTTGATTTGAATTAGAATAATATCTCTGTGCTTCAGATAGATTACTATCTGGGTCAAAATCGCGTAAGAAATAATTATTTTGATATATAGATAATTTTACGGGTTCATTACCAAATAACGAATCTAATTCATACAAAGGGGTGCCTTCGGCATCAGTGCCAATATTTTTAGCGTAATACGGAATTGTTAAAATTACCGAGTCTACAGCTATATCTTCAGGAAAATTAAAGCCAAATGATGTTGGCACAATTTGAGTTACCACACTCCCTGTTGTTTTGCCATAAATAGGATCGTTATAGATACCCATTAAATTAGACGATAGGTTATTGGTTTGAACAGGGCCTAATTTTCTATTAAATGAAACAACAGGAAACTTAATAGAATCAGTGCCAAAATTCGTGATTCCTTCAATATCTGTTTCTACAGTTGCGTAATCGTCATCACAGGCAAAAAACATAATTAGTACAATACCTGATATATACTTTAAAGGGCTTAAAAATCTTTTCATAGTTATTTTTTCAAGAAATAGGCTTATCCTAAAACTTCATTATTGTAAAACTCGGTATAAGCTTCACTAAACTCATCTTTTGATTTGTATTTTAAAATTGGTTTTTGAGAATCTTTTAAATGCGTGGTTAACTCTTCTGGAATTTCTTCAGAACCAATAATTAATGCATCAGAATGATCAATGGCAATTTTCATTAAATTGTTATAGGTAGGCTTTTCTAAAGCCTTAATAGCCTCGCTATCTATGTTGTCAAATTTTATCTTGTCTTGCATATCTTTGTTTAACGTACCGTCAAAGCTTTGATTGTATATAGATGTAACTATTTTACTTTCGTTAAATAAAGGCTCGTCTTTATAGAACTGTTTTAAATACAGGGGCAATAAGGATGCTAGCCAACCGTGAACATGTATTATGTCTGGAGACCAGTTTAACTTTTTAACAGTTTCAATAACGCCTTTAGCAAAGAAAATAGCTCGTTCATCATTGTCAGGGAATAAATTTCCTTCTTCGTCTGTTAAAGTGGCTTTTCTTTTAAAATATTCGTCGTTATCAATAAAATATACCTGAATACGCTCTTTTGGAATTGAAGCAACTTTTATTATCAGCGGCATATCTAGGTCATTTATTACCAAATTAATACCTGATAGTCTAATTACTTCATGTAGTTGATGTCTTCTCTCGTTTATATTGCCATATCTTGGCATGAAAATTCGAATTTGACCACCAAGCTGATTAACCATTCTAGGCGCTTCAAATGACATGGATGAGATTTCGGTTTCCGGTAAATAAGGCACTACTTCAGATGATACATACAATATCCTCTTATCTTTCATATATTTTATTGTTTTGAAGATTCAAAATAAAAAACACGCAAAAGTACAAAAATTTATGCTAATTGCCTTTAAAATATTAAGTTTGCACGCGTTAATTTTTTATTAAAGGTGAAGGTTTTTACAGAAAAAGCTAAAATTAAAAATGAAATTTCTTTTCTAAAGAAAAAGAATCAATCTCTTGGTTTTGTCCCGACAATGGGAGCATTGCATGATGGCCACTTAAGTTTGGTAAAAGAAGCATTAAAAAGTAACGACCAAGTTGTGGTAAGTATTTTTGTTAATCCTACACAGTTTAATAACGCCTCTGATTTAGAAAATTACCCTAGAACTTTAGAGCGTGATATCAATCTTCTCGAAACTGTTTCAAACGAAGTTATGGTTTATGCACCAACGGTTGAAGATATTTATGAAGGCCAAACCAAATCTGAACAGTTTTCTTTTGATGGATTGGAGTTTGAAATGGAGGGTAAGTTCCGGGAAGGACACTTTGACGGGGTTGGTACTATAGTAAAACGATTATTTGAAATTATAAAGCCCGATAATGCTTATTTTGGAGAAAAGGATTTTCAACAGCTAGCCATAATTAAAAAGCTTGTTGAAAAACACAACATACCCGTAAACGTGCATGGTTGCAAAATACATAGGGAATCTAATGGACTGGCCATGAGTTCTAGAAACGAACGTCTTAAGCCAGAACATAAAAAAGAAGCGCCTTTTATCTACAGAATTTTAAATTCTGCCAAAAAAAAGTTTGGCACAAAAAGTGCTAAAGAAGTTACGGAATGGGTTGAAAAACAGTTTGCTAACAATACATTATTGCAATTAGAGTATTTTATTATAGCAGACACTTCAACCTTAAAACCAGTAATAAGAAAATCTCATAAAAAACAATACAGAGCTTTTATAGCTGTATATGCAGATGATATTAGACTTATAGACAATATCGCATTAAATTAATTATCTTTGCCGCATGCAAATTCAAGTAGTAAAATCTAAAATTCACAGAGTAAAATGTACAGGTGCAGATCTGAACTATATAGGGAGTATTACCATAGATGAAGACCTTATGGATGCAGCCAATATTATTCAAGGTGAAAAAGTGCAAATTGTTAACAATAATAATGGTGCGCGATTAGAAACTTATGCCATTCCTGGGCCTAGAAATAGTGGAGAAATCACACTAAATGGAGCAGCAGCTAGGCTAGTGTCTCCAGGTGATGTTTTAATTTTAATCACATATGCCTTTATGGATATTGAAGAGGCTAAAAAGTTTAAGCCATCATTAGTGTTTCCAGACGAAGCCACAAACAAACTTATTTAAAAATTTGAATCCATACGTGAAAAAAATATTAAAAATAGGGCTCCCAATATTGTTGGGAGTTTTTTTAGTATGGTATTCACTGTCCAAGGTGTCATTTTCTGAATTATTGGTTTACTTTAAAAAAGCCGATTATTTTTGGATAGTTCTGGGCATGTTATTTGGTTTCTTAAGTCACTTATCAAGAGCTTACAGATGGCGTTTTCAGCTCGAGCCAATGGGCTATAACATAAAATTGCCAAATAGTATTATGGCCGTGTTTTCGGCGTATTTAATAAACTACACTATTCCTAGAGCTGGGGAAGTAGCTAGAGCATCAATTATAACAACATATGAAGGTGTGCCTTTTGAAAAGGGGTTTGGAACTATTGTTGCTGAACGTGTTGCTGATTTGGTTGTTGTTATGGGGATTGTTATTATTACCTTATTTCTTCAGTTTGATTTCATAATGGCGTTTTTAACAGAATCTTTTAACCCAAAAAATTTAATTATTGCTGTTTTTGGATTATTGGTCTTAGGAGTTTTATTCATTGTTTACATAAAAAAAAGCCAGTCAGCTTTAGCGATAAAAATAAAGACATTTGTGTCAGGTTTGATCGAAGGTGTCTTGTCTATTTTTAAAATGAGAAAAAAATGGGCTTTTATTTTTCATACACTCTTCATTTGGTTTATGTACGTTATGATGTTTTATGTTACATCATTTGCCTTGGAAGAGCTACACGGAATCCCATTTGGAGCTGTTCTTATAGGTTTTATTTCGGCTAGTTTTAGTATTGCTGCCACAAATGGCGGAATTGGTTCGTATCCAGTTGCCGTTTATGCGGCGTTTTCAATTTTTGCTATTCCAGAAGATCCAAGCATCGCTTTTGGATGGATAGTTTGGACGTCTCAAACTATTGTGCTTGTTGGTTTAGGAGGATTATCATTATTGTTATTGCCTGTTTATAACAGAAACAAGGCATTAAAACCAGAATAAAAACAACTTTCAAACGGTAAATTTCTTTTATACTTATGGCTTAATTTCATAACTTGCCATGAATATATTAACCGTTTTAAAATGAAACAACTAATCTGTCTTTTCGCATTAATGGCATGTATGCAAAGCACTATTGCCCAGGTGATTTACGAACCGTTTGAATCAACAAAATTAGGTGAAACACGTGAAGTTAAAATTCAACTTCCTAGAGGCTATGATTCTAATGAAGATAAAGCCTACCCTATTATTTTGGTTTTTGATGGCGACTATTTGTTTGAAGCCGTTGCAGGTAATGTAGATTATTACTCATATTGGGAAGATATGCCAGAATCTATTGTTGTTGGTATTAATCAGGTAGATAGTCGCAATTCAGATATCAGCTATTCCGAACAAAACTCATTGCCTATTGAAAACGGTGCAGCATTTTTCGAATTTATAGGTATGGAGCTCCTTCCGTATCTTGATAGCACTTATAGAACGGTAGAATTTCGGGTAATAGTTGGGCATGGCGAAACGGCCAATTTCATAAATTATTTTTTACTTAAACCACAGCCTTTATTTCAAGCTTATGTTGCGATAAGTCCAGATTTAGCACCAGACATGACAAATTACTTGTCCGAAAAGCTCTCAAAATCCGAAGGAAAACTATTTTATTACATGACTACTTCTGATAACGATATCAAGCACATAAAATCAGGAGTAACAAAATTGAATGATGCTATAAGTGCATTAGAAAATAAAAATTTGCTGTATAGTTTTGATAATTTTGAGAAGCCTTCTCACTATGAGCTTCCAGCACATGCCATTCCAAACGCTTTAGAGGATATATTTTTGGTTTTTAAACCCATAAGCAAAACAGAATATAAAGAAACCATTTTAAAACTTGAAGGTTCTCCAGTTGAGTATTTAACTGAAAAGTATCAAACCATTGAAGATTTGTTTGGAATACAAAAGCAAATCCTTATCAACGATTTTAATGCTATTGAGGCTGCCATTGATAAAAATGAAAAGTTTGAGTATTTAGAAGAATTGGGAAAAATCGCAAGAAAGGAATATCCCGAAACACTTTTAGGAAATTATTATCTAGCGCGTTTTTACGAAGAAACAGGAGAACCGAAAAAAGCAATGAAAACGTATCAGTCTGCTTTTGTTTTGGATGAAATTGCAGGTATTACAAAAGATGAAATGTTACGTCGGGCAGATGCAATTAAAGCAGATTTCGGGTATTAATGGCTAAAGTAAAAACAACTTTTTATTGTCAAAACTGTGGTACACAATATGCTAAATGGCAAGGGCAATGTAACGCCTGCAAGGAATGGAATACTATTGCAGAAGAAGTTATTCAAAAGCCTGAAAAAAGTGATTGGCAATCGACATCTTCAGCTAAAACAAAGCGTGTTTCAAAACCGTTACTAATCAATGAAATTGATACTTCTCAAGATGCACGCATGCAAACCAACGATGCCGAGTTTAACCGTGTTTTGGGAGGAGGCATTGTTCCAGGATCATTAACACTTTTAGGAGGTGAACCGGGTATTGGTAAAAGTACCTTGCTACTTCAAATTGCATTAAAATTACCTTACAAAACACTTTATGTTTCAGGAGAAGAAAGTCAGAAACAAATAAAAATGCGTGCCGAACGCATAAATCCCAATAGCAATAATTGTTACATTCTTACTGAAACAAAAACCCAAAATATTTTCAAACAAATTGAGGATTTAGAACCAGATATAGTGGTGGTCGATTCTATTCAAACCTTGCATAGCGATTATATAGAATCTTCATCAGGCAGCATTTCTCAAATAAAAGAATGTACAACTGAACTTATCAAATTTGCTAAAGAAACTGCAACACCAGTTGTTTTAATAGGCCATATCACTAAGGATGGTAATATTGCTGGCCCGAAAATTTTAGAGCATATGGTTGATACGGTTTTGCAATTTGAAGGTGATCGCAATCACGTGTTTAGAATTTTACGAGCGAACAAAAACCGATTTGGATCGACAAACGAATTAGGTATTTACGAAATGCAAGGTTCAGGATTACGTGAAGTTTCTAATCCTAGTGAGATATTAATTTCTAAAAAAGACGAAGAACTATCCGGCAATGCCATTGCAGCCACTTTGGAAGGTATGCGGCCTTTAATGATTGAGGTCCAGGCCTTGGTAAGTACTGCTGTATATGGAACACCGCAGCGAAGTGCCACTGGATTTAATGCTAAGCGTTTAAATATGTTATTGGCCGTTTTAGAAAAACGAGCAGGATTTCGTTTAGGCGCCAAAGATGTCTTTCTAAACATTACTGGAGGCATAACGGTTGACGATCCTGCAATAGATTTAGCAGTAGTCGCAGCCATTCTATCATCAAACGAAGATGAAGCTCTGCAACGTGATTTTTGCTTTGCTGCAGAGGTTGGATTATCAGGTGAAATTCGCCCTGTGCAACGAGTTGAACAACGCATTTTGGAGGCTGAAAAACTTGGGTTTTCTACCATTTTTGTATCGAAATACAATAAAATTGCCTTGAAAAACACGGTCATAAAGATTCAAATGATTTCTAAGATTGAAGATTTGGTTGAATTTGTAGTTTAAATAAAACCTTTAGAATGAGTAATAAAATTAAATTTTCAGAGTATTTCATACAATTAGTATTAGTAGTAGTGGGTGTGTTTCTTGGAATTTTAGCTTCAGAATGGAATGCTTCAAACAATTTAAAAAGTAACCAGCGAGAAGTTTTAAATAACATAAAATTAGAAGTCCAAGCAAATTTGGAAACAGTTAAAAGAGCTCAAAAAAATCGAATAAAGTTTAATAAATCATTGGATAGTTTATACCCTCTTTTGACAGATGAGATAGTCAATGAACCTTTATTTGATAAGAATTTTAATGAACGCTTCCCAAATTGGAGAGGTGTTGGTGATGGTCAGCTTTCAAGTGCTATGTTTGAAATGGCAAAATATAGCAATCTGCTTTCAAGCATGGATATTGAAATTGCTTCTCAACTGTCAAAAACCTACACTGTGCAAAATGGACTGAATAAGACTAGAGACTCATTTCTTGAAAAGTTTTTTGATTTCAACTCTCAAACGACTTATAGTGATGCCTTAAGAATAATGTCTGCAATAAGGCAAGAATTAGGAAGCTTTGAAAACACTCTTCTAAAGGAATACTCTAAAACTTTAGAATTATTATAGCTTTTTTATTCAAGATCAAGATTTGCAAAGTTTTATTGTTTAAAAACCTCTAAACCAAGGGCTATTTTACTAAAATTCATTAATTTCGCAGGTCGAAAAGAATAAATGTACTTATGAGCACTAAATTTCCTGAATATAAAGGACTTGACTTGCCAAATATTGCTAACGAAATCAGCAAGTATTGGCAAGAAAACAACATATTTGAAAAAAGCGTTTCTACAAGAGAGGGTCATAAACCCTTTGTGTTTTTTGAAGGGCCTCCTTCTGCAAACGGTTTACCTGGTGTGCACCACGTTTTAGCTCGTGCCATAAAAGATATTTTTCCCCGTTACAAAACCATGAAAGGTTATCAGGTTAAGCGTAAAGCGGGTTGGGACACGCATGGGTTGCCAATTGAGTTGGGTGTGGAAAAAGAACTAGGTATTACCAAAGAAGATATTGGTAAAACCATTTCTGTTGAAGATTACAACGCTGCTTGCCGTAAAGCGGTTATGCGCTATACTGATGTTTGGAACGACCTTACGCAAAAAATGGGCTATTGGGTGGATATGGACAATCCATACGTTACCTACGAGCCTAAATACATGGAATCGGTTTGGTGGTTACTAAAACAGATATACAACAAAAGCCTGTTGTACAAAGGCTATACCATACAACCGTATTCGCCTAAAGCCGGGACAGGATTAAGTTCGCATGAGTTGAATCAACCAGGAACATATCAAGATGTTACAGATACAACAGTTGTGGCACAATTTAAAGCGAATCAAGAATCATTGCCAGATTTCCTAAAAGAAGAAGGTGATATTCACTTCTTGGCTTGGACAACCACGCCATGGACACTTCCAAGTAACACAGCCTTAACCGTTGGTCCAAGAATTGAATACGTTTTAGTTGAAACCTATAACCAATACACGTTTGAACCGATGAATGTGATATTGGCTAAAAAATTAGTGAATTATCAATTTTCTGGAAAGTATAACCGAGTTGAGGACAAGTCAGAATTACTAGAATATAAATCTGGTGATAAAAAAATTCCTTACTACGTTGTAAAAGAATTCAAAGGAGCTGATTTAGTAGGCATTACTTACGAGCAGTTATTGCCTTATGCTTTACCAAACGACAATCCTAAAAATGCCTTTAGAGTTATTGCTGGAGATTTCGTAACTACCGAAGACGGAACAGGAATTGTACATACCGCACCAACCTTTGGCGCAGATGATGCTTTGGTTGCTAAACAAGCGAAACCAGAAGTACCACCAATGTTAGTGAAAGATGAAAATGAAAATTTGGTGCCTTTGGTTGATTTACAAGGTAAATTCCGTCCAGAAATGGGCGAGTTTGCAGGTAAATATGTCAAGAATGAATATTACAATGAAGGCGAAGTACCTGAAAAATCTGTTGATGTAGAGCTAGCTATCAAATTAAAAATTGAAAATAAAGCCTTTAAGGTTGAAAAATACAAGCACAGCTATCCTAATTGTTGGAGAACCGATAAACCCATTCTATACTATCCATTAGATTCTTGGTTTATTAAAGTAACTGATGTTAAGGACAGAATGTTTGAATTAAATGAAACAATCAATTGGAAACCAAAAGCAACAGGAACGGGTCGTTTTGGAAATTGGCTTGCCAATGCTAATGATTGGAACTTATCGCGTTCGCGTTATTGGGGAATTCCGCTACCAATTTGGAGAACCGAAGATGGTAAAGAAGAAATTTGTATTGGTTCTGTTGAGGAGTTAAAAGCTGAAATGCAACGTGCCGTTGAGGCTGGCGTAATGAAAGCTGATATTTTTGCTGATTTCGAAGTGGGTAATAATTCTGAAGAAAACTATGCCAAAATAGATTTACATAAAAACATCGTTGATGAGATCGTTTTGGTGTCACCATCTGGACAACCCATGAAACGTGAAGCTGATTTAATTGATGTCTGGTTCGATTCTGGTTCTATGCCTTATGCACAATGGCATTATCCGTTTGAAAACAAAGAAAAAATAGATAAGCATGAATCATTTCCAGCCGATTTTATCGCAGAAGGTGTTGATCAAACACGTGGTTGGTTTTACACCCTTCATGCCATAGGAACCATGGTTTTTGATTCTGTTGCTTATAAAAACGTGGTGTCTAACGGATTGGTGTTAGACAAAAACGGACAAAAAATGTCCAAGCGTTTAGGAAATGCTACAGATCCTTTTGAAACCTTATCAACTTATGGTGCTGATGCCACGCGTTGGTATATGATTTCAAATGCAAACCCTTGGGACAACCTAAAATTTGATGTAGACGGTATTGAGGAAGTAAAACGTAAATTTTTTGGAACGCTTTACAATACCTACTCATTTTTCAGTTTATATACAAATTTAGATAGTTTCAATTATAGCGAAGCCGATATTCCGTTAGAAGAACGTCCAGAGTTAGACCGTTGGATTTTATCTGAATTACACACGCTTATCAAGAAGGTAGATGAATTCTATGCAGAATATGAACCTACCAAAGCCGCCAGAGCTATTTCAGACTTTACGCAAGAATATTTAAGTAATTGGTATGTACGACTTAGTAGAAGACGTTTCTGGAAAGGCGATTACCAAACCGATAAAATTTCGGCCTACCAAACCCTTTATACCTGTATGGTAACCTTGGCAAAACTAGGTGCGCCAATTGCACCATTTTACATGGATAAACTTTACCAAGACTTAACCCAAGTAACACATAAAGAAAATGTTGAGAGTGTACATTTGGCTGAGTTTCCAAAATATGACGAAAGCTTTGTAGATAAAAGTTTAGAGCGTAAGATGGAGAATGCCCAAACAATATCATCGTTAGTATTGTCGTTAAGAGCCAAGGAGAAGATAAAAGTGCGTCAACCCTTGCAAAAAATTATGATTCCTGTTGATAATAAACAACAAAAGGAGGAAATTTTAGCGGTTGCCAGTTTGATAAAGCATGAAGTAAATGTTAAAGAGATTGAGTTGTTGGAAGATGCTTCAGATATCTTGGTAAAACAGATTAAACCAAATTTCAAGGTTTTGGGTCCTCGTTTTGGTAAGGATATGAAGGTGATTGCTAGCACTATCATGCAATTTACAGCCGATGATATTAAAAAAATCGAGCAAAATGGAGAAATAGCGGTTGAAATTAACGGAAAAAGTCTTACTTTAGGACTCGAAGATGTAGAGATTACTTCTCAAGATATTGAAGGCTGGTTAGTAGCTAATGAAGGTAGTTTAACAGTAGCTTTAGATGTTACGATTTCTGATGATTTACGAAAAGAAGGGATTGCTCGTGAGCTCGTAAATCGTATTCAAAATTTACGTAAAGATTCAGGATTTGAAGTCACAGATAGAATTGATGTGATACTTCAAAAAGATGAAAAAATAGTTGAAGCAATAGAAACGAATATGGCCTATATTAAGGCAGAAACATTAACAAAGGAATTAGAAATAAAAGATCAAATAAATAATGGTATAGAAATTGTTTTCGATGATGTAAATACCAAATTATTTATTCAAAAACATTAAGATTATGGGTGTAGATACAAACGTAAGATATTCAGATAAAGATTTAGCTGAATTCAAAAAGCTTATTCAGGAGAAAATTGATAAAGCTCAGCACGATTTAGAACTTATCAAAAGTGCTTATATGAATGACCATAACAATGGTACAGACGATACCTCTCCTACATTTAAAGCTTTTGAAGAGGGAAGTGAAACCATGAGTAAGGAAGCCAATTCGCAATTGGCAATTAGACAAGAAAAATTTATTCGCGATTTAAAAAACGCCCTTATTCGTATTGAAAATAAGACCTATGGTATTTGCCGTGTTACTAAAAAGCTAATAAGTAAAGAACGTTTAAAGTTAGTGCCTCATGCCACTTTGAGTATCGAAGCAAAAAACATGCAATAAGCATTCTGCTACTATAAATCTAAACGCTTCGATATAAATTGGAGCGTTTTTTGTTTTTATGAGAACAGTTATTCTTTTCCTTTTTTTATCAGGTCATCTATTTGCCCAAAAAATAATCCAAGAACAAATAGATGCCTCACAAATAACTACGGTTTCTATTTCTGGAGACGGGATGTTTAAGATAAATATATCAACCCAAAAAACCAATGTTGCGGACGTAACTTTAAATATTGAAGGTGAGAATTTTGAACAAGTTATTCTTCAAGCTTATAGGAAACACGATACACTGTTTTTGGGAAGTGCATACCAACCTTTATTTACACCTCCAGATGATAAGTTAAGTGCCCATAAAAAAATATCAATAGAACTAACTATGGTAATTCCGGAACATTTGGCGGTTGATACATCGAGTGATATAGCTTCTGTTTTTGTAAATGGAATATACGAAAACTTAATAGCCCAATTACTAAATGGGCATTTTAATGCAACGGCTTTTTCAGGCAACTTATTGGTTAATACGTTGCACGGAAATATAGATGTAAATACTAATGCCGCTGAATTAAACTTAAAATCAAAAAACGGTAGTATTAAACAGCAGACCATTAATAATGGAATAAATAAAATAACGCTGCATACTGTTAATGGAAATATAAGCGTAACAAAAACCCAATAATATTTCTATTTTAGCGCGAAACAAAATCAACATGTCCCTAAAAAAATCCGTTTTATGTATTGTTATCGTTTTACTTATTGACCAAATAAGTAAAATATATATTAAAACCCATTTTGTTTTAGGAGAAGATGTTGAAGTATTTTCTTGGTTTAAACTCTATTTTGTGGAAAACGATGGTATGGCTTGGGGAACAAAAATTAGTGATTTTATTTCTTTTATAAGTGATCGTACCGCAAAGATATGTTTAACGGTTTTTAGAATTGTAGCTATTTGTGGTATAGGGTATTGGCTTTATGATGCCACAAAAAAACAAAGTTCAAGAGTATTGATTTGGGCTATAGCATTAATATTCGCTGGTGCATTGGGAAATATAATTGACTCGGTATTTTATGGTGTGTTATTTAATGACAGTCATGGGCAAGTTGCTTCTTTTTTATCTCCAGATGGTGGTTACGATACCTTACTACATGGTAAAGTTGTAGATATGTTATATTTTCCACTATGGAAGGGCTATTTACCCGAATGGTTACCATTTTATGGTGGTAAATATTTTACCTTTTTCGAACCAGTTTTTAATATAGCCGATGTAGCTATAAGCTCTGGATTTGGCCTTTTAATAGTGTTTAATAAAAGGGCATTTAAAGGGAATCAAAATTCGTAGATATTTTTTGGTGTTACACAATAATCCAAAGGAATATCGGTATCAATAATACCTTCTATAGTTTCTTCTGGTTCAAAAAATGACAACCCTATTTTTATGATTTCAGGTTTACACTGACTTAAAAACACATCGTAAAACCCTTTGCCGTAACCTACGCGATTTCCTCTCTTATCGTAAGCCAAAAGCGGTATAAAAGCAATATCAATTTCATTGTGTGCTATCTCTATTCCGTCAACCGGCTCTGGAACGTTAAAATTACTTTTCTTAATAACAGTCGAATCGGTCAATAAATAGTTGATCATAGATAAAGATTTTAATACCGTTTTAGAAACCACAATGTGTTTGTCTTTTCCAGATAAAATATTCAATATAAAATCGGTATTAACTTCTTTAAATTCTGGTATCGTTAAAAAAGTATGGTAGTACGATACATTCCAAATAGGTAATTTTAAAAGGTTATTGGCAATTTTCAGGCTTAAATCGTCAACAGTGTTAATGGTTAGTTCAGAGCGTAATGCTTTGTATTTTTTTCGTAGTTCGGTTTTGGTCATTTTAATGCTGTGGTTATGTTAAATAGAGCATCGCCTTGATAGACAATAGGCGATTCGTTTACATTAATAACATAACCTGTATGAGCCGCTTTCACAAAATGATTAAACTTACCGTAGGGGTCTGTTATGTTTCCAATAATATCATCTTTTTCGACTCGAGAGTTGATAGCTACTGAAGCCTTGAACATACCAGAATAATTTGCGCGTTGCCATTTACTTTGGGTAATAAACACACAATCTTTTTTAGGCGCTGAAACCTTAAATTTTGAATTTAGCATACCAAAATGATGTAGGATACGCTTGGCACCATTAACGCCTGTGTTGGTAACAGTAGCATCTATATGGTATGATTTTCCACCTTCAAAAAGTAGCATGGGAACACCTAATTTATAACAGGTATTTCTAAATGATTTTTTAAGGTTTTTAGAATACAAAACAAAAGGGGCGCCAAAAGATTTAGCCCAAGCATCTAATTTGGGGTTATTTTTTGCTATCCTAATTTGAGGGGCATTAAAACGTCCAGAACCACCTGTGTGAAAGTCTATTGCAAAATCAACTTGAGTAACTACTTCATTTACCAGTTTATAGGCAACGCGGCTTGCTAATGACCCTCTTTTAATTCCAGGGAAAACACGGTTTAAATCGCGTCCATCAGGGAATTCACGTTTCATATTAATAAACCCAAATATATTAATAACAGGAATGCAAATAATGGTGCCGCATTTGGGTTTGTTAATGCCCTTGGCAATTATTTGTCTCACGATTTCAACACCATTAACTTCATCACCATGAATACCAGCAGTAAATAAAATTGTTGGGCCAGGTTTTTTTGATCGCTCAACAATTATAGGGACATCAATGGTAGATGTAGTATGTAATTTTGCCACATCAAAGTTTAGTTCGTAGCTTTTGCCTGGTAAAATACGTGTTCCTAAAATAGTGATGGGTTTTGCTGGCATGGCGCTACTTGTTTCGTTCGATAAAAGTAATAATTGCTCTAGCTATATTTTTATGAGTTGCACCTTCTATACCTTCTAAACCTGGAGTGGAATTGACCTCTAACAATAGAGGGCCTCTAGCAGATTGAAGCATGTCAACACCGCAAACGGGAAGTTTTAAAGCACGCGAAGCGTTCATGGCCAAACGTAATTCATCTTCATTTAATTTAATAATGTTAGCTTTTCCACCTCTATGTAAGTTAGATCGGAATTCACCGTCTTTACCCTGCCGTTTCATTGCGCCAACAACTTGTCCGTCAACAATTAGTGCGCGAATATCGGCACCTTTTGCTTCTTTAATAAATTCTTGAACAATTACTCTTGCCTCCAAACCATTAAAAGCTTCCAATACTGATTCGGCAGCATTTTTGGTTTCGGCTAAAACAACACCTAAACCCTGGGTTCCCTCAAGTAATTTAATAATTACGGGAACACCACCTACATGCTCTATAACTTCTTCAACATCACGGGAATAATTGGTGAATACCGTTTTTGGCATACCAATTCCAGCTTTACTTAAACGCTGTAAACTACGAAGTTTGTCACGTGAGCGCTGAATAGCATCAGAAGTACAAATGGTAAAGACATTCATCATTTCAAACTGTCTGACTACCGCACAACCATAAAAGGTTACCGATGCCCCAATTCTAGGAATAATAGCATCAACATAATCCAAATAACGGTCTTTGTAATAAATTGTAGGTTTCTCCTTTTCTATGATAATATCACATTTTAAAGGATCAATCACTTCCATTTTATGATTGCGTTTTTCACCTTCTTCAACTAAACGCTGCGTAGAGTACAGATTTGGATTTCTGGAAAGAATAACAATATTCATGATTGCTTTTTGTTAAATGAAATATTTTGTTCGTCAACATCTACCAGAAATTTTTTGTTCAAAAACTGTCTGCCAATAAGAACAGGAAACTTCATATCATCCCGAGTGCTTAAAGTTAAGTTAATCTTATATGTTTTTCCAAAGAATATCACTTCAGATTTAATTTTAAATCTATTTTCTTTATAACCATTACTACTTTTTACATCGGTTCTGGAATATTGCTTGAACACAACCTCCTTGCCACTAAAGTTTGGGTGTCCTTTGCTATAGAATGTACATTTAAGCCCTGTTTCTTCTTCAAGAATTTGAGAACAGTGAATGGCCGATGTATAGGCACCAGTATCTATTTTGGCATCAATGTTATATAAATCCAATTTTGGAAAGTCAACTTTGTCAACGCGTCCAATAATTTGTTTTGTCATTAAAGTTTTTTTAAAAAAGCGGCGAAAGGTAGTAAATAGAATGTTCTAAAAATATACTTTTATTATAAATCTTTACGGTTAATTAATCTGCTAAAAAATAGAAATAATTACCTTTGAGGGAATGCCTAAAACCGAGTTGGACATACAATTAAAAACTCTGCCGAACGAACCTGGTGTGTATCAGTATTTCGATAAGGAAGGTAATATTCTATATGTTGGCAAAGCCAAAAATTTAAAAAAGCGGGTTAGTTCTTATTTCACTAAACAACACGATAGTGGTAAAACCCGTGTTTTAGTAAAAAAAATTGCAGACATTAAACATATTGTGGTCAATACCGAAACAGATGCGCTTTTACTTGAAAACAACTTAATAAAAAAGCATAGACCACGTTACAATGTATTGCTTAAAGACGATAAATCCTATCCATGGATTTGTATAAAAAAGGAACGTTTTCCTCGTGTATTTTCTACGCGACGTGTCATTAAAGATGGCTCTGAGTATTTTGGCCCTTACACGAGTATGAAAACGGTTTCAACCCTGTTAGAATTGATACGAGGCTTATTTTTACTGCGAACCTGTAATTACGATCTGTCGCAAGAAAAAATTGACGCCGGAAAATATAAAGTTTGTTTGGAGTACCATTTAGGAAATTGCAAAGGCCCTTGTGAAGGTCTAGAAACTGAAGCGGAATATCACAGTAATATTGAATCGATTAGAGAGATTTTAAAAGGAAATTTTAAATCGTCGCTTAATCAGTTTAAAGCTCAAATGAAAGCTTTTGCAGTAGATATGCAATTTGAAGACGCGCAAAGAATTAAGGAAAAGATAGATGTTTTAGAAAACTATCAAGCCAAGTCTACAATTGTAAACCCAAAAATTAGTAATGTAGATGTATTTTCAATAGTGACAGATGAAAGTTATGCATACATCAATTTTTTACAACTGTCCTACGGTTCAATTATTCGTTCGCACACATTGGAAATCAAAAAGAAATTGGATGAAACCGATAAGGAGCTTTTGGAGTTGGCCATTACCGAAATTAGACAACGATTTCACTCAAACTCCAAAGAAATTTATGTGCCTTTTAAAGTGGATTTGGGAGAAGATGTAAAAGTAACAGTGCCCAAATTGGGCGATAAAAAACGAATTTTAGAACTATCGGTTCGCAACGCTAAATATTACAGATTAGAACAATTAAAACAGGTTAAAATTGTAGATCCTGATCGCCATACCAATAGAGTTATGGCCCAAATGAAGGTTGATTTACGTCTATCTGAAGAACCACGACATATTGAATGTTTTGATAATTCCAACATACAAGGAACAAATCCGGTTGCGGCTTGTGTGGTGTTTAAAAATGGTAAACCCTCAAAAAAGGATTACAGACATTTTAATATTAAAACGGTTGAAGGCCCTGACGATTTTGCTTCTATGGAAGAAGTCGTTTACAGGCGCTATAAAAGACTGTTGGATGAAAATCAACCATTGCCACAACTCATTATCATTGATGGCGGAAAAGGACAATTGTCTTCAGCTTTAAAAAGCCTTGATGCACTCGATTTAAGGGGTAAAATAGCGATTATCGGAATTGCGAAGCGTTTAGAAGAATTATTTTATCCAGACGATCCAATTCCATTATATTTAGATAAGAAAAGTGAAACGCTCAAGATTATTCAGCAATTGCGTAATGAAGCACACCGATTTGGTATTGAGCACCATAGAAATAAAAGAAGTAAAAGTGCGTTAAATACCGAGTTGGAAACCATTCCGGGAATAGGCGAAAAAACTGTTGTTGAATTACTAAAACAATTTAAATCAGTAAAACGAATATCCATTGCAAGTTTAACAGATTTAGAGGCTGTTGTGGGATTGTCAAGAGCACAAAAAATACACGCATATTACAACAATAAATGAAGCGACTCATTTTAGGCATATTATTCGTTTTTTCATGCTTTGGTTTTTCCCAAGAAGACCTGAAAGGCGATCCTAAAGTTGGGTTAGTTTTAAGTGGAGGTGGCGCAAAAGGCTTGGCTCATATAGGGGCTTTAAAAGTCATTGATAGTTTAGGAATACGTGTGGATTATGTTGCAGGAACTAGCATGGGAGCTATAGTTGGAGCCTTATATGCTTCAGGGTATTCGGGTAATGAAATAGATTCTATATTTAAAGACGTAGATTTTGACAAAATTATAAATGATAACTTACCACGAGCGTCAAAAACATTTTATGAACGTGATAATTCTGAAAAATATGCAGTTTCATTACCGTTTGATAAATTCAAATTGGCATTGCCTTCTGGTCTGTCGCGAGGGCAAAATACGTTAAGCTTACTTTCAAAACTATTATTGCATGTAAGCAATGTCGACGATTTTAGTGAGCTTCCAATTCCTTTTTTTTGTATAGCAACCAATGTAGAAACAGGAGCGCCCGTAATTTTGGATAGTGGTAGTTTACCGCAAGCCATTGCTGCAAGTGGTGCATTTCCTTCTCTTTTTCAACCTGTTATTATAGACGATCAAATTCTTATTGATGGCGGTGTGGTCAATAACTATCCCATTGATGAGCTCAAGGCAAAAGGGTTAGACATTATTGTAGGGGTTGATGTTCAAGATGATTTGGCTACGCGAGAAGAATTAAAATCGGCACCAGATATTTTACTTCAAATTAATAACTATCGTACGATAAATGATATGAAAGTAAAATCTAAAAAAACAGATATTTACATTAAACCTGATATTAGGGATTATACGGTTGTATCGTTTAGCGAAGGTAGAAGCATAATTGAGCAGGGGTTTGTAGCCGCACAAAAAAAACAAGATGCTCTTGAGAAAATAGCTGAAATGCAAGTCGAAAAACCTACTGAAAGAAAGCGAATCCAACCTATTAACCGTGTTAAGATCAGTACCATTATTGTTGAGGGTAATGAGCTTTATACACGATCGTATGTTTTGGGTAAAATAAAAATAAAATCTGATGAAGAAATTGATTATATAGATTTTGTTAGAGGTGTTAATAATTTAGCAGCCACCAATAACTTTGAAAGTGTAATTTATGACTTGAAACCTTCTAGAATAGACGATGAATATGATTTATATATCAAAGTTAAAGAAACACCAATTAGAACTTTTTTAAAGCTGGGAATTCATTATGACGATTTATACAAGTCTGCAGCACTGGTTAACTTAACCCGAAAGAAAATATTATTTAAAAATGATGTAGCCTCGTTAGACTTTATTGTAGGAGATCATATTCGTTACGACTTCAATTATTTTATAGACAAAGGATTTTATTGGAGTATAGGGATATACTCACGTTATAATCATTTTGAAAAAAACATACCATCGGCTACAATCCTAACAGAGCAACAACGCTCTGATTTTAACGTTAATAAAATTGATGTTGGATTAAGTGATTTTACAAATCAATTTTATGTGCAAACACTGTTCAGAAAAGATTTTGCCTTAACATTAGGAGGCGAGTATAAGCGGTTAAGAATATCAACCGAAACTTTTATTGAAGATTCGGAATCAGAAGAAACGGTATTTGAAAACAGTGATTTTGTCAGCGTCTTTGGAAAATTAAAATTAGACACCTATGATAATAAGTATTTTCCAAATGAAGGGTTTCTTTTTGATGGTGACTTCCATTTATATTTATACTCTTCAGATTTTAACAATACATTTTCAGAGTTTTCAATTGCAAAGGCTACAATAGGATATTCGTTAAGTTTTTGGTCTAAATTTTCAGCAAATATAACCGCTCAAGGTGGATTTAAAATAGGGGAAGACTCAACACAATCCCTAAACTTCGTTTTAGGAGGATATGGTGATAATCTTATAAACAATTTCACGCCATTTTTTGGGTACGACTATATCTCGCTACCAGGTAATAGTTTTGTAAAAGGCATGCTTACTTTAGACTACGAAGTATTTAAAAAGAACCATATTATTTTTAATGCTAATTATGCTAATGTAGAAGACAATATTTTTGAGACAGGTGAGTGGATAACAACCCCAGATTTTTCAGGTTACGCTATTGGATATTCGCTTGAAACATTTTTAGGGCCAATTGAAGGAAAGTATTCTTGGTCACCAGAAGCCAACAAGGGGTATTGGTTTTTTAATGTTGGGTTCTGGTTCTAATTATTGGTAATTAGAAACGCATTGTTTTAACCTGAAGTCTAATAAATTTTCACGATATTTGTAAAGAATGAAATCTATTTGGGAAAATTTATTAACCGTTTTAAAATTTCTAATTAAACGAAATCCTGAATGATAATTAGGTAAGTAATTATCACTGTAAATTTTTGTTTAATTATCAAATTAATATTGTCATGCCTTTTTATCATAAATTAGGGAAAATACCTTCAAAAAGACACATTCAATTCAGAAAACCAGATGGCAGCTTGTACTACGAGCAACTATTTGGAACCATTGGTTTTGATGGCATGTCTACCAACAGCTATCACGAACAGCGACCAACGCAAGTAAAAGCTATTAAAAATCAATACAGCGTTGCCCCAAAAGTTGCAAAAGCAAACAACATACAATCTTATAGGCTTCATGGATTTAAAGTACCGCAAATAAACGACTATTTAGAGAGTCGTAAAGTGGTTTTGACTAATAGTGACTGCAACATTATACTAGCAGCGCCAAAAGAGTCTACAGCAAACTATTTTTACAAGAATACAGATGCCGATGAGCTAATTTTCATCCATAGAGGCTCTGGAAAATTACGAACCATGCTTGGCAATTTAGATTTTAAGTATGGCGATTATTTATTAATTCCAAGGGGAATAATCTATAAACTGGATTTTGATACCGATGATAACCGCTTGTTTATCGTTGAATCGTATTCGCCAATTTACACACCAAAGCGTTATAGAAATTGGTTTGGACAATTACTTGAACATTCACCATTTTGTGAACGTGACATCAGGCAACCTTATGAGTTGGAAACCTATGATGAAAAAGGGGATTTTCTCATTAAAGTTAAAAAGCAAAACGATATTTTTGATATGGTTTATGCAACACATCCTTTCGATGTAGTTGGATACGATGGGTTTAATTACCCTTATGCCTTTTCAATACACGATTTCGAGCCTATAACGGGTCGTATTCACCAACCGCCACCAGTTCATCAAACTTTTGAAACCAATGCGTTTGTAGTTTGTAGTTTCGTTCCGCGTTTGTATGATTATCATCCCGAAGCTATTCCTGCACCATACAACCACAGCAATATAGACAGTGATGAGGTTTTATATTATGTAGATGGTGATTTTATGAGCCGTAATGACATTGATGCTGGTCATATTTCGTTACACCCTGCTGGGATACCTCATGGTCCCCATCCAGGGGCAACTGAACGCAGTATTGGAAAAGTTAAAACAGACGAGCTAGCAGTTATGGTGGACACCTTTAAACCCCTACAAGTTACAGAAGAAGCATTAAAAATAGCAGACGAAGATTATTTTAAATCTTGGTTGGAATAAAAAATAAATAACAATGAGTAAAGAAATAAAATCGGTAGAATACGGACTAGAAAAAATATTTGAAGGCGCTGAAGACTTTTTGCCCTTATTAGGAACAGATTATGTAGAGTTTTACGTTGGAAATGCCAAACAAGCAGCACATTTTTACAAAACTGCATTTGGCTTTCAATCTTATGCCTACAAAGGTTTGGAGACAGGTTCTAAAGAAGAAGTGAGTTATGTTTTAAAACAGGATAAAATCCGATTAGTTTTAACCACGCCTCTAACTAGTAAATCACCAATAAACAACCATATTGTAAAACATGGTGATGGTGTAAAAGTTATTGCGCTTTGGGTTGAAGACGCAAGAGCAGCTTACGAGGAAACCACAAAGCGTGGTGCCAAATCGTACATGGAGCCTACCGTTGAAAAGGACGAAAACGGTGAAGTGGTTCGTGCAGGAATATACACCTATGGAGAAACAGTTCATATGTTTGTAGAACGCAAAAATTATAAAGGACAATTTATGCCTGGATTTGTAAAATGGGAATCCGATTACAATCCAAAACCAACGGGCCTAAAATATATTGACCATATGGTTGGTAATGTTGGATGGGGAGAAATGAACACTTGGGTAAAGTGGTATGAGGATGTTATGGGGTTTGTTAATTTCTTGTCATTCGACGATAAACAAATTCACACCGAATATTCTGCACTAATGAGTAAAGTAATGAGTAACGGTAATGGTCGAATTAAATTCCCCATTAATGAGCCAGCTGAAGGTAAAAAGAAATCGCAAATTGAAGAATATCTTGATTTTTATGAAGGATCTGGAGTGCAGCATATTGCAGTAGCAACAGATGATATAATTACAACGGTATCAGATTTGCGTTCCCGAGGTGTTGAGTTTTTATCTACTCCACCAGAGGAATATTATAGAGCTGTTCCTGGTAGGCTTGATGAGTTTAGTCACGAGCTTCGTGAAGATATTGAAACCTTAAAGCGATTAGGAATTATGATTGATGCTGATGAAGAAGGGTATTTGTTGCAAATTTTCACAAAACCTGTCGAAGATAGACCCACCTTATTTTTTGAAATCATTCAACGTATGGGAGCACGGGGATTTGGAGCAGGAAACTTTAAGGCGTTGTTCGAGTCTATTGAGCGCGAGCAGGCAAAAAGAGGTACTTTATAACAAATATTTAACTAAAATGAATTTAAAAACTCTATCAATCATGCTGATAGAGTTTTTTTGTTTTATACTTTTGGAATAGTAATTGTATTTAGTGTAGAAAAACAATAATCTGCTATGCAAAAAGTTACAGTTACAAAACTAAAAAACATGAAAAAAAGCCTTCTTATTATTGCGATATTGTTTTGCGCACAAGTTTTATTTGCACAAAAGAGCGATTCGTATGATGTAGGCGAATGGTTTCGTTTTGAAATGAGCTATAGTGGCTGGATGAAAGCTGGAGAAGCAACATTAACAGTAAACGAAAGCGTGTATAAAAATAAACCCGTTTATCATATTGTTGGTAAAGGTTGGACAACAGGTGCGGTAAGTTGGTTTTTTGAGGTTGAAGATCGTTACGAAACATATATTGATAAGCGAACCAATATGCCTTATAAATTTATAAGGGACATAGATGAAGGTGGTCATACAAAAAATATCGAGATAGAGTTCGATCAAGATAAAAACAAAGCCTATGTGCACAATATAAAACACAATAGAAAAGCTGTTTTTGATACAGAACCCAACATTCAGGACATGGTATCAACATTCTATTATTTACGAAATAATTTAGATGTTCAAAGTTTGAAAATTGGCGATGAGGTATTTGTTAACATGTTTTTTGATGAGGAAAACTATGGTTTTAAATTGAAGTATTTAGGAGAAGAAGTGATAAAAACCGAATTTGGTAAAATGAATGCTTTAAAATTTAGACCTTATGTGATGGCAGGACGAGTTTTTAAGGAAGAAGAGAGTTTAACACTTTGGGTTTCCAATGACAAGAATAAAATTCCTTTACGAGTGAAAGCAGATTTGGCAGTAGGATCGTTAAGGGCCGATTTAGATGCCTTTAAAGGATTAAAACATCCTTTTAAAATTATTGTTGATAACTAACTAGTATAATGACAAAAGATATAACTAACCAATTAAAAGAAAAATTTGATAAAATAGGCCAAGATTTAGACACCCATTTAGAAGGTCTTTTATACAGTAAACCCATAAACTATTGGGATTATATTCAAACCGACGCTTTGCTCGATTTGCAAACTCAACGTACTGTACTTCCTGATGAAATGGTTTTTATCATGTATCATCAAATAAACGAACTGTTGTTTAAAATGATACTATGGGAAATCGAGCAGGTGGCTAAAACAGAAAATCTGACCGTAGATTTATTTTCATCAAAACTTATGCGTATTAGTCGGTATTTTGATATGCTCACGTCTTCATTTGATATTATGAGAGAGGGCATGGAAGTTGAGCAATACAATAAGTTTAGAAATACACTCACACCTGCCAGTGGGTTTCAAAGTGCCCAATACCGTAAAATTGAATTCTCATCCACAGAACTGATTAATTTAATTGATAACCGTTTTCGGGAAACAATTGACAGAAATACGTCTTTTGAGCATGCTTTCGAACATTTGTATTGGCAAGCTGCTGGAAAAGATTATAAAACGGGTAAAAAAAGTTATTTATTAACAGTTTTCGAGGAGCGATACAAAGATGAATTTATTAGATTTGCGAAATTCTATAATACAAATAACTTGTGGACAAAATTTAAAGAGTTGCCGCAAGATGTTAGAGAAGATAAAGCTTTAATTAAAGCTATGCGTCATTACGATTATACAGTCAATATAAAATGGGTAATGGCACATTACAATACAGCTAACCACTATTTAAATATTGGTGGAGAAACTGCTGAAGCAACAGGCGGAAGTGAATGGACAAAATACATGCATCCAAAATATCAACGACGAATATTTTTTCCAGATTTATGGACCAAACAAGAATTAGAAGATTGGGGAAAGAATGTGTAATTCTTTTAATAGTTGCACTTTCCTTATTTAATTGTAAGAACGACAAAGAAGAAACTCCACAAGTTGAAGAGGTAGCGGTTATCGAACCGCAAGATGTTTATGAATTTGGGTTTAATTTAAACGACTTTGTTGTAAAACGTGATACCATTAGAAAAGGGGATAGTTTCGGGACGATCATGGAACGTAATAGAATAGGCTACCCTAAAATTTTCCAAATAGCAGAAAAAGCCAAAGATAGTTTTGATATTACTAAACTGAATATTGGGAATCCGTATACTATTTTGTGCTCAAAAGATTCGCTTCAAGAGCCAAAATGCTTTATTTACCAGCCTAATAAAGAAGAATATGTTGTAGTGAATTTTCTTGATTCCATTCATGCTTATACAAGCAGAAAGCCTATTAAGTATGTTGAAAAAATTGCAACAGGAACCATTGACAGCAATATTTCCGTGACCATGGAAGAGCTCGGTCTTAGCCCTAGATTAGCTTATAAAATGGCTGATGAAATCTATGCCTGGACAATAGATTTTAGACGTTTACAGCCAGGGGACAGATTTAAAGTAATTTATACTGATAAGTATATTGATGACAGTATTTATGCGGGTGTTCATAATATTAAAGCTGCTTTTTTTGAACATAACAAAGAGGCGTTTTATGCCTTTCAATTTGAAACAGATTCAGTAAAAGGTATCAAAGATTATTTTAACGAAGAAGCAAAAAACCTTCGAAGAGCCTTTTTAAAAATGCCTGTACAATTTGGTAGATTATCTTCTCGCTATAATTTAAAAAGACGTATAGCGTATTACGGCAATAAAATTAGACCTCACAAAGGAACAGATTTCGCAGCCCCTGTCGGAACTGAAATTATGGCAACAGCAAATGGTACTGTTACTAAATCAGCCTACACTCGAGGCAATGGGAAATATGTAAAAATACGCCACAACAACACCTATGAAACTCAATATTTACATATGAAAAAACAGAATGTAAAAGTTGGGCAGTATGTAAAACAAGGCGATGTTATAGGTTGGGTAGGAATGACAGGTAATACAGGTGGACCACATGTGTGTTATCGTTTTTGGAAAAACGGAAAACAGGTAGATCCTTTCAGGGAAAAATTACCTGAAGCTGAACCAATTTCTGATAGCTTAAAATCAAGATATTTAGAATATATTCAACCAATAAAAGTGCAATTAGATGACATTGAGTTTGAAAATGAGTTGGATATAGACATGCCTACAAATTCAGAAATTACAGATTTACAATAGTTTATGTCTTTTCCAAAAATTAATCCAACCGAAACTCTAGCGTGGAAAAATCTCCAAGAGCATTATTACAACATTGAACATCTTCACATGAAAAGCTTATTTGCAAATGATGTAAATCGAGCAGACAAGTTTACTGTACAATGGGAAGATTTTTATGTGGACTATTCAAAAAATCGAATAACCGAAGAAACTAAAACGTTACTATTACAATTAGCTCAAGAAGTAGAACTGGAAAAGGCTATTCAGTTTTATTTTTCTGGAGAAATTATAAATGAAACCGAAGGTAGAGCAGTCATGCATACTGCTTTGCGAAAACCTAAAGTATCTGAAGCTATTGTTAATGGAGAGAATGTTATTCCTGAAATTAACCAGGTTAAGCAAAAAATAAAAGCCTTTTCAGATCAAGTTGTTTCAGGAACTCTTAAAGGGTATACAGGTAAAGCATTTACAGATATTGTTAATATTGGAATTGGAGGTTCAGATTTAGGGCCAGCAATGGTTGTTGAATCCCTTCAATTTTATAAAAATCATCTAACTACACATTTTGTAAGCAATGTTGATGGTGACCATGTTAATCAAGTAATAAAGCATCTAAACCCTGAAACCACATTGTTTGTTGTGGTTTCAAAAACATTTACAACTCAAGAAACCTTATCAAACGCTAATACCATAAAGGCGTGGTTTTTAGAATCGGCTAATCAAGAAGCCATTGCAAAACATTTTGTTGCGGTATCAACAAATTTAGAACAGGTTAAAAACTTTGGAATTCACATCGATAATATCTTCCCAATGTGGGATTGGGTTGGAGGGCGTTTTTCGCTATGGAGCGCAGTTGGATTGTCAATAAGTTTATCAGTTGGTTATGAGAATTTTGAAAGATTGCTAGAGGGAGCTCATAAAATGGATGAGCATTTTAAAAACGAATCTTTTGAAAATAACATTCCGGTTTTATTAGCATTGTTGAGTATTTGGTATAATAATTTTTTTGGAGCAGAAAGTGAGGCCATAATTCCATATTCGCAGTACCTTAATCAGTTCGCAACATATCTTCAGCAAGGCATTATGGAAAGTAATGGGAAAAGTGTTGATAGAAACGGCAATACAATTAATTATCAAACCGGAACCATTATCTGGGGAGAGCCAGGCACGAATTCGCAACATGCCTTTTTTCAGTTAATTCATCAAGGAACAAAGTTAATACCTGCAGACTTTATTGGTTTTGCCAAATCGCTCCATGGTAATCAAGACCATCAAGATAAATTAATATCAAATTTTATTGCTCAAACAGAAGCCTTATTAAACGGTAAAGATGAAGACGAAGTTTTGTCTGAATTATTAAACCAAAATCTTTCAAAAGAGCAAATAGAAAAACTACTACCGTTCAAAGTATTTGAAGGCAATAAGCCAACAAATACCATTTTTATAAAAAAATTAACTCCAGAAAGTTTAGGAAAACTTATTGCCCTGTACGAACACAAGATATTTGTTCAAGGGGTTATTTGGAATATTTTTAGCTATGACCAATTTGGAGTGGAATTAGGTAAGCAATTGGCATCAAAAGTGCTAAAAGATATACAAAATTCAAAAATTACTAAACACGATAGTTCTACCTTAAATTTATTGCGATTTTATAAAAATTTAGCATAAAAATTGTTAAAAACCCTGTTGAAAGCTTTTTTTGTTAAAAACCTTATAAACCCTTTTTATTCAATACCTTTTGATTGGTTAAATTTCTTAATATTGAGTTAATGTTAGAACGATTTATTAATGTAATTTTGCCAAAAATTTGAAACAAATCTTATTAATACAATGAAAAAAATTACAAGATTATTTTTTGCAGTTACATTTATGTTTACTGCATTTGCAATGGCTCAAACTACGGTAACAGGTACTGTAATTGATGCCGAAATGAATGCACCACTTCCTGGTGCTAACATCATTGAGAAGGGTACAACAAACGGAACCTCTTCAGATTTTGATGGGAACTTTACTTTAACTACTGAGTCTGCTTCAGGAGAATTGGAGATTTCATATGTAGGTTATGGTAAGGTTGTTGTTAGCTTTAACGGCAACACAAATTTAGGAAATGTGCAATTAACTTCTGATAACTCTCTTGAAGAGGTTGTGATTATTGGGACAGGTGTAATTGACTTGGCAGAGGACAGAAAAACACCTGTAGCGGTATCAACTATTAAAGCAGAAGAGATTAGAGAAAAATCTGGTAACTGGGACTTACCTGTATTATTAAAATCTACACCATCTGTGCAAACTATCCAAGCAGGTGGATTTGGTGATGGTCAAATGTTTTTAAGAGGATTTGATCAAACAAACACGGCATTCTTATTAAACGGACAGCCAATTAATGGTATGGAAGATGGTAGAATGTATTGGTCTAACTGGCAAGGTGTTACAGATGTTGCTAATGCCATTCAGGTACAGCGTGGTTTAGGTGCTTCTAAATTAGCTATATCTTCTGTTGGAGGTACTGTAAATATTGTAACAAAAACGATAGATAATAAAGCAGGTGGGTTTGTTCAGCAGATGGTTGGAAATGATAATTATTTAAAATCTACAGCTTATTTTTCAACAGGGGTTAGCGACAAAGGATGGTCTTTTTCTGGATTGTTGGGGCACTGGCAAGGAGACGGTTATGTAGATAATACTCAAGGTCAAGGTCAAACGTATTTCTTTTCTGTTGGATACCAACCAAGTGAAGATCACTCATTAAACTTCTTATTAACTGGAGCGCCACAATGGCATGCAGCAGCTGGAGGTGCTTCTATTGGTGATATTTTAGACAGTGAAAGAGGAAGACGTTACAACCCTTGGAACTATGAAGGTGTTAATAGTCCAAATACTTTGCATGGAGGAGATTACCCTGGTGGGCGTAATATCTATCACAAACCAGTTGCTAATTTAAACTGGGATTGGACAATTAATGATAAGTCGTCGTTATCAACGGTTTTATATGGTTCAATGGGTAGAGGTAGTTTTGCCCAAGCTAGAACTTCAGGTGACGAAGTAACATATGCTCGTGGTTCAAATAATAATCATAACTGGTATGGTTTAGTTACAAACTATAATAATCAATTAACAGAAAATTTAAATTTTAATATTGGTGCTGATGTGCGTTTTTATAATGGAATCCATTTTAGAGATGTGAGAGAATTTATAACTATCGATACTATAGCGAACAGTTCAGGTTATAGTGGAGGTGAGACGTATTTCTTAACTGAAGCAGGTGGTATCAATCCTTGGGAAGTGTTTTTTGATCCAAACACAGATCATTTACAACGTTTTGGATATGATTACGAAGAGCAAATTAACTATCAAGGAATATTTGGACAATTAGAATATGCAAAAGATAATTTTTCAGCATTTTTCCAAGGAGCATTGTCTAACCAGTCACATGTAAGAACAGAATTTTTAAATACTTCAACGCCAGGAGAGGGTGAAGAAGGTGAAAAAGTTAATAACATTGGATATAATCTTAAGGCTGGTGCATCATATCAAATTGGAAATATGCACAAGGTTTTTGTAAATGCTGGTTTTTATTCTCGTCAACCTTTTCATGATAATTTGTATGTTAATGATAGAGGTAGTAATGAATTGTATAATCCTGCAATTGAGAATGAAGAGATTACAGGATTTGAGGCTGGATATCAATTTAATGGAGGTAGAGCAATTTCAGCAAACTTGAATCTATACCATACAACATGGGATAATAGAACTTTGGTAAATAATAATGGTGAGAATGATGAAGATTTTAGATCTTTTCAAACTTTCGGTGTAAAACAAGTGCATTACGGTGTTGAATTGGAGGTGTTTACACGACCATTAGATAATTTAAGGCTTAATGGTTACTTATCTTTAGGTGAATGGCAGTTTAAAGATAATGCCATAGAAAGAGAATTTGATCAAGATGGGACACAAGTGTCGCCCGATAAGGAAATTGTTATTGATGGCTTTAGTGTAGGTGGTGCTTCACAAGTAACAGCTGGAATTAATGGTATTTACGATTTGTGTCGTAATACAAGTATCGATGCTGCGTGGAACTGGTATAATGATATTTTTTCAACGGGCTCTTTAGACCAAGCACCATTGTCAATGCCTTCATATGATACGGTGGATCTAGGTTTTTCATATAAAATGTTTGTTGGTGAAGGAACAAATTCTGTTCAATTTCGTCTAAATGTTAACAACGTTTTTGATGAGGTTTATTTAGAATCTGTAAGAGGAAATACTCAAGCTTCAGCCAATCCTGAAGAGAATTATAAAGGAATTAATAGAAGTAATACGGGACGTTTTGGTTATGGTAGAACTTGGAACACAAGTATTCGTTTCAATTTCTAAACAAAAATTTATCAATACAAAAAACCTCTTCGTAACGAAGAGGTTTTTTTATGGCATTTATTCTTACATTTGTTTGTAACCAAAAAAGAAATTTAACATTATGTATAACACGGTAAAAATTCTACACTCCTATTGGGCTTATTTAGTACTTTTAATTATAGTTTTAGCTGTTATTAACAGTATAATAAAGCGTGTTGGTAATAAAGAGTATGGTGCAAAAGATTTTAGAATTGCACTTTTTGCACTAATAGTTTCGCATATTCAATTACTAATAGGATTTGTAATGTACTTTGTATCTCCAAGGTTTAGTTTGTTTAGTGAGTCTGGCATGGGTGAAATCATGAAAAATTCGGTAGACAGACTGTATTTAGTTGAACATCCTTTAGTTAATATCTTGGCCATAGTATTGATTACAATGGGCTATTCAAAACATAAAAAGAAACGTATCTCTAGTGCTAAATTTAAGACCATATCTATTTACTATACAATAGCGTTGGTTCTTTTGTTGTCTAGAATTCCATGGGACTCATGGATGGCTTAAAAAAAGAGCGACAATTTTGTCGCTCTTTTTTTTAACTCTTTTTACTTTATTCTATTTCTTTTATGAGATAGATGTAAACGGGAAAATGGTCACTAAATCCATCAGTAAAGTTCCCGTCAGCAAAGCTTCTTAAGGGATAGCCTTTATATCTACCGCGCTTATTTACTAAATAGTTTTTGTTATAAATACCTGCTCTGTAATATTGATAGGTAGAATAATCCTTTTCCAAAAATGGTTTTGTTATCATAATCTGGTCGAATAAACTCCAGCTATCACGATAGGCATTAGAACCAATTCCATTTTTAAAGAATTCCTCCATTGGATTATAGATGCCTTTTAAACCAACGTCTTCTTTATGTCTTTCGGCTTTTAGTACATCTTTTACACTAGCATTAATTGGGTCATCATTTAAATCGCCCATAATTATGACTTTGGCATACGGATCTATAGTTTGTAGAGAGTCAATAATTTTCTTATTCAATTTAGCTGCTGCAACACGTTTAGGTCTACTTCTAGCCTCACCACCTCTTCGCGATGGCCAATGGTTAACAATTACATGAATAAGCTCTCCATCTAGCTTTCCACTAACCAATAATTGATCTCTAGTATATATACGTTCTCTTGAACTATCGTCATAAATAACAAGTTCATGGCTACTTGTATTTATAGGTGTAAAAAAGCGTTTTTGATATAGTAGCGCCACATCAATACCACGTCTGTCTGGAGAATCGTAGTGAACAATACCATAGTCTTTTGAGATTAGCAATGGGTCATTTACTACGTCTTCAAGTACATCTCTGTTTTCAACTTCAGAAACACCAATAATTACAGGTGAATTTTTAGTGTCGTCTACACCAATATCTGAAATTACGCGAGCCATATTATGAACCTTCTTTTTGTAAATTTCACCAATTTCAGTGTTCATTTCCATTATTGGGCTGGCCTCGTCATTCTTAGACGGATCATTAATGGTATCAAATAAATTCTCTAAATTATAAAAGGCTACAGTATGTATCTTAAATTTTTTCGATTCTTGTGCTTGTACAGTTGTCACACATAAAATCAGGAGTGCAAAAGCACATATTTTTATAAGTCTCATTCAAATAGTATGTTATGTTTTCGTTACGATAATACAAATCTTGCGCCAAAAGTAGATATTTATTATAAATAATGTAAATTTGCTCGCTTATTTAATTAAGATTTAATATAGCGAATCAAATTTTTAACTATAAAATCAAACATGAAAAAACGATTAATTATTTTTTTAATTGGAATTTTCTCAAGTGCTACCATGTTTGCACAACAAACAATTGTAAAAGGTAGTGTGTCAGAATCCATAACACTTGAGCCCATTCCAGATGTAACTGTTACCATAGAGGGAACCGTAATTGAAACTCAAACTAATGCTTCTGGTGAATTTGAGTTTTCTGAAGAGTTACCATTAGGGGAACAAATTATTAGAATATCAAAACCAGGGTATGTGTTCAAAAGATATCCTATAGTAATAAACGAGGGGGAAACTGTAAATATAACGGATATGACTTTGGAGATTGATTCTGTTGAGTCTAACTTGTTTACAATTAACCTAACAGATGATGAGCTAAACACAGACACAAGTGGTTTAGATAACATTTCAGGTTTGTTGCAATCCTCTCAAGATGTTTTTCAAAGAACAGCTGCTTTTGAATGGAGTTCGTCATTCTTTAGAGTTAGAGGTTTAGATTCCGAAAACGGTTCGGTATTGATTAATGGGATTGAAATGAATAAACTATTTGATGGTCGCCCACAATGGAGTGATTGGGGAGGTTTAAATGATGTGCTTAGAAACCAAGAATTAACCTCTGGCCTTCAACCATCAAATTATAACTTTGGAGGTGTATTAGGTACAACTAATATGAATGTAAGAGCTTCGCAATATCGTGAAGGTGGTCGTGTTACCTATTCTACATCAAATAGAAGTTATACGAATCGTATTATGGCAAGCTATTCTTCTGGATTATCAAAAAATGGTTGGGCTTACACCTTTATGGCTGGAAGACGCTGGGGTAAAGAAGGGTACCAAGATGCAACACTTTATGATGCGAATTCATTTTTTGCTTCTGTTGAGAAAAAAATTAACGATAAGCATAGTTTAAACTTTACTGGAATGTATACTCCTAATCGTAGAGGGAAATCATCTCCTAATACACAAGAAGTTTATGACTTAAAAGATATAAGATATAATGAATATTGGGGCTGGTTAGATGGCGAGAAGAAAAACTCCAGAATTAAAGAGGTTGAAGAGCCCATATTTATGTTAAATCACTATTGGGATATTAGTGATAAAACCAGATTAAATACTAATGTAGGATATCAATTTGGAAAAATAGGTAATAGCCGTTTAGATTTTGCTGGAGGTGCAAATCCAAGCCCTGCCTACTATCAAAATCTCCCAAGTTATTTTTTAGCTGATGATGATGGTCCGGACTACGAAGGCGCTTATTTGGCAGAACAAGAATTCATTAATGATGGTCAAATAGATTGGGAACGCATTTTAGACGCCAACCTAACTAATAATACTGCTGGTTTACCAGGAGCTTACGTTTTGTATGAAGATAGAACAGATGATACACAACTAACATTCAACTCTATATTAAATACCGAAATTAACGAGAATATTTTGTTGAATGCTGCTTTTACGTATAAAGATTTTAAATCTGAAAACTTCGGTAACATCATTGACTTATTGGGTTCTACTGGATATTTAAATGTTGATAACTTTGATGGTTTTCAATTTGATGCCAGAAATCCTAACAGAATTGTAGGTGAAGGTGATAAATTCCGCTACAATTATGAGATTGATGCTTCGGTAATTTCAGGTTATGCACAAGCACAATTTAAATACAGCAAAGTTGATTTTTATGCATCAGCTAGTATTACAAGCACAACCTATCAAAGAAACGGCTTATGGGAGCATTCTGCTTTTGAGAACTCATATGGTAAAGGCGAAAAGTTAAGCTTTACCGGTGTTGGCGCTAAAGGAGGTTTAACTTATAAAATTACGGGTAAACACTTAATTGATATTAATGGAGGGTACTTAACTAAAGCGCCTACATTAAGAAACAGTTATTCTAATGTAAGAGAAAACAATGATGTGGTATCCAATATTACAGAAGAAAAAATTGCTTCAGTTGATGTAAGCTATATATACCGTTCACCAATTGTTAAGGCCAAATTAACGGGTTATTACACTAAAATTCAGGATGCTAACGAAATTGCTTTTTACTTTGCTGATGGTTTAGCAAATATTAATATAGAAAATGGTAACGAGTCTGTTTCAATAAACCAGACAACAGCTTTTGTTCAAGAGGTTTTACAAGGTGTTGATAAAAGACACATTGGTGCCGAGCTAGGACTTGAAGCGCAAGTCACACCAACCATAAAATTAAAAGGAGTTGCTTCTGTAGGGCAGTACACGTATGATAATAATCCTAATTTATACTTAACGTCATCACTTTTTGGACGTACAGACACCTACACGGCAAACATGAAAAATTATAAAGTTTCAGGTGGCCCTCAACAGGCCTATTCTGTTGGTTTTGAATACCGTGATCCAGATTACTGGTGGTTTGGCGCTACAGTAAATTATCTATCAAACACTTATGTTGATATTAGCCCTTTGACAAGAACTGAAAACTTCTATTTAGATAGAGATGGTTTACCTATAAATGATTATGACGAAGGCATAGCTCAAGAATTACTTAAACAAGAAGAGTTTGATGACTATTTTACAGTTAATTTAATAGGAGGAAAATCATGGAAAATAGGAGAATACTACATTGGCTTATTTGCTAGTATTAACAACCTGTTGGATGAAGTATATAAAACAGGTGGTTTTGAACAAGGTAGAAATGCTAATTACAGAGAGTTACTTGCTGACAATCAAAACCCTAAACGCGTTTTTGGACCAAAATATTGGTACGGACGTGGTGCTACTTATTTTGTAAACCTTAACTTTAGATTCTAAAAAGAAAAAGAAAAATAATTAAAAACATTATTGAACATGAAAACAAATAAATTTATATCAGGAATACTTGTGTTAATAGCTGCTTTTGCTATAACATCTTGTGTACAAGACGACGATTATACCGTTCCTAGTAGCTTAGGGGATGAAGAGAATGCCAGACTAAATGATTTAATTGCAAACTCAACAGCTATAACAGTTGCAGAAGCAAAATCATACTTTGTTCCTGGTGAAGTTACAGAAATAGTTACCGATGTGTATGTTAAAGGATATGTATCTTCATCGGACAGAACAGGGAATTTCTACAAGGAGTTCTTTATTCAAGATGCACCTTCTAACCCAACTGCAGCTATTAAAGTAGTTTTAAACCAAGTAGATTCATATAACCAATTTAATATTGGTAGAGAGGTTTACATCAACTTAAATGGATTATATGTTGGAGAGGTTCGTTCGGGCGATGATGTAATAGCTATAGGAGGCGTTACAAATGCTGATAATGAAGTAGAGGCCATGACAGCCAATATGGTTCCTCTTCATGTATTGAGATCTCAAGTTACCGAAACTATCGAACCACTTGTTGTGACATTTTCTCAAATAAATGACTCTCATATTGGTATGTTTGTTATGGTTGAAGATGCTCAATTTCCTGATAGTTTAGATGGTGAATTTTATGTAGATCCTTTAGATGATTTTGATACGTCAAGAACAATACAAAGCTGTGAAGGCTTTGGCTATTCATCATTTCCATTAGAAACAAGTTCTTTTGCAGATTTTGCTCAAATGCCATTGCCTACAGATGGAGGAGGAACAATTGCAGGTGTTATAACAAAAACATTTAACGGTAGTAACTTAGTTATGGCATTAAACTCTACAGATGATGTAGTGTTTGATCAGTCTAAATGTGAGCCATTGGATATTAATGACTTTGTTGTTATTATGGAAGAAGATTTTAACGATGCTGTAGATAATACAGATTTAGACTTACCAGGTTGGACTAACTTTGCAGAGCAAGGTGGAGAACATTGGACAGAGCAAGTATTTAGCGGAAATGGTTATGCTGAATTCAGCTCATACTTAACTGGTGATGATGTTAATATTGGATGGTTAGTGTCTCCAGGTATCGATATGGATGCGCAGGAGAATGAGTTCTTAAACTTTAAAACAGCACAACACCATTTAGACTCTCCAGATAATACATTAGAAGTATTTGTATCTACGGATTATGACGGATCGGATGTGTTAGGAGCAACATGGATTCCAATTTCAGCAACTTTAGCATCGCAATCAAATTCATGGTATGAGTTTGTAGATTCTGGATTAATTGATATTTCTGAATATACAGGAACACTATATGTTGGGTATAAAGTAACAGGTTCAGGTACTGATACGCAATTAGATGGTGCATACCACGTAGAAGACTTTGTAGTATTAGCTACAGAATAGTTTAACTTAAACTATAAGTTAAAAAGCCCACTATTTAGTGGGCTTTTTGTTTTTAGTTTTGTTCTAGTAAAATATATACCGGAAAATGATCGCTATATCCACCTTTATATTTTTTACCAACATAGGTTCTAAATGGAGCACCTTTAAAAGGGCCTCGGTATTGTTTTAAAAAATCTTCATCAAATAGAGCCGCACTACTAAAAGAAAGACGGTTAGGGATTGTTTCAAAGAAATTGGTGCTAAATAAAATCTGATCGAATAAATTCCATTCATCAAAATGACGTGTGGTTCCCGAATCATCAGATAACAACGTTGCCATTGGGTTATATAAGTCATTAGAATTCATAAGGTGTTTTATGCTGTTACTAAATGGGTCATCATTAAAGTCGCCCATGATGAGGATTTTAGCTTCAGCATTTTCATTTTTTATAGTTTGAATAATTTCACTCGCCTGTTCTGCTGCGGCAATGCGTTTAGGCTCTGTTTCCAATTCCCCATCATGTCTAGAAGGCCAATGATTTACCATTACATATACCATTTCATTATATAAAAACCCCTTTACCAAAAGGATATCGCGAGTATAGTCTATGCTGCCGTTTTCGTCATAAATATGTACCGGAAAAACTTCAGATACTTCAACTTCAAAAACAGTTGTATCATACAGTAAAGCGACATCAATACCGCGTTCATCAGGCGAATCAAAATGAACATAGTCATAAGGTTTGTCAGCTAAATGTTCCGAGTTTAACAAATCATCTAAAACCAAATTGTTTTCAACTTCAGCCAATCCAATTAATGCTGGTGATTCATTTGTTTCTGCTTTGCCAATATTTGAAATAGCAAACCCTAATTTCCGTATTTTATTATGGTAGCGTTTAGGGGTCCAACGTTTAACAGAATTAGGTAGAAAATCGTTGTCGTTTGTTAAATCGTCATCATAAGTATCAAACAGATTTTCAAGGTTATAAAAAGCAACTGTAAATAGTGATTTGGTCATTCTAAAATTTTCAATACAATTAATGGTTAAGATACTAATTTAGTAATAAGAATAGAGTAAATTAGAATACATTACATAATATCATTGTAACTTTGTATAATATTTTGATGATTATGATAGAAAAGAAAGACATAGATTTAGAACGCGCTGTTTTAATAGGAATAATTACAAAAAACCAAGATGAAGATAAATCTAAAGAATATTTAGATGAGTTAGAATTTTTAACATACACAGCAGGAGGTGAAGTTTTAAAGCGCTTCACACAAAAAATGGACATGCCCAATCCTAAAACATTTATAGGGACAGGAAAGATGCAGGAGGTTCAGGCTTTTATTGAGGAGCATGATATTGGAACAGCTATTTTTGATGATGAATTGTCACCTGCCCAAGAGCGCAATATCAGTAAAATACTGAATTGTAAAGTGCTGGACAGAACTAATTTAATTCTAGATATTTTTGCCCAACGTGCGCAAACCAGTTATGCGAGAACACAGGTGGAACTGGCACAATGTGAGTATTTGTTGCCACGATTAAAAGGTATGTGGACACACCTTGAGCGGCAAAAGGGGGGTATTGGTATGCGTGGTCCCGGTGAAACCGAAATTGAAACTGATAGGCGTATAGTACGTGATAAAATAGCTTTGCTCAAGGCTAAAATTAAGACCATTGACAAACAAATGGCGGTGCAACGTGGTAATCGTGGAAAAATGGTTCGTGTAGCACTTGTTGGGTATACTAATGTTGGTAAATCAACGCTTATGAATACCATTAGCAAGAGTGAAGTATTTGCCGAGAATAAGCTGTTTGCAACTTTGGATACTACGGTTAGAAAAGTGGTCATTCAAAATTTACCGTTTTTATTGACTGATACTGTTGGGTTTATTCGAAAGTTACCAACGCAGTTGGTGGAAAGTTTTAAAAGTACTTTGGATGAGGTTTGTGAAGCCGATTTGTTATTGCATGTTGTAGATATATCCCATCCTAATTTTGAAGAGCATATTGAATCTGTTAATAAGATTTTAGGTGAAATAGATAGTGCAGATAAGCCAACTATTATGGTATTCAATAAAATTGATGCTTATGAGGCCGAACCTTATGATGACACCGATTTGATGACAGAACGTACAAAAGCTAACTACAGTTTGCAGGAATGGAAAAAAACCTGGATGAACCGCATAGGTAATAACGCCCTGTTTATTTCAGCATTAAACAAGCAGAATTTAGAAGATTTCAAGAAGCGTGTTTACGATGAAGTTCGTGAAATACATGTTACGCGTTTTCCTTACAATCACTTTTTGTATCCAGATTACAATTATGAGGAGGAAGAGTAGGTCATAAAATTCTGTTAACCAACACCTCATATTTAATAAATCAAGTAATCTGTCGTTTGTAAAATTAACTATGGAAAAACTACGCATGTTACTCAATAAGAAGTGGATAAAGTGGCCAATCATACTATTGGTTATAGGAGTCTTTTTTGTGATACTGTTGTATGGATTTACCTATTTAGGTCTATTTGGGAAATTACCAACCAAGCAGGATTTAAGTTCCTTAAAACAAACTGAAGCTACACAGGTTTTGGATAGAAATCAAAAGCTCATTGGTAAATACTATGTTTATGATAGACAGCCTCTCAAGTATGAAGATTTCCCCCAACATTTAATAGATGCTTTGATAGCTACAGAGGATGTTCGGTTTTACGAACACAACGGTGTTGACAATAGAAGCCTTTTACGCGTTTTTTTTAAAAACATTTTATTGCAGGATGAATCAGCTGGAGGTGGAAGCACCATAACCCTCCAGCTGGCAAAAAACTTGTATGGTAGACAAGATTATATGCTGTTTGGCATTCTAATTAATAAATTTAAAGAGTCTATAACAGCTAGGCGTATTGAAACTATTTATTCCAAAAAAGAGATATTAACCCTATATCTCAATACTGTTCCGTTTCCCGATAACACTTATGGTATTGAAAGCGCCGCACAAAAGTTTTTTAATAAGTCGGCAAGGGAATTAACTGTTTCTGAAGCGGCTACTTTGGTGGGAACCTTGAAGGCAAACCATTATTATAACCCAAGAATTTCAGTAAGACGTAGTGAATTGCGTCGAAATGTGGTTATAAATCAAATGTTGAAATACAATTTTATAGATGAAGAACAAGCTGAAACAATAAAACAAGACTCCTTAATTTTAGATTACCACTCCTTTAATCACGATATGGGTTTGGCACCATATTTTAGAATGCAAGTCAAAAAAGAGCTTGTTGAAATGCTTAAGGCTATTAAAAAACCAAACGGAGAATCTTATGATATATATCGTGACGGTTTAATTGTGCACACCACATTAGATGCTACCATGCAAACCTATGCCGAAGAGGCTATGAAGGAACACCTTACAAACTTGCAAAAGGCCTATGAAAAATCTTATGGCAATCAAGCACCATGGAAGACATTATCAGCAACTTTTAATAAAGCCATGCAAAATCTTTCAGTTTATAAAAGACTAAAACGTAATGGTTTATCAGATAATGACATTTTAGATAGTTTGTCGAAACCACGAGATATGGAATTGTTTTCATGGGAAGAAACCAAAACGGCTAAACTTTCGGTTAAAGACAGTTTAGCATATTACTTAAAGTTTTTAAATACTGGAATGTTGTCTATTGAGCCATCAACAGGTGCTATTAGAACTTATATAGGAGGGATAGATTACCGCTTTTTTAAGTACGACCATGTGTCGCAAAGCGAACGACAGGTAGGGTCTACTTTTAAACCCATAGTTTATACCGCAGCTATTGAAAACGGCATGAAACCTTGCTCCTATTATGATGTAAAAGCCATTACCTATACCAATTACGATAATTGGACACCAACCAATTCTGGCCAAGAGGTTGATGAAAACATAAACTACAATCTAGAAAAAGCGTTAAGTCATTCTATAAATACTATTGCGGTAAAGGTTTTAAACGACACAGGTATTTCAGCCACCATAAACCAAGCCCAAAGTATGGGAATAACAAAGGACTTGCCTGAAGAACCCTCATTGGCTTTGGGTGTAGCCGAAATTAAATTAAAGGAATTAACAGGGGCTTATGCCAGTTATGTGAACCAAAGTAAAGCAGTAAAACCTTATGCCATAACTAAAATAACCGATAATAACGGAAAGGTAATTGCGGAATTTAAACCCGAATTTTCAGAGCACAAAGCCTACAGTGATTATACCAGACAGGTGCTTTTGGAAATGATGAAAGCCACTATCAATCAAGGAACAGCATCCAGATTACGAACCACGTATAATCTTAAAAATGCCATGGCAGGTAAAACAGGAACAACACAAGACAATAAAGATGGTTGGTTTGTAGGTATAACTCCAAATTTGGTAACCGTAACTTGGGTAGGGAATGATAATTACAATATAGGGTTTAAAACCACGGGTTTGGGTCAAGGTGCTAACTCGGCATTACCCATGTTTGCCAAATTTTATCAAAAACTAAATGCCGATTCAAAGTTTAATAATATAACGCATATCCAGTTTGAAAAACCAAGTCAAAAGGTTTTAGATGATCTGGACTGCAAATTAGAAAAAGAAGATAACTTTTTTCAAAGATTGTTTAAAAGTAAAAAGAAGAAAAAAGAATTTAAAGGAAATTAAAAAAAGCGACCTGAATGGGTCGCTTTTTTAAATAATATGTAGTTTGTTTATTAGAATGAATAACTCAATCCAAACGTGGTATAAACTTGTAAATCGTTGTCTACATTATCAAAATCAGGCTCTGGTTCTGTACCCATTGGATCCCAGTTACCATATGCAAAATTAACAGCTTCTTGTTTGTTGTCTCGTAATCCTACTTCAAAACCAAGACCTAAACTTTTCCATACTTTATAGCTTAAAGAGTTTATCCAAGTCCAGTTGGATAAGTTAGAATCTTCATAACTAATAAATGCCGATAGGTTGGAGTTGAAATCTAAATTACCAAAAGATTTTGAGTAATTAGCAACTACTTTAGCACCTAGTGATGATTCAAAAATAGCATCGTTATCAGCAAATACAAAGTTGTAGTTTATAGGGTGAACCACAACAATTAAACCATCAACAGGAGTCCAAGTAATACCTACACCAACGTCTAGATAACCTGGATCGTTAAAATTATTGATTAAAGTGGTTCGGTATTCAGCTAATGTAGATGCCGCTAATGTTTCGGTTAATTTATACCCAAAAAGTGAGGTTACACTAAATACATCGTTAGCTTCTCTAAAGCTATCATCGTCAGTTGGGTCGTCTTTATCATCAAATTTAACCCAGCTTAAGTTAATTTTAGCAGTATTATACCAAAAGTATTTTTCACGATCTAATTTGGCATAAGGATTTGCGGTAATGGTAATATTACCGGATGAGTTATTAGGTGTACCTTGACCATACCAATTATTAAATTCAGAAAAGCTAGCACCAATAGTTCCAAATGCACCAAATTTCCAACCTGGAAATTCATCTATTTGCTTTTGTAAATCATCTATTCGGCCTTGAATAGCATCAAGAGAGTCTTGTTTTTTAGATTTTTCTTCTTTGAGTTCATCAATGGTTTGCGAAAATGAAGCTGTCGCTAACAGCATGAAACATAGCGTAAAAATTTTTCTCATAAGATTAAGAATGAATTAATTATAGCTTATATAATTAGATTAATAACGGTGTAAAAATACTATTTTCTTTTAAATAAAGGCACATTGGAACAAGCTTCTCCAAACATAACAGATTTAGCAATTGGTTTCAATTTACTTGAAATCATGTTATAGGCATTTAAGGGTACGGGTTTTTTAGAACAGCCTTTAATGATAACAGGTTTGTCTTGAAAATCAGATATATCCAATTGGTCTATAATATCTCGGTAAATTACAGTTTCCAAAGTTTCTAAATTTCCTACAACAGTCAATTTAGAATAAGGCTGAAGTTCAAAGGATATTAGCATATAAGCCCAAGCTGGAATAATAGCATCTGTAGAACAGTAAACGGCTACATATTTTTCTTGGTATTGTTCCCAATTATGAGCCTTAACATGAGTTCTAAAGTCTTTTTCGCGTAAAACGATGCTTTCAAAAAGCCATTTAGAAATATCTAATAAAATACGTTCACCACTTGGGTAGTAATCCTCTAAATCAAGAGTGACTAGTTTACTGTTCGCTACACGATTTATTATTTCGTCTGACATAATTATTAAAGCATTCCCAATTCTAACTTGGCTTCCTCGCTCATCAAATCTTGACTCCAAGGCGGATCAAAAGTAATTTCAACTTCAGCGGATTTTACGGCATCTAAAGATTTTACTTTTTCTTCTACTTCCAACGGCAATGTCTCGGCCACAGGACAGTTAGGTGTGGTTAAGGTCATTAATATTTTCACATCGTAATCCTCGTTGACGAACACATCGTAAATTAAACCTAATTCATATATATCTACTGGTATTTCAGGGTCAAAAATAGTTTTTAAAACCTTTACAATTTTCTCGCCTAATTCTGTTGTGTCTATAGTTTCACTCATGATTATTGTAATTGTGTTTGGTATGCTATGGCATACATTTTCAGTTGTTTTATCATACTCACCAAACCATTGGCTCGTGTAGGCGATAAATGTTCTTTAAGTCCTATTTGATCAATAAAATCGGTATTGGCTTCAATAATAGCTTTTGGCGATTGATTTGAAAATACGCGAATAAGAATAGCTATAATGCCTTTGGTGATAATAGCATCGCTATCAGCTGTAAAAACAACATTGTTGTTTTGCATGTCAGCATGCACCCAAACTTTACTTTGACAGCCTTTTATAATATTGTCTTCAGTTTTATACTGGTCTTCAATAAGCGGCAGTGTTTTTCCTAAATCAATCATGTATTGGTAGCGTTCTTCCCAATCATCAAACATGGAAAACTCATCGATTATCTCGCTTTGAATTTCTTCAATTGTCATGGTCTAAATTTTGTACAAAAATACGGATATCTATTGTTTTTCAGCCAACTTCTTCATAGATAAAACCTTATTTACAATTTGCTCTATTGATTTTGGCGGATTACCATGGTCAAAAACAGCTGTCTTATATACGTTTCCTTGAAGTCCAATTTCTAACGTAGCTCCAGCTGCAGCATCATACTGATTAGTTTTTGATGGTGCTTCAAGGTCTGGTAGTTTTGTAATATCAATTCCTTTTATTAAATTAATTAAGTCATCCCATTCATTAGAAGGACAATTGGCTTGGTTTACTATCTTTAGATTATAGTCATTTGAAAAGTTTATAGACTTTTGATTTATCCAAATTTTTTCGAAGTATCCTCGGGTTGCAGCTTGATAAGTAATAAGCATATCATGTTCTTTTACTAGGGCTGTAATGACTGTTTTGTCACCTGTTTTTAAAATTAATTTCCCATCTAAATACTCATAGGTGTTAATTTCATTCAGCAGACTTAAAAATTGAGATTCAACAGCATTTCTATCCGGAGTACAAGCCATTTTTGTAGAAGCTAATGGACCAATTTTTAGAGTGTTTCCAATTGTTTCATAAGTTCCGGAAAAGCGGTTGCAACCTGAATAGCCTGAAACTGTTTTAAGACTATCGTTAAAACTAATAGTCAAGTCTTCTAACGATATTTTTGAACCATTAATTTGATTAATTGAAAATTCACCATTAAGGGCTTTTTGAGATTGTTTATCCACTGTTGTTGCGCTTTTAGAATTACCACAAGTAGTCATTGTAATTAATGCAAAAAATACTGTAATTAATTTCATAATACCTTTGTTTTTCTTTTAACATAATAATACAAAAAAGACGCCAAAGTTGGCGTCTTTTAAAATTATAATAAAAACTAGGATTTAGTTTGCCATAGCACTTCGTGGTCCACCAGATGCGAAAATAGAACGCATTCTAGTTTTTTGGCCTTCAGTAAACATATACATACAAGCGTCATCAACATAATCCATATAGTTCATGGTCATGTCATTTGAGCGACAATTAACTGTTGGATATGATGGACATCCATAATTTGGACCATCTGAAGAAGGTGTGTCAGCTACAAAATCGTCTTGACGACATCTTCCATCGCCCCAAATATGACGTAAATTTAAATAATGACCTACCTCATGAGTTGCAGTTCTACCTTCATTGTAAGGAGCTGCAGAGCCTCCTGGTAAGCTAGAGTACAATAATACTACACCATCTGTTGAGCTTGAACCACCAGGGAATTGAGCATATCCTAAAATGCCTCCACCGATGTTGCAGACCCAAATATTTAAGTGAGTATTTGGGGTAACTGGAGGATAAGCTGCTTTTACAGCATCATTGGTTCCCCAAGACGTTCTTGAATTTGAGTGTCTGAATACACCTGCCAAAGAAAATGTTATTTCACTATCAGCAATTAATCCAGCAAATTCTGATGGTGCTTGATTAGTATCGTTATTAGTTGCTCTAAAATCTTCGTTTAATACTGACATTTGAGAGTTTATTTGTTGGTCGCTAACATTTTCTGAAGAATTGCTATAGACTACATGTACATAAACAGGAATGTCAATAACCCCAAGGTTGTCACCACCTCCTGTTCCACCATCTCCTCCAGAGCCACCACCATTTCCGTTGCCATTGCCACCTTTTTTAGCAGCAATGAACTTACGAGAATTGTACTCAATGTCAAACATATTTTGCTCCAATTCTGGGTTTTCATTTAGCATTCTATTCAAATTAACCATTGAATAACAAGCTTTTGATTTGCCTTCGGCTAAACGAGCGGCTTCATCAATATCAGCATCTGTATAGACATAGAAATCACTCATGTCAATTTTTGATTGGTCGTCATTAGTTGGAATCGAGTTTTGATCATCGTTACATGATGCAAATAGTAAAGCTAGGGCAGCCATACTAAAGAGTGTTTTTTTCATAATAATGTATAATTTGGTTTAAAATCTTGCCGAATATATAATTCTTTAAGAAAAAATTAACGTAATTGATAAAAAAATAATCAACTTTTCGATGAAATGCATTTTAGGTGTAGAGCCAAAAAAACACCCGTTGGGTGTTAAGTTTTTGATAATCAAAAAGTTATGATTAACAAAGCATCATTTGGGCTTTTTTGACACCTTCTACTAAAGCATCCACTTCAGAACTGGTGTTATAAAATGCAAAAGAAGCTCTAACCGTTCCTGGAATTTTAAAGTAGTCCATAATAGGTTGGGCACAATGGTGGCCTGTGCGAACAGCAATACCCATTTTATCTAAAATGGTTCCCACATCATACGGGTGAATGCCTTCTAGATTAAAAGAGACTACAGAAGTTTTATGTTTTGATGTGCCGTAAATTTTTAAGCCTTCAATTTCTTGGAGTTTTTCAGTAGCATAAACCAGTAATTCATGCTCGTACGTAGCGATATTGTCGAAGCCAATTTGGTTCAAATAGTCGATAGCAGCACCAAAAGCAATGCCACCACAAATATTGGGTGTTCCAGCTTCAAATTTATGAGGTAATTCGGCATAAGTGGTTTTTTCAAAAGTGACTTCCGCAATCATTTCGCCACCACCTTGATAGGGAGGCAATTTGTTAAGCCAAGCCTCTTTTCCATACAATATGCCAACTCCGGTTGGGCCACACATTTTATGGGCAGAAGCTACATAAAAATCAACATCTAAAGCTTGAACATCTGGTTTTATATGCGGACATGCTTGTGCACCGTCAACTAAAACCGCTGCACCAACTTGATGCGCTTTTTGTATGATGTCTTCAATTGGGTTTATGGTTCCTAGAGCATTAGAAATATGATTCACAAAAACCAATTTCGTTTTAGAAGAAAGAAGATTATCGAATTCAGCCATTACAAGTTCCCCTTGTTCGTTCATAGGAATAACTTTCAAAGAAGCTCCAGTACGCTCGCAGAGCATTTGCCAAGGCACAATATTACTATGGTGTTCTAATGTCGAAACTATAATTTCATCACCATCTTTTAAAATTGATGAAAATCCATTAGCCACTAAATTTATACCATGGGTTGTGCCAGAAGTAAAAATAATTTCATGGGCTTTTTGGGCATTGAAGTGTTTTTGAATAGTTTGTCTTGCCGCTTCGTATTTATCTGTTGCTTCCTGACTTAAAGTATGAACGCCTCTATGAATATTGGCATTATAATTAGAATAATAATCAACAATACAATCAATAACTTGCTGCGGAGTTTGCGATGTTGCTGCATTGTCTAAATACACTAGTGGTTTACCATTTACCTTTCTTGAAAGTATGGGGAAATCTTTACGGATATTTTCAACAGCTAGCATAAACTATAAGTCAAACCCAATATTAACCCCCAATTTGTTGGCTATAATTTTAGTAATACGTTGTTTTATTTCAGGAATTTTTACCGAACTCAATACGTTGTTGCTAAATGCATACATCAATAAAGCTTTAGCTTCTTTTTCTGGAATACCTCGAGAACGCATATAAAACATAGCACTTTCATCTAATTGCCCAATGGTGCAACCGTGAGAGCATTTTACATCATCTGCAAAAATTTCCAGTTGAGGTTTTGTATTTATGGATGCCTTATCGCTAATTAAAATATTATTGTTGGCTTGGAAAGCATTAGTTTTTTGTGCTTCCTTATTAACAATAACACGACCATTGAAAACACCAGTAGCGTTATCACCAAAAATACCTTTATAATCTTGGTGACTTTCGCAATTCGGTTCTATATGATGAACCAAGGTGTTGTGGTCTACATGCTGTTTGTTTCCTATAATGGTAACGCCCTTAAGTGTAGAATCTATACGCTCGCCATTTTGGAAAAAATTCAAATTATTTCGCGTTAATTTACCGCCAAACGAGAAGGTATGGACAGAACAATGACTTTCTTGCTTTTGACTTATAAAGGTATTATCAATTAATGAAGCCGTTTCTCTATCGTTCTGAACTTTATAGTAGTCTATAATCGCACGTTTATTGGCGAAAATCTCTGTAACGCTATTGGTTAACACAGGGTTGTCCGTTAAACTTTGATGGCGTTCAATTATCTGTACATGGGCATTCTCATCAACCACAACCAAATTACGCGGTTGAAGCATTAAAGCTGATTCGTCTCCAGAACTGAAATGTAAAATTTGAATGGGCTTTTCAACTAGCTTATTTTTCTTAATATGAATAAAAGCACCTTCGCTAGCAAAAGCAGTATTTAACGATGACAAACTGTCTTTTGTAGCAGCCTTATTAAAATAATTTTCAATTACCAATCTGTATTTAGGTTTGTTTAATGCAGCAGACATTAAACAAACATCAAAACCTTCATGAGTGGTTTGCGATAAATGCGAGGAATACTTACCATCAATAAAGACAATTTTATAACTGTCTATATCATGAATAAAATATTTTTTAATATCTCGGTATTCTAAAGCATTTTCTTGTTTAGGAAAAACACTATAATCTTGATTTATAATAGATTTTAGCGACGTGTATTTCCAAGCCTCTTGTTTTTTTGTTGGAAACCCTTCCTGTTCAAATGTTTTTATAGCTTCGCTTCTTACATCATGCACTGGAGAATCTATATCAATTTGATTCTCAAAAGCCATGAAAGAGGATACTAATTTTTCTTTTAAATCCATTTGATAATGCTTACGCGTTTATTTCTTCTTTAATCCAATCGTAGCCTTTTTCTTCTAGCTCATGTGCCAATTCTTTACCACCTGATTTAACTATACGACCATTATATAAAACGTGTACATAATCTGGTACGATATAGTCAAGTAGTCTTTGGTAGTGTGTTATAACTATAACCGCGTTATCTTTACTTTTCAGCTTATTAACACCGTTGGCAACAATTCTTAAGGCGTCGATATCCAAACCGGAATCGGTTTCATCTAAAATGGCTAGTTTAGGTTCCAACATAGCCATTTGAAAAATTTCATTACGTTTTTTCTCCCCACCCGAAAATCCTTCGTTTAGTGAACGTGATAAAAATTTTCTATCAATTTCAAGAAGTTCAGATTTTTCACGAATCAACTTTAGCATTTCATTGGCGGGCATTTCTTCTAAACCTTTTGCCTTACGCGTTTCGTTAATGGCTGTTTTCATAAAATTGGTAACAGACACTCCAGGAATTTCAACTGGGTATTGAAACGAAAGAAACACACCTTTATGAGCACGTTCTTCAGCTGCTAAGTCATCAATATTTTCATCTTCTAAAAGAATTTCGCCTTCTTCAACTTCATATTCTTCCTTACCTGCTATAACAGATGCTAATGTACTTTTTCCAGAACCGTTTGGTCCCATGATGGCGTGCACCTCTCCAGGTTTAACTTCTAGGTTAATACCTTTTAGTATATTTTTATCTTCTACACTTGCGTGTAAGTTGTTTATCTTTAACATAGTTTATTTAGATTCCAATTTAACAACATTGTTAGCCTCTGGTTTAGAAGCTGTCACGTTTAATATTTCTTTAACTGCTACACGGTATGGCCAACCTTCTTCATTAGTTGGTTTAGGTGTGATTTTACCACGGATAGAAACTGTTACATAATCGGTAGCTTCATTTTTAAATGGTTTGGCAAGTTTGTCCAATTCATGCATTTTATCATCTATAATAACAGCATAAACTTCTCTATGCGTTTGCAAAACAGCAGCATCTGCATAATACACAAACTCACCTTTTAATAAGGTTAAACCATCGCTTTGTTTTTCAGTACGATTAGGACTGTCAACATCAATAGGTTTTGTGTCTTCAGTTTTTTTGTCGTTTTTACAACTAATTAATACAATTAGACTTAAAAGTAATAATGCTAATTTTTTCATTTTTATAATTTTTATCCGACTGATCCTTCTAAACTTATTTCCAATAATTTTTGAGCTTCAACAGCAAATTCCATAGGTAGCTTATTTAATACCTCCTTGCTAAAACCATTGACTATTAAAGCGATTGCTTTTTCGGTATCAATACCACGTTGGTTGCAATAAAATATTTGGTCTTCTCCAATTTTACTGGTTGTAGCTTCATGCTCAATTTTAGCTGTTTTGTTTTTGGCTTCTATGTATGGGAAGGTGTGAGCGCCACATTCATTACCCATAAGTAAACTATCACACTGTGAAAAGTTTCGCGCATTTTCAGCTCTTGAACTTACTTGAACCAGTCCACGATAGCTATTTTGGGATTTACCAGCTGAAATACCTTTTGAAATAATAGTTGACTTGGTGTTTTTTCCCAAATGAATCATTTTAGTTCCAGTATCAGCCTGCTGATAATTATTGGTTACTGCTATGGAGTAGAACTCACCAACTGAATTATCTCCTTTTAAAACACAACTTGGGTATTTCCATGTAACGGCAGAACCTGTTTCAACCTGCGTCCAAGATATTTTAGCATTTTTCTCACAAAGCCCACGTTTGGTTACAAAATTGTAAACACCCCCTTTGCCTTCTGCATTTCCAGGATACCAATTTTGAACGGTAGAGTACTTTATTTCAGCATCTTCAAGTGCAATAAGTTCTACAACAGCTGCATGCAACTGGTTTTCATCACGGCTTGGTGCAGTACAACCCTCTAAATAGGAAACATAACTACCTTCGTCTGCTATTACCAATGTTCTTTCAAACTGACCTGTTCCTGCTTGATTTATTCTGAAGTATGTCGATAACTCCATTGGGCATTTTACACCTTTTGGGATGTAACAGAATGAACCATCACTAAATACGGCCGAGTTAAGTGCCGCATAGAAATTGTCTTTTTGAGGTACAACAGTACCAATATATTTTTTTACAAGTTCAGGATGCTCTTTTATAGCTTCTGAAATACTCATGAAAATTATACCTTTTTCGGCTAATGTCTTCTTAAATGTTGTAGCTACCGAAACCGAATCGACAACAACATCCATAGCAACTCCAGCTAATTTTTTTTGCTCGTCTAAAGAAATTCCTAGCTTTTCAAATGTTGCCAGTAATTCAGGGTCTACTTCATCCAAACTGTCATATTTTGGTTTGCTGTTTGGTGCCGAATAATATGAAATAGCCTGAAAGTCGGGTTTTTCATAATGTACATTGGCCCAATTAGGCTCAACCATGTCTTTCCAAACTTTAAAAGCTTGAAGGCGCCATTCGGTCATCCATTCTGGCTCTTCTTTTTTCTTTGAAATAGCCTTAACAATATCTTCATTTAAGCCAACAGGAAATGTATCTGATTCTATGTCAGTGTAAAAACCGTACTCGTATTCTTTGGTTTTTAGCTCTTCCCTTAAGTCGTCTTCAGTATATTTACTCATGTTTAGAAATTAGAGTGAAAAAGATTCTCCACAACCGCAAGTACGATTGGCATTAGGATTATTAAAAACAAAACCTGAACCATTTAAGCCGCCAGAATACTCAAGAGTTGTACCAATAAGATACAAGAAACTTTTTTTATCCACTATTATTTTGATGCCATTATCTTCAAAAACCTTGTCCTCATCTTGTTGTTGCTTATCAAACTTCAAATCATAAGACAGACCAGAGCAACCGCCACTTTTAACACCAACACGGACAAAGTCGGTAGTTGAATTATAGCCATCTTCAGTCATTAATTCAATGACTTTCTTTTTAGCTGTTTCCGAAACTTTTATCATTTCTTTAATTAGATTTTGTCTAAATAGAGTGCAAATATACAATATAAGTCATGGATTACCATATAACCTAACATTATATTAATATATGATTTAATAGCTTTTTACTATTGGTTTTGAAAGTCAGGATTGTTAATGAAAGATGGGTCTGAAAGTGTTAGTAGAAACGCTTTTAGATCAGCTTTGTCTTGGTCGGATAGATGTACGCCGCCTTCGTCAACTTTTTTCATTAACGGATCTATTGTTGGTGAGTTTTGCAGTCCTTCACTGTAGTGGTTAATTACATCATCTAAAGTATTAAATCTTCCATCATGCATATAAGGAGCAGAATACGCTAAATTTCTTAATGAAGGTGATTTAAATTTGCCATTATCAGCTGGGTCACCTGTTACTTCGCCTAATCCTAAATCTGAAAACGTAGCATCCAAACCATTATTATGAAAAATATTATCAGTCCAAAGGGGATTGTTTGGATTGCCATGGCAATGGAAACAGTCGCCTCTTTCTTCATCCATAAAAACATTGAATCCATTTAGCTCTTGTGGAGTAAGTTGTACTTCACCTAATAAATATCTGTCGAATTTTGAATTGGCAGAAATAAGTGTTCTCTCAAATTGGGCAATAGCCTTGGTTGCTTTTCCCCTAGTAATTGGTCCGTTGCCAAATGCATTACTAAACATATTAGGATATTCAGGATGTTGTTCTAATCTATCTACAACAACTTCCCAAGTATTGTGCATTTCAATAGGGTTGGTTACAGGTTCTAAAGCCTGATGTTCTAGACCGAACACACGTCCATCCCAAAAGAATTTTTCATCATAATTCCAGGCTAAATTAAATAGTGGCATAGAGTTTCTGTTTCCAAAAATGCCGTCTATACCTTCACTAAATCTAGTGCTGTCCGTAAAGGCATTTTGTGGACTATGGCAATCCGCACACGATTGTGTTTGATCACCGGATAGTATGGGGTCAAAAAATAGTTTTTTGCCTAAAGCAATACCTTCCAGGGTTTGAGGATTGTCAATTGGTATTACTGGATCTAGAATGTTTTCAGAGAATATTTGTGGGATGTTTAACGGTGCAGGTGTTGGTTGATTGATATAATTACCATCATCAATCTTGTTATCGCTACAGCTTAAAACGGCGACAAGGCTAAATATTAAAATCCCATATTTTAAGAAATTATTCAAAATAAACTATTGTGTTACTGTACCGACAGAAAAAACAGTTGATACGTTTTCTTGCATCATTTTTTGTGCTGTGTAATTTGGCATTAAAGGTGTGTCTAAAACATTTAAATCCCAAGTGTTTGGGTTCTTAAAGAATTCAGCAATATTCATTTTCACTTCAATTACAGCGTTATTTGTTATTACAATTTCAGTTGGCAAATCTATTTCAGCAAAATTTTGTTCAAATACACCTGTACTTACTCTTGCCGTACCGTTATGGTAATTAAAAGGCGCAGGCGCAGTTGTATTTACATTATACATACCGTCAAATTGTAAAAAATGATAGCCACCACCTAACATTTCAGGCCAGTTCCATGACGCACTATTTAAATCTGCATAAGCACCATCAACATTGTCAGTTTCATTAAAGCCCCAAATAAATTTTAAAGTATATGTTCCGGGTGGGATACTGTTATTGTCTGGTGTGAAATTGTATGACGCTTCATCAGATAGATCAGTGAATTTGTAGCCATCAAAAAGATAAGATTCCCCTTGATTATTTACTAACTCCAATCGTGATACTAAATATCGAATTCTTGTCATGCTTATTTCTTCGCCATGCTCATTGGTAACAATTTCGGTTGTTAAATTAGAACTGTTAATGAGAGTGTTATCCCAATCGTGAGTAAAATTAAAGCTGACATTTACTTGCGATGGAGTAGGTGTAATATTATCATCATGGTCTTCGCTACATGCTGAAAAAACGAATACAATAGCAAGAATGGTTAAGATTTTTTTCATTTTGTTTTTACTATTAATAAGTCAGAAAACCCTTTGTTTTCTTCTATGTCACCATCAGAACTATTGGATTCTCCAACAGCAATAATGGTATTGTTTTCTAGAACTGTGGCATCATAACAAAAGTCAATTTGGGATCCGCCAACAGTTTTTTGAAACATTAAATTTCCAGAACCATCAACCAATACAATCCAAGCATCATTTTGACCTTTGTTTTCTTCAACATCACCATCGGCACTTCTTGAACTTCCCGAAATAATGAAACTATTATTGTTTGATTTTTGAATGGAACGCGCCACGTCAAAACTACTACCACCATAAGTTTTTTCCCAAACTAGATTACCTTCTGGAGTTATTTTAATTAGCCATAAATCGGCAGCGCCTTTATTACTTGAAACGTTAACATCACTACTTCTAGTATCTCCAGCTATTAGATAATTACCGTCTCCAGATTCAACAATACCTCTGGCTTCATCAATTTCAGTTCCACCAAAAGATTTTTCCCATACAAGGGTGCCGGTTTCAGATATTTTAACAACCCAAAAATCGTAAGTCCCAATGTTGTTTTGAATATCAACATCATCACTATCAGATGATCCAACTATTATATAGCCATTGTCTGCTGTTTGAATAGCATCAAAAGGCGTATCTGTAAAACTACCACCATAATATTTACTCCATTCACGATTACCACTGGCATTAAGTTTTATAGCCCAATAATCTCCACCAGCATGACGTGAGTTGGCATTACGTGTATTGCCCTCGCCGCCAGAAGCCGTTACATCTAAAACACCAGTAATTAAATAACCGCCATCATTAGATTGAAGAATAGTATTCCCTATATCGGAACCGGAGTACCCATAGGATTTTTGCCAAACTAAATTTCCGTTTGTATCGAGTTTTGCAATCCAGTAATCTTGGGCTCCAGCATTTTCAGACACATCACCATCGCTACTTGAGGAATAACCTAGAATAGCATAACCGCCATCTTGAGTTTGTATAATGGCATTGCCTCTATCATCATCAGAACCGCCATAAGTCTTTGACCATTGAAGTTCATGGTTAGCACTAAATTTTAGAACCCAATAATCAAAACTTTCATTGTCCTTATCGGTAATGTCGCCATCTGCACTTTGCGAATAACCCAAAATTACATAGCCACCATCTGAAGTTTTGGCAATGGAATGCCCTCGGTCATTTTTTGTACCACCGTAAACTTTTGCTAATTCCAGTTGAGGTTCTGGTGTTGGCGTGGTTCCTCCTGGAGAGTCATCGTCTGAAGAACAGCTTATTATGGATAGACACATTAAAACACCTAATAAGTTATATGGCGAATGTAATTTCATTAAGTTCCACTTTTTCTAATTATAAATAATCCTCTATTTATATCGCTTATTATAATATTTCCGCTCTCGAAGTAAGGGTAAACATTCCAAGCACCATTGAAATCGGTTGCATTAGATTCAGGGTGTGTATCAAAATAACCTATTGTACTGACCGAATTGTTTTCAATATTGGAAATATCATAAAACTTAACTCCAGCTGTGTAGTTTGCTAAATAGTAAATATCATTTTTTACATAACCGTTATGGTCTATTGCTGGTGAGTTGCCTATAATTTCGGTATGAAAAGTTGGGTTGTCTAAATCGCTAAAATCAAATACTAGAGTTCTTGTGTTGTTACCATAATTTATTTCATCTAATTCGTCGCCAACAATAAAATATTTCAAGTCTGATGAAAACCAACCTTGATGTGTGTAACCAATATTGGAGTATCCTATTGTTGTTATTTGAACAGGATTGGCTTTATCTGTAACATCAACCAAAACTATCTCATTTTCGTTACTGCCAATTAAAATTTCTCTTCCTGAATAATCTGAATCTGGTCCGTTGTATGTTATAACTTGAGCATCATGAGAATAACCAGAAAAACCACCTTCGCCAATTGGGCTTAAAGGGTTTTGAATATTTACAAAATGAGGGCCACCAAGAAATGTATTTGAACCAACAGCATAGGCGTATCCGGAGACTTCGTTTATTACAATATTGTGAGCGCTACCAAACCCAGAATAATGGGCGTCAGGGGTAAATGATTGTGGTGGATTAGTAACATCTCTTAATCTTGTTAAATCAAAAACTTGCATACCATGATTCTCTGCCTCACTTACAATAAAGGCATAATTATTATAAACTTTAACATCTCTCCAAGGGCTGTCAACAGTTTGTGTGTTAATTGAGCCAAGAAAAATAGGGTTTATAGGGTTTGAAATATCGACAAATGATGTAGCTCTATCGGTACAGAATAACACATATTCTTTGCCTGTTGAAGGGTCTGTCCATCCCCAGGAATCATTTCCCCTTGCTCCATTTCCTGCTAAAATATTTAAAGGAATATGTGCTAATAAATCATAATTATTGCAAGGATAAATACCAGCAAAACCATTGTTGCAGGTTGTGTCACCAGAAGGGTTATTAGGGTCTGATGACGCATCGTCACTTGAACATGCAATTATAAATAAGAGCAGTATAATTGAAACTAAAATTTTAAGTCTCATGGCACAATCTTTTAGTTACTTGGTCGAACTATAAATAAACCCCTTTCAATGTCGCTTATAATTATATTGCCACTAGCAAAATATGGATAAACGCTCCAAGCTCCATTAAAGCTTGTGTTGTTGTTTTCAGGGTGAGTATCAAAATACCCTGTTTCAGTCATGGTATTGTTGTTTATCCCAGAAATATCAATTATTCTTAATCCAGCAGTATAACTGGCTTGGTAATAGGTGTTTGCTTTTACATAGCCATTATGGTCTATAGCAGATGTTGGTCCAAAATATTCCATTTTAAAAGACGGGTTATCTAAATCGGAAAAATCAAAAACCAATGTTCGTGTGTTATTGCCAAAGCCCATTTCATCAGTTTCATCCCCTAGTATAAAATATTTCATGTCTTCGGTAAACCAACCTTGGTGTACATAACCAATATTATTATAGCCTATTGTTGAGATAGTAACAGGATTCCCTTTATCTGTTATATCTGCTATAACAACTTCGTTTTCATTACTACCTATTAAAATTTCATGACCTGAATAATCTGAATCGGGACCGTTGTACGTTACAACTTGAGCATCGTGGGCATATCCAAAAAAACCACCTTCATCTTGTGGGGTTAATGGATTTTGAATATTGATAAATAAAGGGCCACCACCGTAGGTGCCTCCTCTACTAGTTCCAACTGCATAGGCATAACCAGAGTTTTCATTTATTACAATATTGTGTGCGCTTCCAAACCCTGTATAATGTGCATCAGAGGTGAAGTTCTCAGGAGGATTGGTAACATTTCGCAATCGAGTTAGATCGAAAACTTGCATACCGTGAGCACCTACATTGTCTGCAACAATAAAGGCATAGTTATTGTAAACTTTTACGTCTCTCCAATAACTTGTACTTGTAGCCGTATCTAGACGGCCTAAAAATATTGGATTGGTTGGGTCGGTGACATCTACAAATGCAGTGCTGTTGGTCATAGCAATTAAAGCATATTCCTTTCCAGTTGTCGGATCTGTCCATCCCCAAATGTCACTGCCTTCAGGATTGCCCATTGTATTGGCAAGTTCAGAAACTGGAAGGTAGCCCATTAAATCATAACCGTCACAAGGATAGGGGCCTGCCATACCATTTTCGCAAGGGTATAGTGGCGTTAAATCAGGGTTATTTTGACAGGCATCTCCAATACCATCATTGTCACTGTCCAATTGGTCAGGATTTGGAGTATTGGGACAGTTATCTACGTCGTTTGGAACGCCATCATTATCGGAATCTGTATCATTTGTAGGATCGCAGATATCCCCAATGCCATCACTATCAGAATCTTCCTGATTAGGATTAGAAATGCTAGGACAGTTATCAATTCCATCCGGAACGCCATCGTTATCAGTATCAACAACAATTACTGGGTCTACGGGCTCATCTTCACAAGATTGAATAAAAGCAATTGTCAATAAGGCAAATAACAGAGTTTTAATTATGGTTTTCATTTTACTTTAGCAATATTTTTTTTGTGTTATTTGAATTTATGTTTACTAGATACATGCCTTTTGCATAGGTATGGATTGGTAAAACGAATGTTTTTTGATTTATATTGTTGGCACTAAAAAGCTTTTCTCCTAAAATGTTGAAAATCTCAACAGATTCAATTACTGAACTTCCATTGGAGATAATTTTAGTATTGGTTTCAGTTGGATTAGGAGTTATTAAGAAATCATTGTTTTTAACAAATTCTGGCTGTGACAATGTGCCACTTTTTCTCACTATAAACAACCCACGATTTATATCACCAATAATGATATTCCCACTATTGAAATATGGGTAAATACTCCAGGCACCATCATACGCTGTATTATCATTCTCTGGATAAGTATCAAAATAGCCTACTTCAGTCATAGAATTACTTGCAGCCGAAATGTTGGTAATATCTAATACACGCATGCCAGCTCTATAATTGGCCAGATAAAATTTATCGCCTTTTACGTATCCGTTATGGTCAATAGCCATTGAAGGGCCAAAGTATGTTGACGATAGTGTTGGGTTGTCTAAATCTTGAACATCAAAAACTAAAGTTCTTGTATTCATACCATACGATTGCTCATCGGTTTCATCTCCCATAATAAAATAGCGGTGATCATCAGTAAACCATCCTTGATGTGCATATCCAGGATTGGAATATGCAACTTCTGAAATCACAACAGGATTAGTTTTGTCGGTAACATCAATAAAAACAAGTTTGTCGTTATTAGAAAATGTACCATTGCTTGCTACTAAAATTTCTCTTCCAATATAACTGGGGACGGAAGTCGTATTAGGGTCAGGAGAGTTGTCAGGTCCGTTATAAGTCACAACTTGTGCGTCGTGAGTATACCCGCGATCGGCATAACCACCTTCAGAAACTGGATTAGATGGATTTGAAATATCAATAAAAACCAGTCCGCCACTAAATTCATCACAGCCCACTAAATACGCATAAGATTCAGATTCATTAATTACAACATTGTGACAACTTCCAACTCCAGAATACAGTGTGTAATTCGTAAAAGTTTGAGGCGGATTACTTACGTTTCTTAAATTGGTTAAATCAAAAACTTGCATACCATGTGCACCTACATTATCTGCCACAATAAAGGCATGATTATTATATACTTTAACATCGCGCCAAAAGCTTGTGGTTGTTTCGGTATCAATTCTGCCTAAAAAAACAGGATTTATAGGGTCTGTAACATCAATAAATGCCGTGCTATTTGTTGTCGCGAAAATGGCATATTCATTACCATTCAAAGGGTCTGTCCAACCCCAAATGTCACTACCTTCAGGATTTCCTTGTGCATTGGCAAGTACTGAAATGGGAATGTTAGATAATAAATCGTAGTCGTTACATGAAAACGATTCACCACCGCTAACATTTGCAACACCGCCAATACATGGTGTTATTTGAGAATGGCTAAAATTAAATGTAAAAAGGAAAAATAATAGAAATGTAATTTTTTTTATAGCTAACATGGTTTTAGGGCAATTATTAAGCTTGACAAAATTAACAGAATAATCGACAAAATCTAATGGTTTAATGTTAAAAGTCAGCTTTTTAGGCTTGTTTTTGTTTAATACTCTGTAATTTATATAAACTAAACAGTTTAATTATAAAATATCCTACTTTTTTAGATTAAGCTTTTTATTTTTGCAAAATGATAGAAGATAAAAATCAACAACCTACACCATTAAGCGAACTTGGTGAATTTGGTTTAATAGACCATTTAACGAAACAATTTGACACAAAACAGGAGTCAACTGTTAAGGGTATTGGTGATGATGCAGCCGTTTTAAATTTTGAAAATAAAAATACCGTTGTTTCAACGGATTTATTGATTGAAGGAGTACATTTTGATTTGAGCTACATGCCCTTAAAGCATTTAGGATACAAGGCCATAATTGTGAACTTATCTGATATTTATGCCATGAACGCAAAAGCTACTCAAGTTACTGTTTCGATTGCAGTTAGCAGTAGGTTTCCGCTAGAAGCTTTAGAAGAGCTGTATGAAGGTATCGCTTTGGCTTCAAAAATTTATAATGTAGATGTGGTTGGAGGAGATACTACATCTTCTACTTCTGGACTAATCATTTCGGTTACGGCAATTGGTGAGATTTCTCAAAATGATGAGGTGTTAAGAAATGGAGCCAAACCAAATGATTTGTTGGTGGTAACGGGAGATTTAGGAGCAGCTTATATGGGGCTTCAAGTTTTAGAGCGTGAAAAAGAAGTTTTTAAGGTTAACCCTAACAACCAGCCAGATTTAGATACTTATACTTATATTATTGAAAGGCAATTAAAACCAGAAGCCAGAAAGGATATTATCACACTATTTAAAGATTTAGATATGAAACCTTCTGCAATGATTGATATTAGTGACGGCTTATCATCAGAAATTTTGCACATCTGTAAACAGAGTGGCGTTGGTTGTGATTTGTATGAAAATAAAATTCCTTTAGATCCCCAAGTTATTTCAACTTGTGAAGAGTTTAATATAGATAGTACTACTGTGGCTTTAAATGGTGGTGAAGATTATGAGTTACTATTTACAATTAGTCAACACGATTATCCTAAAATTAAAGCTAATCCAAATTTTAGTGTTATTGGATTTATAAAAGAGGCTCAAGCAGGAGTGCATTTGGTAACTCGTGCTGAAACACAAATTCCTTTAAAAGCTCAAGGCTGGAAAAGTTTTAATGACTAGGCAGGCATTCTCAAATTTTGATTATATGCTCTGTTTTGTAAACGCATAATACGTTGCGTGTACATACGTTCTAGTATACTATTGATTTCACGATATTTTGGAGTTAGTTCAGTTAAGTTTCCATTGCTATTGGTTGTTAATTGTTTTTTACAATGAGAACAGGTATACTCCTTAACATGATGAGTTACTTTTCGGGTAACTTCATAATCATGACCAAAAATATTGCAGTACAACTTTGGGATGATTGCAGTTTTCTGTGTAGTTGTTTTCATAATTCATATGATTTGGGAAAATAAATCTATGATTTTTTATCATAAAATCGACAAAAGTTATATTTTTTCGACGAAATGCACAATATTGTGTAGGAATAAACGTTCATTTTCTATATAGTTCATGTGTCCCCCATCTAATTCTATTAAATCCGTATGAGTTGTTTTAGCTTCATTTATAAGAGTATATGGCTGAATTACAGTGTCCTTATGCCCGATTATTAGCAATTTTTTGAAAGAAGCATTTTTTAAAATTAATTCTCTGTTTTTTCTCACTTTCATACCTTCCAATGCGGCGATTATGCCTTGAAGCGGTGTTTTTAGGGCTTCGTTTTTGGTGTTTTTAATCTCTTTTGAATATAATTTTCTATTACTTTCTGCAAACAAGTTTGTAACGGCCATACTCACAAATGCTTTGTAATTTTGCTTTACCGCCCTTATAGCTCTACCTCTGTTGATTTTTCTTTCCTTACTATCTTCTTGGGAAGTTGAGTTAGCTAGGCACAATCCCAAAACTTTTTCGGAAAACATTTCAGCAAAGGCTAATGCTACATAACCACCCATTGAATGTCCTATAAATATAGCATTATCAATTTCTAAATGAATTAATACCGCATCAACCATTTTAGCCATATCTTCCATCGTGTGCACATACCCTATACAACCTGTTTGCCCATGACCCAAAAGATCTATGGAAATTACACGATTGGTTTTTGATACATGAGGTACTATGTTTTTCCACATGAGTGAGTTTTCTAAAAAGCCGTGCAATAATACTACAGGTGTTCCCTTGCCTTCATCAGTATAAAAAACCGGAATCTCTTTGTAATCTAAAATCATAAATAAACTATCTTGTGCAAAGATAAATTTATGAGATGAATAATAAGAAAACCATTTTCATAATTGGATTTGCTTTATTCGCTAGTTTTTTTGGGGCGGGCAACTTAATTCTGCCACCACAACTAGGATTCAATTCTGGTCCAGATTGGTGGTTAGTTGCAATCGGGTTTGTTATTTCGGCTACAATAATTCCCTTGTTAGCACTTTTAGGACATGCCAAATTACAAGGCACCATGATGGATTTTGGGAATAAGGTATCACCTGTTTTTAGTTTGATTTTCTGTTTATGCGTTTACATAATAGCTATCACACTTCCAATACCTAGAACCGCAGCAGTTACTCATGAGATGGCTATTGAACCATTTTTTAACACAAGTTCGTTGCTAACCAGCAGCTTTTATTTTGGAATTGCTTTTGTGTTTGTAATGAAACGCGATAGTATATTGAGTATTCTTGGAAAGTTTTTAACGCCTTTGATTGTAATAATTCTATTGGCAATCATTTTTGTTGGAATTTTCACGTCACCAGATCAGATGAACCCATCGGTATTGGAATCTTCAGCATTAGTAGCCGGTTTATTAGAAGGGTATCAAACCTATGATGCTTTGGGAGGGATATTAATTGGAGGAGTTATTATCATTTCATTAAATATTGAAGGAGGCATTTCTTTTGAAGATAAAAAAGCTATTATTATCAAATCTGGATTGGTAGCTGCAGCGGGATTATTTATTATTTACACAGGCATGATAGCGGTTGGTGCTTTACATAATTCAGAATTTAATTCATCAATTTCAAGGTCTGAGTTGTTGTCAGGTTTAAGCTTAAAAACCTTGGGTTATGTTGGAAATATGCTTTTAAGTGTTCTGATAGCGTTAGCTTGTTTTACTACAGCTGTGAGTGTTATTGTAGGTACAGCAGATTTTTTTAGTGGCTTGTTCAAGAATTTTAAAAATGCCTATTTAATGACGGCTTTGGTTTCATGTTTGTTGGGAGTTGCTGTGGGGCAAATGGATGTAAGTTACATTATTGATGTAGCGTTACCAGTTTTAATGTTTATTTATCCGTTGACTATTGTTCTTATTTTGTTGAACCTTCTTCCGGAACGTTTTATTGACAAAACAGTTTTTAGAATGGTGGTTCTAGTAACATTTATTTTTAGTATTCCAGATTTTTTAGGTTTTTTGATTGATGCAGAATGGCTTAATGAGATAAAAAGCTTTATTCCATTGGCAAATGATAACCTTGGCTGGGTTTTACCGGCTTTTTTGGTGTTTGTTTTAGCAAATACCATAAAAAAACCCCATTTAAGTGAGATAAATGAGGTTTAAATTATAGATGGAATTCACCTTAAGAATTCATAATGTCTTCAATTTCATCAGCTTCAATCGGGATATTGCCCATTAGATTGAAAGGTTCGCCATTTTCTTGAATAACCACATCATCTTCCAAACGAATGCCAAATCCTTCATCTGGGATATAAATGCCAGGTTCAACGGTAAAGACCATGTTGGCTTGCATAGGTTCTGTAAGAATGCCATAATCATGTGTATCCAAACCAATATGATGACTTGTACCGTGCATAAAATATTTTTTGTAAGCAGGCCAATCAGGATTTTCGTTTTGCACATCGGCCTTATCCAATAAGCCCAATCCTAATAATTCAGAAGTCATCAATTTGCCAACTTCAATATGATAATCCGCCCAAAGTGTTCCAGGAACTAACATCTTTGTGGCTTCATTTTTCACACGATTTACAGCGTTGTAAACTGCTTTTTGCCTGTCAGTATATTTTCCTGAAACCGGAATGGTGCGAGTTAAATCACTTGAGTAGTTGGCATATTCTGCACCAACATCCAATAATATTAAATCGCCTGCTTGGCACTGTTGATTGTTCTCGATATAATGTAATACATTGGCATTGTTACCAGAAGCCACAATAGGCGTGTAAGCAAAGCCTTTTGAGCGATTTCTTAAAAATTCATGCATCAATTCCGCTTCAATTTCAAATTCCCAAACACCAGGTTTTACAAAGTTTAATAATCTACGAACACCTTTTTCTGTGATATTACAGGCTTTTTGCATTAAGTCAATTTCAACAGGGTCTTTTACTGAACGTAAACGTTGTAAAATAGGATTGCTTTTAGCAACATTGTGCGCTGGATACTTTTCTTTTAACCATTTGGTGAAGCGATCTTCACGAGTTTCTGTTTCAACATTGGCACGATAATGTTCGTTGGTGTTTATGTAAACGGTATCACATTGCGTCATCAATTCAAATAGGATTTTTTCCATATCCTGAAGCCAATACACTGTTTTAATGCCACTCGCTTTAAACGCAGCTTCTTTAGTCAATTTTTCACCTTCCCAAACCGCTATATGCTCATTAGTTTCCTTTAAAAATAAAATCTCCCGATTTTTCTCATTTGGACAATCTGGAAATATAACTAGCACACTTTCTTCTTGATCTACACCGCTTAAATAGAAGATATCACGATGTTGTTGAAAAGGCATGGTGCTATCGGCACTAATTGGATAAATATCATTTGAATTAAATACTGCTAAACTGTTGGATTTCATTTTAGCGGCAAAATGCTTTCGATTTTTTATGAATAGTTGGCTATCTATAGGTTGATACTTCATTTTCTTTAAATTTAATTTCTCAAAGCTACATATTTCAAGAATGTCTAAAAAATATAGCCTGACTTTTGTTAAACTTTAACACCAAATTTTGATGCTGTTGCTGTAATGGTTATTTTTCAGAATAAATTCTAACCAACAATCCATGAAATTTAGATTTCTTTTCAGCCTAATAGTATTAATCTCATATTCATTTTTTGGACAACAACCTGCGACTTCAGCCAAAATGGTTGAAAAGGCTCTTTTGCAAAAAAAAGAGAGCCAAAACAATTCTCTGGTTAAGAATATTCCTTTTAAAAATGTTGGCCCAACCGTTATGAGTGGACGAGTGGTCGATATTGATGTGAACCCCAATGATCCTACGGAATTTTACGTAGGCTATGCTTCAGGCGGTGTGTGGCACACTACCAATAATGGGTCGTCATTTACACCAATTTTAGATTCATCGAATACACAAAATGTAGGTGATATTGCTGTTGACTGGAAAAATAGGACTATTTGGGTTGGAACCGGAGAAAACAATTCGTCTCGTTCTAGTTATGCTGGAATCGGAATTTTAAAGTCGAACGATAATGGTAAGACATGGGAAAATATGGGTTTGAAGGATTCTCATCATATAGGACGCATTTTGATTAATCCAAACAATCCTGATGAGGTAATAGTAGGAGTGATTGGACATTTGTACTCGCCTAATGATGAAAGAGGTATATTCAAAACTATAGACGGTGGAAAAACTTGGAATAAAACTCTATTTATAGATTCTGAAACAGGAATTATAGATGTGCAACAGGTCCCTGAAAATTTCAACACACTTTATGCCGCTTCATGGACTCGAGATAGAAAAGCTTGGAATTTTTCTGGTAGTGGAAACGGTTCTGCTATTTATAAAAGTACCGATGCAGGAAGCACATGGGAAAAAATATCAACAAGAAAGAGTGGTTTCCCTATTGGGGAAGGCGTTGGTAGAATAGGTTTGGCCGTTTTTGATGAAAATACGGTTTATGCTTTGCATGATAATCAATTTAATAGACCAAAGGACGATTCTAAAGAAGAAACACGAGGGTTGAAAAAGGATGATTTCAAAACAATGAGTGTTGATGTTTTTTTAAAGTTAGAGGACAAAAAACTCAACAATTTTTTAAAGACTAATAATTTTCAAGAAAAATATCGTGCTGAAAACGTGAAACAAATGGTGCGTAGTGGCAATGTAAAACCTATGGATTTGGCAACTTATCTAGAGGACGCTAATGCCATGCTGTTTGATACACCGGTAATTGGAGCTCAAGTTTATAAAAGTACTAACGGTGGAAAAACTTGGAAAAAAACCCATGACGATTATTTAGATGGTGTGTATTTTAGTTACGGTTATTATTTCGGTGAAATTAGAGTAGATGCCAAAAATGCTGACGCCATTTATGTAATGGGAGTTCCTATTATAAAATCTAAAGATGGTGGAAAATCGTTCACGTCAATAAGTCGAGAAAATGTTCATGCCGACCATCAGGCGCTTTGGGTTAATCCAAACAGGGCAGGACATCTTATAAATGGTAACGATGGTGGACTAAACTTGAGTTATGATGATGGTGAAAATTGGGAAAAGCTTAATGTTAATTCAGTAGGCCAATTTTATACGGTTAATGTTGACAATCAGAAACCGTATCACATTTATGGTGGATTGCAGGATAATGGTGTTTGGGTCGGCTCTCACCGAGCTTCCAACAATAAAAGTTGGCAGCAAAGTGGTGAAAATCCTTGGAAAAGTATTTTAGGTGGTGATGGGATGCAAATTCAAATAGATAGTAGAAACCACAATATTGTTTACACTGGATTTCAGTTTGGGAATTATTTTAGGATAAACCGCGAAACAGGTGAACAAACCTACATTCAGCCGAAACATGAATTAGGGGAAAGCCCATATAGATTTAATTGGCAAACACCTATTTTGTTATCCCCACATAATCAGGATATATTGTATTTAGGAGGTAATAAGTTAATGCGGTCTATGAATCAAGGAGCTGATTGGCAGGCTATTAGTCCGGATTTAACGTCTGGAGGCAAAAAAGGTAATGTAGCCTATGGCACCTTGACAAGTATTAGTGAATCTGCTTTTCAGTTTGGTTTGATATATGTTGGTAGTGATGATGGCTATGTTCATATCACCAAAAATGGTGGTGGAAGCTGGGAAAATATTTCAAGTTCCTTTCCAAAAGATTTATGGGTCAGCCGTGTTATTGCCTCACAACATAAAAAGGAGCGTGTTTTTGTAACGTTAAACGGATACCGTTGGGATGACTTCAATACCTACATTTATGTTTCTGATGATTATGGACAGACATGGAAAAGTATTACGTCTAATATTCCTTCATCGCCTGTTAATGTGATAAAGGAAGACCCTAAAAATCCTTATACTTTGTATGCGGGAACAGACAATGGCGCTTACGTTTCCCTTGATTTTGGTGAGTCTTGGGAAGCATTTGTAAAAGGGTTGCCAAGTGTTGCTGTCCACGATATGGTTATTCACCCTGAAGCCAACGATTTAATTTTGGGGACACACGGTAGAAGTATCTATGTTGCAAACATAGAACCTTTGCAAGGTGGAATTATTAAAACAACTCCTAAAATTTTTGAGATGGAAGAGGTAAGACATTCTTGGCGTTGGGGAAGTTCTTGGAGTAAATTTTTAGAGCCTTATGAGCCATCAGTTGACATAAAATTATACGCAAATAATAGTGGAGGTCAAACCATTAAAATTTTATCAGAAAGCGGTATTGAGTTAAATCAAATTCAGGCTGAATTGGACAGAGGATTTAATTATGTAGAGTATGATTTAACAATTACCGAAAAAGGGAGAAAAGCCCTAATGAAAGAAAATACTGAAATAGATATTTCAAAAGCGCAAAACGATAAATATTACTTGCCAAGAGGGGCTTACACTGTTGAATTGAATGGTAAAAAAGCAACTTTAATAATTAAGTAATGCAATAAAAACATTTAAAAAATTAAACATCTGTTTAAAATCATTCTAAATATGTAATTTAAGTTGAAGGCTTTTGCCTAGATATGATTTGTAGCGTATCTTTGTTGGGATAAAAATAAACTTCAACAATGAGCGGAATTTTCAATTCTTCGATAGGGAGAAAAATAGCCATGGCACTCTCGGCATTCTTCCTTATGATTTTCTTATTGCAGCATTTTGTTATTAACTCTTTATCGGTCATAAATCCAGATACCTTCAACGAAGTTTCGCATTTTATGGGAACCAACTGGTTAATACAGTACATTATGCAGCCTGTTTTAATTTTTGGTGTTGTATTCCATTTTATTATGGGATTTATTCTAGAAATTAAAAACAGACGTGCCAGACAAATTAGCTATGCTAAAAATAATGGTGCAGCCAATTCTACTTGGATGAGTAGAAATATGATCTATTCTGGGATGGTGATTTTGGCCTTTATCGTTCTTCATTTTATTGATTTCTGGTTTCCTGAAATTAACACCAAGTATATTCAAGGCGATATGTCTGGAATGCACAATGGAGAGTTTAGGTATTTCCATGAATTACAAGAGAAATTTTTAAGTCCTGCAAGAGTAGCTGCTTATGTTATAGCTTTTGTGTTTTTGGCATTGCACTTATTGCACGGGTTTACATCAGCATTCCAATCTATGGGATCGACAGCTGGACGTAAAAAAGCAATGCAGAATTTTGGTAAGGCCTATGCGATTATCATTCCGTTAGGATTTATAATCATAGCACTTTATCATCACTTAAATCACCATTAATCTTAATAATATTATGGCTTTAGATTCAAAAGTACCAGAAGGTCCAATTAAAGATAAATGGACAACTTATAAAGATAAAATTAACCTTGTTAACCCAGCTAACAAAAGGCATATTGACGTAATTGTTGTTGGTACGGGATTAGCAGGCGGATCGGCTGCTGCTACTTTAGCAGAGCTTGGATATAATGTAAAAGCTTTTGCTTATCAAGATTCTCCACGCCGAGCGCATTCCATTGCGGCTCAAGGAGGAATCAATGCAGCAAAAAATTACCAAGGAGATGGCGACTCTACGTACAGATTGTTTTACGATACTGTAAAAGGTGGAGATTACCGCTCGCGTGAAGCTAACGTATATCGATTAGCTGAAGTATCGGCAAATATCATAGATCAATGTGTAGCTCAAGGTGTTCCTTTTGCTCGTGATTATGGAGGATTATTAGACAACCGTTCATTTGGAGGGGTGTTAGTTTCCAGAACCTTTTATGCCAAAGGGCAAACTGGGCAACAATTGTTGCTAGGTGCTTATTCAGCGATGAACAGACAAATAGCCCGTGGTAAAATTGAAATGTACAACCGTCATGAAATGCTTGACGTTGTTAAAGTTGGTGGCAAGGCAAGAGGTATTATTGCGCGTAATTTAATTACTGGCGAAATTGAAAGACATTCAGCACATGCTGTTGTTATTGCTTCAGGTGGATATGGTAATGTATATTTCTTATCTACAAACGCTATGGGTTCTAATGCTACTGCAGCATGGAAAGCCCATAAAAGGGGTGCTTATTTTGCAAACCCTTGTTACACACAAATACACCCAACTTGTATTCCACGTTCTGGTGATTATCAGTCTAAATTAACGTTGATGTCTGAATCGCTTCGTAACGATGGTCGTATTTGGGTGCCAAAAAACATGGATGATGTCATGGCTATTCGTGAAGGCCGTAAAAAGCCAACCGATTTATCTGAAGAAGAACGTGACTATTATTTAGAGCGTCGTTATCCAGCATTTGGAAATTTAGTGCCTCGTGATGTGGCTTCTAGAGCTGCAAAAGAACGCTGCGATGCTGGATATGGTGTAAATGCCACGGGTGAAGCCGTTTATTTAGATTTCGCATCCGCCATAGAACGTTATGGTAAAGAGCAAGCAAAAATACATGGTATCAATAACCCTTCAAAAGAAAAAATTACGGAATTAGGAGAAGGTATTGTTGAAGCTAAATACGGTAACTTATTCCAGATGTATGAGAAGATTGTTGACGAGAACCCATACAAAACACCAATGATGATTTACCCTGCTACACACTATACAATGGGTGGCGTTTGGGTAGATTACAATTTAATGACAACTGTAGACGGCTTATATTGTATTGGTGAAGCCAACTTTTCAGATCATGGGGCAAATAGGCTAGGTGCTTCGGCATTAATGCAAGGATTGGCCGATGGTTATTTTGTGCTGCCTTACACTATAGGCGACTATTTAGCGAATGATATTCGTACTGGAAAAATACCAACCGATACTAAAGAATTTGACGAAGCTGAAAAAGAAGTTAAAGATAGAATTGACTTTTTTATGAATAACAGCGGAACCAAATCTGTTGACCATTTCCATAAACGACTTGGTAAAGTGATGTGGGATAAAGTTGGTATGGCTCGTAATGAGGAAGGACTAAAAGAAGCCATGGCTGAAATAAAAGCTATTCGTGAAGAATTCTGGAAAGAAGTGAAAGTTCCTGGAAACGCAAACGAAATGAATCCTGAATTAGAGAAAGCAGGGCGTGTAGCTGACTTTTTAGAACTAGGTGAGCTATTTGCTAAAGATGCTTTAATGCGAGAAGAATCTTGTGGAGGACACTTTAGAGAAGAGTCGGTTGAATTGGATGGTGAGCAAAAAGGTGAAGCAAAGCGTAATGACAAAGATTTTGCTTTTGTTGCTGCTTGGGAATATAAAGGTGAACCAAGTGATGCCGTTTTACACAAAGAAGAATTAGAGTTTAAAGATATTGAACTAAAACAACGTTCATACAAATAAAAAAGGCGATATGAATCTTACATTAAAAATTTGGAGACAAAAAGACTCAAATGCAAAGGGTCAGATGGTTGATTATAAAGTGACTGATATTTCAGAACACATGTCTTTTTTAGAAATGATGGATGTTTTGAATGAGCAGTTAATAAATTCTGGAGAAGAACCTGTAGCCTTCGATCACGACTGCCGTGAAGGTATTTGTGGTATGTGCTCCATGTACATTAATGGTGAAGCACATGGTCCAGATAGAGGTGTTACAACTTGTCAGTTGCACATGCGTATGTTTAAAGATGGTGATACTATTACTATTGAACCTTGGCGTGCAACAGCTTTTCCAGTAATTAAGGATTTAGTGGTAGACCGTACAGCTTTTGAGCGTATACAGCAAGCTGGTGGTTATATATCCGTCAATACTTCAGGAAACACTCAAGATGCCAATGCATTACCTATTTCAAAACATGCAGCTGATGAAGCTATGGATGCAGCAACTTGTATTGGTTGTGGTGCTTGTGTAGCTACTTGTAAAAATTCTTCGGCTATGCTATTTGTTGGGGCTAAAGTTAGCCAATACGCCTTGTTGCCTCAAGGTCAAGTAGAAGCTGCGGATCGTGTTAGAAATATGGTTGCGCAGATGGATTTAGAAGGATTTGGAAACTGTACCAATACAGGTGCTTGTGAGGTAGAGTGCCCTAAAGGGATTTCATTGGATAATATTGCGAGAATGAATCGCGAACTTATAAAAGCTAGTGTTAGTGACTAATAGGTTTTAAAATATAATAATTAAAAAATCTCAAGTTTATTCTTGAGATTTTTTTTGTTTCTTTAACACCTGAAAAAAACGCCCTTTATGAAAAAACTATTGATGCTATTCTTTTTAGGGAATGGTTTAATATCCTTCTCCCAAGAAAAGACATTTCAATTTGATTCTAATAAATTATTGAAGCATGTAGAAGTTTTGTCATCAGATTCATTTGAAGGGAGAAGAACAGGCACACATGGTGCTTTATTGGCTAAAGACTATATTGTTAGTGAACTTAAAAAAATAAGTATTAAGCCTTTGGGTGATGCCTACGAGCAACCTTTTAGTTTTAGAGCAAGGGGTAAGGAATATAAAGGCATTAATATTTTAGCGAAGATTTCAGGAACAGATGTGCCCAATAAATATATTGTGATTAGCGCGCACTATGACCATGAAGGTATCAAAAATGGTCAGATTTATAATGGTGCCGATGATGATGCTTCTGGTGTAAGTGCTTTGTTAGCGTTTGCCGAATACTTTAAAAAGAATCCACCTAAGCACTCTGTTATTTTAGCCTTTTTTGATGCTGAAGAATTGGGTCTTCAAGGTTCTCGATATTATGTAGATAATACCATTGTACCTTTGGAAAGTATTAGGCTTAATATGAATTTGGACATGGTGAGCAGAAATGATAAGAACGAGTTGTATATCACTGGAGCACGAGATAATCAAGCTTTTAAAAATGCCATTGAAAATCAAAAAGCTTCAGATGATTTTAAATTTGTAATGGGTCATGATGGTAAAGATGGTAAGCAAAATTGGACATTTTCATCGGATCATGGATCCTTTTTTAGAAAAGGGATTCCATTCCTCTACTTTGGTGTTGAAGATCACAAAGATTACCATAGACCAACCGATGATTACGAGAACATCCACCCTGAATTTTATAAATTAGCGGTACAGAATATGATTTCACTTTTTGCTGAAATAGATTCTTTGAAATTATAGTTAAAAAACACCTTTCATGCAAAATCCGCAAGATTTTTATTCTGAACAATTAACTCACTATCAAAAAATTGTTAAGGATTTAAACAAGCAGCTTATTCGGTTAAGTACGCTGCGTGTTTTGGTTTTTGTGTTGACGGTACTTGGGATTTACTTCACCTATCCTAATTGGATTTCAGTGGCTATCATAGCTGTTTTAGGGATTGGCATTTTTTTGTTTTTGTTGTCTAAATACACGAATGTAAAGTACAATCGTGATTTAAATAAGGCTTTGGTAGTTATCAATGAGGAAGAGTTGCTTATAGCTTCTGGAGACTTTCATCACAGACCCAACGGTAATACTTTTCAAGACCCGAAGCATTTTTATAGCTTGGATATAGATTTGTTTGGAAAAGGATCCTTTTTTCAATTCATCAATAGAACAACTATTCCTGAAGGGACACATCTGTTAGCCAATCTTCTAAAAGCAAATACTATTGACGGTATTGAGGAAAGACAAGAAGCAATCAAAGAACTGACACAAAAACCGACATGGCGACAACACTATTCAGCGGCTTCCAGTTTGATTCAGGCTGAAACGTCTGCAGGCGATATTATTGATTGGTTAAAAAACCATAAACCATTTTTACCAAAAATAATGCGTTGGCTACCTATGGCTTTTGGGTTGGCTTCAATCATTTTAATTATACTTTCGGTATTCCAGGTTATATTGCCCAATTTAGTTGGTTATTGGCTTTTGTTGGGATTTGCCATCACCGGAAAATATCTGAAAAAGATTAATAGTTTGGCTTCTAATACCGATAAGGTTAAAGACACGTTCAAGCAATACGCTACCTTGTTGGATAGCATCGAGCAAGAATCATTTACTTCAGAATTACTGCTCGAAAAACAACAACAAATAGAGTCTCATCACCAAAAGGCATCCGCTATTTTTAAACAGTTTTCAAGACATTTGGATGCCTTGGATAATAGAAATAATATGATTGGTGCTATTTTGGGTAATGGGTTTTTTCTAACCGATTTAAAACATAGTTACAGAATAGAGCAGTGGATTACAAAGCACCAGCAAACTGTTGCCAAATGGTTTGAGGTGGTTTCCTTTTTTGATGCTTATAACTCCTTGGGTAATTATGTGTTTAATCATCCAGAATATGTGTTTCCCGAAATAGTTGATCCCAAACAAGTCATTTCTGCACAAGATCTAGGTCATCCCTTGTTGGATAAAACCAAACGGGTTAGCAGTGATTTAGAGATTGACAACCAAGAATTCTTTATTGTAACAGGTGCTAATATGGCTGGCAAGAGTACGTTTTTGCGAACCGTTTCTTTGCACATTGTTATGGCTAATGTGGGTTTACCTGTTTGTGCCAAATCCAGTCAGTATCATCCCATTAAATTAATCACTAGTATGCGCACCAGCGATTCGTTGACAGATGATAGCAGCTATTTCTTTTCGGAATTAACACGTTTGAAATTCATTGTAGATGAAATAGCCAATGAGCCGTACTTTATTGTGTTGGATGAAATTTTAAAAGGTACTAATTCTACCGACAAAGCCATTGGCTCCAAAAAGTTTGTTGAGAAACTGGTGGCTTCAAATGCTACGGGTATTATTGCTACTCATGATTTAAGTTTATGCGACATTGAAAGCCAATTAGAGCCTGTTAAGAACTACTATTTTGATGCGCAAATAGTTAATGACGAACTCTTTTTTGACTATAAATTTAAAAAAGGTATTTGCCAGAATATGAATGCCAGTTTCTTGTTAAAGAAGATGGAGATTGTTTAAATTCCTGCGCACGCAGGAATCTAATCTTTAATTATTATTTTAATTTGTAAAGGATACTGCATTCCCACTGAAGGAGCATTTTCAACTTTGTAACCAATTCCATAACCATAAATGTATATAATATCGTTAGCTTTTAATTCTTCTATTCTCTTATTAATTGATTCTGAAATGACATTCCCTTTAATTGTAATTGGGTCTTGATTAGGTAATTTTATCTGAAATTCTTCTATGTGATAAATCCATCCATGTAAGAAATTTGGAACTTTTATACCAATTGTCCCATTAATGATTTCATTTTTTCTTAATTCTAATATTCCGCTTTTATTATTTAATGTTACTACATGTTTTTCTATATCTTTAATACGCAATGTTTTGATAGCAGTAACAATCTCCCCATCTGGAAGTTTGCCTCGTAGTTCAATATCAACGGTTAACCCAGAACCAGGATGCATAATGTAGTTCCCATAATCATCAACTTTTTTTAATCCTGGAGCTGATGCTTCAAAGGAAACGGTTCCTGGCATACTTAACGTTAAGGGGTTGCTCACACCTCGGTATACTACATTCATCTTGTTAACTTCAACAACTGCTTTGTGAGGTTCTTGTGAGAAACCAATAATATTTATAAGAAGAAATAAGAAGCAATAGAGGAATTTCATAACGGATGGTTTAGTTACTCTAATAACTAAAAATACCGTTTTTTATTTTGTTTAGTGCCTCGAGAAGCTATTCGACTTGAGACTTAATCTTTTCAATCATTTCTTTTGCATTGTCATCATCTGGCTTTAGGCTTAAGACTTTGTAATAGTTTTTTAATGCATTATCATAATTCTTGGTTTCAAAATAGGCTTCACCCAAGCTGTCATAAACATTGTATTTATAAGGAAAAATTTGAGTGTTCAAATTAAAAATATACAAGGCTTTGTCATATTCTTGAGTGCGTAAATACACATAACCTAAAGTATTCAACTCCCGACTGCCTTTTACAAATTCGGCCAATCTGGGAACTAGAATATCATGTTCCAATTGTAAACTATCAATCGACTTGGTTTCTAGTAATGCACCAACATAATTGGCTGCTACGTAATTGGGTCTATATGTTTTGTTTGAGACAATGTTAAGTATATCGCGTTCCAAAGTTTCCATAGGATGTTCCACAATACGATTCACCTCCTGACCATTTTTATAAAAAATAAAAGTTGGTACCCTATGAATGTTCAAGCCTTGTTCTTCATGGTTCGGAGCTTGTTTATAGGCTTCAGGTGTTCTATCTACAGCAATTACTTCCAATTGATTTTTTGGAAATTTAGCCATATCCAAAATATGGTAAAATCTTGGGACTTCTTTTTTGCTATCACCGCACCACGAGCCCAAAAACACTTTTATGTAATACTGGTGCAGTGAATCTTTGAGTTTGGATACCACCTTTTTGTTGACAAGATAGTCATTGTAATTAGGTTCAAACCACTCGTTAAAAGGTGCTTGTTGCAGATCGCTTTTGTCAATTTTGCCTAATAATTTGGGATTGCCCTTGTCGTTAATGACCGTTTGGTTAATGGTTTGAGAAAAAGTGATTTGGGAGCAAAAAAGGATGGCTAAAGTTAGTGCTATTCGTTTCATGATGGATGATTTTTAATCAAAAATAGAAGCTTAACAACTTGCTTGCCAATAATTTGTATTTTCAACTCATTTAGGTGTACGAATGTTTAATTTCATAATACAAATGGTTGTTTGTTGCGTTATTTCTGCCTTTTGTACATTATGTTTGACCAACTAAAGAATTCTGTTTACTTTTCATTTCCATATGAATACCTTAAAAAAACATAGCTCTCAAATATTGGTGCATATCCTGTTTTGGATCTTGTTCGTCATGGTATCTTTATTTGTTTTTTCACCTTATTACTGGCGCGAAAACCCCTTTTTGCAGTACATATCCATATTGGTGTTCATTGTTTATGTCAACAATTTGATATTACTGCCCTATTTTGTCAAGAAGAAAATGTACGCTTGGTATGTTTTCGTTATTGCCTTAATTTCATTTTTGGCCACGCAATTGTACTGTTATGAATTTGCTCAATGCGGTTGCTCCATTATGAAATGCTTAAGCGATTATTTATGGCAAACCTTGGTACCACTTATTTTCTTCTCTTTTGTTTGGGTGTTATACCGATTTATAGATAAGCAAGAAGAAGTAGAGCAAATAAAGAAGGAACATTTGGAAATGGAATTGAAGTTTTTAAAATCACAGATTAATCCGCATGTACTGTTCAATAACCTGAATACCATTTATTCCTATGCTTTAGAAAAACCAAATGAAACACCAGAATTGATTTTAAGGCTTTCCGATAATTTAAAGCATGTATTGTACGAGAGTAATGCGAAAAAAATTCCATTGCACAAGGAGATTCAGTTTATTGATAATTACATGACCTTTCAAGAATTGCGAACCGAAGGTGTGAATACGATTGTTTATACCAAGAGCATTGAAAGTGAAAACAATCAAATAGCACCTTTATTACTAATAACCATAATTGAAAATGCATTTAAGCATAGTTCCTTGAATAGTGAAATTATGGTTTCCATCATTGAAAAAAATGGTGTTTTGGAGTGTGTTTGTGAAAATGATTTTACAGAAAAAGATCGTGACTTGGCTGAATTTAAAATAGGCCTTCAAAACTTGGAAAAGCGTTTGGAGTTGTTATATAAAGATCATTATGAATTGAACGTTATAAAAAATAATAAGTTTAAAGTTGTTTTGAAATTATCACTACTGTAAAAATTAACTCCAGTTGTCATTCCTGCGAAGGCAGGAATCCATGGAATTATTTGTCTTAAAACCATAATGTTTTAAGAATTTAAATAGCGTAAAGAAAGAAAATTATTAATCAAAATACCGGAGCTTAAATAGATTCCTGCCTTCGCAGGAATGACAGAAAAACTGGATTTAGTATGACCTGTATCATCATTGAAGACGAAATACCTGCGCAAAACATTCTTAAGAATTTCTTGAAAAAGTTGCCTGATATGGAATTAATAGCAACTTTTAAAGCCGCTATTGAAGCCAATAATTTTCTAAAAAGCGAAACGGTAGATTTGGTGTTTTTAGATGTAAACTTGCCAGATATTTCAGGGATTGATTTTATTAAAACCGTTAAAAATCCGCCAGCTATAATCATGACAACGGCTTACCCAGATTATGCTGTGAGTAGTTTTGAATTGGATACTATTGTAGATTATTTGGTAAAACCCTTCTCGTTTGACCGTTTTATAAAAGCGATTAATAAAGCTAAAGATAGACTAGAGGTTTCGAATAAAACGACTGCTGATGAATCTGAAGTATTGTTTTTGAATGTCGACAAAACACTTCATAAAATTGTATTGGATGAATTGGTCTATATAGAATCCGACAGAAACTATATTACTGTTGTTACCACCAAACAAAAACTGTCCTATATCGATTCCCTAAAAAACTGGAACGAAAAATTACCGAGTAATCAGTTTATACAAACCCACAAGAGCTACATCATAAACCGTAAGTTTGTCGATAAAATTGCGGGTAATGAAATTTATGTAAATAGTAACCGCTTACCAATTGGCAGAACCTATAAGCAGGAATTGTTAAGGAAGTTGCATATTGTATAAAAAAAAAGCCTCAAATAGATGAGGCTTTAAATTTTATAAACGTATAGTGACTTACTTTTTCGGATGCACCAAATCCATTTCTTCAATCAGGTGTTTGGCACCGGCATATTTATCAACGATAAACAACACATAGCGTAAATCCACCATAATGTTACGGCATATTTCTGGATCGTAATTCATATCACTCATAGTACCTTCCCATACACGGTCAAAATTTAAACCAACCAAATTACCGTGGGCATCAATAGCTGGACTTCCTGAATTGCCTCCAGTCGTGTGATTGGTTCCTAAAAAGCACACAGGTACTTTGCCATTGGCATCGGCATATTGTCCGTAATCTTTGGCTTCATAAAGATCCAATAGTTTTTGTGGTACATCAAATTCATAATCGCCAGGCACATATTTTTCAATAACACCTTCTAAATGGCTAACAGGCTGATAATACACAGCATCTCTAGGTTGATAACCACGTACTTGACCATAGGTAACACGCAAGGTGCTATTGGCATCTGGGAAATAGCGTGCATTAGGTAAGGCTTTCATAAGCGCAGTCATATATTCCGTTTGTAAAGCCGTAATAGGTTCATTTTTTTGCTCGAATTCTGGATTGATACTGGTGTAGAATTCCTCAATAATGGGTTTGGCGTATGCATAAGCCGCATCGTCGTTCAACTTTTTAATAACATCATCAGCAGAACCTTCAAAAAGCTTCAGGGCACTATCTAAATTAGTGAAAGCTGTCTTGTCATAAATAGTTGGGTCAACATTGTTTTTTTTGTAAAGTGGCATGACGGCCTCATAAACACCTTTATCAACATTAACATCATAGTTTTTGTGAATACCCTTTAATAGATTGGTAATGTAATCACGATTCTTTTCTAAATTATTAGGATCTTGTTTTAAGGACTGTTCAACTTGATAGGCTCTGAATGTCATCTGCATCAATTCGTTAGTCACTAAAAACACTTCTATGAAATTTCTACGTTTTATATTGACATCGGCAAAATCTTTATAGAGTTTTTCAAATTCAGGTAAAATATGACCATACTTGTCTTCGAGTCCTTTTTCTTTTAAAGCTCTGGTGAATGTGGCTTCAAACGCTTGACGCTCGGCAACTGCATTACTTTTTTCAATACCTAAATTTTCACCAATCCATTTTTTCCAAGCATTGGCAATACGCGCTTGTTTGGAGGCATATTTAATGCGTACTTCATCATCAGCTTTCATTTGGGCATCAATCACTTTTAAAGCAGCCTCACGAATGGCAATATTACTTGGGTTATAGTCTTTAGTAATATGCTCAATAGCTACAGCAGGAAGATACTCGTCTGTACGACCTGGAAAACCAAATACCATGGTAAAATCACCCTCTTCAACACCATCTAAAGAAACCGGCAAATAGTGCTTTGGTTTGTAAGGCACGTTATCCTCACTGTATTTTGCGGGACGATTATCTTTGTCAGCATAAATTCTGAATAATGAAAAATCACCTGTATGTCTTGGGAATACCCAGTTATCCGTATCACTACCAAATTTACCAATGCTACTTGGTGGCGCACCAACCAAACGAATATCTTCAAAACGCTCCGTTACGAATAAGAAATATTGATTGCCTTTGTAAAACGATTTAACTTTGGTGTCTTGCCATGCTTCTTTTGTAACTTCAGCTTGTAAACTGTTACTGTTTTTATCAATGGTCGATTGTTTTTCTTTTTCGGTCATGGTTTCTGTTACGCCAGCTAAAACCTGATCGGTAACATCTTCAATACGTACAATAAACTCAATAAAAAGGCCTTCGTTTGGTAATTCTTCCTTTAGGTTCATAGCCCAAAAACCATCTTTCAAATAATCATTTTCTAAAGAAGAGTGCGATTGAATTTGACTAAATCCACAATGGTGATTGGTTAATACCAACCCTTTAGATGAAATTACTTCACTGGTACAGCCACCATTAAAATGACCAATAGCATCTTTTAAACTGGAATTGTTAACATCGTAAATATCTTTGGCGGTTAACTTGCTGCCCAAGGCTTTCATTTCATTTTCGTTCATACCTTCTAAAAGTGAAGGAATCCACATGCCGCCTTGTTGTGCTGAAACCTGAAGTGTGATAAAAAGTAAAAGTAATCGGAATAATTTCATGGTGTAAAAATTTTAATCCTTCAAAGATAATAAGTTCTTGTAATAAAATAGTATGTAGAAGTTATTACCTTTACCTTTATGAGACATATTTCGAAACTGCCACATGTTGGTACAACTATTTTTTCGGTGATGAGTACATTAGCGAATGAATACGATGCCATTAATTTATCTCAAGGTTTTCCCAATTTTAAAAGTGATCAAAAATTGATTGACTTGGTGAGCAAGGCCATGAATTCGGGCTATAATCAATATGCACCCATGTCTGGAAATTTGCAATTGCGCCAAGCTATTGCCAAGAAATTTGAACGACTTTATCAAACCAGTTATCACCCAGAAACGGAAATTACCGTTACAGCTGGTGCTACCCAGGCTATATTCACAATAATTTCAACTTTCATAAAGCAGGATGATGAGGTTATTATTTTTAAACCAGCTTATGATTGTTATGAACCGTCGATTAAACTTTTTGGTGGGATTGTGAAGCCAATTCAATTAAACGCACCAAACTATCAAGTGGATTGGGATTTGGTTAAAAAAACGATTTCCAGTAAAACGAAACTCATAATAATTAACACACCACACAATCCTAGTGGAACTGTATTGTCTGAAACCGATATGCTCAAACTTCAGGAACTGACGCAACACACTGATATTATGGTGTTAAGCGATGAGGTCTATGAACATATTATTTTTGATGGTTTGAAACATCAGAGCGCATGCTTGTTTCCAGATTTAAAATCACGCAGTTTTGTGGTGGCTTCCTTTGGAAAAACCTTTCACAACACAGGCTGGAAAATGGGTTATTGTTGTGCACCAAAAGAGTTGATGGATGAATTTAAAAAAGTGCATCAGTTTAATGTGTTTGCCGTAAACCATCCTATGCAAAAAGGATTGGCAGATTATTTGGAAGAACCTAGCCATTATTTGGATTTACCTAATTTTTACCAAGAAAAACGAGACTATTTTTTAAGCTTGATTAAAGATTCTAGATTTAAAATAAACCCTTCACAAGGCACATACTTCCAGGTGCTTGATTTTTCTGAAATCACTGATGAACATGATGTCAATTTTGCCAAAAAATTAACTATTGAAAACAAGATAGCATCTATTCCAATGTCTGTGTTTAATGAAGCTGGAAAGGATGATAAAGTCCTACGGTTTTGTTTTGCAAAAACGACCGAAACTTTAGTGCAAGCTGCAAGAATATTAAATAACATATAAATATTGTTACTATTCATGATTTAATGTGTCTAAAGTTTTATATTAACACATAAATTTATAAGTACAATGAAACGAGTTGTTTTGTTTTTAGGGCTTTTGCTTATTAGTTTCAATCTATCGGCACAAGAGATGACCGAAAAAGAGACCAAGGCTATTCATAAAGAGCATAAAAAGGCCGAAAGAGACATGAAGCGTGCTGAAAAAAAGCACAAAAAAGCTGAAAAGGAGCATAAAAATAAAGAGAAGTCTCGAAAAGATTTAGAAAAGGCAAAGAACAAGTACCAAAAAGCAAATATCAAATATGAAACGCTTAAAAATAAAGGAACATTAGAGCCTAAAACAGAAGAAAGGTGGTTACAGAAACTGGATAGGCTAAATGAAGATATTATAAAAGCAGAAAAGAAATTTAAACGAGCTTAAGACTTTATCTAAATATGCAAAACCAACTAAAAATTGCCTTCATACAAACCGATTTGGTTTGGGAGGACCCCAAAGCTAACAGAAAGCATTTCAAAACGAAATTTGAAACCTTATCTCAAGATGTTGACTTAATTATTCTCCCTGAAATGTTCACAACAGGTTTTACCATGAATGCGGAAGCAGTTGCCGAAGCCATGGATGGAAAATCTGTTACTTGGATGATTGATTGCGCTCAAGAATTTAATGTTGCTATTACTGGTAGTATAATTATTAAGGAAGAGGATAACTTTTATAACCGTTTGATTTTTGCTTTTCCAGATGGTAATATAACGACATATGATAAACGGCATGCATTTTCTTTGGCAGGTGAAGACAAAGTATTTGCTACTGGCAACCAAAAAGTAATTATTGAATACAAAGGCTGGAAGATTTGTCCACTGATTTGTTATGATTTGCGTTTTCCAGTTTGGTCAAGAAACACGGCAGATTATGATGCGGTTATTTATGTTGCCAATTGGCCTAAACCAAGAATTGCTGCCTGGGACGCTTTGCTTAAAGCGCGAGCTATTGAAAATATGTGCTATTGCATAGGTGTTAACCGAATAGGGACAGATGAAAAGCAAAATGAGTATTGCGGTCACTCGGCAGTTTATGATGTTTTAGGTAATAATATTACACCTTTGAGGCCAAACAAAGAACAAATTGAAATCGTTACATTAGAGAAAAAACATATTGAATACTACCGAAATAAGTTGAAATTTTTAAACGATAAAGACAGCTTTACAATAGAATAAATTCGTAAATAGAATCAAAATTTGATCGCACTTCCAGTTTGTCTGGATAATGACTTACACGTTCTGGTTGTTGTTTCTTTAGGTAATTTCCAGAGTCAAATTTGCCATTACCGTTAGAATCAAAAATGGCACGCATATAATAATCACCAGATTCTATATGTCTAAAATCAATTGGTTCAGGTTTTGTAGTATAAATTTCGGCTTTCACTTCTCCTTTGTCATTGGTGAGTTGCACAATCATAGGGTATACAGCGTTTTGCAATGTTACACGAACATTACCATAATCGGCATAGGTTTTAGTAGATAGCTTATAATTTAAAGTGTCGTTTGTGTCCCCAAAAAAATCTTCGAAAGCTTCAGGTAATATTTCAATATTAAAGCGTTCGCTTTCTGGTTTTTCAAAGGCAATTTCAACAGTATTGGATAATGTGTCCAGCTTTGTTTGAAAATCAACTTTTAGAGAATCGGCATTAAGAATGGTAATTTTATCGGTATCAATTTTTGAGAACGGTACGGTTCCGGTCATTTTAAAATTATCTTTAAAATTTAGTGTGCCTGTTGGGCTTGCAGATATTTCTAAAGTATCCCGTTGTTGCTCGCTAATTTTAACTGTAAAATCTTCGGTATAATTTTTTGCCGTTACATTAAAAAGTAAGGAGTCTACTTCCAACCTTGGTTTATACCAATAGTATAAGGAATCTGCTTCAGGGTCTTTTGTAATACGTGATTCAAAATCACCTGGAACATTAGAGCGCATATTAATTGCAATAGAATCATAATCGCCTTGGTAGCCAAAGGCAATTTTCTCACCTGATATGAGTCGCGGACGTATAATTTTGGTGTCTAGGGTTTCTTTAAATAATTTCAACTCATAAACACTATCTGTTGGAACCGTAATGTAAGACTTATAAAAGCCTATTTTATCTGTGCTTGGCTGAAATTTATAATCTTGGTTTTCATCTTTCATGGCTACTAACATATACTTTCCAGCTTTTAAATTTTCTAAAGTAAATGTTGTTGTACTATCTAATGTATTGGTAATATATCGCGGTTGTTTTTTAAAAACTACAGAGTCGTTTAAAGTAGAATCTACTTCGTATAACATTACAGAAACAAAATTATCTGGTTTTTGCAACTCGGCATCAATAATATAACCACTAACCGATAAGGAATCAATATAATCTCCAGTAGAGAATACATATTTGTAATACGGAAATGGATTTTCTTCATTATTATCTACAATGCTATTGCCAAAATTAAAGGCGTAAGTTGTGTTTGGAGAAAGGGTATCGTTAATTCGAATACGAATGGTTTTACTGGCCAAGCTCATAGGGGTAATTTCTGGAGCCGGATCCATAGGTGGTGAAATAATAAGCTGTTTTTGTAAGTTTTTAATTTTTATATACTCATCAAAAGTTATTTCAATTTCATTGCCTTTAAAATTTAAATTGTAGTTTTCTGGTTCAGACTTTACAATTTCGGGAGGTGTTATATCTTTTGCTCCACCACCAGGTTTTCCACGATTGGCACAGTTAAAAAAAACGATGCTAACTACTAAAAGAAAAATAAAATTTGAAAGGCTTTTGTTCATTCTAGTATTCTATTTGTGCAAAGAAACAATATATTTAGCATTATTAAAATAGAGATTAAGCTATTGCCATAGTAGCAATGCTAATTTTAACGTTTTTTGTGTTTAATAATATATTGGAGCATGCTTCTAAAGTTGCTCCTGTTGTAATAATATCATCTACTATTAATATATGTTTGTTTTCAATTTTATGGGTGTTAACAGCTTGAAATATTTCAGAATTATTAAACCATCTCGAAATTCTTGTTTTGTTTACTTGAGAAGCAGTGTCGGTTGTTTTAATTAAAACATCATCAACATACACTGCACTAATATGTTTTGCTATTTGCTGGGCAAATAAAGCAACTTGATTATAGCCTCTTTTGTGCAACTTTTTTTTGTGTAGTGGTACAGGAATTACCAAATCTACTTGTTCGAAATTTTTAATGGTTTTAAGTTCAGAGCCTAACCAATTGCCAAGAAACAAGCCAATTTCTTCAAAACCTTTGTATTTCAAGTTGTGTATTAAAGCTTGAGTAAGTCCTTTTTTTTCAAACCGTAAAAGTGCAGTGGCATGTTTTATTGGGACCCTGCCATAAAAAATACGTGTAACAGTATCGTCATCATTAAAATGAAAGTCTGTGACTGGTAACTTATGTCTGCACGAGGTGCAAATATATAGCTCATTATCTGTTAATAAATGGCTACAAGTATAGCACACTTTTGGAAAAAATAAATTGGTTAACGACTCAAGCACTTTCTAATAATTTAGTAATAAATATATTACAGTTTTTTAAGCCTGTAAAATGCAATTGAAATTTTATGAGAACTTCAACAAATTTTTTTTCATTTCATCGATAAAAAGTGATTTTAATCAATCTTAATTTTAGTTTAGCGAGATAATAGATTAATTATGATAGTTAACCCTCAATTATTTAACTACAGATTAATTATTGGTACTTTGGTAATAGCCATTGTTGTATTAGGGTCAATTAGCTTTTCTAGTTACAACACATACAAAAGTCAAGAAGCTGTTGCAGAACAAGAATTTAAGCTTGTGCAACAGGAGTTGTCAGAAATGATTTCGCTTTATGAAGGAGTAGGTGTTGAAAACGAAGATATAGCCTTACAGTTACGACATTCAAAATCTAGAATTCATGTTCTTCTAGATTCTTTACATTTGGTAAAAGCCAATCTTCCATTAATTACGAAGTATAAGCAAGAAGCGAGAGCTTTAAGAGAGAGCCAAAATGGTGTGCTTGCTAAATTAAATTCAATTAAAAAAGAAAATTCCAAACTTCAATTAGAATCTGATAAAGCCTCTGAAACCATTGCCTTGCAAAAAGACCAGATAGAGCAACTAACTGTAGAAAACCAAAAGTTGGCTATTGTTGTTAAAGAGTTTACGGCATTATCGGCTAATAACATTCAGGCAAAAGCTCTAATTACATCAAGATCAAATTACGATATTGAGACAAACAATGCTGAAGAAGCCAACAATTTAGAAGTTTGCTTTACATTGGAAGAAAATCCTTTTTCGCCTAAAGGTAATAAAGATATTTATGTTCAAATTTTAGATCAGAACAACAATGTAATTTCAGATAGAGGTGCTGTTCAATTTGGACAAACATCGTTGGTTTACAGTGGAAAAACATCTGTAAATTATAGAAATTCCAATATAGACGTGTGCACTAAAATCAATGTAAATTCTAAAGAGCCACTTAAAAAAGGAAATTATATCATTTCTGTTTTTCATGACAATGAAATTCTAGGGACTTCAAAAATAGAACTAAACTAACTAACCAATATATTTTTTAGAAAACCGCTCATTTAGTTGAAGCGGTTTTTTATTTTTGCAGCATGGCAAATAACGACGATCAATTTAAAAAGGTAATCTCTCATGCAAAGGAGTATGGTTACGTGTTTCAGAGTAGTGAAATCTACGACGGATTAAGTGCAGTTTACGATTATGCTCAAAATGGAGCAGAATTAAAAAAAAATATTCGCGACTATTGGTGGAAGGCTATGGTGCAAATGCATGATAATATTGTGGGTATCGATGCAGCAATCTTTATGCACCCAACAACTTGGAAAGCATCTGGTCATGTCGATGCGTTTAATGACCCATTAATTGATAATAAAGACTCTAAAAAGCGTTACCGAGCTGATGTTTTAATAGAAGATTATTGTGCCAAACTAGAAGCTAAAATTGATAAAGAAGTCGCAAAAGCTGCTAAACGTTTTGGAGAAGCTTTTAATAAGGACGAGTTTGTTTCAACAAATGGTCGTGTATTAGGCTATCAAGAGAAGATTGATACTATTTTATCGCGAATGGCTAAATCATTGGAAAATGAAGATTTAGCTGATGTAAAAGCGCTTATTGAAGAATTGGAAATTGCCGACCCTTTATCAGGTAGTAAAAACTGGACAGATGTTAAGCAGTTTAACTTGATGTTTGGCACCAAACTTGGAGCTTCGGCAGATACAGCAATGGATTTGTATTTGCGTCCTGAAACCGCTCAAGGAATTTTTGTTAATTTCTTGAACGTGCAAAAAACGGGTCGTATGAAAATTCCGTTTGGAATTGCGCAAACAGGTAAGGCCTTCAGAAATGAGATAGTTGCCAGACAGTTCATCTTTAGAATGCGTGAGTTTGAACAAATGGAAATGCAGTTTTTTATTAAACCAGGAACCCAAAAAGAATGGTTTGAATACTGGAAAGAAACCCGATTAAAATGGCATAAATCATTAGGTATGGGAGACGATAATTACCGTTTCCACGACCATGAGAAGTTAGCGCATTATGCCGATGCAGCCACAGATATAGAATTTAAATTCCCATTTGGATTTAAAGAATTGGAAGGTATTCACTCACGTACCGATTTCGATTTAAAACAACATGAAGAATATTCTGGAAAGAAATTACAATATTTTGACCACGAGGATAATGCTAGCTATACACCTTATGTATTGGAGACCTCTATTGGTTTAGATCGTATGTTTTTAGCTGTGTTTTCTAATGCTTTGGTAGAAGAGGAATTAGATAACAATACAACCAGAACAGTATTGAAATTACCAGCAGTTTTAGCACCTTTTAAAGCGGCTGTTTTCCCTTTAGTTAAAAAAGATGGTTTGCCTGAAATAGCGAAGAAAATAGTTGACGATTTAAAGTGGGATTTCAATGTGTTTTATGACGAAAAAGATGCCGTTGGAAAACGTTACAGACGTCAAGATGCCAACGGAACCCCGTTTTGTATTACGGTTGATCATGACACATTAGAAGATAATTCAGTTACTATTCGTCATCGTGATACCATGGAGCAAAAGCGTGTGAAGATAGACGATTTACGCGATATAATTAAAAAAGAGGTTGACGTTAAGGAATGGTTGATGCGCATGTAAGCAGCTCTAACTATACAACATCAAATTTTACAAGAATGATTTATATTAAAACTCCCAAGTAATTTACCTGGGAGTTTTTTATGTGATAAAATTTGTATTGTTTTTAATGGCTATGTCCACCATCAGAACCATTTCCTAAAAGCATATAACCACCTTTGACTAGTATTGTTTTGTCTTTTAAATCGTTGCTGTTTAATATTTCAACAAAATTTTCAGTCTGCATTCCAATGTCAAGTTTTACTTTTTCAAAATGATATTCAGAATCGGTTTGGCTTTCAAGAATTAAGGCATAAAAACTATTGTCAAGTTCCATTAAAGCCTCTTTTTGTAAAGCCCATTTTTTTGCTGTATCAATTACAATTTCTGCTTCTGTAAACATGCCGACAATAAAATTGGTGTCTTCATTGTCAATGTGGCCATGTACTTTAACACGCCTGGTTGTTTCGTCAATAGTTGTGCCTACTAAATGAACATCGGCTTTAAATGTTTTGTGGGTAGCTTCAGGGATGGTAAAGTTAATGGTTTGCCCTTTTTTTACCTTTAAGATATCTTTTTCATAAACCGATAGTTCTAAATGAATATGGTCAATATCAATAATTTCAAGAATTGAGTCTGAAGGCGAAACATATGTACCGTTACTAACATTTACTCGCGTAACATGCCCTGAAATGGGTGCGTAAATATTTATGGATGAACTTAAATTACCTGCTTCAACGGACGATGGGTTTATATTCATCATCTGAAGTTTTTTGTGCAAACCGTTATAATGAGCTAAAGAGCTTTTATAAGTGCTCTCTGCCTTTAGAAAGTTTTTCTGAGAGCTTATATTTTCATCATACAAAGTTTTTTGCCTATCGTATTCTGACTTTAAATATTGAAGTTGTTCAGAAACTTCCAAATATTCTTGTTGAATTTCCACAAATTCAGGATTTTCTAAAGTCACCAAAAGCTGTCCTTTCTTTACAACATCCCCAACAAGTAATGGCGTTTTTGTAATATAGCCACCAATAAACGTACTTACGCTAGACTTGTTATGTGGTGGTACATCTATCATGCCACTTGTTTTAATTGTCTCATTAAAGGGTTGTTCAGAGATATTGCCCAAAGCCATGTTTTCTGAATTAAATTGGGCTTTTGTAACTTCAATATCGGTAGTGGGAACAGCAGGCTGGTTAGTGTTTGTTTCGGTTGATTTATCATTGTTACCACATCCCAAAACCAAAACCATTATTAAGTATATATATATGTTTTTCATGGTATTATTTTATAAAATTAAATAATTGATAGCTATTATGGTTTGGTTATAGCTATTCAGATTTTTTAAATAGTTTAATTGTATTTCTTTAGCTGTTTCTATACTTTGTATATATTGAAAGAAATCTATTTCACCTTCTTTAAATGTACGTTCAGCTGTTTTTACAATTTCTTCAGCTAAAGCTTTTCCTTGTGAATTATAATAGCTTATTTCTTCTAAATATTTTTGAAGTTCAGCCATTAACAATTGGTATTCGGCATCTAACTTTAATACGTAATCTTGCTTTTGTTCTTCAACAATTTCTTGAGCAATTTTTGAGGCTTTTATTTTATGTGCATTACCACTAAAAAACAGAGGGATCTTAATGCCCAATTGATAGCCAATCAGGTTAGTGTTTAAAGTACTATTACTGCCTTGAAAATATTCGACATTTAAATCTGGCAAAAGCGCTTGTTTTTCTTTTTGATTTATGGCTTCGAAATATAGTTTTGACTGCTCAAATTTTATAAGCCCAATATTGGTTTCTGTAGAAGTAAGCTGCAATTCTAAAGGGATTAAAGGTTCGTTTACAGTGGTTATGCTATCGGTTTGAACTAATTTTCGCAAACGTTCAGTTTGCTGTTTTATTTCCTGAACCGATTGTTTGTATAAGGTTTCTAATTGCTTGTGCTTAGATTGAGCCGTTATCATTTCTAAATAGTTTGTCTCACCAAGTTCGAAACGCCGTTTTGCGGCCTTTGCAAAATTACTATATAGGCTATCTAAAAATCTATAGGTATCCGATTTGTTTTTGGCATAACTTAAATCATAATACGCCAAATAGACATCTCGTTTTAAAGCCAGTTTTTGGATATTGTAATTGGATGCTTCAATATGGTACTGTGCTTCATTAACTTTCTTATCAGCAAAATAAACTGTAGGAAACTTAAAGCCTTGGGAAACACCAAATACATTTAATGGCTCGTTGTTGATTGCTAGGTTGTTTTCGTCTCGGCTATAATAAAGTTCTGTTTTGTCAATGCTAAAAGCACTTCCGATAAGGGTGTTGGCTTTATCAACTTTAAGTGAACTTGCTTTTAAGCTAGCGTTTTTCTCTATTGCCAGATTAATAGTTTCGTCAATGCTCAAAGGTTTTTGTTGGGCATGAATTCCTATTGAAAAAAGCAAGATGATTAATGTTATTATTCTTTTTTTATTCATTTTAACATCTTTTTTTTCTTCAAACCAAGCATAAAGAACAGGAAGCACAATTAGTGTTAATAGTGTTGCTGTTATTAATCCACCTATGACTACCGTGGCTAAAGGTCTTTGGACTTCAGCACCTGAATTTGTAGAAACGGCCATTGGTAAAAACCCAAGTGCAGCCGCAGCGGCTGTTAAAACTACTGGTCTTAAGCGTTCTGTTGCTCCACGTTTAATGCGTTGATTAATATTTATAACCCCTTGGGCTTTTAATTCCTTAAAGTGTTCAATGAGAACAATACCGTTTAACACAGCAATCCCAAACAATGCAATAAAACCAACGCCCGCTGAAATACTAAAAGGCAGATCTCTCAACCACAAAAGCATTATGCCTCCAACTGCTGCTAGAGGAATAGCCGAATAAACCATTAAAGCATCTTTTACAGAATTAAAAGCGAAATAAAGTAGAATAAAAATTAATACTAGGGCAATTGGTACAGCTACAAGTAATCTTGATTTGGCACTTTGTAGATTTTCAAATTGGCCACCATAAGTAATATTATAACCTGTTGGAAGCGTAATGTTAGATTCTATTAGAGTTTGAATATCATGGACTACAGATTGTAAGTCTCGATTCCTAACATTTACTCCAACAACAATTCTACGCTTGGTATCGTCTCTTGAAATTTGTGCTGGCCCGGTTGAATAGCTAATATCTGCCAATTCTGACAGCGGAATTTTTGTGCCGTTTGGCGTATCGACATAAAGATTTTTAAGGCTCTCTAAATCTTTGCGTTGTGCTTTGTTTAACCTTAAAACCAAATCAAACCGTTTTTCGCCTTCAAACACTTGTCCAACAGAAGTGCCAGCAAATCCCATGGTTATCATTTGGTTGATGTCTGAAATGTTAAGTCCATATCGAGCAATTTTAGCTCTGTTGTATTTTACATTCATTTGGGGTAATCCTTCAATTTTTTCAAGAATGATATCAGATGCACCATCAACATCTTGAATTAGGGCTTTTATTTCTTCGCCTTTATTGGCCAAAATGGTTAAGTCTTCACCAAATATTTTTATAGCTACATCGGCACGAACACCTGTTATAAGTTCATTAAAGCGCATTTCTATGGGTTGAGTAAATTCAACTTCCATTCCAGGAATAATAGCAAGAGCGTCTTTAAACTTATCGGCCAGCTCATCTTTAGAAGTAGCTGACACCCATTGGTTTTTAGGCTTTAGTTTTATAATAACATCACTTTGTTCCATTGACATAGGATCTGTAGGTACTTCGGCAGCTCCAATCCGACTTACTACTTGGTCAACCTCTGGAAAATTATCTAGAAGCGTTTTTTCAATTTTAGTAGTAATTTCAATAGTCTTGCTTAAAGATGTTCCTGTTTTTAAAACAGGTTGAATAACAAAGTCACCTTCATCAAGTGTTGGTACAAACTCACCTCCCATTTTATTAAATAGCCAAATACTGGAAAACAGTAAAAGGGCTGATGCTCCTATTACCAATCGTTTGTTTGATAATGCCCAACCAATAGTTGGCTCGTACCAACGGTTTAACTTTTTAATCAAAAGAACAGAAATATTTTTGCTGCTTGGCTTATTAGGTTTTAAGAATGCCGATGATATTACAGGTACGAAGGTTAAACAAAGTACCATAGCTCCCATTAGCGCAAAACTGAAGGTTAAGGCCATAGGTCTAAACATTTTCCCCTCAATACCACTTAATGATAATATTGGAATAAATACAATAAGAATGATTAGCTGTCCGAATATGGCCGAATTCATCATTTTTGAAGAGCTTTTTAGAGTAATACTGTTAATCTCGTCTTGTTGCTCCTTTTTTGATAATGCTGAAATTTTAGAGATTTGGGATGTTATTTGAAAGGCAATAAACTCTACAATAATTACAGCGCCATCTATTATTATTCCGAAGTCAATAGCACCTAGGCTCATTAAATTGGCATCGACACCAAATAGGTTCATAAGTGAAATAGCGAATAGTAAACTTAAAGGAATAATTGAAGCTACTACCAAACCAGAACGCCAGTTGCCTAGTAATAGTACAACGACAAAAATGACAATTAGCGAACCGAGTATTAAATTTTCAGAAACTGTAAAAGTTGTTTTGTTAATGAGTTCACTTCGTTCTAAAAACCCATTTATATAAACACCTTCTGGAAGTGTGTTTTGAATAGAATTTACGCGTTCTTTAACGGCATCGATTATTTGTTTGGAATTCCCGTCTTTTAGCATCATGACTTGGCCTAAAACTTTTTCGCCTTCACCATTCCCGGTAATGGCGCCAAATCTTGTGGCACTGCCAAAGTTAACTTCGGCAATATCTTTAACATAAATAGGGATACCATCATTTTTTACAACAATGTTTTCTATGTCATTAAGTGTGGTAACTAAGCCTTCTCCACGAATAAAATAAGCTTTGTTGGTTTTTTCAATATAGCCACCACCGGCCACGCTATTGTTTTTTTTTAAGGCATCAAAAATTTCAGATACTGAAATATTCATGGCATGAAGTTTCAGTGGATTTATAGCAACCTCGTATTGTTTTAAAAAACCGCCCCAAGTATTGACTTCTACAACACCGGGAATGCCCGATAACTGACGTTTTACTATCCAATCTTGAATAGTCCTTAAATCGGTAGTAGTGTATTTATTTTTAAATTCGGGCTCTACATCTAAAATATATTGGTAAATTTCTCCTAGTCCAGTAGTTATTGGGCCCATTTCAGGAGCACCAAAATCTTCGGGTATTTTTTCGGATGCCGATTTTATTTTTTCAGCTATTAGTTGACGCGGCAGGTATGTACCCATATCGTCATTAAAAACTATGGTAACCACCGAAAGGCCGAATTTTGAAACCGAACGAATTTCTTGTACGCCAGGTAAATTGGCCATTTCCAATTCAACAGGATAGGTTATAAATTGCTCAACATCTTGAGTGGCCAAGTTACGTGATGTAGTAATAACCTGTACTTGGTTATTGGTAATGTCTGGAACGGCTCCTATGGATATTTGGGTTAAGGAGTAAATACCGAAACCTATAATAAAAGCAATAAACAGAAAGATAATAAGCTTGTTTTTTAAGCTAAATTTTATAATATGCTCTAACATAATTCATTAATAAAGAGTTTTACAAGCTAAAGTTAGCTTGTAGTTTAAAAGTGTAAATCAGTAATGAATTAGGCTAACTTGGGAGGTTGAAAAACAGAAGGTTTTTCAAATAAAGAAACAGAGTCTTTATAAAAGAAATTAAAGGGAATTTCTATGAAGGGATCGTAAATTAATTGGTAATCCAATGTGTGAATTGTAAAAACGGCATTAGCATGTACGCAGGCTTTATGATGATCTTTAAAAGGTAATTTCTCGTGGTCTGAATGTTCTGTTTTTGGGTGGTAAGTACTATCGCCATAATGCTCGGCAATAAACTCAAAAAACGAGTCGCCATATTGCTCTTGATGATATTGGGCATGTTCTAAAAGTACGTTAAAACGCGACACATCTTCAAAACTTAAATTAAAACTTTGAAAGAGTATTAAAAAAGAAAATGTTATGGCGAATAACTTACTCATCTATGTTGCTAAATTACAAAAAATCATAAAGTAATACGTATCAAAAGTTACAAAGCCCTAAAAATAAGCCTTTAACTGTATGTTTCCTGTATGAATTACTTTACTGGTTTCAGATTTTCTACCGTTATAAGATAGATTTAAATCTAAAAAACTGGTTATTTTCTTTTGGGCAATAAGATTCCATGTATAGTTTTTGCCTGGCTGCAAACCTTCCATCATTTGGTAAGCTACTGCCGTGTTCGTGTCGCCAGAGAAATCATTTGAAAAATAATTAAACTCGCCACTAATAGCTATTTTTTGAAAATTAGCATAGCGAAACGAGGCACCATATTTTTGCTGCTTTAAAGTTTCAAATTGAGCGATAGTATTTTCTTTGTTTGCGTATTGGAAAAACACATCAAAACTGGTATTGTCATTTAACAGATAAGTTAGCTTTGGGAAAAAATTAGTCTCTTCAATATTGAAATTTTTACTTGGATAATTTTCACTTAAGCTCTCGTTTTCATTAAAATTAGATTCCAAATTTATAAGCCAATTTTTGGCAAACTTATGATTGAATTGCAACTTATGACTCACCAAATTGTTCTCAATAAATCCAAAAGATAGAACATTTCTTGACTTATTGCTTAAATAGGTGTAGGATGTTGTGTAACGCTGTTTCCCACGATTAAAAAACAATACATTTCTAAAATTATATTGTAGTGCTAATTGATTGGCTTCATTTATATTAAACGGATTTAAGTTAAAGTCGTTACCATCACGCCTTTCTTTGCTGTCTATTAAATATGAAGTTTGGTTGTGAAAATGCGAAAGCACTTTTTTAAAGGCATTGTCGTCGTTAGCCCATTGTTGCGGATTAAGCGTTAATAATTGACTAAAACGTATTTGATGGGTTTTAATAAAAACCTGGTTGGGAAGTAAAACACGTATATAATCGGCTTCATCTGGAAATTGTGCAATTTCAAACTCTTCCAGTTCCTGTATCCCATTATTGTTATAGTCAATCCATGTATAAACACCTTGTCCAGATTCTACCTCCAAATACGTGAATTCTTGTTGTGGTGCTGTACCGGAATTGGTTTCGTAAGTGGTATTCCAGAATATAAGTTGTTTAACAAAGCGTTGGCTAAAAATTAAACGCGAATTCAGTGAATTTTCATCACGGTTTGGGTTTATGTCTTTTAATGTTCTATAATTGGCATAAAGCGACAAATTGGTTCTGCTGTTTTGAATAAGACGCGAATCGATATAATAATTGTTAGAGGTATTAACTTTTTTTAATTGGTCATCTCTCAAACTATCATTTACTCTAAATTTATAACCTGCTTCGGCAAAAACTTTGGTGCTATCACCAATACCTGCAAAAATTTCATACGATTTAAATCGTTGACTTATTGGTGTAAAGGAATCGGTTTCAATAACACGTTGCTCATTGCTTTCTAATGCCAATCGTGTCCCAGTCCAGCCTTTATTAAAGCTATATGCTATACGGTTGTAAGAGCGTAAAAAAGTTGAGGTCGATTCATTTGAATCGGCATTTAGAAAACTGGAATTACTGGCCACTTGCCAATGTTTTAAGGCTAAATCGGCAAAAGCTATATGTCTGTTGCCATTAAAATTATTACTGTAATTTAAGTATTCAAATTGATAGGAAACAAGTCCTTTTTTTGGATGAAAAGCTTTTAATCCCGAAGTGATAAAAACCTGATTACCCAAATTTGTAACATTTTGTGAGCCATTTGTAGTGTTCAAGTTCCAGTCCCTACTAAATTCAGCATTATAAATACGTTCAATAGTTCTAAAGTTTTCATTAATATAATCCGTATCGACAAGTGCATTTAAATTCCATAAACTATCCGATTTAATAATAGCTTGGTTAACTATAAATTTCCCGGCATAGCCATCGTTATCATCGTCATCAATACTTGAGAACAGATTGAGGTCGTTTTTGCTACCGGCAAGTTCAAATGTAATATCCGTTTTTTGTGTTGGCTTATAGTTTCCGTTTACTATTGCTAATTGCAATTTATTTGGAGCAACCAATTGTATAATGGGCTCATAATTCCCTTGAGGTATACCGGCAATAGGTTCAATATATTCATATATAGTTGAAATAGCATCGATATCGCTAATAATATAATTTCCTAAATTATCACCTACCAAAGAAAACTGAACACTAAATAGTTCGTCATTTGGATTGTTTGAAAACACAAAAGCTTCAATACCATTTATAAGTTCTTTTTTATATAAAACTCTATTTTCGTTATAGGCTTCTGGTGTAGCTGATGGCGCAACCATAAGACTTTTATCGTCACCAGCTTGGGCCAAAATCTCAACCTGTTCTGGTGATAGGTTCTGGGATAACGGACTGTTTTTTGAGTCATTCTCACTATAAATTGAAGCACCTATCTTAAGCTTATCGTCTGAATAGTTACCGCCACCATAAACAATTAAACGGGAATAGTAACGCTCACTATATTGATAGTCTATCGTAATACGCATTTCGGAAGTAATAGGAAATATTGGGTTAAAAATAATTTCGCCAGCATTGTAGTCTATTATATAGTCGTTATTTTCACCACGTTCTAGGGGAACTCCGTTTACATAAACGGTTTCGCTGCCAGATACTATTAAGACATAAAGCTCCTCGTTTGGGCCAGTTATTTTATAAGGACCTTGATTGCCTTCCTGCGCTGTAAATTGTGAGGTGTTAAATTGTCCTCTCACCAAGGCACCTGCGGCAAATAAATTTGTGGTGGAATTGGGATGGTTAAGTTTAGCATTAATTGAAAGCCCTTGGACACGTTTGCTAAAGTTTCCAAAAAACGAATTGGTATTTACTAAATCAACATCACCAGCACGGATTTTCCAGTTTTCACTAAACAATTCAATAAACACTTGATCAAACTCATCCAAACGTTGCGAGTATCCACTTTCTTGAAGCGGAATATTGGCATCTTGAATAGAGGCTCTTAAGGACACTTTTTCGCTTAATTTACCTGTAATGCGCAAATCCAGTTCACTATTTAAAACAGAGTTTTGGTTGTTTCCAACTACAATACCTCTAGAAATACTTCCTTGGGTTGTAAGACCATCAAAAGGTTTGTATTCATCGCTCTCACTAGGTTGCGATAGCTTGTACAATAATTGTTGTTTGTTGGTATTGGCTAAAACAACCTTATCGTCTAGTTGTTTATATGTTTTTGTTAGAAAATCTGGGTACGCCAAATAATCAATAATTAAACTATCTTCAGTAATGGGCTTTTTTAAATATAAAACAGCTTTTGCAAAATCTACATCATAAAAACTCGTATCGATAAACGAACTATCTTTTTTTTTGAGAGAAAAGAAACCGGAATTTATGCTTACACTATCAATAACAATAGAATCATTAACCGCTACTGTTTTGCTTCTAAAATTCGATTTAGGGTTTTGTGAATACATACAAAACCCTAATAATAAGGACAGAACAGTTAGTTTAATTCTCATGTTGTACTAAAACTGCTTTAAACGGTATTTATTTTGTTAATAGTTTTTGTTAAAAGCAATTTAATTTAATAGTGTAAAAGTAACGCATTATTTACTTTAGCTAAAATTCTAAAATATAAACATGAAAATCATTTCTTATAATGTAAACGGCATTCGAGCAGCAATTAATAAGGGGTTTGTAGATTGGTTAAAATTAGCTGATCCAGATGTGGTTTGTTTGCAAGAAATAAAAGCTATGGAAGAACAATTGGATTTGAGCTTATTTCACGCTGCAGGTTATAATTATACGTATTGGTTTAGTGCGCAAAAGAAAGGATATAGCGGTGTGGCTATATTAAGCAAAACAGAGCCAAACCATATAGAATTTGGCACAGGAATAGAGTCCATGGATGCTGAAGGTCGAAATCTGCGTGTAGATTTTGATGGGTTTTCTGTAATGAGTTTGTATTTGCCATCAGGCACCAACGATTTAAGATTACAGCACAAGTTTGATTACATGGATATGTTTCAGAGTTACACCAATACATTAAAATCTACATTGCCAAACTTGATTATATGTGGTGATTATAATATTTGTCATGAAGAAATTGATATCCATAACCCAAAAATGAAAGGTGTCTCTGGATTTCTTCCTGAGGAAAGAGAGTGGCTTGGTAAGTTTATAGACAATGGATTTATAGATTCTTATAGGTTCCTACATCCAGAACGCCAAGAATATAGCTGGTGGAGTTATCGTGCAAATGCCAGAGCCAATAACAAAGGTTGGCGATTAGATTATGCCATGGTTTCGCAACCCTTACAAGAAAAAATTAAAAGAGCCGTTATACTCACGGAAGCAGTACATAGTGATCACTGCCCTATATTATTAGAAATAGAAAATTAATAGCAAACAAATGAAAAGAACAACACTTACAGTAGTCGCAATGACAATGCTTTTATCGGCATGTGTGTCGCCAAAAGTTTATAAAGATTTAGAAACAAAATATGGCGATTTAAAAGAACAAAATAGAGAATTACTTGCTGAAAATGATGAGCTTTTAAAAGCAAAGAATGATGCACTTAATCAACTCGAGCAATTACAGGCTGAATATGATAAGACGCTAGCAGAGCGCGACAAGTTGCAGCACGACTATAACGCAGCAAAAACAAATTTAGATAATCTTAAAGCGTCCTATGACGCTCTTGAAGCTAATAGTTCGGCAGCCATAGCTGAAAATGTTCAAAAAAACAGAGAATTATTAGCACAACTTGAAGCCAAAGAACAAGCTTTGGAAGCAGAAAATGGACGATTGGAGAAATTAAGACAAGAATTAGAATCACGATCTAATCGTGTAGCCGAATTAGAAAGTGTTATTGCAGCCAAAGATGCGGCCATGAATCAATTAAAAGATGCTATTTCGAGAGCATTAACTGATTTTGAAGGTAAAGGTCTAACTGTTGAGCAGCGTAATGGAAAAGTTTATGTGTCAATGGAAAATAAGCTATTGTTTGAATCTGGTAGTTGGGCTGTTGGTTCTAATGGAAGACAAGCGGTAAAACAATTAGGAACAGTATTAGCCGATAATCCCGATATAGCCATTTTAATTGAAGGACATACCGATAATGTGCCTTACAAAGGCAACTCGCAATTAAGTGGTAACTGGGATTTGTCAACAAAAAGGGCAACAGCTATCGTTAATATATTACGTGAAAATCCCTCAATTAATCCTGAAAATCTTACGGCTGCTGGTCGAGGTGAATTTGCACCAATAGCATCCAATGACACTGCAGAAGGCAGAGCAAAAAACAGGCGAATTGAAGTGATTCTTACACCTAAATTAGATGAAATTTCAAAACTTCTAAATGAGATTTAATTAGCAAAAAACTTGTTTACTGGTTTTAAACCTTTCGGGATGGATGTTGTTCTGAAAGGTTTTTATCTTTATGGAATAAAATTAAAATCATGAAATACACGACACTACCACATACCAGTATTAAAGTTAGTAAGATATGCTTAGGTACAATGACTTGGGGAAACCAGAATACTGAAGCTGAAGGTCATGCCCAAATGGATTTGGCTTTTGATAAAGGCGTTAATTTTTTTGACACGGCAGAATTGTATCCTGTACCAGCAACAGCAGAAACTTATGCAGAAACCGAAAGAATTATTGGAAGTTGGTTTCAAAAAACAGGCAATAGGGATAAAATAGTTTTGGCTACAAAAATAGCTGGGCCAGGGGATTATACAGCTCATATTAGAACCAACGGATTTAGTAAAGAGGCCATAAACGATGCTGTAAACCAGAGTTTAAAACGCTTGCAAACCGATTATATAGATTTATATCAATTACATTGGCCAGAGCGAAACACAAATACATTTGGTGTTCGAGACTATAAGCATAATCCAGATGATAGATGGTCTGATAATTTTAATGAGGTTTTGAATACCCTAGATACTATAATCAAATCCGGTAAAATAAGGCACGTTGGTGTTTCTAATGAAAAAGCTTGGGGCACAATGCGTTATCTAGAAGAATCTAAACAACAAAACCTTCCACGCATGATTACTGTTCAAAATGCGTATTCTTTATTAAATCGTGTTTTTGAAGGTGATATGGCAGAAATAGCCATTAGAGAAGGCATAGGTTTATTGGCCTATTCCCCTATGGCTTTTGGTGTGCTGTCGGGTAAATATATTACAGGTCATGTTGGAGAGAATGCGCGTTTAAAATTATTTCCAAGGTTTGCTAGGTATAGTAGTGAACAATCGACTGAAGCCACAAAAGAATATATGAAAATTGCGGACCACTACAATATGTCTCTAGCACTAATGGCTTTGGCTTTTGTAAACCAACAATCTTTTGTTACAAGCAATATTATTGGAGCAACATCCTTGGAGCAATTACAGGAAAACTTAAGCAGTATAGATATTGAACTTAAAGAAGAGGTTATTAATGCTATAAATGATGTTCATAGTAGAATTCCAAATCCTGCTCCGTAATCAGAAGAAGTGTTATAAAATCCGACGAATCGCATAGGTGTTAATTCTGTTAATTCAGTTTAACGATGAAAATCGTATTTAATCTATTAAGCTTGTGTTAAGAGAGTGTAAACAGAGTTTTTTTATAATTTTAGGGATTGATAATTTAAGCATTATCTCGTGAATATAACGTGTTTTTTGAAGCTACTCTTTCCCTTTAAGAGTGTGCTTTAAAGGACTTATTCACTTTAAACATTAACTAACTATAATATTAATAATGAAAAAAATTACACTTTCGCTTGTATTTGGGTTAATTTCACTCGTCGGATTTTCTCAAATAGGATTAGTAGAAAATTTTGATGCTAGTGTAACCTTACCAGCAGGCTGGTCTAGTGATCCTGGAGATTATGCTGTTTCATTTGTCCAGAATTGTGACGGATGGTCAGTTAGATCGAATTTTAATGATACCAACCTTACAGGTGCATTAACATCTCCAAATGTAGTTGGTCAGTCTAATGGAACTGATTTAACAATTGCATTTGACTATAAAATTGTAGATTGGTCTGCAGCAACAGACCCAACTCCTCCAGGATGGGGCGAGTTGTATGTTCAATATTCCACAAATGATGGTGGTTCATGGGACACAGTCTTAACAATTAACGATGTTAATCACGTAACATCTAATGAATGTGCTAATATTTCTGCAACTGTACCAGCTGCGAGTTTACCAGTGGGTTCAGATTTTAAACTACGTATTGATGCTGCGTGGGCAATAGGTACGTATTATGTTTATTTAGACAATATTGCTGCCACTCAAGTTGTTTCAGATCCACCCTCTTGTGTTAACTTAATTACACCTACAAATGGGAGTACTGGTGTTGGAATTAATACCAATTTAGAATGGTCTGCAGCAACTGGAATTCCTCAAGGCTATGTGTTATCTGTTGGAACAGTTCCTGGAGGTACTGATATAGTGGACAATTTAGACGTAGGTTTATCAACAACATTTAACTTCCCAACTGCTCTAGAATACAGTACAACATATTATGTTACTGTTTTGGCTTATAATGCTAACGGTCCGGCGGTTGGTTGTACTGAATTTTCGTTTACAACTGGAGCTGACCCTAATGCACCTGTAGATTGTGCTTCTGGTGTGCCAGTTAATATTGAATATTGTTATACAGATAACGATACCATGTCATGGAATTTCCAAAGTTCTGATGGCGGTCCATTAAACATCTTTTTTAATGCAGGTCAAATGGAAAGCTGTTGTGACGATATTATTATTTATGATGGGCCTGATAATACAGCTCCTGTTTTATTCAATGGAAACAATGGCGGCGATTTGACAGGTATATCTAGAAACACCACTGGTAGCACACTTTATGTTGAAATGGATACCGATGGTTCTGTAAACTGTCAAGGTCTTGGTTATGTGCCAATTAACTTTGATGTGTCTTGTATTGATTTAACAGCTATACCTAATTGTAATTCAGTGTTAACTACGCCTGCTAATGGCGATGTTGCTGTAGATATTAATACCGATATCACATGGAGTGCAGCGTCTGTAATTGTAACAGGTTATACCATATCAATAGGAACAACACCTGGAGGAACTGATATTTTGGATAATTTCGATAACGGAAATTCAACAACTTATGATCCAGGAACATTATTATACGAAACCACATACTATATAACTATAGTACCATATAACGATAATGGTTCAGCTATTAATTGTAATGAACAAAGTTTCACTACAGAAAATGATCCAAATCAAATTTTAGATTGTGATGCAGGTGATACGGTGAATACGGTTTATTGTTACAGTGCAAATGATACAATGACTTTTAATTTTGCAAGTAATAATGGAGACCCACTATTATTAGTTTTCAATGCCGGTTGGATTGAAGCAGGATGGGATGAACTTATTGTTACAGATTCTGATGGTACAATTTTATTTCAAGGTGATAATGGAGGCGATTTAACTGGTTTATCTTGGGTGTCTTCAGGAAGCACAATAGAAGTTTCAGTAGATTCAGATGGTTCTGTTAGTTGTGATTCTGGTAATCAAACACCATGGGACTTTACGGTTTCATGTTTTGACCCTACATCAGCACCAGATTGTAATGCATCCTTAACTAATCCAGTGAACGGTGCAACAGATGTTAACGAGAATGAAGATTTAATTTGGACAGCAGCATTTGGTCAAGTAGATGGTTATATTTTGAGTATTGGTACAACACCAGGTGGAACAGATGTTGTTGATAATTTAGATGTTGGTGATGTATTAACTTACGATCCTGGAACTTTAGCTTTTGAAACAACATATTATGTTACTATAGTGCCTTATAACGCTAACGGTAATGCAACAGGTTGTGTGGAAGAAAGTTTTACAACGCGACCAGACCCAAATCAAATTCTTGATTGTTCTATTAATGAGACTATAAATACCACTTATTGTTATGCAAGTAACGATACAATGGAGTTTAATTTTGCTAGTAATGACGGTTCACAATTAGTTGTGTTTTTCAATGCTGGTTGGATAGAAGCTGGATGGGATGAATTAATTATTACAGACTCTGATGGGACTATTATTTTCCAAGGTGATAATGGTGGTGATTTAGCAGGTCTATTCTTTATTTCTTCAGGTTCATCTATAACTGTTGGTGTTGATTCAGATGGATCTGTAAGTTGTGGTAGTACTGGACAAACAGAGTGGGATTTCGACGTACAATGTTTTGATGCCACAGCAGTACCGAATTGTAATGCAGTAATGACAACTCCTGCCGATGGAGGAATAGATATTGATATTAATACTGATATTACTTGGACAGCAGCCTCTATTTTGGTTGATGGATATACAATTTCCATTGGTACAACACCTGGAGGAACTGATATTGTGGATAATTTAGATGTAGGTAACGTTTTAACTTATGATCCAGGAGTACTTGATAACGCAACAAATTATTACGTAACTATCGTGCCTTATAATAGTAATGGTCCAGCGGTCAATTGTACTGAATATACATTTAAAACTATTTGTATCCCTCAAGTGGTATCATTTAACGCAGTAGGTGATTGTGAAACTGATCCTAATAATCCAGATTTTGTAATAGAAGTCAACATCACAGACTTAAGCGGATCGGCTTCCATAATTGTTTCTGATGATCAAGGCAGTCCAGATCAAACTGCAAGTACTACAGGTATCGTTACAATGGGACCATATACAGCAAATACAGTTGTAACAATTACGACTATTAAATCGGATGACGATACATGTGATGTAATAAGTAGTCCTATAACCTTTATTTGTCCACCACCACCAAACCCATGTTCTATCGTGTATGCTGGTGAAGATGCTGATGTAGATTGTTTAAACCCTGATACTGATTTAACAGCTAATTTCCATTTATTTGGTCAGGATACAAGTAATTATACTATTAACGGATTAGATACATGTCCTTTACCGCCAGTTGTTGGAGGTACTCCTACGAGTTTGGATATTGATGATAGATGGTCTGAGGTTATTGATATAGGATTTGATTTCTGCTTCTTTGGAGGTGTTTATAACCAAATTCTTGTAGGATCTAATGGCGTTTTAAGTTTTGAACTTGAAAACGCTGGAAACTTTAATGGTTGGAATATTGACCCGGGAGACACATTACCTAATAACGATAATCCTTCTTTAACCCAAGCTAATATTTTTGGTGTAGCTCATGATATTGATCCAGGGGTTTGTGGAGATATCAATTATTTGGTTATTGGTTCAGCACCTTACAGGATGTTTGTTGTGAATTATACAAGTGTTTGTCACTTTAGCTGTAACAGTATAGAGTCTAGTAGTCAAATAATTCTTTATGAATCATCAAATAACATTGACGTTAATGTTTTTGAAAAGCCAATTTGTCCAGGATGGAATGATGGTAATGCTGTTATAGGTGTCCAAAATATTGATGATACTGTTGCATTTACACCAGTAGGAAGAAATACTGGTGTTTGGGAAGTTACTCCAGATGCACCAGAATCTTACAGATTTGCACCTTCTGAAGGGACACCAAACTATACGTTTGAGTGGTTAGATGAAAATGGTGTTGTTGTTGGAAATACAGAAACAATTACAGTATCTCCTACAATGACAACAACATATACCGCATCTGTAACATATGAGTTATGTACGGGAGGTACATCTACAGTTGTAGATCAAGTAGTAGTTAATTATGACAATACGGGTGCTGAAGATCCTTCATTTACTTTAACACCAACATGTGATGGAGCAACTGCAACAATAACAGGAACAGTAGGAGGTACATTTGCCTTTAACCCAGACCCTGCAGATGGAGCCGTAATCGATCCTGATACAGGAACAATTACAAACGGAGTTCCAGAATCTACTTACTCTGTTGAATATACAACAGGAGGAGTCTGTTCAACATCAAGCATTGAAACGGTTACTGTTTTACCAGCTGATGATGCTTCATTCACAATGACACCAACATGTGATGGAGCAACCGCAACAATAACGGGAACAGTTGGAGGTACATTTGCATTAAATCCACCACCAGGCGATGGCGCATTAATAGACCCTGTTACTGGTACTATTACAGATGGTGTTTCTGGAACAACTTATACAGTTGAATACACAACATCTGGAGCTTGCCCTGAAACAAGTACACAAAATGTTACTGTATTACCTGCGGATGACGCTTCGTTTACTTTAACACCAACATGTGATGGTGCTACTGCAACAATAACAGGAACAACAGGTGGAACATTTGCCTTTAATCCATTACCAACTGATGGTGCGGTTATTGATCCAGTTACTGGTGAAATTTTTGGATCTGCAGATACGACATATACTGTGGAATATACAACATCAGGAGTATGTCCAGAAACAAGTACACAAACAGTTACTGCTTATTCAGTTGAAGACGCATCCTTTACAATTTTAACACCAATATGCGATGGTGTTGAGGTACAGATAACAGGTGATTTAGGAGGTACATTTGCTTTTAATCCAGAACCAAATGATGGCGCAATGATAGATCCTGATACAGGTGAAGTAACAGGTGGTTCTCAAGGTACAGAGTATACTATTGAATATACTACTTCAGGACCATGCCCAGAAGTATCGGTTCAAAGTTTTGAAACTTTGGCTTGTGTTATTCCGCAAGTAATTACTCCAAATGATGATGGTTACAATGATACATTCGATTTAAGTAGTTTTGATGTAGAAAGTTTAGTAATCTACAATAGAAACGGTACGGAAATATTTAAAAAGACCGATGGATATACAAATGAATTTTATGGTGTAGCAGATAACGGAGATGAACTTCCAGTAGGTACTTATTTCTATGTTATGAAATATCAAGACGGAAAAGTAAGAACCTCATGGGTATATATCAACAAGTAAACTAACACAACCAAAATTTTATAATGAAAAAACTATATATAATTTTAATATTCTTATTGTCCGCGTCATTTATGCGAGCGCAACAAGATCCGCAGTATACACAGTATATGTATAATATGAACGTTGTTAACCCAGCTTACGCAGGTTCTTTCGATGGTATAGCCATCGGAGCACTTTACAGAAGCCAATGGGTTGGACTGGATGGTGCACCAAATACGGGGACATTATCTATTAGTTCTCCAGTAGGTAAAAATGTTGGTTTAGGATTATCTTTTATTAGTGATGAAATAGGTCCTGTAAGAGAAACCAATGTATATGCAGATTTCTCATATACGCTCCAATTAGGAGGAGATCATCGTTTGGCTTTAGGTGTAAAGGCTGGAGCTACATTTTTAGATGTTGGTTTAGTTAATTTAGATGTTATAGATCCTAATGATCCATTTTTAGAAGAAAATATAGATACTGTAAATCCGAATGTTGGAGCAGGGGCTTATTTATATAAGCCGGACACCTATTATGTGTCTGTTTCTATGCCTAACATGTTAAATTCTGTTCACATTGATCAAAATGGCACAAAAATAGGTTCTGATACACAGCATTTATTTGTAGCGGCAGGTTATGTATTCCATTTATCAGACAATTTTGCCTTAAAGCCACATGGTATGATGAAAATGGCTTTTGATTCACCAGTGAGTTTTGATGTAAATGCTAACCTATTTATGTACAACATTGTTGAAATTGGAGCAGGATACAGATTGGATGATTCGTTTAGTGCAATGGTTAACTTTATGGTAGCACCTAACTTAAGAATAGGTTATGCTTATGATAGTATTACGTCAGATTTAGATGTTACAACATCAGCTTCTCACGAGATATTTATCAACTTCGACTTTGGTTTCTCGAAGAAAGTATCACGTTCACCTCGTTATTTCTAATCACTTAAGCTAAACATTATGAAAAACTTTAAAATATTTATCACAGTAATATTAATGAGTAGTTTAAGTATAACTGCTCAAAACAAAAAAACGGCGGCTGCAGACAAACATTTTGCGAAATTTGAGTTTGTTGATGCTATTGAGGATTACCAAAAGTTAGTAGAAAAGGGCGAAGCTGATGCCTATGTTTACAACCAATTAGCAGAAGCTAATTATAACATATTCAATACTGTTGAAGCTGAACGTTGGTATGCTAAAGCTTTAGAGTCCTCTCAAAGTCCAGAAATGATTTACAAGTATTCTCAAATGCTTAAGGCAAACGGTAAATATGCTGAATCCAATGAGCAAATGAGTCGCTTTGCTGAAATGAGACCTGGAGATGATAGAGCTGTTGCTTTTAAGGCAAATCCAGATTATTTACCAAAAATTTTAGAAAAAGGAAAGAAATTTAATATTCAAAATTTAGATATTAATTCCGAACAATCTGATTTTGGAGGTGTTTTAAATGGTAGTCAATTTTATTTCACATCGGCTAGAAATAAAGCAAGAAGAACATACGGTTGGAACGACCAACCTTTTTTAGATGTCTATGTGTCTAATCTCTTGACCGATGGTACATATCAAGAAGCTGATTTAGCTGAAGGCGATATCAATACAAAATATCATGAAGGCACTGTAACGTTCAGTCCAGACGGTAACACAGCTTATTTTTCAAGAGAGAGCTTTTTTGAAGGAGAATTTGAAAAAGATAGTATTTCAAATACCAAGTATAGTGTATTGCACATGTTTAGAGCCACTAAAGATGGCAATAGTTGGAGAAATGTTGAGGCATTACACGTAAATAGTCCAAACTATAACGTTAGTAACCCTGCTATAAGTTCAGATGGCAAGACCTTATATTTCCATTCTGATATGCCAGGAGGGTTTGGGTTGTTTGATATCTATAAAGCATCTGTTAACGCCGATGGAACTATTGGAGAACCTGTTAATTTAGGACAGAAAGTTAATACAGAAGGCAACGAGAAATTCCCATATGCAAGTAGTAATGGCGATATTTATTTTTCTTCTGACGGTCATTTAGGTTTAGGAATGCTAGATGTATTCTATACTAAAGAAATTGATGGCAAAATGGCACCGGTGCGTAATGCTGGAATACCGGTTAACAGTAATGCAGACGATTTTGCTTATTATATGAATGAAGAAACAGGCGAAGGCTATGTGTCTTCTAATCGTGAAGGCGGAAAAGGAAGTGATGATATTTACGCTTTAAAAAAATTGCAACCTATGTGTGATGTGTTAATTACAGCTACTGTTGTAGACGCAAACACAGGAGAGCCATTAAGCGGTGCTATGACAACACTTTATGATGATGCGGGAAACAAAGTAAATTCAAAACCAACTAATGCTGAAGGTGTTGCCGAGTATATGGTGGAATGCGAAAAAGATGTAAGAATTGAAGCTACCATGGATGAGTACGAAAGCGCACAAGCCATGGTAAGCGGAACTAGAGAAGAAGAGCAATCAGTTACAATTCAATTAGATCCTATTGAAGAATTAATTGTAGCCGATAGAGTGGAGTTGGAACCAATATATTTTGATTTTGACAAGTCTAATATTACATCTAAAGCTGCATTCGAATTAGATAAGTTAGTTCAAATTATGAATAAGTATCCAGATATGGTTATTAAAGCAACATCGCATACAGATAGCCGAGGATCAGATTCTTACAATGAAACATTGTCAGACAGACGTGCAAAAACAACTGTTCAATACGTGGTTTCAAAAGGAATAGATGCCAATAGAATATCTGGTATTGGAATGGGAGAAAAAGAACCAAAAGTAAATTGTGGTTCTAACTGTACAGAGGAAGAGCATCAATTAAACCGTCGTTCAGAGTTTATTATAACTAGCGGTGGTCCAGCTCAAGAATAAAAATTAAATAATAGCAATAAAAAAAGCCTTACTAAAAATAGTAAGGCTTTTTTGTTATTTAATTTGATTACCATCTTTATCAAAAAAGTGGTATTCTAAATATGTGTAAGCATCTCTCGGTAAAACCTTTACCCATTTCTTATGTTCAAAAAACCATTTTGAACGAATAGATGGAAAGCCTTTTGTTAAAAAGGCTGCTATAAAAGGATGTGTGTTTAATGTCAACTTTTTATAGTCTTTTTTTAATAATTGCTCAAGATCGTGAGTGATTTTGGGCACAATTCCTATTGGCGCCTCAACTTCTTGCCCATTAACAGCGTCAGGGTTTTCCTCACGTGTTTTAATGTTCATTTCTTGACGAACGCGTTGTCTAGTAATTTGTACCAAACCAAATTTACTTGGCGGTAAAATTTTGTGTTTAGCTCTATCATCCTTCATTTCATCACGAAGAAAATTATAAAGCTTTTTTCTGTTTTCAGCTTTGCCCATATCAATAAAGTCAATAACAATAATGCCACCCATATCGCGTAAACGCAATTGCCTAGCCACTTCTGCTGCTGAAATTAAATTGACTTCCAACGCGGTATCTTCTTGTGTCTTGGCCTTATTAGAACGGTTACCGCTATTGACATCTACCACATGTAGGGCTTCTGTATGCTCGATAACCAAATAAGCGCCTTTGGCCATAGAAACGGTTTTTCCAAAAGACGTTTTAATTTGTCTTTCAATACCAAATTTCTCGAAAATAGGCACGTTAGATTGATATAGCTTAACTATTGATTCTTTCTTTGGTGCAATTTCCTGCACATAATCTTTAATTTGAATATAAAGTTCTTCATCGTCAACATAAATACTTGTAAAAGTATCGTTGAATATGTCTCTTAAAATTGAAGACGCTTTATTTAATTCTCCTAGTACTTTACTAGGATGATGAGCTTTGTCTAGCTTTTTGCACATTGCTGTCCAACGACCAAGCAAGTTTTGCAAATCTTTGTCTAGTTCTGCTACTTTTTTGCCTTCTGCTACCGTACGAACAATAACACCAAATCCTTGAGGTGTAATACTCCTTACAAGGCGTTTTAAGCGATCTTTTTCTTCTTTATCTTCTATCTTTTGAGAAATAGAAATTCTATCGGAAAAAGGCACTAAAACAATATATCTACCAGCTATTGAAAGCTCGGAACTAATTCTAGGTCCTTTGGTTGATATAGGTTCTTTTACTATTTGTACTAAAGTAGACTGATTTGATTTTAAGACGTCAGTAATTTTTCCGTCTTTATCAATATCTTTTTCAAATGGGAAATTCTTTAAAGAATAATCTTTTAGTTTACCTGTGCTTACACGTTTTGTGAATTTTAAAAGGGAAGGGAGTTTAGGTCCGAGATCATGGTAATGTAAAAAACCATCTTTTTCGTAGCCTACATTAACAAATGCGGCATTTAAACCAGGAACAGCTTTTCTTATTTTGGCTATAAACACATCACCAACCGAAAAGTTATTACCACCTTCATCTTTATGTAATTCAACTAGTTTTCCATCTTTTAATAAGGCAAAATCAACATTTTCAGAACTCGAACGAATAATCAATTCTTTATCCATTTAGTTAATTTTTATCCATACAATTAAGTACAGATGGATTAATACTATATTTTCACAGGATTTTAAATCTGTGGAGCAACTCTTTCGAAAGGTAATACGATTAAGTAGCTCATTATCAAAGAACGTTTTGATTTTAAAACCAAAAAAGTAGTTAAACAACTACTTTTTTAGCTTATTTTTTCTTTTTGTGACGATTAGCGCGTCTTCTTTTTTTGCGCTTGTGTGTCGCTACCTTGTGTCTTTTTCTTTTTTTACCACTTGGCATAAATGTCTGCTTTTAAGGTTAATTATTTAATATTTTATTTAACGTCTACGTTTGTTTTTACACCTTCCACAAAAACTTTTGCTGGTTTAAACGCAGGTATATTGTGAGCAGGTATTTTAATAGTTGTATTTTTAGAAATATTTCTACCTGTTTTTTCTGCTCTTGTTTTTACAATAAAGCTTCCAAACCCTCTTAAGTAAACGTTGTCACCGCTTTCTAAAGAAGTTTTAACTTCATCCATAAATGTTTCTACAGTTGCTTGTACATCGCCTTTTTCAATTCCTAATTTTTCAGAAATTTTTGCTACTAAATCAGCCTTCGTCATTTTAAATATTTTATTACGTTACTATTAATCTTTTAAAGGGATGCAAATATAGGAATTTAAAATTCAATATTTCAAACCTAAATCATTAAAATTTAAGAATATAAACGATTAATTTTGCGATTAGTATATTCTATAAATGCATATTACAAAAACTTTAACATATTGGTATTCAATAAATAAGCGATTTTTGCCTTGGCGCAAAACTAAAAATCCATATTACATTTGGCTATCCGAAATAATTTTGCAGCAAACACAAGTTAAGCAAGGGTTACCTTATTATGAAGCTTTTGTGAGCCAATATCCAACCGTATTCGACTTAGCAAGTGCAACTGAAGAGCATGTTTTAAAGCTTTGGCAGGGATTAGGATATTATTCACGTGCCCGAAATCTTCACGCCACAGCAAAATATATTGTTAAGGAGTTAAATGGGAAATTTCCTGATAATTATAAGGATCTAATTAAATTAAAAGGGGTTGGAGACTATACCGCCAGCGCAATTGCCTCTATATGTTTTAATGAAGCAACTGCTGTTGTAGATGGAAATGTATATCGGGTTTTGGCACGCTATTATGGTATAAATACGGTTATAAACAGTACACAAGGTAAAAAGGAATTCAAGGCTGTAGCTCAAGAAATTTTGGATAAAAACAATCCAGCTGAATTTAATCAAGCCATAATGGAATTTGGGGCTATTCAATGTAAACCTAAAAGTCCAGATTGTACTATTTGTCCTTTAAATGAAACGTGCAATGCCTTTAAAAATGATAAAGTTGGCTTGTTGCCTAAAAAAAATAAGCAATCTAAACCCGTTAAGAAGTACTTTAACTATTTAGTTTATATTTCTACAAAAGGGGAAACAGTTTTGGAAAAGCGCAAAGAGAAAGGTATTTGGCAAAACCTATATCAGTTTCCGTTAATTGAGTCAAAACAACCGTTATCAATTGATGACCTCAAATCTCAACTTAATATAAATGAACGGCAAATTACCTTATATAATGATAAAAGTATTGTTCATAAGTTGTCCCATCAGCATTTGCATACCAAATTTTGGATAATAAAATCTGATATCTTGCCAGGGACAAGTATTCCTAAAGATACTATTCATGAATATGCCACTCCAATATTAATTAAAAATTTTACAGACGACTTTAATTTTTGATAGGAGATTTACCGCAGTCATATTTTTTTATTAAATTTAAGATTATGAAAAGCAAAAGCTTAATTTTGCTTTTCAAATTAAATAGAATATTATGTCAGGAACGTTAAATAAAGTTATGCTAATTGGGCATTTAGGCGACGAGGTTAAAATGCATTATTTTGAAGGTGGAGGATGTATTGGTCGTTTTCCTCTTGCAACAAATGAAACCTATACCAATAAGCAGACCAATGAACGTGTTACAAATACTGAATGGCACAATATTGTAGTTAGAAATAAAGCTGCAGAGATTTTTGAAAAATATGTTAGCAAAGGCGATAAGGTATATATAGAAGGTAGAATAAAAACTAGAAAGTGGCAAGATGATAGTGGTAATGACAGGTATTCTACAGAAATTCAATGTACAGAATTTACGTTCTTAACAACAAAGAATGAAAGTGGTATACAAAATCAGCAAAATAGTCAACAAACTAATAAACAAAATCAGGTTTCACAAGAGCCGATTACTCCTAAACCAGAGGTAGATTTGCCGGATGACGATTTGCCATTTTAAAGTATAATTTAAACCCTAATCTTTGGATCCAGAACCCATACGATTTCTTTCATTTATAACTGCAATTGATTTATCGGTTGTAATTGGTTTGGCACTCTTATTTTTACTGTTGCTCTGCTCTGCTTTAATTTCAGGGGCAGAGGTTGCATTGTTTTCCCTTACGCGAACCGACATTGACGATAGCGACGAGATGTTTAGCAATAAAATGGGCATCATCACTAAATTGCTAGAGCGTCCTAAAAAACTACTTGCAACTATATTAGTAGCTAATAATTTTATAAATATCGCTATTGTAATATTGTTTGCTTATTTGGGCGATTCTTTATTTGGAAGTATTCAATCAGAAATTTTACAATTTGTTTTAGAGGTTATTGTAATTACTTTTCTAATACTTTTATTTGGTGAAATTTTGCCTAAAATATATGCTAGTAGAAACCGTTTGAAGTTTTCTTTGTTTATGGCCTATCCTTTAAGGGTTTTAGACTTTTTATTTTCACCATTAAGTCTGCCGATGCGCAGTATTACATTAGCTATTCATAACAGGTTTGGAAAGCAAAAATCGAATATAAGTGTCGATCAGCTTTCACAAGCTCTCGAGTTAACAAGCGAAGCCGATACCACTAAAGAAGAACAAAAAATATTGCAGGGTATCGTGTCGTTTGGAAATACCGATACCAAGCAAGTTATGCGCCCTCGGATTGATATTTTTGCTTTAAATATAAGTGAGAAGTATTTAGATATAATCCCTGAAATTGTAGAAAATGGTTATTCCAGAATTCCAGTTTACGAAGAAAACATAGATTCCATAAAAGGTATTTTATATGTAAAGGATTTGTTGCCTTATATTGATAGAAAACAGTTTGACTGGACAACTTTATTGCGTGAACCATTTTTTGTTCCAGAAAACAAAAAACTTGATGATTTAATGGCGGAATTTCAGGAAAAGAAAGTGCATTTAGCGGTTGTTGTTGATGAGTACGGTGGAACCTCTGGATTAATTTCTTTAGAAGATATTATTGAAGAAATTGTAGGAGACATTAGTGATGAATTTGATGATGAAGATTTAATTTATTCTAAATTAGATAACAACAATTACGTTTTTGAAGGTAAAACAGCTTTGAAAGATTTTTATAAGATAACTAAATTAGAAGCCGAATCGCTTTTCGAAGAGCAAAAAGGCGAAGCCGAAACAATTGCTGGCTTTATTTTAGAGATTTCAAAAAGTTTTCCAAAGCAAGGCAGTAAAATAAATTTCGAAAACTACGTTTTTACAGTAGAAGCTTTAGATCAAAAACGTATAAAGCGAATAAAAGTTACACTACCTTAATATGAAGAAAATTTTAACTCTAACCCTAATTGTATTGTTGGTTTTGTCATGTGCTAATGAAACTTTGCCTAAACCGAGTGCATATTTAAGATTAGAGTATCCCGAAGCGCAATATAAAACCTTTGATACAGGATTTCCGTTTACCTTTGAAAAAAATGAATTGGCCAAAGAAATTAAGGCCAGAACCCTTTCAGTTGATTCTGGGAGTTATGGCATAGATCTCGTTTATCCTGATTTAAAAGGCACTATATATTTAACGTACAAGCCTGTAAATAATAATGAGCGATTAATTAGCCTGTTAAAAGATGCCCAAGGGTTTACACAGGAACATACTTTAAAGGCCGATGCTATTTCAGAGCAAGTTTTTGAAAGCAAAGAAAAAAAGGTTTACGGTATGTTTTATGAAGTAGGTGGCAACGCAGCTTCGCAATCACAATTTTATTTAACCGATAGTATCAATCATTTTTTAACAGGCTCTTTATACTTTTATGCCAAACCTAATTACGATTCTATTTTGCCTGCGGCGTATTATCTTCAAAAGGATATTAAGCATATCATGGAAACTGTAAAGTGGAAAGAATAAAAAAAAAGCCTAATGAATTTCATTAGGCTTTTTTAAATGTAGAATGTTTTATGCTTTGGCCTTGTCAGCACAACAAGCCATTTTGCAATCTTTTGCACAGGCTGTTTTTTCTGCTTCTGTTTTATTGGCACAACATGCTTTTTTACAGTCTTTTTCACAAGCCTTTTTTTCTCCATCAAAACTATCAACAGTTTTCATGTCTTTTACTGAATAAGCATCACCAGCTTTTTTCACTACGTCTTCTAGAGTTGTTGTATTAACTTTAGCTTCATCATACTCAACCATGGCAATTCGGGAGTCAAAATCTACCTTGGCAGATTTAACACCATCTAATTTGGCCATTTTCTTTTCAATGGTTTTTGCACAACCCATTGCACAAGTCATACCTTCAATGGTGAATTCTGCTTTAGCATATGTAGCATTTGGATCTAATTTATTAGCAGCATCAGTTGAAACTTCGGTAGTTTCATTTTCAACAGTTACAACTTCAGGAGTTGTTTCATTTTTGCATGCTAAAAAACTAACAGCTAGTAAAAAAACAACTATAATGTTTTTAAATGTCTTCATGTGTATTTCGTATTAAGTTCTTTACAAAATTACTAAATATTGATGTTTATTGCATTAAAAATCACAATTTTGTGGGCTAGATTAGTTTAGTATGAAAAGTATTAATATAAAGTGGGCATATTTATTGGCACTTTCGCTTATTTGGGGGACGTCATTTATTTTAATAAAGAAATCCCTTTTGGGCTTAACAGCTTTTCAACTAGGTGCATTACGGACCATTGTTACAGGTTTCTTTTTGTTAATTGCAGGTTATAGATCTTTAAAAACTATCAGCAAGAATCAATGGAAATGGGTAGCGCTTTCTGGTTTTTTAGGATCTTTTTTTCCTGCCTTTTTCTTTGCGATAGCCGAAACCGAAATAGATAGCGCAGTGGCTTCAATTTTAAATTCCTTGGTTCCATTAAATACTATTTTATTGGGTTTTGCTGTTTTTAAAATTGCCTCAACAAAACGACAGGTGCTTGGTGTAATAATTGGTTTTATTGGAACAGCAATTTTAATTTTAAAAGGTGCGGAGCTTAACCCGGATCAGAATTATCTTTTTGCGGGTTATGTTATAGCTTCAACAATAATGTATGCTGCAAATGTGAATATAATTAAACGTTATTTGCAAGAGGTAAAACCGCTAGCAATAGCTGCTGGAAACTATGCTGTAATAATTATTCCGGCATTTCTGGTTTTATTGTTTTCTAATTTCTTTAAGACTGAAACCTTTGAAAATCCTAACTTTAGTTCTGCCATTGTTTATGTAGTTATACTGTCCTTTTTTGGTACAGCACTCGCCAAAGTACTCTTTAATAAGTTAGTGCAAATATCAACTCCTGTTTTTGCATCTTCAGTCACCTATTTAATGCCTATTGTTGCTTTAATTTGGGGCGTTTTGGATGGTGAGGGATTTAGTTTTTTACAAGGTGTAGCTACAATTATTATACTAATAGGTGTGTTTTTATCACATAGAAGAAAGCAATAACTGAATTAAAAATTTCTTTATTAATTCATTGAAATTGAGCAATAAACGTCTGTAAATTATTATTTCTGCTAAATTTTCACGAAATTTAAAAGAAATAATAAACAAAGAATTATGAAAAAAGTTGGGCTTCCTGTCCGTTTCGGACTAATTATGAGTGGAATTTTAATAGCTTATTTTTTAGTTCTATCGCTATTTGGTAAGCATACAAATCCTGTATACAGTTTTCTTAATGCCGCTATTACTGGATTTGGTATTTATGAAACTATTCGCTACTACAAATTAGAATTGGGTAACGATTTTACCTATTCTAAAGGTATTACAGCTGGACTGGTTTCAGGATGTATTGCAACTGTAGTTTTTTCAGTTTTTTTCTTGTTTTATATTACCGAGGTTAATGATTCTTTTATTGTCAAATTATTTGAAACAGCCAATGTTGGTTATGAATTGAGTGTAGGCTTGGTAACATTTACTGTGGGTGTCATGGGTATTGCGACCACCTTAATTTCGTCTTTTACTGTTATGCAATACTTTAAAAAAAGTTGGAATGTTTCTTAATTTCAACAAAACGTTTGTAGTTTAATTATTTAGCAGTATATTTGCACTCATTTTTTGAACAAATTAATTTAATAAAAACGTTACGCTATGTACGCAATTGTAGAGATAGCAGGGCATCAATTTAAAGTTGAAAAAGACCAAAAAGTTTTTGTTAACCGTTTAGCAACAGAAGAAGGTAAGAAAGTTTCTTTCGATAATGTTCTTTTAATTGGCGATGGTGACAATGTAACTGTAGGCGCCCCAGCTATAGGCGGAGCTCAAGTAGGAGCAAAAGTCTTAAAGCACCTTAAAGGTGATAAAGTGATAGTTTTCAAAAAGAAAAGACGTAAAGGTTACCGTGTTAAAAATGGTCACAGACAAGCCTTAACTGAAATTCAAATTGAAAGTATTGTTGCTTCGGGAGCAAAACCTGTTAAAGAAGAAAAAGCAACTCCTAAAAAAGAAGCTAAAGCTGAACCAAAAGCAGCAGCTCCTAAAGCTGAAGCAAAACCAGCAAAGAAAGAAGAATCAACTCAAGATTTAAGTAGCTTAACTGTTGCTGAATTAAGAGAGATGGCTAAAGCAAAAGAAATTACAGGATATTCTTCAATGAAGAAAGCCGAGTTAATAGCTGCTTTAAGTTAATTTAACCCTATAAAATCGAAATAAAATGGCACATAAAAAAGGAGTCGGAAGTTCGAAAAACGGTAGAGAATCAGAATCGAAACGATTAGGTGTTAAGATTTTTGGTGGTCAAGCTGCCGTTGCAGGTAACATCATTGTAAGACAAAGAGGTACTGCACACAATCCAGGTGAAAATGTTTACGCTGGAAAAGATCATACATTACATGCTAAAGTTGATGGTATTGTAAAGTTTGAAAAGAAAAAAGATAACAAGTCATACGTTTCTATTGTGCCTTTTGAGGCTTAAGAAACAGTTTTGTTAAGATATTAAAGCCCTTTCTGGAAACAGAAAGGGTTTTTTATTACCAATCGTTTTTGCCAGTTTCTATATAGACCATTATATCCTTAATACAGGTATCCAAATCAGTCAGGATTTCTTTGCTCCAAAATCTAAACACTGTAAATCCTAAAGCCTCTAGTTTACGATTAACTTCCCTATCCCGCTGCATATTGCGTTCAATTTTTGGTAACCAAAACCTAGGTTACTTTTTATGACGAGTTTACGCTCTTGCCAATTGTAGCCATGCCAAAATTCACCATCTATAAATATGGCGAGTTTGTATTTTTTTATGGAAATATCTGGTTTTCCTGGAAGTTGTTTGCTATCCACACGATACCTTATGCCCTTTGCCCAAAGCGCTTTACGAAATAAGAGTTCGGGCTTGGTGTTTTTGCCACGTATCTTGCTCATCATTTTTGAGCGTTTTTTTGTGGTATAAAACCCAGCAGATTCCTCAAAACTAGGGACTTTTATTTTAGGCTCTTGGTATTCCATTTATTATAAAAACGTCAGTTCTAGTGAAATTCTTGTAAAGAATTCTTTATCGAGAACAGTTAATATAATCAATTTGACTTCTCGATACAATTTCAATGAATTGAAATCACTTGAAGTGACGGAACAATAAACAAAAAACCCTCACATTTCTGTAAGGGTCTTGTTATTGCTTATAGATTCCTGTCTTCACAGGAATGACAATTAGTATCTGTAATATTCAGGCTTGTAAGGGCCTTCAACTTTTACACCGATGTACTCTGCTTGATCTTGCTTCAATTCAGTTAACTCAACACCAATTTTTTCAAGATGTAGCTTGGCTACTTTTTCATCAAGATGCTTTGGTAACATATATACTTTGTTTTCGTAAGCATCTTTATTATTCCAAAGCTCGATTTGAGCCAAGGTTTGATTTGTAAACGAGTTACTCATTACAAAACTTGGGTGACCAGTGGCACAACCTAGATTTACCAAACGACCTTGAGCCAGGATAATCACATCTTTTCCGTTTACGTTATACTTATCAACTTGTGGTTTAATTACGTCTTTGGTATGGCCGTGGTTTTTGTTTAACCAAGCCATATCAATTTCATTATCAAAATGGCCAATGTTACAAACAATGGTTTTGTCCTTCATGGCTTCAAAATGCTCACCACGCACTATGTCTTTATTTCCAGTAGTTGTAATAACAACATCAGCATTATCAACAACAGTTTCTAATTTCTTCACTTCAAAACCATCCATTGCCGCTTGTAAAGCACAAATTGGGTCAATTTCGGTAACGGTTACAATACTTCCAGCGCCTTTAAATGAAGCTGCAGTACCTTTACCAACATCACCATAACCACAAACTACTACACGTTTTCCTGCTAGCATAACATCAGTTGCACGACGAATAGCATCAACGGCACTTTCTCGGCATCCGTATTTGTTATCAAATTTAGATTTCGTAACACTGTCGTTTACGTTAATTGCTGGCATTGGCAACGTACCTTTTTCCATACGTTCATATAAACGGTGAACACCAGTAGTTGTTTCTTCAGATAAACCATTAATACCTGACACTAATTCAGGGTATTTGTCTAAAACCATATTTGTTAAATCGCCACCATCATCTAAAATCATATTCAATGGCTTACGGTCTTCGCCAAAAAATAGGGTTTGCTCAATACACCAATCAAATTCCTCTTCAGTCATATCCTTCCATGCATAAACGGCTGTTCCAGCAGCAGCAATAGCAGCAGCAGCTTGATCTTGAGTGGAAAATATATTACAAGAACTCCAAGTTACTTCAGCCCCTAAAGCTTGTAAGGTTTCAATCAAAACGGCAGTTTGAATAGTCATGTGTAAACAGCCTGCAATACGTGCACCTTTTAATGGTTGAGAATCTTTGTACTCTTCACGTAAACTCATTAATCCTGGCATTTCAGCTTCAGCCAATTCAATCTCTTTTCGTCCCCAAGCCGCTAGTGACATATCTTTTACCTTATTAGGTACGTAGGCAACAGTTTTTGTGTTCATATTGTTATATTTGTCTTTGTAAAATTATTTGCGACTGCAAAGATAACTAATAACTTTCAGAATATTAAATGCCTCTATATAAAACCCTTACTCCAAATTCACATACAACTGTTAAAATCTGGAAGATTACAGAGTCTTATGGTGATTTGCTAAAACCAATCACGCTGAAACCGGAAAACATGAAACGTGTTTTGGGTATGAAAAGTGAATTGCATCAACGAGGGTTTTTAAGTGTCAGGCATTTGTTAGCTGAATTTGGGTATCAGGATTCGGATTTGTTTTATGATGAAAATGGCAAGCCCCATTTAATGGACGGCAAGCATATTTCCATTACACATTCATTTACGTTTTCTGGTGTTGTTGTTAGTGATTCGGAAATAGGTATAGATATTGAAAAACAACGACAAAAGATTGGACGTATTGCTCATAAATTTATGGATTACGAATCGCAATATCTAGATTCTGAAAATGAAGGATATGTTAGAAAATTAACGGTTATTTGGTGCGTAAAAGAATCCCTTTATAAGCTTTTTGCAACACCAGGATTAAGCTTTTTGCAACATACATTGGTTATTCCATTTATGATAGAAGATGAAGAAACAGTAGCATGGATTGATTATGAAAATTCCAAGCATCGTTACGATGCCACTTTTTTTGAATTTGAAGGTTTTACTTGTGCCTTTGCTTTGCCATCATAAATGAAAAACATATATAAAAACATATTCCAGGCTGTCTCGAATAATGAAAAATTATTGGCTGTATTGATAGATCCTGATAAGTTTTCGGTAAACAAAGCAGAAGATTTTATAGGTAAAGTCAATCAGTCAATTGCCACACACATTTTTGTCGGAGGTAGCGAGGTCGATGATAATGCAACTGAAGTTTTAGCAATTACCATAAAAAAGTACACACAATTGCCAATAGTATTATTTCCTGGTGATGTTACCCAAATAACCAATAAGGCAGATGGCTTGTTGTTTTTGTCTTTGATTTCAGGTAGGAATCCGGAATATTTGATTGGCAAGCATGTGGATTCTGTTTCAAAACTAAAAGAAACCAATCTTGAAATAATCCCAACGGGATACATATTGATTGAAAATGGAAAAGAAACTGCTGTTCAACGTGTAACCGAAACGGCGCCACTTTCAAGAGCAAACATTCAATTAATTGCTGATACAGCGAAAGCTGGAGAACTGTTGGGTATGAAGCTCATTTACTTGGAAGCAGGAAGTGGTGCTAGTGAACCTGTTTCACCTAAAATTATTTCTAAAGTAAGTAGACATTTACAAGTGCCACTTATTGTAGGAGGAGGAATAAGAACCAAGCACCAACTAGAAGAGGCTTACAATTCGGGAGCAGACCTAATTGTCATTGGAACAGCATTTGAGGATGATGAAACGTTTTTTGAAGAAATAAGAAAATAATTTGTTATGCTGAACATGTTTCAGCATCTCATTTAACATTAAAGATTACCGTTTTTTGCGGCAAAAACCATGAAAATATCAGTAGAATTAACCTTAACACCATTGCAGGACGATTTTGAGCCTGCCATAATCCACTTCATTAAAAAATTACGCGCTTCAAATCTAGAAGTATTGGAAAACCCTTTAAGCACCCAAGTTTATGGTGGCTATGATGAGGTTATGGCTTTATTACAGACCGAAATTAAAGAAACTTTTGAACTCATAGAGAATGGCTTATTGTATATGAAAATAGTAAAAACGGATAGACACGATTATGAACCCCATTTTTGATTTTTTCTTTTCGCAATATCAGGATTATGAAACACTTGATATTGTATTGGAAATTGTAGCTGTTGTTTTTGGCTTTTTGTCCGTTTGGTACTCTAAACAGAATAAAGTTTGGGTATTCCCAACAGGTATGATAAGCACAATGATTTTTGTGTATTTATTACTAAAATGGGAATTATTGGGAGATATGATGATTAATGGGTATTATTTTATCATGAGTATTTATGGCTGGTATGTTTGGACTCGAAAAGTAGATGCAACACATGTAACACCAATATCAAAAACCACAAAAAAAGAAAATATCATGAGTGCTGCAATATTTTTGGCAACATTAGTGTTTGTTTTTATGGTATATCAAACCTTCGATAAATGGACTAGTTGGGTGGCTTATATAGATACATTAACCACAGCTATTTTCTTTGTCGGCATGTGGCTTATGGCCAGGCGTAAAATTGAAAACTGGATTTTTTGGATTGTTGGCGATATCATTTCGGTGCCTTTGTATTTTTATAAAGGATTCACGTTTACAAGCCTACAATATTTAGGATTTACTGTAATAGCAATATTTGGATATTTAGCATGGAAGAAAAGCTTAAACAACAAAATAGCGACTGTATAAAAGTTGTTTTGTTTGGACCTGAATCAACTGGAAAAACAACACTTTCAAAACAGTTGGCAAGGCATTATAATTCGGTTTGGGTTCCAGAATACGCTCGGGAATATTTACAGAATAAATGGAATAACGAGCGAAAAACCTGTGAATCTGTAGATTTATTGCCAATTGCAATTGGACAAATGAAGCTTGAAAACGAATTGGCCCAAAAAACAGATTCGGTGCTTATCTGTGATACCGATTTGTTGGAAACCAAAGTGTATTCTGAAACGTATTATTCTGGAACTTGCGACCCAATTCTCGAAAAATACGCTTTACAAAACACTTACGATTTATATTTTTTGACCTATATTGACACACCATGGGAAGCCGATGATTTAAGGGATAAACCGAATGAACGTGAGGCTATGTTCTTGGCTTTTGAAGAAGCTCTAATCAAATATCAAAAACCATTTTTGCTATTAAAAGGTAATAAAAAGGAACGCTTAAATTTAGCAGTTTCCCATATTGACAAACTATTAAATGAAAACCATTAAATGTTTCTGGAAAAGGATACCATACAAATAGAAAATAAAGGACTCTCAGTAGATAAGGTTCAAGAACAAATTAGGTTGTTTAAACAAGGCTTACCCTTTGTGAATTTGGAATCGGCAGCAACTTGTGACAATGGCATATTAAGGCTTTCAGAATTAGAAAGGCAAGGCCTGATAGAACTATTCGATATACGTAGAAACAACAACTCTATCTTGAAATTTGTGCCAGCTTCAGGAGCAGCTACACGCATGTTCAAGTCGCTTTTCAAATTTATTGAAACCTACAATCCTGAAAAAGAAACATTAAATGCTTACATAAACAGAGAAAAAGACCCAACGCTTAATTTGTTTTTTGTTGGCTTGGAGAAGTTCCCGTTTTATGATGAAGTTAAAAAGCAGATGGAAAACCATTATAGAGATTTTAAATCCTTTTCATCAGATGAACATTCTTTTTACTTTGTAAAAACAATGTTGGATGGAGACAAACTGAATTATGGATTTTTCCCAAAAGGATTATTGCCATTCCATCAATATAAAGGGCATATTGCAACCGCTTTTGAAGAGCACTTATTTGAAGCAGCACTCTACGCATCCAGTAACCAAAAAGCCCATTTGCATTTCACCATTTCAGAGCGCTATAAACATATTTTTGACGATGAGTTTAAGCGTATTCAAGGCATAGTAGAACGAAAAACTAACACAAAGTTTCAAATATCCTTTTCCTATCAAAAAGAATCTACAGATACTATAGCCGTAACACCAGAAAACGAACCGTTTCGTTTGGAGGATGGCAGTTTACTATTCAGGCCTTCAGGGCATGGTGCTTTATTACAGAACTTAAATGAGCTAGATGCCGATATCATTTTTATTAAAAATATTGATAATGTAGTTGTCTATAAATACGAACAAGAAGTAGCCAATTATAAAAAAGCTCTTGCAGGATTACTAGTGTCCCTTCAGAACAAAACATTCGATTATTTAAGACAATTAGAGAACGAAGACATTACAGAAAGTAATTTGGTTGAGATTGCTGAATATTTAAGTAACAAGCTCAACACTAAAATATCCAGTGAATTTGAAAAGTATTCAATGAAATACCAAATTGAATATTTAAGAACAAAATTAAACCGCCCAATCCGTGTTTGCGGAATGGTTAAGAATGAAGGAGAACCTGGAGGTGGGCCATTTTGGGTAAAAGATGAAAGTGGGCAGGTTTCTTTACAAATTGTAGAATCGGCTCAAATAAATAAAAAAGACAAACGGCAAAAAACCATTCTTAAAAATGCTACACACTTTAACCCTGTTGATTTAGTTTGTGGGATTAAAGACTATAAAGGCAATACATTCAATCTAGATGCTTTTGTAGATCCTAAAACGGCTTTCATTACCATGAAAACCAAAACGGGTAAAGAGCTGAAGGCATTGGAGTTGCCTGGACTTTGGAATGGCAGCATGGCCAATTGGAATACTATTTTTGTTGAAGTTCCTTTAATTACATTTAATCCCGTAAAAACAGTTACCGATTTACTTAAACCAACCCATCAAATTAAATAATATGTTTGATGAGCAAGCTTTAATATCAGAATTACAGTTTAAGGCTGTTCGTAGTTCGGGTGCTGGTGGTCAGCACGTCAATAAGGTGTCATCAAAAGTTGTATTAAGTTTCGATTTAATGAATTCCCAAGTATTTTCAGAAGAGCAAAAAGAGTTATTGTTTAAAAATCTGGCAAACCGATTAACATTAGAAGGAGTGCTTATACTACAAAGAGATGACAGTCGTAGTCAACACAAAAACAAAGATTTAGTGATTAAGCGATTTTTAGAATTGATAAATCAAGGTTTAGTAATCCCCAAAAAGCGAAAACCAACTAAAACGCCTAAATCAGTTAAGTTAAAACGATTGGCAAAAAAGCGTCAACAATCTGAAAAGAAAGCCAATAGAAAACCACCAGAAATAACTTGATTTTTCATTGTTAATTATGAATTGATCATTAAATTTGCACTGTTCTCAAAAAGGGGTGCCAATTATCGGCTGAGATCATACCCATTGAACCTAGAACAGGTAATGCTGTTTAGGAATTTTTAATTGTCATGCTGAACTTGTTGAAGCATCTAATGTTTTTTTAACCAAAGAATAATTACCTCTTTTTATTCGTATAAATTTATTTTATCGAATGAAATCTTTATTCACAATTTTGGGCTTTTTTGGTTTCGCCATGAGTGTTTGCGCTCAAGAAAAACCTAACGAACAACAAAACGACTCTACAAAACTTGAAGTTTTAAATGAAGTTATGGTAAGTGCCGTGCGTGTTAAAGCAACCTCGCCAATTACACATTCTAACGTTTCTAAAGAAGACATTCAAGAACGTAATTTAGGTCAGGACATTCCAGTTCTGCTAAATTATTTACCGTCTGTTGTTACGACTACCGATGCAGGTGCAGGAGTCGGCTACACGGGCATTCGCGTTCGTGGTATTAATGCGCAATCTACCAATATAACCATTAACGGTATTCCATATAACGATGCCGAATCCTTAGGAACATTTTGGGTTAATTTAGGAGATTTTGCGTCATCAGTTGAGAGTTTACAATTACAACGTGGTGTTGGAACATCAACCAATGGTTCAGGAGCTTTTGGTGCTAGTATTAATGTGTTGACGGATGCTGTCTCAGAAAATGCTTATGCTGAATTTGCCAATTCCTTTGGGAGTTTTAATACACATAAACATACTTTAAAGTTTAGTACAGGTTTGCTAAACAATCATTTTGAAGTGGCAGGAAGATTGTCAACCATTCAATCTGATGGATACATTGATCGTGCCTCATCCGATTTAAAGTCGTATTTCCTTCAAGGTTCTTATGTTGATGATAGGCGTATTATCAAGGCTATAACTTTTGCTGGAAAAGAAATAACGTATCAATCTTGGAATGGTTTAGAGGATTTAGATAAACTTGAAAACGACAGAACCTACAATACAGCTGGCGAATACACAGATGAAAACGGTAATATTCAATTTTATGAAAACGAAGTTGATAATTACCAACAAGATCATTATCAATTACACTGGAATGAACGCTATAACAATTATTGGTCAACTAATTTGGCTTTAAACTATACTTACGGTCGTGGCTATTTTGAACAATATAAAGAAGATGAGCCTTTTGCGGATTACGGATTAAATGATGTTGTAATAGGAGGCGAAACGGTAACAGAAACCGATTTAGTTAGAAGGCGTTGGTTAGACAACGATTTCTACGTAGTAAATGCTAATGCCAATTACAAAAAAGACGGTTTAGACGCTATTTTTGGAGGATCATATAGTTATTACGATGGCGATCATTTTGGAGAAATTATTTGGGCACAGTTTGCAAGTAATAGCATGAATACAGATAGGTATTACGAAGGAAACGGAACTAAAACAGATTTAAGCTTTTTTGGGAAAGCCAATTATAAATTAAATGACAAGATTAGTTTGTTTGCAGATTTACAGTTGCGCTTGGTTGATTATAAAACAACGGGTTTAACATCAGATAGAGTGCCGTTACTAATTGATGAAAACTATAGTTTTTTTAACCCAAAAGCTGGTATAACGTATGCGCTTAATGCTAATAATAGTTTGTATTTTTCTTATGCTAGAGCAAATAGGGAGCCCAATCGCGATGATTTTGAAAATAACCCAGATGTCAAACCAGAGCAACTTAATGATTTTGAGTTGGGCTGGCGCTACAATACAGATGTGTTCAGGCTTTACGCCAATGCCTACTACATGCTTTACAATGAACAGTTGGTTTTAACTGGAGAACTTGATAATGTAGGAAACCCTATACGCACAAACAGTGGCGAAAGCTATCGTTTAGGTTTGGAGATAGAAGCAGCTATCCAGTTAGGGAAAAAATTTGCTGTTCAGCCCAACCTGACAGTAAGTTCCAATAAAAATAAAGAGACTATTACAGCAATAGATGGCGAATTGGTTAATTTAGGAAAAACAGATATTTCCTTTGCGCCGAATGTAATTGTAGGCAATGCATTGGTTTTTCAGCCTATATCAAGTTTGCAAATGTCATTATTAAGTAAATATGTAGGCGAGCAGTATATGAGTAACACCGAAGCTGAAGCCTCAAAACTGGATAGCTACTTTATAAACGATTTTAATATTAATTACGAGTTATCATTTAAAAGAGATGAGGAGTCTCAACCGTTTTTAAAATCCATTGTTTTTACAGGATTAGTTAATAATATTTTTAATGTGAAGTATGAATCTAATGGGTATTACTACACTTATGATGATACATGGTCAAACCCACCACAGGTTACAACCATAGAAGGCGCAGGCTTTTACCCACAGGCTACTATTAACTTTTTATTAGGCGCTACTTTAAAGTTTTAGTCAACTTCCTGCGAAGGCAGGAATCTCATTTAAGTTAAAAAAAATGGTGCTGTCATTCCGAACATAGTGAGGAATCTCATATCATAAAAACCCAAATAAATATATTTGGGTTTTAGTTTTTTACGGAAAAACCGTAACACATTTTCTCATTTTTCGATGAACTACACAAATTTGTAAGAATTTGTTGCAGATTTAGTTTTTTTTTTTTTAAAGTTTGAGTTGTCCGAGAATTTTGGCGAGTTAAATAAGAAGTCTCTCAACAAAATTTTTGGGCAATAGTTCGAACACAACTAGCGCTAGTTTTTATTTTCCCTATAATTCAATTAATGACGCAAAAGACTTCTACATAATTGACTTCTTAACAAAAGGCTTCTAGAGTTTAGGCTTCTTAAACACATTTTGTTTAATCAACCAGGGTTAATATGCTGGTTTAAATTTTAGAATTATGAAAAAATTATTAAGAACATTTTTTATATTATCAATTTTCACTTTCTTTTTATCTTGTTCAACTGAAAGTGAAAATCTAAAGGAAATTCATGAAAATTCAACTACAGCAACAAATTTGCAAAAAGGGACTTCAGTTCAAAAACTAAAAATTGGATCCAATACGTATTTATTAAACCCTACAGGTTATCACAAGAAGTATATTAATGGTAATTTTGAATATGAATTCAAATTTTCAACTCCATTAAATTATATTTATACAGAAACTCAAAATGAATTTAAAATTACAAATGGAGATAATAGTAATCAGAAAATAAAGCTTACTAATTTAATCATAATAGATAATAATAATGTGAGTTTTGATATCGAAACAAGTTCAGGATATATAGTAAAAAATGTTGTCTTTGAACACAATTCAAATAAAGTTTGCTGGTGGTGCATTATAATACCAGTTGTTGAGAGTGCAATAGAGTCAATTATCAAATCCATTGGAGATAATTATGATAGTAATTGTGCACTCGCAATTGAAGCATGCGAGTTTGGTGTTCAATCAATACAAATTATTGATCAAGGATGGTTTAGTCCTGCTTCATGCACCGTTATTTGTAAATAAGTAGTTATGAAAAAATACAAAAAAGTATGGATTCTATATACTTCAGGAATAAGTTTATTTCTTGGGATTCTATTGTTTTGCATCTCTGAAAATATACTTCTTGAAGATCAACAAACTGATAAACCTTTCTTTCAAATAGCGTTTATGGCAATAATTTTCGCGCCAATTATAGAAGAAATACTTTTCAGAGGTTATTTTAGTAATAAAAAAGTAATAAAATGGGTAAGCATAATTTTGCTACCCATTTTTGTAGTATTAACTTCACTCATTATTTATCAATTACAAGCTTGATTTTACTTTATGGATTTCTTGTATTGAATATATTTTTTAAGAATGAAAATTTTGAGAATATTCAAATTATTTTAAGTTCAGTGCTTTTCTCTTTTATACATTTTAAAGCTTCAGATTTTAATCAACTTTTTAGTATTTATCCTATTATGATTATATTTTCACTTGGTTTAATTGCTATTTGGATAACTTTAAACTTTGGACTGTTAAAAGCAATATATTTACATGCAATATGGAATCTATGTATTATGTTTTTAGTGTTTATTGCTTTGCAATATCCTGATTTAAATAAAAAGCAATTTGAAAATGAAATTGTTAAGATTGAGTTTGAAAGAAGTCCTCTAATTAATAATGGTGAAAATGGAATTTCGTATTCGAGAAGTAAAATAATTGCTAAAAGTGTCACTTTACATAATTTGTTGGATTTTTTAAACCAAGTAGAAAAAGAAAAGAATTCAAATCAAGAATATTATCAGACAGAGGTTTTTATGAAATATAATTTTCAGATTTATTTGAAAGATTCGACAAAAAATTTTTCACAACCAATATTTAAATTTTTACAGAAAGAAAAATTGTTGAAAATTAAATACAATAATTCTAATTATTAAAAACCCTTATTATATCACCGTTAACTTCAACAAAATAGCGTTTAAGGCCATAATTTCCAGTAGTACCCTGTTGTGGTTGTCCTGTAAGAATGTCATAAGACTTGGCTTCGCTACAGTTGCATGTGGCTATAACGCCTTCAACTTCTAAAGTAGAACAACTGCGTACTTCGTGGTTAGGGTCGGTTAATTCAAAAGCACTGTAATTGTTACCACCAGCATAAAATACAACCACACCATTTAATCCATAATTAGAGTTTAATGTAACATAGTTATTAGGGAACTGTAAGTCACTATATTGTGGTAAATTGGTGTTTATTAGTGTACCCGTATCAAAAACGATATTAGGTATAAATTGGTTATTCTGATTGTTATTATTGTTGTCATCATCATTACTGCAGGAAACCAGTAAACAAAAGCCAAAAACCAAGCTTAAAAAACGTTTCATTTTCATTTAATTTTAGGTGCAATTTACAATAAAAAGTAAAGCGCGATAAATATTTTGTATATTTCCTATGGCTTTATGATTTGATTAAAAAGGACATAGGGGAGCTACTTATAATTTTCTTGTGATTCATGGATAATATAGAATCAAAAAAATTATGTAGCTTTGTAACATCATCTCGTGTAAGCGGGATTTTTTCGTTAGTCCCGAACTTGTTTCGGGATATTTTTAATATATAAACGATGAAGTTATGAGTAAAGTATCTTATTACACTGCAGAAGGATTAAAAAAATTAAGAGATGAGTTAAGACAGCTTAAGGATATAGAGCGTCCACGTGCTTCGCAAGCCATTGCCGAAGCTAGAGATAAAGGCGATTTAAGCGAAAATGCCGAATACGATGCCGCCAAAGAGGCACAAGGTATGTTGGAAATGAAAATTTCTAAACTGGAAGAAACTTTAGCAGGCGCGCGATTAATTGATGAATCGCAATTAGATACATCTAAAGTATTGGTGCTATCTAAAGTAAAAATTAAAAACCAAACCAATGGTATGGAAATGACCTATACTTTAGTAGCTGATGGCGAGGCTGATTTGGCTTCAGGTAAGATATCTGTAAATTCCCCTATAGGAAAAGGGTTATTGGGTAAGTCTGTTGGCGAAGTGGCCGAAGTACAAGTTCCTAATGGTGTCATGAAATTTGACATTTTAGAGATTTCGAGATAATACAATGATTAAATAATAATTATAAAGATTCCTGTCCTACAGGAATCTTTTTATATTTACATAAATTGAACTGTTATGGCATCTATCTTCACAAAAATCATTAACGGAGACATACCGTGTTATAAAATTGCAGAAACCGATAAGTTTTTTGCCTTTTTAGATATAAATCCTAATGCTAAAGGCCATACACTTTGCATACCAAAAGCGGAAGTTGATAAGTTATTTGATTTAGATGATGATACCTATCTAGAGTTAATGGCTTTTTCTAAATTGGTAGCTCATGCCATTAAAAAAGCAGTGCCTTGTAAGCGAGTTGGGATGACTGTTATTGGATTGGAAGTGCCCCATGCACACGTGCACTTAATTCCACTAAATTCTATGGAAGATGCCCGGTTTTTAAGTAAGGAAAAACTAACTGATGAAGATTTCATAGAAATTGCATCTGCAATACGAGAGGAATTATAACTGATCTTTTAATAGAAATAAAACTATTCCAGCAATAATTAGAGCAATAGTAACACCTATCAATGTCCAAGCTTTTTTATTCAATTTAAAAGATGCTTTTTTGGGCACAAAAGCACGTTGGTGATACTTAACAACACGTTCAATATCATCAGTCCAGCTTACAGGATAAATAGTGGTTTTACAGGTGTTGCAATACAGAATATGTTTGGTTTCTGTGGTTAAAGATTTATAAAAATTAGACTCTATAAACTTTTGCTTAAAGGTTAGTTGTAAGCCTTCATTATTATAGCATTCTGGACAATTGTTTTTAAGAGTAACTTCTTTTACTGTAATAAATTTATCAGCCATAACTAAACCAGTTTTAATTCTATTTGCATAGTTGTTCCTTTATTAACTTCGGAGTGCAAAACTTTAATTTTCCCATTATGAAACTCTTCAATTATCCGTTTAGCTAACGAAAGTCCTAAACCCCAACCGCGTTTTTTTGTTGTGTAGCCAGGTTCGAAAATGGTTTTGAATTGTTTTTTGGAAAGTCCTTTACCTGTATCGGTAATTTGAATTTTCACATTGTTTTCTAATTCCGAAATTTCAATGCTTAACTTCCCTTTTCCCTTCATGGCATCTATGGCGTTTTTCACCAAATTTTCAATTGTCCAGCTAAACAATTGCTTGTTGAGTTGCACATAAATGGCTTTATCGGGAGCCTTAAGTTCAAATGCTATTAAATCTGAAGATCGCGCTTTCAAATAATCATAGGATTCAATGGTTTCCTGAACAATATCAGCTTTTTCTAAAGTAGGTAACGACCCAATTTTACTAAAACGTTCGGTAATAGTTTGCAAGCGGCTTATGTCCTTTTCAATTTCAGTTATATAATCTGGACTTACATTTTCTGTTTTTAAGATTTCGGTCCAACCAATTAAAGAAGATAAAGGTGTGCCAATTTGATGCGCGGTCTCTTTAGCCATACCTGACCAGAGCTTATTTTGGGTAGCTATTTTGGAGCTCTTGTAGAAGAAATAAACAACTGCAGCAAACAAAAATATGATTAGCAATAAAGCTAGAGGGTAATATTTTAATTTGTTTAAAAGCGGTGAATTCCCATAATAAATAGTTTGGTTTTGGTTCTCAATTTTTATTGGAGTGTTTTCACTTTCAAATTGCCGTATTAAAGATTTTAAATTATCATAAACATAAATAGAGTCTTCTACCTTACTAACATAAACAGAGTCTTTATATTTGTTTTTACCAATATTGTTGTAGGTTAAAATGTTTAGATTGTCATCTACTATGACTAATGGAGTTGTTGTATTGCTGCCTAAAATCTTCCACATTAAATCTAAATTTACATTAATGTTAGAATTAATGTTTTCATTTATTGGAGCATCATAAACTATTTTTAAATATTCAGTTTGTGCTGTTGCCCAAATTTCCATTTTAGTACGTTCTTCAGCCTTAAACTTTTGAAAAAACACATACGTGTTCCAAAGAATTAAGGATATAATTCCAAAAGAGGCAATTACTATTATCCAGCGTGTAAGGTTTCTGTGTTTAGAAAAAATCATAGCTTATTTACAACCTGTAATATAATGTAAATCTGTTAATAATATTGTGTGATATGGCAATCAAATCATTTTTAGTTCATTAACAGATTAATTACATTTGTGCAAATTAAAAAAGTTTCATGACATCTTTTGAACCTAAAGACTTATCAACTGGTAAATTGCATAGTTATTTGTTGAGTGCTGTGGCTCCTAGGCCTATTGCCTTTGCTAGTACATTGGATAAAAATGGTAACCCCAATTTATCGCCATTTAGTTTTTTTAATGTTTTTAGTGCCAATCCACCAATACTAATTTTTTCACCAGCTAGGCGTGTACGTAATAATACTACAAAACATACCTTGGAAAATGTTCTAGAAACAAAAGAAGTGGTTATAAATGTGGTAAATTTTGATATTGTTCACCAAATGTCATTAAGTAGTACCGAATATCCTGAAGATGTTAATGAGTTTGATAAGTCAGGTTTACATATGTTGGAGTCTGATTTGGTAAAACCTTTTCGAGTGGCCGAATCGCCTATTCAATTTGAATGCAAGGTAAATGAAGTTGTGGCTTTGGGTAGCGAGGGTGGAGCAGGTAATTTAGTAATTTGCGAAGTTGTAAAAATGCATATTGACGATGAGGTTTTAAATACCGATGGACATATTGTTCAGGAAAAATTAGACTTGGTTGCACGTGCAGGTGGCAGTTATTACAGTCGTGCTAAAAGCGGATTTTTTGAAATACCAAAACCCTTATCGACTTTAGGAATTGGCGTAGACAGTTTTCCAGATGATATTAAAAATAGTATGATTTTAACAGGAAACGATTTAGGTATGTTGGGTAATGTTGAAAAATTACCAGATGAAACGGCGGTTAAAGAATTTGTTGTATCGGTAAGTGAGCGCTATCCAAATATTTCAACAGCATCGCATAGAGAAAAACATAAATTGGCACATAACTATTTGAGCTTTGGCGATATAGAAAGTGCCTGGAAAATATTATTATCATAAACAGAAAATAGAATTTTAAAATGGAAGTACAAGGTAGAATTAAGGTAATTGGAGAAACGCAAACCTTTGGAGCAAACGGATTTAGAAAAAGAGAGGTGGTTATAACTACCGAAGAGCAATACCCACAACATATTATGGTGGAATTTGTTCAAGATAAAACAGACTTGTTAAACAATTTTCAAGTTGGTCAGCAAGTAAAAATTAACATTAATTTACGTGGAAGAGAGTGGGTAAACCCTCAAGGTGAGACCAAGTATTTTAACTCCATTCAAGGTTGGAGAATAGAAGCTTTACAGGCCGATAATTCAAATCCTGAAATGCCACCAGTACCACCAGCTGAAGCATTTGAACCTGCAAGTAACTTGAATGAGGACGATCACGACGATCTCCCGTTTTAGGAAGTTATCTCGTGACTTCGAGTGATTTTGTTGAACAAAATCGTATTGAGAAGTATTGTAATGTTTCTCAAAGAAGATTAAAAATAAAAACCCAACATATTAGTTGGGTTTTTTTATAAAAAAAGCCTTGTGAAAACAAGGCTTTTAGTTTTGTGGTTTTAGATTTGACCTTTATAAACAAACTCAAAAAAAAGCAATGATGAACAAAATTTATTGCACAAAGGTCTCTGTAAAGATGATGAAAAAAGTTGTATTTTCAAAGTTAAAAATAAGGAGTTGGTTAGTATTTTTTAATTTAATCAACTCATTGTCAATAAGTTTATGTATTATTTGGGAAGTAGTATAAAATTTTCAGATCCTCGTGAAGCAAGTTCAGATGGCTTAATAGGCATAGGTGGAGACCTATCACCTGAACGATTATTACTGGCTTACAGAATGGGCATTTTTCCCTGGTTTAATTCCAACGAGCCTATTTTATGGTGGTCTCCAGATCCTCGATATGTTTTGTATCCCAAAAACTTAAAAGTTTCAAAGAGTATGAAGCAAGTTCTTAAAAATTCAGATTTTGAAGTTACAGTTAATAGAAATTTTCGGCAAGTTATAACGGAATGTTCAATGGCTAAACGCAATGGACAATCAGGCACCTGGATTACCCAAAGCATGATTGACGCATATACTAAATTGCACGAATTGGGTTTTGCCAAATCGGTAGAGGTTTGGTTAGATAATACATTGGTTGGTGGTCTTTATGGGGTGGATTTAGGCAATGGTATATTTTGCGGTGAAAGCATGTTTACTAAAGTCAGTAATGCCAGTAAGGTTGGTTTTATAACCTTTGTTCAAAACACCAATTATAAGCTTATAGATTGCCAATTGCATACGAATCATTTGGAGCGTTTGGGTGCTGAAGACATTTCTAGAGATACTTTCCTTACTTATTTAAGCTGACTTTTATCATTTTTTAAAAGCCGTTATTTTCGGATATTTAATACATAATTAATGCCTATGCTTACAAAAGAAGACTTTAAAAATTTTAGCGATAAAGAAGCGTTTTTAAAAGTATTTGAATCTAAAATACCAAAAGAACGTATGGAAGCCTTACGCTATAACACACGGTATGAGAGCGAACTTGTTAAACTTCAAGCCGAGTTAGTTGATTTGCAACAATGGGTTGCCAAAAATAAAAAACGCGTTTGTATATTATTTGAAGGACGTGATGCTGCTGGTAAAGGGAGTACAATAAGGCGTTTTATCGAGCATCTAAATCCACGTTCCATGCGTGTTGTTGCCCTAACAAAACCTACCGAAGTAGAAAAAGGGCAATGGTATTTTAGGCGTTACATAAAAGAAATGCCAAACCCAGGGGAAATAGTGTTTTTTGATAGAAGTTGGTATAATCGAGCCGTTGTTGAACCTGTTATGGGGTTCTGTAGCGATAAGGAATACAATGAGTTTATGGTTCAGGTTCCTGAATTTGAACATATGCTCTATGAAGATGGTATAGACCTAATTAAATTTTGGTTTTCTATTTCAAAAGAAGAACAAGTAGCACGTTTTAATTCCAGATTACAAAACCCACTCAAACGTTGGAAGTTTAGTCCTGTAGACCAAGAAGGACAAAAGCGATGGGACGACTATACCTATTACAAAGAGCAAATGTTTAGTAAGACGCATACAACATTTAGCCCTTGGATAATTGTAAAAACCAATATTAAAAAAGAAGCACGTTTAGAGAGTATGCGTTATGTGCTTTCTAAATTTGATTATGATAACAAAGGAAACTCTAAAACAACATTGTTACCAGATCCTAATGTGGTGCAGCGTTATTATAGATTATTAAAACAAATGGATTAAGACTTATGGCAAATAAATTAAGCGTAAAAGACTTAAAAAAGTTGAATTCAAAAAAAGGGCAAAAGCAGTTACTGCGAGATGATAGTGGTTCGTTGTCAAAAGTTTTAAGGTATTTAAATTATGAGTCGCGATTAAAATCGCTTCAGGAAGAGCTTATTAAACTTCAAAAATGGGTTGAAATCAACAATGAAAAGGTGGTTATTATTTTTGAAGGTCGTGATGCGGCAGGGAAAGGTGGAGCTATTAGACGTATTACAGAACATTTAAACCCAAGAGAATTTAAAGTTGTTGCATTGCCAAAACCTACAGTTGTAGAGCAAGGTCAGTGGTATTTTCAGAGGTACATAAATCAACTGCCACATGAGGGTAAAATTGTGTTTTTTGATAGAAGTTGGTACAATAGAGCCATTGTAGAGCCTGTTAATGGGTTCTGTACTCAAGAAGAGTATGACATTTTTATGAATCAGGTAAACCAATTTGAACGCATGATAATTGAATCTGGAATACGCTTGATTAAATTCTACTTTTCAATATCTAAAGACGAACAGCAAAAGCGTTTTGAAGAAATAAAAGCTAGTCCATTAAAAAAATGGAAATATAGTCCTGTAGATCAAAAAGCATTAAAACTTTGGGATGACTATACCGAATATAAAAATAAGATGTTTGATAAAACCAATACCAAATTGGCGCCATGGGTAGTTGTTAAAGCCAATAAGAAAACTAAAGCCAGAATAGAAACAATTGAACATTTACTGGACGTTATTCCTTATGATCCAAAGGATAAAGCCATTATTGAACATTTAGTCATTGAGGATATTGATTTAGACTAGACCTCCTTATACCTATGGCAAGATGTTATATGGTCATTCACCATACCTGTAGCCTGCATGTGTGCATATATAACCGTTGAGCCAACAAACTTAAAGCCACGTTTTTTTAGGTCTTTACTTATAGTGTCAGAAACAGTTGTTGTAGCAGGAACCTCGCTCAAGGTTTTCCATGTATTTGTTATAGGTTTGCCACCAACAAAATCCCAAATGTATTTTGAGAATGAACCAAACTCATCTTGAATTTTCATAAAGGCTTGTGCATTGCTAACCGTCGCGTTAATTTTTAATTTATTGCGAATAATGCCCGCATCTTGCAATAAGCTGTCAATTTTTGGTTGTTTGTAATTGGCAATCTTTTTATAGTTGAAATTATCAAATGCTTTTTTAAAATTTTCACGCTTTCTTAAAATAGTAATCCAACTCAATCCTGCCTGGAACGTTTCAAGAATTAGAAATTCAAAAATGGTGTCGTCATCATAAACAGGAACTCCCCATTCTTGGTCGTGATAAGTTTCATAAAGTTTATCGCCAACACACCAATTACATCTATGTTTTGTCATGTTTTGTAAGATTTTGATATAAAGTTAGACATAGATATAATATAAATCATATTTGCAGTCTGAAATTCAAATTACTTTTGGTCATCCAATGTAACAAGGGTTACTAAATTAAGAGAATAGAGGTTGTAATTTTGCTCTAAATATTTAAAAAATGGAAGTTATTCAAAATAAACCAATTTTTGATAGTGTTAATTCTAGTTTGTCAAAAAGTTTAACCTATCCCAACTATAGGGAATTGGTTAAAATATTAGTGGAAAACAATTCAACAAGTGGGTTAGATAAAACAGAAGCCAATATAAACTATACCATGCTTAACAATAAGCGCATGAAACGTTGGGATAAAACCATTAAGGTTTCTGATGAAGCCAAAAGACGTTTAGCCAATTTTTCAGGTCAAGTGACATGGTTGGTCATTACCGAAAGTTGGTGTGGCGATGCAGCCCACGTAGTTCCTGCAATAAATAAAATAGCCGAGTTACACAATGGTATTGATTTAAAGTTAGTACTACGTGATGAAAATGAGGTGCTAATGAATCAGTTTTTAACCAATGGAGCTAGAGCTATTCCTAAATTAATTATGATTGATAAAGCTACTAAAGAAATCGTGAGTACGTTTGGACCAAGGCCAAGCATAGCAACTAAATTGGTGCAAGACTATAAAGTTGAACATGGTGTTTTAACACCTGAATTTAAAGAAGATTTACAACGTTGGTATAATGCTGATAAAGGTCAGGCTACTATTGAGGATTTATTACAACTATTAGGCGTTTAGTTTTTGCCTTCAAAGTAAAAGGTAATTGAACCTAATTGCGATTTTTTTGAAGCATCTTGACTAAACCGAGCTTCGTTGGCATATTCAAGTGCATGATCCTTTAAGCATTGGTTATCTACAGAAGCAGCCTGATTTACTGTAGCATTTGTAACTTTTCCGGCAGAATTTACGCTAATATTAATTACTATTTTGCCTCCAGTTTCACATAAATAAATTGGAGTTGGTAAATACCTGTGAGTCCGGTTTACCAATGAATAATGCATAGAGCTTTTTTTGTTTACCGATTGTTGGCTTAAATTGCTCTGCTGTTTTTTTAACACCGAGTTTACATTGTTAAAAGAAGATAAAACATCATCATCAATTTCAGGTTGTGATGTAGTTGCTTTATCTTGCCCGTCATTCAATTCACTCTGGCTTTCAGCAGGTATATATTCATAATCTTTAGGAGGCGCAATGGGTTGGTAAGCTTTAGCAAAACGCTTGTAGTTTTCAGTTTCGTTAAACGCTTTATTGGTTTCGGCTTTAGCTTGTTCTTCAGCTTTGACTTTTTCTAGTTCCTCTTGTTTTAACTCTTCCTCTGTTTTAGGCTCAACTTCATAATAACTTTCAGATAAATAGGGGTTTTGTTGCTTTAAATGAAAGGTAAACAAGCCCATGACCAAACTGCCAGAAAGCAGCCCTGTTATGAGTAAAGATTTATGTTTATCAGTTAAATTCAAAAGTTAAAATGTTGGGTAAAACACCACGTGTTTTAATGTAATATACGGAAAATTAGATTATTTGGTTGTTAAGCCTTTAATAAAAGCTTCTGGAGTAAGGGCGTTTTCAACATTGAAATCACCAATTTTAGTACGTCTTAAAACAGAAAGATGTGCTCCAGAGTTTAACGCTTTTCCAAAATCATGAGCCAAAGAACGAATATAAGTACCTTTGCTGCAAACCACTCTAAAATCAAGATGGTTACCATCTATTTTAGTAATTTCAAACTCTGAAATATTAATTGTTCTTGATTGTATCTCAACATCCTCGCCGGCACGTGCAAACTCATATAAGCGTTTGCCATCTTTTTTAATTGCTGAAAACACTGGTGGATATTGCTTAATATCACCAATAAACTGTAGACTGGTTTGATGAATGAGTTCTTCTGTAATATGGTTTGTTGAATATGTGTGGTCAATCTCTGTTTCTAAATCATACGAAGGCGTTGTGCTGCCAATTACAATAGTTCCCGTATATTCCTTATCCTGGCCTTGAAAGGTGTTGATTTGTTTGGTCATTTTGCCAGTACAAATTACCAATAAGCCTGTTGCCAATGGATCGAGTGTACCAGCATGTCCTACTTTAATTTTTTTAATTTTAAAGGCATGCCTAATTTCCCAACGCAATTTATTCACCGCTTGAAACGAGGTCCAATGTAAGGGCTTGTCAATCAATAAAACTTGACCTGATAAAAAGTCTTCAGCTGTTTTCATATTACTTAACAAATGTATAAACAATAGCAACTAGCCCAACTATAAAACAATAGATTGCAAAATAGGATAACTTACTTTTTTTAACCAATGCAATCATCCAAGTACAGGCAAACAAACCAGAAATAAAAGCAGCTACAAAACCGGCACTTAAAGCCGTGAAGTTAGAAGTTTCGTAGGTTAAATCGCCACTAAAAATATCTTTGGCTATTTTTCCAAAAATCAAAGGCACGACCATTAAAAATGAAAATCGAGCCGCTCTGGTTTTATCATTTCCTAATAAAACTGATGTTGAAATGGTTGCGCCAGACCTTGAGATGCCTGGCAGCATAGCAACCGCTTGAGCGATACCAATAACAAAGGCATTGCTAAACGATACTTTTTTATAGGTGTCTTTGGCCTTGTCTGCCAATAATAATAAAATGGCAGTAACCAATAACATAAATCCAACAAGCATAATATTGCCTCCAAAAAGACTCTCCAATTGTTCTTCAAAAAAAAGGCCGACAATAACAGCTGGAATCATAGATAAAGCTATTTTGGAAACAAATTGTAAGTCGTCATTCCACTCCATTTTCAAGACACCTTTAAGTATGAGCCAAATGTCTTTTCTAAAAACAACCATGGTACTTAAGGCTGTAGCAAAATGAAGCACAACGGTAAACAGTAAACTTTCTTTAGGAATAGATTCATCACCAAGAATGGCCTTGCCTATTTCTAAATGACCACTAGATGACACAGGAAGGAATTCGGTAAGCCCTTGTACGATGCCTAAAATTATTGAATCAATGATATCCATGTGGCAAAAATATCAAAATAGGACTACTAACCTATAAAAGCGAAGTGGAAATTACTTTTATTTCTTATTGGGGTTTAAAAGAATGGCATAAACCTCAATGGCAAAACCTAATAAAACCAGACCAGGAGCTAAACGTATACGTCTCCAACTAAAGATCTCTGGGTTAAAAACATTAGGGTCGTCGCTACCACCACCAGACATTAAAATAAAGCCTAATGCGATAACAGCTAAACCAATAAGCATGAATTTATAATTCTTTTTCCCGAATACAAATTCGGTTTTAGCGGCTTCTTTACGTTTTTGTTCTCCCATAATTAATCAAATTCGGTGTAAATAATATCGTCACCTACGGCTAATTGTGCAATATGTTCAGATGTACCCAACCACAGTTTAGGCAAGTGCAAAGTAACCCTTTTATTTAAAACTTTTGCGTTAAGGGAATCTAAATTTAATCCGCGCTCCAGTCCACGGTTAATATAATACAGGTCACCCCCTTGGTCTTTAAATACAATATCTTCAGAGGCAATCCCAGAAATATTCACAATGGTTTTAGTTTCAACAGCACATTTTTCAGGTTTCGGGTCTTTAATAATTAGTGACGAGATGGCTATGAGTCCAAAAAAACCCACACAAAAGGCGAGAATCATATATATAATGGTGCTTTTTTTCATAATTTTTTTTTCTTGTCTCTAATAATACAACTGATCCGTCTTTAAATTCAAGAACCGTTGCGTAGCAATAAAGGTACTAATCCAAGTAATAATAATACCCAACAAGAAAATACCAACAAACAAAAATACAATAAGCGCGTTATTGTTTAACAGGTTTAATTCTGGGAAGGTTTTGTTGACATAATAAAAAACAATGGCCATCCCAATCATGGCCAAAACAGCACCAATAACACCCAATCGTACGCTTTTCCAAACAAAGGGTCTGCGAATAAATTGTTTGGTGGCTCCAACCATTTGCATGGTTTTTATGGTGAAGCGTTTCGAATAAACCGATAGACGAATGGAACTATTAATAAGCAACACGGCAATAATGGTAAACAGGCCACTGATTACCAAAATCCAAAAACTGATTTTTTTAACGTTGTTGTTCATAAGGGTTACCAAGTCATTATCATAACGCACTTCATCAACAAAGCTTTTGGTCAACGCTTCTTCGGATATAGCCTGAAGTTGGGTTTCATTCACATAATCAGCTTTGACATGCACATCAATAGAATTTTGCAGCGGATTATACCCTAAAAATTCCATGAAATCCTCGCCGTTTTCAGCTTTCATGGACTCTGCTGCTTGCTCTTTGGACACAAAATCGGTTGATTTCACATATTCTGAAAGCGCCAAACTCTTTTCCAACTGTTTAATTTCAACATCTTTAGCCGAGTCTTTTAGGTATATGGTCACGACAACTTGTTCCTTGAAATGGTCAGAGACTTTTTTGGCATTCAAAACCAACATACCCAATAGGCCCAATAAAAACAATACGAGACCAATACTTAATACTACAGAAAAATAGGATGAAATCAATCGCCTTTTTTGATACTTATCAAAAGATGCACTCATAAACATGTGTTGTTAGTGATGTAAAAATATAAAAGAAATCTAATCTGTTAAGGATTACAACGTTTAAACTTTCAACATTGTTATAATAAGCGTAAATTTGATGTTAAAAGAAATCCAAATTTGACCTTCACACTTCACGATTTAAAAATTTCAAGACCAGGATTATGGTTTCCTACTATTTGGATTTATTTGGTTCCCTTTAATATCAAAGATCACTTTTGGTTAGAGTTCAATTTCTGGTTAGGATTGTTTTTTGTCACTTTTCCGCTTAACTATTTAGTATATGGGTTCAATGATTTTAATGATGTCTATGCAGATAAGGTTAACGACAGAAAAGGAAACTTTTTGTTTGGGGCAAAATCTTCCGAAGAACAATTAAAGTCTATTCCTACCAAAATAGCAATAATAATGAGTCCATTCATCATTTGGTTTTCAATAATAAGTGGATGGAAAATGTTTGCTTTACTCCTGTTTATGATAGTCATTAATTGGCTGTATAACTTCAAACCCTTTAGAATTAAGGAACGGCCGCCTTTTGAAATTGCTATTCAAATAGGCTATGTGTTTACAGCATTTTTCAGTATTCAACTAAACGGGCTTAACATGTTGCCATGGCAAACCATTTTGTACTTATCGTTATTTGCTTTTCAGGCGCATATTGCTGGTGAAATTATGGATATAGAACCCGATTTAAATTCGGGCAAGAAAACAACAGCCACGATAATTGGAAGAAGGAATACCAAATTATTGATGTTACTTATTCTCTTGGTTGAAGTTTGTATTTTATCATTTTGGTTTCAAGATTATATGTTGGCGGGATTTTTATTGGTGTTTTCTCTATGGTTAACTTTCGATATCTTTTTTATTTTTAAGTCAAAATCCTATACTATAAAACAAATGAAGTTGTTTGGTTTGGTCATGAATATATCTGCCATTTTATCAATGATTTGGATTCTGTATTCAGGAAAATTGTTGGATCCTGTTTTTTGATTGTACTTCCCTTTTACAATCTTATAATAAACCGTAAATTTGCGCTTTCAATTCCTGAATTATGTGCGCATTGTCATTCCGCATGTGATGCGGAATCCATAAAGCGATAGTAAATAAAAAGATACCCACTTTCGTGGGCATTATTATGAAATACAATTTCAACGAGATCGAAGCCAAATGGCAAAAGTATTGGGCAGACAACCAAACCTTTAAAGCGGACAACCATTCCGATAAACCCAAATACTACGTATTGGATATGTTCCCATACCCAAGTGGTGCTGGTCTACATGTGGGCCACCCGTTAGGATATATTGCTTCCGATATTTATGCACGTTATAAACGCCACAAAGGGTTTAACGTTTTGCATCCACAAGGCTATGATAGCTTTGGATTACCGGCTGAACAATATGCTATTCAAACTGGTCAGCATCCAGCGATTACTACTGAAGAAAACATTAAAACCTATCGCAGACAGTTAGACCAAATAGGCTTTTCATTCGATTGGTCTCGTGAAGTTCGCACTAGTGACCCGAGTTATTACAAATGGACCCAATGGGTTTTTATTCAACTGTTTAATTCATGGTATAATCAAGATAGTAATAAAGCCGAAAACATTGACACGCTAATTTCTGTTTTCGAAAAAGAAGGAAATTCTAAAGTGAATGCGGCTTGTGATGATGATGTCATTGATTTTACTGCGGAAGAATGGAATGGTTTGTCTTCTGAAAAACAACAAGAGATTTTATTGCAGTACCGATTAACCTATTTAGCTGAAACCGAAGTGAACTGGTGTCCAGCATTAGGAACGGTTTTAGCTAATGATGAAATTGTCAATGGCGTTTCTGAACGTGGTGGCCATCCGGTAGTTAGAAAGAAAATGACACAATGGTCTATGCGTATTTCAGCCTATGCCGAACGCTTGTTACAAGGATTGGAGACCATAGATTGGACCGATTCTCTAAAGGAGAGTCAGCGCAATTGGATTGGCAAATCGGTTGGAGCTTCTGTGACCTTTAAGGTTAATAATCATGATGCAGTAATTGATGTCTTCACCACACGTCCTGATACCATTTTTGGTGTGAGTTTTATGACTTTGGCACCAGAGCACGATTTGGTAGCCAAAATTACAACCGATGAACAAAAAGCAGAGGTAGATGCTTATAGAGAGGCTACTGCCAAACGTAGCGAACGCGATCGCATGGCTGATGTCAAAACCATTTCAGGTGTGTTTACTGGTGCTTATGCCGAACATCCATTCACCAAAGAACCAATCCCCATCTGGATTGGCGATTACGTTTTGGCAAGCTACGGAACGGGAGCTGTAATGGCTGTGCCATGTGGTGACCAACGCGATTACGATTTTGCCAAGCATTTCAATATTCCGATTCCCAATATTTTTGAAGGCGTTGATATTTCTGAAGAGGCCTTTGCCGATAAGGAAAACACGGTTATTGCCAATAGCGATTTCCTCAATGGGCTGAATTATAAAAAGGCTACCAAGCGTGCTATTTTTGAATTGGAACAATTGGGTCAAGGTGAAGGAAAAACCAATTACCGTTTGCGTGATGCCGTATTTTCGCGCCAACGTTATTGGGGAGAGCCTTTCCCAGTATATTATGTGAATGGCATGCCACAAATGATTGATGCCAAGCATTTACCTATTACCTTACCAGAAGTAGAAAAGTACTTACCAACCGAAACTGGCGAACCGCCTTTGGGTAACGCCACCACTTGGGCTTGGGATACAAAAAATAACAAAGTAGTTTCTAACGATCTTTGTCATGCTGAGCCTGTCGAAGCATCTCAACATAACGGTGTATATCCATTAGAGTTGAACACCATGCCAGGTTGGGCAGGCAGTAGCCAATACTTTAACCGCTATATGGATCCACATAATGACACCGAAATATTCTCACAGGAAGCGGTGAATTACTGGCAGCAAGTGGATTTGTATATTGGTGGTAGCGAGCATGCTACAGGACACCTGTTATATGCACGTTTCTGGCAAAAGTTTATGTACGATTTAGGCTTGGTACCAGTTGACGAATTTGCTAAAAAACTCATTAACCAAGGGATGATTTTGGGAACGAGTGCTTTTGTTTATAGATTGAGTTATATTTATCATAACAAATCCGTGGAAGATCAAACTGGGATTCAACTTTTGAAGAAATTAGACAAAGTTTATATTTCGCACTCAGATTTTTTGAAGAAAGGTGATTTAGAATATGATTTGGACTATTCAGGTAAATTAAAAAAAATCCTAATAAAAATTGCAGGAATTGAAGGTGATAATGACTTAAAAGATTTATCAATCATACCTCTTCCAATTCATGTAAAAGTTAAATATGTAAACTCTTCAGATGAATTGGATATTGACGGTTTGAAGAAAGATGAGGAGTTTGGAGAGGATTATAAAGATGCCATTTTCATTGGTGAAAATGGAGAAATAATTAAAGGGGATAATGATGTTTATAAAGTTGGTCGCGACGTCGAAAAAATGTCCAAATCAAAATACAATGTCGTAAACCCTGACCAGATTTGTGAAGATTATGGTGCCGACAGTTTACGCCTTTACGAAATGTTTTTAGGGCCTTTGGAGCAGTACAAACCTTGGAATACGGCTGGTATTACAGGTGTGCATGGATTCCTTAAAAAACTTTGGAAATTGTATGTAGATGACAATGGCATTAAAGTTACAGATGCTGAACCAACAAAAGAGGCTTTAAAAACATTACATAAAACCATCAAAAAGGTAGAAGAAGATATTGAGAATTTCTCCTTTAACACGTCTGTATCTACCTTTATGATTGCCGTTAATGAGTTAACGGCTCAAAAGTGCACAAGTCGTGCTATTTTGGAACCATTAAGTGTGTTGATTTCACCGTATGCACCACACATAGCCGAAGAATTATGGAGTCAGTTGGGTCATAATGAGTCTATTTCAACAGCGCCATTCCCAAAATTTGAAGAGAAGCATTTGGTAGAAAATAGCAAGAACTACCCGATTTCCTTTAATGGGAAAATGCGTTTTACGCTAGAATTACCATTAGATATGAGTAAGGAAGACATTGAAAAAACAGTTTTAGCTCACGATAAAACCCAAGAACAATTACAAGGTAGAACACCTAAAAAAGTAATTGTAGTGCCTGGTAAAATTGTAAATATTGTAGGATAAATTCCTGCGCGTCACATTGAGCCTGTTGAAATGAAGGCAGGAATCTCTTGGCTAAAAGGATTAAATTTAGAATTAAGCATGAAAAAAATACTAATAATTCTATTGACTCTAGGCTGTTTGAGTTTGTCAGCTCAAACAGAATTACTACAATTCCCCGAAGATTTTTATGGTATTTACAAAGGAGATTTGCTCATTACCAATGCTAGAGGAAAACAAGCTATCCAAATGGAATTTCATTTAAATCCAACCGACTCCATTGGGAAATACCAATATATGTTAGTATATATTATGGATGGGAACAGACAAGAACGTCACTATAATTTGTTAGAAAAAGATGTCGTAAAAGGCGAATACATCGTAGACGAAAATAATGGCATTGTGATTGACGCTAAATTGATTGATAATACCTTGTTCTCCATGTTTGAAGTACAGGGCAACATCCTGACTACCACCGAACGTTTTTACAAAGACAGCATGGATTTTGAAATTACGTTTGCCAATAAAGCCGGGCAAACCAAATCAGGAACAGAAGGTGAAGATGCTACCGAAGTGATTTCGTATCCTATTTCAGTGCTACAAAAAGCGCATTTGATCAAGCAGTAAACTGACAAAATTTCTTAACGAATATTTGGCGCATTATTTGCTGTATAACTACTAAATTTATAGTCTAAAACAAAAAACAATGTTAGGATATTATATACTTATTGGTGGAATTGCTTTAGTGAGTTGGTTAGTGAGTAATCAATTAAAGCAAAAATTTAAGAAATACTCGCAGGTTCATTTAAGAAATGGTATGAGCGGTAAAGAGATTGCCGAAAAAATGCTGTCAGATAATGGTATTTATGATGTTGAGGTGATATCAACACCAGGTCAATTAACGGACCATTACAATCCAAAAAACAAAACGGTTAATTTAAGTGAGGCTGTTTACAGTCAGCGTAACGCAGCTGCTGCTGCTGTTGCTGCTCACGAGTGTGGACATGCGGTTCAACATGCACAAGCCTATAGCGCATTACAAATGCGTTCGGCTTTGGTACCTGTAGTTTCTGTAACTTCGGGTATGTCACAATGGTTGGTAATTGGTGGTTTGGTTTTAGGAGCCGCTGCAGGAATGGGAATGGGGTTTTGGATAGCCGTTGCAGGCTTGGTCTTTATGGGTTTTGCTACACTGTTTAGCTTTATTACATTGCCAGTGGAATACGACGCTAGTAACCGTGCATTGGCTTGGTTAAAGAATAAGAACATGCTATCACAAGAAGAATATTCGGGAGCTGAAGATGCCTTAAAATGGGCAGCTAGAACGTATCTAGTCGCTGCTATTGGTGCCTTGGCATCACTATTGTACTGGGCACTTCAAATTTTTGGAGGTCGAGATTAAAAACAATAAATAATATTATTTAAGTCGGACTTCATTAATCCGACTTTTTTTTTCTTAAATTTCAACTATAAATTCTAACTAACAAATCTATTTATGGAAAATCAAATTCAAGAACCTTTATTGTTAAGTCAAGTTTCAGATGCCGAACGTGTAGCATTTTACAAGAAGACCTATGCACATGTAGCAGGTGGCGTGTTAATTTTTATACTTTTTGAATATTTATTATTACAAAGCGAAACGGTTGTCAATTTTATGTTATCGATGGTTGACGGAATAAAATGGTTGATTATGCTAGGCGGCTTCATGTTTATAACCAATTATGCAGAACGCATGACCATGAAAACCACCAATAAGAATACCCAATATTTAGCGTATTGCTTATACATTTTTGCTGAAGCCTTAATTTTTGTGCCACTTATTTATATTGCCATAGTTTACACAAATTCTGGGTTGGAATTAATCAATCAGGCAGCTATTGTAACATTGGCGTTGTTTACGGGATTATCAGCAGTGGTTTTTATAACCAAAAAAGATTTTTCGTTTATAAAAACCGGATTGACCATTGGCTTTTTTATAGCTATCGGTTTAATTATTGCTGGAACCTTATTTGGCTTTAATTTGGGACTGTGGTTTTCAGTAGGTATGTGTTTGTTGGCAGGTGGTTCAATTTTATACCAAACGTCTAATTTGGTTAATAAATACTCAACAGATGATTACATACCAGCTTCTTTAGGATTGTTTGCATCCTTAATGTTGTTGTTCTGGTATATATTGTCCATCTTTTTATCGAGAGATTAAGTTATAAGTAATGATATCAACGAAAAAGCTCCTGAAATTTCAGGAGCTTTTTTTTATATTTCTATCTGTCTATCTATCTGTTGGGCCAGCGATATAAAGGTTTCAGTACGAGATACTCCAGGAATAGACTGTATCTCTTTATTAAGCACATGCATTAAATGTTCGTTGTCCTTGCATAGAATTTTAATGAAAATACTCCAGTTTCCTGTAGTGTAATGGCATTCTAAAACTTCCGGTATTTTCTTTAGTTGCTTTACGGCTTGGGGATTGCTTATGGCTTTGTCTAAATAAATACCAATAAAGGCCATGGTCGTATAACCCAAAACTTTAGGGTTAATCACAAATTTAGAACCTGAAATAATACCAGAAGCTTCCAATTTACGCAACCGTTGGTGAATAGCTGCACCCGATACGCCCACTTCTTTAGCAATAGCTAGGATAGGTGTTCGGGCATCACGCATTAAGGCACGTAGAATGGTTTTATCTATACCATCAATTTCAATATTTTGGTTAATCACCTTCATTTATAAGTTCAATTGATTGTAACCCAAATAAGGTACTTCTGTTTCCTTAAATGTAATATTGTATGCCTCAAGTTCTTTAAGAATAGGTTCGTAAACTTCTTTAGTTATTGGCATTTGAACACCTGGTGTTGTGATTTTTTCATTAAGAATAGCCAATGTGGCTATAGCAACAGGCAAGCCAACTGTTTTTGCCATAGCAGTATAGGTTTGGTCTTCACCAAGAGTAACCATAGTGGAATCTATTTGATGCTTTTCGCCGTTAAGCTCGTAGCCAAATTTGTGATACATAACAATCATGTCTTTATCATCTTCGGCTAAAGTCCAACTGTCCATCAATATTTTTTGGAGTATTTGAGCTGGTGTAGCTTTTTTGAGTCCTACCATTTTTTTGTTACTGAAAATATCCAGCTCCAATAGTTTATCCCAAACAATATCATCTTGGTCTATTTTTAAGGCATGCCTAAATTTTAACTCAACAGAATCGGTTGGGCTATAAGGCAAGAAGGCATTCACAAAATCACGGTACGACATGTTTTCACTATCGTCAATAGTGTATTCATCGTCAGTCATGCCCAATTGCACAAATATGTTCCACGCACGACTAAACCCTACACGTCGCATGGTTCCTCTATATAGTGTTTTGGCATTATCCAATCCGTAAGCTGACTGGTATTTTAATGAATCACGATTGGCATAAGCTTCAAACCTACCATACCCTTCAACATCCAAAAATTCTGTACGTCTAAACAAGCGGTTGTAAGGGATGTATTTGTAGGTGCCTTCTTGTAAAAACTTGGCAGCACCACCTTGTCCAGCAACAACAACGTTTCTAGGATTCCAAGTAAATTTATAATGCCAAAGGTTATTATCGCTTTCAGGTGCTACTAATCCACCTGTAAACGATTCGAACAAAATGATTTTTCCGCCTTTGTCTCGAATACGGTCTATAACTTGCATAGCACTCATGTGGTCTATTCCAGGGTCAACACCAATTTCATTCATAAAAACCAATCCTTTTTGGCTGGCCGCCTTATTAAGCTTTTGCATAGCCTCACTTATATAAGAAGCAGTTACCATGTGCTTGCCAAATGAGATACAATCTTTGGCAGCTTCAATGTGAAATCTGGCCGGTAACATAGATACTACAATATCGCAGTTTTTTATAGCATTTTGCCTTGAGCTTTTGTCATGGATATCAAGCTGAATGGCTTGAGCATTATCGTGGTCTTGGGTTAGTTTTTTAGCGTGTGAAAAATTAATATCACCTACAATAACAATGAGGTCTTCGCTTTCAGATTTGTCTAATAAATATTTTATGAGGTATGATGCCGATTTTCCAGCACCAATAACTAATATCTTTCGCATAATGGAATTTGTTCAGTAATTTTGTGTACACGAATGTAACAAATACTAACTGTTATTAAAACTCAATTTTTAAAATAATATGAACAAAAAAATATTGGCAACAGCTGCGTTACTTGGTGCTGTAGGAATTATACTAGGAGCTTTCGCAGCACATGGTTTAAAGTCTAAAATAACTGCAGAATCATTACGAGTATTTGAAACTGGTGTGCGTTATCAAATGTATCATGCTTTATTCTTATTGTTTGTTGGTGCAACCCGTGTAATAGATTTTAAAACAAAAAAAGTATTGTTTTATTTAGTGGTTACAGGTGTACTTTTGTTTTCAGGTTCAATTTATGGTTTAGCTACAAATAGTATGTCGGCTTTTGATTTTAAAGTAATAGGTTTTGTGACACCAATTGGTGGTTTAATGTTGGTTTTATCTTGGATTTTGTTGTTGATAAAGTTTTTGAAAAACAAGGGTGATATTTCAAAAAATTGAGTGTGTACTTTAAAATAATGTTTAATTTTGCAGGATAAACAACACAAAATATTATGGTAGATCATACCCAAGCTTCGAAATCGATTTCGTTAGATCAATATGGAATAAAAAATGCTAAAGTAAACTATCAATTATCTCCCGATGCACTTCATCAAAAAACTATTGAATTAGGACAAGGCGTTGAGGCCTCTTCTGGGGCATTGGCTATTAATACAGGAGAATTTACTGGGCGTTCGCCAAAAGACCGTTTTATTGTAAAAGACGATATTACAAAGGACAGAGTTTGGTGGGGCAATATAAATATTCCATTTGAATCGGATAAGTTTGACCAATTATATAAAAAAGTAACAGATTATTTATCTGAAAAAGAAGTATTTGTAAGAGATTCTTATGCTTGTGCAGATCCTAACTACAGATTGAATATTCGTGTTATTAATGAGTACCCTTGGAGCAATATGTTTGCTTACAATATGTTTTTAAGACCTGAAGATTCTGAATTGGATAATTTTACTCCAGAGTGGACAGTTGTTAATGCACCAGGTTTTATGGCAGATCCTGAAGTTGATGGTACACGTCAGCATAATTTTGCTATTTTGGATTTTACCAGAAAAGTTGCCTTGATTGGGGGAACAGGTTATACTGGAGAGATCAAGAAAGGTATTTTCTCTGCTTTAAATTTTGTGCTGCCAGTATTTAAAGACACGTTGCCAATGCATTGTAGTGCCAATGTTGGTGAAAACGATGATACGGCCATTTTCTTTGGACTATCAGGAACTGGGAAAACAACATTATCTGCAGATCCAAACCGTCGTTTAATAGGTGATGACGAACATGGTTGGACTAAAGAAAATACCGTATTTAATTTTGAAGGCGGCTGCTATGCAAAAGCCATAGATTTATCAGAAGAGAGTGAGCCGGAAATTTATAGAGCCATAAAAAAAGGAGCTATATTGGAAAATGTGGTTATGGACGATAACGGAGTTGTTGATTTTTCTGATACATCAATTACTCAAAATACACGTGTAAGCTATCCTATTTATCATATTGATAATATTCAAAAGCCTTCTATTGGTAGAAATCCAAAAAACATATTCTTTTTAACTGCTGATGCTTTTGGTGTATTGCCTCCAATTTCAAAGCTAACTCCAGGTCAAGCTGCTTATCATTTTATTTCAGGATATACTGCAAAAGTAGCAGGAACCGAAGCAGGTATTGATGAGCCTTTACCAAGTTTTTCAGCTTGTTTTGGTGCGCCTTTTATGCCTTTACACCCAACAAAATATGCCGAAATGTTAAGTGCTAAAATGAAAGAAGCTGGTGTTAATGTTTGGCTAATCAATACAGGTTGGACAGGAGGTCCTTACGGAGTTGGTAGCCGAATTAAATTGAAATATACTCGAGCTATGATAACGGCAGCACTAAATGGCGATTTAGATAAGGTTACTCCTGAAACTTATAGAACACACTCGGTTTTTGGATTGTTACAACCAAGGCAGTGTCCAGGTGTACCTGACGAGGTTTTAAGTTCAAGAAAAACTTGGAATGACGATGAAGGCTACTATAAGGCAGCCTATAAATTATCGGAATCTTTCAGAGAGAATTTTAAGAAGTTTGAAGAGTTTGCCAACGATGAAATATTAGCTGGTGCTCCTAATTTGAAGAGCTAATTCGCTGATTTGCTTATATTTTAGTTGTATTACGGTGTTTTGGTTTTGAGGTTATAGTATTAAGATATAATTTTACTAGCTCAACCTTAAAACTATTATATCATGAAGAAAACTACTTACTTATTAGGAATACTTTTAGTATTTCAAGCAATTGCCTATGCCCAATATACAGCTATTCCAGATGCTGTTTTTGAACAAGCCTTAATTAATTTTGGTTATGATTCAGAAGGGGTTTTAGATGGACAGATTCTTACAGCAGATGCAGCAGCAGCAACAGGAACATTAGGTTTAGCCAATCAAGGGATTACCAACATAACAGGTATTGAAGCTTTTACAGGTATTGATGAGCTTAATATGAACTACAACCCTATTAATGTAGCCGTTGATTTGTCATCCAATACACAATTGACACACATTAAGTTTGAAGGATGTACTCCACTACCTGGCTTAAATGTATCGGGTTTAACGTCCTTACAGATCATTAATATTTTTGGTACAGCCATAACATCGTTGGATGTGTCTACAAATTCTGGATTAACACAGCTGCAAGCTAGAAATGCAGGGATAACCTCGTTAGATTTATCTTCAAACACTTTGATAAGCTCGGTTGATGTTAGAAATAATGCACTAACATCATTAGATGTTAGAAATGGAAATATGGCTTCGAGTATTACTTATTTTAATTCAGATTTGAATCCGAATCTGACGTGTATTTTTGTTGAGGATTCTTCTGATGGAGCTTTGGGAAGTTGGATAGTTGATGCTGGTAGTACGTTTGTAGAAACAGAGGGGGAGTGTGCAACGTTAAGCAGAGAGTCTAACTCGATTAGTCAGTTTAATGTTTATCCTAACCCAGCGACAACTCAAATTACTGTTGCATCAACAGCATCAAAAGGACAAATACAAATTTTTAATATTACTGGTAAGCGTGTGCTTTCTAAAGATCTATCTTTAGGCGATAACAGATTAAATGTGTCGTCATTAGTATCAGGAGTTTATTTAGCAAGAATAAATGCCAATGGTAAAACAGAAACAAAAAAGCTAATTATTAATTAGTCTTTTTAAAATAGTAATTAATAAAAAAGCACAACGTTTACGTTGTGCTTTTTTATGTTTTAATAGGTTTATAACTACTCGTGGTTACAAACTATTTTCTTTTATTGGCTTCCTGAATATATTTTTGCAAAGCCATTGTCATAGATGGGGTTTCAGGAGTTGGAGCTGCAATATCAACTCGTAGGCCACGCGCTTCAACAGCTTTTATTGTTGTATTGCCAAAAACAGCTATACGTGTGTTATTTTGCTTAAAATCTGGGAAGTTATGAAATAGCGAATCAATTCCAGAAGGACTAAAAAACACTAATATATCATAATAAACATTTGCTAGATCGGATAGGTCACTAATTACCGTTCTGTAAAAAACGGCTTCTTTCCAGTCAACATTAAGCGAATTTAAAGTTTCAGGAACTTCTGGTTTTAATTTATCGGTTGTAGGCAATAAAAATGTTTCGCCTTTATACTTCTTAATTAATGGTGATAAATCTGCAAAAGTACGTTTACCAACATAAATTTTACGTTTTCTGTAAACCACATATTTTTGAAGATAGTAGGCAACAGCTTCAGACTGACAAAAATATTTCATAGTGTCAGGAACTTTAAAGCGCATTTCCTCTGCAACTCTAAAGAAATGATCTACTGCATTTCTGCTTGTTAAAATAATGGCGGTATATTTATTTAAATCGACTTTTTGTTGTCTAATCTCCTTGGCATCAACTCCCTCAACATGAATAAATGGTCTAAAGTCAATTTTTACTTTTTGCTTTTCTTGAAGATCAAAATATGGCGAATTTTCTATTTTAGGTTCTGGTTGAGATACTAAAATTGTTTTCACTTTCATAAGTAGTTACCGTTTTTTTTGTAACCTTAACCATCTATAACAAAAGCGTATAAAATGATGTAAGGTGCGATTTCAAGTGCGCAAAGATACAAAATAAAATAAAACAAATTCTGTTTAATGAGATTTTGATGAGTCTTTACTGTAGTTAAAATGCCGATACAAAAAATTATGATAATTAAACCAAGCAAAATATAAATTAATGTATTTGAAATGGGTATGGTAAATACCAATAGGAAGTTTATTGGAATTAAAACAAGCCCAATAAAATTCTTGTATGTTATTTTTTGAAATAAATAATTGTCAGTTAAAAACTCAATCTCAAAAACGCTGCCAAGCAAACGTTCAATTAATATTTTCATAACGATTAGTATGGCAATGGCCAGAACTAATTTTGACAGAAAAAAAGGCGTCAATACAATAGGTGATAAAAGCTGATTATAAGTAATAATGCCAAAAACACTTAAACCAATACTGTAGTTGGCAAATAAAAGGGCATCAAAAAGGTCAAAGAACTTCTGATCTCGAGCATAAATTTTAAGGTACTTTGAGTTGCCTAAAACAGCCACAAAATCATTAAAACGCTTTGGGGACATAGATTTTGAAATGGTTACAAAAACCAAACCCAATATAATGGCTACTGTAAATAAATCGTTTGATATAACTTCCCGAAGCATAACGTAAAATTATTATAAAATATGGTCTAAGCACATATTTATTTAAGGAATATTTAAAAAAAAGTGTTTCCTAAATACTTACATTTGTGAAAATTATATGCTATTCATGATAGACGCCATAGTTATCATACCTACCTATAATGAAATTGAAAATATTGAAGCAATTATAAGGGCTGTTTTTTCACAGGAAAAGACATTTCATATTTTGGTAGTAGACGATAATTCCCCAGATTTAACGGGCTTAAAAGTAAAGGCTTTACAGAGTGAGTTTGGAGACCAATTACATATATTGGAAAGAAAAGACAAAACAGGGTTAGGAACGGCCTATATTGAAGGATTTAGATGGTGTTTGCAGCGCGATTACAAGTATATTTTTGAAATGGATGCCGATTTTTCCCATAACCCAAACGATTTGATTAAGTTGTATAATGCTTGTCATTTTGATCAAGCTGACCTATCCATAGGGTCGCGTTATGTAAAAGGAATTAATGTGGTAAACTGGCCTATGAGCCGTATTTTATTATCATATTTTGCATCTAAATATGTACGTTTTATAACTGGAATGAAAATATTTGATACTACAGCAGGATTTGTATGTTACAAAAGACATGTTTTAGAAACAATAAATTTAAGCGATATTAAATTTGTTGGTTACGCATTCCAAATAGAAATGAAATTTAAGGCCTATTTACAAGGCTTCAAAATTGTTGAGGTTCCTGTAATTTTTACAGATAGAACCAAAGGAAAATCCAAAATGAGCGGAAGTATTATTTCGGAAGCCATTTTTGGGGTAATTAGTATGAAGGCGAACAGTTTATTCAGAAAAAAATAATATGAGTGCTATTTTAATTAAGAATGCCAAGATTGTTAATGAAGGTCGTATTTTAGACGGGGATATTTATATTGAGAACGATATAATAAAAGAGGTAGATACATCTATAAGCTTAAAATCTTCCAATGTTGAAGTTATTGATGCTGATGGAAAGTACGTGTTGCCGGGTATTATTGATGATCAGGTGCATTTTAGAGAGCCAGGCCTTACGCATAAAGGCGATATAGAGAGTGAATCTAGAGCTGCCATTGCTGGAGGAATAACATCCTTTATTGAAATGCCAAACACCAATCCGCAAACAACAACTGTTAAGAAACTTGACGAAAAGTTTGCTATAGCAGATAATAAAGCGTTTGCGAATTACTCGTTTATGTTTGGAGGTACAAATGATAATCTTGATGAGATTTTAAAGGTTGACAAAAAAACTGTCGCAGGTCTGAAATTGTTTTTAGGGTCTTCAACGGGTAATATGCTGGTTGATAATCCTGAAGTTTTAGAGAAAATATTTTCAAGTACAGACATGGTAATATCTGTGCACTGTGAGGATGAAGCAACTATTAGAAGCAACATCAAGATTTATACTGATAAGTATGGTGATGACATTCCTATTAAATACCATCCTATAATAAGAAGTGAAGAAGCTTGCTATATCTCATCATCTAAAGCTATAGAGTTAGCTAAAAAAACTGGAGCACGTTTGCATGTTTTTCATTTGTCTACAGGAAAGGAAACACATTTATTTTCAAATAAATTACCATTAAAAGATAAGAAAATAACTTCTGAAGTTTGCATCCATCATTTATGGTTTTCTGATGTCGATTACGACAAAAAAGGTACCCGAATCAAATGGAATCCAGCTGTAAAAACCTCAAAAGATCGCGACGAGTTGTGGAAAGCCTTACTAGATGACAGGATTGATGTTATAGCTACCGATCATGCTCCTCACACTAACGAAGAAAAAAACAATCCTTACACCAAAGCGCCTTCAGGAGGTCCGTTGGTGCAACATGCTTTGGTAGCCATGTTGGAAGCGTATCATTCTGGTAAGATTTCAGTTGAGAAGATTGTTCAAAAAATGTGTCATAATCCAGCGATATTATTTCAGATTGAAAAACGTGGGTATATTAAAGCAGGTTACTTTGCCGATTTGGTTATTGTAGATTTAAATAATCCTTGGACAGTAAAAAAGGATAATATACTTTACAAATGTGGTTGGTCTCCATTTGAAGGAACAACATTTAAGTCTCGTGTAACACAAACAATACTTAATGGGCAATTGGTTTATAATCAGTCCAAAGTGTCTACAAAAAAAGCAGGTAGACGATTAACTTTTAACAGATGAAAAATATAATAGTAATAGTTATTAGTTTGTTTTTGTGTTTGGCTTGTCAAGATTCGCAAGAACCCCAAAAGCCAAAAACCTTAATTTCTAAAGATAAAATGGTAGATGTACTTATTGATCTGTCTATTTTATCATCGGCTAAAGGGGTGAATAAAAAAATTATAGAAAAAAATGGAATTACACCTGATGCCTATGTTTACAAGCGTCATGAAATAGATAGTACAATATTTGCCGAAAGTAATTCTTACTATAGTTATTATATAGACGATTATAAACAGATATTAACACGTGTTCAAGATAGTTTAGACAAATTAAGGTTTGATTATAATAGGCTTGCTGAAAAGGAAGAGGATAAAAAACAATCTAAAAAAGGAGATAGAAAGAAAGATATACGTAAATCTAAAAAGACAGATAGCTTAATTAAAATACCTAATGATAGTGAATAATCAAGGATTATCGGTTAGAAAGGCTTTTGCTACTCTAGTTATACTATCCTCAAGAGGAATAAACCTATAATCAAGTGTTTGTTTAATTTTGCTATTATCATAAATAGCCTTGTTATACAATGAAGCTACCATCTGCTTAACCAGTATGCGGCGCTTTCTTAAAATTTTGTGGGTTAACCAGTCTAAACGCCATCCAATAGCCAGCAACCAGGGTTTAGCTTCTTTTTTTGGCGGTTCTACATGAAGTTTTTTAGCAATTGTATAAAGAAAGGATTTGTATGATGTGTTTTCAGCAACTAGAATATAACGTTCATTTGTAATATTACTTTCTTGTAATTGTATCATAATGTTAACAACATCCTGAACATCAATGCAACCAATACTCCCTGACGTGTAATAAGGTAGTTTATTGTAGACTTTTTTTATAATGTTTCCACTACCATGGCTCCAAATGCCTTCTCCAATAATAACACCAGGATTTACAATTACGGCAGGCAGCCCTTCTTGTGTACCTCTCCAAACTTCTGTTTCAGCGCCATATTTAGTTATAGCATAAACACTATTATCGGCTTCAGGATTCCAATGGGTATCTTCGTTAATTTCAGCATTTTTTTGAGATTCACCAAGTGCAGCAATAGAGCTCACGTAGCACAATTTTTTAATGTTATTGCTAATACTAAGGTTTACAATATTCGCTGTGCCTTCAATATTCGTTCTGCGCAGTAAATGGTATTTGTCAGGTTCAAACGAAACAAACGCAGCGCAATGATAAACATATTGTACGTTTATAAATGCTTCTGTTAATTTTGGAATATCCAATAAGTCGCTTTCAACCCATTCAATCTTGTTGTACAACTTTAAATAATCATCAGAATAATAAGAAAAAACACGCTTTACAATGTCAAGCTTTTTTTGTCTTCTGTAAATGGCTCTAACAGTCTGATTATTTTGTGCCAATTGATACAATAAGTGCGATCCAACCAATCCTGTGCCTCCTGTAACTAAAATCATGCATCCAAATTAAAGAATTATTCATAAAGCTAACGTAATTCTACATTGATTTTTATCTTTGCCAAGATTTAATTTTCAATCAGAATTATGACAAATGCATTTGTAGAAGAGCTACGTTGGCGCGGAATGGTACACGATATTATGCCGGGAACTGAAGAGCAACTAAATAAGGAAATGACAACCGCTTACATAGGGTTTGACCCAACTTCAGACTCGTTACATATAGGTAGTTTAGTGCCTATTATTCTATTGGTGCATTTAGAAAAAGCAGGCCATAAACCCATTGCTTTAGTTGGTGGTGCTACTGGGATGATTGGAGACCCTTCAGGTAAGAGTGATGAGCGTAATTTGCTAGATGAGGCTACTTTAAATCATAACGTTAATGGAATTAAAAATGTGTTGTCGCGATTTTTAAATTTTGATTCTGATGAAAAAAATGCGCCAGTTTTAGTCAATAACTATGACTGGATGAAAGATTTTACATTTATTGACTTTGCTCGTGACGTAGGGAAACGCATTACTGTAAATTATATGATGGCAAAAGATTCTGTGAAGAAGCGTTTATCGGGTGAAGATGGCAGTGCTGGAATGTCGTTTACTGAATTTACCTATCAACTTATACAAGGATACGACTTTTACCATTTGCACAAAACACATAATTGTATGTTGCAAATGGGTGGAAGTGACCAATGGGGAAATATTACCACAGGAACAGAACTTGTTAGAAGAATGAATGTTGGTGGAGAGGCAAAGGCTTACGCAATGACATGTCCATTAATCACTAAAGCTGATGGTTCTAAATTTGGAAAAAGTGAAGGCGGAAATGTTTGGTTGGATGCTGATAAGACTTCGGTATATAAATTTTATCAATTTTGGTTAAATACTTCTGATGATGATGCTGAAAAGTATATTAAAATATTCACGTTTTTAGATAAAGAAACCATTGATAGTTTAATTTCAGAGCATAAAGAACAGCCACATCTTCGTTTATTACAAAAACGATTGGCACAAGAAGTAACAACCTTTGTGCATTCTAAAGATGATTTTGAAAACGCCGAAAAAGCCTCAAATATTCTATTTAGTAAGTCGTTTAAAGCCGATATTAAAACACTGGATGAAAAAACGTTTTTAGATGTTTTTGAGGGTGTTCCGCAAAGTGAAATTTCTAAAGCAGAATTTGAAGAAGGTATAGACATGATTGCAGCGCTTTCGGCAAGAACCAATTTTCTGGCATCTAACGGTGAAGCCAGGCGCGCACTTAAAGAAAATTCGGTTTCTATAAATAAAGAAAAAGTGAATGAAAGTTATCAATTATCAGCAGATGATTTGATAAATGATAAGTATATAATTATTAATAAAGGGAAGAAAAACACCTATATAATAACTATAAACTAAATAGAAACGCCTGATGAGAATCAGGCGTTTCGCTTCTAACCAACCAGCTAAAAAATAATTGTTCTTTTTCTAGCTTTTAAGTAAGTCGGATAATTTTTTTAAACCTTACAAAACCATTAGGTTACAACCTCTAATATCTGAATTGTCAAATCGCCCAATAATTTCAAAGCTATTATCAGTGTAACTAACTCCTAAATCTTGGGTTGCAATAAAGGAACAGGAATTAATATTAGCAAGGTCTATGATGTTGATGCCTCCTGTTTTTCCATTTTTTTGAATGCTTAATGCATCTTCAGGATCTCGGGTTAGAATTTTCATCCAATTAGGACATTTGAAAATTCCATTACCATTAGAATAAGCTTGACTTAATAGTTCGGTCATACCATATTCACTATGGATATGTTGAACCCCAAAACCTTTGGAAAGTTTATCATGAAGCTCTTCTCTAATCATTTCTTTGCGTCTACCTTTCATACCACCAGTTTCCATAACAATGGTGTTATTTAACGTGAATGAATACTTTTCAATTAAGTCCAATAAAGCAAACGAAACCCCTATTAAAAGTGTTTTTTGACCACTTGATTCTAAAGCAATTAGGGTTTGTTTTAATTCCTTTAAATTATTCAAATAAAAACCACTTTCGGGATGATGGGATGCTTTAATTAATGCATCAACCATATATATTAAAGAGGATCCTTCTCGCTCTAAATAAGAAGGTAGCAAACCTAGTATAACATAGTCTTTAACATTACCATAAAACTCTTGAAAAGCAGTATTAAAACTTTTACGATACAAGTCTAAATCTGTAACAAAATGTTTGCTAGTAGACTGACCTGTTGTTCCAGAACTTGTAAATGTTTTTTCAAAGCTATTTCGCGTACTTAATACTTCGTGTGATTTAAAAAAAGAAATGGGTAAAAATGGTACATCTTCAAGTTTTGTTACATCACTATGATGTCGATTAATTAAATCGCAAAACGACCGATATACTTTATTGTTTTCAAACTGATATCTAAAAACTTTCAACGCTAAAGTGTTGAAGTCCTCCTCGTTTTGAATGGAAAATATATCCTGATTTGATATCATGAGGCAAAAATATATAAAAATAAAAAGCGCTGCTTAATTAAGCAGCGCTTTTAAAAACTATATTAAAACTATATTATTTAATAATAAGTTTTTTAGTCGAAACATTTCCGCTTTGGTTGATATTCAAAATATAAATACCGGCCTTTAAACTTGAAACATTTAAGATGTTATTAGAAACTTCAGTAGCTAATACTTGTTTTCCTAATATATCATAAACTTTAACGCCAATAGCTTCGTTTGATGTACTTGTTATGTTAACAATACCAGAAGTTACTGGGTTAGGGTAAACTGCAAATTGAGTAGTTGTAAATGTGTCTACTGATAACGTAGCGCCTTCAACATCAGTAACATATCTAGGGAGGATTTGGTATGTTGCGTTAAATTGGCCACCTAATCCTATAACAGAAGACACTCCAGCTGGAATGTTGGCACCAATTAAATTTTCGTCACCAAAAGATACTCTTGCAACGGTAACATCACCTCCATCAGCAATATCATAATTTGTATTGTCAGTAAACATTCCTGTATCAGCAAATGTTACGTTGTTTATCTTGATTAATTCACTTTCATAGTCTTCACCGTTTGCCAAGAAAGTAGCAACTGATATTTCTTCAGGAGTAACTGTATTTCCTGTAGATGAAGCAGAAGCCAGATTTTCAATAGGGACAAATTGTAACACCCCAGAAAATTGAGATAATTCACCTTTTAATCCAGTCATTCCATCTCCAATGTTAAATGAAGTAGTTATTGTTCCAGAAGGATCATCAATTAATATACCTCCAGTATTGTCCTGAATGTACTTTTGATTTCTAGTATTTTCAGTAACAATATAAGTAATAAATGCCTCACCGGTAAGTTCATAGAACTCGCCTTGAGAACCAGCTCTTAAGGCAGCAATATCAGATACTTGAGTAATTGACGACACTGAAAAATTAACTGTAGCTTCAACAGCAGGAGCAATAGGTGCATGAGAGTTATCAACTAACTGCATGAATACAGTATATGATTGGCCATCTGTAACAGGAATTGATACTGGGTCTGTGTCATATTTCATGGGTTGAGCAACACCGTTTAATGTCCAATGGATATGTCCGTCACCACTACCACCATTTCCAGGCAAATCATCAACTACAAAATTCTGAACATCAATTGTAACATCTACATTAGTTGTGCCTGGTGAAAAAACAGTCCCATCGCCAGGGTTTATTATTGTAAGAGATGGATCAGTAGGTACTTGAAAAACTACAACATCATCAAATGTTTGGCCTACCATTAAATTATCGATACGAATAGTTTCATTTTCTGAAGAACTAGATTGTCTCAAATCAAAAGAAGTCACAGTAGCAGGAGTAGTGTCAACAGAACCTGAAATTGAAGTATCAGTCTCTAGAGTTGGGTCAATCCATAATTCAGCTACACCGCCATCTTGATCATATTCAACAATCAATCTGTAAGTCTGTCCAAATGTTAAATCAGTAGCCCAAGTCGCTTCTGCAGTTGAAGTAGTTGTAGAAATACCTACAGAGAAATCTCCACCTCCAGTACCTTCAACAATATCAATTCGAGCTGCAAAATCTAAATGAGCGAAATACTCATTATCTGTACCAGAATAAGGTGCTCCCAAATCATCAACAGAAAAATCAAACCCTGCATAAACACTGCCAGATACAGAAGAAAATGTGATTTCAACATCCTCACTGTCATTATGGTTTACCACAGCTTGACCTGATACAACTTGCATTTGATTAGCGGTACCACTTGTATTGGCCCAAGCACTATTTGCCACAAGGCTACCGTCTGGATAAGAAAAGTCTTCAGCTATTATAACTTGTCCAAAAGAAAAGCTAGAAAACACTAAACTAAATAATAAAAAGTAAATTTTTTTCATAATTGATTAATATATAAATTAGGATAGCAAATATAGGAAGAATTTAGGTTTTTTTTGATGCGGTAGCTTATTAAAATGCTTTTTTACAATAAGATAACATGAAGTTTACTTAACGATAAGCTTAATAATATTTTATGTAATAAGGTGTTGACTAGCCAAGAAATAATGTTTTAAGAATTATAGAAACAAGTGTCTAATGTTACCTTAATGTTATTTGTTTCTCAATACATGTATTATGTTTTTATTAAATTTTATCTTTACTGTTTAGAATAATAACTAATAATGAAGAAAAAGGATATTAAAATATTATTGGTAGATGATGAGCCAGATATTTTAGAGATAGTAGGGTATAATTTGTCGGCCGAAGGCTACAATGTCTTAACTGCTGAAAATGGTGTACAAGCAGTAAAAAAAGCCAAAAAGGAAAAGCCACAGTTAATAATACTAGATGTTATGATGCCTGAAATGGATGGTATTGAAGCTTGTGAGCAAATCAGAAAAATTCCAGAACTAAACGAAACTATAATTACTTTTTTAACCGCTAGAGGAGAAGATTATTCTCAAGTTGCTGGCTTTGATGCAGGTGCAGACGATTATATAACAAAACCTATTAAACCTAAAGTGCTAGTTAGTAAAGTTAAAGCCTTACTACGAAGATTAAAGGAAGAGGAATCTTCCGATTCTATATTAAAAATTGGTGCTTTGGTAATTGACAGAGATGAATATAAAATAACCCTTAAAGGCGAAGAAATTATTTTACCAAGAAAAGAGTTTGAATTATTATCTTTATTGGCATCAAAACCAGGTAAAGTTTTTAAAAGGGAAGAGATTCTTGACAATGTTTGGGGAAATGAAGTTGTAGTTGGAGGCAGAACAATTGATGTTCACATTAGAAAGCTTCGCGAAAAAATTGGTGATGAATCTTTTAAAACTGTAAAAGGCGTAGGTTATAAGTTTGTAGATTAATGCAAAAAATAAAAAAAACGTATAAGTTTGCGATTAAAACATCGCTGTACCTAACCATACTTTTAACACTCCTAACGAGTGTTTTTTTGTATGTTACAAGTGAGTTAAGTTGGTATACATTGCTATTTGTAATACCATTTGGCTTATTAACATTCATTATTATACAATATCGAGTAGAGCGTTTTATTTACAGACGGGTAAAAAAAATATATGATGATTTAACATTGTTAGAATCAACTTCGCTTACCAAACATCCTATAACTACTGATATGGCGACCTTAACAAAGGAAATTGATAAGTTTGCCAAGGATAAAAAATTAGAAATTGAAACATTAAAGGTTAGGGAAGAATACCGTAAAGAGTTTTTGGGTAATGTTTCTCACGAATTAAAAACGCCGCTTTTTACTGTACAAGGGTATTTGTTAACATTAATTGATGGTGCGATTGATGACAAAAGAATTAGAAAACGTTATTTAGAAAGAGCCAATAAAGGAGTTGAACGCCTTATTTACATTGTTAAAGATTTAGATATGATTACCAAATTAGAGGTTGGTGATTTAAGTTTAAATAAGGAGCATTTCGATATTGTAGAACTCGTGCAAAGTGTGTTTGATCTGCTTGAAATGAAAGCAGCTAAAAAGAAAATCACTTTGACTTTTGATATGCTCTACAGTAAACCTATTATGGTTAATGCAGACCGTGAGCGCATTCAACAAGTCCTAACTAACTTAATTGTAAACTCTATTAAATACGGAAGTGAGAAAGGTACTACGGAAATTAGTATTGAAAACCTTATAAAAAACAAGGTTATTGTTAGGGTTACCGATAACGGAGAGGGTATTGCTAGTGAACATTTAAAACGTATTTTTGAACGCTTTTATCGTGTCGATAAAAGTGGTTCGAGAAAAGAAGGAGGTTCTGGGTTGGGTTTGTCCATTGTAAAGCATATTATAGAAGCTCATGATGAGCGTATCTACATAGAAAGCGAAGTAGGCGTTGGTAGCGAGTTTTCATTTAGTTTAGAAAAGGCTGAATAATTTTTTGTAATTCAATTCGTATTCAAAATTACTTAAGCCTTTAAAATCACTTACTAGGTTAAGTTTTTCTAAAGTAAAATCATCTTGATTGCAGCTAGGAGCAATATTTAATTTATGGAGCCTTTCAGCGAGATACTCCTGTTCAAACTGACCAGGAGTTGGAATGAAGAACGCTTTTTTATCTAATTTTGCCAAGTCCATTAAAGTTGTGTAACCTGAACGGGAAAGAATTAAATCACTTGTATTGAAAGCCTCCTCTAATTCTTGAGTAGTTAAGTAGTTGATGATTTTCATCAAACCTTGTTTTTCTTCAGTAATAGAGGCTTCAACAACGCCTTTTACAAATAACACGGTTCCGTTATAGTCTTTAAGTAATTTTAGAAGTTTAGTTTCAAGTATTGAGCGTTGCGGCTCTGGTCCAGAAAGCAAGACCATTAAATCATATTTTTTCGGGAGTTTTTTTTTCTCAAATCGACTTAAAGGACCTATATACTTGGTTTTGATTATTGTTGAGTCTACATGGCCTAATTTGCCACTTAAGTTGAATTCCCCTTTTTGATCGGGTACCCAACACTCGTTAAATTTTTTGATTATTTTTTCATGTAATTTGGTGCTAAACCAAGTTGTATTTCCGCTCAAAACTTTAAGCTGATGGGTAATAAAAATTGAAGGTACAGATTTGTTGTAAACACCAAACCTATTATCAGATATTATACCTGAAATATTATACTCTTCAATAAGTTGCTTAACAGCTTTTTTTTCGGTTTTAATGGTTTTAATAATTCTTGGGGAATCTTTTATAAGCTTAAGCTTAAAGTCTTTCCCTTTTTTTGAGTATTCTATATTATACGATGGCAATTCCAAACTAATAAGTTCAGGAAATTCTTTATTTAGCAGCTGCAAAGCAGCACCATCACTTGCTATTATGGGTGAAAACCCGCGTCTTTTCAAGGCGTGAATAATAGGAATGCATCGCGTGGCATGACCTAGGCCCCAATTTAAAGGAGCGACCAATATCCGTTTGTTTGAGCTCATAAAACAAAGGTAAGTATATAAGTTCTTTCACATATTTACGTAATTTTACCAAAATATTTTTAAATCATTAAATATTCTGTGGGAAGTAAAAACAAATTAAGACGGTTTAAGGAAAATGAAACTTTTAAGAATGTAGTTCAACCAACTAGAGAAGAGTTGGTTGCTGAAAGTTTTGATTATAAAGGTCGTTGGAATTCAGATTTTTTCAAGAACGATAATCCGCTTGTTTTAGAATTGGGTTGCGGAAAAGGGGAATATGCTGTTGCATTGGCCAAAAAATATCCAAGCAAGAATTTTATAGGAATTGATATTAAAGGTGCTCGTTTTTGGCGAGGAGCTAAAACCGCAATTGAGAATAATATTGAAAACGTAGCTTTTTTAAGAACACAAATAGAGCTTATAGATTTTGCTTTTGAAGAAAATGAAGTTGACGAAATATGGATAACATTTCCTGATCCACAAATAAAGTACAAGCGAACTAAACATAGAATGACCAATTCTGAATTTTTAAAGAGGTACAAAAAGGTTTTAAAACCAGAAGGTGTTGTTAATTTAAAAACAGATAGCGAATTCATGCATGGGTACACACTAGGGTTGTTGCATGGTGAAGGACATGAGGTATTATATGCCAATCATAATGTGTATAAACAAGAAGGTAGCCCAGAAGAGGTTACTAGCATTCAAACCTTTTATGAAAGCCAGTATTTAGAGCAAAATAAACCAATTACGTATATTAAGTTCAAAATTAAGGTCAATTGAGTTTAACATTACTTTTTTTTATTGCCATGGCAGTATCCTTTACTTCAGCAATTCCTCCTGGATTGCTGAATATGACTGCGGCTAAAATTAGCCTAAAAGAGGGGTATAATCGTGGTATAATGTTTTCAATTGGTGCTGCTTTTATATTTGCGATTCAAACACTTATTGCTACTGTTTTTGCTAGATATTTAAGTAAGCATCCTGATGTCATTGATGCTTTGCAACGTGTTGCCTTTGTAATATTTGTATTAATATCAATTTATTATTTACTCATTGCTAAAAAACAAAATGCTCCTGAAACAGATTTAGAATCTAAAAGCAAAAGTAGCCGACTTTTTCAAGGCATGTTTCTCTCGAGTATAAACATGTTTCCCATACCATTTCAAGCGTATATGACCATTACATTTGCGTCATTTGGATGGTTGAATTTTGATCAATCTGGTATAACAACTTACGTAGCTGGAGCTGCTATGGGATCGTTTGTTAATTTATATGTTTATATATTCTTTTTTGATAAAATAAATAGTAAAAGAGAGACCTCGCAAAAAACTATGAATTATATAATTGGCACCATAACTGGTGTGATTGCCATCATTACATTAATAAGTATTATAAAAGAAATGTAATGAAACCAGAAACACTTAATTTTTTCGATAAAGTTTACGAGGTTGCCAAACAAATTCCTTACGGTCGTGTAACGAGTTATGGCGCTATTGCAAAATATCTAGGCGCAGCTAAAAGTGCCAGAATGGTGGGTTATGCTATGAATGGTTCCACAGGTAAAGATGTTCCCGCACATCGTGTTGTCAATAGAAAAGGTTTGTTAACAGGTAAACACCATTTTGATGGCACTAACCTTATGCAGCAATTATTGGAAAGTGAGGGTGTAATTGTTGTAGATAATCAAATTCAAGATTTTGATAACGTGTTTTGGGATCCAGCTAATAATCTACTAGCAAAATGAGCATTATAATTTAAGCTAATCCATTCATCAATCATTTCAATATATCTGTTTCAAAATCTAAACAATTCACTGTATATTTGCATTTTAGAATAAATCTAAATTAGAAATCAGTGAAATTAAAAAAACAAGATATATATAAAGCTTTAGAAACTATAACAGTTCCTGGCGAAGGGCAAAACATGGTGGAAAGTGGAGCTTTAAAAAACGTAGTAACTTTTGGTGATGAGGTTATTGTAGATATTACAATTTCTAATCCAAGTCTTCAAGCCAAAAAGAAAACTGAGGTTGAAATCATGAAAACTATTCATGATAGGGTTTATGAAAAAGCAAAAATAAAGGTTAATGTTAAAGTTGATGCGCCCGCAAAGCCTGCTTCAAATGTTATAAAAGGCAAGTCTATTCCAGGTATTCAAAATATTGTAGCTGTAGCTTCTGGAAAAGGTGGTGTAGGGAAGTCTACGGTTACTGCTAACTTGGCTGTAACTTTATCTAAAATGGGCTTTAAAGTGGGCATTTTAGATGCTGATATTTATGGCCCTTCTGTGCCTATTATGTTTGATGTTGAAAACGAAAGACCATTGGCCGTTAATATAGATGGAAAATCTAAAATGAAGCCTATTGAAAATTATGGTGTCAAGGTATTGTCTATTGGTTTTTTTACGCAACCAAATCAAGCCGTTGTTTGGCGTGGCCCTATGGCTGCCAAAGCTTTAAACCAGATGATTTTTGATGCTGCTTGGGGTGAATTGGATTTTTTGCTAATTGATTTGCCGCCTGGAACAGGTGATATTCATTTAAGTATTATGCAGTCGTTACCAATTACTGGTGCTGTTGTTGTTAGTACGCCTCAAAATGTAGCTTTAGCTGATGCTAAAAAAGGAGTGGCTATGTTTCAGCAAGATAGTATAAGTGTTCCAGTTTTGGGAATTGTTGAAAACATGGCTTATTTCACACCAGAAGAATTACCTGAAAACAAATATTATATTTTTGGTAAAGAAGGTGCTAAAAATTTAGCCGAAGACTTACAAGTTCCATTTTTAGGTCAGTTGCCATTGGTTCAAAGCATCCGTGAAGCCGGTGACATAGGTCGTCCGGCAGCATTACAAACAGCTACGGTACTTGAACAAGCTTTCGATACACTCACTAAAAATGTAGTTCAGGAGGTGGTTAGAAGAAATGATAGTTTGCCACCAACCGAAGCAATAAAAATAACCACTATGGCTGGATGTTCAGCAGTTAAATAATAGCCTATGACCACGGAAGAACTCAAAATAAATATTGAAAAAGCACTTGATGAAATCAGACCATTTTTGCAAAGTGATGGTGGCGATATTTCACTATTGGCAATAGAAGATGATAAACTAGTAAAAGTGCAGCTACAAGGAGCTTGTGTAGGCTGTAGTGTAAATCAAATGACGTTAAAGTCTGGCGTAGAGATGACTATCAAAAAATATGCGCCGCAAATAGAGCAAGTTATTAATATTGAAGTATAATATTTTATGTTATGTGACTTTTGTCACATTTAAAATTCTAACTTAATAATAACTTTGCTTTTTTAATTTTCGATACATGATTAAAACAGATATTCTTATAATTGGAGCAGGTCCAACGGGTCTGTTTACAGTTTTTGAAGCCGGATTACTAAAGTTGAAATGTCATTTAATTGATGCCTTACCCCAACCTGGAGGACAGTGTTCAGAAATATATCCTAAAAAGCCTATATACGATATTCCCGCATATCCAGAAATACTGGCTGGTGATTTAACCGATAAATTGCTTGAGCAATGTAAACAGTTTGAACCTGGATTTACTTTAGGTGAACGTGCTGATACTATTGAAAAACAAGAAGATGGTAGCTTTATTGTTACTACCAACAAGGGGACAAAACATCAGGCGCCAGTAGTAGCTATTGCTGGAGGCTTGGGGAGTTTTGAACCGCGTAAACCTTTAATTCATAATATTGCAGCTTTTGAGGATAAAGGGGTGGAATATATGATCAAAGAGCCTGAAATGTATCGCGATAAAAAAGTGGTTATTGCTGGTGGTGGTGATTCAGCTTTAGATTGGAGTATTTTTTTAAGTGATGTTGCTAGTGAAGTTACACTCATTCACAGACGAAATGAATTCCGTGGTCATTTGGATTCTGTTGAAAAAGTTCAAGAATTAAAAAATCAAGGGAAGATAAACTTGATGACACCAGCTGAGGTTACTGGAATAGTTGGTGATCATCATGTAAAAGCAGTTGTGGTTTCGCAGGCTGAACATATTCCTAAAGAATTTGAAATTGAATGTGACCATTTTGTGCCCTTATTTGGATTATCTCCTAAATTGGGGCCAATTGCTAATTGGGGATTGGAGATAGAAAAGAATGCTATTAAGGTTAATAATGCTTTAGATTATCAAACCAATATACCAGGTATATTTGCCATTGGAGACGTAAACACTTATCCAGGGAAACTAAAGCTCATTTTATGTGGCTTTCATGAAGCTACGTTAATGTGCCAAGCGGCCTATCAAATTATTAACCCAGGAAAGCGCTATGTTTTAAAATACACTACAGTTGCAGGTGTTGATGGTTTTGATGGAAGTAGAAAAGAAGCTCCGAAAGCTGTTGTTAAAGCCATAGAATAGTATGGAACAAGACGTTAATATTAAAATCATAGATAGAGATGGGGTTGCTCATGATGTTTTAGCACCAACTGATATGGCAATGAATCTTATGGAGGTCGTTCGCTCTTATGAACTGGCACCTGAAGGCACAATTGGTATTTGTGGTGGAATGGCTATGTGCGCATCATGTCAATGCTATGTAAATTCTGACCATGAGTTGCCTGAAATGCAAGATGATGAAGAGGCCATGTTAAGCGAAGCCTTTTATGTTAAAGATAACTCACGTTTGGGTTGTCAAATCCAAATTACTCCAGAACTTGATGGATTAGAGGTGGAGTTAGCTCCAGAGAGTTAATAAATACCTGCAGGGATAGGAATTTTAATAGGAAGCTTTTTTATTCCGTTTTATAATCTATCAGCTTTTGTGGTCCTTCTAAAAGTACTCTTACAATTTTTAGAGTACCATCATCAGTAGTGGCAATTTGCCATTTAATCAGTGATATTTTACCGTTTTCAATTTCAATTCCCGTGATGCTTCTTGGATGAACGCAACTTCCATCATTAAAAAAGGCAATATCTCCAGGCTCTGGAAATCTTGGCCGATGCGTGTGGCCTACTATAGTAATAAGATTGTTGTTATTGATTATCCATTTCTTTATTCGGCGTTCAACTTTTATTAATTCCTTATAGTTTTTTGCCGGACTGGTTGGGTCTGCAATTCCCATAACATTTAAAGGCTTCCAAAGCACACGAACCATGAATCTGCTCCATTTCCAAAAGGTATAGTTCCACCAATCCCCTTGGTGGCCATGAGTCAAAAATAATTCCTGTTTTGTGTTTTGGTGTTTTAAAACGATGCCTTCGTGATAAGTAATGTTGGAAAAGAGTTCTTCGTCTTTTCCCGAAATAGGTTCAAAATATGTTGATAGATGTTTTTTAACATAATTCTGGTCTTTATAAACCATATCATGATTGCCATAAAGCATGTGTAATCTATGACTTTTATGAAAAGCTTTAAGCAAGAGGAAGACATTTTTATGTGCTTCAAAAATAGACTTGAATGTCAGGTTTTCCCAAAGTTCGTCACCATCACCTAATTCACAATAGGTAAACCCTTCAGTATAATAATGTTTTAAAGCATGAAAGTAGATGTTTCGGTTATTGGCAAAATCGTCAGCAAAGCTATTGTCGCCTCTATGGCAATCGCTAAAAAGAATAAATTTACTCGAATCATCAAAAGCGATGATAGGGGATTCTTTATACGCTTTGTCTAATCGTTTTTTGGATGACATGGAATAAAAGTAAATAAAAAATGTCATTTTGAGTGGAGTAGAAAAATCTAAAAATCAAGATTCTTCATTTCATTCAAAATGACACTTAAATATTATGTGAAAATTGCCAAATGTGACTTAACCACTATTTAAAAGCATTCAAACCTGTTATGTCTAAACCAGTAATTAATAGGTGGATATCGTGTGTGCCTTCATATGTAATTACACTTTCTAGGTTCATGGAGTGACGCATTATGCTATATTCACCAGTTATACCCATGCCCCCTAACATTTGTCTAGCTTCACGAGCAATATTGATAGCCATATCTACATTGTTACGTTTTGCCATAGAAATTTGCGCCGATGTGGCTTTACCTTCATTACGTAACACGCCTAATCGCCATGTTAGCATTTGTGCTTTGGTAATTTCGGTTATCATTTCGGCTAATTTCTTTTGTTGTAATTGGAATTGACCAATGGGTTTTCCAAACTGAATACGCTCCTTGCTATAGCGCAGAGCTGTATCGTAACAATCCATTGCCGCACCAATGGCACCCCAAGCAATACCGTAACGCGCCGAATCTAAACATCCAAGTGGTGCACCTAATCCAGACTTGTTTGGCAACAGGTTTTCTTTAGGAACTTTTACATTGTCAAAAATCAACTCACCTGTAGCACTAGCACGTAATGACCATTTGTTATGTGTTTCCGGTGTGGAAAAACCTTCCATGCCGCGTTCCACAATTAAACCGTGAATACGACCTTCTTCATTTTTGGCCCAAACAACTGCTACTTGAGCAAAAGGAGCGTTACTAATCCACATTTTGGCACCGTTTAAAAGATAATGGTCACCCATATCTTTAAAGTTGGTTACCATACCTCCTGGATTGCTTCCATGGTCAGGTTCGGTTAATCCAAAACAACCCATCCATTCTCCAGAAGCCAATTTTGGTAAATATTTTTGACGTTGTTCTTCATTGCCATATTTCCAAATAGGATACATGACTAATGACGACTGCACTGAAGCTGTACTTCTCACTCCTGAATCACCACGCTCAATTTCTTGCATGATTAATCCATACGAAATCTGATCTAATCCAGCACCTCCATATTCTACAGGAATGTAAGGTCCAAAGGCACCAATTTCAGCAAGACCACTAATAATTTGTTCTGGGAATTCTGCTTTTTGAGCATAATCTTCTATTATTGGAGATACATCGCGTTTTACCCATTCTCTGGCAGCATCACGTACTAATTTGTGTTCTTCAGTTAAAAGTTCGTCTAGATTGTAATAATCTGGCGCTTCAAATAAATCTGGCTTCATTTCTATTAAGTTTGTTTGGATAGCAAATGTAACAAAATGCTACATTTTTAGGTAGAAATCTTTGGTCAATTTTATGTATTCCGGAGTGTACTGATGTCTACTTGTTTCTATTGTAAGGAATTCTTTTTTTAGTTCAGTTTGAAGGAAAGAAAATTCAATCAAACTTCTTTTTGTTTCTGATGTTGGCGAACCCTTAACTTGTAGTACTCTGTTAGGGAATAAATGAACCTTTTTAGCTAATTCTATAAACGTGTTTTCTTCTTTAAAGGGAATAACAACAGAAAAAACACCTTGTTCTGATAATAATTGAGACGCTGAATGTACCAAATGTTCAAAAGGCATAGCGTCTTGAAAACGTGCTATATCGCGTTGGTTGTTTTCAGATTTGTAATTTTCAGAATAAAAAGGTGGATTTGAAATAATAAGGTCGTACTTGTCATCAATTTCTTCTGTAAATTCTTGAAGCGAGGCATGGTAACAAAACAAACGATCTGCCCAAGGGGAAGTTTCAAAATTTTCTACACATTGTTCGTAAGCTGCATCATCAATTTCAATGGCATCTATGAGCTCTGATTGACTGCGTTGCGCAAGCATAAGCGACAAAACTCCTGTGCCTGCACCAATATCTAAAATAGAAAAAGGGTTGTGTTTTAAGCCAACCCATGAGCCAAGCAAAACCGAATCTGTTCCTATTTTCATGGCGCAACGGTCTTGATGGACTGTAAATTCTTTAAATTTAAAAGGTTGGTTCATAGTAAAGACAAGATGTTATTCTATTCTAAATACAAATCAATTAAGCCTTCAGGTGTGTTAACTATAATTTCCTTTTTTGTTTTATCAAGCTTTACAATAAACTCATCATTCATTGGGATTAAAATTTCTACACCATCATGGTCTATTTCAAATAAAGCTTGAGCGGTTGAGTCGTTTACAGATTTAACAATCCCAATTGGACCATGTTTTTTGTCAACAACTTGAAAACCTATTATTTCATGAAAATAAAACTTGTCGTCTTCTAACTTAGGAAGAAATTCAAGAGGGAGGTAAATGTCGCTTTTTAAAAGCGCATCGGCATCGGCTTCGGTATCAACATCTTCAAATTTAACGCGCAGTAGATCTGATTTATGTAGTTGAGAGGATTCGATAAAAAAAGGCACCAAATTATTACGTAGATCTACAAATAGTGCATCTAAATTTTCATACAAATCGGGTTCGTCTGTATCTAATTTAATAAGAAGTTCGCCTTTAAAGCTGTACTTTTTTACAATTTTACCGAGATAAAAACAATCGTCTTTTTTCATAATTTTTTAAACAAAAAACCCAGACCGAATAGTCTGGGTTCAAAGTTATAAAATAAAATATTTTATTCTTCTTCGTTAGAAGCTTCTGCTTCAACTTCAGGAGTTTCTTCGGTTGCTTCTTCAGCTTCCTCAACTACTGGAGTGTTAGCAGCAATACGTGCTTCGTTTGCAGCTTTTTCAGCTTCTAGAGCTTTAGCTTTAGCTTCGGCTTCAGCTTTTGCTAAACCTTCTGATTTTGCTTCAACCTTACCAGCTTTTTCTTCTAGCCAAGCGTTAAATTTCGCTTCAGCTTGTTCTTCTGTTAAAGCACCCTTTCTAACACCTCCTGCAAGGTGATTTTTTAATAAAGCGCCTTTGTAAGATAGAATGGCTCTAGCTGTATCGGTTGGTTGTGCACCATCCTGTAACCATTTTACAGCACCATCAACATCTAGTTCAATAGTTGCTGGATTTGTGTTTGGATTGTAAGCACCAATTTTTTCTAGGTATTTACCATCTCTCTTTGCTCGTGCATCTGCTGCAACGATCCAGTAATAAGGCTTTCCTTTTTTACCGTGTCTCTGTAATCTAATTTTAACTGACATAAAAATTAATTAGTGAGGTTCTCGACCTCGATTATTAATAAGTGCGCAAAGATACTACATTTTTTTGAATTCTAAATATTTATGGATAATTCTTATTCTTTGTTTTTTTATTCTATTTTTGAAGCACTCAATCTGTAAATTATGAAAAGATTAATTGTATTAATAATAACTGTTTGTACAGTTTTTAGTTGTGGTGAAGAAATAAGGTTTAATTCACCAGCCATTCAAGCGAAAAAAAATGGTGAATTTTGGCGCTCTGTAACCTATGCGGCAGATATTGACTATGGCGGATTTTTAATTGAAGGCAGTAACAATTTTGAAACTTTACAGTTATTTACTGATAATGATACCAGAGGAACGTTTCAATTAGGAGGCGATAACTCAAGTGTGGCAATTTTTAAAGATGTTAATGGTGTTATTTATTCTACTGCCAATACGCCAGATCCTAGTTTATCTGTATATCCTGCAGACGGAGAAATTATTATAGAAGAAATTTCAAATGATGATCCAAAGCAAATATCTGGTAAGTTTTGGTTTAATGCCTATTCTTCAGATGGTTTAAGCTATGTGAACTTTTCTCAAGGCGTTCTATTTGATGTGCCAAATGTTGGTGGTTTGCTTATAATGGACAATCAAGGCAGCTGCCTGCAAGCGACCCAGCAAGCTGCAAATGCCGAAAATGCTTTTAATCAGACTGATATTACGATGCCAGATTATACTGATTTGTGTAATGCTTATAAATTGGCATTAGAAGAGCAGTTAAGTGCTTGTGGAGATCCTGGTGGAAGCATCCAAAGCACTATTGATAGTCTAGGCGATTGCCAATAAATAGTATTTTCTTAAAATATTTAACAAACGCGGCCAATTGGTCGCGTTTGTTGTTAAAGACTATTAAAATTTCAGAATTAAACACAGTAAAACTTGACATGGGCTTTCATTTCCCTTATACTATTAAAGCAGATGTGAAACAATACGCATCTTTAAAGAATTTATTGAAATTTAAATGATAAGATAGATTATGAAGTATTCAGAAGAAATTTCAAACAAGTTAAATGAATTATTAACCAAAAATTATGATGCTGAAAAAGGCTATTTAAATGCTATGGAGAACGTAGATTCTCCAGAATTGAAAATGTTTTTTAAGCGTCGTTCAACTGAACGCAGTCAGTTTGCCAAAGAGTTAAGAACTGAAATTTTGCGTTACGGTGAAGTTCCGGAAGATTCAGGTAGTTTTAAAGGAACGATGCACAGAAATTGGATGAGTCTGAAATCGCTATTCTCATCAAATGATGAAGAAGCTATTTTGGAAGAAGCAATTAAAGGTGAAGAGGCCAGTTTAGAGGAATATAAAGAAATCCTCAACGATAGAACCTTGCCACCAAGTATTGATTCGTTGTTGATCAAACAGAAAAATGCCATTCAAGCAGCAATTAATACCGAAAAAGTTCATGAAGAATTGGTGTCATAGTTAGTAATGAAATAGATGTAAAGCGCAACTTAACAAGTTGCGCTTTTTTTGTTTAAAACTGTTCATAACTTCACTTTAAAAACCTGCTAATTCTATGTATTTTTATGAGCTCGTTTATAAATTTCAAACGAGAGTCATTCAACATATAAATTTTCTGCATGTATTTAATTTTTGATACTGAAACTACAGGTTTGCCTAAACGATGGGATGCTCCAATAACCGACACGGATAACTGGCCGCGATGTATTCAAATTGCTTGGCAGTTGCATGATGACATGGGTAACTGTATAGACCATCAAGATTATTTAGTAAAACCTGAAGGGTTTAATATTCCTTTTGATGCCGAAAAAATACATGGTATTTCAACTGAACTAGCTCAAGAGCAAGGTGTGCCGTTGTTTGAGGTTTTGGAAAAGTTCAATAAGGTTCTAGACCAAACTAAATTTGTCGTGGGTCAGAATGTTGGATTCGACTTAAATATAATGGGAGCTGAATTTGTAAGAGCTGATATTGCTAATCAGTTGCAAGAACTTCCCGTTTTAGACACCTGTACCGAACATACTGCAGAGTTATGTAGGATACCTGGAGGTAGAGGTGGTAAATTTAAGTTGCCAACCTTAACCGAACTTCATGAGTTTTTGTTCGGCGAGCCATTTGCAGAAGCCCATAATGCCACTGCCGATGTGGAAGCAACAACACGTTGCTTTTTAGAACTGGTAAGACGCGAAGAATACACCAAAGAGCAACTTGATGTTCAGCCAGATTATTTCGAGCGTTTTTCAAAAGCCAATCCTCAAGAGATTCAATTAATAGGCTTAAAGCACATCAACCTAGAAAAGGCTAGTGCTAAAATTCGAGAACGCTTACAGCAAGTTCAAACTGATGGTATTTCGCAAGATGAAATAAAAGCTAACATTTCCGAGCTCAAGGATTTAGATTTTATTCACTTACACAATCATTCCCAATTCTCCATTCTACAATCAACCATTAGTATACCGAATTTGGTGGCTGCAGCTGCTAAACATAACATGCCCGCTGTTGCTTTGACAGATCACGCTAATATGATGGGTGCTTTTCACTTTGTTAAACAAATAAATAACCATAACAAATCGGTTGAAGAAAAGAATAAAGCAGCACAAGAAAATGGTGAGCCTGCAATTGCCCAAAAAATAAAACCCATTATTGGTTGCGAATTTTTCGTTTGCGAAAATCACCAAGACAAATCCCGAAAGGATAATGGGTATCAAGTGGTCTTAATAGCCAAAACAAAACAAGGCTATCACAATTTGGCAAAATTATCGTCCATAGCCTATACTGAAGGGTTTTACTATGTTCCTAGAATTGATAAAGAGTTAATAAAGCAATATAAAGAAGATGTATTAGTACTTACCGGAAACTTATATGGTGAAGTGCCTAGTAAGGTTTTGAATGTTGGCGAAAATCAAGCTGAAGAAGCGTTGCTATGGTGGAAGCAGGAGTTTGGTGACGATTTGTATATCGAGATTATGAGGCATAATCAAGAGGATGAAAATCGTGTTAACCAAGTTTTAATCGAGTTTTCTAAAAAGCATGACGTAAAGTTGGTAGCTTCTAATAACACCTATTATGTTGATAAGGAAGATGCCAATGCACATGATATTTTATTGTGTGTAAAAGATGGTGAAAAGCAGGCTACACCAATTGGTCGTGGCAGAGGCTATCGTTATGGCTTACCTAATCAGGAGTATTATTTCAAGTCATCCCAAGACATGAAAGAGCTGTTTAGGGATATTCCAGAAGCCATAAGTAATATTCAAGACGTTGTAGATAAAATTGAAGCTTATGAGTTGGCTCGTGAAGTCTTGCTTCCAAAATTTGATATTCCTAACGAGTTTAAACATCCAGATGATGAAACAGATGGTGGTAAGCGCGGTGAAAATGCTTTCTTAAAGCACTTGACTTATGAGGGTGCCAGGAAAAGGTATGGTGAAATAACCGATTCTATAAAAGAACGCCTTGATTTTGAGTTGGATGTTATTGAAAAGACTGGTTATCCTGGTTATTTCTTAATTGTTGAAGACTTTATTCGTGAAGCTAGAAACATGGATGTTTCGGTTGGTCCAGGTCGTGGTTCAGCAGCCGGTTCAGTTGTAGCCTACTGCTTATGGATAACCAATATTGATCCCATTAAATACGATTTACTTTTTGAGCGGTTTCTGAATCCAGATCGTGTGAGTATGCCCGATATTGATATTGATTTTGATGATGAAGGTCGTGGTCGCGTTATGGATTATGTTATAGATAAGTACGGCAGTAATCAGGTTGCTCAAATTATTACTTACGGAACGATGGCTGCTAAATCCTCTATTCGTGATACAGCTCGTGTTTTGGATTTACCACTTTTTGATGCCGATAGGATTGCCAAATTAATTCCAACCATGTCCAAATTAGGGAAGATTTTTGGCATGGAAGAAAAAGAGTTGAGTAAGAAATTTAGGGCTGAAGATTTAGAAAAGGTTAATCAACTACTTAATATTTCAGATGGTGAAGATTTGGAAGCCGAAACCGTCAACCAAGCCCGAATTCTGGAAGGCTCGGTAAGAAATACGGGTATTCATGCTTGTGGTGTAATTATCACGCCAGACGATATTACCAATTTCGTGCCTGTTGCTACAGCAAAAGATTCTGATTTATATGTTACCCAGTTTGATAACTCGGTTGTGGAAGATGCTGGGTTATTGAAAATGGATTTTTTAGGGTTAAAAACTTTAACTTTAATCAAGGATACGGTTAAAATTGTAAAGGCGAAACACAATATCACACTTGACCCTGATAATTTTCCTTTGGATGATGAAGAAACCTACAAACTATTCCAACGCGGAGAAACCGTAGGGATTTTCCAATACGAATCTCCAGGTATGCAAAAACACATGAAGGACTTAAAGCCTACTGTGTTTGATGATTTAATTGCCATGAACGCTTTGTACCGTCCTGGGCCTATGGAATACATTCCTAGTTTTATTGCGCGTAAACATGGTCGGGAAGACATTGTTTACGATTTGCCTGCCATGGAAGAATATCTAAAAGAAACTTATGGTATTACCGTATATCAGGAGCAGGTTATGTTGCTGTCACAGAAATTGGCAAGTTTTACCAAAGGTGAAGCCGATGTACTGCGTAAAGCTATGGGTAAAAAGATATTCGCTTTACTGGAAAAATTAAAACCCAAATTTTTGGATGGTGGCGAAGCCAATGGGCATCCACGTGATGTGCTAGAGAAAATTTGGAAGGATTGGGAAGCTTTTGCGAGTTATGCTTTTAACAAGTCTCACTCTACATGTTATGCATGGATTGCGTACCAAACAGCATATCTAAAAGCACATTATCCAGCTGAATATATGGCAGCTGTACTGTCCAATAACATGAACGATATTAAGCAGGTTACCTTCTTTATGGAAGAATGTAAACGCATGCGATTGGATGTTCTGGGTCCAGATATTAATGAGAGTTATTATAAGTTCTCGGTAAATCAGGATAATGCTGTGCGTTTTGGAATGGGAGCCATAAAAGGTGTTGGTCATAGTGCTGTAAAAACCATTGTAGCCAATAGAAAGGAAGATGGGCGCTATAAGTCCATATTCGATTTTGCCAAGCGTATTGATTTACGGGCAGCGAATAAAAAAGCCTTTGAAAATCTGGCATTGGCTGGTGGTTTTGATTGTTTTGAAAACACGCATCGCGCACAGTACTTTCACGATGACGGAGATGGTATAACCTTTCTGGAAAAAGCCATAAAGTATGGTGCCAAGCATCAAGAAAATGAAAATTCGGCCCAAGTGAGTTTGTTTGGTGAGAGCAGTGATGTTCAAATAGCGGAACCTGAAGTGCCACCTTGTGAAGAATGGGGAACTATGGAAAAGTTGGCGCGCGAAAAAGAAGTGGTAGGCATTTATATTTCAGGTCACCCGTTGGATGATTTTAGAATTGAGATGAAAACCTTCTGCAATGCCAACATAGCCCTCTTTAATAATTTAGAGCAGTATGTAAATCGTGAATTGACTTTTGGAGGCGTAGTAACTGATGTGCAACATCGCGTGAGTAAACAAGGGAAAGGCTGGGCTTTATTTACGATTGAAGATTATACAGATAGTTTTGAATTCAGAATTTTTGGAGAGGAATATTTAAAGTTTAGACATTTTCTGCTTAAAAATTCATTTGTATATGTAAAGGTGTTTGTTCGCGAAGGTTGGACAAATAGAGAAACAGGTAAGAAAAGTGATCCACGATTGCAATTCAACAGTTTCCAGTTATTGCATGATGTTATGGATACCTATGCAAAAAAACTTTCGGTACAATTAAGTATTACTGATCTTCAAGAGCAACGCATACAAAAGCTAAAAGAATTGTTTAGTTTACACAAAGGCGACAATGCGCTCAATTTTGTTATTTATGACAATGAAGACCAAATAAAATTGAATATGCCAAGTAGAAAACAAAAGGTGAAAATTTCACAGGAATTGTTAGAGGAATTGGAGTCTAACGATGTTTTTTACAAGTTAAATTAGATGCCCAAAAACAATAAATAACCTGAAACAATGCCTGTATAAGTAAAACAAATTGACAGTGTGTAAGCTTTGGCAAAATTTTTGACTAATATTGCATATTAAATAGAAGTAAAACATATTTAAAAATAAGATTATGGCATTAGAAATAACAGATGCAACGTTTGAAGAAACAGTATTAAAAAGTGACAAACCAGTAATGGTTGATTTTTGGGCAGCTTGGTGCGGACCATGTAGAATGGTTGGACCAATCATTGATGAAATTAGTAATGAGTATGAAGGAAAAGCTGTAGTAGGTAAAGTAGATGTTGATGCCAATCAAGAATTTGCTGCTAAATATGGTGTAAGAAACATACCTACAGTTTTAGTGTTCCAAAACGGAGAAGTAGTAGGGCGTCAAGTAGGTGTAGCTCAAAAGAGTGCTTATACTGAAGCAATAGATTCACTTTTATAAAATACTTTGTAAAAGAAATGATAAAAGGTTTGCCAAAGCGGCAAACCTTTTTTAGTTTAGTCTCGTATGGATTTGCAATTAGAACTGAATAAGGCAGGCGGATTTAAAAACCTGGAACTTTTAGCCAAACAAGTGGTTGAAGGTTTTATTGCTGGTATGCACAAAAGTCCGTTTCATGGATTTTCGTCTGAATTTGCGGAGCATAAAATTTACAATCAGGGCGAAAGTACCAAACATATTGATTGGAAATTGTATGCAAAAACAGATAGATTATACACTAAACGTTATGATGAAGAAACCAATTTGCGTTGCCATTTGATAATTGACAACAGTAGTTCCATGCATTATCCAGAGTTGTCCAATTTTAATTTAAACCAATTAAATAAGATAGCTTTTTCTGCTTTGGCTTCGGCTGCATTGATGCAAATTTTAAAAAAGCAACGCGATGCTGTAGGGTTGAGCATATATAGTGATAGGTATGATTATTATTCACCTGAAAAAGGTAGCGAGAGACACCATCAAATGTTACTGCACCAATTAAGCCAGATGGTACAGTCTAAACCCCAAAACATCCTTACAGATACGTATACATATTTGCATCAGATAGCTGAAAAAATTAAACGCAGGTCATTGATTTTCTTTTTTACAGATATGTTGCAGAATACTGCAGACGATGATAAGCTGTTCCAAGCCTTAAGGCATTTAAAGTATAACAAGCATGAGGTAGTTCTTTTTCATGTATTTGATAAAAAGCACGAAATGGAGTTTGATTTTAGTAATGCGCCCAAACGTTTTGTGGATGTTGAAACAGGAGAGTATATGGATTTATATGCCGAAAACATACAAGACAACTACAAAAAGGCTGTTTCACGTTATTTTGATGCCATAAAGTTAAAATGTATACAGTATAAAATTAAATATGTTGAAGCTGATATTAACAAGGACTTTAATAATATATTGATGACGTATATGATAGAACGCCAAAAGTTTTTGTAAAAAACATTAAAATATTTTCAAAAAAGGTTTGACTTATAAAAAAAGCCGTGTATATTTGCATCCGCAATAAAGCAACGGTCTGGTAGTTCAGTTGGTTAGAATGTCGCCCTGTCACGGCGAAGGTCGCGGGTTCGAGTCCCGTCCAGACCGCTAAATTGCTAAAGCTCCACTAATCGGAGCTTTTTTTGGCAATTAAAAATAGTTGTGTTGTTCCTGGCGTAACAGTCAGGATGTAGGAGATATCCAATTTAGTTGGGTATTCCAATGGAAAGCTTTCCTTTTTTCTGTATAGAAGATTGGGATGCTTTTTTGTTTTAGGGCTTTTTCTAGAAAGTCTATTTTATAATTTTTACATCTAAAAGGTGCTCATAAGGTGCACCATAATTCTTCAAAGGTGTACCATTAATTAATCTTAAAATATTGTAAATCATGAATGTAAATATATTGTTTATGCTATATAAAGCTAAAACAAACTCAAAAGGTATATGTCCTATTAGATGTAGAATAACATTTAGAAAACAACGCAAAGAATTCTCCACAGGAATCTTTATAAATCCATCTAATTGGAACAGTAAGCAACAGTTAGTTGAACCACCTGAACCCGATGCAGAACTAACCAATACACAATTGAGCCTGATAAGAACCAAACTTAATCAGGCTTTTTTATTTCTACAGGTCAATGAAGTGGAATTTGACGTGAATGATATCTACTCTCAATATATAGGAAAACCATTAAAAAAGGACTATGGAGTAGTTGAGGTTTACAATTTATACTTGTTGAGAATCACTAAATTAATTGGAATAGATATTAAGCAGGTTACCTATGATAAATATGTAGAATCTGGTAGGCATCTTAAGAGTTTTATTAAATATAAATTCAAGTCAAAAGACATCAAATTAAAGGCTCTTAAAAGCAATTTTGTTACACATTATGAGTATTACCTTAAAACAGAGAAGAAGTTCCAGCAGAGCACCTTAAATAAGGCTATACAGCGCTTTAGAAGGGTGGTAAAATATGCTCTTTCAGAGGATTATCTAGCTAAAGACCCATTCATCATGTATAAACCTAAAACTGTTAAAAAAAAAGTCCTGTTCCTAACTACTGAAGAACTCAAAAAATTAGAGGAAACAAACTTTGAAATCACAAGAATTCAAGTGATAAAAGATATGTTTGTATTCTGTTGTTATACAGGATTAGGATTTAGTGAAATGAGTAATTTAAAGAAGTCTAATATTGTAAAGGAGTTTGATGGAGAGTTATGGATACACGTCTATAGAAACAAGACTAGAGGCTTTTATAAAGTACCATTGTTACCTAAAGCAAAGCAAGTCATGGAAATATATGTAAATGAAGATGATGACTACGTATTTCCAAGAATGTCTAACCCAAAATTCAATGCTTATCTTAAAGAAATAGCTGATGTTGTTGGTATTAAGATTAACCTGACTCATCATATAGCCAGGAAGACATTTGCCACAACTGTATTGTTGTACAATGGTATTCCAATGGATATTGTGAGCAAGTTGTTGGGTCATTCTAAAATACAGACCACACAGGATAGTTATGGTGAGATAGTTCAGAATAGGATTAGTACTGAAATCAATAAGTTAAAGGGGAAGTAGTTTACTTCCTCTTTTTTTGATTTAAACTATTGTCCTTTATTTTCTTACTTTTATGAAGCTATATAATACTTAATGTAACCAATATTAATCAAAATGAAGACAATTCTATTTAGCTTATTTGCAGTTCTAATACTTACAAACACATACTCTCAATCTAGAGAAGCTATAAGTATAAATGGTAAAAACCTTGATTTACCACCTCAATATATTGCTGAACTACAAAACAGCTATTTAGACGGTAAGCATATCAAGTATTCCTATTACATGAATCTGGCTAGAGAATCTCTCTTAAAAAAAGAGTTTCATAAAACATTATATTACCTTCAATATACAAGAGAAGTTGATTCACCTGAATATTGGTTTTATCTTGGAATTACTGTTCTACAGGAGGGCAGTATTGATGCTTGTAAAAAATATTTAAAAAAAGGTTTAATGGATTTAGGTTGTTGGGAGTGTGGTGAAGCTTATGAAAAACTATTTGAAGAAGAAATTAAGTATATGCACAATTTATTGAGAGATGTTAAAACAGATTAGTGATTAGTTTCTAGAATTTACTAGCATACCATTTAAAACCTCTTTTGGGTATTTATCGCCATACCGTCCACTAATTAATCTTGAAACTTTTTGTTCTAAACTGATAATATCAATATCAAGCTTATAACGTTCATCACTTGTAAGTACCTTTTCTTTATTTTGCTTTAGGTAATTAATAGCACCTTCAATATAGGCTATATCTAATAACCTAGTGAGTTCCTCATTGTTTAAATGTGGTGTACCTTGATTCTTAATAACACCTCTAAAATATTTGTAGTACATAATGCAAAATTAATACGGTATTGTACTAATTGATTGCTTCTAATTGTAGATAATTTAAAAATTAACATTAGAATACTTATCTAAACTTTTACCAAATTTAAAACTCTGAATATCAGTAATAGTATCCTGTTTAGGGCTGTAATACAATTCTAAAAGGTTCTGAAAAATGCCAACCTGTAAAATGACTGATATAAGATTTGTTAAAAATTAATTTTAATAAATCTAAAACCAATTTAGTTGTTAAATTTGGAACATGAAAATCATCCCAATAATTAAATCTTACAATATAGATTTTTATACACCAGATTTTACTACTAATCTGGAGCTTCCTTATGTTGTTAATGGTATAAGCGCAGGATTTCCTTCACCTGCTGATGATTTTTTGGACTTAAACATAGACTTAAACAAGCATCTTATAAAAAATAAAAGCACTACTTTCTATGGAAGAGTGCGAGGTGATTCAATGATTGATGCAGGATTTAGTGACGGGGATTTGCTTATAGTAGACAAGAGCTTGGAACCAACAAATAATAAAATAGCAGTTTGCTTTTTAGATGGTGAGTTTACTGTGAAAAGGATTAAAATAGAAAAAGATGTTGTTTGGCTAGTTGCAGAAAACAAAAACTATGAACCGATTTTAGTTACAAAAGACAATGAATTTGTTATTTGGGGAATAGTGATTAATGTCATTAAATATTTATAATTCATTAATTACCTTTGAGTACTGTTTGACTAATTCTTCTTTGGTTTTTCCAGCAGCACCTGATGAGGAATAAACTAAATACACTTCAATTTTCTTGTCTATAAGTTCCAAAATAGTTTTTTTTGGGTATGAAGAATTTTTTTTAAACTTGATATTGTAACCATTGATGTTACAGTAATTATTAAACCATTGCAATACGCTATTACTACCACTACTACTGGTTAATATAATTTTATTGATATTTGGGTACAAATCTAATAATTTGAATATATCGGTATATTCTATTGGAAAAAGATTGCTGTCTAATGAACTATTGTTTTGCCTATATATTTTCTGTCCAATATCAGTAATACCAAGTTTTAGTTTATCTAAAACCTTTTTTCTTTCATAGACAGCATTATCCATTGATAATAAAGAATTGTCTAATTCTGATAATTCAATTTTAGCAATGGCTGATAATACTCTCCAAAACTTATTATCTTTATTTGGGTAGAAAAAGTCAAAGCGTCTTTTCTCCACTTTTGTTGGAAAAGTGCCTAATATTAATTTATCTGCATGTAATGGAATGTATTCAGCCCAAGGTAAAGTTTCTATGGTGAATTTATTTTCAACTTGATATTTCATATTAAACTAAATTAAGTTAAATTTTAAAACTTATTAAATTATACTTTATTAAAATGTTTGCTTTAGTTGACTGTAATAACTTTTACGCTTCCTGTGAGCGTGTTTTTAATCCATCGTTAAACAATAAGCCAGTTGTGGTATTATCTAATAATGATGGCTGTGTTATAGCTCGTTCCAATGAAGCTAAAGCATTGGGAATTCCAATGGGAGCGCCAGCGTTTGAGTATGCTAAAACCTTTGAAGCCTATAATATCAATATTTTTTCATCTAACTATGCACTCTATGGAGATATGAGTAGTAGGGTAATTAATTTACTGTCAGAGTTTACTCCAGAGGTTGAGATATACAGTATAGACGAAGCATTCCTCAAGTTTGTTGGATTTGAGCTATTTGACTTTCAAGAAATAGGAGAGCAAATGAGAAAGAAAGTCACAAAGGGTACAGGTATACCTATAAGCATAGGTTTTGCACCTACAAAAGCTTTGTCCAAAGTAGCTAATAAGATAGCAAAGAAGTTCCCTGAAAGAACAAACAATGTTTATTTGATAGATAGTGAGGAAAAGCGTATAAAAGCATTAAAATGGCTGTCTATTGAGGATGTTTGGGGCATTGGTAGACAACATACAAAAAGACTTAAATATCTCAACATTCATAATGCCTATCAATTCACACAATTATCTGACGATTGGGTGCGGAAGAATATGTCAGTTGTAGGATTGCGTTTAAAACATGATTTGGAAGGCAAACCAACGATGAGTTTAGAGGCAACAGCCAACAAAAAAATGATTGCAACAACACGGTCATTTGAAGGCATGTTAACCTCTTATGATGATATTAGAGAGCGTTTATCAACTTTTGCTATCTCATGTGCAGAAAAACTTCGTAGGCAGGATTCACATTGTAATATGATAATGATTTTTTTACACACCAATGGTTTCCGTAAAGACCTACCACAGTACGGAAGAAATATTGTAATAAAGACAAGTTATCCAACTAATTCAAGTATAGACTTGGTAAAGAGTGCTGAAATAGGTCTAAAAGCAATTTTTAGGGATGGATATCACTATAAAAAAGCAGGAGTAATTGTAATGGGTTTGACGCCTAGTAACCAAAAGCAGATTACTTTGTTTGATGCTGAAAACCCAAAGCATCTACCATTAATGAGTATAGTTGATAGGTTGAACAAGGCTTATGGAAACAATAAGATTAAGTTTGGTAGCCAATCCCTAGGCAGACAATGGAAAATGAAGCAAGAAAGACTATCACCGAGGTACTCAACCAATATAAATGAGATAATAGACATAAAGGTATAATTAGTATCTTTAGATAGTTTATTATTAATATATGTGCTTTCATACTTCTCAAACTAAAAAAACTACGGAATTAGAAAATAGATTTGATGTTAAATTGGTAGATGATTCCATGAGGAATTATTTTGATACTCCAAGATATCATATGAATGGGTTTTCCCATCCTAACATGCTAGTTATCCCACAAGAAAGGTCTGATGTGCTTGCTCCTGGAATATGGGGTATTGTACCTAACAATAAAACCAAAGATGAAATAAAACCATATTTTAAAGAGGCAGTAAAGTATGGTGGTGGGTTAAATGGAAGGTCAGAAAAGGTGTTCCAACATTTCATCTATAGGACCTCTATTATGGAGAATCGTTGTATAATTCCTGTATCTGGATTTTATGAACCCCATGACCATAAAGGTGGTAAATTTCCATTTTACTTTAAGGATAAGGATGATATGCCAATTGCTTTAGCAGGTTTATATACTGTTATAGATACCTTCATTACATTTACAATACTAACTAAAAAGGCATCACCACTATTTGCTAAAATCCATAACAAGAAAAACCGTCAGCCAGTTTTATTAAATCAAGATAATGCACATAACTGGTTGTCAACCGACTTAAATGAATCAGACATTAAAGAAATATTAAATGTTACTTATCCTGAAGAAAAGTTGGAGGCATATTCGGTTAGTAGGGATTTGTTTAGCCCAAAAAAGGAAAGTAACATTCCCTCAATTACTGATAAGGTTACTTATGAGGAATTAGCAGGTATTTTTTAATGGAAACAATCAAGCAAATACTTAAGTTGCTCTTTAAAAAGAAGGATAAAAGGTATAATAATTATTTAGATAACTATTCAGATAGGGTAGCAGGACAATTTTGGGCTGGGTTCTTTTTAATTTTGATTGTCTTAATTATATGCTCTTTTGTAACCAAAGAATCAATATGAGTGCCTAAATCCCAAGTGGCTTGATACTTGTCATGGTCAGAAAGTAAGTTGAATTCGTAGAGGGTCATTAATAATTCAAAATCATAGAGATGAAAGAAAAGCTGATGCTAGCATTGATAATAAACCTATAATAATAATTATCTGTTCCCCTCTATCCCTGTTTTCCATAGTTACAAGATATAAAATTCACTTGTAACATTCATTTGCGTCTTACATGTAAGTGAAGTCAACTTGTCAACTTTTATTGAAATTTTTAAGAGGGAGTAATTTCAAAATCAAAGAAGTATTTTAAATCTACTTCCATCGCAATAGCCAATTCTGAAATTGTAACAACATTTGGAGTAACCTTACCCTTTTCTATTTTGTATATATATTGTCTGTCACTTCCAACTAAAGCTCCTAATTGAGATTGGGTTAAATTATTGAGTTCTCTAAAATATCTTACCCTTTCACCAACTTTTTCAGGTATAGAATTTTTAAGTTCTAATAATCTGGCATCAGACAATTGTATCATAGTGTAAAATTCCACTATGATTTAAAATTAATTGTAACCTTAAAATACTACATTTTAATTATATTTGTTAGCAAGTAGTTAAGTTTCATAAAATGTCAAGTTAGCATAATAAGTAATAGGCACAACTAATTAATAAATGATAATAGAAGAACTAAAAAAGAGGAATGACCTAGAAAGAATAGGGAAATATTACTTTAAATTAGGGATGAAAGATACTTTGAATAAATCTTTTGAAAGCGCTTGTGTTAATTTTAAAAAAGGGCTTGATTATTTAACTTGTGATTGTATCAAAGATAAGTGGATAATTGAATATGGATATTGGGATAAAGGTTTATTTAATGATTTGGATTATTCATTAGATGACCCTTCATCATATTGTTTTGTAAAGGCATTTTTATTGAGCTACTTAAAAGATAAAAAGAACCGCTATTTAGCATTAGATTCAATTGAAAAATATCTAGAAATTCATACTGATTATTATGGTCTATATGTTAAGGGTAAAATTTTAAATAAACTAGGAGATTATGTAGGGGCATATAAATATTATTTAAAATCTTTAGAAATAAAAAAGTCATCACTCATAATATATAGTTTAGGTAGGTTAGATGCGAAGACTTTTGAATTTGGTATCCAAGATGTTAATGGGTATAATTATAATATTGAAAAATTATTTAAAGCATTTTTATTAAACCCATCTAGTTTGTGCTGTGCAAGTAAATTGAAAGAAAATTGGATAATTGAAGGTTACTACCAGGGCTTAATGAAGCATGAAATTAAAAATAAAACATTTTATGATTATAGTAAGAATAAACTAGTTAAGGCATTTATATCTAAAAATAACACAAATGAGTTTATTAATTTGTATAAAAGTTTTTTGGATAAAGAAGAGATTTTGCATATTGACGATATGGAAAAGGGGGATAATCATTTAGCTTATTTTGTACGACTATTGAAACGAATAGAATTTTTAGATAGTATTGATGCTAATATTGATTCTAAAGGCAATTTCATAGAAAATGATAATGAATTATTTGGTAAAGAAGAGGATGATTATTCATTCAATGACACTTATTATAATGATAGTTTAGATTTAGACCAACAAGACCCTGAATTTTGGGATAGTTTGTAATAATTATATTTTTAGTGACACTAAAATATCTAGAAAAACAAGTAGTAAAATCCTTTTGTGAATTGGATACTGACCATCTAAAATCTATAGATGAACATGCTGACTATTCACATAATTATAAAGACGAATTCATAGAAGAAATGAACACAATTTTTAATGAATTTAAATCTCAAGGTATAAATAAATTACTTGTAAAACCATCTGAATGTAAGTATTGTCATCCAACTTTTAATGCATATAGTTTTTACCATCCCATTTCAAATGAATTTTTAATTCGTTATGTTATTAGTCAAGAGAATGGAGGTATGTATAGGGTAGATGAATGTAAAAATAATCCCTTGCCAGAACTAACAGATGGAATGCCTTTTTAATAATTAAATAATCAACTATGGGAGAACAAATTATAGCCATCTGTAATTGTGGTTTGGAGAAGAAACTATCATTTGGAGGAGGCCTGTTTACTTTTAGGGAAATAGAATATTTCCCAGCTTACTGTTCTGAATGTAACGATGTTGTACAGTATAATTTGAAATCTGAAACATTAACATGCCCTATTTGTAAATCATCAAAAATACGCACCTATAAGGATGAAAATCTTAAGGGTGGCTTGAGTAAAAAAATAATAACGAGCAGCTTTGATAATGTATTATATGATTGTTCATATAAATGTCCTAAATGTCATGAAATGTCAATGAGATTTTACCAAACAGGCTTACTATTTGATTAATAAAATTAGTATGAAAAGTATAGTTTTTATAATCTTAATGTCCTTTTCAATAAATGCATATTGTCAATTCTTTAATGGTGACTATATGAGTAATGAAACTAGTTATAAAGACAATAAGAACAATGAAAATAACTTTAGAGAGAAATCTAATTTTAATATTGCCATATTTATAGAAGACAATACTACTGACGGCACAATAATAATTCAAGACACAAGAATTCCAGAGAAGCTATTGGCATATAGAATTACTGGTCGTAAAGATTTTGTTGAAACTGGTGGTAGATGGATTGCCATATATAATTGCATAGCAGAGCATCTGGACGATAAGAAAAAGGAAACACTTACCTTTTTTATTTCTAGGGAAAATGAACTTAATCTTATGGTTTCAGATAGTACTTCAAGTCAAATGTTCTTTAACCTCCAAAAGCAGTAAAAAATTTTTTTTTGGAATTTTTTGAAGTTTTTTTCAAGAGTTGAACGCGTGATAATCTAAAGTCAACCCCCACTCCTTTTTTGATTTGCGGGATACCCCCGTGTTAATTTTATTAATCTTAAATTATTAAAACTATGGTCACAATCGTAGATTACAAAACCTATCAAAGAGATGATGATGGGACAGAATTTCATGCATTAGTAGTGCAAGGAGGAGTAGAAGCTGTTAGAAGCAAGGAAACAGACAGAATGTATTTTACAGCAAGGACTGCTACAGTTCCATGTACATTCAATAAGGTTACCTGTAAACAACTACTTGGAACTGAAATGCCAGGAATAATCAAGAGAGTGGAGACAGACCCTTATGAGTATGTTATCCCACAAACAGGCGAACTGGTAACACTTTCACATCGAAATGAATATGTTAGTGAAGAAAATGAGATTGTTCACAAGAATGTTGTTGAAAAGGATTTGGTAGCATAAAAAACTGCCAACAGAATTTTATAAAGGGTTTCAGAAATGGAGCCCTTTTTTATGTCTCAAATATTTCTAATAAATCAAATTATAAACTATAAATATTAAAATTATGAAGCTACAACAAGCGAAAAGACACCAAGTAAAATTAAGACTTGGATTAAACGGACCTAGCGGTTATGGCAAAACTATGTCAGCATTACTGCTGGCGCAAGGTATAACCAATGACTGGACAAAAATTGCTTTAATAGACAGTGAAAACAACAGCGCTAGTTTATATGCTCATTTGGGCGAATTTAATGTATTACAGCTTAATGAACCATATAGTCCAGAGCGATACATTGAGGCTATTAAAACCTGTGAAAAAGCTTCTGTAGAAGTTATAATCATTGATAGTATTACTCATGAATGGCAGGGTAAGGGAGGTTGTTTACAAATACATGAACAATTAGGTGGGCGGTTTCAAGATTGGGCACCTGTGTCAAAAAGGCATCAAGCATTTATAGACGCTATTTTAGAATCCAAATGTCATGTTATCACTACTGTTAGAAGTAAGATAGATTACTCACTAGATACAGTCGCAAATGGTAAAACTAGAGTAGTAAAACACGGTACAAAAGAAATTACACGTGAAGGTTTTGAATATGAGTTGACAGTAAACTTTGAATTGATTAATGACAAGCATTTAGCCAAGGCGAGTAAAGATAGAACAGGACTGTTTATGGATAAGCCAGAATTTATAATCAACAAATCAACTGGAAAGAAATTAATAGAATGGTGTAATTCAGGATTGTCAATTGAACAAGCAAGAAAAGAAATCAATGTATGTACATCTATAGATGGATTAAAGCACTTGTATTCAAAATATGAGGTCTTGAAAAAAGAGATTCATCCACTTATTATTAAAAGAAAAGAGGAAATAGATGCGCTAAATTCACATTTAATTGAGGAGAATAAAATAGTAGAACCTAAAAAATTTAAAAATGGAAATATTGACAAATAATGAGCCAAATAGAATGATAGTTAACTCAAATCAAGTTACATCAAATAGCACAAGCTTTATCGAGGCAAACACTAAAGAAGTTACATTGGAACACTTGAAAAGGGATTGTATAATTCCTGTCTTTGCAAAAGATAATGAATCCACAATTTCACATTACCAATTTATTAATAGAACTATGGAAGTGGTAAAGGAATTGTTTCCAGATACAGAGCCAAAACTACCTGAAATTAGGGTAAGCCATGTCATAAAGGGAAGAATTCCAAGTGCTATTGGTAAACCAGCTAAAGAACTAAAAGATTTTGAGAAGACCATCTATTATGAAAGATGTGCATTTTTGATAGAAATTCCTTCAGTAAAAGAGGTTGTAAACGGTAGCGAACTTACTTTATCCATAGGTGGTGTACGTGCCTATAATCAAGAAAACCTCTATAGTAGAAAATCACTTGAAAAATTTAAGCTCTTTATAGGTTTTAAAAATCTCGTATGCACTAATATGTGCGTGAGTACTGATGGATTTTCAAACCAGATTAGGATAAGCTCAATATCTGAACTAGATAGGAGCATTGATGCCTTAATTAATTCATATGATATTGATAGACATAAAGGGATGATGGAACGTATGAATGCCTTTAAATTATCAGAACAGCAATTTGCACATCTGGTTGGAAAGTTAAGGATGTATCAATACCAAGTAAAGCAAAACCAAAGGGATGTATTCCATATCCTATTTAAGGATTCACATATAAACCATCTAGTAAAGGATTACTACAATTGTCCAAATTTTAAAAGAGAAAGTGATGGTTCAATTAACCTATGGAACCTCTATAATATATTAACTGAAGCCAACAAGACTTCTTATATAGATAGCAATCTAGAAAGGAATGTCAATGCATACGAGTTAATCAATATGCTTGGTGATTCCTTACAGAACAATGAGTCCAATTGGTTCATTAATAAATAATACTATAGCTAAAATGGATGAAAAGGAACTTGCCGAAATACTCAAATACAGCAATCCTAAAGAGCTTTATATAATAACTTGGAATAACTTGCTCAAACGAATTTCCTGTCCATTTAAAGTGGTTGTATTAAGGCGTGTTGGAGGCTTGAAAAAGGGACAGATAGTTGATGTGGATGGCGTAAAGGTGACAATGGAACTTAAAACGGTTTACATCATCAAAGGAGAACTCTATTACTATTATTATTTTGATATTCTTGATTAAAGAATAGCTGTATGCTGTATTTTTTGATTCTATTAAAACTAGAATATTTTTTGAGTCGGTTCAGCTTTAACAAAAACCTCTGAAAAAATAATTCATGAATGATTTAAGGAAGATTTTTACATCGTTTTGAATGCTCGATAATGGCGATTCATTACTTTGTAAAAACCTTACTTAAAACACTGAAATATAATAAGATATGTTATAAAATACATGCTTAAAAATTAGGATTTCTCGTTTTTTTTTTGTATATTATATAGTTGGTTGATTTAAAATGTAGGGGGAGTATGAAGATGATAAATCAAAGGAACAATTCAAAAAAAAGTTATTTGAACATTTCTCAATCTCACTTCGCATAAATAACTGATTCATTAAAATTTAATAATATAAAACATAGTCTTAAAAGGCTAAAAAATTGATTAATTATGAGTAAAATAGTAGTTTATGATGAGATAATGGGTAGTGGAAAAACCTACAATGCTATCAAAAGAATGAAAGAATATTTAAGTGAAAATAAAAAATTCATTTATATAACGCCTTTTAAAAAGGAAATAACTCGAGTGGTTGAAGCTTTAAATAGTCCAGAAGTATTTGCACCTATAGGTAGAGATGATAACGGTGATATTCCTTTTGAACTTGAATATGATTATAAAAATGCTGATGGGGATTTTGATTTAAATGCAAAACCTAAATTCAAATATTTAAATAAAAGGGCTCAATTCTTAAAAATGGCATCTAATGGAGTTAATATAATTTCTACTCACGCTTTATTTATGGGTTTGAAAAGAGAAGATTTTAGTTTATTTTCTGATTACATATTGATATTGGATGAAGTTGCGACTCCACTAAAGCCATATAAAATAACGGAACATGATTTTAACATGTTAAAAAATCAAGACATGATAATAATTGATAAAAATACCAATCAGGTTAAATTTATAAACGATGAATATATAGGAAAGTTTAAAGAAGTGAAAGCGCTTTGTAATAATAGTACAGTATATTATTTAGATAAAATTTTTCTTGTATGGGTTTTTCCTATTGAAATATTCCGAGAATTTAAAGAAGTTCAAATTTTGACCTATTTATTCGAAGGAAGTCTATTATCCCCTTACTTCAAAATGTATAACATTGAATATACTATAAAAAGCAATAACAGTATATCCCAGCTGAATGAGGTAAAGAGATTATTAAACATATATGAAGGTGTGGCAAATAGCGATAACACCTTTAACACTTTCAGTAAATCATGGTCTGAAGCATTAAGTAGCTCAAGAGCAAAAAAAATAACTAATAATGTTTCAAATATTTTTAAAAGAAATTTCAAGACAAAATCCCATGAAAATGCTTACACAACATTTAAGAGTTGTAAATCAAAATTAGCAGGTAAAACTTATACCAAAGGATTTATTGCAATTAATGCAAGAGCATCTAATGAGAACAGACATAAAAAATCAATGGCATATCTTGGGAATAGATATTTTGACCCACAGACAATTAATTTTTTTAGAGAAAGAGGGATAAAGTTAAATGAAGATTTATGGGCATTATCTGAACTTATTCAGTGGATATGGAGAGGTTGTATACGTGATAAAAAAGCAATGAATCTTTATATACCAAATTCGAGAATGAGGAGTTTATTAAAAGAATGGTTAGAAGGTAAATACATTGTCGAAAATGCAAAATTGAAAAAGGCTGTTTAGTAAAGAATTTAAAAATGACCTCTTTTAAAGGGGTCATTCTGTTTTAAACCCCTTTATTCATAAGGGATTCAGGAGGGTTTCCCTAAAAGAAAAATCAAAAAAATGAAAAGATAATTATATTCTTTATAGATGAATTATTTTTACTTATAGGGGGTTCTTTTTAATTATACTATTCACTGTAGATTTGCCAATTTCGAATTCAGTTCCTTCTAGTTCTGATTCAATTTTACGAGTGGAGAGCCCAGCTTTATGAAGTTCTAGAACTTTTTCAATAAGTTCTGGGTTATTTGATTTCGCTTCAGAATAACGACTGTTTCTTAAATTAGTATTTTTAAAACACAAGTTTTCATTGAGTTCCAAAACGTAGCTATTTTGTTTATATTTTGGTTCTAGAAAATTAGACTTTAATATCCATAAATCTATTAAGTTGGGTTTATGGATGTTTGGTCTTAATTCCAAAACCACACGCATTTTAGCTTCAAAAGCTTGACTGCCAATTATGTTGTCTTTAGATGGGGTTTTAGTTTGTGTTCTTTTACCAATGTGATGTAAAAATAGAATTAAGCAATCGTGCTTATTTGCTAAATTACTGTAACTGTTCAGAAAAACTCTTACTTGAGTGTTTGCATTAATTTCCTTTGAAAACACATCTGTAAATGCATCAATTATAATTAAATCATAAGCGTCATTTTCTAATCTAGATTGAATAGTTTTCAATAGATTATCACTATCAAATATGAATTCAAGGTTTTTTAAATTATCAATATTAAATTCAGCATCTTGGTTTAGTTCTTTGAGTTGTTTTCTAATTGCATAACTTATAGAGTTATAATCATCTTCAGTTGTAACATATAGTACTTTATTATGCTCACAGTCTAAATCAAAGCCTAAAAAGTCTTTTCTTTTCAAAGCTATGCTTAAGCTCAATTGTCTTAAAAATGTAGACTTACCAGCTTCTGAAGTCCCAACTAACGATGCTAAACCACTTTTTAGAAGTAAAGGATTCAATAATTTTGGAACATTTCTAGTTTTTAAATTGTAGAGCTCTAGTGCATTATAACATTTTTTGAACTTAAATTTTCTTTTATTACTTACTTTTTTATTTTTAATATTTTCCTTTTCAAAAGCTTCAAACTCTTCTTTGCCCAAGATTTTTTCAAGATTGAATTTTTTATTTGATTCATTCATACTCAAATATATAAATTAATGTCCAATTAATTTATTAATATAGGACAGGACATATATGTTTCTATTTTTAGAAAAGTTTAAATGTATTATTAGTGGTTTATTTTATAAAGGGGGGTATGTATAAGGTGTCTTTTTTTTATTATATCAAGCAAAGAGCAGGTATAAGTGACATTAATGATAAATCTTGTGGTCTAGGGGAGACTAGTGTATGCATTAATGTAATTCTAATTTGGGAGCTGGTCTACTCCAATTGGTCATATGTTGTACAATGCCTTCATAATAGTTTAAAACCATTTCTTCAATAAGACTTATGAACTTACCAGTACTTGCAAAGCCGACTCCTAAACCATCTATAAGTACAACATGAAACGCTTGAATTTCACTGTCCTTGGCCTCTTCCTTAAGTTTGTCTAACTCATTTAATTTTACCTTCAAGTTATTCCTAGCGTATTTAATATCTGCTTCAATCCAAATGTAATCTGATAACTTATTGAATACAATTTCACTCTTTTTCTTGCAATTTTCTAATTGTTTTGCAATCCATGTAATTTTTGCAACTGTTCCCTTATCCATAGGTGGTAAAATCTTCACAGACATTAAAACACTTCTTCTTTCAAACTCTAACTTAATTTTGATGTCTGACACGGAATTTTTTATGCTTAAAGTTCCAAGAAGATAGTTTTCCTTTACTAATTTTTTGATATCATTCTTCAAACAATCTTTCTTTTTAGGAGTTGATTTTACCAATACTCCTAATTTTCTACTCATGAGTAAGGCTAGGTCTTTTTCTTTTTCATGCCAACTTAATACAGCATCTTCAATGTATATGTCGGAAAGCTTTAAAGGTTTTTGTGCTCTAATGTCATCTGAAAGCTGTTTCCAACCTGGTTTCATTCTGGAATAACCACTAACTCCTGAAACCTTACTTTCAAAATAGTACAAGGCTTCGCGCATAATTTCTATTTGGTCCTCATCTTCAATAATATTATCATTCTTAAACAATAATAATTGACCTAATGTCAAAAGATAGGTCCAAGAAAAGTGGTGTAAGCTAAAGTTTTTTGGAACTTTAACATTTACAGGTGAATGGGAGCTGTCAGATACGAATTGATTAGAAACAGTAATTAAACTTTTTACTCCAATATTCTTAAGGTCTTTGATATAGGATACAATTTGTATTTGGTCTATACTATTGTTCTTATTCTTCAGTTCCAGAAAAACAGCATCTTTAATAACACCAGAAACAACAATAATTATTAATCCATCATATCTACATTTACTAATTTCAGGAAAACAAACTTCAGTGTAATAATAAGCCTTACCACTTCTACTTAATTTAATTTCCTTAAAGAAATTATATCTGTATTCTTTTACAAGTCTCAATACTGATAAAAAGATGCTTGTCAAAGCCATTTCATCACCAGTTTTAAGTGTAGGTATTAATCTTGCATTTTGTTTCTTAATTTGACCAGATAACACAAATTGGTCAAAATCATCTTTTTTTAAGCCTATGAGTTTGTTGAATTTCTTCTTTAACATAATAGTGGTTGATTAATTTGAAAGTAAATTACAATTTTTTGAATAAATGAGAAGATTCATATACATCAACTGATTTTTTAATCTAGTAAAGACTAAAAGGAGTGCTATTTTTAAGTTAAATTAAATTAAAATATAATATTTCATTACTTTAATAATATATTTAAAAAATTAAGAGGGTAAAAGGTATCCTTTATTTTTCACCAAATCATAAAACACCATATTTATATTTAGATGACGGGGAATTATTATTACAGGTATTTATAGAAAAGTTAAAGATGAAATTAATGCCTTAACTGAATAATAAAATGTACTTTTGAACAATTATGGATTACAGGTTAGAAGAGCTTTCTGAAGACGATTTTGAAAATTTAGTGAATACTATTTGTCAAAATATTTTAGGCACTGGAGTTGTAGCTTTTACAAAAGGGAAAGATGGAGGTCGAGATGGTAGATTTACAGGAACAGCTAATAATTATCCATCAAATACTGCAAACTGGTCAGGAAAATTTATTATACAAGCAAAGCATTCAAGTAGTCCTGTTTCAAGTTGTTCTGATTCTGATTTTAAAGCAACAGTAACTAAAGAAATAGAATCGATTAAAAAATTAAAAGCTAAAGGAGAAGTTGATAATTACTTGTTATTCACAAATAGAAAATATACAGGAATTGTTGGTGCTGAATTAAGGCAAGAAATTATAGATAAAACTGGAGTTGAAAATGTTGAAATTATAGGCAAGGAAACTATAAACAATCAATATTTAAACAGTAATAAAAACATAGTAAGTCAATATAATTTAAATCGTTTTATTCTTCCTTTTACATTTTCAGAAGAAGAACTCAAAGATTTAATAGTTGAGTTTAAAACACAAATATCTACTATTGAAGATGATTTAATTAGTGGTGTAGAAAAAGCAAAGTATGATTATAAAAAGCTTGATATATCAGAAAAGAACAGAAAGAATATTCTCGGAAAGACATATTTTGATGATATTATTGTTGCAGAATCTTTAGAGCATTTTAATAAAATAGATTTGTTCCTTGGAAACCCAAGAAATCAAGAAATCAAAGACAATTATTATGATTGTGTTGATGAGTTGAGGCAAATTATTACTATTAGAAGAGATGATTTTGGTGCGTTTGAAGAAATATTAATATTCATAAGAAAATTAGTTTGTGATGGAAGCACTAAACTAAAAGGCAGTAAAAGGTTTGTTACAATATTTTTACATTACATGTATTTCACTTGCTCAATAGGAATAAAATAAAAGCTAATGTTGAAACCAGACAAACATATGAATTTAGGGATATCGGTGATAAATATTAGCTCGTACATATTATCTAGTTTTAAGAGAAGAGACAAAATCAATTATGATGAGTTATTAAAACAGATAAAGTCTAATTTAGATGAGGACTCGGAAGAAATTTTTCCTTATGCGTTAAATCTTTTGTTCCTTCTAAATAAAATAAAATATGAATCAAAAACTGACTCATTTATTTTAAATGAAATTAAATAAACTATATACAAATAAAGATAATTTTAAAAGCATTAAGTTCAATGATGGGTTAAATGTAGTCTATGCTGATGTCAAAACTAAAATCGATACAAACAAGAATGCACATAATTTAGGTAAAACATTATTATCTGAACTTATTGATATTTTACTATTAAAAGGGCTATCACCAAAAAGTCATTTTTTATTTACAACAAAAGATGAAAGTGGGAAAACAGTTTTTACTAGTTATATTTTTTATTTAGAACTATTATTAAATAGTGGTAAGTTTCTAACAATTAGAAGAGGTGTTTTAAATCATACTAAAATATCTTTTTCCCTAAATGAACAAGAAACTAATGGTTTTCATCCACCGAAAAAGTGGGGTGATGAAGATATTGCAATAGATAAAGCAAAGCTTTTACTTGCTGAATATTTGAACTTTGATTTCTTTAAAAATAAAGATTATGATTATAGGAAATCAATAAATTACAGTCTCAGAAGACAAGGTGATTATGCTGATATTTATAGACTCACTAAATTTAAAGGTAAAGATATTCATTGGAAACCCTTTATGTTTGACTTTTTAGGTTTTGATGGTGATTTATTAAAGACTAAATATGAAAAGGATAATGAGAAAGATGAAATTGAAAAGTATATTACTAAACTAAAAAACGAATTTTCTATTAATATTGATGACAGAGATGAAATTGTTGCTCAATTACAGATTAAAGAAACTCGTTCATCAGAGATATCTAGTCAAATTGATAAGTTTAACTTCTATGAACAAGATGAAAGTTTAATTAAAGAGGGTGTTGAAGAATTCGAAATAAAAATAAGTAATTTAAATACATTAGCTTATAATTTAGAGTATGATATAAATAAGCTTAAATCGTCCATAAAGAATGAGTTCACTTTTGATTTAAAAAAGGTTTCTAAAATATTTGAAGAAGCAAAAATTTATTTTCCTGAACAACTTTCAAAAGACTATGAACAACTTATAGAGTTTAATAAAGAAATTACTGTTGAAAGAAACAAATTATTAAGAAAAACACTTAAAGATAAATCTTCGAATCTTGAAGAAATAAAAATTGAATTAAAAGATTTAAATAACCAAAGAGAGGAACTTTTATCAGTTTTACAAAATTCAGACACTTTTATTAAGTTTAAAGATTATCAGAAGGATATAATTAAAATTGAAAGTCAATTAATACAATTAAGGGAGAAGTTAAAAACTATTGATTTATTAATTGAAAAAGAAGAGTTAATTAAAGGCATTAATAAAGACCTTGAGAGAGTTTCAAATTCTATTAGTAACGAATTTATGCATACTGATACTAATCTTTTGTATAAGGAAATCAGAGCTAAATTTTCAATGTATTATGAAACTATACTTAATGAGGATGCTTATATATCTTGGAATATTAATGGTAATGGAAATGTAGATTTTAAATCACCTAAAGTTGTCTCTAGTGGAGAGAGTAGAATTGATACTGCTCAAGGAGATGGATATACTTATACAAAACTTTTTTGTGTTTGTTTTGATTTAGCATTGCTTACTAGTTACGCCAATCAATCTTATTATAGATTTGTGTATCACGATGATGTACTTGCAAATGAAGATAATGGAGTTAAACATAGATTACTAAAATTAATAAAAAGTTTAATTGAAAAATATCAGATTCAGTATATACTCTCTATAATAAAAGATGATTTACCTACTGATGATAATGATTTACCAATAAAGTTTGACGATACAGAAGTGGTATTAAATTTAAGTGATAAGGATGAAAAAGAAACTTTATTCGGTTTTAAATTCTAAGTTGGAAGCAATATCATAAAATTTTGTTTAAAATAATAGGAGAACAGAGTTGAAATTTATTTTATTAATTGAGGTTGTGTTTAAATTTTATTTAATCAATATTGTTGACGCAAAGCACTTTAAAGGTGTGGTGAGTGTACCCGTCCAGACCGCAAAATTGCTAAAGCTCCACTAATTGGAGCTTTTTTTGGCAATTAATAATAGTTGTGTTGTTTTATCTCAACAACAATGTTGAGGTAAATGTAGGAGATATCCAATTTAGTTGGGTATTCCAATGGAAAGCTTTCCTTTTTTCTGTCTAGAAGATTGGGATGCTTTTTTGTTTTAGGGCTGTTTCTAGAAAGCCTATTTTATAATTTTCCGATATTCAAATTTATGTATTTCATCGAATTGTAGAAAATTACGTATTGGTACGTATGTTTTAATTTCAAAAATAGTTTTACGTTTGCCCTTTTTATAGTGAATCAAACAATTGTGCTTAAAAGCGGCTATTAATTGCGGCTAAAACTAGAATTATTTTGTTAAGATTGTTGAGAAAGATGAGCTTAAGACAAAATAGGCAGACAAGGTTTAGGAATTTTGATATTAGCTTCTTATGAAAAAACGAAAAGAAAGAGACATTTTAGAATTAACAAGAAAATATGAAATTTAATATTATGAGAATAGCTTTAATCTTTTTATTGGCAGTATGTATTGGCTGCAGTTCTTCAGATGAGGATAACATAATCGATTCTGACCCTTCTACATTAGCTGTTAATGTTACACAAGATAAAGAAACGGTTGAAGTAGATGAGATTGTAACACTTACAGCAAGAGCAAACGAGACTATTAAGGAGATTAGCTTTTCTAAAGATGGAGGAGTAACATTTCCTAGTAGTTATAGCACAAATTTTGGTAGTACTGCAAACTTGTATTTTAGTTTTGATGAACTTGGAGAAAAAACAATAATATTTAGGGTTAAAAATAACGATGGGGATTTTGTGGATAGAACTGTAAATATTACTGTTGAACAAGGGAATGCTGTGCGTTTACAGAGTGTACAATTAAGCTCTTTTTATGATATGGGTAATACTTGGGATGATGAATATCCAGCATCAAACCCAAACCATCTAGCAGATGTGTTTTTTGCAATATTAAAACCTCCCTTAAATGTATATCAAGGGACTAGAGGTTCTGTTCCAACAAGTTCTTGGTTGTGGTACAGGTCTGATACTAGAGATAATGAAAATAACCTTAATTGGGATATTCAGGACGAAAATCTGTTCATTAATGTTGAAGAATTATCAACTTATATTGCTTTTGCAGATGAAGATAATAATGGGGTAGTTCAAGATCTAATGCTGGGACCACCATTCGAAAGTGAAATACCTTTGGTTGATTATATGAATTCACAGCCAAATTCTATTACTATTCAAGAATCAAATATTGAATTAGAGTATACAGTAGGGGTTGAGTGGTAAGTTTTCACATATAACAATGAAAGTCGGTTACCTACTTGTAATTTTATTTAGTGTATTTTTAAATGCTGGGTTTGCACAAAATGAAGCCAATATTTGGTATTTTGGACAGAATGCTGGGTTGGATTTTAATAGCGGAACTCCTGTTGCTCTTGAAGATGGACAACTTATAACACAAGAGGGATGTGCTACAATTTCTGATGGTATAGGAAATTTGCTTTTTTATACAGATGGAACTACTGTATATAATAGAAATCATGCTTTAATGTTGAATGGTAATGATTTAAACGGTCACCCTTCTAGTACACAATCTGCAATTATTATTCCTAAACCAGGGTCATCATATATCTATTACATTTTTACTGTTGATTATCAAGGGCAACCCAATGGACTTCAATATTCTGAAGTCGATATGACAATGGATGCTGGGTTAGGTGCTGTAACCAGTAATAAAAACATTATGTTATTAACTCCTGTAATGGAGAAACTTTCAGCAGTAAAGCATTCCAACGGAGTTGATATATGGGTTTTAGCTCATAAAAATGGAAGTGCAGAGTTCTATGCTTATCTGGTAACTAATTCTGGGATTCAAACTCCAGTAATAACATCAATTGGAAATGATTATGGTGGACCAGGGTATGGTGAGAATGCAGGATATTTGAAGTTTTCAAGTGATGGTTCAAAAGTGGCAACCGTATATGGTAGATCCTTAAATGGTCTACAAGTCTTTGATTTTGATAATAGCACTGGAGTATTGAGTAACTTAAGAAATATATTTTATGGTGGATCAAGTGTAGGTGCCTCTTATGGGGTTGAGTTTTCCCCATCTGGAGAAATTATTTACGTTTCTGGTCATGGTGGTATTGTTCAATATGATCTTACATTACCAAGTGATTTTCAAATACAATTAAACATAGTTAGATTGATTCAAGAGATTGAAAATAACTCATGGGGAGCTCTACAATTAGCCACAGATGGAAAGATATATATTACGCGTAGCGGAAGAGAGGATAGCCCAGATGTTCATCATTTAAGTGTAATCAATAATCCTGATGAGGTTGGTTTAGGGTGTGATTTTCAATTGGATGTTATTGATTTGGGAACAGGGATAGCTAAATCTGGTTTACCACCATTTATGCAATCGTTTTTTAATGTTGGCTTTCAGTATGAAAACCTGTGTTTTGGTGAAGCAACTGTTTTTAATTCTAATTTACCTGATAATTATGATTCGTTAGAATGGGACTTTGGTGATGGCAATACGTCTACTGATGAGAACCCAATCCATACTTTTTTGTCTCTAGGTGATTTTAATGTAACCCTAACAGTTTCTTCTGGATCTGAAACAACTTCAGAAACAAAATTGGTTAGAATATATGATGTTCCAACTGCTTATTCTATTTCTAATCAAGTGTTTTGTGATGATGACTATGATGGTCATGAGGCCATTGACTTGTCTGACTTTAATTCTGATATCTTAAATGGTCAAAGTTTAGATGTGTTTAGTGTTGTTTATTTTGATGGTATGACAAATTACAATAATAATAATCCCATTAATTCCTCATTATTAGATTTATCTGTTTTAGAAACAAGAACTATAATTGCAAGTGTCAGAAACAGTAATAATGTGAGCTGTGAGGATATGACTATAATAGATGTTTCAGTTGAGGAGACCCCTAACCCAAATACTAATTTACCTATTTTAAGAGAATGTGATAATTCTAGTTATGGCACAAGTGAAGATGGTATTATTTTATTTGATTTAACTCAAAATGAAGCCTCTATTTTAAATGGACAATCAGCTACAGAATTCACAGTTAATTATTATACTGATTTAGCGCTGTCAAATCAAATAACTAACCCTTCTTCATATCAAAATACCAACACCTTTGAAACTATTTACGTACAAATTGTGAATAATCAAAACACCAATTGTAATGCTGTCACCCAATTCGATATTGAAGTTTTGGAGTTGCCAGTCGTTAATTCAATTGTAAGCTTAAGTCAGTGTGATGATGATTTAGATGGGTATAGTATGTTTAATCTTAATGAAGTAATAAGTGAAATTACAATTAACCCTGAAAGTGATACAGTCACTTTTTATGAGTTACCATTAGATGCAGAAGATGGAAATAGTCCAATAATAAACCCATTTACATATGTTAATGAAAGCATAAGTTCAGATGTTATCTGGGCAAGAATAGAAAATGGTAACGGTTGTCACAGGGTTTCTCAAGTAAACTTGTTTGTTTCTACTACACAAATACCATCAACTTATTCGAGAGATTTTTATAAGTGTGATGATGGTGATAATATTACAGATGGTGTAGCGACCTTTGATTTAACTTCTGTTAATTACGAGGTTGAAGCATTATTTCCAACAGGGCAACAATTGGTTATTTCTTACTATAGAAATCAAGCCGATGCGTTATCGGAAGTAAATCCAATTTTGGATATTGCCAACTACCAAAATATTGGTTATCCATTTATCCAGGATATTTTTGTGCGAGTAGATAGTGATGTGGATAACGATTGTTTGGGACTAGGGCACCATGTTACACTTCATGTAGAAACAATTCCAACCGCTTTTTCTGTTAATCTAGATGAACAATGTGACGATGATGGTGATGGAATGTATGCATTTGATACCTCAACTGTTGAATCAATATTAATTAATGGGCAAAGTAATGTAATTGTTAGGTATACAGATGAAAATGGAAGCCCTCTACCAAGCCCGTTACCCAACCCTTTTGTCACGGCTTCTCAAACTATTAGGGCAACAGTAATTAACAGCTTGTCTCTAGACCCAAATGGTGCTTGTTTTGATGAAACACAGATTGTGTTCACGGTAGATGAAGCAGCAATTGCACATACTGTACCTGATTTTATAGAATGTGATGATGATAATGACGGACAATTTGCATTTGATACCTCACCAATAGAATCTATAGTCTTAAATGGTCAAACAGGTATGATTGTTTCATATTATGACGAGATGGGAAATGAGCTGCCGAGCCCTTTACCTAACCCTTTTATTACTGATAGCCAGATAGTAACTGTTAGGGTTGAAAACGAATTAAGTTCTATTTGTTATGATGAAACGATAGTGAATTTTGTAGTTGTTGAACAACCGCAGCTATCAATGGATGATACTTGGTCTATATGTGAAGGCTCAAATGTTGAACTAATTGCTGATATGGGATATGACGAATATTTATGGTCAACAGGAGATACAAGTCAGTCAATCATTGTGGATATACCAGGAACCTATGATGTGACAGCAACAAATATTTATGGAGGGATAAGATGTGAAACCAGTCAAACAGTTACAGTTCTGGAGTCAGGTATAGCAACTATAACTGAAATAGAAATAGAGGATTGGTCTGCTAATAATAATCAAATTGTAGTGATGGTCGAAGGTGCTGGCGACTATGAGTATTCTTTGGATGGTATAAATTATCAAGATTCAAATGTGTTCAGCTATTTGGATGTAGATGATTATACAGTTTTTGTAAGGGATAAGAATGGATGTGGAATTGTAACTGAAGATGTGTATTTGTTGTATTACCCTAAAGTGTTTACACCAAATGGTGATGGGACAAATGACACTTGGCAATTGTATAATTCAAATAAAGAACAAAGCAATATAGTTTACATCTATGATAGATATGGCAAGCTTTTAAAGCAATTAAACCCTAATTCTACTGGATGGGATGGGTCATTTAAAGGTAATATAATGCCCAATTCAGATTATTGGTTTGTTCTTAAACGACAGAATGGAAAAGAATATAGAGGTCATTTTTCACTAAAGAGATAGTTTTTACGTACTGATTTTTTTCTATTTGGAATAGAATAAAACAGTTTTTAAATTTAGTGTTAAGTGCAGAAATCTTTCCTTTTTTCTGTCTAGAAGGTTGGGGAGATTTTTGTTTTGGGTAACTGATAACTTAAAGGTTTTCGAGATATTTATTAAAATCCCCCTCAAAAAATCGTGGTGGATAATCTAAATGTAAACGGTTTTGTAAATCTTTATCTTCCCAAATGACACGTAACCCTATTTGTTGGTTTATATTATAATTGTCATCGCGTTCGGTATAGCCGCACATGAGGTAATTTTTGTTTTCAATATCTCTAAAAAACCTAAAGAATTTTGACATAATATAAAAAACGGTGTCGTTGCAGTCACCAGTGATATCAAATCGATAAAAAATAGGTTGCCCTAAACTTTTATAATTAACTAAATGATGCGCACGTAAATCTCTATTTGAAATTTCCTTGTTTCTTAACTTAATGTGGGTATTTGGAGATATGGGTAAAACAATACAGTGGCCAGCATAGTAACCCGATTTACCAATAAAAACATAATTCAATTCGGGCAACAGTCTGACAGCTTCCCGTATCAATTCTTTATTGACATAGTTTTCATCTCGTTTTTGCGAATCGATAAACTGCTCAAGATGTTTAAAATCTAAATCAAGGTCAATAGTCCTTAAACGATCTGATGTAATATCTATTTGATCTAAATACCAATCTACTTTTGGAAACGAATTAGATTGTTGGGAGAGTGAATACTTTCGGGTTTTAAAGTTATAATATGTTGGAATAGGAACTGCAGCATTTAAATTGCGAATAAGCTGATAAGGCATTAACGTAGCTAAAACAATATCTTCTTCCTTTTCGGGTTTTATTAAAGTTATATCTTTTTCCCAACGTTGTATGGTTCTTAAATCTACATGTAAACTAGCAGCAAAATCTGCTTGGGATAGACCATTAAAAGTTCTATAGTCCATAAACAGTTCGCCAACACTATTGTACTTTTTCATTTTCTGATTGAGATTCTTATTGTAAATATAGTTAACCTAGATAATTGTTGCAAAATGGATTGTGAAGGCAAATAAACTTTCTTTTGGTATTAGTGTTTTTAATGACTAAATTTGAGAATATATAGTCTAACAATACTAATAACTAATTACATTATGGAAGGATATTGCGTAAAGTGTAAATCTAAACGAGAAATTAAAGACGCTGCAGAGGTTACTATGAAAAATGGCAGAAAAGCCATGAAAGGTAAGTGCCCAACTTGCGGAACAGGAATGTTTAGAATTTTGGGAAAAGCTTAATTCTTTAAAGCATGGCGAGCTAGCAATTGTTTGATTTTTAGCTTGCTATGCATTTTTTTATTCCATTGCAATACCAATACTTCGCCATTCATTTGTAAGAAAATTCAATTAAACATGTATTTCATCGATGATTTTTGTCGTTTAATCGTGTTTTTAATTTTTTCATTCACATTCTAACCTATATTTACAGTCCTTCAAATAAGTCCCTAAATCGAATTATTCAGCTTATTTAAGGTTAATTAATTCATTCAGACAATTTTTTGTCTATTCCCTCATGTTAATTTTAGTTTTTTGAAACAATAAAGTTTCATTCAAGGTTATTAATCCATCTTCCCTCGACAGTGATTTTTAATTTAAAATCATTTTAATTTTTAATTACATAAAATTTAATAGCAAACTGTTGTTTAACCCTAAATGAACTAACATGAAAACCTTAAAAATTACTTTATTAGCTGCAATTTTTTGTACGACTTTAACTGGCTTAAATATCGAAAGAGGTATTAATAACGAACCTGTTCAAGAACACGTTACAGAGCAAGAAGATTTTAACTTTGCTTTTACAACCAAAAGACACGTTAAAAGAAAAGGAGAAGTCCCTTCAAACGGATAAGGAATCCCATAACATATAGATAAACAAACCTCTTAATTGTTAAGGGGTTTTGGTGTTATTTATAATATTGGTGTTTACTTCTAATAAATTTTGATAAATTTGAAGGACATATCTATAAGTATGTCCCGAAAGAATATTCTTTATGTTGTTTTTATATTAAATTCTATATTTCTTTTTCCCCAAAAAAAAGAAACTTTAGACAACAATCCAGATTTTAAATACCATTATGATAATGCCGAAAATGAAAGTAAAGAACTTTCTTTCAGGATTGTTGAAGTTAAAAAAGCAATTGAGATTGCTAAAACTAAAAAAAGCGATTCTGTATTATTAAAAGCAAAAAGACTTCTCACCACTTTATACTTAAAGGAATTTTCAGTAGACTCACTATTTGATTTAAATCATGAAAATCTAAAACTTGCAAAAAAAATAAATGATACTTTGGCATTGGGACATATTACCAATGTTCTTGGATGGTATCATAGATATAATAATCGTTCTGATAGCGCATATTATTATTACTATAATGCTTCCAAATACTTTTACTCGCAAGGAGAAAAAGCAAGGGCTGCAGCAGCCCGTTTCGAAATGGCTGATCTACAATTTGAGGATCGAGATTATGTTGGTTGCGAAAGTAATGCATTTGAAGCAATAAGAATCTATCAGGCATTACCACAAAATGAGTCTACACTTGATAATTTATGGGCGCTTCATAATTTAGTGGCAATTGCTTCAGATGAATTAAAACAATTTGACAAGTCTATTGAATATCACAATAAGGCATTAAGCTATAGTGATAAAATAGAAGATAATTTTTTGTACACGCTTTATTCTAATAGTAACATAGCGCTTATTTATAAAGAGTTAAAGCAGTATGATAAGGCCTTTGAGATTTATGAAAATCTTTTTCAAAACGAATCTGTATTGAAACAAGAGTTAAATAACTATGCTTTAATTTTAGGGGATTATGCCCTTTTGAGACATTTAATGGGTAAATTTTCTGAAGAGAACATACTAAAAGATTTAAACAGAGCTTATAAAATCAGTGATAGTATTCAAGATGAAGCCGCTATAATGTCGGTGGCTTTAAATATGTCTGAATATTATTTAGATAAAAAGGAATTAGATTCCTCTTTAAAATATGCCAATATTTCTTATGGCTTGGGAAGAGCTACTTCAACAAATGATGTGGTATTAAATGCTCTGAAGTTAAAGTCAAATATTGAAAAAGATAATAATGCAAGTACATATTTAAATGAATATATTAAACTTAATGATAGCCTTGTAAATAAGGAGCGTTCCATTAGAAATAAATTTGCAAGAATAGAGTTTGAAACCGATGAAATTGAGCGCGAAAACGAGAGGATTTCCAGAGAGCGTTTATGGTTATTGGGCTTATCAGGTATATTAATTGTTACTTTAATTTTACTTTATATTATTATTTCGCAACGTGCCAGAAATAAACAATTAAAGCTCATTCAGCAACAACAGGAAGCCAACGAGGAAATTTACAACTTAATGCTTTCGCAGCAAGATAAAATAGATGAGGCACGTACCATCGAGAAAAAACGTATTTCAGAAGAGCTGCATGATGGTATACTTGGGCGATTGTTTGGCACACGATTAAGTTTAGACAGTTTAAATATGGTATCAACACCAGAGGCAATAAAAACTAGAGAGAATTATATTGTTGAACTAAAAAATATTGAACAGGAAATTAGAAAAGTCTCTCATGAATTAAATACCGACTTTGTTTCTGGATCTGGATTTGAAGATATTATAGCCACACTGGTTGAAACACAAACTTTGGCTTATGGATTGGACTACTCCATTAATACTGATGATGATATTATATGGGAAGACTTACCCAATAAAACAAAAATTCATATTTATAGAATTATACAAGAATCCCTTCAGAATATCTATAAACATGCCCAAGCAACACATGTAGATATTAGTTTTAAATTAAAAAATAACGTAATTTGCTTACTCATTACAGATAATGGCTCTGGATTTGATGTGGACAAAACCCGTAAAGGTATTGGTATTAAAAACATGAATTCAAGAGTTGGCGAAATTGGCGGCGAAGTCCAATTAACCTCTGAAAAAGATGTAGGCACAAGTATCTTAATAACAATCCCAATCTAACCTTAATTAACCTAATAACTATGCAAGAAACCATTCGCATATTAATGACTGATGATCACCCTATTATTATTGAAGGGTATCAAAACACGTTGTTGGCAACCAAAAAGGAATCGCAAGATTTACAAATAGATATTGCAAATAATTGTGATGAGTCTGTTAAATACCTTAAAAAAGCTGTTGAATTAGAAAGGCCTTACGATGTGCTTTTTATGGATATTAGTTTACCACCTTCAGAAGACGGTAGGTTTACTTCAGGAGAAGATTTAGCCAAATATGCCAGACATATTATGCCCGAAGCAAAAATTGTTATGCTAACGATGTTTAATGAAAACTATCGAGTGCATAATATCATTAAAAATATCGATCCAGAAGGGTTTCTTATCAAAAGCGATTTAACTTCTAGTGAATTGGCTAGTGCCTTTCAAGCGGTATTGAATAATCCGCCTTTTTACAGCGGAACTGTAAATAGTATTGTAAGAAAGTCTATAACAAACGATATCAATTTAGATGATGTCGATAGAAAGATTTTGTACCTTTTGTCTCAAGGTGTTCGTACAAAAAGTTTGAAAGACCATATTAATATGTCTATGAGTGCAATTGAAAAACGCAAAAAGCATCTAAAAGTGTTATTTGATGTACAAGATGGTAATGACGAAACCTTATTGGATGAAGCCCGTTCAAAAGGATTTATTTAATTAATAGGTAGTGAAAACTGTTAAAATTTAAGTTTTACGCACATACAAAGAAGTCTTTAAGCTATCATGTTTTCTAGGTTTTACGGTTTTTCCGTAACAAGTTTACGGTTTTTCCGCAACGAAAATTAAATGAGATGGCATATATTTGAAGTATCAACGACAGATTTGATTAATCCCTCAAAAAAATTTGTTGATAATAGCATTTACACAAACCTCGTGGTTTTCGTTTTTTATTTGAAAATCATGAGGTTTCTTCTTTTTAAAACGAAAATATTAAACTCTTGTGCTCCCAGAAAGTTGAAAGAAAAAAACCAAAATAAACACAAGCAACAATAAACTTAATAAATGTTCCGGTAAGAAACCCTAAAAACGAGCCGAAAGCAGCTTTAACAGCAGTTTTAGATTCGGTTTTGTTTAGTAATTCTCCCACTAGGGCGCCAACAAAAGGCCAAACCACTATGCCAATTGGCCCTAAAATGGGAAAAAATATCGCAACAAGCAATCCTACAGTTGTGCCAAATATTCCCGCTTTACTACCACCAAACTTTTTAGTGCCCATAGCTGGAATAATATAATCTAAAGCAAAAACTAATAAAGCAACAGCCAACGTAATACTTAAAAAAAGCCAATTGTTTTCTACAGATTTGGTTAAATAGAGTAATAGTAGGCCAATCCAACTCATTGGAGGTCCAGGCAAAATAGGTAAAAAGCTACCAATAATGCCAACAAGCATAAAAACAAAACCAATGAGTGTGAGTAAAATATCCATATTAAGTTTTTATTGTATGTCGAAGATATGGAAAGATTGTTACATTTTTAAACTAAAAAATTAGTTTGAACTAAATATTTAGTTATATTTGTATTGAACTAAAAAATTCGTTGACATAACGTGTTGAAAAATATATCCATAAAATGAAACAACTCACTAAAGCTGAAGAAGAAATCATGCATATACTTTGGCAGCTCGACAAAGCCAATGTAAAACAGGTTATTGAAAAGCTTCCTGAACCTAAACCTGCATATAATACGGTTTCTACAATTATAAGAATATTAGAAAGCAAAGGTTTTGTAGATTATGAAAAACAGGGCAAGGGACACTTGTACTTTCCTGTAATAAAAAAGCAAGATTATAGCAACCAAAGCTTAAACACATTAGTAGATAATTATTTCCAAGGGTCGTTTAAGAGTATGGTGTCGTTTTTTATGAAGAAAAATGATATTAACCTAAATGAGTTGGAATCGGTTTTAAAAGAAATTAATAAAGACAAAACATCATGATGCAATATATTATTCAGGTAGTTTCGTTTCAGCTGTTTTTTTTGGTTGTTTATGATGTGTTTTTAAAAAAGGAAACTTTTTTTAACTGGAATAGAGTGTATTTGTTGGGCACAGCAGTTTTATCAATTGTAATTCCATTTATAAAGGTTGAAAGCTTTAAAAATGTAGTACCTCAAGAGTATGTGTTGTCTTTTCCAACACTTGTTTCAGAAGCTCAAAACTCAATAGTTTTAGATGAGGTTGTTTTACAAGGTTCTAATTCCTCTCACAATTTTACATGGTATTTAAGTGTGTTGTTACTTATTGGAAGTGCTTTAGCCTTGTTTTATTTTGCATATCGAGTCAACTACATACTGAAATTAATATACAAGAGCCCCAAAGTCAGAAAAAACAATATCAACTTTGTTAAACTCTTAAACAGTTCAGCTGCATTTTCATTTTTTAATTATGTGTTTTTGGGCGAAGACATTAATGACCAAGAACGCGAATCAATTATAAAACATGAAATAGCACATATTAAGGATAAGCACACACTGGATTTGCTGTTTTTTGAAGCCTTGCGAATTGTATTTTGGTTCAACCCTTTAGTATATATGTATCAAAATAGAATGTCCGATTTGCACGAATTTATCGCCGATTCAAAAGCCGTAAAACATGACAAAAAACAATATTATGAAAATCTACTATCGCAGGTTTTCGATACTAAAGTAGTATCGTTCATAAATCCATTTTTTAAACAATCATTAATCAAAAAACGCATTATTATGTTACAAAAAACAAAATCCAAAAAACAACAATTGCTGAAATTTGCTTTATTAATCCCTATAGTTTTAGGGATGTTAGTTTATGTGTCTTGTTCGCAAGAATCAACAACAGAAATTACTGAACAAGAAATGACTGTTTCTGATAAGATAGAAGATATTAGAATGCGTATGGAGGAGAAAGGGGGGTTAACAAAAGAAGAACAGGAAGCGTTATTGAGACTGTGGATTCAAGCTAAAAAAGGTAGTGAAGCTCAACAGATTGGAGAAAGTAATTCAAATGAAGGCTTAAGTTTGAATGAAGTACCTTTTGCAGTTATAGACCAAGTCCCAGTTTTTCCGGGATGTGAAACGGAAACTTCAGAAAAAGAAAGAAAGGCTTGTATGAATAAAACCATCAACAAATTTATCATTAAGAATTTCAATACCAATTTAGCCAAGCAATCTAATCTTTCAGGCGTTCAACAAGTCCGTGTGATGTTCAAAATAGGAAAAGATGGTCATGTTAAAGATATTAGAGCTAGAGCGTTATCCCCTGAATTGGAAGCCGAAGCCGTTCGCGTAGTCAGTATGTTGCCAACCATGATTCCAGGTGAACATGACGGGAAAAAAGTAAGTGTACCGTATTACTTGCCTATAAAGTTTGAAGTGCATGAATAGATTTTTAATAGTCATTTTTATCTTATTTTGTTTTAAAACCGAAGCACAAACTTCGGTTTTAATTGTAGCAGACAGTTTGTTTGCCAATGGTAACTATTCTAAAGCTATAGAAACTTACAAAACGTATAATAATAGAGAGGAAGTGTATCATAAAATGGCTAAAGCTTACAAGGCTATTGGTAATTATGACCAAGCTTTATTGTATTATGAAAATAGTATTAAGGCTTATCCAGATAATATTTTAGTTAAGTATGAGTACGCTAAATTACTATCTAAAACTAAAAAATTTGAGAAAGCATCATCTGTTTTCAATCAGTTGATAGTTATAGATTCATTAAACCCCAATTATCATTATGAGTTAGGTTTAATTCTGGAAACACAACAGGATTCATTATCAATTGTTGAATATAAAAAGAGTTTTCAGTTAGACTCTGAACATCAAAAAGCTATTTATAAAGTGGCTAAATATATGCTTCAGAAACGTAAGCACGACTCGGTAGATTATTATTTGGATTTTGGATTAAAAACGTATGAAAATAATTTGGAGCTTATTAGTTTAAAAGCACAAAATTATTATTGGCAACACGAATATGAAGAGGCCATTTTTTATTTTGAAAAACTAATAATATTGGGTGAATCATCACAGTTCATTCATGAGAAATTAAGCTTTAGTTATTCAGAAGCCTATCAACCTGAAAAATCTATTGAACATATTTTAATAGCTCTAAAGTATGATCCTAAAAACACTACTAACTTGTTTATTTTAGGTCAGTTATATGAGGATGTGAAAAATTATACTTTGGCAGAACAATATTATAAAATAGCTATTGCCATTGATGATGTACCGTTAGATTATGAATATTCCAGGTTAGGAAGAGTACTAAACTTTCAAAAAAAAATATCCAGAAGCTATTGAAGCCTATAGAAAAGCGTTACAGGAAAAACCTAATGATCAAATAATAGCCTTTTATATTGTTTATACCAAGGACAAATATTACAAAGACATTGATACACGGATTGAATTATATAAAACTTACAAGAGTACGTATCCTAAAAGTCCTATGATACCTATGGTTGAAAGACGGATTACAGAATTAAAACAAGAAAAATTTTTGAATGAAGATTAAAATTTAAAAAAATTGTACTTTTCGGTTTCATTACTGATTATGAGACAAATTGCTTTAGCTTTATTTTTTACAATGGTAACATCATGCAACTACTTTGATGTGAAAAAAACATCTTCTGAAGAGATTTTGGAAGAAGAGCTAAAAACATTTAATTGGAGCGAGGTTGATATATATCCTACATTTTCATCTTGTGATAATGAAAAATCTGAAGAAGCCAAAAAACTGTGTTTTCAAAATATTTTAAGACAAGCTATATACAAAAACATAAAATCGGATACCATTGTTGTATCAGAATATCTGAAAGACACCATATTAATAAAGTTTCAAATTTCAGAACGAGGCGAATTATCGGTTGTAGAAATGGATGTCGATTCGCTGACTTTAAAAGAAATCCCTAATCTTAAAGCGTTATTGCAAAATAGCTTAGATTCACTTCCTGAAATTTATCCAGCCATTAAACGTAGGCAAAAGGTGAAAACAGCCTTTGTATTGCCTGTTGTAATTCAAGCCAATTAAAATTTTATTGAAAATTTGCGCATGAGTCGCAATATCTCAACGTATAACCAAACAATGGTAACCAGAAGTCCCCAAGTAGCTAGCCACTCTTTAGATTTAGGAGCCTTGTTTTTGCGCCTTTCTATATAATCAAAGTCTAAAAGCAAGGATAAAGATGCGAAAATTGCAGCCAAAATATTAAACACAATGGCTATCCATGATGTTCCCCAAAGAAAGGAACGAATTCCAAAAAAGCTCAATATCCAAGAAATTATATAAGTCAGGAAAATTGTGGAACAGGCAACAATGATGATACTGCGCAGCTTTTTAGTTACAACTATTAGGCGTGTTTGGTAAAGTGTTAACATGACAAAAAAAGCAATAACAGTAACACCTATAGCCTGATATGGTAAGTCTGGAAATTTTGCCTTGGCGAAACTTGTAATACCTCCGATAAAACAACCTTTTACAACAGCGTAAATAGGAACTAAAACAGGCGCCCAATCTTTTCTAACAGAAATTACAATACTTATAATTATGGCACCTAACATACCGCCTGTTACAAACCATTTTATAGTGTTGCCATTACTGTAATAATACCAAATAAGGACAGTGATTAATGCAATTATTGCTAAACAAGCAAAAGTTTTAATTAGTATACCATGAACAGACATTTTCTTATTAGAGGTAGTCTCCCCATCCCAAAAATAATCTGTGAAAGCAGGATTAGATGTTTTTCCTAAATTCATTTACAAATCAAGTTTAAAGCCTATTGCAAAGTCTATGGGGAAGTTACCACCATTATCTACAAAAAGAGCATAAATATCATGATAAGCAAGCATAATATAACCGTTTTTGGTAACTTTAATGTCAGCACCTACCCCTAGAATAAATGGTACTTGCAAGGCAGAAGAGTTTTCTGAATAGCTTCCTAAACTTGGATCATCAAAAGCATATTCAGCATGTATAAAATCAAATGTTGCAATTTTTAAATTACCATAAAAATTAAATGTAGCTTGATTGACAAATCGAAAACGGTATCCTATTGATAATTGGGTTGAAGAATATTTGAATTCGTCACTTTGTAAGCTGTGTCTGGCTTGAAAGAATAAAGCATGTCTTTGTAATTTGGTTTTTGAAAATACTTCAAAGTCGGCTCCAAAAAATGGAGCAGTTTTATTATCTGGATTGTCAACCAAAGGTTGATTGGTAATACCGCCAAAAACACCTAATCGTGATTGTAGTTTTGAACGAGATTCATAATCATAATTCAAATCGGTTGTTGAATTGTATTTATTTATAAACTCCTTTAAACTATATAAAGTTAAATTTACTTTATCTGTTGTCAGGCCGTATTCAGACGTTAAGTGGAATAACACTGCTTTGTATTCTTCTTGATATTTACGTGTATCAGGATTTTTAGTATTTACTAACTCTTGTATAGATCCATCTTTTGTACGCACAAAATACCGGTATTGAGAATTATCTATGGTCCAAAGTAAATCAAGATTACCTTCAACTTCAGTTTTCAATTCTAAAGTTTCATCGCCAATGGTGTAGGTTTGCTGCGCTTGAGCAGAAAGGGAAAAAGTAATAAAAGTTATTAGAAGGAGAAACTTTCTCATATTACAATATTTTGGTTACTTGTAAAGCTAAAAAAAAATAGCGAATTCTATTGCTCTTATGGTTATTTCTTAAACTGCCGGTTTTTCCATTCATATCCTTTAAACGAGGATAAAATGGCAACGTAGCATATAAAAAATGGATGGCATATACTGCTCCAAAAATAACTTCTAATAACAGTTTCCTGATTTAAAAACCGAATGGTTTTAAACAGTAGAATAAAGTCTATGCTCAATTTTATAACCCAAATATACAAGCATGTGTTCCAAGAAATAATATTCCCAAAAGCTAATCCAATGATTGTAATCACTAACATATTCATCGTTAAAACTATCAATCCAGTAAGTTTGGCAAATCTACTGGAGTAAGCACTGGATTTTGAAGCCCATCTAATACGTTGTTTGGTCAAGGCGTTTAATGACTGTAAAGGTTTTGTTAGTACTAGAGCTTTGTTGCTTTTAAGAAACCCAACGTATTCAGGGTTTGCTTTTCTGGCCTTTTGCAATAAAAACACATCGTCACCGCTTGCAATATGTGAGTTTCCATCAAATCCGTTTAATTCATGAAATAAATCTACTTTATAAGCTAAATTTGCTCCATTGGACATAAAAGGTTTTTTTAACCCAAAACTACCTATGGTTGTTCCCATTAAGCTTATAAAATCTAGGGTTTGAAATTGACTTAAAAGATTATTTTCTACTTTGTAACCAACTGGGCCAGCAATAAGTTTGTGTGTATTTTGTCGAATATAAACATCAAAAAAGTCTAACCAATACTTTGGGGCCACACAGTCGGCATCAGTAGTTATAACCCAATCTGTATTTACCAATTTAAGGGCTGTTTGTATGCCATCTTTTTTAGGTGATTTAGAAAGAATTTCTCTGTTGATAATCTGAAAATTAAAGTCTATTTTATTTATTTGATTATTAATAATGTCCACAGAACTGTCTTCAGAGTCGTCATTAACAAAAATAACCTCAAAATGAGTGCGAGAATAATTTAAGTTCTTTAGTGATTGGATTAATTCAGGTAGATTGTCAGCTTCATTTCTAAAAACTATTATTATGGTGAATTTTATTTGCGATGGTGAATCTAAAATGATAAAATCAGGAACTTTGTCAAACCCATAAATGTAGCTTCCAATAAGAAGGACATATATCGTAATTATTATAAAAATAATTGTTGTAATCATTTGGTTTCAGGAAGTTTAAATTTAATAACAAATCCTGACCCAATAATACTGGGTAAAACAAAATTCAAAAGCCACATTATCGTAACAATACTTAATGTTGTGAGTTCGTTAACGCCAACAATATCAAATAAGTAAACGGCTACACTGCCTTTTATAATAACATCAAAAATAAAAATGGAAGGAATAACAGAAGCTAATAGGTACATGCTTGTAATAACCACCATAGCATTAAAATAAGACACATCAACCCCAAAAACATGAAGTAACCAATAGAACTGAAATGAAAATGCCAGATAGCGAATAAGTGCCAACAAAAGGCCTTTAAAATAAATTTGTGTTGGTAATATTTTTATAAATTCTAATACCTTTTTCAATGAAAATCCACGGACTTTAATGACATTTTGTTTTGTACTTAAATAGCCGAAGAAAATAAACAATAGAATAATGCCTGAAAAGCGAGCGACTTTTAGGTAGTTGATGTCAAGGTCGTATTTCTTAATAAAAAAGATTAATCCTATAAGTCCCAAAGTAACAGTTATAGTCATCTGAAACACATTTCCCAACAGGTTTAAAAAGGCTATTTTTTTTCTAAACTTACTTTGAAAGTACATGATTTTGGCACCATATTCACCAACACGATTTGGTGTAAACAACGAAGCGGTTAAAGATCCTAAACTCTGTTCTAACGATTGAGTAAAACTGATCTTTTTGATGTGAGAGGCCAAAACTTGCCATTTCAAAATTTCAAAAAACCAATTAAAAATGCTTAAAAAAACTAAAAAACTGACGGTTTTAAGTGAAAAACGACGATTTTCTTTTAAATAATCAACAAAATTTAAAAAGCTTAGGCTTTCATTGGACGATAGTTTGTGGTAAATAAAATAAAAAGCGCCAACAACAATACTTATTTTGATAAGTACTAGATAGAATTGTTTAGTTTTGTAAGGAATGGCTCCAAACATGTAATTGAGTCGTAGATTTTAATTTGTACAAAATAAAACAATAAAGTCACATGAAGACAGCTTTTGTAAATTATAGATTTTATAGTCTACTGTTTATTTTACTTTTCTCTACCGCTACTATGTTTGGCCAAAGTGAAGCTAGTAAATGGAAAGCTCAAATTGCTTTTGGTGTTAATATGCCAAATGCTTCAGGGTTTGTTTCTGGTTTTGAAGGGAATTCAGTTAACTTTCCAACAATTAATTTAGGCGCTCAACGTATGTTTAAACCACAATACGGGGTAAAATTAGATTTTGGTTATAATCGAATAGAGAATGCATCCAGTTCACCTTATTTCAAGATTAATTACACTAGAATTAATGCTCAGTTTGTCTACGATGCAACATCGGTTTTTACGTTTTTGCCAGAAAATATTGGAATTGTTGGTCATGCAGGACCCGGAATGACATTTGTAAAGCCATTGACATACCAAGACAACAAGCTTTCATACTTAAATGTCATGGCAGGAATTGAGTTTCATTATACCGTTTCAAGAACGTTTTCGGTGTATTTGGATACCTCATATATTTATGGCATAAGTGGAGATTTTGATTCGATTTCTGATGGATATGGATCATTTAACGGAAACTTATTTACAGCTACTATAGGTTTGTCGGTATCCTTGAGTGGCTGCTATTATTGCGATTAATGAGTAAAGAAAAAATTATTTTAGGAATTGATCCTGGTACAACAATCATGGGTTTCGGACTCATTAAAGTTGTTGGCAAAACCATGTCCTTTATGCAACTTAATGAGTTAGACCTAAAAAAGTATGATGATCATTATTTAAAACTCAAACTTATTTTTGAACGCACCATTGAACTTATTGAAACCCATCACCCAGACGAGATTGCTATTGAAGCACCTTTTTTTGGGAAAAATGTACAAAGTATGCTCAAGTTAGGTCGTGCGCAGGGTGTGGCTATGGCTGCAGGTTTGTCTCGTGAAGTACCTATTACGGAATACTCACCTAAAAAAATTAAAATGGCTATTACTGGAAATGGAAATGCCAGTAAGGAGCAAGTGGCTAAAATGCTACAAAGTTTGTTGCAATTAAAAGAGTTGCCAAAAAACTTGGATGCCACCGATGGTCTGGCTGCTGCAGTGTGTCATTTCTACAACCAAGGTCGTGTGACTGTTGGTAAAAGTTATTCAGGTTGGGCTAGTTTTGTTAAGCAGAATGAAGATCGGGTTAAAAAGTAATTATATATCATTCCTGCGTGTCACATTGAGCTTGTCGAAATGAAGGTAGGAATCTGTTTTTTCTCATGTTAAATAGAATTTTTTTAATAATAACGATTATAGCCTCTTTAGGAGTTGGATATTTAATCAAACTTAATTTTGATAAGTATAGAATTCTTAATGATGAAAATTTTGTTGAGGTAATTATTATTGATGTTCCAGTCTCTTGCAATACGAGCAATAAATCATTACATGCATACTTTAGATTTTATCATAATAATAAAATGTACTCCAAGAGGTTAAAAGATAAGTATTGTAATACTCTCAATCCTGGTGATAAAATTTTTCTTGCGACTAATTCAGAACAAGATATTTTTCTGTATAAAGATGAAAACGTAGATAAAAATTTAGTTTCATTGATTCTTCTGTTCTTGTTTCTGATTTTTTGTTCATTTAAATTCTACAAAAAATTTTAATCATGCTTGGTATCTATATTCACATTCCCTTTTGTAAGCAAGCTTGTCATTACTGCGATTTTCATTTTTCAACGTCTTTAAAAAAGAAAGTTGACATGGTTTCAGCTTTGCAAAATGAATTGTTTTTAAGAAAAGAAGAATTACAAAACCAAGTTGTAGAAACCATTTATTTTGGTGGCGGCACACCCAGTTTGTTGACTAATGAAGAGTTACAACAAATTATTAATTCGGTCTACAATAATTACCAGGTCGTTGAAAACCCTGAAATAACTTTAGAGGCAAATCCTGATGATTTAATTCAAAGTGACTTGTCACCTCGAGCGGAGTCGAGAGGTCTTTTTGAAAGCTATAAAGAGATAGGTATAAACCGCTTTAGCATAGGTATACAATCGTTTTTTGAACAGGATTTAAAATTGATGAATCGCGCTCATAATGTACAAGAAGCAAAAGAATGTTTGTCTATGGCTACAAGTCATTTTGATAATATTTCAATAGACTTAATTTACGGTATTCCGAATGCCAGTAATCAACAATGGCTTGAAAATATAGAAATGGCATTGTCTTATGGTGTTCCGCATATCTCGTGCTATGCGTTAACCGTTGAACCTAAAACCACTTTAGAAAGTTTTATTAAAAAAGGAATTGTTGAGGATGTGGATGATGAAATGGCTCAAGAACAATTTCAGTTGTTGGTTGGAAAGTTAGAGTCCGAAGGATTTGTTCATTATGAACTCTCAAACTTTGGTAAACCTAATTATTTTAGCAAAAACAATACAGCCTATTGGCAAGGTAAACACTATTTGGGTATTGGCCCATCGGCACATTCATTCAATGGACAACAACGTGGTTGGAATGTTAGAAACAACGCCAAGTATATTAAAGCTTTGCAAAAGAATCAACTTCCTATTGAGTGGGAAAATTTAACAACAACCGATTGTTATAACGAATATATTATGACCGGTTTACGAACTATTTGGGGCGTGTCATTAACAAAAGTTGAAGCAGAATTTGGAATTTCATATAAAAAGTATTTATTAAAACAAGCCGAACGTTATATTGACCAACAATTGTTGTATCTTAATGATGATACACTTTTAGTTACAGCAAATGGCAAATTTTTAACTGACGGAATTGCGTCTGACCTATTTAAACTTAATTTATAATGATAGCAACCATTGAAACCAATTCAAGAAAATATAAAATAGACTTATCTAAACCATTGGATATTTCTATCCCACTTAAAGCATCAAAATCCAATGTAAATGCCTGGTATATTGACGAACCTAAAATAGAACCGGTTCAAGATGGCGATTGGATTGCTAGTGTAGAAAAAGGGGCGAGTGTAAATTTTAATAATATTCAGTTTAACCCGCATGCACATGGAACCCATACAGAATGTGTTGGGCATATAACCGAAACGGTATATTCGGTAAATAAAAACCTTAAGCAGTTTTTCTTTTTAGCCGAATTGGTAACTGTAGCCCCAGAATTGATTAATGATGATTTTGTAATCTCAAAAAAACAGTTGCAATTCGCTTTTGGCAATAAAAAACGAGATGCTATTATAATTAGAACTATACCCAATACCAAAGAGAAAAAATCGAAACAATACTCTAATACGAATTGGGTCTATTTTAAAGAGGAAGCTATTCAGTTTTTGGTAAAAATGGGCATCAAGCATTTGCTGGTTGATTTGCCAAGCGTGGATAAGGAAAAGGATGATGGAGAGCTAAAAGGCCATAAGGCATTTTGGAATTACAATGGAAATTTAAGAAAGGATTGTACCATTACAGAGTTTATTTATGTTTCAAACAAGATTGAAGATGGAACTTATTTTTTAAACTTACAAATAGCGCCTTTTGAAAATGATGCAACACCAAGCAAACCCATTCTGTATAAAATTGAGGACTAATGAATATTGAACAATTACGCAACTACTGCCTCTCCAAACAACAAGTAACTGAGCATTTCCCTTTTGATGATAACGTATTAGTGTTTAAAGTTGCTGGAAAGATGTTTCTTCTTACTGGTTTGGATACATGGGAAAAAGGTGAGCCAGCTGTTAATTTGAAGTGCGATCCAGAATATGCTTTGGAACTACGAGAGCAATATGAAAGTGTTGAACCAGGGTATCACATGAGTAAAAAGCATTGGAACACTGTTAGACTTTTTAAAGGTGATTTAGGGATATCTTTTGTCAAGCAAATGATTGATGATTCGTATGATTTGATAGTAAAATCTTTGCCAAAAAAAGTGCGTGATACCTTTCAGTAAAATAGTATTTTTGTAAAAATAAATTGAAACTATGAGCGTCTTACAAATGCTTCAAGATAGAAGCAATAACACCTGCGAACTCTGTACTTCAACGCATGATTTATATCAATATACCATTCCGCCATCGTTAAATGAGAATGTTGCCAATGATGTTTTAGTATGCAAAACATGTCTAGATCAAATAAATGGAGATACCGAAATGGATCCTAACCATTGGCGCTGTTTAAATGATAGTATGTGGACTGAACATGTGGCAGTACAGATTATGGCTTGGCGCATGTTGCAACGACTTCGTAATGAAGGTTGGCCTAAGGATTTGTTGGATATGATGTATTTAGATGATGAAGCTTTGGCTTTGGCTCGTGCAACAGGAGAAGATAAAGACGAATCTGAAAAAATTATTCATAGAGATATCAATGGCGTTATACTGGAGAATGGTGATTCGGTTGTTTTGGTTAAAGACTTAAAAGTAAAAGGTTCCAGTATGGTTGCCAAACAGGGAACAGCTGTTAGAAACATCCGCTTGGACCATGAAAATGCTGAATATATTGAAGGTAAGGTTGATGGGCAGCAAATTGTAATCATCACCAAATACGTAAAAAAGACTTAATAAATTATTCTTTGTCTTCGTCGTTCTTCTTCCTTAAAAACGAAAAGCCAAACGGAATCATGAATAGCAGAAATAAAAACTTACCTGTTATCAAACCATATATTGTGATGATTGCAGCTAGTATCATTAAAGTATATTGTGTTTTAGCTGACATTAGTTTTGAAGTTTTTTAATTTGTGAGGGATTCATTCTTTTAATGGATTTAAATTGGCGGTTAAAATTAGATATATTGTTAAAACCCGATAGTTCGGCAATTTCTGCAATGGACAAATCACTGCTGGTTTGTAGTAGTTTAGTAGCGTGTTCAATTCTAATATCGTTTAAAAATTGAATGTAGGTTTTGTTGGTTCGTTTTTTAAAATACTTACAAAAGGCATTTTTGGTCATATTTGCCACTTCAGAAATCGTGTTTAAATCAATAATGTTTTTATAATTTTTTAAGGTGTATTCAATAACATTCCGCATGCGTTCACCTTCGTTATCTGTATAGGCTCTGTTATATACAAATGAAGATAAACTAGAATAGGAACAACTTGAAGCTAATTTTAAAATTTCCATTAAGCCCATAAACTGTTTCAACTTTGATGCTTGCTCTATACTTAAAAATATATCCCGAATTGATTTTTGTTTGCTTGTTACCTTGAAGCCATGTTTGCAACGCTTAAAAAAAGGTTTTAACTCAAGCATTTCAGGTAATTGAAAAAATGATGGTCCAAAGGAATCTTTGGTAAAAAAAAGAGACAACATATATGACTCTTTTCCGGTATAATCGCTTTTGAAAACATGAGGTAAATTACCATCAATAACCAAAATGTCACCACTTTTATAATGGTTGATGGTATCACCAATAACTAAAGAGCCTTCGCCAGAAACAATATAACTAATTTGAATCTCTTCATGTTGGTGTAACTTATCATAAAAGGCCATTTCCCGATCTACTTGAAAAACAAAAGCTTCGTTTTGCGGCTTTGGTATTTTAAATGGTAGAACTTTCATAGTGATAAAATACTATTCAATAAATACTATTTAAGTAAATATATGGATAATTTAGTATCTAAATAGGATAAATGCCTATTAATATTAATAGAGACTGTGAAGTAATTTTACAGATACAAAATAAATAGATTATGAGTATTCAATGGAAGGGCGTTATGCCTGCTGTAACAACTAAATTTACTGAAAATGACGCGTTGGATTTTGAGATGTTTTCGGTTAATATAAAAGCGCAACTTAACGCAGGCGTTCACGGTATCGTTTTAGGCGGAACGCTTGGCGAAGCCAGTACCTTATTGAATGAAGAAAAACGTGAACTAACCAAATTTACAGTAGATTTTGTAAAAGATAGTGTTCCCGTTTTAATCAACATAGCCGAGCAATCCACAAAAGCAGCCATTAATGCAGCCCAAAAAGCAGAAGAGGATGGAGCTAAAGGCCTGATGATGCTACCGCCAATGCGTTATAAATCTGGGGATAGGGAAACGGTTGAATATTTTAAAACAGTTGCCAATAGTACGTCGCTACCTATTATGGTTTACAATAATCCTGTTGATTATAAAGTAGAAGTGACATTAGACATGTTTGATGAACTACTTAAATGCAACAACATAGAAGCTGTCAAAGAATCCACGCGAGATATTTCAAATGTTACGAGAATAAAAAACAGATTTGGCGACCGACTAAAAATCATGACAGGTGTTGATACATTGGGTCTTGAAAGCTTGTTAATGGGAGCAGATGGTTGGATTGCTGGATTAGTTTGTGCATTCCCTGAAGAAACAGTTGCTATTTATGAACTTCAAAAAGCTGGAAGAATTCAAGAAGCTTTAGAAATTTACCGTTGGTTTTTACCATTGTTAGAGTTAGATATTAACCCTAAATTAGTGCAGAATATTAAACTGGCCGAAGTGGCTACAGGTATTGGTACTGAAATTGTTAGAGCGCCTAGGCTAATTCTCGAAGGGGAAGAACGAAAACATGTATTAGCTGTTATAGCTAAAGGTTTGAGGACTAGGCCCACTTTACCCAATTATAAAAATTTATAATGTTAGATATTAGACCTACTTGTGAAAATTGTAATAAAGATTTAGCATTTGATTCTGAAGAGGCTATGATTTGTACATTTGAATGTACGTTTTGTAGGGATTGTGTTGAGAATGTACTACACAAAATTTGCCCAAATTGTGGTGGTGGTTTTGAAAAACGGCCAATTCGACCACAATATCTATTAAAAAAATATCCAGTGTCTAAAAAGGTTATTTATATGCCTGTTGATTTAGAACAACACCTTGAAAAAATAAAGAAAAGATGATTACAGGAAAAAACTATATAGGAAATAATTTGTCATCCAGAGGAAATAAAACTTACAAAACATTCAACCCACTATTAAATATTGAAAATGAGCATATTTATACTGAAGCAACATCAGAGGAAATAAATAATGCGGTTGATTTAGCAATCGAAGCGTTTAAAACTTATAGAACATATTCTGGAAAACAAAAAGCAGTGTTTTTAAATACCATAGCAGATGAAATTTTAGACCTTGATGATGAGTTGATAAAAACCTATTGTTCCGAAACGGGATTACCTGAAGGCAGAGCAAAAGGCGAACGTGGAAGGACGATTGGACAACTGCGAAGCTTTGCCGAATTAGTTGCTGAAGGCTCTTGGGTTGAAGCCTCTATTGATACTGCCATTCCAGATAGAGAGCCAGCACCAAAACCTAATTTGAGAAAAATGTCCATTCCTTTAGGGCCAGTAGTAGTTTTTGGAGCCAGTAATTTTCCGTTGGCTTATTCAACAGCAGGTGGTGATACTGCTGCAGCATTAACGGCTGGTTGTCCCGTGATTGTAAAATCACATCCCATGCATGCCGGGACAGGTGAGCTAGTAGCTTCAGCTATTGTAAAAGCAGCTCAAAAAACAGGAATGCCCAAAGGCATATTTTCAAACTTAAACAGTAGCGGTATTGAAGTTGGAGAACAATTGGTTAAACATCATGGAGTTAAGGCGGTTGGGTTTACAGGTAGTATAAGAGGAGGAAGAGCATTATATGATTTGGCAGCACAACGTGATGAACCTATTCCTGTTTTTGCCGAAATGGGAAGTATTAATCCAGTTGTTATGTTGCCTGAAGCTTTACAAAATAGAAACGAAAGTTTGGCAAAAACTTATGCGAGTTCCATTACGTTGGGAACAGGTCAGTTTTGTACGAATCCAGGATTAATTTTAGGTATTAAAGGTGAGGAGTTATCTGCTTTTATTCAAAATTTATCTAATGAAATTGTGAAAATTGAACCGTCTTGTATGTTGCATCCCAACATTATTGATGCCTATGAGAATAACAAACAAAAAGCCATTACACAGCAAAATATATCAGTAGTTGCTGATTATGATTCTGATGTAAAAACAAATTACGCAAGACAAACTGTTACGACAGTTAAAGGGGAGATATTTTTAAATAACCCAACACTTCATCAAGAGGTTTTTGGACCTTATTCTATAGTTGTGCAATGTGAAGATGCGAATCAATTGGAGCAAATTATCACGAAATTGGAAGGACAGTTAACAGGAACTTTAATCGCTGAAAATGAAGAGGCTTTAAAGTATTCCAAAATTGTTTCGGCATTACAGAATCGTGTTGGACGTTTAATCTATAATGGTGTACCAACGGGTGTTGAGGTTTGTCCGTCCATGACTCATGGTGGGCCATATCCAGCATCAACCGATAGTCGGTTTACGGCAGTTGGCATACATTCTATAAAACGTTGGGTCAGACCATTTAGCTTTCAAGATTGGCCAAACGCGTTATTGCCAGAAGAACTAAAGAATGAGAATCCTTTAGGAATTATAAGGTTGGTGAACGGTAAACAAACTTCCGAAAAAATATAATATATGCCAAAATCAACTTTTGTTTGTATTGATGCGCATACTTGTGGAAATCCAGTACGAGTAATCAAAGAAGGTATTCCCGAACTTATTGGAAATAATATGAGTGAAAAGCGCCAACACTTCCTTAAAGAATTCGATTGGATAAGAAAAGGCTTGATGTTTGAACCTCGCGGACATGATATGATGAGTGGTAGTATGCTGTTTCCACCACATAATCCTGAAAACGATTTTGCGATATTGTTTGTTGAAACATCCGGTTGTTTGCCCATGTGTGGTCATGGAACTATTGGAACGATTACAGTTGCTATTGAAGAAGGATTGGTGAAACCTAAAACACCCGGAAAAATTAAAATGGAAGCACCTGCTGGTTTGGTAGAAATTGAATACCAAGAAACTAATGGCAAGGTTGATTGGGTAAAACTGACCAATGTAAAAAGTTATTTAGCCGCCGAAAACCTAACTGTTGATTGCCCAGAATTGGGTGAACTTACTTTTGATGTGGCTTATGGTGGTAATTTTTATGCTATTGTAGATCCGCAAAAAAACTTTTCTGGGATTCAAGATTTTACAGCTTCAAAAATCATACAATATTCTCAAATTTTAAGAGAGCGAATCAATAAAAAATACCCAAACCAGTTTGTACATCCTGAAGACGAAAACATACGAGATGTGTCTCATATGCTTTGGACAGGAACGCCTTTGAATTCAGATTCATCAGGAAGGAATGCTGTTTTTTATGGCGATAAAGCTATAGATAGAAGTCCTTGTGGTACTGGTACGTCAGCACGAATGGCGCAGTTGTATGCCAAGGGGAAATTGAAAATTGGGGAAGATTTCATTCATGAGAGTTTTATTGGGAGCAAGTTCATTGGTAGAGTGGAAGTAGAAACTCAAATTGATGGAAAAAAAGCCATCATTCCGAGTATAAAAGGTTGGGCAAAGGTTTTTGGGCATAATACGATAACCATAGATACTGAAGATGATCCTTATGCGTTAGGATTTCAAGTTATTTAATATGGGAAAAGAAGTCATTGTTATAGGAGGAGGCGTTATAGGATTATGTTCTGCATATTATCTAAAAAAAGAAGGGCATCATGTTACACTAATCGATCAATCCAATATGGATTCCGGAGCCTCCTATGTTAATGCTGGATATTTGTCACCAAGCCATTTCATTCCATTATCAGCTCCAGGCGTTATGAAAAAAGGACTGAAATGGATGTTCAATCCTTCAAGTCCACTTTATATAAAGCCTAGATTAGATAAAGACTTTTTACAATGGGTTATGGCATTCAACAGGTCATGTAACCCTAATCATGTGAAAAAAGCCATTCCCGCAATAAAAGGATTGACCTTATTATCGCAAGAACTTTATGACGATATAAAACAAGAGAATCATTTCAATTTTCATTTAGAAAAAAAAGGTTTGCTCATGCTATGCCAAACCCAAAAGATGCTCGAAGAAGAAGTGAAAACTGCTGAACTAGCCAAATTAGAAGGCCTGGATGCACAAGAGATTAGTTTATCTGAATTAAAAACTCTGGAACCTCAAGCAAAAATAAATGTCTTGGGAGCAACCTATTATAAATGTGACTCGCATTCCACGCCTCATGAGTTTATGGATGAAATGAAGTCTTGGTTGCTAAATAATGGTGTAACCATTTTACAAAATGAAAAGGTTCAGGATTTAGAAGTTGATAATGGCCAGATTGTATCTGTAATAACCAATAAACAAAAATTAAAAGCAGATGAATTTGTTTTAGCCGCTGGGTCATGGAGTACTATCTTGAGCAAGAAATTGGGTTTAAAACTGTTATTGCAAGCCGGAAAAGGTTACCGTATTAATACATTTAACAAAACCAATATTACGCTTCCAGCCATATTAGCCGAAGCAAAAGTAGCTGTGACACCTATGAATGGTTTTACGCGTTTTGCAGGAACTATGGAAATTGCGGGAATTAATAATAACATCAATCCAGTTAGAGTTGAAGCTATTGTAAAAGCCGTTACCAATTTTTATCCAGACATTCATGTTTCTGAAGAAGAAAAAAAAGAAGCTTCTTCTGGATTGCGCCCAGTTACACCAGATGGATTGCCTTACATTGGCAAGTCAAAAAAATGCAAAAACTTGACGATAGCTGCAGGTCACGCCATGATGGGCTGGAGCATGGCTACTGGAACTGGAAAATTGGTTTCAGAAATTATTTCAGATAAAAAACCATCATTACAATTATCTTCATTTTCACCAGACAGAAGTATTTAAGATTGAGTTTTAGGGCATTGGTTGCTAATTAAGGTTTTATAATATTGACTTTAATCTAATACTTTGGTTATATGTCGATTACAATTCTATTTAATATATATGTGTGTTATATTTATACCATTCCCTCACTGATTATTAGCCCATTTTTATTGAATAATATTTTAACCATGTGTTTATGAGTTTAAAAATCACACACTACAACAATTTTTTTAACATTAAGGGGAATCTTAACAAATCATCTATTGATTTATTTCAAAGAGAATTTGAACATGTTTTCGAACGCTTACAGTCCATAACAATTAGTTTAGAGGATTTAGAAGGTATTGATAAATATGGTGTTATGGCGTTGGCTAAATTACATAATGAGTCAGTAACAAAGCATAAACAATTATCCATTATTGGTTTTGGTTGTAAGGATTTGTACGATCATTTTAAAACGAATGACGCTGCCTAAATTAGGTTGACATATCGGCTATAATCTTCCATTTGCCATGTATCTTTTTGAAGATGATGATGAACTCCCCTTGGGCATCACCTATAGTTCGCTTTAGGTGATATTCTCCCATTATATAGTATGAACCATCTTCTATAGGTGATATGGAATTAAGCTTGAAAGTTAATTGTCCAGTTTGCTCCTTTGAGGTATAGTTTTTCTTGTAGTTGTCCAAAGTCTGTTGCCAGCCTTTGGTTATATAACCACGACTGTAAAATTGTAAGGAGTCGGATTTCCAATAGCCTTCCATAAAACCTTCAATGTCATAATTGTTCCAAGTATCTTGCTGATCTTGCATCACTTTTCTAATGGCTATTTCATCAGCAGATTGTGAAAAGACAAAAGTTGAAAAACATAATGATAAAATGACGTAAAGGGATTTCATAGGAAAACGAGTTGAATTGTTCCCCTAAAAATACTAACTAATTATTAAAGAGCATTCTTTTGATGTTTAAAAAAAGCATCGGCTTGCAATTGCATAAGTTCTCTGGCTTTTTTACGTTTGTAGGCATATAGCTCATCTTCTTCTGCAATATCATTATAGATTTTGTTATTGATAGCCATGTCCGTTTTAAGCAAGACATCTCGCTCATTAACCTTTTGCTCAACCCAAGTTTTTACAGCTGTTTCGGCATCTTCCAATTTGTAATCGTATTCACCTTTTGGAGATAACAATTTGGCGAAAATAGGAGACGTTTCAATTGCTAGAAATAATAGAAAAATAAAAAATGATGGCAGCCATGGCAGTTTTCCAAGGGCATTTACACGAGCCATTAAACCGTCAAAACCATCAATAATAGGTTGTGTATTGGAAACTTGAGAATTATAATCCGTTTTTAACTGGGCGATTTGTGATTCTGCTTCCTGGATTTTGGATTTATTCTCTTCTTTAAGCTGGTTGAGTTCAGCTAAAGCTGCATCATGCTTTTCACGTTTCTCTTTATAAACAGGTCCTTTTCCTAAAAGCTTTGTTCCGGCAGTACCTTCGGCTTCAGAAATGTAAGTGTCATAAAGGGCATTGACTTCTGCTTCTTTGGTGTCAATTTGTTGTTGTAAGGATTGAATGTCATTTTCTAAAGCAGCTACTCCAGGATCGAATTGTTTTGCCAATTCGGTTTTGTTATCCAATGTCATTTGGTTTTTTTCGGTAAGCAACACCTGATTTATTTCCTTCTCAAAAATCTTGAGTTCCAAAGGTTTTGAAATAACCACGGCAATAATAATGGCTAAAATAATTCGAGGCGAAGCCTGAATTAGCTCATCAAGGACATTATTTCGTTTTTTGATAGTTGAAACAATAAACCGATCGAGATTAAAAATGAGCAAGCCCCAAACAAATCCAAAAAAGATGGCTGCTAATAAATTATCGAAAACGGTGTAAAGTGCATAACTGGCAGCTATAAAAGCCATAACTGCTGTAAAGAAAACGGTTGCGCCAATGCCTGCATATTTGTTTTGTTCACCAATGGAACAGTTGTCCAGAATATCGGTGTCAGAACCTGAACAAATGATAAAAAATTGTTTTAACATGATTGATGATGTTTTTAACCCTGAATTTTACTAAAGCACAGGTTGATTGACTATTAGAACGTAAAAAGTGGTGAAATGTTACAAAAAAGCCTCGATATTTCGAGGCTTTAACATTTTAATGTGTTTGATAAATTATTTGTTCTTTATTTTAATCGGCTCTTTTGATAAATAGACTTTTGGACTCTTTGAGTCAGAATTTTTGGTTGAAATGTTCATGCTTTTATTAGTTTTCATAATGGCAATAGCTTTGTCCGAACTTATTTGTTTACCTTCATAATAGAAAGTAGCATCTTTTTTTGCCATATCAACAACATGATCAAGGGGCGATTTTGGTGGAGCCGGTGGGACTTCAACTATTTCAGGGGTTTCGGGTGCAGGTGGCAAAGGGTCTCGTTCACTTACCTTTCCATTTTCTACTTTATATTTTTTATAATATTCTTCACTTATTTTTTGATATTTTTCTTTTTGTTCTTTTGTAGCATTTGCTGGAACAGGAGGAGGCGGTGGTGCTGGAACTTCTATTATTTCGACATTTTCTGGAACGGTAGGAGGTTCCGGAGGCTCAATTTTGCTGACATCTACTTTATTGCCATATTTATCCCAATACGTAGTTTCACCATTCTTAATTTCATAGAAATAAGTTTCACCTTTATAGGTGGTTTTGCCCGTTTGATCTTCAGGTATTCCAACACTTGTCACTACTTCTCCTGATTTTGTTATCCGGGTTTTTACACTTTCAGGATGTGTCTTTGCATATTCTTGAACAAATTTTTTGTCTCTCTTTCCCGGCTTGGCATTAGAGTTTTCTAGAGCAGGCGGTGGAGGAGGTGATGGCTCTCGCTCACTTACCTTTCCATTTTCCACTTTATATTTTTTGTAGTATTCTTCACGCCATTTTTTATACTCTTTTTTTTGTTCTGGGGTAGCGTCAGCGGGCACTGGAGGCGGAGGAGGAGGTGGTAGTTCAGATTTATCAATCAGCTTAATAATAACAGGTGACCTGACTGGATTAGTTGGTGTTTTTATTAGGGTTGTTGCTGTTTTTAAATGAAATAACTGAATATAATCACCGTTCTTTGAATTGTTTAAGTAAGAAATGGCTTTGCTGTTTAATTTGTTGCCAGTTACATTAACAGTTGGTTTTCCAACAAATTTGATTTTAAAGGAAGCTATGGGCTCTTTAGTATTGGTTTCAATGGTTAAGTTTTCTAAATCTTCTTTGGTAAGACTCATCTCGCAACCATCACAAACTCGACCATAAATTTTTGGAAGCGGGTTGGTTTGATTATCTGTGTTTGCTTCTTTGTAGTCTATAGATTTAATAGAATAGGTGTTATTCTCATTTTTAACTAATTCAGTTTTATTTGGATCTCGAAGTATTCCATCAGATAATGTTGCGTTTCCTAAATTGTTCTTAATTTCTGCGAATATTTTTTGGAGTAGCTCGTAATCTATATCTTTTCCTTTAGAGTTAATATTTAAATCAGATTTCTGTCCTCCCGTTATTTTATTAAAATCATCTTTTAAATTTTCTAGAGAGGTTTGTTTGCCATTAAGGATTAGTTTTAAAGGTTCTTCGGTAATTTCCAAAGTAGGATTTTTTCTTTGTTGTTCATTATTTTTTACAATAGCAAAAGGTGTATTGCCTTTTTCACGAATGATCTCCTGATTATAAGTCACAATTCGATGAAAGCCATATTTGATGAAGGTGTTATAAATAAACCAAACGTCTTCATCTGAAACGGGTTTTCCATTATTGACGTGGACATTAATTATTTGATTGCGTACTTCTGGAGTAACATCTTGATGCAGCTGGTTTATAACGGATACAAAAGTTGCTTTAGTAGCATTCATATCATCTATTCTGTAAGTTCCGTCATCCAATACTTCAATATCTATACTTCTTGCTGTATGACTTATTTCTGAAGAATTTGAAGCCATGGTCTTTTCAACAATTTTATTGGAACTAAAACTATAAACTAGAATGGCTAATAAAGGTAGCAGTACTAAACTCCTAACCCAAATAATGTGTTTTGATGTGTGTGTTTTCATAACTGTAAATCGTTTTTTGATGGATGAATAATTTATGGCATTTGCCAATTGAGGTTCTTGGGCATTTGATGAGAATGCCAATAAGGTGTTTTGATAATTTTTAAGTTCAAAACCATGGTTTATAACGGCTTGGTCAGCTAAAAATTCATGATTAAGCTTGATGTCTTTTTTGATGAAATAGAGTAGCGGATTAAACCAAAAAATAATTTGTAAAACTTCAATAAACAAAATATCTAAAGCATGCTTTTCTCTAGCGTGGGTTTCTTCGTGTAGTAATACTTCTTGGGGAATTTCGTGAGACTCGTATTTGGTTTTATTAAAGAAAATATAGTTTAGAAACGTATGCGGATGTACCAAATCATGTAACAATACATGTATAAATGATTGGGTTTTGAATTTTGGATTTTGTTTAATGCGCTTAACGATTCTGCTTAAGTTCATGCTGAAGCGAATTGCGAAAATCAAAACGCCAATACCGTAAATGCTCCACAAAATAGTTGGCCAATAGTTGACAGGTTCTTCAAATAGTTGTTCAGGAACATAAGGAGGCGTTGCCAAATCAGAATAATCTGTTGGAATTTCAACGGGAGCTATTTCAACGTAAGTTGTAAATGTTATTAGTGGAATAATGGCTGCCAATAGCAGTGTTCCTAATAGATAAAACCGTTTGAACCTATGGAAGCTTTCCTTTTCCAAAAATAGCTTGTAGAACAGCATAAAAATAGCTAAGCAAGCACTAAATTTTAAAATATAAACTATCATGGCTATCTGTTTTTGATTTCGTTATCAATCAATTTTTTTAACTCTTCCAGTTCGGCTTTAGATAAATTGGTTTCTTTGGTAAAAAATGATGCAAATTGCGATGCGCTGTCATTGAAAAAGTCTTTGATGAGTCCGTTTACATGTTTTGAGAAATAGGTTTTCTTTTTAACCAACGGATAGTATTCCCTAGATTTTCCAAAAGTTTTATAGGCTACAAAGCCTTTATCTGCCATACGTTTTAAAAGCGTAGCAACCGTTGTAGGAGCTGGTTTGGGTTCGGGATAGGCATCCAATAAATCTTTCATGAAAGCTTTTTCCAGTTTCCACAAATGGTTCATTAACTCTTCTTCTGATTTTGATAACTGCATTTCTCTACAAGTTTAGAATATGTTCTACAAACATAGAATAAAAAATTGTATTCTACAAATGTAGAGTTAAAAAATTACCTATTGAAGGGTCTTTCGTTTATCCAATTGAAGCCACGACTGTTTAACATAAACTTTTCGTGATCTACTTTATTGAGGATGATGTGTAGTGAGTCATTGTCAATAACGCCTTCAAGTTCCAAGAAGTATTTATTTGGGTTTTTATAATTGAAATTATTGTTTAAAGTGTCAGAATCTCTTTTAAAGATACTTGCTTTTTGTTTTGTGGAGTCTATTATGAAATTATAAGCTCTAATATCATCAGTCATCGTTTTAACTGTGGCTCTATCCTTATAGTCAATGATTAGGTAGCGCCATCTATCATAATCAGTTACTAAAGGCGGTAAGGTATCCTTGTTTTTTATGAAATAGGCTGCTTCCCAAATACCATATAAATAAGGTTTTTCTCTTTTATCTCCCCATTTTTTTGAGTTGGATAAGCCTCTGGGTAAGATCATAACCAATACCAAAATCAATAGCACTATTTTCATCCAAAAGGTTATTTTGTTGTATAGTGGTTCTTTGTTAGGCCTAAAATATTGGCTTGATTCTGTTGGTTTGTTAAATAAAAACACATTGCAGAAGCGTTTACTGTCTGTACTAAAAATGAACAATGCCATGAGTACCAAGTGAACTGAAAATAACTTCACAGGAATATCATACATAAAGTTCATGGCTGCTACGTGTGTCATAACGCCTACCACCATTAAAGCACCCAATGTTTGCGTACGTTTGGATATTAGTAATAAGCCCGCTATAACTTCTAGAGTACCAGTAAAAATATTAAATCCGTTTGAGTATCCCATATAGGTCCAAGCCAATCCCATTGGTGAGAATTCTCCCAAGGGTTGTAACATTCTGCTTAAAGATGGATAGGGGAATTGGGATTTGAAAACCTTAACAAAGCCATAAACCAACATAAAATAAATGAGATAAAGGCGTAATAAAACTAAAAACCAATATAGTAGTGCATTGTAGGATGGTCGTTTTCTATCTACTATACTCCATATTGTTGTTGTTAAAACAGATAGTAAGAAGCCAGAAAATAATTTAACATATGAAAACGTATGGTCACCACTACCATAACCACTAATGTCATAATCGTAGTTAATTCCTAAAATAGTACTGCCAATCCACTTTAAGGAAGTTTGAAAAAGCCCGCCACTAAAAGTGAATAGGATGTATAAAACGAAATAGCTGAAAATAAATCGAAAGAAAATTTTAGAGAGAGTACTCCAATTTTCTCGATGCTCACGAGATAAAATCATATTTCAAATGCGTTAGTCAGTCATATGAATAACGCATTCAATAATCTTTAATTGCTTAATTCGGTAAAATATTTGTAGAACAATGGAATGGTTTCAATGCCTTTAAAATAATTCCAAACACCATAGTGTTCGTTTGGCGAATGAATGGCATCACTATCCAAACCAAATCCCATTAAAATAGTTTTGCTTTTTAATTCCTGTTCAAAAAGCGCCACAATAGGAATACTACCACCACTACGTTGTGGAATAGGTTTTTTTCCAAACGATTCTTCATAGGCTTTGCTTGCTGCTTGATAACCAATACTGTCAATTGGTGTTACATAGCCTTGTCCGCCATGATGAGGTTTTACTTTAACTTTTACACCTTCAGGAGCAATGCTTTCAAAATGGGTTTTGAAGAGTTCAGTGATTTCCTCCCAATCTTGATGTGGTACCAAACGCATAGAAATTTTAGCACAGGCTTTACTGGCAATAACCGTTTTGGCACCTTCGCCAATATAGCCTCCCCAAATACCATTAACATCTAAAGTTGGGCGAATAGAGTTACGTTCGTTGGTTGTATAGCCTTTTTCACCATATACAGCATCAATATCAAGAGCTTTTTGATAGTCTTCCAAAGAAAATGGTGCCTTGGCCATTTCGGCACGTTCTTCTGTTGATAGCTCTTCTACTTTGTCATAAAACCCTGGAATAGTAATGTGGTTGTTTTCATCGTGAAGCGAGGCAACCATTTTGGTCAAAATATTTATAGGATTGGCAACGGCACCTCCATATAAGCCAGAATGCAAATCACGATTAGGTCCTGTCACTTCAACTTCTACATAGCTTAAACCACGTAAACCGGTTGTTATACTTGGCACATCTTTAGCAATCATACCTGTATCGGAAATTAAAATGACATCATTCTTTAATTTTTCATGATTGTTTTTTACAAAAGTTGATAGATTGACACTACCAACTTCTTCTTCGCCTTCAATCATAAACTTCACGTTGCAAGGTAGCTGATTGGTTGAGGTCATAAATTCTAATGCCTTAACATGCATATACATTTGACCTTTGTCATCACAAGCGCCACGAGCAAAAATAGCACCTTCAGGGTGTAATTCTGTTTTTTTAATTACAGGCTCATAAGGAGGCGAATCCCAAAGTTCGATTGGGTCTGCGGGTTGCACATCGTAGTGCCCGTAAACCAATACGGTTGGAAGTTTCTCATCTATTATTTTCTCACCATAAACAATGGGGTAACCATCGGTTTCGCAAATTTCTACTGTATCACAGCCAGCTTTTTCAAGACTTTCTTTAACGGCATCGGCAGTTTTAAGAACATCTTGCTTAAAAGCTGAATCGGCACTAACAGAAGGAATTTTGAGTAGTTCTATAAGTTCGTTTAAAAAGCGGTCTTTGTTAGCAGAAACATAGTCTTTTATATTATTCATGGTATTTTTTTTCAATTTTTTCAAAAGTACAAAACAGTAAGAACTTTTTCCTACTAGATACATTTGAATATTCAAACTATTGTTTATATTTGCAGTCCTTAATTGCGGGCGTGGTGGAATTGGTAGACACGCTAGACTTAGGATCTAGTGCCGCGAGGTGTGAGAGTTCGAGTCTCTCCGCCCGCACAATTAAAAAGGAAAAGCTTCTTGGAAACAAGAAGCTTTTATTTTTTTATAAGTTTAGAATTATAAGTTCTATTATTTAAATCTTTTGCAACTATTATATATAAATTCGGGTTTAATTCTGAAATATCAAATGAAGTATCTGAATTAAAATCACCTTGAAATTGTTTCAGTAATTTCCCATTTAGGTTATAAATTTCAAGTGATGAAATGGCTCTGTTTATATTAAATGCATTTTTTGTTGGAGATGGATAAAGAATTAAATGACTGTGTGATAATTCATTATTCTGTATAGAAAGGGTGCCGTCTAATTCGCCATCAAGAATTATACTCAGCGAGGATGTGTTATTATAAGTTACCGTAACAGTTCCATTGCTTTCCTCATTTGTAGTATTGTTTAGTAATACGGAAATAGTTAAATCACTATTGGCACCAAGAAATCGATTTTCGTAAGATTCTGCTAAAGAAAAATTTGCTCCAGTAATCTCTACATTGTCAATATACGTACCTGTCGTACCTGATGCGTTTGATAAAATAATATCTAAAGTTACAGATCCGTCATTTTCTTCGTAGGTAAAGGATTTAGTGGTTTCATCTGGTTGAAAAACACTCGCTATATTAGGCAACCCGATTGGATTGTCTGTGCCATAGAATTCCATGTTTTTCATAGCTGAACCACCTCCATAACCAGCAGTAATATGAATACCATCACCAGTTGCAATAGCTTGAAAACCATGTCGACTGTAATTTATACTTGCTTTATTGGACCAGATTTCTGTTGTTGGGTCAAAAGCTTGTACCAAATCTCTTGGAGCATTCGTATTTGTTGGACTTCCAAAAGTAGATTCGCCTGCAATAGTAAATATCTCTCCATTAAATACAACAACGGCTAATCCTGAACGCGGATGAGGGAGGTTTTTATTGCTATCTAATGTGGACCAGGATGCTGTACTAAAGTCATAAATATCAATTTCGGGCACTTGTGGTTCGAATAATCCTCCAGGGCCACCGGTAAGTCTGCCACCAATTGCGTATAATTTGTTGTTGACCACCACAGCTTGAAAGTGGTCTCGAGGCCTTGGTGCATCAGTTAGTATTGACCAAATTCCGGTTTGAGGGTCAAACTCATCAAAATAGGAAACATATCCACCATCATGCCCCATAGTATTGCCTCCAACTAAATAAAATTTATTATTATACAATGTTAAACCTGATGAACCCCGTTTTCTCGAACTTGGGATTTCCATACCTTGAATCCATTGATCTAGAGCAGGATTATACATGTAAACATGGTCTACATTCTCTTCTGGGGAAGGCGAATTTGTTTTAAAAGCACCAATAACCCATATCAATCCCTCGTATTCTACAGCTTGAAAATGGTTTAAATCTACTGGAGCCAGAGCACCTGTAGTCCAAGAGTCAGCAGAATAATCATAAATATTTACTACACGAGGAGATTCGCGACCACCAAATAAAACAAACTTGTCGCCTACTTGTGCAAAACCACATTCATGACGTGCTATATAAGATTCGTTTTCATTTTTGTCTGTCCATGTTTGAGCATGACATACATTAATAAATAATATATAAATGAATGCTATTAATATATAATATGTATGTAAGAAGTTTTTAATGCCTAGCTTTTTAGTTTGTACTTTACAAGGTATTAATTTTTGAGTTAGAAGGTATTTTTGAAAGCAGTTATTTCGTTAAAACTATATTTTTTATCGATTTCCTTTTAGGCAGTTTGTTTTTAGAAGCATAAAAAAAAGGTCAACCCTTTTGGGTTGAACCTTTTTTCTACTGAAAAATTGCTATTAATCAATACATAGACTCAGATTTTCACAAGTTTAGTGGTTAAATGTCCTCCTGAGTTATTTCTAGCTTTAATAATATAGATCCCACTATTTAGTGATTCAATATTAAAATCCTTGTTCTTTGAATAATCACCGGTGTATTGTTTTACAAGTTTTCCGGTAATATTATAAATCTGTAAATTGGAAATACTTTGGTTTATACGAAACGACTTATTTGTTGGGTTTGGATAAATTTTCAATCCTTCATTGACAATAAAATCAACATTGCTTAAAGTACTTGCATTTCCAAAAATCTTGAAGCCTCCAGCAGGAATGCTAATTGTAGCAGCGGTATTAGTTACATTAATTACTGAACCACCAGTTTCATCCATTAAATCATACCAATCTCCTGTATATGGAAAATTTGGAACTATATTTTGTGTAACCACGTCAAAATTAGCCAATATAACCACATTTTTTAATCCTGTACTAGGAAGCGCATCATCCCAAATGTAAATTCTTGGAGTTAAGCTTCCAGAATCAATAGAATAATCGCCTTCAAAAACAGCTTCATTAATTTTTAGTTCATTTAATCTAGCCCAGTCACTATAAATTTGACCCCTTGAAGAATCGTCTTGCCAATTGTTTATCCATTGCGGTTGTGGTTTGGTATCTAATTTACAATCACCATCTGTTCCACCTGGCTCATTTACAGAGCCATCACTACAGGTAAATATTGAATTTTCCATACCTAGTTCTCCAAAATGCCAAATCATTTTAGGTCCAGGAACTGTTAGTGTTACTGCTCCTAATGCTGACATTCTTTCTAAAGCGGTGTTCAGTTCTGTTACATCGTAACCGCCAGAACTGTTTCCGTATTGAAGATTTTTGTACATCAAGCGTTCTTCATCATGACTTTCTGCATAGCCAACTAATCTGGGAGCTGTAAATCCTCTTGAGTCATACCCCATTCTATTAATGTTGGAATTGGAGGCATAACCCATTGTTAATTGGTTGTATTCAGAAGTCATAATGCCCCACATCATAATACCTTTACCTTCGTCAATTCTGTAGTTGGCCCATTGTTGCTCTTCATTGTCTTGACCTAAATGTTCGAAAATAACATAATGGTCAGGGTCTAAACTCCAAGAAAAATCTGCATATTGCTTTAAAATATCTACGCGGTCTTGCTGATAAGAGTTTGTGCAACCTTCGTCGTTTCCAGAACAATTTTGAGTAAAGCCTTTTGTTAAATCCCAACGGAAACCATCTATTTTATAGTCTTCAATCCAATGCTGAATAACACGTTCAACATAATTTTGGGTATATGTTGATTGATGATTAAAATCAGACCCAACATTATAACTATGTCTAGCTACTTGATTGAAGTATGGGTTCTCACTGCTGGGGTCTCCCCAACCATCAGCATCTGGGTCATCCATCCACATACGAACCATTGGATTTCTACCAAAGGCATGATTTAAAGCTACATCAAGAATAACTGCAATGCCATTTTGGTGACATGTATCAATAAATTCTTTAAGCTTGTTTTCGGTACCATAAAACTTATCTAAAGCCATGTGAAAAGAGGTGTTGTATCCCCAGCTTTCATTACCTTCAAATTCCATGATAGGCATTAACTCAATAGCATTGATATTTAAGTTTTTAAAATAATCTATTTTGTCAATTAAATCTTGATAGTTTCTATCACTATCAAAATCCCTGATTAATACTTCATATATAACTAGATCCTCCTTTTTAGGTTTATTGAAGTTGGTTACTTGCCAATCATAATCTGTCTGACCGGTTTGAAGAACCGTAACTTCACGTTCTTGACCAGCTGGATACGTTGGTAGATTAGGATAGGTTGAATCGGGAATCCAAGGGTCATCATATGGTGATAATACTAACGTTGAATAGGGGTCTGCCGTTTTAACCTCATTAGGTGAATTAGTAACAGGGTCTGCATCATAAATCCAATATTGATACGTATAAATTTCTCCAGGGTTTAAACCTGTAATTTCTAGCCAAAATTTGGAGCCTGTTGTATTTTTCTTCATTAAATATGAAGCATATGGATTCCAATTGTTGAAACTACCAGAAACATAAACGAAATCTTTATTTGGAGCATCAATCACCAAAGTTGCTTTTGTTGGATCCGATTCATTATAGTTAATTCCATCAACAAGATTTGCTGGCAATTCTTGAGTAATTAGGTTGGCAATTACAATTTCAAAACTGGCTTCACCTGAATCTGAAAATCCAAAAGGAGTCCCAACTACCCTTACAGTACCTGATTCGGTAACATTGTTTAGAGTTGTTCCAAAAGTTGGAAACCCTTGCCCGGTAGCTACCGATACGTCATTTAAAAATACTTCGTAATTTCCAGCTTCTAGATTGCCACCCGATCTCATAAAGGCACTAATTGACACACTGCCACCAGACTCTATAACTATGGTGTTAGAGGTAGGTGTATTAAAAAACACATTAACTCTTCCTACAAAATAGGTTTCGTCTTGAGACTGTAGTTCACCATTATCAGTTTTAACCAACATGCCTATTTCGGTTATTCCAGTATCATTGTAGAATGTGGTAGGTGTTAGTGTATAAGTATAGGTTCCATCACCGTTATTCGTCAGCATTTGAAATTCATTGGAATCAGACCATTCGCCATTCGTTGGAGAATCACTTTCTACACCATTTGAATCTTTATACCAAGCCCAAAGATAGAGGTCAACTCCATTTGTGCTTCCCCAGACACTTGCATCTAAACCAGATACGGTTATAGTTATTTGTTCATCTTCATCAAAAGCACTTGGGTCAATAGAAAAAATCACATCGTCTTGATCCGCTTGAGAAAAAAGCATCAAGGATGAAAAAAAGAATAAGAATAGTAATTTATGTTGCATAGCAATTTATTAAAAAAATGGGCTATGATAAATTTTCATAGCCCATGTAAACTTTGTTATTGAATGGATATAGTTTTACTAACTGTATCTAAAGTTAACGTATATGTACCTGGAGTACCTGTAAACTCAAAATTACTGTCACCATCATTTGCGTTTATAAGGTTACTGTCGATGGTATAGCCTTCACTTTCATAGTAAGGATAATTAAAACTTGTTGGCCCCCAATCTTGTTGAGCAAAAAATCTAAAGGCTCCGTTGGAAAGATTAACTTGAGTTGTATAAATTCCAGCACCAGTACAAGGAAGCTCTACAGGAGAGTCCCAACTCCAACCTGCATCTGTTATCCCAGCTCCAACTAACCAGAGTTGATCATACTCGCAAGCAGTTTGTGGTGGACCTAAAGTTATGGTTAGATTTATAGTGTCTACTGTTAAGAAGTACTCACCAGTAGTACCAATGAAAGCAAAGTTACTATCACCATCCATAGCGTTAGTAAAGTTAGCGTCTATGGTATATCCGTTATCGGCATAAAAAGGATAATTAAAACTTGTTGGACCCCAATCTTGTTGGGCAAAGAATCTAAAATTGTTATCAGCTCCACCGTTATTTTGAAGGTTTACGTTTCCAGAATAGACTCCATTTCCTGTGCAAGGTAGTTGAACTGGTGTGTCCCAACCCCAACCTGCATCAGGTATACCAGCACCTACTAACCAAAGTTGGTCGTACTCGCAATTAGGGCCTACAATTGGCGGGCCTAAAGTAATAGTTTTGTTCTCCATGTCAATTTCAAGGAAATATTGTCCTGTTGTTCCTACAAAAGCAAAATTACTATCGCCATCATTCGCATTAACTAAATTTTCATCAATGGCAAAACCTCTAGATTCATACCATGGGTAATTAAAGCTAGTTGGCCCCCAATCCATTTGTGCAAAAAATCTAAAATTGTTATCTGCACCACCATTATTTTGTAAATTAACATTACCTGAATACACAGATCCTTGAAGTAAAAGCTCCACTGGAGAATCCCAACCCCAACCAGCGTCAGGTAATCCTGCTCCAACACCATATATCACTGGTAAAAGCGCAGTTTCATATGGTGTAACAGTTATAGTAATAAAATCTGATATGCGTTCTAAATCACCACTAGCTGTTTCAATAACTGAACGAACTCTCACATCCAAGGAGCCTGCAGCATCTACAGCAAGACCAAGATTCAATGCAGCATCATTTAGTTCGCCATGAGTGGTGTCATCCATTCTTTCAGAAGACGTTCCAATATTTTCGACCACAGCGAAATCAGTCCCAGCCACAGCTACTTCTAAATTATAATTTATGATTACGGGTGTATTATCAGAAAAATCAGGATCATCCCATGTAACGGTTAATGCTGTTTCATCTTCAGTGATATCAGATAAAACAACATCAAATGTGCTATCTGGACTTGTAATAACAGGATTTGATTGTGGGTATGAACTAATTACCAAAGAAATTACATCGGTATATTGATTGTCTGAACCTACCCTAAAGTACAAAGTTGACTCTTCAAAAGCTGGAATGTTATAATCCAATAATAAGGTGTTTAAACTTTCAACCGACAAGGAAAAAGTATTAGTTGAAGAAGAACCAATTGTAATAGATTCTGTAAACTCTTCTGTTGTAGACATGTCTACAGTATAGCTACTCGAATTAGTGACATTATCTTCCCAAACCATCGTAAGTGCAATATTTTGTTCGTTCTCGCTATCAAGAATTAAAGAAGCGCCACTACTTGGTGATACAATTGTAAAAGTATCTTCTGGTTCAACAAAACCAAAATCATTTTCGTCATTACAATTAACAGCTACAAAAAGTAGTGTTATTAGTGAGAGTATTTTTAATATTTTTTTCATTTTAAATTAGTTTAAAATCAGAGAGTATGTGTATTCTCTTGGATTAGATAAGTCTAATACAATTGTGTAATTACCAGATTCAGGAACACCAATGTTATCGCCACTATATTCCATAGTACCATCGGCATCTGTATCACCTAAATTAATAGTCCAATCATCGTTAACTCTAAATTTCAATCCGTTGTCTGGAGCCTGTTGGGCTACTAAATCTAGAGTGACTCTTAACGTTTTAGTGTCAGGGTCATAAACCATATCAGTGTCACTATCCCATCCGGTTGGTGTTGCGTTTCCTATAACACCCCAGCTATGTGCCTCGGCAGAATAGGTTAGTTCCTCTGTATTAGCTTTTACAAAATAATAATTAGAAACAGCCGTACAGTTAACTTCATCTTCTTCTACTAAAACGCCACTAAAACTGCCGTCATCTCCCCAATCTGTACTACCCCATTCAAACATACCTGATTGATTGGGTGCTAAAAACTTATAATCACCATCTAACCAAACATAGCCTTCGTAATCTGTTTCACCAAAAGCAGATGATGCTAATAATGGTGCTGTAGGAGGATCCCAACCTTGATGATTTCCGGGAACAGCAATTTTGGGCAGGTCTGTAGTGAAAGGTGTTACTAATATCGTAACCGTTTCAGAATATTGAGGTAATTGACTTGGATCTCCAACAGATGACATAATTCTTATATCTACACTGCTTTCTGTAAATGGGATTAGGCCAAGAGAACCTAATGTTGAATTAAAATCTGCGATTGACATTGTAAAATATGTGTCACTGATAGTTGCTAGAGTAACGGCATCACTAAAATTTGTGCCACTAGTAGCCATTTCAATAGTATAGTTAATACCAGTTGGTGTTCCATAGTCAGAATGGTCCCAGCTGATGGTTATGGCAATATTGGTTTGTTCCTCTAAAGGATTTAAAACAAATGTTTGCCCATTATTTGGTGTGTTTATTACACTTCCTCCTTGGGTTGTTAACGTTAACTTTTCATCATCATCTGAACATGAACATAGAACTATAGCTATTACAAAGAGGTATGTTAATTTATGTATATATTTCATTGTCTTCATTTTTAAAAATTAGTACCCTATATTTTGCTCAAGATTAGGATTAGCACTTAATGCCTGTTCTGGAATAGGAAAAACATTATAATGTGCAGGAATTGAAGCTCCATTCAGTACATTGCCTTTCCATGGCCATAAGTAGCTACTGCCAGTAAACATTCCAAAACGGATTAAATCCGTTCTTCTGTGCCCTTCAAGATTTAATTCACGAGCTCTTTCGTCAATAATAAAATCTAGAGTCAGTTCGCTCATAGTGATTGTTGCTGCCGATGATCGTTCTCTTACATCATTAACTAAATTAAGAGCTCTAGACATGTCTCCGCCGGCAGCACCTCGAAGCGCACATTCAGCATACATTAAATAAACATCAGCCAATCTGTACAAAGGAAAATCTGTACTTGAAAAAGCTGTTGTTGTGTTTGAACTGCTATTGTAATCTGTGTTTCTAAATTTAATAGAAGGATATCCATCGGTCCATTCTTTATAATCGGTCATAACATAATTATGACCTGATGTCCAAAACAGAGCAGCACGAGCATCGGTTGAGGTACCTAAATCTCCAAATAGACCATACCACGCTTCTGTAGCACGATGGCCTTGCCATCCTTCAGCAGCACCATAATCTGAAAGTGTCATGGTGTCTGAACTTAAACTACCATTTACAATATAAGTAGTATTCCCAAAACTCTGACTGTTAACAGCATCAGCTATTAACGGAAAGATTATTTCAGGGGAAATATCGTTGTCAGCTGAAAAATTCTCTAAAAAGTTATCGGCTAATTGATAACCCCCTTCATCTAACACGATACTAATAAAGGATAGAGCTTCACTATATCTGTTTTCACCAATATAAACTTCCGCATTCATATATAATTTAGCCAATAACATAGCTGCAACATACTTATTGGCACGCCCATAGCCATTGTTTGGAGACATGTTAGGTTGAATTTCTAATAATTCTGATTCAACAAAATCAAAAAGGTCTCTTCTTGATGCTTCAGGAAGCGGTTCGGTTTGATTAAGGTTATCTTCAGTCACTAATACACCTTTTCCAAAAACATCAATTAAATAAAAATAGGCTAGTGAGCGTAAAAAACGTGCTTCAGATAATGCCTCGCCGGCATCTGGAATATCACTAGAAGTGTTTAGTATGCTTATTAGATTATTACATTGTGGAATGGTATAATAGGCTCTATTGTATAAATATCTAAAAAACTTATTGTTAGCATCCCAATTAGAAGCTGTTGTTAATTGATCTAGACCATCATCACCCCATCTGTTTTTCATACCGTCTGCAGTAAAATCCTGAAGGTTTATAATACCCCTTAAAAAAGGAGATTCTCCTGGATCATCACTAATGTCAGAACTTCCCGGTCCATTAGGCCCTGAAAGTGCAAAAGAAGCATATAGCCTAGACACAATACCTTCAATGGCATTAGGGTCTTCTGCTAATATTTCTTCAAGGGATAACTCAACTTTAGGTTCGGTATCTAAATCAGCAGTACACGACATAAGAGTCAGCACTAAAATTCCTGTTATAAATATTATTTTTCTCATAGTTTATTTTTTAAAAATCAAAATTAACACCCAGTGTAAACGTCGTTGGTCTTGGATAGAAATCACGATCAATACCACCAAAGTTTTGTGGGTCCATTCCAGAGTAATCTGTAATTACAAAAGGATTGGATACGGCTCCATACATTCTTACATTTCCATTTTTAATCATGTTATCAAAGGTGTAACCCAAAACAATATTATTACATCTTAAGAATGTAGCATCCTCTAAAAAGTAATCAGAAAATTGAATGTTTCCGTTAACATTTTCAAATGCTGGATCAGCGGCACCGTTATAAAAATTAAGTGCATTGGTAATACTATTGTTATTGGCAGGTACAACGGCTTCGGTAAAACCATAATTCATTTTGTTAAAGTTATATATGTTACCACCTATTTGACCAATGAATCCTGAAGAGAAATCCCATTTTTTGTAAGTGAAGTTCAGTCCAAAACCGTAAGTCCAATTTGGCGCAATTTGAACATGATACCTATCATTATTGTTGATTACATTATCTCCATTGAGATCTGCAAAAGCTCCAGGAATTACATTGCCATTACTATCATAAACCTGCTTAAAGACATATGCACTTTGGGCTTGTTGCCCAACAACATCATTTAATAAGAAAGTACCTGTACCTCTTAAGCTTCCATTTCTGTTTATATCTGCTTGGCCACCAATGTCAGTAATTTCATTATAAACATAGCCTACATTACCATATAAATTTACTGATAAATCATCAGTTTCAACAGGATTTATATTTAAATTTAATTCAAATCCTTTACCTTCTATTTCTCCAATATTTTCAATGAATGTATCTGAAAATCCTTGACCAGGCGGAACATTTACACGAGCTAGTAAATCTTTAGTTTCTTTTTTGTATAAATCAAAAGAACCAGAAACAAAATTATGGTTAAAGAAACTAAAATCAATACCTAAATTGTAGGTAGTGGTTTTTTCCCACGTTAAATCTGGGTTGTAAGGAAGTGCTGAATATAATCCTGCACCAGGTAAGTACTGGCTATTGTTTCCACCAGCAGTAAATAAAGGTGTAGTAGGATAATAGCCTACAATTTGAGAGATGTCATTCTGACCCGTTTTACCCCAGCCAACTCTAACTTTTAAATCATTTATGAAATTCACATTTTGCATAAATTCTTCACTAGTCACTTTCCAGGCAACCGCTGCTGCAGGGAAAAAGCCCCAAGCATTTGGATCCCAAACGTCGTCCGCAACAAATAGAGAAGAGGCATCTGCTCTTAAAGAAAAGGTGAAAAGATATTTATCTAAAAGATCAACATTTGCTCTCCCGAAAAACGATTGCAAGTTTAATACATTGTAATATCTGTTGTTCGGGTTACTTTCGTTAAGTGTTTCGAATCGTATACCTGTGTCGTTGTCATAATCGTAAAGGTCTTTATTCCCATCATTTTTAAAATTCTGATAAGAATAGCCTACCTGTACATCAAACTTGCTTACAAATTTATCGTCATAAGACTTTGCGTACTGCAAGAAAGCATCCATAGTTGTATTCGTAATATGCTGATGCTCTTGATAGTGAATACCTGGGTTAAATACAAAATTAGTGTTGATATCAGAATTTGCACTGTCAAATCTATAGGTTGCTGCCGCATTATCATAGTAACGTTCTTTGATGGTTGATTTTGAAGCATCTAAACCTAAATTAACAACTGCTCGCAACCCAGGAAGGAAGTCAAAAGAATAATCCAATTCTAGGTTACCAAGAAAACGTGTAGTACGTTCTGGTCGTTCACGTTGTTCTAACAATGCCAATGGGTTCCATTGCCCATCAAGTATTAAACGATTTCCATCAACATTTGTATTAAAATAATAACCGCCAAAGCGATTGTCAGGCGCATTATTATAAACGGGTTTTGTAGGGTCAAATGTCAAAGACCCACCTAAAGCACCTCCTGCGTCTACTGAATTTTTATCAGCATAAGTAGCTTTTGCATTTAATGTTACTTTTAAATCGTCATCCAAAAATTTTGGAGATAAATTAATAGCAGCAGTCACACGCTCATAATCATCGGTTTTAACAATACCTTCAGCATTAGTATATCCAATTGAACCTCTAAAAGGTAATTTTCCAAATAGGTTTGCTCTAGCGTTAAAATTAGTATTAGAAGTAAAAGCAGTTCTTAAAACATTGTCTCTCCAATCGGTATCATAAATAGCTCGTGGACCATTTGGTGTATCGATTATTTGAGATATAGGCTCATTAGTTTGTACTGAACCAACAGGAACCCCTAATTTATCTATTAAATCTGGATGATATTCTTGGATAAACCTAACATAAGTATCGCTATCCATCATGTCCAGTCCTTCGCCAGCTCCATTAACCGAAATGTCTGTTGAGAAATTAAATTGAGGTTCACCAGAAGTACCTTTTTTGGTGGTAATTATTATCACACCATTGGAAGCTCGAGAACCATAAATTGCCGTAGCTGAAGCGTCTTTTAAAATAGAAAAGCTCTCGACATCATTAGGATTTACTAGAGATAAAGGGTTGCTAACACCAGCTGGATTAATATTTGATAATGGCACACCATCAATTACAATTAAAGGGTCGTTATTCCCACTTAAGGAAGATCCACCTCTAATTCTAATATTAGGGGCAGAGTCTGGTTGTCCACCAGCATTAGTAATTCTAACACCAGCAACCTTACCATTGATTAATTGGTCAGTAGATACAATATTTCCTTTGTTAAAATCATCATCGGTAACTAAGGAGACAGAACCTGTAGCATCTTCTTTTTTTACAGTACCGTAACCAATAACGACAACCTCATCCAATTGGGCGGCGTCTTCATCAAGTGATACATTTAAGTTGGTCTCTCCATTATAAGTTATTTCTTTAGTAACATATCCTATATAGGAGAATACTAATATATCTCCATTGCTTGCTTCAATTTGATAATTACCATCAAAATCTGTAGCTGTACCTGTAGTTGTGCCTTTAATTAAAACATTTACTCCAGGAAGTGGCAAGGAAGAAGATTGTTCAGTTACTGTTCCTGATACTGTATTTTGCCCAAACATAAATGTTGGTAAAATTAGTAGCATAAACAATACGCTATTAAAAGTTGTTTTCATAAAATACTTTTGAATTAGTCTTTAAATTTATTGGTCATATTTCCACTTCTCGATGTTAAATCTATGTAAAATTTAGGTAAACAAAGGCTTTGAAATTGCCGTATTCGCAACGAAAACGTTTTCGTGTTAACAACTTTTTAACGATTTTGTGTTTTTAGTAAGAAAAACCTTGAAATATGAATTTTTTTGGCAATATATACTACCTTTATACAAAAGATCTTTTTAATAAAAAATGAAGCGTAAAGTTACTTTAAAGCAAATTTCTAAGGAGTTGGATGTTTCCATTTCTACCGTATCTAAAGCCTTAAGAAATAGCAAAGAAATTAGTGAAGACACAAGAGAAAAAGTTCAGGCCTTTGCCAAATTATATAATTACAGGCCAAATAATATTGCCTTAAGCCTAAAGAACAGAAAAACCAAAACCATTGGCATTATTATTCCTGAAATTGTACATCATTTTTTCTCAAAAGTAATTAGAGGTATCGAACTGGTTGCCAATAAGCACGGTTATAATGTTATAGTTGGATTGTCTAACGAATCTTTTGATAAGGAGGTTATTAATATGGAAATGCTTGCTAATGGTAGCATAGATGGATTTATTTTATCAATTTCTAAAGAAACACTCTTGCAACAGGATTACCATCATTTTAATGAGACCATAAGCCAGGGGATGCCAATTGTTATGTTTGATCGTGTTATTAATGATATAAAATGTGACAAAGTTATTGTTGATGATGTTCAAGGATCAAAAAAAGCTGTAAACAAACTTGTCGAAAATGGCTGTAAAAAAATAGCCATAATAACTACAAAGGACTACGTGAGTGTAGGTAAATTGAGAACTCAAGGATATTTAGAGGCTTTAGATGAAAATAAAATACACCCAGAAGCTGATTTGATTTTAAAAGTAGATGATAAACTTGTTTCTGAAGATTACCTTGATGTCTTAGAGCGTGAAATTGAACACCTCTTTAAAAGTAATAAAAAATTAGACGGTGTTTTTGCAGTAAATGAATTGTATGCCATTACCGCAATGAAGGTGGCTAGAAAGTTTGGCAAGCATATACCTAACGATATCCAAGTTATTGGTTTTACGGATGGGGTGTTGTCTAAACATGCAACGCCCAGCCTTACTACTGTGAGCCAACATGGTCAAAAAATAGGTGAAAAAGCAGCAGAATTGTTAATCCATAAGCTTGAACATGAAGATGAAGAAGAGCAATTTCAAACTGTTGTTATTGAAACCGAATTAGTTGAGCGTGAATCAACAAAATAAAAATTAACACAGCAAATTTTAAAAACTTTTATATATTTACACCCGAATCAAAACTTATATTTTCACTTCTCACCTTAAGTTTTGATAAGTAAAATAGCTTGTCAAAATAGTATTAACTTAACTATACTATTATGAAAAAGCGCACCCTTGGTTTTTGGGAAATTTGGAACATGAGTTTCGGTTTTCTTGGAATTCAATTTGGTTTTGCCTTGCAAGGAGGCTTTATGTCTCGAATTTTTCAAACTCTTGGAGCAGAAAAAGATGCCATTCCCCTTTTGTGGATTGCTGCACCGCTAACAGGTTTGCTTGTTCAGCCTATTATTGGCTATTTAAGCGATAGAACTTGGCACCATAGATTAGGTCGTCGCAGGCCTTATTTTTTAATTGGAGCCATATTAAGTTCGTTGGCTCTATTTTTCGTACCGCATTCTCCCGCATTATGGATGGCGGCAGGATTTTTATGGATTCTGGATGCTTCTATTAATGTTTCTATGGAACCTTTTAGGGCTTTGGTTGCAGACAAGTTACCGCAGTCTCAAAGATCTTATGGATTCGTGGTTCAGACTTTGATTATTGGAATTGGAACTTGGGTTGCCAGTAATTTACCGTGGATGGTTTCGCAGTTGGGTGTCAGTAATTCAGCAGAATCAGGTGTTGTTCCCATGTCTGTAAAAGTAGCTTTCGCCATTGGTGGATTTGTGTTTTTGGCTAGTATTCTTTACACCATCTTTACAACTTCTGAATATCCACCAGAAGATATGGAAGAATTTGAACGCGAAAAAGCAAAGAAAAATCAATTTATTCCAGATATACTCAACAACATAGGCAGTATGCCTTTAACCATGAAAAAACTAGGAGTTATTCAATTTTTTTCCTGGTTTGCTTTTTTTACCATGTGGAGTTTAGCCAATCCGGCTTTAACCGAGCATGTTTTTAAAACACCAGCTCCTATCGAATCTGCTTACGATATGTCTTTGCCAGACCAACTGGAAGCATTTAATGTAGCTAATACAGCTTTTCAAGAATCTTCTAATGCTGTAGGTTCTGCAATGGGTGTATACGGCTTGTCTTCTATGGCTTTTGCATTACTACTAACTTTTTATACATCCAAAAGGCGAATCAATAGAAAACTGGTTCACATGTTTTCGTTAATGTTGGGAGGTCTTGGGTTTTTATTGATGAATTATACCTCTCCAGAAAATTTAAAGTACTGTTTTGTACTCATTGGTTTTGCATGGGGAAGTATTCTATCTATGCCTTATGCCATGCTTTCTAGTTCTGTAGATCCCAAGAAAATGGGTGTTATTATGGGAATTTTCAACATGTTTATTGTAATTCCTCAAATTATAGCTGCTCTTGGTGGAATTAACTACGTGTCAGGATTGCTAGGAGATGAAGCTATTAATGCCATGACTGTTGCTGGAATTAGTTTGATGATTGCAGGTCTTTGCAATCTTTTAATTACGAATAAAAATGCCATAACCTATCAAGCAGAAGAACTATAAATAATGAATAAAAAAGGATTCATATTCGATTTAGATGGTGTTATTGTTGATACGGCAAAGTATCACTATTTAGCATGGCGAAAACTTGCTGAAAGTATAGGTGTGAGTTTTACTGAAAAAGAAAACGAGCAACTAAAAGGGGTTAGCCGAATTAAATCATTGGAAAAAATATTAGAATGGGGTAATAAAACCATTTCTGAAGATGACTTCATGAAATTAATGGCCATTAAAAATGATGATTATTTGACTTACATCAATAAAATGGATGAAGAAGAAATACTTATAGATGTTAATAGGGTTCTGGAATATTTGATTCAAAATAAACAGGGAATTGCATTGGGTTCAGCTAGTAAAAATGCTAGAACCATATTGAAAAAAGTAAACTTGATATCAGATTTTAATGCCATTGTGGATGGTAATGACGTTGAAAAAGGAAAACCAAATCCTGAAGTGTTTCTAAAGGCAGCTAAAGCTTTAGAAATAGAGCCACAACATTGTATTGTTTTTGAAGATTCCGTTGCAGGAGTTCAAGCGGCCAATGCGGCTAATATGGTAAGTATTGGAATAGGTGAACAAGAGATTCTTCATGAAGCAGATTATGTCTTTAAGAATTTCACAGAAATGGAAAACAGTTTCCTTAATGAATTAATAAAGAAGTAAAATATTAGAGGTTTTAGATTATAAAATCAAAAACCTCTCATAAAAATATAGAATGAATTTAGATTATATAAAACCAGACGAGTGGTCAATAATAGAAGAAGGCTTCAATCCTGAACATGTTAAAGCTTCCGAAAGTATTTTTAGCATTGGTAACGGAGCCATGGGGCAACGTGCTAATTTTGAAGAGCATTATTCTGGAGCTACATTTCAAGGTAGTTATATTGCAGGTGTTTATTATCCTGATAAAACCCGAGTAGGTTGGTGGAAAAATGGATACCCAGAGTACTTTGCAAAAGTTTTGAATGCACCAAGTTGGATTGGCATAAACGTTATTATTAATGGAGAAAAACTTGATTTATTTACTTGTAAAAAAGTTAAGGATTTTAGACGGGAGTTAAATATGAAAGAAGGCTGGCTTTCAAGAAGTTTTACTACTACTTTAAAAAATGATGTCCAAATCAAAGTTGAAGCCAAACGCTTTTTGAGTTTGGATTTAGACGAATTGGGTGCTATCAACTATCAAATTACACCGTTAAATAGTGACGCAGTTGTAACTTTTCAACCTTTTATAGATGCCGATATTCATAACGAAGACACCAATTGGGAGGACAAGTTTTGGGATACAATTAAAGTAAGTCACCAAAATCATCAAGCCTTTATCAATGCTAAAACCATGAAAACGCACTTTTATACCTGTACGTTTATGGAATCTCAATTGTTTATTGATGGCAAGTCTGTTTTAATTGAGCCTATCATAACAGCCGATGCCAATTCTGCTTCGTTTAGTTATGAATATAAAGTAAAAAAAGGGGAAACTTATACCATAAATAAATATGGAGGTTACACGGTTGATAGAAATCATGACAAAAATGAGCTCATTTCTGTGGCAAAAACAGTTTTAAACAAAGCTACAAAAATAGGTTTTGAAACCTTGTTGGAAAATCAAAAAACGGCCTGGGAAAACATTTGGAACTTGGCAGATATTAACATTAGTGGTGATGTTAAAGCACAACAAGGCATTCGTTTTAATATCTTTCAGCTAAATCAAACCTATTTAGGTAAGGACTCAAGGTTAAATATTGGTCCAAAGGGATTTACTGGCGAAAAATACGGAGGAAGCACCTATTGGGATACCGAGGCTTATTGTATTCCATTCTATATGGCAACCAAAGATCAAAAAGTGGCAAGAAGTCTTTTGGAATACCGCTATAATCATTTAGAAAAAGCCATTGAAAATGCCCAGAAGTTAGGCTTTAAAAACGGCGCAGCACTTTACCCTATGGTGACTATGAATGGTGAGGAAAGCCATAACGAATGGGAAATAACCTTTGAGGAAATCCATAGAAATGGTGCCATAGCATTTGCCATTTACAACTACCATCGCTTTACGGGAGACTATTCCTATATTCCTGAAAAAGGCTTGGAAGTGTTAATAGGAATAGCTAGATTTTGGCACCAAAGAGCAAGTTTTTCAAAAGCAAAAAATCAGTATGTTATTTTAGGAGTAACGGGTCCTAATGAATATGAAAACAATGTCAATAACAATTGGTACACCAATTACATAGCTAAATGGTGTATTGATTATGCTATTGAATCCATCAATACTGTCAAAGCAAATCATAATTCAGACTTTACAAGAATTTTAAATAAAGTTAAACTATCTGAAGCAGAAATTTCCGAATGGAAACAAGTAGCGGATAATATGCATTTTCCTTATTCAGAAGAATATGGTGTTTATTTACAGCAAGATGGCTTTTTGGATAAGGAATTGAATACCGTTAAGGATTTGGATAAATCCCAAAGACCTATCAATCAAAAATGGTCTTGGGACAGGATATTACGTTCACCATATATTAAACAAGCCGATGTTCTGCAAGGTTTTTACTTCTTTGAAGACCATTTTACCAATGAAGAACTGGAAAAGCATTTTGATTTTTATGAACCGTTTACAGTTCATGAAAGTTCGTTATCGCCTTGCGTACATAGTATTCAAGCGGCTAAATTAGACCGTATGGATCAGGCTTACACATTTTATTTGCGTACTTCAAGATTAGATTTAGACGATTATAATCACGAAGTTGAAGAAGGACTACATATAACTTCTATGGCTGGAACTTGGATGAGTATAGTTGAAGGGTTTGGAGGTATGCGTGTAAAGAACAATACCTTGTCTTTTGATCCTAAAATTCCAAAACAGTGGGATGCCTATTCCTTTAAAATAAACTTTAGAAATCAAATAGTAAAAGTGAATGTGTGTCAAAATGAAACCCATTTTGAAATTGACGGAAGCACAGATTTGAAAATTCTAGTGAATAACAATCCAATAACTATAACACCAAATAATTCTGTAACTATATAAGTTATGAAAGTTGTAAAAGCCATATTTATTCTTTTGCTCTCCATTAGTTTTTTTACTTGTAAGCAAGAAAAACAAGAGACTTTTCAGCAGGAAGAAAACGTAGCTGTTTCAAATGAATCATTAAATCGTGTTGAGCCACCAAACTGGTGGGTTGGTATGAAGGATAAGTCATTGCAATTGTTGGTTCATCATGATAATATAGGTAATACTTCGCCGGAGATTTCCTATCAAGGAGTTACAATAGATAAAGTACATAAAGCGAAAAGTCCAAACTATTTATTTATTGACTTAATAGTTTCAGAAACTGCAAAGCCTGGTAAGTTTGACATTGTTTTTAAGTCAGAAAATGATGAAGAGCAAAGACATACTTACGAATTGAAAAGCAGAGGTAAGAAGCCTGAAGACTTTGTTGGTTTTAATAGTTCAGACGCTATTTACCTCATTACACCAGACCGTTTTGCTAATGCAAATCCAGAAAATGATTCATTTGAAAATCTGATGGAAAAAGAAATAGATAGAACTAACGACTATGCAAGACATGGTGGCGATATTGAAGGGGTAACGAATCACCTGAATTATATTTCAGATTTGGGATTCACAGCTATTTGGCCTTGCCCATTATTGACAAACGATATGCCTCGATGGTCGTATCATGGTTATGCTATGACCGATTTTTACGAAATTGATCCACGCTTTGGAACGCTCGAAGAATATTTAGAATTATCAGAAAAAGCTAAAGAAAAAGGGATAAAACTCATTATGGATCAAGTAGCCAATCATTGCGGATTGGAACATTGGTGGATGAAAGATTTACCATTTGATGATTGGGTTAATAACCAAAAAAACTATGAGGAAAATATTGATAACTGGAATTGGGAAACTAACATAGGTTCTAATCACAGACGTACTACCAACCAAGACATCTATGCTTCAGAAGCAGATAGAAAAGGAAACAACGAAGGCTGGTTTGTTGCTGAAATGCCAGACTTAAATCAGCGCAATCCGTTTATGGCAAAATACATTATTCAAAACAGCATTTGGTGGATAGAAACTGCAAATTTAGGAAGCATAAGGCAAGATACATATCCTTACCAAGACAAAGGTTTTATGAGTGATTGGGCTGGAGCCATTATGAACGAATACCCTAATTTTTCAATAGTTGGTGAGGAATGGAGTTACAATCCGTTACTTATTGGCTATTGGCAAGAAGGCGCAAACAATAGAGATGGTTATGATTCCAATTTGAAATCTTCAATGGATTTTGCCATGCAGAAAAACATTGTTGACGCCTTAAACGAAAACGAATCGTGGGATAAAGGATTGATAAAAATTTATGATGGTTTAGCTAACGACTTTCATTATGCCTCACCAAAAGATATCATGTTGTTTCCAGACAACCATGATATGAGCCGAATCTTCACCCAATTAAATGGAGATATACCAAATACCAAAATGGCTTTAGCCACAGTATTGACCTTACCACGTACTCCACAAATTTATTACGGAACGGAAATTCTCATGAACGATTTTGAAAAACCAGGTGATCACGGATTAATCCGAACTGATTTTCCAGGTGGCTGGCAAGGTGATACAATCAATGCATTTACAGGAGATGGTTTAACAGATGAGCAAAAAGATATGCAGTCTTTTTTAGGTACAGTACTTAATTATAGAAAAAATAGTAAAGCCATACATGAAGGAAAAACTGTTCACTTTGCGCCATTTTTGGGAACGTATTTTTTATTTAGGATAATTGAAGGAGAAACCGTTGTTCTAATTTTAAATAAAAATGAAGAACCTATAACAATAGACCTAAAGCGTTATGCTGAAATTGGTCTTGATGGGAAAGAGTTAAAGAATGTTATAACAGGCAAAAAATTCCTTTGGGAAGATGCTATCGCTTTTAACAAAAAAGGAGTAACGCTATTGACTACTAAAACAAAATAACTGTCATTCCTAGCGAAGTCGAGGAATCTCTTAACAAGAATGAGATTGCTTCATCGCTTTGCTCTTCGCAATGAAAAAAAATAATATGAAAAAACCCTTATATATACTATTTTTATTCCTGTTTCAATCTGCGTTTGCACAAGTCACTTTTATTATAGAAGAGTTGCCGGAAATTCATGATGCCGAAAAAGGGATTTATATTTCAGGAAACTTTGAAGGTTGGTCAGGTGGAAATGAAAGCTATAAACTTCAGGAAAAGGATGGCGTATACACTATTACATTGCCAAAATCAGAAAATTTAATTTTATTCAAATTTACTCAAGGTACGTGGGATTCAGTAGAGTCTGATACTAAGGGTACAAGTGTGGAAAACCGCACCCACAATTTTGAAGTTCCTAATGATACTGTAAAAATTAAAATAGCAGGCTGGACTAACAATTTTAAAACTGAAGACCCTTCAACAGCAGCAAAAAATGTAACCGTTTTATCTGAAGATTTCGAGATGCCACAACTAAACAGAACACGTCGTGTTTGGGTGTATTTACCGCCAGATTATCACTCATCAAAGGAATCTTATCCTGTGGTGTATATGCACGATGGTGAAAATTTGTTTGATAAAAAAACTTCGTCTTTTTCAAACGAATGGGAAGTTGATGAAATACTAAACAAACTTTTCAAAGAGAAACAGTTAAAGTTAATTGTAGTTGGTATTGACAATGGTGGCGACAAACGTCTGGACGAATACTCGCCTTGGGTTCATACTAAATATGGTGGTGGCGAAGGTGATGCCTATTTAGATTTTTTGGTGAACACCTTAAAACCTTACATAGATAGCAATTACAATACCCTAAAAGATAAAGAAAATACAGCTATTGTAGGAAGTTCTATGGGTGGTTTGATTTCGCATTATGCTGGCTTAAAATATCCTAATGTTTTTGGAAAAATAGGTGTGTATTCGCCTGCATTTTGGTTTGCGCCACAAGTCAATACTTTTTCAAAAGAAAAGGCAAATCTTCAAGACACCAAAATGTATTTTTTAGCAGGCGGTAAAGAAGGTGAAAATGTGCGTTTTGATGAAATAAGCCAGACAGTAAAAGATATGAACCAAATGGTTTCCATTTTAACCGAAAATGGTTTTCCATCAGAAAATATAAAATCTAAAGTTGTTCCAGATGGGAAGCATAACGAAACCTTATGGCGTGAAAATTTTGGAGAAACCATTTCGTGGCTATTTTCCGAAAAACTTAAAGAAAGAGAGTTTTTAAGTTTGAGTCAAACAGACTATGGATTAAATATTGATGTAAGTGATGGACAATACATAATTAAATATTATACACAAGATATTATTGAAACCACATTTCTGCCAAAAGGAGAAGTTTTTAATGAAAACTCACATGCTATTGTTTTAAAACCAAAAAAAGTTGAATTAATTCCAATCATAGAGAAAGGTAAAGCAACTTTTTTTTCTGAAGGAATTGAGGTTGTGGTTCAAGAAAAACCGTTCAATATTTCCTATTGGTATAAAGGTGAAAAACTAACCGAAGAAAAAAATGGCTACTACAAAACTGATGATTTTGAAAACCTTGATTTCGAACTAACTAACGACGAAGTACTTTATGGTGGCGGAGCCAGAGCCTTGGGAATGAATAGACGCGGACACAGACTACAACTATACAATAAGGCGCATTATGGTTACGAAACCGAAAGTGAATTGATGAATTATACCATGCCTATTGTAATATCATCAAACCAATACATGTTACATTTTGACAATGCACCTATTGGTTATTTGGATTTAGACAGTAGAAGTGATAATACCTTAACTTATGAAACCATTTCTGGTAGGAAAACGTATCAAGTAGTTGCTGGAGATTCGTGGTTGGATTTAATAGATAACTACACCAATTTAACAGGAAAACAACCGTTACCACCACGTTGGGCTTTTGGAAATTTTTCAAGTCGCTTTGGCTATCATTCACAACAAGAAGTAGAAGAAACCATTGCCAAATTTAAAGACGAAGAAATTCCTGTAGATGCTGTAATTATAGACATCTATTGGTTCGGAAAAGATATCCAAGGACACATGGGGAATTTGGAATTTTATAGAGATTCGTTTCCAAATCCCAAACAAATGATTAAAAATTTGGAAGATAAAGGTGTGAAAACCGTTTTGGTTACCGAACCTTTTGTGTTAACCACATCGATGCGCTGGGATGATGCCGTAGCGAAAAATGTTTTAGCAAAAGATTCTATCGGTAATCCTGCTCGATATGATTTTTATTTTGGTAATACAGGCTTAATTGATGTGTATAAACCAGAAGGAAAAGAGTGGTTTTGGAACATTTATAAAGAACTTGCAGAAATGGGTGTGAAAGGCATTTGGGGAGATTTAGGCGAACCCGAAGTACATCCAACTTGGGTACAACATGCAACAGGAACTGCTGATGAGGTTCATAATACGTATGGTCATGATTGGGCTAAATTAGTTTATGAAGGCTATAAAAATGAATTCCCTGACCAAAGGCCATTTATTTTGATGCGTTCAGGTTCATCAGGTTCACAGCGTTTTGGGCTTATTCCTTGGTCTGGTGATGTCAATAGAACTTGGGGCGGTTTACAAAGTCAAACAGAAATTGCCATGCAAATGGCTATGCAAGGCCTTGCTTATATGCATTCTGATTTAGGCGGATTTGCAGGTGCTAATTTAGATGATGAACTCTACACACGTTGGTTACAGTATGGCGTTTTTCAGCCAATATACAGACCTCATGCTCAAGAAGAAGTACCAAGTGAGCCTGTTTTTAGAGAAGAAAAGACTAAAAAATTAGCTAAACAAGCCATAGAATTACGATATAAATTATTGCCGTACAATTATACCTTGGCTTTTGAAAACAATCAAAAAGGAACACCGTTTATGCGACCATTGTTTTTTGAAGAACCAGAAAATAAAAATCAGTTAGTTAGTGCTAAAGCCTATTTATGGGGAAATGATTTTTTAGTGTCGCCAATTGTAAATCCTGATGTTACAGAACAAGAAGTCTATTTCCCAAAAGGTAATGTCTGGTTCGATTTCTATACTGATGAAAAAGTTGAAGGTGGACAAACTAAAACTGTTGCTACTACTATTTCTTCAATTCCAACTTTTGTAAGAGCAGGTGCTTTTATACCAATGGCAAATCTGGTTCAAACAACGGACGATTATAACCTAAATACTTTCGAATTACATTACTACCATGATGTATCAGTAACAGAGAGTGCGCGAGAAGTTTATAATGATGATGGCTTAACAAGAAACGCTTATGAAAAAGGCATGTATGAATTATTGGAATTTGAAGCTGAAATAGATAAAAACAGTTTAGAAATTGAGTTGGAAGCCGAAACAGGAACTAATTATTCAACGAATACAAAAGAGATTAATCTTATTGTTCGCAATATAGAACGTGAGCCTAAAAGCATAAAAATAAATGGCAAAAAAAGCCAATACAATTATAGTATAAATACTAAACAAGTAACTATTCCAGTGAGTTGGAATACAGCAAAAGAGACAGAAATAAAAATTAATTTTAAAAACTAACTATGAAAAAAACAGCAATTCTTTTAATAGCCATATTAAGTTTGGTTTCATGCAAAAAAGAAAAAGAAACATCAATAGTTGAAGAAACCACAACTGAAGAAGTAGCACAAATCCAGCCTATAAATGATGATGTTTTGGAAACAGCGGTTATTTACGAAGCCAATATTCGTCAGTATTCAGAAGAAGGTACTTTTGATGCTTTCACTAAAGATATTCCGCAGTTAAAGGAATTAGGAGTGAAAGTTATCTGGCTTATGCCAATTAACCCGATTTCACATACCAAAAGAAAAGCAACTGGAGGTGATTTTGCCGACTTAATTGAAGATGAAGCAGAACGTGCTAAAATGTTAGGGAGCTATTACGCGGTGTCAGATTATACAAAAGTTAATCCTGAATTTGGAGATATCAATGATTTTAGAGAGTTAGTTAAAACCGCCCACGATAATGGCATTTATGTGATTTTAGATTGGGTGCCTAATCACACAGGCTGGGATCATGTTTGGATAAAGGATCATCCAGAGTACTATGTAAAAAATGATAAAGGTGAAATTACAGATCCGTTAAATCCAGATGGTACTTCAAAAGGTTGGGGCGATGTTGCTCAATTGGATTATACCAATATGGATATGCAAAATGAAATGATAGAAGACATGCTATATTGGGTAAAAGAAGAAAAAGTTGATGGTTTTAGATGTGATCATATCGAGCCAACTCCTGTAGATTTCTGGAAAAGAGCTATAACCAAATTGCGTACAGAAAGAGCAATGTTTATGCTTGGTGAGAATGACGACCCAAAATTTATGAAAGGTTCAGATTTATTTGAAATGGAGTATGGTTGGAAATTTCACCACCTCATGAAAGATATTACAAAAGGGCATAAGCCAGTTGAAGAATTTTATAAGTTGATGGATTACATTGCGACTGCTTATGAAAGTGATGATATCATTATGAATTTTGTAACCAACCACGATGAAAACTCATGGAATGGAATAGTTGCCGATCGTTATGGTGATGCTTCTGAATCTGTTTTAGCTTTGAGTTATGCTATTCCAGGCATGCCGCTTATTTATTCAGGGCAAGAGTATGATTTAAGTCACCAATTAAAGTTCTTTGAAAAAGATTCCATTCCAAAAACAAAAGGTAAAGTGTGGCCAGTTTTGGAGAAATTAGGTGAACTTAAAAATTCTAACCCTGCATTACATGGCGGTAAAAATGCCGCTGATTATGAAAGAATTAATTCTGGTAATGAAAATATTTTAGCCTTTAAAAGAAGTAAAGAAGGTAAAGAAGTTATTTATGTTGGAAATTTTTCAAACGAGAAACAAGAAATCAATTTATCCCAAGAAGGAATCTATACTGACTATATGAATAATTCTCAAGTCGATGGGAATTCAGTAATGGAATTAGGGCCTTGGGCTTATAAGTTATTGGTAAAATAATGTTTTTAGAAATCGAGTAGCAACCACCCAAAAGCCTTAACAATTTTGTTAAGGCTTTTTATATGTAAGGCCATGTTAGAAATACCATATAATTCCGACAAACTTAATTATTTGTAAATTTGTACCGATAATTGTAATCTTATGAGTGATATCAATACTAATATTGAAGCCCCATTTAAATTTCTTATCAGCTTTGATAAGTATTTAAAGCAGTATGAAGATCTTGCTAAAAGTGAGAATAGCATATATGCTTCTCAAGCCAAGCGTGTTTTAAGTTTGGTTGAAGAAAATCCAATTCTTCGCGATGGGTTTTTAGATATCTCTCTTCTTAAAAAATACGAATCTGAAATAGAAGTTATACTAAAAGATGCTTTCAGTCCAATACTTACTCTTAATGAGATTAAAACGGCGTCTATCCCGTTTCATGATGTAGTATTTAATTCATCTGATCGGTTTAAAAAAATTATAGAAACAGCTGGTAAAGGTTTTGACTTGAAAATGAAAAATATGCCTGAAAACGATATGTATATTTTTGCATGTACGGCTATTTTGAATTTTAGTTATGGTTATACATTAAATTTTAAACGCCCTCTTTATTATGAAATACCTGATAGTAATGGTGTATTGAGGTATTATAAAATTTTATATAATGCAGATTTTATTGATATAATAAGAGATAAAAACGCACCTGTTATTACAGAAAGTGACTATTATGAACTGCTTGATAATTTTGAAAACATCGATCTGTGGAAAGAAAAGTTTCCACCAGGCAGCTATACTTTCAAAGGCTTTGTGATTTCTAATATTTTTGATGTTACTGATGATCAGTCTATTTCAAACATTAAGTCAACATTAATAGGTCAAGATAAGCGTAGCGACGAAAATTTCATGATTGATTTTCACGAGATTTTTAGGTCGTTGTTGGGTCTTAAAGATCTCAAGGTAGGATTCTCGGTTTACAATGCTCGAGAAGATGTGTTTGAACGGGTTTATGGTTCTGGTATGACTAGCTATCTTTTGAATAAAAAGGAAAGTGAATCCTGTAAAAGCGCATTATGCAGATTGTCTTATAGCAAGCTTTTAAAAGAAAAACAATTTTTGTCAATATCTGATGTTGAAAAATTTAATGAAAGAACCAAAGGGGAGGCGCCACAAATAAAATCACTTCACGACCAAAATATAAAGAGTGCCATTTTTGCACCAATAGCAAATGAAGATGGGTTAATGGGAATTTTAGAGCTCGTTTCTCATAAACCAAAAGTTTTAAATAGTATTATAGCCAACAAGCTAGTAGATGTTATGCCTTATATTGTTGCGGCCGTTGAGCGTTCCAAAGATGAAGAAGCTAATTTAATTAAGGCCATTATTCAAAAAGAGTGTACCTCAATTCATGATAGTGTGCTTTGGCGGTTTGAAGAAGAAGCCAAGCGATTTATTAAAAATGAGTTGAGCGGCGAAAAGGCCGTATTTAAAAAAATTAGTTTTCATAACGTCTACCCATTATACGGACAAATAGATATTCAAGGTTCTTCTGATGCTAGAAATGAAGCGACTAAATTAGATTTATTGGAACAACTAAAATTGGCTAGAGTGGTTTTGGAAAAAGCCAAAGCATTAGAGCAGTTGCCTATATATGATCAGTTTATTTACCAGATAGATGAGTATTCATTAAAACTAGAAGAAAATTTTCAAGTTGATAGTGAACAGATAATACAAAATTTCTTTAATCAGGATATTAACCCACTATTGGACCATTTAAAAGAGCAGGAAACCGTTCAATTAGCTATAAGCAATTACTATTTGCATATCGACCGAACCATGAATGAAGTCTATGAACACCGTAAAGATTTTGATAATACTATAACAAGTATTAACGAAAAAATGGCTGCATTATTAGATAATAAGCAAACAGATGCGCAATTGATGTATCCACACTTTTTTGAGCGTTATAAAACAGATGGTGTAGAGCACAATATGTACATTGGGCAATCCATTACTAAAGAAGATACGTTTAATGAAATTTATCTTTATAATTTAAGATTATGGCAGCTTCAAGCTATGTGCGAAATGGAGAATGATTATTATCAAATGCGACATAACTTGCCGGTTTCGTTGGATGTTGCTTCTATGATTTTGGTGTTTAACAGGCCAATGTCCATTAGTTTTAGAATGGATGAAAAACAATTTGATGTAGATGGAACTTATAATGCGCGCTACGAAATAGTAAAAAAACGTGTTGATAAAGCCTTTATTAAAGGGACAAAAGAACGTGTTACCCAAAAAGGTAAAATCACAATTGTGTATTCACATAAGCAAGATGAAATAGAATATTTACGTTACATCAAGTTTTTACAATCTAAACAAATGCTCGATACAGATATTGAAATAGTTGAGCTTCAAGACCTTCAAGCAGTTACTGGTCTTAAAGCAATTCGTGTAAGTATTTTGTATTCAAAAGGACAAACAGATAAAAGCTATTATACCTATGATGACCTAATGGAGGCTATTAAAGCCTAAATACCTGAAAAGAAAAATGCAATACCAAAGGCAATTACCGATATTATTATACCAATCATAAATACTGTATAAGTTAATCTTAATATGCGGTACTTTCTGTCCAGTACTTTGCCAAGAAAATATAAGTCTTTAGTTAGCGAACTATAAACATAATTTTTATCCTTAAGCAATTCATCAATTGCCCACTCAAATTCTTCGAGTTTCATTTTATGAAAATTACCGAAAAAAGTAAGATTTACACGTTGTTGTTCAACATCTTCTTTTGTAAACTCACCTCGTGTTACATTTGGTCGAGTTGCAACAATTGATAAGACCATAGCAATTACACTAAAAACCAAAAATATTATAGTAGGTACAATAAGATAGGCATTTGATGGATTATCTAGTTTGGAAATTAAGTTTGATAATACCAGTGAAATAATAATAGCATTAACAGATAATAAAATATTGGCTTTTGTATCTGCAATATCACTGAGTTTTATGTGGTTTCTTAAGGCTACACGATAAAAGGTTTGTATACCACGATCTGGGTTTTCACTTCGGTATTGAGCTTTATATTTAGCCTTTAATTTTTCAATATTAATTTTCTTTTTGTTCTTTTTTCTTCTTTTAATGAGTTTGGCCAAATTTTCAGCTTTAACGGGCTCCCAGTTTTTAAGGGCATAATCTGTGTAAAACTTATGTTTTTTAGATAACACTTCAATGTTTTCTTTTAACCAAGCATTTGGCGAGTAAACTTTAATATCATGTAATTCAAGTTCTTTTCTTAAAAACTCACTAGCTTCATCAAAATAGTCTTTGCCAAAATGAGAAGAATCAGCATCACGAATTATTTTGCTAAAAGTGTTTTTAGGTTCTTCATCAAATTTTGTTGCCATTATACAATCTGAAACTTGTGAAATAACATTGTCTGGCACACCTTCTTTTTGTAGAAATTCTGTGGCAATTTTCACGCTTTCTTCTTCATGATTAATATGGCCCTTTGTATACCCGGTGTCATGTAGTAAAGCAGCTAAACGTAACACTTTAATTTCAGTGTCATTTAAATTAGAATGTTCTATAAGCTCGTTCAGGCTTTTTAAAACACGTTTAGTGTGTGTTAAATTATGATAGAGAAATGTTGGGGCTAATTGGTTTTTAAATAAATCAAAAACAAATGCTTCTGTTTTCTCTATTATGTTATCCGTCATAAGATGCTTTTTTAAAGTTCCAAATTACAAAATATTAGGAATTAGATTGAAATAATTTCCACTTTCGAATATGTCGAATAAAGAAATAAACCTTTCAAGATTATTAGCGTTTTAATGTAAAATGACCTTTGTATATTATACCATTGGCTCTTGTAACTGTAAACCAATAGTCATTTGTGGGCATAGGAAACCCATTGAGTGTTCCATCCCATCCATAATCATTATAATCTAAATTTGTGATAAATTTTCCGTATCTGTCAAAAATGTTTATTAGAATACAAGGTTCAAAATCAGAATACTGAATACGCCAAACATCATTGTCGCCATCATTGTTTGGAGTAAAAAATTTAGGGTAGTTTAAGATGAAAACTGTTTCGGAAATAATCCCGCAACCATTTAAATCCATTACATAAACGGTGTATTCACCAGGTTCTAAATTGAAAAAGGCATTGCTGTCTTGATAGTTTATACCGTCTATAGAATATACGTAATCACCAATACCACTTGCTGAAACTGTAATGCTGTTATCATTATAGGTCCAATCTTCTATTTCAATATTATTTATTGTGGCAACATCTGAAGAAATTACTGTAAATGTTTGTATTGAAGAACAGGTTAAGTTATCATATTCATTGCTAACTGTTACTGAGTAAGTGCCTGGTTGATTAACAACAATTGAAGAAGTTGTCTCGGCAGTAGACCATTCATATTGTGTATAACCAGGGTCAGCAGAAAGTACAAGAGTGTCATTTTTACATATAAATACGGTCTCGTCATCAGATAGTTCAGGAGATGTGCCTATGAATATTTGAAACGAAGTTGAGCCAAAACATACATTCAAGCTATTATGGACTACTCTAGCATAAATAGTTTGTGGATTTGAAACATTTGTGTAAGGTTCAGGTAATGGATTGTCTCCGGTATTAGCATCCTGCGGACTTATATGGTAAGTAATAGTATAGTCATTTGGATCTTGGTTCCCTAAAATTTGACTGTTTTGATTGGTAAGGTTAAAAGCATCTGTTTCTATACCATCATCTCGGCAAGATAGCATGCTGTCGGGTGTGTTTACACGAACCAAAGGAAGTAAATTTTCTAAATTAACAGTTGCTGTTTCTATACTACCACAAGAATCCTCTACACGAATCTCATAGGTTCCAAAAGGCAATCCAGTAAAAACATTGTTGCTGCCGTTATCTAAAAAGAAGGGAGAGGTAATACTAAAATTATAAGGCTCTACTCCAATTACATCTAAAATAATATCAGAAGGGCCGGTTCCGCCATCACAATTTAAATTATAAATTCCTGAAATGACAAGTTGAGATGTAACTTCAAAAGGCGCCATAATATCTAAACAGTATTCTGTGGTATTGCTATTATATGCTAAAAAGACTTTTATGACACGAAACTCTCCTGTTTCAAAAATATTGAACAAGGTTTCCATGTTTTGCATTTCTATAGAATTACTGCTATTTGGGGTTTCACCTTCTGTATAGAGCGAACCTGTAAATGGATGTCCCCAAGAATTAGAACTAGGGTAAAATTTTTGAAACCAATAAGTAATTGCTGTTACAGAATCGTCAGAATCATCAATTGTCAAATCAAAGGAGCCGCAATTACGGTTTATACTATAGGCGAAAGGTGTAGGGTTATAGTCAAAAATGTCCACATTAACCGTATAGTTAAAGCCACACTCGTCAGTCAGGTTTATAGTATAATTTCCAATAGGCAAATAATTCTGAAAATAGAATCCTTGGTTTCTAATATTTTCGCTTACATCATCTGGTAGGCTGTTTTCGTATTCTCCAGGAGCAGATGTAATGACTACTGAAGTAATATCGCCATTGTCACTATCTATTCGTAATGAACCTGTTTCGGTTAAACAATTTTCGGTAGTAAAAATTCGTAGGTCTTTAAATACAAATTCAGGCACGTTAAAATCAATAGTGTACTCATCACCGCAATCATCAATTAAAAATATAGTGTATGCTCCTACTGGTAAGTCTGTAAGATTTAGAAAGCTATTAGTTACAAAATTGGTGACCTCGTCTGGTAAGCTATTAGGATAGTTGCTAGGAGCTATCGTTATTTCGGCATATTCAATAATTCTATCAGGAATGGTAATATTTGCATATCCAAAGTTAGATTCGCAACCATTGTTACCAGCATCAACAACAGGTTCAATATCAGGATCTGTTATTTCTAATGAAGCTTCGCTGGTTCTGCCACATGAGTCGGTAACGCTAACTGTATAATTTCCAGTAGGAACCTCTGTTGTAGGTAAGCCAAAATTAATAGGAGAACTAGAATAAGGACCTGGATAATCACTATTAAAATCAGAAGGATTAAAGTCTGCTGGCGATTCTGTAAAATTTAAGGTAAAGGGTGGATTAAACCTACGAACATTAACCGAAAAAACTTGGCCACAATTTGCGGGTGTTGCTACAATTTCAACAAAAGGATTGGGGTCTATGGTGTTGCTTGTTTCAAATGTGTTGTCACAAGCGTCAGTGACTGAAATAGAAATATCAAAAATATCATTACCGAATAAAGGAATGTTTTGAGTAATATCAAACCCTTCAGGCGATTCGCTTGGTACGTTTACAATTATAGTCTGCGCAGGGCCACCGTTAGGAGGTGTTATGGTATAGGTAATAACTAAAGGGTATGATAGAGGAGCTCCAGATGGAGAGCCAATAAAATTGGTTATTGTAATAGTGTCGCAAGAGTCAAGTATGTCTGGGGTTTGAGTAGGAAACACCTGAATGTCATTAGCAGATAAAAACATGGTGTATGATTTTGAAACAGCATTGCCACATTCATCAAAAACGCGAATTATATATGTGCCTTGGGGCACATTGTTAAATTCATTCGATTCTTGGGGAGGTACTGTTACTGGTCCGGAAATAATTTCATACGATACTGCATTGCCTTCTATTATATTAACTATTATTGTAGAGGTTAAATCGCAATTAGCAACACTTTCATGTGATATGTCAAAATCTAATTCAGTAGTTAAATCTTCAATGGTTATATCTACAAACTCTGAATTCTCCTCACCATTTAAAATTTGAATGGCGACTACACGATAATCACCAGACAATAAGTTTATAAATGAATTTGCAGTGGTTTCAGAAATTGGGTTGTCTAAATCTGGGAGTAAAAATAGCTGATAAAGTATTGTGGCACCAGGCTCAGTATTTGATACAGACATGTTTAAAGCACCATTACCAATACAGGTTTCAGGGGTTGCGGTTACTTCTAAATTAAAATCAGAAAGTTGAGCATAACCAAACGTTGTGTTCAAAATCAACACGAAAATCCAAAACCAATGTAGTTTGATCTTGTTGTTCCTCATAGCAATTATCTGACTATTAATTCATTCAGCTTATCTCAAAGATACAATATAATTGTAATTTACAGATTTGCTTGTGGAATTCATAAAAGAAGTAAGGTTTTTACTCATATTCCGACATAATTAGTCATGAATAAATAGTATTTTAATTGAATTAAAAAGAAAGGAAAATTTTATGTTAACATGGAAAGATGTTATCAGTTTCACCGTTAATGGAAGCCCCATTCCAGACAAGCGTGTTGAGAAATCAGAAGATGAATGGAGAGATTTACTAACTCCGGAACAATTTAGAATTACAAGACAAAAAGGTACGGAACCACCAAATAGTGGCGCACTCTGTAGTATTTATGATGAAGGCAAATACAATTGTGTTTGTTGTGACACACCTTTGTTTGATTCAACCATTAAATTTAGTTCAGGAACAGGTTGGCCAAGCTTTACACAACCTATTGATAAAAATGCGATCAAATATGAAAAGGATTCATCTTTTGGGATGGTTCGTGTTGAGGTTATGTGCAATACTTGTGATGCCCATTTAGGTCATGTATTTCCTGATGGTCCCGAGCCAAGTGGATTACGTTATTGCATTAATTCTGAATCTATGATTTTAAACAAGGAGGTAACCAATGGCAACTAAAAATTTGCAACAGGCTACTTTGGGAGGTGGCTGTTTTTGGTGTACTGAAGCCGTTTTTCAAGAGGTTAATGGTGTTGAAAACATTATTTCAGGATATTCAGGAGGCAATGTTCCAGGGTATCCAACCTATCGTGAAATTTGTTCAGGATTGACAGGTCATGCCGAAGTGATACAAATTACGTTTGATGCCAATATTATTTCTTTTGAAGATATTCTCGTGATTTTCATGACAACCCATGATCCAACCACGCTTAATCGTCAAGGTGCAGACAGAGGTACGCAATATCGTTCAGTAATTTTTTATCATGATGAAGCGCAGAAGGTAATTGCAGAGAAAGTAGTAAAGCAAGTGCAGGCTTATTACGAAAGCCCAATTGTAACTCAAATGGCACCTTTGGATGTTTTTTATGAAGCTGAAAAGGAACACCAAGATTATTACAGAAATAATCAAGAGCAGGGCTATTGCAATTTTGTTATTACGCCAAAATTGGCTAAACTTCGAAAGCTTCATGCCGATAAATTAAAATTATGACAATAAAATTATATGGCTCTAAACAGTGCCATAAATCAGACTATTATAAAACATTTTTAGAAACACGTAATTTGGATTACGTGTTTCTTGATGTTATAGAGAATGCGGTTTATGCTGAAGAATTGTGTAACTTGTATAAAAATCGAAAACTCAATTTTCCAACTTTGTTATTGGGCGAAAAGAAACTGCGCAATCCTAAAGACAATGAACTTGATAAATGGATAAACAAACTAAATGACGCTTAAATTAAAAAATACTTTTACAGACGAATTACCAGCCGATAAAAATTTAGAAAATTCAAGACGACAGGTTTTTAATGCTTGCTATTCTTATGTTGGACCTCAAAAAACGTCAAACCCTGAATTGATTCATGTCTCATCAGATTTGACAAATACACTAGGTTTAGATGAAGGCTACACGAAGTCAAAAGCGTTTTTAAATGTATTTTCAGGCAATATGGTTGTTGAAGGCACAACACCTTATGCTATGTGTTATGGAGGACATCAATTTGGACATTGGGCAGGGCAACTTGGAGATGGTCGCGCGATTAATCTAGGCGAAATTGAAAGCAATAATACCTCTTGGGTTTTACAATTAAAAGGCGCAGGAGAAACACCTTACTCACGTTCTGCGGATGGCCTTGCCGTTTTACGGTCGTCCATTCGTGAATACTTGTGTAGCGAGGCTATGTACCATTTGGGCGTCCCAACAACTCGAGCGTTATCCTTGGCATTGACAGGTGACCAAGTATTGCGTGATGTAATGTACGATGGGAATGCAGCTTATGAAAAAGGTGCTATTGTTTGTCGAGTGGCACCATCGTTTTTAAGATTTGGTAATTATGAGATTTTCACTGCAAGACAAGATGTGGAAACGTTAAAAGCTTTACTTAATTTTACCATAAAACACCATTTCCCACATTTAGGACAGCCTTCAAAAGAAACTTATATCAGCTTTTTCAATGAGGTCATGCAACTTACGTTATCTATGATAATTCACTGGCAGCGTGTTGGCTTTGTACACGGAGTTATGAATACAGATAATATGTCTATTTTAGGATTGACAATAGATTACGGTCCTTATGGTTGGTTGGAAGGGTTCGATTACGGATGGACACCCAATACAACAGACAGGCAACATAAACGCTATCGTTACGGAAACCAGCCTAATATAGGACTTTGGAATTTATATCAATTGGCGAATGCCTTATATCCTCTAATAGAAGAAACTGAACCTTTAGAAAGTATTTTGAATGCTTACAAAACGGATTTTGAGATAAAGTCTTTAGACATGATGCGATCAAAACTAGGTTTGGAGCTACAACTTAAAAGTGATGAAAAATTAATTGAGGATTTAGAGGATGCCTTGCAACTTTCAGAGACTGATATGACTATATTTTTTAGAAATCTTGCCAATTTTAGAAAAGAAGAAGATACTGATAACAGTTTAAAAGCCATTGAGGAAGCCTTCTATAAACCTAATGAAATATCAGATGTAGTTAGACAAACTTGGACTAATTGGATGAAATCCTATAAAATTAGGCTTCAAAAAGAGAATAGATCAGATGACGATAGGAAGAAGCAAATGAATACTGTAAATCCAAAGTATGTGCTTCGAAATTATATGGCACAATTGGCTATTGATGACGCTAATAAAGGCGATTATCATTTAATTGATGAGCTCTATCAACTACTTAAAAAACCTTATGATGAACAACCTCAAAACGAAAAATGGTTTGCAAAGCGTCCGGAATGGGCAAGACATAAAGTAGGATGTTCAATGTTATCTTGTAGTTCATAAAAGTATTCAAAAACATTACCTTTGATTTATTAATAAATATAGATGATAAAGCAAAAATCGAGATCATTTTTTAAAAAAGCGTATAGTCTGCTATTATTTGTATGGGTTTTGTCGTGCGCGACATTTAAGCCACAATATGCTGACGAAAACAAAAAGGTCTCTAGTGTTGATAATTTAAATCCTATTGAACATCAATTTTATCTTATAGGTGATGCGGGCTATTCCCCGCTTAACGATCAAGCTTTAGCATTAAAACATTTAGAAGAAGTACTCAAAACGGCATCAAGTAATAGTACTACTATATTTTTGGGTGACAATATCTACCAAAAAGGGCTCCCTAAAAAGGGACATAAAAACCGTGTTCAAGCTGAACACAATATAAATGCACAATTACAAACGGTTGAGAATTATAAAGGGAGTACCATTTTCATTCCAGGCAATCATGATTGGTATTCAAATGGACTGAAAGGATTAGAGAGGCAGGAGGATTATATTGATGATGCTTTAGGGAAAAATACCTTTTTACCTGAACACGGCTGTCCTATCGAGCATAAAACTATTTCAGATAATATCGAGCTAATAATAGTAGATTCTAAATGGTATTTAACCAATTGGGATAATCACCCAACAATGAATGATGAATGTCAGATTAAAACTCGAGAAGCTTTTTTTGATGAATTTGAAAGCAGAATAAAAAAAGCACGTGGAAAAACAACTATAGTAGCTATACACCATCCCATGTTTAGTAATGGGCCACATGGAGGGAAATATTCTTTTAAGGAGCATATGAAGCCTATTCCAGTTTTGGGAACCCTTAAAAACGTACTTCGAAAAACAACAGGTGTAAGTCCGGAAGATTTTCAAAATGAAAGATATAACGAATTTAGAAAACGTATTATAACTTTAGCTCAATATAATGATCGTGTTATTTTTACTTCTGGTCATGAGCATAGCTTGCAATATTTGGAAACAGATAATTTGGTTCAAATTATTAGTGGTTCAGGGTCAAAAAAATCAGCAACAAATAATGGTGGTGGAGGTTTGTTTTCATTTGGCGAATATGGTTTTGCTAGATTGGACATTTACAAAGATGGATCGTCGTCAGTTACTTTTTTCGATTCAAAAAATAAAGAGATAGTTTTCAATACACAGGTATTTAAGGCGTTGAATAATCAACAAATAGAAACCTATAATATTCCTGAATCTCCAATTGTAGAAAAATCTATTTATTCAAAAGAGGAAACAGATAAGTCGGGGTTTTATAAATGGCTTTGGGGTAGTAGGTATAGAGCTGATTATAGTCAAAACATAAAAGTTCAAGTTGTTAATTTAGATACCTTAATGGGAGGTTTAATACCGGTAAGAAAAGGTGGGGGCCAACAATCTAACTCTTTACGATTGGCTAACAAGCAAGGGCAGGAATTTGTTATGCGCGGTTTACGAAAGGATGCATTAAAATATATACAAGCTGCAGCATTCAAAGATCAGTACATTGAAGGCCAATTCAGTGATACCTATACTCAGAATTTAATACTTGATGTGTTTAGCGGTGCCCACCCTTATGCGCCTTTTGTTGTTGGTTATTTATCTGATGCCTTAAATATTTATCATACAAACCCTAAACTGTATTTTGTTCCAAAACAAAAAGCATTAGAGCCTTACAATGATGATTTTGGAGACGAATTGTACATGATTGAGGAACATGCAGGAGATAATCATGGAGACAAAGCTAGTTTTGGTTATTCAAACGAATTAATCAGTACCAAAGATATGCTTGAAGAGGTAAGGTCTGATGAAGATATTGACGTAGATGAAGAACTATATATTAGAGCCAGATTATTCGATATGGTAATTGGTGATTGGGATAGGCATGAAGACCAATGGCGTTGGGCAGAGTTTAAAGTCGATGGAAAAACAATTTACAAACCCTTTCCACGTGATCGCGATCAGGCTTTTTCAATTATGTCTGATGGGTTGCTGCTAGGATTAGCTGTAAAATTAGTTCCTGCATCAAAACCGTTAAAATCTTATGATTACGGTATTAGTAATGTCAAGGCTTTTAATTTCACGCCTTATCCTTTGGACATGGCTCTTATTAATGATGCCGATAAAAAAGTATGGAACACACAAATTGAATATATTAAATCTCATCTCACAGATGAAGTCATAGAGTCGGCTTTCTATCAAATGCCACAAGAGGTTAATCAAGAGTCTATTGAATTAATCAAGAAGAAGCTAATTCACAGAAGAAATAATCTGGAAGAATTTGCAGACGAATATTTTGATGTGATAAATAAGTTTGCCGTGGTAAAAGGAACGGATAAAGACGATTGGTTTGATATTATTAGAAAACCTAATGGAGAAACAGAGGTTGTCGGATATAGAATTAAGGACGATAAAAAAGCCGATATTTTCCACAGAAGAACCTATAATAAAAAACATACCAAAGAAATTTGGATTTATGCTTTAGATGATGATGACGTGTTTTATGTCTCAGGTGAGGGAAATAGTGTCATTAATGTTCGGTTAATTGGTGGTCAAAACAATGATGTTTATGATATTCATAATGGTAAGAAAATCCATGTATACGATTTTAAGTCCAAACCAAATACAATAAAAACAAACAAGGGGAATTTAAAATTGATAGACGATTACGAAACCAATGTGTATAATTATTTAAAACTTAAAAACAATACCAATCAAATATTGCCAATAATAGGGTTTAATCCAGATGACGGTCTAAAATTGGGGATTCTTGACACGTATACTGCCTATGGTTTTGAGCGTAACCCGTTCTCGTCTCAACATACCTTTTCAGGAGCTTATTACTTTGCAACTAGTGGTTATGACCTAAAATATAATGGTGAGTTTGCAAATGTTATAGGACGTTTTAATTTAGGTCTTGAAGCTGTTTTTACGAGCCCAAACTATACCATTAATTTCTTTGGATATGGTAATGAAACTGAAAACCCAAACACTAACGGTCAGGATTTAAGTTTAGATTATAATCGCGTAAAATTACGTACCATTAAGTTTGCACCTTCATTAATTAAAAAAGGTGAATTAGGAAGTGAAGCCAAATTAGAATTAAGTTATCAATCCATTGAGGTTGAAGAAACTCAAGGACGATTTATAAATGATTTTTACGATTCGAATGAGATAGAAAACACCAATAACTTCTTTGGAGTAGAATTGAGCTATTATTTTAGGAATGCCGATAATTTGGCCTATCCATCTTTGGGCTTTACGGCTGATTTTAAACTGGGCTATCTTAACAATATCGATAAAAATGCTAATATGGGATATTTTATTCCAAGCATTGGTGTTGACTATAAGCTTGATGCCCAAGGGAAACTTGTGCTGGCTTCAAAAGTAAAAGGGCATATTACTTATGGCAATTCGTATGAGTTTTATCAGGCTGCTTCAATTGGAGCAAGCGATGGTTTAAGGGGTTATCGCAATCAACGCTTTACAGGGAAACATGCCTATTATCAGTTAACAGATTTGCGATATATCTTTAGTAAGTTAAAAACAGGACTATTACCTGTTAATTTAGGAGTTTATGGTGGTTTTGATTATGGTCGGGTTTGGCTGTCCAATGACACTTCAAACGTTTGGCATAACTCGTATGGTGGAGGTGTTTTTGTTGTGGCGGCAGAACTATTTACAATTAACACTTCGTTATTTAATGGCAATGATGGCATGCGATTTGCTCTTGCTTTAGGATTAAACTTTTAAGAAAAAATGAATTCAGTAGACGATTTATTAAACATACTTCAGTTAGATAGAATAAGCGACAATCAATTTAATGGGATAAGTAAAACTGTTGGGAGTCCCACCGTCTTCGGAGGTCAGGTTTTAGCTCAAGCCTTAAATGCAGCATATAGATCTATCACAAATAACCGTGTGTTGCACTCTATGCATGCTTATTTTTTAGAAGCGGGAGATTTAAAATTATCCATACAATATCAAGTTGATACTATGCGAGATGGAGGCAGTTTTTCGGTGCGTCGTGTTACTGCAAGCCAGAATAACAAAGTTATTTTCATTTTGTCAGCATCGTTTCATAAAATTGAAAAAGGGTACGAGCATCAAATAAAAATGAAACCAGACATTAAAAAGCCTGAAGAGTTATTGAGTTGGGACGACATGCTTGATACTTATGGAGAGTTCTTACCCAAAAAAACAAAAACATTTTTAGAAATACCAAGACCTGTTGAGTTTAAGCCAACACATATCAATAATCCGCTTGAGAAAAAGGATTTGCCACCTGTTTCGGATGTTTGGTTTAAGTTAAAAGGAGATGTGGATCAATTGAATTTGGCAACTTGCCAACAAATATTGACTTATATATCCGATTATAATATTTTGTCAGTAGCTCTTCAGCCACATGCCAGTAAGGCGCATTGGGGGAATACACAAACGGCTAGTTTAGATCATTCCATGTGGTATTACAGAGATTTTGATTTTTCAGATTGGCTGTTATTTTCTTTAGAATCTCCTAACTCTTCAAATGCAAGAGGTTTTGCAAAGGGCAATATTTTTACAAGGGATGGCAAGCTGGTGGCTTCTGTAGCTCAAGAAGGCTTAATGCGACCAATTAATAAGTAAGTTTATTGCAATGTGAATTCATATAAGTTGCCGCCTTCATTTTTTTTGAACTCATCGGTAATATAAAGTGTATTTGAGTTTTTTATGCAAACACCTTCTTTCTGCGAATCATGATTAAACGTATGGGATTTAATAGTGCCTTTAAAAATAGCATCCCAATTAAAGTTTGAAACTTCCCAAACTTTATCATGGTTTAATAAATATAGATGTAATCCATTTGAGCTGATTACTGCAGATGTTATACGATTGTTTTTGCCCTCTAAATTGAATTCTTCTAAAATTTCAGCGATGTGTTTACCTGGTTTGTTGGGTACTTTAAGCGTGATAAATTTTTTGGTCTCTTTACTAAAAATATAGAAAAACCCATTGTGTAGCACAAACGCTTCAAAGTCTTTTGGCTTTTGCTTTTTAGGTAATTCAAATGAAATAACTTCAGCAGTTACCTTTGTCGTTTCAGAAGAAGGGTTTATTTTATATATTTCAAACTGTTTGCGTTTTTCATCGTTGTTGCCAAAATCACCGATGTATAAATTATTTTCGTTATCAATTGTTAAGTCTTCCCAATCCTCATTTTTCGCATTGGTAATTGTAATGTCCCTAATAATTTTCCCATCAGTATTTAAACCGTAAACATGATTGTTGTTTCCAGCATCTTGAATCACCCATAGTACATCAGAATTTGGAAATTTCTCTACAGCACTAATTTCTGGTAAGCTGGTTGGTAAATCGGCTAGGACTTTGAGCTTTCCACTATCGCAGGAAAGGGTTAAAAATACAATGAGGAGGATGCTGGCTTTGAGATTTAAATTCAACTCTGTTATTTTTAGCATAAATTTACAAACTATTAAACACTCTTAATAATTTGGGTCTGTTGAATTCAAAAATTTTAAAAATAGGTCATCGCGGAGCAATGGGTCATCTAGCTGAAAATACCATAGCATCTATAAAAAAAGCTTTGGGGTTTGGTGTCGATGGTATTGAAATAGATGTACATCTTTGTAAGTCTGGTGAATTGGTTGTTTTTCACGATTTTACTTTAGATAGAATGACCAATGGTTCAGGCGAAGTTGGTAAACACACGTTATCTGAATTAAAAAAATTTAAGGTTAATAACGATTCTGAAATACCTACTTTAGAAGAAGTTTTAGATGAGATTGACAAAAAATGTTTTATAAATATTGAATTAAAAGGAAAACATACAGCCAAAAAAACGGTTGAAATTATTCAACATTACATTTCTGAAAAAGGTTGGGATTATGATGACTTTTTGGTGTCAAGTTTTCAGCATCATGAATTGGAAACGGTTTATAATCAAAACAAAAGTATTCAACTCGCTGTATTGACGAAGGCCAATGTTATGGAGGCCATTGAACTTGCTAAAACCATTAATGCCAAAACTATTCATCCCAATGTGGCACTAGTAACTCGTGATAATATTGCTATGGCTCAAGAAAATGGGTATAGGGTAAATGTTTGGACAGTTAATGATTTGGAAACCATTGCACGAATGAAAGCCTATGAAGTTAATGGTATTATAAGCGATTTTCCTGATAGATTATGAAGTATTCAGATATAATTATAATTGGAGGAGGTGCTGCAGGTTTTTTTGCAGCTATCAACATAGCTGAACGGAATCCAAACTTAAAAGTTACTATTTTAGAAAAAGCAAAAGAAGGCCTTCAAAAAGTTAAAATATCTGGTGGTGGTCGTTGTAATGTAACCCATGCCGAGTTTATTCCACAGGAATTGGTATTGAATTATCCAAGAGGAGAAAAAGAACTTTTAGGTCCGTTTCATCAGTTTATGACTGGAGATACCATTGAATGGTTTGAAAAACGAGGTGTCGAACTCAAAATTGAAGATGATGGGCGCATGTTTCCTATTACCGATAGTTCTAAAACTATTATCGATTGTTTTATAAATGAAGCTAGAAAGCATCATGTTGAGGTTTATTACAGTCAAAATGTGTCCAAAATAATTCCAACAGACTATTTAGGTTTTGAATTGGAGACAAAGGGTGAAAACTTTTCTTGTAAAAAACTCTTAATAGCAACAGGTAGTAGCATTAAGTTCTGGAAGTTATTAGAAAATTTGGGGCACACGATTTGTAAGCCTGTCCCATCACTTTTTACGTTTGATATTAAAGATAATCGTATAAAAGATATTCCAGGTGTGGTTGCTCAACAGGTTAGTGTAAAAGTTCTTGGAACAAGCTTGTACAGCGAAGGCCCTTTGCTTATAACACATGTTGGCATGAGTGCGCCTGCAATACTGAAACTATCGGCTTTTGGCGCTATTGAGTTGGCAAAACGTAATTATCAATTTGATATTGAAGTTAATTTTATTAGTCTCACATTTAAAAAGTGTTTAGATGATTTAAAGGTTTATAAGCATGATTATGCGAAAAAACAGGTTTTAAAGTCTACGCAGTTTGATTTGCCCAAGCGTTTATGGCAGCAATTGGTACTAGCTTCAAATATTAATCAAAATGAGCGTTGGGCAGATTTAAATAAACACCAATTGGAGGCATTGGCAAATCAACTCACCCAGGCTATTTTTCACGTTACAGGTAAGAGTACATTTAAAGATGAGTTTGTAACTGCTGGAGGTGTGGATTTAAAGGACATAAATTTTAAGACTTTTGAAAGTAAACTGTTCCCCAATTTGTATTTTGCCGGAGAAGTATTAAATATTGATGCGGTAACAGGCGGATTCAATTTTCAAAATGCTTGGACAGGAGCTTTTATAGCTGCAAAATCTATTTCATCATGAAAACATACGTCGTTTTATTGAAAGGCATCAATGTGGGCGGTCACAAAAAAGTGCCTATGGCAGAATTGAAAGCTCTGCTTGATAAAGAAGGTTTTAAACATGTGCAAACCTATATTCAAAGTGGCAATGTGATTTTGCAGACTTCAGAAAGCAATAAGTTGAACCTTGAAGAGCACATATCAGAAGTCATACAGGCTAATTTTGGTTTTGAAGTGCTAGTTTTAGCAAAAACCAGAATCGAATTGCAGCGTATTTTTGACAACTCACCCTTTCCTGAAGAAAAAAAGGTAGCCAGCTATTTCATGATGTTGCATGATGAGCCATCTACTGAAGCAATTCTTGAAGCCTCACAAAAAGTGTATCAAGGTGAAGAATATCACATTATTAATGATTGTATTTATTATTTTCACGAGAAAGGATTGGGTAAAGCAAAATTCAATGTGAATTTTTTTGAACGTAAATTTCAAACATTCGCAACGGCTAGAAACTACAACACAATGCTAAAGTTGTTATCTTTGTCCGAAGATTAAATGAACCATGACCGAACACGATTTTATTCCGAAACCGTACACGATTCCAAATCAATCAGGAAAAGTTGCATGGGAATCTCCAAGTAATATAGCTTTGGTGAAATATTGGGGGAAAAAGAAAAATCAGATTCCAGAGAATCCATCTATCAGTTTTACACTCAATAGTTGTAAAACCATTACAACTGTCACTTTTACTCCAAAAGAGGACACCACTGATTTTTCTTTTGAAGTGTATTTGGATGGCTTAAGAAAAGATGATTTCAAACCTAAAATCCAGACATTCTTTGAGCGTATTGAGTCGTATTTACCTTTTTTAAGGTTATTTCATTTCAAAATAGAAACTCAAAACACCTTTCCACATAGCTCTGGGATAGCCTCTTCAGCTTCGGGAATGAGTGCTTTGGCCTTGTGTTTAATGAGTATTGAAAAAAAAATGACAAATTCCGATGTCATTCCGAGCGCAGTCGAGGAATCTTATTTCAACAAAAAAGCATCATATTTAGCTCGTTTGGGTTCGGGTTCGGCATGTAGAAGTATTGAAGGCGATGTAATTGTTTGGGGAAAAACCAAAAGTATTGTTGGTAGTACTGATTTATATGGTGTGAAATACCCTTATGAAGTTCATGATAATTATAAACAGTACCAGGACACGATTTTGTTGGTTGATAAAGGAGAGAAACAAGTAAGCAGTACCGTTGGTCATAATCTCATGCACAATCATCCTTTTGCTCAAAACCGATTTAATCAGGCGCATGATAATATGCTTAAAATGAAATCAATTTTGGCATCGGGAGATTTAAATGCCTTTATTGCACTTATTGAAAGTGAAGCATTAACACTTCATGCCATGATGATGACCAGTATGCCTTATTTTATTTTAATGAAGCCCAATACCTTGGAGATTATCAATAAAATATGGGCATTCAGAAAAAAATCAGGATTACATATAGGCTTTACTTTGGATGCAGGCGCCAATGTACATGTGCTGTACCCCAAACAAGAGTCAAAAAACATATTGGAATTTATTCAGAACGAGTTAGTTGCATATTGTAAAAATGGAGAATATATTTGCGACGAAATTGGTTTTGGTGCAAACCAATTAGATTTTTAATGCGTATATTTGTTAAAGGATATTGCTCTAAATTATGAAGGGACCACTTTTTTATTCTAAAATTCTGCTTTTTGGTGAATATGGTATCATCAAGGATTCTAAAGGATTATCTATTCCTTATAACTTTTACAATGGTGCTTTAAAGGGTTCTGAAACAGATACTGAAATCACCAAAAAATCCAATAGTAACTTAAAACGCTTTGCTGATTATCTAGAAACATTAGATTCAGAATTAGTAACATTTGATATTGAATCCATGCGAAAGGATTTGGAAGAAGGTATGTATTTTGATTCGTCGATACCGCAAGGCTATGGTGTAGGAAGTAGTGGTGCTTTGGTTGCGGCTATTTATGATAAATATGCTTTTAATAAAATAACGGTTTTAGAAAATCTGACTAGAGAAAAACTATTAAAGCTTAAAAGTGTTTTTTCAGAAATGGAATCGTTTTTCCATGGTAAATCTTCAGGTTTAGACCCTTTAAACAGTTATTTGAGTATTCCAATCCTAATCAATTCCAAAGATAATATTGAAGCTACTGGAATTCCATCTCAAAAAACCGAAGGCAAAGGTGCTGTGTTTTTATTAGATAGTGGTATAGTAGGAGAAACAGCTCCAATGGTACGTATTTTCATGGAAAACATGAAGCAGGAAGGTTTTCGCAATATGCTAAAAGATCAATTTATTAAACATACTGATGCCTGTGTGGATGATTTTCTTAAAGGTGATGTTAAATCGCTGTTTAGAAATACCAAGCAACTATCAAAAGTGGTTTTAAGCCATTTTAAACCTATGATTCCGCAACAGTTTCATGATCTATGGAAAAAGGGAATTGAAACCAATGATTATTACTTAAAACTTTGCGGATCTGGCGGAGGAGGTTATATTCTTGGCTTTACCGAGGATATTGCAAGAGCGAAAGAAGCACTTAAAAATCATAAATTAGAAGTGGTTTATAACTTCTAAAGTTTCCAACATGTTATCTCGTAAGCAAAAGCACATTTTACTAAAGTTTTTTAGTATGTTTTCTGTTGTGCGCGGTTATAATATACTTGTCATAATTATAGCACAATACCTGGCTGCTATTTTTATTTTGGCACATAACAAACCCTTACGTTCCGTATTGTTTGATGTGAATTTGTTTATGCTGGTTTTAGCGTCTTCGGCAACTATTGCAGCAGGATATATCATTAATAATTTTTACGATTCTGAAAAAGATTTGATAAACCGTCCACAAAAATCGATGTTGGATAGATTGGTCAGTCAAAATACCAAACTGTCATTTTATTTTGTACTGAATTTTATAGCTGTAGTTTTGGCTAGTTATGTGTCTTTTAGGGCTGTTATTTTCTTTTCGGTTTACATTTTTGCTATTTGGTTCTATTCCCATAAACTGAAAAAGATGCCTTTTGTTGGCAATCTAACTTCGGCTGTTTTAACTATTACACCATTTTTTATCATTTTTATTTATTACAAGAATTTTGAACCTGTAATTTTTGTGCATGCCCTATTTTTGTTTTTAATCATTTCTATGCGTGAATTAACAAAGGACTTGGAGAATATTACTGGTGATTTGGCACAAAATTATCATACCATTCCCATAGTTTATGGCGAAAAGGTTTCTAAAACCATGTTGGCTGTTTTAGGCGCTTTAACTTTAATCCCTGCATTTTTGCTCATCTATAAATTTCAAGTAGGTAGAATGTCGTATTTCTTTTATGCCAGTATTATTTTGTTGGTGGTTTTTCAGTTCTTATTATGGAAATCTACTACCAAAACCCATTATTTGGCACTTCACAATATTTTGAAGTTTATTATTATTGCCGGTGTTGCTAGTATTCCACTTATTGATGTGTCGGTAATCTTGAATAAAATTCCAATAATTAGTTAAGCAACTAATTATCATATATCTTTGCACCAGAATTTGAGTATTAATTAAAAGATTTCCGTTTTCACGGGAAATAACTATGAGCAGAAAGCAAGGAACAGGCGGAAAGAAAAGACCTTCAGGAAGAGGGCAAAGACATAACCAAGGTGTGAGGTCGGGTAGAGATGGAGGCAATCCGAGTGGAAAAAGCCTAGCTCGTGGTAATGCACCTATGAAAAAGAAAAGTGCATCTCAAAAAACTCAAGATTCCGATACTGTTAGATTAAACAAATATATAGCCAATTCTGGTATTTGTTCACGTCGTGAAGCCGATGAGCATATTGCTATTGGTTTGGTAACGGTTAATGGTAATGTGGTAACCGAAATGGGTTATAAGGTCAAGTTGGATGACGATGTGCGTTACGATGGTAGACGTATTAGCCCAGAAAAGAAAGCCTATGTGTTATTGAACAAACCTAAAGGCTTTGCAACCACAACCAGTGAAGGTAAAGGCAGGACCGTTATGGATTTAGTGGCTAACGCTACCAATGCTAGGATAAAACCCATAGGACGTTTAGGTAGAAATTCTACAGGTTTAATATTGTTTACTAACGACGATGCAGTTGCAAAGAAGTTTACCAATTCTAAAAATGGTGTGCCGCGCTTGTTTCAAGTAGAATTAGATAAAAACTTGAAATTTGAAGACCTTAAAAGTATACAGGACGGCTTTAAAATTGATGGCAAATTGGTGTCTGTAGAAGAGATAAGCTACATTGATGGCCAAAGTAAAAACCATATAGGTTTAAAAATTAAAAATACAGGTAATACCATTATCCGGACTATTTTTGAGCACTTTAATTACGATATTATTAAAATAGACTGTGTAGCCATTGCCCATTTAACCAAAAAGGATATTCCACGCGGCCATTGGAAACATCTTACCGAGCAGGAAGTGAATACTTTGAAGATGTTGTAATTAGTTATATACCGAACTTACCTTTTTTAGAGTTGGATACGGTATTATCTATATATTCGTATCGATAAATATCATCACTCAAGTAAGCATACCAATTCCAAAATTTTATAGGATTTCGTTTAAAAGTTCGAAACAATTGCAAATCCTTGTATTCAGGATGTTGATCTTTAAAGTGAGCGAAATTTCTTTTCATCATTTCAATGTCTCGACCTTTTGAAGGCATTGTTGTAAATTCAAATTCAGTGCTTTCAGTTTGGTAGTGATTGGTCTTGAACAATCCATCTGTAAATAAGTTGATATATCCAGAAAATAAATTACTCAAAAGCAATACAGCTAGAATTATGATTGATATTTTTACGTGTTTATTTTTCATAAATATCAACCCTTTACCTCAAACGTATAGGTAGAAATTAAATCGTCACCAATAAGTACATGTACATCATAAAGACCCGTGGTTGTGAATTCGTGTTCCAAAACCAGAGCGGTGTTGGTTAGTGTTGTGGAGTTGGGTCTAATGGTTTTATTATTGCGCCCATTATTAATAACAAGTTTAACGGTTTCACAGTTAATGGCGTTTAAAAGTTCGTATTCAAAAGTTACAGTTTCATGCTTTTTAACCGTATTGTTTAAAAATTGTGGTGCGTTGTGCCGTTTTAAATTGGTGTAGGCTTTTCCATAAATTACAGGCGCGTTTAAAAAATCTGCAAATGTAGGTGGGTTTTCATCTAGAAGCAGCCATTTGGCATCTGCTGGAAAATGATTTACAGCAAATAGTTTGGGTTCGGCCAAAAAGTAGCCATCGTTATACTGAAAGGAAAACCTAAACGTTTCGGCATTTTGTTTACCACTGGCCCAAGTTGGGTCGCATAAATACCACTTATTATTTAATTTTACGGCATTCCAGGAATGATTAGGTGCATTTAACTGGTCAATATCTGTTGTACTGGTTCTACCATAGCCATGAACCAACTCACATTCTAAATTAGCCCAATGGGCTAAAGTTTTCACCAAATAGGCATAACCTGTACAGATTGTTTTATGGTCTTCAACCAATGTTTTAAAAACCGTTTTCTTAAAATCGGTTTGCCAAAGGTTAAACTCCAGGCTATCATTTTGAAAGCGTTTGTTTTTACGCTCATATTTTAAATAGAGGCTAAAATCGTTTTCAATATTGGTGCAGACCCACATATAAATAGCTCTAAATTTTTCAACATCTGTTTTTAAGTTGCTTGTAAGCTTTTTGCTCAACAGCGGTAAGTTGGTTAATTCAGCCTCTTTGTAAGCCATTGCCAAGCTATCGGCTTTTTTGAAATCAATATCCTTGAAATCGGAAATTTGAGCGTAAGATTGGCTTACAAATAAGAGGATGAATACAAGTTTTATTCTGTTCATAAAACAAGGCTATTAAATATGTTTATTCTGTACGTTTAGATTTATATGGCGTGTCTACTTCCAATGCACCTCGTATAGCAATAGAGTCTATTACCAAAACAACATCAAGCTGTGTGGTATTATTAGTTATTGTGATTTCTTGAGTTTCATAGCCTAAATAGGTAAAAACCAATACATCGTTGGGCTGTAATGCCTTTGGAAATGTAAACTGGCCCTTGCTATCAGTTGAGGTTCCAACTTCTGCACCTTTTTGAATGATATTGACACCCAATAAAGGCCCTTCGTTATCGGTTACTGTTCCACTAATGGAAAGTCCTTGATTGACCTTAACCTGGGCTAGTGTAGAATGGGAAGCCAAAACGGTTATTAAAAGTAGAACGGCAAACCCAAAAGATTTTTTTATGCGTTTTGGCTCAAGGTCAAAAGGCCAATGGTAATTAGTTTTTGGTGTGTTCTTGCGCTTTGTGTCAAGCTTGTTTTTACTTGAGGGTTTCTGTGGTAATGTTACTTGCTTTTTCATGATTATAAGATTTTTATCAAATCTACTTTCTTTATAGAATAGAAAATAACGTGTTTGAGTAATCCATTGTTTTTTATTAGTGAATGTACCATTTTGGTTAGTCAGACAAGTAATAAAGCTATTAAAATTAGTTTAGAAATCATTGAAAATCAAGGATTAAATATTTTTTTAAAAAAATCATCAAAAAGTTTGGTGTGTCAAAAAATAAATTACATTTGCAACGTAATTAGCTGAACAAATTGAAACCTGTTTTTATGTTCGGGCTTTTGAAAATTAGGAAGTCATATTCAAAAGCAGCTTATCGTTTAAGTAACCGAATTTTAGAGCTAACTTCCGCTTTCTACATCGTAATGAGCCAACATTTGTATGGCTTTATCCCTACGACACATCCTCAAATTCAAGTTTGATTATTTTTTGATATTTAATGATATCTTAATGCTGAACTATTATTTCAGTTATACTTTTAAATTTCAAACAAACAATTAATGAATACAAAATATATAGACTTGGTAAATCAAACATTTGATTTTCCACAAGATGAATTTAAACTTGAAAATAAAACATTGGAATTCCATGACATTAACCTAATGCAATTGGTTGAACAGTATGGGGCTCCTTTAAAGTTTACTTATCTGCCGCAGATTTCAAACAACATCAACCGTGCAAAAACATGGTTTGGTAATGCCATTAAAAAACATAAATACAAGGGAAAATATAACTATTGCTATTGTACCAAGAGTTCACATTTTAAACATGTTTTGGACGAGGCTTTAAAAAACGATATTCATATTGAAACCTCGTCGGCTTTTGATATTGATATTGTTGAAAGCCTAAAGGCTGAAGGCAAGATTACCGATAAAACCTATGTAATTAGTAATGGTTTTAAGCGTTCGCAATACGTTACCAATATTGCTCGACTTATTAATAATGGTCATAAAAATGCCATTCCTATTATCGATAATTACGAGGAAATCGATTTGCTTTCAGAAGAGATTAATGGCAAATTCAATGTTGGTATTCGCATAGCATCAGAAGAAGAGCCTAAATTTGAATTCTACACGTCGCGTTTGGGTATAGGCTACAAAAACATTGTACCTTTTTATAAAAACCAAATTCAGAACAATAAAAAAGTTGAGCTTAAAATGTTGCACTTTTTTATTAATACAGGAATTCGCGATAACGCTTATTACTGGAACGAGCTGTCAAAATGTTTAAAGGTTTACACCAGCTTGAAAAAGATTTGTCCAACCTTGGATAGTTTGAATATTGGTGGTGGTTTTCCTATAAAAAACTCTTTAGCTTTCGAGTTTGATTATGAGTATATGGTTGATGAGATTATCAATCAAATTCAACTGGTGTGTGAAGAAGAAGAGGTAGATGTGCCTAATATCTTTACCGAGTTTGGAAGTTTTACCGTTGGAGAAAGTGGTGGAGCCATTTATGAGGTATTATACCAAAAACAACAAAACGACCGTGAAAAATGGAATATGATCAACTCGTCTTTTATTACCACATTGCCTGACACTTGGGCCATAAATAAGCGTTTTATTATGTTGCCCATAAACCGTTGGCATGATAGTTACGAGCGCGTTCTTTTAGGAGGTTTAACTTGTGATAGTGATGATTATTACAATAGTGAACAACACATGAATGCTATTTATTTACCAAAATACAACAAGGAAAAACCATTATATATTGGCTTCTTCAATACAGGGGCTTATCAGGAAACTATTGGTGGATTTGGAGGCTTGCAACACTGCTTAATTCCGTCGCCAAAGCATATATTAATTAACAAGGATGATGCTGGAAACATCACCACAAAACTATTTAGTGAACAACAAAAAAGTGAAGACTTACTTAAAATTTTAGGTTACCATGAGTAAAACGTATGCAGGAATATCTGAAGAATATTCCAAGTTAGACAATTCGAAAATTGTACTAATTCCAGTGCCTTATGATGGCACAAGCACTTGGCAAAAAGGAGCAGATAAAGGTCCTGATGCCTTTTTAAATGCTTCTGAAAACATGGAGCTTTATGATATTGAAACTCAAACTGAAGTTTATAAACAAGGCGTTTATTTAGCGAGTCCAGTAACTGAAAATACTTCACCAGAACACATGGTAGAAGCTGTTCATGAAACCACAAAAAAGTACATTAAGCGCAATAAGTTTGTAACAGCGTTTGGTGGAGAACATTCTATTTCTATTGGAACCATTCGCGCTTTTAATGAGTGCTATGATAATTTAACCGTGTTGCAATTGGATGCTCATGCCGATTTGCGCAAAACATATCAAGGAAGTACATGTAATCATGCTTGCGCTTTGTATGAGGCTAGCCAGACAGCCAATTTAATTCAAGTTGGCATTCGAAGTATGGATATTGCAGAAACTACGGTAATGGATGAAGATAAAACCTTTTTTGCCCACGATATGGCTGTTGATGATACCTGGATGGATTCTGCCATCGATTTAATGACAGATAATGTATTCATAACCATTGATCTGGATGCTTTTGATCCTTCAATTTTGCCGAGCACAGGAACACCGGAGCCAGGTGGTTTGTTGTGGTATGAAACCTTAGAGTTTTTAAAGCAGGTTTTTGAGGAGAAGAATGTTGTAGGTTTTGATATTGTTGAATTATGCCCTAATCCAAAGGAGAAATCTTCAGACTTTTTAGCAGCCAAATTGTATTACAAAATGCTGTCGTACAAGTTTATGCATGATGAAGCCGAAGATGACTTTGACAATAATTTTAACGAAACGAAAATAGGTATTAATAAATTTTCTAAATTTAGTGACGATGACAACTAAAGGACACATATCCCAATTTATTGAAAAGTATTATTTACACTTTAATGCTGCGGCGTTAGTTGATGCGGCAAAAGGATATGAAGCGCAATTAAGCTCTGGCGCCAAAATGTTAGTGTCTTTGGCGGGCGCTATGAGTACGGCCGAATTGGGTAAGATTTTTGCCGAAATGATACGTCAGGATAAAGTGCATATTGTATCTTGTACTGGCGCCAATTTAGAAGAAGATATCATGAATTTGGTGGCCCACTCCCATTACAAACGTGTACCTAATTATCGCGATTTAACACCACAGGAAGAATGGGATTTGTTGGAAAAAGGCTTAAACCGCGTAACCGATACTTGCATTCCAGAAGAAGAAGCTTTTAGAAGAATTCAAGAGCATATCGTGAAAATTTGGAAAGAAGCCGAAGCCAATGGCGAACGCTATTTGCCACATGAATATATGTACAAACTTTTATTGTCAGGAGTATTGGAAGAATACTATGAAATTGATTTGAAAGACTCTTGGATGTATGCAGCAGCCGAAAAGAATTTGCCAATAGTTTGCCCAGGATGGGAAGACAGCACCATGGGCAATATTTTTGCAAGCTATGTGCTTAAAGGTGAATTGCAAGCCAGTACCATGAAATCGGGTATTGAGTATATGACCTTTTTAGCCGATTGGTATACCGATAATTCTGAAAACGGTATTGGGTTCTTCCAAATAGGAGGTGGTATTGCTGGCGATTTCCCAATTTGTGTGGTGCCTATGTTGTATCAAGATATGGAACGTACCGATACGCCTTTCTGGAGTTATTTCTGCCAAATTAGCGATTCAACGACCAGTTATGGTTCGTATTCAGGAGCTGTGCCCAATGAAAAAATAACATGGGGAAAATTAGATATTGACACACCAAAATTTATAATAGAAAGTGATGCGACTATTGTAGCGCCTCTTATATTTGCTTATTTATTAGACCTATAATTATGAACAAAAAAGACAATCTAAAACGTGTAATTGTTGATTTTAAAAAGTTAACACCAGACATTTTGGCCTTATTGGTAGAAAAATATCCCGATGGCTATGATGACGATAATGTTATTAGTTTTAGAAACGCAAAAAACGAAATTGTAGATGCTGTTGAAGTAACTACAAGTGATACCAAATATTTGGTAAAAGTAAGCACCAAGTTGGCTACTACCATGGAAAACTACGATGAGGATGATTATGAAGATTATGAAGGTAATGATCCAGATGCTGTTCAAGATCCAGATCTAGAAGTCGAGGATGAGGATGTTTCTGAAGATGACGATGATTAATTTATCCTAAACATGAGAACAGCTGTTTTTAAGTCTTACAAGAACGGTTATTTTACGTTCTGGTTTGAAAATGGAGAAGAATTGGTTTTTGAGGAAGTGCACCCACGTGTTCTAAAACAATTCGACCTAAAGCATGATAAAAGTTTAATTGACCAAGAATTTAAAGTGTCTTTTGTGGAACTTTATGAAGATGATGATGACGATCTGGTTATTTATAGAATTGAAAGTTTAAAACCTATCTAAATCTGTTTATTATGGATACATCTTTTCACATGTCTTTACCCTGTTTAAGTATTAAGGACACAAAAAACTTTTATGTTAACAGTATTGGCGCCACCTTGGGCAGACATACTCAAAACTGGATTGATGTTAACCTTTTTGGTCATCAAATAACGTTTATTAAAGCCGGGAAATTCAACTTTAATAATCCTAACTATGTTTTTGAAGGACGTATATTGCCGTCGTTCCATTTTGGTCTAATTGTAGATAGTATTTCATGGAAGGATATCTACAATACATTTAAGGATGCTGATTTGGAATTGGTGACTAAAACAACCTTTTTAGACGGTAAATTAGGTCAGCATACGTCTTTCTTTATAAAAGATCCCAACGATTATATGTTGGAGTTTAAATGCTTTAAAAAACCAAACGAAATATTCAAATCATAAACACAATGTATAATGTCGTTGCTTACCAAGTAGCAGACACTATCAACATCAGGCAAATTAGAGAGCAGTTGCATTGGCAATTGTTGTTTCAGGATAGTGATGAACTCTATTTTAAAAAGTCTGATGATCAATATCTTTATGTATTCCATTATGGTATGGTGAGCTTTTTTAACTTGTCGCCAGATGAAATTGAAGCGGTTTTAAAAGATATACAACCATTTTGTAAAAATTACATTTCAGAAAAAAACGCTGAAGACATTCAGGTTGAAATTGTTTCAAATATTATGACCGTTACCTTTGAAAAGGTGATACTGCCCGAAGTCAATTCAGAAATGATTCGATTGGTCATGCTCAATGCTTCACAATCTGTTGCCTTAAATAGGTATTCTGAAGTCACAGAAGATTTGTTAATAGAAACCAATGAACATACTCTATTTTTAGAGCAAAAGGGGAAGTTGGATATTTCAGGAAATAAGCTAAAGCGCTTTATAGGGAAGATTCTAAACATAAAAAACAAGATTTCTGAAAACCTGTATATTTTTGATTCCCCAGATATTACTTGGGAAGATGAACAGCTTAATAAACTGAATGCCGATTTAAAACAGACCTTTGATTTAAAAGATCGCTATCATTTAATTCACGATAGAATTGATATTATTAAAGAGAATTTAGAGCTTTTTAAAGATATTATGGACCACAAGGAGAGTAGTAAGTTGGAATGGATAATCATAATCTTAATTCTAGTAGAGGTTGTCGACTTGTTTATTGCTAAATTGTTTTTTTAATTCAATTCCAACGGTGTACATTTCGAGAGCATTTCGACAGGCTCAATGTGACACCTCAATGTTCACATAAAGGCATGACAACAACTACAGAATTTTCTTTAGTTCGTCGTAGTATTGTTTGGTTATGTGCAAGCCATTATGTCCGCCATCTGTAATAGGGTGCAGACTTATACTGTCTGATTTAATAGCTTGCAATTTTTTGGCATTGGTTTCTGGGTGAATTAAAAAATCGCGGGTGCCATAGTAAACATGTATGGGGCAGGATACATCTTGTATAAATTGATAGGTTGGAATATCGTACTTCAGTAAATATTGTGGAATAGGAGGAGCAATTTCATCGGCGATCAAGGTTTTCCAGGAATAATACGGTGCATTTAAAATGAGCATTTTTGGCTTGTTTTTTGAAGCCACATAAGTTGCCAAGCCCGACCCTAACGAATACCCCAAGACAATAATGTTTTCTTCGTTATAACGTTGCTTAATAAATTGATACACTTTATTAGAGTCGCTTAAAAGCTGTTCGCTGTTGCAATATTCACCGTCGCTTTTACCATAATTTCTATAGTCAAAAAACAGAATGTCATAGCCGTTATCCAAATACAGTGGTGCGCGTTTTCCCCACTCATGTATGGCTCCGGCATTACCATGGTAATAGACAATGATACCCTTTCTGGCTTGTTGCGTTTTAAAAAGTAAGGCGTTTAATTTAATATCTTCAGTAACGGGAATATCGAGTTCTTCAAAACGTTCTGTAAACTTAAAAACGTAATCTTTTTCTAAATGTTTCGGGTTGAAAAAAAAGCGCTCCTGTTTAAAGTAAACAAATACTAGCGACAACAGATACAACAGTATCAACGTAAAAACTACGCGTAGTAATCGTCTAAAAAGTTTTGGGAAATTAATTTTCAATTGCTTTTGTTTTTTTCAGGTCGAACAAAAATACAGCAATTACTACCACATATTCAAATGTAATAACCCACAGATTTTCAGTGTTATTGGTATTGGTGTAGGCTAGGTAGCTAAAAATAACCATGAAACTCCAAACTAAAGGGAACTTGTAATTTGTGAAAATGGAGAGAAATACTAGCGTAGCCAAATACCATGGATGTACGGTTGTGGACAAAAATAAGTACAGGGTTAAAGCTAGAAGCATACTTGCAATAAGGTGTTGCAACCTATGGTTTTTTTTAAAAAAGGCTATAGCTATTACGCCGCAAAATACTGTAAAAGCCATCAGTTTTCCAATACTGGCTATTTGATTGTAACCTGAAATGCTGTAGCCTATTTCACGAAACAAATAATAAAAACTGGCATTAAACTCAAAGTTTTGAAACCATAGGCCTACAGTTTTTGTGTAGTTGGTAACAAATTGATGGCTGTAGAATGGTAGGAAAGATAGGATCGTTAATAGGAGTACAATTGAATAAAAACCAATTAGTTTTGTTAGTCCTTTTGTAATTAGAGATTGCTTCGCTTCGCTCGCAATGACGGACATATTGTTTTGAGATTTCTCGACTTCGCTCGAAATGACAGGCTCTGGTTTAGAGGTGAACCATTTGAAGAACAACGGTAGGAAGATTAAAGGAATTAGTTTTACTGAAACCGAACAGGCGAATAATACTGCAGCCCATTGCCACTTGTTGTTATAAAGCAAATACAGACTCCAGACCAAAAAGAAAATCATCACACCTTCAAAATGTAGATTTCCCGTAAGCTCAATAATTATAAACGGATTTAGAATGTACCAAAAGATGTGATGTACAGGTAGATTCAGTTTTTTTAATAACTTTTTGCCAAAGTACAGTGTGCCCAAATCAGCTGCAATGATAAGCAAGCGCATGACGATTACAGACCCTAAAATACTCTTCCCAGCAAACCACCCAGCCAATACAAAACATAATTGGTTAATTGGCGGATAATTCGTGAAATGCCCAGCACTTAAACTACCCATACCATCATACAATTCTTGGGCCTGAAAAATGGGCAGTATGTTATTTAACACAAAAGATTCAGGGGTGTACACATACGGATTATAGCCTTCTAAAATCATTCGGCCATCCCAAATAAAGCGGTAAAAGTCCTGCGATAGGTTGGGAATGGCTAAAATAAACACCGCCCGAAACAGAAAAGCCAAGTCAGTTAACAACTTGATGTCATGCTTTAAAAACTGAACCAGTTTATAAAACAGGACAAATAATCCCACATAAAGCGTTACAAGTTTTATATAGTCGGTACGTATTACATCGTAAGCAAATACTATATAAAATAGCAAGCTTGTAAGGGCGAATAGAAACGGAATTCTATGGCGAATAAAGACTGCGCTTTTTAGCATGGTTAAATATACCTAATTCCGTTTTTTAATGGAACAAAAAGGGTACGAGAACTTTTAATTGTTATTTTAGTGAACACAAGAAAAATGATATGACATGGGCTCACATCCTATTAATCTTATTTTACGGTTTTTATTAGAAATTGTTGCCATTCTTGCTACGGGTATTTGGTTTTGGAGGCTAAATGACGATTGGCTTGGTTATCTTTTGGCGTTTGGTGTTCCCATTTTAGTTATGGTGGTTTGGGGTGTTTTTGCAGTGTCAAACGATCCTAGTAGATCGGGTAAAGCCCCTGTGCCCACTAATGGTGTAGTGCGGTTACTTATGGAATTGAGTGTTTTTGGCTTTGCCGTATGGGCACTTTATGATATGGCGTGGTACAATACCGCTTTAGTTTTTGGTGCTGTAACCTTATTCCATTACGTTATATCGTATGACCGTGTAACATGGCTTTTGAAGGCGTAATTATTTATTCAGAAGGCTTTATAAGTTTTGAAATTATGAGTACATTGAAACATCAATAAATCTAACAATCAATTCATTATGAAATGGAAAGGTAAGCGCAAAAGTTCTAATGTTGAAGACCGTCGTGGACAACGCAGTTCAGGTTCGGGAGTCGGTGGTTTTAATCCCATGATTTTAGGGCCTTTAATTCGGTTGTTGTTCTCAAAAACGGGCTTAATAATTGTTGGTATATTTTTAGTAATATCATTATTAACGGGAAATAACCCCTTGCATATCATCAGCCAGTTTTTCTCTGGCGGATCACAGCAAACCGAAACCGTATCGCCTTATCAAGGTACAGCCAAGGAAAATGAATTGGCCGCGTTTAGCGCTACCATTTTGGCTAACACCGAAGATGTATGGAATCAGTTGTTGGATAATTATCGCGAACCCACATTGGTACTGTTTACCAATTCGGTATCGTCAGCCTGTGGGCATGCCTCTAGTGCAACGGGTCCGTTTTATTGCCCTGGCGATGAAAAACTGTATATTGATTTAGGCTTTTTTGATGATATGGAACGGAAATTAAACGCGCCTGGCGATTTTGCCCAAGCCTATGTTATTGCGCATGAAGTGGGCCACCACATTCAAAAGATTATGGGTATAACCGATAAAATGCAGCAGTTGCGCGGGCAGTTAAGTAAAACCGAATTTAATAAGTATTCGGTGCGTTTGGAATTACAAGCTGATTTTCTGGCCGGTGTTTGGGCGCACCATTCACAGCGTATGTCTCAAATGATGGAAACTGGTGATTTGGCCGAGGCTATGAACGCTGCTAATGCCATAGGTGACGACCGCCTACAAAAAAATGCTTCTGGGCGTGTGGTTCCCGATTCGTTTACACATGGCACTTCCGAACAGCGTATGCGCTGGTTTAGAAAAGGTTTTGAAACCGGCGATTTGTCCCAAGGCGATACCTTTAGTGCCAACCCCTTGTAGTGTTCTTATAATTTGGGCTTATTGGTTTTAAACTGCCCCGAAGCAGACCTGAAGTATCCCTGAAGAACCCCTTAAGGAAACACGGGTGAACCTGCTTTAGGCTACACCTAACAGATAATACGTTTGTACGGCTTATGTACGGGACATCTACGGGACCAGGAGGTGCTTCGACAGGTTCAGCATGACAAAGGGTAGTTATTGCTCTAACATTTTGAACAGCTAAAAGCAGGTTGTGCCTAAACGGTTTGCTGTTGTTTGTGCCATTTTTACCATTTTTTGCTGTTTTGGTTTGTATGCCTTTTGCATACACTAGCCATACTTAAGCCATACTTAAGCCATAGGGAAGCCATAGGATATCTATAGAGAAGACCTGTCCTAAAATTACAATGAACATAATTTTTTGTATGAAAAAAATTACGTACCAGTACGTATAGGGAGACTGGTTAAAAATAGTTAGATTTGGGTGGTTATATAACCGTAATGGTAATGTTATGCATCTCTATGGGTGCAAAAGCATACCTCATGGAGTATATATAATGGATATAACATTCCTGTCGTGTTATACATACGTTAGCATACATTATGAAAAAAATCCCGTTTATATTAATATTTATCTGTGCTTTTGCAAATGGACAGAGTATTAAAGAACTTTATACTGGACGGTTTGAAAACGATTGGAAAGTATACGAGGACGAAAATTATGTGAAAAAATATATTGACACAACAATTGTATACAAACTTGAAAGTGGAAGAAGTCCTGAACAGGAATTGCTCTTCCAAGCAAAAGAGAATCTGAATAAGAGAGCGGAAAGAATATCTAAAATTTTAAATAGTTTAAAGATTAATATTGCCGAATTAGACTCTTTGAGCTTCATCGAACAGCGCTCAAGGAATATAAATTTTGAGGGAAATTATGTAAATAAAGGAGCAGTTTTTGCAAAAGACAGTATTTATGGATTTACATATGATTACAGTAAAGAGAATTTTAAAATAGAAAGTTATGGTTATTTTCAAAATTCCGAAAATGAAACTATTAACCAAGCAAAACAAATAATCGGAAACTTAATAATATCTGCCAAAACGAACTATTTGGACACCATTGCTAAAGTGGAAAAGGAAATGTTTGCTGGACCTTTAAAAGAACTAAACCCAGAAACTGAATTTGAAATTCTGATTTATAATAAAAAAAGAGAAAATGAATTGAGGCGAATTTATTTACACGAAACATTCGTAAGAATAATGAACCAAAAATAACGTATGCTAACAATATATAACTACATGTGCTTCGCCAGTCGCTGCGCTAGTGTCGGCAGATTCGACTACCCTTCGACAAGCTCAGGGCAGGCTCAAGCGGATCCACTCGGAATTACTAAAGTCTGTGTTTTATCAGAAAATAATCGCTAATTTAATCCGTAACTGACGGTTATACTAACCATTAGGCAACACTAAATCCAAAACCAATAGACATGAAAATTACTTTAAACCTAATCTTTTTCTTTTTAATTCAATTCTCATTTAGTCAAGATGATAAGTTGGATTTGTTTATCGATATTGATTCAGACGAAAAAATTGAATCTATTTACTTTAGTAATTTCAGAGGTAATTTAGAGTATGATTTCAGTGAAAAAACCCATCTGGATTTTAAAAATGAATTGACAGAGGAATACTTTTTTAAGGTTAAGACACCCGACAGTTTATATGAAAAACGAATATGGCTTGACCAAGGGACCTTTGATATTAAAATAACTTTAGAGTCAAAATCCCTGAATATAAATGTAGTAGGATCTGAAATTTTTGATAAAATTGCTGAATACTATAATGGGTTTGAAAGACTTAACGCAACAAATGCAACTGACGAAGAAATAAGTAAGTTTTTATTTGAACAACTTAACGAAAACATTGATAATCCTTTCTCATATATAATTGGATTAAATATTATGTTTAAAAATCAGAGCAATCAAGAAGTGCTTGCTCAACTGATGAGTATATTAAATTCTCAACCAGAAAGCTTGAAAAATCATTACACTTCAGGGTTGCTAATTGAAACGTTGAAATCAAAACTGAATAGTGGTAACATCAAACTATCTGATTTTACATTTTTAGACCATAACAATAAAGAACAAAAAATATCTATTGAGGAAAATGAATATGTCTTGCTTGACTTTTGGCATACAGCCTGCCCACCATGCATAAAAGACCATCTAGAAATGAAAACATTAACAGAAAGCTTTAAACAGAGTAGAGTTAAAGTTGTCAGTTTATCGAGCGACCAAGGAAATAGAATAGAAACTTGGAAAGAATATCTGGACGCAAATAATCTTCCCTGGACGAATTATATTGAAAAAGAGATAAACGGACTAACAGATAATTTAGCGATTAGGATTTTTCCGACTTATATATTGCTCGATAAAGCTAATAAGATTGTTACCTATACAAATTCTTTGTCTGACATAAAAAGTAAACTCGAAATTAAATAACTCTGCTTAATAATGTATAGCTGTATTTGCTTCGCCAGTCGCTGCGCTCGTGTCGGCGGATTCGACTACCCTTCGATAAGCTCAGGGCAGGCTCAAGCGGATCCACTCGGAATTGGCTACGCCGAATCTTCGATTTGCTAACACCAGTTCTTAACCAAAATCCATTAACTTTAACCCGTAACTGACGGTTACACCAACCGTTGTAGCTAATTTAACCTTACAAATGATAAAATCTATAATCCGAAAACTATTTCTTTCCGACAAAAAACGGAATGAGATTATAAATGATTTAAAAAGCAATCCGAATTTCAGGACTAAAGAAGAGATTGAGAAAAATGTAACTGTCCCAATTGAATCAGATTTTAAATTGGAAAAGGGAAAAGTCGAATCCATCTTTTCGCCTGAACTAGGAAATCAAAAAGGACTGGTTTTGACAAAGTGGTATGTTAAGCCAGGAGATATTGTTAAAATTGGAGACATCATTTGTGAGATAGAAAACGAAAATATTACGATGGAATTTGAAACTTTTTACAGTGGAAAAATAGTATCAACTTGTAGACTGAATCAACAGTTAGCAAAAGGAATAGAAATTTTTAAAATTGAGGGGATTTAAAAAACTAGCTACAACAATGTGTATAAAACATAGCTATTATTGGCTTTCCGAGAGGTTTTTGTATATTTAAAAAGTACGCCAAATTTTTAATTTGGTTATATTTATAAAAGAAAATTAAACATAAAAATTAAAAATTCGGCTCGTGCTAAATCCGAAAAGTTAGCGTTTATTTTTAAGCTACGTTTTATACACAAGACCGTTGTACGTAATTTGAACAAATCTAAATCTGAAATAAAAAATGTATATCAAAAACCGACAATCTGAACTTTTTAAAGAATATAAAATTGAATCTTATTTGAGCAAAATAAGAGAGTCCATTTTAAAAAAAATTGAGAAATACAACGACATTTACATCTTAAACGCTGACATAAATAAAGAAACAGATAAAATATTATATAAATTCGATTTAGTAACATTAAAAGTTCCAACTTTGAATAAAGAAACTATTTCATCTTCAATAACTAATCATAAAATCAGTGGTCATCGATTTCCTAAAAACATAAAAGTTGACCCAAATGAAGAGTACGAAATTGAACAAGTTAATCACCTAGTTAGCTTCGTTGGAAACGAAGAATTGTTTAACTATTCTCCAAATTCAATTAATCCAAAAACAGTAAAAGCTTGTCTTCATAGTGATACACTTGAATTAACATTGAGCAACTGGAATAAAATTAGAGGAAATCAGGAAACGATTGAAAAATTAAAAAAAGAGTTTTCGGACGATTTAGATATTATAGAAACTAATTTGTCTGCTCTGAAAAAAGATGTGAACTTATTTAAAAATGATATAAAAGCTGAAATAAATAAGTTCTTTACACAAAAGAAAAATCTGATTATAAAAGAGAATAAAACTCTTGAGAAATTAAAAACGTTATAAAAGAATACATTCAACAACGGCTATAGTTCGTTGCCAGTTTTATTTGCTAAATTAGTGACCAAACCTACGAAAAACCAAATACAAACCGTTTTGTGTCATGCTGAAAAACGAAACGGATGATAAAAACGGGAAAGCCGAAAACCGACCAATGTAGGCACTAAACCATCAGAATTATGAAAAAAACAACCAAACGACTGACTTTTATCGCAACACTTTGTGTATTGATTTTTGGATTACAAAATTGTGAACAAAAACAAAAAGAAGAAACGAAAGAAGTTGAAAAAGAAGTGATTGTTGAACCCGAAAAACCTGAATATTTTCAGTTAAGGCCAGAAGTGGAAAAGGCTTATGGATATTCCCACGCTGTGAAAATTGGGAATAGCATTAAAATTTCTGGTGCAGTAAGTATGGATGACCAAGGTAATCCGACTGCTGTTGGTGATTTAGAACAACAGATTAAAAACTGTTATGCTGATTTAGAAAAAATATTAAAACACTTTGGTTGCACATTTGACGATGTTATAAAAGAAGACATTTTCACAACTGATATGGCCCAAATGCTGGAAAAATCAGCATATCGTGCTGAAATTTATAAAAATGGTTTTCCAACTGGCACTTGGCTTGAAGTTAAGGGGTTAGCACTTCCTGAATTTATGGTTGAAATCGAAATGGAAGTACATAAGTCTGAATAAAAGTACGAACGCACAACAACGTGTATAGCTAATTACTAGTAGGAACTTATTTATAAAACCGTTAAGCTCGAGTAAACACCGACTTAACAAACACATACCCAAAACCTAAAAACAGCATCAGGTGAAAGGGGAAGAGCCCAAAATCGCCATTACCCACTACAAAAGCCGAGTACATACCAAAGGCAAAATAACCCATAAGCAAGCCTTCTAAAACGACTTGGAAGGATAGGGTGCGTTTTAGGTATTTGTTGTCTTTCCAAGAATCGGTTATGGTATTGATATTAAATTTAGGGGTGCGTATAAAGTCGCTGCGTTTCCCCAAATGGCCTTCAATTACGGCAATGGAGTTGTGTAATGAAAAGCCCATAGCTATGGAGAAGAAGGTAAAAAACATAACCAGGTACTGCACAAAATCTTTAACTTTTGAACCGTACATACGTTTGTACATCACCCAATAACAGATAAAGAAAATTACCGTGCTTACCACAAAAAAGCTCATCACATAAAAATACAGTTTTAGCTGCTGGTTTTGATGTTTTATATACAACATAGGGATACTTAACACAGCCACAATTAAAATGTTTAAGAACATGGTGCTGTTCAATAAATGCAATAGGCCGTGAAGTTTTGTTTTTAAGGAGATATGCTTGTTGTTTACAATACGTAGCATCATTTTCTGAAAATTTTCGGCCCCACCTTTATTCCATCTAAATTGTTGCGAACGGGCAGCACTAATAACTACAGGTAGTTCGGCAGGAGTTTCAACATGCTCTAAATATTTAAATTTCCAACGGTTGAGTTGGGCTCTGTAGCTTAGGTCCAGATCTTCGGTTAAGGTATCGCCTTCCCAATTGCCAGCATCTAGAATGCAGGTTTTTCGCCAGACTCCTGCGGTGCCATTAAAGTTTATAAAATGGCCTTTGCTGTTACGACCTGTTTGTTCTAAGGTAAAATGAGCATCTAGCGCGAATGCCTGAATTTTGGTTAATATGGAGTAGTTACGATTAAGATGACCCCAACGGGTTTGTACCACACCGATGTTTTTATCCTTAAAAAACGGAATGGTTTGTTTTAACCAACAGCTTTTCGGCATAAAATCGGCATCAAAAACCGCTATAAATTCGCCTTTGGCTGTTTTTAAACCCGACCGTAATGCGCCAGCCTTAAACCCTTTTCGGTTTGTACGGTGAATATGTTTAATATCTAAACCGTTTTGTTGCAGCTCTTTTACCTTTAATGCGGTTTTATGTAGGGACTCGTCAGTCGAATCGTCTAAAACCTGAATTTCCAATTTGTTGTTAGGATAATCGATTTTTGAAATATTATCCAATAACCTATCCATGACGTACAACTCGTTATAAACCGGTAACTGTATGGTGACATAAGGAATTTCATCAGGGTTTGAAAAATCGAATTGTGGTTCTGGATTCTTATGTTTTGATGCTGATAGGTAATTCAGCATTAGGTTTAATTGCGCTAAAGCATATACAAATATGAGCAACAAAGCTACCGTATAAACAATGATGATGGCGGTTTCTAAAATCATTTTTTAAATCCGTATTTAAAAATCCAACCCAATATTTTAATCCCTGCCATAACAGCCCCTTTAAGTGTTCCGGAAACTTTTGAAACCCCAATACGGTTTCTATACTTTACTGGAACTTCCAAGTAGGTCATGTTTTGCTTTAATACTTTTAATTGCATTTCTACTGTCCAACCGTAGGTTTTGTCTTCCATGTTTAAGGCTAACAATTTTTGGTATTTAATAGCACGAAATGGCCCTAAATCTGTAAACGTTGAACCAAACAGGTATGTCATTAGTTTGGTTGCCAACCCATTTCCAAAAATTTGCGGCCCTGTCATGGAACCCTTTTCTCGTAGTCGTTTTACCCGAGCACCAATTACAAAATCGACCTTGTTTTCTGTTATGGGCTGAACGATTTTAGTCATTTCTTCAGGGTAATCGCTATAATCGCCATCTAAAAATACTACGATATCTGGTGTTATGGCTTGTTCAGCCAAGTAAGCCATACCTTTTAAGCAGGCATAACCATAGCCTTTTTGGTTTTCGGTTAGCACCGTTGCGCCTGCTAGTTTGGCATTTTTTTCGGTATCATCACTGGAGTTATTGCTCACCACAATAATTTCATCCACGAATTTAGGGATGTCGTGTATAACATGTGCAATGGAATCTGCTTCGTTAAACGCGGGAATGATAACTTTTATAATGGGCATTGCAGATTATTTAGTGCGTGGCAAAAGTACAAATGTTTTAGGGTTTTTAGGTGCTTTGACAAGTTCAGCATGACAAAGGGCTATTGATTTATTTCTGATTTACCAAATCCATTAAATCCACATCATTACCGAGTAGAATCTCGTTAGGGTTTATACGGCCCTTTATACTATTGTTTTCCAGTTTTAGAACACCCCTTGGGCATACCGCCGAACAAATGCCACAACCCACGCAACTGGAGCGCACAATGTTTTCGCCTTTTTGGGCATAGGCTCTTACATCAATTCCCATCTCGCAGTAGGTAGAGCAGTTGCCACAGGAAATACATTGTCCGCCATTTGTTGTAATTCTGAACCTTGAAAATAGACGTTGTTGAAACCCTAAAATGGCGGCCATGGGGCAACCAAATCGACACCAGACCCGACTGCCAAAAATAGGGTAAAAGCCCGTGCCAATTACACCGGAAAATATGGCACCAATAAGAAACCCATACGTGCTGCGCAAGGTTTCGGCTTCAAACAAAAACAGATTGGAGCCTGAAAAATAGTGCATGCCTATAAGTGCTGTAATAATCACGACATAACCTATAGCACCATAGCGCGCATCCTTACCCAATTCGTGACGTTTAAAAACCATGGTTAGAATAAAAATGAGGGATAAAAACCCAGTTACCATTATTAAAAACGTGCCTTTTGTCAGCCAATATGTACTTGTGTCATCGCCTAAATATGAGTGGATAACAGCTGTAGTCATAAGCACTACAAAAACCAGTACACTGTGAATTACCCAACGTTCAATTTTCCAAGCCATTTGACGCTTATCGCTTAAATGCCTAAAGGGATCGCCTGCGGTTTCGGCCAATCCGCCGCAACCACATACCCATGAGCAATACCAACGTTTTCCATATTTATAGGTTAGAATAGGTGTGATTACAAAAATGGAAACCACACCAAATATTAATAAAGCCAGGCCAATATCGCCTGCACTAATAAATGAATCGACACGATATTGTTCAAAATTATAATAGTTTAAAGGCCAGATGTTTTTTAAATCGTAATAAGGCAGACTAAAACTATCAGAATTTAGCCGTGCCATAAATTCAGGAATTAAAAAGGCGAAAGCCAGTTGGAAAAACATGACGGAGTAGGTGCGCAACCTCTCGTAACGGTTATGGCGGTATTTGAGCAGAAACTTATAACCAAATGCTAAAATAGCTATGGTGTAAAGCGTGCCATATACAAACCATTGACTTGCAGGATTACCATTTAATAACTGGCTTAAAGGATCGAAGAAAGCCACCAAACCAGAATTGGCTTTGCCTTTACCTCCTAGACCCAAAAAATGTGGATAAAAATACAACACAATATAAAACAGCGTTAACACCAAACCTGTAAGCCAACCGTAAAACCCTTTTGATGAAATGGACTTAAACCATACGCCATTATTTTTAATACCAGCGGGTTTGGATAAATACCTATCGGCAGCAAAGCCACAAATACTTACGACTATTAATGTTAAGGACGCAGTAAGTGTTAATGCCGAAAACGACTCGAAATTAAACAGGCTTAATACCAAAACAAATAGGCCAATTATACCAGTAGCTATAAGTGCTTTCTGCCTTGTTGAATTTTTATAGGCATCGGGTTTGGCAATGGACATGCTGTAATTTAGTTTGTTGCTCATGACTCGATAGTTTGAAAAGTGTTTTGATATGCCTTTTGTATGTCGCTTTCATAATGTGTGTAAAATTCAGGATCAAAGTTGGCTTGTTTTAAATGTTGAACAACATAATCTGTTGTTCGTTTTTCGGTTAACCATTTGTCACAAATGTCATGGCGCAGGCGTACTCCAAAGGTGTTTATGCCTAAAAATATTTGGGTGTCTTTATGGTAGGCTATAGTAATACATTTATTATCGTCTTTATGAATCCAATGAAAATGTTGCTCATAATCGGGTTTGCCTTTTTTGCCATGAACCCAGCCATAGGTTTGGTACTCAATATCAAAAAACTTGGCGGAATTAAACCAATGACCTGGTTTATATGGAATGCGATTACCACAAATGGTTTGGGCAATGGTTTCGCCCATCATCCTACCCGTGTACCAAACCGCTTCAATGGTTTTTCTGTTTCCAATGGGATCGCGTTGTTCCGCACAATCCCCAATAGCGTAAACATCAGTCATGTTGGTTTCTAAATACCGATTGACCAAAACCCCTTTGTTGATTTGAATTCCAGAATTTTTAAGAAAGGAAATATTGGGTGTTACACCAGCAGTCAAACCCACAAAATCACATGGGATTTCTTCGTTGGTTTCTTTAATTACTATGGCTTTTACTTTACCCTTGTCATCCGAAAGGATTTCCTTTAAGCTACTGGATAATCTTAAATCTATGCCATTTCGTTGAATTTCACGATTAATCATTGCTGATTCGCCTTTGGGCAGAACACCATTCCAAAAACTGCTTTCGCGGACTAAAAACGTTACTGGAATGTCTCGCGAATGAAGCATTTCAGCCAGTTCAACACCAATTAACCCACCACCAACAATTACCGCTCGCTTACAGGTTTTGTTGTCAGGTGCATAAACTTCTAAATTTTCTAAATCCTGTTTACTATACAAGCCCTGAACACCGTTTAAATCTTGTCCTGGCCATCCAAATTTGTTGGGTTTACTACCTGTTGCAATTATTAATTTATCATAAGTGATTGTGTCGCCATCAGAAAAGTGGAGGGTTTTGGACGAGGTGTTAATTTGGTTGACAAAGCCTTTTTTTAAATTGATTCGGTTCTTTTTCCAAAACCAATCTTCATAAGGTTTGGTATTTTCAAACGACATGTGTCCCATGTAAATATACATAAGTGCTGTTCTTGAGAAGAAAAAATCAGATTCTGCTGAAACCAGTGTTATTTTTTTATCGGATAGTTTTCTAATATGTCGAGCGGCTGTAACACCAGAAATTCCATTACCAATAATAACGACATGTTCCATATAATTGCTTTGTTGGTTTGCTTTAGGTCGAAGGAAATGTTAAAACCTTATTCCTTAAACTTGAGTTTGTTTAAATTTAGGGATAAATTAACATTTATGCGCTTTCTTTTTGGTCTTGTTCTTTTTTTTGTAATTGTTGGGTGTTCAATGCGCCCAGCAGATAGCCCAAAGATTAATGGTGTTAGTTTTGTGGCTTCGGGCGTCCCTATTGATTCTTCGCATACCAACCCTATGGTACGTATACATGCGAACTATGCCGCCATAATGCCTTTTGGGTTTATTCAGGATTTGGAGCATCCAGAAATTTTTTTTAATTCAGAACGGCAATGGTTTGGAGAGACGCTAGCAGGAGCAAAGCAGTACATTGAGTCCATACGGGAACATGATATTAAAATAATGCTGAAACCACAGTTGTGGGTTTGGCATGGTGCTTACACAGGTTTTATTGAAATGCAAAATGAAACCGATTGGAAAACTTTAGAAGATACGTATTCAAAATACATTTTGGAATATGCCCATTTGGCTCAAGAATTACATGTTGAAATATTTTGTATCGGTACAGAGCTTGATTTTTTTATTAAGAACAGACCCGATTTTTGGTTTGATTTAATAAAAAAAGTTAGAACGACTTATAATGGGAAACTCACCTATGCCGCTAATTGGGATGAGTTTAAACGGACACCGTTTTGGCGTGAATTGGACTTTATAGGTATTGATGCTTATTTTCCCATTAGTGATAATCGAACGCCATCTGTTGAAGATTGCATTAGAGGCTGGGATGCGCATAAGCCCATTATTAAAAAGTACGCCGATTCGATAAATAAGCCTGTTGTGTTTACCGAATATGGCTATAGAAGTGTAGATTATTCAGCAAAAGAACCGTGGAAAAGTGACCGAAATATGACACAGGTTAATTTGGAGGCTCAAAAACATGCCACACAAGCCTTGTATGATGTGTTTTGGCATGAGCCTTGGTTTTCAGGTGGTTTTGTTTGGAAATGGTTTCATAGCCACGACACAGTTGGTGGTAATGAAAACAGCCAATATACACCACAAAATAAACCTGTGGAGTCCGTTATAAAATCACACTACAAGCTACACCGTTAGTCCTCGGCATCAATAATTTTAAAATCCTTTATGGCCTGATTGGGTTCAATAATATTATAGCCTTTCCAAAACTCGGGATCGTATTTTGGGAGATAGGTTGGCGTAACATTAGGTGTCTCTGTAAAACTATTGTACTCGTTTTCAGAGATTGGATTAGACTCAAAAACTATGAGTTCTTTTTTTGTGGTATTATTGATTATAAAATGAATGTTTGTTGCTATTTCATTTTGTTTTCTACGGCCTTTAACGTGTTTGTTCTTTTCAATAATTTTTAAGGGCCTGTCAATACCAAAGCGTTCACCAAATTCACTATCGGCATATTTAAGGGTGTATTTATCTTTATCGTTTTTAATATAGATAATGGTGCCTTTTTTAAGATATTCCCTGTATGATACGCCCAGTAGATTAAACTTTCTTAAAGGTTTTACATTTTCATAATCAACACGAACTATGGCAAAGTCGTCCGTGTTTACGTAGAGTGTTCCTTTATAGTCTTCTTTGCGTTTTGGCTTGAATGTAATGGTGTAAACAAACTCGTCATTCAAATAAGCAAAGTCTAAAAGCGTAAATTCATAGCGATTGGATTTTTCAATAAAGTTTAAATCGGTGTCTTCTTTAAGAAAGGTGTTGTTTTCAAAGCCGTGAATGTTTCTTTTTCTATATTTTAAAAAGTTTTCCTTGCGTTTTTTTTCGCGTTCCTTTTTTTCTTCAATAAACTCGGCGGTTTCTTTTTCCACTTGTTTTTCATCAAAAAAGGATGAGTCTATTTCTTCTTTGGTGCCAAACCAACCCGATTTAATTTTAAAGTAGGAGTCTCGCTTAACATGTTTTTTAATCATGTCGTTAAATCGTTTCTCGTAATTTTCGAAAGTAATTTCATTCTTTTTGTCGTATAAATGTGAGGCTTTAAAAATCTCCATTTTTTGTGGTGACGAAGCCTCTATTTTGCCATACAGTTCTCCTAATATCTCGGTGTGGTCGTCCGTGTTTTTCGGAATGGATTGCATGACGCTGTCTATAAACGGTTGGTTAAATTCTGGGATAGTAGTCTTTTTAACCTTAACATCGCCTTTTATAAGATTGGTATAAAAGGATTCTCGGTAAAACAGCTTTCTTTTATGATAGTCTAAATCATAATTGTCTGCTAAATTGGCTTTAATTTTTTCCAGAATTTCTTTAATGGTATAGTTCTTATTTGTAATTAAAACTTCACTTAAATCTATAGCTTTGGTTCGTAGCACAATTAGGCTATCTGTGAAATTTTCAATAGCGATACGTTTTTTTTCGTAACCGAGACAACTGATAAAAAGGGAATCTTTTGCCGTGATTTTTTTATCAATAGTGATGTTGAATTCTCCTAAATCATTGCTGATAACTCCGGTGTTGTCGTCTATAGCAATTGTAGCAAATGGAATTGGCGTTCTAGCTGTAGAATCAATGATTTTAGCCGAAATTGACCGTTGCGAAAACAACGATGTAGAAACAATACATAGGAAAGAAAAAATTACTTTGGTTAGCTTCATGTTAATTGGTTTTGGCTCGAAAATATTCTTTTTCAATTGATTGATGGTTAAATTTAGCTATTTATTAAGTGAGATTTATCTTATTTTTAACAGACGAATAAGGAACAGGTTTTGTTACAATGCAATGTGCTTTTTGTAGTAACCATAAAGTTCATCTGCTGAAGCACCAAACCATTTTTTAACATAGATAGTCCAAAAGTGATATTGTAGTTTCCAGATACCATGCGTTTGGTAGAGTCTGGCAGAGGTTTTGATTTTTTTGTTGATTACCTTGAACTGTTTTCTGGTGTATAACGCATTTATAAGCATGTTATCCTCGTAGATGGTATAATTCTCGTCATAACCACCAATATCATTAAATAGTTTTTTGGTAATAAACTGACTTTGGTCACCACCTCTGCAAGCACGCCATGAAAATTGGGTGAGCCAACTGGCTAGTTGTAGCCACCAATGCTTACTGTCGAATTGCAAGCGAAAACAACCCGCTGGATTGCCATTTTCTATTTCATTTATGATATGAGCGTCAAAGTTCTTTGGTGGAAATGAATCGGCATGAAGAAAATAGAGTATGTTGCCTGTGGCATATTTGGCGCCTAAGTTCATTTGTTTGGCTCTGCCTTTTTTGGAGTGATGTAGTTTGATATCGATTTTAGGCTCATCTTCTTGACACACTTTTTCACAATATTCAAAATCACTTGAAGTGACGAACAATTTTATTTTTTCAAGGGTTTCATCGGTACTGCCACCATCAACAATTATGATTTCGGCTATGTTTTTTGGTGTTGCGTTTTCAAAGAGATGGTTTAATAATGACTTGATGTTTTCAGCTTCATTTAGAACGGGTATGATTATGGATAACTGATTAGTCATTTAAATCCCAATTGTAGTCCCTATATTTGATTTTAGCGTCCTCAGAGATGTTTACTTCTGCATACTGATTTAGAAAGTCAATCAGACTACCATTTTGTTTGAAATCTTTTGCGAACCATTTGAATATTTTGGAAAGTTCTAAATCGTTATTGGTGATTTTATTCTTTGCCTTGTCATTTAAGAAGTCTTTTGTGGCATCGGTGAGTTGTTGCTCTAGTTTATCTGCAATATAGGCTTCGTTAGACAGTTTGGGGCATGATTGAGACGCACAAACAATAGCAAAGTGAATTCTAGGTTCATCCATTTTACGCAAGATATCATGTTCAATTTGGTTTAAGGATAATTGCTCGCCATTGAAGGTGTAAAATTTTTGATTCCACGGGTCTTTAATGTCCTTGATGCTTTTTACTGGGTAATTTCGAATGATTAAATCTACGGTTAAAGCATTGTAAGCATTTATCCAATAGGCTAATTTATCATTTTTGGAAAGAGCTTTAAACTCATCTTTTGATGATAGTAATGTTAATACATTAATATAATTTAATATTGCTTCACGATCATTTTTAAATGACGAATAGTTTACTTTACCATCATGCGATACATGTTCTTGTAATAACTCATCCCATAAATTATGCAATGAGTCAATGGTAAAAAAACGACTTGAAAGTTTTTGATGGGATGTTTTATTGGCAGGTGTATCTTGAGCAAAGGTATTGGTCAGAATACCTGAAATTATGACCCCAATATAAAGTGTTAAAACAATTTTTTTCATACCGTTTAGAGTTCAATAACTATTCCAACCTCTAATTAGCAACAGCCACCACCATCATAATGGAAGGTAGATTCGCTAATAAATATATCATCCCTATTTAAAGATGCTAAAGCATTGGCTGTTTTATCACATATGGCCAAAGGTTGATTTTTCAATAAAACATGTCCAGCCTTATCGTCAAAATAATCATCATCACCGAAATAAATAGCCGCTTTTCCAGTAAATATACAAGGCCCATCGGCTGGTATTGGGTCTTTTATTGCAGCAACTTCAATGGATTCAATGTAAATCAACTCATCTGTTGGATAATGCTTTGGATCCAAAATTCTATAAGGTTTTCTAGCACGAATTTCAATGGTTCCAAAACCAGCATCAGTCAGCATTTTAACATACTCTACTATAGGTAAACTTCCACTTAAACACAAAGCGCGCAGCCGTTCATCATTTCTTAGGGTATCGTTCATGGGTTGTTCACATGTAGGATCACTCATGACCAAGCGCCCATGTGGTTTTAAAACACGGTACATTTCTGAAATGGCCTTTTTAAGATCATCCGTTTTAAAAATATTAAACAAGCAGTTTTGTGCTGCTACATCAATACTGTTATCTTCTACAGGAAGATTTAAGGCATTTCCTTTTTTTAAATTCACAAACTCGCTTTTAAACCAAGGATTCATGGCTTCAGCTTCTTTAAAATTATTGTGCGAGGCTTCTAGCATTTCATCCACCATATCAATACCAACCACACCATGTTTTTTACGATTGAAATAGGCAAACTGTAATAATTCCATACCACCTCCAACGCCAACATAAAGCATTTTAGGGCTGTTGGTTAAATCGCGAGCATGTACCGTACTGCCGCAGCCGTAGTTCATTTCCTGCATGATTTTTGGAATTTTCAACCCTGGTAGTTCCCAAATGGGATTAGTTGTACAGCATAAACCGACATCTGGAGTTAGTGCTGCTTCTTTATAAACATCAAGGGTGGTGTCAAGGTAGTTGCTCATGTATTTAAAGTGATTTAATTAGTTCTTTGAAAAGCGTTATCATTTGTGGTTCTGCTTGGCCTGCCATTTCAATAATTTCAGATATATCAACAGGTTTTAGATTATCTGGGTCGCACTCATCGGTTAAAACTGACACGGCTGCTGCCTTTAATTTTAAATGGTTGGCAACAATAATCTCTGGAACCGTGCTCATGCCAACAGCATCGGCACCCATGGTTTTGAGCATCCTATATTCCGCTCGTGTTTCCAATTGCGGACCAACCACACTGGCATAAACCCCTTTATGTAGGGTAATGCCTTGCGCTTTGGCAATGGCTTCAAAATTAGCATTAATTTCGGCATCATAGGGTTCACTCATATCCGTGAAACGTTCACCAAGAAATTCAACCCCTTTAAATGCCAATGGCGAACTGCCTTGAAGGTTAATATGGTCGTCAATCAACATGAGTTCTCCCTTTTTAAAGTTCAAATTGATCGCTCCAGAGGCGTTGGAAACCAATAAAGTTTTTATACCTAATTTTTCCATTATGCGTACTGGGAAGGTCACATCTTGCAGAGAGTAGCCTTCGTAAACATGAAAACGGCCTTGCATAATTACTGCCTTTTTGCCTTCAATTACCCCATAAATTAATTTGCCTTTATGGAACTCGACCGTAGCTGTTGGGAAATTTGGAATATGGTTATAGCTAACTTCGGACAGAATCTCTACTTCATCCAATAGTTTTCCCAAACCCGTTCCGAGAATGATACCAATTTCTGGGCTTTCAAATCCTTTATTTTGTAAATATTCTGTTGTTTCAGTTATGAATTTTATCATGTAAATACGTGTTATAAATTGATGAGGTCTTTAAATCCTCAAAGGTATCAATATCGTTTAATGTTTGTAATAAACCAATTGAAATAGCAGAGGAATTTAATTCTTCAATGGTTTTGTTAAGTAGGTTGGAATCACTCCAAGGTTTGTTGTCAAAAATAGTATGATTTAGGTTTTTTATGCCAACCAAATAGTAACCACCATCTTCAGCTGGTCCAAAAACTGTGTCGTGAGTTTTCAATGATTCAAAGGCTTGATTTATGATAACTTCTGAAATGTCAGGTAAGTCAGAACCTATAAGTACAATGTTTTTATAGCCTTTTTCAAAACCATCTTTAAAAGCGTTTTTCATGCGTTCGCCCAAATCATTTCCTTTCTGAACCGTTTTATAAGTATTTGGCCATTTTGTAACGATTACAGCATCAGAAAAATAGATGTGCGTATCAACTAAAAGATTTTGTGTAGCTTTTTCGGTTTTTTTAACCAGCAGTTTATATACTTCAAAGGCTTCTTGGTCACCAATGGTTTTTGCCAATCGTGTTTTTACTTTACCTAATTTTATGTTTTTCACAAAAACGATGACTAGATTGTCACTCATAAACACATTCGCCTTTAGTTAACCATTTGCTCCATTCTTTTGAAAAGCCATGAATTTTATTAGTTTTTCCTTGCTTGTTATAAATAGGGAAGTTACTGTTTTTCCATTCAAAAATACCACCATACAGATTATAAACGTTGGTGTAACCTAACTTTTGTAATTGTTCTGCAATGTCTTCAGAACGAATTCCCAAGGAGCAATACACTACAATTTGTTCGTTTTTATTTGGAATTAAATTTTCAACATTTTCAATACTAAACGTATTGTAACCTACATGAATAGCATCTTTTATATAGCTAACATCATACTCTTTTTGCTCTCTGGCATCTAGAATTACAGCTTTTGTTTTGGGCATGGCCAATTCCTGAACTGACATGTAGGGAACCGAACGGGTATTGTGCTTTTTCAGCAAATCGGATAATGATTCCTGCGCATGGCTTACGCTGGGAATCATGACTAAGAATAATATATATTTTAATAATTTGTACATTATGTAACACTTCCTTGGCAACTACTTCCTGCACCAGCAGTACATCCGTAGCAGTGTTGAGAAATAACAATTGAGCGACTCTCAATTGTTTCAGAATTATATTCCGAAATGTGCTTGACTTTACTATTTATAGGTAAGTTTAGCATTTGGTTAAAATCACAATCATATAAATAGCCATCCCAACTCACTGAAAGGGTATTGGTACACATCACGTTTTTTACAGCATTGGGATTATAAGCTTCAACTAAAGCATACATGTAGTCTTCGTAATTTTCTGAAGCAATTAAATAATCCAAAAATCGGCTTATGGGCAGGTTAGTTATAGCTAATAAATTATGAAATTGTATTTCAAAATCATCCCATAATGCTTTTTTAAAGTCTTTTTCCAAAGCCGTTTGATTGCCAGGTAAAAAAGCTCCAGAGGGATTGTAAACTAAATCTAAACGTAATTCACTATCAGGCATACCGTAACCAACAGCATTTAAATCTTTAAGCGCTTGAATGGATTTGTCAAAAACACCGTCGCCACGTTGTTTGTCAGTTTTCCCTTTTGTCCAGTGTGGCATGGAACTCACCACATGAATATTATGCTTTTTAAAAAACTCGGGTAAATCATGGTATTTTTTATTAGCTCGAATAATGGTAAGATTGGAACGCACTATAAAATCTTGAATGCCTGCTTTGGAAGCTTCTTCAACAAACCATCGAAAATTAGGGTTCATTTCAGGGGCACCTCCAGTTAAGTCGAGTGTATGGGCATTGGTGTTTTTTATAACCTCTAAACATTGTAGCATGGTCTCTTTGGTCATAATTTCCTTACGGTCAGGACCTGCATCAACGTGGCAATGCGCACAAACTTGATTGCACATGTACCCCACATTTATTTGTAAGATTTCAAGTTTTTTTGCTCGTAAGGGAAATTGATTACTTTCAGCAATTTTATCTTTAAATTTTGGCAAATCACCATTTTGAAAGATGCCGTTTGATAAGATTTCTAACTGACGTTTACTTTGGGCTAATTCACTATGTCTTTTATGGAGCGATTTCAGCATTTATAAATCCAATTTATTGACTTTATTCATCATTTGCACGCCATGAACCAATGACGCACCACCTCTAATCGCACTAGCCACATGTAAGGCCTCCATCATTTCTTCTTTGGTGATACCACGTTGCAACCCGTCACCTGTGTAAGCATCAATGCAATATGGGCATTGTATGGTGTGAGCAACAGCTAAAGCAATTAATGATTTTTCGCGTTCGGTAAGATGTCCTTCTTTAAATACTGAATTGTAGTATTCAAAAAATTTTGAGCCGAGTTCTTCATTCCAATCTGATATTTTTCCGAACTTTCTTAAATCCGCTGGATCGTAATAGGTTTTTTGCATAATTGACGTTTATTCACTTTTGAAAAAATGAAATATACAGCTTTAAGTCGAAGTTGTATACTAAAGATTACATAAAATTCCGCAGATTTTCAGTTTAATTAACATGTGAAAAATGGTATATTGCATAGCTAATAAACGGACTTCATGGATTACTTTCACATTATTACAATACTCGTTGTTTTATCAGCACTTTTTGGTTACGTAAATGTACGATTCCTAAAGCTTCCCAATACCATTGGTTTAATGTTGATAACCATTGTTTTTACTATGGTAGTATTCGCATTAAGTTATTACGATACAACTTTGCTCGAGGCCGAAAAATATATAATCACCCAAATTGATTTCAAGGAAGTATTACTGGATATTATGTTAAGTTTTATGCTTTTTGCAGGCGCCTTGCATACCAATTTTGAGCAATTACGTGTACAAAGATGGCCCGTATTAGTATTTGCAACATTGGGTGTTTTAGTGTCGACCTTTCTTGTAGGTTATGGTATGTATTTTATACTACCAATATTGGGGTTAGACGTTGAACTTATTTATTGCTTGCTTTTTGGCGCGCTCATCTCACCTACCGATCCAATTGCTGTCTTGGGAATCCTAAAAAATGTAGGAGCTCCAAAACAATTGGAGGCAAAAATTGTTGGCGAATCACTATTTAATGATGGCGTAGGCGTTGTGGTGTTCTTAACCATTTTTAAAATTGCTCAAATAGGAAATGGAGAAATAGAAGTGTCTGAAATTTTTGAATTATTTGCGGTTGAAGTCATAGGAGGTATCTCACTAGGCTTGGTCATTGGGTGGATTACTTACAGATTAATGAAATCTATTGACGATTATGATATTGAAGTCATCATAACACTAGCGGCTGTTATGGGTGGTACTGTTATTGCGCAAACTTATCATTTATCGGCACCATTGGCTATGGTTACAGCTGGGCTTTTAATTGGTAATGATACGGTAAGAAGTAGTGCTATGTCGCACATTACCGAGAGTTATGTTGACAAATTTTGGGAGTTAATAGATATTTTATTGAACACTATTTTATTTGTGTTAATAGGTATGGAAATTCTAGTTTTAACTTTTGAAACCAATTATATATCTGCAGGTTTGATAGCTATTCCTTTGGTGTTGATTTGCCGTTATTTGTCATTGTTGTTTCCTGTGCGCTTTTTTGAAAAGCGTTTAAATTTTGCCCCTAAAACTAATTTAATGATGACTTGGGGCGGATTACGAGGTGGTATTTCAATTGCTTTAGCTTTAGGATTGACAATAGATATGCAACGGGATTTGTTTTTGGTAATTACCTATTTTATAGTCGTATTCTCCATATTGGTCCAAGGTTTAACATTAGGAAAATTAGTAAAACGATATTCATTAACAGAACATAAACAAATATGATTCAAGAACTCACTCAAAATTATTCGCATCTTTTTGAAAAAGAACTTTTAAATGAGATTAATCAGGTAGGTACTTTTAAAGAAATATCAGAAGGCTACAGGATGATAGAGATTGGTCAGTACGTTAGATCTATGCCTTTACTAATATCAGGAGCTATAAAAGTTTTGCGCGAAGATAGTGATGGTGATGAATTGTTGCTGTACTTTCTTGAAAAGGGCGAAACTTGCGCCATGACTTTAACCTGTTGTTTAGGACAAACAAAAAGTGAAATACGGGCTATTGCTGAAACAGATGCTAAACTCATCATGATTCCTATTGAAAAAATGGAAGAATGGTCAGCTAAATACAAGAGTTGGCGCAATTTTGTGTTTGAGAGTTATCATAACAGGCTTAATGAACTTTTGGAAACTATTGACAGTATAGCCTTTCTTAAAATGGATGAGCGTTTATTGAAGTATCTTAATGAAAAAGTACGTATTTCAAATGACAACATCATAAACAGCACACATCAGGAAATAGCTTATGAATTGCATACTTCACGCGTGGTTATTTCCAGATTACTTAAAAAGTTAGAGAACTTGGGGAAAGTAGAATTACATAGAAATCATATTGTTCTTAAGTAAGGCTAGTGCTTGTAACAGTTGTTACTTAAGGTCAAATCGGCATTTAGTACCTTTGCTGACATGTTTCAAAAAAATAGTTGATGGAAATACTGGAAATATTAGGTTACATAAGTGCACTGATTATTGGTGTTTCTCTCGGATTAATAGGTGGCGGCGGATCTATATTGGCTGTTCCTGTTTTGGCCTATCTTTTTATGGTTAACGAAAAAGTTGCCACAGCCTATTCGTTATTTGTGGTGGGTTTTAGTGCCCTTATTGGAGGTTTGAAACAGCATTTTAAAGGCTATGTAGATTGGCGAACCGCTTTTGTATTTGGACTACCTGCAATAGTTGGTGTGACATTGGTTAGGTATTATGTCGTGCCAGCCCTTCCAGAAGTACTTTTTGTTTTTAATGATTTTGAGTTTACCCGCCGAATGGGCATGTTTGGATTATTTGCTATTCTAATGATTCCTGCGGCATTTTCAATGTTAAGGAAGCGACCGGAAAGCCAAGTAGATCAAGAAGTTACTTATAATTACCCTTTAATACTTCTTGAGGGATTGGTTGTAGGTGCCATAACAGGTTTTATAGGTGCTGGTGGTGGTTTTTTGATTATACCGGCTTTGGTAATATTAGCAAATGTAGAAATGAAAGTTGCCGTTGGAACATCCCTAATTATTATTGCTTTTAAATCGTTACTGGGGTTTTTTCTGGGAGATGCCATGACCATGGGGATAGATTGGGCCTTTCTTTTAACTTTTACGGGTATTTCATTAATCGGTATCTTTGTAGGAAGTTATTTAGGTAATTTTATTGATGGGCGTAAACTAAAAAAGGGATTTGGTTATTTTATTTTTATAATGGCCATCTTCATTTTTTATATGGAGTTTTTCGTGAAATAGAATTGTAACAAGAGTTACTGTGAGGTTTGACTATAAAGCTTAAATTTGTAAAATTAAAATTAAGATTATGAAAATAGAACAGATATATACAGGGTGTTTAGCACAAGGGGCTTACTATATTGAAAGTAAAGGAGAAGTGGCTATAATCGATCCACTTCGTGAAGTTAAACCCTATATAGATCGAGCAACAAAAGATAACGCTACCATAAAGTATATTTTTGAAACCCATTTTCATGCCGATTTTGTCAGTGGGCATGTAACTTTAGCTAAAGAAACTGGGGCAACAATTATTTATGGGCCAACTGCAAACCCGAGTTTCGATGCTTATATAGCAAAAGATAATGAAGCATTTAAATTGGGTGATATTACGATTATAGCCTTACATACTCCTGGGCATACCATGGAGAGTACAACCTATTTGTTACGAGATGAAAACGGTAAAGACCATGCGATTTTTAGTGGTGATACGTTGTTTTTAGGTGATGTTGGTCGTCCTGATTTGGCTCAAAAGGCTGCTGATATGACACAAGAACAATTGGCTGGCTTATTATATGATAGCTTACGTTCGAAAATTATGCCCTTGGCAGACGATGTTATTGTTTATCCTGCGCATGGTGCAGGTTCCGCTTGTGGTAAAAATATGATGAAAGAAACGGTTGATACGCTTGGTAACCAGAAACAAATGAATTATGCTTTAAGAGCCAACATGACACAAGACGAATTTATAAAAGAGGTAACTGACGGCTTACAAGCGCCACCTAAATATTTTCCTTTAAACGTTAAAATGAATAAAGAAGGCTATGATGATATTGATGTGGTTTTAAAAAGAGGAACCCAAGCTTTATCTCCAGATGCTTTTGAAGCAGCAGCTAACGAAACTGAAGCTATTATTTTAGATGTTCGACACCAAAACGATTTTGTTAAGGGTCATATCCCAAGATCTATTTTTATTGGAATTGATGGAGGGTTTGCGCCTTGGGTTGGTGCGCTAATTGCAGATGTAAAACAGCCTATTTTATTGGTAACTCCTAAAGGGAGAGAAGAAGAAACTGTTACACGGTTATCGCGTGTAGGGTTTGATAATACATTGGGTTATCTAGAAGGTGGTTTTGAATCTTGGAAAGCAGCTTCTAAAGATTATGATACCTTATCTTCTATATCGGCTGAAACATTTAAAGATGCACTGGAAAATGATACTGTTCCGGTATTTGATGTTAGAAAAGAAGGTGAATTTATTAGTGCTCATGTTAAAGATGCCCACTTAACACCTTTAGATTTTTTAAATGATTATTTAAGTGAATTCCCTGAAAACGAAACTTTCTACTTGTATTGTGCAGGTGGTTATCGTAGTGTAATAGCAGCTTCTATTTTAAAGAGCAGAGGCATTCATAATTTAATTGATGTTGCCGGTGGCTTTGGTGCAATTAAAAAAGCCGGTATTCCAGTAACAGATTATGTTTGTCCATCTACTTTAAAATAGTTGGTTTATATGTATTCAAAAAAAAAGAGTAACGAAAGTTGCTCTTTTTTTGGTATCTAATGTTACAGTAGTATTGAATAGCTTTTTTTAATTTTATGCCTAAATTATAGTATCATGCAATATATCGTAAAAATTCAAAACTTAAAATGTGGTGGCTGTGCGTATACAATTCAAACTAAAATCTCTGAATTAAAAGGCGTGAGTGATGTAACTGTTGAGGTTGATAATGATGAAGTGATTTTTAATTGTGATTCCGACAGTTTGGTTATGGAAGTAAAGCAAAAGCTAAAGACTCTTGGTTATCCTGAAGAAACAGAAGCTAATACTATAGTAACCAAAGCAAAATCGTATGTAAGTTGTGCAACTGGAAAATTATCAAATCATGAAAAGTAAAATAGCCCTTGTTTTAATTGCAATTATATCGTTTTGGAGTTGTAAAAATAATTCTAATCAAGAAAGTGGATACACCAATGCGACAACTTTAGAAAATCAGGAAGAGCATCCAGGGAAAAAATTAATGGAAGTCAATTGTTATGTGTGCCATAGTCCAACAGCAAGTCATGACAGTCGTATAGCACCACCAATGATTGCTGTTAAGCAGCATTATTTAACCGAAGGGATTTCAAAAAAGGAGTTTATAAAAAGTATTCAAGAATTCATGAAAAACCCTAATGCCGAAGATTCTAAAATGCCAGGTGCTGTAAGGCGTTTTGGTGTTATGCCCAAAGCTGTTTACCCAGAAGCTACCATTACATTGATTGCAGACTATATTTATGATTTTGATATCGAACAACCTGAATGGTTTGAAGAACATGTTAAGCAAGAGCATGGTAAAGGACAAGGTAAAGGTATGGGCAAGATGAAAGGGCAGCAACAAGCTTCAAATGAAGAAACTGATCTTTCATATGAAGAAATAGGAATGAAATACGCCCTTGCAACAAAAGCCGAACTCGGTAAAAACCTAATGGGAACCATTCAGAAGAAAGGAACTCTTGAGGCTGTCGAGTTTTGTAGTGAAAAGGCGTATCCTATTACCGATAGTATGGCAGTTGTTTATAATGCAGCTATAAAGCGCGTGTCTGACAAGCCTAGAAATCCTGAAAACGCAGCAAATTCTAAAGAGCGATATTACTTAAGGCGGTTTGAAAAAGCAATACGAAGTAATGAAGAGCCGAAGCCAATAATAGAAAATGGTTCTAAATCTGTTAACTTTTTCTATCCAATTACGACGAATACCATGTGTTTACAATGTCATGGTAAAAATATTGACAGTAATGTTTACAATACAATTAAGCGTTTGTATCCTGACGATAAGGCTATTGGATATGATGAAAACCAAGTTCGCGGAATGTGGAGTATTTCATTTAATAAAGAAGGAATATGAGTAATTTTTCAAGTATAATAAATAAGGATAAACCTGTTTTGGTTGATTTTTTTGCCGAATGGTGTGGGCCTTGCAAAACGATGAGTCCTATTTTAAAAGAGGTTAAAGATGTTTTGGGAGATAAGGCAAGTGTGATTAAGATTGACGTTGATAAGAACCAGGCTTTAGCAGCACAGCTACAGGTTCGTGGTGTGCCAACGTTTATTTTATATAAAAATGGAAAACAATTGTGGAGACAGTCCGGTGTGGTTCAAAAAAATGACTTAATTAACTTAATACAATCTTATGCCTGAAAGCATTGATTTATCTGAATCATTTTGGGATAATCGTTATCAAAACAACGAAACAGGTTGGGATATTGGTGGCATATCTACTCCGCTTAAAGCCTACGCCGATCAACTAAAAAATAAAGATCAAAAAATTTTAATACCAGGTGCAGGAAATGCCTACGAAGCTGAATATTTATGGTATAATGGTTTTAAGAATGTAACTGTGGTAGATTGGTCTAAAACTGCCTTGAACAACATAACAAATAGAGTCCCTGACTTTCCAAAATCACAATTGATACATGGCGATTTTTTTGAGTTACATTACACATTCGACTTAATTTTAGAACAGACCTTTTTTTGTGCTATTAACCCCAATTTGCGTCAAGAATATGCCAACAAAATGCATCAGCTTTTAAATGCTAATGGAAAGTTGGTTGGTTTATTATTCAATGATAAATTGAATAATGACCATCCACCATTTGGAGGCTCAAAACCAGAGTACATAAATTATTTTAAACCTTTTTTTGAGTTGGAAATAATGGAGGCGTGTTACAATTCTATTGGTAGTAGAGATGGTAGAGAACTCTTTATTAAATTCACTAAAAAATAGACCCGCTTTACGGTTTAAAATTCCTTTATTAAGTAAGTTATTTGAGAACTATTCATACCTTGCGGGCATTTACGTAACTTTTATTTACAAAAAATAAATATGGATTTTATATCACAACCATGGCCTTGGTACGTTTCGGGCCCTATGATTGCCTTAATTATGTTTTTACTGATTATGGTTGAAAAACGATTTGGGATGTCTTCAAATTTAAGAACGATGTGTAGCATTCTAGGTGCTGGGAATAAAAATGAATTCTTCAATTTTGACTGGAAATCACAACGTTGGAATTTGGTAGTGGTGTTAGGAGCCGTAATAGGCGGATTTATTGCTTCAAATTTTCTAACTCCAAATGAAGCTGTGTTAATTAGTGAAAGCACGGTTTCTAACCTGCAAGAATTGGGTTTTGAAAGTGCAGGTAAAACGTATTTGCCTACTGAATTATTTGGTGTTTCAGCTTTAAGCGATTTTAAATCTTTAGCGATTTTAATTATTGGTGGATTTTTAGTTGGTTTTGGGGCGCGATATGCAGGAGGTTGTACTTCGGGACATGCTATTTCTGGGCTGAGTAATTTACAGTTGCCCTCATTGATTGCTGTCGTTGGGTTTTTTATTGGAGGTCTGGTTATGGTTCATTTTTTATTTCCCTTAATTTTTTAAAGTATGAAAACACTAATATATTTAGCAATTGGTATTTTGTTTGGAATTACCATGTTTAAGTCAGAAGCTGCTTCGTGGTTTCGAATTTATGAGATGTTTCAGTTTCAAGCATTTCATATGTATGGCATTATTGGTGCGGCATTAATTTTAGGGGTTTTAATGACGTATTCTATAAAGCGTTTTAAAATCAAATCGTTTTATAAGAATAATATTCACTTTGAAGCCAAAGAAAAAAGTTTCTATAGATATTTAATAGGGGGTATACTTTTTGGGCTAGGTTGGGCTTTAGCTGGTGCATGTCCTGGACCTATGTATACGCTTGTTGGTGCAGGATATGTTTCTATGGTAGTCGTTGTATTGGCTGCAATTTTAGGCACTTATGTTTACGGAATTTTAAAAGATAAATTACCGCACTAAATAATTTTGTAAGGAGTCGAACAAACAACAGACTTATTCTAGAAAATTATATTTATGAAGTCTTTATCTCTATTGTTCACTCTATTTTTATCATTTACTTTATTTGCCCAAGTTCCAGAACAAGCCGAAGATATTAGCCCACTTCTTATAGGTGAGCAATTGCCGGATGCGAGGCTTTTAGGTGCTGATGGTGTTGAAGTAAGTTTACAATATGTTTTGAAACAAAAGCCATCTGTAGTAGTATTTTATCGTGGTGGTTGGTGCCCATATTGCAATCAGCAATTAGGAGGGTTGGCTGAAGTTGAATCTCAAGTTATTGAATTAGGCTATCAAATAATTGCCATTAGTCCAGACCACTTTGAGATGTTAAACCCAACTGCTGAAAAAGAAGAAGTGCAATATCAATTATATGCTGATATTAATGCAGAGTTAATTCAGGCTGTAGGTATTGGTTTTAAAACACCTGAAAAGGCAAAAGGGTATATTGCAAAGAAAACTAAAAAAGAGGTGACAGATATTTTGCCTGTACCAACCGTTTTAATTGTGGATAAAAAGGGGAAGATTTATTTTGAATACATCAATCCCAATTATTCTACAAGAATTAGTGAGGAGATACTTTTGGCAAACTTAAAGGTGCTAAAAGATAAGATTTAGATTCTTAATCAATTAAAAATAAATCGAGCTGATAAGTTTGGTGTAAAGTTTAGCGACAATTCGTTGATTTCAACAATATCATCATTTCTTATTGCATAGTAGGTGTTTAATACATTTTCATTTCCAAAAATATTCCATAACGACGCCCCAAATACGCCTTTAACTTTGTTACTAATGTTAACACTGTATAAGGCAGATGCATCAACTCTAAAATAGGATTCTAAACGTGAGGAGTTTATGGGCTGGTAATTTATAGTGTTGTTTACTATTTCATTGCCTTCTACAGGTTTGGTATAAGGTTTTCCGGAATGCCAATTAACACCTAGTGAGAATTTGAAGTTCTTTTTTGTATATGAAGAACCAAAAGTAATAGTGTTTGTAATATCATAGTTGCTAGGAAATTGATAAGAACTAATAGAATCAAACGAATACTTATTGCTCATATAAGAGTAACTTACCCAAAGATTATAATTCGTGAAAGACTTTCTAAAAAGAAAGTCAATTCCATAGACATTATTTTCGCCACTAGATTTAAGTTCTTGATATTGATTAATGAATCCTTGGCTTTGAGTGGTTATGCCTCTAATTGTTTTGTAGTAGAATTCCGAACTAATTAAAAAATTGTTTTTGGAATAGTTAATACCAAAAGAAGCCTGTTTACTTTTAATAATAGGGATATTGGAATTGTTAGATAATTGCCAACGTCTTTTTTCAACACCTAAAAAATCATTTTGTAGGTTTATTATTTGAGATGTATTTTGGTTTTTAAATTCCCCTAAGATTTCTATTGAAAAGTTTTGCCAGAATTTATGGGTGAAACTTAAACGAGGTTCAAAAAGGTTCGTGTTAAATTCCCCTATATAATTATAGCGGATACCTAAATTTAGACGTGTTCTTTTACTGTTGCTATTGTAGGTCATCTCGGAAAAAACACCATTAGTTCTTAAGACTTCTGAAACTAACAGCCTGTATCGCGGTACGTCTACATCATCAAGATTGGTTATCTCGGTTTCAACAAAATGATAGCCCAATTGGAGTTTTAAGTTGTTGTTAATGGTATAATCTCCAAATAATTTAATGCTGGATTCTGAAATTTGGTTCTCTTGCAAAAACCTTTGGTCTTCTAGTATGTTTGAGTTTGTAGCTTCTAATTTATAATCTGATTCATAAAACTCAAAAGTTGTATTAAATCGCTCATTCCATGCGCGGTTATAAAATATTGATCCAGCTATACTATTTTGTGTTAACTTGCTTTCACGAGAGCGTTGAATGTTATTTATAACTGTGCTTTCATCAAAAACAAGCTTGTTGGATGCATTAATAAAATTAACTCTTAACTTGTCTTTTTCACTGATTTCGTATAGCCATCTTAAAGAAAAGTCATAAAAGTCAAAATCCTCATTTGAGTTTGTTATTTCCGATGTATTATTTTCAAATCCGGGATTTTGAGTGATTCTTTCGAAATATCTATTAAACGTAGGTGTTGTTGTTAAATCGTTCAGTGATTTTCTGGCTGCTATTTCAAGAGAAGATTTGTCGCTTATTTTCAAGTCTAGATACCCGTTAAAGTCAATTAAATTAAACCCCACACTCCAATTTGTTTTTTTGTTGAGTTGGTTGCTCGTATTCATTATTATTGTACCAGATACACCATCTGTATATTGTGCATTGGTGCCATTTTTTATAAGTACAACATCATTTGTAATTTGCGGATTGTATAAAGATATTAGTCCGAAAAAATGACCTGATTGATACATTTTTATGCCATCCCATAGTATTAAGTTTTGGTCATTAGATCCACCCCTTATATTAATGTTTGAAACCGTTTCGTCCACACTTAAAACACCAGGAAAGGCTTGGACGGATTGTAAAACATCAGTATCAATTAATCCTGGTAGAATGTCAAACTTTGAAAAATCTATTTCATAAGAAGCCGATTTGGTTTTTGTTATACCGTTTGTAATGTAGTTTGTTAAATACACTTCAGACAACGATTGAATCTCTGGTTTTAGGAAAATGTTTTTACAACTAGCGTTTTGAAATTCTTTGACCTTTAATTCTAAAGTTATAAAACCTAAAGAACGGATGATGATAGTGCTATCGGAATTGGTAATCCCAAGCTCAAAAAAGCCACTTTTATCTGTTACAGTGCCATAATTATCAACCTGAATGGAAACATACTCTATAGGTGTCCTATCTTCATAATTTTTGATGTAGCCACAAATGGATTTGTAGGTGGTTTTGGTTAGGATTATTATACCGTTTTCAGATAGATTTGCTTTTAAGTCGGTTTCTTTTTCTAAATACATTAAGGTTTCGTCAATGGTAAATTCTATGCTGGGAGACTCAATAAAAACATTATTAATATTGTCTGGAGCATAGTTGAATTGAACATTGTACCTGTTTTCAATGTCTTTTAAAATAGTAGCTAATGGTTTTTTATCTTGAGCAAATAGCTGTAATGAATTGCAAAAGAAAAGGCAGATTAACCAAGTAATTTTAGTTGCTTGCCTCATATATAAGAACACTATTGTTAGTACTAAACTTATATAATAGATTCATGGGTTTTGTGATAGATATAAGGGCGTTTTCTAAATCATGGTGAATAAAGGTACCAGTAAACAGTCGGTTTAAATCTATGTTATTGGTTTTAATGGTAATCTCGTATTGGCGTTCTAATTCTTCAATTACATCTTGAAATGCGATATTTTCAAAACTACTTTTGTTACGAAGCCAATTAGGACTTTCCTGGCTTACATTGCTTTGGCTAAATTGATTCTTGTATATTTTAAAAGTGTTTCCCGCAATAAGTCTTTTGCTTAGCGTATCTGATTTTACTTGTACAATTCCTTCAAAACATTGTACCTCGAAATAATGTGCTCTATTTTTTACATTAAATTCTGTTCCAACTACGGTAACAGTACCTGAACTCGTTACCACATCAAACTTTTTCCCTTTTGCTACTTTAAAAAAAGCCTCGCCCTCAAGGTTTAATGTTCTATTCTCCTCCCAATTTTTTTCTTTGAAAGTTAGGGATGATAAGGCATTTAGCGTTACTTTAGAATTGTCTGGAAGCATAACGGTAGTGCTTTCTCCAATTTGGGTGTCTATGTTGGTTGTTTGGTTTAAAATAAAAGAGAAATAAATACCTAAACCAACAACAAGAACAGCAGCAATACGTAAAAATGGCTTGTACCATGATGCTTTTGATTTGTTGGCTGCTTGCTTTTTGTATTGATGTTTAAAATCCTCAAAATCAGCTATGGTAACATGGTCTGAAGCTTTGAATTTTTTAGCACTATCAATAATCTGTTGATTAAAGGCAAAGTCCTCCTGATTCTGAAAAATCTCTTTCTCTTCATCAGTTAATTCGTTATTTAACCACTTTTTTAATAAGTAATCTTCTTCCATCTAATACATTATCTTTATTATATAACAACACACTTTTAAAAAGTCCTGATTATTTAATAGAAAAATTTTTCAATTCAGATTTTAAAATTTTAAAAGCACTGTAAATTCTATATTCTACAACCTTTTTTGTAACGCCTAACATTTCAGCTATTTCAATATGTTTTTTGCCTTCAACTTTGTTGAGTAGAAATGCGACACGTTGTTCTTCACTTAATTTTTCAAGAGCTTTTTTGTAACATTCAAAATATTCATCTTGTTCTAAAATAAACTCGGGTGTTTCATAATCTTCTTTAACACGGTGAGCTTTTTGGTACTTTAAAACCACTTTTTGATGCTTAATTTCATTAAGCATTAAATTGTTGGCAACCTTAAAAAGGAACGATTTGGTTTTGTCTAATGAAACTTTTTTACAATTATTCCATAATTGAATAAAGGCATCTTGAGCTTTATCGTGGGGATTGTATTGATTTCCATATTTATAATATAAAAAATTGGTAAGGTCTTTAACATATTTATTGTAAACGTGTTTGAAGACCGTTTCATCGCAAATGTTTTCTTGTAAATCTTTCTTCAAGGTGATTTTTTGATTACTAAATATATAAATTAAAGTGTAAAAGAGACATTTTATAGTTGGAGTTTGAAAGTTCTAAAAAAAATCATCTTTTTTTCAGGACTTTTTTAAAGTGAGTTGTTTTAGTATTAGAAAGCGAAACATAATACAATGAAACAATTAAAATTACTACACCTATTTGTATTAACAACCTTAATCTTATTTGGTTGTAGAACTGAAGAGACAGAATATATTGAAGCGCCAACCGATGAGACTATTCAGCCAAATTCTGTAATAGCGAACCTCATGAAGTGGACGGCTTCTAATGATGGTTCTATAGATAATATTATTGACTATGCGAATTGTTTTACCATACAGCTACCTGTTTCGGTTACGGCTAATGGTATACAAGTTACTATAAATACCATTGACGATTATAACACCATTGAAAGCATTTTTGATGAACTTGATGATGACACCGATACCATTGTGATTAGCTACCCTATAACAATAATATTAGACGATTTTACAGAAGTTTCAATTGCCAGCTATACAGAATTATTGGGTTTTGCCAATACTTGTAATGGAGAAAATGAAAGTGATGACGATATTGAGTGTATAGACTTTATTTATCCAATAAGCGCTTCTGTTTTTAACGTAAATAATGAATTAATTGATACGATATACTTTAATGATGATAGTGAGCTATATAGTTTTTTAGATGAAATAGAATCAAGCGATATAGTTAGTCTAAATTTTCCAATAACGGTAATCCTTTATGATGATACCCAATTAATTGTCAATAGCCAGAATGAATTGGAATTGACCATACAGAACTTTGCCAACTCATGCGATGAGGACGATGATTACGATTTCAATGATGACGATTGTGACAATTGTACGCCTTCGCAATTGGAATCGATTTTAACTGACTGTCCAAATTGGATTGTAGATAAGTTGGAACGATTTGGTAATGATTATGACGATTTTTATGATGGTTACATTTTTAACTTCTTTACAGATGGATCTATTGTGGTAGAATATGGCAGTAATACAGATTATGGAACTTGGTCTACTTCTGGCACAGGCAATAATATTGTTGTTGAAATAGATATACCAGATTTGCCGTATTGCAACAATAATTGGAACCTGCATGAAATACAACAAAATACCGGAGAAACAAAAGTCGATTTTAGAGTAGGGGACGATGATCGTCTTCGCTATGAAAGTACTTGTAACTAAAATAACAATCAATTAAAAAACTATAATTATGAAATCAGAAATTTTTAAATCATTAGGAGTAATATTAAGTTTTACATTATTATTTACAACATGTTCACATAGCGATGATGATGGATCCCAAAATAATAACAATACCAATAATCAAATACAACAAATTGAAAATCAGGTCGAGGCTGGCACATGGAGGATAACCAGTTTTGTTGATTCTGGACAAGATGAAACCAATGATTTTACAGGGTATGGTTTCTTGTTCAATTCCAATGGGGAGTTAATTGCCACTCATAGTTCGGGATCTAGTTTAACAGGTGCTTGGTCTGTTTCAGACAGTAATAGTAATGACGATAGTAGTAGTGATATTGACTTTAATATTTTCTTCAATGTTTCAGACTCAAACAATTTTGAAGACTTAAATGATGATTGGGATATTGTATCACATTCAGACAATATGATAAAATTACGAGATGTTAGTGGAGGTAATGGTGGTATAGATACACTAACATTTGAAAAAAATTAAAACTGAAAAAGAAAAGTTAAATACACCCCAAATCTTTTGCCCTAAAGCATGTTAGTAGTTAAACTGCTTCAATCAGGAGACTCTTTGAAGCAGTTTTTAAAAAGAAAGTTTATGCGCAAAAAGATTATCATAGTATTATTATTTGTTGTTATAGTGTTTGTTGGATATAACTATGTCTTTCAAAATCATAGAAATATTCAATTAGAAAACGCGAGCTATAAAATTTCTGCTTTAACACTAGCAAATGAATTTCAAGAAAACCTTAGTGGTTCTGAATTAAAATATCTAGACAAAACTATTCAGGTGTCTGGCAAAATTTCAGAATTAAGTAATCTGTCAATCACATTAGATGAAACCGTCTATTGCCAGTTTCTAGATGCTCAAAACTTGAAGTTCAAACTAAAAGAAAACATACAGATTAAAGGACGCTTTATAGGCTATGACGATTTGTTGGAGCAAATCAAACTAGACCAATGCCATATTATTAATTAATTAAAATTTTAAAACATGAAAACAAAATTACTAATGCTTGTATCTTTAATTACAATTGGATTACAAGCCCAAACAACCCACGACCTTATTTGGGAGCGAGGTTTTGTAAGTCCTCAAGCAGATTTAACCATTGATGTAGGCGATACCGTAAGGTGGACATGGACAGACGATTTGCCGCATACGGTAGAAAATAATACCGGTAGTACCGAAACTTTTGATAGTGGAATATTAACAGGATTGGGGCAAACGTATTCGTACACATTTACTGTTGAGGGTACAAATCCATATTTCTGCGGAATTCATGGGGCAAATAACATGTCAGGTGTTATAACTGTTCAACAGGGCTTAAGCGTTGTCGAGTTTGAGAATATGTCAATTAAGTTAACACCTAATCCGGTTCATTCCAACTTATCAATCAAGCTGCCTCAACATTTAACCAATGGAAATTTAAAAGTAGTTGATTTAACGGGTAAGATAGTGCTAAACAGTACAATTATTAATTCAGGAAATACTATAGATATTAATGTTTCAGATATTAAGTCAGGTATGTATTTGGTTAGGTTAGAGTTTAATGAAAACACCATTACCAAAAGATTGATAATTCAATAAATACAAGAGTGTCAAATCTATTTTTTATATGATGATGAAAAAACTATGTATCCTATTATTCTTGTCGCCAATAGGGCTATTTGCCCAGGAAGATTTGCTGGATGAAATAGATACAGATTCAACCAATAACAGTTATGCAGAGGCGACTTTTAAGGCGCTAAAGATTGTTAATTTTGAGTCTACTAAACTTGTGGCAAAAAAAGACTTCACTTTAGTAGTAGCTCATAGATTTGGAAGTATTGAAAATGGATTTGACACCTTTTTTGGACTAGATGATGCTGTAACAAGATTAAACTTTATATACGGTATATCTGACGGATTTAATATTGGTATATCAAGAAGCTCATATCAAAAAACGTATCAAGGATCCATTAAATATAGATTGTTACGGCAACAAGAAAACGGATTTCCGTTCACTTTGGTAGGGTTTAATGCTATTTTAATAAACACAGGCTTAAGCGAAGATAATTTGCCGAAATTGGAGTTTGTTAATAGACTAGGCTATACAGTGCAATTTTTACTGGCTAGAAAGATAAATTCAAAGCTGTCTCTTGAATTGGCGCCGACTTTTTTTCATGATAATTACGTAATGGTCAATGGTCAAGATAATTCACAATTCGCCATTGGTTTTGGAGGACGATATAAAATCGCTAAACGATGGTCTATAAATGCAGATTATGGATGGCATCTCAATAGAGCATCAGTCTCACCATTTCGTAACCCATTATCAATAGGTGTGGATTTAGAAACTGGTGGGCATGTTTTTCAAATGCATTTTACAAACGCACAACCTATGAATACAAATTATTTTTTAGGTCAGTCTACTGGTGATTGGAGCGAAGGAGATATTTATTTCGGATTTAATTTAAGTCGAACATTTTAAAAGTTACTATGAAAACGTTCCAATATATAGTTATTGTTTTTTTGCTAATAAGTTATAGCTGTACCTCTGTAAGTGAGGAAGATTTAATAGATGACGCTCCACCTGAAGACACATCTGTAACTTACAACCAACATGTAAAATCTATAATAGATAACAACTGTATAAGTTGCCATAGTATGCCGCCAGAAAATGGTGCGCCAATGTCTTTAATTAATTATAATGATGTTAAAGACGCCATGCTTAATAGGGGTTTGGTTGAACGAATTTCATCAGATAATTTAGGGTTTTTAATGCCATTTGGTGGACCGAGGTTACCGCAGAATCTTATAGATACTGTTGTACAATGGGAAGAAGATGGTTTGTTGGAGAATTAACTTTTTAATCATAATTGTTATGAAAAAAATATGGATACTCGTTGCGTTTTTAATGTCGTATGTGATGTATGGACAAGATAAATTTTTGACTAAATCTGGTTCACTTGTTTTTGAAGCTTCTGTGCCGTCGTTTGAAGAGGTTAAAGCAAAAAATGAATCTACAACAGCGATACTGAACTTGGAAAATGGTGAAATAGCCGCTTTAGCTTTAGTAAAAGGTTTTAGGTTTAAAAATGCACTTATGGAAGAGCATTTTAATGAAAATTATGCCGAATCAGAATTATTTCCAAAAGCTACATTTAATGGCGTGATAAATAATTTTTCTGAAATTGATATTGATGATGCTAAAAAAAGTAAAATTCATATCGATGGAGTTTTACAATTTCATGGTCAGGAAAAGAAAATCCTTATTAAAGATTCTGATATTTCTAAATCAGGAGATGTAATTGTAATCCAAGGTGAGTTTTATGTTCAGGCTTCAGATTTTAAAATTGAAATCCCAAAAATTGTGAGCAACAAGCTATCTAATGATGTTTTGGTTAGTTTTGCTTTTAGCCTAAATAAAAAATAGGCTATGTATGGTGTTAAAAGTTTTCACTATATAGTATAATAAACCAAAAAACCCTGACAACAGTCAGGGTTTTTTTTGGTGGTGCCTCCAGGAATCGAACCAGGGACACAAGGATTTTCAGTCCTTTGCTCTACCAACTGAGCTAAGGCACCAGTCGCTTAATTGCGGATGCAAATATAAAGTTGTTTTTATTATTCACCAAAAGAAAATTTATAAAAAATCGTTTTGTAAATTTACAGCTTATATTTGGCGTATGAATTTAATAATCGATGTTGGTAATACATTTGTAAAATTTGCCGTTTTTAATAAGAACTCCATTCTTGAAAAAAGCAGATTTGAAGTGTCTGATTTTACTACTGAATTTGAAGCGGTTTGTAAAAACTACAAAAGTTTGGGAAATTGTATTATTTCATCAGTTGGGAATTTTGATCCTGAATATTTGGAGCAAGTTAGTGATAAGCTACACATTGTTTTTTTAGACTCTAATACACCAGTGCCTTTTAAAAATCTATACCAAACGCCAACTACTTTGGGTGTAGATAGATTGGCTTTGGTTAGTGCTTCGGCTGTTCAATATCCAGAAAAGAACGTGCTTATTATTGATGCAGGAACCTGTATAACTTACGATTTTATTAATGAGCAAAATGAATATTTGGGAGGTGCTATTTCACCAGGTATTCAAATGCGCTATAAATCATTACATAATTTAACAGCTAAGCTGCCGTTATTGAATATAAAAATGCCTGAACGGTTAATAGGAGATTCATCAGAAGAAGCCATACACTCTGGTGTGATTCTTGGGGTTATAAGTGAAATTGATGGCGCAATTGATGCCTACAAGCTAAAATATGCAGATTTAACAGTTATTTTAACAGGAGGAAACGCTAATTTCTTGTCAAAACAATTAAAAAGTAGCATATTTGCCAACTCTAATTTCCTATTAGAGGGCTTAAACTATATTTTGCAATTTAATTTAAACGCATGATTAAAAAACTTGTAATAGTTTTTATTTTGACTTTTGCACTTAAAAGTGTTGCTCAATCAGGAACAACGGCATCTCCATATTCATTTTATGGTATTGGTAGTCTTAAATTTAAAGGTACTGTGGAGAACCGTAGTATGGGAGGTTTAAGTATTTATTCAGATAGTATCCATATCAATTTAAGAAACCCAGCTGCTTATGGTGGTGAGAATTTAGCCGTTTACAGAAATGAAAACAGGCCTGTTACTTTTTCATTGGCAGCTTCCCACACGCAAGTTAAATTGAAAAGTGACTCTGGTAAAGATAACTTAAAGAATTCTTCGCTTGACTATTTCGCTTTAGCAATTCCAATTGGTAAATTAGGAGTAGGTATCGGATTAATTCCTTACACTTCTGTTGGATTTAAATTGGAAACTTTAAATGATGATGGCACGCTTAACGAACGTTTTGATGGCGATGGTGGTCTAAACCGTACCTACCTGTCTTTGGGTTACCCAATTACTAAAAACTTAAGCGCAGGTATCGATTTTAGCTTTTATTTTGGGAATATAAAAAACAGTACAGTTAAATATCTGTATAATACCGATGGCGAGCTCGTTCAATACCAAACTAAAGAGACTAATAGGTCAGACATGAGTGGATTGAGTGTTAATATAGGTCTGCTTTATAAAGCGAAGCTAGGTGATAAGCTAGATCTTCATTCCGGATTAACATTCCAGCCTGAAACTACATTAAATTCAAATAACGATAGAGCTTTTAGTACTATTGTAACCAATTCGTCTACAGGTCAAGAATTTGTGATCAATACCACAGATGCCGGTTTGGAAGAAAGAGGTTTAGATAAAACCAAAGCCAACATCCCTTACAAGCTGTCATTAGGAGCCGGTATTGGTCAAGAACGCATTTGGTTTGTAGGTTTGGAATATACTTACTTTAATATGAAAAACTTCTCTAATGAGTTGTATGTCGATAATGGTACAGATTACGAAAACAGTACATCTTTATCTATTGGAGGCTTTATAATCCCCAAGTATAATGCGTTTGACAGCTATTTTAAACGTATGGTATATCGTGCTGGAGTTCGGTTTGGAAGTACAGGATTAAATATTAATAATACATCAATTGATGAGTTTGGCATATCTTTTGGAGTAGGATTACCTGTAGGAACAGATTTCTTTTCAAATGCTAATTTTGGCTTTGAATTCGGAAATCGTGGAACTGTAGATAATAATTTAGTGAAAGAGAACTATTTTAAATTTCAGTTAGGTTTGTCATTAAATGATAGATGGTTCCAAAAGAATAGATTAAATTAAAAAATAATAAACTTGATATTATGAAAACGAAGATTACATTATTAGCACTTATGCTGTTTTTAGGCTTTAATGTTGTCAATGCGCAGCAAAACCAAGAGTGTATGACAAAACTGTCTATATTCTCTGAATATGCAAAAGCAAAAAACTATAACGCGGCTTATGAGCCTTGGATGTTTGTTAGACAAACATGTCCAAAGTTGCACCTAGCAATTTATAGTCAAGGAGAAGATATTTTAGAGTACAAAATAGAGAATTCTACTGGTGCTGATAAAATGAATTACATAAACGATTTGATTAAGCTTTGGGATGAACGCCAAGTAAATTATGCTAGCAAAACCAAAAAAGGTGAGTATGCTGCTAAATCGTGCCAATTAATGTATGATAACAGAGAGATGTTAAATAAGACTGATGAGGAATTATACAATTGTTTTGACGAAGCTTTTAAAGCAGATCGTGAAAACTTTAAAAATCCAAAGTCCTTATACACTTACTTTTCTTTAATGGTTGATTTGTTTGATGCCGGTAAAAAAACAGATGCAGAATTGTTTAATAAGTATGATGATGTAGTTGAAAAAGTTCAAGAAGAAATTTCGAATTATTCTGAAGATTTAAACAAGTTGGCAGCTAAAGAGGAAGCTGGACAAAAACTTACAAGCAAGGAGTCTAAATTGAAAAAGTATTACGAAAGTTATCTTAATGCTTACGACCAAATTTCTTCTAGTATTGACAAGAAATTAGGAGATCGTGCAAATTGCGAAAACTTAATACCGTTATATACTAAAGATTTTGAAGCTAATAAGACAAATGCGGTTTGGTTACAACGTGCTGCTGGAAAAATGTCTGAAAAAGAATGTACAGATGACCCATTATTTTTTAAGTTGGTAAATGCGTATCATGCGTTAAGTCCTTCTGCTAATTCAGCTTATTATTTAGGTATATTAAAGGATAAAGAAGGCAAGACTAACGAAGCCCTTAAGTTTTATGAGCAAGCCGTTAGTTTAGAAACTGATAATTTCAAAAAAGCCAAGCTTAATGAAAAAATTGGTGACAAATTGCGTAAGAAAGGTAGTTATGGTAGCGCAAGAACTTATTATGGTAAAGCTTTACAGTTAAACCCTTCTAATGGTCGTCCACATTTAAAGATTGCCGATATGTACAACCGTAGTGCTAATAACTGTGGAGAGGATAATTTTTCTAAACGTGCGGTATTCTGGTTAGCAGAAGCTGAAGCTTTAAAAGCTGGTCGTGTAGATCCAACATTAAAAAACTCTGCGGCTCAATCGGCAGCGAGTTATAAAGCTAAAGCACCTTCTACATCTGATATCTTTACTAAGGGTAATCAAGGTGAAACCATTAAAATTGGTTGTTGGATACAACGTTCAGTAACAGTTCCTAAAATTTAATGATTAGAACTTGTAAACATATTATTTTGAACATAGTCACGGTTTTTACTGTGACTATGTTTTTTTCGTGTAAAAGTAATTTGGACGAGGTTAGCAAAATAGGTGTTTCAGAAAATGAACCAATTGGTGTTGCCGAAAATATTAATTTAAAACGCACCGATTCTGGTCGTGTAATTGCCAACTTAGTTAGCCCGAAAATGTTGGATTTTTCCAATAGAGACTTTGCTTATAATGAGTTTCCAGATGGTGTACATCTAGACTTGTATGACGAAAACAATCAAAAGAGCACCGTAATTGCAGATTATGCCATTGTTTATGATAAAACGAACCTAATTGATATGCAAGGCAATGTTATTTTAGCTTCACACAAAAAGGATACCTTATTTGCAGAACAATTGTTTTACGACCAAGAGCGCGAATGGTTATTTACCAACCAACCTGTTACATTTATTTCGGCTAATAATGTGATTAATGGTGGTGGCTTCGATTCTGATATCGAGTTTAATCAAGCTCAAGTATTGGCGGTTGATGGTGCCATTACACTAGATGAATAGTGTGTCCTAATTTATTTCCTCACGTATTTTTTAATTATATTTACTTAACTAATTACTATACCCAATGAAAATCTTTAAGTTTTTTCAATATGCCTATTTGGTGTTTGCTATCTTGTTTATTTATGTAGCAATAGAAAAATATGTAAAGTCCCAAATAATAGATTACATCTCTATTTTACTGGCGGCAGTGGCGGTTTTTATGTTCTTTTTTAGAAAGAAATTTAACAAGCGTTTCGATAATAAAGACTAATTCCTGCTTATGAATCCAGATGTTGTTATCATAATTACATCACTTATTTTATCTGCTTTTTTTTCAGGAATGGAGATTGCTTATGTGTCTTCCAATAAAATTCATATTGAAATTGAAAAGAAGCAAAAAGGGTATTTAGCTAAAGTCCTCTCCAAATTAACCGATAAGCCTTCAAAATTTATAGCTACCATGCTTATTGGTAATAATATTGCCTTGGTAGTCTACGGTTTTTTTATGGGAGACCTTTTAGTTAATTGGTTTCAATCTATGTTACCTTCAGATTCAACAGTTATTAATTACCTTTTTGTAGATTTAAGCTTATTGACACAAACGGTAATATCAACTTTAATTATACTTATTACGGCAGAATTCCTGCCGAAAGTTTTCTTTCAAATTTATGCCAATTCGTTTCTTAAAGTATTGGCTTTCCCAGCCTATGTGTTTTATATCGTGTTTTCATGGATTTCAAATTTTGTTATTTGGATATCAGATTTTGTACTAAAAAAATTCTTTAAAACTGAAGGCGATCAGGTACAGCTTGCTTTTACAAAAGTTGAGTTGGGTCATTATATTAGTGAGCAAATGGAATCGGTTGAAGAGCATGACGATTTAGATACCGAAATACAAATCTTTCAAAATGCTCTGGAATTTTCAGAAGTCAAGGCTAGAGAGGTCATGGTGCCCAGAACCGAAATTATTGCTGTGGACTCCAAAGAATCCTTAAAAAATTTAAATGGATTGTTTACAGAAACGGGTATTTCCAAAATTATCATTTTCAATGAAAATATAGATGACATTTTAGGCTACGTGCACTCGTTTGAACTGTTTAAAAAACCAAAAAGCATCAAGGCTATTACTATGCCTGTTGAGTTTGTTCCAGAAACAATGCTTATTAAGGACGTATTGAATGTTCTTATAAAAAAGCGAAAGAGTATAGCCGTGGTGTTAGATGAATATGGCGGAACGTCTGGTATTATGACTGTTGAGGATATTGTTGAGGAATTATTTGGCGAAATTGAAGACGAGCACGATTCAGTAGTTTTAACTGAAGAGAAATTAGATAACGATTCGTATATTTTTTCAGCACGTCTGGAAGTCGATTATTTAAATGAGACGTACAAATTGGAGTTGCCTGAAAATGAGAATTATGAAACATTGGGAGGCTTGATTGTAGACCATACCGAAGGCATTCCAGAAAAAGATGAAGTTGTAATTACAGATGAATTTCAATTCACTATTTTAGAAGTTTCAAATACAAAAATAGACCTCGTTAAACTTAAAATACTGCAAGAGGACTAAAAACCACGTTATTATTCCAATTAATGCCAAATTCTACTTTTATTATTAAATAGAAAATGGTATTTTCGCGCACTATATTGTAAAAAATTTAAATGACAGATGGCAGTTTTAAATAAAATTAGACAACGCTCACTTTTTTTGATATTAATTATCGCTTTAGCGTTATTTTCATTCGTTCTTTCTGATTTGTTTAGAAATAGCGATGCGCTTTCAGCTAAATCTCAAAATGTAGTGGCAACTATAAATGGGAAAGAAATTACGCGTGAAGATTTCATGCAGAAGGTTGAATTGGCACAAAGACAGTTAGGTCCTAATGGAACTGCTACTCAAGCCATGAACCGTGTTTGGGATCAAGAAGTGCGTACGGCTGTTTTAGAAACAGAATTCGAAAAGTTGGGTATTTCAGTTGAAAAAGACCAAATGCGCGATTTGTTAAAAACCAGTTTGGCCAACAACCCAGATTTTCAAAACGAAGCTGGTATTTTCGACGAAAACAAATTAACTGAATATATCGCTAATTTAAAGGAAACTTCTGCAATCGCTTATCAGCAATGGGTTGATTATGAGAAGTCTATTGCAACAAATGCCTTGCAACAAAACTACTTTAACATGGTTAAAGCAGGAATGATAGGTACTCTTGAAGAAGGTAAGCTAGAACATAAATTAGAAGGCGATAAAATTGACATTAAATTTGTTCAAATTCCTTACAGTTCAATACCAGATAGTACAGTAGCCGTTTCTAAATCTGAAATTTCAGCTTATATAAAAGAGCATACAAATCAATATGAAGTTGAGGCATCTAGAAACTTACAGTATGTCCAGTTTAAAGAAGTAGCATCTATTGAAGATGAAGCTGATATTGAAAAGGAAGTATCTGCTTATAAAGATGGTAAAGTAGAATATATAAATGGTAGAACAGATACCATTATGCCTTTTGCCCAAGTAAAAAACCATGCTAACTACATTAATTTTGTAGCGAATTCAGATGTAAAGTTTAACGATACGTTTATTAAGAAAACTGCTTTACCAGAAGCTGTTGCTGATACTATTTTTAATATGAACGCTGGAGACGTTTATGGGCCTTATAAAGATAATGGGTTTATTAAATTAACCAAGGTTGTAGCAGTTACACAGTTGCCAGATTCTGTAAAGGCAAGACATATTTTAATTCCTTTTGTGGGGTCGCGCTCTCAAACCGAAACCACAACACAAACTGAAGCTGAAGCTAAAAAAACAGCTGATAGTTTAATGGATGTTATAAAAGCAGATAACAGCAAGTTTGTATCCTTATTGGATTTCTCTGCTGATACGGCGAGTAACGAAAAAGAAGGTGTTTTAGATTGGTACACGTACAATGCCATGGTGCCGGCATTTAGAGATTATACCTTTGAAAACAATACAGGCGATATAGGTGTCGTAAAATCTCAATTTGGTTTCCACGTGATTGAAATTTTAGGACAGAAAAACCCACAACGTGCCATTAAAATTGGGACTATAGCAAGAAAAATTGAGCCATCTGAAGCCACGATAAACCAAGTGTTTAGAGATGCTTCTAATTTTGAAATTGCTTTAGAGAAAGGCGATTTCCAAGCTATGGCAGAAGAAAAAGATTATGTGGTTCGTCCTGTAAATACGGTTAAGGAACTTGATGAGACTATACCTGGTTTAGGTAACCAAAGAGCCATTGTAAGATGGGCTTTTGAAGAGGAAACAGAAATAGGCGAGTACAAGCGTTTTAATGTACCTGGTGGTTATGCCATTGTGCAATTAACAGCCAAAAATAAAGCAGGACTAATGAGCACTGAAGATGCGTCCATTACGGCATTGCCTGCAATACGTAAGGAGAAAAAAGCAGCTATGATAAAAGAGCGTATTTCTGCAACAACTGTTGAAGACGTTGCATCTGCTGAAAGTGTTGCTGCTAGATCTGCTTTGGCAATTAACATGAAAAACCCAACTATATCTGGTGCAGGTAGAGAGCCTTTAGTTGTTGGTACTGCGTTTGCTGTAGGAGAAGGAGAAACAACAGGTTTAATAGCGGGCGAAACAGGTGTGTTTATGGTGCGTGTTGAGAAATTTACACCTGCAGCTGAATTAGATAATTACCAAGCCTATGCCAATCAAGTGCAAACAGCAAAAGTAAATACAGTTAACACAAAACTATACAATGCTTTAAAAGAAGCAGCAGAAATAGAAGATAATCGCGCTAAAACGGTACAATAGTTTTTAGCTTAATCCTAATAAAAAAGCCTTTCTGAAAAGAAGGGCTTTTTTTATAAAATTATTTTTGAATACGGAATTACAGTCTTAAACCCTTTGGCCTTAAAATAGTCTGAAGGGTTTTCTTTTGCGGTTACCAAAACAAAATCGCCTCCCCAAGCACCTAGACTTTTAACAGTACCTGAAAAATCTGGGAATAAGCGGTCTTTAACGGGTTGTGTTTTAAGCACAGAACTCATGATAGCTTCATGCTTGTTGATTACAGTCTCAAATTCAGAAAGATTATGGCAATCAACAATGTTTTGTGTAATTGAACTTATAGTCTGGATGTCTTGAGTTAAATTCTTCTGATTGTTTCGGTAGGCTTTTATGGCATCTCTACTATTTTGCTTTTGGTTGAGGTAGACAAAAAACAAATTGTCTATAAATTCAGGGTTGAAATCAACAGTATTAATAAGTCGTTCGGTTTCAGTTAAACGATAGGTTATAGCCGAATTATGTTGCGCGCAGGCAATATCATAACCACTACCACCAAATGTAAGTTTAAGTAACTCATAAGGATCTACTTGTGCCCATTGGGCTATATTGTTTATGAGTGTTGATGAGGTTCCAAGTCCCCAATTTCTTGGGAATGTAAGATGCGTTTCAACGGCCAAATGGTTTAAATTGAAATCAGGATTTAACAGCTTAGCAACATGTAAAATTTCCAGAAGCTTTTTTGATGTGTTATTGTGTTTTTGTTTTTTAGGATTGTCAACCTCTTCCTTAAAAAATGTATCTTTAAACCAAACCTCATGATTTTCATCATAACTTTTCCAATCAATAAAATCTGATGTGTTTGGGCTAATCACTAAAGACTGCCCGTGTTTAGTGGGTAGTGCTAAAGCCAAAGCTCCATCTAACACGAGATATTCTCCGGTAAGCAATAGTTTACCATTGCTGTAAAAGTTTGAATTAGGCACGACGTAATGAATTTAAAGCTTCGACAACTGCGCTGTGTGTAACAACATGCGTTTTAAAGTGCTCAATAAGCTTGTCTTTTTCACTGTTTGTGGCTTCAAACTGATTGAGAATATTCATTAAATGCATTTTCATATGGCCTTCTTGAATACCGGTAGTTGTCAATGAACGTAACGCTGCAAAATTTTGTGCTAATCCAGCAACAGCAACAATTTGCATAAGCTCTTTAGCGGTTGGATGATGCAGAAGTTCCAACGATAACTTTACTAAAGGGTGTAAGCCTGTTAAGCCGCCAATGGTTCCAAGAGCCAAAGGAATTTCAATCCAGAAATAAAAGATTCCATTTTCAATTTTAGCATGGGTTAAACTTTGATATTTGCCTGATCTACTGGCATAAGCATGAACACCAGCTTCAACAGCTCTAAAATCATTGCCAGTTGCTAAAACTACAGCGTCTATGCCATTCATAATACCTTTATTGTGCGTAACGGCACGAAAAGGCTCTACTTCAGCTATATTGACAGCTTGAATAAATTTTTTGGCAAATGCTTCGGGATTTATCGAATTATCATCACTTAATTCAGAAACAGGGCAAGATACTTCAGCCTTTACAAGACATTCGGGAACATAATTGGATAGAATGCTCATAACAACTTCAATGTCTTTTTCATCACCCGAGAACTCTTCGAAAGTTAATGCGGCATCTTTAAAGGTTTTTGCAAATTGCTCTAAACACGAGTTTATAAAATTGGCTCCCATGGCATCTTTGGTTTCAAAAGTGGCATGAAGCTGATAATAATTTTGTAGATCTTCGGTTTTATCGCGTAATTCAATATCCAAAATCCCACCGCCTCGTTTCTCCATATTTTTGGTAATGGGTTTGGAGTCTTCAATAAGTTTTGGCTTAATACTATTGAAGAAGTATTGAAGTTTTTCAAATTCACCGTTAAACAGGAAATGTACTTGTCCCACTTTGGTTGTAGATAGTACGGTGGCCTTAAATCCGCCCCTTTCTAACCAGAATTTAGCCGCTTTGCTAGCAGCGGCAACAACAGAACTTTCTTCAATGGCCATTGGGATGGTGTGCAGTTTATTGTTGATTAAAAAATTTGGTGCTACACCTAAAGGGAGGTAATAATTGGTTATGGTATTTTCAATAAACTCATCATGAAGTTGTTGCAGTTTTTCATTGGAATTCCAGTATTGTTTTATAATGCTTTTTGCACTTTTATTTTTTGCAAAATAGGTGTCTACAATCCAATCGATTTTTTTGGATTTAGATAATTTTGAAAAGCCAGAAATTGGTTTGCCCATTAACTTTAAATTGAAAATGCAAAGATAGTATTATTGTGTGAGTTACCTTTAAATTGCCTATTTAACTGTTAATAAATACGGTTTTTTGTTTATTTTTTAGTAAACTTGACATTATTTTAAAATTACTATTCTTAATAGATGAAACTCTTTAAATATGCCTTCGTGGTTTGTTTTCTTTCAACCACAATTTTACCTGCTCAAAACAATACCATTACATTAGAAGAAATTTGGGGAGGTGCTTTTCGCACGGAACGAATGGATGCCTTGCATTCTATGAAAAATGGTCAGCAATATTCTGTGTTGGACATTAATAGAGAAGCCCGTACGACATCAATAGATGTTTACGATTACAAAACCTTAAGCAAGGTGAAAACTTTGGTGAGTTCCAGCGACATTAATGAAATTAGCTATTTTACAGATTACACCTTTAGTGATGATGAAAGCCAAATTCTTTTGGCTACAGAAGTAGAGTCTATTTTTAGACGATCAACTCTAGGAAAATATTATGTTTTCAATACCAATTCTAACACTATTACATTGGTGGCAGAAGAAAAAATTCAAGAGCCTACCTTCTCACCTGATGGCCAAAAAATAGCTTATGGGTATAACAACAATTTGTTTGTTAAAAACCTTAAAACAGGCCAAACTGAACAAATTACTTTTGATGGTGAAAAAAATAAAATCATTAATGGTATTACGGATTGGGTTTATGAGGAAGAATTTAGTTTTGTTCGTGCTTTCGAATGGAATGCTGATAGTAATCAAATAGCGTTTATTAGGTTTGATGAAACCAATGTACCACAATTCTCTATGGATGTTTATGGTGAAGGGCTGTATCCAACCGAAAGTGAATTTAAGTACCCTAAAGCGGGAGAGGCCAATTCAGAAGTATCCTTGCATATCTACAATTTGATTAGTAAGGAGTTATATGAAGTTAAAGTTGATAAGGCCTACAACGATTTTTATATTCCAAGAATTGAATGGACTAATGCACCTAATATTTTGAGTGCCCAATACATGAACAGGCACCAAAACGAATTGGATTTGTGGTTTATTGACACAAAGGAGCAACGCTCCAATTTAGTGCTGGAAGAACGTGATGCAGCCTATGTTGATATAACGGATAATCTTACCTTTTTAAAAGATAATAGTTTTATTTGGACAAGTGAAAAGGATGGTTTCAATCACATCTATCATTACGATAGCAATGGTGATTTAATCAATCAAGTTACCAAAGGTAATTGGGAAGTGACAAATTATTATGGGTTAGATGAAAAGTCTAAACGTATTTTTTACCAATCAACAGAAAATGGCTCTATAAATCGTGATGTGTATTCCATTAAATTAAATGGTCGCGATAAAGAGCGTCTTACAAAAAGTACAGGAACAAATAGGGCAGCCTTTAGCGCTGATTTTTCGTATTTCATTAATACGTTCAGTAGTGCTACAACACCTCCTGAATATACTCTAAATAGTGCTGAAAATGGCAACCTTATCAAGAGTATAAAGGATAACGATAAACTAGCCCAAAAACTGCTGGATTATAAAACATCTAAAAAAGAGTTTAGTACTATAAATGTAAATGGTAACGACCTAAATATGTGGATGATTAAACCGGCAAATTTTGATGAGACCAAGCAATACCCATTGTTTATGTATCAGTACTCTGGTCCAGGTTCGCAAAGTGTTTCAAACAGTTGGAATAGCAGTAATGATTATTGGTATCAGTATTTAGCCCAGAAAGGTTATGTAGTTGTTTGTATTGATGGTCGCGGAACAGGATATAAAGGTGCTGCATTTAAGAAAGTAACTCAAAAAGAGTTGGGCAAGTATGAATTGGAAGACCAAATTCAAGCTGCAAAACAATTAGGAGAGTTATCTTATATAGACGCTTCTAGAATTGGAATTTGGGGTTGGAGTTTCGGTGGTTATATGAGTAGTAATGCTTTATTTAAAGGTAATGATGTATTTAAGATGGCCATAGCCGTTGCTCCAGTAACAAGTTGGCGTTTTTATGATACTATTTATACAGAACGGTATATGACTACCCCTCAAGAAAACCCTTCTGGTTATGATGATAATTCACCATTGAGCCACGTTGATAAATTAAAAGGAGACTTTTTGTTGATTCACGGAAGCGCTGATGATAATGTGCATTTACAGAATACCATGCGTATGGTTGAAGCTTTAATACAAGCTGATAAACAATTTGAATGGATGGTTTATCCAGACGATAATCATGGAATATATGGTGGAAACACACGATTGCATTTGTATAAAAAAATGTCAAATTTTATTGATAAAACATTAGGGGATAAACGTCCTAAAGTTGAAGAAAAAGACATTGAAAGATCAAATATTAAAGGATAACTAACTAACACATTATATATGGCAGATCAATTAGACCATTTTAAAGAAGAACCGGAATTATTTGGACACCCAAAAGGGCTATTTTATTTATTTTTTGCTGAACTGTGGGAACGTTTTAGCTTCTACGGTATGCGGGCATTACTTACGCTATACATGGTGCAAGAAATCTTTAAGGCCATTGTTGAACGAGATGCCGCAACAGCAGTTGTTTACGCATCTTATGGGTCTTTGGTATATGCATCTACTGTTATTGGAGGTCAAATATCAGATAAAATTTTGGGTATGCGAAGTTCTATTTTTCTTGGTGGAATTTTAATGGCTTTAGGTCATTTTGTGTTAGCCATAGAAAATGATATTGCATTCTTTTTAGCATTAGCATTTATTGTGGTAGGGAATGGGTTTTTTAAACCCAATATATCTACGTTTGTTGGATCGTTATATAAGGATGGCGATGTTCGTAAAGACTCTGGTTTTACCATTTTTTATATGGGAATTAATATTGGAGGATTTGTAGCGCCATTATTATGTGGTTGGTTAGCAGCGACATATGGATGGCACTATGGATTTGGTTTAGCTGGAATTGGAATGGTAACTGGTTTATTGTTTTTTTGGAGTGGAATTAAAAAAAATGTTTTTGGAGATAGAGGCTTACCACCAAATCAAGATGTATTTGAAAAAAAAGTAGTAGGAGTTCCGCAAAAAACATTAATACCAATTTTAGCATTTTTATCGGCTCCTGCTATTGCTTATTTATTAGCTTCATGGCAACAAAATTATGTAAGTGGTATTTTTAAATTTGTTGGTTTTGCCGTGTTGGCATATATAGGTTTTATTATGTTTAAATCTACTGCTGATCAACGGAAGAAATTATTCATGGCAGTATTAATTACATTTTTCATGACCTTATTTTGGGGTTTTCATGAATTATCTGGGAGTGTAATCACCTTATTTGCATCTCGAAATGTTGATTTATCAATAATTAATGCGAGTCAAACTAATGCATTGAACTCCATGTTTATCATAATTTTAGCAATACCAATTTCTCTGCTTTGGGCATTTTTATCAAAAAGAGGGCTTAACCCAAGAACACCTTATAAATTTGGGCTTGGTTTAGTTTTGGCTGGTGTCAGTTTTTATATTTTGGCAATGAGTGGAGGTAGTGCAGATGAAAATGGTATGGTACCAATGGCTTATTTATTTATTATGTACTTTATTATTTCAATTGGAGAGTTGTTTATGTCTCCTGTTGGATTGTCTAAAATAACCGATTTATCTCCTAAAAAAGTGGTGGCTTTTATGATGGGTGTTTGGTTTTTATCTTCTGCTTATGCGTTTCAAATCGTAGGATTTATTTCTGAACAATTAGCAGTTGAAAGTACAGATGCTAATGTAGGTGGTCTTGATACATTAAATGTTTACATTGATGGATTTAGCCTTATTGCTCAATATGCTATTGGAGCCGGTATTATTGTCTTGATTTTTGGACCACTAATGAAGAAACTAATGGGTAACGTACACTAATTTAGAATATACTTATATAAAAAATCAAACTTTTAAACTATGGAACAAAATTCAACCGACCAATTTTTTAAAAGCACTGTATTAGGTCACCCATCCGGATTGTTTGTGCTATTTTTTACTGAAATGTGGGAGCGTTTTTCATTTTATGGAATGCGTGCTTTACTAGTGTTATTTTTGACAGCATCATTATTTGATGAAGGTTGGGGTTGGCCTAGAGAACATGCCATGGCTCTTTTTGGGTCTTATGTTGGTTTAGTCTACTTATCTACTATGTTGGGAGGCTATTTTGCTGATAAAATAATTGGGTATAGATGGGCTGTTGTTATTGGTGCTTTATTGATGACATTAGGGCATGGTTCAATGGCGATAGAGACCCCATGGTCTATATATTTGGGATTAGCATTATTAGTATTTGGTAATGGTTTTTTTAAGCCGAACATGACCTCTATTATATCAGAAATGTACCAACACAGACCAGAAAAAAAGGATGGAGCCTATACTATTTTTTATATGGGTGTAAATGCAGGTGCTTTTTTTGGGATTTTATTATGCGGCTATCTTGGTGAAAAAGTTGGTTGGAGTTTAGGTTTTGGATTAGCGGGAATTTTTATGTTGTTTGGACTAATACAATTTTGGCTTGCCCAAAATATTTTTGGAGATATTGGATTAAAACCTAAAAAAGATGACGAAAATTCAGTAGAATATTTAGATAAAGACAAGAGAAATCCATTTACTACATGGCAACTGGTTGTAATTGGGATATGTATTCTTTTAGGGGTTATGTGGATTTTAAATGAGCCAGCCTCATTAGTAACAGACGGTAGGATAAATGTCTTTTCCTTTTTGGGAGAAAATGGCAATAATATAGCCATATTAACAGCTATAGGATTATTCGTTTTGCTTTTAATTTACAGACTTACACAATATTCAAAAACAACTATGGAAAAGCTAATAGCGGTTTCATTTTTTGCTTTTTTAACTATTTTCTTTTGGGCTATTTTTGAGCAGTCACCAGGGACATTAACCATTTTTGCGCGAGATTATACGGATAGAGTTTTAGATGGAAGCTCTGGTACAATCTTTAAAATTGTAAATTCATGTATGACAATTATCCCCTTAGCTATTATTACCTGGGTATTGATTTTGCTTTTTAAACAAACATTTAAAAAATATGCTATGGCAAACATAATTTTAGGATTAAGTTTTGTAATAGTTTGGTCTGTAGCAATATGGATGCTCAACGACCAAATTAATGAAGAAAATCCTGAAGTACCAGCATCATGGTTTTCTACTTTGAATTCTTTATTTATAATAGCATTAGCTCCTTTGTTTTCTAAATGGTGGGAGAGTAAATATAATCCATCTGCAAATATGAAATATGGAATAGGTATGTTTTTATTAGCACTAGGAATGGCTTGTGTGGCTTTTGGAGCAGGAGGAATAGAGCCAGGTGCTAAAACAGCTTCAGTCAGTATGATATGGCTTATTCTAGTTTATCTTTTTCATACAATGGGAGAGTTATGCATTTCGCCTGTAGGATTATCATACGTAAGTAAGTTAGTCCCGGCAAGAATGATTGCATTTATGTTTGGTGTTTGGTATTTGGCTGTAGCTATAGGCATGAAAGGAGCGGGTAAATTTGGAGAGAATGTTGATAAAATTGCAGATGAAAACGGTATTAGTTATTTCTTTTGGATGTTAACCATTGTATCTGTTATAGTTGCTTTCTTTTCAATTATTATGACTCCAGTGATAAAAAGATTGATGCACGGTGTGCGTTAATCGAAAAAATCGTTAAAATAAACGCAAAACACGTCATTCTTGGCGTGTTTTTTATATTTTAGGAACGGTTATTGAAATGATTTTAACCTCAAATCGACAATAATAAAAAAATAAAAAAATGAAAAAAGTCTTAATTATAGCTATAGCATTATTTTTTGCGATACCATTACAAGCGCAAGAAATTAATTGGGTATCGTTAGAAGAAGCTGTTAAACTACAAAAGAAAAAGCCTAAAAAAATCATGATGGATGTTTACACCAATTGGTGTGGCCCCTGTAAAATGTTAGATAAAAACACCTTTCATAATAAGGATGTAGTTGATTATGTAAACGAGCACTATTATGCGGTTAAGTTTAATGCTGAAGGAGACGAGACTATCAATTTTAAAGGACAAACATTTACCAATCCAAATTACGACCCTGCAAAGGCCAACCGTAGAAATTCGGTTCACCAATTAGCTAGATATTTTAGTATTCGTTCCTATCCTACCATTGTGTTTTTAGGAGAGGATGGCGAGTTTTTAACACCTGTAATTGGTTATAAAACACCACAACAGCTAGAGTTATACTTAAAGCTCTTTAAAGAAGGTGATTATAAAGACTTTAAAACCCAAGCCGATTTTACAGCATATTATGAGGCATTTAAACCTGAATTTTCAAATTAAAAAACAATCTATTTTATTATAAAAGCTCCCTTTTTGCCAGTGTAGTGAAAAGGGATGTTTTGTTTTAAACACGTTTGTTGCCACCGTTTAACATACGATATGTAATTGCTGCCATCGGCTACAACCGTTTTAATCTTTAAACTATCCAATAAACGGTTTAAATTGACTTTAGGAGATTGCCTTAACAAAACATAATCCGGCTGAAAAGAAAGATTACGGTAAACGCCTATGCTATCAACTACTAGAAGTGTTTTTCTGTTTAATTTATAGAGGGTTGACATGTTATCTTCTTTAGTTGAATCTATAAAATTTCCAACAGTATAATTTTGAATAATGAAATCAGAACGTCGTTTTACAGAATCTAAATCATGGGAGAGCAATAATACGTCACCTTGCTTTTTGCCTATTACACTGTGTCTGCTTTTATGGAAAATTACGAGCTCGCTACTGGTTTTATTTGAATAATTAGTGTAAAGACAAACACTTTGAAAAACGACAATAGAAATTAAAGCATAAATCAGCTTTTTATAATTAAAAGCAACTGATAGTCTTGTTATGCAAACGATTAACAAATAGCAGCTAATCGTCATAATTAATGTAAAACTTATATTTTTGAATATAAAAGTATCTTGTAGTGATACCCAATTAAAAAACTGATTCATCCACCTGATGAGTGTTTCAAATAGTAACACTAAAAAGTTGTAGGGTACATTGAATAAAGCTAATACAATGACAATAAAACCACAACTTAAAATAAACCCTAAAAACGGGATAATAACAACGTTGGATATAAAGAATAAACCAGGAAATTGATGGAAGTAGAATAAGCTTAATGGTAATACTCCTATTTGTGCAGCAATAGACACCGTAAGTAATATTAAAACTTTGTTTATAAACCAATACTTGGTTTTTATAGCATTAAACAATAGCGGTTGAATACTGACTATGCCTATTACCGCCAAATAACTTAATTGAAACCCTATTTCAAACAATAGCATAGGGTTAAATAGTAACAACACAAATGCCGAAATAGCCAACGTATTATAAATGTTATAGGGGCGTTTTAGATTCATGGCAATTGCTACAGCACTAAACATGGTTACAGCTCGCAAAACCGAAGGTGACAATCCAGCAATAATAGCAAATGCCCAAAGTAATATGAGAATGATTATGGTTTTAAAAATATATCCTTTTTTAAAACGTCTAAAAAAGCGAAATAGGTTGTTTAGAATAATTAGAATAATTCCAACATGTAAACCAGAAATAGCTAGAATATGTATAGCGCCAGCATCAACATATTGTTGTCGGAGTTCATTACTAATATCTTGGCGTTGACCCAAAAACAAGGCCTTTATTACAGCCATTTCATTGGGCTCAAAATGATAGTTTTCTAGTTTAGATATTACTTTTCTTCTAATATAATCAGCATAACCAAATACAGAATGAATTTTTGTTGACTCAACTGTAGCCAAGGAAAAATCACTATATACTTGAGCATATATATTATGATGGTTTAAATACGTTTTATAATCAAATTGATATGGATTTAAAGCTGGGTAAAGTTCTTGTAGCCGTCCTTTTAAAATCAATTGCGTGTCGATATTTAATGGTGTATGTATTGAATCTCTTTTAAAGTTCACTAATATTTCTCCAATAACAGTTATAGAATCAACCTTGGTTATTTTAGCCACATACCTATTGAATGTTGGGTTGGATTTTAGGTTTTCTGTAATTGTTATCGTAATGAGATGTAAGTCATCATTATTCAAATTTATTACATTCGAATAGTGGTTGTTAAAGTTCTGTTGGTTGTGAAGGTTCTTTATAGAAATGCCAACAGATATCATGGTAAAATAGACTAGTATTGCAAAGCCCTTATTTTTATTAAGGGTTTGCCGTGAAATGAGATAGCCAACAAAAAGGAAGCATAAAAGGCTAGCTGATATAATCAAGCTAACTTTAAAGGGAATGTCACAATAGGCGCCTAGAATTATACCAATAACTAGACATAGGGTTAGTTTGACTATAGGGAAATCAATTACTTTCACATAAGTAAGTTAATAAAAATCTTACAAAATGCGCCTAGCCTGTACAAAAGCGAAGTACCAATACTTCTCTGATAAAAGCGATGTAATAACACCTCTGCTGGTAGTAGAGTGAATAAATTCTACATAATTTGGTCTTACGGTAGTCACAATACCAACATGGTTAACCTTTCTGCTATTTTTTTTAGTGGCAAAAAATAATAAATCGCCTTTTTGAACCTCTTTAAGGTCAATCCAATCACCTGTTACGGCCAATTGCGAAGTTGTTCTAGGTAATAAAATGTCTTCTTTTTTAAATGCAGTGGTTACCAAACCCGAACAATCCATACCTTTTTTAGTGGTGCCGCCATACTTGTATTTTACACCATCAAAAGTTTTGGCATAATCAATAACAGCATCAGCTTTTGTGTTATTTGAAACACTAGAATGTTTCGAAACATGAGATGCACTTGACTTTTGCGTGTTTCTTGAAGTCGATTTTGAAGTCTTGGACGATTTACAAGACGAAATAACAATTAAGCAACAGAAAATCAGGGCTATTTTTCGCATGCCTCGAAAATAAACAATTTTGTTATTAAAAAAATAATAACCTTTCAAAAAATGTTCTTGTCTGAACTACAAATTCTATTATTTTTAGCTTTAAATTCGAAAAGGTTTTTATGACAGTAGTAGATTTGTTTTCAGGATGTGGTGGCTTGGCTTTGGGATTTAAATGGGCAGGATTCAAAACGCTTTTGGCTAGTGATGTAGATGGGAATTGTGAAAAAACGTATACTTATAACTTTCCAGAAACCCCATTTATAAAGAACGATTTAAGACATATTTCTACAAAAGAAATTCGAAAGCATATTTCAGGAGCAGTTGATGTAGTAATTGGAGGACCACCTTGTCAAGGGTTTTCATTGGCGAATAAAAACCGAAATAAAATTAAAGACGATCCTAGAAATGAGTTGTTTTATGAGTTTGTACGTGTAGTAACCGATTTGAAACCCAAAGCTTTTGTAATGGAAAATGTACGAGGCTTACTGTCTATGCAAAAAGGTAAAGTTATTCAACTCATGAAAGATGAGTTTGAAAATGCAGGATTGGGTTACCAAGTGGATTATAAAATTCTAACAGCTTCAGATTATGGTGTGCCTCAAAATCGCCAACGTGTTATAATGATAGGTTTTCGTAAAGATTTGGATAGAGCGCCTGTTTTTCCAAAAAAAACCTACGTTTCTCCGGTTACGGTTTGGGAAGCCATTTCAGATTTACCTCAAATACAAGCATCAGAAGGTGAAGAAAAAATGACTTATGGATCTGAACCTCAAAACACCTATCAAGAATTTGTTCGAAACAACAGTCGAGTTGTTTGTAATCACGTGGCCATGCGCCATACACAACGGTTGATAGATAGATTTAAGGTTATACAAGCGGGTCAGTCTTTGGCTCATGTTCCTGCTGAGCATGCAGCTGTTAAACGTGGTAAACCATCAGAGAAATCTAAAATAGTCTTTTCGCAAAACAATCAACGGTTGCATGCCAATAAGCCAGCGCCCACAATAGCAGCGTCATTTCAAAGTAATTTTATTCATCCTTTTTTACACAGAAATTTCACAGCTCGTGAAGGCGCACGTTTACAATCGTTTCCAGATGATTTTGTGTTTCAAGGTATGCGAACCAAAATGAGTTGGGAAAAAGGATTGAGTCAGTACCAACAAATAGGTAATGCTGTTCCACCGTTGTTAGGTTACTCTATAGGAAATGCCGTTAAGCAAGTTCTGGAAGATTCAGTTAATGGTATAAGTGAAGAACGGCTTTTTGAAGCATTGTCTTCAGTTACTGAATAGTATCGTAAATTAACTGTGCTGTTTTTTCGCTAGCACCTTTGCCGCCTAATTTCTTTTCTAAATCAAAATAATCTAAAAATAAGCGTTCTCTGTTTTTGACATCTAACAACGCATCAAGCTCATTCTTCAATCGTTTTTTTGTAAATGTATCTTGAATAAGTTCGGTTACCACTTCACGATCCATAATAAGGTTTACCAATGAAATATAATCTAAATTCACAACGCGTTTGCCAATTTGATAAGATATCCAACTGCCTTTATAACAAACTACTTGCGGCACTTTAAACAAAGCGGTTTCTAGAGTTGCAGTTCCAGATGTAACTAAAGCAGCTGTTGAAACACTCAATAAATCGTAAGTTTTATTGGAAATAAAATGAACGTTAGTGGTTTTTATAAATTGTTTGTAAAAATCATACTCTTGACTAGGAGCGCCGGCAATTACAAATTGATAATCCCGATAATATTCTACAATACTCAACATAACCGAAAGCATTTTCTTGATTTCCTGTTTTCGACTACCAGGTAATAATGCTATGATGGGTTTGTCGCTTAAGCCATGTTCTGCTCTAAACGAAAATTCATCAACCTGTTCGCGGTTGGCTATGGCGTCGATTAAAGGGTGGCCAACAAACTCTACGGGATAGTTGTGTTTTTTTTCGTAGAAGTCTTTTTCAAATGGCAGGATGACATACATTTTATCAACATCTCGCTTGATATCATGAATACGATTTTCTTTCCAAGCCCAAATTTGAGGAGAAATGTAATAATGTGTTCTGTAGTCTTTTTGTTTAGCCCATTTTGCAATTCGGAGGTTAAAACCTGGGTAATCAATAAAAATAATTACATCAGGATTGAAAGCTTCAATATCTGTCTTACAAAAAGCAAGATTTTTTGTTATGGTTCTTAAATTCATGACCACTTCAACAAAACCCATAAAGGCTAAATCGCGATAATGCTTTACTAAATCGTTGCTTACATTGGCCATTAGATCGCCACCCCAAAACCTAAACGATGCATTTACATCTTCCTTAAGCAAGGCTTTCATAAGATTGGAGCCATGTAAATCTCCAGAGGCTTCTCCAGCAATAATATAGTATTTCATGGTTTAGATGTACTTAAAAACAAAAGTCAATACCGCAACAATTACAGTTGCCAATAACACGCCTCGAGCACGATAATCTTGTCTTTTTCTAATAAACACAAAAAATGCAAGCAAGTTTAGAACAGCTCCAAGGCTGACTAATTTGCCTATAAAATTTTCGGCAGCTGCGGCCTTGATTACGGTAGTAAAATCATCGCCATTTCCTAAAAATGTTGCAGCTAAATATAGGCCAATTGCATTTGCAATTAATCCAATTAAAAATCCAATTAATATCTCTTTTTTCATGTAAGTATTATTGTGTTTTTACTTCGAAATCCCAAGTATTCAACTGTTGAATGGCTTGATAAGCCGTCAAGTCGAATTGAACAGGTACAACAGATACGTAGCCGTTTTCTAAAGCCCATTCGTCGGTGTCTTCTCCTTTGTCTAAATTAACAAATTTACCCGTAAGCCAATAATAATCTTTGCCTTGAGGGGTTTTGCGTTTGTCAAACTCTTCTTCCCAATTAGCTTTTGCCTGTCTGCAAATTTTAATACCCTTTATTTTATCTTCGGATAGATTTGGAAAGTTTACATTTAGTACAACATCTTTTGGAATGCCATGTTCTAGAGCGTTTTCTACAATTGACTTCACAATTTTCTTTGTGCCTTCAAAATTGGCATTGTAGTTATAGTCCAACAAAGAAAATCCAATTGCAGGGATACCTTCTATGCCAGCCTCTAAAGCAGCACTCATCGTTCCGGAATATATAACATTTATTGAAGAATTAGATCCGTGGTTAATACCTGAAACACAAATATCAGGGCGTCTATCTAAAATTTCATTAACGGCTAGTTTTACACAGTCAGCAGGCGTTCCTGAACAACTGTATTCAGCTTGTTTGCCATCATCTATAATCACTTTTTCCAAATGCAAGGTAGAGTTTATGGTTATGGCATGACCCATACCACTTTGTGGACTATCAGGTGCAACCACGACAACATCACCAATTTCCTTCATGACATCAATAAGTGCACGGACTCCAGGAGCTGAAATACCATCGTCATTAGTTACTAAAATTAAAGGCTTTTTTGCCATGCATTAAGTGAATTATTTTAGGGCTAAAATACATAAATTAGCTTGGATTCCCTTTATATTTATGCTTTAACAAAAAATTAGTATCAATTGATTATATTGGCATGGTTTTTTCGTTAATTTAGTAATAATTAAATGATGCTTATTTTAAGAATTATGAAAAGGAATTATAATATTTTGGTGTTGGTGCTCTTGTTGGCCTTTGCATCGTGTAGTTTTACTACTAAAACATTTAGCGACCCTAATAAAGATAAGTTGCTCTTACAAGTTATTACTTATGTTTTAGAGCGTGGTCATTTCGATCCGCAGGATATGAATGATGAATTCTCAATGGAAGTGTATTCTGATTATTTAGATAATTTAGATCCATTAAAACGCTACTTCTATCAGTCTGATATTGATGAATTTGAAAAGTATAAAACAGAGATTGACGACCAGATTAAGGCTTATGATCTGTCGTTTTTCAATTTAACACATGAACGTTTGTTGCAACGTATTGAGGAAGCAAAAGTAATTTATAAAGAGGTGCTTTCTAAACCATTTGATTATACCATTGATGAAGAGTTTAGTTCCGACTATGACAGTTCGCCTTATGTTAAGACTAAAAAAGAAATGAAGGAACGCTGGAGAAAGCAATTGAAGTTTTCTAATATTTCTAATTATGATGAGTTGGTAATTGAGCAAGAGAATCTTGAAAAAAATGCAGATTCTCAAGATGAAGATTCAGAAAATGAATCAAAAATAGTTACTCCAAAAACGTCTCAAGAAATTGAAAAAGAAGCTCGCGAGGCTACTTTAAAATCTATTGACACCTATTATACGGATTATATTGATGACATGCAGCGAAAAGATTGGTTTTCCATGTACATTAATGCAATAGTTGCTGAATTCGATCCGCATACAACCTATTTTGCACCAGAAGATAAAGATGTGTTTAATCAACAAATGTCTGGTAAGTTAGAAGGTATTGGCGCACGTTTGCAAAAACGTATGGATAACATTAAAATAGTTGAGCTAATTTCTGGTGGTCCTGCTTGGAGAGGTAAAGATCTTGAAGTTGGTGATATAATCATGAAAGTACGTCAAGAGAATGAAGAACAGCCAGTAAATATTGTTGGTATGCGAATTGACGATGCCATAAAACTCATTAAAGGGCCTAAAGGAACTAATGTATATTTGACTATTAAAAAGGTTGATGGTACTGTTGAGGATGTCAAAATCACACGAGATATTGTTGAATTGGAGGAAACTTATGCAAAATCTTCAATTGTAGAAAAAGACAATAAGAAGTTTGGTGTTATTGATTTGCCAAAGTTTTACGTAGATTTTGAAGATTACAAAAAACGTAATGCAGCTTCAGATATTAAACAGGAAATAGAACGATTAAAAGACGAAGGCATGGAAGGTCTTGTATTAGACTTAAGAAATAATGGAGGTGGTTCATTACCGGTAGTTGTTGATATTGCAGGTATGTTTATAAAAGACGGTCCTGTTGTTCAGGTGCGTTCTACAGGAGAACCTAAAGAAGTTTTAGACGATAAAGACAAATCTATTGTTTGGGATGGACCTTTGGTAATTTTGGTGAACGAATTATCGGCTTCTGCTTCAGAAATTTTAGCAGCCGCTATGCAGGATTATAAACGAGCCATTATTATTGGAAGTAAGCAAACTTATGGTAAGGGAACGGTGCAAAGCTTTTATGATTTAAATAGAATGATTAGAGGCAACAAAGAGGGTGATTTAGGGGCTCTAAAATTAACAACCCAAAAATATTACAGAATTAATGGCGGATCGGTACAGTTGGAAGGAGTGAAGAGTGATGTTGTTGTTCCAGACCGTTACAGTTTTATTGATATAGGTGAAAAAGATCAGGAGAATCCTTTAAGTTGGGATGAAATTGATGCAGCCGATTATGAAAGTTGGGATCGTTATTTTGATTATGATGCTACTATAAAAAGTAGTTCAAACCGTATGAAAGATAATGAGCAGCTTAAACTTATTGAAGCAAATGCTAAATGGGTTAAAGAGCGTATGGACGAAAAGACACACTCTTTGAATTACACAACCTATCGCCAACGTTTGGATTTAAATGAAGAGCAAGCCAAACAATTTGATAAGATATCAGATTATAAAACTAACCTTACCTTTGAATCACTGCCTTATGAAACGAGATTGTTTGAAAATGATACAATTTTAAAAGAAAAACGGGAGCGTTGGCACACGAGCTTGAGTCAAGATGTATATATTGAAGAAGCCCTAAATGTATTGGAAGATTTAAAAATGTCATACTCTATAAAAAAGGTAGCTACTGTAAAAGACTAATTTTTTATGAGTAATAAATCAAACTCATTAAGTCAATTAGCGCTCCAGAAATATAAAAAGAATTTCTGGGGCGTTTTTAGTTTGGTTTTTATCGCGATAGTAGGATTGGTGTCTATTTTCTCCTATGCTTTTGCACCCGACAATTCGCAACATGCCAATCAAATGCATTTATCTATTCATTCTAAAAATCCAGGATTTTCGGTTAAAATGTTAGTAATGCCTGAAGAAGTTATGGTAAAGCAAAATGCATTCAGTAAGTTGTTTTTTGGTCATAAAAATGTCAATACCGAAATACCTGTTTCGGAATATCGTATTGTTAACAATCAATTGCACTACACCGAATATGCTGCTGATGGTTTAAAAGGAATTTCAAAAACTATAAACCTTGATACTTATAAAAACAAGCCTTTTGTAGAAGAACGGACCTTTCTGTTTGGTACTGATAAATATGGAAGGGATTTATTAAGCCGTGTGTTAGTAGGTGCTAGAATATCATTTTTTATAGGTTTTGTAGCCGTTTTTATTTCTTTGGTTGTAGGGATTTTATTGGGCAGTATTGCTGGTTATTACGGTGGTAAAGTTGACGCCATGATTATGTGGCTAATAAATGTATCGTGGTCTATACCAACATTGTTACTGGTTATAGCCATAACCCTTGCGTTAGGTAAAGGGTTTTGGCAAGTATTTATTGCTGTAGGTTTAACTATGTGGGTTGAGGTAGCTAGAGTTGTTCGAGGCCAGGTTATTAGCGTAAAAGAAATGCAATATGTAACGGCAGCCAGAGCTTTAGGCTTTACTGATGTTCGGATTATCGCCAAGCATATTTTACCTAATATCATGGCACCAGTAATTGTGATTTCAGCTGCTAATTTTGCTGCTGCCATTTTAATTGAAAGTGGGTTGAGCTTTTTAGGTATAGGTGCACAACCGCCTATGTCCAGTTGGGGAGCTATGATAAAAGATCACTACAATTATATTATCCTGGGAAAACCCTATTTAGCTTTAATACCTGGGTTTTGTATTATGAGCTTGGTAATGGCCTTTATGCTAATGGGTAATGCCTTACGTGACGCTTTGGATGTTAGGGGTTAATAATTAATTGCCTTCTTTATTAAAAAACCGATTCCAGATTTCTGATTTTAAGTGTTCAGCCATGAATTCAGCGTTGTACTCTCCGTTTCTAACCAAAGTTTCTCCGTTTGGTTTTATTAAAGCATAAGAACCGCAAAGGGATGGGGTTTTAAAAAGATTATTTCTAAAAAAATTATCTATATCATTAAAAAAATATTCACCTTTTTTATTTGAATGACTTTCGAGTATGATGTCATTCTCGAATAAAGTTATATAAGTAACCCCTTCAGATTTTAATTCTGAACGAGTTCCGTTAGCGAATGCAACTTTATAATCCAATTCAGATTTAGTCCATTTATTATCGCGTGATTCAGTAGTACACATATCATCTTTAAATCTGTATTCCAATAAAATGACATGCTTTTTAGGAATTTTTACGTTATATATTTTTTTAAACAAACTTCTTATGGAGTCAAAATCCTGAACACTTGTTTCGAATAGCCCTTTTCTTAATTCGATGTAATTGTTGCCGTCTTCACCTTTATATTGCCATGCATATAAATTTAGTTGTTCATTTGTCCACTTTTTTCTAAACTCGGCATTGGTTAATTTTGTACCATCAACATCTAGTTTTATACTGTGCTGGGCTAGTCCGCTTTGAAAATAAAAGCAAACAATAAATAAAACAATTAAACTTCTCATCCTTTAAAATCAGCGTTAATATTAGCTATATAATCTAAAACTTCATCTTTGCCAATACTTTTAGATGATGAGGTTACAAAGTAATTGGGCATGTCTTCCCAAGTCTCCAGCATTCTCTGCTTATAGGCTTCTACATGTTGTGTTATGGCATTCGGTTTTAATTTGTCGGCCTTTGTAAAAATTATTGAAAACGGAATGCCGTTCTCGCCAAGCCAAGTCATAAAATCAAGGTCAATAGGTTGTGGCTTATGTCTTATATCAACCAATACAAATGCAGAGACCAATTGTTCACGTAGGCTGAAATACTGGGTTATAAACTTTTGAAATGTTTTTTTTGCACTTTTGGAAACCCGAGCATAACCATAGCCTGGTAAGTCAACCAAGTACCAATTGCTATTAATTAAAAAGTGATTTATTAACTGCGTTTTTCCTGGTCTTCCCGAGGTTTTGGCCAAACTTTTTCGGTTGGTAAGCATATTTATCAATGAGGATTTGCCAACGTTACTTCGCCCAATAAATGCGTATTCTGGTAATAAGTTTTTAGGGCATTTTGAAACATCAGAATTGCTCATTACAAATTCTGCCGATTTAATTTCCATAATAAAAGCGCTTTTAGAAATTTCGTTTAGTTAACCAATTATCAAGAATTTGGTTAAACTCATCTGGGTGTTCCATCATTGCTGCATGGCCACATTTGTCTATCCAAAACAAATCAGAATCAGGAAGTAGTTCATCAAATTCCACTGCGACTTCTGGGGGTGTTACTGTATCGTTTTTCCCCCAAATTATGCAGGTTGGTATGTTCATGTTCGGTAAGTCTTTTGCCATGTTGTGGCGAATGGCACTTTTGGCAATTGCCAAAGTTTTTATCAGTTTATTTCTATCGTTTACAGTTTCATAAACTTCGTCTACAATCTCTTTAGTGGCAACAGCCGGATCGTAAAAAACGTCTTGAGCTTTTTTCTTTATAACTTCGTAATCACTACGCTTCGTGTAACCACCACCCATAGCGCTTTCATAAAGCCCAGAACTACCCGTTATTATTAGTGCTTTTACTTTTTCAGGGTATAATTTTGTGTGATATAAGCCTATATGTCCACCTAAAGAATTTCCTAATAAAATAACATCATCAAAACCTTTGAACTCTATAAAATCGTAAAGGTATTTAGCAAAGCTTTTAACATTAGTCTTTAAAAGCGACATGGTGTATATTGGCAATTCAGGAATGAGGACACAATACCCTTTTTTGCTAAAATAATCTGTAACCGAATCAAAATTACTTAAACCACCCATAAGGCCGTGAAGAACAATAATAGGCGTGCCTTCTCCAACTTCAATATAACTGAAACTCTTTTCTTTTTTTAATCGATGCACCATGAATTCTTTACGCTATTCTTAAAAGCAAATATAATTAAATCATTCATAATATATCGGATAATTCTAATGCTCTTAAAATTTAAGACCAATCAAGATATTAACAGTTTATGTTATCAACTTTTAAGTGCTTTTTAATTACCTGAATTGCAGGTATTAAGGGTTTTGATCCGAAAGTTCTATCGGATTTATCTTGCTGTTAATCGAAAAATTATCAACAATGTGGTAAAATGTGGTAAAATGTGGTATATTTTTCAATATATTTGAAACTTAAACTATATAAATAGCTCGAAAAGCATTGAACTCATTAATAGGGACATACGAGTGTAAGGTGGATTCAAAAGGTCGCCTCATGTTGCCAGCTGCATTAAAAAAGCAGCTGCTTCCTGTTTTGCAGGAAGGGTTTGTATTAAAGCGAGCGGTTTTTCAGCCTTGTCTAGAGCTTTATCCAATGTCTGAATGGGAAGCTTTAATGCAAAAAGTGAATAAGCTAAATAGGTTTAAGAAAAAGAATAACGATTTCATTCGCAGATTTACAGCAGGTGTAAAAATGATTGAAGTGGATGCTACAGGTCGTTTGTTAATCCCAAAAGATCTGATTGGTTTTGCAGGCATTTCTAAAGAAATAGTGGTGTCGTCGGCAATCAATATTGTAGAGATTTGGGATAAGGATCGATATGAGAAAGCTATTGATGATGCTACAGGAGATTTTGCAGATTTAGCTGAAGAGGTAATGGGTCAAGACGATGATGATTATGGAATATCATAATCCGGTACTGTTAAAAGAAACGGTTGATGGTTTAAACATCATTGATGATGGTGTGTATGTGGATGTCACATTTGGAGGTGGAGGTCATAGTAAAGAAATATTAAGCAGGCTTGGGGAGAAAGGGAGATTGTATGCCTTTGATCAAGATCCTGACGCTCTTGAAAATGCTATTGATGATAAAAGGTTTACGCTTATCCATGAAAATTTTAGGTATCTCAAACGGTTTTTAAGGTTTTATGGTGTGAAACAGGTTGATGGTGTTTTAGCAGATTTTGGTGTATCGTCACATCAGTTTGATGTGGCAGAACGCGGTTTTTCAATCCGTTTTGAAGCCGATTTGGATATGCGAATGAATCAACAAAGTGAGTTGTCGGCTTATCATGTTGTCAACGAATATGATGAAGAGCAATTACGACAAGTGCTTTGGCAATATGGCGAATTGCGTCAAGCGCCAGCAATGGCAAGGGTAATTATAGCTGCAAGAAATGTAGAGCCTATAAAAACCAGTGAGCAATTAAAAACGGTGTTGAAGCAGTTTTTAAACCATAAAAAAGAAAATAAAGTATTGGCTCAAATATTTCAAGCTATTAGAATAGAAGTAAATCAGGAAATTGAAGTTTTAAAGGCGTTTTTGCTGCAATCTCAAGAAGTTGTAAAGCCTGGTGGCAGGTTGAGTGTTATTTCGTATCACTCATTGGAAGATAGATTGGTGAAGCGTTTCATTAGAAATGGTTTGTTTGAAGGAGAGCCTGAACGTGATGTCTTTGGAAATTTTGAAGTGCCATTTAAAAAAGTTGGAGGGTTAATTGTTCCAACTTCAGAAGAAATTAAACAGAATAACAGAGCTAGAAGCGCAAAGCTTCGAATAGCAGAGAAGTTATAGATGAAAAAAAGAATCTACAGCATATTAAAAGGAACATTTTTAGTTAGCGATGACGCTTTTAAAAATTGGCGCATGATTCTTTTTATATCGGTTCTGGCCATAATTATGATTGCAAGTTCGCATAGTGCTGATAAAAAAGTACATGAAATAGCACGATTAAATAATGAAGTAAAAGAGCTTCGGTCAGAAATGATTGATGCTAGAGGAAAGCTCATGGATTTGAAAAAAGAAACGAGCGTCGAAATAAAAATGAAGGAAAAAGGTTTGGCCATATCAGAGATACCGCCAACCAAAATTAAAGTTAAATCTCAAAAGTAGTTCAACTTGGCAGTAAACGAGAAGAACATATTAAACCGATTGTATTTTGTAGCAGGATGTATGTTCATCTTCGCTCTAGCAGTTGTGTTCAAACTGTTGAGTATTCAATTCATCCAAGGCGATAAGTATCGTGGCTTGGCAGAAACGAGAACAATTAAAAATGTTGTTATTCCGGCAAATAGAGGTAATGTGTATTCGGCCAATGGTAATTTGTTGGCGACATCTGTTCCTAAATACGATATTCGTATAGATGCTATCACGCCTTCGTCAGCAACTTTCGAGAAGTATTTAAAACCGCTTTGCGATTCACTCTCAAAATTTTCAGGAAAGCCATCATCGTATTACCAGAAAGAAATAAGAAAAGCGCGAGCCAATAAAAACCGCTATTACCTGTTGGCGCGTAATATTGGCTATTCAGATTATATACGCGTTAGGAATTTTCCATTGTTGAACCTTGGAGCTTTTAAAGGAGGGTTGATTGTAGAGCAGACTACAAAACGTGAACATCCTATGGGAGGTATTGCACAGCGTTCTATTGGTTATGAGCGTTTTGATGAAGATGGGAATGTAACACGGGCTGGTATTGATGGTGCGTTTGGAGCGAAATATCTGCGTGGAAAAGATGGTCAGCGATTGAAGCAAAAAATAGGAAAAGGCCAATGGAAGCCTATTGTGGATTACAATCAGATAGAGCCTCAAGACGGATACGATGTGTATACTACTATTAGTGTTAACATTCAGGATATTGCCCATCATGCCTTATTACAGCAATTAGAATACTATGAGGCTGAACACGGTTGCGTTGTAGTTATGGAAGTTGAAACGGGTGAGATACGTGCGATTTCAAATTTAGGGAGAACATCAAAAGGAACGTATTACGAAAAGCTTAACTACGCAGTTGGTGAAGCTCATGAGCCGGGTTCTACCTTTAAAGTAATGGCATTAATGGCTGCTTTAGAAGATAAAGTTATTGATACGTCTACAGTAATAGATACCAAAAGCGGTAGAAAAATGTTTTATGGCCGACCAATTACTGATTCACATCATGGAGGTTATGGCAAGATTTCCGCAGCTAGAGCACTTGAGGTGTCTTCAAATATAGGTTTGGCGACTATTGTAGATGAAAATTATTCAGACAATCCTAAAAAATTTATTAATCGTTTAAGAAGCTGGTCGTTAAATAAGCCGCTTGGCTTACCAATCATAGGAGAAGGACAGCCAGAAATACCAGAGCCAGGAGATGAAATTTGGAGTAAGAATGCTTTACCATCTATGGCCTATGGCTATAATATGGAGTTAACACCTTTACAAACCTTAACATTTTATAATGCTATTGCTAATAATGGTGTCATGGTTAAGCCGCGCTTTATAAGAGAGGTTCGTGAGTTAAACAATCAAATTGAAGTGTTTGATCGCGAAATTATAAATAATAAGATTTGTTCGGATAAAACATTAAACGAAATACAGGAAATTCTTAAAAACGCTGTAGTTCGAGGAACTGGAAGACGTTTGTATTCAGCATATTTTTCTATGGCAGGAAAGACTGGAACCGCTAAAACCGAATACTGGATGGAAGATTATGAAGATAATCCACGCTATGTGTCTTCGTTTGCAGGGTATTTCCCGGCAGATAACCCTAAATATTCATGTATAGTTGTTATTCATAAGCCGAGTACTAAAAAGGGCTACTATGGAGCCGACGTGTCTGGGCCAGTTTTTAAGAGGATCGCCCAAAAAATATTTACAGATACGCCTATCATTGACGAGGTGCAATCTTTGGATGTAAAAGATACCAAAGTTGAAAAAGAATTCGATGGGTATTATGGTGTTTCTGAAAAGTACAAGACCATTATGCCAAGTGTCGTGGGTTTGCCTATAATGGACGCTGTTCCAATTTTGGAGAATATGGGCTTAAAAGTGCGTATTAATGGAGAAGGGGAAGTAGTTTCACAATCCATATCAAAGGGAGAAAAAATTAAGAAGAATCAAACTGTAATCATACAAGCGTCATGAAGTTGTTAAAAGACATACTGTATAAGGTTACTTTAAATGCTGTTGCAGGAAGTACGAATCTTTCTGTAAGCGCCATTGAATTTGATTCTAGAAAAGTTAAAAGCAATGATGTATTTGTTGCTGTTAGGGGAACAATTTCTGATGGGCACAATTTTATAGATACTGCAATTGAAAATGGAGCTGTGGCCATTATTTGTGAACAGCTTCCGAAGACATTATTTGACAATGTAACCTATATAGAAGTCGATAATACATCTAAAGCATTGGCTATAATGGCTGCCAATTATTACGATGTGCCTTCGGAAAATTTAAAATTGGTTGGTGTAACAGGAACTAATGGCAAAACTACAATTGCAACGTTATTGTTTCAATTATTCAAAAATGCTGGTTATAAAGTAGGCTTATTATCTACAGTTAAAGTAATGGTTGATAATATAGTGTATCAAGCAACGCATACAACACCTGATTCATTGACTATTAATAGGTATTTAAAGGAGATGAATGATGTAGGGGTTGAATTCTGTTTTATGGAAGTAAGCTCACATGGTATTCATCAAATGCGTACAGAAGGTTTGCATTTTACAGGTGGAATTTTCACAAACATTACCCATGATCATTTAGATTACCATAAAACCTTTGCGGAATATAGAGATGTAAAGAAGGGGTTCTTTGATCAACTGCCAAAAGATGCTTTTGCATTAACCAATGTTGATGATAAGAATGGGCTATTTATGCTTCAAAACACTCAAGCTAGAAAGTTTACTTATGCCTTAAAAGGATATGCTGATTATAAAGCACAAATTTTAGAAAATCAGTTTAGTGGCTTGTTGCTTAAAGTAAATGATAATGAAGTTTGGACGCGGTTAATAGGCGATTTTAATGCTTATAATGTTTTAGCCATTTATGCGACTGCAGAATTGTTAGGTTTAGAAAGGGTTGAAATATTAAGGCTGGTAAGCGATTTAGAAAGTGTTTCTGGCCGTTTTCAATATCTCATTTCTGATGATAAAATTACAGCTATTGTAGATTATGCGCACACACCAGATGCCTTAAAAAATGTTCTGGAAACAATAAATAGTATTCGAACAAAAAATGAAGAGCTAATTACGGTTGTTGGTTGCGGTGGCGATCGCGATAAAACCAAAAGGCCTAAAATGGGGCATATTGCTTCGGTATTAAGCACAAAGGTCATTTTTACCAGTGATAATCCAAGGACAGAAAATCCTGAAACCATATTATCTGAAATCGAAGCCGGTGTACAGCCGCAAAATTATAAGAAAACAGTTTCCATTTCAGATAGAAAACAAGCTATAAAAACAGCTTGTCAAATGGCAAATTCAAACGATATCATATTAATAGCTGGTAAAGGTCATGAAACCTATCAGGAAATTAATGGTGAGCGCTTTGATTTTGACGATTTTAAAATAGTACAAGAACTTTTAAAACAGTTGCAAAAATAATATGTTGTATTACTTATTTGAATATTTAGAAACACACTTCCAGATTCCTGGGGCTTCACTTTTTGGTTATATAACCTTTAGAGGCGCCATGGCAATTATACTATCGTTGTTAATTTCTACAATATTTGGTAAACGCATAATTAAATTTCTACAGAAGCAACAAGTAGGCGAGACCATTCGTGATTTAGGGTTAGAAGGTCAAGTTGAAAAAGCGGGAACTCCAACTATGGGAGGTATAATAATAATTTTAGCGACGCTTATTCCAGTGTTGCTTTTAGCAAAACTAGAAAACATTTATATCATTTTACTCATTGTAACCACCTTATGGATGGGAACAATCGGTTTTATAGATGATTACATTAAAAAGTTTAAAAACGATAAAGAAGGTTTAAAAGGGCGATTTAAAGTGCTGGGGCAAGTGGGTTTAGGTATAATAGTTGGCACAACTTTATTTTTTCATCCAGATGTAACGGTTAAAGAAAAGCTACCAATTGAACAACAACAGGTAATACTTACTAATAATCCAGATGCAAAACCATCTGATTTGTTTGAAGAAGAAGAGCGTTCTACTAAAACAACTATTCCTTTTGTCAAGTCAAATGAATTTGATTATGCAGAAATCATTACATGGGTGAATTCAGATTGGTCCAAATACGCTTGGATTATTTTTATTCCAATAGTCATATTTATTATAACAGCTGTTTCAAATGGCGCCAATCTAACCGATGGTATTGATGGTTTGGCAGCAGGTACATCCGCTATCATAGTTCTCACTTTAGGAATTTTTGCGTGGGTATCAGGTAATATCATTTTTTCAGAATACCTCAATATAATGTATATCCCAAGGGTTGAAGAAATTACCATTTACATTGCTGCTTTTGTTGGTGCGCTAATAGGGTTTTTATGGTATAACACGTATCCGGCTCAAGTGTTTATGGGAGATACGGGTAGTTTAACTATAGGCGGAATAATTGCTGTAATTGCAATTGCGGTAAGAAAAGAGTGGCTTATTCCAGTGTTGTGCGGCATTTTCTTGGCAGAGAATCTGTCGGTAGTCATGCAGGTAAGTTGGTTTAAGTATACGAGAAAAAAATATGGAGAAGGTAGGCGCATTTTTAAGATGTCTCCACTTCATCACCACTATCAAAAGTCAGGATATCACGAAAGTAAAATTGTAACCAGATTCTGGATTGTTGGAATACTATTGGCAATTATTTCTATTGTGACATTGAAAATTAGATAGTATGAAACGGCTTGTGGTTTTAGGTGGAGGAGAAAGCGGTGTGGGGACAGCATTGTTGGGAAAAGCCAAAGGATATGATGTTTTTGTGTCTGATAAAGGAAAAATAAAAACAAAATATAGAGACGTTCTTATAAATAATGAGATTGATTGGGAAGATGAACAGCATACAGAATCAAAAATTCTAAATGCAGATATTATAATGAAAAGCCCTGGCATTCCACATAAAGTGGAAATTGTTCAGAGATTAATAGCAGCCAAAATTCCCGTGATTTCCGAAATCGAATTTGCCTCAAAATTTACCGATGCAACTATAGTGGGAATCACTGGGAGTAATGGCAAAACCACAACAGCTTCATTAACATATCACATTTTAAAGCAAGAGCTACATGTTGGTTTGTCGGGCAATATAGGAGACAGTTTTGCTAAACAGGTTCTAGATGAAGACTTTGATAACTATGTCTTGGAGATTAGTAGTTTTCAATTAGACGATTGCAAGCACTTTAAGCCCAAAATTGCCATAATAACCAATATAACCCCAGACCATTTGGACCGTTATGAGTATGATTTCGAAAAATATATCGCAGCGAAATTCAGAATAGCTATGAATCAAGATTCTAACGATTACCTGATTTATGATAGTGATGACAATGTCATTACCAATTGGTTGGAAAAACACCCCGTACAATCCACATTATTGCCATTTTCATTGAAAAGACAGATTGAAAATGGAGCGTGTTTAGATAAAGATAATATAAAAATAACAATAGATAACAATCAAATAATTATGCCTACAAAGGATTTAGCATTAGAAGGAAAGCACAACATTAAAAACGCCATGGCAGCTTCAACAGTTGCCCACTTATTAAAAATTAGAAAACAAACTATCCGTGAAAGTTTAGAGAACTTTCATGGTGTTGAGCATCGTTTAGAACAAGTTTTAAAGATTAATAAAGTTCAATATATAAACGATTCAAAAGCCACAAATGTAAATGCTACTTACTATGCTTTAGAAAGTATGGATGCTCCAACGGTTTGGATTGTAGGTGGCCAAGACAAAGGCAATGATTATACCGAGTTGTTTCCATTTGTAAATGAAAAAGTGAAAGCAATAATATGTCTTGGTGTTGATAATGAAAAGCTAATGAAGAATTTCAGTTCTATGGTCGATGTGATTGTTGAAACACAATATATGGCAGAAGCTGTAAAAATAGCTTATAAAATAGCAGAAACAGGTGATAATGTATTGTTGTCTCCAGCATGTGCAAGTTTTGATTTGTTCGAGAATTACGAAGACAGAGGAAGACAATTTAAGGAAGCTGTAAGAAACTTATAATACTATATAGTTGGTGCAAACCGTATTTAAAAATATAAAAGGTGATCGACTTATCTGGGCAATAGCTGCTCTATTGGCTATTTTCTCGTTTTTGCCTGTTTACAGTGCTGCTAGTAATTTAGCTTATATAGGAGGAAACGGTAATACCTTTGCATATTTTGTGAAACATTTTATGCATTTGTTTTTGGGCTTCGCCATTATTTATGGAGTGCATAAAATACCATACCGATATTTTAAAGGCTTATCTATTGTTATGATGCCTGTTGTTATCGTGTTGTTGGTGTTAACTATGTTGCAGGGTACCACTATAGAAGGCGCCAATGCAAGTAGATGGATTCAAATACCAATAGTAAATATGTCTTTTCAGACATCAACATTCGCATTTGTTGTGCTTATGGTTTATGTCGCACGTTACATGTCAAAAATAAAGGATGTTAATGTTTCTTTTAAAGAATCAATACTACCGTTATGGATTCCAGTGTTCTTTGTCTTGGGTTTGATTCTGCCAGCTAATTTTTCAACAGCAGCAATCATGTTCTTAATGGTCGTGGTATTGGTTTTTCTTGGTGGATATCCAGTTAAATATCTTGCAATAATTATCGGATCAGGCATATTGGGTTTGGTGTTTTTTGTATTGGTAGCTAAAGCATTTCCAGATGTTATGCCCAATCGGGTTGATACATGGATGAGCCGCATTGAAAGTTTTGCAAATGATGAGGAAACCGAGGCTGATTATCAAATTGAAAAGGCTAAAATTGCTATCGCATCAGGAGGGATTCAAGGTGTCGGTCCGGGAAAGAGCATTCAAAAGAATTTTTTACCACAATCATCGTCAGATTTCATATTTGCTATCATTGTTGAAGAGTATGGTCTTTTAGGCGGATTTACGTTAATGATTTTCTATTTATGGTTATTATTCAGGATTGTTATTGTTTCGCAAAAATCAGATACCATTTTTGGAAAATTATTAGTGTTGGGTGTTGGTTTGCCAATAGTGTTTCAGGCTTTAATAAACATGGCGGTAGCTGTGGAGTTATTTCCGGTTACGGGTCAAACCTTGCCCCTTATTAGTAGTGGAGGGACATCCATTTGGATGACCTGTTTGGCAGTGGGAATTATTTTAAGTGTGAGTGCAAAACGTGAAGAAATTAAACAGAAGGAAGAAGCAGAAGACAACCCATTAGAAATACTATCAGAAACTATTTAATGAGTCATTATAAAATCATATTGTCAGGGGGTGGAACAGGAGGTCATATTTATCCTGCAATTGCAATTGCCAACGAATTAAAGTCACGCTTTCCAGATGCTGAATTTTTGTTTGTAGGAGCAAAAGACCGTATGGAGATGGAAAAAGTACCGCAAGCTGGATATGATATTATTGGTCTTTGGATATCTGGTATACAAAGACAGTTAACGCTTAAAAACCTTGTGTTTCCAGTCAAATTGTTAAGTAGTTTAATAAAATCAAGAGGGATAATAAAACGTTTTAAGCCCGATGTAGTAATAGGAACCGGTGGTTTTGCTAGCGGGCCATTATTGCAAGTTGCGACATCCAAAGGAATTCCTTCGTTAATTCAAGAGCAAAATTCGTACCCTGGGATTACAAATAAGCTTTTGTCAAAAAAAGCGAATAAGATTTGTGTGGCTTATGATGGACTAGAGCGATTTTTTCCTGCCGATAAAATTGTAAAAACTGGAAATCCAGTTAGACAAGATTTATTGAACATCAATATAAAACGTCAAGAAGCCCAAGAGCTGTTTCAACTTGAAAAAGAAAAGAAAACACTTTTGGTTTTAGGAGGGAGTTTAGGGTCTAGACGCATAAATGAACTCATAGAAAAAGAATTAGATTATTTGCAAACTCATAATGTTCAAGTTGTTTGGCAATGTGGTAAACTATATTATGATAAGTATAAAATATACGGAAATACTAAAAATATACAGGTGCACGCATTTATAAATAATATGGCTTGCGCTTATGCTTCGGCAGATGTTATAATCTCACGAGCTGGAGCAAGTTCGGTATCAGAACTGTGTATAGTGGGTAAGCCTGTAATTTTTATTCCATCTCCAAATGTTGCCGAAGATCATCAGGCCAAAAATGCTCAAGCCATAGTTGATGAAGATGCTGGAATATTAATTCGCGAAAGCGATTTGGAAGTGGATTTTCAAAATAAATTCACACAATTAATGGTGTCCCCTGAAAGGCAAAAACAATTAAGTGAGAATATAAAAAAATTAGCCTTGGTAAATGCTACAAGTGATATTGTGGATCAAGTGGTAAAGTTGTTAAAACAAAATTAAAGTGAATCTAGAAACTGTAGATAACGTTTATTTTATTGGTATAGGAGGCATTGGTATGAGTGCTCTGGCTAGATATTTCCATGCCAACAAAAAACAAGTTTCAGGTTATGATAAAACACGAACGGAAATAACAGATGATTTGAGCGATTTGGGTATTTCCATTCATTTTGAAGATACTGTTGCTAACCTCGACTCAAGCTTGTTGAATGCTAACAATACATTGATAGTTTATACGCCTGCAATTCCTAAAGATCATAAACAGTTAGCTTATTTTAATAATAACCATTACACGGTTGTGAAACGCGCTGCAATTTTGGGACTAATTACCGAAAACACATTTTGTTTAGCTGTAGCAGGTACGCACGGGAAAACAACAACGACAAGTATTTTAGGACATTTGTTAAATGCTTGTGATGTTCCGGTAACTGCATTTTTAGGAGGTATCAGCGAAAACTATAATTCGAATTTAATTCTAAACGGAACCGATGTTACTGTAGTAGAAGCCGATGAATTCGATAGGTCGTTTTTGACTTTGTCTCCAGATTTGGCCTGTATTACATCAATGGATGCTGACCATTTAGATATTTATGGAGACGCTGAAGCACTTAAAAGCTCCTTTGAAGATTTTGCTAAAAAAATAAAACAATCAGGAAAACTGTTTATCAAAAACGGATTGCCGTTACAAGGGATAACGTATGGGATAGACGATGATTCCGATTATGCCGCTTACAATATTAGGATAGAAAACGGAACCTATGTTTTTGATGTAAAAACACCAAAAACAATCATTGAAAATATACAATTTAACCTACCTGGTAGACATAATCTGTCGAATGCATTAATAGCCTTGGCGATGGCTGTAGAGTATGGTTGCCCTCACCAGCAGCTCGCCAAAGCTTTAGCATCCTATAAAGGTGTTAAACGTAGATTTTCTTACCACATTAAAACTAACAGTTTAGTTTACATAGATGATTATGCCCATCATCCAGAAGAAATAAACGCCGTGCATCAAGCTGTGCGTGAAATGTATCCCAATCATAGGGTATTGGCGATTTTTCAACCACATTTGTTCAGTAGAACACAAGATTTCGCTGATGACTTTGCCAAAAGTTTATCGCAATTTGATGAGGTTATGTTGTTGGACATTTATCCAGCAAGAGAGCTGCCTATAGAAGGGGTTAATTCAGGTTGGTTGTTAAGTAAAATTGAAAATAAAAACAAACAGCTTATTTCAAAGATTGAGATCATCTCAAAAATAAAAGAAAGCCATGCTACAGTTGTGTTAACCATAGGTGCAGGCGATATTGGTGAAGAAGTTAAACACATAAAACAAAGTTTACAATATGCGAGTTAATTGGAACTTCATAAAAATGTTTGTTTTACTGGTATTGGTTATCGGTTTGTTTGCCTTTTCAAATGAAAAAAATGACGAAAGAAAAATAGCGAACATTGAGATATTTTTTGAAGGTGAAGACAACCTTTTTATAACACATGAGACTGTTAGTAAATTGTTAATACAAAATCAAGGCACCGTTAAAAATATGCCTAAAGAAACTTTAGATTTGAATTTATTGGAATCTGCCCTGAATTCTAATCCAATGATTAAATCTGCTCAAGTGTTTGTCAGTGTTGACGGCGATTTGACAGCAGAGATAGAGCAAAAAAAACCAATAGCTCGAGTACGTAGCTCAGAGTCTTTTTATATAGATGAAGAAGGAGGTTACATGCCTTTATCAACAAACTATACGGCTAGAGTGCCAATAGTTATTGGTAAAGTCACAAAAGACAATTTGAAAACTGTTTTTAAAATGGCACAGAAAATCACAGATGACGATTTTCTTTTAAAGCATGTAACGCAAATTCATCAAAATGATGATAATCGAATCTCTTTAAGATTAAGGCAGGTAGATTTTGAAGTCTTTGTTGGAGATTTGAATAATTTGGATAGAAAAATAAACAATTTAAAAGCTTTCTATAAAAAAGCGGCTAAAGACAAAATTTTAAACAATTACAGTAAAGTGAATCTGCAATTTGATAGCCAGGTAGTTTGCACTAAATCTTAAACTATGGGAGAAAATATAGCAATAGGATTAGATATTGGAACCACAAAAATTGTGGCCATGGTTGGTCGTAAAAACGAGTATGGAAAAGTAGATATTTTAGGAATTGGACGCTCTAAAAGTCTAGGAGTGCATAGAGGTGTTGTAAATAATATTACCCAAACTATTCAGTCTATACAGTTGGCAGTACAGGAAGCTGAAGCAGCTTCAGATATAAAAATTGAAAATGTAACCGTTGGTATAGCTGGACAACATATTCGTAGTTTGCAACATAGCGATTATATAACCCGATCGAATTCTGAATTGGTAATAGATGAAGACGATATTGAGCGTTTAATCAATCAAGTTCATAAGTTGGTAATGTTGCCTGGAGAAGAAATAATTCATGTGTTACCACAAGAATTTAAAGTAGATGGTCAGGCTGAGATAAAAGAACCCATTGGTATGTATGGTGGACGATTGGAAGCTAATTTCCATGTGGTAGTTGGTCAGGTGTCATCTATCAGAAATATAGGAAGATGTGTAAAAAGCGCCGGATTAAACCTTGAAGGTATAACACTAGAGCCTTTAGCTTCTTCTAATGCAGTTTTAAGCCAAGAAGAAAAAGAAGCGGGTGTTGCATTAATCGATATTGGAGGTGGAACAACAGATTTAGCCATTTTTAGAGATGGTATCATTCGCCATACTGCGGTAATTCCTTTTGGTGGAAATGTAATAACAGAAGACATTAAGGAAGGTTGTTCCATTATAGAAAAGCAAGCTGAATTATTAAAAATAAAATTTGGATCCGCTTGGCCGGGAGAAAATAAGGATAACGAAATTGTTTCCATTCCTGGATTAAGAGGCCGTGAGCCAAAGGAAATTACACTTAAAAACTTGTCTAAAATAATCCACGCGCGTGTAGTTGAGATTATTGAACAGGTTTACGTCGAGATTAAAAATTACGGTCACGAAGAACAGAAAAAGAAATTGATAGCAGGTATAGTTTTAACTGGTGGTGGAAGCCAATTAAAACATTTAAAGCAATTAGTAGAATATATCACAGGAATGGATACCAGAATTGGTTTTCCCAACGAGCATTTAGCTGGCGATAGTGATGATGAGATTACCAGTCCGTTATACGCAACAGCCGTAGGACTTGTAATGGATGGTTTAAAACGCCAAGAACGTAAGAAGGTAGAGCTAGAGTATCAAGCCTCAATTCAAGAACAGGAAATTAGCGAAGATTCGCACGAAGAAGAAATTGAAGTTCCTAAACCGGAGCGACGCTCTTTTTTAGACAAGCTAACCGATAAGGTTAAAGATTTTTTAGATAACGCAGAATAAATTAATTAATAAAGCACAAATAAAACGTAATTCATGAGCAGCAACAAAGAATTCGAAACTAGTATTTCATTTGATTTACCGAAAAATCAATCAAATGTAATTAAGGTCATTGGTGTAGGTGGTGGTGGTAGCAATGCCATAAATCACATGTTCCAACAAGGTATTAAAGGTGTCGATTTTGTCATCTGTAATACAGACGCTCAAGCCCTACAAAATAGTGGTGTTCCAAACAAAATTCAATTGGGTGTTAACTTAACCGAAGGGTTAGGTGCTGGCGCCAATCCAGATATTGGTGAGAAATCGGCAGTAGAAAGTGTTGAAGATATTCAAAATATGCTGGATACCAACACCAAAATGGTTTTCATTACCGCAGGAATGGGCGGTGGAACAGGTACAGGTGCGGCACCAATTATTGCCAAAATGGCTAAAGATTTAGATATTCTAACGGTTGGAATCGTTACTATGCCTTTTCAGTTTGAAGGCAAAATGCGTAATCAACAAGCACAAATAGGTATCGAGAAGTTACGAAATGTAGTTGATTCGTTGGTGGTAATCAATAATAATAAGCTGCGTGAGGTTTATGGTAATTTAGGATTTAAAGCCGGTTTTTCTAAAGCAGATGAAGTTTTATCTACTGCTGCACGTGGTATTGCTGAAGTTATTACGCATCACTACACACAAAACATCGATTTACGCGATGCTAAAACTGTATTAAGCAATAGTGGAACAGCTATTATGGGATCGGCGACTGCTTCTGGGCAAGATCGTGCAAAAGAAGCTATTAGAAAAGCGTTAGATTCTCCATTGCTAAACGATAATAAAATTACAGGTGCTAAAAATGTATTGCTGCTAATAGTATCTGGAGCTCAAGAAATAACTATTGACGAAATAGGAGAAATCAACGACCATATTCAAGACGAAGCTGGTCACGGTGCCAATATTATTATGGGTGTTGGTGAAGACGATGCTTTGGAAGAGTCTATAGCTGTAACTATTATAGCTACAGGTTTTGATGTGGATCAACAAGCTGAGATTTCTAATACAGAAGTTAAAAAAGTAATCCACGCCCTCGAAGATGACCAATCTATGGAGCAAGATTTATCGCGTAAAACCCGAGAACCTGCTATTATAACGCCTAATATTGAATTGGAGGAAAAAACAGAAATTCCAGTGGTTAAGCATACTCTAGATTTAGAGGAGTTGGAAGAAATAGAAAACCCGTTACAGCCTAAACAGGAGACAAACAATTTAATAGCAACAACAGATGAGATTAAAAACATGGAAGTTGTTTATGAAGAAATATTGTCACTTGTAAATGAAGATGAATTTGAAATTACCACAGCGACTAGCCAAGTTCAAGAACCAACTGTCGAGATTGAAGATGAAGAAGAACAGCAAATCACTTTAAGTTTTGACCTGCCTTTAAGTGAAAATAAGGTAGAAGAACAGCAGATAGAGAACAAAGGTGAAGATATGGTGGTTCATGAATTGGATGAAAACATCAAAAAAATGCCTGTAAAGGATTATATCGAACTCATTACAGTTACAGAAACTAATGAAGAAGGCGAAATCCGTTATGCTTTGGATGATTATATTGAACTTGAATCAACAATGAACAAAACAACTACAGAAACTAAAGTGAAAGAGAAGGTTGTTGAAGAAGAAGAGATAGTTTTTGAGAAGAAAGTTGTTGCACCTAAAGAGGAAGAAGTTAGTGAAGAGATTGATCCAATGAACAGTCCTATTTCAGAGCTTTTAAAAGAACGTGCTGAAGAGCGTAGACGAAAAATGAAAGATTTTAACTATAAATTCAATAATGCAAAAATTGATGATATAGAGAAAATACCAGCCTATAAGCGCCAAGGTGTGGATCTGGACGATTCAAAACCATCATCAGAGTCTAACCGATCAAGCACTAGTTTAAGTGTTGATGATAATGATGATATACAATTGCGCAACAATAATTCGTTTTTACACGACAACGTAGATTAGATTAATAGCAACTAAGTTTAGTGTTTAAACTTCAGGAAATCCCGAAAAACATCCTTCGATTTTTCGGGTTTTCTATTTAATAAAACTTTGTAAAGATTAGCAAACGCTAAAAGCGTATTTCTTTTTATCTTCGCAAAACTAAAATGGTTTGAATTATGAGTTTACAGCAAGAGGTAATGACAGCTTTAAAAGATGCTATGAAAGCAAAGGATCAAACTGCTTTAACAGCATTGAGAGCAGTTAAATCAGCTATTTTGTTAGCGCAGACTGAAAGTGGAGCACAAGCAGACTTGACAGAAGAACAAGAACTAAAGATATTGCAAAAGCAGGTTAAGCAACGAAAAGATAGTGCGGCTGTGTATATTGAGCAAGGTCGTGAGGATTTGGCTGCACCTGAATTAGCTGAAGCTGAAATTATCAGTCAGTTTTTACCAGAAGCGTTGAGTGAAGAAGAGATTGAAAAAGTTGTAGTAACAACTATTGATAGAATTGGAGCAGATGGTATGAAAGATATGGGTAAAGTAATGGGAATGGTTAGTAAAGAGTTGGCCGGTCAAGCTGACGGTAAGACCATTTCTAATATTGTGAAACAAAAGTTATCGCAATAAATTATAAGAAATAGGCCTTGTAGCTCAACTGAATAGAGCACTGGATTTCGGCTCCAGCGGTTGGGGGTTTGAATCCCTCCAGGGTCACGAATAAACACTTCAAAAAGAAAAAATGCCAAGCTCGCTTGAGCATTTTTTTGTTTGAAGTGTTTTCAAAGCGGAGCTTTGAGGGAAAAACAGTCGGGAGATTGTAATCCTGATTTCAAAGCGGAACTTTAATAAAGATTATTAAGTGCAAAAGGTTTAAAGCTATATAATAGATTTAGTTTATTATAAAAACAATTATTAGATTGCAATTACGTTTCAAATTCTATGATTGACTTACCTAATTTATCAACAGAATACCTCATTATGTTTGGCGTTTTAGTTGCCGTGCTAATTGGCTTGATTATCTATGCCGTAGTAAATATGGTAGAGTTAGCTTATGTTATGGTGCGCAAAAAACCACTTTATAGACATGGCATTGGTTTTAAAAATAAGTTGCCAGAACCCTACATACAAATATTGACTTCTCAATTTCGCTTTTACAACAAGTTGTCTAACCGTGAAAAACGCTTTTTTGAGCATCGTGTGGCTCGTTTTATTTATGATAAGAAGTTTGTTGGAAGAAATGGAATAGTGGTGTCTAATGAAATGGAAATACTTATTTCAGCAACAGCTGTAATGTTAACCTTTGGGTATCGAAATTATTTTTTGAATTCTCTGGAAATGATTATTATTTATCCTGAAGCTTTCTATTCAAGAACAAATGATGCTTATCATAAAGGGGAATATAATCCCAAGATTAAGGCTTTAGTTTTATCGTGGCAAGATTTTTTAAATGGTTATGATATTGCTAATGATAACCTTAATCTTGGGATTCATGAATTTACTCATGCGTTACATATAAATAGTTTAACAGAACGGCATATTGGAGCTACAATTTTTGGAGACACATTTATAGAGATTACCAATTTATTGGCTAACGAAGAAGGTTTAAGAGAGCGTATCATAGCATCTCAATATTTTAGAGACTACGCCTTTACAAACCAATTTGAGTTTTTGGCCGTTATTATTGAATCGTTTATTGAAACACCTGAAGAGTTCCGTGCTCAATTTCCACGGCTCTATGCCAAAACAAAACAGATGCTCAATTTTAACTTTGCGCACTATTAGTTGGTGTTATGATTTTTATCATATTTTTTCTTTTACTACATACGTATCTTTAAGTTCCTAATTAAAATAGATAGTCATGAAGAAAAGAACGCCAATCTCCGAAATAATGACCAAAAATGTCATTACCCTGAATTATACAGATGAGTTAGAAACTGCCGAGCACTTATTTAAAAAACATCATATAAGACATATTCCTGTTGTAAGTGGTGATACCATTAAAGGTATTTTAAGTTATACAGATTTATTGCGTATTAGTTTTGCTGATGCTGTTGGTGAAGATGAAGATACCATTGATACAGTAGTTTATAATATGTTTACCATTGATCAGGTGATGGCAAAAAACATGGTAAGTGTAACATCAGATACGACGATAAAGGAAGTAGCTGAAGTGCTTTCAAAACGTGAGTTTCATGCATTACCAGTAGTAGATAATGACAGGTTGGTAGGTATTGTAACCACAACGGACTTAATTAACTATCTAATAGCTCAATTTTAATTAAACAATTAAAATAAAAAAGCTCCAGACCTGGAGCTTTTTTTATGAATTAGCAAGTTGTTTCAATTGCTTTATTATTTCAGTAGGGTTATCACTTTTAAACACATGGCTACCTGCTACAAAGGCATCAGCTCCTGCATCTGCTAATGCTTTTATGTTTTTGTCTGTAACACCCCCATCAACTTCAATACGTGTATTCAAGCCTTGGGTATTTGCCATTTCGCGCAATTTTTTAATGCGATTATAAGTCATGTCTTCAAATTTTTGACCGCCAAAACCAGGATTGATTGACATTAAAAGCACCATGTAGCATTTTGGTAATATGTCCTCTAGTACTTGTATTGGTGTTGTTAAATTTAAAACTACACCTGCTTTACAGCCATTATTCTCAATTTGGGTAAGAGTTCTATGTAAATGTACTGTAGATTCGTAGTGTACAGTAATTATGTCGGCACCTACTTTGGCAAATTCTTCAATATAGCGTTCAGGTTTTTCAATCATTAAATGCACATCCAAAGGTTTGGTAGCATGTTTTTTAATGGCTTGAATTACTGGCATGCCGTAAGAGATGTTTGGAACGAAGTGACCATCCATAACATCAATATGAAACCAATCGGCTTCACTATTGTTTACCATTTCAGTATCGCGTTGTAGGTTGCCAAAATCGGCAGCAAGCATAGAGGGTGCAATTATTTTTGAATTCATGCGAGTTGTGTTGTTTGTTTCGGCAAAAATAATGCAAAAAAGTGAACCCTCGGTAATCAGCCGAGGGTTCTTTCATCAATCAAAAAACGAACAGTTATGTTTTGTAACTGTTTGTTACGGTTATTTAGTCGTAATTAGCTTACTAACCTAAATATGTTTTTAATATTTTACTTCTAGACGTATGTTTTAATCTACGAATCGCTTTTTCTTTAATCTGTCTAACACGTTCACGGGTTAAATCGAACGTTTCGCCAATTTCTTCCAAAGTCATTGGGTGTTGGTTTCCTAAACCAAAATACAAACGAATAACATCAGCTTCACGAGGTGTTAAGGTTTCTAGTGCACGCTCAATTTCTGTACGTAAAGACTCGTGTAATAAATCTTTATCAGGGTTTGGCGATTCACCAGAGTTTAATACATCATATAAGTTAGAATCTTCACCTTCTACTAAAGGGGCATCCATACTAACGTGACGGCCAGAGTTTTTCATAGACTCCTTAACATCGTTTATGGTCATATCCAACTCTTTGGCAATCTCTTCAGCACTTGGAGGACGCTCATGAGCTTGCTCTAAAAAGGCAAAGGTCTTATTAATTTTATTAATAGAGCCAATTTTGTTTAAAGGCAAACGCACAATACGAGATTGTTCTGCCAAAGCCTGTAAGATAGACTGACGAATCCACCAAACAGCATAAGATATGAATTTAAAGCCACGCGTTTCATCAAAACGTTGTGCGGCTTTAATTAAGCCTAAATTACCTTCGTTAATCAAATCGGGTAATGTTAAACCTTGGTTTTGATATTGCTTTGCTACCGATACCACGAAACGTAAATTCGCTTTAGTTAGCTTTTCTAAAGCTATCTGGTCTCCAGCTTTTATACGCTGTGCTAATTCTACTTCTTCGTCTGCGGTAATTAAGTCAACTTTTCCTATTTCTTGTAGATATTTATCTAACGAAGCAGTTTCTCTATTGGTAACCTGCTTGGTAATTTTAAGTTGTCTCATGTAAAGAATTTCTGTATTTAAATTGTTCGAACATTAATGTTCTAATAAGTTATACGTAAGAAAAGGGTATTTTGTTACAAAAAGTTTAAAAAATCTTTAAATAAGTCCTTATTGAAGGTTTTTTTTAAATGTTTGACCTTAATGTAGTATATTGACATTCAATTTTTAACCAAAAAAAATATCATGAAAAAACTTCTATTTTTATTTCTTGCATTTGGTATGATGCAGGTGTCTGGACAGACATTATCGTCGCTTTCTAAAAGCGCAACCTCTTCCAGTAGTTCTATGATTGAGAGTTTAGCCGAAAATCAAGTTGAGAGTTTAACTAAAAAATTAAATTTAAGTGAATCGCAACAAAAACAAGTTTCTGGATTAGTTGTAAGTCAGTTAAAGAGTGAAAAATTCCAAAAGATGTTAAGTGGCATTGGTGCTGATAAGTTAATTGGCTCTGGTGAAACTAGTAAAGTTGACGAACAGGTTCAAAATGCGTTGTTATTGGATAAAGATTTTCAAAAAGGTATGAGTTCTGTTTTAGATGATAAACAAATGGAAACCATGAAAGGGTATATGCCTAAATAGTAATCGGTATATAAAAAAAGCCCATCAAAATTTGATGGGCTTTTTTATATATAAACTAAAATAAATTAGTTGTCGTTTTTATCCTCACGAGGCTTTCTGTCATCACGACGGTTATCACGACCACGATTATCGCGTCCGCGATTGTTATTGCCTCCACGGTTATTGTCACGTTTTGGTCTATCTTGCCAACCTTCCGGTTTTGGTAAAATAGCTTTACGGGATACTTTTTCCTTTTTTGTTCTAGGATCAACACCAAAGTACTTCACGTCAAAAACATCTCCCATGTTTACAACATCTGATACATTTTCAGTACGTTCCCACGCTAATTCACTTACATGTAATAGTACTTCATTTCCAGGCGCTTCAGTATATTCTACAACGGCACCAAAATCAAGCATTTTAATGACTTTTACTTCGTAAATGCTGCCCACTTCTGGTTTAAACAATAAAGCATCTATTTTAGCTAAAACAGCATCAATACCTTCTTGTCCTGTTCCAAGAATTTCAACAATACCTTCTTCGGTATCTGGATCTTCATTGATAACAATTGTAGTGTTGGTTTCTTTTTGTAATTCTTGAATCACTTTTCCTCCAGGTCCAATTAAAGCACCAATAAATTCATTTGGAATCACACGAGTCACCATTTTTGGAGCGTGAGGTTTCACGTCTGCATTTGGTTGTGCAATAGTATCTGTTAACTTTTCAAGAATATGTAAACGACCATCGCGAGCTTGTTTTAAAGCATTTACTAAAATTTCGTACGATAAGCCTTTTACCTTAATGTCCATTTGGCAAGCTGTAATACCATCGGCAGTTCCAGTTACTTTAAAGTCCATGTCGCCTAAATGATCTTCATCACCTAAAATATCAGATAGTACAGCATATTTATCTCCTTCAGAAATTAAACCCATAGCAATACCTGAAACCGGTTTTTTCATTTGAACACCAGCATCCATAAGTGCCATAGTTCCCGAACAAACCGTAGCCATAGAAGATGAGCCGTTAGATTCCAATACTTCTGAAACCACACGTACCGTATAAGGACAATCTTCAGGAACCATACCTTTTAAGGCACGTTGAGCTAAATTACCATGACCTACTTCACGACGTGATGTACCACGAATTGGTCTAGCTTCACCTGTCGAAAATGGTGGAAAGTTATAGTGCAAGTAGAAGCGTTCTTCACCTTCAAAAGAAGGCATATCTATTTGGTTGGCTTCTCTAGAAGTTCCTAAAGTTACTGTAGCCAATGCTTGAGTTTCACCACGTGTAAAGATAGCTGAACCATGAGTAGATGGTAAATAGTCAACCTCACACCAAATTGGTCTAATATCAGTTGTTTTACGGCCGTCTAAACGTAAACCTTCGTTAAGTGTCAAGTCACGTACAGCAGCTTTTTCGGCCTTACTGTAATATTTTGAAATCAGGCCACCGTAATCTTCTATTTCTTCTTCTGAAAATGAAGCGATAATGTCTTCCTTGATTTCAGCAAATGCAGCACCTCTTTCATGTTTAGAAGAACCTGCTTTTGCTACAGCATATACTTTGTCGTAAGCCATATCGTGAATTTTCTTCGCTAATTCTTCGTCTTCGCGTTCAGGCTCATATTCACGAACTTCTTTCTTTCCGAATGCTTCAGCTAAACGAACTTGCGCAGCACACTGCGTTTTAATAGCTTCATGAGCAAATTTAATAGCTTCAGTCATTTCTTCTTCAGAAATTTCATCCATTTCACCTTCAACCATCATTACAGAATCGGCACTAGCACCAATAACCATATCAATGTCAGACTCGGCTAATTGTGTTAAAGAAGGGTTTATGACAAACTCACCATTAATACGTCCAACTCTTACTTCAGAAATTGGGCACTCAAATGGAAAATCTGATAATTGGATAGCTGCAGAAGCGGCCAACCCTGCCATGGCATCTGGCATCACATTCTCGTCATGAGACATCAATTGGATCATGACTTGTGTCTCAGAATGGTAATCTTTTGGGAATAGCGGACGCAATACACGATCTACTAAACGCATTGTTAATACTTCGCCATCACTTGGTCTTGCTTCTCTTTTGAAAAAACCACCTGGATAACGACCTGCAGCAGCAAATTTTTCGCGATAATCTACAGTTAAAGGTAAAAAGTCAACATCAGCTGACTTGTAATTGGAAACTACAGTACATAACAACATACAGTTTCCAGATTGAACAACAACAGAACCATGCGCCTGCTTTGCTAGTTTTCCGGTTTCAATAGAAATCTCTCTACCGTCACCAAGGTCTATGACCTCTTTAAATACTTTTGGAATCATAAATTTTTAATTCTAATTCCGATTGCTTTTTAGCCTTTCGGAATTCAGTTAAACAATGGTCGTTGTGTTGTTGTGTAGTTGTTGTGAGACCAATGAAAAACTATAATTAGCTTCTTCTATTGTCATTGCGAAGCAAATTTAATTTGCTGTGGCAATCTTTTTAGAGATTACCACGTTTCGACTGCGCTCAACGCAGGCTAGTTACACTCCTCGTAATGACATTGTAACGTTATTATAAAACAAAAAAGAGGCGCGAAGCCTCTTATTCTGTGATTATTTTCTTAATCCTAATTCTTTAACAATTGCACGATATCTCATGATATCCTTTTTAGTTAAGTAGTCAAGTAATGCACGACGCTTACCTACTAACTTTACTAGTGAACGCTCTGTGTTAAAATCTTTACGATTTTGTTTTAGGTGTTCTGTTAAGTGATTAATTCTGTGCGTAAACAACGCAATTTGAGCTTCTGCAGTACCGGTATCGTTTTTACCTTTACCATACTTTGAGAAAATCTCTTCTTTTACTTCTTTAGTTAAATACATGCTAATATTATTGTAAATGATTTTTATGTATTGAAAGCCTTTCTTTCAAGCGGCAAATATAGTAATTTTTAACCATTTACAAGTTTTCTTCAAAATAATTATTTCTTCTGAAAAAAGTAATTTTAATTAAACCTTTGCGTTATAAGACTGTCTTAACATTATATTAACTATAAAAAAGTAATGATGAAAACATTTAAATTAACAAAGGTGGTTTTAGCTCTTGTGGTTTTAGGGCTGACATTCACTGCATGTACCGAAAATGAAACATCAGATCCAGTTTCGGAAGAACAAGATGTATCTGAAGTTGTACAATCTGCTGAAATGGATCAAGTTTCTGCTGCATTAGAAGACTTTATTATTGATGTTTATGAAGAACAGGAAGATGCAGAAGCGCGTGGTATGTCAATTTCTAGAAAAAATATGCCAGACTGTGTGACAGTTACATTAGTAGCTCAACAAAATTTAAGGGAATTAACTATTGATTTTGGAGATGATGGTTGTATGGTTCGAGGACATATGTATCGTGGTCAGATTGTATTAACATATACGCGTGATCCACAAGCACAACAAATTACTTTGGGCTATGTGTTAAACGATTTTTATTTTGATGAGAAACAAGTTCTGGGCAGCAATTCCATTTTAAAGGAATTATCAAATACCAACGGAAATCCACAATTTACACATACAGTTGATTTAACAGTTGTTTGGCCAAATGGCGTTCAAGCTTCACGTGATGGACAAATAGTAAGAGAGTGGATTGAAGGCCACGGATCTGGAGTTTTTACAGATAATGTTTGGGAAGTTACGGGGTATTGGAATGCCCATTTTACTAATGGCAATACGCATACATATGAATCTGAATTGCCTCTACGAAGAGAAGCAACATGCTATCATTTTGTTGCCGGATCTATTGATGTGCAACGTACATTTTTTGGAGGCGTATTAGATTATGGAGAAGGTGACTGTGATAATTTAGCCACCTTTACTTTTAACAATGGTAATACAATAGATATCGTTTTGAGATAAATTTTAAATACGCATTATAAAAAAAGCGACTGAAAAAGGTCGCTTTTTTTATTTTATTCTCTTAATGGTTGATTGGTAATTAAATCGATATAGAGATTTACTTTCTTTTTTAAATCCTTTCGGTGGGTAATGAAATCTAAAAATCCATGTTCCAATAAAAATTCAGAAGTTTGAAACCCTTCTGGCAATTCCTGTCCTGTAGTATCTCTAACTACACGAGGTCCAGCAAAACCAATTAGAGCACCAGGTTCAGCAATATTAATATCGCCCAACATAGCAAATGACGCCGTTGTTCCACCGGTTGTAGGGTCTGTACATAATGAAATATAAGGAATGCCAGCATCTGCTAATTGAGCTAATTTAACCGATGTTTTTGCCAATTGCATAAGAGATAATGCAGCTTCCATCATACGAGCTCCACCTGATTTTGAAATAATCATGAATGGAATTTTCTTTTTTAGAGAATAATCGGCTGCACGCGCTATTTTTTCACCTACAACACTACCCATTGATCCGCCTATAAAAGAAAAATCCATACAGGCGACTACTAAATCTTTACCTTTAGATTTACCAACTGCTGTGCGAACAGCATCTTTTAGTTTTGTTTTTTCTTGTGCGGCTTTTAATCGATCTGGATACTTTTTAGTGTCCTCGAACTTTAGTGGGTCTTTAGACTCTAATTTGATGTCTAATTCTTTATACTTATTATCATCAAATAAGATGCTGAAATATTCATTACTACCAATGCGAACATGATAACCGTCTTCAGGGCTAACAAAATAGTTTTGCTCAAGTTCTTTTGCATCAACTATTTTTCCTGTTGGAGATTTATACCATAGGCCTCTGGGAGTGTCCTTCTTCTGTTCCGTAGAGGTTTGTATCCCCTTTTCTTTTCTTTTAAACCAAGCCATTACTATTTCCTTTAGATGTTAGTTAGGATGCAAATTTATAAAGTATTTACATTATTAAGGTCTTCAAACGCCTTTTTTAAGCGATCAACAAAAGCATTTTCGCCTTTTCGCAACCATACTCTAGGGTCATAGTATTTTTTATTTGGAACATCCTCGCCATCTGGGTTACCAATTTGACTAGTTAGATAAGCTTCTTTTTCTTTCATGTAATCACGGATGCCACTCATAAATGCATATTGCATATCTGTATCAATATTCATTTTTATTACACCATATCCAATAGCCTCACGAATTTCTTCGACAGTAGAACCTGAACCACCATGGAAAACAAAGTCTATATGATTGTGTCCTACACCATATTTTTCACTAACATAATCTTGAGAATTTTTTAAAATTTTCGGAGTTAGCTTTACATTTCCAGGTTTATATACACCATGAACATTTCCAAAAGCAGCTGCTATTGTAAATTGATCACTTATTTTACTTAACTCTTCGTAAGCATAGGCGACTTCTTCTGGTTGTGTGTATAATTTGGAGTCGTCAACATCAGTATTATCAACACCATCTTCTTCGCCACCAGTAATGCCTAATTCTATTTCAAGTGTCATACCTATCTTACTCATGCGCGAAAGGTACTGCTTGCAGATTTCAATGTTTTCTTCAATAGGCTCTTCGCTTAAGTCTATCATATGGGAACTGTAAAGTGGTTTTCCAGTTTCAGCAAAATGTTTTTCACTTGCTTCCAACAATCCATCTATCCAAGGCAGTAATTTTTTTGCACAATGGTCTGTGTGCAAAATAACAGGTACACCATAAGCTTCAGCCATTAAGTGCACATGTTTAGCACCAGCAATACTTCCAGCAATAGCCGCCTTTTGACCATCATTTGATAAACCTTTTCCGGCGTTAAATGCTGCACCACCATTTGAAAATTGAATAATAACAGGTGCGTTTAAATCTCTCGCAGTTTCCAAAACACCATTAATGCTGCTAGAGCCAATAACATTTACTGCTGGTAAGGCAAACCCTTTTTCTTTAGCTAGTTTAAATATATTTTGAACTTCTTGTCCAGTTGCAACTCCTGGTTTTATGTTATGTGACATGTACTTTTAATTTTAGTGATTAACAAAAATAAGAAAAAAAGATAGGCTAGAAAGGGTAATTGATACCAATGTTATAAACAGCATTTCTGAAGTTGTAATCTTTAAACCAGCGTTCGCCATCAGGGTAGGATGGGTCGTAGGTTTTGAAACCAATATCGAATCTGAAAACTAAGAATCCAAAATCATAGCGTAAGCCAAAACCAGAACCTAAAGCAATATCTTTTAGTGAACTAAAACTATCAAAAGTGGCATTTGGGTCTTGAACATTATCTAGAACATTCCATATATTTCCTGCATCGGCAAATAGTGCACCATATACGTCATCAAAAATATTAAAACGATATTCTGTATTAAAAGCTAGTTTTAAATTGGCTTCGTTAAATTCGTTATTACTTTCAGAACTACCTGGCCCAAGGCTATAGGCTGTCCATGCCCTATTGTCATTTGTTCCACCTGCAAAGAAACTTTTTGCAAAAGGAATACTGTTCGAGTTACCGTAAGGAATGGCGATGCCAAAAAAGCCACGAACTGCAAAAACGCGTTTTTTACCTAAATCCCAATGTTTTATATAATCGAACTCTGTTTTTACATATTGGGAGAATACCACATCTAAAATTTCATAGTTACCATTGGTGTTCTTCTCTTTTCCAAAAACGTTTGACATTAGCGATGCAAAATTACCCGCTGTTTCAACTTTACCTCTAAAAATAAAAAAATTCTCATCAAACAAACTCTTTCTGTTGTCACGAACATAGCTAAATGCAGAAGAAAAAATAAGGTTGTTTTCTGTTAAACGAGTTTTCCGTTCATCTATATAGCTGATGTCTTGAACATCATCATCAGTCAATCCAGGCGGCGGCATATCACTTAAAACTTCGTTAATAAATTGATCTGCCTGTTCAGGTATAATTAAATTTTCGTCCGGGCCAACATATCCAATATCTTGGGCAATTTCATTTAATTGATCGTAAGATGTAGAGTATACGTTAAAATAGTTATTTGGATTTAAGTTTCTTACATATTGAACATTAAACAAATCCAAACGATTTGTAACCTTGGTGTTGGGTTTCCACTGGTAATTAAGGGTTCCAGATAGTGTGCGCTTATCTAAACCAATATTGGTTTGGCTTGAGGTTGATAAACTAACACTGGATCGTGGCGACATGTACTTGGGTATTAGCTTATCTGTATTAAAAGGTGAAAAAATTCTTGGAAAAGTTAACATTAAGTCGGCTCCCCATTCTTGGATGTCAAAAAACCTGTCTTCATCATTTGCGGCATCTTTTGATGCACCAATAGAACCAAATGCAGTTAATTGTAAAGTTTCTGCTTTTCCAAATACATTACGCATTAATATTGAAGGGTTGAATGCCAAACCTATTTGTTGAATATTACTTTGAGAAACCTCTGCACTAAATTCTAAACCAAACTTTTTTAGCGGTGTTAAAAAAACGTTGGCTGTTAGTGTTGTGTCAGGGTTTTCAACATACTCAATGTTTGGATACTTAAAGGTTCGTAATTCTGAAATATAGCGGTAGGAAAGTGTTCGGTCTCTATCTTTAAACACTTCTCCTGGTGTTATAAAAACAGCATCGGTCAATGCTTTTGGTTTAAAACGTAGCTTGTCGTTGCTGTAAAGGTTGTAGCCATCAACGCTTAAGGAGTCTTTAATGGTTTTGTCCTTGTTTAAATAGGAGTAGTCTGTATAGATATTAACTTCTTTAATTTTGTAAATTTTAAAAGGCTCTGTACGCGTTGAATCGTCATTTTTTATAATACGATCGCCAATTTGAAGCTCAACGTCTACTTTTTTGTTTGTTCTTACGGTATCCATTTCAAAAAACACATAATCCTCACTAAAATGATACACGCCATTATTCCTAAAATTACTAGTTAGGCGGTCTTTCTCTAATCCAAAGGTTTTGGTTTTATAGCGTTCGTTAAGCTTGATGGCAGATTCTTTTTTTGATGACTGATATAATGAATCAATAACGGGAGATTCGATTTTTGTTTTTAGTGAGTTAACAATATAAGGCTCTCCTGTTTCCACAAAATAATCTACAGTGGCTCTTTTGTTGTCCAATCTATTTGTTTTAGATGTGACTTTTACATTAAACCAACCATTATTAAAATAATAAGCTTCAAGTCTGTTTAAAGTTCTATTTGTTTTTTCGTCATTAACAATAATAGGAGCTTCTCCTGTTTTCTTTAGCCATTTATTAAAGCCTATTCTGGCTTCGACATATTTGTTTAATTGTTTTTTTGACAAAAACTTTTCTAGACGTTCCCGTTTATTAGGTTTTGAATCTATATTGGAATTAACAATAGAATCTATATTGGGGCGTGCAAGATTATACAGATATAGCCTAAAAGGAATTCCTAAAAAATTGATGTTCTCTTTTTGGTATAATAAATTATTAATAGTTTCAGTTTTATCGACTTTGTCATTTACATAAATGGTATTCTTGTCAAGTAGATGTTCTTCATCACTAACTCTTTTAATAGAATTACAAGATGCAAGAAGCAAGGCTATAAAAATATTTAATACTATTTTTGAAGAGTCTATTTTCAAGAAGAACTGAATTATAAGTATATTATATTTTTTAAATTTTAGAGAATAAAATACTATTTGTATTAGCCTTCTCAAAAATACATTATTTCAATTGAAATATGCGCTTAAATTAATTTGTGTTTTTAGAACCAATGTAAACCATCTTTGTACTTGCAAAATCAATATAACAATTAACGAAATACGTTTGTATGATATCGAAAAATCAAGTTAAACTAATTCAAAGTTTAAAGCAAAAAAAGTTTAGAAACGAATATCAGTTATTTGTTGCCGAAGGTATTAAAACCATTACTGAACTTTTAGCTTCACATTTTGATTTACATCAATTATACGCAACAGAATCCTGCAATATTGATGCCAATAATAAAATACTTGTGACAGAAGCTGAATTAAAAAAAATTAGCTTTTTAAAAACACCCAATAAGGCAGTAGCGATTTTTAAAATGCCTAAAACATTGCCCATAAATCATGACAATTTAATAGTTGCATTAGATGATGTTCGAGATCCTGGTAATTTGGGGACTATAATTCGTTTGTGCGATTGGTTTGGTGTTAGCGATTTGGTATGCAGTAATGAAACGGTAGATTGTTACAATCCTAAAGTTGTTCAAGCTACTATGGGATCAATTACAAGAGTGAATATAACATATGCCGATTTAGAACAAGTTTTTAGCAAAAATGATTCACAGATTTTTGGTGCTTTTATGGATGGTGAAAATGTTTACCAATATAATTTGCCCAAAAAAGGCATGCTTGTTTTAGGTAATGAAGCTAATGGTATATCACGTTCTATAGAAAATTTGGTAACAGAAAGAATTTCCATTCCGCGTTTTGGCTCATTGCAAGCCACAGAAAGTTTAAATGTGGCTACTGCAACGGCTATATTGTTAAGCGAATTTAAGAGAAATTTTACTGGAAAGTGAGGTTTATAAAAACACCTCGAGTTTTCATTGAATTAATATTCCCGGTCCAAGGACTATTTGGGTCTACATCAGGAACAATTTCGTCGTTAATAGCAAAAACACCTCTAATGGATGGGGTAAATTTAAAGAATGCCAAATAAAAATCGATCCCAAAACCAACTTCATAAAATAACATATTGGTTTTGGTTCTAAATTGCCCAGAGCTATTATCGTCAGGGTTTTTTTCATTACTTGACAGGTTTATGGCAGTAGATATTCCACCAACCACAAAAGGTTTAAAATTATTTAGACGTTTTGATGAAAATTTAACTAACAACGGAATATAAATGTAAGTTGATTTTACTTCTCTCATTAAATCTGATTCTGTGTATTCTATACCATCAAAATAACTTTCGTCATAAGTAAGGTTTCTGGTTGTAATGGTAAGACCTGGTTCTAGGCGCAAGTCTATATATTCCATGATTCTTAAATTACCAATTAAACCAACATTAAAACCAACACTTTTATCTACAAGAATGTCAGGTCTATCTTCATTGTAGTCAAAATTAAAGTCCATATTGTTAAAACCTAAATAGTAACCCCAAGACAATCTTCTCTTGTCTTCGTTTTCTAGGTTTCTAATTTTTTCCTTGCTAAAAAGCTGTGCATTAGATGTTTGTGCTAAACATAGAAAAGCAAAAAGTAATACGATTTGTCTCATATATTTATTTTGATGCTGTATAAATAGTTGCCACTCCTAAAGTTTGTGGTAAATCAGTAACATTAATAAACCCAATTTTACGTAAAATATTGTTTAGTTTTTCACCGTAAGGAAAAACAGATGCCGATTCGCTTAAATATTTATAAGCACTTTTGTCTTTAGAGAATAATCTACCAATTTTGGGTAAGACATATTTTGTGTAAAAATTGTACCCTTGTTTGAAAGGTGTTTTTGTTGGAACGGAAGTTTCTAAAATCACAAAAATGCCGTCTGGCTTCAACACACGATAAATTTCAGTTAAGCCCTTATCTAGGGTTTCAAAATTTCTTACACCAAAAGCTACGGTAATAGCATCAAAGGTGTTGTCTTCAAAAGGCATATTTTCAGAATCGCCTAAAACCATTTCTATAGTTTGGTCTAAACCTTTTTTTGCTACTTTTTGTTTACCAACATTTAGCATACCACTACTAATATCTAAACCTACAATTTTAGTGGCTTTAGTTTCGGCTAGCTGAATGGCAAGATCTCCCGTTCCAGTAGCAATATCTAAAATAGATTTTGGTTTTTTTTCACCGACAAGTGCTACTACTTTTTTTCGCCATGAAACATCAATACCAAAAGAAATAACACGGTTTAAGCCATCGTAATCTTCCGAAATGGTATCAAACATTTTTGTTACCTGTTCTTTCTTACCTAGCTTACTATCTTTATATGGTTTTACTTTCGACAAAGTCTTAAATTTTGGCAAATATAAACTATTCATAAGGCATTAAGCAACTAGTTGGTAAATAATTATAATCGCTGCATAATTAATGGTGAATCGTATTTTTTGGCTTATATTTGTACTGCTTTTTAGTTTACTACACATGAAAATAATTATTGCTGGTGCTGGTGAAGTTGGATTTCATTTAGCAAAATTATTGTCTTTTGAATCTCAAGAAATAACCTTAATAGATACCAATAAAGATAGTTTGCTTTATGCAGATAATCATTTAGATATAAAGGTAATTAAGGGTGATGCCACATCAATAGCTATCCTGAAGGACGGACGTGTTGAGTCGAGTGATTTGGTTATTGCGGTAACGTCCTCTGAAACCACAAATATTACGGTTTGTGTATTGGCAAAACAATTAGGAGCAAAACGAACCATTGCTAGAATTTCTAACACGGAATTCATTCATTACAAAGACGAAGTTGGGTTCACCAAGTTTGGTATTGACGAGCTTATTTCTCCTGAAGCATTAGCAGCTGCTGAAATTAGATTATTGTTGGACCAATCGGCTTTTAGTGATACATATGCGTTTGAAGATGGTGCTTTAACTATGGTTGGTTTGGATTTGTCTAGAACTATGGCATTTGTTGGGAAAACTGTGAAAGAAGCTGCTGGTATTTTTCCTGAAATTCATTTTGTGCCTATTGCCATTCAACGATTTGGAACTCAATACACTATTATTCCAAGAGGTGATACCCAGCTAAAAGAAGGTGACCATGTTGTTTTTATTACATCTGAAGGTGGAGCCGAAGAGTTATGTAAAATAACCGGTAAAATAAATACAGAAATCAAGAATGTTATGATTCTTGGAGGAAGCAAAATTGGTTACAAAACAGCTCGTGATTTAGCAAATAGTCACTTAAATATTAAGCTTATTGAGAAAGACAAGGCTCGTGCCTTCGATTTAGCAGATGAATTACCTAATGTTTTGGTAATTAATGGGGATGGGCGTAATGTTGATTTGTTGGATGAAGAAAGTATTGGTGAAATGGATGCTTTTATAGCGGTAACTGGAAATAGCGAAATTAATATTATGTCCAGTCTTGTGGCGAAATCTAAAAATGTAAAAAAGACAATTGCCTTGGTTGAAAATATGGACTATTTTGAGTTATCACAATCCATTGGTATCGATACCTTAATTAATAAAAAGCTACTAGCTGCCAATAATATATTTAGATATGTGCGTAGAGGCGATGTTGTTGCTATGACCAAGTTGAATAACATGGATGCCGAACTTTTAGAGTTCAAAGTTAAATCCAGCTCTGCAATTTGTAACAAACTTATTAAAGATGTTGGTTTTCCGCGTTCTGCAATTATTGGTGGTGTTATTCGTGATGACGTTGGATATATAGCTCTTGGGGATTTTAAAATTCAAGAAGGTGATCGTGTGGTAATTTGTGGTTTGCCGCGTTCTATAGAACATGTTGAAAAGCTTTTCCTCTAAAATGAGACTCAATTATAAAATCATATTTCACTTTTTAGGACTTTTGCTTCTATTTAATGGAGGGTTTATATTACTATCCTCGTTAGTGAGTTTGATTTACAATGATGGGGTTACTACCAACCTTTTGCTTGGCGGTATAATTACGTCGGCTATTGGTACTTTGGTAATGTTTAGAACTAAAGACCACAAAAAGGAAATGAATAAACGCGAAGGTTACATTGTTGTAACTTTTGGTTGGATTATAATGGCGTTGTCAGGCACATTGCCTTATGTGTTAACAGGTGTGATTCCGGAGTTTACCGATGCTTTTTTTGAAACCATGTCCGGTTATACAACAACAGGAGCATCTATTTTAAACGACATAGAATCTGTGCCTTATGGTGTGCTTTTTTGGCGTAGTTTGACCCATTGGATTGGAGGCATGGGTATTATTGTTTTGGCAGTGGCTATCTTACCCCTATTAGGAATTGGAGGGATGCAAATGTTTGCTGCCGAAGCACCGGGTCCCAGTGCCGATAAACTTCATCCAAGAATAACTGATACAGCTAAAAGATTGTGGTTGATCTATTTTGGTTATACAGCTTTAGAAACTATTTTATTAAAAGTGGCTGGGATGTCCTTTTTTGATGCTATAAACCATGCTATGTGTACCCTTTCAACAGGGGGATTTTCTACAAAAAACGCAAGTATAGCGCATTGGAATAGTCAACCTATTATTCAGTATATCATTATAGTGTTCATGTTTTTGGCAGGAACCAATTTTGTGTTAAGTTATTTTGCATTTAAGGGAAAAGTCCAAAAAATTATTAGAGATGAAGAATTTAAACTCTATTTTAAGTTTATAGTTGTATTTACCGCTATAGCTTCACTTATAATATACTTTAAGGCCGACCCTTCAATATCTTCTATACAGCATCCTATGGTCTGGGGAGAAGGTGAGAGTGCATTCAGACATGCGCTTTTTCAGGTATTGGCAATAATTACGACAACAGGTTTTGTTACAGCTGATTATACGCTTTGGACACCCTTTTTAGTCGTATTCTTTTTTGGATTAATGTTTCTTGGAGGTTCAGCCGGAAGTACATCAGGTGGTGTAAAAGTGGTAAGGCATTTGTTAATGATAAAAAATGGTTTTATAGAGTTCAGACGCTCTTTGCACCCTAATGCTATTCTCCCGGTTCGGTATAATACCAAATCTGTTTCAGGTGATATTGTTTTTAATATTCTTGCCTTCTTTATTCTGTACATGTTATCCTTTATTATTGGTGCATTGGTGTTTTCTATGTTTGGCATTAATTTCGAATCTTCTGTAGGTCTTGCAGCTTCAAGCTTGGGTAATGTAGGACCCGCTTTGGGTGATTTTGGTCCAGTAAACAATTATGCCGCTTTACCAGCTTTGGGTAAGTGGTGGAGCGCTTTTTTAATGTTGCTTGGAAGACTTGAGCTTTTTACCGTTCTTATATTGTTAACACCTTTCTTTTGGCGTAATAGGTAGTCACTTTGTACGGGAATAGATTTTACTGTAACATTTTTTTTGATTGCTCGTCTATATAGTACAATCAATCAAAAAAATAATACTTATCATGAATACTATTACCACACATCAGGAGTCTGAAGCCTTTCTTTTATGCAAAACCAAAACAATTTTAAATAAACCTTCGGGTATTTTGATTTCTAATTATAAAATGGTTGCAGCACGTAACTATGATAATCTGGATTCTAATTCTATTTTCGGTAAGAAGCAATTAGCAAAAGGCTATTTGTTTAATACGAATTCAGGTGTCGAATTTGCTATTAGAGTTTCAGTATTTTTGGGGTTATTCTTCTTTCTTTTTTAAAAAGAATTTCATTTAACTTCTCATTGAAATATTACACTTGTAACATTTTGTAAGATTTTACTACTAATATATAAAGCGCTTTTTTCAGATTGTTAACTGATTGTCTTTTGAGCGTATTCTCAAGAACTATCTTTTATATGTTAGGTGGTCGAAATTAATATTTGGATTTCGGTTATGTATTCTAGTTGCAGGTTTCAATTATTAAATCAAATTATTATGGGTGGAGAAGGGTCAATGATGCATATGATTAATACGCTTAAGAATAATAAGAGTATGCTATCAAAACGAAAAGAAAGAAGAGGTCTCCAAGGTAAATACTCTGGAGAAAAACTTGAATTTGAAAATTCAGCTACAAAAACAGATTTAGAGCAAATACGATTACGCTTAAAACAAGAAAACAAACAAAAGCAAATTAGAGTTTTGATTGTTTTTGGAATATTAATGGTATTGGTTTTAAGTGTATTTGTTTACTTCTTTTAAAGTAAAAAGCCACTTAATGGTGGCTTTAATTTTTATTAGTTTTAACTCACAACAGCTTTAATGCGTTTTATGGCTTCGGTTATTTGTTCTTGACTAGCAGCATAAGAAATACGTATACAATCAGGATTTCCAAAGGCATCACCAGTTACCGTGGCAACTAAAGCTTCTTCCAATAAGAATAGTGAGAAATCTGTTGCATTGTTTATAATTTTTCCACGTAATGTTTTTCCGAAGAAAGCTGATACATTTGGGAATACATAAAAAGCACCTTCTGGTGTATTGTTTACAAAGCCTGGGACATCCTCAAGAAGTTTTAAAACTAAATCACGACGAATCTTAAATTCATCTATCATATATTTAACACGAGTTGGCGATTCATTTAAGGCAGTTATAGTGGCACGTTGGGCAATACAATTGGCTCCACTGGTAATCTGGCCTTGCATTTTATTACAAGCTCTAGCTATTTCAGTTGGCGCGCCAATATAACCAATACGCCAGCCTGTCATGGCAAAGGCTTTAGATACACCATTTACAGTAATGGTTCTGTCAAACATATCGCTAAATTCAGCCATGCTTGCATGTCCATTTTCAGTAAAGTTAATGTGCTCATAAATTTCATCTGAAACGACATAGATATTTGGGTGCTTTTGTAAAACGTCGGCTAATGCGCGTAATTCTTCTTTACTATAAAGCGACCCGCTTGGGTTACAGGGCGAGCTATACCAAATCATTTTAGTTTTTGGTGTGATAGCGGCTTCCAATTGCTCCGGAGTCATTTTAAAATCGGTATCGATTGTGGTTTTGACTTCTACAGGAATTCCTTGAGAAACAGAAACAATATCAGAATAACTTACCCAATAAGGACATGGTAAAATAACTTCGTCACCTGGGTTTATGAGTACTTGGGCGACATTGTATAATGCTTGTTTTGCACCAGTAGACACAACAATTTGAGGTAATGTGTATTCTAAATTATTATCTCTTTTAAACTTTTTTATTATGGCTTCTTTTAGGTCTACATAACCATCAACAGGTGTGTAAGAATTGTAATCGTCATTAATGGCATTAATTGCTGCTTCCTTTATGTAATCTGGCGTATTAAAATCAGGTTCGCCTAAACTTAATCCTATAATATCTTTACCTTCAGCACGTAATTCCCTTGCTTTTGCCGCCATAGCTAAAGTGGCAGATGTAGACATATTTAAAACTCTATCTGATAGTAGGCTCATAGTGGTTAGTTGTTTCGAATTACTACGGTTATTATGCCAATTGCGGATTTCTACCTAGAACTTTTAGCTGTCTGTAGTGTTCGGCAATTGCTGTCCAAATAGATTGGTATTCGTTATACGGCAAACTAAATTCTTTTGCAGTTTCTTTTACAATTTTAGCAATATCTCTATAGTGAATATGACTAATGTTTGAAAACAAATGATGTTCCACTTGTCTATTTAATCCACCCGTGTAAAATTCTACAATCCAACTTTCAGGTGAGAAATTTGAGGTTGTAAATAATTGATGAATTGCCCAAGTGTTTTTCATGTTGCCATTTTCGTCTGGTAATGGCATTTCAGTATTTGGCATAACATGTGCTAATTGGAAAATCACACTTAAAATAATTCCTGCTGTATAGTGCATGATAAAGAATCCAATTAAAACCTGCCACCAAGTATAGCCTAACGATAGTGGTAAAACTACCCAAATGGCATAATATAAAATTTTACCAACAATTAGTTTTGTCCATTGTGTTGCTGGATTTGGAAATTCACCATAAGACAGACGCCTTTTTAAGTATTGGTATGTTTGTTTAAAATCTGTAGTTATGGCCCAATTTACTGTAAGTAATCCATATAAGAAGAAGGCATAAAACCTTTGGTACTTATGAATTTTAAACCATTTGGCATGTTTTGAAAAACGAATAATTCTACCTGCATCAATATCTTCGTCATGGCCTTGAATATTAGTGTAGGTGTGGTGCAAAACATTATGTTGAACTTTCCAATTGTAATCGTTTCCTGCTAAAATATGAATACTACTACCCATTAATTTATTGACCCATTTTTTACTCGAAAAAGAGCCATGATTGGCATCATGCATAACATTCATGCCCACGCCAGCCATTCCAACTCCAATTGTCATCATACAGATAACTTGAAGCCAAGTTGGTAAGTCAAGAGTTAATAATAAAACTAAAGGGCCTAGTAATAAAGTAAACATAATTATGGCTTTTGTGTAAAGCTTCCAATTACCAGTTTTTTTAAGGTTGTTTTCTTTAAAATAATTGTTAACGCGTTTGTTTAACGTTCTAAAAAATTTAGCCGGATCCGATTTCGAAAAGGTTAAAGTTTGTTGTGTCATTTTTATGCTATTAAAAGTTTATAACGATTAAAAATTCAAATCATTATACGGTGCCAAATATAAATAATTAACAGAGTTATCTTTGTAAAGATTTCATAAAATGTCCACAATATTTGTGCTACTTTTGTGGAAAAGTAAAAAACATGCTGCTTATTTTAAAATATTTTCCTGATTTAACTGAAGATCAAGTTGATAAATTCAAAAAGTTGGAAGCCTTATATCAGGACTGGAACTTAAAAATTAATGTGGTTTCCAGAAAAGATATCGATGAGCTGTATTTGCGTCATGTTTTACATTCCCTAGCCATTGCGAAAGTTATTCAATTTAAAGACGGGACAAAAATAATGGATGTAGGCACTGGAGGTGGTTTTCCAGGTATTCCATTGGCTATTTTATTTCCTGAATGTTCATTCCATTTGGTTGATAGTATTGCAAAAAAGCTAAAAGTTGTTGATGAGGTTGTTGAGGGTTTGGGTCTTGAAAATGTAAAGACCTCGCATTCCCGTGTTGAGGAAATTGATGCTACTTACGATTTTATTGTAAGTCGAGCTGTGGCAGCCATGCCTACATTTGTGCATTGGATAAAAGGTAAAGTTGCCAAAAAGCAAAATCACAAACTGAAAAATGGTATTTTATATCTTAAAGGAGGCGATTTAAGTCAGGAACTTCAGGATTATCCTAAAGCTACCATTTATAATATCTCTGACTTTTACACTGAAGATTTTTTTGATACCAAAAAAGTGGTTCACTTACCAATAAAATATAAAGGATAGCTCTTAATTTACCATAAACCGCATGGTTTTGTTAAGATCCATTGTGTTAATTCGCAGAACGTAAATTCCAGAGTTTAGATTGATATTAATATCTGTCCTGTTTTTAATATCAATATTATCAGAAAACACCATCTTTCCGGTCATATCAATAATTGATATTGAAGCATTATTGTAAATGTTTTCACTCAATAAGGTAATTTGATTTTCAACTGGATTTTGTTGGAGCTTAATTTCAAAATTAGTTAGCGAATAATCAGCCATTCCTAATGTTTCGCTACGTATTTCAGCTAAAGCAAAGGCAACATTTCCATCTGTTAATGTTACATGGGGTTCGTTATTCATTGGAATGTAAGTATTGTCAAAAGGAGAATCATTAATATCTGGAGTAGCATACCAGTCAGGTTCTGAACTAATAGCCAAGCCGCTTAAAGTTGGAATGAAATCAAAATATTGCTCATTTAAATTTTGAACAAATTCTGTAATCAACGGATTTGTACCATCATCAAAAGAAAACAAATCAAATTGTCCCCCAGGAGCATTGTCCAAACCATCAGATTCAGCAGTTGATTCAGCAGAGGCATTATATGAAAAACCAGTAACCCAATTGCCAGGGAAAATGACTTCTGCTTGTCCTATAAAATCTGTAACTACATTGCTTTGGCTAGCTAATGGTGCAAAATTAACAGTAATAATTGCTCTTGTGTTTACCGTTCCAAATGGTGGTACTTCAGCAGATCCAGTATCAAAAGTATGGTTTATTAATTCGGCACCTGGAGTCCCAGTCATTTGTCCAGTTCCACTACCGTTAGTTATTGAAACATTCCGTGTGTCTTGAGGAAACCCCATTCCATCTAATTCGGTTTGAAAAGCATCCCTAAAATTTGGCGCACCAATAGGCGTGTGTGTAATGGCCGCTTGATTATATCCTGAACCATCAACATGTGCTAAATAATGGTCAATTAACATTTGTTTAGCCGCAGCACTATTCAATAATCCAGAAACTAAAGGTTCAGCTTCTGAAATACCTGGATCCCCATTGACCATGTAATTAAAGAGATATTGAATGCCAATAGGCACATGAGCACCTTGGTGTGGTGAATCAAACGAAATATATAACCGAGTATCATGATCTAAAGTTTGACTCTCCATATAGGTTAATGCATATCTTGAGATTAGTCCACCCATACTTGGTCCAATTACAACATTCTGTTCAGCGTCTATAACTTTATCTTGGTTAATGGTATTGATTAATTCAACTAAAATATAGGCATTTCGTTGAATAAAATCCGCACCACCTCTAATTAAAGTTGTGCCATCGGTAGGGCTCAAATATTCTTCCGGGAAATTTAATACTATTAAATCGTAACCTTCATCCCTTACTATATCGCCTAAATTTTCATTGGAATTACCATAATCCAATAAACTGTACATGGAGTCTATGTCACGAGAGTCGTTAGGGTCAAAACCGTCAACAAAAATAATAGGCTTGTCCAATACGCCATCTACGTTATCATAAAATATTTTGTATTCACCTGATCCTAACAGTGCCGAAGGTTCCCCAAAACCTTGGTAGGGAATAGTAGCATCTATTGTAGTAATGGCACTTTCTCCACCAGGAGTTTGAGCGTAAAGCATATTCGTTAAAACTAAAAGAAATAGAAAGGTAATTTTTTTCATAGCTTGGTTAATTTGTTTCTCTATAAATGTACCATTTTTTCATAAAAAAAGCCACTCTAATTTAGAGTGGCTTTTCTTTTAATAAATTTAATGATACCTCTTTAACCTAAAAATGGGTAGCGATAATCTGTTGGTGTAACGAATGTTTCCTTTATCATTCTAGGTGATACCCAACGTAGCAAGTTTTGTGCAGAACCTGCCTTATCATTTGTTCCAGAAGCTCGAGCTCCACCAAATGGTTGCTGTCCAACGACAGCACCTGTAGGTTTGTCATTAATATAGAAGTTTCCGGCGCAATTTTGCAAGATTGTTGTTGCTTCATTAATAGCATAACGCTCGGTTGCTAAAATTGCTCCAGTTAATGCATATTCGCTAGTTTCGTCAACTAATTTTAATGTTTCAGAATATTTATCGGCATCATAAACGTAAATAGTAATTACTGGCCCGAACAATTCCGTACACATCGTTTCGTATTTTGGATTGCTTGTAAGAATCACTGTAGGTTCAATAAAATACCCTTTCGATTTATCGTAATTACCGCCAACAATAATTTCAGCGTCAGCATCTGCTTTTGCTGCATCAATATATTTGGCCAATTTATCGAAAGAACCTTCGTGAATTACAGCAGTGATGAAATTGCTCATGTCTTCTGGAGAACCCATTTTGAAAGAGTTTACATCCTCAATGACGTAGTTCTTAACATCTTCCCATAAATTGTTTGGAATGTATGCACGAGAAGCTGCACTACATTTTTGACCTTGGAATTCAAATGCACCTCGAGAAATAGCTGTGGCTACTTGTTTAGCATTAGCCGATTTGTGCGCAACGATGAAGTCTTTACCTCCAGTTTCACCAACAATTCTAGGATACGTTTTGTAATTGTGAATGTTGTTTCCTATTTGTTTCCAAAGTTCTTTAAAGATAAATGTAGAACCTGTAAAATGTAATCCTGAAAAATCTGGACTTGCCATAACCGTGTTAGTAATCATAACGGGATCGCCAAAAACAACGTTTATCACGCCGTCAGGTACACCAGCTTCTTTAAAAACGTCCATAATTACTTTAGCTGAATAGATTTGACTGTCGCTTGGTTTCCAAACTACAACATTACCCATTAAAGCCATACAAGCTGGAAGATTTCCAGCAATTGCAGTAAAGTTAAATGGTGTTACAGCATAAGTGAATCCTTCAAGCGGTCTATACTCAATACGGTTCCAAGCATCACTTGTACTTTCAGGTTGTTCCATATAAATATCAGTCATAAACTGAACGTTGAAACGTAGGAAGTCTATCAACTCACAAGCAGAATCAATTTCAGCTTGATGGATTGTTTTTGATTGCGCTATCATTGTAGCTGCATTTATTTTTGCACGATACGGACCTGCAATTAATTCAGCAGCTTTTAAGAAAATGCCAGCACGTTGTTCCCATGGTAATTGAGACCAAGTTTTACGAGCCTCTAAAGCCGTTGCAATAGCCTCTTCTATATGAGATTTTTCAGCTGTATGGTAGGTTCCTACAATATGTTTATGATCATGAGGAGGCGACATGGTTTGTGTATTTCCAGTCTTAACATCGTTTCCGTTAATGTACATTGGTACATCAATGTTACTGTTAAACATGTCTTTGTATGCTTTCAGTACTGCTTCGCGTTCTGGTGAGCCTGGAGCATAAGACATAACAGGTTCGTTAACAGCTATTGGTACATTGAAAAATCCTTTTCCCATGGGTGTTTTATTTTTACAATTAGTATAAATTTCGAGCTGCAAAGGTACGATATTTTTGACTATTTTTTTGAAAGAAAGCCTCTTAAAAGCACGTTAAAAGTTTTTGAATTTTTTGTAAGTTGCTATCGTAAAAGAAGACTACTCCATTTATGTGTACAGTAACATTAACACCATTAGGAAAACAAGATTTTGTACTTTACTCAAATAGAGATGAAGCACCTTCAAGAATTTCTAAGCCGCCTAAATTTTATAACTATAAAAATATAAAGCTTCTTTATCCTGAAGATGTGGAATCTGCCGGGACGTGGATTGGCTTGAGCGAAAAACAACGCCTTATTTGTTTGTTGAATGGTGGTTTTGATATTCACGAAAGACAAGCAAATTACAGACACAGTAGAGGCATAGTAGTAAAGGATCTCTTGTCTTCTAATGCTATTGAAGATTCTGTAGCTCAATATGATTTGTTGGATATTGAGCCATTTACCATGATTATAGTTGATTGGAGCAAAAACCTTAAATTTTATGAGTTAGTTTGGGATGGTCAGCAAAAACATTTTAGAACATTAGAGCAAAGACCCCATATTTGGTCGTCATCAACCCTTTATAATAGTGAGATGAGAACTGAACGGCAAGAATGGTTTAAAAAGTTTAAATCTGAACATGAACTTAATTCTGAAACGCTTGATGTTTTCCATAGAATAGCTGGAAAAGGAAATACTGATTATGGTGTTATTATGGATCGTGGTTTTGTGAAAACTACCAGTATAACTAAAGTTGAAAAACACGATGCTAAAGTATCAATGGATTATGAAGATTTGGCTACCCATGATCATTCGGTTGAATTTTTAAACCAAGCACCTTTCAACTAATGAAAAATGATGCCTTTATTTTAACACTGGCTTTTCCTGAAACCATTGTTTTGCATGCTAAAGAGTGGTATTCACCGTATTTAAAATATATAGGTATAGGCAATAAAACCCATGTTCGTGCTGGGCATGCCGCATTGGTTTTAATCAATAAGAGAACTGGCGAATTGGAGTATCACGACTTTGGTCGTTATATCACACCTGAACCTAATGGTCGGGTTCGTGGAAAGGACACCGACCATGAATTGGATTTTCCTCTGGTTGCTGAAATTTCGGACAATAAAATTGATAACCTAGATGATATCTTACGGTTTTTGGCAACACATCCTAAATTAACACATGGTGATGGAACGTTATATGCTTCTGTATGTTCTGAAATAAATTATAGGGATGCTAGGACTCATATTTCAAATATGCAGGACAAGCATTTTATTCGATATGCAGCTTTTGTGACAAATGCTTGTAATTGTGCACGTTTTGTTACAGATACATTAATTGCATCAGTTACAAATTCTAAAATTAAAAAAGGACTGGTGCGTTCAAAATGGTTTACTCCCAGTACTGTTGGAAATGTGGTTTTGGCCGATAGTCATAAAACCGTTTATAGTGTCACGGAAAGTGGCGATATATCAAAGTTTCATGGTTCCGTAGGGCAAATAAACAGAGCTTGTTTTTTAGATCGGTTAAAGCAATTTCAGCCAAACTATTTGGGTACTGTTTTGCCTAAAGAAAATACAGAAAAGCACATATCTGCACAGTGGTTAAGCGGTATTGCGGCTGGAGCATGGTTTGAATTATTTACAACAGGTATAATAAACGAATTTAGATATCGAAGAATAGCACCAAATGGACGTATTGATGTAGAAGGGCTTTATGTTTCTAGTAGTTCAGAATTTAAACACCATGAACCATTCGAATTTATACATTACTCAAATTGCAAATTCTTTCATGTTAAGCAAAACAATATTACGTACAGATTTATTTTAAAGGAAAAGCTAGTTTAAGGCAAAAGGAGCGCTTAATTTAAAGCTAGGTATAGCAACTTGAAACTTATTAGTTGTGGTAAAGTTAATCATACTGTAATGACCACTCATGGCTCCAAAAGGAGAAGTAAGTAAGCAACCAGAAGTATAAGTGTGAGATTCTCCAGGTTTTAATACGGGCTTTTTTCCAATAACACCTTCGCCGGTTACGGTTTCAATATTGTTTAAAGCATCTTGAATAACCCAATGTCTGGCAACCAACTGAACTGAATCTTTGCTTTGATTTTCAATGGTAACTTTATACCCATAGGCAAATTGCATTTGGTAATTCTTATAGAACGTACCTTCAAAATTTGTCTCAACAGATATTTTTATACCTTTTGTTACTTGTTGAACCATAATTATTACCGTATAAACAGTGGGATTGCTATTCAGCTAAAATAATAAATTAAAATTGTAAAGTAGGAAAATTAGCCTATATACTCGATGAACAGGGCAACTAATTGGTTATATCAATCGAAAGTGCACTTCCATAACCAATAATTCTGTCGTATCGCGCGCCTAGATTACGGTAATAAACAATGACTTTATAATCATTTTCGGTTTGCCAAAAATTACCACTTATGGCGCCTTCGTCTAATTTGCCAGTAGCATTATCAACTACTACATATTTGTAATTGTAAAATCCTTGCTTTAACAACAAACTGGTTTCGTAATATTTTTGATTGGCATTAAACTCGAGTTTGGTGCTTTCTTCAATGGCATAATTATTAAAATTGCCATAAATATGGATGGATTTTCCAGGAATAGGTTCGTCCATTGCCAACGCAAAGTGTACCCAGGCATAATCAGCTTCAATCCAGGGTCTTTCAACGTATAAAGCCGTAACCACAAAGTTGCCATTAATATCAGGATTGTAGGTGTAAACTTGATTAAATCTTGGGACATTAGCAAATAAATATGTGTTGTATAAATCGGCTAAACTTATGAATTGAACCGTAGAATTTGCACCTCTTAAATCTTTGTTTTCAAAATAAAAATACTCATTCCCCCCGTAAAAACTGGTTTCCTTATTGTATTTAAAAATCAAATCTTTTCCTATGGTATATTGAGGTCCAACATTAGAAATGGCTGTGTTGAGATTATTGTTTTGCACAATAAGTGTTTTTACCGTTTGTAAAGGATTGTTAAATTGAATTGAACCCGAATTGATAACAATATCCACGGTTTGTTTTTCGTCAAAATACTTAACATCGCGTGACCGCCTTACAACAACGCCAACGTTAGATAGATTTTCATGGACTAGAAACTTTCTTGAAAACACCAATTCGTCCATATCATTAAATATCTTAATCATGTAATTGCCAGATACCTTTAAACCTCTTGTCCATTGGTTTGGTATACGCAACATGTAATGAGAATAAATTTGATAGGTGTTAAACGAGTTTTCGTAATTACGAATACGTTGATTGTCAAAGCCATCCATGTACTCTGTTTTCATGAGCTGCGATGGAGTCCAATCAAAATTATAGTGTTCTATTTTGTAGTAGAAATCATCTTCATTGCCGTTTAAGGCATCGAATTCGAGCAACAACTGATCGCCTAATTCCACTAATGGTAATTGACTTTCTTGGGTGTTAGAGCCCCTAAACATAACAGTTTTAATCATGTCTGGTGGGCTTTTTTCATGCTCAACTTGAGCAGAAACACTAATAGTGGTAGAAAAAGTGATTAGTGCAAGAAAAAATCTAAATAGCATACATTTCATTTTGAGGCATAAAGATAATCAAAATTTGTGCCTGAAATTTAATTAAGATATTTCAGTTTTTGGCTCAAGAAATTTCTCTATTAATTATTATGAAGTATGCGTATTTAATTCGTAAATTTGCACGGATTTTTCGAGTTTACAGAAAAATCACCATTATATTTTACTATTAACAAATAGATTTATAAGCATGTCAAACGACATTAAGATTAAAAAAGGTCTAGACATTAAACTTAAGGGTGCCGCTGAAAAAGCTACTGAAAATGCTATAATAAGCAACTTCTGCACTGTTAGACCTGAAGATTTTCATAGTATTATTCCAAAACTTATTGTAAAAGAAAGCGCAAAAGTAAAAGCTGGAGAGGCCATTTTTTATAATAAATCTAACGATGCTATGTTATTTGCTTCACCAGTTTCTGGAGAAGTTTTAGAAATTGTAAGAGGCCCTAAAAGACGCGTTGATGCTATTAAAATCCAAGCAGATAAGGAACAAAGCTTTAAGGATTTTGGTACGTTTAATTTAGAATCTGCAGATAGTAATGCTGTTAAAGCACATTTATTGGCCTCTGGATGTTGGCCATTTATTAAACAACGTCCTTACGATGTTATTGCCAACCCAGACAAAGCACCTAAAGCTATTTTTATTTCAGGTTATGCATCTGCACCGCTTGTTGCTGATTTAGATTATGTGTTGCAGGGTAAGGAAGCTCAATTACAAGCTGCAGTAACAGCATTGGGTAAAATGACTGACGGTTCAGTTCATGTTTGTGTAGGTAAGAATTCTAATTCACCTTTAGCAGGGCTAAATGGTATTACACTGCACACGGTTTCTGGTCCACATCCATCTGGAAATGTTGGAACTCAAATTAACAAAATAGATCCTGTTAACAAAGGTGAGGTCGTTTGGACGGTTAATGCTCAAGATTTAGTTATTATAGGTGAGCTATTGTTAACGGGTAAGTTTAATGCCGAGCGTATTGTAGCATTGGTTGGCTCTTCAGTAAAAAAGCCAAGATATTTTAAAACAAAAATTGGTAGCGAAGTTGCTACTATGGTTTATGATAACGGAGTAGATAAGGAAGGTAATGATCGTATTATATCGGGTAATGTTTTGTCTGGAAAACAAGTGAAACCAGATGGTGCTTTAGATTATTACAGTAATACCATTACGGTAATTCCTGAAGGTGATGATTATGAATTGTTTGGTTGGAATAAGCCAGTATTTAATAAGATATCGACTTCAAGAGCGATGACATTTTCATGGCTAACGCCCAATAAAAAATATGAGTTGGATACCAATACCAACGGGGAGCATCGTGCATTTGTAATGACTGGAAATTATGAGGAAGTATTTCCTTTAGATATTTATCCATTACAAATTCTAAAAGCGTGCATGTATAGTGATTTAGATGAAATGGAAGCTCTTGGAATGTATGAGGTAGCCCCAGAAGATTTTGCTTTAACTGAATTTGTTTGCGTGTCAAAGCAACCTCATCAAGAGATTATTAGAAAAGGATTGGACGTAATGATTAAAGAAATAGGATAATAAATAGCTATGGGTTTAAAAAGTACATTACATAATTTAAAAGAAAAGTATAAAGGAACCAAAATGGCTCCTGCGTTTAATGCGATTCATACTTTTTTATACTTGCCTAATGAGACCACGCACAATGGAACTCATATAAAAGTGGCAGACGATTTAAAACGTACAATGAACACGGTAATCATGGCTATGGTTCCTTGTTTAATATTTGGTATGTTTAATGCGGGTTATCAACACTACGCAGCATTTGGAACTCCAGTTGAGTTTTTGTCATGGGATGCATTTTATATTGGTTTAATTAAAATTTTACCGCTTGTAATTGTGTCTTATGGTGTTGGTTTAGCCATTGAGTTCTTATTTGCGGTTATTAAAAAACACGAAGTTGAAGAAGGTTATTTAGTAACCGGAATGTTAGTACCATTAATTGTGCCAGTTGATACACCGTTATGGATGCTTGCTGTAGCTGTAGCATTTGGTGTAGTAATTGGGAAGGAAGTTTTTGGAGGTACAGGAATGAACATTCTTAATCCAGCTTTAACTATTCGTGCATTCTTATTCTTTGCATACCCAACATGGATGTCAGGTGATAAGGTTTGGGTACATGGCGCAGTTGAACGTGCTAATGAAATAGCAGCTGGCGCTGAATTGGATGCCATTTCTGGGGAAACCATTTTAGGTGGTTTAGCCCAAGGCAAAGATTTGGGATATTCTGTTGCTGATATGTTCTATGGATTTATTCCAGGTTCGGTTGGTGAAACATCTACCTTGTTAATATTATTAGGAGGTTTATTCTTAATCTTCACCAAGATTGGAAGCTGGAGAATCATGTTGTCTTCATTAATGGGAGCTTTGGTCATGGGATTAATTTTCAACGGTGTTGTTGATGCTGGATGGATAACAGAATCTAGTAAATTCTATGGTTTAATGAGTACCATATGGTGGCATCACTTATTAATCGGAGGTTTTGCATTTGGTACCGTGTTTATGGCGACAGACCCTGTTACAGCTTCACAAACCAATAAAGGTAAATGGATATATGGATTTTTAATTGGATTTATTTCTATTCTTATTAGAGTATTCAACCCAGCGTATCCAGAAGGTGTGATGTTGGCAATACTACTTATGAATGTGTTCGCGCCAACTATCGATCACTATGTAGTTCAAGGAAATGTAAAACGACGTATGAAGCGTTTAAAAGTTAAAACGGCGTAATTATGAGTAATAAAACAGATTCTAATATATATACTATAATCTTTGCTGTAGCAATGGTTGTTGTGGTTGGTTCGTTGCTTGCTTTTGCAGCATCATCACTAGAACCTACTATCTCTGAAAACAAACGTTTGGAAAAGCAACAGAACATTCTATACGCAATGGGTGTGAATGAGAACGATGAGAGCAGTGCAACGTTTATCTCTACCGATAAAGCACCTCAAGCGTTTTCAGAGTTTATTAAAAAACAATTGGTTATTCAAGAGGGTGAAGTTACTGAAGATGACCAAGCTTACTTAATTGATGTTAAGAAAGAAAAGTCTGCTGCTAAAAAAGCTGATTACTCAAGACGTCTTCCGCTATTTATTGGAGAAAAAGAAGGGCAAACTTATTATATAGCACCTATTTATGGTAAAGGTCTTTGGGATGCTATTTGGGGCTATGTTTCCATGGATGAAGATATGGTTATTCAAGGCGCATATTTTGACCATAAAGGAGAAACACCAGGTTTAGGAGCCAATATCAAGCAGCGTTATTTTATGGACGATTTTATTGGTGAGCATTTATTGGATACCAACGGAAACTTTGCGGGAATTACGGTTTCTAAAAGTAATGCCGATCCAACAAATAAAGATAAAACAGATAACGAAGTAGATGCCATTGCTGGAGCAACCATTACGGGTGATGGGGTATCTGCGATGATTAAAAGCGATTTAAGGCTTTACGTACCTTATTTTAAAAATTTAAAAAACAACTAATTTATGGGACTTTTATCAAAAAAAGACGCCAAATTAATTACTGATCCATTAGCGGATAATAATCCAATTACTATTCAAGTATTAGGTATTTGTTCGGCATTAGCGATTACTGCTGAATTGGAAGCTTCAATTGTAATGTCTATTTCAGTATTGTTTGTTTTAGGTGTTGGAAACGTGGTGATTTCGTTAATGCGAAATATTATCCCAAGTAAGATTAGAATTATTGTACAGCTAATTGTAGTTGCAACTCTTGTAATTATAGTGGATTTAGTACTCAAGGCATTTGCTTATGAATTAAGCAAAACGCTTTCGGTATTCGTTGGTTTGATTATTACGAACTGTATCATTATGGGACGTTTTGAAGCTTTTGCCTTAGGTAATGGCCCTTGGCGTTCATTCCTTGATGGTATTGGTAATGCTGCAGGTTACGGAGTGATATTGATTATTGTAGGATTCTTTAGGGAGTTATTAGGTTCTGGTACACTTTTAGGAATTCCGGTATTGGGAGATCCAATTGAAAAAACTGGACTTTACTCAATAGGCTATGAAAATAACGGGTTTATGTTGTTGTCACCAATGGCATTGATTGTTGTGGGTATTATTATTTGGGTACAACGTACAAGAAACAAAGCATTAGTAGAAGATCATTAAAAGATAGATTGTCCTTTATTGGATAGTTTGAAAATATAGACTATGGAACATTTAGAATTATTTTTAAAATCAATATTTATAGATAACATGGTATTTGCCACGTTCTTGGGGATGTGTTCTTACTTGGCAGTATCTAAAAAAGTTTCAACAGCTGTTGGTTTAGGAGCAGCGGTTATTTTTGTATTAGCTATAACAGTTCCTTTAAACTGGTTATTAGACCAATACTTATTACAGCCAGGAGCTTTGTCTTGGTTGGGTGAAGAATATGCGGCTTATGATTTAAGTTTCTTATCGTTTATCATGTTTATTGCTACCATTGCAACTATGGTACAATTAGTAGAAATTGTTGTAGAAAAGTTTTCACCATCATTATATAATTCACTTGGTATTTTCTTACCATTGATTGCTGTAAACTGTGCTATTTTAGGAGGTTCATTATTTATGCAATCTCGTGAAATAGCTACTTTAGGATTAGCAACAACTTACGGAATAGGTTCAGGTATTGGATGGTTTTTAGCCATTTTAGCTATTGCAGCTATTCGTGAAAAAATACGTTATTCAAATGTACCGCCAGCCTTAAGAGGTTTAGGAATTACGTTTATCATTACAGGTTTAATGGCTATCGGGTTTATGAGTTTCGGTGGGATGTTAACAGGTGGCGATGATGAAGCAGCAAAAGAAACAAAATCTGCTCAAGTAGATGAGCTGAATGATACTGAAAAAGAATTAGCTAACAATACAAAAGTAATCGAGTAACATGATATTAGCTTCAAGTACATTAGGAACAATAATGACCACAGTAGTAGCCTTTTTAGTGGTTACCTTGTTATTGGTTGCATTATTATTATTTGTAAAACAAAAACTATCACCTTCTGGACCGGTAAAGATTAAAATTAACGGCGAGAAAGAAATTGAAGTAGCTTCAGGTGGTACATTATTATCAACATTAGGTAATCAAAAAATATTTTTGCCATCGGCTTGTGGAGGTGGTGGTACTTGTATTCAATGTGAGTGTCATGTGTTAGATGGAGGAGGTGAAGCTCTTCCAACAGAGACACCACACTTTACACGTAAAGAATTACAACATGGTGCGCGTTTGGCTTGTCAGGTTAAGGTTAAACAGGATATGGAGATTACCATTCCAGAAGAAGTGTTTGGTATTAAAAAGTGGGAAGCAGAAGTTGTTCGAAACTATAACGTAGCGTCTTTTATTAAGGAATTTGTTGTTAGAATTCCTGAAGACATGAACTACAAAGCTGGTGGTTATATCCAAATTGAAATTCCACCGTGTACAATAAAGTACGAAGACATTGACATTACTGCCCATCCGGAAGAGCATGAAACGCCTGATAAGTTTCAAGCTGAATGGGATAAATTTGGTCTTTGGCCATTGGTCATGAAGAATGACGAAACAGTAGAAAGAGCTTACTCTATGGCTTCTTACCCAGCGGAAGGGCGTGATATTATGTTGAACGTTCGTATAGCTACGCCACCATGGGATCGTAATAAAAACGGTTGGATGGATGTTAACCCAGGTGTGGCATCGTCATATATCTTTGCCCAAAAGCCAGGTGATAAAGTAACAATTTCAGGACCTTATGGTGAATTCTTTATTAATGAGTCTGATGCAGAAATGTTGTATGTAGGTGGTGGAGCAGGTATGGCGCCAATGCGTTCACACTTATACCATTTATTTAAAACCTTAAAAACTGGACGTAAAGTAACCTATTGGTATGGAGGTCGTTCTAAGCGTGAGTTATTCTATTTAGAGCATTTCCGTGCGTTGGAAAGAGATTTCCCGAACTTTAAGTTCTATTTAGCTTTATCAGAACCATTAGAAGAAGATAACTGGAAAGTAAAAGAAAATATTGATGCTCCAGGTGATGGTTTTGTTGGATTTATTCACAACTGTGTGATAGATAATTATCTAAATCATCATGAAGCTCCTGAAGATATTGAATTGTATTTCTGTGGCCCACCATTAATGAACAAAGCTGTTCAAAAAATGGGAGAGGATTTTGGAATTCCAGATGAGAATATCAGATTTGATGACTTTGGAGGATAGACGATAATCGTCATTAGCATAACTAAATAATATGAAGTCCAATACGAAAGTATTGGGCTTTTTTAATTAAAAACAGTTTTTTTATGGGTTTCTGGATAGGAAAATAATTTTGAGCAATCCATGACATTTGGGATATCATCCAATTTGCATAGTATTTCTATAACGCTTGAGAGCCCTTTAAACAAATTGTCAGGGTCTGTTGGGTTGTTAGGTTTTGGATTCTTATGATGAAGCGGTAACGCATAGCCACAGCCTTTTAAAAAAGCCTGCTCAATTTGTAATATTTCCAGTGGTGAATACCCATTGAATTTTTTGCCTAATTTTTGATTGACCATTCCAATATAATTTAACTTCAAGGATCCATGATCATCGGAAATGTACTTCCAGAAATCTTGATTGTTTAAAATATTCCCAACGGCACATTGTTTGCAATCTTCAGGATGCAACGTGTTGCTATGAAACGCATTGTATAATTTTTGAATGGCATTATTGAATCGAGTTGAGGTTTTCATAACACTTTAGCTTTCTTTTTCAATTAAAAGATACAAAAAAAGATTTGTTATTATGCGCCAGCTTTACCATCGCCATCAATATCCTGAACCAAATGTGTTTCTAAAGCAATTAGTGTTTTTTTAAGCAAAGCTTTTGTACTAGCCAATTCTTCTTCAAGTTGTTTTACACGTTCTTCAACACTATTGGCTTGTGCTTGTTGTTTTTCTAACTCATCTTGTTGAAGTAAATCCCAAAATATCCCCATGGTTAAATATGGTTTATGTTAAATGTTTAGTTTAGAGTCAATTAGTTTAAGAAGATCGCTGGCTAATTTTTTTTGAAGTTTAATGCGGTTTACAACTCGTTCTTTTCGAGTATAATCGGCATATAGCCTATTTCTAAATCTATTTGACGTAATAAAGTTTATAATTTCATTTATAGTATTGTCGTCTAAATTTGACGATTGGTTTTTGTTTAATACTGAGAGGTCGATGTTCTCGTAAGTAAGAAACTCACTATCATTCATATCAATGGTTTGTTCCTTGTCCCATTCAATATATTCACCATAAATTTTATATTCAACCGTGTAATATAAGCTAATAACATTAAATACTTCTCTGTATTCTTTGGCTTCGGTAAAGCCTGTGTTAAGTAATTTTGTATAGGTAGCATTGTTGATTTGATAGATTCGCATGGAGTGATGGACTCTTAATATTCTATAGAGGGAATCTTTTGAAATTAATCTAATGTCTTGAGCGTCCAGAATAGCTTTGTCGTTTTTTATAGTGTTATTAGCACGTTTTAAGGCTTGATTAAATATTATGGTATCATTTATTAAGTCTTTTTTAAAGTCGTCTAAATAATCTACGGTAAGGGCAATATTGTGTTGTTTTTGTTTCCAGTTATTTATTTGTAAAGCAATTAGAATACCAATAACAACTAATATAATTTCTCCAGAAGCATATTTCAAATATTTTGAAGTTTTGTTTTCCATGATTAGTGATTTACGAATATGTCTGAAGAGTTTTAGCATAGTATCAGTTACCTTCTTCTTTTAAATATATTTCAAGCTTTTGAATAAACTCTGAAATTTGAATGTTAAATTCGGTGACCTGATCCAAAGCGTTTATGAAAAATCGTTGTGATAGCTCGATGTTTGGTTTTATATCCTTGTGTTTTAATAAAGTTTTATAGCCAAGCATAGAACTATCTTGTGCGATGGATTTATATTCCTCTGAATAGGTAATATAAAGCGGTATGGCATATTGTTCTCCCATCCTGTTAGAAAGTTCTATAGCTGTGGCCACATATTCATATTTAGCATAGTAACGTTTTAAATACCGTTCAATAGAGTCATTTTTTATAATGTCAACAGCATCAGAATTGTTGACCATTACATGGGATTGATAGGCTAATCTTGATCCAAATAAATTGGAATTTTTCTTTCGTTTTAATTTTGAAATAGAATCAACCAAAGTAGAATCGTACATACTTAAAACCAACTTTTGTATTGTGTCGGTCCTTTTAATAAAATTTGCTCGTGACTCAAAAAAAATAGAGTCGGCTCGGGCATCTTCTAGAAGTTGTTTTATTTGATTGATTTCGGTTTGCTTTTCTAGTCTGTTATTATTCCAGTTATTAATTTGTAAGGCAATAAGGATACCAATTACTACAAGGATAATTTCACCAATGGCATATTTTAAATATTTTGAAGTTTTATTTTCCTCAATTAAAGATTGACGAATATGGCGAAAGAATTTAATCATAGTTAATTTCTAGTTTCTTCAATTAGTTTTATAAATAATTTTCTGGCCTCACCGAGGGTCTTTTTCGTAATGTCGTACATATAGAGCTTATCATCAATATGGTTTTCGAAAACAGGATCTGATAGCAAATTAGAATTGTCAATTTTTAATTTTGAGCTTGTATAATTAAATTCAGAACTGGCAACGTCAATATTCCTTAAAGAACCATTTTGCTTTAAGTAGCTTATGATTTCTTCACCTGTTTTTTCTGTCCTAACATCTACCTCGTGCATTTCATTCTGTAATCTAGACCATTGGTACAACAACAATTTTAAATCTTGATTTTTAAGTTCGGCTATATTGCCCGAGGCGTTAAGGTTATTTAACAAGTACTGACTGGGACGCCAATTGGGAGAGTTAAGGGCATCTGAATATAACTTGTTTAAAGCATCATTGCTCAAGGTATCAGTGTCAGAGCCAAAAAGGTGGAATATTTTTTCTAAAGCAGCAATAACGGTGTCAATATTTTTAGCTACAGAATCTAACTCCTTTAAATTGTCTTTAAATTCTATTTGCAAGTTATCCAATAGTTGACGTTCCTTAATAGTGTCCTTACGCGTTTCATTCCAATTGTTTATTTGAAGAGCTATCAATATGCCGATAACAACTAATATAATTTCACCAATGGCGTATTTAAAGTACTTGCTTGTTTTGTTTTCACTCATAAGGCTGTACCGTATTTTTCTGAAGAACTTTATCATTAATCATTTTGTTGCGAGAGTGTTATTTTACAGCTAAAGTTAGTTCTCATAAGACTCACATAATTTAATAATTTCGTTTAATCGTGTTTTAGCTTCCTTGTAGTATTCTAGCATAAACCCGTTGTGTGAAGTTCTATGTGTTATAATGTTTTCAAACGATTTGTCTTTCAACAGCGCTTCATTCGAGCCTTCAAATTTAGACGTGCCATATTGAAATGGACCATAGTTGTGCAAATTTCTATTCATAGAGTTCTCAATTAAATAGTCAAAGTATTTAGAACCTCGTTCAACATGAAACTCGCTCCAATCCAATAAGTTGCTATAAAAAGTTTCCCATTCTATTAGCTTTATTTTTAAGTCCTCATTTGATAGATTAGATAGCTTGCCCGAGCTTTTAATGTTACTTAATGTATATAGGCTTGGATCCCATATAGACAACCTAGGGGTCATGCTTAAAAGACTGTCAACAAGCTTTAATGAACCAAATTCGTAATTAGGGTCAGTGTGTTTAAGCAATTCTTTTCCAGCATTCATAATTGCTTGAGTTGTGTTAATATGGGATTCGAGGTCTAAAACATTTTTTTGAAATTCTAATTTAAGACTGGCAATAGTTGTTTTTTCTTCGTTTATAAGTTTTCTTTTTTCGTTCCAATTATTTATTTGCAACGCAATTAGGATACCAATAACCACAAGAATAATTTCGCCAATGGCATATAAGATGTATTTACTAAACTTGTTTTCGGTTAATAAGCTTTTACGAATACGTCTGAAGAATTTTATCATACACTTACATTGTTAAGCAGATAAAGTGCGTTAAGTAGCTAGGTTGGTGCTTTTAAAGTTAAACAATTTTTAATTCTTCTTGAGATAAATTAATTAGTATTAATTTTGTAGTATGAAAAAGGCACTTACAGAGCAGGAATTGCATAATTTGGCTATGAATCATGTTGGGAAAGAGTTAGAACAACGTGGATTTGAATTTGTAGCTATCAATAGTAAGTTGAAGAAACATCCACAGTTTGTTTGTATAGATAAGAATAGTCAGTATTTTTTTGTATTGGTAAGGGCGGTTATGTTACCAGATAACCCCAACAATTATGATGTGGTATGGATGGAAACATTCAAAAAACATGCTCGAGAAAAAGATGCCAAAGTATTGTATGCTGGAGTTGGTTTGGGTAATCCCGAAGGCGAAGATTTGCCAATATATTTTAACGAGAATTATTTAATTGAGTACAACGGTATTCAAGTTATTGAAACCCATTTAAACTAGATGAAGAACAGTCTTCTTTTATTAGCCATAAGTTTAATACTGTCATGCAACCAAAAAAGTGATAAGCAGGTTAATATCAAATCATCTGGTCAGGTATTTGGAACTTCATATTCTATAATCTATGAGTCTCAAGTAAATTATCAAAAGCAATTTGATAGTTTGTTTTATGTTATAAATCAATCCTTGTCTACATATCAAACCAATTCAATTATTTCAAAAATTAATAGAAATGAATGGACTCATTTTGACAATCATTTTTTTACCGTTTTTGAGGCTTCAAAGCAAATTTATGAAGCGACCAATGGAGCCTTTGATCCTACAATAGGTGCTGTTGTTAATGCATGGGATTTTGGACCTGAAGGAAAAATAGTAGGTCTAGACAGTTTAAAGGTTGATAGTTTAATGTTGGGTGTAGGTTTTGATAAAATAGAATTGCCCAAAGAAAAGTTTAGACTGCCTAAAAACACCTTTTTAGACTTTAATGCCATTGCAAAAGGATATGGCGTTGATATTATTGCTGGTTTTTTAAGTGAAAAGCATATAGAAAATTTTTTAGTTGAAATAGGAGGCGAAATACATGCTCGGGGTAAAAATGCTGAAAAACAAAAGCCTTGGAAAGTAGGTGTAGAGATGCCGCGCTTTGATGGCGAGCAATCTATTTTAAAAACCATAACCATTACAAACCAAGCCATGGCTACATCTGGGACCTATAGAAAATTTAAGGTCGATGAAAATGGTAACCGCTATTCGCATATTATTGATACCAAAACTGGTTACCCAAGTAAAACTAATTTATTAAGCATTTCGGTACTAGCCGAAAATTGTATGACTGCAGATGCTTATGCTACGGCATTTAAAGCTATGGGTGTCGAAAGTGTTCAGGAGTTTTTGGAATCACACCCTGAATTACAGGTGTTTCTAATTTATGAAAACAAGAAAGGAGAATTAGAAACTTTAGCTTTAAATGGGTTTCCAGAATCATAATTATTTATGAACAAAAGGGATAATCTCTCCTTGTGCTAAACAATAACGGTCTACATCTTCAGGGGTTAATTGTGTTGTATAGTCTACTTCATCAACATTAAAACCAATGTTGCGAAGCTTATTAAAATAATCACGACCATAAATACGAACATGGTCATACTGCCCAAAAATTTTAGCGCGTTCGTTTTTATCGGTTATGCTATTGTCTTCAAAAGTTGTTTCTCGATTTAAATCCTGTGGAATCTGAAAAACACCCCATCCGCCAGGTTTCATAACACGATACAATTCCTGCATAGCTTTGGTATCATCAGGAATATGTTCCAAGACATGATTGCAAAGAATAATATCGTAGCTGTTATCTTCAAAGGGGAGATTACAAATATCGGCTTTTACATCTGCCAAAGGTGAGTTTAAATCGGTTGTGGTATAATCTAAATTGTTAAGTTTTCTAAAGCGTTTATAAAAGGCTTGTTCTGGGGCAAAATGCAACACCTTAAGTTTATCAGTAAAGAAATTGGTTTCATTTTTAAGATACAACCAAAGTAATCTATGGCGTTCTAAAGAAAGGGTTGAAGGTGACAATACATTGGTTCGTTGATTGCCGTAACCATAAGGTAAAAAACTTCTGAAACTTTTACCATCTATAGGATCTGTGTAGTTGTTCCCTTTTAGAAAAAGTCCAAGAATAGGACGTATAACATAACTCAACCGAATTAGGATTGGTCTCGGAATGGTATTTAAGATTATTTTAAATAGTCTATTCACCACGAATTAAAGCACTAAAGCCCTCTGTCTAAACTCATCTTCCTCTTGGCTTTCAATGCCTAAAGCTTCATAGATGTAAGCAAATGTTGAGAGCAATTCAGGTTTACCGTCTACAATAGCGACATCATGTTCAAAATGAGCAGAAGGTTTGTTATCAAAAGTAGTAATGGTCCAACCATCTCTATGTTGTTTTATACGGTGAGTTCCCATATTTATCATAGGCTCTATAGCTACCACCATGCCTTCAATAAATTTCTTGCCCCGACCACGTTTGCCATAATTTGGCATTTCAGGATCTTCATGCATTTTTCTGCCTAGACCATGACCTACTAATTCCCGTACAACACCATAGCCGTGAGCTTCACAATGTTTTTGAATGGCATAACCTACATCACCCACACGATTACCTAATTTAAATTCACGAATGCCTACATAAAGCGATTCTTTTGTAACATCCAATAATTTTTGTGTTTCTGGGGCAATTTCGCCTACAGGGAAGGTGTATGCATGATCACCGTAAAAGTCGTTTTTAATAGCACCACAATCAATAGAAATGATATCGCCTTCGCGCAAAGGTTCATTTGTTGGGAACCCGTGAACAACTTGCGAATTAGGACTCATGCATAATGTGTTTGGAAAGTCGTATAAACCTAAAAAACCAGGAATAGCCCCTTGTTCTCTTATAAATTCTTCAGCTAGTTTATCGAGTTGTAGAGTGGTAACACCAGGTTTAACTTCTTTTGCAAGCATTCCTAGAGTTTTTGAAACTACAAGTGCACTTTCGCGCATCAATTCTATTTCTTCCTTGGTTTTTACTATAATCATAATTAAAAAATATGTGCAAAGATACTAAAATTAACAAGGTATTTAATGTTGGGAAAATATGACTTTTGACAGTTTTTCATTCTTTCTTTTTTTAGACCTTTGTACTTTAAATAAAAAGTTATGTATAGACCCGTAAGTGCCGAGGATGCCGTAAAAATTATTAAGCCCAACGATAAAGTGTATTTGCAGGCTGCAGCTGCTGCACCACAAATTCTGATAAGAGCACTTACCGCTAGACACGAGGAATTGCGAAATGTTGAAATTTGCCAATTGCATACCGAAGGTGAGGCCCCATATGCGAATCCAGAATTAAAGGACAGTTTTCATGTTAATTCTTTCTTTATTGGAAAGAATGTACGCCATACCTTAAAGGCTGGAAACGGTTCGTATACACCAGTTTTTTTAAGCGAGTTGCCATTGCTCTTTAAACGAAATATTGTGGATTTACAAGTCGCACTTATTCATGTATCTGTTCCAGACCAGCATGGTTATTGCTCATTGGGAGTTTCTGTAGAAGCTACGCTTGCAGCTATTGATAATGCTGATCATGTTATTGCCCAGGTTAATAAGCAAATGCCTAGAACTCATGGTGCAGGTATAATTCATATTTCTGAAATAGATTCCTTTGTTGAATGCGATGAAGCGCTACCGGTACATAATATGACTGAACCTACAGATGTTGAAAACAAAATTGGTACGCATGTAGCTAGTTTAATTGAAGATAGAAGTACTTTACAAATGGGCATTGGTAACATTCCAAATGCCGTATTGGCAAAATTGACCAATCATAAGGACTTAGGATTGCATACTGAAATGTTTTCTGATGGTGTTATTGATTTAATTTTGAAGGATGTTATAAACGGAAACTACAAAGAAATTAATAGAGGTCGTGCTTTAACAACATTTTTAATGGGTTCTAAACGGCTCTATGACTATGTGGACGATAATCCATTTATTGAAATGCGAGCTTCAAATTACACTAACGATGTATCTATTATTAGGCAAAACCCAAAAATGGTTGCCATTAATTCGGCTATTGAAGTTGATGTAACGGGACAGGTCTGTGCAGATTCAATAGGCACTAGAATGTATAGTGGAGTTGGAGGGCAAATGGATTTTATTCGCGGCGCTTCGTTAAGTGAAGGGGGAAAGGCAATAATTGCTTTGCCGTCTATAACCAATAAGGGTATTAGTAGAATTGTACCGTCATTAAAACCTGGTGCAGGAGTGGTAACAACCCGATCTCATGTGCATTATGTGGTAACTGAAAATGGCATTGCCAATTTATACGGTAAAACTATAAAGGAGCGGGTTAAAGCATTAGTCAATATAGCACATCCTGATTTTCAGGAACAAATAGATCGTGAGTATTTTGAGTTAACTAGAGGGTGATTTATTTTGAAAAAACGAAAAGAACCCCTTTTTCTTATTTATGTTATTTGGATGGTATTTAGGGTTGGTAAGCATTTGATAAATTTCGCCCCAGCCTATGAATCCTCCAATATTTCTATCGTCTATAAAAATATCAGCATGGATTTTTCGGCTTTTGGAATAGTCAAAACGTTCTTCAGGAAAACTTTTGTTAACAGCATAAAATTCCAGACCGTTGGATTTGCAAAACTCTACGGCTTCTTCAAGCCTTACGCCACTTCTGTAGGTCCATAAAATAAGTCTATGGCCGTCTTTTTTTAAGCGCTGTAAAGTTTCGAAAGCAAAAAGTTTAGGCTTGCCAATTTTAGGATAGGCATCTTCAACAATGGTGCCATCAAAATCTACTGCTATAATAAGTTTGTCTGTAAAATTCATTTTAAACGAACTAAATTACAAAAGTATTATTAAACCAAGCTATGTTGTGTCATAGCTTTAGGTTGTTCAATACCCATAAGTTTAAGAATTGTAGGGGCTAAATCACCTAAAACACCATTGTTAATTCTTTTTAAGTCTTTGTCGATTAAAATTATTGGTACTGGGTTTGTTGTATGGGCAGTATGTGGAGTACCATCAGGATTTACCATGGTTTCGCAATTACCATGATCGGCTATTAGTAATGTGGTGTAGTTGTTTTCTAAAGCAGTTCTCACGACATCTTTTACACAAGTATCAACAGCTTCACAAGCTTTTATGGCAGCTTCCATCACACCTGTATGGCCCACCATATCACCATTGGCGAAGTTAAGGCAAACAAAATCGGTATCACCCAGTTCTAGTTCTGAAATTAAGGCATCCCGAAGTTCGTAAGCACTCATTTCTGGCTTTAAATCGTAGGTAGCTACTTTTGGAGAGTTTCTTAAAATACGCTTTTCACCTTTAAACGGTTCTTCACGACCTCCAGAGAAGAAAAACGTAACATGTGGATATTTTTCGGTTTCTGCAATACGAATTTGCTTTTTGTTGTGCTTTTCTAAAACCTCACCTAAAGTGTCTTGTAGATTATCTTTGTTGAAAACCACATTGATATTTAAGAATGTTTCATCATAATTTGTAAGAGTTACATAATGCAAATCTAACTTGTGCATGTTTTGTTCATGAAAATCTTTTTGAGACAATGCTTCGGTTAATTCACGACCTCTATCGGTTCTAAAGTTGAAAAATATAACTACATCTCCGTCTTTTATGGTAGCAAGCGGTTCGTTATTATTATTGGTGCAAATAATAGGGTTAATAAATTCATCAGTAACGTTATTGTCATAACTATCTGTAATGGCATTGGTTGGGTTGTTGGTTAATTTGCCTTTACCGTTTACAATGGCATCATAGGCTAATTTAATTCGCTCCCAACGTTTGTCTCGATCCATAGCATAGTAACGACCCGTTACAGATGCTAGTTTGGTATTCGTATTTTTAATATGCTCTTCTAAAGAAGTAATAAAACCAAAACCAGATTTTGGATCAACATCACGACCATCAGTAAAAGCATGAACAAATGATTCTTGAACTCCAGCTGTATTGGCCGCATCAATCAAGCCGAATAGATGGTTAATGTGTGAATGTACACCACCATCACTAACCAAACCTAAAAAATGAATGGGTTTTTTGTTAGCTTTAGCATAGTTAAATGCGTTAACTAAAACCGCTTCATTATCAAGAGTTTTGTTTTTTACAGCAAGATTAATTTTGACTAAATCTTGATATACAATACGTCCAGCACCTAAATTCATGTGTCCAACCTCACTGTTTCCCATCTGTCCTTCAGGTAAGCCAACATGCAAACCATCTGTTCTTAAACTAGCATTGGGATAGTTATTATAAAGGCTATCAATAAAAGGTGTGTTGGCATGGTCTATTGCTGAAACTTTAGGGTCAGGAGATTTCCCCCAACCATCAAGAATCATTAAAATTACTTTCTTGTTCATTAAGAATAGATTTAGAAATCAAAGATAAGGGTTTATTGGTTTTTAGTTGAATTGAGGCCTACAAAAAAATGGTATTATTAATGTTTTAAGAATACATTTACAGGAGATTAATCCGTGGTTTCTATTTAATAAAGTATTAACAGATTGTAGTTGAAAGCGTTAAATAATTGTTATTTATAATTTTTTAGTGTAACAGTTTCATTTTTATGTCGTCTCTTTAATATATCAAAAAAATATTTCATTAATCAAAAATCATTCATCATGAAAAAAACAATCATTCTTTCAGCAATTGCATTAAGTTGTTCTTTTACAGCTATTAATGCAGAAAATGTAAATGAACTTACGGACAGTGCAATAGAAACTGCAGTAAAAGAAAAAAGCCCTTTCCATATGTCTATTGTAAAGGGAGATGTTGAAACCGTTCAAAAATTAATTGAATTAGGTGCCGACGTAAACGAAAAATGGAATGGCTTAACACCAGCAATGTATGCAGCAAAGTATAACAGAACTGATGTATTAGTCGTTTTAATTGACAATGGTGCTAACTTGAAAACTAAATGCGACAAAGGTCATACCGCTTTAGAGTATGCCGAATTATCAAATGCACAAGCTGCTAAAAATGTCATTAAAAAAGAATTGAAAAAGAAGTAATGTGAATTACTTTTTTATGGTTGGTTAGTAAGGAAAAAGACTCTGTTTATTCAGAGTCTTTTTTTATGTCAAAATGTAATTTTTTTAAAATAATTCTTTTGTCATTGTATAATGTGTACCAATATTTATTATCTCAAATGGTTCACCAATTATTTTATAACCCTTGTTTTTATAGAAGCCTAATGCAATTTGGCGTGCATTAAGCCATAATCTAGAGCAATGTTTTAAAAGCATATCTTCACCAGCTTCAATTAGCAAATTTCCTAACCCTTTTTTTTGATAGGCTGTTAAAACAGCCATGCCGCGCAGCTGGTATTGTGTGGTTTCATGAAACAGTTTATTGTTATTTTTTATAAAGGATGCAACACCTACCAAATTATTTTTAAAAAAAAGGCCTAAATGAAATGTGGTTTCTTCATTGTCTAATTCGAAAGCACAATCCTCTATTGGTCTCCCTTTTCTTAAAATAGGATGACGAACCGGATAGGTTTCTAAAGCTGTGATTTGTTTAATGATATAATATGGGTTGTTAATCTTATACAGTTTGGCCGGCATATTATCATAGGTACCTTTTTCAATAAAGGTTAATCCGCATTTTTCAATTACTCGATGAGAAGCTAAATTAGCTTCGTGTGCATGGGCAAAAATCTCTTTTAGTTTTAAGATATGAAACCCATATTCAATGGTGAGTTTAGCGCTTTCTGTAGCATAACCCTTATTCCAATTTGATTTGTAAAACCTATAACCAACTTCAACTAGTTTGTCATCTGGATGGTATTTTAAGCCACACCAACCTAAAAATGAATCATCTGCTTTTAAGCATACAGCCCAACGTCCCATACCAAATAATTTGTATTGGTTGTAATTTTTTAGAAATTCTGTCGCTTCCTCTAGTGTTTCAAAAGCTTTGTCGCCTGTGTATTGTATAACAGCATTATCAGAATTCATTGTGTAGAAATGTACAGCGTCATCTAGTATGAATTCCCTTAAATAAATACGATCGCTTTCAGCAATAATGTTCATGTTGGTTATTTTAAGTCTGCAAAGTTATATCCAGATTCAACTTCGTATGGTGATTTGTTATGCTCAAAAACCCTAGCGGTATACTCGCCTTTTAAAATTAATTGATTGTTGTTAACGTCTATCCAACTGCCTTCTCTCAAGCCAACAACAGGTTGGGTGTTAAAACAATGAAACTCTTTTATACGGGTTTCGCGAGTTTCACCCATGTGCTTGCTATTTGGAATAGGGTCTAAATAATGTGGGTTGATATTAAAAGGCACAAGTCCTAAAGTTTTAAAGCTTGGTGGAAGTACTATGGGCATATCATTGGTGGTGTTCATAGTAAGGCCACAAATGTTGCTGCCTGCACTGGTTCCTAAATAGGGCGTACCGTTATTAATGGATTCCTTTAGTTCAGATAATATACCGTTTTTATATAATTGGTTAACCAATACAAATGTGTTGCCACCACCAACAAAAATGCCTTTAGCCTCTTTAACGGTATTTACCGGGTTATCAAATTCGTGAATGCCAGATATTTGCTTCCCTATTTTATTAAAAGCGTCACGTGCCTTTGATGTGTAATTATCATAAGATATACCATTGGGTCTGGCATAAGGAATAAACAGAATTTTATCTGTGTCTTTAAATAATTCTGATAAGCTAGTAAGTAAATAGTCTAAGTATGCACCGCCATATACAGTTGAAGTACTCGCAATTATTATTTTTTTCATTTGCTCAATTTTCGTAAATTTAAGTAAACATTGGTTTTAACAAAAGTTTATGCTGTTTTTAGCTAGTATTTTGAAGCTGATGTATTTTCTTTATAAAACCAAACTTATCGCTATGAAAAAATATTTGCTAACTCTTTCATTATTTGTTTTTTGCTTGTTTTTATCTGCACAAACTATTAAGCGTGTTGAGGTTAACGGTAAAATAATTGCAGAGAATGATGTGGAGGGTGTTACCATTTTTAATGCGTCATCCAATAAAGGAACAGTAGCTGATGAGAATGGTGATTTTAAATTGGCAGTGGCTTTAAACGATGTTATAGAGGTTTCAGCTTTGCAATATGTTTCCGTTGAAGTTTCCATAACTCAAGATGTTGTTGATTCTAAAATTTTACGATTGTTTTTAGTTGAAGAGCTTAATAAATTGAATGAGGTTATTTTATTGCCATCGCTTTTAACAGGTGAAATACATGTAGATATTGATAACGCTGAAGACCAACGCTATATTCAAATGCACTTTGGCGACTTGAGTGATATGGAGTTTGGTGAAGACCAATTCTCTGAAGTTAGAAATATTATTACTAGTGAAGGTGTGTATTATAATGGTGTTGATTTTGCACGAATTTTTGGGCTCAATAAATTGTTTAGAAAAAAGGACAAAAAAATGGATTTACCAACTAGTACCACGGCAGAACTAGCTGAAAAATACTCCCAGGCTTTCATTGAAGGTAATTTTAATATCCCTCATGAACGAGTTGATGAATTTATAATGTTTGTCAATGTAAAAGACTTTAACAACGACTTGTTAAAAGACGGTAATGAAATGCAGCTTATCCAATATTTAAACGATCAGAGTAAGCTTTTTCTAAAATCAAATAATGGCAAGGAATAATCTCTTACTCATCTTTGCTTTAACTTTTGTGGTACAAACTGTCTTGTCCCAAGAAAAAGAACTTGTAGGGAAAGTGATTAGTCCGCTGGATGTTGAAAATGTTCATGTCATCAATAAAACGGCACAAAAGTTTACTATAACTAACATTTATGGTGAATTTAGAATTACAGCTTCTGTAAACGATACCCTTATTTTTTCATCCATTCAGCATAAACTATTGTCCGTTGTTGTAGATAAAGAAATAATTAAAGGAGAAATTCTAGAGGTGAGGCTTGAACAGCAAATTAATGCGCTGGATCAAGTTGTGGTAGGAAAAGTTCTGTCTGGCGATATATTGTCAGATATTGGCAATGTTGAAGGTGAACCGATGACCTCAAAAAAAGCAGGTATTCCTGGTTATCAAGGTCCGCCTAAAACACAAAGTGAACGTAGGTTGATAGAGGCCACTTCGGGAGGTGGCATTGTGCCGCTAAACCCTATCCTTAATGCAATTTCTGGTAGAACAAAAGAATTGAAGAATAGAATAAAGTTAGAGGAAAAAGAAGCCCTGATGTACGACATAAAAGTGCGTCTTTCTGAAAGCTTGTTCAAAATGAATCCTTTAGATGATAAGTATGTACTGGAATATTTTTACTTTGTTTCAGAGTCAGATGATTTTTTAAAACGATGTAAAAATGTTAATGATATTGAGGTTTTGGAATTTTTAAATGAGAGACTAAATGTGTACAAAAACAATCTCAAGAAATGAAAACGGGGTTTTTAGCATTGATTGTATTCTCATTATTTTTCTTTTGTCTTCCTAGTCAGGAAATTATGTCTCAAACCATTGAAATTAAAGGTGAAATTATATCTGATTTAGATAATGAAAACGTACATGTTATTAATAAAACCTTTAAAAAATATGCTATCACCAATAAAGAGGGGAGTTTCTATTTGCCAGTAAGGTTGAATGATACTTTAGTTTTTTCATCTGTACAGCATAGGCCATATATGGTTGTTATAAGTGAAGAGATTTACCACGAAGGAAATCTTCAAGTTGAATTAGAAGAACAAGTAAATACTTTAGACCAAGTAGTTGTTGGAAAAGTGTTGTCTGGCGATATATTATCAGAGATAGGCAATGTTGAAGGCGAACCCATGACCTCAAAAAAAGCAGGTATTTCTAGTTATCAAGGTCCGCCCAAAACCCAATCAGAAAGACGTTTGCAGGATGGAGCAGATTTGAATCCAAAATTAGGAGGTTCATTAGGAGGGTTGGGTGTATCGGTTCGAATAATTCCAATAATAAATGCTATAACCGGAAGAAGCAAACAATTAAAAGAACACGTAGTATTAGAAGAAAAAGAAAGACTAATGTATGACATAAAAGTACGTTTATCAGAAAGTTTATTTAAAATGAATACACTAGACGCTAAACATGTTATGGAATTTTTTTACTTTGTTTCTGAAGAAGCCGATTTTTTATTGCGTTGTAAAAATCAATCTGACATGTTGGTTCTTGAATATTTAAAAGAAAAATTAGTTGTGTTTAAGAATAATTTAAATACAACAAAAAACTAATCCGGCTTTGGAATACTTTTTGAATAATTACATTTGTACATATTTTAAACCTAATGAAGCACATTTTAAAATTCCTGTTATTGGCAATAATTCCACTTATGGCGTTTACAAGCGTTCATGAATATTATGTGAGTATTACCCAAATAGAATTTGTAAAAGAAAAAAAATCTGTTCAAATAATATCACGGATTTTTATCGACGATTTTGAAAAATTGTTACGTGAGCGTTATGACTCAAATATTACGTTGGCCATTGAGGGCGAATCTTCTAAAGTGGATTTTTATACTGAACGATACTTGAAAGAAAAAGTTAAAATCAAGATTAATGGCAAAGAAGCGGTCATGACATTTATAGGTAAAGAGTATGAAGCTGACATTATGTATTGCTATTTAGAAATCGAAAGTGTAAGTTCTATTCAATCCTTTGAAATTAGCAATCAAGTATTATTTGATCTTTACAGTGAACAACAAAACATTGTAAGAACAAAAATTAACGGTAAGAACAAGAGCTTCATTCTTATTAAGGAAAATGATAAAGGTTTGTTAAACTTTTAACAAACCTAAAAAGTAGCTTAAAAAATCGTTAATTTTCGCTTCAATTTTTAGTAACCAATTTTAACGATGAAACATTTAAAGTATATTTTCTTATCTGTTCTGTTTGTTTCTGTAGGTGTATTCGCCCAAGAGGAAGAAAAACCAGAACGCAAACCAGGTCATACTAATAACAACAAGTTTAAACAATTGTATGACGAGTTTTCAAGTCCAAATATGTATAGAGCAGCATCTGGTGCTCCTGGTCCTGCTTATTATCAGCAGCAAGCCGACTATAAAATGGATCTTGTTTTAGATGATGACAAAGCCAGAATTTCCGGTTTCGAGACTATTACCTATCACAACAATTCTCCAGACCCTTTAAGTTACTTATGGGTACAGTTAGACCAAAATATGCGTGCTAAAGACTCACAATCGCCTTTAATTCAAGGTAGCGGAGTTGCTCCTGCACAACAAGTAGGTTCGTTTACATCAGCTTATATGACAGAAGGATTTGATGGTGGATTCAAAATAGAAGAAGTTAAGGATGCAGCAGGAAAAGATTTACCGCACATGATAAATCGCACCATGATGCGTATTGAATTGCCAAAGCCTTTAATGACAGGAGAAAAGTTTTCGTTCTCAATTAAATGGTGGTACAACATTAACGATTATGTTAACATGGGAGGCCGTTCAGGTTATGAATATTTTCCAGAAGATGGTAATAGAAATTATATTATTGCACAATTTTACCCTAGAATGGCTGTCTATAGTGATGTAGAAGGTTGGCAAAATTCACAATTCTGGGGACGTGATGAATTTGCTTTGCCATTCGGAAATTTTGAAGTCAATATCACAGTGCCTTCAGATCATATTTTAGATGCAACTGGAAAGCTAACTAATCGTAAGGAAGTTTTCAGTAAAGAAATGATGAAACGCTTTGAGCAGGCAAAAAAATCATACGATAAGCCTGTAATGATTGTCACTCAAGAAGAAGCAGAAGCAGCAGAAAAAGGTCGTGCTACAGATACAAAAACTTGGAAGTTTTATGCTGAAAATGTTCGTGACTTTGGTTTTGCTTCGTCAAGAAAATACATCTGGGATATGATGGCTGTTAAAATTGGAGGTAAAGATGTTATGGCTGTTTCCATGTATCCTAAAGAAGGAAACCCGTTATGGGAAGAATGGTCAACTTATGCCGTAGCAAGTACTTTAAAGTCTTATTCTCGAATGACATTCGATTATCCATATCATAAAGCCATATCTGTTCATGCCAAAAATCAAGGTATGGAGTATCCAATGATTTGTTTTAACTACGGTCGTCCAGACAAAGATGGTAACTATAGTGATAGAACTAAATACGGTATGATTAGCGTTATTATTCATGAAGTTGGGCATAACTTTTTCCCAATGATTGTGAATAGTGATGAGCGTCAATGGACATGGATGGACGAAGGTTTAAATACGTTTGTTCAATATGTAGCCGAGCAAGATTTTGGTGAGTGGTATCCTGCCGCTTTAAGCGAAGGTCATGATAATTATCCATCAAGAAGAGGACCTGCAGCTAATATTGTGCCTTACATGGGTGGTGACCAGGATTTTATTGCGCCAATTATGACCAAAGGTTTAAATACCTATCAATTTGGTAATAATGCTTATGGTAAACCAGGAACAGCTCTTAATATTTTAAGAGAAACTGTTATGGGACGTGAATTATTTGACTACGCCTTTAAAGAGTATGCAAATCGTTGGATGTTTAAACACCCAACTCCTGAAGATTTCTTTAGAACAATGGAAGATGCTTCAGCATTCGATTTAGATTGGTACTGGAGAGGGTGGTTCTATACTACCGACTATGTAGATATGGGTGTAAAAGAGGTTAAAAAATATTACGTTTCTGGTGAGCCTAATGAGTATGTTAAGAACATTGTTAAGCAGCGAGGCATGAAAATGAGCGACCTGCCACCTTTGGTTTATATGGTTGAAGAAGGGAGTGAAGAATACAATGAAAGCTTAAAGAATGGTACTTTACTAGAAAATTCACCGACACTTAAAGAGTATATTATGGATAATTTCTCTGAAGAAGAACGTGCTAAAATTAAAGAGCCAAAATATTTCTACAGTATTACATTTGAAAAACCTGGCGGATTGGTAATGCCTATTATTGTTGAGTATACCTATGCAGACGGTACTTCTAAAACCGAAAAGTATCCAGCGCAAATTTGGAGATTAAACGATAATGAAGTTAGTAAAGCAGTGGCTTCAGATAAGGAAATTGTAAAAATTACAGTTGACCCTAATTTAGAAACGGCTGATGTTGATACATCAAACAACTCATGGCCAAAAGAAATTAAGCAATCTAAATTTGATGAGTTTAAAAATGAAGTAAAAAATTAAACATACTTATATAAATTATTAAGCCGACTAATATTAGTCGGCTTTTTTTATTTTCAATGCCAACTACTTACTATATTTGTGGTGTAAAAATTAAGCTATGTTTTTATTTATAGGCACAACCGAAATCATGTTTATACTATTTATAGTGGTCATGGTATTTGGTGCAGATAAAATACCTGAAATTGCCCGTGGTTTGGGCAAGGGTATGCGTATGCTTAAAGATGCTTCTAACGATATTAAAACTGAAATTACTAAAAGTGCCGATGCTAACGGAATAGATACTGGTGTAGCAAAAGATGTTCAAGAAGAACTGAATAAAGTAAAGGACGATTTAGAAGATTTTACAGGTTCTGTTAGACGGAAGTTGTAAGTTTTTAAAAAGTAAGTCGTTGAGTAGTTCTCCATACTGATTCCTTGCTGAATTCTCCAAAATAACTTATGTATTCTCCGCTTTTGGAAATTACTACATAACTACTGCACGGATAATGATATTCAAAAAACAAACTTTCTATTATTCTATTTGGGTCTTTATAATAGTTAAGTATTCCATTGTATCTCTGTAAGCCATCATATGACTTGTATATATATATCGGCTCAATATTAGCAATTCGCTTAAGGCCTAAAGCTAGTTGGTCATGCCAATTTTTAATTTTAGCTTTATTTGCTGTTCCGCCACTATTGCATCTGTCTTTTCCAGGATGATAAATTATTACAATAGGACTGGTAGAATCAATTTCTCTATTTATCAACTTTTCAAGGATGTCTTCCAAATCGCTTCTTTTGGGGATTTTTCCTTTCTTTTCTCTAACAGTCAATTTTATATGATTGATAGAGTCGCCAGGAATATCTAAATATTTATTTGTTGAACGAATTTTATAAAATTTTTCTTCGCTAAGTTCAACATTCTTATGATTAAAATATCTAATATCACCTTGCTTTATTTTTGAGGAGGAGCACCCAGTATAGAGCACGATACAAATAAAAAAAAGAAGTAATTTGAATTTTGATAAGTTTAATCTAAAAAATGCTTTCATTTATTGCGAAGTAAAGAGATAATTATATCATTCTGCTTATTGTCAGCCCATCGCGTATAGGCAATACAACCGTTTCAACTCTTGGGTCTTTCTTTAATAGTTTATTGTATTCAATCAATGCTGGTGTAGAGGTGTCCTCTTTTTTAAATTTAGTATCGAGAACTTTACCACTCCACAACACATTGTCAGACAAGATGATGCCGCCCGAATTAAGTTTGTCAATAATAAGTTTAAAGTATTTGGTATAGTTGTCTTTGTCGGCATCTATAAAAACCAAATCAAAGGTTGTGTTGAGTTTTGGAATAATCTCTAATGCGTTACCTAAATGCTGATGGATTTGTTTTCCATAAGGCGATAAGTCAAAGTATTTACGTTGAAAATCATATAACTCTTCGTTAATATCTATAGTGTGCAATTCGCCTTTGGGCTGCATCCCTTCAGCTAAACACAATGCAGAGTAACCTGTATAAGTACCAATTTCTAAAATAGATTTTGGACTAACTAATTTAGACAGAATACTTAAAACCCGACCTTGATAGTGACCACTTAACATACGTGGCTGTAATATTTTTTGATAGGTTTCTCGAGTTAACTGTTGTAATAATTCTGGTTCGTTTTCAGAATGTTGTACTATATATTGATCTAAATCATCAGAAAGAAAATGCATTAGCCTAAAATTCTATTAACCAACTTTTGTTTAGCGTTTTCGTCATCACCACAAAGCCATTGAATAACATTGTCTTCCCACATCGCATCGCGTTCTGTTTCTGAAATGATGTTGCGTTCTATCGCTAAATCTAGAATTTTACCAGGATAGGAAGACTGTTTGGCACTTTCCATTTCACCTAATGGATAGGGATCGTCTAAACCAACCAAAACCTGTTTAGAGGTTTGGTTTTTGATTAATAGTTCTAAAGAACCAGTGTCATGAACCAATGTGTCGAAAAAGATGTTTTTATGACCTACAGCTTTTCTTGGATGACTTTTACCCTCAAACAAATCTGGACGACCATCAAAACCTTGAATGCGTCTTCCTAAATTAATTTGTGCCAATTGTCCACCATGGGCAAAACAGGTACGCATGTTCGGATATTTATCCTGATACCCATTTAGGGTTAAAAAGTGATAGGCATCGGCACATTGCGCTAACATCCAAATTAAGTGAAATCGCCAAGCTGTATTCTCTAGTTTTATAAACTTTTCACCATCATATGGATGAATTTCTACAGCTAGATTGTACTTATTGGCTAATTCAAAGATAGGCTCATTTTCTTCATCAAAAATACAGCGCCAAGTTCCTATGGTATCCATATAATGGGTTGGAAGGCAAAGAAGTTGTAGTCCCAGTTCTTCTACACAACGTTCAATTTCCCAACAGGCACCTCTAACAAATCCAGGATGCACTACAAAACCACAGGTAAATTTACTTGGGTTTTCATGTTGAATTTTGGCATTAAAATCATTTTGAAAACGTAAAGCCTGTTTCATCTCTTCAACGCGTAAACCATTACCATAAAGCTGCGAAAGATTTAAAACTACGGCATGATCAATTTTAAAACGCTCCATCCAAGCTAGTTTTTCATTAAGAAAGAAACTAGAATCAGTTATAGGTCTGTTCCAATCTTTTTGAAGCATAAATTTTCGGTCCTTATCCACCCAGAAGATTCCCTTGTCTTCCATAAATTTAGGTATTTCTTCAGGGTAAGGTAGAAGGTGTGAATGACCGTTTATTCTTAATTTACGTTTTTCCATAGTTGTCATTGCGAACCATTTGGCATGGCAATCTTAATTTTTGAGATTACTATTTTGTCTAAAAGGCGAAAATTAATTAGTCTTCTATTTGTACTTTTTTAGGGGGTTGCATCACTTCGCCACAATTTGGGCAGGTTCGTTTGCCATCGTCACCATAATAAGCATCAAATATTTTAGGCATATCTGTTTCTATATTATCCAATGTAAAATCTTCCTCGTACAATTTCGTTGTGCAGTTTTCACAGAACCATAATAATGCGTCTTGTACACCTTCCTCTCTAGGATATTCAATTACCAAGCCTACAGTATTGGCACCACGTTGTGGGGAATGCGGTACTTTAGGTGGTAATAAAAAAATGTCACCTTCTTTAATATGGATGTCTTTAGGTGTGCCGTTATCAATAATTTTTAGAACCATGTCGCCTTCAACTTGATAAAAGAATTCAGGAGTTTCATTATAATGATAATCTTTACGGCTATTTGGACCGCCTACCACCATAACAATAAAATCACCATCTTTCCATACTACTTTATTACCAACAGGTGGCTTTAAAAGATGTCTGTTTTCTTCAATCCAAGCTTTAAAATTTATAGGAGGATATACTGTGCTCATACTATTATGTTTTAATAAATGAATGACCTAAAGTTACAAACTTTAGCATCAATTTTTGTCATATTGACTTGTGTTTATTTTTTTGTTTTTACCTAAAGATAAATCGATAACTCGATATGAGCCCTCGAAAAATTCTACAGTAATATATATTTGATAGCGTGGTTTTAATTTCGATTTCGAGACTTTATAAAAATTGCGCTCATACCAAACTATGTTACGTTTATCTTCTATGGCTTTGTGTTCATTAAATTCAATTTTATCTCTGGAGTATTCAATTGAAAGATAACTGGACTCAATATTCAAAAAGGTTTGATCTATGATAGAAGGGTCAGACAATAATGGAATTACGTTATTGGTATCATGAAATTGAATCCAATCTGCAATTTGCTTAACCGTTGGCAATTGGTCTATCGTTGCATTTGAGTAATTTTTTACGGCATACTGCGTAAAACCTGAAATTGAAAACAATAGGAAAACCCATGTAAAACGTAACTGCATAAATTTTTATAAGCTTTTTGTTCTACCGCCATCAACAGGTAGGTTTATTCCATTGATATAGCTAGCGCAATCGCTAGCCAAAAATGTAATGGCATAGGCCAATTCTTCTGGTTTGGCAAAACGTTGTGCTGGAACTGCTTGCTTCATGGCATTTGCAGCTTCGTCTTCAGTTTTTCCTGTTTTTGCCGATTTATTTTTGATAATTTCAGTCAAACGTTCGGTTCCTGTTGCACCTGGTAACACATTGTTTACCGTAATGCCAAACTGTCCCAGTTCGTTAGCCAAAGTTTTACTCCAGTTAGCCACTGCGCCACGAATAGTATTGCTTACACCCAATCCGTCAAGAGGTTGTTTAACCGATGTTGAAATAACATTAATTATTCTGCCGTAACCAGCTTCTTTCATAAATGGAACAACGGTTTGGGCTAATACATGATTACATTTTAAATGATGTGTAAAAGCCAATTCAAATTCGTCCAGTTCAGCAGAAAAAACAGGTCCGCCTTTTGGGCCGCCTGTATTGTTGACCAAAATATGAAACCCGTGATTTTCTGCTACGTAGTCTGAAACGTTTCGCTTTAAAGCTTCAGGATTTGAAAAATCGGCAACAATGTAATCATGATAACGTTGTTGCGGTAATTCTTTTAAAACAGCTTTAAGCTTATTTTCGTTTCTGGCAATAAGGGTTACCTGAACACCTTCTTGCGCCAATGCTATAGCCGTTGCTTTTCCAATGCCTGCTGTGCTACCGCAGACCAAAGCGTATTTGTTATTTAAGTTTAAATTCATAATTCCTGTCATCCTGAACTTGTTTCAGGATATTTTTTTGATTTTTTATTAGATGCTGAATCGAGTTCAGCATGACAAAATAGTCTTTAATATTTTATACAAACGTTCTTTGGTTCCGTGAAAAAGCGTAGTGCTTCAAAGCCGCCTTCACGCCCCACACCCGATGCTTTTACACCACCAAAAGGCGTTCGCAAATCCCGCATCATCCAAGTGTTAACCCAAACTATTCCAGCTTGTAATTGGTTGCTCATGCGCATAGTACGTTTTAAGTCATTAGTCCATAGCGTGGCAGATAAACCATATTTTACTTTGTTTGCCATCTGCAAGACTTCATCTTCGTTGTTAAATGGCATTATCGTTACAACTGGGCCAAATATTTCTTCTTGATTAACGCGACATTCATCCGTAGGGACTTCAATAACGGTAGGCTCTAAATAATATCCATTTTCATAGTCATTAACAGTAACCTCATTACCGCCAAAAAGAATATTTCCACCTTCTTCTTTTGCAATATTGATATAGTCTAATACTTTTTCTAAATGTGGTTTGGATACCAATGCGCCAATATTGGTAGATGGATCAGATGGATGACCTACTTTTAATGCTTCTATTCGTGAAACAAAATCCGTTTTAAATTTTTCGTAAATGGACAGCTCTACAAAAATACGACTACCACACAGACAAATTTGCCCTTGATTGGCAAATGATGATCGAACGGTTGTATCCAACATATCGTTATAATCACAATCGGCAAAAATGATATTTGGGTTTTTGCCGCCTAATTCCAAAGACAGTTTTTTAAACATAGGAGCAGCTACTTTGGCAATATGAGCACCTGTTGCAGTACCACCTGTAAATGAAATGGCTTTAATGTCAGGATGTTCAATAATAGCCTGACCAGTGCTTGTTCCCAACCCGTGTACAATATTTAACACACCTTTTGGTAAGCCTGCTTCGTTGCAGATTTCTCCTAACAAATAAGCGGTCATTGGAGTTACTTCACTGGGTTTGGCTACCACACAATTTCCGGCAGCCAAAGCTGGAGCAATTTTCCAAGTAAACAAATAAAGCGGGAGATTCCATGGGGAAATACATCCCACGACACCTATAGGTTGACGCAACGTATAATTAATAGCTTGTTGACCAACGCTCTCATGGCTTTCACTAGAAAATTGGGTAATGGCATTTCCAAAAAACCGAAAATTACTGGCAGCTCTAGGAATATCTACAGTTTTTGCCAGGCTAATAGGTTTACCATTATCTTGGCTTTCAGCTTTAGCAAAGCGTTGCAGATTAGCTTCAAGTAATTCGGATATTTTAATGAGAATTCTGCTACGCTCTTCTAATGTGGTTTGCGACCAACTTGGGAAAGCCGATTTAGCTGCTATGTAGGCATTCTCGACATCTTCTTTAGAAGAGTTTGGAATTAACCCATAAATTTCACCATTGGAAGGGTTATAATTGTCAATCCAATTATCATGAATCGGGTTATGAAAATTGCCGTTTATGTAGTTTTGTATATTCAAATTTTTAATTTTTCAAATAGGTTTCAATACTGTTTTTTAAAGTATTAGAGGCTTCTATGGCATTTTTAATCTCATATTTATAGGTCTCATATACACTTAAATATGCTTTTAGTGACTCCAAATAATCCCCTTTCTCTCTTAATAAATTATAATTTCTTGGATGAAGCGTGTATATGCCTAAAGCCCGATTGTCATTTGTAATAAAATCTTTTCTTATATAATCTAACATATAGTTGTTGAAATCTTCAATTAATCCAATTGAAACACTTTTTGGAATTTCAATGGATGAAGTGTAGTATTCACCAATTTCTGATCGTAATTTAGTGTTTTTTATAAGACCTAAACCTATTGAGGAGAGAGATTCGTAGCCGCTAGTTTTGTAATTTATATTATTAACAGAAAAAGTCATAATGCCAAAATGCTTATCCAGAGAATCATGATACACTTCTTTAGATTTAAGATGTTCTATTATAACATTTAATGAGTGCAGCGCGTTGTTAATATTTCCAAGGCGGTTTTTTCCGTTTAAAGTTTGGTTAAACTTAACTACATTAATATTCAAATCAGAAATAATCTCAACAAGGGCTTCTTTTTCTTGTGTCTTCAGTTTTTTTCTTTCATTCCAATTATTGATTTGTAAAGCAATTAAAATACCAATAACAACAAGAATAATTTCGCCAATAGCATATTTGAAGTATTTGGAAGTTTTACTTTCCATAAGTAAAGATTTGCGTATTTGGCGAAAGAATTTAATCATTTATTGCTTTTTATAGGCCATCACTTTAATTTCGACTACCAAATCAGGATGTGGTAATTGGTGTACGGCTACAGTCGTTCGGGTTGGCCCATTTTCTTTATCAAAAAACTCGGCATAGGCTTTGTTGTATCCTGCAAAGTCGTTCATATTAACCAAAAAGGAAGTCACATCAACAACATCTTTTAAAGAGGCTCCAACTGTTTCTAGGTTCTTATCTATGTTTTTTAAAACTTCTCGTGTTTGTACTTCTGCATTGAGCCTTTTGGTTCCCATTTCGTCTATTATATCCACACCAGCAATGGTGTTATCTGATCTGCGAGAACTCGTGCCAGATACAAATATAAAATCGCCTACAACTTTTACGTGTGGATATGCGCCTCTTGGTGTTACTTTGGTTCCTTCGTTCATAATAATGTTTTTACCTTTTTTGTCATTCTGAATCACGTGCAAAATGACTACCTTATTTTAAACCGGCAACCCTATCGTCTTCAAGAATGTTTTCGGTTTCAGTTTTTACTTTTTCTAAATTCGATTTTAAATCGTCTTCAATATTCAATTTACCATCTGCCAGCAAATTCAAAATAGCTTTGTCCTGTGCACGGCCTCTTAACATGGCTTCACGATACCCAAGGTTTTCGTTAAATGTCACTAAAGAATATTTTGAATTATAGTCTTTTGGGAACGTTTTTTCAAAAGCCATTTCCAAATTTCTTTTCTCCCTAAAATTGGCATGGTTGACATGACCTTTCATTTCATAAAAATTGTCAATGGCCAAATCTGCAATAGCATCGGTGTCTTTTTTACGGTTTTTTTCATAAACCTTAAAAACAGTTTCCCAGTCGTTAAATCCTTGGTCTAATACTTTATCAAATTCTACAACATCCTCAAATGATGCATTCATACCTTGCCCATAAAATGGAACAATGGCATGAGCAGCATCTCCCATCAGCAGCGTGTTACCTTTGTAATGCCAAGGTGAACATTTTACAGTTCCAAGCGGTGAGGTTGGGTTTTCAAAGAAATCATCCACCAAATTTGGCATTAAATCTAAAGCATCTTTAAAGTATTTTTCAAAGAATTCCAATACGCGTTCTTTAGTGGTTAAATTGTTGAAATTGTATTCGCCTTCATCAAAGCTCAAGAATAAGGTTACGGTAAAACTACCATCTAAATTAGGCAATGCAATAAGCATAAAGGCCTCGCGACCCCAAATATGGAGTGCGTTTTTATAGGTTTTAAAGTTGCCGTTTTCACCGGGTAGAATACTCAATTCTTTATATCCATGTGTTAAATAATCTTGAGAAAAACTGAATAAAAACTTACGCTCTAAATAGTAACTCTTGCGTAAGGCAGAACCAGCACCATCGGTTCCTATTATCACATCGGCATCTTCAATAAACTCCTTGTTGGTATCGTAATCTTTGAATGTAGCAGTCGTTTTTTCAAAATCAACCGATTTACATTTTTTATTAAAATGAATAGATACATTCTTATGTTTTTCGGCTTCATCAAGCAGTAAGGCATTTAAGCCGCCTCTTGAGATGGAATTGATATACTCATGCTCGCGACCACTGTATGGAGCCAAAGAGGTGTTACCTTCAATATCATGAAGCATTCTGCCGTTCATTGGTATACACAATGGCATGACTTTATCTTTTAATCCAACCAAGTTCATGGCTTTAATACCTCGATCTGAAAAAGCTAAATTTATAGAACGACCAGCCGAAATATCAACTTTTCGTAAATCTGGGCGCATTTCATAAACCGTAACGTTGTAACCACGTTGTCCTAACCGCAAGGCTAGGAGAGAGCCGCAAAGACCAGCTCCTATTATGAGTATGTTTTGTTGTTTATTCATTTAAAATAACTTTCAATTTTTCAACCATATTATAAACATCTTCAAATGAGTTGTATAATGGTACAGGTGCACAGCGAATAACATCTGGTTCACGCCAATCACTTATAACACCCGCTTCTGTTAGTTTGTTGTGTAAACTTTTATCTGCATTTTTAACCTGAATGGAGAGTTGGCAACCGCGCTCTTCAGGGTTTTCTGGTGTAATAATTCGTATGGTGTCTTCACCTAATTGTTTCAATAAAAACTCAAAATAACCTGTTAGCTTTCTTGATTTTTCATTCAGTTTTTCAATACCTACTTCATTAAAAATATCCAAAGATGCTCTTATGGCAGCCAATGATAAAATGGGAGGATTGCTCAACTGCCAGCCTTCAGCACCAGGTAATTGGTCAAATTCATGGCGCATATTAAAACGCGTTTGTTTATTGTGACTCCACCAACCTGTAAATCGATTCAAGTTCTTATTGTGGGCGTGGCGTTCGTGTACGAATGCACCAGCCAAACTTCCTGGTCCAGAATTGAGGTATTTATAAGTACACCAAACGGCAAAATCGGCATCAGAATCGTGCAAGTTTAATTCCACATTTCCTGCACCATGGGCACAATCAAACCCAACCATACAGTCATAGTTGTGTCCCAATTCTGTAATACGTTTTAAATCGAAATATTGTCCTGTGTAATAGTTTACACCACCAATCATAATTAATGCTACTTCGTCTCCATGCGTATTCATAATGGCTTCTAAATCTTCATAACGAACCAATTCTTCGCCTTCACGGGCTTTCCAAAGAATTAAGCCTTCCTTATCATCAAAACCATGATGGCGTAATTGCGATTCAACCGCATACTTATCAGAAGGAAATGCATCAGCTTCAATAATGATTTTATAACGTTCTTTGGTTGGTTTATAAAAACTCACCATCATAAAATGCAAATTGGCCGTTAGTGTGTTCATGGTAACGACCTCAATAGGTTTGGCGCCAACCACTTTTGCCATGCTTTCCGTTAGAAATTCATGATAGGGTAACCATGGATTTTTGGCTTCGGTATGACCTTCTACACCTAAATTTGCCCAATCTTCAAGCTCTTGGTTAATGTACGATTTTGTGGTTTTTGGCTGTAAACCCAATGAGTTTCCGCAGAGATAAATAAGCTCGTTTCCATTTTGATCTTTTGGAATGTGAAACTGATTTCTATAATCGGATAACGTATCTAATTGGTCTTGCTCTTTTGCGTAGTCAAGGCCTAATTTATAAGTGGACAATGTGTGCGTTTTTTCTGTTTCCCACAAAAATAAGAATTATAATGATAGTAGGATAGCGCTAGCTGATAGATATTTTAAACGGTATTTTGTATCTTTAAGAAAAACATCTGAAATGGGTAAAACTAAAGAATATACCAATGGCGAAACCACAATAGTTTGGGAGGCCGAAAAATGCATACATTCCGGAATTTGTGTAAGAGGCTTGCCTAAAGTCTTTCAGCCTAAAGACAGACCGTGGATAAAAATTGATGCCGCTTCAACGGACGATTTAGTAAGTCAAGTGAAACAATGTCCTTCTGGAGCCTTGAGTTATTATATGAATGATGAAACTGACAAAACTTCGGAATCCTTGGAAACTAAAATCGAAGTTTTAGAAAATGGTCCCTTGCTGGTTTATGGCACATTAAAAGTCACACACAGAGATGGTTCCCAAGAAACCAAAAATAAAACCACGGCTTTTTGTAGGTGCGGTAGTTCGGAAAACAAACCGTATTGCGATGGTACTCACGTAAAAGAAGAATTTAAAGGCTAAAAAAACAGGCTTCAATTAAAAAATGGAAGCCTGTTTTTGGATATATATAGACGCTTATTGCGGGATATTTATAATATATACGTCCAACAATATCCTTTTGGATTTTATGTTACTTAATTTCTACATCTGAAAAGTATAATTCCCAATTGTCTGTTGTTTTTTTATGGCTTTTTGAAATTAAAATGCCATTGAATTCCTGATTGTCTTCCCAAGTTGTCATCATGGAAGGTTGCGGAGTATTACCTTTTCTGTAAACCCATTCTTCAATGACATACTCATCGGTAAAATAAAAGTCGTAGGCATCACCAGGTGTATAGCCACCCGTATTGGAATAGGTTAAGGTTAATTTATTAAGTTCCTTATTACTTAATGGGGCAACAGATTTTTCAGGCTCTGAAATAGTGGTTCCAGAATCCCAAACTAAATTAAATGGTGCCAATAACCAGTACTTATCGTTAATAAAAGCCTTGTCTGCGTTTATAAATGTATCGTCTAATTTGTTTCTGTTGTACTTTAGGGTGTCACTTTGGGTTATTAAAACAACATCATTGGTTTTTGGGTTCCATTCCCATAAGCGTTGAAAATGACTACTGTCTTTGGTTACATTAAACCTGAAAGTAACATACTCTACGTTATTCCAATTCTGAAAACCATAGCGATTGGCTATTTTTTCGGCAGGAGTCAATTCTATAAGTTCTTTAGTTTGGTTTTCTTTTTTATCAGACTTGCAAGCCAATATTAAAAAGCCACATGCAAATAGTATGATTAGTTTTTTCATAGGGAGTCATAATTTTGAACGAAGTTATAGTATTTTAGTAACAAATTCTAGTTTAATATGAATACCGAAAATAAATATTTTGATACCAACAAGGCTACTTGGAACGAAAAAGTAAAAATACATTCTAAAAGTGATATGTATGATCTAGAAGCTTTTAAAAATGGTAAGAACTCCTTGATGCCTTACGAACTGAAAGCTTTTGGCAATGTTTCCGAAAAATCATTGTTGCATTTACAATGCCATTTTGGTCAGGATACCTTAAGTTGGAGTAGGCTAGGAGCCCAATGTGTTGGTGTGGATTTAAGTGATGAAGGTATTAAACTGGCCAAAACACTCAATACGGAATTACAATTGGATGCTGAATTTGTGTGCTGTAATGTATTGGATACTTCAAAGTATGTTAAAGAACAGTTTGATATTGTTTTTACCAGTTATGGTGTAATAGGTTGGTTGCCCGATTTAAAACCTTGGGGAAAAATGATATCAGAACGTTTAAAACCAGGAGGAACGTTTTATATGGTAGAATTCCACCCTATAGTTTGGATGTTTGATTATCTAGAAGGAAAGCCTGTAATGAAATATGGGTATATGCAAGATGAGGTGATTTACGAAGAATACGAAGGCACGTATGCCAATACCGATTCTAAAATGATAAGTAAGGAATACGGTTGGAACCACGGATTAAGCGAAGTGATAAATGCCTTAACTGAAGCCGGTTTGCATATTGACTATTTAAACGAATACGATGAAAGCCCTTATAATGTGTTGCCTGATTTAATTGAAACCGATTCTGGTATGTTTGTTACAAAAGACAAATTATATCCTTTGATTTTTGAGATTAAGGCGAGGAAAAATTAGACAGTTTAGTTTGCTATATGTAGGGTTATTAAAATTTCAGCGAGAAAAAGAGGTTGTTTGTTATGTCTCTATAAGTGCTTCGATAAATTTTAAAAACAAGACTAATTCATAAAAGCCTAGAACTGACAAAATAGATAATTGACTTATATTATCTTTCCAGTAAATCCATTTAAAAACAAAAAACACTATTGGTATTAGCATTAAGAATTGAACTGCTCCATAGTATGGTAAATCAAAAAGGATGTTGAAAATTGAAACAAAGGCAAATAAACCAATTATTGAATTTGCCCATTTCCTAGTACAAATGCTATACACCGAATAAATTAAACTGAAAATTCCAAAAACAAAAAAAGGGCTGCTAATTTTAATTTTTTCTATAAAAAAATTAAAAATGAGACTTATAATTAGTCCAGCTAATAGAACTTTTAAAAAAATAGGTTTGGTTTTATTGAATAAAAGAATACCGGTAAATATCCCAAATCCAATTATTACATTTAAAACTATATCCAAATTTTTATCACTATTTTGAGTAAACTATTGCTTTTAAGAATAACTAAATTACTCTTTAATTAGCCCAAACGAATTTCGGTTTTTTAATTCTAAATATCAAATAATTATAAAAGTGGATTCCGTATCACCTGCGGAATGACAGCTAAAACAAATTCCTGTCTTCATTTCGACAAGCTCAATATGACAACCAGGAATGATAGCTAAAACAGATTCCTGCTTTCGCAGGAATTGATTTAATGATTCTCCTTTAACACCTCTGGCATGTTGCGTTTAAAACGGTTTAAGCGTGGTATGGATACATTTTGTACGTACGGATTGTCTGGATGTAACTTTTCGTAGTTTTGGTGATAGTCTTCGGCTTTCCAGAATTTTTGAAACGGATACACTTCGGCAGCAACAGGTTTTCCCAGTTTTTTAGCTAAAGCAGCTTTCTTTTTTAGAATAATATCTTTTTGCTCTTGGTTTTGGTAAAATATAATAGAACGGTATTGCGAACCTCTGTCAGGCCCTTGACCATTAACTTGTGTTGGGTCTTGCGATGCAAAATACACATCGACTAGGGTTGAAAAACTAACCTTATTAGGGTCGTAAATAACTTCTACGGCTTCGGCATGACCTGTGCGGCCTGTGTTACTGGCTTCGTAAGTTGGGTTTTTGGTGTGTCCACCGGCATAACCTGAAATGGCTTCGTCTACGCCTTTAACGCTTTCGTAAACCGCTTCTACGCACCAAAAACAACCACTGGCAAAATAAGCCTTGGCTTTACCGTTTTGTATAGGGACTTCAATAGGATTGGCGTTTATCACAGCCTGTTGTTTTGGGTTAGTTTGGGCTGTGTTATTGTTACAGCTGAATAGTAAGGTGAGTACCAAAATAGGAAGAATAGATTTCATAATTGTATTTTTCTTTTTTCTATAGACGTAGTAAACCGTGAAACCTTAACTAAAAACTGTGAAAGTTATATTAAATAAAAAACCCAGACAGGTTGTCTGGGTTTGTATATGATATTTAAAATGGATTATAGTTTTGCAAATAGTTTTTCCATTTTAGTTTTTTCTTCATCGGCTAAAGCGGCATCTACTAAAATACGTCCACTATGCTCATCAGTAATAATTTTTTTGCGGGAAGCAATTTCCATTTGAACTTGTGGCGGAATAGTAAAGAAAGAACCACCAGAAGCACCTCTTTCTATTGGTACAACAGCTAATCCGTTCTTCACATTGGTACGAATACGATCGTAAGCGGCAACCAAACGTGCTTCAATAGAAGATTTGTAATCTTCGGATTTCTTAATTAAAGCTTGTTCTTCTTTTTCGGTTTCGGCTAAAATAGCATCTAGTTCACCTTTCTTGTGTTTAAGGTGTGTTTGACGTTCTTTTAAACGATCTTTAGTTTCGGCAATAACTTCTTTTTTCTGCTCGATTTGAGCTTTATACTCGTTAATATTCTTTTCTGCCAATTGAATTTCTAATTCTTGATATTCAATTTCTTTTGAAATCGAGTTAAACTCACGATTGTTACGAACATTTTTTTGTTGCTCGTTGTATTTCTTGATTAAGGCTTTTGCCTCTTCAATAAGATTCTTTTTAGAGCTGATATCGTTATTGATAACCTCTAAACTGTCCTCTAATTTTTCTAATCTTGTATTTAAACCAGCAACTTCATCTTCTAAATCACGCACTTCTAATGGAAGTTCTCCGCGAACGTTTCTAATTTCATCAATTCTAGAATCAATGAGTTGTAAATCGTATAATGCTCTTAAGCGCTCTTCTACAGTTACTTCTTTCTTTTTTGCCATACTTTAAAAATACTTAACAGGATTGGTATTTATCCTTGATAAAACGACTGCAAAATTAGTAATTTTTTTTGTAAGATATGCTACTAAAAAGTTTTTTGTGAATTGCTCACTTTCATAATGACCAATATCTGCCAAAATTATGTTGTTTTCGGCTTGAAAAAAGTCGTGATATTTTAAATCGGCTGTCACAAAAATATCGGCTCCCGATTGTTTGGCAGCTTGTATTGCAAAGCTTCCAGAACCGCCCAGAACGGCTACTCTTTTAATGGGCTTGTCAAGTAATTTGGAATGTCTAATACACGTTGTTTTCATTTGAGTTTTTAAAAGTTGAAGAAAATCCTTTTCAGATAGGCTGCTTTCCAAATCACCAATCATTCCCATGCCTATATTTTGATTTGTGTTTTCAAGGGTAACAACTTCATAGGCGACCTCTTCATAGGAATGATTTTTAAACAGTGCTTTTAAAACTTGAGATTCAACATGTTTGGCAAATGTTACCGAAATTTGTGTTTCAGGTTCTTGATGTTGCTCCAATTTTTTGCCTTTAGTAGGGTTGGATGCTTCATTACCTTTGTAGGTCCCTGTGCCATCAACATTAAAACTACACTCATTATAGTTGCCAATACTTCCTGCTCCTGCATCAAAAAGAGCTTGGCGTAAAGCGGCAGCTTCAGAGATAGGCGCATAGGTTGTTAGTTTTTTTATGGTCTGCGATTGTGGAATTAAAACCTGACGGTTAATCAAGCCCAATTGTTCGCAAATAATATTATTTACGCCTAATTTGGCATTATCTAAAGCCGTATGAATGGCATAGATGCTAATGTTATGCTTAATGGCTTTTAGGACCACACGCTCAACATAATTTTCCCCTGTTATTTTTTTTAAGCCTTTAAAGATTATGGGGTGGAAACTCACAATAAGATTACAGTTATGTTCTATAGCTTCATCTACAACTGTTTCTAGGGTATCTAAAGTGACGAGAACACCTGTTATATTGTTTTGGGAATCGCCAATAAGTAAACCTGTATTATCAAAATCTTCAGCGTAAGCTTGAGGTGCCAATGCTTCCAGATGATTTATTACATCTTGAATTATCATAAATTGAATGGTATTTCTAACAAATATAAAACTTTTACTATCATGGCTCATTTAATTTCCTTTTGTATTAAAAAGGTGTTCTAAAAAAATAGTCTTTACTTTGTGTTTTAAAACCGAATTGGAAAGTATTTATGAAGCTTATTCGAATTTTATTATTTCCTATTGTTCCCATATACTTTTTAGTAACCTGGTTGCGTAATCGGCTTTATGATGTTGGAATGTATACTTCGAAATCATACGATTTTCCACTAATAGCGGTTGGTAATTTAAGTACAGGTGGAACGGGAAAAACCCCTATGGTGGAATACCTTATTCGATTAATGAAAAATGATAGAAAAGTTGCCACGTTAAGTAGAGGTTATGGTAGAAAAACAAAAGGTTTTCTATTGGCAAATGATGAGGCTACAGCTGATAGTATTGGTGATGAGCCGTTTCAGTTTTACAATAAATTTAATGAAGACGTACAAATTGCTGTATGTGAAGATAGGCAAAATGGTATAGCAACACTGCGTTTACAAGAAAGCCAACCTGAAGTTATTATTTTGGATGACGCCTATCAACACCGAAAAGTAAAAGCTGGTTTTTATGTGCTTTTAACCAGTTATGGAAAATTATATGCCAATGATATTGTTTTGCCAACAGGCAACTTACGTGAACCACGATCTGGAGCAAAACGAGCACAAGTGATAGTAGTAACAAAATGTCCGCCAGATTTATCTGAAACCCAAAAGCAACAGATACGAAATAAGCTCAATCCTTTACCGCATCAAAAACTCTATTTTAGTTCGATTGAGTATTCATATAAAGTATATTCGGAAACTGAAGAGAGCATGTTGACGGATTTAAAAGATTTTACTTTGATTACCGGAATTGCCAATCCACAACCATTGGTTGATTATTTAGAGCGTTTGAAAATGACATTTGAACATTTGAAATTTGGTGATCATCATCATTTCACTGCAACCGAAATTGAAGAGTTTGAAAAGCTAGATTGTATTTTAACTACCGAAAAAGATTTTATGCGTTTGAAAATGCATCCAACATTAAAACAAAAATTGTTCTACTTGCCTATCACAATTCAAATAGATCAAGCAGATGATTTTAATAAGCAAATAATGGATTTTATAGCAAGTTAAGCAGTTGACTTCTTTTTGCCGTCAATTAAGGCATTGTACAGTTTCTTTTCGAAATCTTCTTGTTTGAATGGTTTTGAAATAATATCAGTAAATCCAGCTTCGTCAAACTCATGCATTTTGTCTTCAAGAGTTACAGCTGTCAAGGCAAAAATAGTTATGTCCTTATTGAATGTTCTGATGATTTTAGTGGCTTCCAATCCGCTAATTCCTGGCATGTGGATATCCATTAGAATAACATCATACTGAATAGTTTTGGCATTATCAACAGCAGCTTCACCATTATCAACAATATCACACTGAAGTCCCATTTTATTCAGAATCTTCTTGGTAATCATTTGATTGATTTTGTTGTCTTCAACCACTAAAATCTTGATGTTCTTTAAATCCAATTCATCAACGTTTTTGAAGTATTCAACCTTTTTAGGTTTTTCTGCGGCAGATTCTGAATATTTTAGAGGCAATTCGAATGTAAATGTAGAGCCTTTGCCCAATTCACTTTTAAGATATATTTTTCCTTTTAATATTTCAATTAAGCCTTTAACGATAGATAGCCCTAAACCTGTACCACCATATTTACGGTTAATTTGAATAGAGCCCTGCGCAAAGCTTTCGAACAACATTTCTTGTTTTTCTTTGCTAATACCTATACCGTTATCTTCAATTTCAAAACGAACATTAAATATGTCGTTGTCTTGTTGTAGCTTGTATACTCTTACCCAAATATCACCGTCTTTAGTAAACTTAATGGAGTTACCAATAAGGTTTATTAAAATTTGCGAAATTTTAAGTTGGTCAGCATGATAGTTCTCTGGTAGGCCTTTATCAAACTCAAAATGTATCTGAATGTTATTGTCTAATGCAGAATTGTTTAAAGCTGCAATAACATTAGTGATTTTCTTCTTTAAATTAAATACCTCTGGTTCAACATCTACTTTGTTGGCTTCAATTTTATTGATTTGTAGAATGTCATTTATGAACGTTAGTAGGTAATCACCAGAAAATTTCAAGGATTTTAGATGCTGTATCTGATGTGGCTTTGGGTCTTCATCCAAAAGCATGTTTGTAAGTCCTGTAACAGCATACAGAGGTGTTCGTAACTCATGGGTTACGGTAGATAAAAAGTTAGCCTTTGTTTTTGAAGCTAATTCGGCTTTTTCCTTCGCTATAATAAGTTCGCCATTTTTCTTATGAAGCATATTATTGGTTTTAAGCCTAATATTATTGTTTTTGTAAAGCGATAACGTTAGTAAAGACAGAATTGTAATTAAGGCAATACTTAAAATGGTTGTTAGTTGATTAAGGCTATTGGCTTCAATTTCTTCTTCAAGATTAGCGGCTTGTTCTTTTTGGAACTCTGTTTGATTGTCTAATAATACTTGAATACGCTTTTCGGGTGATAAATTCTCACGTTTAACCGTTAATAAAGAATCTGAAAGACTAATATGTTTTTTAAGATAATCATTAGCTAGTTTGTAATTTTCTGCAAGTTGATTTAAATCGCTTAAAATTAAATAACCATTACTTAAAACCGTATTAAAGGCATTGTTTTTAGCCATCACGATACCATCATTGGCAAACTTTAAGCCGCTTTCCATATTGCCTAATTTGGCCAAAGCTAACCCGTTATGAATCATGGCGCTACTCAATATTTTATTCAAATCGTACCGTGTAGCCAATGAGATGGACTTTTCTAATTGTTGATTAGCTTTTTTAAAATCTTCTAATTGAATTAAGGTTTTACCCTCGTTGAGTAAAACTTCGGCAACGAAGTCGTTCAAACCTTCTTGCTCAAAAAGCGTTTTTGATGAGGTGTAATAATCTAAAGCTTGCTGATAATCTTTTTTGCTGTTATAAACATTACCTAGAATCTTATAGGTTTCAGCCCTATTAACGTCATCTTTTGCAATACGTTGTATCTCGTTTGCTTTAAATAAATAAACTAGTGCTTCATCAGGTTCTTCAATGATATATTGAAGTTTTCCAATTTTTGAATAGATAAGACCAATGCTTTGCTTGTTGCCAATTTTTTCAGCAAGTACTAAAGCATCTTCAAGCTTTTTTTGAGCTTCAAAATAATCGTAGTTTTCAATGTCATTCTGCGCTTGATTAATACGATAATCAATATTAATTTGAATAGTCTCTTCGTCTTCACTAATATCGGTTTGTGCAGACATAGAGTAGCTAATCAAAAATATAATAGCACATATATATTTATGAATCTGGGACATTTTTATTCTTCACTATTATCGACAAATATAATTATTTATTCGATAAAAGTGACATTTTTATCGATAAATTGCAAATTAAATCAATAATTCTTTGTGAATAGCCCGTTTCGTTATCGTACCAACCAATAATTTTTACCATATTTCCAATAACTGAAGTCATTTGCGAATCGAAAATGCAAGAATGTGGATTTCCCACTATATCTATTGAAACTATAGGGTCTTCAGTGTAGGCAAGAATATTTTTTAAATAGCCTTCTGATGCGTCTTTAAAGGCATTATTGATATGCTCAATTGTTGTTGCCCTTTCAACATTAAAGGTAATATCGGTTAAGGATCCATTGGCTACAGGAACACGAATACCACATCCGCCAATAACATTTGATAAATTTGGGAATATTTTAGTTAGGGCTTTTGCAGCTCCTGTTGTAGTAGGCACGATGGATTGACCTGCTGCTCTTGCTCGACGTAAATCCCGATGAGGCTGGTCATGTAAACTTTGGTCTGTAGTATAGGAATGTACTGTGGTAATATATGCTTGTTTTACACCACAAAGTTTATTTATAATATCAATCATAGGGGCAGCATTATTGGTCGTGCACGATGCATTTGATAGTATAAGTTCCTCACCTGTAATGTTATTGTCATTAATGCCTAATACTATTGTTTTTATAGAATCGTCAATAGGAGGAACACTTAAAATTACTTTAGAAGCACCATTTTTTATGTGATTCTGAAGTGTTTCTGTTGTTTTAAATTTTCCTGTACATTCAATAACAAAATCAACATCATGAGTTTTCCAGTTAATATCTTTAGGGTGATTGTGATGCGAAAATGAAATTGATCTATTGTCAACAATAATATGAGATTGATCGTGAGATATACTGCCGGCGAAAATACCATGAATACTATCGTACTTTAACAAATGGCTTAAAGTTTTGGTATCTGCCAAATCGTTAACCGCTACAACTTGAATGTCTAGATTTTTGTCGAGTAGTCTAAAAATACGCCTACCAATTCGACCAAATCCATTAATGCCAACGCGTACCATTAATTAATGTGTTTTTGTGCTTTGTAAGATGATCGTACTAAAGCACTACTTTCTACATGCCTGAAACCTAAATCTAAGCCAATTTGTTTGTATTCTTCAAACTCATCAGGCATAATAAAGCGTTTTACGGGTAAGTGTTTTTTACTAGGTTGAAGATATTGTCCTATAGTAACCACGTCCACATTGTTATCTTTAAGATCGTGAAGCGTAGCGATAACTTCTTCCCGTGTTTCACCTAAGCCAAGCATAATACCAGATTTGGTACGCCTTTGGCCTTGTTGTTTTAAATAGTTTAAAACACTTAGACTTCTATCATATTTAGCTTGAATACGAACTTCGCGTGTTAAGCGCCTAACGGTTTCTATATTGTGCGAAACAACTTCTGGGGCAACATTAATTATTCGGTCTATATGGCGTTCTATGCCCTGAAAATCAGGTATGAGTGTTTCTAAAGTAGTTTCAGGGTTCATTCTGCGAACAGCTTTTACGGTCTCTGCCCACATTATGCTTCCCATGTCTTTAAGGTCGTCTCGATCAACGCTAGTTAATACAGCATGTTTGATTTTCATGATTTTTATAGAACGCGCAACCTTTTCTGGCTCATCCCAATCAACCGTTTCTGGTCTACCTGTTTTTACACCACAAAAACCACAAGATCGAGTGCATATATTGCCTAATATCATAAACGTGGCTGTGCCTTCTCCCCAGCATTCTCCCATATTCGGACAGCTTCCAGATGTGCATATGGTATTAAGCTTGTATTTGTCTACTAAACCACGTAATTCAGTATATTTTTTACCAGTTGGTAGTTTTACGCGCAACCATTTGGGTTTTGGTGCGCGACCTGGTAATATATTAGAGTCTACTTCTGTTTTCATTCGCTCTTAATTTGCCATGCAAAGATACAAAGTTAAGTTGTAATGTATTGTTAGAAGACCAATTTATGGGATAATCTTGAAGATATGTTTTTTAGCAATTTTAAATTTATTATCTATGTGTTTTTTACCTTCTCTATATTCTGATCCCCATTCATTAATAATATTTATTTTGCTTAATCTATTTGTATATTTTAAATGTTTACGATATAAATATTTTTTGCTTAAATACTTAAAATGGAGAAGTTTGAATTCAATTAAAATATCTTCTGCCCTTTTATCATAGAAATCAGGCAAACAAGTATGGGCGCCATAATCATAATTAATATTTTTAACCTTTTTTGGATTAAAAATTACTGACTTATCAAAACGATAGCTTCTTATGCCGTATTTAACTTGATCTAATAAAGATACGTTATAGTTTTTTGGGAATTTTTTAGAAAACATTTCATAGCCAATAACGCTGCCTATAGCGGGTCTATATTTATCTAATAAGTTTAATTTGCTTTCTAAATCTTCAGCATATAGAAATTCATCCATGTCACAAACTATAACATAATCAGCATCACTATCTTTCCAACAATTATTTTTTAGTTCTGTTTGAGTGTCTTCTCTAAATGAGTTTTCAATTCCAAAATTTTCAATTTTAACATTAGGATATTCATTTTGTACTATTTCAATTGAATTGTCACTACTGTTATTGTTCAAAATTGTTATTTCAGAACAAAATTTAGAATAGTAATTTAGGGTATGCCTAATCATTAATGATTCATTATAGCATAAAATGAAAGCACTTATTTTCATGATATACTATTATTTTTTCTGAATGATTTCCGCCAATAATTTTTTAGCCCGTAATAACTTAACTTTTACATTGGTCATAGGTTCGTCCAGTTGCTCGGCAATCTCTTTATAACTTAATTCTTGAAAGTACCTTAAGTTAATGACTTCTTGATAGTGTGGCTTGAGTTTTTTTATGTCTCGTAATAGTTTGGCTAGGTTTTGGTCGGTTATTAGTTTGTCTTCAGGAGAAGGAGAATCATCAACAACATCAAAGTAATCTTCGTCGTCTGTACTGCTTAATTTTTTGGAAAATGTGTTTTTTTCTTTTCTTACTAAATCAATATGTATATTTTTTGAAATAGTAATTAGCCAAGTTTTAAATTTGTAGTCGCTGTTATAGCTGTCAATTTTATCAAAAGCTTTAGAAAAGGCTTGTATGGTTATGTCCTCGGCATCGTTTTCATTTCCAATGCGCTTTAATTGAAAGCCGTAAACATCATCCCAAAAGGTTTCAACCAAATAATTAAAGGCTTTTTGATTGTTTAGCTTGGCTTGTTTTATAGCTTCTTCTATTTCCAATGTTTGGGTTTTGAGATAAGATTGGATATAAATATAGACAATTGAACTGCAATTAAAAAAAGCTCCAAAAAAGGAACAAAGGGAATAATATCTTGCTCATTAAGTTTTTGGGTTGCTTTAAAATAGGTAATAGTCTGCATTACAAGTCGTAGAGCTATTAACCCTAAAACTAATTTCCACTGAAATTGAAAAATTAAAAGTAAAAGAGCCAAAGTGACAAACAAGAATTGAGATATGAAATAGAGCCCGAGTAGAAACTTGTGCGTAGATTTATAGTGACTAGCTGTAGTTATGTGGCGCTTTTTTTGTGTCAACCAAGACGAAAGAGTTTTTTTTGGTAAAGATTCAGTAAAACTATTATGTTTCAAGCATATGGTTGCGTTATTGAAATTGGCAACTTGGTTGACAAACAAATCATCGTCCCCAGAGCGAATATGCATGTGCTGCATAAATCCATTTGCTTCAAAGAATTTTTCTTTTGTGTAAGCTAAATTTCGCCCTACACCCATATAAGGTATTCCAAGATTTGTATAGGAAACATACTGTATGGCTGTAAGAACGGTTTCGAATCGAATTAACTTGTTTAGCAGTGAATTTTTAACTTTTCTATAGCCACCATATCCTAAAATTATTGACTTTTTTTTGCTAAAACAGGTACTCATTTCTGCAATCCAATGCTCTGAAACAGGTTTGCAATCAGCATCTGTAAATAAAAGGTGGTTGTATTTAGCTGCTTTAATACCTAATGTTAATGCGTATTTTTTATTGGCCCAAAAGGCTTCATTGTTTTTTACGTTTACAATTTTAATATTGGTGTGTTTCAACGCAAATTCTTCCATGACTTCTAGTGTGTTATCATACGAAGCATCATTAATCAGGACTATTTGAAAATTAGGATAGTTTTGATTTATTACAGAAGGCAAAAAAGCTTTTAAATTCCCGGCTTCATTTTTAGCGCAAATAATAACAGATATTGGTAAGGATTCTATTGCTGTGTTTAACGAAGACGAATCCTTGAATTGCGAAAAAAATATGATGTAATAAATTACCTGAATGCAAACTATGGCAATAAATGCATAGAAAACTAATTCAAGAATCAGCATTAAAATTAAGAATGTTGAGGTTCGTTACAATCTTTAAATTGATCAGGTGTTTTACCGCAAAAACCACAAGCTTCACCTTCTTGATTTAGCATAGGGTTTTGGCTCGCGCAAGTACCGGCAAATTTACCGTCTTTTTTAGCCCATATTTTTATTGCTATTCCTGCAACGCCTAATCCTAATAAAGCTAATGTAATTAATAGAAGTTTCATGTATTTTTTTTGCAAAGTTAGTGAATTCCATACACTTTGGAAATAAAAACAGCCTTGCGTTTATGAAAGCAAGGCTGTTTGTGGTACTTTAAATAATTGTTTTTATTTTATGTTGTGAAGCGCTATTTCAGCTACAGCATTTTCTTTTGAAGCTTTTGGATTTACACCCTTAGGCTCAATTGTAATGCTTAAAGCTAAAGCATCTTCAGTGTAAGGAATTTCTTTAAGTTGTCTGTCGGTTTCTTTTAAAATCCCTAAATTTACCATTTTGTCTTCCACTTCTGCCCAAATTTGGTAACATTGGTCTTCTGGTAATTGAGGTAGAGAAACTACATCAATCATAGACTTTTTTTCTTTAGGGTTAATATAGGCAACCGTTTTCAGATTTTTAGCTCTACTATTACCGTTAATAATGTATTTCCGTGTTTCAGGATTATTAAGCTGTTTAAATTGCTTCATAATATCCGAAAGCATTTTGTTATTATTTTCAATATCACTTCTTAAATCAAAAATTTCATCAACAACAACTTGGTTTTCATGACTCAATTTTTGATTTTGAACATAAAACAAATAAGATGTGCTAGCAAACAAAAAGGCTGCAACACTAGCCGCAATACTATATTTGTACCAAGTTTTACGTTTATTGATCTTTGAGATAGATATTACGGGTTTTTCATCAAGTGCGTCTAAAATATTATTTAGAGCATCTTGAGGAGCTTCTTTGGCATTCAGTTTAGAAACGACTTCCAGGTTGTCTTGCAAAACATCATAAGCTGTTTTAACCGCTGCATTGTTGACAATTAAATTTTCAACCATATCAGTTTCACTTGCAGTGGTTTCACCTATTAGATACTTTTCTAAAAGGCCAGAATTTAAAAATGTAGTTATTTCTTCATTCATGACTGTATTTATTGAGGGTCGTAAATCTTTTTTAATTCACGTAGTCCTATTTTTAATCTCGATTTTATAGTTCCTAGTGGAATTTCTAATTCATCACTAGCTTCTTGTTGTGTCATGCCTTCAAAAAAGAGGGCTTGAATCACGATTTGATATTTGTCATCTAACGTGTTTAAATGTTTTTTGATGTCCATGACATCCTGATTTAAACCATCCGATGTTAACTTATATACGTTAGAATCTTGTATTTGGACTTCCTTCTTTGTTTTATTTGAAGAAGAACGTACTTTGTCTATGGATGTGTTGTATGCAATACGATATAACCAAGTAAATAATTTAGCTTTATTAGGGTCATATGTTTTTGCCTTTTTCCACACTTTTATAAAGGTTTCCTGTAGTGCATCCTGCGCCATTTCTGGGTCTGTTATAACTTTTGAAATTACGCCAAATAGAGCATCTGCATAATTTTCATAGAGTAGTGAAATGGCTCTTTTGTCTCCTTTTTCTAAAAGGGTTACAATTTCAATTTCTATAGGTTTACTCAAACTCGTGTTAATTAGGTTAGTTGTAATAACGTTAAAGTTATATATTTCGTTTAAAACTAAAGAATATTTACTTCTGCTTCAATAGTAATTCCAAAAATTCGATTAATGGTTGATTGAATTAATTCTGCCAATTTTAGAATATCATGACCTTTTGCATTACCATAATTAACTAAAACTAGTGCCTGTTTTTTATGGACTCCGTAATCTCCAAAACGCTTACCTTTAAAACCTGCTTTTTCAATTAACCAACCAGCAGGAACTTTTACTTCATGTTCTGAAACCGCATAGCCCGGTATATCAGGGAAGTTTATCTGTAATGCTTTGTATTGCTGTATTGAAATTACGGGATTTTTAAAAAAACTTCCGCTGTTACCAATATTTTTTGGATCTGGCAGTTTACTTTGCCTAATTGAGATTACAGCTTTCGAAACATCATGAATAGTTGGGTTTTCAACATTCATGATCTTTAGTTGTTCCGAAATTGCACCATAATCCGTATGTAGCTTGTGCTTATTTTTTGTTAGTTTAAACGTAACTTTGCAAACAACATATTTACCTTTCTGTTTCTTGAAAATAGAATTTCTGTATTCAAATAGACAATCGTCATTTTCAAAAGTCTCTAGTTCTAAAGTATTGGTGTTTAAAACTTCACAAGATTCCATAACATCTTTTAATTCTACACCATATGCTCCAATGTTTTGAATAGGAGCTGTGCCAACATTGCCAGGAATAAGAGAAAGATTTTCAATTCCACCGTAATTATTTTCAAGACACCATAACACAAAATTATGCCAATTTTCACCTGCATTAACTTGTACTAATACATGGCTTTCACTTTCAGAAACCACAGAAATGCCTTTGAGATTTAAATGTATTACAAGAGCATCAATGTCTTTGGTAAGTAGCATGTTGCTCCCGCCACCTAGAAACAAATAATTGCTGAAAGTGTCTTTTTTTAAAACGGTCTTTAAAGAACCGATACTGTTTACGGAAATAAAATGTTTGGCCAAACAATCTATGCCAAAAGTATTGTAATTTTTAAGTGATATGTCTTGAAGTACAGTCACTAATCTTTATAAACTTTTAAAGCTTCTTTAATAATATTTACGGCTTTTTTTAGACTGTCTTTGTTTAAAACATATGCAATACGAATTTGGTTTAATCCTACACCAGGTGTTGAATAGAACCCAGCTGCAGGAGCTACCATAACAGTTTCGTTACCTATATCAAAACTTTCTAATAACCATTGAGCAAAATCATCTGAACTTTTAATAGGTAGTTCTACAATACAGTAAAAAGCACCTTTTGGTTTGGCTACTTTAACACCTTCAATTTTTTCAAGTTCAGAAATTAATAAATCTCTTCTAGAGACATATTCCGAAATTACTTCGTCAAAATAACTTTGCGGAGTTTGTAAAGCAGCTTCACTAGCGATTTGAGCTAATGTTGGTGGACTTAAACGCGCTTGGGCAAATTTTAATGCGGTAGCGATAACTTCCTCATTTCTAGACACTAGGCATCCAATACGAGCACCACACATGCTATAACGTTTGGAGACAGAATCAATTACAATGGCATGCTCTTTTATATCATTTTCTTGAAGAATGGAATAGTGTTCGGCGCCATCATAAGCAAATTCGCGATAAACCTCGTCTGCAATTAAAAACAGATCATGTTTTTTAACAATTTCTGCTAATTTTCTAATTTCTTCTTTAGAATATAAATATCCTGTAGGATTTCCAGGATTACATATTAAAATGGCTTTGGTGCGTGGTGTAATTAATGATTCAAACTCCTCGATAGGCGGCAATGCAAAGTTGTTCTCGATTTTAGAAATCACAGGAACAATACGAACGTCCGAAGCTGTTGAAAAACCATTATAATTGGCATAAAAAGGCTCTGGAATTATTATTTCATCATCAATATCCATTATGGAACCAAAAGCAAACATTAAAGCCTCACTACCTCCTGTAGTGACAATTATATTGTCTTTTGTTACATCAATGTCATGGTTTTTATAGTAATTGGCAATTTTTGAGCGGTACTCATCAGAACCTTCGGATCTGGTATAAGCCAAAATATCTAAAGAATTAACTTTTACAGCATCTAACGCTAATTCTGGAGTTTTTATATCTGGTTGACCAATATTTAAGTGGTAAACTGTTTTTCCTTGTTTGTAAGCTGCTTCAGCATAAGGTACTAACTTTCTAATTGGCGATTGTGGCATTGAAGCCCCTTTTTTCGAAATATCTGGCATGGTCTGAAAAATTTAGTCGCAAAGTTCTGAAATTTTAATGAAATTAATAGTTAAATACCTCCTGAATTACCTTTGTTATTGATAATTTTTGTATATTTTAACTACCTTATAATCAAAGTCATGAAGCGTTTAGCTTTTGTCATGTTATTTTTTTGTGTGTTTTTGGGTCAGACTGCTGTTGCCCAAACAGGAACTTTTGAGCTTAAAAATCGATCAGGGTCGGATAAAATACAGTTCCAATTAATTAATAACCTAATTATAATTCCTGTCGAAATTAATGATGTGGAATTGTCGTTTATTTTAGATTCAGGAGTTAGCAAGCCTATTTTGTTTAATGCGAGTGAGGGAGATGAAGTGTTAAATGAGAGCAACGTTTCTTCAATTTTTTTAAAAGGTTTGGGTGATGGTCAAATGGTTGAAGCTATAAAGTCTAAAAGAAACAAGATTAAAATAGGCGACGCCATAAGTTTTAACCATACAATTTTTGCTGCTTTTAATACTGGGCTGGATTATTCGCCCAAATTAGGTATTCCCATTCATGGTATTATTGGTTACGATTTATTTAAAGATTTTGTTGTAGAAATAAATTACCATTCAAAATATCTTAAACTCATCAAACATGAGAATTATAAAGAGCGTATTTGTAAGAAATGCGAGCAGGTAGGTCTAACGTTGCGAAATGGTAAGCCCCATATTAAAGCATCTGTTGCTATTGCCGACCAGCGCATACCTATTCATGTTTTATTAGATACTGGAGCAAGCGACGCACTGTGGCTTTTCGAAGATGAGTCGCAGGATATTGTTTCAACCCAAAAATACATAGACGATTTTTTGGGTTATGGTTTAAGTGGAAGTTTATACGGTAAACGCTCTCGAGTTGAAGCGCTCTCTATTCAACAATTTAAATTAAGTAATTCTCTAGTGGCTTTTCCTGAAGGATCTTCAATTGAAATTTTAAAACAAAACAATGACAGGAATGGGACTATTGGAGCTGAAATTCTTCGTCGCTTTAATCTAATTTTTAATTATAAGGACCAAACCTTGATTCTTAAGAAAAACAGCAATTTTAAAAGTGAATTCACCTATAATAAAAGTGGAATCGATTTAGAACAAAGAGGTATTAGGGTTGTAAAAGATTACTATTACAACTTAAATAATGGGAGATTAACATTTGCCAAGGATGTTACTGAATTTGTTTCTGTTAGTAATACTGATCAAGATTATAGGTTTGATGTAAGACCTGCTTTTCAAATAGCGAAATTAAGAGATAATAGTCCAGCCAAAAATGCAGGTATGCTGTTGGGAGATATCATTTTAAAAGTTAATAACAAAGATATAAAAGATTATAGTTTACAAGAAGTTATTGAAATGCTTAATGGGAAAAGCGGAAAGCGAATGAAGGTATTGGTTGATAGGAATGGACGCTTATACGAATATCAATTCAAACTTATAGACTTAATCTAAATAAAAAACCTTGAGTAAATGCTCAAGGTTTTTTATTTAGATTTTATAAAGGTGTTATTTTTCCATAACACTTTTATCTTTTTTCTTTTCGAGAACACTTGTTTTACTAGGGTCAATTACTTCACCTTTAATTTTAAGTGCTACAGTAGGTGTGTCAGCATTAGAAATAACAGTTATTGTTTTTCTAATAGGGTTAACTCTATTTGTGTCGTATTTTACTTGTATTTCACCTGTTTCACCTGGAGCAATTGGCCCGTCAGGTTTTTTAGGAACTGTACAACCGCAACTTGAAGTTACTTTAGAGATAATTAACGGTGCATCACCAGTATTTGTGAATTCAAAAGTTCTTACACCATCAGCACCTTTTTCAATTGTTCCATAATCTACCGTAGTTGCTTTAAATTCAATTTTAGCAACTTTATCTTGAGCATTCACTGAAAACCCAATTAAACCGATAAATAATAATGTGATTAGCTGTTTCATAATATTTCTATTTAAATCGTTTGTAAACATACTTACTTTTTATTCATTGTGCAAAATTATTAGACGTAATGCATGCATGCAATTATCATCTACCCAAATAAAAGTACATAATACATTCATATAATTTTACTGAAAAAAGAAATATAAGTACTTTTGCATGTTATATTTCAAAAACTATTCCAAAGTATGCAAATTCCATCAAAATATGATGCCAATCAGGTAGAAGGCAAGTGGTATGATTACTGGATGAAACATAATTATTTTCATTCAAAACCAGATAGAAGAGAACCTTATACAATTGTTATTCCGCCACCAAACGTCACAGGAGTTTTGCATATGGGACATATGTTGAATAACACCATTCAAGATGTTTTGATACGACGTGCGCGCTTACAGGGTAAAAATGCCTGTTGGGTGCCTGGAACCGACCATGCATCCATTGCAACTGAAGCTAAAGTGGTTGCCAAGCTTAAAGAGCAAGGGATTGACAAGAACGATTTAACTCGCGAGGAGTTTTTGAAACATGCTTGGGATTGGACGCATGAATACGGGGGAGTAATTTTAGAGCAACTAAAAAAATTAGGTTGTTCCTGTGATTGGGATCGAACCAAGTTTACGATGGATGACGATATGTCAGAAGCTGTAACTCAAGTATTTGTTGATTTATATAACAAAGGCTTAATTTATCGTGGCTATCGCATGGTTAACTGGGATCCAGAAGCTAAAACAACACTTTCTGATGAGGAGGTTGAATATGTCGAAAAACAAGGAAAGCTTTACTATGTAAATTATAAGGTTGAGGGTAGCGATGACACCTTGACTATTGCTACAACTAGACCAGAAACTATTTTAGGAGATACCGCAATCTGTATCAATCCCAATGATGAACGTCATGCCAATTTAAAAGGGAAGAATGCTATTGTACCTATTAATGGTCGTATCATACCCATAATTGAAGATGAGTATGTGGATGTTGAATTTGGTACTGGCTGTCTAAAAGTAACTCCTGCTCATGACGAAAACGATAAGGTTCTAGGTGATAAGCACAATCTGGAAGTTATTGATATATTTAATGAAGATGCTACTTTAAACAGTTATGGTTTGCATTATGAGGGCAAAAACCGTTTTATAGTTAGAAAGGAAATTGTAAAAGAATTAGAAGAAAAGGGGCATATTCTCAAAATTGAAGATTATACCAATAGGGTAGGCATTTCAGAAAGAACGAAAGCCATTATAGAACCTAGATTATCAGATCAGTGGTTTTTAAAGATGGAAGAATTGGTAAAACCAGCAATTGAAGCGGTTTTAGGTGATAATCCTGAAATTAAATTGTTCCCCAAAAAGTTTGAGAATACTTATCGCCACTGGATGGAAAATATTCGTGATTGGAATATTTCACGTCAATTGCGTTGGGGACAGCAAATACCTGCATTTTATCATGGAGAAGGTAAAGAAGATTTTGTGGTTGCCAAAACTATTGAAGAAGCTTTAGTTTTAGCCAAAGAAATAACTAACAATCAACAATTAACAGTTAATGACTTACGCCAAGATTCAGATGTGGTTGATACATGGTTTTCAGCTTGGTTATGGCCAATGAATGTATTTGATGGTATCCGAAATCCAGAAAACGAAGAAATAAATTACTATTATCCAACTAATGATTTGGTTACGGGTCCTGATATCCTCTTTTTCTGGGTAGCACGAATGATTATTGCAGGCTATGAATATAAAGGCGAAAAGCCTTTTGAAAATGTATATTTAACTGGCTTGGTTCGTGACAAGCAGCGTCGTAAAATGAGTAAATCTCTTGGGAATTCGCCTGATGCTTTGAAGCTTATAGATGATTATGGGGCTGATGGTGTTCGTGTTGGATTATTATTAAGTAGCGCCGCCGGAAACGACTTGATGTTTGATGAAGCGTTATGTAACCAAGGTAAAGGATTTGCCAATAAAATTTGGAATGCGTTTCGTTTGGTAAAGGGTTGGGAAGTTATTAATGCTATAGGACAACCAGAATCAAGTAAAGTTGCGTTAGAGTGGTTTGAGGCCAAATTTCAAGAGACCTTAATTGAAATTGAAGACCATTACAGTAAGTATAGGTTGTCTGACGCTCTTATGGCAACGTATAAGCTAATATGGGATGATTTTGCATCTTGGTTATTGGAGATTGTAAAGCCAGCTTACCAACAACCAATAGATGCTAAAACACTAGAGGGTGTTATTGCGAGTTTTGAGGACATTCTAAAAATATTACATCCTTTTATGCCGTTCTTAACTGAAGAAATTTGGCAATACATGGAAGAAAGACAACCAGAAGAAGCGCTTATTGTGGCGAAATGGCCAAAGAAGAAATCTGTAAATAATGAGTTGATTTCTGGATTTAGCTTTATGCAAGAAGTAGTTTCGGGTATTCGTAATATTAGAAAAGAAAAGAATATTTCTTTTAAGGACAGTATTGGTTTCTCCGTTATAAATAATGAAAATGTGCCTTCCATCTTCGATGAGGTTATTAAAAAACTTGGTAATCTAGAGGCTATTGAATATGTTTCTGAAGCTGTTGATGGAGCATTGACTTTTCGTGTAAAATCAAATGAGTATTTCATTCCTGCATCCGGAGCAATTAATGTTGATGAAGAAATTAAGAAGTTAAAGGAAGAATTAGATTATACAGAAGGGTTCTTAAAATCTGTTCAGAAGAAGTTGTCAAACGAGCGTTTTGTTTCTGGTGCACCAGAACAAGTAGTAGCTGGTGAAAAGAAAAAGGAAGCAGATGCTTTAGCAAAAATTGAAACGCTAAAAGCGAGTTTGGCTAATCTTCAATAATGAGTAAACGTACATTATATTCAATGATTGCCATACTTTTGGTTGTTGGAATATATGGTTATGAATATTATCTCGATAAAAAAGAACAAGAAGCTATTGTTGAGCAAGGTAAACTGCCTAAAAATCCAACAATAGCTTTTTTTCTACCAACAAGTACAACAGGCCAAATTGTACATCATAAAGGGTATTCGTTAAGTTATAGTGAACCATATGAACAAGCCGAATGGGTCGCTTATGAACTAAAAAAAGAACACTTGTCCAATACTAATTTTAACAGACCCTATTTTGAAATTGATAAAGCTGTAAAGACAGGAGCAGCTAGTTGGCGGAATTATAAAAATTCAGGTTATGATAGAGGACATTTGTGTCCTGCTGGCGATAGGCGTTACAGTCAAGAAGCTCATGACGAAACCTTTTTAACCAGTAATATAACTCCCCAAAACCATGAATTCAATTCAGGAATTTGGAATACACTAGAGCAAAAAGTACGTTATTGGGCCAATCGTTATGATGGCGTTTTTGTGGTGACAGGTGGTGTTTTAAAAGGCGATATGACAACTATTGGTTCCGAAAATGTGGCTGTCCCCAATCAGTTTTATAAAGTCATTATGGATTACAATACTGGTAATCCAAAAGTTTTAGCTTTCTTAATGCCTCATGAGAATTCCAATAAGCCGCTTTTTGAGTTTGTAGTTTCAGTAGATGATGTTGAAGCCTTAACGGGCATAGATTTTTTTCCAGAATTGGATGATGCTGTGGAAGATAAGTTGGAAGCTTCCAGTAGCTATAAATCTTGGCGTTTTAAATAGATTTACCCATGATACCCTTCCAGCGTAATTTACGTATAAATTGACCTTGTTCCTCTGTCACTAACTGATCTATATTATTAAGTTTTGCTTTATAATAACCTGCCATATAATCCTTAAAAAGAGACAGACTGCTTTTTTTATAAGCCAACTTTAAAGCTGAAATTAAGGTAATAACAAATCCGTATCGCATCTTGTACATGGCTTCTCCTTGAAGATATTTAGCAGTCTTATTGTAGCTTTTACCTGTAGGTTTTAAATGTTTTATATGAAGAGTTTCATCGGTTAGTATTTTCCAATTGTAAAATTTTGCCAATAACTCATCCACTGTATCCCAGCCCATAGAGGGTTTTAATTTTCCAATTTGAACAAAACAGTCTTTTCTGTAAGCTTTCAATGCGCCACGAATGTGGTCTTTTCTGGTCAGATTTTCTAGAATCCACTCTCCATTGTTATCAATGTAGCAAAAACCAGAGGCCATTCCCAGTTTTGGGTTAGCGTTAAAATGAAAGGCCAATTGTTCCAAGTAATTGTTGGGAAAAATAAGATCAGCATCAAATTTGCAAATCACATCATAATTATCATCTAAAGTTTCAAAGCCTTTGTAAAATGCATTGACTATTTTAGAGCCTGGTAAATGTTGGTCAGACGACTCGGTATTTAAAAGTGAAATCCAATTATACTTATCTGCAAATGATTGAACTATTTCAGCAGTTTGATCCTTGGAATGGTCATTAACTACAACTACTTGTTTTGGAAGTAGGCTTTGATTCACCAAAGACTCTAAAGTTAAACCAATATAGGCTTCTTCATTATGTGCTGGTATGACGATGTAGAAATTCAATTTAGAAATCGTTTATACAAATTTACACTCTTTCAGCATAAACAATATAGTATCTTGGAACAAAGCATCTCAAAATAGGTCTTATTCCCAACTTATTGGTTGGGTTAGTCCATTTTTTTCTGTCAACAATTTTCCATCCTGTCTTTTCGAGCAACCAATCAAATTGCCAATCTTCAAACTCGTGATAATGTCTATCCCACATATCGGTTTTACTTCTATACGCAGATGAAAACCATAATTTTAATGGAACTGAAGCAACTAGTTTTTTTGCTTTTATGGATTGTAGGACTGTGAAAGGAGATAAAAGGTGTTCAAAAATTTCAAAAGCGGTCACTACTTCAGCATTAGAGTTTTTAATAGTTGAAGTATCTAAATCCAAATCTTCACCTGAAGTGTTTTCAACAGAATAGCCCAACTCTAGCATAATTTGAGTAAAAGGATTTACAACGCCTAAATCTAAAATTTTCGAATCTTTAGAGATATACTTTTGTAAAAATTCTGCAGTATGCTTAAAACGTTTGTTGGGAAATGTTTTTTCGTACATGTTTATTTTCCGGAAAAGCGACAAGCTGTTTTTATTGTTGATACACAACAGCATTAATATTCATGCCTGCACCAACACTGGCAAATATAATAATATCTCCTTTATGGATTTCTTGGTTGTCTAGCTTTCCATTTAAAATCATATCATATAATGTGGGAACTGTCGCCACACTGGAATTGCCTAAGGTGTTAATGGTCATTGGCATAACGCCTTCTGGTATTTCCATATCATAGAGTTGAAAAAAACGCTTTACAATGGCTTCATCCATTTTTTCGTTGGCCTGATGAATCAATATTTTTTTGACATCTCTTATATCAATACCACTTTTATCTAAACAGGTTTTTAGAGCCATAGGTACATTAGTTATGGCAAACTCATAAATTTTACGCCCATACATTTTTATATAACGTCTTTGGTCGTTTATTTCGGGATGGTTGGTTTCACCAAAATAAATAAAATGGGCTTCATCGTAAGTAAAAGTAGCAGTTTCGTGGGCTATAATACCGCCTTCATCATTAGTTTGTTCAACAATAACAGCACCAGCCCCATCACTGTAGATCATAGAATCCCGATCATGTTTGTCAATTACCCGTGATAAGGTTTCTGTTCCCACTACCAAGCAGCGTTTAGCTATGCCAGAGGCTATAAAGGCTTTGGCTTGAATAACACCTTCAAGCCATCCTGGGCAACCAAAAAGGATGTCGTAGCCAACACATTTTGGATTTCTAATTTTTAATAAATGCTTAATCCTGGAGGCTATGCTAGGAACGGTGTCACTTTGTTGTGTGTCGTGCTTAACGTCACCGTAATTGTGGGCAACAATAATATAATCAATACTTTCTTTGTCAATGTTGGCGTTTTCAATGGCTTTCTCGGCTGCAAAGAAGCCAATATCAGAATTCAGTAAATCTTTTTTAATATAACGCCGTTCTTGAATGCCAGTAATAGCCTTAAACTTTTCAACTATAACCTCATTAGGGCTATTAATTGAAGAACCATCTGCATTTAAGAACTCATGATTGTAAAAGCTTTCGTTTTTTTCAACTTTACTCGGTATATAACTTCCTGTTCCAGTTATTTTAACGCCCATAATTATTGCTATTAATTAGTGTTCCATTTACGAAGCTAGTCATTAAATCGTGAAGTCAAGCATGTTTTTTGATTAATGCATTTATTTTTATGATATTGGTAAAAAAGTGAATTTTAATTAAAAATTTTTCAAAAATAAAGCCTTCAAATTTGAAGGCTTTAAATATTTAGTTTTATCTGCTAATTACGCTTCCATGTATTCTTCAATAGGCGTACATGTACAAATTAAGTTTCGATCTCCATAAGCATCATCAACACGTCTAACAGAAGGCCAAAATTTATTTTCGCGAACATAATCTAATGGAAAGGCTGCTTTTTCTCTAGAATATGGCATTAACCATTCGTCTGCAGTTATCATATCAAGAGTATGTGGTGCATTTCTTAAAATGTTATTATCATCATCTTTTGATGTCTCATCAATTTCTTTTTTTATAGAGATCATTGCATCACAAAAACGATCCATTTCAGCTTTGCTTTCGCTTTCAGTTGGCTCAATCATTAGGGTTCCAGCTACTGGGAATGATACCGTTGGAGCGTGAAAACCATAATCCATTAAACGTTTTGCAATATCGGTAACTTCAATACCATTAGCTTTAAATGCTCTACAATCAACAATCATTTCGTGAGCAGCTCTACCACGTTCTCCAGAATATAAGGTGTCGAATTGTCCTTCTAAACGCTTTTTGATATAGTTGGCATTTAGAATTGCAATTTTGGTCGCTTCAGTCAAGCCTTTAGCACCTAGCATTTTTATATAAGCATAAGATATTAAGCATACCAAAGATGATCCAAAAGGAGCCGCTGAAATTGCAGTTATGGCTTTATCGCCACCTGTTTTTATTATTGGGTTACTAGGTAAAAATGGTGCTAACTGTTTTGCTACACAAATAGGACCAACACCTGGACCACCACCACCATGCGGAATTGCAAAAGTTTTATGCAGGTTTAAGTGGCAAACATCTGCCCCAATGTTTCCAGGATTGGTTAGGCCAACTTGCGCGTTCATATTGGCACCATCCATATAAACTTGACCACCATTATCATGAATAATTTGTGTGATTTCCTTAATAGCAGCTTCATATACACCATGTGTAGATGGATAAGTAACCATTAGGGCCGCTAAATTGTCTTTATGAAGTTCTGCCTTCTCACGTAAATCGTCTACGTCAATATTTCCTTTGTCTGTTGATTTTGTTACAACTACTTTCATGCCAGCCATAACAGCACTGGCAGGATTAGTGCCATGGGCAGATGATGGTATTAAACATATATTTCTGTGGTGATCACCACGTGATTCATGATATGCTTTAATAACCATTAAACCGGCAAATTCACCTTGTGCTCCTGAATTAGGTTGAAGTGAAGTTGCAGTAAAGCCCGTAATTACTGTTAATTGATCTTCAAGCTCTTTTAAAACGGTTTGATAGCCTTGTGCTTGCTCAATTGGAACAAAAGGATGTATGGTGCCCCAGTTTGGATAGCTTAATGGTAACATTTCAGCAGCAGCATTTAACTTCATGGTACAAGATCCCAATGAAATCATTGAATGATTCAATGATAAATCTTTACGTTCCAATTTTTTGATGTAACGCATTAATTCCGTTTCAGAATGGTGCGAATTAAATACATCAAGGGTTAAGAAATCGGAAGTACGTTGTAACGTTTGGCTGATATTGTTGTCTTCAGGTATTGACTGAATTTTAATGGTTTCTTTTTGAGCGGCTTTTGCAAAGATGGCAACAATCAAATTGGCATCTGCCAAATTTGTAGTTTCGTTTATGGCAATTACAACAGAATCTGAATCAGGATAGTAAAAGTTTACGCCGTTTTCCTCTGCAACGGTCTTGATCTTACTGGCATCAGCTTTAATGTGTAGGGTGTCAAAATATGATGTGTTTTGCTGTTCGAAACCTAATTGTTTTAGAGTATCTGCAACCGATGCAGTAGTATGGTGAACTTTATTGGCAATAAATTCAAGTCCTTTAGGTCCGTGGTATACAGCGTACATACTCGCCATAACGGCTAGTAATACTTGAGCGGTACAGATATTTGAAGTTGCTCTGTCACGCTTAATATGTTGTTCTCGTGTTTGAAGCGCCATACGTAAGGCGCGATTTCCATTCATGTCTTTGGTAACGCCAATAATACGCCCTGGAATATCACGCTTGTAAATTTCTTTGGTAGCAAAATATGCGGCATGAGGGCCTCCATATCCCATTGGTATTCCAAAACGTTGCGTGGTTCCAACAACCACATCAGCCCCAAATTTTCCAGGTGCTTCTAGTTTAACCAAACTTAAAATATCTGCTGCAATAGCAACTTTTATATTGCTTTCGTTGGCTTTAGATATGAATGATTTGATATCAGTTATTTGCCCATGCTTTCCGGGATATTGTAATATAGCTCCGAAAAATTCTGTTGAGAAATCAAAATTTTCTTCACTTCCAACAACCAAATCTATGCCAATTGGATTGGCACGTGTTTCTAAAAGTGATAAAGTTTGAGGTAAAATGTTTTCTGAAACAAAAAACTTGTTAACGCCAGCTTTCTTTTGATCTCTTTCGCGTACTGCAAATAATAGACTCATGGCTTCAGCAGCTGCAGTACTTTCGTCTAGTAACGATGCATTGGCCAGTTCCATTCCGGTTAAATCACTAACCATGGTTTGGAAGTTTAATAACGCTTCTAAACGCCCTTGAGCTATTTCAGCCTGATAGGGTGTATAGGCCGTGTACCATCCTGGATTTTCTAAAATATTACGCTGTATAACTGCAGGTAATATAGTTGGGTGATAGCCTAAGCCAATATAAGTTTTATATGTTTTGTTCAGTTTAGATAATTCATGAATATGGGTTAAATATTCCTGTTCGCTCATGGCCTCACCTAAATCGAGATCTTTTTTAAGACGAATCTCGTCAGGAATGGTTTCGTAAATTAGTTGGTCAATAGAATCTACACCAATAGTTTCTAACATCTTTTTTTGGTCCAATTCCTTTGGCCCAATATGACGCAGTGCAAATGCATTTGTATTCATGAATAATTGTGTTGAATTGAAGTGCAAAATTACGGAATAATTCACGTTAAAATGTTAACGAAAATGAAAGTTTTTAACCAATTAAAGTGTTTATTAACACTTTGCGTATTTTTGTTTTATGCGTATTTTAAAGATTGTTTTTGATTTTTACCTTAACAGTAGTATTCATGTGGCTTTAGCTGTGTATGCTTTAACATGGGTAACCTTAAATAATTTTGAAATAGCCTATGACGAGAATATCTTGTATTTTAATTTTTATGCAACCATAACAGGTTATAATTTTGTAAAATATTTTGGTCTCGCAAAGTTTCATCATCGTAGTTTGGCAAGTTGGTTGAAAGCAATACAGATATTTTCATTTATTTGTTTTTTGGCGCTTGGGTATTATGCTTTTAAACTCGAAATAAAAACTTTGCTTTGGATTGGCGGTTTTGGTTTAGTAACATTTCTTTATGCCATTCCCTTTTTGCCTAAACACTTATTTCTGGATCAACAACAAAATTTAAGAAGTATTAGCGGTTTGAAAATTTACGTTATAGCCCTTGTATGGTCTGGGGTTACTGTTTTGCTTCCCTTATTGAATAATGATTTTAGTTTTAATTACGATGTTGTAATAACTTTTTTGCAACGATTTCTATTTGTAATTGCGCTAATGTTACCTTTTGAGATTAGAGATATGAAATATGACAGTTTGAAGCTGTCTACAATACCACAACAAATAGGTATTACTAAAACAAAAATTATAGGCTTATTGGTTTTGATGGTGTTCTTTTTGCTGGAATATTTAAGGGATGATATCACATACCAGAAAATTCTTGTGCAATTAATAGTTACTGTTGTAACCTTATTGTCTATTCTTCTGGCATTTAAAAATCAGGGGAAATATTATAGTGCTTTTTGGGTGGAAGGGATACCAATTTTCTGGTTAGTTCTTTTAACCCTGTTTAGTTAGTTCCTTCTCGAATACCTTTTTTAAAACCTCACGTTCATTATTTTGCAGACAATCTACTTTAGATTTTTTAACCATTGAGGTTAATTGCTTATTTTTCTTAACATAAGCACGTGTGAATTTACACCAAGTATACCTAATATTTAATTCAATTTTTTCCCACAATGTAGCTTCATTGTATTGAGATTTGTCACAAATGTGTTTTGCCTCTTCGCAAGAAATAAATAAAAAACCTTTTTTCATCTTTTAATTAAACCAGTTTTTTTCCATGCATTCTGCCATAGTAGTACGTGCTCTATGAATTATTACCCACAAGTTAGACGCAGTGATGTCCAATTCATTACAAATTGTTTCTGTTTCTAATCCTTGTATGGTTTTCATTTTAAAGACTTGAGCTTGTTTGTTTGGTAATTTATCCAAACAAGCATAGATGGCTTCTCCCAATTCATCGTTTACTAAAGAGTCTTCAGCCGTTTTGTCAAAAGGATCGGCTACGCGTTCTTCAAGCCAACTACCTTCCTCCTCATCACTATTATAGTCCATGCGAACCTCGGCTTTTCCTTTTTTGGAATTAATTTTCCGATAATAGTCAATAATTTTTCTTTTTAAAATAGAAATAAGCCATGTACGTTCACTAGCTTCGCCTTTAAAGTTTTTCATGGACTTTAAACTGGCTACAAAGGTATCCTGAACCAAGTCTTTGGCCATCTCCCTATCATTTACACGCGAAATAGTGTAATTGAACAGGTAATCAGAATAGCGGTCAATCCATTTTTCAGGTTCAATTGTGTGTTTTGGCATACTTGTTAACTAGCAATTTTTACCAAAAATAAGAGAAAAAATTTATTTTGATCAATATTGTTTGCAAATGAATTTCCAAATTAATTCCTATCTATACTGATATTTACATTAATATCATCAGATTCGATGTCTTCATCATATTTTAGAATAAAGCGATCTACTTTATCTTCGTTTAACATACAGTTATCAATAGTTTTAGTGTCTAAAAGGCGTCTGATGAGCATCTTTTTTGTAAAAAGGATTGACTTTGAAGTGAAAGATTTTTTCTGGCTTAAAAAGGTCACTCTCATATAGCTCTCACCATCTCTTTTGTCATCAAGATACTTCATGAAAACAATTTCGTCACCTTCCAAATCGTAGAAAGATATATTTAATGGGTCGCCATCTGTTGTTAAACATTTTTCATCATCTATATAAATGACTCCTTTTTTTATTTTAATTTTTTGGGCTTGAGTTATATTAACAAAGGTTATGGTTATTAATATGGTAATTATGTGTTTTAGTTTCATTTTTCTTAATGTGTTATTTTTTGATTAAACCAGCTCGTTTCAATAAAGCTTCTGGTTGTGGTTTTTTTCCGCGAAAGCGTTTGTATAATACCATAGGGTCATCGGTTCCGCCTTGCGAGAGAATGTTATTTTTAAATTTATTGGCAACCTCACGACTAAAAATACCAGACTCCTTAAAAAACTCAAAAGCATCAGCATCCAATACTTCAGCCCATTTATAACTATAGTATCCTGAACTGTAACCGCCCTGAAAAATGTGTGAGAATGAGGTGCTCATACAGTTTTCTGCAACATCTGGATATAAACGTGTGTTTTCAAAGGCCTCTTGTTCATGGACTTTAACATTTGTTATCTGGCTCGGATCTTGACCATGCCAACTCATATCCAGTAACCCAAAACTTAATTGACGTAAGGTTTGCATGCCTTCATGAAACGTAGCAGATGCTTTTATTTTATTAATTAATTCCATAGGAATAACTTCACCAGTTTCATAATGTGTTGCAAACAGCTCTAAAGCTTCTTTCTCGTAACACCAGTTTTCCAATACTTGACTAGGCAACTCTACAAAATCCCAAAACACACTCGTTCCGGATAAACTTGGATATGTTGTGTTGGCAAGCATTCCATGAAGGGCGTGACCGAATTCGTGGAATAATGTAGTAACTTCATTAAAGGTTAATAACGACGGTTTGGTTTTGGTTGGTTTAGTAAAATTACAAACAATGGAAATATGCGGTCTACTATTCTCACCGTTTTTAATGTATTGTGGTTTATAAACCGTCATCCAAGCGCCATTACGTTTTCCGGCTCTTGGGAAAAAGTCGGCATAGAATATTGAAACTAAATTGTTGCTTTCATCAGTCACTTTATAGGTCAGCACATCGTCATGATATTTATCGATATCGCTAATTTCTTCAAACTGTAAACCGTATAATTTTTTTGCAACCATAAAGGCGCCATTGATAACATTATCCAGTTTGAAATAAGGCTTTAGTTTTTCGTCATCTAAATCGAATAGCTTTTGTTTTAATTTTTCAGAATAATAACCACCATCCCATTTCTGTAGTTGCTCAATACCATCTAGTTTTTTGGCAAAATCACTTAATGTTTTAAATTCACGTTCGGCAGCTGGTTTAGCCTTTTCTAATAAATCGTTTAAAAAGGTGTTTACAGTTTCAGGGTTTTTTGCCATACGCTCTTCTAAAATAAAATGCGCATGGGTCTTGTAGCCTAAAAGATTAGCACGTTCATGACGTAGTTTGGCAATTTGTAAAACGTTGTCTTGATTGTCCTGTTCATTGTTTTGAAATGCTTTTGCTCCAAAAGCTACAGCCAGTTTTTTACGCAATTCGCGATTATCAGCATAGGTCATAAATGGAATGTAACTCGGATAATCTAAAGTAATTAGCCAACCCTCTTTGCCTTTGCTTTCAGCCAATTGTTGAGCGGCTTCATTGGCGCCATCAGGTAATCCAGAAAGCTCATCTTCATTAATAATATGTAATTCGAAGTTGTTGGCTTCGGCCAACACGTTTTCGCCAAATTTCAGTTTTAGTTTGCTTAACTCTTTGTCAATTTCACGCAATTGCTGCTTTTTGTCTTCTGGCAAGTTGGCGCCATTTCGTGAAAAGCTCTTATATTTTTTGTCTAGAAGGGTTTGTTGCTCGGTAGTGAGATTTAGGTTGTCTTTTTCGTCATAAATAACCTTTACGCGTTTGAATAAATCTTCATTTAAAGTAATATCGTTGCTAAACTCTGAAAGTAAAGGAGACACTTCTTGTGCTATTTTTTGTATGGTATCGTTTGTTTCGGCTGAATTCAAATTGAAAAAGATACTTGAAATTCTGTCTAACTGTTCCCCAGAAAAATCTAAAGCCTCAATAGTGTTTTCAAAAGTTGGTTTATCAGTATTTGATATTATGGCATTAATTTCTGCCTTGGCATCTTCAATTCCTTTTTTAATGGCAGGGAGGAAATGTTCGTTTTCAATTTTTGAAAAAGGAGCTGTATTATACTTTGTATCGAAAGGTTTGTTTAGAATGTTCATTTTTAATTGTTTATAAAATCCAACGTGATACTTTTCTTACTAATCATTTGATTTTATGATTATTAACTTAATTTTAAGAGGATTAAATGTTGCAAATATGAGATTTAATACTACTTTTGTGGCAGATTTTTCATGAGAGTTAAAACTCTTAAAAATTTATTGATTAATAGCGTTAAAAACCTCGGTAACTACCGAGGTTTTTTTGTTATAAATTCTTGGAAGATTCTATGACTTTAGCTTTAAGGCCTTCCTTATATTCAATAATAGCATTTAGCACATCACTATTTGAACTTCCAATAATTTGAGCAGCTAAAATACCCGCATTTTTGGCACCATTAAGTGCTACTGTTGCAACTGGAACACCACCTGGCATTTGTAAAATTGATAAAACAGAATCCCAACCATCAATAGAGTTGCTGCTTTTTACTGGAACACCAATAACAGGTAGTGGTGATAAAGAAGCAATCATACCAGGAAGGTGGGCTGCACCACCAGCTCCAGCAATTATAACTGAAAATCCTCGTGTATGTGCATGCTTTCCATAATCGAATAATTTTTCAGGCGTTCTGTGTGCCGAAACAATATCGACCTCAACATCAATATTCAATTCCTTTAAAATATCAATAGCGTCTTGCATAACAGGCAAATCGCTTTTGCTTCCCATGATAACTCCAACTTTACTCATAATTATTCGCTTATAACTTTAATGGTTTTTTTAACTTTTTCGGCAATTTGCCTAGCTTCGTTAATATTTTCGTGAACAATGGTTACATGCCCCATTTTACGAAAAGGACGTGTTTGTTTTTTTCCATAAATATGAGGCGTTACACCTTCCATATTCATGATGTCTTCAATATGTTCATACTTTACATTGCCTGTATAACCTTCAGCTCCCACTAAATTAACCATAATTCCACCAACTTTACTATCGGTTTTTCCTAATGGTAAATTAAGTATGGCCCTAATGTGTTGCTCAAATTGAGACGTATAACTGGCTTCAATAGTTTGATGCCCAGAATTGTGAGGTCTAGGAGCTACTTCATTAACCAAGATGTCATCGTCTTGTGTTTGAAACATTTCAACAGCCAAAAGTCCAACATGGTTAAAGGCTTTAGAAGTTTGTAACGCAATTTTTTGTGCTTTTTGAGCTACAGAAGCATCAATTCGGGCAGGGCAAATAACATACTCAACTTGATTAGCTTCTGGATGAAATTCCATTTCAACAACAGGGTATGTTTTTACACTGCCATCAACATTTCTAGCTACAATTACTGATAATTCGTTTTTAAACGGTATCATCTTTTCTGCAATACACTCCACATTTGGTAAGTTCTCTAAACCTGCTAATGAACGAACAACTTTAACACCATTGCCATCGTAACCAAATTGCGCACTTTTCCATACAAAAGGGAATTCTAAACCACCATTGTTAATTGCATCTTCAATTTCTGAAGTGTAGGCAAAACGTGTAAAATCTGCGGTTGGTATCTCATGGTCACGATAAAACAATTTCTGTTTAGCCTTATTTTGAATGGTGCGTAATGTTTTTGAGTTTGGAAACACTTTTATGCCTTGTTTTTCTAATGTTTCTAAAGCGTCTGTATTAACGTTTTCAATTTCAAAAGTCAATACATCAACATCTTTTCCAAAACTAACAACGGTCTCATAATCCATTAAATCGCCCACATGAAAATCGTTTGAAGCAATCTTACATGGCGCTTCCGGACTTGGGTCTAAAACTTTAGTGAAAATATCGAACTTACGTGTTTCGGTAAGCATCATTTTTCCTAGTTGGCCACCACCTAGTATACCCAATTTAAATTCAGAAGAGAAAAAATTCATATTAATTTTCCACAACAGTGGAAGTTTGTTTTTTAATGAAACAATACTTTGATTTTGCACAAAAGTACAAATCAAAACCCTCTCAAAAAACTAAATGCTAAACAATCTAAATGAGAATTCGCAAATCCTTAATCAAATGATTATCTTTGCGTTTCTAAAATAATAAGCAAGTGATTAAACTCCACGATTTATACTTCAAGCCCTTTATATCTGAACAAGACATCCAAAAAGCTGTTTCCAAGATGGTCGATGTCATTGCTAGCGATTTAGGGGATGAAGTTCCAGTATTTATTGGAATTTTAAATGGGTCGTTTATGTTTGTTAGCGATTTTGTAAAAAAGTATCCAAAGCCTTGTGAGGTAACGTTTATCAAATTGGCTTCTTATGAAGGTGTGAAATCTACCGAAGATATTCAACGCTTGATTGGATTGACCCAAGATTTAACAGGACGTACAGTTGTTATTTTAGAAGATATCATTGATTCTGGTAATACCTTGCATGAAGTGCATCGTATTTTTAAAAATGAAAAGGTTAAGCAATTACTTATTGCAACTTTGTTTTACAAGCCAGAAGCTTATAAAAAAGACTTTAAACTACATTATGTAGGTATTGAAATTCCTAACAAATTTATAGTGGGTTATGGGCTTGACTATGATGGATTGGGAAGAGACTTACCTGAAATATATCAATTAAAAACAACGCAACACATGACAAATATCGTGCTATTTGGCCCTCCAGGAGCAGGAAAAGGAACACAAGCAAATTTTTTAAAGGAAAAGTACAATTTAGAACACATTTCTACAGGCGATGTCTTTCGTTTTAATATCAAAAACGAAACGGCTTTAGGTATGTTAGCTAAATCGTATATGGATAAAGGCGAACTGGTTCCAGATCAGGTAACCATTGATATGCTAAATGCTGAAGTTGAAAAGAATGCCGATGCCAAAGGTTTTATTTTCGATGGCTTTCCAAGGACCAATGCACAAGCAGAAGCATTAGACCAATTAATGGACAGTAAGGATTCTCAAATAAATGCCATGATAGCATTGGAGGTTGATGATGAAATTTTGGTTGAACGTCTTTTGGAGCGTGGAAAGAGTAGTGGTCGTGCTGATGATGCAGACGAATCCATTATTAGAAACCGTATTACAGAGTACTACAAAAAAACAGCAATTTTAAAAGATTATTATGCTGGACAAGATAAGTATTATGGTGTTGATGGTGTAGGTAGCATTGAAGATATTACGATTAGGTTGAGTGACGTAATTGATAAGCTGTAATTGTCATTCCTGCGTAAGCAAGAATCTCATGAATTTTAATTAATTTAAAACGGTTTCCGCTTTAGCGGAAAATGAATATGACTGAAGGTAACTTTGTTGATTATGTAAAATTGTATGTGTCCTCTGGAAATGGAGGTAAGGGCTCTGCTCACTTACACCGTGAAAAATATATTGAAAAAGGTGGGCCAGATGGTGGTGACGGTGGTCGTGGAGGCCATGTGATTATTCGTGGAAATCAAAACCTATGGACACTGTATACCTATAAATTTAAACGTCATTTTAGAGCTGGACATGGTGAACATGGTAGTAAACAGCGTAGTACTGGGGCTGATGGCGAGGATGTTTATATGGATGTGCCCTTGGGAACTGTTGTACGAGACAAAGAAACAAATGACATTTTATTCGAAATAACCGATCATGGTGAAGAAAAGATAATCGCCGAAGGTGGTATGGGTGGTCGTGGTAACTGGCATTTTAAAAGTTCTACCAACCAAACGCCTCGTTATGCGCAACCTGGAATTCCAGGTCAAGAACGCGATATTATTTTAGAATTAAAAGTATTGGCCGATGTTGGTTTGGTAGGATTCCCAAATGCTGGAAAATCTACATTATTATCTGTAATTACTGCTGCCAAACCCAAAATAGCAGATTACGAGTTCACAACCTTAAAACCTAATTTGGGAATTGTAGAATATCGTGACCATCAAACCTTTGTAATGGCAGATATTCCGGGAATTATTGAAGGAGCAGCAGAAGGACGTGGTTTAGGGCATTATTTTTTACGTCATATAGAACGTAATTCGGTATTGCTGTTTTTAATTCCTGCAGATGACGATGATATTAAGAAGCAGTATGATATTCTATTGGATGAACTAAAGCGATATAATCCCGAAATGTTGGATAAAGAGCGTATTATAGCCATTTCAAAAAGCGATATGCTTGATGATGAATTAAAGGCTGAACTGCAAGAAGAATTGGATAACAATTTACCAATAGATTATTTATTTATATCTTCCGTAGCTCAAAAAGGTTTACTGGAGTTAAAAGACAAGCTCTGGGCCATGTTACAAGACTAAACTATTCTCTATATGAGGCAGTATATCAAGCGTATTGTTGAATTTAATGATAATAGAGCCAGCAAAATCTTTGCTATTTTTATACAATGCTTGATACTTCTCTCTATAGTTACTTTTTCAGTTGAAACCATTCCGAATTTAAAACCCGAAACAAAAACTATTTTATATAGTATTGAGGTGTTTTGTGTGGTAGTTTTTACTATTGAATACCTGTTACGAATTTATGTGGCAGATAGTAAACCTCGATTTATATTTAGTTTTTTTGGAATAATCGATCTTTTAGCCATTTTACCTTTTTATTTGTCTTTTGGAATAGATCTACGCTCCTTAAGGGCTTTAAGATTTTTGAGATTATTTAGAATTTTAAAATTAGTCCGATATAATAGGGCTATGATCCACTTTACGACCGCTATTAAATCGGCAAAAGAAGAGATTTTACTGTTTTTATTTATCACATTAATTCTCATATACTTCTCATCGGTTGGTATATATTATTTTGAAAACGAAGCCCAACCCGAACATTTTTCTTCAATTTTTGATAGTCTATGGTGGGCAATTGTAACGCTTACAACTGTAGGTTATGGAGATGTGTATCCTATTACTGTTGGCGGAAAAGTGTTTACATTTTTTATTCTGCTTATTGGTTTAGGAATTGTAGCTATTCCAACAGGGATTATTTCTTCAGCGTTAACCAAATCGGTTGATAAAAAAGACGCTTAATTTTATTATCTTTAAAATAAAAATGAAAAAGTTAGCCTTAATTATATGTCTCTTATTATTTGTTTCTTGTGGTGTAACGGTTAATTATGATTATCAAAAAGGAACAGACTTCACCAAATATAAAACCTACCATTATTTTGATAATATGGAAACAGGTTTGAGTCAATTAGATAATAAACGTTTTTTTAGAGTCTTAAACGCAGCCCTTGAAGCGAAGGGATTTACTATGTCTAATGATCCTGATTTTTTAATTGATATTGCAAGTTCTTATCGCCAAGACACACAATCCAGTACTTCTGTAGGCTTTGGTGTTGGAACAGGAGGAGGAGGTGTTTCTGTAGGTGTTCCTGTAGGTGATGGTAACCTTTCTAGACAAATTATTTTTGATTTTGTCGATGCGAAAACCGAACAATTGGTTTGGCAGGCAGCAAGTAACGAACCGTATATGCCTGAAAATACACCAGAAGCTCGAGAAGCCCAATTTAAAGTAGTTATTGACAAAGTGCTTCAAGGATTCCCACCAAAAGCTAAATAGTCTTTTTTAAGTTAAGTAGCTGTTAATTATCTTCTTATAATGCTTTTGTTTCACTTTATTTGATAAACTAAAAATCAAAAAAATGAAAACACTCGCCAAATTATTGGTCGTTCTTATCATGACTGTTTCGGTTAAAGCACAGAACACTGTTGGACCAATGAAAGACTATTCACCTCAAGTAGGGACTTTAGTATCCATGCTTAATGACATGAAGAACCGTGTAGAACGTACAGTTAAAGATTTATCGGTAGAAGAATTGGATTACTTAATGGATGATAAAGCCAATAGAATTGGTTCTTTGATCATGCATTTGGCAGCTACCGAAGCTTTTTATCAAGTCTATACTTTTGAAGGTAGGGAATTTAATAAAGAGGAAGAGAAAAAATGGGGAGCAGCCATGAGTTTAGGTGACGAAGCTCGTGAGAAATACCAAGGTCATGATGTGCAATATTATTTGGATGCATACACCGAGGTGAGGAATAAGACCATGCAGTTGATGAAAGAAAAAGATGATGCTTGGTTGGCGAAATTAAATGCAAGTGGTAATATGAATAACCATTGGGGCTGGTATCACGTTATGGAACATCAATCCAGTCATTTAGGACAGATATTGTTACTTAAAAAACGATTGCCAAATAATTAAAAAAAAGTGGCTAGAAAGCCGCTTTTTTTAATCTACCTTTATTCTGACACCTTCACTATGGCTGCTAAATTCTGGTGCATACATACTTTGAATCGTCGTAATACCATTGCTCATATTACCAGCATTATTAACTCTTAGGTCATACTCGAATACGTAAACGCCTTTTGGTAAATAGTCAAAAAAGAAATTGGTACTAGCATCTTCAGTGCTCTCATAGTAGCCCAATCCATCTTGCCATTTGTATTTTGATAATACGTTTACGGGTTCTAAACCTGATGCACGCATATCCTTCATATGAATAAATTCCATATCATGATTACTTCGGAGTTCAATACGAACGCGAACCAAATCACCAACTTTTAATAAGGTTTCTGAAGTGATTTCGGTGATTTCTTCACCTGTGTCGGTATTGATTTTTTTGAACAGTTTTTTCTTAAGTTTCAATGGTGTTTCTGCTGAAGTAATGTTATCCAAATCTTCAAAGTACTGCCAGTACAAAGCTCCCCAAGCTATACCATCGCCTTTTTTGGTTAAGGTTACTTCTGCCATGTCAGGCTTTATTTCTTGGGTGTTCCAAGCTGTTTTATAATAGCCTGTTCCAGCTTCTACCTTGACGTTTTCTAATTTTGATGGTTCTATTTTTTCACCACCAACCAGCACATCAACAGTTTCTGAGACACTCAACCAATCACTGCCTTGAAGCAACAAGGCATAAACGGCTTCGGTAGTGGCTTTGGTAGTTTCCCATTTATTAGTCTGTTTATTTTTTAATAACCAAATTTTAAGATTATCAATTGTTTCTAGATTCTTCGTTTCACTCTGAATGACAGAACCCACTTCAGAAAAGGCTTCAATCAGTAAGGCTTGGGTTTCTATTGGTGCTTGATACCAATACCATGAAGCGGTATTCTCTTTCCAGTACATACCCAATTCCTCATTGGTAATGCTATTTTCTTTTAAAGACTTTAATATTTTTCCAGCTGTATCATCATCTTCCATTCGATGAGTAATCAATGCCATAAGACCTTTGGAATATAATGAACGACTCAACCAATACTTCTGAATTTGAGATAAGTAGTAAGCCGAAACCTCCTGAACCTTTTTAGACTGCTTTACCTCTGGGAAAAAGCTACGCATGTATAAATAATTGAGTTGCCTATGACTTAAATGGTCTTTACTTAAATCAACGTCCTTATTGTATTTAGTAAGGTCTTTATATTCTTCTACAAATTCTGAATCAAGATAATGTATGGCATTGTTGATCATTGATGCTTCACTATCATTTTGAACGACATTTAAATGTTTCAAGTGCCCAAAACCTGTGATGATGTGCTGGGTAATAAATCGGTTGGGACGTCCACCATGGAACCAAGGCCAAGCACCATTACTCATTTGATTTTGTTCCAGTTTTCTTAAGGCGTTTTGCAACTCGTTGTTCATTTTATTGAGATCAAACAACAAGGCAATACGCTTTTTTTGTTCGGTTTCACTTTGGGCATCACGTAACCAAGGCGTTTCTTGAATGAGGATATTTTTTAATTCTTCATTCTTTTCTAAATTGGATAATAGCGCATCGGTATTTCGCCATTGGTTGAAGACCTCTTGAATACGCAGGTTGCTATTGGCAATATGACTCGCCAATGCATTGGCATAATAACGGCTAAAAGTTTGCTCATTGCATTCGTAAGGATATTCCATAAGGTAAGGCAACGCCTGAACAGCATACCAAGCGGGATTGGAAGTCATTTCCAACGTTAGTTTATGGTACTTGAGTGTTGTTGAGGTATTTGTTTTTAGTTTATCTAGCGTAAAAGTTCTGGTTTCATTACTCTTTATCCACATGGGTAAGGTTTCAGTCACCAACATCCTGTTGGATAAAACAGGCATAGCATTCTGTTCACCATCACTAAAATCACCTGCTTTAGCAACCACTTTGTATTGCACAGCATCCACCGAATCTGGAATGGATAAACTCCAGGACACTTGGGTGTTGCCTTTGGCATCTACTGTGAAGGTCTCGACTACGCTCGACCTGACAATTTTGTCGGTTATCTCTTCACCTGAAACGGCATCAAACAATTGCAGCTGTGCTTGACCGGAAAGGTCACTATCCGAGAGGTTTGCAATTTTGGTACTAATAACAATTTTATCACCATGACGTAAAAAACGTGGTGTATTTGGAATAACCATCAATTCCTTTTGGGTAACAGTCTCCAAACTGATTACCGCACTTTCTAAAGTTTTGGTGTGTGCCAGTAATTGTAATTTCCACTGTGTTAGGGCTTCTGGAGTAGTAAAACTAAAACTCACATTACCTTCGGTGTCGGTTTGTAACTGTGGAAAGAAAAAGGCAGTTTCTTGTAGGTTTTTGCGGATGTTAACTTTGCTAAAGTCAATTTTCTTGGTAGTAACTACTATGACTCCATTTGCTCCTTGAGACCCATAAAGAGCGGCACCATTAGCCCCTTTTAAAACATTTACACTTTCAATTAATTCTGGTGATAATTCATCTAATTCTTCTTGAGAAACGATTTTTCCATCAATTACTATTAAGAGTTTATTATTTTCCGGCAAGGATCTATTACCACGAAGAATTATTTTATTGGCTTTAAAATAATATTCAGGATTTTCAATATCTTCAGCAGTTGTAAAACGGTCTTGATGTTCAAAACTGACACTGTCTTTCTCTCTTTTGATTCCATAAGCTGTTACAACAACTTCTTTTAAATGGTCTTCAGATTCTTCAACAACCAAACCTGAAACTCTTCCAGATAAAGAGTTTACTAAATAATGGTCTTGCCAAAAATAAAACCCAAACCAATTCAGTTGGTCATACGCTTGGTGCGGATAGCTGATGTAAGCACGGTTTAAATTTTGAATTCTAAAGTTTCTGGTGCCAAAACTATAACCTGCGTTTCTATGGTTGTAACTATTATAAGATGCTCTGTAGATTGGGTTAAAATTCCAATCATGTGTTTTAAATTGGTCTAAAGACGCATCATACATACTCGCCAAGAGTTCGGCAGAGACTTTTTCGCCTTTAGGACCTTTTATTTTAAAACTCCAAGTTTCCTCTTGTCCAGGTTGTAATTTATCTCTGAATGTGGTGGTTTCAATCTCTATATCGGTTTTCTGGTAAGGCACATTAATGTATTCCATACCTGATTGAAAACCATTGGCAAAGGAAAAACTGTAATGCACAGCAAAACCGCCTAAATCGTCTTTAGTAACCGGAATCTCAATGGTTTTCTTGTTATTGTTAAGCTCAAACACATAAGTGTTTATGGTCTTGTGGTCTTTTTCTACATCCAGTGTTACGGTTACGTTTTGTGCCGCAGAACCTACAGTAAGCAATACCGTTTCATTGGCCTGATAATTTGGTTTATTGGTGGTAATACTAAATAGTTGCTTATCGGCAAGGGTTTTATCTTGGTCACTATAGAGTGTGGTTTTGGTTTCAGCTTTCACATCTTGACCAAAGGCATCCTGACTTTCCAAAACAATCACATATTGACCAGATTGCCATTTTTTGATGTTACCTAAAGCTATAGTTTTGGATGTTTCCGTATCAAAACGCTTTTCAAAAACCAGTTCGCCTTTTTCCCAATTATTTGGGTTGTGTTCATCTTGATACGCATCGTGTGGAAATTTAGATTTAAACTCTGCTTCCGGAAGCATCGGGTAGTCTGGTGCTTGCCAAGGTCTTGCTCGCAGCACATAGTCAGGTGCTTTCAACTTATACATTTTAATGGTTCCTTTGGCAGGTACAAACTCACCGTTGAGGTTTTGGGTCGTGATTTCCAGTTTGTGCTCCTTGTTGGTTTTATTCAAAAGATTGTTAACCGAAATAGATGCCGTCATAGCATGATAGCCAACATTGACTAGAGTGGTGGCACTTCGGGTTTCGCCATTGATATCTGTTACATCAGCCGTGACTTCATAATTAAAAATGGGTTGTGAGTCTTTGTCAACACTCAAATCAGGAATGGCTTTAAATGTGATTTCAAATTCGCCTTTTTCATTGGTGGTGGTTTCACCATGAGTGATTTCTTGTGGCTCACTGTTAAAAGCTGGTCGATACCAATAATACCAACTAGGATAACGCACTTTTCGGTGGACGCGATACACTACCTTGGCATCAGTTATGTTACTGCCAGCATAGGCAAGCGCATTTCCGTTTAGGGTAATGGAATCATTAATTTTAAAGGTCTCGGTTATGGGTTTGAACGTGGTTTCAAACTTGGGACGTTTGTATTCTTCTACAGAGATATAGACATTGGTATTAGAAAGTGTATGGGTTTTTCCCAATAGCTGTATTCTAAATTGGCCCGTTAAGCCACTACTCGGCAATATGAACTCACCCGAAACCGAACCAAAAGCATTGGTTCGTAAATCCAAACGATGCACTTCCTGTCCGTTCACATCATATAAAATCACATAGGTATCTTCATTAGGCAATACTTCCGATTTACCATCTTCGGTTCTTATGGCAATACCCTTAAAATGGACTGTTTGACCTGGTCTGTAAATACTTCGGTCTGTAAACAGAAACCCTTTGTAACTTATTGGATCGGGTTTTGGTGTTTGTGAACGGTTTATGTAGTAATCACCAAAATAGGCCTTGTCATCAGGTGTCTGGGCTTCAATTTTTACTTGTGTCCATCGCTCGCCAGACTTTTCTATTTCTATAGTTCCTCTAGTATTGGAGGTCAGTTTTTTTTGTTTGGTGCCACTATTGTAGTTTTTTTGATAGGTGATTTTAACGTCAACACCCTCAATCGGCTTGCCATTATTTCGGTCAATAAACTGATAGCTTTGTTTGTGGTTCTCGCTTTTATCAACCAAAGCAATATTGGTCACCTGAATGGTTTGCGCCGCAAAAATGTCGCTATTAGGAACTTTGGCAACCATCAAGTAACGACCGTTCGCCAATAGCGGAATAAGGACTTCAGTACTGTGTTGCTGATAGTCTTTAACATCGCGTAAATTGGATTCCCAAGATTGGGTAAGATTCAAAGTTCTAAAAAACTCAATTTGATCTTCTGTTCGGTATGTTTTATTAAAGATTTCAAACTGCTTTTCGGTTAGCATATAGGCACTGAAGTCTAATGCATTAATATTTTTATAGCGAACCAACAAACGCGATTCCTGTTGGATAGGTATGTAGCTTTCTATCTGTAGTTGCAAGCTAGGTTGCAGAATCTGTTGTTTGAGTGCCTCGCATTTTTCAGCAGCAACACTTTTTGGAAACGCAAAAATGACCGATTGGCAAATGTCATAGGCTTCCTTAATTTTCCATTGATGGGTTTCGTCGGTTTTAGGTTGATATTGACTGCCTTGTTGAAACCATAGTTGCGCTATTTCAAAACTGTACAAACCTGATACAGGTTGTGAACCGTAAAAATTACGTGATGCTTTAAGCGTTTGTAATAACACGTCTTCCTTATTGCTGAATGTGGCATGTTGCGATACAAACTGAAGTCGATTGATATCTACATCCACCAAGGCTTCAGGGGAAGAATTCTTTAAATGAAATTGGATGAGGTCCTGATAGATTTTTAAGGCCTGCAACTGCAATGAGGTAGAATCTTTTGAAGATAACTTCAAGCGAGAAAAGGCGTTAGCATCACTCAAATAATCCAGATTGTCAATTTCAAATTTATAAGCAGGTTTGGTGATGCTGTTTTCATCGGTTTTGAAGAATTCTAGGGCGTTGTGAGCCAGTAAATCAAATAAGCTAGGACGAAATTGCTTGGAATTCTTTTGCTCGTTTATGATGACGGCATAATCTTCAAGCTTTGTTTGTTGCAAGATAAGTCCGTTTTGCAAAGAATTTTGATAGTGCAATTGGATTTCAGCAAAAAGGGTTTCTAAATCCCAGGTTCTAAAATCGGTTTCATCAACTTTTTCAGAAGTATTGGTTCGGTTATAGAATTTCCATCTATTCTGTTGAAAATACTGCCAATACATAGTGGCTAGCATATTCTCTAAAACGTTTTGCGTAGGAGCCTGACTATTTGCTATTTGAGCTTTAAAGTCGTTTATGATAGTCAACTGCGCATCTTCTTCCAGAATTAAGGCATACTTACTTTTAAATAATAATGATTTGATGTATTGCGGTTCGTTCTGTTCGGTCTTGGCTTGTTGCGAAATTTGTTCAACCAGCTCTAAAGCCGATTTAGGTAAACCTTCAGACTCCAGTTTGTCCACCTGTTTCCATAGTTTATCATAAGAAGGGTTTTGTGCTTGCGAAAAATGCATTGAACAAACAATCATTAAAATTGCAGTAAGCTGTTTCATAGTCATCATTTTGTACAAGGGTACATTCAAAAGTTGTTCCAAAAAAACGCGAATACGGTATTTTAGGTTTTGGTTGAGGGAAGGTAGCTATTTTTTGAGTGAGATAGAAAGGTTATCTTTGTAAAACCGACATTTTTAATGTTATGCGAAAGATTTGTTTCCTATTACTAATTCCTTTCACCTTGTATTCGCAAAATGTTGAGCAAGAGATAGAGTTCTTACTTGATAAAAAAAAATATGAGCAGGCAGAGGTGATTATGGAAGACCACCTCTTGGAAAACCCAAGCGACCCAAAAAGCATCGAGTTATTGGGTGATGCCTATGCTTATCAAGGTAAATGGGATAAAGCTATTGAGCAATATGAAAAGCTGGTAGATTTAAGTCCTGATAACGCTGAATTTCACTATAAATATGGTGGAGCCATGGGTATGAAAGCTTTGGAAGTTAATAAAGTTACTGCTTTGTTTATGATTGATGATGTGGAAGACGCTTTTTTAAAGGCAATAGAATTAGATAAAAACCATATCAATGCACGTTGGGCTTTGGTGGAGTATTATGTGCAATTACCGGGAATAATTGGTGGAAGCGTCAGTAAATCATTGCAATACGCCAATGAGTTGGAAGCTATTTCAAAGGTAGATGGTTATTTGGCCAAAGGTTATATTCATGAGTATGATGATGAACCTGAATTGGCTGAGACCTATTATAAAAAGGCTATAGAAAAAGGAGGATCCTTGACCTGTTATGAAAAGCTGACTGCTTTTTACGAAAAGCAAGACCAACCAGATCAAGCCATTCAAAACATTGAAGCGTCACAAAAAAAACACCAGAGGAATGCCTTGCATTATCAAATAGGAAAGGTTGCTGCTGAATATAACGTGCAATTACATAAAGGTGAAGCCTGTTTACAGCTTTACCTAAAGAACCATACAGCTGAAGATGGTGTGCCCAAAGCTTGGGCTCATTTCCGATTAGCGCAGATTTACAAGCATCAGTATAAAAAAGATTTGGCGCTCAATCACATTAATCAAGCCATTTCTGAACTGCCAAAGATTGACGTTTTTAGGAAAGAAAAAAGCCAAATTTTAAAATTGTAATTAGTAGAAAAACTTTGAACAACCAACTTCTCACTTCCAATAGCAATCCTTATATTTGATTTCTACAAAATTAGACCATGAATGTACATTTTATAGCTATAGGTGGTGCTGCTATGCACAATTTGGCCATTGCATTGCATAACAAAGGATATCACGTAACCGGAAGCGATGATACTATTTTTGATCCTTCAAAATCTCGTTTGCAAGCCAAAGGCTTGTTGCCTGAACAATTTGGGTGGTTTCCTGAAAAAATCAATGATAGTTTAGATGCCATCGTATTGGGGATGCACGCCAAAGCGGATAATCCAGAATTATTGAAAGCCCAGGAGTTGGGTCTTAAAATTTATAGCTATCCCGAATTTTTGTACGAACAATCCAAAGACAAAACGCGAGTCGTTATTGGAGGTAGCCATGGAAAGACCACTATTACATCCATGATTTTACATGTGATGCATTATCACGATCGGGATGTGGATTATATGGTTGGCGCTCAATTGGAAGGCTTTGATGTGATGGTAAAACTTACCGAAGAGAACGATTTTATGGTTTTGGAAGGTGATGAGTATTTAAGCTCACCTATTGATAGACGACCAAAATTTCATTTGTACAAACCCAATATTGCCTTGTTGAGTGGCATTGCTTGGGATCATATTAATGTGTTTCCAACTTATGAGAATTATGTGGAACAGTTTAGCATTTTTGTAGATAGTATTGTACGTGGAGGCAGTATCACTTACAATGCCGAAGATCCGGAAGTGGCTAGAGTCGTGGAGGCCTCTGAAAACACCATTCGCAAATTACCCTATTATACACCCGAATACATGGTTGAAAATGGTGAAACCCTATTGGAAACACCTGAAGGACCTTTACCAATTGAGGTTTTTGGTAAACACAATCTGAACAATCTGGCAGGAGCCAAATGGATTTGCCAACATATAGGCATAGACGAAGACGATTTTTATGAAGCCATTGCCACTTTTAAAGGCGCCAGCAAACGTCTGGAAAAAATTGCCGAAAGCGAAACCAGCGTGGCTTATAAAGATTTTGCCCATTCCCCAAGTAAGGTAGCTGCAACTACCAAAGCATTAAAAGAACAGTTTCCCAACAGGACTTTAGTAGCCTGTTTGGAATTACATACTTACAGTAGCTTGAATGCCGAATTTTTAAAGGAATATAAAGGAGCTTTGGGTGCTGCAGATGTAGCTGTGGTTTTCTATTCGCCTCACGCTGTCGAAATTAAAAAACTGGAAGAGGTTACCCACCAACAAATAGCCAATGCTTTTGAGCGCGACGACCTCATTATTTATACCAACCCAGACGATTTTAAAAACTATCTGTTTTCCCAAGACTTTAACAATAAAGCCTTATTGCTTATGAGTTCGGGGAATTATGGTGGTTTGGATTTTGATGAGGTAAAAAGTTTGATTGACTAGTCTTGCTATTATGAAAAAACCTGTCATTCCAGCGCAGGCAGGAATCTATTGTAATAACAAGTGACGTGATACGGTAATCTTTTTAGATTCCGCATCAAGTGCGGAATGACAAATCAGTTGTCATTACGGGACAGAGCGTTTAAAAACAGTTTGGTAATCTATATGTTTGAGTCTATCGAGTAAGAGATTGCTTCACTTTAGCTTGTCTTGAGCGACAGTCGAAAGGTTCGCAATGACGTCGTTAAGAGGAGGCACGACCAAATAATCTGTTTTTTTATCTATCATCAAGTTAATTTTTTACTATTCAAAATTATCTTTTACTACTTTGGTTTTTGATAATAAGTCGTGAATTCCATTTTTCATAAACAAGAATGAAAGTCGGTCAAATGGAATAAGTCGGCAAAAGGTCCGGGTGACTATATCTCCATTAGTTGGTTTTTCTCCGTTCATTTTCACAACGGTTGTTTTGGTTACATATTTTCCAACAGTTTTTTGAAATTTGGTTTCCATTATCGCATAGTACCCAATAAAAGTTCCAAAAATTATTAAATATCCTATGAGCATTTGAATGTCATTATTTGCATTCAAGGGATAAGTTAGAATTCCTGCAATTAGTATCCAAATAATAAAGTCAATTATAAAATTCACAAATCGAATACCTGGACCAGCTATATTGGAGTCAACTTTTTCTTTCTGTTCTTTTTCTGCTACTGCCTTTCTCGAATTGTTTCAAATTCAGATGTATCAATGTTTCGTTTTTCAACTTCTGCATCTGCTGCCTCGATTGCAGTGGGATTATATCTTGCCCTTTCAATGGTTACAATCTTAATTAATTCTTCATTTGTCCTTTCAGACATCACTTTCGCAAATTCGTTTTCCATTAGTTTATTTTTATTGAATTTTTGGTTAATATCATTTCGTCCTAATTAGCAACGAAGCTTTTTATCTATTAAATAAATATGAATAAACAACTACTGAAACAAACCCTAAAATAACTATCAACCAAGAAGCAATTTTAAAACGGAAATTATCCCACTTCGAATCTTTGATTAAATTATAAATAGTGGCATACTTTTTCTCATAAAAAAAGTAATAAAATAGCAATAACAAAAACCCAACAAATAGGATAATAACAGAAATTTTAGCGAGTTTCACATCCAATAAAGCAAAAGTAAAGAGTAAAATAGATGTAAACAACATACTTAAAGAGCAGGCAACAATTCCATAAGCGGTTAAATGCGGAATGTCATTCGAATAATTTCCATCTTTATAATATGCATTATAAACGTGAAAGAATAAAATATTTAAAATCTTCATATGTTTTTATAACAGCAAATTTGCTGGAGCATTATTGGTAACAATTTGTGGTCATTAAATAATTTATATCCACCGATAACGAAGTTCGATTATTTTATTTAAAAAGTCAAATCAAAACACCCTATCCAAAAAGGCTTTGATGCTTTCTTGGTTTTTTTGAATGAGTTCGGTTTTGGCATTTTGGGTGTCAGTCGTTTTCTTATCTTGTGAGAGTTTAAATTTACCTTCCCAATCCGTAATAGTTATTTCAAACATCTTGATATAGTCTAAATTCGCTTCCATTCTTGGATTATTTGCATCCAATACATACTTATGGTCTGGCGCTTCCAAAAACTCGGTCATCGTGATTAATGACCGCTTAAGTGCCTCTTTACTTTCAATAGCTTTTACAGTACCTTTTACATGTACTTTAATGTAATTCCAAGTAGGTAATTGAGTAGTTGTATAAACCGATGGAGAAATGTAACATTGCGGTCCTGAAAAAATAAGGTTCACACTATTGTTGTCTTTCAACAAGGGCGTCTGCGGATTGTAAATATCAATGTGTCCAATAAGTTTTCCTTCATCGTTTAATATCAATGGTAAATGGGTAATGAGCGGTTCTTGGTCTTTTACAGATATTACCGTAGCCAAAGGATAGGTTTTTATAACCTCTATTAAATGTTCGCGATTATGGTCTTGATGGTGTGGTGGTGGATAGGTCATTATACTCCAAATTGATTTAAATGATGGTCTAAATGCTTGTATTGCATCTTACCCCATTGATCCTGTGTAAAATACCCAAACATAGGATGTGGTGGCCATTCAGTTTGATCTTTTTTAGTATGAAATTTTTCGATTTCTTCTAACAAATCTGTTTTTTCATTACGAAAATTTTTGTCGTTTGACACCACAAATTCTTTTGTTGTAGGTAAGCTTTGTTTCCACGCTTTATCATCATATAAAGAGGATTTAAACATAGAGAATAATAGGCGTTTAAATACATTTGGTTTTTCCAAAGCCAGTTCGCCTAGGGCAACTTGTAATGGAAACTTACAATGAGCTAACATTTGTGAGGCATTCATTTTTCCCCATTTTGGATTTTGGTTTTCTTGTAGTAATTCTATTCTGGCTCTTATTTCAGAAACAGTATCTTCAGAAAATAATGATTTCATTTTTTTATTTATAAGGTTAAGTAATCCAAAAATTGCTTCTGAAAGTTACAATATTTATATTTACTAAATGACTGAAAAACACGCTTCATTTTCTATAAAAAATTGGTCACAAGATGACCAACCACGAGAGAAACTCCGCGACAAGGGAAAAGCGGCATTAAGTGATGCCGAGTTGGTGGCCATTTTAATAGGTTCGGGCAGTCGGAATGAAAGCGCAGTTGATTTGTGCAAGCGTATTTTAGTTTCGGTTGATAACAATTTGAATGAGCTGGGCAAGTTATCTTTAAAACAGTTGATGGCTTTTAAAGGCATAGGCGAGGCAAAGGCGATTACTATTGCAGCAGCTATGGAGTTGGGCAGAAGACGAAGAGGAGAAGAAGCCTTGGAGAAAAAGAAAATAACCTCTAGCATTTCGGTATTTGAATTGATGCAACCCATTATAGGAGAGCTCCCACATGAAGAATTCTGGATTATTTATTTGAACAACTCCAACAAGGTCATTCAAAAACAGCAATTGAGTAAAGGTGGTATTACAGGAACTTTAGTTGATGTGCGATTGGTTCTAAAAATGGCTTTAGAATTGGGTGCAACAGGCATTATTTTGGTTCATAATCATCCATCGGGAACCTTAAAGCCTAGTGAAGCTGACAAACAGATTACTCAAAAATTGAAACGAGCTGGAGAAAGTTTAGATATTAAAGTTTTAGATCATATTATTGTAACCGAAGAAGCATATTTTAGTTTTGCAGACGAAACTCTAATTTAATGGTACTTGTATATACGCACAAAATTACACCTCGATTAAAATATGCCTTTAAACATATTTTCACCCGTATTTTAGATGTTCCAGTGGCATTTACTACTACTATAGAGGAGTTTATTGCTCACGATTCAGTTAAAATATCCTATGCAAAACAACCGTTAGGGAATGAGATTTTTATAAGAAGTCATGATTTACTTTTTGAGCAAGGCTTGTCAGATTTAGATATACACGTGCAAGATTGGGACGATACTAAATGTTTTTTTACAACGAGTGAAAGAAGTAGTGTGCCTTTTGACATTTTTGCAGCGACATTTTATTTGTTAAGTCGGTATGAAGAGTATCTACCTCATGTTAAAGATGAATATGGTAGGTTTATGGCTGAAGAAAGTTTAGCCTACAAAAATAATTTTTTAAATCAGCCTGTAGTTGATATCTGGGCTTATAAGTTTAAAACAATTGTACAAGCTCAATTTCCTGAGTTTAAATTCCCGAATAGAAACTATAAGATTAAACCAATAATAGATGTGCCATCACCTTATAGTTTCAAATTAAAGGGCATTTTAAGAACCATTGGTGGGAGTTTAAAAGATTTGTCTAGCTTTAAATTTAAACGTATGTACACCCGATTTTTGGTAATCATAGGCTTAAAGCATGACCCTGATGACACGTTTAAGTATATTTTAAATAGGCAAAAACAATCTAAATACAAGTTTTTGTTTTTCTTTTTAATAGGGGACTATTCTACTTACGACAAAGGTGTAAATGCTCAAAAGAAACAGTTTGTATCGTTGATTAAGCATGTAGCCGATTATTGTAATGTAGGTTTAAAAATGTCTTTTTTTGCTTTAGAAGATCCATTAGTGTTAAAGGAGGAAAAGAATAGAATAGAAAGTATTTTAAATACGACCTTAACTGCGTCAAGGCAGTCGTTTTCTAAATTAAATTTACCTAATTCATACAGAAATTTAGTTGAGTTAGAGATATTGGAAGATTATACTATGGGTTATGTAAACCACATGGGTTTTAGAGCGGGAACATGTACCCCTTTTTTGTTTTACGATCTCGATTTTGAAATACAAACTCCATTAATGATACATTCATATCATGTAATGGATTATACATTGCTTAAAACCCAATCATTATTGGACAAGAAGAAGGTGTTAAACGAAATAATACGAGAAGTCAAATTGGTAAATGGTGAGTTTATTCCAGTTTTTCACAATTATACATTTAGTGATATTGATAGGTGGAAAGGGTTTAAAGAATTGTTTAATTTAATATTGGAGTCAGCAAATGAAGCTTAAAGGCATAACCGACGTTTTTTTTGATTTAGACCACACACTCTGGGATTTTGATAAGAATTCTGCGCTAACATTCGAAAAGATATTTGATATTCACAATGTAGGAGTTGTTTTAGATGATTTTTTAACAGTTTATGAACCTATTAATTTGAATTACTGGAAGCTCTATCGCGAAGAAAAAATAGACAAAGCTGCCTTAAGATACGGTCGGCTTAAGAATACCTTTGATGCTATTGACTATTATGTAGAAGATAGATTAATTAATCGTTTATCAGAAGATTATATAACACATTTACCATCAAACAATTATTTGTTTGATGGCACAATTGAAATATTAAACTATTTAAAACCAAAATATAGGCTTCATATAATCACTAATGGATTTCACGAAGTACAGCATGGAAAATTACAAAATTCGAATATTGATATTTTTTTTGAAACCGTAACAAATTCAGAAATGGTTGGTGTAAAGAAACCAAACCCCATTATTTTTGAGCAAGCTTTAAACTTGGCTAACACAACTGTAAACTCTAGTGTTATGGTTGGAGATAACTGGGAAGCTGATATACAAGGAGCTATAAATATTGGTTTGGATGCTATTTGTTTTAATGTTCATGGCACAAAGCTTGATAAGAATATAAAACAGATTCCAAATTTACTAGATTTGAAATTGTATTTGTAAATCAAGATGTATCTTTATAAAAATTTAATACACATGTTAAAAAGAATAGTACTGTTGATTGTTGTAACTACTTTGGGAAATGTTTTTGCACAACAGAATGTAAATAATTACAAGTATGTAATCGTACCAGACACTTACGATTTTCAGCACAATCCGGATGAATATCAATTAAATTCTCTTTCACAATTTTTATTCAATAAATATGGATTTACGGCCATAATGCAGGGAGACGAATTTCCTGAAGATTTACAAAAAAACGGCTGTTTAGCTCTTCGTGCAGATGTGGTAAAAGACAAAGGTATGTTCTTAACTAAATTACATGTGGTATTGAAGAATTGTAAAGATCAAATTGTTTTTGAAGGACTTAATGGAGAGAGTAGGGAAAAGAAGTATAAAGTTGCGTATAACAAAGCTTTGAGAGAAGCATTTTTGTATGTCAAAGAATTGAATTACAAGTACGAACCTTTAGAGCCCAATAGTCAAGAAAACCATGATGTTTCTGAAGTAAAGCCTGTAAAACCTATAGAGGTTACTGCAGAAACTACTGTACAAAAAACCGAAGTAACCGCACCTATAAAGAAGGTAGAAACTGACAGTTCAGAAGTTTTATATGCACAACCAATAAATAATGGGTATCAGTTGGTTGACAGTACACCAAAAGTTGTTTACATCTTAATTTTTTCAGGCAAAAAAGATTTTTTTATGGTAAAGGATAGGAATGCTACAGTCTATAAACTAAATGACAATTGGGTTATCGCCGAGACTATTGGTGAGGACCTACAAGTTAAAACGCTTAATATTAAATTTTAGTAATCGTATTTATCTTTCCAGCGTTTTTTTAAAAACTCCCTTTGGTTTTGCTCTCTAGAATTATTTCCTGGGTTGTAAAGTTGTGTGTTTTTAATCTCTTCGGGTAAAAATTCCTGCTTGGCAAAGTTGTCTTCGTAGTTGTGGGCATATTTATAATTATCACCATAACCTAATTCTTTCATAAGTTTAGTTGGTGCATTTCGTATTTCTAGAGGTACACTTAAATCGCCAGTTTCTTTTACTAACAGTTGGGCTTTATTTATAGCTTGATAGGATGCATTACTTTTTGGAGAGCAGGCTAAATATGTGGCACATTGACTCAAAATTATACGTGATTCAGGATTACCAATTGTAGAAACGGCTTGGAAGGTATTGTTAGCAATTACTAATGCCGTTGGGTTTGCATTGCCAATATCCTCACTGGCTAAAATTAACAATCGTCTAGCAATAAACTTAACATCTTCACCGCCTTCTACCATTCTAGCCAACCAATAAACAGCTGCATTAGGGTCACTACCTCTAATAGACTTTATAAATGCAGAAATAATATCGTAATGTTGTTCCCCAGTTTTGTCATAGCGTACCGTATTGTTTTGGACGTTTTGCAAAACCATGTCATTAGTAATCGTTATTTCGGCTTCAGATTGACTATTAACCAATAATTCAAATATATTGAGCAATTTTCTGGCATCCCCTCCAGAAAGACGAAATAAAGCATCTGTTTCTTTGAGTTTTACATTTTTTTGGGATATGATACTGTCTTTTTCAATAGCACGTCTTAAAAGTGCTTCTAAATCGCTTTTATTAAAGGCGTTTAGAATATAGACCTGACAACGTGATAAAAGTGCAGGAATAACTTCAAAACTGGGATTCTCTGTTGTAGCTCCAATAAGTGTTACCCAACCTTTTTCAACAGCCTGCAATAAGGAGTCTTGTTGCGATTTACTAAACCTATGTATTTCGTCAATAAACAATATGGGATTTTTAGTAGTAAAAAGACCTCCCGATTTTTTTGCCTTTTCTATAACTTCTCGAACATCCTTAACCCCAGAATTTATTGCACTCAAAGTATAAAATGGACGTTCTGCCTCATTCGCTATTATATTAGCTAACGTTGTTTTCCCAATACCTGGAGGGCCCCAAAGTATCATGGATGGAATGATGCCTTGTTTTATATGTCTAGTTAAGCTACCATTAGATCCAACTAAATGGGCTTGACTAATATAATGTTCAAGAGCCTGTGGCCTTAATCGTTCTGCTAAAGGTTCATTCATATAGTAAAATTAAACAATTAGATACATAGAGAATTACAAAGACATGAAATTTTTAGTTTTAATCTAGTTAGCATGACAATTTATCACATATAAGAATTTTGGAAACAATATTGTTAATGTATATTTAATTATGGAAAACCAAGAACATTTTAAGTTTTCTAATGGTGTAATAGTTTACCCATTGTCATTTGTTATGCTTGTATGGTTGGTATTCTGGTTTGAAATCCGTTTTCGTTTCGATTTTACAAATTTTGGGGTTTACCCTTTACGCTTAACAGGTTTAAGAGGCATAGTGTTTAGTCCTTTTATTCACTCAAGTATACAGCATTTGTATCATAATACAATTCCATTATTTGTGCTTTCGGCAAGTTTATTTTATTTCTACAGAAGTATAGCTTGGAAAGTTCTTATCTATGGAATTTTATTGTCAGGTTTTTTAACTTGGTTAATTGGTAGACCAGCATATCATATTGGTGCTAGTGGTTTAATTTATGTTTTGGTTAGTTTTTTATTTTTTAAAGGAATACTGGCCAAGCATTACAGGTTAATAGCATTATCCTTATTAGTCGTTTTCCTTTATGGAAGTATGGTATGGTATGTGCTTCCAATAAAGGAAGGAATGTCTTGGGAAGGTCATTTGTCAGGCTTAGTTGTAGGATTAGCTTTTGCTATTATTTACAGGAGTAATATTCCAAAGCCTACAAAGTATAAGTGGGAAGAACCTGATTATGATGAGGAAAATGATGAATTCTTAAAACATTTTGATGAAAATGGAAACTTTATTGAATCTAACACTTTAGAGTCCGATGATAGTGATGAGGTCCCGAGAACAATAAACTATATTTATAAGGAAAATAAAGACTAAAGGCGTTGTCTTACCGCTTCATATAGAAATGCTCCACAAGCAACAGAAACATTAAGTGATTCAATTTCTCCCAAAAGGGGTAATTTAGCTTTAGCATCTACTAATTTTAAGACTGAAGGGTTTATGCCACGACCCTCCGAACCCATAATAATGGCACTAGGTAATTTAAAATCTATATCATAGAGTAAATCAGAAGTTTTTTCAGTTGCGGCAACAACTTGTATCCCAGAAGCTTGTAATAAAAACATAGCATCTTTTATATGGTCAACGCGACATATCGGGATTTTAAAAACAGCCCCAGCACTTGTCTTAATAGCATCACCGTTTACTGGTGCACTTCCTTTTTTTTGTATAATAATTCCATGTACTCCCGTACACTCGGCCGTACGAATAATAGCTCCAAAATTGCGAACATCACTCAATTGATCCAAAAGCAAGAAAAAAGGCGTTTTGCCTAGTTCATAAGTAGAATTAATTAATTCTTCCAAATCATAGTAGGAGATAGGTGATATTTGAGCTACAACACCTTGATGATTATTGTTGGTCAACCTGTTAAGTTTTTCAACTGGGACATATGAAGAATTAATTTTTTTAGATTTAATTAGTGACTCTAAAACTTGAGATAATTCACCTTTAAGCCCTTTTTGAATAAAAATCTTTTCAATGGTTTCGTTAGCTTGAATAGCTTCAATTACTGCACGTAAACCGTATATTTGAGTTTGTTTTGACATGATATGCAAATGTATAAAAAAACCACCTCGATAAGAGGTGGTTTTTAATTTTATAATATTGGATTTTTAGATACCTTCTTCAGCAACTAAATTACCATTTACATCATAAATAGAATATAAGCCATTAACTACTTCTATCCAACCGATAGCCATTGCACCACCACTTCCGTTAGCAGAATCTTCACTATCAGTCATGTATAAGTCACCTAAATCCATATCAGCCATAACAACTCCAACTTTACCAATTGTAAGTCTTAATGGAACTGGAAGACCTGGAGTTACACCATGAGTATCCCATAAATCAACAACGATTACGTGAGTACCATCAGCTAATTCAGATGTCCATAAATTGCTTGGATTTACTGGCTCGATTAAATATTCAGGACAATCACCTGTAAATGCATAAGCACCAAATGAGTCTAAATATACATCAAAGTCCATGTCACATAAATGCTCATCAGCATCACCATCCCAAGCTAACTCTAAACCACAATTAACAGTGCTTGAGTTAGTAATGTTTACAGTGAAATCTATATGACCACCAGCTACAGTTGAATTACCTTGCTGACCTTGCGTCATTCTAAATTTTAATGTTTCAGGAGCTTCAGGATATAAATCTAATAGAGCAGTAATTGAAAATTCAACAGAACTTGCAGTTCCTGGGACAGTAACTTGCCATCCTTCAGGACCAATCTCAAACTCATCTAAATGAGCAGCATCTGTATCAAAATCATCTGCACTACCAGATAATAAATCTAATTTAAAATCTGAAGCGGCTGCTTGAGCTTTAGATAGATTGATTGTAAAAGTTGCAGTTTCTCCTTCAGCAATAGATGCAGAAGTCATATCTAAAGTTGCAACAGGTTTATTTTGAGCAGGATAATCTTGATCATCATCCATACAGCTAGTAAAACCTAGTAATACTGCAAAACCTAGAGCAAACTTATAATTTAAAATATTTTTCATATTGTTTAATTAATTCGTTAATAAATTATTGTCTTACAAAGTCAGCCATGTATGATCTGTTACCAGCACTGAATGTAATCCAGTATTCCATGTTGAAATCTAAAGTCGTTTGATCAACAGCACCATCAGGACCTGTTAGATTTGTACCATAAACCTCATTTGAATAATAACCTTGCGCTAGGCCTTGTAAAGGAACAAATACCTCTCCACAGATATCTTCAAAGTTTAAAGATGAATCTGGTGCAGAACCGATACCATTGGTACCCCATAACCCTGTACTCTCTGTTTCAAAGTAATTTGGGCCTACTAATGTAATTGCTTCAGGACGTACTGTTTGTGCTCCATCATCTCTTGTAGTTGTAAGAGTATAGTTACCTTCAAGTTGAGAACTACAACCTACAAAAGTAATACGCAATAAGTTTAACTCATTAATTGTTCCAATATTTGCGGCATTCCCTTCAACACTAGTAAGTTCTAAAACTAATTCTGTAGGAACATTTGGATCTAATCCACCAGTATTTAAAAGGATATTGAATAAACCGAAATCTTGACCAGCTGGAATTACTAATTGACCAGTGTTTTCAAGAAAATCAAATTCTTGACCTTCAGTAGCTGTAGATTCTGGGCTAATAATATAGTTAATTACCAAATCAGAATTTGAAGGAGTTCCATCTTGACCACCCACTAAATTTACTGGGTAAGAACGCTCGATAGCACCTATGTCTTCGAACCAACTTTCATTTGCTACATTTTGATTGAAACCTACCACATAAGGTGTGTTTCCAGCAGCATCTAACTTCGCATCTTCATCATCAACAAGGCACGATACGCTCAATAATGATGAGATGAAAATAACCGATAATAATTTAATTTTTTTCATAATACACATTTTTTTTTAATTAATTGTTATCCCAGAAAATATGAGTATTGAAAGCGTCTGAAGACGTTTGTGCTGGTACATTACCACCATTACCAATATATTCTGAAGAAGGATATAATAATCTATTAGGTTTTGATGACTGTTGAGCTGTTTGAGCTAAAGGTACCATTGGGTAACCTGTTCTAGTCATCTCTATCCAAGATTCTATTGCATTAATTCCATTAGTAGCAATCCATTTTTGCGTCATAATGGCTTCAAGTTTGTTTGTAGATGCATCCCATCCTATTTCAGGAACAATATTACTAGCCGCTACATAGGCAGAACCATCTAGACCATAGTGAGCGAATGAAGCCATAATACCTGCTTCAAAAAATGCTTTTGCATTACCTGAAATATAACCTCTTTCTGCAGCTTCAGCTTGTAAGAAGAAGCTTTCTGCAGCTAACATTACATAGGCATCTTGAGTATCATCAACCAATAAACCTGTTCCTAAAGCAGAAATTTCATCTGGAATAGCAGGATCATTACTATCAATACCTTGATCAACACCTACAACAGCACCTCCAATTGGCTCATATATGTAATCAATTCTTGGGTCATAAACACCAGTTAAGGTGCCATCTAAAAATTCTTGAGCATATAAAGAACATCTAATGAAACGATTAGTAGTTGTTGGGTTTCCTTCAACATCATAGCCATAAGTAGCATAGAAAGGATTTTGACGTCCTGAATCATTAGCAAAACCTGGGTTTAAAGTTGCAGAAGATGTAATAAAATCTTGATCTAATGAATTGAATTGACTATTTAGATAAGTAGCAGTTTCTCCATCTGTTTCAGCCAAAGTAGCTTGACGCATTAAAATACGTAACTTAAGCGTGTTTGCAAATCTAACCCAATCACTCATTGAACCACCATAAATAATATCTTCAGCACCTACTGGAATAGTAGCTACAGTATTATTATTAATTAAATCGACAGCATCATTAATTTCATCAATTAAGCTTCTGTATATTGCTTGGTCATCATCATAAGCTGGAGCAGGATTTAACCCACCTTGAAATGCTTGAGTATAAGGACAGTCACCATAGATATCTACAATATATTGCATGTAGAATGATTTCATGATTTTAGCAATTGCCTTATGATTTTCATAATTTTCAAATGGGCTATCAATAATGGCTTGATAGTTTGCACTTCTTAAATATAATTGATCCCAAATCGTGTTGTAGAACGTACTTGTGATAATTAATTGATATTCTTCATTGAATCCACCAGTAAACGAATTTACGTTTGCAGACCAATTGTTCATGAATACGTTTCCTAAACGATTCATTGTTCCTCCTTGAATTGAATTTGTTCTGGACATTGCTGCAGGTAAAATTAAATCTGGAGTTACCTGTTCATTTGTTGGACTATCTTGAGGATCATTCACATCCAAATAATCTGAACATGAAGTAGCAACAAAGCCTACTAAAACAGCAATTGTTAATAATTTAAATATATTTTTCATTTTCTATTTTTTTTAAAATGTTATGTTAAGGTTGAAACCAAGCGATCTAGTAGTAGGATATTGGTTGATAGCCGCAAGACCTTGACCATTTCCTGTAGTATTAGATGTTTCAGGATCGTTATAACTTCTATTTTCTTTAGGTAAAACTGTAAATGGATTTCTAGCATTTACACCTACTATAATATTACTTATAGCAGTCTTCTCTAACATTTTTGTAGGAAGTGTATAAGATAATGAAAGTTCTCTGACTTTAAATGCAGTTGCATCTAAAACAAAGTTTTCAGTTACAGTATAGTAATCATTAGAATAATAGTTCAATAATGAAGAGTAACTAGTTCCACCTGTAATGATACCAGTGTTAGCTTCGTAAACACCTGGAGATGTTTCGATAGCAGAATTAGGATAAATGAATCCACCATTACGTCCATGTTCCGCTGATTCTATTAAGTGACCAGACCATGATAACCATGATTTGGCACCAGACCAGAATTGGTGACCAGTTCTATAATCCATAGTAGCACCTAATCTAATACCTTTGTAAGTGAAAGATGTGTTTAAACCAAGAATGTAATCTGGATTAGACTTACCTAAAACTTGTAAATCTGATGTTACTCGTGGAGTACCAGTAGTAGGATCAATTAACACACGACCTTGAGGGTCTCTTTCATAGGCAGCACCTTTGATGATTGGGAATTCTTCACCAACAATTGCAAAAATACCAACTGGATTTGCATTGTTAGGGAATGCTTGAATAGCCAATTCATCTACTTCACCGTTAATAGACTTAACAATAGTTTCGTTTGTAGCATATGAAAGTCTCATATCCCAACGGAAACCTCTTGGGTCAGCAGACCAAAATGGTTTAACACCTAAATCAATTTCATAACCTTTAGTTTCAGTTTCACCAATGTTTACAGTATTGTTACTGATACCTGATGCAAAAGAAGTTGAAGAGTTATTAATTTGGTTAGAACCATCTTGAATATAGTAAGATGCATCTAATGTAATTCTATCATTAAGGAATCCTAAGTTTAAGTTAAACTCTAAAGACTCTAAAAACTCTGGCTCTAAAAATGGATCTGTAATACCTGTTGGCTGTACAAACGCATTTAGAGTACCATAAGGATAACCAGGAGCTGAAGCGTAAGTTGGAACAATAGCGCTAGCACCAATTGAACCATCATTACCTACACGTACCCAACTCGCAGCAACTTTCATGAAGTTTAAGACATCACCACCAAAATTATCAAATGCCTTTGTCGGAATAAATGATACACCAACAGAAGGGTAGAAGAATGAATTGTTAGAAGGATCTAAAACAGAAGTCCAGTCATTTCTAGCAGTAATATTTAAGAATAAGAAATCATCATATCCAAAGTCAGCTTGTCCAAAAACAGCTGTTCTTCTGATACGACTTCTTGAATTACTAACAGTCGGTGTACCTGTAACATTACTAATGTTGTAGAAACCAGGTACTGTTAAATTAATACCACTGTTTGCAACTTGGGCAAATCTTTGATCACGTAAGTTGTGACCTAAAGTAACATTCATGTTGATTTTTTCAGTTAAATCGTAATTGAATGTTAAAAATAAATCACCATAATAACTCATAAAGTTACTAGAATAATCACCGTAAGCTGATTGAGTAGTATAATCACCACCACCAACATTTAAAGTGTCTACAACTCCATTTACATAGTTGAAACCTGAACGACCTGTAGTATTAATGTTACCAGTATAACGTACATTAATATGCTCGTTAAACTCATAGCCAAGGTTTAAAATACCAATTAAACGGTCAGTTCTATCTTCTCTTCTCTCATTATCTCTAATCCAATATGGACTACGGTAATAAGATGTCCAGTGTGTTGCATTATTAGGATCTGAAAACTCCTCTACTGGAATATTAGTAGCTGTTTGCAATAATTCAGTATATAATGTACCAGTAGATTGCTCTGTTTTATTATTTAAGTAAGAAATGTTACCTTCTAAAGACCACTTACCAACTTTCTTACCTCCTTTGAAGTTGAAAGTACTACTATTAGACTCATCACCTTGAATCACAAATTCCTTATCAATCTTGTTAGCAGACAAATAAACATATCCATCTTCTAAACTACCAGCTGATAGAGATAATGTATTTTGGTAAGTTGTTCCTGTTTGAAAGAACTCCTTGATGTTATCATCAATAGGACTATATGGGAAATAACGGTAAGTACCATCTTCTAAAGGAAGACCAACAGGTACTAATTGACCATCAAATTCTGGACCCCAACCACCATTTTCATATGATGTATGAACTCCATTCCATCCTTGTCCATAACGAGTTTGTCTTTGTGGGATGTATGCTATGTCTTCAAAAGATGCAGCAGAATTAAACTGAATAGTCATTTTTTCAGACTGGTTACCTTTTTTAGTTGTTACAATTAAGGCACCGTTAGCACCAGCAGAACCATATAACGCAGCACCATTCGCACCTTTAATAACGTTAACCGATTCAATTAAGTTTGGATCGATGCTTGAAAGTACACTTCCGTTAGAAATAACACCATCAATAACTACTAATGCTTGGTTGTTTTGTGTTAAAGATCTACTACCACGTAACTGAATACGAGTAGATTGGTTTACACCACTATTAGTAGTGTTAATTTGTAAACCAGATACTTTACCAGATAAACCTTGTACCAAATCAGGGTTTTGAGCTTGAACAAGTTCTTCACTCTTTACAACTTGGTTTGCTGTAGTTAATTCATCTTGCTTTCTCTTAATACCTAAAGCTGTAATAACAACCTCATCAAGTGCATCGGCATCAACCGTCATTGCAAAGCTAATGTTGTTTGCTGCACCAACTGTCATTTCTTGAGTAGTGTAGCCTAAAAAGGAATAAGATAATACATCTCCAGTATTCGCACCAATAGTATAATTACCATCAAAATCGGTTTGAGTACCAGTAGTTGTACCTTTTACAATAATATTAACTCCGGGAAGCGGCAATCCGTTTTCATCGGATATAGTTCCTGAAATTGTTTTTTCTTGCGCAAACGTAAGTTGCACAACAAACGCTAGGAATAGCGTTAAAATTCCACTAAACTTTGTTTTCATTTTATATTTTATTTGAATTAGTCTACGCCAAAAATCATAATAAAAAGTTAATTAAACAATAATTAAGGGTTAAAATTTTAATTTTTTTTTCAAAAAACCGCTTTTAATGTACTGTAATTCTTAAAAAATTGCCGATAAACTTATATGAATTTGAGAATTTGATAGTTTGAAATTTTGATTTTCAGACTTTCCGTTTGCATAATTAAACTTTAACAATCCTGCATTGGTAAGAATGCCAAAGCCAAAACCCAAACTATATAGCTTTTCTTTTTGATTTATGATGTCATTTTCAAAATAGGCGACATCTATTATGGAATGAAGATAGAAATTAGAACTCAATAAGTATCTGTATTCTGTATTAAGTAAAGCATAAAAGGTGGCGTTTAAACTGTTTTCATTAAAACCACGAATGGAATTTATACCACCAAAACGTACTAATTCATTTTCTAGATAATCATCAGAAAATAAACTTATGTTCTTTAGCCTAACAAAAATACTGTTTCTTTTGTTAAGGTTGAAAATCTTTAATGCTTCCAATGAATATTCAAATTGATTAGTTGAGGAGCTTTCAAGTTTTCTACGTCCAGTCCCTAACTCTACATCAATTAATGCATTGTTGCGAAATAGTCTACTTTGGTTTTGTCGGAGTATAAACTCATACCTTACATTGTAAAATGTGGTTTTGTAATCTTGGATTAAGGGGTCGCTGTTTTCTTGATTTAAAAGATCGCTTGACTGTATGGCTTTTAAGCCTAAGGCTATTCTGTTCTTAGGGTTAATTTGATAGTACGATTTCAACCTTTGGTAAGAAGTAGTGAAAGAGGAGTCTTTCCTGAAAATGTTTAATTCACCTTCAATCCCAATTGGAGTTTGAAATAGGTAGGGTAAAAAAAGCTTAACATCAAAGGTCCTTAAGTCATTTTCGTCGCTCTTGTATTTTAGCGTAAATGATTCTCCAAGATTCAAATTGTTGACAAGTTGCAAATCTAAATAACCATTAAATTCAAGTTTGTTAGTGTTTTCATTTGTTCCAAATCCAAGAAACCCATCAAAAGCATTGCTTTTGTTTTTCTCAATATATAAATAGAGTATGGTCGAATCTTTTGAAAATAGTATTTCAGGTTCTTTTAACTGGTTGGCAAAAGGCAGTTCATTAAGTTGCTGAGTTTTATTTTTAATTTCTGTTAAATTCAAAACATCACTGGTTTTAATTTTTAGGTAATGTTTTAAATAAGATTTTGGAAACTTATCGTAACCGCGAACTATAATTTTATCTATCGTTCGAGATTCAGCAGTATTGGCTATTGCCAAGTTAGCCTCTAAACTGCTGTCACTGGTTTTTATTATGTTGTCAAGTTTTAATTCGGCAAAAGGGAGTCCTTTTTCAGATATTTTTAGATTAATAAATTCAAGAGCATTTTCAATGTTACTGAAATCCAATATGAATGCCTCTTCTGTTACGTTTTCCGAAACCTGATTCAGTATTGCTTTTGTAACCAGACTTTCATCATAATATACTTTGATGAAATTAAATCTTTTATTTAATTCCATTGTGGCAGAAAATAAAGAGTCGTTAACTTTGGATATCGAGCCCTTATGGCTTTCAATATAGCCTAATGTATTAATGGTGCGATAAAGCGTGTCGAGTTCTTTTTCTATTGATGAAAAATCACGATGCATTTTAGTGTACCCAATGGAATCTATCTTGGCTGTTTCAAGGCTGTCTATTCCAGTAACTATTAACTGGAGATTTTGGCATAACGCTATTGAAGAAAAACCTATATATATAATAAGGAGTAGTAGAAAAGTTTTTCGCACGTTTTAATTAAGGTTTTGAATTGTAAAATTAACGTAAAAACTATAGTTAAAATATAATGTGTTAGAGTATTTTTATTTTATACTGAAAATTAATCTATTAACATTTGAAAAATTCAAATTAATTTCTACCTTTGCAGCCCTCAAAAGTGAGGTTAAACAAAATTTATATAGAAATATATGCCAACAATTTCACAATTAGTACGAAAAGGAAGAGCCAAAATAACCAAGAAGAGTAAATCGGCTGCTTTAGATTCGTGTCCACAAAGACGTGGGGTTTGTACGCGTGTTTACACAACTACACCTAAGAAACCAAACTCGGCAATGCGTAAAGTTGCAAGGGTAAGGTTAACTAATGGTAAGGAAGTGAATGCTTACATCCCAGGAGAAGGTCACAACTTACAAGAGCACTCGATAGTATTGGTTAGAGGTGGAAGGGTAAAAGATTTGCCAGGAGTTAGATATCACATTGTTCGTGGTGCTTTAGACACAGCAGGTGTTGCAGGTAGAACACAACGTAGATCTAAATATGGTGCAAAACGCCCTAAAAAGTAATTAAAGAACTTTAAGAAGAAGACATGAGAAAAAGACAAGCGAAAAAAAGACCGCTTTTACCAGATCCACGTTTTAACGATCAGTTAGTAACACGTTTCGTTAACATGATGATGTGGGATGGTAAAAAGTCAGTAGCTTTTAAAGTATTTTATGATGCGATTGACATTGTAGAAGAAAAGAAAACTGACGACGAAAAAACAGCTTTAGAAACTTGGAAGGATGCGTTATCAAATGTGATGCCACACGTGGAAGTGCGTAGTCGTCGTGTAGGTGGTGCAACATTCCAAATTCCAATGCAAATTCGTCCAGACCGTAAAGTTTCAACTGCAATGAAATGGCTAATTGGCTATTCACGTAAAAGAAACGAAAAATCTATGGCTCAAAAACTTGCTGCTGAAATTTTAGCTGCTGCTAAAGAAGAAGGTGCAGCTGTTAAGAAGCGTGTAGACACACACAAGATGGCAGAAGCAAACAAAGCATTCTCACACTTTAGATTTTAATTTACGATGGCACAAAGAGATTTAAAATATACAAGAAATATAGGTATTGCTGCACATATTGATGCAGGTAAAACAACAACTACAGAGCGTATTCTTTTTTACACGGGTGTTTCTCATAAAATAGGTGAAGTGCACGATGGTGCTGCAACTATGGATTGGATGGAGCAAGAGCAGGAAAGAGGTATTACAATTACTTCAGCTGCTACAACCTGTACTTGGAACTTTCCGTTAGAAAATGGTCAGCCTACTGATGAAACTAAAGGTTATCACTTTAATATTATCGATACTCCTGGTCACGTTGATTTTACGGTTGAAGTAAACCGTTCATTACGTGTTCTAGATGGTTTGGTATTCTTGTTTAGTGCAGTTGATGGTGTTGAGCCGCAATCTGAAACTAACTGGAGATTGGCTGATAACTATAAAGTACCAAGAATTGGTTTCGTTAATAAAATGGACCGTCAAGGGTCAAACTTTTTAGCAGTTTGCCAACAAGTAAAAGATATGTTGAAATCAAACGCAGTGCCAATTGTTTTAAACATTGGTGATGAGATTGACTTTAAAGGTATTGTTGATTTAGTAAAAAACAGAGCAATCGTTTGGCATGATGAGACTCAAGGGGCAACTTTTGATGTTATTGAAATTCCAGACGAATTAAAAGAGGAAGCGAGAAAGTATAGAGCTTTACTTATTGAAGAAGTAGCTACTTACGATGAGAACTTATTAGAAAAGTTCATGGAAGACGAAGATTCTATTACTGAAGAGGAAGTGCATGCTGCGCTTCGTGCTGCTGTAATGGATATGGCTATTATTCCAATGATTTGTGGTTCTTCATTTAAAAATAAAGGGGTACAGTTCTTATTAGATGCTGTATGTCGTTATTTGCCTTCTCCAACAGATAGAGATAATATTGTAGGTACAAATCCTGATACTGGTGCTGACGAAGTTCGTAAGCCAGATGTAAAAGATCCGTTCTCTGCATTGGCATTTAAAATTGCTACCGATCCTTTCGTAGGTCGTTTAGCATTCTTCCGTGCATATTCAGGTCGTTTAGATGCTGGTTCTTATATTTTGAACAACCGTTCAGGCAAGAAAGAGCGTATCTCTCGTATCTATCAAATGCACTCTAATAAGCAAAATGCTATTGATTTTATTGAAGCTGGAGATATTGGTGCTGCTGTAGGATTTAAGGATATTAAAACAGGTGATACATTATCTGATGAGAAAGCACCTATCGTTTTAGAATCTATGGATTTCCCAGATCCTGTAATTGGTATCGCAGTTGAACCTAAAACAAAAGCTGATGTTGATAAACTAGGTATGGCTTTAGGTAAATTGGCAGAAGAAGATCCAACATTTACAGTTAGAACAGACGAGGCTTCAGGACAGACAATTATCTCTGGAATGGGTGAGCTTCATTTAGATATTATTGTTGACCGTCTTAAGCGTGAGTTTAAGGTTGAAGTAAATCAAGGTCAACCGCAAGTAGAGTACAAAGAAGCTATTACACAACGTGCAGAACACAGAGAGGTTTACAAAAAGCAATCTGGTGGACGTGGTAAATTTGCTGATATTGTATTTACTATAGAACCAGCTGAAGAAGGTAAAGAAGGTTTAGAATTTGTTTCAGAAATTAAAGGTGGTAATGTTCCTAAAGAATTTATACCTTCAATTGAAAAAGGATTCACAATGGCTATGCAAAACGGACCTTTGGCAGGATACGAAGTTGATGCTATGAAAGTAACATTAACGGATGGTTCTTACCATGACGTGGATTCGGATCAATTATCATTTGAATTGGCAGCAAAACTTGGATTTAAGAATGCTGCAAAAGCTGCAAAAGCTGTAATTATGGAGCCTATGATGAAACTTGAGGTTATTACACCTGAAGAAAACATGGGTGATATTGTAGGAGATTTAAACCGTCGTAGAGGACAAGTAAGTGATATGGGTGACAGAGCTGGTGCTAAAACAGTAAAAGCTATTGTTCCATTATCTGAAATGTTTGGATATGTTACAACATTAAGAACATTGTCTTCTGGACGTGCAACATCAACAATGGAATTTTCACACTATGCTGAAACTCCTTCTAACATATCTGAAGAAGTAATAAAGGCGGCTAAAGGCGTTGAAGCTTAAATCTAAAGAAAAATGAGTCAGAAAATTAGAATAAAATTAAAGTCTTACGATCACAATTTAGTAGATAAGTCTGCTGACAAGATTGTAAAAACAGTAAAAAGTACAGGTGCTGTTGTAACAGGTCCAATTCCGTTACCAACTCACAAGAAAATTTTCACTGTATTACGTTCACCTCACGTAAACAAGAAGTCAAGAGAACAATTTCAATTAAGCTCTTATAAGAGATTATTAGATATTTACTCGTCTTCTTCAAAGACTATCGATGCTTTAATGAAACTTGAATTGCCAAGTGGTGTTGAAGTAGAGATCAAGGTGTAAGTAAGGCGCAGAAACATGTCCTTAACGATGGTTAGGGAAAAACGGAAAAAATACAATTCAAGGCTGAAACGTATTTTTCAGCCTTGAGTTTTAATAAATAGAATAGTAACAATTAATAATTAATTAAATATGTCTGGGTTAATAGGAAAAAAAATCGGTATGACCAGCATTTTCGATGAGAATGGAAAAAACATTCCATGTACAGTAATCGAAGCTGGCCCATGTATCGTTACCCAAGTCAGAACTGAAGAAGTTGACGGTTATAATGCTGTACAACTTGGTTTCGATGACGCGACAGAAAAAAGTGCTACCAAAGCTGATTTAGGTCATGCTAAGAAAGCAGGAACTTCTGTAAAACGCAAAGTTGTTGAGTTTAAAGGTTTTGAGGAGGAGTACAAGTTAGGTGATGCAATTACAGTTGAGCACTTTGCTGAAGGAGAGTTCGTTGATGTTTCAGGAACTTCGAAAGGTAAAGGCTTTCAAGGGGTTGTTAAACGTCACGGTTTTGGTGGTGTAGGTCAAGCTACCCACGGTCAACATAACCGTTTAAGAGCGCCAGGTTCTATTGGTGCCGCTTCTTATCCTGCAAGAGTATTCAAAGGAATGCGCATGGCTGGAAGAATGGGAGGTGAAACAGTTAAAGTTCAAAATTTAAGAGTTTTAAAAGTAGTTGCTGAAAAGAATCTGCTTGTTGTTAAAGGATGTGTTCCTGGACACAAAAACGCTTATGTAATTATTAGAAAGTAATGAAAGTAGCAGTTGTAGATATTAACGGTAAAGACACAGGCAGAAAGGTTGAACTTTCTAAAGATGTGTTTGCTATTGAGCCTAATAATCATGCGGTTTATTTGGATGTTAAACAATATTTAGCAAATCAAAGACAAGGGACTCATAAAGCAAAAGAGCGTGCTGAAATAGCTGGAAGTACGCGTAAGATCAAAAAACAAAAGGGAACAGGTACTGCTAGAGCAGGTAGTATTAAGTCTGGTGTTTTTAAAGGTGGTGGGCGTATGTTTGGTCCAAGACCTAGAAACTATGGTTTTAAGTTAAATAAAAACGTGAAGCGTTTGGCTCGTAAATCAGCTTTAACAATGAAAGCTAACGAGAAGTCAATTGTTGTATTGGAAGACTTTAATTTCGATACTCCAAAGACCAAAAACTTCACTGCAGTTTTGAAGGCTTTAGACCTAGAAAACAAAAAATCTCTCTTTGTGTTGGGTGCGTCAAATAATAATGTATATTTGTCGTCACGCAATTTGAAAGGCTCTGAAGTTGTAACTAATTCAGAATTAAGTACTTATAAAATACTTAATGCAAATCAAGTTGTGCTTTTAGAGAGTTCTTTAGAAGGAATTGAAACGAATTTAAGTAAATAAGAAACAGATGAATATCTTAATTAAACCCATAATCACGGAAAAAGCGACTGCAGATAGCGAGTTAAGAAACTGCTATACATTCGCTGTGAATACAAAGGCGAACAAGGTAGAAATCAAAAAAGCGGTGGAAGCTGCTTATGGCGTTTCTGTTGAAAAAGTTCGTACTATAAATGTCCGTCCAGATAGAAGTACCAAGTACACAAAAACTGGTATTCAACATGGTAAAACAAATGCTGTTAAAAAAGCAATTGTACAACTGGCGGAAGGTGAAATGATTGATTTATACAGTAACATGTAATTAAAGACAAATGTCAGTAAGAAAATTAAAACCAATCACACCAGGGCAGCGTTTTAGAGTAGTAAATGGGTATGACGCCATAACTACTGATAAGCCGGAGAAAAGTTTATTAGCTCCGAAAAAAAGGTCTGGTGGTAGAAACAGTCGCGGAAAAATGACCATGCGCTACATAGGTGGTGGTCATAAGAAAAGGTATCGTATTATCGATTTTAAACGTAACAAAACTGGAATTCCAGCGGAAGTTAAGTCTATCGAATACGATCCAAACAGAACAGCGTTTATTGCGTTGTTGAACTATCAAGATGGTGAGAAAAGATACATCATTGCCCAAAATGGCTTACAAGTAGGTCAAACTATTGTTTCAGGAAATGAGAATATCGCTCCTGAAATTGGTAATGCAATGCCGTTATCTAAAATTCCTTTAGGAACAATTATTTCTTGTGTAGAATTACGTCCTGGTCAAGGAGCTGTCATGGCTCGTAGTGCAGGTACATTTGCACAGTTAATGGCGCGTGAAGGTAAATTTGCAACCATTAAGTTGCCATCTGGTGAAACACGTTTAATATTAGCTGATTGTATGGCTACTATAGGTGTTGTGTCTAATTCAGACCATCAATTACTTGTATCAGGTAAAGCTGGTAGAACAAGATGGTTAGGAAGAAGACCACGTACAAGACCAGTTGTTATGAACCCTGTTGATCACCCAATGGGTGGTGGTGAAGGTAAGTCTTCTGGTGGACACCCACGTTCTAGAAATGGTATACCTGCTAAAGGTTATAGAACCCGTTCTAAAACAAAAGCGAGTAATAAATATATTGTAGAACGTAGAAAGAAATAATAAGTCATGTCAAGATCATTAAAAAAAGGACCTTACGTTCATTATAAATTAGAGAAGAAAGTAGCTGCTAACGTAGAAGCTAACAAAAAAACGGTTATCAAAACATGGTCAAGAGCCTCTATGATAACGCCAGATTTTGTTGGTCAAACTATTGCAGTACATAACGGACGCCAATTTGTTCCAGTTTACGTAACTGAAAACATGGTAGGACATAAGTTAGGAGAATTTTCACCTACAAGATCTTTTAGAGGTCACGCAGGTGCTAAAAATAAAGGTAAAAAGTAGTAAGCTATGGGAAGTCGTAAAAAACAAATGGCAGACGCTATTAAGGAAGGAAAAAAGCAAGTTGCTTTTGCAAAACTTAATAACTGTCCTACGTCACCGAGAAAAATGCGTTTAGTAGCCGATTTAGTAAGAGGTGAAAGCGTAGAAAAAGCGCTTAATATTTTAAAATTTAGCCAAAAAGAAGCGTCTAATCGTTTAGAGAAATTGTTATTGTCTGCAATTGCAAACTGGCAAGCTAAAAACGAAGATGCTAGCATTGAAGAGGCTGAATTATTTGTTAAGGAGATTAGAGTTGATGGCGGAACAATGTTAAAAAGATTGCGTCCAGCACCTCAAGGTCGTGCACATAGAATTAGAAAACGTTCAAACCATGTAACATTAGTGGTTGGAGCTAACAATAACACACAAGCTTAAATAGAGATATGGGACAAAAAACAAATCCAATCGGAAATCGTTTAGGAATTATCAGAGGATGGGAATCTAACTGGTACGGAGGAAATGATTATGGCGATAAACTTGCCGAAGACGATAAGATCAGAAAGTACGTTCACGCACGTCTATCTAAAGCTAGTGTTTCTAGAGTAATTATAGAAAGAACTTTAAAACTTGTAACCGTTACTATCACAACGGCTCGTCCTGGTATCATTATTGGTAAAGGCGGTCAAGAGGTAGACAAGTTAAAAGAAGAACTTAAGAAAATTACCGGAAAAGAAGTTCAGATCAACATTTTTGAAATCAAAAGACCTGAACTAGATGCATTTTTAGTAGCATCAAGTATTGCTCGTCAAATAGAAAACAGAATTTCTTACCGTCGTGCAATAAAAATGGCTATCGCTGCTACAATGCGCATGAATGCTGAAGGAATTAAAATCCAAATCAGTGGTCGTTTAAATGGTGCCGAAATGGCACGTAGCGAGCACTACAAAGAAGGACGTATTCCTTTATCAACGTTTAGAGCCGATATTGATTATGCTTTAGTTGAGGCACATACTACTTACGGTAGATTAGGTGTTAAAGTATGGATCATGAAAGGTGAAGTATATGGTAAAAGAGAACTTTCTCCGCTTGTTGGTTTATCTAAAAAGCAAGGAAAAGGTGGACGTGGTGGAAGAGATAACAAATCACGTCGTAGAAAGTAATTTTTTAAAGAAAAGAAAGCATGTTACAGCCTAAAAGAACAAAATTTCGTAAGCAACAAAAGGGTCGCATGAAAGGTAATGCCGGAAGAGGGCATCGTTTATCAAGTGGAACCTTTGGTATAAAGTCGTTAGACTCAAGTTTTATTACAGCACGTCAGATTGAAGCTGCGCGTATTGCTGCTACTCGTTACATGAAAAGGGAAGGATCTATCTGGATTAAAATATTTCCAGACAAGCCTATTACAAAGAAACCTCTTGAAGTACGTATGGGTAAAGGTAAAGGTGCCGTTGAATATTGGGCAGCTGTTGTTAAGCCAGGCCGTATACTTTTTGAAGTAGGTGGTGTACCGTTAGATGTTGCTAAAGAAGCATTACGTTTAGCTGCGCAAAAGTTGCCAGTTAAAACTAAATTTATAATTGCTAGAGATTACGAAGCATAATTTATTTATACGATGAAACAATCAGAAGTAAAAGAATTATCAGTAGCTGAGTTACAAGAGAAACTTGGTGAGACAAAAAAGAGTTATTCAGAAATGAAATTGGCTCATGCAATTTCTCCTCTAGAGAATCCAATTCAGTTACGTTCAGTAAGAAGAACTATAGCTAGAATTGCGACAGAATTAACAAAAAGAGAATTACAATAATTCTGCAGAAAGATGGAAACAAGAAATTTAAGAAAAGAACGTATAGGAATTGTTACTAGTAATAAAATGCAGAAATCTATTGTAGTTTCTGAAGTTAAGAAAGTAAAACACCCTATGTATGGAAAGTTCGTGTTAAAGACAAAGAAATATGTTGCGCACGACGAGACAAACGATTGTAACATTGGAGATACTGTAAAGATCATGGAAACAAGACCTATGAGTAAATCTAAATGTTGGAGATTAGTTGAAATAATTGAAAGAGCGAAGTAATTATGGTACAGACTGAATCAAGATTAAAAGTAGCTGATAACACCGGAGCGAAAGAAGTTTTAACTATTCGCGTATTAGGTGGTACAAAAAGAAGATACGCTTCTGTAGGAGACAAAATTGTTGTTTCTGTTAAAGATGCAACTCCTAATGGAAACATTAAAAAAGGAGCTGTTTCTACTGCAGTAGTTGTACGTACTAGAAAAGAAGTAAGAAGACCAGACGGATCTTATATCCGTTTTGATGATAATGCATGTGTGTTATTAAACCCAACGGGTGAAATGAGAGGCACACGTGTTTTTGGTCCTGTTGCTAGAGAACTTCGTGATAAACAATTCATGAAAATTGTATCATTAGCACCTGAAGTGCTTTAATGAAAAATAAAATGACAAAGCTTAAAATTAAATCAGGAGATACTGTAAAAGTAATAGCTGGAGATCATAAAGGATCTGAAGGTAAAGTACTTCAAGTATTAATAGATAAGAACAAGGCGATTGTTGAGGGTGTAAACTTGGTGAAAAAACACATGAAACCAAGTGCGCAAAGTCCTCAAGGAGGAATCGTGGAAAAAGAAGCGGCTATTCATATTTCTAACTTATCGTTATTGACATCAAATGGTGAAGAGACACGAGTTGGATACAGAATGGAAGGCGATAAAAAAGTGAGATTTTCCAAAAAATCAAATGAAGTAATATAGTTATGGCATATTCACCGAGACTTAAAGAAGAGTATAAAAGCAGAGTAATTGCAGCTCTTACAGACGAATTTGGTTATAGTAATGTTATGCAAGTGCCAAAACTTCAAAAGATAGTTTTATCTAAAGGAGTTGGTGCAGCAGTTGCAGACAAAAAGTTAATTGATCACGCCGTTGAAGAATTAACAACTATAACAGGACAAAAAGCTATAGCAACAATGTCTAAAAAAGACGTTGCATCATTCAAATTACGTAAAGGTATGCCAATTGGAGCAAAAGTTACGTTAAGAGGAGAAAGAATGTACGAATTTTTAGACCGTTTAATTACATCAGCCTTACCACGTGTAAGAGATTTTAATGGAATTAAAGCTACAGGATTTGACGGAAGAGGTAATTACAATTTAGGTATAACCGAGCAAATTATATTCCCAGAGATTGATATCGATAAGGTAAACAAGATTTCTGGTATGGATATTACATTTGTAACTTCTGCAGAAACTGATAAAGAAGCAAAATCATTATTAACCGAATTAGGATTACCTTTTCAAAAGAATTAAGATATGGCTAAAGAATCAATGAAAGCCCGTGAGGTAAAAAGAGCAAAAACGGTAGCAAAGTATGCTGAAAAACGCAAAGCTTTAAAAGAAGCTGGCGATTATGAAGCATTACAAAAATTACCAAAAAATGCTTCTCCTGTACGTATGCACAACCGTTGCAAATTAACAGGAAGACCAAAAGGTTATATGAGAACATTTGGTATTTCTCGTGTATTGTTCAGAGAAATGGCTAACCAAGGATTAATCCCTGGTGTTAAAAAAGCAAGTTGGTAAAAAATTATTAATTGGTTTCAGGTTTAATTCCGATAGTCGTAATTAAAAACCGTTACCGCAAATTTATAACTATGTATACAGATCCAATAGCGGATTATTTAACAAGAATTAGAAACGCAGTGCGTGCTAACCACAGAGTGGTTGAGATTCCTGCATCTAATCTTAAAAAAGAAATCACTAAAATATTATTCGATCAAGGATATATTTTAAGTTACAAATTCGAAGATTCAGCTGTACAAGGGACTATCAAGATAGCGCTTAAGTACAACAAGGAAACTAAAGAACCTGTAATTAAGAAGATTCAAAGAATAAGTAAACCAGGTTTACGTAAGTACGCAAGTTCAAAAGAACTTCCTAGAATTCTTAATGGTCTTGGTATTGCAATCGTTTCTACCTCCCATGGTGTAATGACTGGAAAACAAGCTCAAAGAGAAAATGTTGGAGGTGAAGTACTTTGTTACGTTTACTAATTTTAAAAAGACTATAAGACATGTCAAGAATAGGTAATAACCCAGTAGCAATTCCAGAAGGAGTTACAGTTGAAGTCAACGATAACATAGTTACAGTAAAAGGAAAATTAGGTGAGTTAACTCAAGAATTTTCAAACGTATCTATCAAAGTTGAAGAAGGAAATGTTTTAGTTGAGCGTTCTTCAGATAAAAAAGAAGATAAAGCTAAACATGGTCTTTATAGAGCACTTATTTTCAATATGATTGAAGGTGTATCTAAAGGATGGACAAAAGAGTTAGAGTTAGTAGGTGTTGGATATAGAGCAACAAATCAAGGTCAAAAACTAGATTTAGCTTTAGGTTTTTCGCATAATATCATTTTAGATTTAGCTCCTGAAGTTAAAGTAGAAACGGTATCAGAAAAAGGAAAGAACCCTATAGTAAAACTAACTTCTCACGATAAGCAATTGGTTGGACAAGTTGCAGCCAAAATACGCGGATTTAGAAAACCAGAACCTTACAAAGGTAAAGGTGTGAAGTTTGTTGGTGAACAAATAAGAAGAAAAGCAGGTAAATCAGCTTAATAATTAAGTTATGGCATTAACAAAGAACGAAAGACGATTAAGAATTAAGAACAGAGTTCGTAAAATAGTTTCAGGTACTGAAGCTAGACCAAGATTATCTGTTTTTAGAAGTAATAAAGAAATTTATGCTCAAATAGTTGATGACGTTACTGGTAAAACTATCAGTGCTGCATCTTCAAGAGATAAAGACATTAGTTCTGCAAAAGGTACAAAAACAGAAGTTGCTGCATTAGTAGGAAAAGCTGTTGCTGAAAAAGCCCTTAAAGCAGGTGTAGAAACAATCTCTTTTGATAGAGGAGGTTATTTATATCACGGAAGAGTAAAATCATTAGCAGAAGGTGCTAGAGAAGCAGGACTTAAATTCTAAGAAATTATGTATCAGAAATACAAAAGCGCAGAGCTAGTAAAACCAAGTGGATTAGATCTTAAAGATCGTTTAGTTGGAGTACAAAGAGTTACAAAGGTAACTAAAGGTGGTAGAGCATTCGGATTTTCAGCAATAGTTGTTGTTGGTGACGAAGCTGGAGTTGTTGGTCACGGATTAGGGAAATCTAAAGATGTGGCTAGTGCAATTGCAAAAGCTGTTGAAGACGCCAAGAAAAATTTAGTGCGTATACCAATCGTAAAAGGAACCTTACCTCACGAACAAAAAGGTAAATATGGTGGAGCAAGAGTAAACATCATTCCTGCAGCTCCTGGTACAGGAGTTATTGCTGGTGGTGCTGTAAGAACAGTACTTGAAGCAGTAGGTGTACACGATGTATTATCAAAATCTCAAGGTTCATCTAACCCACATAATGTTGTAAAAGCAACTTTTGATGCTTTATTACAATTAAGAGATGCAAGAACAATTGCTCGTGACAGAGGAATTTCTCTTGAAAAAGTTTTTAAAGGATAATAAAGGAAAACGATGGCAAAGATTAAAGTTAAAAAAGTAAGAAGTGCAATCAATCGTACTAAAAGACAAAAGCTAACATTAGAAGCTTTAGGTCTTAAAAAGATTGGTCAAGTAGTAGAGCACGATGCCACACCAAATATCCTTGGTATGGTTGCTAAAGTTTCACATTTAGTTTCTGTTGAAGAAACAAAATAATAAAACACTGAAATGGATTTAAGTAATTTAAAACCTGCAGAGGGTTCAGTTAAAAGTCAAGGTAAACGAGTAGGTAGAGGACAAGGTTCTGGAAAAGGTGGTACTGCAACACGTGGTCACAAAGGAGCAAAGTCGCGTTCTGGTTATTCAAAGAAAATTGGTTTTGAAGGTGGTCAAATGCCGCTTCAAAGACGTGTGCCTAAGTTTGGCTTTACAAATATCAATCGTGTAGAGTATCAAGGTGTAAATTTAGATACTTTACAACTAATGGTAGATGACAAGAAAATAAAAGATACTGTAGATTTAGACACATTAATGGCTTTAAACCTAGTTGGCAAGAACGATCTTGTTAAGATTTTAGGAAGAGGTGAATTAAAAGCTAAATTAACAGTAACAGCACATAAGTTTACTGCATCGGCAAAAGCTGCTATTGAAGCTGCTGGAGGAGAAGCTGTAACTTTATAATCCCCATATAAGCGCATGAAATTTATAGAGACATTAAAAAATGTTTGGAAAATAGAAGAACTAAGAAACAGAATTATAGTAACATTAAGTCTGTTATTGGTTTACCGTTTTGGTGCACAAGTAGTTTTACCTGGTATTGATGCTGCGCAATTAGAAGGATTACAAGGTAGTACAGAAGATGGGTTGTTAGGTTTATTAAATGCTTTTACAGGAGGTGCTTTTGCTAACGCTTCTGTATTTGCTTTAGGAATTATGCCATATATATCAGCTTCTATTGTTGTACAATTAATGGGAATAGCTATTCCTTACCTACAAAAATTACAAAAAGAAGGTGCTAGTGGTCAGAAGAAAATTAATCAAATTACACGATGGTTAACCATTGCAATTTGTTTGGTTCAAGCACCAGGCTATTTAGCAAGTTTACCGGCTTTAGGAATTCCAACTTCGGCCTTTTTATTAGGTCAAGGTACCTTATTCTATTTTTCATCTGTTATTATTTTAGTAACAGGCTGTATCTTCGCGATGTGGTTAGGAGAAAAAATTACAGATAAGGGTATTGGTAATGGTATTTCGTTATTGATTATGGTGGGTATTATTGCAACCTTACCAAAAAACTTCTTATTAAATGCATCGTCTAGATTAGAAACTAATAGCGTGATGCTAATTCTTTTTGAATTGGTAATCTGGTTATTAATCATTCTAGCTTCAGTTATGCTAGTAATGGCAGTAAGAAAAATTGCAGTACAATACGCAAGACGTACAGCATCTGGTGGTTATGAAAAGAATGTTTTTGGATCTAGACAATATATTCCTTTAAAATTAAATGCGTCTGGTGTAATGCCAATCATTTTTGCACAAGCCATTATGTTTGTTCCAAGTTTAATAGGTGGTTCATCTTTCTTAAAGGAGACTTCTGCTGGACTGTGGATGCAAGCTAACTTTGCAGATATTTTTGGGTTTTGGTATAATGTAGTATTTGCTTTTTTAATTATTGTGTTTACATATTTTTACACGGCAATTACGGTACCTACCAATAAAATGGCAGACGACTTAAAGCGAAGCGGTGGTTTTATTCCTGGTATTCGTCCAGGGAGTGAAACATCTGAATATTTAGATAAGATTATGTCTCAAATAACCTTACCAGGTTCAATATTTTTAGCGCTTATTGCTGTGTTCCCTGCAATTATTGTTAAGCTAATGAATGTACAATCTGGATGGGCTTTATTTTTCGGAGGGACATCATTATTAATTATGGTTGGAGTTGCAATTGACACTATGCAACAAGTAAATTCATACTTGTTGAATAGACACTATGACGGCTTGATGAAAACAGGTAAAAATAGAAAAGCAGTAGCTTAATATATATACTATGGCAAAACAGGCAGCAATAGAACAAGACGGAACAATTATAGAAGCATTATCAAATGCTATGTTTCGTGTTGAATTAGAAAATGGTCACATTGTGACAGCACATATATCTGGTAAAATGCGTATGCATTACATTAAGTTATTACCAGGAGATAAAGTAAAATTAGAAATGAGCCCGTACGATTTAACAAAGGCTCGAATAACTTATAGATACTAATACGATGAAAGTAAGAGCATCAGTAAAAAAGAGAAGTGCAGACTGTAAGATCGTCCGCAGAAAAGGTAGACTTTACGTCATTAACAAAAAGAATCCTAGATTCAAACAAAGACAAGGTTAATTATTATGGCAAGAATTGCAGGTGTAGACATACCAAAAAACAAAAGAGGAGTAATCTCACTTACCTATATCTATGGAATAGGTAAAAGTAGAGCAAAAGAAATTTTAGCTACTGCTAAAGTTGATGAAAGTACTAAAGTTCAAGATTGGACAGATGACGAAATTGGAAACATTCGTGAAGCTGTAGGATCTTACACTATTGAAGGTGAATTACGTTCTGAAACACAATTAAACATTAAGAGATTAATGGATATTGGATGTTACAGAGGTATACGTCATAGAGCTGGTCTTCCATTAAGAGGACAACGTACTAAAAACAACTCTAGAACAAGAAAAGGTAGAAGAAAAACTGTTGCTAACAAAAAAATGGCAACTAAATAAAAATTAGACAATAGTCATTAGAGTTTAGAGGTTAGATGAATCTGTTTGAAATAGCAATGTTTAGGATTCTAACAACTAAAAACTAACAACTAGAAACTTAAAAAATATGGCAAAGTCAAGTACTAAAAAACGTAAAGTAATTGTAGATGCAATTGGTGAAGCACACGTAACAGCTTCTTTTAACAACATCATCATCTCTCTTACAAACAAAAAAGGCGATGTAATTTCATGGTCTTCAGCTGGTAAAATGGGATTCCGTGGATCTAAAAAGAACACACCTTATGCTGCACAATTAGCTGCAGAAGATGCTGCGGCAGTTGCACAAGAAGCTGGATTAAAGAAAGTAAAAGTTTATGTTAAAGGTCCTGGAAATGGTAGAGAATCTGCTATTCGTTCAATTCACAATGCAGGTATAGAGGTAACAGAAATTATTGATGTTACACCATTACCACATAATGGTTGTAGACCTCCAAAACGTAGAAGAGTATAATTTACATTATTAGAATCATTAATATCAACTGTTTAAACGGTTGATATTAATTTTTTTATACGTAAATTTGCAAACCGAAAAAAATAATAAACAAGTATCAACGAGAGACCAACGATTATCGAAGGATAAGATTAAGACCTTAATTCATAATCACTCTCATAATTTAATTTTATAAAATGGCAAGATATACTGGTCCTAAAACTAAAATAGCTCGTAAATTTGGTGAAGCTATTTATGGAGAAGATAAGTCTTTTGAAAAGAGAAATTATCCTCCAGGTCAACATGGTGCAAACAAGCGTCGTGGTAAAAAATCTGAATACGCTATCCAATTAATGGAAAAACAAAAAGCAAAATACACTTACGGTATTTTAGAGCGTCAATTCAGAAACATGTTCAAAAAAGCAACAGCTGCTCCTGGAATTACTGGTGAGGTGTTGCTACAATTATGTGAATCGCGTTTAGATAACGTTGTTTTCAGAATGGGCATGTCTCCTTCAAGAAGTGGTGCAAGACAATTAGTATCGCATAGACACATTACTGTAAACGGTGAAATCGTAAATATCCCATCTTACCAATTAAAAGCTGGTGATGTTGTTGCAGTAAGAGAAAAATCAAAATCACTTGAATCAATTACTAATTCATTAGCAAACTCAAGTAACGTGTACGAATGGATTACTTGGAATAATGACACGAAGGAAGGAACTTATGTATCGGTTCCTGCAAGAATTCAGATTCCAGAAAATATCAACGAGCAATTCATCGTCGAATTATACTCTAAATAATAATTTAAAAACATTGGTATTTAGCCAAAGGGTTTATTGGTACTTCTTCAAACTTTTAAACCGCGCAACTAAATAACAATTAAAACGAAGAAATAATATGGCAGTATTTAGTTTTCAAAAACCCGACAAAGTAATCATGATTGATTCAACTGACTTTGAAGGGAAATTCGAATTTAGACCTTTAGAACCAGGTTATGGTTTAACAGTTGGAAATGCATTAAGAAGAGTTTTATTGTCTTCTTTAGAAGGTTTTGCAATCACATCGGTTAGAATTGAAGGTGTAGATCACGAGTTCTCTACAATAGCAGGTGTTGTTGAAGATGTTACTGAAATGATTTTAAATTTAAAACAAATCCGTTTTAAAAGACAAATCGAAGATGTAGACAACGAATCAGTTTCTATTTCTATTTCGGGTCAAGAACAAATTACAGCGGGCGATTTCCAAAAGTTTATTTCAGGATTCCAAGTATTAAATTCAGAATTAGTAATCTGTAATTTAGATCCTAAAGTGAACATCAATATGGAAATTACCATTGAAAAAGGAAGAGGTTATGTTCCAGCAGAAGAAAACAAAAAAGCTTCAGCTCCAATAGGAACAATCTTTACAGATTCAATCTACACACCAATTAAAAATGTTAAGTATAGCATTGAAAATTATCGTGTAGAGCAAAAAACAGATTACGAAAAATTAGTTTTCGAAATCATTACAGATGGTTCTATTAACCCACAAGATGCGTTAACTGAAGCCGCTAAAACATTAATTCATCACTTCATGTTATTCTCTGATGAGCGTATTACATTAGAAGCTGATGAAATTGCACAGACTGAAACTTATGATGAAGAATCCCTTCACATGAGACAACTATTAAAAACGAAATTAGTTGATATGGATCTTTCTGTTCGTGCATTAAATTGTTTAAAAGCAGCAGAAGTTGATACTTTAGGTGATTTAGTATCATTCAACAAAAACGATTTAATGAAGTTCCGTAACTTCGGTAAAAAATCTTTAACAGAGCTTGAAGAGCTTGTAAACGTTAAAGGATTGAATTTCGGGATGGATTTATCAAAATATAAGTTAGATAAAGATTAATTAATCATATTTTGCTCCCACGCAATGGCGTGGTTTGGTAGCAAGATGATAAAACAAACGTCATGAGACACGGAAAAAAAACGAATCATTTAGGTAGAAAAACAGCTCACAGAAAAGCAATGTTAGCCAATATGGCTTGTTCTTTAATAGAGCACAAGCGTATTAATACAACCGTTGCCAAAGCTAAAGCTTTAAAGCAATTTGTTGAGCCTTTAGTAACTAAGTCTAAAGAAGATACAACACATAACAGACGTATTGTTATGTCGCGTTTAAGACAAAAAGAAGCTGTTGCTGAATTATTCAGAGAAGTTGCCCCTAAAGTTGGTGATAGACCAGGAGGTTACACCAGAATTATTAAATTAGGAAATCGTTTAGGTGATAACGCTGATATGGCTATGATAGAATTAGTTGACTACAACGAAATCTATAACGCAGATAAAGCGAAGAAGAAAACAACGCGTAGAAGTAGACGAGGAGGCTCAAAACCTGCCGCTGCTGCTCCAGTTGAGACTCAAGCAACAAACGAAGAAGAATAAATGTTAATAAGCATTTAAAATATAAAGGATAATCTATTTTAGGTTATCCTTTTTTTTATGCAATTTTGCAAAACCTTTTTTTAGAAATGAAATACAACAAACGAGACAAAGCTATAGTTCTACTTGCAGATGGAACTATATTTCACGGCAAATCAATTGGCAAAAAAGGAACTGCTTTTGGCGAAGTATGTTTCAATACGGGAACAACAGGTTATCAGGAAATATTTACCGATCCTTCCTACTTTGGGCAGCTTATGGTAACTACGAATGCGCATATAGGGAATTATGGAACGCATGAAGATGAAATAGAATCTGATTCAATTAAGATTTCAGGATTAATTTGTAAAAATTTCAGTTTTAACTATTCTAGACCTTCAGCTGAAGGAAACCTTGAGCAATTTTTTGAAAAGCATAATGTTTTGGCTATTTCAGATGTTGATACCAGAGCTTTAGTATCATATATCAGAGATAATGGTGCTATGAATGCAGTAATTTCAACAGATGTTGATAATATTGATGGTCTAAAAAAGCAGTTGGCAGACGTACCAAATATGGAAGGTTTGGAGTTGGCTTCAAAAGTATCAACTAAAGCCCCTTATTATTTTGGTGATGAAAATGCCAAGTATAAAATTGCTGCTTTGGATATTGGTGTAAAAAAGAATATTCTACGTAATCTGGCCAAACGTGATGCTTACATTAAAGTTTTTCCATATAACTCTAAATTTGAAGATTTAGAGGCATTCGAACCAGATGGGTATTTCTTGTCTAATGGACCAGGTGATCCTGAACCATTGGTTGAAGCTCAAGCTGTGGCAAAGGAAGTTATAAGCAGGAATTTACCACTGTTTGGAATTTGTTTAGGGCATCAGGTTATTGCTCTAGCTAATGGTATTTCAACTTACAAAATGCATCATGGACACCGAGGAATAAATCATCCAGTTATCAATAAAGTAACAGGAAAGGGTGAAATTACCTCGCAAAACCATGGTTTTGCTATCAATCGAGAAGAAACTGAAAAGCATCCTGATGTAGAAATAACTCATGTACATCTAAATGATCATACAGTTGCAGGAATTAAGATGAAATCTAAAAACTGTTTTTCTGTACAATATCATCCAGAAGCTAGTCCTGGACCAAATGATTCAACCTATCTTTTTGATCAGTTTATAGAAAACATCAAAAACGCATAAATTGAAAAGCCTCAAAGAATTTCAAGTTTCTTTGAGGTTTTTTTATTACGAAAACATTATCGTAAGAATTTAATACAATACTCATATAAAGAATATGCTTTAGTAAGAGTATTTTGTAAATTTGTAATCCAATTAAAAAATCAACTAAATGAGCATTATAATTGATATTCACGCAAGACAAATTTTAGATTCACGTGGTAACCCAACAGTTGAAGTTGATGTTGTTACCGAAAACGGTATCATGGGACGAGCAGCTGTTCCATCTGGTGCATCAACTGGAGAACATGAAGCTGTAGAGTTAAGAGATGGCGGTTCTGCTTTTATGGGTAAAGGTGTTTCTCAAGCAGTTAATAATGTTAACACTGTTATTGCTCAAGAATTACTTGGTGTTTCTGTTTTTGAACAGAATATGATTGATCAAATGATGATTGATTTAGATGGCACGCTAAATAAATCAAAATTAGGGGCTAATGCTATTTTGGGTGTTTCTCTTGCTGCTGCAAAAGCTGCTGCAAACGAGCTAGGTCAACCTTTGTATCGTTATGTAGGTGGTGTTTCGGCAAATACACTTCCGGTTCCAATGATGAACATCATCAATGGAGGTTCGCATTCCGATGCTCCAATTGCATTTCAAGAATTTATGATTATGCCCGTAAAGTCTAAAAATTTCACCCATGCTATGCAAATGGGAACCGAGATTTTCCATAACTTGAAAAAAGTATTGCATGATAGAGGTTTGAGCACAGCCGTAGGTGATGAAGGTGGTTTTGCCCCAACTTTAGATGGAACCGAAGACGCTTTGGATACCATTGCTAAAGCGGTTGAAAAAGCAGGATATCAATTGGGTAATGATGTGATGATTGCTTTAGATTGCGCTTCAGCGGAATTCTATATTGATGGGAAATATGATTATACCAAGTTTGAAGGAGATAAAGGTCAGATAAGAACCAGTCAGGAACAAGCTAATTATTTAGCTGAATTATGTGAAAAGTATCCAATAATATCAATTGAAGATGGGATGGACGAAAACGATTGGGACGGTTGGAAATACCTAACCGAAAAAGTAGGCGATAAGGTTCAGTTAGTAGGTGATGATTTATTTGTGACTAACGTAGAACGTTTATCTCGAGGTATTGAAAATAGTATTGCTAATTCTATTCTTATAAAAGTAAATCAAATAGGAACATTAACCGAAACCATTGCAGCTGTAAATATGGCGCATAATGCAGGTTATACTTCTGTAATGTCGCATCGTTCTGGCGAAACAGAAGACAATACCATTGCCGATCTAGCTGTGGCTTTAAACACAGGACAAATTAAAACAGGTTCGGCTTCACGTAGCGATCGTATGGCTAAATACAATCAATTGTTACGTATAGAGGAAGAACTAGGGCATGTGGCTTATTATCCTCAAGAAAAAGCATTTAAGGTTAAGTAAAACCTTTACAATTTTATAGTTTTAAGCGATTACTATTTACTGGTAATCGCTTTTTTTGTGATAATAAATTTTAGTAATATCAAAATTGATAAATCCTTTCTGTATTCTTTATATATCGTGAGATATTTCGTATTTTAGTAGCGTCAAATTCGACACCTAAATATCAAAAATTTTATAAAGAATATGTCAGATAAAGCTACAATAGAAATTAACGGTCAAAAATACGATTTTCCATTAGTTAAAGGAACTGAAGATGAAGTTGCTATTGATATAAAGTCATTACGAAGTGCTACCAATGGTGTAGTTACAATAGACCCTGGTTACAAGAACACAGGTTCATGTACAAGTGCGATTACGTTTTTAGATGGAGAAAAGGGGATTTTAAGATACAGAGGGTATTCTATTGAAGAATTAGCTGAAAAGGCTGACTTTTTAGAGGTTGCTTATTTATTGATTTTTGGTGAATTGCCAACTCAAGAGCAGTTGGATAAATTTCATGCAGATATTAAAAGCCACTCGATTGTAGATGATGATGTTCGTAAGATTGTAGATGCTTTTCCAAAATCAGCTCATCCAATGGGTGTTTTGGCGTCTTTAACAAGTGCCTTAACAGCATTTAATCCATCTTCAGTAAATGTAAATTCTGAAGAGGACATGTATAAAGCCATTGTACGTATAATGGGTAAATTCCCAGTATTGGTGGCTTGGACTCTACGTAAAAAACACGGTTTACCATTAGATTATGGTGACAAGAATTTAGGCTATGTTGAGAACGTTCTTAAGATGATGTTCAAACAACCAAATGAAGATTATAATTTAGACCCAGTGGTAGTCGATGCTTTAGATAAATTATTAATTCTTCATGCCGATCACGAACAAAACTGCTCAACTTCAACAGTAAGAATTGTTGGTTCGTCTCATGCTGGATTATTTGCTTCCTTATCTTCAGGTATTTCTGCGCTTTGGGGTCCACTTCACGGTGGTGCTAATCAGGCTGTTTTAGAAATGCTAGAGGCTATAAAAGAAGATGGTGGAGACACTAAAAAATATATGGCTAAAGCAAAAGATAAAGAAGATCCTTTCCGTTTAATGGGATTCGGGCATCGTGTCTATAAAAACTTTGATCCTCGAGCGAGAATCATCAAGAAATCTGCAGATGAGGTTTTAGGAAATTTAGGTATTGAGGATCCAATTCTAGATATAGCCAAAGGGTTAGAAAAAGAGGCTTTGGAAGATTCATACTTTGTAGATAGAAAACTATATCCAAACGTTGATTTCTATTCAGGTATTATTTACCGTGCCATGGGAATACCAACTGATATGTTTACGGTTATGTTTGCTTTAGGCCGTTTGCCAGGTTGGATTGCGCAATGGCGTGAAATGCGTTTAAACAATGAGCCAATTGGTAGACCAAGACAAATTTACACTGGAGAAACGTTAAGGCCTTTTAAAGCTATCAATAAGCGTTAATACTATTAATATCATATTTAAGCTTCATAGATTCTATGAAGCTTTTTTTATATTTACAGCATGCTAAAACTAAATGTTAAAAACGAAACATCACGATTGCGAGCCGTTGTATTGGGAACTGCAAAAAGTAATGGACCCACACCTAGTATTGAAGATGCTTACGACCCAAAATCGTTGGAACATATAAAAGCTGGGACTTACCCTCTTGAAGAGGATATGGTAAAAGAAATGGAAGCTGTTGCAGCTGTTTTTGAGAAATATGATGTTCAAGTATTTCGTCCAGAGATTATAAAAGATTGTAACCAAATTTTCACTCGTGATATCGCTTTTGTAATAGATGATAAGTTTGTAAAAGCCAATATTCTTCCAGACAGAGAAGAGGAATTTACAGCTATCGAGCATGTTTGGAAGCAAGTCCCCAAAGAACAGAGAATTCGGTTACCAGAACATTGCCACATTGAAGGAGGTGATGTGATGTTGTATAACGACTATATTTTTATTGGCACGTATAGAGGCGACGATTATTCCGATTATATAATTGCCAGAACCAATATGGCTGCAGTAGAAGCTATGCAAGAATTGTTTCCTCATAAAAAAATTAAGTCGTTTGATTTACGGAAGTCCAATACTAACCCACGGGAAAATGCTTTGCATTTGGATTGCTGCTTTCAGCCTGTTGGAAAAGGGAAAGCCATTCTTCATAAAAATGGTTTTTTGATTGAAGAAGAATATAACTGGCTGCTCAATTTCTTTGGAAAAGAAAATGTATTCGAGATAGATAAGGAAGAAATGTACAATATGAACAGTAATATTTTTTCAATTTCTGAAGATGTTGTTATTTCCGAAAAAAACTTTACCAGATTAAATGCATGGTTGCGCAATCAAGGCATTACAGTAGAGGAAGTGCCTTATGCTGAAATAGCCAAGCAAGAAGGTTTACTCCGTTGCTCGACCTTACCATTAATACGGGATTAACTTTATTCTATTTTACAAATTATTGTAACATCTGCGGTTTCGCCAACACGAAATGTACCGTAATCTTCGCCAATTTTGTAATCTAAACGATTAATCTCCAGGTCACCTTCAAATGTATTGTTCTTAAAAGTAAATGGAATAGTCACTGTTTTTGTGACCCCATGTATGGTCATCTCTCCTGTGGTTTGATAACCATCATTGGTTTTGGTAACCGTGTTAGATTTGTAGCAGATAGTCTCATAATTTTCTACATCAAAAAAATCAGCAGACCGCAAGTCTTTATCACGTTTGTCATTTTTTGTATTAATACTTTTGGCATCTATACAAATATCAAAACTAGAACCTGAAATATTTGATTCACTAAAATTAAAATCACCTTTCATACCTGTGAATGTACCTTTGACTGTAAAAATACCACCTCCGGAAATTTTAAATTTAACTTCCGATTTATTTGAATTTATGGTTTGTGCTTGGGCAACATAAGTTGTAGCCAATATAAAATAAACCAATAAAGCACTTTTTAAAATTTTCATAACGTCAAGTTTTAGAGTTTGTTTAGTCGTTGCAAAAACGATTCCATTTCTTTAAAAATAAAAAAAAGGAACTACATTTCTGTAGTTCCTCGACTTATAATTACGTTAAATGTTGCCTTATAAAGCTTCAACCATTAAACCATCATCTGTTTTTTCAACCTTGGCAACTTTGTTTTTTGTCAAGTCTTTAATGGCTTTATCCCATTTTTTATTGCTTAAACCAGATTGTCCCTTTAGATCATTCAAATCCATTTTTTCAGACTTGTTTAAAATCTCCAAAACCGCTTTAGCATCTTCACTAATAGCCAATGGTTTTTTTTCAGGTTTCATTTGCGGGAAGAATAACACTTCCTGAATAGATTGGTTATTGGTCAAAAACATGATTAGTCTATCCATTCCAATTCCCATGCCCGACGTAGGTGGCATTCCGTATTCCAAAGCACGTAAAAAATCGTAATCAATAAACTCGGTAGCTTCATCATCTCCTTTTGCTGCTAGTTTTAATTGATGCTCAAAACGCTCACGTTGGTCAATAGGGTCATTTAGTTCAGAATAGGCATTGGCAATTTCCTTACCACAAACCATCAATTCAAAACGTTCGGTCAATTCAGGGTTATCGCGATGCTCTTTACACAACGGGCTCATTTCTTTTGGATAATCTGTTATGAAAGTTGGTTGTATGTAATTGCCCTCACACTTTTCACCAAAAATCTCATCAATCAGTTTGCCTTTGCCCATCGTATCATCTACTTCAATGTCCATATCTTTGGCAGCTTGACGAATTTCGGCTTCTGTTTTTCCGGTAATATCAAAACCTGTAAAGTGTTTTATGGAATCAGCCATAGTTACTCGAGCATAAGGTGCTTTGAAATCAATTTCATGCTTGCCAAAAGTGGCTTTGGTTGTTCCGTTAACGGCAATAGCGCAAAATTCCAGAAGTTGCTCACAGAAATCCATCATCCAGTTGTAATCTTTATAAGCCACATAAATTTCCATAGCTGTAAACTCTGGGTTGTGAGTTCTGTCCATACCTTCATTTCGGAAGTTTTTGGAAAACTCATAAACCCCATCAAAACCACCAACAATCAAACGCTTTAAATACAATTCGTTGGCAATTCGCATGTATAATGGAATATCTAAAGTATTATGATGAGTGACAAAAGGTCTAGCTGCTGCACCACCAGGAATAGGTTGAAGTATTGGCGTTTCAACTTCAAAATAACCAGCTTTGTTAAAGAAATCACGCATAGCATTAAAAAGCTTGGTACGTTTCATAAATACATCCTTAACATGTGGATTTACAACCAAGTCTGCATAACGCTGTCTGTAACGTTGTTCAGGGTCGGTAAAAGCATCATGGACTTTACCATCGGCATCAACACGTGGTTGAGGTAAAGGTTTTAGGGCTTTACTTAAAATGGTAAAATCTTTTACCATAACGGTTTTTTCACCAACTTTGGTGGTGAATAACTCGCCTTCTACACCTATAAAATCACCAATATCCAGCAATTTTTTGTAAATGGTGTTGTACTTTGTTTTGTCTTCACCAGTACAAATTTCATCACGATTAAAATACACCTGAATTCGGCCATCACTATCTTGTAATTCAGCAAAACTAGCATTTCCTTGAATACGACGCGACATTAATCGACCAGCAATTACTACCTTCTTACCTTCCTTAAAGTTCTGTTTCACCTGTTTGGAAGTCTCTTCCACAGGAAACAAATCTGCAGGATAAGGGTTAATGCCTAACTCACGTAATTTGGTAAGCTTGTCTCTTCGTACTAATTCTTGTTCAGATAATTGCGACATAAATTATATGGTGTTTTTTTTGAAGGCACAAAGATAATCACTATTCATTAGGTTTTCAATTTATTATATTGAAATTAACGTGTAACAAAATTGTATTTTTTGTGACTTATTAAGTACAATCATCAATTAAAATCAATCACATGAGTTTTTGGAGAGTTTTACTTTCAATTATTTGTCCGCCACTAGCAGTTTTAGACAGAGGTTGCGGCTCAATTCTAATCGTCTTTTTATTGTGGCTTTGCGGCTGGGTTCCTGGCGTGATAGCTGCTTTGGTAATTTTGAATAATCCGAAATCCTAATCGCTAAAATAGTTGTAATTTTGTAGTCTATGAATAAAACAGTTTCCATTCAGGAATTAGGCTTAAAAGACTACAAAGAAACTTGGGATTATCAAGAGACATTATTTAAAGACATTGTTGATACCAAGATTAAAAATCGACGTGAAGATGCTAATTTACAAACACCTAACTATTTTTTGTTTGTCGAACATCCACATGTTTATACGTTAGGAAAAAGTGGCGATATGTCTAATTTGTTGGTAGATGAAAAACAATTAGCTCAAAAAGGTGCCACATTTTATAAAGTTAATCGCGGAGGTGATATTACGTATCATGGTCCTGGACAAATTGTTGGCTATCCTATTTTGGACTTGGATAACTTTTTTACCGATATTCATAAATACCTACGGTTTTTGGAAGAAATGATTATCCTCACATTAGCCGAATATGGTCTTAAAGCCGAGCGTAGCCAAGGCAAAACAGGTGTTTGGTTGGATGTAGGAACGCCTTTTGCCAGAAAGATTTGCGCCATGGGTGTTCGTGCCAGTCGTTGGGTAACTATGCATGGCTTTGCTTTGAACGTCAATGCTGATTTAGGCTATTTTGACAATATGATTCCTTGTGGTATTCGTGGTAAAGCAGTTACTTCTTTAAATGTTGAACTAGGTAAACAAACAGTTGATGAAGCTGAAGTAAAAGAAAAGCTGTTAAAGCATTTTGCTAATTTGTTTGAAGCTGAATTACAACCTCAAGAAGCAAAAGTTTGATTTTTATGTAAACGTTATAAGATATTCATATATTTGTAAATGAATATAACTTACATTTATGAAGCAGTTTTACTTGTCACTATTTTTAGTAGCTTTCTTTTTCGATTCACACTCCCAAAATTCTTTTAATTATACTGTTGAATCTATACCCTATCAAGAGTTTCAGGAACAAGATATCATACAGTTTAACGGTGATGATTTTTATTCAGATGTTATTGATTTACCATTCCTATTTGATTTTTATGGATTGACAGGTCAGACTGAACTGGTAGTTGGTTCAAACGGAGATATAGTTTTTGATGCATCACAGGCAAATACAGGTGATCCTTGGCAAATAAATGCTGCTCCTATTCCTGATTATGCCAATGTACCGCGTTCTGCTATATTTGGTCCTTATCACGATATGGACAATAGTGTTGCTTCATCCGAAGGAGGTGTTTATTATGGGGTTTCTGGAGAATCTCCAAATAGGCGTTTTTATATTTTTTATGAAGATATTCCGCAATATTATTGTAATGAACTGCTCTCAACATCTCAAATAGTACTGCATGAGTCTTCAGGAATAATAGATGTGTTAATTAAAAACAAAGCTATTTGTAATACATGGAATAATGGACGCGCCATTTTGGGTATTCAAAATCAATTTGGCACAAAAGGCATTGCACCACCAAATAGAAATACTGGTCAATGGGAAGCGTATAACGAAGGTTGGCGTTTTAAGCCAACAGGTGATTTTAATGTGGTCATTTGTGATATAAATAATGACAATAGTGAATTGTTTAATATTGATGATTATAAAACAAGGGTTCTAGGGTTGTTTAATTTAGATGCTTCAGAAAATACAGTTGATATTTTAGATGCATCCAATGCATCGGTTTCAGGTGATGTTGCCATTAGTTCTGGGAATAATAATTTCACCATAGTTATAAACCCAACTATAGATAATGCGCAATTTGAGTTAACTGTAAGTTTTACTAACTGTGATAATGACGATGAGAATGATGGTATTCCTAATGATATGGAGGATGCCAATGGCAATGGTGATTTAGGCGATGATGATACGGATGGTGATGGTATTCCAAACTATCAAGATGATGACGATGATGGTGACACAGTCATTTCAGAATATGAAATTGTTTTTGGTGGTAGAACTTCCAATAATAGGGTTAATCCACCTACATTTTTAGATACAGATAATGATGGTATTCCAAACCATTTGGATATGGATGATGATGGTGATGGTGTTATTACCTTGGATGAAGACTACAATGATAATGGTGACCCTACCGATGACGATGTAAATGGAAATGGTATTCCTGACTATCTAGATGCTCAACAGTTAAGTGTCGAAGACATTAGCATAAACACAAAGTTGTTTACAGTATATCCAAATCCTGCAACCAATATGCTTAATGTGCAATTTCCTGCAGAAATTACTTTTTCTGATTCAGCGATTGAATTAAAAGTTTATGATATGCAAGGTAGACAGATTTTACAATCTCAAAATAAGTTGTCAAATAATAGGACTAAAATTAATGTGCAAAGTCTTGCGACTGGTCAATACATATTAGTGATTAAAAAGGACAACCTGTTAAAGGCAAAGAAGTTTATTGTAGAATAGAATTTTGGTCAACATGAAATTTATTTTCATTTTATTGGCAATCGTCGTACTTATTGTGATAGTAAGAAGCATTACAAAGAATCGCAACACCCAAGAATCTAAAATAAGTGCTTTTGAGCATCCCAGTACGTTTAAAAAACCGCCAATAGAAATGTCAACAAAAGAACCGATTAAAACAATTTCTTTTGAAAAGAATAACAGTTCTAAACCTGATGATGCTTTTGATGTTACTAAAAGTTAGTTAGATTCTGCTTCTAATTCTAAAATCATTTTCTTGATTATGGACACTTGCCCTAAATGGTAGTAGCTGTGTTCAATAACGCCTTCAATATTTCTTCGGTAGGTTCCATATTTTTCATCAACAAAAGGTAAGTCTAGGTCTGTATCTGATAATTGTTCAACATAATTAGCAAAGCGTTCTGCATTTTGCCACAAGTTGTTTAATAAATCATCCCATTCTTTTTGGGTTGTAATTTTTGGATGGTCAAAACTGTATTTATCTTTAATGGTTAGAGAACCTCCTGCAAATACAGGAAGTATGCCTTCAATATAATAATTAATATGATAAGCCAATGCTAAAAGCATATTTAGAGAACCAACTTTTGTAGTGGCTTGTTTTACAGTTGTGCCAGATAAGGCTTTTTTGTAATTGGTATTGGCAATCCAAGTGCCATTTAGTAAAACTTCTCTAAAACGATTGGCTAGTTGTTTTGCAGATGGCATGAGTTAGTGTGTATTTAATATTAAATTGTATTGTTTTTTTCAATTCATTTCTTTAGAAAAGGTTTTTGAAAAAACTTAAGAATATTTGGTGTCCAGAATTCATATTGATTAAATAAGTTATAAAAATCCAGTTTCTTCAACAAGCGCTTTTTTGCTATTTAAAAGTAAATAATAATAACTACAACATGATTTAAAATTAATAAACGTTTCGAAAATAATAAGAAAAATAAAACTAGTTAAAATCTAAAATAATAGTTTCTCCATATCTTAGATTATAAAAAATTATTACGTGAGTAGGATAAGGAGAAGAAGGAGGAAACATACTTTGATTAACATTTAAAGGAAAGGTCAATTCTGTACCATTTGAATTAACCGAAACATAATTCTCATCATATTGATAAATAGTAATATTGTGAGCGGCAATTCGTAAACCAGGCACCAAATTATTTCCAGTAAGAATTAAAGTGTCGTTAAAGTTGTAACTTGTTTGATTTGAAGAAATAATATCAGGAGCATTTTCAACTAATATATCAATTTCAAAATCTGATATGGATATCACTTCGTTATCTACAATATATTTTAATTTATAATCAGTTGAAGAAACAATGTCTTGAGGGAATTCGATAAAAAAAGACGTGTCTAAATCATTATTTGAAGTCATGAAGGTGTAGTAATTGTAATGGTTTAAGTCATAACTATTTTGATTGTTTTCTAAAATAATTTTTGAATTAGGAACAGTTAGATCAACATTTCTAGTTCTGACTTTCGGTGTGGCATTGTAGTAGTATCTAGTAAACAAATTTGATGTGTTGTGAGCACTATTTATAGAATAAAATCTAACCCATTTAGTTCTGACTGTGTAAGTATTGGTAGATTGGTTAGCGGCAGTTACAACATATTGAACATCTTCTGTAAAATCTTGAGGTTCTTCATTGTTGGGGGAAATTGTAGCGCCATCAGATATTGTAATAGTTGGGGAAATATTGGAAGGATTATGGTAAGTTTCTATGTCAATAGTTAGGTTTGAATGATTAATTACGCCTTCGAAAATATCTCCGTTAATGTCAAACTGGAAAGATAAAATTTGTTTTTCTCCTGACAGAGCAGTGTTGTTGGTTATTACAGTATATGTAGCATCGTTACCATTTTGCGCTGTTACGGTATATTCTAGGTCTAAACTGAAATCCCGTTGTGTTAATGGACTTGGATTGATAGTAGCGTTAGGGGAGATTTCAATTTCTGGAATCAAAAGGTTATTTAACTCTAATCCTGTAGATTCAATTGTAATAACTCTATTTTGATGGTCTATTTCTCCTTGAAAAATGATGTCATTTGGTTTGATGCTAAAAGATGTTATTTTGTTATCTGAACTTATTACAGTTACACTGTAGGTTGCTTTATCTCCATTTTCGGCAGTAACTGTGTACCTAACAACATTATTAAATAATTGGGGATTAGTTGCAGAAGGGGAAATTGTCGCGTTTTTTGATATTTCAATTATTGGAGTAATCGGACTTGATAGATCTAAATTATTCGTGGTAATTCCAATGGTTTTAGTTGTATGATTAATTATCCCAACAAATTCTTCATCATTTCCATTTATAATAAACGAAGTAATTTTATTCTCAGAATTTAAGTTAGGTTCAGCATCTTTTGAACAATTAAAGAAAATTGAAGATAATAACAGTAGTAAATAAATGCTTGGGTTTTTTAATGATTTGGTTTTGATAAAAAGCATAAATGAGGTTTTTGTTAAAAAGGTTAAATTAGTAATTTTTGTTAAATAAATCTGAATTTTCGCACACAATTTAATCACATTTAATTTCAACAAAATCTTCTTTTTTTTTCATCATATTCAACATATGTCTTTTCGATTAAAACCATTTCATTATTTACTACTTTGTATGTTGCGTTTATATGACTTCTTCCTGCACAGTATTGGTTATGTTCAATATATTTGGTGAAAAATAATCCGATTACTTCAGAAATAGGTCAATCTGAAAAACCAATTAAATTATATATTGAATCATTCAACTGAAATCGCAATCCTGAAATTCTATTTTCACAAGTTAATTTCCCCATTTCAATTTTCAATTCAGAAAAGTTCTTGATAGTATCCAAATTAATGTTGTTTTTGGTTTTGGATGAAATAAAATTATTGGAGTATAATTCAACTTGATTTTTATTCTCTTCTAAATTAGAGCAAGAAAATAAAATCAGAAACACTGTTATTACAGTAAAGTATTTCATTTTAAATGAATAAAATTTTATTGTTATTTACTCAACGCCTCCCATTCTTCTTCGGTTGCTGGATCTTTTTGATATTCCATAACGCCTAACCATTTACCATCTTTTTTTACCAATAACATTTCAAAATGCACCGCAATTTCTTGTTTGTTGTCACCATTAGCATCAGAGGTCCAATAGTTAAATATCCCTGTTTCATGAGCAGTGGTGTCATCACCAATGCGTTGCGATAAACGAAAGGTAACACCTGCTTTGTTTTTGCCGGCTTTGGTATCGTCAAAACCTTGTTTCCAGCCAGCAAGTGCTTTCGCTAATGGCACAGATGTTTTGTTTGGTCCTGTTGCGAAAATAACCACAGCGTCTGGATGGTAAGCTGCACCATAGCCCTCAAAGTCACCATCTGAAACGGTTTTAGAAAGAGCTTCCCAATACTTGTCTAGTTCTGCTATTCGTAGAGAATCTGGATTGATTTCAAAACTTGGTAATACAGGTGAATGAGCAGAAATAGTTTGAACGGAAACTAATATTGCAATGAGTAGAATAATTTTTCGCATGATTTTAGATAAAACAGTTAAACACTCATAAGGTCTGATAATTTTATTAGAAAGACAAAAAATCAACCTTCGGCATTAAAAAATACTTTGTAGTAGTGCATTTTCTTTTCGTCGTCGTAGCCACGCTCTAGATATTCGCTTGAAGCTTCAGGCGCATCAATATCTAGCTTAATTTGAATGTTGGTATCGAGCTTGATTTCGGTTTTTATTTTTTTCTTTTCCTTATTGACTACCAAATCAGATACATCAAATTGATTACGAATAACAATATCCTTTTCGCCTTCAAAGGTTTTTTTATAGTCGTCAAAAAGTGTTTTATGCTTATCCTCTTCAAAAATATCCTCTTTAAATTCCTCAACCTTTACAATTTCATGTTCTTTCAAAAAGTCGATAGTTTTTGCCAAGAATGTATTTTGCTCTTGGTTGCCGTAGGATATCTTCAAGATATCTTCAGAAAAATCTTTGCAAAGCTCCAGATACTGTTGTGTATGGCTATTGGCATCATCGGCATACTTGATATTTAGGAAATGATTAGTCCAATATTGCGCATCGTAATTATTGTTGTCTGCACTCAATACAATGTGACCTTCGGTATCACTCTGGTTTAGAATTAAACAGCCTTTATCTACTTTTTTACTGCTAATACCTTTTTGTACCAATACATCATAACTATTGTTTTCCAGATAGGTTTGAAAGAAATTAATCTTGTTTTCTATTTTAAAAACACCTAGAGCATTGGTGGTTATCTCATTAAATTCAATGCCTTCAAATAGAACAACCAAAACGTCTCCTGTTTTTATTTGTGCTGAATTGGACTGTTCAAATAAATGCTTGACAATATGTTTTGAGGTCTCAATAAAATCATCTTCATCATTAAAAATTTGCGCGCTGTAAGTATTGATTTCGTTTAATGAAATATCGGCATGATGGTTAAATCTGTACGATTGCACCACAGAGCCAAAAGGTCTCAATAAAAATGGCAGCATGAGCTCATAGCTGGCTTCATCAAAATGAACTTCTTTTTCTGAAAAGGCATTTTTGGTATTGTTGAATTTGTTGCCAACTTTATGGATAATACATCTAGAAATAGAGGCTTGGGTACGTTTTATCATGTGTTGCGAGTCAAAACTGACTAGTTTATTTAAGTTGAAATTTAATTAATTTGATAGATAAGAATAGTATCGCTTTCTCCTTTGGTAACAAACTCTAGGTTACGGTCTTTGTCCATGTTTTCCATATCTATTTGAGATGTGCCATAAACAGGAAAGTTGGACAGTAGCTTGGCGTTGCTATCAAAAAGATATACCTTTTGGGTTTGGATATCAGTAACAGTGACATAAATTTTATCGTTGATATAGAATATTTTAGGTTCACTGTAATTTCCGTAATCCAACTCGTAGGTATTTTGCTTGATTCGCAGTTTGTTTTCAGAAAGCGCTACTAGCGTTTTACTGGTTGTAACAAGGTCATGCGATTCAATTATGCCTATATCTTGCGAAGCTGTATTGCCATTGTTGTCAATAGTTACCAATTTGCCGTTTGTTGTTGTAGTGGCAAAATTACCTTTGTAAAGGTACATGGCTTCAGGGGAATAGTTGAAGGTGTTTTTTGGTGTTATTCTTGTTTTTCCGGTTCTGTCAAGTATGTATAGTTTATAGGCTGTTTTAATTAGCAGATAATCTTTACGACCAATTCTTATATGTTGCGGTTGGTGGATGATGTTATCAGCTGCATTTTTAAAATTAAACCCTTTTACTGTTTTTCCTTTGGCATCCAACATAAATACCTCTTTGCCTTGCGTGACCAATAAGCGATATTTTTTATTATTGTCATAATCAAAAACCGAGAGCGGTTGTGTAATGGCATCGTTAAATTTTAAAGGAAAAGGCGATACGTCTTTGCCGTTTCTGTCCAACACATAAATACGGCTTTTTGTTGCAAAAGCTAATTGCAAGCGACCGTTTTTATACATGTCTATTTGCTCAATGCGACCTAAAACAGCGCCTTGAAGTTGTTTTTTCCATAGAATTTTTCCACTATTTGAAATAAGATATAGGTTGTTGTTGATATCTTGAACAACAATGTCTTTTTCATTGGTTACATGATTGGTGACCAATTGAGGTGTGTTCAATAGATCGGCATCTAATTTAATGGAACTGGATTCTGAAATAGAATTTTCATATACACGAGTCTTTGCCTTTTGAATTACGGCATTAACATGTGCAAAATTTGAATCGTAAATAAATTGGATGCCGGAAGTTTGATAGTTGTCTAATTTGAAATTCAAATCATCTCCCAGGTTTCTGTTTAAAAGTGTTTCCAATATATTGTAATTAACAACACTTAAAATAGAGGCTTCGTCGCTAAACTTTTCTTGCAATAAATTGTAGTGATTTCTCGAACTGTAGGTTGTTTGGTTTTTGTAACTCGATATAATGTTTTGAAGCAAATCCATATTATCCGAAAACACAATAAAATTATCTACAATACAATATTTGTCTGCTTTTGTATAATTTATAAACGGATTAAAAGCCTGTTTAAAAAGTTCTGGGTTGCTAAAACCCAAAATATCTACGCCACGATAGGTGTCCAAAATATCTTGGTCATTCAATAAGGCATCTTTTGTAATGTATATATCTAATGAATTCAAGACAACCGCTTGAATATCCTTTTCGTAAATCACACCTGCTTCAATAATGTTGTCAAAAAGCAAAGGATGAGAAGCTATAGAGTCTAATTGCTCAATAGCTTTTAGATTGTTGTGAAAAACATTAAAATCGTTGAAAGTAAGACTTAAAAAACCATCACTATTCGCTGGTGTAATTTGTGATAGCCTATTTTCTTGCGGAAAGGTGTTTTTAAAGGCATCAATTAGTTTTTTTGTAGAGTCTGACGAACGTGTTACACCATTAATAAGGATTTCATTTTGATTGATATCCACATCAAAAAAAAGATAATCCGTCAAACTTTTTGTTGCGATATCTGAATTGATAAATAGCGACCTAATATCATTGTCTTCTTTCTTATTGATTAAAACAGATAATTGGTTTTCATCGCTTGATGAGTTGACTAAAGATTCTAGTTGCGGATGAATTCTAGGCGATTTTAAAGTGCTGTTTAGCAATTCTTGGTTAGTGGCGCCAATAAAAATACTGTCTTTTATTACGCTAAAAAGAATATTGTGGTCTACAGTGCTTTTGGTGATGGTTTTAGACTGATAGTTTAAAGTTTCTATACTGTGGTTTGGTAAAGAGTCAATATCAAATAAATTAGCTTTTAGTTTGGTTATTATGGTAAATTGTAAACTGTCCTGTTTATCCTTAAAAAGGGAAACATAAATATCGTCTTCGGTTTTAAGGTACTGAATTAAACCTAGTTTTTTTGACAAGTTTTGATAGGAACTTGAGGATTCCAATTGTTGTAAAAACGGATTGTTGTTGATATTGCCATTTAAGCTACCAACATTTTGGACTTTGATAATTGCCGAAGCATCAGCGTTGAGGTAATCAGTAATTTTAGTTTTTTTAGTAGAAGAATCACAGCCAAAAATTAGCGTGATTAAAATAGCATAAAAACAAACCTTTTTCATTAACGAGGGAATTTGTACAAATCTATATAAATAATATATGCCTTTAAAATGATTGCAGTTCTAATTCATAAATCCAATTGCAATTGTTCGGGTAATAAACGAAACGATTTTCTATGGTATTTTGTAATACCATATTGTTTTATAGCTTCACGATGTTCTTTTGTTGGGTACCCTTTGTTTTGTTTCCAGTTATACATCGGGAATTCTTCGTGTATTTTTTCCATGTAGGCATCGCGATAGGTTTTTGCTAAGACAGATGCTGCTGCAATACTTAAATATTTACTGTCACCTTTTATAATAGTATTAAAGGGAATATTATTTAGAGGTTTAAACTTATTGCCATCTACAATAATGTATTCCGGATTTGGATTCAATTGCTCAATTGATTGATGCATAGCCAAAATAGAAGCGTTCAAGATATTTATTTTGTCAATTTCTTTAGGATAAATGTGAGCGAATGCAAAAGTAATGGCTTCTTGTTCAATAATAGGTTTTAGATTATTACGTTTAATTTCAGATAGTTGTTTAGAATCATTTAGAATATTGTTATTAAAATTTTGAGGTAAAATTACTGCGGCAGCAGTAACAGGGCCGGCTAGACAACCACGACCCGCTTCGTCAGTACCACATTCATATTCAAAACCTGAATAATTTAATTTTAGCATTTAAATAATTCTTAATATAATGGCGTTATTGTAAATTGTATATACATTTGCAAGGTCGAAAAAATTATTATGCGGAAAATAATATTATTAGGTTTTTTATTTTGTTTTTTTTCAACCTTATATGGGCAAA
>NZ_JAINVX010000001.1:962500-1215000 GCF_019880635.1 Hanstruepera marina
AGTCTGAACAGGGCGCTTTAGTTAGTAGTGGTAGACGCGAAACCGTGTGATCTACCCATGGGCAGGTTGAAGCTGTAGTAACATACAGTGGAGGACCGAACCGGTTGACGTTGAAAAGTCTTCGGATGACCTGTGGGTAGGGGTGAAAGGCCAATCAAACTCGGAAATAGCTCGTACTCCCCGAAATGCATTTAGGTGCAGCGTTGATTTATAGTTTTATAGAGGTAGAGCTACTGATTGGATGCGGGGGCTTCACCGCCTACCAATTCCTGACAAACTCCGAATGCTATAAAATGTTGATCAGCAGTGAGGGCATGGGTGCTAAGGTCCATGTCCGAGAGGGAAAGAACCCAGACCATCAGCTAAGGTCCCCAAATGTATGTTAAGTTGAATAAACGAGGTTGAACTGCTTAGACAGCTAGGATGTTGGCTTGGAAGCAGCCATTCATTTAAAGAGTGCGTAACAGCTCACTAGTCGAGCGGTTCGGCATGGATAATAATCGGGCATAAACATACTACCGAAGCTATGGACTTGAAAAAGTGGTAGGGGAGCATTGTAGTGTCGTCGAAGGTGGGTCGTGAGGCCTGCTGGAGAAGCTACAAAAGAAAATGTAGGCATAAGTAACGATAATGCGGGCGAGAAACCCGCACTCCGAAAGACTAAGGTTTCCTCAGCTATGCTAATCAGCTGAGGGTTAGTCGGGACCTAACGCGAACCCGAAAGGGGTAGTGGATGGACAACAGGTTAATATTCCTGTACCTGCTCACAATAAAAGTGACGGAGGCGAAAAGTTGGTGCGTACTGACGGAATAGTACGTTGAAGGGAGCGGTAACGCCCCGATAGTACACTAAAGCTACGGCTGCGGTGATAATCCAGCAAATCGACTTCCAAGAAAAGCGAGTGAAGCAGCCCGTACCCTAAACCGACACAGGTAGTTGGGATGAGAATTCTAAGGAGCTCGAGAGATTCATGGCTAAGGAACTAGGCAAAATAGACCTGTAACTTCGGGAGAAAGGTCGCCACGCTTCGGCGTGGCCGCAGTGAAAAGGTCCAGGCGACTGTTTATCAAAAACACAGGGCTATGCTAAATCGAAAGATGACGTATATGGCCTGACACCTGCCCGGTGCTGGAAGGTTAAGTGGAGGGTTTAGCTTCGGCGAAGATCTGAAATGAAGCCCCAGTAAACGGCGGCCGTAACTATAACGGTCCTAAGGTAGCGAAATTCCTTGTCGGGTAAGTTCCGACCTGCACGAATGGTGCAACGATCTGGACACTGTCTCAGCCATGAGCTCGGTGAAATTGTAGTATCGGTGAAGATGCCGATTACCCGCAGTGGGACGAAAAGACCCCGTGAACCTTTACTATAGCTTAGTATTGGCTTTGGATAAGTAATGTGTAGGATAGGTGGGAGACTTTGAAGCGGCGTCGCCAGGCGTTGTGGAGTCATTGTTGAAATACCACCCTTTGCTTATCTAGAGTCTAACCCTTCACAAAAGGGGACAGTGCTTGGTGGGTAGTTTGACTGGGGTGGTCGCCTCCAAAAGAGTAACGGAGGCTTCTAAAGGTTCCCTCAGCACGCTTGGTAACCGTGCGCAGAGTGCAATGGCATAAGGGAGCTTGACTGAGAGACATACAGGTCGATCAGGTACGAAAGTAGAGCATAGTGATCCGGTGGTTCCGCATGGAAGGGCCATCGCTCAAAGGATAAAAGGTACTCCGGGGATAACAGGCTGATCTCCCCCAAGAGCTCACATCGACGGGGGGGTTTGGCACCTCGATGTCGGCTCGTCACATCCTGGGGCTGGAGAAGGTCCCAAGGGTTGGGCTGTTCGCCCATTAAAGTGGCACGCGAGCTGGGTTCAGAACGTCGTGAGACAGTTCGGTCTCTATCTACTGTGGGCGTTAGAAATTTGAGTGGATCTGACTCTAGTACGAGAGGACCGAGTTGGACGAACCTCTGGTGTACCAGTTGTTCCGCCAGGAGCATTGCTGGGTAGCTACGTTCGGAAGGGATAAGCGCTGAAAGCATATAAGCGCGAAACCCACCACAAGATGAGATTTCTTTAAAGGGTCGTGGGAGATGACCACGTTGATAGGCTACAGGTGTAAAGGCAGTAATGTCATAGCCGAGTAGTACTAATAACCCATAGGCTTATTGTACGGCCGTTCTTTTTATAGGTACAACAAACTAATCATGTAGACTTTTCAATATGTCAACAATATACGGACCGAGCGTCCGAAAGACTTAAGGTGGTTATAGCGACGGGGCTCACCTCTTACCATTCCGAACAGAGTAGTTAAGCCCGTTAGCGCCGATGGTACTGCACTCGTGGGAGAGTAGGTCGCCGCCTTTTTTGAAAACCCTTTCATTGCATAGATGAAAGGGTTTTTTGTTTTGGGGGTGTAACGAAAAACAAAGTTTGTTTTAGGTTATAGTATTATAGTTTAAAAAAAGTGACACTCCTTAATGATATATAATATATGATAAACCAGTTGAGTTATGGAAATTGCTAATAGATAGAAAATTAAGCTATAAAAAAACCTGCTATAAGGCAGGTTTTTCATTTTTCATGTTTTTAATAAAGCCTTTTTATGCTCTAATAACACCTCTAGAAATTACGATTTTTTGAATTTCAGAAGTACCTTCGTAAATCTGTGTTATTTTTGCATCACGCATTAAACGCTCTACATGATATTCTTTTACAAAACCATTACCGCCGTGTATTTGAACGGCTTCAACAGTTTGTTCCATAGCTACTTTACTAGCATAAAGTTTTGCCATAGCACTAGACATATCGTAATTATTCCCTTGATCTTTATCCCAAGCAGCTTTCATTACTAGCATTCTAGCAGCTTCAATTTCAGTAGCCATGTCTGCTAATTTAAAGGCAATAGCTTGATGGTTACAAATTTCAGTTCCAAACGCTTTACGTTCTTTAGAATATTTTAGTGCCAATTCATAAGCACCTGAAGCAATACCTAATGCTTGAGCAGCAATGCCGATACGTCCGCCTGAAAGTGTTTTCATGGCGAATTTAAATCCAAAACCATCTTCTCCAATACGATTCTCTTTTGGAACTTTAACATCGTTGAATTGTAATGTGTGAGTATCACTTCCTCTAATACCTAATTTATCTTCTTTTGGTCCAATATCAAAACCTTCCATGCCTTTTTCAACAATAAAAGCATTTATCCCTCTGTGGCCTTTTTCTCTGTCAGTTTGAGCAATTACTAAATATACGTCAGATCTCCCTCCATTTGTAATCCAATTTTTAGTACCATTAATAACATAATGGTCACCCATGTCGATTGCTGTTGTAGCTTGTGAAGTGGCATCACTTCCTGCTTCAGGCTCACTTAAACAAAACGCGCCAAGATATTCTCCTGTAGCTAATTTAGTAAGGTACTTTTGTTTTTGTTCTTCGGTTCCATAGGCTTCTAAACCATAGCAAACCAATGAATTATTAACAGAAACCATAACTGAAGCTGATGCATCAATCTTTGATAATTCTTCCATTATTAATACATAAGAAATAGCATCCATACCACTTCCTCCATATTTTGGGTCAACCATTACACCCATAAAGCCAAGTTCTCCCATTTTTTTGACTAATTCGTCAGGAAACTTTTGTTCATTGTCACGTTCAATAACGCCTGGAAGTAATTCTGTTTGTGCAAAATCGCGAGCTGCGTCACGAATCATTATATGCTCTTCTGTAAGGTTAAAATCCATAATTTGAATAAATTGTTGAATTGATAAAATAAGACTGCAAAGATACTTTATTAATAGCATTTTTTCAATAAGGATTTATATTTTTACAGAATATGATAAAATCAGAATACTTTGTTGTTGGTTGCATGTCTGGAACATCATTAGATGGATTAGATTTAGCCTATATTCGTTTTTTTTTAGATAAAAAATGGAATTTTGAGATTATACAGGTTGTAACTGTGCCTTATTCTGAAGAGTGGAAGAATGATAAGTTGAAAGCTTTAGTGACCTTTTCAGTTGAAGAACTCAAAGATGTAGATGAAGAATATACCGAATTGTTAGCTGATAATATTAATAACTTTATCAGTCAAAATAATATAGCTAATCTTGATGCTATCTGTTCTCATGGACATACAGCCTTGCACCAACCGGAAATTGGATTAACATATCAAATAGGAAATTTAAGACTGCTTTCAAAACTTACTCAAAAAACTGTAGTTTGTGACTTTAGAAAACAGGATGTTGAGTTTAATGGGCAAGGAGCACCATTAGTACCAATTGGGGATAGACTATTGTTCTCTGAATATGATTTTTGTTTGAATTTAGGAGGGTTTGCTAATATTTCATTCGAACAAAAAGGTCGTCGTATAGCTTTCGATATCTGTCCAGCAAATATTGTACTTAATCATTATGTAGGTGAATTGGGATTGGAATATGACCCAAATGGAGAAAATGCTTCTAGAGGTCTAATTAATGAGTCGTTACTTAACAAACTAAATAAACTTCAATATTATAAACAAAATCATCCAAAATCATTAGGGTTGGAATGGGTTGAGAATAATATATATCCATTAATAGATAGCTATAATCTAGATGCGAAAACTATTTTGCGAACTTTTGTGGAGCATATAGCCGTACAAATAGTTAGTGCTTTTAATGAAATTCCTAAATCATCAGTATTAGTTTCTGGTGGTGGAGCTTATAATAGTTTTTTAATTGATTTGTTAAAGTCTAAAAGTTCAAACAAAATAGTGATTCCAAGTCAAGATATCTTGGAATATAAAGAAGCTTTAATCTTTGGACTATTGGGGGTACTTAAATTACGAAATGAAATAAATTGTTTAGCAAGTGTAACAGGTGCTGAAAAAAATCATAGCTCGGGAGAAGTCTATCAACCATAAAATTATTGTAAAATTAATATAAAGCGATTTTTTGTTTTTTATATTTGTTGAAACAAATCTAACTAGTCTTAATGAAAGAATTACTTCAAAAGTACGAAGACAAATCACCAGAAATTATTTTTAATTGGAAAGACCCAGAAACAGAAGCAGAGGGTTGGACAGTAATCAACTCTTTAAGAGGTGGAGCTGCAGGTGGAGGGACGCGAATGCGCAAAGGTTTAGACATGAATGAGGTGCTCTCTCTAGCTAAAACCATGGAAGTTAAGTTTACAGTTTCTGGTCCAGCTATTGGAGGTGCTAAATCGGGAATTAACTTTGATCCAAAGGACCCTAGGAAGAAAGGTGTTTTGGAACGATGGTATAAAGCGGTTTCTCCTTTACTAAAAAGCTATTACGGAACAGGAGGTGATTTAAATGTTGATGAAATTCATGAAGTTATACCAATAACTGAAGAAAGTGGCGTGTGGCATCCACAGGAAGGTGTTTTTGAAGGGCATTTTAAGCCTACACAAGCTGATAAAATAAACAGAATCGGTCAATTACGCCAAGGTGTAATTAAAGTAATTGAAAACCCAAATTATTCACCAAGTGTTGCGCAAAAGTATACGGTCGCCGATATGATAACTGGTTTTGGTGTCGCTGAAGCTGTAAGGCACTATTATGATATATATGGTGGAAATATTGCTGAAAAGCGAGTTGTTGTACAAGGGTTTGGAAATGTTGGTTCTGCAGCAGCTTTTTACATTTCAAAAATGGGAGCAAAAGTTGTTGGTATAATTGATATTGCTGGAGGTTTAATTAATGAAGATGGGTTTACTTTTGAAGAGATTACGGAATTATTCCTTAATAAGGATGGTAATGCTCTATCAGCAGAAAACCTGATTCCTTTTGATGAAATGAATGAACGTATTTGGTCTTTGGAAACAGAAGTGTTTATGCCTTGTGCCGCTTCGCGTTTAGTGACAATAAACCAAATAGATGAAATGATAGATACAGGACTGGAAGTCATTTCTTGTGGAGCCAATGTACCTTTTGCAGATAAAGAAATATTTTTTGGAACTATCATGGAGCATACAGATTACAGAGTGAGTCTTATACCAGATTTTATTTCTAATTGTGGAATGGCGAGAGTATTTGCTTATTTTATGGAGCGTCGTGTTCAAATGACAGATGAAGCGATTTTTAATGACACATCTAACACTATAAAGAAAGCGATGCAGAAGGTTTATGAGCAAAACCAATCTCAAACCCAAATTAGTAAAACAGCATTTGAAATTGCTTTAGGGCAGTTAATTTAAAAAAAATAAATTTTATGGAATCATTAATAATTATTGTATTTGTTGTAGGCTATTTAGCTATAACCCTAGAACATAATTTGAAAATAGACAAGCTTATCCCAGCGTTGGTTATGATGTCGCTTTGTTGGGCTTTAATTGCTTTAGGTCTTGAACATTTTCCACAATGGTTTGATTCCGCTAAACATGCTCTACTTGATAATTTTGGCGATTTAGGTCATGAAGAAAAGATGCATTTAATGGAAGAAACCTTATTGCATCATTTAGGAAAAACAGCAGAGATATTAGTTTTCCTCCTAGGAGCAATGACCATTGTTGAAATTATTGATTATTTTGATGGATTCTCTACCATTAAAACTTTTATTAAAACCAAAAGTAAAAAACGTATCCTTTGGATATTTGGGTTTTTGGCATTTTTTCTTTCAGCAATTATAGACAACTTAACTGCTACTATAGTTTTAATTTCAATACTTCAAAAAATAATACCGAATAGGGATTCAAGAATTTGGTATGCTGGTTTAATTATAATTGCAGCTAATGCAGGTGGTGCTTGGTCACCAATTGGTGATGTTACAACAACAATGCTTTGGATAGGCAAAAAGGTTTCAACAGGACATTTGTTTGTATACTTGTTTGTGCCTTCATTATTGTGTATGCTAGTGCCCTTTTTTATTGCAAGTTTTTTACCTGCTTTCAAAGGAGAATTAGATTATGAAGACCAAGATGATAAACCTAAAAGCCGTTTTAGCTCTACAATGTTGTATTTAGGATTGGGTGGTATTGTATCAGTACCAATTTTTAAAACAGTAACGCATTTACCACCTTATGTAGGTATGATGCTCGCATTAGGGGTAGTGGCCGTTTTTGCCGAAATTTACAGTTCTTCAAAATTCAGTATATCTAATTTTGATTCTGAAGAAAGTGATGCCCATAGCTCTCATAGTCCAGTCCATCATTCCCTTTCTAAAATTGAAATGCCAAGTATTTTGTTCTTTTTAGGAATTTTAATGGCTGTTGCTGCTTTGGAATCTTTGGGGATATTGTTTGGTTTTGCCACGTCATTACAAGAGAATATGCCCATGTTAGGTACGGAGTTACACCATGAAGGCGTTTCAGATTTGGTGGTTTTACTATTAGGTGTGGGCTCCGCTGTCATTGATAATGTACCTCTGGTAGCGGCTAGTTTAGGAATGTTTTCTGTACCTATGGATAATGAACTTTGGCATTTTATAGCCTATTCTGCGGGAACAGGAGGTAGTATGTTGATCATTGGTTCTGCTGCAGGTGTTGTAGCCATGGGAATGGAGAAGATTGATTTTTTCTGGTATCTAAAAAAGATCTCATGGTTAGCACTAGTTGGGTTTTTGGTAGGAGCTGTAGCCTTTATGTTTACTAGAACAATCTTCTAGCATAATTTAGTTAGAAAAAACACGTTATAAATTAAAAATAGATTCAATTATATATGATAAATTCTATAATTCAAGAAGTTCAAGATGGCACTGAAGTGTTAACGGATGGAGAATCAGTTGAAAAAACATTGTCCATTATTGAGTTGATTACCAGTGGAGGAACAGCAGGAATGTTAATAATTCTATTGCTTTTTGTACTATTAATAGTTGCTTGTTACATCTATTTTGAAAGATTATTTGCCATCAAAGCTGCTTCTAAAGTAGATAGTAATTTTATGAATCAAATTAAAGATCATGTAAGTAATGGTAAAATTGATTCAGCGCAAATGTTGTGTGCCCAAGTAAATTCACCTGTATCACGTTTGATTAATAAAGGTTTGACACGCATAGGAAAACCTTTGGAAGATATTAACACAGCTATTGAAAATGCCGGTCGTTTAGAGATTTATGGTTTAGAGAAAAACGTTAGTATGCTGGCCACTATTTCAGGAGCCGCTCCAATGATAGGTTTTCTTGGCACTGTAATTGGTATGATTTTGGCCATATTTGAATTGGCAAATGCAGGAGGAACAATCCAAATGGATGTTTTGGCAAGTGGGCTTTATACTGCTATGACGACAACTGTAGCCGGGTTGATAGTAGGTATTGTTGCTTACATAGCCTATAATCATTTAGTTGTTAAAACCAACAAAGTGGTTTATCAAATGGAAGCTAATTCAGTAGAGTTTTTAGATCACCTAAACGAGCCAATATAATATGGATATTCGCGGAAGAAATAAAGTAACACCAGAATTCAATATGTCATCTATGACGGACATTGTATTCCTTTTACTTATATTTTTTATGATCGCTTCTACTTTAGTTACTACAAGTGCTATTGATATTTTATTGCCAAAAGCTAGTGGCAAAACTGAAAATAAGAAATCAGTAGCCGTTAGTATTACAAAGGATTTACGTTATTATGTGGACCAGAAATTAGTTGGTGAGAGTGTTTTGGAGAATGAATTGGTAAGCGTTTTATCTAGTAAAGATCAGCCAACAATTGTATTGCGGGCAGAAAAAACGGTACCAGTAGATAATGTAGTTAAAGTAATGGATATAGCTAACCGAAACAAGTTTAAAGTTATCCTTGCCGTAAAACCGAATAATTAGCATGAAATATTTAGAGACTAAACATGAACGTAATTCAGCTAAAATCACAACTTTAATAGTTATGATTATTTTGCTGCTTTTGTTTGTTGTTGGTCCTCCATATATGGATCCGCCTATTGAATATGGTGTGGCTGTTAATTTTGGAAACAGTAATGTTGGTCAAGGAAATGTCCAGCCTAAAAAACCAATAAAATCAGAACCTAGAGAGGTGCAAAAACCTGTAGAAGAAGTTTCTAAACCAGAGGAAACCACTCCCGAACCGGTGTCATCTAAACAATCAAAGGCTGAAGATGTTCTTACTCAGGCTGAAGAAGAAGCTATTGCCATTAAAAGACAAAAAGAAGCTGAAAGAAAAGCACAATTAGAAGCTGAACAAAGAGCAAAAGCCGAAGCAGACGCTAAAGCAAAGGCCGAAGCTGATAGAATAGCTAAAGAAAAAGCCGAACAAGAAGCTAAAAAGAAAAAACTGGATGCGCTAATAGGAGGTGTTAGTAAATCTGAAGGTTCTGAATCAGGTGGAGAGGGTAATGATAATGAAGCAGGAGATAAAGGTCAGTTAGATGGAGACCCTTATGCAGCAAGCTATTTTGGAGACCCAGGCACTGGTAGTGGTGGTGTAGGCTATGGTTTAAATGGTAGAGGTAAAGCTACCTATCAAAAGCTTAAACAAGACTGTAATGAATCTGGTATGGTGATTGTTAAAATTGTTGTGAATAGAAACGGAAACGTTATTGAAGCCGTTCCAGGTGTTAAAGGTACTACCAATACAGCACAATGTTTATTAGAGCCTGCAAAAAAAATAGCTTTATCACATAAATGGCGACCGGATTCTAATGCACCAGCCAAACAAATTGGTTTTGTTAAAGTAAACTTCAATTTAGGCCAATAACTAATGACATATCAAGATACTTTAAACTGGATGTTTTCAAAACTTCCGATGTATCAAAGACAAGGTAAGGCAGCTTATAAAGCCGATTTGGGCAATACTATCTTGTTGGCTAATCATCTTAATAATCCAGAAAAAAAGGTCAAGTGTATACATGTAGCTGGAACTAATGGAAAAGGTTCCACGAGCCATATGATTGCTTCTATTTTACAGGAATCGGGTTTAAAAGTGGGGCTTTTTACTTCGCCGCATTTAAAGGATTTTAGAGAGCGTATTAAAATTAATGGTGTTTGCGTAAGTGAAGAATTTGTGATTGAATTCATTAACCAAAACAAAACATTTTTTGAAAGTCAAGCGCTTTCATTCTTTGAAATGACTACAGGAATGGCTTTTGAATATTTTTCAATCCATCAGGTTGATGTAGCTGTAATTGAGGTTGGACTTGGAGGGCGATTGGATTCAACAAATATTATTACACCATTAGTATCTGTGATTACGAATATAGGTTTGGATCATACCCAATTTTTAGGAAATACTTTAGAGGAAATAGCCAATGAAAAAGCAGGGATTATTAAACCAGAAGTTCCTGTTGTTGTTGGGGAATACCTAGAAGCTACTAAACCTGTCTTTTTAAATAAGGCACATAAAAATAAATCAGAAATATATTTTGCCCAAAATCTACACCATGTAAATTTTGAAAGTGATTTAAAAGGTAGTTACCAAAAGCACAACATTAAAACGGCAGTAAAAACTATACAAGTTTTAAACTTATTGGGTTATAAAATATCAGATATAAATATAAAGAAGGGGCTTTTAAATGTAGTAGCAAATACCGATTTAAAGGGTAGATGGCAAGTATTGCAGGAAAAGCCTAAAATAATTTGTGATACTGCTCATAACGAAGACGGATTAAAATATGTTATGAATCAATTGCAAGCTGAAAATTATGAAAACTTATACATAGTCTTTGGTGTGGTTAATGATAAAGATTTAGATTCTATACTAAAGTTATTGCCTAATCATGCATATTATTTTTTTTGTAAGTCTAATGTTCCCCGTGGTTTGGATGCGCATACACTTGCAGATCAATTTATAAAGAAAGGATTTAAAGGTGAAATATGTGAAAGTGTAGAAGGTGCGTTAAATACAGCCAAATCTAAAGCAAGTATTAACGATGTTATTTACGTAGGCGGAAGTACTTTTACGGTGGCCGAAATAATTTAGTTCACCTGCTTTTAAGACACTATATTTGTTTTTCAACTAAAAAAATATTTTAAAATCATGAAGAACTTAATTACACTATTATTGTTAGTGGTTTCTACAATTTCATTTGCCCAAGAATCTACCTATTTAAGATTTAATTACAATACAGGCGATAAGTATTTGATGAATATGGTCATGACCCAAGATATGGGTGAAATTATGAAAATGGATATGCAGATGGAAATGCAAACAGAAGTAAAAGAAGCTATTGATACTATTTTTAATACGGAAATGAGCTTTAAAAGCATTAAAATGGATATGAGTCAAGCAGGAAATAAATTATCTTATGATTCAGATACTAAAGAAGAAAATCTAGATGACGAAGGTAAAATGATGAGCGCGCAGATGAAGCCTATTCTGGAAACCATTTTAGCTGTGAAAACTAATGCTTATGGAGAGGTTTTGGAAATGAAAATGATTGAAGGTAATGCTGCCAATGCCGATCAGTTTACTAACCAGACGCAAAGTGTTATATATCCTAAAGAGGCTGTTAAATTAGGTTCTTCTTGGAGTGATGAAAAAGAAAACAATGGTATGTTAATCAGTTACACATATACAGTAAAATCCATTGACGCTAAATCAGTGATTTTAGATGTAAATGGAAGTGTTTCTGGTGTTGCAACTGGTACATTAACGGGGAGTATGAATATAGATAAAGCTTCGGGCATTTCTAATACATCAAACGTAACCATGGATGTGGACGTTATGGGACAAAAAATGACAACTGAAGTAGTAATTTCTATGACTAAAGTGCAATAACTTTAAAACATATAGATTGATTTAAAAAAGAATTTATTTTTTTTTAAAAAAGCTTTTGTGAATTGAAAAACTACTTTATATTTGCAGTCCGATTACAAAGGGCGATTAGCTCAGTTGGTTCAGAGCACCTCGTTTACACCGAGGGGGTCGGGGGTTCGAATCCCTCATCGCCCACAAAATTAAGTCCGTTTTAAAACGGACTTTTTTATTTTTGGGTCATTAACTCAGTTGGTTCAGAGTGTTACCTTGACAGGGTAGAAGTCACTGGTTCGAATCCAGTATGACCCACTAAAAAAATCTGCTGAATGCAGATTTTTTTAGTTTTAATAGTCTAGTAAATCCATAATACGTTCTAAAGCCATGCCTCTTGAGCCCTTAATAAGCAACAAACTATTGCTGATTTCTAAATCCTTATTATACTCTTTAAATTTGTCATAGGATTTAAAAAATAGACTGTTTGGATCATTGTTTTTGGATAAATAGAAATGCTCTCCAATGAAATATTTTCTCTTGAATGACATGTTTTGAACGAGTTTAACGATACGTTGGTGTTCCAATTGAGAACTTTTGCCCAACTCAAACATATCGCCAAGAAAAACTATCTTGTGTTTAGCTTTTTGATTGTTGAAGTTTGTTAAAGCGGCTTCCATGCTAGTTGGATTAGCATTGTAAGCATCTAAAATAATATTATTAGTTCCTTTGGATATTATCTGTGATCGATTATTATTTGGTGTGTAGTTTTCAATAGCTGCTTTAATATTTTCTAGAGAAACTTTAAAATAATCACCAATTGCTATTGCGGCAGCAATATTTCCAAAATTGTAATCACCAATTAATTGAGATTGAATTTGTTGATTTTTGTAGGCAACTTTAACGTAAGATTCAGAATCTAGTAAGTTAATGGTTATTACATCAGAACCTGAAGATGTACCAAATTTTATAGTTTTAGCATCTTTCGTTTTTTCTAATTGAATAGAGTTGTCAGCATTTACAAAAATAGTTTTATTATAATTTATTAAATGGGTGTACATTTCCGACTTTCCTTCTATAACACCTTCTACACCACCAAAACCCTCTAAATGAGCTTTTCCGAAATTAGTTATGTATCCATAATCTGGCATAGCAATATTGCATAAAAATTCAATTTCTTTTTTATGGTTAGCTCCCATTTCTACTATGCCCAACTCGGTTTGATTATTCATGGAAAGTAAGGTTAATGGCACACCAATATGATTATTTAAATTGCCTTTAGTAGCTGTAGTTCTATATTTTTCCGATAGTACTGCATTAATAAGCTCTTTGGTTGTGGTTTTGCCATTACTACCGGTAAGAGCGATAATTTTAATACCAAGATAATTTCTGTGATAAGTAGCTAATTCTTGTAGTGTTTTTAAAACATTATCTACTAAAATGGTTTGGTTATCAATCTTGTAAGTTGCCTCATCTATTATCACATATTTTGCTCCAAGTTTTATGGCTTGCTCGGCAAATGTATTTCCATTAAAATTTTCGCCCTTTAGCGCAAAAAACATATCATTTTTTGAGATTTTTCTGGTATCGGTTGAGACGCTTTTGCAGTCTAAAAACAGCTTGTGAATATCTTGAATTGTCATAGACTAAAAGTATAAAAAAAGTCCTGACGACAGTCAGGACTTTTTAAATTATTTTAAAACAAATTTCTAGTTTTTTGTTTTGTTTTTATTTTCAGATTTTGAACCTACACGAGACATGGCACATCTAAATCCAATATAATCTGTAGCCATATCCTGTGGAAAATAACGACGAGTAGCTGGGTCTAACCAATACTCTCTGTCTTTCCATGAACCACCTTTATACACACGAACTTCATCATTAATTAAAGAAGTACGCTTATCAGATTGATCATACTCACGAATTAACTGTCCAGAAGAATCAACTTCTACATTATGCTTTGGAGAATTATACATTTTACGTGTGTGTGAGTCTTCAGTTGTTCCGCCATCTTCATCTTCATTAAAGTTGTCTCTATATTGTCTTGAAGAACGCTTGTCACCATCTCTAAAGTTTCTGTTATCACTAGTGTCAAAGTTCATTCTCAAGTATGTTTCATTTTCATCAACTGGTACTTGATGAATTTCTCCAGGTAAGTTTCTAGCTATTACTTTTCCATTTGGTAAAGTATCAAAAACAATATCTTCAGTAGTTACTACTTTTACAGTACCATCTTCATTAATAGCATTTTTAGTATATACATTACCACGGTAGTAGTTAAAGTCAGTAAACTCATCATCTACTATAGGTCTATAAACATCAGCTACCCATTCGGCAACGTTTCCGGCCATATCATATAAACCATAGTCGTTAGGTTCGTATGATTTTACTTGGTTAGTAATATCTGCACCATCATCAGACCATCCTGCTATACCGCCATAATCACCTTTACCTTGCTTAAAGTTAGCTAATTGATCACCGCGAACTTTACGTTTCCCAGAACGCGTGTATTGACCGTCCCAAGGGTATTTTTTACGACCTCTGTATACATTATAACTTCTTAATGATGTTAATCCTAAAGCAGCATATTCCCATTCAGCTTCAGTTGGGAGTCTATATTTAGGGGAGATCAAACCTGTTTCTCTAGTTGCATATACTCCAACAGGGTCACCATTGGCATCTGTTTGCACACGTCTTCTTGTATTAGCTGGATCAGTAATATCAGTATTACCTCCATAAGTTTGAGTAGGGGCACTGATGTATGTATCGGTATTAAAAGTAGCGTCAGCAGATACATCTGTTATTTTAGCATCTCTTTTAATATAGCCTTCATCTTCTAATTTGGCTTCATTAACACGGTCTGAACGCCAGTTAGCAAACTCAACAGCTTGAATCCAACTTACACCTACAACAGGATATTCTGCATAACCAGGATGGCGTAAATAGTTTTCAGTCATAACTTCGTTGAAACCTAAACGATCTCTCCAAACCAATGTGTCAGGTAAAGCACCATTGTAAATGGCTCTGTAATTTTCATCTGTTGGGGGATAAACACGCTTAATCCAATCTAAATATTCTAAATACATTAAATTGGTTACCTCTGTTTCATCCATGTAGAATGATTGAACGTGTTGCTGATTGGGGGTGTTGTTCCAATCGTGCATGACGTCATCTTGAACTTTTCCCATTGTGAAGGTTCCGCCTTCTACAAAAACAAGACCGGGACCTGCCTCTTGACCTTTGAAGGAAGTATTGTATTGGAATCCACCCTCTCTCGAGTTGATGTCCCAACCGGTAGCTCTGGAGCTGTTTGAACTGGATGATCTTTTACAACCAACCATAGTGCTAGCGATAGCTAAAACTAACAATACCCTTATTGTTAATACATTTTTCATATCCATACTTTTAAGTAAGCCATTATTATTTTGGTGACGCAATATAAGAATTATACCTAATAATACAAGCAAAAAAACGATTTTTAGCTAAAAAAATATGCATTTCATCCTATTTATTAGGCATTACACCGATGATTTTTGACGTTTTTATTGTTGTTTTCTCACTTCATAACGTCTATTTTTGTCATTTATTATTGTTGACTAATCTTGTTTTTTGAAAATTGTTAATTTTCAAATAATAAGATGTGTTAATTCACGTTATTTGTGTGATGAAAAAGAAATTGTTACTACTAACCATATTGACTCACCTAATTGTTTTTTCGCAACAAAAAAGTTTTGTGATAAACTGGGAGGGTGATAAAACTATATCCACAGAAAGTTTTTCACTTAAGGTTCCTGCATTTAACCAAGAAAATTTTAACTATAGTCTTACTGATGGTTTGCAATTTATCAGTCAATGGAGCATAAGTCAACTTGTTGATGAAAATTCTGTAGAAATAACCAATGTAAGTTATGGAGTAATTTCAAAAAACGAGTTAAAAGGACTAAATCTTCAAACTGTTCCTAAATCACTGCGGCTTAAATTAGAAAATAGTATTGCTCGTGACAAGCGCTATGCATTTTTAACGGTTTCGCCAATTATTAATGAAAATGGAGTTTACAAGAAAGTAACAGCTTTTACTGTTTCTTATCGTACAAATAATAATGCTAGAACAGGATTTAGGCGTAATATTACGAATTCGGCTTTAAGCTCTGGAAGTTGGTACCGTTTTCAAGTCGATAAAACAGGTGTTTATAAATTATCTAAAAATTTTTTAGAGCAAATAGGTGTTAATGTAAATAGTATTGATCCCAGAACTATAAAATTGTATGGCAATGGTGGTCGAATGATACCTTATGCCAATTCAGAGCCTTACCCTTATGATGTTACTGAAAACGCTATACGGGTTGTCGGGGAAGAAGATGGCGTGTTTCATGATAGCGACTACATTTTATTTTATGGCCAAGGACCAAGAGGTTTCGATGAAACCCGAAACACCAATATTAACTGCTATACAGATATTACGTATTACTATATTAATGTGGGTTCTGGAAATGGAAAACGTGTACAACCTATTGTTGAGCCACCTGGGAATCCTGATGTGGTAATAGATACGTTTCAGGATTACGAATTTCATGAACTAGATGAATATAATTTAGCTAGTGTAGGTAGACGTTGGTTTGGTGATAATTTTGATGTTGAGAACAGCAAAAGTTTTGAATTTCAATTTCCTAATTTGGTAACAACCGAACCTGTGAAGCTAAAAACTTATGTGGCTTCGACTTCTGAAGTAGCTTCAATTATGGAGTTGTCATTGAACGGTAATAGTGTTGCTAATTTGGTAATACCAGCAACTACTTCAAGTACATTGGCTAGTGAGGCTATTTATGATGGTAATGTTAATGTAAGTTCAGATAATATTACTGTTTCTCTAACTTATGATAACAATGGTAACCCTTCAGCTTCGGCTTATATAGATTATGTTTCTGTAGAGGCAACCCGAGCACTAACGTATGCTGGTAGTCAGTACACGTTTTATAATAATGGTGTTGCTAACATATCTGGAATAGCTCAATATAATATATCCAATACCAATCAAGTAAATGAGGTTTGGGATGTAACCGATATTTACAACGTTAGAACTGTTTTGAATCCTGACTCTGACTCTAATATAAGTTTTAAATCAACACTAGGTAGTTTAAAAAAATATGCCATTGTTCCCGCAACAGGATTTTATGAGCCTATTTCTGTTTCGAATAGTAGGGTGAGTAATCAAAATTTAAAAGGAACCATTTTCAATAATGCTCAAGGTGTTTTTGAAGACATAGACTACCTAATTATAACAAGGAGCGATTATGTTAATCAAGCGCAGCGTTTGGCCGAAATTAATCGTATTCAAAATAATTTAAATGTAAAAGTTGTTTCGTTAGAAAGCATATATAATGAATTTAGCACCGGCAATCCAGATATTGGTGCTATAAGGAACTTCGTGAGGTATGTATATTATAACGCCAGTAATCCAGAAAATAGATTAAAATATTTATGCCTTTTTGGCGATGGCTCTTACGATTACAAGAACCGATTGTCCTATAATACCAATATAGTGCCTTCTTGGCATGCTTATGATAGTTTTAATTTAACAAGCTCATTTGTATCTGATGATTTTTATGGAATGATGGATGAGAATGAAGGTGCCATGCGAACGTCTGATAAGTTGGATATTGCTGTTGGTAGAATATTGGCTGATACACCACAACGAGCTAAAGATATGGTCGATAAAATTCAATCGTACTATGTTGAAGCCTCTTTTGGAAACTGGCGCAACAACTTTTTAGTAGTGTCTGATGATGTGGATGAGGCTTGGGAGAAAGATTTGCAAGGAACAACAGATGAAATTGGAGATTTAGTGGCTGAAGAAAAGCCCTTTATCAACGTAACCAAAATACATTCAGATGCCTACTTGCAAGAATCTTCAGCAGGAGGTGATCGTTACCCGAATGTGACTTTGGCCATGACAAATTCTATTGAAGCTGGTGTACTGGTTGTAAATTATTTTGGACATGGTGGTGAAGACGGTTTAGCCAAAGAGCGTATATTTGAAAAACCTGATGCTCAAAATTTAAATAATGTTTGTAAGTTGAATTGTTTTGTCACCGTAACTTGCGAATATACGCGTTTTGATAACCCCTTACGTCCAACAGCAGGAGAATACACTTATTGGAATAAGGATGGTGGAGCAATAGGGCTTATTACTACCACACGCCAAATTTTTGTAAGTGTTGGAATAACCTTTAATATTATTTTGGAGGAGTACTTATTTTCGTTTAGTGATGATGATGATTATGACGATGATGAATATCCAACAATGGCAGAAGCTTTAAGGCTTACAAAAACAAATCCTTCAATTTCGGGTATTGGTCAAAGACGATTAGTGTTTTTTATTGGTGATCCAGCAATGAAATTAGCTTTCCCAAAACCTGATATCAAGCTTACAGCAATTAATGATATACCAGTTGGTCAGCAAACAAGCCCTATTCAGGCATTAAGCAGAGCTAAACTAAATGGTGAAGTGGTTGATGATTCTGGAAATGTGATTTCAGATTTTAATGGTGTTTTATCAGTTGTTATTTACGATAAAAAAATTGAGAGGCAAACTTTAGGTAATGATGGTACTCGAGAAAATGGTCAACTAATCATTATGGACTTCGAAACTTTAGGTGCTGTAATCTTTAGAGGTCAAGCTTCAGTTACAAATGGAGAGTTTGAGTTTGAATTTATTGTGCCTAGAGATATTGGTATTCCAGTTGGGGAAGGCAGAGTCAGTTTTTATGCCAAACGTGAAAACCAGTTGGTTGATGTTGCCGGAGCTAATATTGATGATTTACTAATAGGGGGTTTGAATCAAAATGCTCCAGAAGATAATACGGGACCATTAATTTCATTATACATGAATGATGAAAGTTTTGTTTCGGGAGGTATAACTAACGAATCTCCGAGTTTATTGGTTAAGTTGGAGGATGAAAATGGTATTAATACGGCTAGCGGAATTGGTCATGATATTGTTGCCATTATAGATGGTGACGAAACAAATCAGTATGTTTTGAATGATTATTATCAAACGGAATTAGACGACTACCAAAGAGGTTCAGCAAGTTATCCGTTACGTGATCTGGAACCTGGACTGCATACTTTGACACTTAAGGCATGGGATGTTTATAATAATTCCTCAACTGATGAAATTCAATTTGTTGTACATGATGAAGACCAAGAGTTAATGGTTAATAATGTGCTTAATTACCCTAACCCGTTCGTAAATTATACAGAATTTTGGTTTAATCACAATAGTTCAGAGCCTTTAGACGTTTCTGTACAGATATTCACTGTTTCTGGTAAATTGGTTAGAACATTAAATGCCCAAACTAATACAACAGAATGTTGTGGAAAGGGGGCTTCAGCGTTATCACGGGATATTATTTGGGATGGTCGTGATGATTTTGGAGATAAAATAGGTAAAGGTGTTTATGTTTATAAGCTTAAAGTACGATCAAATACCTTGAACAAAACCGTTGAAGTCATAGAGAAACTTGTAATACTATAATAATAATTTATATTTGTCAAATAAATTCAATTCATGAAAAATAAAATTTTAATACTATTTGCAGTTGTTTTTGTAAATCAAATTTTTGCGCAAACAGTTGTGTTGCCAGATGAGCCAGATTCGAGAGTAATTACTACTGGTATGCCTTTTTTGCTAGTTGCGCCAGAAGCTAGAGGTGCTGCAATGGGAGATATGGGAGTAGCAACATCTGTTGATGTGTATTCGCAAAATTGGAATTCTTCTAAATATGCGTTTTCAGAAGCAAAACAAGGTTTTGGTATTAGTTACACGCCGTATTTAACAAAAATTGTAAACGATATTTCATTAGGGTATTTATCTTACTTCAATAGAATAAATGACCGTAGTGCATTTGCTGCAAGTTTTAAGTATTTTGGTTTAGGAGAAATAGAATTGGTTCAAGATGAAAACTCGCAACCATTGGTTGTTAAACCTAATGAGCTTTCTCTTGATGCCTCTTATGCTTTAAAGTTAAGTGAGCAATTTGCTATGTCTGTAGCTATGCGTTACTCACGCTCAGATTTAAAGATACAACAAGTGGATGCTAATGCACAAGCCGCGAGTACATTTGGTGTTGATATTTCTGGATATTACCAAAGTGAAGAAACCGCTTATAATAGTTTTAACGGTAGAACTCGTTTGGCTTTTGCTATTCAAAACATTGGCCCAAAATTTAAATACGATGAAGGTGGGCAAGAAAACTTTCAACCAACAACTTTACGTTTAGGAGCAGGTTTTGACTTTATTTTAGATAACTATAATAAAGTATCTGTAACAGGTGAGGTAACCAAATTATTAGTGCCAACACCTCCGGTCTATGGAACGGAATATGAGTATACAGATAATAATGGGAATGGTCAGTATGATCCAGATGAAGATGATTTGGGTGCGGTTGTTCAAACAGATATTATAATTGACGGCAAAGACCCTAATGTAGGTTTTTTCCAAGGGATGTTCCAATCGTTTGGCGATGCGCCAGGAGGATTTAGTGAAGAAATGAAAGAATGGACTTGGGCTCTAGGGGCTGAATATGTCTATAACGATGCCTTTGCTTTACGATTAGGTTACTTTCACGAATCTGAAGTAAAGGGGGCGAGACAATTCTTTGCTATAGGTGCAGGATTTAAATATAATATAATTGGTATAGATTTATCATATCTGTTCTCATCTTCAAATGTGCAGAATCCTTTGGAAAACACGTTGCGATTCTCGCTGTCATTTAATATAGATAGAGGTGCTTATGTCGAATACTAAAAAAACCAATAAGATCAACAAAAAAACTATTGCCTAACGCAATAGTTTTTTTGTCTAAAATAGTTTCTTATTTTTATTGAGAATACCAAAGTATGAAAGAAGTAAAAATTGAATCAGTTTTACAGGTCTACGACAACCTTGATGAGTTGCCAAATGACATTGCTGAATTAATGAAAAAGGCTTTTGATGCGAGGCAAAAATCCTATTCGCCATATTCTAATTTTAGTGTAGGGGCAGCATTGCTTTTAAATAACGGTAAAATCATTACAGGAAGTAATCAAGAAAACGCGTCATACCCATCTGGTCTATGTGCAGAACGCACAGCAATTTATTATGCAGGGTCACAATATCCCGATGCAAAAGTTTTAAAAATGGCCATTACCGCTGGATCAAAATTAAAAACAACGGTAACACCAATTCCGCCTTGCGGAGCTTGTAGACAGGCCATTGCAGAATATGAAGTCAAGCAAAATGCGCCAATAGAAATTTATTTTATGGGAGAAACAGGTAGGGTGGTTAAGTCCGATTCTTTGGCAAATTTATTACCTCTAGTTTTCGATAAATCTGTCCTATAACGTTTTCGAAATAAATTTTACGTTTTTCGGTTTTTTCATTACTAACTAAAGTGTTACTTTTGTTAATCGTTTATTTAATTAACGTAGCTCATGCAAAAAATAACAAAAGAAGTTTACCTAAAGTGGTATGAAGATATGTTATTCTGGAGAAAGTTTGAAGACAAGCTTGCTGCAGTTTACATTCAGCAGAAAGTGAGAGGATTTCTTCACTTATATAATGGTCAAGAAGCGGTTTTAGCAGGTGCTTTACATGCTATGGACCTTTCAAAGGATAAAATGATTACGGCTTATAGAAACCATGTACAACCTATAGGAATGGGAGTTGATCCACGTCGTGTAATGGCTGAATTATATGGTAAGGCAACCGGAACGTCACAAGGTTTAGGTGGTTCTATGCATATATTTTCAAAAGAACATGGGTTTTACGGAGGTCATGGTATAGTTGGAGGACAAATTCCTTTGGGTGCTGGTATGGCTTTTGGTGATAAGTACCATGAAACTGGTGCAGTTACTTTGTGTTACATGGGAGATGGAGCAGTAAGACAAGGCTCACTTCATGAAACGTTTAACATGGCTATGAATTGGAAACTACCAGTTGTATTTATTTGTGAGAACAACGGTTATGCTATGGGTACATCGGTTGAACGTACAGCCAACCATACTGATATTTGGAAACTTGGTTTAGGTTATGAAATGCCATGTGGTCCAGTTGATGGTATGAATCCTGTAAAAGTTGCTGAAGCCATGCATGAAGCTATGGAAAGAGCGAGAAAAGGAGAAGGGCCAACATTCCTTGAAATGAAAACTTACCGCTATCGTGGTCACTCTATGAGTGATGCCCAACATTATAGAACCAAAGAAGAGGTAGAAGAGTACAAGAAAATAGATCCTATTACGCAGGTCAAAGATATTATTCTTGAAAAGAAATATGCTACAGAAGCCGATTTAAAGAAAATAGATAAACGCGTAAAAGATTTAGTAAGCGAATGCGAAAAATTCGCAGAAGAATCTCCATGGCCAGAAAAGAATGTCATGTACGATACCGTTTATGAGCAAGAAGATTATCCATTTTTACAACATAAATTATAAGCTATGGCTGAAATTATAAATATGCCTCGTTTGAGTGATACCATGGAAGAGGGAACCGTTGCTTCTTGGTTGAAAAAAGTGGGTGATAAAGTTGAGGAAGGTGATATTCTAGCTGAAATTGAAACTGATAAGGCAACCATGGAGTTTGAATCTTTTCATGAAGGAACACTATTACATATTGGCGTTCAAGAAGGAGAGACTACCAAAGTAGATGAGCTTTTGGCAATTATTGGAGATGAAGGAGAAGATATTTCGGACTTGTTAAATAGCTCTTCAAATAATTCAGAAGATAAAAAAGAAGATAGTACTGTTCAAGATGAGGCTGAAGAGCCTAAAGAAGAGTCATCTGAAGTTGAAATACCTGAAGGGGTAACTGTTGTAACCATGCCACGTTTAAGTGATACCATGGAAGAAGGAACCGTTGCTACTTGGTTGAAAAAAGTTGGTGATGAGGTTGAAGAAGGTGATATTCTTGCTGAAATAGAAACCGATAAAGCTACCATGGAGTTTGAATCGTTCCAATCGGGAACTTTACTTCATGTGGGATTAAATGAGGGAGAGTCGGCTAAAGTAGACGCTTTATTGGCTATTATTGGGCCTGTAGGTACAGATGTTTCTCAAGTTGCCAAAAACTTTAAAGCGGACAGTGGTTCTGCTAAAAAAGAAGAACCTGCAAAATCTGTTGAGGCGCCTAAAACAAAAGAAGATGTTGTTTCTAACGAAAACGAAAAATCGCAGCAACAACCTCGTGAAACAAGTACTGGACGAATTTTTGTTTCACCATTAGCCAAAAAATTGGCAGAAGAAAAAGGTGTAAACTTGTTACAGGTTCAAGGCTCTGGAGAAAACGGTAGAATCATTAAGCGTGATATTGAAAATTATACGCCTTCAACTATAGCTGCTTCAGTTGGTAAATTTGTGCCTTCAGGGCAAGAAGATTTTGATGAGGTTCCAAATTCAAATATGCGTAAGGCGATTGCTAAAAATTTAGCTAAATCTAAATTCACAGCTCCACATTATTATTTAAATGTGGAATTTGATATGGATAATGCCATAGCATTTAGAACGCAATATAACTCGCTTCCCGATACTAAAATATCGTTTAATGATATGGTGGTTAAAGCTTGTGCTTTAGCTTTAAAACAACATCCTCAAGTTAATTCGCAATGGTTTGATGACAAAATGAGAATGAATAATCATGTCCATATTGGTGTAGCTGTTGCGGTACCAGATGGCTTGGTTGTGCCAGTTGTTAAATTTGCTAATGAGCAGTCGTTACCTCAAATTAATACTGCGGTGAAGGATTTTGCTATTAGGGCAAGAAATAAAAAACTAGCTTTAGATGAAATGGAAGGCAGTACGTTTACCATTTCTAATTTAGGTATGTTTGGAATTGAGAGTTTCACTTCTATAATCAACCAACCAAATTCAGCTATATTATCTGTTGGAGCAATTATTCAAAAACCAGTAGTTAAAAATGGGCAGATTGTTGTTGGTAATACCATGAAACTTTCTATGGCATGTGACCACAGAACGGTTGATGGTGCAACTGGAGCAGAGTTCTTACAAACTTTAAAAGGTTACATAGAAAACCCAATAACCATGCTAGTCTAAAATACTAGAGTTTTAAAATACTTTAAATCCCATTTCCAGTAATTGAAATGGGATTTTTTTATCTTTAGCATCTAATTTCGTTATATGAAAAAACTTATCATTTTAGTGTTGGCTGTAGCGCTTTCAGCTTGTAAGGGTTCTAATGTTTCAAACAAGAGCGTTGTTATTACTTCTAATGAAGTTAAGGAAACGGTGTCGTTTTTAGCATCGGACGATCAAATGGGAAGAGGTACTGGTACAGCCGGAATTGAATCTTCCTCAACATTCATTGAAAATGAATTAAAGGCATTTAACATAAAGCCCTACTATGAAAGTTATAGAGATAGTTTTAAGGTTAAAGACTTGAATGCTTATAACGTTGTTGGGTTTTTAGAAGGTTCAGATTCAAAACTAAAAAATGAAATCATTATAATTGGAGCGCATTATGACCATATAGGAACACGAGTAAAACCGGTAGAAAATGATTCAATTGGAAATGGAGCCAATGATAATGCAGCAGGTACTTCAGCTGTATTGGCTATGGCTCGCTATTTTGGAACCAAAAAAACAAACAAACGAAGCTTAATGTTTGTGCTTTTTTCAGCAGAAGAAATGGGTTTGCTAGGGTCTAAACATTTAGCGCAAAGACTAAAAGGTGATAATATTGATCTATATACAGTTGTAAACATAGAAATGATTGGAGTTCCTTTTAAAGACAGGGATTATGTGGCTTTTGCTACGGGATATGAAATGTCTAATATGGCAACAAAGATTAACGAATATCTTGGTAGTAATTTTATTGGGTCTTCAGATGTGGCTAAACAGTATAATTTATTCAGGGCATCAGATAATTACCCCTTTTATGAGGTATTTAAATTGCCAAGTCATACTATATCGTCTTGTGATTTATCGAACTACGATTATTACCATCATGTAGATGATGAAGTGGATAAATTGGATTATGATTTTATGGCCAGTTTTATCAATAAACTTATTCCGGCTATTGAAAAAATGAGTAATACACCTACAAAAGAAATCGTAATGACAAATGAGTAAAAACATAATCATAACAGGAACAAGTAGAGGTATAGGTTTTGAAATGGTAAAATTATTTTCAGGGCAAGGCCATAATGTTTTGGCACTTTCTAGAAATTCCGAAACTGTTAGCAGGCTTAACTTGAAAGGTGTTACTGCATTTTCCTTCGATTTGAGCAATAATTCAGATTACAAAAAGGTTTCAGATTTTATTGAGAGTGAATGGCAAAGTGTGCATGTTTTAATTAATAATGCTGGATTATTACTCAATAAATCCTTTTTAGAAACTACAATAGCAGATTTTGAAATGGTTTATAAAACCAATGTTTTTGGGGTTAGCGAAATGATACGTACCGTTTTACCGTTTATGCAAAATAGTAGTCATGTGGTTACTATAAGTTCAATGGGTGGTATTCAAGGCAGTATGAAGTTTCCAGGTTTAGCAGCTTATAGTTCGAGCAAAGGCGCTGTTATTACCCTAACCGAATTGTTGGCTGAAGAATATAAAGATTCTGGAATATCATTTAACGCACTGGCTTTGGGAGCAGTACAAACTGAAATGTTAGAGGAAGCTTTTCCAGGTTATCAAGCACCAACCACAGCGAATGAAATGGCGACTTACATTTGCCAATTTGCCTTAAGCGGTCAAAAGTATTACAACGGTAAAACATTACAGGTTTCAAATACCACACCTTAATTTATATAAGTGGAAATTTAAAAATATAAATTTCCTGTAATTGATAGGTATTTTTGCTAGTAAATATTATACGAAATTAACTAATTTTGTAAGCCAAAATATTTTAAATGCAAACAACTAACACCATACTGATGATTCGTCCTGTAAACTTTAGGATGAACGAGCAAACTGCTGTCAATAATTATTTTCAAGAAGATATAGACTTAAAGAATGCTGAAATTAATGCAAAAGCTCAAAATGAATTTGATGCATTTGTTGAAAAGCTTCGTGCAGTTGGTGTGAATGTTATTGTTGAAGATGATGACAGGTTAATGGATACTCCAGATTCAATTTTTCCCAATAATTGGGTTAGTTTTCATGAGAATGGAGATGTAGCACTTTATCCCATGTTCGCAGAAAATAGACGTAAAGAACGACGTGATGAAGTGTTTATGCGTTTAGAAAGTGAAGGGTTTAAAATTGAAAACATTATAGATTATACTAGTGCTGAAGAAGAAGGAATATTTTTGGAAGGTACAGGTAGCTTGTTGTTAGACCGTATTAATCATAAAGCTTATTGTGCTTTGTCGCCTAGAGCAGATGAAGATTTGTTTATTGAGTTTTGTGAAGATTTTGAATATTCGCCAATTGTTTTTACTGCGTATCAGTCTGTAGAAGGTAAGCGACTTCCTATATATCATACCAATGTCATGATGTGTTTGGCAGAAAATTTTGCGGTTATATGTCTGGATAGTATAGATGATAAAAAGGAGCGTAAAAGTGTTGTAAAGAGTTTAAAGCAAGATGGTAAGACCATTATAGAAATCTCTGAAGTACAGATGCATCAATTTGCCGGTAATATGCTACAAGTCAGCGGGCATTTAAATCAACGTTATTTGGTTATGAGCCAAGCTGCTTATGATAGTTTAACTCCAGATCAAGTGTCGCAAATTGAAAAATTCTGCCCTATTTTGTCTAGCTCGTTGGAAACAATAGAAACTTGTGGTGGAGGAAGTGCACGTTGTATGATGGCCGAAGTCTTTCTCCCAAAAGCTTAACTAAAAAACAAATTTAGGAATTGTTTAATGGGTTGGATTTTGGTAATTCAACATAAAAAGTACTGCCAGAATTTAAATCGCTTTCGACCCATATTTTACCGTGGTTTAAATCTACTAGCTCTTTACAAATAGATAAGCCTAAACCTGTTCCTTTTTCGTTTCCAGTACCTATTGTTGTGAATGAATTGCTTTTAAATAACTTTTTCTGGTTCTCTGGGGAAATTCCCACACCCGTGTCAGACACACTTAAAATGGATTTACCGCTGCTAATATGATTTGCTATAGTTATGGTATCGCCTTCTTTACTAAATTTAATAGCATTGGATAGTAGGTTTTGAATAACTATTTCAACCATACTTCTGTCTGCGTAAACAAAATCACGTAGTGTTTTGTTTCGAAGTAAAATACCTTTTTTATCAAGCTTCTGCTCAAGTAATTGAGTTTTTTCTTCAAATACTTCTTGAATATCAAATAAACTAGGGCTAGGCTCTAAAGATTGCATTTGCGATTTAGACCAGTTTAACAAATTAAATAAAAGCAATGAAGCATTATTGGCATTTTCACTTAACTCAGGGATTAAGTTGTTAAATTCAGATTGTGTTAACGAGCCTTCTTGTAATAAATCAATGAAACCTTTAATAGACGTTAAGCTATCTTTTAAGTCATGCGAAACAATTGAAAACAATTTATCTTTTACTTTGTTTATGTCTTCCAAGTGTTTGGTTTGTTCTAAAATAGCTTCGTTTTGCAATTCAATTTTTTTGTTTTTTTCTTCTAATTCACGAGTATATTTTAAGCGACTATTACGCTTGACATAAACTAGAATAAAGAATGTGAGCACAATAGCAAATGCAGCTAATAAAGCATATAGTATTAGTTTAAAATCTTTTAGTTTTTTCTCACTTTCTAATAATTCTTGGCCTTGTTTTACAATTAAATTGGTGTTAGAATTAGTTGGAATTTTATTTATGTCTTCAACTTGAACTGTACTTGGAGCAGAATTCACAGATTGCAGATTTTTTTCGGTAGCTAATTTATTTTTTAAATTAAAATAATCGCGTTGCCATTTAAAAGCACGTTCAAAATTCCTGTTGGTAGAGTCTAGAGATTTATACAGTTTATAGTTTTTAAGTAATTCGTTATTATTATCAATTTGTATTGCAATGATTCTTGCTTCATTTAACTGCAGTTCAGAAGCCTTTACCCTTCTTTGCTGTAAATTTAAATCCGCTAGATTATTAAGTGCAATAAGTAAGCCTAGTTTGTTATTTGTTTTTCTGTTAAGCTGTAGGCCTTCAATTAAATAATTAGCGGCAACATCATAATCCTTAAACTGTAGGTATTCTCCACCTAGCCTAGGGAGTATTTCACCTCTTAAGGAATCATTGTCTAGAGATATGTCTTTTAATACCTTTTCGTAATAATCAATGGCTTTACGATGTTCTTTTTCTTGAGAGTATAATTCAGCCAAATTTTTGTGGGTAGAGATAACTCCCATTTTATTCCCTAATGCTTGTTCAACTTCAAGCGTTTTTAAATTAAACTCAATGGCTTTAGACCTGTCGTTGGTCTTTTTGTATGCAGTAGCTAGGCTTTTATAGGCAGAACATAATTCATGTTTTAAGTTTCGTTTTTCTAATTCTCTGATAGCAGATAAAGCGTATTGCAAACCTTTATTATAGTTACCTCGCTCAATTTCTATTAAACCAATACTATTGTTTACTTTGGCAACGCTTAAGGTGTCTTTTTGTAGAAGGAATAGCTCTTTAGACTTTGTATAGTTGTCTATAGCGTTAATATAGTCGTTCTTTTTGGCGTAAATAAGTGCCTTGTAATATGTGATTTGAGCAATCCCTTCGGAATAATTTAAACTGGTTGCTAGTTTTTCACTTTCTGAAATAAATTTTAAAGCCTTGTTGTAGTCCTCAGAATTGTATAACGATTTAATAAGGCGTAATGAAGTTATAACTTTAGAGGTGTCTGACTTTTGAAAAGCTAACTGTATGGTAAGACTATCTTGTTCTCTAGTTTGTGAAAAACAAGTGATAGCAAAAAGGAATATAATTATAGTAATTAAATTCTTCATACGGTAAAAAACAAGTGCACACAATAACAAGCATTCTTTTTAAAGAACTGAATGTTAACTACCGACACTTGAAAGATGTTAGTTAGTTTAAGAAAGTCCATCAATTTGGGGAATTAATAGCATTACTTAACAAAAATTGCCAAAAGTGATTTAAAAAGCTAATTAATGGGTTTTAATACCAATAAATTAGATGAAAGGATAAGAAAAATTTTACATGATTTGTGCCCAATCGACTAACGGCAAATATCTTGGAAAAACTACACATTTGTCGATGAAATGCACGTTTGTAAATTGATAAATTCGGATGATTGGTTAATAGACATAAATACAAAAACTACAGCTTAAAAATATTTTGTTATATTAATGAGAATAAAAACCAAGAAATAATGAACAAAAATGTTAAAACAATTTTACTGGGAGTAGGTGTAATATTAGTTATTTATGGTATCTATACGCTTATTGCACCAGAAGCTTCGGTAGGAATTGGGGATTTAAGTATTGAAGCTCAAGATAATACCAATGCGTATATTACTATTGGTTTGGGGTTGGCCTCTCTAGCTTTAAGTTTTTTAGGCGGTAAAAAGTAGCCTAGGGTTTCTTAAATTTAAGGCTTGATATTTATTGATGTTAAGCCTTTTTATTGTGTCTTTATTTTAAAGTTTAACTGTTGAAAAGTTTTATATTTGCAGTCTTAAATTCATGATATGAACATTCAAGAAACCCTTTCAAATCAGGTAAAGTTAGCTGTAAAATCCAAATATAATGTAGACCTTTCTACAGTTGAATTTCAAGCTACCCGTAAAGAATTTCCAGGAGACATAACAGCTGTTATTTTTTCCATGCTTCGTGAAGTGAAAGGAAATCCTGTTCAGATTGGTGAAACTATAGGAAAGTTTTTAGTAGAACACGTTGAATATGTTAAAGACTATAACGTAGTAAAAGGCTTTCTGAATATTGAAATTAAGGATGAGGTTTTTTTAAACGATTTTAATGCCATATTAAAAGATGATAATTTTGGTATAAAGTCTGCTGATACTAATGGAAAGGCTGTAATGGTTGAGTATTCTTCACCTAACACCAATAAGCCGTTACATTTAGGACATATTAGAAATATTCTGTTGGGTTATAGTGTGTCCGAAATTTTAAAAGCTTCAGGTAAAAAAGTATACAAAACACAAATAATTAACGATAGAGGAATTCATATTTGTAAAAGTATGTTGGCCTGGCAACGTTTTGGAAATGGAGATACCCCAGAAACAACTGGTGTAAAAGGGGACAAGCTTGTAGGTGATTATTATGTGAAATTTGACCAAGAGTATAAAAAGGAAATTCAAAATTTAATACAAAAAGGTAATGCTGAAGAGGAAGCTAAAAAGAATGCACCAATACTATTGGAAGCTCAAGATATGCTTCGTAAGTGGGAAGCCGGTGATGCAGAAGTCGTATCCCTTTGGGAAACCATGAACCAATGGGTTTATGATGGTTTTGATGAAACTTACAAGGCTTTAGGAGTTGATTTTGACTGTTTGTATTATGAAAGCCAAACCTATTTGTTAGGTAAAGAGTTTGTGGTAGAGGGGCTTATAACTGGTGTTTTTTATAAAAAAGATGATGGCTCGGTTTGGTGCGATTTAACGGAAGACGGTTTAGATGAGAAAATCGTTCAGCGAGCTGATGGCACGGCTGTTTACATGACTCAAGATATAGGAACAGCCATTCAGCGTGTAAAAGATTACCCGGATATTGGAGGTATGGTTTATACGGTTGGTAATGAACAAGAATACCATTTTAAGGTATTGTTTCTAATTCTTAAAAAATTAGGATTTGAATGGGCTGAAAATCTTTATCATTTAAGTTATGGGATGGTTGATTTGCCAAGTGGAAAAATGAAAAGCCGAGAAGGTACCGTTGTTGATGCTGATGATTTAATTCATGAAATGGAAGATACTGCTGAAGATATTTCAAAGGAACTTGGTAAGCTTGATGGATATTCAGAAGAAGCCAAAAATGAGCTGTATCACACAATTGGTTTAGGAGCATTAAAATATTATATACTAAAAGTAGACCCAAGAAAACGTATTTTGTTCGATCCAAAGGAATCAGTTGATTTTCAGGGTAACACAGGCCCTTTTATTCAATATACATATGCTAGAATACAAGCTATTTTAAGAAAAGCAAATTTTGATTATAGCCATACAATTTCTGATAAGGATTTACATGAAAAGGAAAAGCAACTTATAAAGCTTGTGCAGCAATTCCCTGAAGTAGTACTGAATGCTGCAGACAGTCATAGTCCTGCTTTAATAGCAAATTACACCTATGATTTGGTAAAGGAGTTTAATTCGTTTTATCAAAATGTATCCATACTAGGAGCAGATTCTGAAACCGATAAGGTGTTTAGAGTTCAGCTTTCTATGGTTGTTGGGCGTACTATTAAGGCGGCATTTAAATTGCTTGGAATTGATGTTCCTGAACGGATGTAAGATAGTGGTTGTTCTAACAAAAAATCGTTAAAGTATAAATCAAATTCAGATAAATCACTAAATTTGAAGACCTTAATTTAAATTCCTTTACCATGAAAAATTTAGCATTATTTAGTAAGGTCATTATCCTTTCTTTGTTATTTACTCTAGGCTCTTGTAGCTCAACAGACGATAATGATTCTACCGGTGGAGGTGGAATCGGTGGTGGTGGAACTGGTGGAAATGTTAACACACAAATAGATGAGTTAAAGACTACAATGGCTACTGGCTCTTGGGTTGTTACATTTTATTTTGATACCGATCATGAAGAAACTAATAATTTCACAACCTTTTCTTTTATTTTCAATCCGCAAGGAAGTATAAATGCTTCAAATGGAGTTGATACCTATAATGGCACATGGTCTGTTACTCCAGATAGTAGTGGAGACGGTGATATCGATTTTAATATTTCTTTTGCCAGCCCGCCAGATTTTGAAGAGATAAGCGACGATTGGGATGTGACTTTTTATTCTGATGTCAAGTTAGAACTTCGCGATGTAAGTGGAGGAAATGGTGGAACTGATTTGTTAACCTTTGAACGATTATAATTTAAAACGATACCCTAAAAGAAACATTGGGTGTTATGCCTAGAGAGGTATTTTCAATCTTGACCAAATTGCTATTGCTGTCTTTAGTATAGTAGGAATTAAGTACATTTCTTGTGTCAAAAATATTCCAAACAGATACGCCTAAATGCCCGTTAAATGTTTTTGATAGCTTGATGTTGTACGTAGCCGAAAAATCAGATCGCCAATAATCAGGTAAGTTTTCACTGTTTGGAGAATTGTAATTAATAGTTGTAGTGTTTGCTGAAGTGTTATTGTTTACAAAAGTAGTAGGCCTACCTGAATGCCAATTTAATCCTAACGCTACTTTTAAATTATTAATCGTATATGTGCCAGCAAGGGTTAATTGGTGTGTTATGTCTAGATTATTAGGAAAACTATTACCATTATTTAAATCGGCAAACGTGTAATTGTTTTTGCTAAACGAGTAACTTAACCAAGTGCTAAATGTGCTAAATTGTTTATTGATTAAGAAGTCAACGCCTCTAACATTATACGCTCCAATGGCATTAACAAATTGATACTGATTTTGAAAGCCTTGACTACGGGAAGTAATGCCCTCTACATATTTGTAGTAACCTTCCAAACTAACTAATAATCCGTTTTTATTATAATGGACACCAGTTGATATCTGTTGGCTTTGTACTAATGGTATGTCTTTATTATTGGCCAAAACCCACCGCCGTTTTTCAATACCCAAAAAATCGTTTTGTAAATCAATAATTTGTGATGTAGTTTGACTTTTTAATTCCCCCAAAATTTCAAGTCTAAAATCTTTCAAAAAAGTTTGATTAATTGAAATTCGTGGTTCAAAAAAGAAATCGGAAAATTTTTCTATGTAATTGGCTCTTAAACCAAGTCTAGCGTGTGTGTTTCCAGAGTTTGATTTAAAGAATAACTCATTGTAAATGCTATGTGTTCTAATCACTTCTTTAATGTAACGCCTAAATTCAGGATTGTCTACATCTTCAAGATTGCCAATACCGACTTCGGTAAATTGATAACCACCAGAATAGTTCAAGTTTTTATCAATATTATAAATGGCTTGAAATTTTAGTCCGCCATCAATAACCTCATTTTCTTGTATTAGTTTTTGATTGTTGTTTAAGTCTTGATTTGTAGCATATAAATCATAATCTGAATAATAAAACGATGCAATGGTTTTAAATTTAGTGCTCCAATTTCTAGTATATTGAGTGTTAAAGGCTAAACTTCCTTGCGAGAGATTGCTGTTACTCGAAATATCCAGACTGTTATTGTTTATGGCTTCTTCGTAGTCAAGTGAATTGTAAATATTTAAGAAGCTAAATGCCAACTTATCTTTTTTAGATATATCATAAATTAGTTTGGAAGTCAGATCGTAGAAATAAAGGCGTTCATTATTTACAGAAACATTTTCAGTGTTATTTGTTAAATCTGAATCTTGAAAAATTCGTTTAAAATATTGGTTGTAGGTTGGGGTTTCATATAAATCTGTCAAGGAACGCCGTGCAGCAAATTGAAACTCTATTTTATTTGATAAAGGAATTTTAACAAAACCGTCAGCAGCAATTAAATTCATTCCTAATTCACCTTGAAGTGTATTTGATCGTTTGTTTGACGACTGCATATCGATTATTCCAGATACACCATCACCATATTTAGCACTAGACCCGTTTTTAGAAACCACAACATTGTCAATTAGCGAGCGGTTAAAAGGGGAAATTAGCCCGAAAAAATGACCCGATTGATACATTTTAATGCCATCCCAAAGAATTAGGTTTTGGTCGTTGGTTCCACCTCTTATGTTTAAATTGGAAACGCGTTCGTCAACACTTATAATACCAGGTAATGCTTGAATGGTTTGCAATACGTCTGGTTCAATCAAACCTGGTAAAATTCCAAATTCATTGAGTTTTAAAAGCGTGGTGCCATCATCATTCAGTAAAATACCTTGTGTCAAATAATTTTTAAGTACAACTTCTTCTAAAAATTGCGTTTTGGTGATATCTGAAAATTCCAATTTGCGTATCGCATAGGTATTGTTGCTTAGTTTTTCAAAAACCAACCCGGTTTCATGTTCTAAATAGACAATAAGTTCATTAAGTTTTATGTCGGTTTTTGGACTGTTTACGTTTTTTTGTACAACGTTAACATCGGCATAAGTGAAATTAATGTTGTACGACACTTCAATGGTTTTAAGCACATCTGAAAGAGGTTGCTTATTCTGACCTTGGAGTTGTGTTACAACGATTAGAAAAAAACAGAATACAATTACAAGGCGTTTACTCACGACTTAATTCAATCAGTTGGTTTTTAATCGAATACTTAATGTTTAAAGGTAAGGTAATTGATTTTAGTGCCAACTCCATGTCGTTATGAGTAAAACCGCCAGTAAACAGCACATTAGTGTCAATTGTTTTTGAAACTATTTTCATGTTGTACTGGCGCTCAAACTCTTCGAGGACAAATTTAAAAGGTAAGCTGTTAAATTTGCTTTCGTTGTTTAACCAATTAGGCTTACTAAAGGTTTCTTCTTCTGTAGCAATGAATTTCCCATCTAAAATTAAAAAGTTGTCACCAGGTTTTAAAACTTGAGTGTTAGTATCTGAAATTACTTTTACTGAACCCTCGTAACAGGTAACTTTAAATAAATTTTCACGACTATTTACATTAAATTCAGTTCCCAGAACGGTAATATTACCTTGCGTGGTTTGTACGGTAAATTTCTCTCCTTTCGACACTTTAAAAAAAGCTTCTCCAATTAAATCTAAATTACGATTGTCTTCCCATTTTTTTGCATTGTAGGTTAAGGTAGATTTGGCGTTTAAGGTAACTGTCGAGGCATCGGGTAAGGTTAGGTTTGTTTTTTCTGAAGTAGTTGTTGCAAAACGCACATTTGTAGGCGCAGTAAAGTAGTATATGCTAAAACAAATAGCTAATAATGCGGCAACTCTTAAAAATGGTCTTACCCAATTGGTTTGAACCTTTTGCTTTTTATGTATTTCAGTTGAAATAGTGTCAAAAACACTTGTGCTATCAAAATCAGGTGCTTTAAATTTATTAACAGCATCATGGAGTTTAACTAAACTACTATAGTCATCAAGCTTTTTAAAAGCTTGGTGTTCTTCAGCAGTTAAATCATGATTTAACCATTTTTTAATGAGTGTTTCTTTATCCATTTTCAATGTTCTATTAATATAACAGTTATGAATTAAAAATTCCTACCCCAAATTTTAAATACCCTCAATTTCTTGTCGTAACTGTTTTAAGGCACTATAAATTCGTTTTTCAACAGCTTTGGTTGAGATATTTAATAATTCGGCTATTTCTTTATGTTTTTTGCCTTCAATTCTATTCATTAAAAAAGCAGTGCGTTGCGCTTCGGTTAAATTTGAAATTGCTGTTTGTAATTTCAGCATATATTCCTTTTCCTCCATTAAAAATTGAGGGGTTTCATGAGTTGCCGATTTGGGTTTTACCTCTTGAAATTTTAAAACTACTTTTTGATGAGCCACTTCATTTAACATGAGATTGTTGCCAACAGTAAATAAATAAGACTTTGCTTTTTCGGGTAAAACCTTCTTGCAGTTTTTCCAAAGTTTCACAAATGCTTCTTGAACTTTGTCTTGCGGATTTAACTTCTCGCCATATTTGTAGTAGAGGAAATTGTGTAAATCTTTAGAATGCCTTTTAAAAATACTTGAAAAGATATTTTCATCACAAACATTATCATGTAGGTTATTTGGCATATAGTGTATAATTTCAGGTAAATGTATAAAAAAAGATATATTAAGGTAGGAATTTTTAGAACTCACTTGTTTTATAAGAAATAACCAAAAAAACATTTACTATGAAACTTAATTTGAAACCTTTTTACTTACTGATTGTTTTGTTGGGGTTAACCTTCTCGTGTCAAGATGAAGTGGTAGAGGAAACACCTACAAATGAAGAAGAAACACTGGTTGCAGATTCAAATCTAGCGGTCTTAATGCGAAATACCGTTACATTGGATGGCTCTATGGACAATATAATAGACCATGCCAATTGTATTTTAATTGATTTACCAGTTACAGTTGTTGTAAATGGAGTTACCCTTACTATTGAATCTGTAGAAGATTATGATGCCATTGAAGAAATAATTGATGAGTTTACAAACGATCAAGATGAAATAGAAATTCAATTTCCAATTGTTATTATTTTAAGTGATTATACAGAAGTCACAATTGAAAATCAAGAAGAATTAGAAACCTATATAGAAGATTGCTTTGGAGAAAATGAACCCGATGATGATATTGAATGTATTGATTTTCAGTATCCAATAACCTTTTCAATTTATAACAGTAATTTTCAGGTTATAGATACCGTTGAGATTCATTCCGATCAAGAATTATATGTTTTTATTGAAGAATTAGAAGGCGGTGTTTTAGCTAGCATCAATTTCCCAATTAATATGGTTTTGGCAAGTGGTGAAGTTATAGAGGTTAACAATAATACCGAATTGGAAATAGCCATTGCCGAAGCTGAGGACGATTGTGATGAAGATGATGACAACGATCATAACGATGATGATGAATGTAATTTGAGTTTAGACTTTGTAGAATTATGGTTGTATGAATGCCCAATTGTGGCCCATACTTATGACGAGAATGGTGATTTATTAGATGAGAACTTACTTGAGTTTGGTCAAAATGGTGAGGTTGTGGTTAACGGAACACCAACAGTTACAGAAATTGGAGCATGGACTCTAGAAGAAACCAATATAGGCATTGTTCTAAATATTTCAGGGTTAAATACATTTAATTTGATTGATGGTGATTGGACATTAACAAGTTGTGAAAATAATCATTTAGAATTTTCACAAGAAACAGGTTCAGGCACTAGAACCATGGTTTTTGAAATGGATTGTAATGTTGTTGAAACACCGTTTGATTGTTTTGGAAATACAACAGTAACAGCTTGTGATTTTGACAATGACGGATTTACAACTTTTGAATTAGAAACGCAAGTGCTGGGTAATGTTACTTGTAATGTTGACTTTACGCCGTCTTTCCATTTGTCTCAAACAAATGCGGAAGCTAATGTAAATCCAATTGTTGAACCCAATGCATTTGTCAATACAATGAATCCGCAGACTATTTATTTAAGAATTGAAGCACTCAATGGTGATTTTGAAGTGTTCGCAATAGAGCTTATAGTAGAGGATTGTAGTAGTTCATGCTCTGAAGTAGAAGTTGATGCCTTTTTACAGGAGTGTATCTGGAATGTGGTCAATTTTAATGGTGATGATCATCTCATAAGTTACGATTTTGATTTTATTTCTACTTCTGAAGTTGTAATTACCGGTAATGGTTTGACCATAGTTTCAGGTTGGTCAACTTCACAGTCTGCCAATGGTACAATTGTAGAATTCAGTAATGTTTCTGGACCAGATATTCAAGCTATAACAGGAAGCTGGTTAGTTGTAGAATGTCGTGAAGACCGATTGCAGTTTGAAGCATTAAATAATACCGATACAATGGTTATGGAACGTGATTGCTCAGATTGTACCAATCCGGGTATCTTAACAAACGATTTAGTTGTGTACATGCCTTTTGCAGGAGAAGCTAAAGATTTAATTTCTGGAGAATCAGTACCTAATATTACTAACGGATTTGTGGAAGACAGAGCTGGAAATACTACTTGTGCTATTGGTTTTACTGGTAATGACAATATATCCATTCCAGTTACATCTGAAAATCAAATTGTGCAAGGAGATAGTTTTTCAATAAGTGTATGGTTTAAAATGCAAAATACAGATGCTGGTGATTTAGAAATATTTTTTAGAAAACCAGGTAACGCAACCGTAGGTTTTAATTTAGGGGCTTATGACTTAAATACGCCATTGTTTGGCGATAATTTAAGCACCACATTATGGGATAATGACTGGAATCAAGAGGTCGATGTTGTTTGGGATAATACGGACTGGCATCATTTAGTTGCAACCGTAGACTCCAACAATACAGTTAGGCTTTACAGAGATGGTGAGTTGAGAAATGTTGTGGAAAATTCAGATCTTTCAATAGGTTCTGACCCGGCAACTCAATATCTTATTGGAGAAGGATTTCAAGGGCATTTGGATGATTTAAGAGTGTATAAGCGTACATTAAGCGCGAACGAAGTTGGTGATTTATATAACCTAGAAGCAGATTGTCATACTTGCTTGTAATACTAATTTTAGGTTAATTAGTTTAGGTGAAAAGCTACTGGAAACAGTAGCTTTTTTTTGTTTGCTTAAACTTTATAAATACAGTGCAAATTCCTAAATTTGCAATTCTTAAAATTCAAAGAATCCTATGTTTAATAATTTAAGTGAAAAGTTAGATAAAGCGTTACACGTCTTAAAAGGTCATGGTAGCATTACTGAAGTAAATGTGGCGGAAACCTTAAAAGAAGTTCGTAGAGCACTTTTAGATGCCGATGTTAACTTTAAGATAGCAAAAGAGTTTACAAACAGAGTTAAAGAAAAAGCATTAGGGCAAAATGTATTAACAACCTTACAGCCAGGACAATTAATGGTTAAGATTGTTAAGGATGAACTAACACAATTAATGGGTGGTGATGCCGAAGGAATTAACCTATCTGGAACACCAAGTATTATTTTAATGTCTGGACTTCAAGGTTCTGGTAAAACTACATTTTCTGGAAAACTTGCCAACTACTTAAAAAATAAAAAAACCAAGAAACCATTACTTGTTGCTTGTGATGTATATCGTCCTGCCGCAATTGATCAGCTTCATGTTGTGGGTGAGCAAATAAATGTTGAGGTGTATAGCGACAAGGGTAATCAAGATCCAGTAGCCATCGCCCAAGCTGGTATAGCTCATGCAAAAGCTAATGGTCATAATGTAGTTATTATTGATACCGCGGGTCGTTTGGCAGTAGATGAAGCCATGATGACCGAAATATCTAATATTCATAAAGCCATTCAGCCTCAAGAAACTTTGTTTGTAGTAGATTCTATGACAGGTCAAGATGCGGTAAATACGGCAAAAGCGTTTAACGATATTTTAAATTTTGATGGTGTTATCCTTACCAAGTTAGATGGTGATACGCGAGGTGGTGCAGCTATATCAATTAAGTCAGTTGTAGATAAGCCTATAAAGTTTATTGGTACTGGTGAAAAGATGGAAGCTATAGATGTTTTCTATCCGTCACGTATGGCAGACCGTATTCTAGGAATGGGAGATGTTGTGTCTTTAGTTGAAAGAGCTCAAGAACAATATGACGAAGAGGAAGCACGTAAGCTCCAAAAGAAGATAGCCAAAAATCAATTTGGTTTTGATGATTTCTTAAAGCAAATCCAGCAGATTAAGAAAATGGGTAACATGAAAGACCTTATTGGCATGATACCTGGTGCTGGAAAAATGATGAAGGGTATTGATATAGACGATGATGCTTTTAAGGGTATTGAGGCCATAATACATTCCATGACACCTAAAGAAAGAACAAATCCATCAGTAATTAATGCTAGTCGAAAAAAAAGAATAGCAAAGGGTTCAGGGACATCAGTGCAGGAAGTCAATCAATTGCTAAAACAATTTACTCAAATGAGTAAGATGATGAAAATGATGCAAGGTGGTGGCGGAAAACGTATGATGCAAGCTATGAAAAACATGAGGTAACTCATGTTTTTTTATTTTTTAATAATTTAAAAAACCAAAACATATCATGACTATACTAGACGGCAAAAAAACAAGTAACGACATTAAAAATGAAATTGCTGAAGAAGTAAAAAAAATGAAAGCTAAAGGGGAGAAGGTTCCGCATTTGGCTGCTGTCATAGTTGGGAATGATGGAGCAAGTCTAACCTATGTGGGTAGTAAGGTAAGGGCATGTGAACGTGTTGGTTTTGAGTCTACATTAGTTAAAATGTCTAATACAACTAGTGAGATTGAACTGTTGGATAAAATTGAAGAGCTCAATCAAAATCCAGAAATAGACGGATTTATTGTGCAGTTACCTTTGCCTAAACAAATTGATGAGCAAAAAGTGCTAATGGCTGTAGATCCTAAAAAAGATGTTGATGGATTTCACCCACAAAACTTTGGTAAAATGGCATTGGATATGTCAACCTTTATCCCAGCTACGCCTTTTGGAATTTTGGAATTGTTAGATCGCTATGGCGTTGAAACAGATGGGAAGCATACAGTTATTATTGGCCGTTCGCATATAGTTGGTCGCCCTATGAGTATTTTAATGGGGAGAAAAGGGTTTCCTGGAAATTCGACCGTTACACTGACGCATAGCCACACCAAAAATATTTCTCAAATAACCACACAGGCCGATATTATTATTTCTGCATTGGGAGTACCAAATTTTCTTAAAGCTGAAATGGTAAAAGATGATGTTGTAATTATTGACGTTGGCATTACACGAGTTCCAGACGAATCGTCACCAAAAGGGTATGTTATTACAGGCGATGTCGATTTTGAAAATGTATCGAAAAAAGCAAGTTTTATAACTCCAGTCCCTGGAGGTGTTGGTCCCATGACCATTGCCATGTTATTAAAAAACACCTTATTGGCTAGGGAGCTTTCGAGATAGAAATACGCTAGAGCGTTATTTTATTGTCTTATAAAATCCTTATCTTTTAAGGAAATTATTTGACTAATGAAACCTAAAATTCTTTTTTATCTTTTAGCAGCATTTACATTTCTTTATAATTGTGGTTCTAAAGAACCAAAACCTATTTCACAAAGCGGTATATCTGTAAGGTATTCAAGTGATTTGAATGTCCAGAATTTAGATGGTAGACTGATTCTTATATTAGCGGAAAATAAAAACATCGAACCGCGTTTTCAAGTAACTTATAATTTAAATGCACAACCATTATTTGGCAAGAATGTTGAAAACATGCAACCAAATGAAGATATTGTTTTTACCACATCAGATTTTGGATTTCCATACGCGTCTTTATCAGATGTAAAACCAGGAACGTACTATATGCAAGCTGTTTTGCATACCTATGAAACATTTAATTTAAAAACTGGTCATACTGTAAAATTGCCTATGGACAATGGCGAGGGTCAAAAATGGAATACATCACCAGGTAACCTATACAGCAAGCCTTTAAAGGTTGAGATTTTAGAAAATGAAGTACCTAGCTTCAAAATTGTAATGGATCAGGTTATCCCAGAAATTGATGAGCCCAAAGACACAAAGTGGATAAAGCACATTAAAATGAAATCAGATTTATTATCTGATTTCTGGGGTCGTGACATGTATTTAGGTGCTCATGTACTATTGCCAAAGGGATTTGATGAACATCCTCAAGCTAAATATCCGTTGATGATTTTTCATGGGCATTTTCCAAGCGATTTTGGTGGATTTAGAACCACACCTCCAGATCCAAATTTAGAACCTGAATATTCAGAGCGATTTGGGGTTGAGGGATATAATATAATTCAACAACAGGAAGCGTACGATTTTTATAACAGATGGAATGAACCAGATTTTCCTAGGTTTCTAATTATTGAAATTCAACATCCAACACCTTATTATGACGACTCTTATGCAGTTAATTCAGAAAGTCAAGGCCCTTATGGAGATGCAATAACTTATGAATTAATTCCACATATTGAGAAACTTTTTAGAGGACAAGGTGAAAGTTGGTCTCGTTTTTTGTATGGAGGTTCAACAGGTGGGTGGGAAGCATTGGCAGTTCAAGTAAAGTATCCCGAAGAGTATAACGGATGTTTTGCTGCATGTCCAGATCCAATTGATTTTAGAGCCTATTGTTTAAATAATATATATGAAGCTAAAAACGCTTATTATGCTGATGCTAAACATAAAAAAACAGAAATTCCAGGACATCGTGATTATTTGGGAAATGTAAGTACATCAGTCAAAGATTTTAACCATTTGGAGTTAGTTCTTGGTGATAAGTCAAGGTCTGGTGAACAATTTGATATCTGGGAAGCCACATATTCACCTCAAGGAGATGATGGGTATCCAAAACGGTTATGGGATAAATATTCTGGAGATATTAATGCTGAGGTTGCTGAGTATTGGAAAGAGAATTATGACTTAAGATATATTTTAGAGCGGGATTGGGACAAATTAGGAGAGAGTTTAAAGGGCAAAATTCATATTTATTGTGGTGATATGGATAACTACTATCTTAATAACGCGGTTTATCTTATGGAAGATTTTTTGGAAAGCACAACAAACCCCTATTATGATGGCGAAGTGGATTATGGAGATAGAGCTGAACATTGCTGGAATGGAGATCAAGAAAACCCAAATCACATATCACGATTGCGGTATAATAGTATGTATGTGCCTAAAATTATGAAACGCATTATGGAATCTGCTCCAGAAGGTGCCGATTTATCAAGCTGGCGATACAAATAATTATTTGGCAAAAAGCTGATTTATATCCTTAAAGGCTTTAAACTCTAAAGCGTTCCCTGATGGATCTAGAAAAAACATAGTAGCTTGCTCACCTGGTAGGCCTTCAAATCGTATATAGGGTTCAATTAAAAATTGAATACCTTTATGGGTTAGATTTTTAGCAAAATCTTGAAATGTTTCCCAAGGAAGTACAACACCATAGTGTGGAATAGGTACATTTTTACCATCAACAATATTAGTGTGAAGTTCATCATCCGTTTTTGGTTTGTAATGGATAACCAATTGATGTCCAAATAAATTAAAATCTACCCAATGGTCGCTACTTCTACCTTCTTCGCAATTTAGTATATCACGATAAAATATTCTGCAGGTTTCTAAGTTATGAACAGGAATGGCAATATGAAACGGTGTTAGTGTAGACATAGTAAAACTATATAGTTAATGATATCTACCAAAATTAATACTATTTCCCAATACATGAATTAAAGTTTTTAGAGCTTTAATCTTTTCTCGTGCAATCTATTTTCCAAGTAGGAAAAACTACAGATTCTGTTTTATCCACCCATTCACCAACCCATTTATAGCCAGATTTACTAATATCGTAAAAGGTTAGTCTGTAAAAACCTTCAGTTCCGTTAGGTGCTGCTTGTTCCCTGTACAGTATTATGTTGCCATTTTCTGATTTGTTGCCTTCCCAAGTTGGAAACGTAGTTGATGGTGTTTTAGAGCTAAACCAATGCACGTACCATCTGCTACTATCGGCAATATATTGACGTATGCTTCCAGAGTGGGAACCATCGGGCTTTAAGGTTTCGTCTTGTACACCCATACCATTCATTATATATTTCCAAGACCAAATAATATGCTCTGGTTCTGTCCAAGTACCATCTTGGTTTCTTCTTGTTGAGGTGCAGTTGCAACTCCCAATCATTGCTTGATAATCGGTTATTTGTTTTGGGGCATTGGGATTAGGTAAGCCATATGGGTGTTCGTTTGATGCTGCATACTCGTATTGTGCAGTAATTGATGAAATTGAAAAAAGTAGAGCTAAAAATAAAATAGAGTTTTTCATAATATGTTTGTTTTTGTCTAATTAACCAAAAACAAAAACACTACAATTGGTTTTTGCAGAGAATGGAATTAAAAATGCAGTAAGTTACGTTAAGAAATTATTAATTACTGGCTTTGTTATTAAGGTAGTCTTTAACCTTTTTAAGATTGCTTTTGGAAATTGTTATAGAAGTATCGTCTTGAATAATAAGGCTGGGCTGACTGGAATTATTTAAAGATTTTACTTTGTCCATATTAACAATGGCTTTTCGGTGAATCCTTAAAAACTGTCCGTTTAGCTTTTGTTCCAAAGCTTTTAAAGAACTGCGCATGGCGTAAGAACTACCATTGGATGTGTGCACTTTTACGCAGTAATCGTCAGATTCAATCCAGTTAATGGTATCGACTGCAATTATTTTATGGTTGTTCCCAATTTTAATATTTAGAATTTGTGCTTTGTCATTCATTTTAGATTTCAAGTCCTTGTAAGCCTTTGCGTGCGATTGCTTTAAATCTTCTAATCGCTGTACTTCAACTTGTAGTTGTTCATTTATAAAATGAAAATATAATATTATGGCAATAGCAATGTAGCCCAATGTATAGATTGGTGCTTTCTGAAATGTAAAAAACGGAATGAATTCTAAAAATAAATTATTAATAGAAAATACTGCATCAGAAATTAATAGTTGTAAAACCGAAATGCTAAATATGCCCAGAGCCACCAATCCTACAATTAACAAAGCATACTTTAACAAGTCTGAAGTAGTTACCTGATTTTTTAACGCCATTTTTCTTGAAAAACCTATAAGGAAAAACGATAGCAGCAACCAAACTATCCAGCGCAAGGCTTGAAACTTTAATAGCCCAAAAAACGTAGCGTCAGCTGATAATTGATAGCGGTTTATATAGTAAAGCTGTTGGTAGGATTCAAAGACTATTCCAATAATTATTACACCTAATACAATAAGAATAGTACGTTTAGGATTGGATATGTTAATCGATTTAATCATCAAAATTTTCGATGTCTTCTTCTCGAAGATGTCTCCGAATAAGTTTTTTGGGAACCTTCAAGTAATGCGTTGAGTTCCTTTAATTCATTATCCGTAAACTCTCTATGTTTTCCAATAGGAACATCCAAAGCAATATTCATGATGCGTACACGCTTTAATGTCTGAACTTCATAGTCTAGATACTCGCACATTCTACGAATTTGCCTATTTAAGCCTTGAGTTAAAATAATTTTGAAGGTATGGGAATCTAATTTTTCTACGTGGCATTTTTTTGTCATGGTATCTAATATGGGAATACCATTAGACATACGCTGTATAAATGTTTGTGAGATGGGTTTGTCTACTGTAACAATATATTCCTTTTCATGATTGTTGCTGGCCCGTAATATTTTGTTTACTATGTCGCCATCATCCGTCAGGAAAATTAATCCTTCGCTTGGTTTGTCTAACCTGCCAATAGGAAAAATGCGCTTTGGATAATTAATAAAATCAATGATGTTGTCTTTTTCAACACGTGTATCTGTTGTGCAAACAATACCAACAGGTTTGTTGAAAGCCAGATAGGTGAATGTTTTTTTATTGTTCTTTATTTCTTTACCATCAACACTCACAATATCATTTGGACTTACTTTTGTTCCCATTTCTGGAACATCGCCATTAATTGTCACACGTCCAGCATCAATAAGTTTATCTGCTTCACGTCGTGAGCAATAACCTACTTCACTTAAATATTTGTTGAGTCTTGTTAATTTTTCTTCCATATAGCAAATATAAGATTTTAGCTTGCTATAAACTCATGAATAGATTTATAAACCTGGTTATTGTTTAAAGAGTGTCCAAAGCCATTGGTAGTAATAAGGTTACTGTGTTTATAACTTTGGTTAATGATTAGTGCATCAGAATAAGGGATGATATTATCATTTTTGTCATGTATAATAAGGCCTTTAGAGGTCATGCTTTTTAGTAGCTTGGCTGTGGAGAATTCGCTTGGGTCAGCGTTAAATTGTTCTTTTATTAAACGGTAAACACCATCAATAACGCGATTATTGTAGCTCATCATTTTAAAATAACGATTGAGGACATCAGTAAACTCTGATGGTGTTCCCAGTAATATAAGATTTTCTTTCTTATGAGCGCTATACTTACTTTGATAAATGGCAGATGCCATACCTCCTGCTGAATGGCCAATAATTATATCTGGGCTGAACTTTTTACTAACAACTTGAATAAATTCGGCATATTGAATGGCTGTAAAACGCTTGCTGCCACTTCTACCATGTGCAGGAGCATCTAAAGCTATAATTGAGTAGTGATGCTTTTTTAATTGATCGATAAGTGGTTGCCAACGTGCGGAATTACTTTCCCAACCATGGACCAATAATATCGTTTTTCTATTGCCTAGCCAACGATATGTCATGATGCTGGTGTCTTTATAATCAATCTCTTCTCGAAAAGCCGTTCCTAAAAAATCAGATTGTTTTTCATTTATTCTACCGCGTCTAGGAGTCGTGAACAGATATAAGGCTATTTTACCTGCAGTACGTTTTGAAAACAGGGATACAATATTGACTAAAAAACCAATGAGTTTAGTTATAATCTTCATTCGCTTTCTCGGTTAACTAAATCCATTGAAAAAGCAGGTGTGCAGATAGCGAGATACTCACAAGGTTCAGTAAAGGGATTAGAGTATTGAACCCTAGTGTTTTTGTTTATTTTTATGGATTGACCAGCTTCCAAAACAACAGTTTCGTCCTCAATGATAAACTGCTTCTTCCCTTTAATAATAAAAGTGAATTCATCAAATTCAGGAGTTTGGAAGGGCTCGCTCCAACCAGAAGGTGCAACCATGTGTGCAATACTAACCTCTCTATTACCATCTGTTGCTAATCCAAAATGCTCTTTTATAATTTTACCGTCTGTGGTTGGAACTACAAAAGGTTTGGTTTGAATTTTATACTTTTTCATACTATTTTAAAGGTTTGCGTTTTATCATACCTCCTCGTAAATCTTTTACAATGCCCATAATTATAAAGGCTTTTTTGTCAATTTTATCAATTTCAGTGTGAAGCTTGGCAAGCTCCAATCGTGTTACAACTGTATAAATAATGTCTTTGTCATAACTTTTTCCACTTGTGCCATAGCCGCCTTTTCCGGCGTAAATTGTACAGGCACGCCTTAATTTATCAATAATCATAACCCGTAATTCTTCATGCTTGTTCGATATTATGGTAACACCTACATACTCTTCAACACCATCGACTACAAAGTCAACAGTTTTAGCTGCTGCCAAATAGGTTAGAATAGCGTACAAGGCCGTTTCTATAGATAAAATGTAGGCGCCAAACGAGAAAATGAGAATATTAATTAGTAACAAAACATCACCAACCGTTATGGAAAGTTTTCTGCTTAAATAAATAGCCAATACTTCAGTACCATCTATAACACTTCCGCCTCTCATGGCCATGCCAATACCTAAGCCCAGAAAGAAGCCTCCAAAAACGGCTATTAAAAGCTTGTCGTCAGTTATGGTTGGATATTCCACAAAGTGAACAACCAAAGCTAGAAAAGCAATGGCAACTATACTCTTTAATGCAAATCTTAAATTAAAGGTTCGGGCTCCTAAAATAATAAACGGTATATTGACTAAAATCAATAGAAAACCCAGCTCAAAGTTGGTAATGTTTTCTAGAAGCAGCGAAATACCTGTTGCGCCTCCATCTATAAACCTATTGGGCAAAAGAAAACCTTTAAGGCCAAATCCTGCTGCAAAAACACCAATTGTAATAAAAATAAATTCTTTTATGGCATGTTCTAATTCAACACGTAAATTTCTTATAAGTGGAACTAATTGCCTATTGGATATATTTTTGGAAGCAGATGTGGTTTCTAGCTTTTTCTTGGCAACAAAACCTAATAGTTTTGAGATTAATGATGATTTCATATATCTGTAAGATAGTAATTACCATCCAATCATAAAATACTTGATTTTTGCTTTATCTGGTATTTGAATGGCTTCTATTTGAGTCGATGTATCAAATTGTAATTCTGCTGGGAGTTCTTTTTTATCTATGGTAATAAAAGCATCGATTTCATTTACAAACACAACTACATTTCTTAATGTGTTTTGAATACTTGAAATTTTAAGGTTGTTTTTTATATCCCCAAACGTACTTAATGTGTTAATTTCTTTTACTGTTTTGTAACGAGGGTCTATAATTTTAATGGTTTCAATGGTTGCCGTAGAATCTTTTGGTTTATTGGGAGTTAAAACTAACAGCATTTTGCCGGTTTTATCAAAAATCTCAATATCGTTTCTGTTTCCAATAAACTCATGGTCTTCTGTTCTGAATACAATAGAATCGTTTTTATATATGTCTTTTAGGTCTTTTACTTGGGTAGAGTCAGTAAGCAGGCCGATGCTTTTATTGCTTATTAAAAAGGGGTCTTGTTGCTTGCCGCAGCCAATAATTACTAATAAGATTAAAATTAGGGGTAGAAAAGTTTTATTCATGTTGTTATTTGAGTTTAGATTCAGATTTATTTTTTCATAACTTTTGTGAGAATCCCAAAAACGCTTCTTATAAATGTTGCGCTAGTCAACACTTTTACAATAGGGTTCATTCTCGTACTTTTTCTGGTGGTGCCGGATTTTCTTTTAGATTCGGCCTTTTTAAGAGCTTCTTTTTCTTGCTTGGCCTTTTCCTTGGCTTCTTCTGCTTCAGCTTGCTCAATTTTTTCATTAAGCATTTCGTAAGCACTTTCCCGATCTACTTCCTCGTTATATTTTTTAACTAGGTTTGATTCTGATAATAATTTCTTTAATTCAGAATCGGTTAGAATATCCATGCGACTCATTGGAGCACGCATCATAGTTGCTGCCAGCGGAGTAGGGCGACCTTTTTCATTTAATGCAGAAACCAATGCTTCTCCCGTTCCCAGTGAAGTTAAAACGTTTGCTGTATCATAATATTCTGTATCTGGATAATTTTGAGCTGTAAGTTTAATGGCTTTACGGTCTTTAGCCGTAAAAGCACGTAAGGCATGTTGCACTTTAAGACCTAGCTGACTTAACACAGCTTCTGGAACATCTGTTGGGTTTTGGGTTACAAAATATAAACCAACGCCTTTACTGCGAATCAATTTTACAATGCTTTCAATTTGATTGAGCAGGGCTTTTGAAGCTTCGTTAAAAATTAAATGAGCTTCATCTATAAACATAATGAGTTCTGGGCGCCCAGTATCACCTTGTTCCGGAAAGGTTGAATAAATTTCAGCTAATAAGCTCAACATGAATGTTGAGAATAATTTAGGCTTATCTTGAGTGTCTGTTAATCTAATAATATTTATGTAACCACGTCCATCTTCATCTATTCGCAATAGGTCGTCTACTTCAAAGGATTTTTCTCCAAAAAAGAGCTCACCGCCTTGTTGTTCAATCTCAATTATTTTACGCAAAATAGCACCTGTAGATGCTGTGGAGATTCTACCATAAGCTTCTTGAAATTCTTCTTTTCCTTCGCCCGTTGCATATTGCAATATTTTTTTGAAATCTTTTAAGTCGAGTAGAGGTAGTTTATTGTCATCACAGTATTTAAAAATTACCGATATTATTCCGGCTTGCGTTTCGGTAACATCTAAAATTCTGGAAATCAGTACAGGGCCAAATTCACTAATTGTTGCACGAAGTCGTACACCATTTTGTTCAGATAATGTTAAAATTTCAACGGGAAAAGCTTTTGGGTTAAATGGTAATCCAATGGCGGCATGACGTTCGTCTATTTTTGGGTGACCAGGACTTGGTTGGGCCAATCCGCTTAAATCACCTTTAATGTCCATTAGCAAAACTGGTACACCTTTCTCACTTAAATTTTCGGCTAACACTTGAAGTGTTTTTGTTTTTCCGGTTCCTGTTGCACCTGCAATAAGCCCATGCCTATTCATAGTTTTTAAAGGTACATTAACAAAGGCTTTTTCAATAGTTTTTCCATCGAGCATAGCCGACCCCAATGTTAAATATTCACCTTTGTTGGTGTTCCCTTCGGTTATGTGTTTAAAGAAATCGTCCTGTCTTCCCATTCTAAAAATTTTCCATAAAAATACTAATCTTAAATTAATGCAGCATAAAATAATTTGAACAAAATCTTATGGTTTCAGGCTATTAGCTATCAACTTAATAACTATCTTTGCAGGCTATGACAAGAAGTGAGAGACAAGAGTTGATTGACAAGGGATTATTGTTGCCTTTGATGGAGGAATTCTATACCATCCAAGGGGAAGGCTATCATAAAGGAACTGCAGCCTATTTTGTTAGAATTGGTGGTTGTGATGTCGGCTGCCATTGGTGCGATGTTAAAGAAAGTTGGCTGGCAGAATTGCATCCGCCTACCGAAACAAGAACAATTGTTGAAAATGCTGTTAAATATAGTAATACCATTGTAGTTACTGGTGGAGAGCCTTTAACGTGGGATATGACAGAGTTAACTACCCAATTAAAAGCTAAAGGTGTCCAGACTCATATTGAAACTTCGGGAGCTTATAAGTTAACTGGAATTTGGGATTGGATTTGCTTGTCTCCAAAAAAAATGAAATTGCCGACTACGGAAATTTATGCTAAAGCCAATGAATTAAAATGTATTATTTATAATAAAGATGATTTTAGGTTTGCCGAAGAGCAAGCAAGTAAGGTTAATGAAGACTGTATTCTGTATTTACAGCCAGAATGGAGTAAGCGTGATAAGGTTATTCCTATGATTGTTGATTATGTTATGGAAAACCCCAAATGGAAAGTAAGTTTGCAAACCCATAAGTATTTGAATATACCTTAAAAAAACGCCTTGAGAAATCAAGGCGTTTTTATCTTGTAGGAAATCAATCCAGGTAGATTATTTTGTAAAAGGAACAGCAACTCTAACGGTTCCCCATCCTAAATGCATATTTACACCATTTTCGGCTTCGTCAAAAACTATAGAAAAAGCTTCAATAGAATCTTCACCTTGAGTAACAGGGACCTTAAGTCGAGCAACATCATTAGCTTGTTTGTAGAAATAACTTCCCCAAACATTTAAATCTTTACTTATTATAGCGGTCCACTCTTTATCGCCAGGTATAACATAAAATGTATAAGTTCCAGCAGGTACTTTAGTGTCGCCAAGCTTCATGTCTGTATATAATGTTAATTCAGCAGCTTCATTGGCGCCTGTACGCCAAACTTCGCCATTAGGAGCTAATTTGCTTACTTTTCTTTCTTTTAATTGCGGTCTACTGTAAACGATCTTAATCTGCTTGTTAGAATCCTTGTAACTTGCTGGAAAAGCGGCTGCATCCATAGGGCTTGCGTCCATTTTTGGAAAATCTTGAGCGGAAACATGTAATGTTAGCAACATCATAAAGATGAACGATACTGCTGAAGTAATAGATAGTTTTTTCATGGAAATAAATTTTCATTTTCACATTTGTGAAAACAGGTTAATTAATAAGTATAAAATTATTGAATTGATAGACTTAAAGTCGAAAGGTTCTGTTAAAGTTTACAATTAAAAGCAAAATATTACTTTTTCAACCAAATAATTTTCAAATGCATATAAAATCATTTATTTTAATTTAATTTTATAATTAAATATATATTTAAAGTTTATTATATAAACTTAATAAATCATATTTGTTATTAAATTATAATAAAACAATAGAATTATGTGTGGAATTGTTTGTGCGTTTGATTTAAAACAAAAAACTGAAGATTTAAGACCTCAAGTTTTAGAGATGGCAAAAAAAATACGTCATCGTGGGCCAGATTGGAGCGGAATTTATAGTGATGATAAAGTGATAATGGCTCATGAAAGGCTGGCCATTGTTGATCCTGCTTCTGGAAAGCAACCCTTATTTAGTGAAGACAAAAAATTAATATTGGCTGCAAATGGAGAAATCTACAATCATCGTGAGTTGCGCAATCAGTTTGATGGTAGGTATAAATTTCAAACAGAAAGCGATTGCGAAGTCATACTAGCCTTATATAAAGAAAAAGGTGTTGATTTTGTCGATGACATGAATGGTATTTTTGGATTTGCTATTTACGATGTTGAAAATGATGAATATTTTATTGCAAGAGATCATATGGGAATTATTCCTTTATACATAGGCTGGGACAAATTCGGAACATTTTATGTGGCATCTGAACTTAAGGCTTTAGAAGGTGTTTGTTCAAAAATTGAATTATTCCCACCTGGTCATTATTTTTCGAGTAAAGACGGCAAGTTTGTGCAATGGTACAAACGCGATTGGGAAGATTATGAGGCTGTAAAAGATAATAAAACAGAAATAAGAGAAGTGCGTCAAGCATTGGAAGATGCTGTTCATAGGCAATTAATGAGCGACGTGCCTTATGGCGTATTATTATCTGGAGGTTTAGACTCTTCTATTACTTCGGCTATTGCAAAAAAATATGCCGAACGTCGAATAGAAGCCGATGATAAAGAACAAGCTTGGTGGCCACAACTACATAGTTTTTCAGTTGGATTAGATGGCTCTCCAGATTTGGCAGCAGCACAAAAAGTGGCTGACCATATTGGAACCGTTCATCATGAAATAAAGTTCACTATTCAAGAAGGTTTAGATGCAATTCGTGATGTTATTTACAATTTAGAAACCTATGATGTAACAACAGTTCGTGCCAGTACACCCATGTATTTAATGGCTCGTGTTATTAAATCAATGGGAATAAAAATGGTTCTGTCAGGAGAAGGTGCAGATGAGTTGTTTGGTGGTTACCTCTATTTTCATAAGGCACCAAATGCTCAAGAGTTTCATGAGGAAACTGTACGTAAATTAAGTAAGTTGCATCAATACGATTGCTTGCGTGCTAACAAGAGTCTAGCAGCATGGGGAATTGAAGGTCGTGTGCCATTTTTAGATAAAGAATTTATGGATGTAGCGATGCGTATAAATCCTCAAGATAAAATGATTAATGGCGAGCGCATGGAAAAATGGGTTATCCGTAAAGCTTTTGAAGATATGTTACCAGAAAGCGTTGCTTGGAGACAAAAAGAACAATTTAGTGATGGTGTTGGTTACAGCTGGATAGATACTTTAAAAGAGGTTGTAAATAGGGAAGTGTCCGATGACCAAATGGCAAATGCACATTTTCGATTTCCAATTCAAACACCGCAAAACAAAGAGGAGTTTTATTACCGTTCTATTTTTGATGACCATTTTCCGAGTGATGCTGCGGCTAAATGTGTGCCACAGGAACCTAGTGTTGCCTGTAGTACAAAAATAGCCTTGGAGTGGGATGAGGCTTTTAAAAATATGAATGATCCGAGTGGTAGGGCAGTAGCAAAAGTGCATGATGATGCCTATTAAAAATTAAAAAAATCAACAAAACTGTTGGTTTTTTTTATGTTTTATTAGAGTATCTTTACACTAGAAATTATTAAAAATCATGGTGCCTTCTAGTAAGTTGTTTAGTTTTATAGGAATTCTGATCGTCGCTTTTTTTTGTGTCAATAATCAAGTTTTTGCTCAAGAAAATGATATTCAAGAATCTATTAGTATCCCTGAACCACTGATGTTTGATTTGGTTCGTGGTTTAGGTGCTAAAAAAGGAGAACTAGAAATAAATGCACTTGCAGATTTTCCAATAAACAATATCTCTTCAAGGGAAGTAGAGTGGGCGCCAGAAGTTGAATATGCCGTGTTTAATGGTTTCGCGGTAGAATTAGAATTACCATTTGAGAATTTTGAGTTGGAAGCTATTAAAATGGCTATACAATGGACTATAGGACAATCAAAAAATAACAAATATATTCATGGTATTCAAGTAATTGGTGAAACCATGCTCCATGATAATATAACAGAATTTAGTTTTCTTTATGTGCCAGGGTATAGGTTTAATGAAACGTGGAGTACTTTAGGTCTTTTCGGTTTAATGTTGGAAGTAGGATCAGATGCACCAGAGAAAAAAGAAACGATTTTGTTAAATGCTTCAATTTTTGCAGATATAAATGAACATATGGTTTTAGGGCTAGAGCTTAATAATACCGATCCAACATTACAGGGTCTTGACGATAATGAAATGTCCTTATTGGTATTGCCTCAATTGCATTATGAATTTGAAAGCGGACTTGCTTTTCAAATTGGATTTGGACCACGATTTGAAGATTCAGAAATTGATGCTTCAGCTGTTTTAAGAGTGATTAAGACTTTTTAATCTTTATAAGTTTAATAACTAATTAAAGCCAGCTTTTATAGCTGGTTTTTTTGTTTCAGAAATTAATTATCTTTAGACATTAACCAACCAACAAAATGATTAAGTTCTTCAGACGCATCCGTCAAAGTCTTATTTTAGAGAATAAAACGGGTAAATACTTCAAATACGCTATCGGTGAAATTGTACTTGTTGTAATTGGGATATTAATTGCATTGCAGATTAATGCCATGTACAATACTTCACAGAACAATAAGCTTAAGCAAGTTTATGTTAAGAATTTAATAAGCGATCTAACAAAAGACACGATACAATTAAATGCGAGGCTTAAGGTAAATGAAAATAGTTATTTAAAACATTCAGATTCTTTGTTAGCGATTATTACTAAAACAACAACAACGGTTGAGGATGTTAAAAATATGGGACAAACTGCAGGTCTTATTGGTTTGCGCACAATGAATACTTACAATACGAATACGCTCAATATTTTAACTTCTACTGGTAATATCGATTTGTTTGAGGATTTTGTAATTCAAGAGATTATGGAACTAAATAGACTTCAGGAATATGAGATTAGTGTATCTAATGGTAATAGAGATTCTTATTTTAGAAATTTCGGTAATTATAATGAAAATTATACTGATAGTTATGGTACGAATAACTTACTAGCTGAACAGCTTTGGAGTAATGTTGACCCTATAAAACATGCTCCACTATATATAAATGCACTAACGATACACAACCATGCGGTAACTCGTTATATTAGTTTAACAAAAGAGATAATAACAAAGACAGAAGAATTGTTAGTTGTCATGAATAATCTTGAGAATAATGATTAGTTTCTTTAGAAAAATTCGCCAAAATTTAATTATGAAAAATAAAACAGGTAAATACATTAAATATGCATTTGGAGAAATTATTTTAGTTGTAATTGGAATTCTCATTGCATTACAGATTAATAATTGGAATGAACTAAACAAAGAAATAAAAGAAGAGAACCGTATACTTTTAAACTTAAATAAAGATATAGAGAACGATACCTTGCAATTAAATAATCACATTATTCAATCTAATAAGCGATTAAAATTATTAGATTCTCTGATGCACACCTTGGCAAATAACAAAACCGAAAACCTTGTAGATTTTATAGACTCAAGTATTAACGGTATTGGCTATGAAAATTATTTTAGAGTGAATAGTGGAACTTATGATGAAAGTGTTGCTTCAGGAAGTATTAAATTTATTCGTAATGATTCTTTAAGGCAGTATATTTTTAATTATTACAGAGATGCTAAATTAAATTATACAGATAAAAATTCGGTTCAACAAGTTTACCGAGATATTTATCCTGTGTTTTGGAGAAAGTTAATGGCCACTAAAGATGTTATGGAATTAATGGGTGTTCCCTCTCAACTATCTCATTTAGAAATTACTCAATTGGCTCGAGATAAAGAATTTATGGGTATGATTTTACAAAAAGTAGGCTCAGAATATAATCAACTAGACGATTGGGAAAGTTTTAATACTCGGGCTAAATACTTAAGTGATTTACTAAATAAGGAACTAAATAATGATTAAATTCTACCGTATAATCCGTCAAAACATACTCATGGAGAACAAAACAGGTAAATACATTAAATATGCATTTGGTGAAATTGTTTTGGTTGTAATAGGTATTTTAATTGCTGTTCAAATAAATGGATATTACAAAAAACAGGCAGAAATGCAAATCAATATCCAGCTGTTAAATCGTATGATTTCAGAAATAGATTTAAACATAGAGCGTCTAGATTTTTTAGAATATAACACGAATTTAGACTCATTAAGAACTAAAGTTTTTTCTGAAAATGAAAAAGAGTTGAAATGGAGTTTAACTATACTGGAAAATGGAGTTAAAACTCAAGATATAGATAGTTTAGTTTTAGTTGACTTTAATAGAAGTAGTTATAATCTTCATCGCTCTATTTATGATAAAATGATTAATACAGGAAAATTATATAATCTTGGTTCTGATTCATTAATTGGAGAAATTAATGAATACTATAAATTAATCGAAAGAGAAGACTACTATAATAAAAAACAAATTATTCGAACAAATGATTTGTATTTTCAATGTAAATATGGCTGGGTTAATTTGGTAAATGATTACAGATTAAAATCGGGTGTTAATCTTGCTGATTACCCTTGGTTAAGCGATAAAACATCAAAGGAGTATGTTAATTTAAGAACATATTGGTCCAAGGCTCATGCAGTAATTAAAAGAAGTCGCGAACGTATGGATGGTATTAGAATGAGATCTTATAAACTTAAAGAACATATCCAATTAGCTATCAATGATTAAATTCTTCAGAAAAATTCGTCAAAACTTGCTCATGGAAAATAAAACAAGCAAATACTTTAAGTACGCTATTGGTGAAATCATACTTGTAGTGATTGGAATATTGATTGCCTTACAAATTAATACATGGAATCAAATTCATAAAGACTCTAAAGAGGAATATTTTGTTTTAGAAAAATTACATGAAAATCTTAAAACAGATACCACAAACTTAAAAAGCAGCATATTAAGAATTCAGTCGTTTTTAGATGATTTAAAAGTTATTGAGCAGGAAATGAAAGATGAAACTTTGTCTAATTTTTCAGTTGAATTATCTATGCCTTTATTAAGTGTAGTTGGTACGAATTTGGAAACGACTACTTGGGAAAATTTAAAGTCTACTGGTAAACTCGGTTTAATAAAGAATAGAACCCTTGTGGATTCTTTACAAGCATATTATAAAATATTTGAAAATGTAAACCAAAATTGGATTGATGGATTTCAGAGCTATAATCGAGGGGTTTTAGCACCAAAATTTTTTGAGTTTGATGACCTTTCATTTTTTGCGCCAAAAGGGACTTTTTTAAATGAGGATATTCAACGTTTCCCACCTGTTAAATATGGTGATAATGTATTTTTTCGAAATGCTGTACGATTTAGAATAGGTGCTTTAAATAGTATAAAGGCTGTTTTTGAGGCAGACCTCAATAGGGCTGTAGCTATGTTAAATAGGTTTAATAACGAAATCGAACTAAAGAAGTAAATGATTAAATTCTTTCGTAAAATCAGATATAACCTTATGAGTGAAAATAAAACCTCAAAATATTTCAAATACGCTATTGGTGAAATCATACTTGTGGTAATTGGAATTCTCATTGCGTTGCAGATTAACAATTGGAATGAAAACCGAAAGAGCAATAGATTATTAAAGCAATATACGAGCAATTTAATTCAAGATTTGGAGAAAGATAAGCTTGATATTACTACTTCGATAAGTAAAATTAAAGAAGATTCAACAGCATTATATCTTATTCAACAACGTGTCATCAATGCAATAAGTCCTTTAGATACTTTGTATAAAATTGCGCGATACGACTTTCAATATTATATATCAGGGCATGATGATTTTAATAACGATACGTTTCAGGTTTTGAATTCTACAGGAGATTTAAGTTTATTTGATACGGATATTATTAATGATTTAAATGATTTGAACAATATACATGAAAAGGTCGTTAACAGAAGCCAATATACTATTGAGAGTTATATTAAGAATGCCCATAATTACGTAAAAAAGTATCCACTTCCTTTTGAAGGTAATCTTTTTCCAAATGGAAGCAAAGCAGCAGATTTAATTTGGGAGCAAATTTCACTATCAGAACATGCTACTATTTTTAATTCATTGGTAATTGCCAAAGGAGATTCTTACAGATTGTCATTGATTTATTTGCCTCAAGTTTTAGAAAAAACAAATGATTTGTTGGAGAAGTTAGAGAAAATAGAAGCTCATGATTAAATTCTTCCGTCATATTCGGCGTTCGTTAATTCAAGAAAATAGAATGGGTAAATACCTTAAATACGCAATCGGAGAGATATTTCTAGTCGTTATTGGAATTCTTATAGCACTTCAGATTAATAATTGGAATGAAAATCGAAAAGAAACTCTCAAAGCCAAAAGTTATTTATTAAATATTAAAGAAGATTTAATATTAGATACATTAGAATTTAGTAGAGCCATTAGAAATCTAGAAAGTTCAATCGACAAAGCCACAAGATTATTGCGCTTAAAAAGTTTTGAAAGCTTTCAGACTGACTCGCTTTTAAGTTTAATACCTAACACGTATTACCAAATTTCTATAAACTCACAGACATTCGACAAGCTTATTAATTCTGGAGTAACAGAATTGTCTAGCTATGATGAAAGTTTTGAATTAATTAATATTTATTATACTAACCAAAAGAATTTTTTTCAATCGGTAAGAGATTGGGATATGGAGGAGACTAAAAAGGATAATGATATGATTTTTAGTTCTTCTTCATTTGAAATTCATGCTATTAATATTGACGATTATTCAGGTGAGTTCTTTTATGTCCAAACACCACAACAACGACATGAAGAATTATCAAATCTTTTACTAGCTGTAAAAACCAGAAATAGATTGAGAAATGCATTGTACAGAAAAAAAAGGCTTGCTAATACCTTTAATAAAACGGCTAATGAAGCAAAAAATATTATTTATATAATTAATCAGAAGCTAAATGATTAAATTCTTCCGTCATATACGTAAATCGCTGCTTATGGAAAATAAGACCTCAAAGTACTTCAAATACGCCATTGGTGAAATCATACTTGTAGTTATAGGAATTTTAATAGCGTTGCAGATAAATAATTGGAATGACCTAGCAATTCAAAAAAACCAAAAGCGCACCTATATAGAATCTCTAATTGGAAATCTGGAGCAAGACTCTATTAGTTTAGATCGTTTTTTAGTAAAAAGTAAGAATGAGTATGACAAAACCATGAATCACATTACAAGGATCTATAGTCCAATGGTTACAGCAGATAGTCTAATAAATATAGCGAGATATGAATTTAATCAATCCACTTATGTTTTCGCTAGCACGTTTCATAATGAAACGTTTAAAACACTTGTGGCATCAGGTGAGATTGAATTATTTGATAGTGAAGTCTCGAACGGTTTAATGCAATTAAATTCACTACAGGAACAGGCTATTTTAAATATTGAAACGCACAATGAAAACTATATACGGCAACTAACTAAATATGGAGAAAAATATCCTATGCTTCCTGCAGTTCCAAAAATAGAATCACCTGTTCAAAAAATGTTATGGGAAAGCATTAATAAAAAAGAATTTTCAAGTTTGTTTATGAGTGTTGTAGCATTAAAAGCTGTGTTAGTAGCCAATGGAAAAAGTTATAATGAAGAAATAAAAAATAGAACATCTTTACTATTAAGAAAATTAAGAAAGCAAAAAGCTCAATATCGTGATTAAATTTTTCCGTCATATACGTCAAAACCTAATTATGGAAAACAAAACAGGCAAATACTTCAAATATGCCATTGGCGAAATTGTGTTAGTTGTTATAGGGATTATGATTGCTTTGCAAATCAATAATTGGAATGAGGCCAGGAAACTTCAGGAAGAAATCAATACCTACCTCACTCAAAAACTTGAAAATCTTAAAGAAGATAGATTACGTTTAATTGAAATTAGAGATGTGCGAAAAGAGAAAGCCAATAAAAGTAAAAATATTCTTGATATTGGTTTAGAAAATGTTGACCCTATTACTGTTACTAACACAGTATATGTGGTTCTTATTGAGCGTCATTTTATAAGTACTATAGAGCGCAATGAATCATCAACTACCAAATATTATGCAGGTCTTAAAGAAGCAACAATAAATAAACTTGAACAATTGTATATCAATAAAATAAAGGAAATGACTTTGGAAGAAAATCGCCTAAATTCCTTTAGTGAGAATGCAGAATTTAGCTTATGGACTGATGGATTTTTAGTGGATAATAGAGCGCTTTTTTCATCAATTATTGGAGATACGGATAAATCAAAAATTAAAGGCAATGTTCCATCATTAATCCTAGATGGTAACAATGGTCAAAAAGCACTTGAAGGAATTTTTAGGAGAAACGAATTGGCAAGTGAAAGCCTTATAGTAAAGCTTGACAAGCTAATAGATATTAATCAACGATTTATTGATGAAATAAAAAGGTATTTAAATTAAGTATGAGCCAATGATTAAATTCTTTCGTAAAATCCGTCAAAACCTAATTATGGAAAATAAAACAGGTAAATACTTTAAATATGCCATTGGCGAAATTGTGCTTGTAGTTATTGGAATTCTCATTGCACTCCAGATAAATAATTGGAATGAAGAACGGAAAGAAAGGGAGCAATCGGTGTTTTATCATGAACAATTAATTGCCGATCTTAAAAATGTCATTACCTCATTAAACCAGGATATTCGCTGGGCAATAAAGGTCAAATCTCAACTCAACACGACTACAATCGCCTTAAGTAATGACCAGATTAATGATTCTATACGTCATATAGTAGATCAAGCTTTAGGTAATTATTTTCGGTTTAACAGACTACTACCTGATATCACGAGTTATGAAGAAATGAAAAGTTCTGGTCAACTCCACCTGATATATAATCAATCCTTACGTCAAAGCATTAATGATTATTTGGTGCTTCATTATAACATAACCAACATTTTTGCAGAGTTAAATACAAAGGTCAATCAATCGGAATTTTTGGATCCTTATGTTAAATATGATGAGGAAAATACATTAAGAAGTAATCGGTATACTTATGATTTTTACGAACTTTCCAAAAATAAAATGGTCATTAACACTTTGTCACGCTATGCCTTTCATTGGGAAGCTAAATTTGCGTTTGCAACTCAATTAAACAAAAAGGCAGAGGACCTAAAATCAATTATTGAAAAAGAGCTCCAAAAACTAAAATGATTAAATTCTTTAGACATATACGTAAATCACTTCTTATGGAAAATAAAACCTCCAAATATTTTAAATATGCTATTGGCGAAATTGTTCTTGTTGTTATTGGTATTCTAATTGCGCTCCAGATAAATAATTGGAATGAAAATCGAAAAAACACCATTAGAGAAACTCAATTTTTGAAAAATTTTAAAGCAGATTTGCTGACTAATAAATTAGAACTTGAGCGTGTAATAAAGAAGACAGAACGAACAATCATATATGCAGATTCCATTTTACAACATAAAAAAGGTGCGTTAGATTCTTTAAGTTTATTTAGCTTTACCAATTGCATAATGAACGCTACAGGATTTACAGTTTACCAATCTCAAGAGGGAACAATACAAGATATTTTGGGTTCAGGCAATTTAGATATTATTTCAAATGACAGTATACGATTTGCAATAGGGTCGTGGACTGCCAATTTAAAGAATATTAGAGAATGGGAGTCTTTAGATAAAAATACATATTCAAATTATAGTAATTACCTTCATAAGCATATTAATCTTTATGAAATAGATGAAAGACGTGTGCTTCCAGTTAACAACGGTATTATGGAGGAACTTATGCGAGATAGAGTTTTTTTAAATGGCATAAGAGATCGTGTTCGGAACCCAAAAATACTTAATAGTCTTTATAAAAATGAAATTTTAAGAATTGAAAATTTAATTATTCTAATTAATGCTGAATTGCAACAATAAGTCTTAAAACCTCTATAAACAGTGTTAATGACAGATAGGTGACATTTAAATGGCGTGTTAAAAACCAATATTCCAACGTAGATTTGTACCATCAAAAATGATACAAAATGAAAAAACAATCACTTAAAGATAATTTGCTTTATCAGCGTAAATTAAAAGGATTAACCCAAGATGAATTGGCTGAAAAAACTACAGTTGGAGTACGTACTATTCAACGTATAGAAAAAGGAGAAGTGCAACCACATTTACAAACCATAAAATTATTGGCTGTAGGACTTGATGTTGAGGTGATGAATTAATAGTTTTAGAAAATCCTAAAGAAGAAACTATACAGCGTAAATGGATGTTGTTATTGCATGCTTCACCATTTTTTGGTTTAATTATTCCATTTGCAAATGTTTTGTTTCCATTATTTACTTGGATGAGTAAAGCTGAAGACAATAAAGTATATGATGAGCATGGCCGAAAGGTTATTAATTTTCATTGTACCATTAATTTACTTTTATTAGTTTCATTGCTCCTGTTTTTTGTAATTCCTGGATACAATTTTTTTATTACTGGAGCTATTGTTCTTTTCGGTATTATTGTTAGTCTAAAAAATGTTATGTCTTCTTTGGAATCAGGTAAATGTTATTACCCGTTATCCATTCCTTTTTTAAAGCCAAAAACAATTTAAACTTAATTTAAAATTTAATAAAAATGTTAGGATTATTAATAATCATAGTAATCTCATGGGCGCTTTTACGCTTTATTGAGAAAAAAAATAGCGATGTTTTAGGAATTATACCTTACCCGAATAGACTGCTTCAGTTTTTTATTGGACTGGTCTTTATGGTGCTTCTGTGTCTTTTAATGGTTGCTGCTGAAACCTATATTTTAGATGTAGAGTGGAAACAAAAAGAGACTGTTGATTACAGTTTAATCTTCCAATCTTTCATTTATCATATAAGATCGGCTTTAACCGAAGATTTAGTCTTTCGTGGAGCAATTTTGTATGTTTTGATTCAAAGAATTGGGTCAAAAAAGGCTATTCTGCTATCTGCATTGTGTTTTGGTGTTTATCACGTGTTCTCATATGGTATGATGGGGGAGAGGTTAATACCAATTATATATGTAATTCTAGTAACAGGATTTACAGGCTATGTTTGGGCATATACATTTTATAAAACAAACTCTGTAATGTTGGGTTTAGGTTTTCATTTAGGTTATAACTTTTTAATGACGTTCTTTTATGAATCCTATCCATATGGCGGGTTGATTTTTACAGAAGTATCAAAAACCTCTCTACAGGACTGGAATTGGATTTTCTTTAACCTGTCTAAAGGATTATTGCCATCTATCATAACACTGGTCTTTGTTAATTATTTAATAAAATCAACAGCTGTAATTAAATCAAATAGTAATCAATCATGAAACGACTGTTTGCAAAATACCCCAATGCATCGCGTATTCTTTTAGCTATTATACTTTTTGGCTTTGCATTGGGATTAAGTACAGTAATTAATAAAGGAGTCATTAAAGCTTATTTTCCTTACGCAGCTCCAATATTATTGGGAGTGGCCACATGGTTGTTGTACAAGACTGAAAAAAAATCATTATCAGAAATCGGATTAAATTTGCGTTTAAAAAACCTGTCATTTTTGCCTTTGGGTTTGATAATTGGGGTTGTTGCTTTATTTGCGGCTAAATATGCAAGAGCTTTATATGCTGGTGAATCATTTGTTTTAAGTGGATCTTTTGATTATTCATCTATTTTATATACGCTTTATTTTATTTTGCCTACAGTAGCTGTTGAAGAGTTTTTGTTTAGAGGTTATTTATTTAAAAAAACAATTAAATTGTCTAATGTGGTTATTGCAAATATTATTTTTTCAGTAATGTTCATGTTGATTCATGTTATAGATGATAGCGTGATGAATAATAAAGGTTTGATGGTTCTTTTCATAATTAGTATTCCAGTAGGACATTTATTATTTGCTACAGCTCTATTAAAATCGAAAACTTTGTTTTTTCCAATAGGACTTCATTTAGGAAACAATTGGGCAACCCGCCACTTAATAACTAATGAAAATAGCGGCAATGGCATTTTATATACTACAAACAAGACGACTTTTGATACTTGACCATCATTCATTGGTTTTATTTTAATTTTTAATGGTGTGTTTTTGGTTGTTACAGTTCTCATTTGGAAATGGAATAATTTACCGTTTTTACGTCGAAAAAAGTAAATTTTTGATGTTATTTTACCAAATAAAAAATGCATTAAACTTCCTTTAAAGGGTTTTTGAGTTTTTGAGATTTGCTAATAGTCTAAAAAAATCAAAAAATCTATTTTAAGACTATTTTTAAGCGATTTAAGCCATTTTTGAGTAATTAACAAATGTTAATAAAAATAACTTATACTCGTTAAAATGCTTTTAAAAAGCATATCTAATTCGTATATTTGTAAGTATCCCGAAAATGATGCATGAGCGTCATTTTTTTATTGTAATAAACTTAAGATTTAAAGATATAAATTCATGAGCGAAGAAAACAAAAAACAGTATTCTGCCGATAGTATTCAGGCACTTGAAGGCATGGAGCACGTACGTATGCGTCCATCCATGTATATTGGAGATGTTGGTGTTAGAGGTTTACACCATTTGGTATATGAAGTGGTCGATAACTCCATTGATGAGGCATTGGCTGGGCACTGTGATAATATAACGGTTACCATCAACGAAGACAATTCCATTACTACTGAAGATGATGGTCGTGGTATTCCTGTAGATCTACATAAAAAAGAAGGCGTTTCAGCACTTGAAGTTGTTATGACTAAAATTGGTGCTGGTGGTAAGTTTGATAAGGATTCCTATAAGGTTTCTGGTGGTTTGCATGGTGTAGGTGTGAGTTGTGTTAACGCCTTGTCTGAACATTTAAAAGCAACAGTTTATAGAGACGGTAAGATTTGGGAGCAAGAATACGAGCGTGGAAAAACACTTTATCCTGTAAAGCAAATTGGCGAAACGGATAAAAGAGGTACTACCGTAACCTTTAAACCCGACCCAACTATTTTTACGCAGACTTTAGAGTATAGCTACGATACTTTGGCGAGTAGAATGCGTGAGTTGGCTTATTTAAATAAGGGGATCACTATTCATTTAGTAGATAAGCGTCATAAAAAAGAAGATGGTTCTTTTGAAGGCGAAACATTTCATTCAGAAAACGGATTGCCAGAATTTGTAAAATTCCTAGACGGTAATCGCGAGCCATTAATGCAAGATGTAATCGCTTTTGAAGGAGAGAAAAATGGTGTGCCTGTTGAGGTGGCTATGGTCTACAATACCTCTTATGCCGAAAATTTACATTCTTATGTTAACAATATTAATACACACGAAGGTGGTACGCATCTTTCAGGATTTCGTCGAGGGTTGACACATACCTTAAAAAAGTATGCTGACGAATCTGGGATGTTGGATAAGCTAAAATTCGATATTGCTGGTGATGATTTCCGTGAGGGTTTAACGGCAATTGTATCAGTAAAAGTAGCTGAACCTCAATTTGAGGGACAGACTAAAACCAAGTTGGGTAACCGTGAAGTTTCGGCTTCTGTTAGCCAAGCTGTATCAGAAATGCTTACTGATTATTTGGAAGAACATCCAGACGATGCTAAAACCATCGTGCAAAAAGTGATTTTGGCTGCTCAAGCGCGTCATGCTGCTCAAAAAGCACGTGAAATGGTACAGCGTAAAACTGTTATGAGTATTGGTGGTTTACCCGGAAAATTAAGTGATTGTTCAGAACAGGATCCAGCAAAATGTGAAGTGTTCTTGGTTGAGGGTGACTCGGCAGGTGGAACGGCAAAACAAGGTCGTGATAGAGCTTTTCAAGCTATTTTGCCATTGCGAGGTAAAATATTGAACGTTGAAAAGGCTATGACGCACAAAGTTTTTGAAAACGAAGAGATAAAAAATATTTTTACAGCACTTGGTGTAACTATCGGAACTGAAGAAGATAGTAAAGCGCTTAACTTATCTAAGTTGCGTTATCATAAAGTGGTTATTATGTGTGATGCCGATATTGATGGGTCTCACATTGCTACTTTAATTTTAACATTCTTCTTTAGATATATGAAGGAGTTAATTGAAAATGGTCATATTTATATTGCTACACCACCACTATATTTAGTTAAAAAAGGTAATAAAAAGCGTTATGCTTGGTCTGATAAAGAGCGTGACGCCATAGCTGAAGAATTTGGTGGAAGTGTAAGTATACAACGTTATAAGGGTCTTGGTGAGATGAATGCTGAACAGCTTTGGGATACAACTATGAATCCGGACTTTAGAACATTACGTCAGGTGAATATAGATAATGGAGGAGAGGCAGATAGAATATTCTCAATGTTAATGGGTGACGAAGTGCCACCTCGTAGAGAGTTTATTGAAAAGAACGCTATCTATGCCAATATTGATGCGTAAGTAGTTAAAATAATTGTTGTTAAAGCAGAAGATTATTCTTCTGCTTTTTCATTTACACTATAATAATTCGTAATTTCGCAGTCTCAAAAAAACAACACAAAATTAAAATATAAAAAATTATGAAAGTAACAGTAGTTGGAGCAGGAGCAGTAGGTGCTAGTTGTGCAGAATACATTGCTATAAAAGATTTTGCAAGTGAGGTCGTTTTATTGGATATTAAAGAAGGTTTTGCAGAAGGTAAGGCCATGGATTTAATGCAAACTGCTTCATTGAATGGGTTCGATACCAAAATAACAGGTGTTACAAACGACTATTCAAAAACAGCAAATAGTGATATTTGTGTCATAACATCTGGTATTCCTAGAAAACCAGGAATGACTCGTGAGGAACTTATTGGGATTAATGCTGGTATTGTTAAATCTGTTTCTTCAAGTTTAATCGAACACTCTCCAAATACTATATTGATTGTTGTGAGTAATCCAATGGATACCATGACTTATTTGGCTCACAAGTCTACTAATCTTCCTAAAAATAGAATTATAGGAATGGGTGGTGCTTTAGACTCTGCACGTTTTAAATACCGTTTGGCTGAAGCTTTAGAAGCACCTATTAGCGATGTTGATGGCATGGTTATTGGGGGTCATAGCGATGTTGGTATGGTGCCATTAACGCGTTTAGCTACAAGAAATAGTGTGCCGGTTTCAGAGTTTATTTCAGAAGACCGTTTAAACCAAGTAAAAGAAGATACAAAGGTTGGTGGTGCAACATTAACTAAATTATTAGGTACATCGGCATGGTATGCGCCTGGTGCTGCGGTTTCTGCTTTGGTTCAGGCTATTGCTTGCGATCAAAAGAAAATGTTTCCGTGTTCAGCTTTATTGGATGGAGAATATGGTTTATCTGATTTATGTATTGGTGTACCAGTAATTTTGGGGCGCAATGGTATAGAAGGTATTGTTGATTTGGATTTAAATGATGCAGAAAAAGAGCATTTGAATACCAGTGCAGAAGGGGTTAAAAAAACAAACGGATTACTTGATGTCTAATAAATTTAATTAGGCAATTTTAGTAACAAAATATAGAGTTGTGCTACAAATACTAGAACAGCTATTAACAATTAAAATTTAAAAAACAATTCACATGAAAAAACTAATTTTTGTTTTGGTATTGGCATTAAACGTTTCGGTTTTTGCTCAAGAAAAAGTTACCGAGGGTGTTGCAAAATCTAAAATGACAATGTCTAGCGATAATGAACAGGTTCAAGCTCAACTAGCGATGGTTGGTGAAACATTAACAACTACATATTTTAAGGGGAATAATACGCGTTCCGAAACTTTTAATTTGATGACAGGTAGTACAATAACTATCATGGATACTGCCAAAAAACAAATGCTAATTATGGCAGACAATCAAATGGTTGGAAAAAAGTATATGCTTAAAAGTATTGAGTCTGGAGAAGAAGACATGAAAGATGTAAAGGTTGAAAAGGGAGATGAAACCAAAACCATTTTAGGTTATGTATGCCAAGAGTATAATTTAACAACTACTCAAGAAGGGACTGAAATACAGATTGATATATACGTTACGGATAAAATTTCAGCAATGTCCAATCAACTTACACGACTTGGTGCTGAAATATCGGGTTTTCCGTTATATATGGAGATGAATGTAAGCCAAATGGGTATGGGTATGAAAATTACCAGTGAAGTAACTGAAATTAAAAAAGAATCGGTTTCAGATGATAAGTTTGACCTAACACCTTTAGAAGGTTATGAAAAAACAGAATCATTACAAGGTATGTAATGGTACTGTCAAAACGTTGTATTGTAACATATAACGGATATAATTATAAAAAGACTGTAGCAATACAGTCTTTATTTTTTTATATTTGGCGCGTGAAAACCCGATTGCACATTTATATAGTAATTTTAATTCTAACATTTGTAGGTATTGTTAGCCAACAACAAACTGCAAATGCAAATCAGGAATTGGTATTGCATTTCACCAATATCGATTCTAGTTCTTTAGAAGCTAAAAAAACTATTTCTATTGTAAAAAGACAATTACAGGATTTAGGTGTAGATAATATTCAGGTCAAACATGAAAATCAAGGTAAACTTGTAATTACGTATTACAGTCATGTAGATGTTGCAAGTGTTAAGCAAATCCTTTCTACTGAAAAACGATTACATCTAAACTATCCCCAAAAGAAACCTGTTGAAGAAGATCCAGACGGAAGCAAACAGGTTAATTACAATTTAGACATTTTTGAAATTCAAACCGGAAATGATTATAACCCTGGTTTTGATGGTTGTATTGTAATTGAAAAAACAGAAAGTGATAGATATTACGATCCAAACACATTTTATGCGTCATCGGTTTTAAACAATCAAAACGAAGAATCTTTATTGCAGGTATCTTTTAAGATATGGAAAACTATAGGCGCTTCATTAGACAACACTTCTTATACCATTCCAGAGGTAAGGGCTGGGCCTAATAAATTTGGGAATTTATAACACGATAAAGTTCCCGTTAATTCCAAAAACTTAATATTTAATTTTAAGTCGTCTTTCTAAAAGCAATTGAAAGACTATCAATCAATAATTTATTCATAAAAAAATAATTGTCAAATTATGCGGTAAGTTCTATATTTGCTCGTTTTTTAAAAAATTTGACACATAAAAATTAATAACAATGCAAAATAAAGGATTAGTAAAACTATTTGCAATTTTGTTCGGTTTGGTAAGTATTTATCAGCTGTCATTTACATTCAAGGCAAATAGTGTTGAAGAAACTGCTCAAGTGGTTTCAAATGGCGATGAAGTTAAAGAACGCAAGTATTTAGATTCTCTAGCAAACGAAGAAGTTTTTAATTTAGGAATCGCAAATTACACTTACAATGAAGTAAAGGAAAACGCCATGAATTTAGGTTTAGACCTAAAAGGTGGTGTTAGTGTTATTTTACAGGTTTCTGTAAAGGATATCTTGAAAGGTCTTGCAAACTACAGTAAAGACCCAGTATTTAATAAAGCTTTAGATGATGCTGAAGAAATACAAAAGAATAGTCAGAATACATTTTTAGAGGATTTTTATGTTGCGTTTGATAACATTAAAGGTGACACCAAATTAGCCTCGCCAGATATTTTCTATACTAGGGCGTTAGATGGTGAGATTGAAGGCTCAATGACAGACGATGAGGTTAAGCCAATTATCGAGAGAAAAATTGATGAGTCAATTGTTTCTGCTTTCGAGGTATTGCGTAAGCGTATTGATGAGTTTGGTGTAACATCACCAAGTATTCAGCGTTTAGGGAATTCTGGTCGTATTTTAGTAGAATTGCCAGGTGTAAAAGATAAAGAGCGTGCTATTAAGTTATTACAAAGTACGGCTCAATTAGAGTTCTGGGAAGTTTATAAGCGTGATTTATTTGGGCCATTTTTAGTTGAAGCTAACAACGTGTTAAAGGACATGCAAACTCCAGATAAAGAAGAGGTTGCTGAAGAAGAGCCTCAAGACTCTGAAGATGATGCTATTGAAGATCTTTTAGGGGCAGATCCAGATTCTACTGCAGTTGAGGTTAATCCGTTGCGTGATTTATTATTCCAGTCTCCAGATCCTGCTGCATTAGCAATAGTTAATATAAAAGACAAGGAACAAATAATGGAGTATTTGAATATGCCTCAAGTACGATCGTTATTGCCAGCGGAGCAGCGTTTTGTGAAGTTTGTGTTTGGAAAACCGGCTAAAGATAGTGAGGTAGTTGAGCTATATGCTTTAATTGGAAATCGTGACAACGTACCACCATTAAGTGGTGCTGTGGTTACAGATGCTCGTCAGGAGTATGATGCTGTTGGAAAGCCAAATGTGTCTATGCAGATGAATGCTAAAGGAGCAAAAATCTGGGAAGAAATGACAGGTAAAGCCTTTACCCAAGGTTCTCAAATTGCTATTGTTTTAGATAATGTTGTGTATTCTGCTCCAGGTGTAACTACAGGAGCTATTTCAGGAGGTAGCTCATCTATTTCAGGAAGCTTTACATTGAATGAAGCAACCGATTTAGCCAATGTATTACGTGCGGGTAAATTACCTGCTTCAGCAGATATTATTCAAGGAGAAGTTGTAGGTCCTTCGCTAGGACAAGAAGCTATTGATAGTGGTAAGATGTCATTTTTAATTGCTTTAGGTGTTGTTCTAGTTTGGATGTTTTTATACTATGGTAAAGGGGGCTTATTTGCTGATATTGCCATGTTATTCAATATCGTTTTAATCTTTGGTGTGCTATCAGGATTAGGGGCTGTTTTAACATTGCCAGGTATTGCCGGTATTGTATTGACAATAGGTATGTCGGTTGATGCGAATGTTCTTATTTTCGAACGTATACGCGAAGAGTTAGCAAAAGGTAAGGGCATGAAAGAATCTATTGCAGATGGATTTAGCAACGCCTTATCTTCTATTTTAGATGCCAACATTACAACAGGCTTAACGGCTCTGATATTATTTATATTTGGTACAGGACCAATTAAAGGTTTTGCAACAACATTATTAATAGGTATTGGTACATCGTTATTTACGGCTATTTTCATCACTAGATTGTTAGTGGATTGGTATGCTGAAAGAGGCGGAACTTTAGATTTCAGTACTGCTATTACCAAAAACCTGTTTAGAAATATTGATATCAATTTCCTTAAGAAAAGAAAAGCTGCCTACATTATTTCAGGAGCTTTAATTCTATTGAGTTTAGGGTCATTGTTTACAAATGGTTTAGACCAAGGTGTCGATTTTGTTGGAGGGCGTACTTACCAAGTGCGTTTTGCTCAAGATGTAAGTGCCAATGAAATTTCATCGGCCTTATCCAATGCTTTTGGAAGTGCAGAGGCAAAAACCTTTGGAAGTGCCAATCAATTAAAAATTACAACAAAGTATAAGGTAAACGAAACTGATAATGCTGTAGACGAGGAAATAAGAACTACGTTGTATAATGAGTTGCAGCCATATTTTGATGGTTTATCATACGAAGAGTTTATTAGTGATGATGATACTAAAACAATTGGTTTAATGAAATACTACAAAGTGAGCCCTACAATTGCCGACGATATTAAACAGGCTTCGTTTTGGGCCATTTTAGGGTCATTAATTGTTGTATTCCTATACATCTTATTCCGATTTAAAAGATGGCAATTCTCGTTAGGAGCCGTTGCTGCGGTTTTCCATGATGTATTAATTGTATTGGGTGTGTTCTCGTTAACTTATAAGTACATGCCATTTAGTATGGAAATAGATCAAGCGTTTATAGCTGCAATACTTACAGTTATTGGTTATTCGTTGAACGATACGGTTGTTGTGTTCGATAGAATTCGTGAATTCTTTAATGAACACTCATCATGGCCATTTAATAAGGTTATTAATTCGTCATTAAGCAGTACATTAAGTAGAACATTGAACACCTCGTTAACTACTTTGGTAGTGTTACTTTCAATCTTTGTATTTGGAGGTGATTCTATTAGAGGATTTATGTTTGCCTTAATTGTTGGTGTTATAGTTGGTACATACTCATCTATGTTTATCGCTACACCATTAATGTATGATTCAGTTAAGAAAGGCGATGCTAAAGAAGCTTTAAAACATAAAGTAAAAGAAGTTGAGGAAGAAGAACAGGTATAAGTCCTTTTTCCAATAACAATAAAAAAAGCCTTTTTGATCATTCAAAAAGGCTTTTTTTTATTAAAGTTCTATTTCTGTTTAATCTTTTGTGAAAGTCATTTTATCTCCAATTTCTAATTGCCATTGTTTAACTAAACCTGCATTGACTTCTAATACATATTTCGCAGCTGCGTTAGAAGGTAAAGAGCTTTCATCAAAAGGTTTTGCATTTTCTTGGAAACTAACCACAATTTTATCGGTGTCCAGATAAATTAAGTCCAATGGGATTTTAGTGTTCTTCATATAGAATGAACGTGGTCTTGAATTGGGGAAGATGAATAGCATGCCACGATTTGCCTTCATGGACTCACGGTACATTAAGCCGGTTTGCGTTTCATAATCATTATCGGCTATTTCGATATCTAATTCAGCAATAACAGAATCGTTAGCGGCTTTTATAAGTTGTAATTCGCCTTCTTTTTTAAAAGTAACCTTGGTTTGTTTAACAGATTTTTTTTCTTCTTTGCAAGACGTGGTTACTGTAAATATTAAGACACCAAAGGAAATACAAATGATTTTAAAATACTTACGAATCATTGAAATTATGATTTGATTTTAGGCTTGTAAATAAACATAAAGTAAAGTCCGATTAATATAAACGGAATGCTCAACATTTGACCTGTATTTAACCCCAACATGGTAATATACTCTTCGCCTTGTGGTTCTTTTACAAATTCTACAAAAAATCTAATGGTCCAAAGCATGACTAAAAAAGCGCCAAATAAAAACCCTGTTTGCTTACTTTTTTGTGTTTTTGTGTATATAAACCATAAGATTAGAAAGACAAAAATATAACAGAAAGACTCATATAATTGTGCAGGATGCCTATATGGAACCGCATCAAGTAAATGTTGAAATTGAGGATTGTTGGTAACGGCAGCATAGGCTTCTTTATAATCTTGTATACCAGTTTCTGCCACAATTTGACGTTTACCATAAAAATCCTGAATAAAACGGACACCCAAAGCAGAATCGGTTACCTTTCCTATAATTTCAGAATTAATAAAATTTCCAATTCTAATAAATACAGCGCCAGAAGCTACGGGAATGACTACACGGTCTAAAATCCACATAAGCGATTTATACTTGTATTTTCTTCTGTATAAATACATACCGATTATAATCCCAATGGCTGCACCGTGGCTAGCCAACCCTTGAAACCCTGTAAATTCGAATTCAGGGTTGAATCTAAAAGGCAAAAAGATGCTAAAAAAATCTTGAGATATTAATTCAGATTGATAAAATAAAACATGTCCAAGTCTTGCCCCAAGCATTGTGGCCAAAACGGTATAAATGAATAGCGGGTCTAAATATTCTATTTTTATTTTTTCTTTAGTAAAAATACGTTTCATGATGTACCATCCCAAAAGGAAGGCAACTATCCACATTACACTGTAGAAATGTAATTTAAAATTACCTGCTATATCAATGCCAGTAATGGGATTCCAATCGAATTTTAATAAATACATAGATTATTATTTAGCGAAGTAAATATATACAATTGAAAACGGAAACGAAAGTAATGGAATATAATGATATGTTATTTTTTATCAAGCTTTTCAGGAACAGGATCGTAACCGCTTCTTCCCCAAGGGTGGCAGCTAAAAATTCTTCTTAAAGCTAAACCTCCGCCTTTCCACAAGCCATGCTTTTCTAAAGCTTCTTTAGAATAATGCGAACAAGTTGGTTGAAACCGACAAGTGGCTGGTGTAAGTGGTGATATTAATGTTTGATAGACTTTAATTAAAAAAAGAAAAGGCGCAATTAAAATCTTTTTCATAATTAATTAATCGAAAACGTAGTGCCTTCTCGGCTATCGTTAAGTTGTATGCCTGCTTGAGCCAACTCATCACGAATTCTATCAGATAAAGCAAAGTCTCTGTTGGCACGAGCCTCTTGGCGCATTTTTATCAAAAGTTCAACAGCACCAGATAATTTGTCAGAATTGTTTTCGGTTTTTGAAATGTTTTCTAGACCTAAAATATCAAAAGCAAATGTAGTCATGGTTTTTTGCAACAACTCTAAATCTTCTGAAGTTATTGTTGCTTTGCCATCTTTTATCTGATTAATATATTTAACGCCTTCAAAGAGATTGGCAATCAATATAGGTGTGTTAAAATCATCATTCATAGCATCATAACATTTCTGTCTCCATGCTGAAACATCAATTGAGGATGATGAAGAGGCTTTTAAGTGATCTATTAAGTTTATGGCGTCAATCAATCTGTTAAACCCTTTTTCTGCAGCTAGTAAGCCATCGTTTGTTAAATCTAAAACACTTCTGTAGGCAGCTTGCATCATAAAGAAACGAATAACGCCAGGAGAAAAACCTTTGGACATGATATCATTTTCGCCAGAAAACAATTCAGCTGGATTAATATAATTGCCAGTTGATTTACTCATTCTGGAGCCGTTAAGTTCAAGCATATTGGCATGCATCCAATACTTAACTGGAGCTTGATTTTTTGCTGCTTGATTTTGTGCAATTTCACATTCGTGATGTGGAAATTTTAAGTCCATTCCGCCACCATGGATGTCAAATTGTTCGCCTAGATACTTGGTGCTCATGGCAGTACACTCTAAATGCCAACCTGGGAAACCATTGCTCCAAGGGGAAGGCCAACGCATAATATGGCTTGGTTCGGCTTTTTTCCAAAGGGCGAAATCTTGCGGATTTTTTTTATCACTTTGGCCGTCTAAAGTTCGTGTGTTGTGAATTAAGTCATCAAGTTTACGTTTGCTTAAAATACCATATTCATGTGACTCATTGTATTTGAGAACATCAAAATAAACAGAACCATTTACAACATAAGCAAAGCCATTGTCAATTATAGTTTGAATAAGCTCAATTTGCTCAATGATATGACCGGTTGCAGTAGGCTCAATGCTTGGTGGAAGGAAATTTAAGGTTTGTAGAACATTGTGAAAATCGACAGTATAGCGTTGAACAATTTCCATAGGTTCAATAGACTCTAATCGTGCTTTCTTTGTTATTTTATCCTCACCTACATCAGCATCATCTTCAAGATGTCCAGCATCAGTAATATTTCGAACGTAACGCACTTTATAACCCAAATGCTTAAGGTATCTGAAAATCATATCAAAAGACATAAAAGTTCTAACATTGCCTAAATGCACATTGCTATAAACCGTTGGGCCACAAACATACATGCCAACATAGCCATCAATTAATGGTTTAAATAGTTCTTTTTCACCACTTAAGGTGTTGTATATTTTTATGTCTTGTTGCTTGTACAATTCCATGTTGAAAGAATACTAATATATTAGAATTGTGTATCTAACTTTATATAATCTAAAAATTCGCGACGTGTTTCTTTTTCTTTGAATTTTCCACCAAATTCAGAAGTCACCGTACTACTTTCGGTATCTCTAATACCTCTTGAATTGACGCATAAGTGTTTGGCATCAATTACGCAGGCAACATCTTCGGTCTGCAAAACGTCTTGAAGTTCTTTTACAATTTGAATGGTTAACCGTTCTTGTACCTGAGGTCTTTTGGCATAATAGTCAACAATTCTATTCATTTTGGAAAGCCCGACAACAGTTCCATTGGAAATGTAAGCAACATGGGCTTTACCAACTATAGGCAGCAGATGATGTTCGCAAGTTGAGTAAACCGTAATGTTTTTTTCAACTAACATTTCACCATACTTGTATTTGTTCTCAAATGTAGATGCATTAGGCTTGCGTTTAGGGTCTAGCCCACCAAATAACTCCTTTACAAACATTTTGGCAACACGATTAGGTGTGCCGTTTAAACTGTCATCTGTTAAGTCGAGGCCAAGGGTCTCCATTATATGACGTACATCGTCTTTAATAATATCAATTTTTTCATCAGTGCTCAACGAAAACGCATCCTTTCTCAAAGGTGTGTCAGACGATGTGCCAATGTGGTCATTCCCTAATGCGTCCAAATCTTCAATGTTATTGTTAAATTTCATGAAATTGAAAATATATTAGTCTGCAAAGATACACAATTCCGTTTTTTTGCACATTGTATTAACAAACAATTAATTTCATCGATAAATTAGGGGGATTTTCCTGATTTTTTCTTAATTTTCACGCCTGATGTTAATATTGGATTAATAATCCTTTAACCCTTAAGTAAAATAGCCCTGAAAAAATATTTAAAGTTCTTGTTTATGAAAAAGATAGCAGTATTATTTCTTTTGTTTTCCGCATTTGTTATATCTAATTCTTGGGCGCAATTAAGCGCGATTGATGATGTTTTAGTTGGAAGGGCAAATAACCCGAATCCGTCTAATTCAAGTGGAGATAGGATTTATTTTAACGATTTATTTAATGGCACACCTATTACCGTGGCAACAATTGGTAATTTTACCATGACTGAAACCGTGCCAGACCCAACGGGCTTTACTACGTTGAATACAGCATTTGGTTTTGTTGGTATAGTGGCCAATACTCCTCCTGGATTATACTATATTACCTATGAAATTTGCGAAAATGCCAATCCAACTAATTGTGATACTGCTGTTATAGAAATTAGAGTTTTTGAGTCCACTACAAGTTCTGGTAGCGGATCTTTTGATTTAAATGTTACTTCTAGTGCAGGTTCAATAAATTGTAGTGGAGATGTTTGTATTACTAATGGTGGCTGTATTGATCAAGCAACAGGAACTATTCCACCAATTACTCTGTCAGCTACATATACTGAAGTAGGGGAAAGTAATACATATGGTGTGAGATCAATTCCATTTAACCCACCATTTAGTTTTGGAGATACTGCTGGAGACACTAATCTTAATGTAGATGATATTTGGAGTAGTGTTTTGAACTTTGCTTTCAATTTTGAGTTTTATCAAAATGATTATACCAGTTGTGTGTTGTCGACTAATGGAGCAGTTAGTTTTGATTTAAGTAACGCCAATACTTTCCATTATTGGACACCTGCTGCCGGTGCAACCATACCTAATAATACTGATGCTGCCTTGGGGGATGGAAATATTTTTGGTGCTGTTCATGATATTTTTCCCGGAGCGGGAGGAGTTGATCCGAATACATACAATATTACATTTGGAGTAAAGGGTACTGCCCCTTTCCGTGTGTTTGTATTTAGCTTTTTTAATCCACCACAATATGGATGTACTACATTAAGAACTTCACAAATGATTCTGTTTTATGAATCTACAAATGTTATAGAGACTTATATTTTCCAAAAACCAGTTTGCTCAACTTGGGCTGGCGGCCGTGCAGCTATAGGTATACAAAATGATGCTGGAACTCAAGGCATTGCGCCACCAGGTAGAAATACTGGTGTCTGGGATGTTTCGATTCCTGAAGCTTGGCAATTTTACCCGAATGGTACTCCAATCTATGATTTTGAATGGTTAGATGAAACAGGAGCAGTAATAGGGACAGATCCCACAAATTTAACGGTTACACCTAATACAACAACAACTTATATTGCCCAACTTACTTATACCGACGCTATAACAGGAGATGAATATGTGGCGGTTAGGCCTATTACTGTTGTGGTTCAGCCTACTCCTGTAATTACTTTAACCAGCAATAATTCTGTTTGCTCTGGCGGAGATGCCGAGTTTACAATAACAGGATCAGAAGGTGATGTTGTGGATTATAATGTTAATGGCGGAGCGACCCAACAAGTTACACTAGATGCCACAGGTGTTTTTGTGGTTACTATTCCGGGAATTACAGCAGATCAAACATTGAATTTAGAGAACGTTTATAATCCTAATTCAGGATGTAATGGTGCGTTAACACAATCAGAGACTGTTACAGTAAATAACTCTGGAAGTGCAACATTTACCTTAACGCCTACTTGTGATGGTGCGACAGCTACAATTACAGGAACATCAGGAGGAACGTTTGCTTTTAATCCTGTTCCAACAGATGGTGCGATTCTTGACGTAGATACAGGAACAATTACAAATGGTGTTCCAGGAACGCAGTACACTTTAGAATATACAATAACAGGAGCTTGTAGTGCAACATCTACTGAGGATGTTACAGTATTAGCAGCAGATGATGCTAGTTTTACAACCACACCAACATGTGACGGTGGAACAGTTACTATAACAGGAACTACAGGTGGTACATTTGCATTTAACCCTGTACCTCCAGATGGTGCTGTTATTGATACAACTACAGGTACAGTTACCGGAGGAGCCTCTGGAGCGACTTATACGATTGAATATACTACAATGGGATCATGTCCAGCTACAAGTACTCAAGATGTAACTGCTCTAACAACATCGGACCCATCTTTTACAACCACACCAACATGTGATGGCGGAACAGTTACTATAACAGGAGATACAGGAGGAACATTTGCTTTTAATCCAGCACCAACTGATACTGCAGTTATTGATCCTGCTACGGGAGAAGTTACTGGTGGAACTTCAGGAGCAACTTATACCATTGAATATACTATTTCTGGTGCATGTGGATCGAGTAGTACAGAAGACGTAACGGTGTTAACAACGGCTAATCCAGCCTTCACGACAACGGATACTTGTGATGGGGGAACAGTTACAATAACAGGAGATACAGGAGGAGTGTTTGCATTTAACCCTGTTCCAACGGATGGAGCAGTTATAGACACCACATCTGGAACGGTAACTAGTGGTGTTCCTGGTACAACTTACACTATAGAGTATACTATATCTGGTTCATGTGGTGCAAGTTCTACACAAGATATAACCGTATTGCCTAATGACGATGCGAGTTTTACTACTACGCCAACATGTGATGGTGGAACTGTTACTATTACTGGTACAGCAGGTGGAACCTTTGCCTTTAATCCAGTACCTACAGATGGTGCTGTAATAGATACTGCAACCGGAACAGTTACTCTAGGAACATCAGGAGTAACTTATACTATTGAATATACAACAACTGGCGTTTGTCCAGCTTCTTCAACACAAGATGTAACAGTTTTAACTACTGCTAATCCTGCATTTACAACCTCACCAACATGTGATGGTGGAACAGTAACTATAACAGGAGATACTGGTGGAGCATTTGCATTTAATCCAGTACCTACTGATATGGCAGTTATAGATCCGGTAACAGGTGAAATTACTAATGGAACTTCAGGAGCAACCTATACCATTGAATATACTATTTCTGGTTCCTGTGGTGCAAGTAGCACTGAAGATGTAACGGTGTATTCTCAAGAAGATCCTGCGTTTACGGTTTTAGAAAATTGTAACGGAGGAACAATGACCATAGTTGGAGATACGGGAGGTACTTTTGCATTTAACCCAGTGCCAACTGATGGAGCTACCATAGATTCAAATACAGGAGAAGTAACAGGTGGAACACCAAGTATGACTTATACAGTTCAATATACAACTGGTGGACCTTGTCCAGAATCAAGTTTTCAAAATGTAACTGTTTTACCAGCAGATGATGCGAGTTTTACAACAACGCCAACTTGCGATGGTGGTACAGTGACCATTATAGGAAATGTTGGTGGATCATTTGCATTTAATCCAGTCCCTACTGATGGTGCTCTAATTGATGTAGCATCGGGAGAAGTTACAAATGGAACTTCAGGAACAACATATACTATAGAATATACAACTGTTGGAGCATGTCCAGCAACAAGTACAGAAGATGTTACAGTTATTACAATTGATGACGCGTCGTTTACTGTCTCTCCAACTTGTGATGGTGGTATTGCAACTGTCACTGGTTTACCAGGCGGATCGTTTGCATTTAATCCAGTGCCAACAGATGGTGCTGTAATTGATACTGTGACAGGTGAAGTAACAGGAGGAACTCCAGGAGCTTCGTATACCATTGAGTATACAACAAATGGAACCTGTCCGAATACATCAACTGCAGCACTAAACGTACACCCATTACCAACTGTTGTGAATCCTACATCACTTGTGGTTTGTGATGATGCTACACCAGATGGAATGGTTGAAATGGACTTAACAGTTAAAAATGACGAAATTTCAGGAAATAATTCGAATTATAGCGTAACCTATCACAACTCATTGGTAGCTGCCCAAATGGGTACACCAGAAGTAATGCCTTCAGATACAGCTTATGTAGGAACAGATGGTGAAACGCTTTATGTCAGAGTAGAAGATAATACTACAGGATGTTACGATACTACAACTTTAACTCTAGAAGTTACTAATGGTCCTACTGTGGCTACTCCAACACCTTTGCGTGAATGTGATGTAGATAATGATGGTCTTGCGACTTTTGATTTGACTAGTGCTAGAGATGAAATTTTGGCTGTAGATCCTACTTTAGAAGTATCATTCCATTTAACACAACAAAATGCTTTAGATAATGTAAATCCTCAAGGTGACACACTGTCTAATGTTGCTGGTCAGATTATTTATATAAGAGTAAGTTTTGGTACAGGGGCTGATTGTCCAACGGTAGTTGAGTTGATGCTTATTGTTGAACCATCACCAGATGTTCCATCAAATATTGATCCTTATGCTTTGTGCGATGACGATGACGATGGTATAGTATCATTTAACTTGAATACTATGAATGATACTATTTTTGGTACTCAAAACCCGGCTGATTTTACACTTACTTATCATGAGACTTTAGCTGATGCTGAGGCTGTACCAGCAATGAATCCAATAGTTGAGCCTCAATTGTCAGACTATGTTTCGGGGAATACAACAATATATGTTCGTTTAGAAGGAAACAATGGATGTGTTACTGTTGGTCAATTCGATTTAGTTGTAAATCCATTGCCTGTTATACCAGCAGATGCTCAAGACAGTATTTATGAGATTTGTGATGATTCAAATGATAATGATGGTTTTGCAACATTTGATTTAACAACGCAAAATGATGACCTAACTGGAGGTAATGCTTCATTAGTTGTTGATTATTATGAAACGATGATGGATATTCCTAATAATCCAATTTCTGATTACACGGCTTATGATAATACTTCAGTTGGAGGTTTACCACATAATCCACAAACACTTTTTGTAACCGTTACTGAAACTACCAGTGGAAGCAGTTGTTATGCGCTTACAACATTAACGTTAGTGGTTAATACATTACCGACACCTAATGATGTGTTACCAGATTTAATAGAATGTGATGATAATGACCCTGGTAATTTGCAAGAAGAGTTTGATTTGACTCAAAATGAAGGTTTGATGCTTAATGATTTTGATGAGTCAGTTACTTATTATGAATCATTTGCTGATGCAGAATCTGGGGATAATGAAATTGCAACTCCAACAAATTACACTAATATTTCGACGCCACAAACCATTTATGTTAGAGTAACTAATACGGGTGACCCTGGAGATCCTAACGATGATGGAACAGGCTGTTATACTATTATCACTTTTGATTTAATAGTTAACCCTCTTCCTGTGTTTATACCAGATGATCAATATGTTATTTGTATAAATACAAACGGAACCGAAGTTGTTGGGCCTCCAACTATTGATACTGGTTTAAATCCTTCTGAATATACTTTTGAGTGGGTAGATCCTAATGGAACAATAGTAAGTATAGATTCTGTATACACCGCTACTCAATCGGGTACGTATACAGTTGAAATTACTAATATTGCTACAGGATGTTTTAATATCATACCAGTAGTTGTAGAAGAAAGCTCGCCTCCTGTTGTTAGTGCTGAAGTTGTCACTGAAGCATTTGCAGATAACAATGTGATTTCTGTAACAGCAACTGGTGAAGCATCAGCAATTTTTGAGTTTAGTATTGATAATGGTCCATGGGTGAGTAACGAGCCTAACGATAATACGTATACATTTACTAATGTATTATACGGGGAGCATGAAATTCAGGTTAGAGATATTAATGGGTGTGGAATAGCAAGTGATACAGTTTTTGTTATAGATTATCCTCTTTTCTTTACACCAAATAATGATGGAGATAATGATCTATGGCAAATTTCAGGTATTAATCCAGATGCCGTTATTAATATCTTTGATAGATATGGTAAGTTGTTAAAACAATTAAGTCCAAATAGCCCTGGATGGGATGGAACTTTAAATGGATATCCGTTGCCTACCAGTGATTATTGGTTTACGGTTGTTTACAAAGAGTCGCCAGATGATGAAGCAATGAAGGAATTTAAGGCTCACTTTACTTTAAAACGTTAAAGTAAGTAAGAGAAAATATAAGAAGACAAGTAATAAAAAAAGCCTGAACAATTTGTTCAGGCTTTTTTTATAAATATTGTTTTTGGTTAAAGATTAAAAACTACTGTCATTGTAAAATTGGAGATAGTTGTGTCTAAATTAGCACGATCAACCAAGCCAATAGTATAGAGTTGAGGATTGCTTTCGCGTTTAGATTGATCAAATGATAAATCCAATTTTACAACATTATTGAAATTGTAACCTAAACCTGTTGACCATGAATTTAAATCTCCAACAGTAATTTCATTTTTATAAGGGCTTTCTTCAAAACGATAGCCACCTCTTAAACTTAAACGATTTAATTTTATTTCTGCTCCAACTCTATAAACTGAAGCTGCTTTTAAATTTGTATTTATAATACTGTTTTGTTCAGAAAAATAAGTATCAGATTTTGGTTTAAATTTAGCATTACCATAGTCTTTTAAAGAGTAATCAAAACTAATCAGACCATAATTTCCAAATACATAAGCCAAGCTACCAGTAATTTTACCGGGTGTTTGTAACCGGTAAGTAGGATAGATGTTAACGATTAATGGATCTATAACTTGTGAAACATTTGAACCATTATCATCTCTAACCGTTCTTATATATTGTGTTGTTTCGTCAGAAATGTTCATCCAAGTTGGGGAGTTATAAGTAAATCCAGCACGTAAGCCATGAGTTACTTTTATAATTGTTCCTAGTTGAAATGAAAATCCTGAACCGATTGTATAAAGACTATTGCCAAAATTTACTTGACTAACATTGGACCCTTGGTTATTGTTAGTTTCAGATAAATACGTGTAACTGCTATAATTAACGAAATGAGAATTCAAGTTTAGGCCTATATATAAGCGGTTATTGTATTCTGCAGCAGCATTCATAGTAAACTTCCCGTTGTACCCTGAAGATGTATAATTATAATTTTGATTGTAATTTCCACCGCTAATATTTGAGGTGTAAATAGTATTGTCGTCATTAAAATCATCAGGTTCCAATATATAGGATTCATAACCTAAAAATGCCTGTTGATTCCCATAGCCGAATAAACTACCTATCTCTGAATAAGCTTGAGAATAGGTTTCACCCGGTAAAGCGGATATCTCATCTAATCTTAAACCATTAGCATATTCTAAAAAATAACGATCTATAGAGTTATTGGGGTTTACGCCATAAGCATACCAGTCATTGTCATAATCCTGAATCTGTTCATAGGAAGCTCCTATGGTAAATTTATTCCATTTTGAGTTTTGATTTCTATTGTTAAAAACAAAAGCTGCGCCAGATTGCCCTAAATCAATATTTGAAAATGAATTCCCAGAAAAATCATTATAATATTGGGTTTCATTTTTAACGTGTTTATTTGATAAAGACATAGAAATATGACTTGACGAAAAAACAGCCGAGCCAGCTGGGTTTACGCTAACAGCACTTATATCTCCTCCTAAAGCACCGAAAGCACCGCCTAAAGCTCTAAAACGAGCAGTTCCTTTAATTTCATCTTGAGAATAGCGTAAGGCGTCTGTTATGTCTTGAGCGTAGGTTGAAGACAAGCACAATGCGCTAATGATTGGAATCATTAATTTTTTCATAACAATTTTTTACTTGATTTAACTACAGATTAAATACCTCCTCTACCACCACCGCGACTAGAGCCACCTCCACCTCGTGAAAAACCACCACCTCCACTACTAGGTCTTGGTGAACTATAACTTCTGCTTGGAGCTGAAGATCTAGGTCTGGATGATGAGTTGTACTGCGATCTAGGTCTGGATGATGAGTTGGATCTTGGTTTGGAAGTTGTTCCGTTATAATTTGATCTAGGTCTAGGGGTAGAATTTGTATTCGTTCTTGTTCTGCCGCTTCTAGGTTTTACAGTAGAGTTTGAATTTGTTACCGAATTATTTGGTCGTCCTTCTGAAGTATACGTTCTAGTTCTTCCCGAAGTTGTATTGCGTCTAGTAGTTGTAGTATTTAAATATCGAGATCTACCTCCCGTATTTAAGTAATTACTATTATATGCTGTACGTGAATAACCATTCCTATACGACGATACACCTCTTCTTCCGTTTACATAAGAATAGCGGTATCCGTTAGAATAGTATGGTGTAGGATAATAACATCCATAATAAGGTGGGTAATATCCCCAGCCATAACCTGGGTAGCCCCAACCTGGACCCCAATAACCTGGATAACCCCAGCCCCAACCATAACTTGGATATCCCCAACCCCAACCAGCATTCCAACCCCAATAGTTGTTCCAGTATCCAGCATAGCCAAATCCAAATCCACTGTATACATTTATGGAAACGCTACCTGTTTCTTGTCCCCAGCCAGCATAATTATTGTAGTCGACTTGTAATGAATCGTTTTCTTCAGCATAATCACCTTCATATTCGTCAACATCAGTAAAGACTTCATCTTCAGTATAAATATCATATTCAGAAGCTTTCTCGCTAAAATAGTTCTTATAATAATTGCTGTTAGGGTTGTTTTGTTCTGAAGGCGTTTGTTCAACATCTACATAAGTCACAGTCTTATCTGGCGAGCCGTAAATGCCATCACTATCTTGAACAACTTGCTGACTGGATCCACATGAAGTTAAGATAAGCAATACACTAATTAATGTAAATGGCGCAAATTTTAGGCTTGGGTAGTTTTTAAATTGCATATCTTCTATATTTTATTGTTGAACATCACAAAAATAGTTAGTTTTGCTGAACTATTTTTTTATTTAACATAGTCACAATTTTTGTGCCAAAAGCCTGTATATGAGCAAAAAACTTACAAGTAGGGAAGAGGATTATTCTAAATGGTATAACGAATTAGTTGTAAAGGCTGACTTGGCCGAGAATTCAGCCGTTAGAGGATGCATGGTGATTAAGCCTTATGGTTTTGCGATTTGGGAGAAAATACAAGCAGAATTAGATCGAATGTTTAAAGAAACAGGACATCAGAATGCTTATTTTCCACTTTTTGTACCAAAAAGTTTATTTGAAGCGGAGGAGAAAAATGCTGAAGGATTTGCTAAAGAATGTGCGGTTGTTACGCATTATAGGTTGCAAAATGATCCTGATAATGCAGGTAAGTTACGTGTGGATCCTGAAGCTAGACTTGAAGAAGAGTTAGTGGTAAGGCCAACAAGCGAGGCCATTATTTGGAATACCTATAGAGGTTGGATCCAATCTTACAGAGATTTACCTATCCTAATCAACCAATGGGCAAATGTGGTACGTTGGGAGATGCGTACGCGTTTGTTTTTGAGAACAGCTGAATTTTTATGGCAAGAAGGGCATACAGCCCATGCTACTGAAATGGAAGCTATAAAAGAAGCTGAATTAATGAATAATGTTTATGCTGCTTTTGTTGAGAACTTTATGGCAATACCCGTAATTAAAGGTATAAAATCTGATAGTGAGCGTTTTGCTGGAGCAGTAGAAACCTATTGTATTGAAGCTTTGATGCAAGACGGCAAAGCACTACAGGCAGGAACATCACATTTTTTAGGTCAGAATTTTGCAAAAGCTTTTGATGTGAAGTTTACTTCAAAAGAGGGTAAACAAGATTATGTATGGGCAACATCTTGGGGTGTTTCAACGCGATTAATGGGTGCGCTTATTATGACTCATAGTGACGATCACGGATTGGTGTTGCCTCCAAATTTAGCGCCAAATCAGGTAGTAATTGTGCCAATTTATAAAAATGAAGAACAGTTAAATGAGATATCTAAACTTGCCAATGTTATTATTGATGAATTACGATCTAAAGGCATTACAATTAAGTTTGATGATCGCGATACGTTACGTCCAGGAGCAAAGTTTGCACAGCATGAATTACAAGGTGTGCCTTTAAGAATAGCCATTGGCCCTAAAGATTTAGAAAATGGAACAGTTGAATTGGCTCGTAGAGATACTTTGTCAAAAGAAATTGTAGCTATTGATAATCTGACAACAAAAGTTGTGGATTTAATGGATGATATTCAAAGTTCATTATATAAAAAGGCATTAGATTTTAGAGATTCGCACATCACTGAAGTTGATTCATACGACGATTTTAAGCTTGTAATTGAAGAAAAAGGTGGTTTTGTTTCTGCTCACTGGGATGGTACTGAAGAGACAGAAACCAGAATAAAAGAAGAAACTAAAGCTACTATTAGATGTATTCCTTTGGATGATAAAGTTGAACCTGGGGTTTGTCTTTATTCTGGGAAGCCTTCAAAACGTAGAGTATTGTTTGCAAAAGCCTACTAATTATTTTTTTAAAAAAAAGATGATTTAGTTGTTGCAACATTTAAAAATAGTTGTATTTTTGCATCCGCAATGGAAACATTGAGAGTTATTTGAAAAGTATTGCAAGTTTAGATTTTTAAATTTATATTTGCGCACTCAAAACCAAATGGCCCGTTCGTCTATCGGCTAGGACGCCAGGTTTTCATCCTGGTAAGAGGGGTTCGATTCCCCTACGGGCTACAATTTTTAATAAGAAAAGAAACAAATGGCAAATCATAAGTCAGCGTTAAAGAGAATTAGAAGTAACGAAGCAAAACGCTTAAGAAATAGATATAAGCACAAGACTACTCGTAATGCAATTAAGAAATTGCGTGACACTACGAATAAGAAAGAAGCTGAAGAATTATTGGTTTCTGTATCTTCTATGATTGATAAATTAGCGAAGAAAAATATTATTCATAATAATAAAGCGGCTAACCTTAAGTCTGGTTTAGCAAAGCATGTAGCTGCACTTTAATACAAGTATAGCTTTAAAGATATAAGTAAGCTTCTCATTAGAGAAGCTTTTTTTGTTTCCAGCGATAAAGTTTATTGTTGGTGTAAACATAAAAAAAAAGCCTTGATAACAATCAAGGCTTCCTTTTTTTATAATAATCAAAAGTTTTATCCATTCATAGAGATTAAAAACTCTTCATTGTTTCTGGTTTGTTTAAAACGCTCATTAATAAATTCCATGGCTTCAACGGGATTCATATCAGCTAAATACTTACGCATTACCCACATACGCTGAATAGTATTGTCGTCTAGCAATAAATCATCACGACGTGTGCTCGAAGAGGTTAAATCGATAGCAGGGAAAATTCTACGATTAGAAATCTTACGATCCAATTGCAATTCCATATTACCGGTTCCTTTAAATTCTTCAAAAATTACTTCGTCCATTTTAGAGCCAGTTTCAGTTAATGCAGTAGCAATTATGGTTAACGAACCGCCGTTCTCAATATTACGTGCTGCTCCAAAGAAACGTTTTGGTTTATGTAAAGCATTGGCATCTACACCACCTGATAATATTTTTCCAGATGCTGGTTGAACTGTATTATAAGCTCTGGCCAAACGGGTAATTGAATCTAATAAAATAACCACATCATGACCACATTCAACCAATCGTTTTGCTTTTTCTAGAACAATGTTGGCAATTTTCACATGTTCATGTGCTTCTTTATCAAAAGTTGAAGCAATAACCTCACCTCTAACATTACGTTGCATGTCGGTCACCTCTTCTGGGCGTTCATCAATTAATAAAATCATTTGATAAACTTCAGGATGGTTTGCTGCAATAGCATTGGCCACATCCTTAAGCAACATAGTTTTTCCTGTTTTAGGTTGCGAAACAATCATGCCACGTTGTCCTTTTCCAATAGGAGAGAACAAATCCATAATACGTGTAGATATTGTACTTTGGCGTTCAGCTATATTGAATTTTTCCTTTGGGAACAATGGTGTAAGATGTTCAAATGAAACACGATCTCTAACAACTTCTGGTTTCTGCCCATTTATTTTACTCACCTTAATTAAAGGGAAATATTTTTCTCCTTCTTTTGGAGGTCTTACATGGCCTAAAACCGTATCACCAGTTTTTAAACCAAATAAACGGATTTGCGATTGAGAAACGTAAATATCGTCAGGGGAAGACAGGTAATTATAATCTGAAGATCTTAAAAAGCCATAACCATCTTGCATGATGTCTAAAACACCTTCACTTTCAATAATAGCATCAAATTCAAAATCAGGTTCGCGGTAACGATTTCTATTGTCTTTATTTCCATTGTTGCCTTGCGAATTATTCTTGTTTTTAGTGTTGTCGCGCTTTTGACGATTTTGATTATTGTCTTTTTTCTTGTCGTCTTTTGTGTTGGTTTTATCAGTATCTTTTTTCTGATTGGTATGCTGCGGTGCTTTTTGTTGGCTTTTATCTTGAGTTGGTGATTCCTTTGCTTCAGGCTTATTGTCTGTACTTAAACTACTGTCCTGTTTTTGCTTTTGAATACGTTGTCTTGGACGTTTTTGGGCAGGTTTTTTATTGGTGTTGTCGCTTGGGTTATCAGAAGGTTTCTCGGCGGCTACAACTTCTTTTACAGCTTTAGGATTAGCTGCTTGATGATCTAGGATTTGATATACTAAATCTAATTTTTTTAATGAACGGTATTTAGAAACGTTCAGTTTTTTAGCAATTTCCTGTAATTCAGGAAGCTTCATTTCTTTTAATTGTGCTATTTCAAACATTGATGTTGAATTGAATGTTTTGATTAATTATTTTAAGTTGAATTATTCCGAAGAAAAATTGATCTTATTTTGAAGAATTAACAACTTACAACTGTGGCAGTTGTAAATCATTACTGCAATTATACAACTTTATTTTTATTTTTTTCGGCTAATTTTAAAAAAGAAACTATTATTTTTGTGCTCGATAAATTAAAAATGTAATGCTTCAAAGAATTCAAACCTTATACTTATTAATGGCTGCTGTGGTTTCAGTGGGATTAATTTATGTGTTTGAATTGTGGACTAACCCTGAAGGTGAGAAGATTTATGCCCATGATGTAAATTATGTTTTTGCTATTTTTTTAGTTTCAGCATTTTTTTCAATTTTATCAATATCTAGATTTAAAAACAGGAAGTCGCAATTTATGTTGGGACGACTGAATATAATATTAAACTTTATTTTACTAGGAGTATTTGTGTATCAATCTCTAAATTTATCTGGAGAAACAGTTGTTTCTGAGAAAGGTATTGGGATTTTTCTTCCTATTGTTTCTATCGTGTTTTTGGCGTTAGCCAATAAAGCCATTAAAAAGGACGAAGATCTCGTAAAATCTGTAGATAGATTACGATAAACCTATCATCTTAGTATATTAGTGCGTGAGCCCAAGGTGAAGATCTTGGGCTTTTTTATTTCTTAAATTCAATAACCTCCAAGTTTTCAATCTTTCTGCCATCTATAGTAAAACGCAACATAGTGCGCACTTTGTGAAACCCATGTTTGCCAGCAGCTCCAGGGTTCATGTGTAATAAGTTGAGTTTTTTGTCTGGTATGACTTTTAAAATATGAGAGTGACCCGAAATAAATAAGTGTGGCGGATTCTCTTTAATTTTTTCACGAATGCGTATGCTGTATTTATTGGGATAACCGCCTATGTGGGTTATCCAAACATCTACGCCTTCGCACATAAATCTGTTGTCTAATGGAAATTCACGACGCGCTTTTTCATCATCAATATTGCCGTAAACCGCTTTTAAAGGTTTTAAGTTTTTAATACTGTCTGTTACTTTTAAATTACCAATATCGCCAGCATGCCAGACTTCATCAGCTTGTTTTACATATTTTAAAATGGTATCATCAATATAACTGTGGGTATCAGAAAGCAGAAGGATTTTTTTCATGTTAGTTTCCAATTGAATAGGCAATCTATTTATATTAACGTTTTATTGAAATTTAAAGTTGGATAAAGTTTTATCTTTGCCTTTCACAAAAGTAGACTTTCTTGCGATATTTTTTAGAACTTTCATATAATGGTAAAGCTTATCACGGTTGGCAAAATCAGCCTAATGCTATTTCTGTACAGGAAGTTATAGAAAATGCCTTAAGTAAATTGTTGAATGCTGAAACTAAAATTGTTGGTGCCGGACGTACGGATGCTGGTGTGCATGCCAAACAAATGTTTGCACATTTTGATTCAAATGTTAGGATAGAAAGTGATCATTTAAAGTATAAGCTAAATGCTTTTTTGCCTCAGGATATAGCCATTCACAGCGTATTTGAAATGCATAAAGATGCGCATGCGCGATTTGATGCTGTTGGCCGAACCTATTTATATCGTGTGGCTATAGAGAAAGATGCATTTAATTTTGATTCGGCATACTTTATGAAAAAGCCTTTGGATATAGGTTTGATGAATCAAGCTGCAAAGGTACTATTGGGTCATAAAGATTTTCAATGCTTTTCTAAAACCCATACAGATGTAAAAACGTATTATTGTGATATAAAAAAGGCTAATTGGGAACAGGTAGGCAATGAACTGCATTTCACCATAAAAGCTGATAGGTTTTTACGTAATATGGTGCGCGCTATAGTTGGAACACTAATAAATGTTGGTTTAAATAAAATAACAGTTGAAGATTTAGAAACCATAATAGCTTCAAAAAATAGAAGTGAAGCTGGGTATTCAGTCCCAGCTCATGGTTTGTATCTTACTAAAATAGATTATCCCGAAACGATATAAATGACCGATAAAAAGAAAAATAAAATACTTGATACGCATCTGCTTAAGAAACTCATGCAGTTTATATCACCATATAAAAGTGTATTTGTTGGGGTTTTAATTGCAGTTATTTTGTTGGCTGTTTTAGGTGCTGCTAGACCATATATTTTACAACAAGCCATAGATAAAAATATTGCAACTAAAACATTTGAAGGCTTTTTGCCTTATATACTATTGATGGGTGGCATGTTATTGGCCGAGGTTATTTGCCAACTGCTTTTTATTTATTATGCTGGTTGGTTGGGGCAAACAGTAGTAAAGGATATACGCATTAAACTGTTCAACCACATGCTGGGCTTTAAAATGAAATATTTTAATAATTCTTCTGTTGGTGTTCTAATTACAAGGGCAGTAACAGATATGGAGCGTATAGCTGATATTTTCGGACAAGGTTTATTTATGATATTCCGTGACTTGCTTACTATGTTAGTTGTTTCTGGTGTCATGATTTACATGAATTGGGAATTGAGTATTATCGTGTTTTTGATGTTGCCATTGGTATTGTATGCCACACGCTTATTTCAAAAGTATATGAAAAAAGCTTTTGAAGAAGTGCGAACCGAAGTGTCCAATCTTAATTCTTTTGTTCAAGAGCGTGTTACTGGTATGAAGATTCTGCAATTATTTACAAGAGAAGATACCGAATACAAAAAATTTAAGGAAATAAATGAAAGACATAAACAGGGTTGGTTAAAGACTGTTTGGTATAACTCCATATTTTTTCCAATTGCTGAATTGTCATCATCGATAACCATTGGGCTTATTGCTTGGTATGGAGGTCTTAATACGGTTATAGATCAAACGGCATCATTAGGTGATTTAACAGCCTTTATTATGATGATACCAATGTTGTTTAGGCCATTGCGCCAAATCGCAGATAAGTTTAATACACTTCAAATGGGCATGGTGGCAGCAACACGTGTGTTTAAAGTATTGGAGACAACTTCGCAAATTGATGATACCGGAACTCAGGTTGCTACACATTTTAAAGGAGAAATAACATTTAGAGATGTACATTTTAGTTATGTTGAAAATGAAGAGGTTTTAAAAGGTGTGTCTTTAAATCTTAATGCAGGAGAAACAATAGCTATTGTTGGTGCAACAGGAGCAGGTAAGTCTACCATCATAAATTTACTAAATAGATTCTATGACATTAATAATGGTAGTATTTTAATTGATGATGTCAATATAAAGGATATGACATTGGCGTCATTGCGTAGTCAAATAGCAGTTGTACTTCAAGATGTTTTCCTTTTTGCTGATACTATTTTAAACAATATTACATTAAACAATCCTCATATTACGGAAGCAGAAGTGATTCAGGCCGCAAAAGATATCGGTATTCATGATTTTATCATGAGTTTACCCAATGGGTATCATTACAATGTAAAAGAGCGTGGTATTATGCTATCGTCAGGTCAGCGGCAATTAATTTCATTTTTAAGGGCTTATGTTACCAACCCAAGTATTTTGGTTTTGGACGAAGCGACATCTTCGGTTGATTCCTATTCTGAACAACTTATTCAAAATGCAACCGATAAAATCACAAAAGGCCGAACGTCAATTATTATAGCACATCGTTTAGCAACTGTAAAGAAAGCTGATAAAATTGTAGTTATGGATGCTGGACAAATAGTTGAAGAGGGTACGCATAATGAATTGCTGCAAAAAACTGACGGGTATTACAAAAACCTATATGAAGTGCAGTTTTTAAAAGAAGAGGAGGAAGTGGCCTAATAACTATTGATTTGCACCTCCAAAAGCTTCTACAAAACCTTCTAAACCACCATAAACCACAATCATTATGGCTATAAAAAGAATAATAACCAATACATATAAAATACTAAAAACCACAAAAAATAATAGTGTTTTTAAAAGTAGCTTCTTCATGCTCAATGCAAATACTTTTTTTAAACAATAGGCAGAGTAAGCTATTTGAAATATTATAGTTAAAAAGGTGAAATCGCCATAGGTATACCCCAGAGCAGTAAAAGCAATGACAGGTAAAAGCATTACTATAGTTATTTGCGATAAAATATATAAGAAAGTGACCAAATGTTCGGTGTAATTGTATTTTTTGTAGTTGTAAAAGACAATTTTTGACATTAAAGCATAGGCAGGAACAAACAATGGCAATATTAAAGATTGATAATCTTGAATAAAACTGAAATACGAATTTGCAAACTCTTCTTGGCCTTCTATGGTTATATTAGATAAATCAAAGCCTTCGGGAAAAAAAGTTTTAATAATATAAATTTGGAATCCGGCAAGGGTAATGGCCAAGGCAAAGTAACTTATAGGATTGATATACTTTTTTCTGACACCATCAATATAACCACCAATTACATCATCGGGTTTTGTGAATAAAGAAATGAATGTTTGAAGAAATAGGTTATCGTAATTTAAAAACTGGGAACTAAAATGTTCAAATAGATTTTGAATAGTTAGTCTCTTCTTAACTATTTTTCCACCGCAGTTTTTACAATAATTATCGGTGCTGTCAATAGCTATTTTACAGTTTTTGCATAGCATTACCCTAAATCTTCTTTAATAATATGAGTTAAATCTTGAGTATCTTTAAACATGACAAACTTGCCATCTTTAAAATATGATATTTGTCCTGTTTCTTCGCTAACAACTAGAGCCAATGCATCCGTTTTTTCGGTAATACCAACAGCAGCACGATGTCTTAGTCCAAAACGTTGCGGTAATGTTTTTTCGTTGTTAACAGGTAGTATAACCCGAGTTGCTTTTACCACATTGTTTATAATGATAATGGCACCATCGTGTAAAGGACTGTTCTTGAAAAATATACTTTCAATAATAGGTTGCGTAACCTTTATGTTCATCTCATCACCAGTGTTGGTCAAGAAATCGAGATTATTATTGCGTTCAAAAACTATTAAAGCTCCGGTTTTTGTGGTGCCCATTTTATTACAGGCGTTAACAATAGCGCTAACATCTGTTTCGGTAGCAGATTCAGTTTTTAAAAATTTTAATTGTTTAAAGAATTTCCCGCGTTTGCTGAAGTTGGTTGATCCAATCATAAGAAGGAATTTCCTGATTTCCTGTTGAAACACAACAATAAGTGCAATTAAACCTACACTCATAAAGCCGCCAAGTATTTTGCTTAACATCTTCATTTGTAGGGTTTCCGTGATAAGATAGATGAAGTAAATTATTACAATCCCAATAAAAATATTTATAGCTACAGTGCCTTTTACTAATTTATAGACATAGTAGAGTAGAAGGGCTACCAAAATAACGTCTATAATATCAACTATTGTGAATTTTAGTAAATCATCAAAAATTTCCAAAGGCAGTGGGTTTTGGTAAATTTAACAAAATAAGCTTAATAAATAAACTCGTTGTTGTCTATTGTAATGTCTTCAAAATTAATTGTAGTCAATTTTTCTTTTAGAGAAATATAATCCTGAAAAGTCAAAGAAGCTTTAAGTCGTAACGATACTTTTTGAGGGGTTTCGGTAGAAATGTTCTTTAAATCTGAAATTAGGTTTTCAAGGTTGGTTTCAAAACTAATAATAGCTGCTGCTGATTTTTTTATGGATATGTTGTCTAAAGTTTCAACTATAACTTCTAAAGTTTTTGAAGCGCTTTCTGTTTCTAATAGATGATAGTTAATACCCGTGAATTCAATAAACCCTAAATTATTCTCACTTAAATCATGGCAGGTATAGTAATTCTTTGCAGCCTCATTCTTATGACTGGAATTGTTTTTTTTCTGTTGTAAAAATTGAATTCTTGGTATGGCTTGCCCTAGAGTCAAACGTTTGTCAACATTTACTAGCCAGTTAGTTGTGCTAATTAAATTTTTACGATTTAGCTCTACACTGTCAGGTTGCATTTCATCGTAAAACAAATAAGCAGGTGAAACGTCATTAATTTCAGTGATTTTTGCTTGCTTAATTTCTGGCAGTTCAATTATTTTTTCTGAACTACAGGACATAAAAACAATAAGCAGTAATACTAGTGAAATTCGCATATTAGTTTTGTAATTGATTAATAAGTTGAACACATTCAACAGCTTCTTTAACATCATGGACACGCAAAATATTGGCGTTTTTTTGTAAGGCTATCGTGTTGAGTACACTTGTTCCATTCAATGCCTCGTTAGGGGAGCTGTTCAAGGTTTTGTAAATCATTGATTTTCTAGATAAACCAACAAGGATTGGTCTTTCTATGGTTTTAAATAATTCTAAATGATTTATTAAGACAAAATTCTGCTCCCGAGTTTTTGCAAATCCAAAGCCAGGATCAATTATAGTGTCTATTATGCCATAACTACGAGCCAAAGCTAAACGTTCTGAAAAGTAGAACATAATGTCTTCAATGAGATTTTCATACTGTGTCTCTTTGGTCATGGTTTGCGGTGTGCCTTTCATGTGCATCATAATATATGGGACTCGTAGTCTTGCAACTGTAGGCATCATATTATCATCTAATTGCCCAGCGCTTATATCATTGATTATTGAGGCGCCAGCTTCTATCCCCAATTTAGCAACTTGACTTCTAAATGTGTCAATTGATAATAGCGCATTGGGAAACTCCTTAAGAATTAGTGTAATAATAGGAGAAAGGCGTTTTTTTTCTTCATCTTCACAAATATCAACAGCTCCTGGCCTGGAACTATAAGCGCCAATATCAATGAAAGTAGCACCATTTTTTAGCATCATGTACACTTGTGATAGTATCTCACTTTCATTTTTATATTTGCCGCCATCATAAAAGGAATCTGGGGTAAGATTAAGAATCCCCATTACTTTTGGGGTGCTTAAATCTATGAGGTTGCCTTTACAATTAATTGTCATTTATACCGAGTTAGAGGTTGTTGGTAAAGGGTTTTGAAACTTTAAACCGGAAACTTTGAACATTAAAATTATTTATGCGAAATTTACGGAAAATTCAATTTAATTCATGCAAGATACTTCAAAACAATACGATGTCGTAATTGAAACCTGTAGAAGTTTATTTATAAAAAAAATGTCTGATTATGGAAGTGCTTGGCGTATTTTAAGGCTACCATCATTAACCGATCAAATTTTTATTAAGGCGCAGCGCATACGAAGCTTGCAAGAAAATGACGAACGCAAAGTAGATGAAGGTGAAGTGAGTGAGTTTATTGGTATTATCAACTATTGTATTATGGCGTTAATCCAGTTAGACAAAGGTGTTGTAGATCAACCAGATTTGTCAACTGAAGAGGCAACGGAACTTTACGACCAACAAATAGCTACTACAAAACAGTTAATGCTAGATAAAAACCATGACTATGGCGAAGCTTGGCGTGATATGCGCGTGAGCTCATTAACCGATTTAATTTTGCAGAAATTATTACGCGTGAAATCAATTGAAAACAACAAAGGCAAAACTTTAGTTAGTGAAGGTATCGATGCTAATTATCAAGACATGATTAATTACGCTGTATTTGCAATGATTCATTTAAACGAAAATTAGCATATGAAATATTTAGTAAACATTAGTAGAATATTAGTAGGCGTTTTATTTATAATTTCAGGATTTATAAAGTTGAACGACCCGTTGGGGTTTTCCTATAAGCTGCAAGAGTATTTTAGTGCCGATGTTTTAAATATTCCATTTTTAGAGCCTTATGCACTTATAATTTCAATATTGGTTGTTGTTTTTGAAGTTGTTCTTGGTATTTTTCTGCTCATAGGATATAAACCCAAGTTTACAGTATGGAGCTTGTTGGGAATGATTGTGTTTTTTACATTTTTAACCTTTTATTCGGCATATTTTGATAAAGTAAAAGATTGCGGTTGTTTTGGCGATGCACTTAAACTGACGCCTTGGGAGAGCTTCACTAAAGATGTTATACTATTGGTATTTATCTTGATTTTATTCAAGGGTGTAAAACACATTAACCCAATAATGAATAAATTAGGTTTAACCGTAGTGGCTCTTGGGAGTTTTATAGCGAGTTTGGGCTTTGCCTATTATGTGTTAATGCATTTGCCAGCTATAGATTTTAGGGCTTATAAAGTAGGAGCCAATATTCAGGAAGGTATGATTGTTCCAGACGATGCACCAAAACCAGTTCAAGAATTCACATGGACATTTAATGTTAATGGTGAAGAAAAAGAATATGTTACAAATGGTAGTTATCCAACCGTAGATGGTGAATATGTTGGCGTAGAAACTAAAGTAATTGAAGAAGGTTATGACCCACCTGTAAAAGATTTTTCAATTGAAACTGATGATGCCGATTTTACTGAAGCTTTTTTAAATGAAGAAAACCTTATCATGATAATCATGTACAATTTGGCAACAGCAGAACCTGAAGGTGTTGCTAAACTCAAGGCATTTTCTGATAAGGCTATAGATGCAGGGTATGTTGTAATAGGCCTGTCGGCTTCTGGTGCTGAAGAAAAGCAAGCTTTTAAAGCCGAACATAACTTAAGCTTTGATTTCTATTTATGCGATGAAAAAGCATTAAAAACAGTTGTGCGTGCAAGTCCTGGAATTGTAAAACTCAATAAAGGTACGGTTATGCAAAAAGCACATTGGAATGATTTAGATAAAATAGAATTGTCAAAGGTAGAAGAAAAACCAAAGGCGGCTATTAGGAATGATGGAGAACTTTTTTTAATTGACGGAAAAATATCAACTAAATTAGAAGCAGATTCGTTAAATGAAGAAGATATTGAAGCGGTATATTTTTTAATGGAAAGAAAAGAAGGTGATATATTAGACTCAATTAATAAAGCTAATAATACATCGTATACCTCTTTTGTTAAAATTGATTTAAAGAAAGAATAACCTGATAAGCTATTTTTTAAATAAACTGTTCTACGCTTTTCTCACCTTATTTGGTGTTGTTACGGTAATTTTCTTATTATTTAATGTACTTCCTGGTGATCCTGCAAAAATGATGTTGGGTCAAAATCAGTCAGCAGAACAAGTTGAAGCCGTCAGAAAAAAATATGGTTTTGATAAACCTAAACTAACACAGTATTTTTATTATTTGAATGATTTATCACCTGTATCTTTTCATTCCAATCAATCTGAAGATTATACATTTTTAAGAAAAAACAAGTATTCGGCAGCAAAACTGTTTACGATTGCAAATACAACAGTAGTTTTAAAATGGCCTTACTTGCGTGAATCATTTACCAAACAAGGCAAGCCTGTTTCCCAAGTTATAGGCGAAACTTTACCCAATACGTTTGTGTTAGCGGTTTCGGCTATCATTATAGCTATGTTGTTAGGGTTGGTTCTTGGTGTTATTTCGGCTATTTATAAAGACACGTGGCTTGATAAACTCATTCAAATTTTGAGTACAGTTGGCATGAGCGTGCCTTCGTTTTTTAGTGCCATATTATTTGCTTGGTTCTTTGGTTTTGTATTGCATGAATATACTAATTTAGAAATGACAGGAAGCCTTTATGAGTTAGATGATTATGGAGAATCGTTACATATTCAATGGAAGAATTTAATACTTCCGGCTGTGGTATTGGGAATAAGGCCTTTGGCAGTAGTCATTCAGTTAATGCGTAATTCCTTATTGGAAGTTTATAATCAAGATTATATTCGAACAGCTAGGGCAAAAGGTTTAAGTGAATATCAGATAATTAAAAACCATGCCATAAAAAATGCTATGAATCCTGTGGTAACTGCAATTTCAGGGTGGTTTGCATCCATGCTTGCAGGCGCTGTTTTTGTAGAGTATATTTTTGGCTGGAATGGTTTGGGTAAGGAAATTGTAAACGCATTAAATACATTAGACTTACCTGTTATTATGGGAGCCGTATTAATTATTGCCATTATATTTATTATAATCAATATTTTTGTAGATATTATTTATGCGTGGTTGGATCCTAAAGTTAATCTTCAATAATTAAAATAAACATCATGAGAAAACATATAGTTGCAGGAAACTGGAAAATGAACAATGGTTTAATTCAAACAAAGACATTAATTACTGAATTAAAGCAGCAGAAAAAAACTTCAGATGCCGAAGTTATGATAGCTCCTGCATTTACTAATCTTTGGCCAGCATTTGAGGAAACAAGGCAATTTCCCATTGAAGTCGTTGCTCAAAATATGCATTTTGCTGAAGATGGTGCATATACGGGTGAAATTAGTGCGGGAATGCTTAAAAGCATAGGTATACAGTCTGTTATTCTTGGTCATAGTGAGCGTCGTGCATATTTTAATGAAACAGATAAGGCTCTAGCAAAAAAAATAAATACAGCTTTAGAGCATGATATGCGAGTGATATTTTGTTTTGGTGAGGAATTAAGTGATAGAAAATCTGGCAATCACGAATCAGTAGTAGAGCGTCAAATAAAGAATTCTTTATTTCATTTAGAAGCATCAGCTTTTAAAAATATTGTTTTAGCTTACGAACCCGTTTGGGCTATTGGTACAGGTGAAACAGCAACCCCAGAACAAGCGCAGGATATGCATGCTTTTATTCGAAAAACTTTGTCTGACAAGTATGGAAGCGATACAGCAAATTCAGTTTCAATCTTGTATGGTGGGAGTGTAAAGCCTAATAATGCCAAAGAAATTTTTTCGAAGCCAGATGTTGATGGTGGGCTTATAGGCGGTGCATCATTAAACGCTGAAGACTTCTTTGCTATTGTTAATGCTTTTTAGTACAAAAACAAATTATGGGAGCAAAATTATTTCGTAAACCCCATCTTTACTTTTGGATTTCTATTCCAATACTGCTCCTTTATGGATTTTTGAATGGACACGGCACACTCTCGGTTAATTATTATGATACGTATTTCATAATCGAAAACGCTTATTTAGTTGTGATACTCGCTATAGCTTTTAGTATAATTGGATTTTGGTATTGGTTAATGCGAAAGCTTAACCGGAAACTAATTATGTGGATGACAATAATCCATGTGATTATAACAATCGATGGTATCATTATCGCATTCTTGCTTGAGCTTTTTTTTAAAGATTCTGATATAAATTCTATAATGGCTATTATTATAATGCTAATTTTTACCGTTCAAGTCGTTTTTCCATTAAATTTAATGCTTAACTTTTTAAAGAAATCTAAATAAATTTAATTCATGAGTAACACTATTTATATTGGTTACGATTTTAAAGTTTCACCATTACAACCAGGTGTAGAAATACTAATTGCTGAATTGGGCTATGCTGGTTTTGAAAGTTTTGTGGAAACCGATGAAGGTGTTACGGCATATATTCAAAAAGAGGACTGGAATACAGATATTTTAGAGGGTATACAAATACTTAATGCTGATGAATTTTCAATTTCATATACATTTAACGAAATTGAACAAATCAATTGGAACGCCGAATGGGAACGCAATTTCCACCCTATTGTCGTTGGTGATTTATGTACGGTACGTGCGCCTTTTCACGAACCGTTTAATACGCAATATGATATTGTTATTGAGCCCAAAATGAGTTTTGGTACTGGGCATCATGAAACCACACACATGATGATTCAGCATATTTTAAAAAATGATTTTGAAGGAAAATCGGTTTTAGATATGGGCTGCGGTACAGGAGTTTTAGCCATACTAGCTGAAATGAAAGGCGCTAAAAAGGTTGATGCTATAGATATTGATAATTGGTGTTACTTAAATAGTTTAGAAAATGTAGCACGCAATAATTGCAAAAACATTAATGTTTTTGAAGGTGATGCTAGTTTGTTGAAAGACAAACGATACGATATGGTTATTGCCAATATAAACCGAAATATTTTATTGGAAGATTTAGACAGTTATATGGCTTGTTTAAATGCCAACGGTTTAGTATTTTTAAGTGGATTTTATAAAGATGACATTCAAATTATAAAAGAAAAGTGTAATATATTAGGATTGCAACACGTTGATACTTTAGAGCAAAATCATTGGGTTGCCCTAAAATTTATAAATTAGTAGTAAAATTGCCATGAGTCTCAAAGAAAAAACTTCAGAAGCGACGCTTCTCGATGAAAAAACCTTAAAACAAAACGAAATTATTCTTTATAACGATAATGTCAATACTTTTGACCATGTTATAGAAACTTTAATATATGCTTGCGACCATACACCAGAACAAGCCGAGCAATGCTCCATTATTGTGCATTACAAAGGTAAGTGCGCTGTAAAAACCGGTCCTTATAAAGAGTTGGAGCCACGTTGCTCTATGCTTCAAGAAGCTGGTTTAAGTGCAGAAATTGTATAAAAAAGGCATCTACAGACTAAATAGATGCCTTATTTAAAGAAACCAATCTGGTGAAAAAGTTTCTCGATTAATAGCCTATTAAAGGTCAGCATTATAATTGAAATAACCTATGATTTTTATCAGGTTTGAGAAATAAAAAAAGCTTTCAAGTACTTGAAAGCTTTTTTGTTAGTGACCACGGCAGGATTCAAACCTGCAACCTCTTGAGCCGTAATCAAGTGCGCTATTCAGTTGCGCCACGTGGCCGATTTTGTGGGTGCAAATATATTCCTTTTTTAGATAAACTGCCAAATAAATTTTAAATTAATCTAAAGCATTTTTTGTAACATACAATTTCCATCCAAATATGGCCATTTGTAATTTACTGGCCTTGCTTAAATCTAAACGTTGTTTCGTATAGCTTGGTAAAACGGCTTTATTGACTTTTGCTAAAAACTTAAAAAAGGATTTTCTCATTCTGATTTTATTTCAAATGTTAAAATTAATGATTTATTAAACCAATTAATAATTTAATGATAAACAGATGATTACTTTTGCAAAAATGCTTTTTTATGAAACAAATTTTACTTTGTATAGCGCTTCTAGTTTTTTCTTGGCAGTCTGTTGCCCAAATTGTTATTAACGAACTGGATTGCGATACGCCAGGAATTGACGACAAAGAGTTTGTTGAATTAAAATCTGACACGCCCAACATGGCTTTGGATGGTTATGTTGTTGTCTTTTTTAACGGGTCTACTTCAGGTGCTAATTCAAGCTATTTTACAATAGATTTAGATGGTTATTCAACAGATATTAACGGCTTGCTGCTCATAGGTAGTGAAACGGTTACGCCTTTTCCACAGCTTTTAATTTCTGCTAATGTCATTCAAAATGGTGCCGATGCAGTAGCCATATATCAGGCCAATGATTTTGATTTCCCTGAAGGAACCGTTGCCACCATTACAAACTTGGTGGATGTTTTAATTTATGATACTTCTGATTCAGATGACGTAGATATGATTGATATATTTAACGACGACCCAAGATTTGTAGATATTCAGCAAATAAATGAAGGGTCTGGTAATAACACCAATTCCATTCAGCGTAATAATGATGGGAGTTACACATCTACGACGCCAACTCCTAGAGCTTTAAACGATGGAAGTGGTGTTGTTTTTAATCCTTTGGAAATTTCAGTTGCTCAAACTCAATTTAATGAAGGCGATAGTTTTGATATCACATTTACCACTCAGGAAAATGTAACTTCTGATTTCGATTTTGGTTTTACATTAGACAATGAAGGATTTGATGCGTCAGATTTTACAGGAAATACTATGCTAACTATTTCAAACGGAACCAATAGTATTTCCACTACTATAACATTGATTAATGATACTGATGATGAAGGTGATGAGGAACCTGTAATTAAATTTTTAGCTTTGGAATCGCCAATCATTCCGTTTAACAATTTTGTAAAACTGCGTGTAATTGATGATGATTTTACAGTTGCTAACTTTGGGGCGCCTAATGACCCAACCTTTGGTTTGGTTGCAAGCACACAGCCAAGTGATTATTATGATAGTTTGGATGGTCTTTCTGATACTGACTTGCGTCAGGCTTTACAAGATATTATTGCTAATCCAGCAATCGTAAGAGCACAAACGTATAATGACTGTATTGATATATTAAAGGAGGCAGACCAAAACCCTGAAAACAGCAATCAGGTTTGGTTGGTGTATTTAGAAGAAGGTAGGGCTAAATTAGATTTTCAGACTACCTCTAATAATGTTGGCACATGGAATAGAGAGCATACGTTTCCACGTTCGCGAGCAGGTTACTACAGTATTGAAGAAGATGAAATAGCTGATGGTATAGACGTATTTTGGGAAACAAAAGCAGATTCGTTGCGTCATGGTAATTCAGATGCGCATGCTTTGCGAGCTGTTGATGGGCCAGAGAACAGCAGTCGTGGTAATCAGTTTTATGGTGAATATAATGGTCCAGTTGGTACACTTGGTAGTTTTAAAGGAGATGTGGCTAGAGGTGTTTTTTATTTGGCTGTAAGGTATAACGGATTGGAAATTGTTGATGGATTTCCTGATGGTATGGTTGGCCAGTTTGGTGATTTGGCAACATTATTGGATTGGCATAGAAACGACCCTCCAGACGATTTTGAAATGAACAGAAATAACATAATTTACAATTGGCAGTTTAATAGAAATCCATTTATAGACCAACCAGATTTAATAGAATATATTTGGGGAAATATGGTTGGCGAAACTTGGAGTCAGCCATTAAGCGTTAATGAAGTGGAAGTCAATTTGGTTAAGATTTACCCAAACCCATCAAATGGAAGAATCAACTTTAAGTTAAATGTAGATCGCGTTAACGTTGAGTTATATGATGTTGATGGCCGATTTTTGGAATCCCATACTGTGCTAAACAATAGTTCTATTAATTTAGATTTTTCGTCTGGTATTTACATTATGAAAATAACTAGTAATGGGATAACTCAAGTCCGGAAAATTATTATTGAATAAAAAAAATCCTAGGTCAAAGCCTAGGATTTTTTGTTGAGGTTTTTTTAGTCTTTTGAGGTTATAATAATAACACCATCTTTAGCTTTGTTGCCATATTTGCTAACAGCTTCATCGCCTTTAATTACATTAATAGTATCTATGCTATCTGGATCAAGCTCGTCCATTTCTTTTTTTGTAATTTCCTTGCCATCTTTTAGTATGTAAGGCGTGCCTTCGCCATCAGTTGAGATAAAGAAATTTTTGCCTTTACCTTTAGATCCTATTTTGTATTCAAATTTTTTGTTTTTGTCGTCAACCCATACTGCATTTTTAGAGCTGATTTTACCATCTTTGGATTCAAAGAAATAAACATTCTTGTCGCTTTTTAACTCTATGACTTCATCTTCACCATTTTCATTGGTTATAGTTACTGTGCGTTTGCCGTTATTAGTGTTACTGTTTTTTATAACATAAGTGTTGTTGCCCCTAACAATTACGTTTTCATCCTCTCCGTCATGTGAATCGGTGCGGAATTCAAATTTCACATCATGGTCGTGGTCGCAATCGGTATCACAAGTATGTATACGATGACTACTACCTGAAACCGTACCCGCACGACTACGGCTACGTGTTCTGTACACTCTGTTTTCTCTAGCATTTCGAGTACGAGTGCTATATAAATGAGTTCTGTGTTGTCTGCCTGAACCAATGGTGATATTTTTTCCGCCTTCATCAAATGTAATTTGAATTGGGTTTATGGGGCCATCGTCATTTAAATTAAAGCTAGCCTTTGAGTGATCTGAACTGACCTCTATTTTAATGGCAATAATCTCACCATTACTATTGCGCTTTATACCTCTTATTTTTGTTTTTAGACCTTCCTTTTCTAATTGTGCTTTAACTAAATTAATATCGGCTTCACTGAAATCTTTAGTAATAATAAAGTCATTAAGTCTTAAATGGTTAGTCGCTTCAGCTTTTCCAAAAGACGTATTGCCATTAAATATAACTGCTCCATCCTTGCCATCGCTCCCAAATCGTTTTTTGCTTTCTTTTTTGTTTAAAATTTCAATGCTGCCTTTTGTTGGGATCTTATTGCTTGGCAGGTCTTCTTTTTTATAGTGTTTGTTGCCAATGACATAAAGCGGATTTTCTCCTAAAGAATTATCTTCTGTTTTCTTATGTGTTTTTTTTGATGTTGGAACGATTTCACCAACAGTTGTATTCTTTTTTAAGCTTACTTTATGTTTGCTGATGTTGGTTTCAGAACTTTCTTCTAAAAAGTTTAATGTTATATCATCTTGACTAGAGTCGAACGATACTTTAAAAGGAGTTATAACGTCAGTATCCGATTTTGAAACCGTAATACGTTTAGTGTAATCTGTTCCGTTGGCGTATTTAGTGTTTAAAGATAATGACTTCAATTGGTTTTCTGAATTTCTAACAACTTCAGAAAACAGCAATTGTACGGGTTTGTTCTTAAAATAGTTGGTAATTAACTCTAAATCATTATCGGTACTTGAAGATGAAATAATAAAGTCTTTTTTAACAACTGGCACGGTTTCTATATCCTTTGAAATATAAACCTCTTTAGTGTTAAAACTCATTAAGAACAATGCTAAAATAGGGACGACAAGGGCGTATTTCCAAGCATTTAATTTGTTTGATTTTGATTTGTGTAACATAATTATTCGTTTTTTGATTAATGAATTGTAAAAATTATTTGTGAGAACCAATGGGTGATGAGGCACACTAGTTTTTAATAACAGTTTTTGATAGCTGGTTTTACAGTCAGATATGGTTTGAGCTTTCTTGTCTGCTATAAACTCCAGGTTTTGCTGTAATTCTTTTTTATACAACCAGACTAATGGGTTGAACCAAAATATAGCACAGCATATTTGAGCAATTAATACATCAATGGTATGATGTTCATTGGCATGGATTTTTTCGTGATTAATAATGTAGTTTAATTCCGTTTTTTTGAATTGATTGGGATTGTAAACTATCCATTTAAAAAAGGAAAAAGGCGCTACGCGGTCAAATATTTCTATTAATGAATAGCGTCCAACTTTCTTTTTTGGATTTTTTTGTATCAATCTGTGTAAAGAAGCTAGCTCAATAAAAAATTTTACTAAAAAGAAACTAACACCTATTATATATAGGTAAGTTGAAACCTGTATCCAATTAATGGGGTCAGCTTCGGCAACTGTCTTGTTGGAAACAGCTTCAGTAATCAATATTGGAGTGCTAGATGCTATGGGTGTGTATTCTATATATATAGGTATAACTACAGAAGGTAGCAATAATGCTATTGCCAATCCAATAATTAAAAACCATCTATTAGATTGAAAAAAAGTCTCGCGTTGCAAGAATATTCGATAAAACAAATAAAACAGGGCAATAATGGCTGATGATTTTAGTAAGTAATCCATTGCTTATTTATTTTTTTCAATTAATTCAATAATCTCTTTTAATTCGCTAACGCTTATTTTTTCTTCTTTCGCAAAAAATGACACAACATTTTTATATGAATTATTAAAGTAGTTTTCAATTGCTGTATTCATGTACTTCTCTTTATATAGCTCTTTGCTTACAATAGGATAGTACTGATGTGTTTTGCCGAAAGCATTATAGCTTACATAGCCTTTTTCTTCTAAATTTCTAATTATAGTAGATAAAGTGTTGTAATGCGGTTTGTCTTCTTTTATTTCAGCTAGCACATCTTTAACAAAAGCTTTTTCTAGCCTCCATAAAATGTGCATGATTTCTTCTTCTTTGTTTGTTAATTTTTGCATGACAGATAAATTATAGTCCAAACATATAACTATTTTTATAGTTATACAACTATGTATATAGTTATTTAACGAAATTTTTAGTTTTTATTGTAGAATAAAATGAAATAGTATCTTCGCAAAAAATAGTTTATGAGCTTAATTTGGGTTTTGTTAGGGTTGGTTTTATTGGTAGTTGGTGGTGAGTTTTTAGTGCGTTCTTCTGTTGCCTTATCCTTTAAGTTTAATATTTCAAAGCTTGTAATTGGTATGACGGTTGTCTCTTTCGCAACTTCTGTACCCGAACTTTTGGTTAGTTTGCAGGCGGCTTTAGATGGTTCGCCAGATATTGCACTTGGAAACGTAATTGGCTCAAACATTGCCAACATTGGATTAGTGCTTGGAGTTACTGCTTTTATATCACCATTGGCAATTAGTAGGGATTTTTACAAATTAAATTGGCCTATGATGATGCTGTTGTCATTGGCACTATACTATATTTTAAAAAGTGGATTAATAATTAATTTTGGGGAAGGGGCAGCTTTGGTTTTGTCGCTTGTTGTGTTTTTGTATATACTAATCCGTAATTCTCGAAGCCATGGAGCGGCTATTCCGGAAGAAATAGATGACGCTTTGCAGGTAACTTCAAACTTTAAAATTATACTTTGGTTAATTATTGGTGGGTCTGCGTTGTACTTTGGAAGCGAGTGGTTGGTGGAGGGAGCTAAAGAAACAGCTGTTTATCTAGGAGTAACTGAACGTGTTATATCTGTAACGATGGTTGCTATAGGGACAAGCGTGCCAGAATTAGCGGCTTCTGTTATTGCTGCTTTAAAGAAAGAAAAAGCGATTTCATTGGGGAATTTAATAGGCTCTAACATATTTAATATAGCTTCTGTTTTAGGTTTAACTGCTATGGTCCATCCTATTGAAGTGAAAAACGAAAATATTTTAGGACAAGATATTTTTTGGATGCTTGGTTTTGCGGCTATTTTACTACCATTAGCTTTTTTACCAAAACGATTTACAATTGGGCGATGGAAAGGTATGCTGATCCTTACGGCTTATATTATTTTTATTTATTCGGCTTTTTTAGGAGATAAATAGGGTTTGTTTCATTGTAATTAACAAATGTTGATAATTGACCCTAAAAAAAATAGGGTTAACTATGTTGATTTGATTAAAATAATTATTTTTGCCCTATAAAAATAATCCTAAACTGTATTTTATGTCTACTTTAAGATTTCATGCCATTAAAGAATCGTTAACTAGAAAACCGGTTCATATTGAAGAAAATGAGCGACGCTCATCTATTTTTGGGTCTAACGTATTTAACGAAGATACAATGCGTCAGTTCCTGACAAAAGAAGCGTTTAACAGTGTTATGGATGCGGTACAAAACGGAACTAAAATTGATCGTGTTGTTGCCGACCATATTTCTACGGGAATGAAAGAATGGGCTATCTCCAAAGGAGCAACGCATTACACACATTGGTTTCAACCTTTAACCGGAGCCACTGCTGAAAAACATGATGCATTTTTCGAGCCAATTGGAAATGGTAGAGCCATTGAAAAATTTGGAGGCGGTCAATTAGTACAGCAGGAACCAGATGCTTCAAGTTTTCCTAATGGAGGAATTAGAAATACATTTGAAGCGCGTGGGTATACGGCTTGGGATCCAACTTCTCCGGCATTTATCTATGGTACAACATTGTGTATTCCAACGGTTTTTGTATCCTATACTGGCGAAGCTCTAGATTATAAAACCCCATTATTACGTGCTTTACAAGCTGTGGATCATGCTGCGGTTGACGTGTGTAAGTATTTTGATAAAAATGTTAAAAAAGTAAATGCATCTTTGGGTTGGGAACAGGAGTATTTTTTAATTGACAGTTCCCTGGTTGCTTCAAGACCAGATCTTGTGTTGACAGGTAGAACCTTATTGGGGCACTCTCCTGCAAAAGGGCAGCAGTTGGACGATCATTATTTTGGTACGATTCCAAATAGAGCTATGCAATACATGCGTGATTTGGAAACAGAGTGTATGCTTTTAGGTATTCCTGTAAAAACAAGGCATAACGAAGTAGCGCCTAACCAATTTGAATTAGCGCCAGTTTACGATGAAGCTAATTTAGCTGTAGATCATAACTCCTTATTAATGGATGTTATGGATAAGGTTGCTGAGCGACATAATTTTAAAGTGCTGTTTCATGAAAAGCCATTTGCTGGTGTAAACGGTTCGGGTAAACATAACAACTGGAGTTTAAGTACGGATACTGGAGTTAATTTATTGGGTCCAGGTAAAACACCTATGAGTAATTTACAGTTTTTAACGTTTTTTATTAATACTATAAAAGCTGTAAATGATAATGAAGAGTTATTGCGTGCTGCTATTGCATCAGCAAGTAATGATCACCGATTGGGAGCTAACGAAGCACCTCCGGCAATAATTTCTGTATTCATTGGTGAGCAATTAACAAATGTGCTTAATGAATTGGAGCATGTTACTAATGGTAAATTGTCTCCTGAAGAAAAAACAGACTTAAAATTAAACGTTGTTGGTAAAATCCCAGAGATTTTATTAGATAATACCGACAGAAACAGAACATCGCCTTTTGCTTTCACAGGTAATAAATTTGAGTTTAGAGCTGTTGGTTCTAAAGCTAACTGTGCTAATGCCATGACGGTTTTAAATACAATTATGGCCAAACAGTTAATTGAGTTTAAAGCTGAAGTTGATGCTTTAATTAAGAAAAAGGATTTAAAGAAAGATGAAGCGGTTTTTAATATCTTAAGAGAGTACATCAAGAAATCCAAAAACATATTGTTTGAAGGAAACGGTTATGGTGAAGCTTGGGAAAAAGAAGCTAAAAAGCGTGGCTTAAGCAATAATAAAACGACTCCAGAAGCTCTAAAGGCTAAAATATCTGATAAAACAATAAAGATGTTTGAGCAGCTTGGTGTAATGAATAAAGTAGAGGCAGAAGCGCGTTATGAAATTGAAATGGAAGAGTATGTGCTTCGTATTCAAATTGAAGGTCGTGTATTGGGTGATATTGCAAGAAATCACGTAGTCCCTACTGCTGTTCGTTATCAAAATATCCTAATTGAAAATGTAAAAGGGTTGAAAGAGATTTATGGTAACGATTTTAAAAAGTATGCCCAAGAGCAAATGCAATTAATAGAAGACATTTCAAAGCATATTGAATTGATAAATTCTAATGTAACCAAAATGACAAACGAGCGTAAAAAAGCTAATGCGATAGACGATATAGAAAAGAAAGCCGATGCTTACTGTTTTAAGGTAAAATCAATTTTTGATGATATTCGTTATAGCTGTGATAAATTGGAGTTATTGGTTGATGATGAGTTGTGGCCATTAACAAAGTATAGAGAATTGTTGTTTACTAAATAATTGATATATAATCACTTATAAAAACCCCATCCTTTTAAAACGATGGGGTTTTTTTTATGGTTACAAGTGTGTTGTTTGCATTTCGTCTGAATAAAAATGTATATCAACGAAAAATTAAAATAGAATTTAATTCTAGTCTAAAACTTGCCTATTTTTGATAAGCTATTAATCATTAATCTATTGACATGAAGAGGCTTATATTAAGTGTTCTTATGCTTTTGGCTGCAACCCTCATTTTTTCGCAAGCCAGTGAAAATCTTGAAGATGATGTATCAACTCAAGAAATTGTGAAACAAGAAGACGGTTCATTAGCTGTTGGCTAAAGCACTCTAAACGTTATTACAATTCCCTTTATATTTAATCATGGCTCTTTTGCCATGATTTTTTATTTATTTTATATCTCTCATTATTAGAGATATAAAAGCTTTTGTTATATTGCGTGAGATGTTTTTGTAAACTATTATATCAATGTTAATTAAGCATATGTTTGGCAAGTTCAAAACCTTCAATTCTATATTTCTTTTTAAATGTTTATTTGCTGTTAATCTTCTTGTTGCGCAAGATGACATTGAAACTACAAGCATGTCAAATATTCCACAAACAGACTTCTATGATTACAGAGGGACTAATGTTGTAGATATTTCTATTGGTTCAGCTGTGATGAATGGTGATTATCCAGATCCGCTTTTTGATGTGTATTGGCATTTTGGATATAAACGCTATATCATTCCTTATGTTAGTGTAGATATAGGTTATCACAAGTTTAATTTGGTCTATAAGGATTTGTTTAATAATGGCTACATGTCTTTTGATGCGAATGTAGAATTGCTCCCTTTTCCTCATGAGCGTTTTTCGCCATTTGCTTATTTTGGAGGCGGAATTCATGCGTCAAATTATTTTAATGAAGTTGCGCCAAAGGTCCAAGGAGGTTTGGGTGTTGAGTACATTGTTTATGAGGGTATAGGTTTAACATTGTATTCAGATTACAATGCGGTATTTAGCGATGAGGTTGATGGCAGGATATTTGGGGAAACTGATGATGCTTACTGGCGAATAGCTATAGGGCTTAACTTTTATTTTGGTGGTCAGAAGAAAAAACAAAAATTATTACAAAATGTGCCATCTGTAATCAAAACAAATCCAATTACTTCCCAAAAATAGATAACAATTTCTATTTTTGCATTTCAAACTAGTTTCATGAGTCAAGAAGTAAGTAAGCGTTATGCTCAAAGAGGTGTTTCTGCATCAAAAGAAGATGTGCACAATGCCATTAAAAATATTGATAAAGGCTTATTCCCCAAGGCATTTTGTAAAATTGTTCCAGATTATTTAACAAATAGTGATGAGCATTGCCTTATCATGCATGCTGATGGTGCCGGAACAAAGTCTTCATTAGCGTATATGTATTGGAAAGAAACTGCAGACCTTTCAGTTTGGAAGGGTATTGCGCAAGATGCTCTAATTATGAATATAGATGATTTGTTGTGCGTGGGTGCTACAGATAACATCATGCTGTCTTCAACAATTGGGAGGAACAAGAACCTTATTCCGGGCGAAGTTATTTCGGCAATAATAAATGGAACAGAAGAGCTGATTCAGGATTTAAAAGAATTTGGCGTAACTATTCATTCAACAGGTGGAGAAACGGCAGATGTGGGCGATTTAGTTAGGACGATTATTGTTGACTCGACTGTTACTGCACGAATGAAAAGAGCAGATGTTATAGATAATGCCAATATTAAAGCGGGTGATGTTATTATTGGTTTGGAATCTTTTGGTCAAGCAACTTACGAAATGGGATACAATGGTGGCATGGGAAGTAATGGTCTTACTTCTGCTAGGCACGATGTGTTCCACAATTATTTAGCTAAAAAATATCCTGAAAGTTTTGATGCCTCGGTACCTGAAGGGCTTGTGTATTCGGGAGGAATGAAGTTGACGGATTCAGTTGAGAATTCTCCAATTGATGCTGGAAAACTGGTTTTGTCTCCTACAAGAACTTATGCGCCAATAATCAAGGCTGTTTTGAATAAGTATGATAAGAAAACTGTTCATGGTATGGTGCACTGTAGTGGAGGTGCCCAAACAAAGATTCTTCATTTTGTAGAAGATTTACATATTATAAAAGATAATTTATTTGATGTGCCGCCATTGTTTAAGTTGATTCAGGAACAGTCCAAAACAGATTGGAAAGAAATGTATCAGGTGTTTAATTGTGGTCATAGAATGGAATTATATGTGTCTACGGAGATAGCTGATGATATAGTGTCAATTTCAAAATCCTTTAATGTGGATGCCAAAATAATTGGTCGTGTAGAATCCAGTTCCAAAAAGAAACTTACAATAAAAAGTGATTATGGCGAGTTTGTATACTAATTTAATTAATAGCTAATTTTTAATTTTTTTAACTATGACCAGATTTGTAGTTATCTGTTGTTTTATTGTTTCATTTAAAATTTTCGCCCAACCAGACTCATTGTTTTTTAAGCAATCTACTATTCCATTGACGCCCATTTGGAGTCAAGACAATAAATTTGGGGTGGATATTAACCAGGTGGCTTTTGTGAATTGGAATTCTGGAGGGGTGAATTCTATAGCGGCACTTTTTGCTCTTAAAAGTGCTTTAAAATATCAGTACCGTCATTTTATTTGGGATAATCTTTTAGATGCGAGGTATGGTGTTAACAGTCAGCAAAATCAGGAATTAAGAAAAACTGACGACTTGCTTGAGGTTCGTTCCAGTCTTGGTTATCGTAAAAATAAATTTACAAATTGGTATTATTCGGCACGATTTAGTTTTAAAACGCAATTTGCAAAGGGGTTTAATTATCCTAATACAGATAATGTTATTTCTAAATTTATGGCTCCTGGCTATTTGTTTGTGGGTGGAGGTGTTGAGTATGGAAAAAACATTGAAAAGCTATCTACCTATTTTTCGCCATTAACGCTCAAATCAACTTTTGTTTTGGATGAGGATTTGTCAAATGCGGGTTCCTTTGGTGTTGCTCCTGCAGAGTATGACAATGATGGAAATTTGATTGCGGAGGGTGAGCGTGTTAGAAAAGAATTGGGAATTTTATTGACGAGTGCTTATGAGGCGGAACTTTTTCAGAATATAGCTATAAGAAATTTGGTTAGCTTTTATACGGACTATATAAACGATTTTGGGAATATTGATGTTGACTGGGAATTAGTTTTTGATTTTAAGGTAAATAGTTTTGTCAGGGCTACTTTAGGATCGCATTTAAAGTATGATAACGATGTTAAACTACTGGTTGAAGTTGAGGATCCTGAAAACGATGAGCTTGAATTTGCGGAAGAAGGCGCACGAGTTCAGTGGAAGCAAATTCTAGGTGTGGGCGTGATAGTTGGGTTTTAAGAATTTAAAAAATTTGTTAACTTTTTTTTGTTGATAAATTTTAATTTATTGAAAATCAATTAATTAAAATAAAAACTTGCAAACTTTATGATTTTTGTCATATTTTAAGTTTATTTTTTTTGCTTTATTTACATCTCGTAATAAGCTATTAAAAATAAAACTTAAACCTCGTATGTCAACACAATTAAAACCCAAAGTTGCCAAAAAAACATTTACTCAAGAAGAAGCGTTTAATGCTTCAAAAGATTATTTTAATGAAGATGATTTAGCCGCTCAAGTTTGGATAAATAAATATGCCCTTAAAGACTCGCATGGTAATTTATATGAGCTTACACCAAACGATATGCATCGTCGCATTGCTAAAGAAATTGCCCGTATTGAATCGCGTTATTCTAATCCATTATCTGAAAATGAGGTTTTCAATCTAATAAAAGATTTTAAATATATCGTACCTCAAGGTAGCCCAATGGCTGGAATTGGTAATCCTTATCAAACGGCCTCATTGTCAAACTGTTTTGTTATTGGTAATGATGGTGATTCAGACTCTTATGGTGGCATTATGAAAATCGATCAAGAGCAGGTGCAACTCATGAAGCGTCGTGGAGGTGTTGGTCACGATTTATCACATATAAGACCAAAAGGGTCACCGGTAAAGAACTCGGCTTTAACGTCTACAGGCATTGTGCCATTTATGGAGCGTTATTCAAACTCAACGCGAGAAGTGGCACAAGATGGGCGTAGAGGTGCGTTAATGTTGTCAGTTTCAATTAATCATCCCGATTCAGAAGATTTTATCGATGCTAAATTGGAGCAGGGTAAGGTTACTGGAGCTAATGTTTCAGTTAGAATTGATGATGCATTTATGCGAGCCGTAAAACAGAATACTGATTACACACAGAAGTATCCTATTTTTAGTGATTCACCTAAGTTTTCCCAAACCATTGATGCGAATGGTATTTGGAAAAAAATTGTACATAATGCTTGGAAATCCGCAGAGCCAGGTATTTTGTTTTGGGATACTATTATTAATGAATCGGTTCCAGATTGCTATGCAGATTTAGGTTATAAAACGGTGTCGACCAATCCTTGTGGGGAAATACCGCTATGTCCTTATGATTCTTGTCGTTTGCTGGCTATCAATCTATTTTCTTATGTAGAAAAACCTTTTACAAAAGAAGCGACTTTCAATTTTGAGTTGTTTAAGAAGCATGTAGCTTATGCACAGCGTATTATGGATGACATTATTGATTTAGAGTTGGAGAAAATTGATGTGATTTTAGAAAAAATAGAAAACGATCCAGAGTTAGATGATATTAAGGCTACAGAACGGAATTTATGGTTAAATATTAAAAAGAAAGCCGAAGAAGGTCGTCGTACAGGTATTGGAATTACAGCAGAAGGCGATATGTTGGCTGCTTTGGGGATTCAATATGGTAGTCAGGATGGTAATGATTTTTCCTTAAAGGTTCATAAAACGTTGGGTATAGAAGCGTATAGAGCTTCGGTGCAAACGGCCAAAGAGCGAGGTGCTTTTGCTATTTTTGATTCTGATAGAGAAAAGAACAATCCATTTATTCAACGCTTAAAAGCTGCAGATGAAAAGCTGTATTACGAAATGCTAGAACATGGACGCAGAAATATAGCCTTATTAACCATTGCACCAACCGGGACAACAAGTTTAATGACACAAACTTCTTCTGGAATTGAACCTGTATTTTTGCCTGTATATAAACGTAGACGTAAAGTGAATCCGAACGATAAAAATGTAAGGGTTGATTTTGTAGATGAAGTTGGTGATTCGTGGGAAGAGTATGTTGTTTTTCATCACCGCTTTAAGCAATGGATGGAAGTCAACGGAATAGATACTTCAAAAAATTACAATCAAGAAGAATTGGATGATATTGTAAGGCAATCACCTTATTATAAGGCTACTTCAAATGATGTGGATTGGTTGAGTAAGGTTACCATGCAAGGTGCCGTACAAAAATGGGTTGATCATTCTATTAGTGTAACTATTAATTTGCCTCACGATGTTAGTGAGGAATTGGTAGGCGAACTATACCTTAAAGCTTGGGAGGTTGGTTGTAAAGGAGTCACGGTTTATCGAGATGGTTCGCGTTCGGGCGTGTTAATTTCTAACGATGACAAAAAAGAAGAGGAGCAAACGGAGACCTTAACTAATTTTCCTGTGAAAAGACCGCAGGTTTTAGAGGCTGACGTGGTACGCTTTCAGAATAAAAAAGAAAAATGGATTGCTTTTATTGGATTGATAGATGGTAAGCCTTATGAAATATTCACCGGTTTAGCAGACGATGAGGATGGTATTTTAATTCCGCGATGGGTTGAAAAAGGATTGATTATTAAAAATCGAAATAACGATGGTACATCGCGATACGATTTTCAATATCAAAATAAACGAGGTTACAAAACCACTATTGAAGGCTTGTCGCATAAGTTTAATCCAGAGTTTTGGAATTATGCCAAATTAATTTCAAGTACTATGCGTCATGGAATGCCTATTGATAACATTGTAGAATTAATTAACAGTCTTCAGTTAGATAGTGAGTCTATTAACACATGGAAAAATGGTGTTGGGCGTGCTCTAAAACGTTATGTGGCCGATGGTACTAAAGCAAAAGGTCAAACCTGTGCTAACTGTCAATCTGAAAATTTAATCTATCAAGAAGGTTGCTTAACTTGTAAAGATTGTGGGTCTTCTAAATGTGGTTAGAACTATAAAATCCGTAATAAAAAAGGAAGCTAACAGGCTTCCTTTTTTTAATTGCTAAAATCTTGGGTAAGGTATTTGTAATCTTTTAACTCGCTTAAGTCATTTATAAGTTTACTACAGCCATTGGTTATTAAGTAAATACTATCAGAAACATCAATAACCTCGGTATATCTATGGTCGGTTAGGATGATGATTTTATGTTTCTTTTCGTAGTTTATTAAGTTTTGTATCGTTTCAATATACAATGGAGCTACGCCATTAAAGGGCTCGTCCAACAATACAATTTGTCCAGCTTTTTTAAGAATTAAATAAATTTCTATAACCCGACGTTCACCACCCGACAATCTATTAAATCGCGTATTATTAAAGATTTCAAACTGAGGAAACCTATGAATAAATGCATCCCAATCAACTTGATATAGCTTAAAAGCCATTCCAATTTTCGTCTGATCGGGAACAAAATGATGTTGGGGTAAAAACGAAATCTTTCTGGAGCGATATAAAGCTTTCAAAAAAGGCTCATTATTCAAGCGAATAAGTTTGTATTTTGGTTTTAAAGAACCAAATATAATTTGAAGTAAACAACTTTTTCCGCAGCCATTACTACCTAATATCGATGTGACTTTACCAGTTTCTGCCTTTAAATAAATACCATTTAAAATGCGTTTTCCAGAAAAATTTAATTCAACATTATCTACCTCTAAAATCATATAAACTCTTTAACTAATAATAAAAAGCAAGATGTTATAAAGATATCAATTAAAAAAATAGTACCGAATAATTTGAGTGATGAGATTCCTAAATTGTTATAAAAAATTAGCTTTCGTTTGGACCGTGTTTCAGTTATAATGTACCATAAGAAAAGTGTGAGGAAAAATTTTGAAATCAATATAGGAGGAATGTTTGGGCTAACAATTAATAGAAAAATGTTAATCCCAATGGACCATAAAAAGTATGGCTTATAAAACAACAGTATAGCCCCAAAGCGTTGCATGATAAAATAAAAACGTAAATCCAGAAGTATTATTTTTAGCTAAAGCAAGAATAAATATTTTGGTTCGAACAAAAAACTATCAATTCATAAATTATCGTATTTTTGCTACACAATTTAAATTGGTAAATGTTAGAAAAACTTCAAATTATAAAACAGCGCTTTGATGAGGTGAGCGATTTAATTATCCAACCAGATATTATATCAGACCAAAAGCGTTATGTGGAATTAAATAAAGAGTATAAGGATTTACGTGTTCTAATGGATAAGCGTGATGCTTATATAGAATTGACCAATAATTTAAAGGAAGCTGAAGAGATTATTGCTGATGGAGGCGATGATGAAATGGTTGAAATGGCTAAAATGCAATACGATGAGGCTAAAGAAGGTATTCCTAAATTAGAAGAAGAAATCCGTTTTCTATTAATACCAAAAGATCCTGAAGACTCAAAAAACGCTGTTGTAGAATTACGTGCTGGTACAGGTGGAGATGAAGCTAGTATTTTTGCAGGTGATTTATTTAGAATGTATTCCAAATATTGTGAAAGCAAAGGATGGAAAGTAGATACTGTAGATTTTAGCGAAGGTACCAACGGCGGATTTAAAGAAATTCAATTTGAAGTTTCTGGTGAAGATGTTTATGGAACCTTAAAATTTGAGGCTGGAGTGCACCGTGTACAACGTGTGCCGCAAACCGAAACACAAGGTCGCGTACATACTAGCGCGGCGACTTGTATGGTGTTTCCTGAAGCTGAAGAATTTGATGTGGAAATCGATCCTAAAGATGTGCGAATTGATTACTTCTGTTCCTCTGGTCCAGGTGGTCAGTCGGTTAATACAACGTATTCAGCTGTACGTTTAACACATATCCCAACAGGGTTGGTTGCGCAATGTCAAGACCAGAAATCACAGCATAAAAACAAAGAGAAGGCTTTTAAGGTTTTACGATCACGGTTGTATGATTTGGAATTAGCCAAAAAACAGGAAGAAGATGCAGCCAAGCGTGGAAGTATGGTTTCATCTGGTGATAGAAGTGCCAAAATTAGAACCTATAACTATCCGCAAGGACGTGTAACGGATCACCGAATTGGTTTAACGCTTTATGATTTACAAAATATTGTGAATGGTGACCTTCAAAAAATAATAGATGAACTTATGTTGGCTGAAAACACTGAAAAGTTAAAAGCTAGCGACGAACATATTTAATTCAAGGCCTCTTTTTTGAGGCTTTTTTTATAGCATGACAACACAACAATTAACCGAACAAATTAGAAAAAAGAAATCCTTTCTGTGTATAGGATTGGATGTTGATTTAAATAAAATTCCACAACATTTATTAAGAGAGGATGATCCCATTTTTGCTTTTAATAAAGCTATTATTGATGCAACACATCATCTCTGCGTAGCCTATAAACCCAATACGGCTTTTTATGAAGCTTATGGAATTAAGGGCTGGCAAGCATTGGAAAAAACCATCAACTATCTAAACACTAATCACCCTGAAGTTTTTACCATTGCAGATGCTAAACGAGGCGATATAGGTAATACAAGTAGTATGTATGCCAAAGCCTTTTTTAAAGATTTAGCTTTTGATAGTGTAACCGTTGCACCATATATGGGTAAAGATTCGGTTGAACCGTTTTTAGATTTTGAAAATAAACACACCATAATGTTAGCCTTGACTTCCAATCAAGGTGCCTTTGATTTTCAAACACAAACTGTTAATGGGGTTGAACTTTATAAGCAGGTATTGGAAACTTCAAAAACATGGAAGAATTCCCAAAACCTTATGTACGTTGTTGGCGCTACTAAAGCAGAATATTTAGCCGATATTAGAAAGATAGTTCCAAATAGTTTTCTTCTTGTACCTGGAGTAGGGGCACAAGGCGGTAATTTACAGGATGTTTGTAAGTATGGCATGACAGAACAAATAGGATTGCTGATAAATTCTTCAAGAGGCATTATTTATGCTTCTAATAAAACCGATTTTGCAGAAGCAGCTGCTGTAAAAGCATCTGATTTACAGGAACAAATGCAAGGGGCTTTAGAAGCAAACTAAAGTTTTCTTGCCTTTTGTGGGAGTAGAGTTATGCAGGAAGTTCAACTATGAAAATTAATGATCAATTAAATAGAACATTGGTGTTTTCTGAACCACCAACTCGAATCGTATCTCTAGTGCCAAGCCTTACAGAGCTTGTTTGTGATTTAGGGTTGAAAACTTTTTTGGTCGGCGTAACAAAATTTTGTGTACATCCTGAAGATATAAGGTATAAAGCTGTTGTTGCAGGCGGGACAAAACAAGTTCATTATGATAAAATCCGTGAGTTGAACCCTGATGTCATTTTATGTAATAAGGAAGAGAATACTCAAGATATGATACGAGAGCTAGAGAAAATAGCACCTGTACATATTAGCGATATCAATACTATTCAGGATTGTTTAGATGTTATTGAAGTGTATGGTATAATGCTAGGTGTTGAAAAACAAGCCGAATTAATAGTTTCTAAAATAAAAGACGAGCAAAGTAATTTTGAGTTATTCATTAAAACAAAACCTATTCGTACGGTAGTTTATTTTATCTGGAAAGACCCTTGGATGGCTGTTGGAAAAAATACCTTCATAAATTATATGCTTACCCTTAATAGGTTTGATAATTATTTTGGGAGTCAATCACGCTATCCAGAAGTGAATATGAAAGAAATATATTCAGAGGTTGACATGGTTTTACTTTCAACAGAACCGTTTCCTTTTAACAAAGAGCATTTTAAATTCATACAGCCAAGATTTCCTAACGCTAAAATCCTTTTGGTTGATGGCGAAATGTTTTCTTGGTATGGGAGTCGCATGGTAAAGGCTTTTAAATATTTTAAAGAGCTACATGGCGATTATTAGATTCAAACAGAGCCTTTTTAATTTTAAAGGCTTTGTAATAAAGAATATCGCTTAATCCAGCATCGGTCATGCTAATGTTATAAGCCTGCTCTATCAGTTGCTTATATCGTTTTCTTAATTTTATAACTTTTTTTGAGATAGGGCTTGAGTTGCCTATTTTACAAAATTGTGGACTCATATCGTATGTTTTATATTATATACGTGTATGATTGTTGTAAAGGATAAGGAGTAAAGTTAAAATTTTGGTAATTTTTAAACAGAAGGTTTCATGTTGTCTCTGTGCAAATAACTCAAACGGTTGAGTTTGTCAAGTAGTTGTATAGCTTGGTATTCAGAGATGTCACTTTCAGCCGAATCAGTTTGTCTTAAATTATAAGCTTGTTCAATAAGTTGCTTGTAGCGTTTTTGCAACTTAATTTTTTGTTTTTTGATTTCGGTTAGTCTTTTCATCTTTTAAGCCCAATGGAATTTAAATATATTTAAAATATTGTAATTCAGCAAACTAAAAAGCTAATTTGTAACAAAAAAAAAATCGGGCTTGGAGAAAGACCGATTTTTTAACTAACTAACTCTTACTAATCCAAATTATGGGTTGTAAATTCTTTATATGAGAACACTGCAAATTTGCAAGATATTTCAAAAACTAATGTTATGTTAATATTAGCATTATATTAAATATCATTTAATAACTTTTTGGCAATAAACCATTTATTATGAAAAATATACTACTCATCATTATGCTATCTATGAATGTTACTGTTTTTTCTCAAAAAGAAAACTGTATTTGTTGTACCGAAAAACATGCTGAATTTGATTTTTGGATAGGAGATTGGAATGTTACTAATCCAGATGGTTCTAAAGCAGGAACGAATACTATTGTTAAGCTTCAAGATAATTGCATGCTGCAGGAAAATTGGGCTAGTGCTAATGGTAAGGTTACTGGAACCAGTACTAATTTTTATAATTATAAAACAGAGCAATGGGAGCAGATATGGGTTGATAATAGAGGAGGAAATTTGCATTTAAAAGGGAGTCGCGTGGCTAATCAAATGATTTTAAAAACCGATCAAGAGTTTAATAAAAAAGGTGAACCGTTTTATCATCGGGTTACATGGACTTTAAATCCTGATGGTTCAGTACGTCAATATTGGGAAACAATAACAAATGATAAAGATATTACTGTAGCTTTTGATGGGCTTTATACAAAGCAATAAGGGTATATAAAAAAAGGAAAACTACTAGGTTCTCCTTTTTAAATTTTTTAATAACTTATTTGATGACTTTAATTGTCTGGGTTTTATTATTTGCATTTACTTTTATTAAATAAATGCCATTAGATAATGACGTCATGTCTATCTCCTTAATCGGATTGTCCGATTGTATTTCTTTTACTTTTTTACCAAGAATATTAAAAATAGAGATACTCGTAACTGGTGAAACAGATTTAATATTTAATCTGTCAAAAACAGGATTTGGATATACACTAACATCTTCTTTTGAAAACTCGTCAACACTTAAACTGGTAACATCAAAAACAATATCATCGTAAAAAGCAGTAGTTGAAGAACTGGCAGAATAGAAATCAACTCCACCCAATATTGGGTCTGATTGAAAATCAGTTGGAGTAGGATTAGCAACCGTACCATTAATAGTCATTTGGTATGTATGCGATGGAGAGTCTAAATCAAATGCAATTGAAACTGGGAACCAAACATCATGAGGGAAACTAAATGTAACGTTTGTAGCTAAATCAATACCTACACCTGGCGCTGCGTTTCCTTGGTTGAAGTAAATGTCTCCAGAATTCCAAATACCAGATAAGGAACCTCCAGGGATTGTTCCTTGAATGTTAAAATAACCTTCACTTCCAGAGGGTACATACATATTAAATTCGAGAGTATATTGCCCTGATGATAAATTACCTAGAAGTAATATGGCATCTTGAATACCACCATTGCCAATAAGTCCAGATTTGGTTCCGGAACTAGCTTGAGTACTTGAGATAATTATGTTTTCTGCATTGTTTGAAGCTGAAGAATTTTGACTCCAGTTTGTCCAGTGCGCAGTAGGTAATAAAGGGCCTAGATTATACGACTCGAAATCATCATCAATTATTTGAGAAAATCCAGTCAAAGCCAGTAATGTCAAAAGAACTGTTAAAAAGTAGTTTTTATTCATGATGCTATTGCTTAATGTGTTAATAATGAATACAATATAATTAAAAATAGCGTCAAAAACTAAATTTTATTTATAAACTAATCCTGTAAAGCAAACACGCGTCGTAATAAATCTGTAGTTCTTGAGGATAGCTTGGTTCTAATTTCCTTTTCTTCAACAGCAATCATGGTATAAACACCTTTTAGTGCTTCTTGTGTTACGTAATCTGTTAAATCAGGGTTAACATTATTTGTAAATGGTATAGCGTTATACTTATTAATTAAGTTTGTCCAAATATCATCAGCGCCAACCTTTGCAAACGAATTATTGATGATAGGATGAAATTTGTCGTACAAACTGGCTTGCGTTCTGCTTTCTAAATACGTAGTAGCCGACCTGTCATCTCCCAAAAGTATATTTTTGGCATCATTAAATGTGATGCCTTTTACCGCATCAACAAATATAGGTGTGGCTTCACCAACGGCATCTTCAGCAGCCCTATTCAAGACCTTAAGTCCCTCATCAGCTAAATTGCCCAACCCAATATCTCTTAATGCTTTGTCTACTTTTTTAAGTTCGTCTGGGAGTAATATTTTAACTAATTCATTGCCGTAAAAACCATCTTTATTCCCAAGTAGTGTTACTTGTTCGTCTATGCCCTTATCTAGTGCTTGCCTTAAACCTTCAGCAATATCGGCATTTGTTATTCCTGTAGAGTTTTCGGGTAATTCATCAATTACCTGTTGTAATTCTGCACAGGATGAAAGTATTGTTAAGCTAATAAATAAGAGAATGTTACGATACATAGTATGGGGTTTGTTATCTTTAGCAAAGATAAAAGTATTATTATGAAACCCATTCAATTATTGTGCCTTATCTTCTTACTTCAATTTTTTTCCTGTCAAGAAAAATTAAAAACAGAAATAAAAGCTATAGATGTAGCTCCTAAACAATACATCACAGTTTTGGGCATTGCACAAGACGCAGGTTATCCACAAATAGATTGTAGTAAAGAATGTTGCCAATCATTTTACGATGAATTTGAAACAAAAAAAATGGTTTCATGTTTAGGCTTGGTTGATTTAGAATCTAAAAGCAAATGGTTGTTTGATGCTACGCCAGACATTTCAGAACAGGTTCATATTCTAAAAGCCAAACATTTAAATAATAATAAAGTTATAGATGGTGTGTTTTTGACACATGCACATATTGGACATTATACTGGACTGATGTATTTGGGAAGAGAAGCTATTGGAGGTAAGAATATTCCTGTTTACGCCATGCCAAGAATGAAATCGTATATCGAAAATAATGGGCCATGGAGTCAGTTGATTACGTTGAACAATATTGATGTAAATCCATTACACAATGATTCTACAATTGTTTTGAATTCAAACTTAAAGGTCACACCATTTTTGGTTCCACATCGGGATGAATTTTCGGAAACAGTTGGTTATAAAATTGAAGGTAAAACCAAATCAGCTTTATTTATTCCAGATATTGATAAATGGGACGTTTGGGAAAGAAATATAATTGATGAAGTCAAGCAAGTTGATTACGCCTTTTTGGACGCTTCGTTTTTTGCTGATGGTGAGTTGGAACGCGATATGAGCAAAATACCACATCCCTTTACTACTGAAACAACTACGTTGTTTGAAAGTGAATCTGAAGCAACTAAAAATAAAATTCATTTTATTCACTTCAATCATACAAACCCTGCTATTAAAGATTCTCATCCGTTGAAAGATAGTCTTCAAAATTTAGGTTTTCGTTTCCCAAAAGAAGGTAGTGTCTTTGAGTTATAGTCTGTTAGATAATTACTAAAAATGCGGCAATATTTTTGAATATTTCGTAATTTTGCCGCACTAAAAAATCAGATTGATAATTCATGAAACAAGTAGCACCCTATAAGCCAAAACATAAAGTCAGAATCGTAACAGCAGCCTCATTGTTCGATGGTCACGATGCCTCTATTAATATCATGCGTCGTATCATTCAAGCCACAGGTGTAGAAGTTATCCATTTGGGCCATGATAGAAGTGTGGAAGAAGTCGTCAATACAGCCATTCAAGAAGATGCTAACGCTATTTGTTTAACATCGTACCAAGGTGGCCACAATGAATATTTTAAATACATGCACGACCTTCTTGAAGAAAAAGGTGCAGGTCATATAAAAATCTTTGGCGGCGGCGGCGGTGTTATTTTGCCTTCTGAAATTAAGGAGCTTATGGATTACGGTATTGACCGTATCTATTCTCCTGATGATGGTCGCGAAATGGGTTTACAAGGAATGATTAATGATTTGGTTGAACAATCTGATTTTGCCATAGGCGATTCTTTAAATGGTGAAGCAAAAAATCTTATCAATAAGGATCCAAGGGATATTGCTCGTGTCATTTCATCTGCTGAAAACTTCCCTGATGTTGCCAAAGCTGCTTTAGATGAAATTCATAAAAAGAATAAAAATTCAGTAACACCAGTATTAGGTATTACAGGAACTGGTGGAGCAGGTAAATCGTCTTTGGTTGACGAATTGGTACGTCGCTTTTTAATCGATTTCCCAGAAAAAACGGTTGGTTTAATTTCTGTTGACCCTTCAAAACGAAAAACGGGTGGTGCACTTTTAGGTGATAGGATTAGAATGAATGCCATCAATTCACCACGTGTATATATGCGTAGTTTGGCGACACGTCAATCTAATTTGGCTTTATCAAAATATGTCAATGAAGCTGTTGAAGTATTGAAAGCTGCTGAATATGATTTAATTATTCTGGAAACATCAGGTATTGGGCAGTCTGATACTGAAATCATAGAACATTCTGATTTATCACTTTATGTGATGACACCAGAATTTGGTGCAGCCACACAGTTGGAAAAAATCGATATGCTTGATTTTGCCGATTTGGTCGCTATAAATAAGTTTGATAAACGCGGTTCATTGGATGCTTTGCGTGATGTGAAAAAACAATACATGCGCAACAATAACCTTTGGGATACGCCACAAGATGAGTTGCCTGTTTTTGGAACCATAGCATCACAGTTTAACGATCCTGGTATGAATACGCTTTACAAAGCGGTTATGGATAAATTGGTTGAAAAAACAGATGCCGATTTAAAATCGACTTTTCATATTTCAAATGAAATGAGTGAGAAGATATTCGTTATTCCACCTGCACGAACACGATATTTGTCTGAAATTGCAGAGAATAATCGTGGTTATGACAAAACTGCAAATGAACAAGTCGAGGTTGCCCAAAAATTGTATGGCATTTATAAGACTATTTGTTCAGTAGCCAATGTCGCTTCGAGCGATGTCGAGAAGTCTTTGATCATTAAATCGGGTTTAAATCAAGATGAGATTTTGAATCAAGTTCAGAATGACAATGATAAAGATTTTTTAAAATTATTACTTAAAGAATTCGATCGCGTAAAGTTAAACCTTGACCCTTATAATTGGGAAGTGATTTTAGGTTGGGATGAAAAGGTCAATAAATACAAAACCCCAATTTATTCTTTCAAAGTAAGGGATAAAGAAATCAAGATAGAAACCCATACGGAGTCCTTGTCTCATACACAGATTCCTAAAGTAGCACTGCCAAAGTACCAAGCTTGGGGTGATGTTTTACGTTGGACATTACAAGAAAATGTACCAGGTGAGTTTCCTTATACTTCAGGATTATATCCGTTTAAACGCACAGGTGAAGATCCAGCCAGAATGTTTGCAGGTGAAGGCGGTCCAGAGCGTACCAATAAACGTTTTCATTACGTAAGTCAAGGTATGCCTGCAAAACGTTTGTCAACGGCTTTTGATAGTGTAACCTTGTACGGCAATGACCCAGATTATCGTCCAGATATCTATGGAAAAATTGGAAATGCAGGCGTATCCATTTGTTGCTTGGATGATGCCAAGAAATTATATTCTGGTTTCAATCTGGCCGATGTCATGACATCTGTGAGTATGACCATTAATGGACCTGCACCCATGTTGCTTGGGTTCTTTATGAATGCAGCCATAGATCAACAATGTGAACTATACATTAAGGAAAATGGTCTGGAAAAAGAGGTGGAGTCTAAAATAGCTGAAATCTACAAGAATAAAGGTGTTGTTAGACCACAATACCATGGCGACCTACCTGAGGGTAATGATGGTTTAGGGTTAATGTTGTTAGGTGTAACTGGAGACCTAGTGTTACCGGCTGCTATTTATAATGATATAAAAATTAAAACCATTTCTCAAGTTAGAGGAACCGTACAGGCGGATATTTTAAAGGAAGACCAGGCTCAAAACACCTGTATATTTTCAACGGAATTTGCCTTACGTTTAATGGGTGATGTTCAAGAATATTTCATTGAAAATAATGTGAGAAACTTTTATTCGGTTTCTATTTCTGGATATCATATTGCCGAAGCAGGTGCCAATCCTATTTCGCAGTTAGCATTCACTTTGGCAAACGGTTTTACTTATGTGGAGTATTATCTCTCTCGAGGTATGGATATCAATAAATTTGGCCCAAACTTATCATTCTTTTTCTCAAACGGAATTGATCCAGAATATGCTGTGATTGGACGCGTTGCCAGAAAGATTTGGGCAAAAGCTTTGAAGCATAAATATGGGGCCAATCCACGCGCCCAAATGTTGAAATATCATATTCAAACGTCTGGACGTAGTTTGCATGCTCAAGAAATTGACTTTAATGATATCCGTACAACGCTTCAAGCATTGTATGCCATTTATGATAACTGTAATTCACTTCATACCAATGCTTACGACGAAGCGATTACTACACCAACCGAAGAGAGTGTACGTCGTGCTATGGCTATTCAGTTAATAATCAATAAAGAATTAGGTTTGGCTAAAAACGAAAATCCAATACAAGGGTCGTTTATTATTGAAGAATTAACTGATTTGGTTGAAGAAGCTGTTTTAGCCGAGTTTGATAGGATTACAGAACGCGGTGGTGTTTTAGGCGCTATGGAAACCATGTATCAGCGTAGTAAAATTCAAGAGGAGAGTTTATACTACGAAACTTTGAAACACAATGGTCAATTCCCCATAATTGGTGTAAATACATTCTTAAGCTCTAAAGGCTCACCAACAGTTCAGCCTGCAGAAGTTATCCGAGCCACTGAAGAAGAAAAAGAAAATCAAATAAAAACTTTGGAAAATCTTCATAAAGGAAATGATACCAAAGCGCTATTGAAAGACTTACAAATGAAAGCCATAAACAATCAAAATATTTTTGAAGCCTTAATGGATGTTTGCAAAGTGTGCTCTTTGGGTCAGATTACAGAAGCCTTATTTGAAGTTGGTGGACAGTATAGAAGAAATATGTAAATTGTGTAGCAATCAATTTATTATATTTTATGTATCGATTTTTTTTAGCATTACTGCTCATTTTATGTTTTAATTGCAATGCTCATTCCCAGGATGGTAAGATTGTTAATAAAGAAACGTTTGTTATTTCAGATAGCATAATTAATCGTATCAGTTCTTTTGATGCTGAATTAGCAGAAGAATTAGACGAACTAAATTTTTACAAGATTACTTATTTGTCTGATGGTTTGCGTATTAAAGGTTTTATAGCTGAACCTAAAAAAGAGGGTAAATTTCCATGTATTGTATCAAATAGAGGCGGTAACCGAGATTTTGGACAATGGACTGATATAAGTGTTGTTTATTTTTTGGGTAAAATGGCTAGTTGGGATTATGTGGTTGTTGCAAGCCAATATAGAGGCGTTGATGGCGGTGAAGGCCTAGAAGAGTTTGGCGGTAAGGATGTCAACGACGTATTGAATTTAGTAAATACCCTAAAAGAAGTTCCAAAAGCCGATACCAATAGAATTGGTATTCAAGGCGGTAGTAGAGGTGGTATGATGACTTATTTAGCGCTGAAGGAAAGTTGTGATTTTAAAGCCGCTTCAGTTACTGCAGGGGCCGCCAATGCCTTTAAAAATATTGAAAGCCGGCCAGACATGGAAAAGCATGTTTACGCAGAACTTGTTCCCAATTATTGGGAAAATAAAGAAACCGAATTAAAAGCACGTTCTGCCGTATTCTGGGCGGATGAGATTTGTAAAACTACACCGCTTTTAATCATGCATGGTAGTGCAGACTGGCGAGTATTGCCTGAAGAGTCTATGGAATTGGTTAAAAAACTTTACAAAGCTAAACACCCAACACGTTTTATACTGTTTGAAGGCGCCGATCATGGTATTCGTGAATTTCGAAAAGATCTATTTTATGAAATGAAACGCCACTTCGATTATTATGTTCGTGATTTAAATGCGTTACCCAATATGGAGCCACATGGCAGATAATTTTAAAGTGTAAGCATCCAGCTGCGTTGTAATTTTTTAAACGTTTTTAATTCAGAATTTAATAGTGGTAAATAGTCTTTGCCATTACTGTTTGCTTTTTCTAATCGCTTAATGTTTTTGTTGAGCAAATGTGTGAGTCGTTGTATTGATGCAATGTGCTTATACTTTTTATCGGAATGGCGCTCTTGTTCTGCTTTTACAATTTCTGGTGCCAAGGATACCGATTGCTGTACAATATCTCCTGAAAAATAGATGTGACTATTTTCTGATCCGTCTTCCAATAAAGATGATAAATCTTGATTTAAATACGTAGAAATGCTTCTAGACAATGTAATGATTTCCATAGCCTTTTGATAAATAGGCAGGTAGTACAGATTTGATGGGATATTAGGTATCATGGTAATAACAGCAATTTCATCAAAATTAGTGACAAGAAAACATATTATACTTTAGTTATTAATGTAAAATTGTATATTTGATTTAATTATTAAGTTATTTATATACTATTGCTTTAAAATGAGTATTGATTCGCTTAACTGGAAAATTTTAACGTGTTTACAGCAAAATGCGCGACTTTCCAATGCAGAAATTGGACGACAAGTAGGTGTCAGTTCACCAGCGGTTTCTGAACGCATAAGAAAAATGGAAGACCTTGGTATTATTCAAGATTACCACACAACAGTCTCGCCATTTGAAGCAGGTTATCAATTAAAAGCCTTGATAACCATTAGAGCTTTTATGGGCATGTTAAAACCGTTTTTAGATAAGGTGAAAACCTATGATGAGGTAATTAATTGCTATCGTATTACAGGCAATGAAAACATTGTTATGGAGGTCGTTTTAAAAAACCAAAAACACTTGGAGGCTTTTATCGACCAGCTTATTGTTTATGGTGAGACCAAAACACAAATTGTGCTTTCCCATGTTATTAAACATAATCCGGTTAAGCCTTTAAAATAATTAATCCTCGTCACTTTCGTCATCGTTTGATGGAATATCGTTATCTGGATCATGGTCATCATAGTTTATTCCAGGTGGATTGAATAAGCCCCAACGGTCAATGATATAATTCCAGGGATCGAAAGTTTTGACCCATTTAGCAAATAGAATTCTGAATTCTTCCATTTCTGCACGTAAAACATCCAAATATTCTATGTCTTTAAAGCCATAATATTCCAACGTGGTTAAATCTGTTAATATTTCTCTGGCAGCTTTTCTAATAATGGTCGCATTTTCCATTTTGATGTCATATAAAGTGTCTTCTTCTACTGCTGCTGCGATATTTGAAGGAAGGATTAGCGAATTATCCACCAGATAGTTTATACTGTCGTCTATCATTTTTCCATCTTCTTCAGTTTCAAAGAACATCTCTGATTCCATCGTGATTTCAACAATGGAATCAATGAGTGTCCTAATACTTTCAGCTTTTTGGAATATTGGTAGGTTTTCCCAAGGTCTATCCATAACTTAATTCATTTTTAGCTTTTAAATATCGTTTTAATATCCATAATAACAAAGCGCAAACCATTCCAAGACCTGTCATAATATACCAGGTATTATCAAAACCAATAGAGTCTACCAATTGCATACCGGCATTATGGCCAAAAATATGTGCTATGGAAAACGAAATGGTGTAAAGCGCCATGTATTCACCTTGATTGCCTTTTTTTGCACGTTCCATGGCAAAAGCATTGGAAAACGGAAACGCTATCATTTCTCCTATGGTCATAAATAACATACCTATCAGTAATATTCCTATCCATGATGTTATGTTGAGTACTAAAAAACTCATGGCTGTTAAAAATGCACCAACCAACATTAATGTGGCTTTCGAGTTTTTGGTATTTTCCAACCATTTTATAAGTGGCATTTCCAAAAGGAAAATAAACGCACCATTTAATCCTAAAAGCATACCAATTTCTAGTTCAGAAAGCATATGAACATCTTTATAGTATATAGGCATTGTTGAAAAATATTGCAGGAATATGACTCCAAACAGTGTCATTGATATCAAGAAAATCCAAAACGCCTTGTCTTTATAGGCAGATTGGGGATTTTCATTAATAACAGTATCTAAAGGTTTGGCTTTTTTAGGGTGTAACACTCTAATTAACAACAGTGTTGCCAGTATACAAGTGATCCCATCTACCCAAAACAAACCTGAGTAGCTCATGGAGGTAATAATTAATCCACCCAATGCTGGCCCAGCTGAAAACCCTAGATTTATGGCTAGACGAATAAGTGTTACACTACGTGTTTTATTTTCTGGTTTACTATAGGCGCTTAATGCTACAAACATAGCTGGACGAAACATATCGGCCACAAGCATTACTAGAAAAATACCCAAACAAATAGAAGCAAAAGTGTTTAAAAACTGTAAGCCAATAAAAAGTACACCTGTGGTTAAAAGGCTTCTAACCATGACTTTGTAATATCCTATTTTGTCGGTTAGCTTACCTCCAAGCCAAGATCCTGCAAAAGAACCCAAACCAAAGGCCGTCATAATCCATCCCACATCTTTAGGTTCAAAATGTAAATCTTCAGTTAGGTATAAAGACAAAAATGGAATGACCATCGTACCAGCTCTGTTTATAAGAGTTATAAGTGCGAGCCACCATATCTCTTTAGAGAGGCCTTTAAACGTGTTTAAATAGTTAAAGTATAGTTTTTTCATTTTTTGATTGCTAGTTGTAAAAATAAAAAGTCCGACGTTTATGTCGGACTTTTCTATATTGTTAAATTATATGTTTATATCATCATAATATATAGCCAGCCCAACTTCTTTCCCAAGAGGTTTGTCTTTGTGTATATTTAACGATACAGTTGTTCATTGTTTTCTAAAATGTTTACCAAAACTAGGTAAAAAAACTTTAAGTTGTATTTTTGAAGTCAAAAAAATATTATGATGAAAAACATTCTTATACTTTTTCTAGCTATTACTGCTCTTGCCTGCGCTCAAGATAAGCAACCCATTTTAGGTGAAACAGATTGGCAAAAGCAAATTAATGCTGATTTTAAAGATGCTACTAAGTCTCCATTAAAAGATAAGGATAGAAAAGATTTTATTGGGTTAGATTTTTTTAAGTTCGATTCGGTTTATGTTGTATATGCAACATTAAAGAGAACACCTGACGAGAAACCCTTTAAAATGAAGACAACCACAGAACGATTGGCCAATTATGTAAAATACGGCACAATTGTTTTTGAATTAAGCGGAAAAGAGCACGAACTTAATATTTATCAAAATCTAGACTTGTTAAAAAAACCTGGTTATGAAGATTATTTGTTCTTGCCTTTTTTAGACAATACCAATGGAGAGGGTAGTTATTCTGGTGGGCGATATGTTGAAGCTAGAATTCCGGAAGGTGATATAATTCAAATAGATTTCAATACTGCTTATAATCCTTATTGTGCTTATAATGATAAATACTCTTGTCCTATTGTGCCTAGAGAAAACACGCTGTATACACGAATTGAAGCAGGTGTAAAGGCTTTTAAAAAGCACTAAATATATCTTATTTTACTAAAAACATACCAAAGAATACAGCTAGAAAACCAATTGCAAAACTGGCAATGGTATAAATAGCAAAGCTTGTGAAATCGCCTGATTTCAACATAACATGATTTTCGTATGCAAACGTTGAAAATGTTGTAAATCCACCACAAAAACCTGTTGCCAAAATTAATGTTTGACTGGAATTAAGCGTGTCGTTTTTTGCGGCCAACCCAAGAATGATTCCAATAAGTAGACTTCCTATAATATTAGCTGCGAAGGTACCATATGGTATTCCCGTTTCGGTACTATTCAAGAATTTTCCTAAAATATAGCGAAGAGCGCTACCTACACCACCTCCAATGAAAACTAAAATTAAATTCTTCATTTATTCTGCTAAAGCAATATATATTTCTGTTACCCAGTCAGCAGGGTTAGGAGTAGATCCAGGGTCAGTTAAATAAACTTCTAACATTGGCCCTGATTCAGCAATAATCAGTTGGTAGTTTTCAATATACTCAAAAGTTTTATCCCAAGCTTCTTTTAGGTTTTCGTAATCTCCAGTTAAAGTCGTTCTAACGGCTTTGAATGGTTCTAATTGCCCAGTTAATATATCGCTTTCAGTAGTTATAACTTGTGCAGTTGTTGGAATACAGCAAGAAAACATTACTGCATTGTTTGCTTCATCCCACTTGTGATACATAACAAAAGGAGCTCCAGCCATTGGGATTTTATTTTTCATGGCATAATTACCAACTTTAGGCATCATTTGCTGCATTTTAGTTTTAAAATCACTCATTTTAGTCGATGTGGTATTGTAAATATAATAACCACCACTATGGTTAGTGACCCCTTGAACATTTATACTGTAAACGCTCATTGATGCTACAATAATACTATCAAGCTTTTCTAATCCGCGTTCATAATCAGGACCAATCATATTATCAAAACCACCGTTTATGAGTGCACTAGCTTTAAAGAAAAAAGGCACATTGTCACTATTCATTTTCCAGGTGACATTTGTTTTTCCATCATTGGTTGGTTCGAGATTCCAAGTTACTTGAGAAGGTTCAAAATCACCAAATTGTAATTCTTGGGTAATTGTATGGGGAGCATTAGTTTCTAAAGTTTTCATTCTACCTTCACCATGCGAATCAACCCACGAAAATGCACCGTCAATACCTGCAGTTTTGTCGTTTAATGTTATAACGGTTTCGGGATCATTTTCAACCCAAGAAGACCATGCTTCCCAATTTTTAAAGTCAATAACATTATTGTAAATTACAGCAGCTGGCGCATTAATGGTTCGAGATCGTTTTACTTCAAAGGAATTAGGTTGGACAGCAATATAGATTGATATTCCAATAACTAGTATTAAAACTATAAATAGAATGTATTTTATGGCTTTCATCTTTGGTAATTGTAGTTTAACCAAAGATAGTTAAATTATTAAAGTTATAAGAAAATAATCTTCGTAAGCGACCTATTGAAACAGCCACTTTATAGTAACAATAAAAAGTATAAACGAAATAAAAGCAATTAGAATCCATAAGCTCCCTTTGTAGTACTTATCATGAAGCTTTATGTCTTTACGATAGGCGTAAATAAGTGCAACAATAAATGCAATAGCAAATAAAACACCAAAAACCCATTGCCCCTTTGTAAACATATTGTTAGTTTTATGCGAAATTAACTAAAAAGAACAAGAATTCCGATTTTAAGGAAGCGAAAACAAATTATCATGAAGGAAAAAATTGAAGCTGTAAAAGCATTTCATACGGCATTTAAAATAGGTCATAGAGAAACCCCTAAAGCCGATTTGGGTTTAGAAAAAAATATGTTACGCTATAAACTCATGCGTGAGGAAAACGAAGAATATTTAGAAGCAGCTAATGATAATGATTTAGTTGAGGTTGCCGATGCTCTAGGTGATATGCTATATATATTATGTGGCACTATCATAGAACATGGTTTACAGTATAAAATTGAAGAAGTTTTTACCGAAATTCAACGTAGTAATATGAGTAAATTGGGCGAAGATGGAGAGCCTATTTATCGAGAAGACGGTAAGGTGTTAAAGGGTCCAAACTATTTCAAGCCCAATATTGAAGCTATATTGAAACAATAAAAAAAGCAGCTTGAAGCTGCTTTTTTTATGGGTTTAAACACTTAACCTCCAACCGTGTTTATCTTCGGTAAGGTTATGTTGTATATTTAGTAATTCCTGCTTTAATAGGGTAGCATAACTTTCTTCAATATCAGGTAATTCAAAAACCTCTTCTGCATGTTCGAAAGCTGAAATAGGGCTAATAACTGCTGCAGTTCCAGTACCGAAAACCTCTTTTAGGGATCCGTTGTTTGCAGCTTCTTTAACCTCACTAACGCTTATACGTCTAACTTCAACATTGATGCCTTTGTCTTTTGCTAATTGAATTATACTTTTTCTGGTAATACCATCAAGAATTCTATCATTGGTAGGAGCTGTAATTAATGTGTTATTAATTCTGAAGAAAATATTCATGGTGCCAGCTTCTTCCAAATATTCATGTGTATTCGCATCTGTCCAAATGATTTGTTGAAAACCTTTCTTTTGGGCAAGACTAGTTGGGTAAAATTGGGCAGCGTAATTACCAGCAGCTTTTGCAAAACCTACACCACCGTCAGCAGAACGGCTATATTTTTCAGCAAATAGCACACGCACTTTACCTGAATAATAAGCTTTGGCAGGCGAACAAATAATCATGAAGCGATATGAGTTTGCAGGAGCGGCAGAAATCGCTGGCTCAATGGCTATTATAAAAGGTCTTATATATAAAGAATTGCCAACACCAGGCTTTATCCATGCTTTGTCTAATTTCAGTAATTCGGTTAAGCCATTTAAGAAATATTGTTTTGGAAATTCTGGCATTGCAAGACGTGCAGCAGATTTATTAATTCGCTCATGGTTATCTTCAGGCCTGAATAGGAAAACATTTTCTGAATTGTCCTTAAAAGCTTTCATGCCTTCAAATACAGCTTGTCCATAATGGAATACACGTGCAGATGGCTCAATAGTCATGGATTGGTAAGGCATAATCTTTGGTTGTTGCCATTCACCATTAACAAAATCACATACAAACATATGGTCGGTAAAGACACGTCCAAAATCTATTTTATCAAAATCTACTTCATTTACTCTTGATTTCTCTACTCTAACTATATCGATTTCGTTAATCTTCTGATCTACCATTTTTTTCTGTTTTTTTGTGCTGCAAAAATACTTAATTTCCACCTTTTAAAAAACATAATAATTACTTAAAAAAAGCGTATATTTGAGGTTGAATTTTTATATTAATAATTACTTATGAAAAATATTTTCTCTTTACTATTACTAGCTTTTATTATTGTTTCATGTAAGAATAATGAGCAGAAAACAGAATTGGAAACTGTTGAAGTTGAAACTCCAGAAATTGCTTATGCCTCTTTTGGAGATAAAATTGAGGCAGATAATGCAGTTGATGCATCTGTAATGGCTGAGAAGTTTAAAGCCATGCAAGTAGGTGACAGCGTATCCTCAAAGATGGTAGCTAAAGTTGATGAGGTTTGTCAAGCTAAAGGATGTTGGATGCGATTGGATTTAGGTAATGACGAACAAGTAATGGTTAAATTTAAAGATTACGGGTTTTTTATGCCAAAAAATATTGCAGGTAAAGAGGTTATTATAAATGGGAAAGCTTTTGTAGAAGAAACACCTGTTGAAGAATTACGTCACTTTGCTGAAGATGCTGGAAAATCGGAAGAAGAAATAGCCGCAATTACTGAACCAAAAAGAACCTATTCATTTTTGGCTGATGGTGTGCTTTTAATTGAAGAATAGTGAAGTATTTAGTTTTAGTATTAAGTATATGTATTCTTTTTAGTTGTAAACAAAACGAGGAAACTCAAGAAGTAACTGCTAAACAGGAAAAGATTGTTTATGATATGTATGAGCCATCTGAAATGGCCAATCTCATGAATCAGATGTATGCACATAACCTAAAAGTCAAGAATGATATTTTGGCTGGAAATGTCCCTACAGAATTTCCGTTAGATTTTTTAAAGATCCATTCAGCAGAGATGTCTGAATTTAAAGAGCGAAATACTGTATTTCAAAGCTTTTCAGAGTTGTTTATTGAAGCAGAGAAAGACATTTATAATACAGAATCTACCGTTCCATTAGAAGACCGTTTCAATACAACAGTCAATCTTTGTATATCTTGTCACCAAACCGAATGTACAGGACCAATACCTAGAATAAAAAAGCTGTTGATTAAATAGTTTGAAACGCCAAATTATCACTACTGCAGATGGTTCAAAAACCATACAAATAGAAGATTGGAATGAGCAGTATCATTCAATTCATGGTGCCTTACAAGAGGCACAACATGTTTTTATAAAACACGGTCTCGAATATTTTATAGACCTTTTCAGAGATATAAAAATACCATCTATTTCAATATTAGAGATAGGGTTTGGAACAGGTTTAAATGCCTTTCTTACTTTACTGGAAGCCGAAAAAATGGAAACTCCAATTGATTATGTAGGTGTGGAGGCTTATCCAGTTTCAGTTTCTGAAATCCAAGCGCTTAACTATCCTGAATTATTAGAAAATGAGCGATTTGTCAATAGGTTTAAAGGTTTGCATTCATGTAGTTGGGAAGAAGAGCATACTATTTCACCACATTTTAATTTAACCAAAAGAAAGCAGGAGTTTCAAGGTTTAAATGATCAGAATCGTTTTGATATTATTTATTTTGATGCTTTTGGAGCCCGAGTTCAACCTGAATTATGGACAGAAACCATTTTTAAAATAATGTTTGATGCTTTAAGGAAAGATGGCGTTTTAGTTACTTATTCGGCCAAAGGAAGCGTAAGACGTGCCATGCAGGCTGTTGGTTTTACTGTTGAGCGGTTGGAAGGTCCTCCGGGTAAACGCGAAATGTTACGCGCTTGTAAAGAAGCGTAACATTCGGAGAGCGTTGTGAGCCCAATGTTTATAAGTAGAAAAGCGTAACATTCGGCAAGCAGAGCGAGTCAAATGCATCATGCTACGAAGCATTGTTAACTTTCGTTAAATCTGTTAAAGCTACATTAAACTATGGCTTTTTGCGCCATGCATTTCTTATCTTTATTAAAAATTGAATATGAAAGTTTTAATTACAGGAGCAACAGGCTTAATAGGTAAGTCTATTGTGCAGCAATGTCATGCGCTAGGTTACTCTGTACATTTTTTAACCACTTCAAAAAGTAAAATAGAAAATAATTCTAATTATCAAGGTTTTTTTTGGGATCCTAAAATTGGAGAGATTGATGCTAAATGTTTAGAAGGTGTTACCGCTATTATTAATTTGGCAGGTAGTACAATCGCCCAACGGTGGACAGAAGCTAATAAGAATAAAATTTTAGAGAGTAGAATTAATAGTTTAAAAATATTACACAGTTTATTAAGCGAACAGAAACATTCTATTAGTCATATTATTTCTGCCAGTGCCATTGGCATATACCCCAGTTCTGATACTAATTTTTATGAAGAAGACTTTTCTGATGTTTCTGAAACCTTTCTAGGAGAAGTTGTTGTAAAATGGGAATTAGAGGCAGATACGTTTAAAGAGTTGGGATTAACAGTTTCAAAAATACGAATAGGTTTAGTTTTAGATGATAAGGAAGGTGCTTTGCCTCAAATTGCTAGACCAGTTAAATTAGGGCTTGGAGCGGCTTTTGGAAATGGCAATCAATGGCAATCGTGGATTCATAAAACAGATTTAGCAGCCATATTTTTATACGTTATCAATCATAATTTGCCAGGTGTATTTAATGGCGTAGCACCTAATCCTGTAACCAATTCAGAACTAACCAAATCAGTGGCTCGAACCCTTAAAAGACCTTTATTACTTCCTAATATTCCTCAATTTATTATGAAATTAGTATTAGGTGATATGCATATCTTGTTGTTTGAAAGTCAGCGTGTAAGCAGTAAAAAAATTGAGAATAAAGGTTTTCAATTTACCTATGCCAATTTAAAGTCAAGTTTAGCCAATCTGTTATAAAAAAATAAAGCCGCCGTAAATTTACGGCGGCTTTATTTTCAAATTTTGCTCTTTTATTACGCTTTTTTTGCCGTAACTGAAATTTGTAGTTCAATATCGTCGTTAATGAACTTATCACCTAAATCATCAAAGAATGATTTTGATTTAAACTTAACGTTCCATTTAGAACGATCTATAGTAAACGTTTCACTGGTAATTGTAACCGTATCGCCATTTTCAGTTACATTGACAGGAATAGTAATGTTGTTTTCAACATCTTTCATTTTTAGATTTCCAGAAAGCATTGCTTTGCCATCCTGCATTTCAAAGGCTGTTACTTCGAAAGCTGAAGATGGATATTGCTCTACATGAAAGAAATCATCACTTTTTAGATGACCTGTTAATTTAGCATTACTTTCTTCTTCAGCAGGAATGTCTGTAACTGTTATTGAACCCATATCAATTAAGAATGAGCCACTCTCAATAGCAGTGTCGTTCATGGTAAACACACCATTTTCAATAGCAATAGTTCCTGTATGGGTTCCTGTTGGTTTAAATCCTTTCCACATAATAGTAGAGTTCCCAGCATCTACCAAGTATTTTGTAGAAACAGCAGTGGTTTCAGCAGTTTCTTCAGCTGTAGTAGTCTCGGCTTCTTTAGCTTTATCCTTACAGTTTGTAAGTGCAAGGGCTAATATTGTTATTCCAGCAAATTTTAAAAATGTTTTAGTCATAATAATTTTCTTTTAGTGTTATGACACAAAAATACGCATTAGTAGTCTAGATATTTCTAAAAAAAAACTTAAAAATTTTGAGTGACATTTTGACATTTTAATAATAATGGCAGTACTTTTGCTCGTCCATACTAGTATTGTATAAAAAGGAAGTTACTCATGAGTAAAAAAGATAAAAAAGAAACTATTTCTGAAGATCAAGTTCTTGAAAACCAAACGGTAGAACAGGAAGGTGAATCTGTAGAAGAGCAGCTTGAAGAAGCTTTACAGCAAGAGAAAGATAAATTTTTAAGGTTGTTTGCAGAATTTGAAAATTATAAACGACGTACGGCAAAAGAACGTATAGAGTTGTTTAAAACCGCAAATGAAGATGTTATGCAAGCTTTATTGCCCATTTTAGATGATTTTGACAGGGCATATTTAGAAATATCAAAAACTGATGAAAAGGATTTGCTTAAAGGTGTAGAACTTATTAAAAATAAATTAAGAAATACTTTAAATCAAAAAGGATTGGAAGCTATTGAATTGCAGGAGGGAGATACTTTTGATGCCGATATTCATGAAGCGGTTACACAAATTCCGGCTCCTAACGAAGATTTAAAAGGTAAAATAATTGATGTAATTGAAAAGGGCTACAAACTAGGTGATAAAACTATTCGATTTCCTAAAGTAGTTATAGGACAATAAGACATGGCAAAACGAGATTATTACGACATATTAGGAGTAACCAAAAGTGCTTCAGATTCAGAAATAAAGAAAGCTTACCGTAAAATGGCTTTAAAGTATCATCCAGATAAAAACCCAGATGATAAAGAAGCCGAAGCTAAATTTAAGGAAGCTGCAGAGGCTTACGAAGTATTGAGTAATGCTGATAAAAAAGCACGTTACGACCAATTTGGGCATCAAGCTTTTGAAGGTGCTGGAGGTTTTGGAGGTGGCGGCATGAATATGGACGATATATTCAGTCAGTTTGGAGATATATTTGGTGGTGCTTTTGGCGGTGGCGGATTCTCCGGCTTTGGCGGTGGCTTTGGTGGCGGCGGACAACGTCGTGTAAAAGGGAGCAACCTGCGTATTCGTGTTAAATTAACACTAGAAGATATAGCCAATGGTGTTGAGAAAAAGGTAAAAGTAAGACGTAAAGTTCAAGCGCCAGGAACAACATACAAGACATGTAGTACTTGTAATGGAACGGGCCAGGTTACACGAGTAACCAATACCATATTGGGCCGTATGCAAACGGCATCTACGTGTAATGTTTGTGGTGGAGCAGGACAGACTATAGATAAAAAACCTAGTGATGCCGATGCACAGGGTTTAATTATAAAAGAGGAAACTGTTTCTATTAAAATACCGGCTGGTGTTGTGGATGGTATGCAATTGAAAGTTTCTGGTAAGGGAAATGAAGCACCAGGAAATGGTATTTCTGGAGATTTGTTAGTTGCTATTGAGGAAGAAAATCATCCAACATTGCAACGTGAAGGCGATAATTTACATTATGATTTGTATGTTAGCTTGCCTGATGCTGTATTGGGGACTTCAAAGGAAATTGATACCGTTACAGGAAAAGTTCGTATTAAAATTGAACCAGGTGTTCAATCTGGTAAAATACTGCGTTTACGAGGTAAAGGTATTCCATCTATAAATGGTTATGGTAAAGGTGATCTACTAGTACATGTTAATGTTTGGACACCCAAAACATTAAATAAGCAGCAAAAAGACTTTTTTGAAAGCATGCGAAATGATGAACATTTTGAGCCTAAACCAGAAATTGGTGATAAATCGTTTTTTGAGAAGGTAAAAGATATGTTTTCATAGTTAGTCAATTACTTGAACCCTATATAAATCCGCTTGTTCAGCGGATTTTTTTTAATATTTAATGAAGTTATTTATCGACTTTTATTAATAGTTACAGAAAAAACACTATATTTGATTTATCACTATTCTAGAATAGTGGTAATTTTTCTTTTTCATAGCAATTTTTTCCCATCCTTGAATTCATTTTTAAGGATGGGTTTTGTTTTTATTAAAACGTATTTAGGGCTTATTATTTTTAATTTACTCTACTACATTTAATATCTTTACCCAATGCAACAATTAATAGCAATTCAAGAATGGGTTACTTATTAGAAGTACACGATGTTTCTAAAAAATTTGGCGATTTTACAGCATTAAATAAAGTCTCTATTGCAGTTCCTAAAGGCAGTGTTTTTGGGTTGTTAGGTCCAAATGGAGCCGGGAAAACAACTTTAATTAGAATAATAAATCAGATAACCATGCCAGATCAGGGTGGTGTAATTCTGGATTCTGAAGCTTTACAACCTAAACATATAAAAGATATTGGTTATTTACCTGAAGAACGGGGGTTATACAAATCTATGAAAGTAGGAGAGCAAGCCCTTTATTTGGCTCAGCTTAAGGGTTTGAGTAAACAGGAGGCCAAAAAACGCTTGAAATATTGGTTTGAACGTCTGGAAATAGGAGATTGGTGGAATAAAAAAATTCAAGAACTCTCTAAAGGAATGGCGCAAAAAATTCAGTTTGTTGTTACCGTTTTGCATGAACCTAAACTGTTAATATTTGATGAGCCTTTTTCAGGATTCGATCCTATAAATGCCAATATCATTAAAGATGAAATAATCAGGCTCAAAAATAATGGAGCAACAGTAATATTCTCAACGCATCGAATGGAGTCTGTTGAGGAACTGTGTGACCATATAGCTTTAATTCACCAATCAAATAAAATTCTTGATGGTAAATTAATAGATATTAAAAAAGCATTTAAAACAAATACCTTTGAGATTGGTATTAACCCTTTTCAAGAAAATGGTTTCGAAAATGAACTCATATCTAGATTTAAAACGTCAAAAGCTAATTACAAGTCTATAGGAGATGAATTAAAGTATAATGTCAAACTATCTGATTCTGATTCGGCAAACGATTTATTAAACTTTTTAATGACAAAAGGAGATGTATGTCATTTTGTTGAACAAGTGCCAAGTGCCAATGATATTTTTATTCAATCTGTAAAGAGTAATTAAGCATGAATCATTTACCACTAATTATAAAGCGCGAGTATATAACTAAAGTTAAGAACAAGTCTTTTATTGTCATGACAATTTTAAGCCCTGTAATTATGATAGCTTTAGTTGCAGTTGTGGCATATTTGTCTCAAATTAATAATAATGCTAAACGGGAAGTTTCGGTTTTAGATGATTCTGGATTAATACAATCTGTACTAGAAAATACAGATAATATTACGTATTCATTCTTGTCTAATATGTCGCTTGAGGAAGCAAAAACACTAGTTGAGGAGCAAGAAAATTATGGTTTATTGTATATAGACAATAGCACAGATGTTGATACCTTGGCTAATCATATTAAGTTTTACTCCGTAGATTCACCTTCGCTTACTTTCATAGGAAGTTTGGAAGATAAATTAGGTAACTATTTAACCGACTTAAAATTGGAGCGATTAAATGTTAATATTGAACAGATAAGAGCGTCAAGAGTACGTGTAGATATTGCTCAAGAAAGTTTTGTTGGTGAAAAAACATCAAAAACAGATAGTATAGTAAAGCTTGTTTTTGGTGGTGCAGCTGGATATTTACTGTTTATGTTCATAATTATTTATGGTAATATGATTATGAGAAGTGTTATAGAAGAAAAGACCAGTCGTATCATTGAGGTTATTATATCTTCTGTAAAACCTGTACAATTAATGCTAGGCAAAATAATAGGGACATCGTTGGCAGGTATTACACAATTTATTGTTTGGATTATTTTAGGTGGTATACTTATGCTAATAGTGTCGAGCGTTTTTGGTATAGATTTAATGCAATCACAATTAACACAACAAGAGTTAATTAATCAATCCACTAATACTGGAGTCATCGCTTTTGAGGTGCAGCAGGTTTTGGTAGCATTCTCTAATTTACCTATTTTAAACTTAATTTTAGCATTCATTTTCTTTTTTATTGGTGGGTACTTGTTGTACAGTTCGCTGTATGCAGCTATTGGAGCTGCTGTTGATAACGAAACAGATACCCAGCAATTTATGCTGCCTATTTTAATGCCGTTAATTTTAGCAGTTTATATTGGTATCTTTACGGTAATAGAAGACCCTCATGGCATGGTGTCTACCTTGTTTTCACATATTCCTTTTACATCTCCTGTGGTTATGCTTATGCGAATTCCATTTGGTGTTCCAATTTGGGAGCAATTATTATCTTTAGGAATATTAATTGGAACTTTTGTTTTTACAGTTTGGGTTGCAGCAAAAATCTATCGTGTAGGAATATTAATGTATGGTAAAAAACCAAGCTATAAAGAACTCATTAAATGGATTAAATATTAAGTTTATGAGACAGAATCAATTAGAAGAAATTGAAGAAATTGTAAAAGAGAGTAGTATTTGGGAATCATTTGTGGATTTTCTAGGAACGGTTTTGTATGTAAATGAAGATAAAACCATTAAAATAACTATAGGGTTAGTTTTATTGGTAATTGTAATTTACTTAATTACGACAGTTGTTTTAAATATTATTAAAAGACTGTTTTCAAGACGTTTGCCTAAAGATGATAGAGCCAAGTTTCAAACCGTTTTTTCTTTTGCACGATGGGTGGTGTACATTGTGGTTTTACTTATTGTTTTTGATTCTGTTGGTATTAATGTAACTGCCATTTTTGCGGCTTCGGCAGCATTGTTGATTGGTGTTGGTTTAGCATTGCAAACCCTTTTTCAGGATATTATTTCAGGCGTTTTTATTTTAATAGACCAGAGCTTACATGTTGGCGATATTATTGAAATAGATGGTATGGTTGGGAGAGTAGATGAAATTAAACTACGTACGACGCGTGCTGTAACGATTGATAACAAGGTGCTAGTCATTCCTAATCACTTATACCTGACCAATAGTCTTTATAATTGGACACAAAACGGTATAACAACACGTGAAAGTGTTGAGGTTGGGGTGGCTTACGGAAGTGATGTGCAACTTGTAAAAAAATTGCTTATTCAGGCTGCAAACGCTCAACCCGAAACTTTAGACCACGATGCAACCATAGTATTGTTTACAGACTTTGGAGATAGCTCATTAAACTTTAAAGTAATATTTACCATAAATAATAGTTTTAAAGCACAATTTCCCAAGAGTAATATCCGTTTTGAAATAGATAAATTATTTAGAGAAAACAATGTTTCAATCCCGTTTCCACAGCGCGATATACACATTATTGAAAAACCTAGCTAGCAATAACAATTATTAAGTTAATTAAGCAAAAAAAGAATACTCAAATATTTAAAGTGATAATATTAGTCACTTTAATGTTGGTATCAAATAATACCATAGCGCAGCTTACAGATATTGCTCGATTAGAATATTCATTTATCCCACAAAGTCAGTCTGAAGATCAATATACACGTTTACGAGCCTTATTCAACTATCCTATAGAATTAAAAAAAGATACCTATTTTGTATTGGGAGCAGAATATAATAGGGTGTTGTTAAAACTTGAAGAACCCTATCCTTTTGAAACTCAAAACATCGATAACTTTCATGTTATCGATGTTTCAATTGCTTATACATTTAAACCTAGTAATAATTGGCGTTATGGCGTTAAATTTTACCCAAGAATAGCTTCAACTCTTACACAACAAATTACTAAAAACGATTTTTTTTTAAACGGAGGAATATACGCTATTAAGGACAGGACAAAGGATAAGAACGTGAAAAAACCTTACCGATTAGTTCTTGGTTTAACCTATAACTCAACTACAGGTGTGCCATTTCCGTTACCCTATGTTAGTTATTTTAGAAGGCTTAATGAAAAATGGAGTTATATGTTGGGAATTCCTAAAACCAATATCAGATTGAATTTAAACGAAAAAAACCTTTTACAAGCTTTTGTAGCTTTAGATGGTTTTTATGCCCATATTCAAGATGCGATTATAATTGATAATAAAAGAGCAGATCACATTTCATTATCTGTAGTTGTTGGCGGACTAGGTTATGAATATAGCTTTACAGATTACCTAGCAACTTATGTTTATGCTGGTTATACCTTTAGATTAAATAACGTTTTAAGAGACGTAAATCGAGATGAAATTTATAAATTAGACAACATAAATGCACCTTATTTAAGAACCGGATTAAAATTTAAAATATAATATGGCCAAAATATTAGTGATTGAAGATGAGGCGGCAATACGCCGTGTATTAGTGAAAATTTTATCAGAAGAAAATGATAGTTATCAAGTTGATGAAGCCGAAGATGGCTTGTCGGGTATCGAAAAAATAAAGAAAGGCGATTTCGACTTAATTTTATGCGATATTAAAATGCCAAAAATGGATGGTGTTGAAGTTTTGGAAGCTGTTAAGAAAATAAAGCCTGAAATACCAATAGTTATGATTTCTGGTCATGGCGATTTAGATACTGCTGTTAATACGATGCGTTTGGGTGCGTTTGACTACATATCAAAACCACCAGATTTAAACCGTTTACTTAATACCGTTCGTATTGCATTGGATAGAAAAGAATTGGTCGTAGAAAATAAAATGCTCAAAAAGAAAGTGAGCAAAAACTACGAGATGATTGGTGAAAGTGAAGCTATTTCCCATATCAAGGATATGATTGATAAAGTAGCATTAACAGATGCTCGTGTGCTGATAACTGGACCAAATGGAACAGGAAAAGAACTAGTTGCGCATTGGCTGCATCAAAAAAGCGAACGCTCTAAAGGACCATTGATTGAGGTTAACTGTGCTGCAATTCCAGCAGAGCTTATTGAAAGTGAATTATTCGGTCATGTAAAAGGAGCTTTTACAAGTGCGGTTAAAGATCGTGCTGGTAAGTTTGAAGCGGCTAATGGAGGTACTATATTTTTAGATGAAATAGGAGACATGAGCCTATCTGCTCAAGCTAAAGTATTACGAGCGTTACAAGAAAATAAAATCCAACGCGTAGGTAACGATAAAGACATAAAAGTTGATGTTCGTGTGGTTGCTGCAACTAATAAAAATTTAAAAAAGGAAATAGAAGAAGGGCGCTTTCGTGAAGATTTGTACCACAGGTTAGCAGTTATTCTTATCAAGGTACCTGCATTAAATGATAGACGCGATGATATTCCTTTATTAATAGAACATTTTGCCGATAAGATTTCTAAAGAGCAAGGCACAGCTAAAAAATCATTTTCCAATAAAGCTGTTAAGCTCCTCCAAGAATATGATTGGACAGGAAATATTCGTGAGCTTCGTAACGTAGTTGAACGTTTAATTATACTAGGAGAAAAAGAAGTCAGCGAAAACGATGTTAAGATGTTTGCTTCAAAGTAAGTAAAAAAAACACGAAAGAACATAAAAGAGCACCGCATAAACGGTGCTTTTTTGTGATTAATAGTGTCTGTTGAATGTTGACCAATTCAATCATTAGGAATTAGTATATTTATAATTCTAATAAAAATTCACTTTATGAAGGAAATTAATATTGAATCGTTTCAAGTCAAACAAACCATAAAATTATCTGAAATACCAACAACATTTGATTTACAAGCCAATAAGAAGAAAATTGAGCATGCTCTGGAAGACGTTTGTGAAGATTTAGCAGAAATACAAAATACTATGTATGCCCATGGGAAATATGCAGCATTAATTTGTATTCAAGGTATGGACACGGCTGGTAAAGATAGTTTAATTCGTGAGGTTTTTAAAGAACTCAATGCTAGAGGCGTTGTGGTGCACAGTTTTAAGGTTCCAACTGAACTGGAATTGAATCACGATTATTTATGGAGACATTATATAGCCCTACCTGCTCGAGGCAAGTTTGGGGTGTTTAATCGCACACATTATGAAAACGTTTTGGTTACTCGTGTGCATCCACAATATATTCTAGGGGAAAAACTGCCAGATGTACGTTCGCTAGACGATGTAAATGAAGCTTTTTGGGAAAAACGTTTTGAGCAAATTAACAATTTTGAAAAACACATTGCCGAAAACGGTACTATAATATTTAAGTTTTTTCTACATCTGTCTAAAGATGAACAAAAACATAGGTTATTGCGTCGCTTAGCTAAACCAAACAAAAACTGGAAGTTCTCTCCTGGTGATTTAGATGAACGAAAACTTTGGGACGACTATCAGTTTTGTTACGAAGAAGCTATTAATAAAACATCTAAACCACATGCGCCATGGTATGCTATTCCTGCTGACGATAAGCCAACAGCTAGATATCTTGTAGCCCGCGTTTTACATGACACTTTAAAGCGTTATACAGATATAGTGCCACCTGAACTCGAGCCAGATGTTAAGGCAAACATAGATTTGTATAAAAAGCAACTTGAAAACGAATAGCATTTTCAGTTAATCGATTTTATACTTTTTTTCACTTTTAGACCAGAATTAATATAGTATCTTACCATTTCAAATTTTTTCAAATGCATAAACTTATTTTCATATTAGGATTTTTATGTTCTACGATGTTAACTGCACAAACCGATGCTGAAACTTTACGAACAATTTATACCACATCACTCACCAATGGTAAGAGCTATGAGTGGCTTGATTATTTGTCAAATCAAATTGGAGGCCGTTTGTCTGGCTCACTAAATGCTGAAAAAGCTGTACAATACACAAAAGAAGAACTCGAAAAGTTGGGGTTGGATAAAGTTTGGTTACAACCTGTTATGGTTCCGAAATGGGTGAGAGGTACTAAAGAGTATGCATTTATTGAATCTGGATTAGGACAAACAACAACAGTTAATATTTGTGCCTTAGGGGGATCAATAGCAACACCTTTTGGCGGTGTAAAGGCTCCAGTAATTGAGGTTAAGGATTTTGAAGAATTAAAAGCTTTGGGTCGTTTAAATGTTGCAGGCAAAATAGTATTTTTTAATCGCCCTATGCAACCCGATTTAATTCAAACTTTTGAAGCTTATGGTGGTTGTGTTAATCAACGCTATGCAGGTGCCATGGAAGCTGGAAAATTAGGAGCAGTTGGTGTTATTGTGCGTTCTATGAATTTACGTTTGGACGATTTACCGCATACAGGAAGTATGAGCTATGGTGACCTTCCAAACGAACAACGTATACCATCTGCAGCCATAAGTACAAACGATGCCGAAAAATTAAGTGGTATGTTGGCATTAGATAAAAATGTAAAGTTCTTTTTCAGTCAAACCTGCCAACAGATGAAGGAAGTTCAATCCTATAATGTTATTGGGGAAATTACCGGTAGCGAGTTTCCAAATGAGTATATTATTGTTGGAGGTCATTTAGATTCTTGGGATTTAGGCGATGGTTCTCACGATGATGGTGCTGGATGTGTACAATCTATGGATGTACTGCGTTTATTAAAAGAAAGCGGTATTAAGCCCAAACGTAGTATTCGCGTGGTATTATTTATGAATGAGGAAAACGGTTTGCGTGGTGCCACCAAATATGCCGAAGTAGCCAAACAAAAGGATGAAAGCCATATTTTCTCATTAGAAAGTGATGCTGGCGGATTTACACCAAGAGGATTTAGTTTTGATTGTAGCGATGCTGTGTTTAATAAAATTGAAAGTTGGAGAAGCTTGTTTAAGCCGTATTTAATTCACTATTTTGAAAAGGGAGGTAGTGGTGCCGATGTAGGACCATTAAAAACAGAAACTAATGTTTGTGCAGGTTTACGTCCAGATTCGCAACGTTATTTTGACCATCATCATGCTGCTAACGATACTTTTGATGCCGTTAATAAACGCGAACTAGAATTAGGTGCAGCAACCATGACCAGTTTGGTATATTTAATTGATAAATATGGTATTTCTCCAATTTCAAATAGTGAAGAATTAAAAGATTGATAACATGAAAAGAATAATACTCCTAGTTTTTGTTTTCCTTTCTTTTTATAGTTTTTCTCAAAACCCAGAACTTGATGATAATACGTGGTATCTACAAAATGTAGTTATTGATTGTGATGATCATTTGGCTCCAGTAAATGAAGAAATTTCTGAAGTTACATTAGATTTTTTTATTGCACCTTTTGACTTTCATTCCAATATGTGCAATAGTCTTACTGCTGATATTGAATTTAATGATGCAAATTCAACTTTTATGCTTTCTAATATATTTCAAACTTTTGCGACATGCGGTTTAGCGGAAAATAGTATTTATGAACAAATGTATTTTAATTTATATTCCAGTAATCAAGCTAATCCATTAACGTATAACATTTCTACAAATTCTGATTCTAGTACTCTCGTTGTAACAGCTTCAAATGGCGATCAAGCTATTTATGGTAGTGCCAGGCTTCATGCTAAAGAGTTTCGTATGGCAGATTTAAAAACCTATCCCAACCCTATTATTGATGAACTTTTTATAGAAAATCAAAATAATGATAATTTAAATATTAGCGTTTATAACATTAATGGTCAATTAATACATTCTGAATCTGTTAGCCATGAGCAATCGGTAATTAATGTTTCAGAATTAAAATCAGGTATTTACTTTTTTGTTTTTGAAGGAGGTAATTTTAAGAAAGAGATTCGAAAAATAATAAAACAATGATGCAAAAAACTCACCTAACACTTCTGATTTTTATTTTCGGGATTATGTTGTCATTTTCTCAAGATAAATTACCGTATTACGAAATTCCCGATGCACCAGAAAATTATACGGCTGGTACAGTGGCAGCACGAGCTGTTGATGGATTAGGATTTCGGTATTATTGGGCAACAGAAGGCTTAAGACAAGCCGATTTGGATTTTAAACCCAATGCCAATGCACGTTCATCTATGGAAACGGTAGAGCATATTTACAATTTGTCAAAAATAATTGTGAATTCAACATTAAAAAAGGACAATAACGAAAACGATGATGAGGCAGGATTAAGTTTCAATGATATGCGCAAAGCAACTCTTGTCAATTTAAAAACAGCCGCTGATATTTTAAGAAATAGCGAAGACATCAGCCAATATAAATTAATTTTTGGTGAACGTGAGTTTCCCTTTTGGAACCAAATAAATGGTCCAATTGAAGATGCTGTTTGGCATTGTGGACAAATTGTACTTTTAAGACGATCATCTGGGAATCCGTTTAACTCTAAAGTGAGTGTTTTTAATGGTAAATTAAGAGAGTAATGGAAAAAGCACATTTACATCAAATACACCCTGTTTTACCTGTTCAAAATGTTTTGGCAGCCTTGTTTTTTTATGTTAATAAACTAGGTTTTGAAATAGCTTTTGCAGACGATCCTAAAAACCCTACCTATGCTGGAGTGCGCAGAGATGATATTGAAATTCATTTACAGTGGCACGATGCCAAAGAGTGGGAGTCTGGAGTAGACAGACCCATGTTGCGGATAGTTACCCAAAATATTGAGAGTTTATTTAACGAATATAAATCTAAAGATGTGTTTCACGAAAGTACCGCAGTAAAGGAAACACCTTGGCAGACTAAAGAATTTGCATTTTATGATTTATATAAAAACGGATTAACTTTTTATAAGGATGTCAATTAAAATTTAGAGGAAGTTACTGTGCTTGTTTTTCTTCTTTTTCCTCGCGTTTCATTTCTAGATATTTTGTAATAAGCCTAATACCTAATCTTGCGAAAAGAATAATAGCAAAAGCCATAACTATACTAAAACCGTCCATAACAATTATTTATGGTACAAAGATACTTTGTTTAACGGCTAAACAATAATTTTTAAAATGGTTTAACTAATAATTATGACAAATATAATTCTGTTTCTTTCAGATTTAATTTCATTCGCTGCTTATGTTTAACGCTTTGTCAATTCGACTTAAATTATTGTTGATTTTTAGTTTTAAGCCTTCGCATTGAATATTGGCAATTCTGGAATAGGTTAGTATAGTTACTAAATAATCTTCAAAATCCTCATTGTTAAAAATGGTTTTATACTCTAATATTTTATTCGATCGATTGACACTTTCTACATTTTGGATAGATTTATTTAAGTTAAATTTTTCGGTTAAATGTGTTAAAGATAACATAGCATTAAAACTATTTCTAAGTTGAATGTTTTTAACCAAAAAGGGCTGGTAAGTACTAAAGTAATATTCCAATAAAACGGTTTCCATTTCGGTTACCTGGTCTATGTCGCTTGTCCAATTGGATAGCGATATTCTTAAATCATTATCTTTTATAAGATGTAACTTACCCGAGTTTATGATATCATTGGTAACACCACTTGTAGCATTGAATGTTGGGAAAATTGTGGTTGTGCCAATATAGGTTTCAATACTATCAACAGAATAGTTTTGTAGGTTTTGATTGTTATCTAAAATATCCAATAATTGATTGGAGGAATGGATAATTTTTTCTCTAATGAATATCTTATCGTTTAATTGGTTTAAGTTATCAATATATTCCTTTTTCAACGATTTCAGTATTTGTGATTCTTGAGTTCGTTCAACTCTATTTTGGTTCCATGTATTTATTTGAAGTGCAATTAAAATACCTATAACAACCAATAAAATCTCACCAATGGCATACTTGATATATCTTCCAAGCTTATTCTGGGCTATGGTTTTCATACGTATTCTGTTGAAAAGCTTAATCATGTTTTAATACAAAATATTGTCCATAATTCTATCTAGATTACGTTCCATTATTTTAAAATCACAATCAGTAAAAAACACTTCATACATTTCCCGTCTTAACTCACCAAGTTCCATTGTTGTAAACTCGTGTAGATGGACATTGTCTTCAATTTTTTCGAGACGTTGGTCATCATTGTCATTACTAAACTCTCTATAGATTTTTTCAAAAGTAGTTGGATTAACTTTAGATTTAATAAGGCTGATTTCTTCTTCGCTTTCCGAAGAATCAGCATTGGCACACATGAGCAAAATGTAAACTTGTAATTCAGTCTTGCTTAACTTGTTTTGTTCTCTATTCATAATTCAGGGTAATTTTATTTTAAAAATTTTACAGATAACTTAACCACCATTTGTCCTTATTGTTTGCTTTATATTTCATAAACATATTACAGAAAGGATACAGGATTACTACAACGAGAATCCATACCACATAGGTAACCCATAAATCAAAACCTTTATTGGCAAGATAGCCACTCATAAACCTAGAAGGTGTCATAATTAATTCTCTCCAATCTTCTCCTAATATGGTAAGTCCAATTAAGCCCACTAAATGAATGACATATAGATGTATGATATAATAGAAAAAAGGAACGCGTCCTATAACCACTAAAACATGGGTAATAGCATTTTTTACAGATTCTATACTGTATAAAAACAGCATTGATGGACCTAAAGTCATTAAAGTGTACAAGAGTGATGGCGGATATTTAGTCGTGTTCATGAACGATAAAAAGGTGTATGTGCTATCTTTTTGAACAATCCAAGGTACTAAATCTCCATATACATTTATATAGCGTAGAACTATAAATAACGCTATTGAACCAAAACCAAGTATTAATAGCCATTTTTTTCTGATAGCCACATTAAAGTCTTTTTTGTAAAAGTATCCAAAACAGTAACCCAAAATCATAATTCCTAGCCAAGGTAGAATAGGATAGGCAACAAACATTAAAGTCTGTCCGCCATTAAACACCACAAAATTTTGTTGATGTATGAAATACCATAAAATAGAAAGCGATTCGTTGCCTTGCATGGTTATTCCATCTAATAAATTGTGTCCAAACAAAATTATTAATCCTAAAACTAATAGAGCCTTTTTTGGTAGGTAAATTAAACCTGCTAATAGTATCATACAAGCACCTATGGCCCAAATAACTTGAAAAATATGGAGACTTAAATTAATGTCAAAAGTCCATGCAAAATTAACTATGGTTAATTCTGTAAAAACTAACCATAATCCACGAGTAAACAAAAATTTTGACAAGGCTTTTTTTGATGTTTTTTTAGAACCATATAAAAAAGCAGATGTTCCAGCCAAGAATACAAATACAGGGGCACAGAAATGTGTAATCCATCGTGTAAAAAACAAACTGGGAGTCGTTGTGTCCATATTGGTAGGGTCTAAAAATAAATATCCCGTATTTGTGTAATCCCTAACATGATCCAAAGCCATGATTATCATTACCAAGCCTCTTAAAATATCAATGGATTGAATTCTGGTTGATTTAACTAATGTCATTTCTTTAAATTTAATTAATGAAGAAAACTTTTTTTATTTTACCCTTTTCGATATGGTAGATTGCGGTAGCTTCTAGGAGGTTGTCACCAAATTGAACACGTTCTTCATCAATGACTATATTACCTTGAACAATTCTGTTTTCTAATTCACAATGTAAGTTTGGAGTATTTTCAAACATGGAAGCATACCCTGTTCGCATAGCATCTTTTCCTTTAAATAATAATTTATCAGGGAAATTATAAACTTCAACATCGTCTGCATATGGTTCTAAAAAGGCATCTATGTTCCTTGAATTATAGGCATTTAACTGTCTTTGAGCTAATGCTTCTGGAGAGTTTTCAATAATTGAATTTACTTTTAAAACGTGTCCTTTATTGATTATCTGGCTTATGCTAGTTAAGTTGTTTAAGTCATCAATAGGGTTTTTATCTAATAGTATGAGGTTTGCTTGTTTACCTACACTTACTGAACCAATATTGTTTTCTTGTCCTAGTACTTTTGCTCCATTTATCGTAGATGCCTCTATAATTTGCCAGTTAGTCATGCCACTTTTTTTCATAGCCATAATTTCTGCTAAATATGACGACGCATGTAGTGTGCCAATATTACCCGCATCAGTTCCTGTTGCAATGGTTACATCTGCATCAACTAATGTTTTTAAATTGGTCATCATGGTAGAGTTGATACTTTCAGTTCGAGTTTTAGATTGTTGTGAATTAGCCATGGTTTTATAACCATCAACCAATTGCTTATTGTCAATATGAGATAAATCCATCAAAGTACCCAATTGATAAGGATTCGATTCCAATAATTCATGATTGTCAAAATCATAATTTTGAGCAAATGTTTTAATATACCTGTCATGTACAATAAGTGTCGGGCAAAGTATGGTGTTGTTGCGCTTCAATAGATTTGCGAAATCAGAAGTGATAATCTCATCGTCAATACTATGAACCAAAAAATCGGCACCATTTTCAACTGCCAATTGCGCAGTAATACGCTGTGTAGCATGAACAGCTACTTTTAAATTATTTTTATGCGATTCTTCAATTATAGCTTTAATAATTGGCAGATTTTTTCTAGCACTGCTTTCATTGTCAAGACCATCCAGACCAACTATGTACCAGATTTTGATAAAGTCAGGATTATATTGTAATTGGTTTTGAACCATTTTAATACCATCATTAATTGTTTTTACCAAACTAAAGGGCTCGTCTTTATTAAGATTGCTATAAACTTCAGGTTCGTAAGTTGTTAATAATGGGCCTGTCATATAAATATTAGGAGCGAGTGAGTCATTTTTTAATTGCTGCCGCTTTTCTAGCATATTATATGTCGATCCGACATCAATTACAGATGTGATACCATTTTTTACATAATGTTTTGAGTGGACTTTCATATTGTTTTTAGCAAGTTCAATTTCTTTGTCGTAAGGCATGTCACCCCTTAAATCAATAGCATCTGGGCGTGAGTATAGTCCACCATTTTGAAAGAAATGAACATGGGCATCAACAAGTCCTGGCGCTAAAAATTTGTTCGCTCCATCAATCACAGTGGCATTTTCTGGAATAATTGCTTTTTTATGAGATTGTATGTTTGAAATTTTTCCATTGGTAATTTCAACAGTTTGATCTGCAATCAATTTTTTATTGTCAACATCAATAATGGTGACGTTTGTTATATAGGTTTGTGAAAAACCAATGGTAATTACAAAAATTAGGACTAAACTTAAAAGATATTTTTTCATAGCACAATACTTAAAATTGAAAATAAATAAACTGTTCACCGCTACCTTGCGATATTATTATTAAGAATAACATGAATGCCCAAAATACACCCAAAACAACTGGGTTGGTTTTTAAAGATACAGCTTTCATAGATGTATTCCGCATAAGCCAATGACAGATAAATAATATTCCAACAACTAGGCTTACTTTTAAAACATCAAATGAACCTAATATTTTTTCGCCATCTGTTTGCATGTAAAACATGGATTTAATCATGCTCCAAGCTGTATCAAATTCACGTGCCCTAAAAAACACCCAAGTAATATTTACACAGGAAAATGTAATGAAGGCCAAGAAAATGCCATTCCATTTGGTTATTTTAAAGGGTAAGTATTGTTTTTGAAGTTTTTCGAGTATGAGATAGGTTCCATGCAGGCCACCCCAAACCATAAAGGTCCAAGCAGCACCATGCCATAGTCCTCCTAACAACATGGTTAGCATAAGCGCGACATACATTCTGGTAATGCCATGGCGATTCCCTCCTAAAGGAATATATAGATAGTCTTTTAGCCAACTGGATAAAGAAATATGCCAGCGACTCCATAAATCAGAAAAACCCAATGAAGCATAAGGATATCTAAAATTATCTGGTAATATTATACCAAGCATAAGAGCGATCCCTATGGCACAAGTTGAGTATCCGGCAAAGTCAAAGAATATTTGCCCTGAAAATGCCAGAGTTCCTATCCAAGCATCAACGCCATGTAACAATTTATCTGAACCAAAAACAGTATCAGATGTGTTGGATAGTAAGGTGTCTGCCATAACTACTTTTTGAAATAAGCCAATGGTTAATAAAAAGATGCCCCAAAAAAACTGATTGGCAGTAGCTTTCTTCTCTTCATAAAATTGTGTTATTAAATCTTTTGCTCTAACAATTGGTCCAGCTACTAATTGCGGGAAGAAAGTAACATATAAGGCAAAATCTAAAAAGGTTCTTGCTGGTTCAATTTTACGTTTATACATATCAATAGTATAAGACATGGTTTGAAAGGTATAAAACGAAATTCCCATTGGTAAAATAATATCCATAGGCAAGGCTTCAAAATCAAAACCTATTGCATTAACTACAGTTGTAAAGTTTTCCAATAGAAAATTACCATATTTAAAGAATGCCAAAAAGCCAAGGTTTACGAACATACTTAACAGCAACCACATTTTTCGTTTTCTTTGGTTGTTTTCAATTGCTAATTTTTTACCAGCAGTCCAATCGACAACGGTTGAAATCCAAAGTAATATTACTAATGGAGGATTCCACAGCCCATAAAATATATAACTGGCCAGAAGAAGCATACGCTTTTTATTGGTCCAGTTTAAAAATTTAGAATAATAAAGCAGTAAAACTATAACTAGGAATACTACAAAACTTAAGGAATTAAATAGCATATCTAGTTAGTTTTAGGATTAAAAGGGATAGCCTTGTCGGCCATCATAATTTTTGCAATTTCAGTTGTAAAAAAATCAGCATCTTCACCTGATAAGTGAGACCATTCAGGGCAGTCTAAATCTTTAAGTTGCAAGTAGTCTTCAAAATGATAGCCTTTTGCTCCAGATTGTTTTAACAGCTCATCCCAAAACTCATCTCTACAATAAAAATTCTCTTCCTTTTTACGATAGTACCCAGTTGAAGGGCATCTTAAAAGGACAAGATTTCCTCCGCGTTCTTGAAATATTTTGGCATCTTTTGTAAATAGTTTCATTACGCTGTCTTTGCTCATTTCCCTTGGTGGTGTTTCAGGAGTACTTTTAAAACTCCAAACATTTTTTATGAGCCTTGCAAAGGAGGTGTCTGTGACTGTTTTTTCCGTCATTCGCAAGTTTCTGTCAAGAGAAATATCTGCAAAGTTTGGAAAAGGAGGAAAGTCGTTACCTTCAATGCGATTGCCAAATTGAATACCTTCTAAAAGAAATTGTAATTTAATAGCATCTACACCATCAGCATCGCTAATAAAAGCTAAATTTTGTTGAAGTGGAATTGATAAAAGATGGTTAATACGCTGCGCATAAGTTTGATCATGATAATATTCAACTTTATCATTAGCACTTCTATAGGCTCGTTTTTCAGTTGTAGTTGAAGAAAAGAACAAACCTGGGGTAACACCAACTATAATGGTTCCCACAAAATTTGTGTTGTTAACCAAATCATCAAAGACTGGTAAGGGAGTGGCTCCTGGATAGGCTAATTGTATGGGCTTTATCCCCGTTTCTTGCATCCAAATGTCTAATTGAATATCAAAATGAATTCGCGATGAACCAATTAGTATGACGTCAGAATTTGATGCTTTTTCAGCACGATTTCTTTGCACAGCAAATAAAGCTTCGTCGTTATCTACATCTGGATAGTAGCCTTGGGAACGCCAATACAATTCCCAAGCTATAGTTCCAAATAAGCATATAGCTATTGCTATTGTTAGTGATAGTTTTAAATTCATATTTCGGTTGGTTTAGTTGATTAAGGTTATGGTTAAAATGAACCATTATTCACATCCTTAATAAATTTAATTAGTCCTTTAAAATAAGTTTTTTGATCATCGTATTGCGCTAAATGGCTGCCATTCGGACATAATAAAAATCTACCATTGGGTAACTCGTCAGACATCCACTCCATGTATTTAGGATCCATAGTGTCATAAGCTCCTGCAATAACCAATGTAGGGGAGTTGATTGTCTTTAATCTATCGGAAACATCCCAATTTTTTAATGTCGCATTTCCCGCCATACCAAATTCACTTGGTCCTTGCATGTATAGATAAATATCATGGTTAAGATGTTGAAATAATAAATTAACCGATTTTGGCCATTTTTCTATTGGCATACGAAGGGTGTGCTCAACATAATAATGTTTCATCAATAGTTCAGCATATCTTGGGTTTGTATAATCTTCGTTGGCTTCAAATTCCAATACCTCTTTTAATACTTCTGGCGGCATCTGTGGGCCAAGCACTTCGGCTGCATATTTGCTATATTCTGGAGCACTAGACATCATGTTTGAGATGATTAATCCTTTTAGGTTGTCTTGATATTTTAAAGCATATTCCATAGCAAGAATACCACCCCATGATTGTCCCAATAAATAGAAATTGTCCTTGTTTAGGTTGAGTGCTTTTCTAACCTGTTCCACCTCTTCTACATAATGTTCAGTTGTCCAAAGTGTTGAATCATTAGGCTTGTCGCTATAATAAGAGTCTAACTGATCGTAATATATGTATTCAATGCCTGCATTGGGTAAGTAACCATCGAAGCAATCAAATTCTTCATGTGTTCCCCCAGGTCCGCCGTGAAGGAGTAAAACGCGCATTTTCGGGTTGTTACCAACACGTTTGGTATACACGTTAAAAGTCCCAATTTCAGTTTTTATGGGTATCATATTAATACCTCCTGTGAATTGGTCTTCACTATTTGAATAATCTAGATAGTTACTTGCTTTATCTTCTACAGGAGTAGATTCGTCTTGTTTTACTTTATTATTGCAGCTAACTATTATAGTGCAAATGATTAGCAGTAATTTTATTGCAATTTTCATCTGTTAATATTTATTGTTTTTCCAGAGTTCGTGATTAAAAAAAGAATTAATTTGAAGCATCTGCTAGTTGCCTTGTATCAGCATATTGTTGGAACCCCGTAATTTTGCCATTCTCTAATGTCCAATGATGTGCCACTTGGGCATCAATGCTTTTTCCAGTTGCTTTATTTGTTCCATTGTAGCGCAAAGTCGCTAATACTTGATTTTCAGACATTTCATGAAGCTTAATGTTAACTAACTTGAATCCGTCCCATTCGTTAACCACTCGGCCAAAAACACCTTCAACAATTTCGTTTGCTCCTTTGTATGGGTTTTTATCTGCATAAGGGTTTCCTTCTGCTTCATACCAAACTATGTCAGGACTAAATGTGGCAACCACTCCTTCAACATCCCCTTTTGCAAAAGCGTCATAAGCTGTACTTATAATAGCTAGGTTATTGGGATCAGATACAAAGCCTAATTGTTGCATGAAGACCATGTTGTCCATAAAGTCTTGCTCTTGAGCTATTTTCCCATCTTTCATTTTTACAAGTGTAGTACCTTCAATATCTACTGTTTTGTTTGTTGGTGGAATACCAAAAAAATCGCCAGTATGTTTTCCTGTAAAATGCCAGTGCTTAACCAATTTGTCGCCTTGACCAAAAATATCCTTTATGGTAAAATTTGGATTAGAAAAGCCAGTGATGAAATTAGAATAGTAACCTTTAAAATTGTCTATCCCAACTACATTTTCTGGGCTAGTAACAAGTGTAATGTTTTCATCAAAATAGGTGTTGTTAATTTTATCTAACTCACCTTTATTAATAATGTCATCCCAAACTGAAGAATACATTTCTATATCTTTTTGTGTTTGTTGATTGAGATTGTTACACGATAAAATCAGCAACATGCATACTAGTGCTAGAATGTTAATAGAATTTTTCATAATGTATAGTGATTTAATTGGTTAGAAATACTTATTTTTTGGGAAGGGTAAGCACACGAAAAGTTGTCCCAATTATTTATTGAGATAGATATGGTAGGATAATTTTTGAGCTTTAGGGAGTGGAACATTGAGTCTTTAAACTCAATGAAGTTAGTTGGTTTAAATGTCATAAGTCTTTATTAAAGCTATTAAAAAGACTTTAGGGAATTATAAATATAACAAAAAAACACGAACTTGTTGTGTGTAAAACAAAAAGCGCGATTAATAAAATCGCACTTTTTTCTAAATATCTAAAACAATTTGATGTTTAAGTATATCATCAAAAGTTTCGCGTTCACGGATTAGATGTGCTTTTTTATCATGCCATAAAATTTCGGCTGGTCTATACCTGGAATTATAATTTGAAGCCATAGAAAAACAGTAGGCACCTGCATTTTTAAAAGCTAAAATGTCACCTTCAGTAATTTCGGCAATACGCCTATTATTTGCAAATGTATCTGTTTCACAAATATAGCCTACAACGGAGTAAAATCTTTCACGACCTTCAGGATTTGAGATATTTACAATTTCATGTTGAGAACCATAGAGCATAGGTCTAATAAGATGATTAAATCCCGAATCTATTTGAGCAAATACAGTAGATGTTGTTTGTTTTACAACATTTACTTTAGTTAAAAAATAACCGGCTTCGCTGACTAAAAATTTACCTGGCTCAAATGCAAGGGTTAATTCTTTGCCATATTCTTTACAAAACTCATTAAAGCGCTTCGTCAATTTTTTGCCAAACTCTTCAATATTAGTTTCAATGTCACCTTCTTTGTAAGGTACTTTAAAACCTGAACCGAAATCTATAAACTCTAAATCGGTAAAGTTTTTGGCTGTTTCAAATAAAATCTCACTGGCATATAAAAACACATCAATATCTAAGATATCGCTACCTGTATGCATATGAATCCCATTAATGGTCATATTGGTATTTTCTACAATTCGTAAAATATGAGGTATTTGATGGATGGAAATGCCAAACTTGCTATCAATATGTCCTACTGATATATTGGTGTTTCCACCAGCCATAACATGAGGATTGATTCTAATGCAGACAGGCACCTTTGGGTGTCTGGTGCCAAATTGTTCTAAAATAGATAAATTGTCAATGTTTATTTGAACTCCTAATTTTGAAGCCATTTCAATTTCTTCAAGAGATACACCATTAGGTGTATAGATAATATCTTTAGGGTCAAAACCAGCGGTTAATCCTAATTTCACTTCTTGGATGGAAACAGTGTCCAATCCGGAACCCAAAGAATTCATTAATTTTAAAACAGATAAATTAGATAAAGCCTTAACGGCATAGTTTATCTTTACCTGTTTCACCTTATTAAAAGCCTGTTTTAATCGTTTGTATTGAGATACAATTTTTTCAGAATTATAAACATAAATAGGACTTCCATGGTCCTCGGCAATTTGTAATAAGGTTTTTGAATTCATTTTTTTTAATTTAAGTCCTGCAAAGCTAAAAAGTATTTCGGGATAGCTAATAGAATCTATAGGTATTTATATCAAATTTCAGTCAATTAAAAAGGACAGGAATACTTCCTTTAAAATTTATTGGTTAAATGTTATAGGATGTTTACTTTTGTGGCACTATAAATTTTACACATAAATGAATTTACACGAATATCAAGGAAAGGAAATTTTAAGCAGTTTTGGCGTTCGCATTCAGCGTGGTATTGTTGCTCAAAATGCTCAAGAAGCTGTAAAAGCTGCAAAACAATTAACAGATGAAACTGGAACAAGTTGGCACGTAATAAAAGCTCAAGTACATGCTGGTGGCCGTGGCAAAGGTGGTGGTGTTAAATTGGCAAAAAATTTAGAGGAAGTAGAGCAAATTGCTGGTCAAATAATAGGAATGAACCTTGTAACACCTCAAACTTCAGCTGAAGGTAAGCGTGTTCACCAAGTGTTGATTGCAGAAGATGTGTATTACCCTGGAGAAAGTGAAACAAGCGAATTTTACATGTCTGTTTTATTAAACCGCGGTACAGGACGTAATATGATTATGTATTCTACTGAAGGTGGTATGGACATTGAAACTGTTGCTGAAGAGACACCGCATTTAATTTTTACTGAAGAAGTTGATCCAGCAGTTGGATTGATGCCTTTTCAAGCTAGACGTGTAGCCTTTAACCTAGGTTTATCAGGTGTGGCTTTTAAAGAAATGACAAAATTCGTTACAGCATTATATACAGCTTATGTAAAATCAGATTCATCATTATTTGAAATTAATCCGGTTTTAAAAACGAGCGACAATAAAATAATGGCTGTTGATGCTAAAGTTACCATAGATGACAATGCCTTATACAGACATAAAGATTATGCTGAATTACGTGATTTGCGTGAGGAAAATCCAGTTGAGGTTGAAGCCAAAGAAGTCGGACTTAATTATGTGGATTTAGATGGTAATGTAGGTTGTATGGTAAACGGAGCAGGTTTGGCTATGGCAACTATGGATTTAATTAAGCAAGCAGGTGGTGAGCCAGCAAACTTTTTGGATGTTGGTGGTACTGCAGATGCGGCTAGAGTAGAAGCTGCCTTTAACTTAATTTTAAAGGATCCGAATGTAAAAGCTATTTTGATTAATATTTTTGGCGGTATTGTACGTTGCGACCGTGTGGCTCAAGGTGTAATTGATGCTTATAAAAACATGGGTAATATTAATGTTCCTATCATTGTACGTTTACAAGGAACCAATGCTGATGTTGCCAAAGAATTAATTGATAACTCTGGATTAGATGTTATGAGTGCAACAGAATTCCAAGAGGCAGCAGATAAAGTACAGCAAGTATTAGCTTAAAAATAATTGAGTTTTAAATTTAAAAAGAGCAGCATTTATTTGTTGCTCTTTTTTTGTTGATTACTGTTATTGTTTTTATTGGGTTTATTCTTTGGTTTAGGACCTCTTAAATGTATGACGAGCCCATTCAAAAAATTGCGTAATATTTGGTCACCACATTCTTTGTATTTAGGGTGATCTTCTTTTCTGAAAAAAGCACCAAGCTCACTTTTGGAAATTCTAAAGTCAACAAGTTCTAAAATCTTTACAATTTCATCATCTCTTAACTGCAGAGCGACTCTTAATTTTTTAAAAATATCATTATTTGTCATTAGTTACTTTTAAATATGATTTGTTTGGTGCTTTAATAAATTATCGATGAAATGCAAAAACGTATTAAAAAGCTGTTTTTCAGTCAATTGAAAAGAGCTCTTAGAGTAAATGAATGAAATTACCGATAAAAAGCATTAAATTTTTCGACAAGTTACAATTTATAGCGGATTATTTAAAGGTCTATCTCCGTATCTTTATAACAGTAATAATTAATCTATTCCTCACATGATAAACAGGGTTGAAAAATTAAGCCTCCTATCTGAAATGATTTCGTTTGCAAAAACGGAAAGCAATTTAAAGCCTATTGAATATAATTTTCTTTTAGCGATAGCGAAACAGCTTGATATTTCACGAGAAGATTTTGATTATTTAATAGACCATCCCATAAATTATATTCATTTAGAATCGCATAGTGAACGTATTGTACAGTTCCATAGGTTGGTTTTATTAATGAACATAGATAATGAACACACACCTAAAGAAGTAGCAAAACTTCATAATTACGGATTGCGAATGGGATTGAGTCAGGAATCCATTAGAAAGGTTTTGTATTTAATGGAGAGTTTTCCAAACAAGATAGTTCCGCCAGATGTGTTAATAGACATCTTTAAGGTACAATATAATTAAACCTTAAGTTTCTCTAGCTTTTGCTGATAAGCTTTAATCTCATCTCTAAATTTTGCAGCTTCTAAAAAGTCAAGAGCTTTTGCGGCAACTTCCATGAGTTTGCGCTTTTCTCGAATTTTCTGTTCTAGTTGACTTTTAGTTAGGTATTCGCTTTCTGGTTCAGCAGCTTTTTGAGCTTCTAATTCGAAGCTGTAGGTACTAACCGAATTCTTGGCTAATGCATTATCTAAACTTTTATTAAGGGCTTTAGGCTTTATATTGTTTTCTGTGTTATAGGCTATTTGTTTCTGTCTTCTGTACTCGGTTTCATCAATTGTTTTTTGCATGCTATTGGTAACCTTATCAGCGTACATAATGGCTTTACCATTTAAGTTTCTCGCTGCACGTCCAACAGTTTGGGTAAGCGATCGTGCAGAACGTAAAAATCCTTCTTTATCAGCATCTAAAATAGCAACTAATGATACTTCAGGTAAATCTAAACCTTCACGGAGTAAGTTTACACCGACTAGGACATCAAATAAACCTTTACGTAAGTCTTGCATAATTTCTACGCGTTCAAGAGTATCAACATCACTATGGATGTACCTCACTCGAATTTGAATGCGTGTTAAATACTTTGTCAATTCTTCAGCCATGCGTTTGGTAAGCGTAGTTACCAGAGTGCGCTCGTCTTTTTCAACACGCAGCTGAATTTCTTCAATTAAATCATCTATCTGGTTTAAACTCGGTCTGACTTCTATTTCGGGATCCAATAATCCAGTTGGACGAATGACTTGCTCAACATATACACCATCGGTCTTTTGCAGTTCATAATCAGCTGGAGTAGCACTCACATAAATAACCTGATTTTGTAAGGCCTCAAATTCTTCAAATTTTAAAGGCCTGTTATCCATGGCAGCAGGAAGCCTGAATCCATATTCAACAAGGTTTTCCTTACGGCTTCTATCACCTCCATACATAGCGTGAACCTGTGAAATGGTAACGTGACTTTCATCTACTACCATTAAATAATCATCAGGAAAATAATCCAATAAACAGAATGGTCGCGTTCCTGGCTGTCTTCCATCTAGGTAACGTGAGTAGTTTTCAATACCAGAACAATACCCTAATTCGCGAATCATTTCTAAATCAAACTCTGTACGTTCCTTAAGCCGCTTGGCTTCCAAATGTTTGCCAATATCTTTAAAATAATCGTATTGTTTTACCAAATCATCCTGAATGTCTTTAATAGCGTTTTGAAGTACTTCAGGGGAAGTTACAAACATATTGGCCGGATAGATATTAAGTCTATCATACTTTTCTAAAACTTCATTCGTCTGAACATTGAAAGCCTCAATGTCTTCAATTTCATCACCAAAAAAATGAATACGAAACGCGTGATCATCATAACTTGGAAAAACATCAACCGTATCGCCTTTTATTCTGAAGTTACCATGATTAAATTCAGCTTCGGTTCTTGAATATAGACTTTGTACCAATTGATGTAATAGCTTTGTTCGAGAAATAACCTGATCGCGTTCTAATGATATTACGTTCTTTTGAAATTCAACTGGGTTACCAATACCATATAAACATGACACAGAAGCTACGACCAACACGTCTCGACGACCCGAAAGTAATGATGACGTTGTGCTTAAACGCATTTTTTCAATTTCTTCGTTTATAGAAAGGTCTTTTTCAATGTAAACTCCAGAAACTGGAATGTAAGCCTCAGGCTGGTAATAGTCGTAATAGGATACAAAATATTCGACAGCATTATCCGGAAAAAACTGTTTGAATTCTGAATACAATTGTGCGGCCAATGTTTTATTATGTGCCAAAACTAAAGTTGGCTTTTGAACATTTTGAATAACATTGGCCACTGTAAATGTTTTACCAGAACCCGTAACACCTAATAGGGTTTGATATTTTTCGTTGGAAGAAATACCATCAACCAACTGTGAAATAGCTTGTGGCTGGTCTCCAGTGGGTTTGAAATCAGATTGAATTTTGAATCGCATATTACAAATCTAGTAGAATTAACGTACGAGTGCAAAATGCCCTCGAAATTCTTTACCATTAGGTAGAATGGCCAAATACCAATAATCTGCACTGGTCAGGTTCTGCCCATTTAGTTGGCCGTCCCAACCGTAATCATTGCCATCAATTTCCTTTAATAACTTTCCGTAGCGGTCAAAAATAAGCACACGCATTCCTGCATTTTTTTGGCTGACACCTAGTGGTTGCCAAGTATCGTTATCTCCATCTCCGTTTGGTGTAAAGAATTTAGGGAATCCTAAAATAGCAGTTTCTTCGGTAACAATACCGCAACCATTTTTATCTCTAACGTAAACGGTGTAAAAACCAGGAGGTAGAAAAGTAAAGCTATTGTTTTCTTGATACCTAACACCATCTAATGCGTACTCATAGTCACCTTCACCCTCTACTGTTATTGTTATTGAATTGTTATAAGAAGCTTCTTCAACAGCTATGTTTGTAATTATAGCTAGATTGGAAGCCTCAACCACGATAGATCGAGAGGTACTGCAACCTGACGGATGCATTACTGTTACGGAATAGTTTCCCACCTCATTAATTGCAATTCGGGAGTTATTGATGTTTAGGCTAGTGCCATTTCTAAACCATTCATACGTAAAACTATTAGGGTTACCATTTGTTACACCAGCATTTAAGTTTATGGTACTCGGGGAACTATTTAGACAGTAGAACAGGCTTTCATCGGGTTCTAATTCAGGTATAGGATTCACAACTAAATCAATGGTACTATAGGCGTAGCAGTTTCCATTATTGGTTATTTGAACCCATAAGGTTTGCTGATTTGGATTTGAGTTTTCAAACGATCCTGAAATTGGGTTTGCCTGATTAATTAAATCAGTTTCAGATTCATATAATGTAATACTTGATCCTGTTGGAACATTATTTTGAGATTGGATAAAACTACTTATTTCAGAAACATAGAATGTTATGTAACCATCGTTGTTATCGTCACAGGTTTCAAAATCGGGTAACGTAACCGAATTGTTTGAAATGTCTAATAGGACTTCTGCTATAGAGAAACAACCATTCCGGTTTTCAACTCTAGCAAAAACAGTTTGCAAAATGCTTGTATTAGAATAAGAATTAGAATTTGGAATTGGGTTATTGTTTTGATTGGCATCAGTCAACAACTCAAAAAAGTTGACAACATTTAACGTGTTGTCTCCTAATGTTATGTCATTTACAGTGTCGAATAAATTATAGGTGGTGTAACCGTCCAAGTCTATATCGCAATTGATAAGTGTTGTATTTGAAACTGTTGGATCAGGTGAATACTCTATAACGACTTCACCATAAAACGTGCAATTTATGCCATTGTATAGCTCTAAACTGTAAGTGCCTGGTGCACTCACTTGTAATGTCGGGTTTGTTTCACCTATTAGTTCAACTCCATCTTTAAACCATGTATAGGTTGCATTGGCAGAGCCAGGAACACTGCTGGTTAACGTATAAATATCGTTTTCGCAAAGCGCATTGTCGTTGGCAATTAATCTATTAGGTCCTAAATCTGTGGATAATTGAAAACTACCAGCCTCTAAAAATACAGCAGAATCATAACGGTAGTTAATATGGTCTGCAATCACCAATTTTACATGATACGTAACATTGGGTAAAACATTTGCAACGGCTCGTAATACTTTTGTTTGTCCATTAAAATTAATGGGAGCATTGGTATCATTCCAACTGCCAAAATAACTTTCGTTAATAGGGTCGCATCCACTATTTCCAGGTATCCCAGAATGCACTGTAGTGACTTTAATAGGTGTTGTTGTGTCTGGAACTAACGCAATATTTTCATACTCTTGCTGATTGGTTGGCCGAATGAGAAATCCAAATAAATCAGAATATTGGCAGGTATTGCTATTACCTTCTTGATATTCCTCTGAAGCAAATACATACCTAAAACTTATTTGTGAAGCATAGTTAGACAGAAAATCGAATTCTATAATGGTTGCATTTAGTGTTTCCGATTCTTGAAGAACACGCTCTAAATCTTCGTCGCCAATCCAACCTGGTGCATCATCATCACTTAACGAGTCGTTTGGACCTTCAACATTTTGTGAGCGACCCGTACTTAAAACCAAACCATTTGCAAAAGGGAAATTAGAACCCGAAGCATCAAAATATCCATAACTTTCATCATTACCATTAAAGTCTCCGCCAACTACATTTGTGACTACAACATCTGTAATACAATCACTTCCTATTAAAATATCTTCAATAAGCTGTTGTGGTGTATAGCTTTGGGCATCTACTTGGACATTTTGAGACCAAGCAAAAACTGTAGTAAAACAAGTTAGTAGTAATAGAGCTTTCTTCATGCAATACTATTGGAGTGCAAAGATAAGGATAATACTATTTTATAAAATTTAAAATGTGGTTAATGTCTATGAGATTCTAAAATTGAACTTTTAATTGATTCAATCTTCTAAAAGATTTTTACCACTATAACTCATATAACTAACATCTTTAACAGTTCCTGCATACGAAGTTGACCAGATTATTAATTTGTTATGTAATTCAGGATTTTCAATTAACATTTTTTCTGGTAGATTGGTTACAATATATATGCGTTTGTAAAGGCTTAATTCAATGTGTATTTCATAATTCGTTTTTCCTTTGTAATAATCTAAAGGATCGATATAACTAATTGAATCTTTGTTAACTAGTTTACCTAAATTGTATAAACTTATATAATCAAGAGTCTTATAATCTATTCTGAAAGAATAATTATCACTTTGAAATCTCTTATCATCACTTTTTGTGTCGAAATACGCTTTATAGCCTAATACATCGTGCCTGAAATTCTTATTATTAATGAAAATGTAAATTTCATCAAATGCCGTTTTATAATTTTGTGCGTTTGAATCAACATTAATAATTAATAATAGTAGAAATATTATTGTACTTCTCATTTGTTTTACAAGTTGAACTTCTAAAATAGCAATTTAATTTTAAATATAAATTAGTGAGTAGAATTTAATCTTTCAACAGTATTTAACGCTTTAACGTAAAATGTCGCCTGACTTCAAATTGTTTGTCTCCTTTTTTAACATTGGCGACAAACCAATAGTCGTTGGTTGGCATGGGTCTTCCGTTATATGAGCCATCCCAACCTTGCGATGTATGCCTTAAGGTTTTGATAAGCTTACCATAACGGTCGTAAATATATACTATGGTTCCTACTAATTGATCTACTCCTGTAATGTGCCAGGTATCGTTTTGCCCATCGTTATTAGGTGTAAAAAATAAAGGCGCATCAATTATTACAATGTCTTTTATTGCCGATGCGCATCCGTTTAAATCGTAAACTTCAATAGTATGAGGACCTAAAGTCACATTATAAAACGTGTTTGATTCTTGAGGTGGTCCACCATCTAGAATATAAACATAGTTGCCAATACCACTAATGGTAACGGTTATATTATTAGGATCTGAAAAATCTATGGTTTCTGTGAATTCTATGGTAGCCTGTTCTGATTCAATGACGTTAAAAGTTGCTGTTGTGGTACAACCATAAGCTGAAGTAACCGTAACCGAATAAGTACCTATTTGCGTGATTTCAATTTCAGGTGTTGTCTGGTTATTTGACCATAAATAGGAATCTGTGTCAAATCCTGTTTCAGCAGAAACCACTAATGGTAAATTGTCTAGACAAACGGTTTGATCGGGTATGACTACCTCTGGTTTACGCTGAATCAAAGTTATGAAACTTGTTGTTGTAAAACAGCCTGTTGCATTGTTTTCTAAGCGCGCATAAATGGTTTGCTCATGAAACGCTTCGTAGTTTAAATCTATAATTGGATTGACACTATCTGTTGCTTCTTCAAGTAATTCAAAATAAGAAACGGTATAATTATTAGTGTTTAATCCGCCTAAGACAAAAGGTGTTTGTTGCGATAGATTGAAAATTAACAAGGCGTCATAATCATCATCACAGGCTTCCATGTTAGGCGCATTTCCAGCTGAAGGTAATGGATTAACTATTAAATTGAATGATGCAGTAGTAAAGCAACCCGTTAGCGTGTTTTCGGCTCTAACAAAAATAGTATCACTATTTGATGTATAATTGTAGGTGCTATTTAATGGGTTTTGAGCGTTATCGGCATCAGACTGTGAGCTGTAGAAGTTTATGTCTACATTTGTTTGGTTTCCAATTAATGCTTCAATAGTATTATCTAGTTCAAAACTATCAGAATCATTATCACAAGCTTCAAAATTTCCTATGGCATTAATGGTAGGAGGTAAGTTAACTATTAATTCTAAAGGTAAAGCAACATAACAGTTGGAAACTGTATTGGTAACACGAATATAAACGGTTTGTGGATTTGATGTGTTGTTATAATTGTTTGGATTCTGAATTGGGTTTGAATTGGCTTCTAAATCGTCTAAAGATTCATGGTAGCTAACTACAATATCGTTTTGACGCACATCTAGTACCTCAATTTCTGATACTGTTAAATCAAAACCAACCGAACCATCATAATCAGTATCGCATTGCTCCATAGCCGATGCTTGGTTAACAAGCGGCACTTGAATGACGTTGAGTCCAAATTCTGCTATACCATGACAGTAGGTGCCATTTTCAACACGTGCATAAATTTGTTGTGGATTGGTTTGATTGGTAAAGTTTAATGGTATTTCGTTTTCTCCATTTTCGGCATCGTCTAGTGAGATGTAAAACGTAATGTTTAAGTTATCCGGACTACCTTGAGCCATGTCTTGTTCAATTCGCGATAAATCAAATTCTTCTTGACCGTCGTTACTAATATCATCACATAGAAACATATCTAATGGTGCATTGAAAACAGGAATAGAGCCAACTTCAATAACAAATGAGTCTATTCCATAACAGTCTATATCACTTATATTTTCTACTCTGCAAAAAATAGTTTGCGGATTTGAAGTGTTTTGATAGTTACTGTTTTTATCAATGCTATTTGTGCGATTGGCAGCATCGGTTTGTGTTTCAAAGTATAATACGCGTTTTCCACCCTGGCCATTTAAAATTTCGTTATCCTTATCAGAAAATAAGAAATCGGCAACTTGATTGCCATCGGTTTCGCAATTTCTAAAATTGGTAATAGTTGAAAATTCAGGTAAGGTATTGACGATAATTTCAAATGATTCAATAGAAAAGCAACCTGTGGAGTCATTTTCTATTCTCGTATAAATGGTTTGTGTATTTGCTGAATATGTAGTTGTATTGATTATAGCATTTAAGCTATTTTCGGCATCGGTAATTGATGTGTGAAACGATATGTTTAATCCAGAAGTATTGGTAACCATTTCTGATATTTTATTTTCTAGATTTACCATAGTAAAAGCATCTTGATCATCATCACAAACTATAATATCTGTAGCTCGAGTAGTTGTTGGTGCTGGTAATACTTCGATTTCCAATGCTTCCACATCATAACAGTTAGTAGCTGTATTTGTAACCCGAACATAAAGCGTTAAAGGATTTGTTGTATTGGTGTGAAATGGAGGCAATGGATTCACATCATCCAAAGCATCATTTTCATTGAGATAATAACTGACATTGGCATTAGGTATTCCAGTGCTTACAGAGCTATCAAAAACACTTAATTCAATTGAAGTAAAGGTGTCATCATCTGTATCACAATAAGTAATAGGGCTTAATGGTTGAATTATAGTAGCCTCATTAATAATCAAACTTATTTCTGAATCATAAATACAATCAGGATTTTGTATTGAAATAAATAGTTGATGTGGCGAATTGGTTACCTCATATGGTATGGTTTGGTCAATGACATTTGTGTTGTTGTCACGATCATCTTCAGTTTCATAAAAATATACAGTTACATCATTCAATCCGTTGATAATGGTGTTGGCAATATTTTCTAAATTGAATTCAACAATACCGTCATTAGACTCGTCATCGCATCTTGAAAAGTTTCTAATGTTAGTCGCTGTATCTAAAATATTAGTGTGAAGTACAATACTGGCGATTGAAGCACACCCTGTTACATTATCAACAACTCTAATGTAAACGGTTTGAACATTTGGTGTTGTATTTGTATAGTTTTGGAAGTTTCCTATGGGATTATTTCCCGTTTCAGCATCTGTATAGGTTTCATGAAATGATGTGGAAATATTGGTTAAACCTTGTAAAACATCATCAATAACAGCTGATAGGTCAAAAACTTCAAAACCATCATTATCTTGTTCACAGGCGTTAATGGTTTGTGTTTCGTCATTAATATCTGGCGCATCAAGTACAGATATGGTTAATGTTGTTGTATTGATACATCCGGTTAGAATATCAGTAACACTAACGTAAAGCAATTCTGTTTGTGTTGTATTAACGTATGGGGTTGGCACTGGATTTGTGCCAGAATCGGCATCACCTTGAGTATAGTGGTAATTAACCGTGTAGTTGCTATTTCCGTTTGTGATTTCTGAATCTCTTACGGTTAAGTCTATTGTTGTTATGCCATCTGAAACGGTATCGTCACAAACCTCCAAGCGAGTTGGGGGTGTAATTGTTGGCGATGGATTGACTACTAAATTAAACGTAGAAAATGCTAAGCAACCGTTGTCAATATCTTCAACTCTTACATAAATGGTTTGAGGATTTGTGGAATTTTGAATAGGTGATGTAATAGACGATGTGTCATTTTGGGCATCTGTTTGGTTTAAATGGTAGCTAATATTATAGTTTCCAGATGGTACTGCAGCTAAAACATCAGGATCCGTTACAGATAAATCAAATGTTTCAATACCATCATTGCTACTATCATCGCAGATTTCATAATCAGGTATACTACCTGCTGATTGTTCGGAATTTAGAGTTATGTTAATGGTGTCGGTAATCTCACAAGTCGTATTGTTTATAGGAATAGAAACATTAACCGTATAGGTTCCTGAATTATTTACAGTTAGTGTAGGGTTATTTTCACCATTTATAATACTACCATTGTTAAACCATTCATAAGTAGCTAACGGGTTTTGAGTGTCACCGTTAAGTGTAATACTATTAGCACAGGTTGTAACATCAGGACCTAAATTGACAGAAGCATTAAAGCTATTTCCTTCAATAAAAACTGCAGAATCAAAGTTTTCATCGGTTTGATCGGCAATAACGAGTTTTATATGGTACTGTACATTAGGCTGAATGTTTGCACTAGCTGTTAAAACTGTTGTTCTGCCGTTAAAGTTTGTGTCACCTAAATTATAGCCTTCAAAATACTGTTCGTTTTCTGCGTTACAAAATCCTACAATTTCTTCATGAATTGTATTGGTATTAACAGGAATGTTTGTGCCTGGAATTACGGCTATATTAACATAAGGGTCTTGTGTACCAGCTTCTTTTATTAAAAAGGCAAATCCATCGGAATATTCGCATGGATAGTTTGCATAATATTCTTCTGAAGCTAAAATATAATTGAATTGTACTTGGTTGGATACAGATACAAAATCAAATTCTATTGATGTTGCATTTAGTGTATTACTAATACCTAATGCCGTTTCTAAATCAGGATCGGTTAACCAATTTGTTTCCCCATCATTTAAGGTGTTGGCATTTGTAGTGTTACCAGCAGCGTTTGCGCTACCTGTTGATAGCATTATTCCATTTTCAAAAGGAAAAGCAGAGGACGAACGTTCAAAATATCCATAACTGGCAATTTGATTAATACTGCCATTACTATTTGAAGTAATATTAGAAACTTCAACACAACCTAGAACTAGATTATCTTCAATAAGTTGTTGAGCAGAGATGTTGCTATCTATTGTGATTTGCTGTGCTTGTATGTTAGTTTTAAAACAGAATAGGGCAACTAATAAATAGAAAGCAGTGGCGTAGGTAAAGGGATAGTTTACTTTTTCAAATTTTAACAAAGTCCTTATTTTAAGATTTGGGACTGAAAAATAAAGTTATAATGGATAAAACGCAAAAAACATCGATAAAATACATAATATTTTAACATTTAATAGTTTACATAAACCCAACCTGTCCAAGTTTTGTAGTTATTGTCGTTTGGGTACAAGACATAAAAGTAAGTACCTACAGGTACCAATTTATCTAAATTGTTAATACCTCTATTTGTGCGGCCATACCATTTTAAGTTGTTGTTACCTTCAAAAATTAAGGTGCCGAACCTATTATAAATTAAGAGTTTATGATTTTCAAAAATGTCATATAAGCCTTGAATATTGAACCAATCGTTAAAACCATCGTCATTAGGCGTAAAAACTTCTGGAATATAAGGTGGGCAATTTTCCACGGTTAGGTCAAAAATATAATTATCAAAACATATCGTATTTTCTACTCGAATAAATACAGATTGTGGATTAGATCTATTGTCATACATTTCTGGAATACTAATAGCGTTATTTTGATTAAGCAAATCGTCATAAGATTCATAAAAAACCACATCATCAATAGAGTTGTATTCTATATGTTCCAATTGTTCAGTTAAATCAAATTCAGCTGTATCAAACCTCACATCACAAGCTAACAGCGGTTGTAACATAACTATTGGAGGTTCAGGAATAAGCTCCATATCCTGGTAAGTAGAATTGTTTAACTCATTTAACTCAATAACAATTCCGTTTCGAGTTCCATCGTCATCTACTGCTAGTTCTAAAATAAAATTATCTGAAATGCTTTCAGGAATTGTAATACTAATACTTTGTGTTTCAGATCCATCAATAGGAATTGTATTTAATGTTTCAGATTGAGCAACTAGCTCATTGTTTGCGTAAAAAGCAATAGGCGTAAGAGCAGGTAAAACTTCAGTGCAATTAACATTGTAAACTGTATAGTCGCACAAAATATCCCTACTGGCACATTCTAACGTGAAATCGTCTAATTGTACTGTGGCATCTGGTAGTTGACTGTTTAAAACAGTAATGATGTTATTGATTATAATTAAGTCGGCACGCAGAATACCAAATTCGTCAAAATCTCCTGTTGTTAATTTTATTTCTACAGATGTGTCACCAATTTCGATATTGTTTTCAATATTATAAACATCTAAATCGGCATTGTAAAAGGTGGAACTATTTGTAAAGGAATTGGTTCCGTTAAAGGCGTTGTTTCCTAAATTTAATGGCGGATTAGAAATTAAGTTGCCATTTATTAAGAGGGATTCACCAAAGTCTAAAATAGCATCGCCTTCCCAAGCTAAAAAACCAATTTTGGCTCCAGTATTATCTAAAACATTAACATTGTCGAGCGATATAATTAACTCTTGGACATTTCGATTAATGATGTCTAAACCTTGAAACAGATTTATTTGGTTTATAGGTAAATTGGTGTCTTCATAAATTATATAAATACTCCAACCTCCAAAATTTGTGCGGTTTTCGCAATAGCCTTCATTATTGTTTAATGTTTCAGAAATATCTAGGTCAGAGAATGTATATGTGCCATTACCCGTACTTAAAATATAGTCAGTAATATCGGCATAGCACGAGAAATAATTAAGTAAACCCCAAGTTGCATCGTTGTAGTCTACAGTATAAATATTGTCTGCAACAAACTCAGTATTATTAAGTGTTATGGTATCATCGCCAGTACCCGAGCCTGCCCAATACAAGTATGCTGCAATAATTGTTCTATTACTAGCTAAATTTAAATCGGCACTGGATTCTGGTAAGATTTCACAAAAACTTCTATCGATATTGTTTTCGAATTGGTTAAGTGTATTGCCAATTGCCAAATAATCATAACGACCATTAAATTGCTGGAATAACTCTATTTCTTGGCAAAACGCTGTGTTGGATAAAACAACACATAAAACTATATAGATAACCTTACGATACATTCAATAGAAGTTGTTGTATTAAATGTACGACATAAAAACTTAACGTTTTAAGGTAAAGTGATCGCGATATGCTCTTCCATCTTCAAGAATTACTGAAAACCAGTAATCATCTGTTGGCATGCGACTACCATTAAATGTTCCATCCCAACCTTGACTTGCAGGAGAAAGCGACTTTAACAGTTTACCATATCGATCAAAAATATATATTTTAGAATTAGGCTGAAACTGACCCGATATACCTTGTACTTGCCAATAATCGTTCTCGCCATCACCATTTGGTGTAAATATTTTAGGAAAACCAATGATTGAAAATGAGCCTTGGGCAATACCGCAGCCATTTTTATCCTGCACATAAGCTATGTGAATTCCCGGTTCTAGATCGGAAAAACTATTATTGTCTTGATAAGGTCCGTCACTATCATCTACGGCATACTCATAATCTCCTATCCCTGAAGCATTTATTGTGGCTGAATTTCCACTTACAGGTATTGAGTTAATAGTAGCTATTCCTGAAGTGCTAACAGTTACAACTCTTTCTGCAAAACAGCCATCAGGATTTTGAGGTGTAATAGTATTAATAGGTGTTATTCTTACAGTATATACACCTTGGGACTGAACTTCAATTTGATAAGTAGTTTCATTACTATCAAGCCACAAATAATTATAGTTGGATACACTATCCTCTAAAGAGCCCGCATCAATAAATATAGATGCATCAGGGTCATTTATACAGAAGAAAGCCGAATCGGTTTCTTCAATAATTGGACGTTCTGCAACCTGTAACTCCAATTCACTAATACTGTAGCAATCTCCTCTTATGCTATTTTGTAGTCGTACATAAATTATTTGAGGATTAGCTGTATTCGTGTAGGTGTTTACATTAATAATAGGATTAAAAAAGTTTTCAGCATCTGTGAAATCTTCATAGAATGAAATTGCGATGGTATCATCGTCAATTATATCTTGGGGAATAGCAGAAATTAAATCAAATTCAGCTGTCCCATTAGCAACTTCACAACTCACTAAAGGCTCTAGATTAAGTTCTTCAGGTTGCTCCGAGATTATTAGGGTTCTATATACCGTTTGAATTTCACCTTCAGTATCAATTGAAATAGTTACCAAAAACTCACCAGTAGTGGTAAATATATGTGTAGGATTTAAATCGGTTGAGGTATTATTGCCTCCAGATGCAGGATCGCCAAAATCCCAATGAATACTATCAATTATTGTTGAAGTATTTATGGTAAATTCAGTAGTATCTCCATAGCATGTGTTTCTAAATACATTGGTTGCAAAAAAATAGGATTGGATAAAAGGCGGTAAGCCAAAATGGCTACTATTACCACCAAGGTAAACGCCTTCAAACTCAAAATTAGAATCAGCACCACGCTCGTTAGGATTGGCAATAACAGATAAATATTGGCCACCTTCTATGGCAATGTATAGTCTACCATCCAGTGCTTGTTGAACAGCTCCTAATTCTTCACCCACTTCACCAATAATTATATCTGAATTTATAATGGCAGCCTGACTGTTTAATGTTAAATCGTATTGATGCACTTTTGATGTTTCAGAAGCTCTATCAATTTCAGTGACATATAACAAATTACTGTCTGGAGAGAACTCACATCCATATGGTCCAATATTATTTGAATTGTAGTTTGAAATTGTTATCGGATTGGATAAAACTCCAGTTGTAGCATCAAAATCAAAAATTTGCGTTTCACTCAAATCATAAGAGACAACACTTGCAATTTTTTCTCTATTAGGTGAAGCTTTTAAATAACCAATTGTATTATTGATGTCTCCAGTATGGGTTGAACCTACTGCAGAAACTACTGGTGTTGTACTTACTCCGGAGTCAGAAACAAGATAGGCTATATACTCGTTACTCATCCAACGGTGACTGATTACCCATATGCTCCTTCCGTCTGAACTTTCAATAGCAGTGATTTTTTCTGTTGTTGGGTTAGCAAGCAAAACATTTTTATTGTTCGTTACGCCGCCTAAACCACCATCTAAAGTCATATTTACTTCAGAGTAACGCAATCCTCCAGCACCACCTCGGTCGTCCACCGTGAAGATGTAAAAAATATTGTCATCATCTGGTTTCGGTACGATTAAAGCAGATTGGGTGCTGGATTTATCACCTTGTAATCCTGTTCCATTTAGCATGACAGCATTATTTTTATTCCAGACTGTAATGCCATCAGAATAGAACAATAAATTTCCCAGTCTATCAGAAATGCTGGAACATCCTTCGGGAGTGTCAATTAAGGAACCATCAAAAGGGATAGGATATCCAAAGTTAAAGTTTAATCCTGCTCGTACACCAAAAGCCCAATTAGCAGCCTGATTTTGGGCTGTTAGTGTTGCACTTGTTATAACTATAAATGCGATTAGTATATGTTTTAATCTTGTAGCCAAAAAATTATCGTTTTAGGGTGAAATGGTCTTTAACAACACGTCCATCCTGTAGGGTAGCCGCAAACCAATAGTCGCTAACGGGTAATGGTGTTCCGTTAATAGTGCCATCCCATCCAGGACCTAATGGGTTTATTTGTGTTAGTAATTTACCGTATCTATCAAAAATTAATATTTTAGAATTGGGGTGGAAAATATTTGAATTCCCTTTTATGTTCCAAAGGTCATTGTCGCCATCTCCATTAGGCGTAAATACTTTTGGGAAACCAATAACTGAAACTGAATAATCTATAATTCCGCAATTATTTTTTACATCTCTTATACTTAACGTGTAAATACCAGGACTAATATTGTTAAAACTATTTTCAGATTGATAAGGATATGCCAAACCAAACTCATTATAAAGCGCATATTCGTAATCGCCTTCACCAGACGTTATTACGGTTATAGAATTATTATCTGTTGCATCAACAACTTCCACCGATTCAATTGTTGCAATGTTAGAGGGTTCAACAGTTATGGTCCTTATAACGCTACAATTTGTAGTATTATTTGTTACTTGAACGCTATAAGTGCCAACCTCATTAACATTAATAGCATATGTAGTTTCATTTGTAGACCATAGATATGAATAGCTAGAAGGCGAAGTAATTTCACCAGAATCAATTGTTATCGTATTAGGATAAGTATTTAAACAATAAAATAAGGTTTCTTCTGTATCAATATCAGGTAGGTTAAATACAAACAACTCAATTTCTGCAATGCCATAGCATTCATCAACATTTTCTACACGTGCAAAAATAACTTGTTGGTTAGGTATTGTATTGGTAAACAAAGGCGAAAGTGCATTGGTTTCTAATAGGGCATCATCTATAGTAGCATAATATGCTATAGTTGACCCAATTGGAGTACCATTTAGAATGTCAGCATTTGCTTGATTTAAATCGAATTGAAATAAACCATCTTCGGTTCCGTCAGTATCACACTCTATAATTTGAGTATTGTTAACTGTAGTACTACTAATTTGTAATTCTAATTCTGAAATACTAAAACAATCTGTATTGTCATCAACAACCCGAACATAAATTGTTTGAGGATTCGATACACTTGTATACGAACTACTATTTGAAATAACATTAATGTCGTTTTGGGCGTCATTAAAACTCGTGTAGAACAGTGTTGATCTACCTGCAGTATTTCCAGTAAGTGTGCCGTTTGAATTTGTGAGATTAAAAATGGAAGATGCTGTGTAGCTGCATTGAACTTGCACAGCATTAAACGCTTCGGGTGTTTCTAAAACGATGAGGTTTAATGTTCTAATACTAAAACAATTTACGTTTGCAGCATTTTCAATTCTAATGAAAACTTCTTCTAAATAAGGTGTTGTGTTGTGGTAATAGTTTGGAAGCGGATCAAGATTAAATTCAGCATTTGAATACGACTCATGATACGTAATATTTAAGTCATCTGGATTTTGACCAACCAATATTTCTTCATTTTTTGACTCAAGATCAAAAATAACTTGACCATTTGAATTGTCACCGTCGTTATAGTCATCACACAAAATATAATCTGATGGTGTAGGGTAGTTGGCCCCATCACCAACTATAAGGTTAAAGGGTATGATTTCAAAACAGCCTGTGTCATCATCAGTTATTTTAGCGTAAACTTCCTGTGGATTTGAAATGTTGGTGTATAACCCTGTTATTTGATTGCTACCTATACTAGCATCAGTTTCTGATTCGTAGTAAGTAACTGAAACATTGGTTTGAGAACCGATAATCAAATCTGTATTTACACTTAAATCAAAAGTAGTCATGAAATCATCAAAAGGAAATACGGCATCACATTCTGATAAATTTAATTCTAAAGATGAGGATGACTCATTTGTAGGAGGGCTTGCAAATTCTGCAGTACCTGTCCACTCCAAATTAAATGGGCTATTTCCAATTGGTCTATCAATAACAATAAAATAGGTATCTCCCGCAACAACATCAAGCCAGCTAACAAAGCTATTGCCATCAGGTCCAGGCCCTTCAGAAGTATCGGTTTCTGCACCGTTCATCCCTGTTAGATTCCAATGTAAACCAGCACCAAGAGGATTTGTTGTTGAACAACGAATAGCTGGGCTTAAATTGCCGCAATCTGGGTTTGGCCCAAAGACAAAAAAATCGTAGTCTTCATTTAGGTCAGTACTTTGAGGTGTTAATGTGAATCCCAAAGTTCCGTCGGTTACAACGGTAACTTTTAACCACAAACTATTATGTTCTACACTACTACAGGTGTTTAAACCAATGAATTCTTGAGTTCCAATGCCATTGACATCTAAATTAATATTTGAATCACCACATACTGTAATGGCATTAACACAATCTGTAGGTTGTTGAGCAACAAGACAAAATTGGCTTAAGCAAAATGCGAAAGCCAAAATTAAATTTTGCCGTGTTACATGTAGTTTCAATTTGTTATCGTTTTAATGTGAAATGACTTCTGTAAAGTCGACCATCTTGAAGTTGAACCGTAAACCAGTAATCCGATACAGGCATTTGTTGACCATTAAACGTACCATCCCAACCATCACCAAGAGGATTTAGCTGTTTAAGTAATTTACCATATCGATCAAAAATTAAAATTTTTGTATTCGGTTGGAATTGCTGTGAAACACCTCTAACTTGCCAGGTATCATTATCACCATCTCCGTTTGGTGTGAAAAATTTAGGAAAACCAATTACAGAAACAATATCATCTACAATACCACAATTGTTTTTCACATCGCGTACACTTACTGTATATAAACCAGGGAATACATTTTCAAAATAATTTGACGATTGATATGTGGCATACAGATGTCCATCTTGATCGTACAAAGCGTATTCATATTCACCTTCACCAGAAACTATAACTGTAATGGTATTATTATCTGTAGCGTCAACAACTTCAATAGATTCAAATGTTGCAATATTGGAAGGTTCAATAGTGATGGATCTCGATTTGGTACAACCGTGAATGTTCATAGCTGTTACCGTGTAAACACCAACTGCATTAATATCAATTTCATACGTTGTTTGCCCAGAAGACCAAGTATAGGTGTAATTATTAGGCGAATCACCTACAATACCAGCATCAATTGAAATTGTATCAGGAAACGTGTTTAAACAATATAATAGTGTTTCGTCATCTTCTAATTGCGGCAATGGATTTATTGTTAACACGACTTCACCAATACCAAAACAAGCATTGTTATTCTCAACTCGAGAATAAATAGTTTGGTTATAGGGGTTTGTGTTGGTGTAGGGCGATGCTAATTCGTTTTGTTCCAGTAAAGCATCATTATAAGTTTCGTAGTATGTTACGGGGAATGTTATACCATTATCAGCTTGAATAGCTGCGGTAAACTGGTCTAAATCAAACGTATTTATACCATCTTCAGAATCTAGTTCATCACAGACTTCTGGAGCTTGATAATCGTTGATTTGCGTTGTGCTTACCTCCAAACTTAATTCGGCAATACTGTGGCATAATGTGGTGTCATCTATTACACGTGCAAATACAATTTGTGGATTAGCCGTATTAAAATAGGCATTGGCATTTACTGGACTATTACTAGATTGAGCATCAGGGAAGGACTCGTAAAATTCTATAAATACGCCTGTTGCGTTGCCTGTAAGCGCGTCAAATGCTTCATTTAAGTTAAACACAGTAAAGCCATCAACTGTACCATCTTCATCACATTGTATTAATGAGGCATCAAAAGATGGTGGAATAGGATTAATAATGGCATCAAATGAGGTGGTGTCAAAACATTCGTCGTTATCTACATTTTCTACACGTACAAAAATCTCTTCTTGAAAAGGTGTTTGATTATAATATATCGATGGTAAAGCATTATCGCCAGTATCGGCATCACCTTGAGATGAATGATAACTAACATTATATTCTAATGGATTTTGACCATTTAAAATATCATCATCAAAATCCTGTAAGTTTATGTTTATCTGTCCATTGGTGTTATCGCCATCTGCATCGTCATCACATAGTTCAAAAGTCGATACAGGATTTGCCAAAGGTGTATTGAAAACTTCTATGTCAAAAGTTATGGTATCATAACAGTCTTCATTTCCATCATTGTGAATTCTAGCATATACCGTAGCAGGATTGGTGGTATTGGTATAAAGACCCGTTATTTCGTTTTCGTTATTATCAGCATCAATTTGCGATTCAAAATAATGTACGCTATAAATGGTAGGATCTTGAGTGTCTAAAATTCCTGTATCTTGCTGGGTTAAATCAAAATTCCAAGAGCCGTCGTTATCATCGTCACAGATATTAAAATTCCCTACAGGATTGGCCACTGGAATGTCAAAATATGTTACAATAGCTTCACCTTCTAAATACTCACAGTCTCCATTATTTAAGTCTATTGTTAGTTCGTAGGTTCCAGCTTGCGTAATATCTAAATCGAAATCGGTTTCTGGCAATACAGTTCCATCAAAAGTCCATTCATAGGTAGCACCCGGAATATCATCGGCTGTTAAGGTATAGGTATCTCCAGTACACAATGGTAAGAATGTGGTATCCTGGCCGTTACGAATAATATCAATTTTTTCAGTAAAAAATGAAGCGATAAAAGGTGGTAAGCCTTGCATGGAGTTAGCGCTTAATGCTACTGAATTGTTATCATAATTACAGGCAGCTCCTAATGCATTTGGATTATTAATAGTACTTAAAAACGGAGACCCAATATCATAAGTTTGGGCCATGGACCTATAAATTCTACCATCTGGACCTAATTGTAAAGCACTTCTGTATGCATTTCTTTGGTCAACTATAAATGCTGAAGCACTTATATCAGCTGCAGCTAAATTGTATTGGACTAAAATAGAAAAATGAGTATTAGGATCATGATCTTGTCCGTTTGCAAAAAAATCATTTGAGGCCGTAACATAGAGTACTTGGCTATCAGGTGAAAATTCCGCGCCATAGGGTTCGTTATTGTTAGTAGTAGGTACGGTTAAACGTTGCCTATTACTGGCAAAACCGGTGGTAACATCAAAATCAAACAGATATAACCCATTATCGGTATTGGCACAGGCTAATTTGGTGCCATCAGGTGATAGCTTAAGATAGCCACGCGCATCGGTAATACCAATTCTGTCAAAATTAGATTTTACTGCTGTGGTGTTTATACCCGCATCTGTAACTTCAAAAGCGTGAAAGGTATCTAATGTAGAAATGGATGTGCCATTAAAGTCTGATAAACCAATAACCCATATAGCACCCGTTTCACAGTCCTTTAAAACGGCAGCAATTTTTTCAGCAGATTGCGAGAGTAGATTTTGATTTTTTAAGGTTACTTCGCCACGCCCCATATCCCTAGACATATCAACAACAGAATATTTCATTCCGGTTCCAGTTGAATTTGCACCTACCGTAAAAATGTAATAAATATCAGGGTTGTTAGGTCGCGGGACCACAATAGCCGATTGGGTACTAGAATCGTCACCTAATAACCCCGAACCATTACGCATAACCGTATGCACATTGGTGTAAACAGTAGTGCCATTTGTGTAGAACAATAAATTACCATTGTTATCTGAAATAGACGAGCAACCTTCTCGGGTGTTTAGTTGGCCGTCACTTAAAGGAATAATATTGTTGTTATTATCGAATCTAATTCCAGCATTTTCACCAAAATACCAGTTGGCTGCTTGACGCTGACTATAGGTGCTGACAAAGCACAGGAAAAGTATATAATAGAGTGTTTTTTTCATTTTTGATAGCAATAACTATCAAATATATTACAAATCTCGCTTTTTTAATAATCTAAACGATAAAAAGATGAATAAAGCTGTCCAAGCCAATACGATAATAATCTCAGAAGCATGCACACCATAATCATAAGCTAAATCGCCATTGTCTGGAAATTTTGTAATCATAATACGTTGAAAAGGCTGGTCTATAAGCTTGTACATAGATTTTAGTGGGAAAAAGTTTTGAATTTTTTCGGCTATTTCCATGTCGGCCTTCCAAGAAATTAATCCGAAAACTATCCACTCCACAATATAGAGTATAAACAAAAATCCTAAAGCAAATGCAGAACGTTTTAAAAGCATACCAAAAAACAAACACAAGCTAAAGAAGCCGACTAATTTTACAAAATAGGCTAACAAGAACTCGGTTTCCCTAAAAATGATATTAACTTCAGTATAGCTAGAATAATACAATCCAATAAAGAACGAGGCTAAACTTATAAGTACAGTTGCCAATAGGGAGAAAAATATAATAGTATAAAATTTAGAAAGTATAAACTCCTTTTTGCTCAAGCCATCTATTAAGTTTTGCTTAATGGTTTTATTGCTATACTCATTGCCAATCATACTAACTACAACTATGGCAAAGAAGAATTTAAAATACGATGCAAAAAATGTAGTTATATGCCAAATTATTGGAAAATTGAAGATGCCCAATTCACCCAATTCCAAAGTAAAGAAACCAAAGAAATTAATTTTTATGGACGATAGAATTAAAACTGTAAATGGTAAAATAAACGAAATAAAGATTAGTACTTTACTCGTTCTGTTTAACAATAGTTTTTGTAATTCTAATTTAAGAAGTCGTAACATGCGATTGGTTTTGATTGATTAGTTGTTGTCTGTAAGTTGTAAAAATTGTTCTTCTAAACTTTCTTTACGTTTTACCAAATGGGTTAGTGTAATGCCGTTTTCAAACATGAGTTGATTAACTGACTTAGCATCCATGGGTTCATCTAAAAATGCTGTAATTAAACCGTCTTCAACTTTAATTTTACCAAACATTTTTTTGGCTTCTAAAAACTGAACTAATTTATCTGTATCATCCGCCTTGAGCTCTAGGTAGCCATGGCTGGATATCATTTCGTCAACTCGACCAGAGTATAGTTTTTCTCCCTTTCGCAGGACAACAACATGCGAGCATACTTTTTCAACTTCATCCAATAAATGCGAGGCCAATAAAATAGTTGTGCCATTACTTGCAATTTCTTTGATGAGCGAACGAATTTGATGGATTCCTTGAGGGTCTAAACCATTGGTAGGCTCATCAAGAATTAAAATTTCAGGATCGTTAAGCAATGCCGAAGCAATGGCCAAACGTTGTTTCATACCTAAAGAATAGGTTTGAAATTTACTATCCTTTCTATCTAAAAGCCCAACAACTTCAAGTTTTTCGTCAATCTTGGAATAATCAACACCTTTAATTCTACAAACCAGTTTAAGATTTTGGTAAGCACTCATGTATGGATAAAAATTAGGCCGCTCAATAATGGCGCCTACTTTTTTTAAGGCGTCATGTGTTGTTGTGTTGCCATCGAACCAATGAAAATCTCCAGCGGTTTTATTTACAACATTTAAAACAACACCTAATGTTGTAGATTTACCACTACCGTTTGGACCGAGAATACCATAAACATTGCCTTTGTTTATAGTAAAACTCAAGTCTTTTACAGCTGTTAGGTAACCAAATTTTTTAGTAAGATTATTAATGGTTAGGATTGTATCCAAGATATTTTATTTTTAATGTGAAAATCAATTTCACAAAGGTTGGTAATGTAAATATGACGACTGATTCAATTTTTTGTTACATAAAAATAAAAAAGCATTCTCTAAACAGAATGCTTTTTTAACTTTTATTAGGAATTAATTCCAGTTTTCATCAAAATCGAGATTATCGTAATCTTCAATGTCTAAATCGTCTTCGTAATCGTTAAAGTCATCTAGATTTTCAGCTTCAAAAGATTTTTCAGGGGCTTCATCTGGAACTTGCCCATGAACAAACATAAGGTTAGGGTAATCTGTTCCTTCTGCCTCTTCAACTATTTCAGCCAGTTCAACATAAAAGGTCCACATGCTTAAAAAATCGTAGACATATATCAGTTTGGTTTGGTCTTCATGGACTAAATCTTTTAGGGTAGTGTTTCCCATGAGTTTAGTTTTGTTAATACCATCACTCATATCGAAAAGTGAAATTTCTTCACCTTGATTCCATTCATCGTCACTTATATAAAAGCTAGCCATTTCAGAGCCGTCAAAACCAAAGGATTGTGTTATGGTATTGTGTAAGTCTTCAAATGAATCTGATTCACGAATTTCTATATCGCGAAAAATATCATCTTCACTATCATTATCCAATACAATTCTAAATCTGTAAATCATGGTGTTATTTTATTTTGCAAATGTACTTTATTTTAGGTTATTTGCTGTAACGATGCAAGGTAAATGTCATAGCGCTCAATAAGAAAAATGCACCTATTTGATGTGTTACCCCAAGCCAAACAGGAACGCCGTACATTATGGTTAGTACACCCAATAAAAATTGTACACCCACCAAAAGGAGCAATGCATTTAACCCCTTAAGTTGCATCTTGTCTGGTGTCATCATTTTTCCTTTGTACCATATTAGTAAAATAAAAATTACTACTACGTATGCTAATGTTCTGTGTATAAATTGTACGCCACTTTTACCTTCAAAAAAATTTTTTATAACAGGCACTTGTTCGGTATATACGGTTTCGTGGATCAATTTTCCTTCACTCATAAATGGCCAATGATTATGAATGAATCCGGCATCTAATCCTGCTACAAATGCACCATATATAATTTGGATTAGGAGTACAGCCAATCCTAACCGTATTAAGTTTCTGAATTTTACTTGAATGGTTTTTTTAATGGGAAACATTAAATCCAAAGCGACCCAAAATGTGTAAGCAAACGTTATAAAAGCCGTGGTTAAATGTGCCGCTAGTCTGTAATGACTGACGTCTGGATTGTCTACCAATCCGCTTTTCACCATGTACCAACCTAAAAAACCTTGAAAACCTCCCATTATTAGTAGTACAATAGATTTTTGTATTGTAGGTTTGGTAAGCTGTTTGGTGATTAAAAAATATAGGAAAGGAAGGAAAAATACTAACCCAATAAAACGACCAATAACACGATGTAACCACTCCCAGAAATAAATATCTTTAAAGTCCTGCAAAGTAAAGTGGTTGTTAAGCTTTTGGTATTCTGGATATTGTTTGTACAAATCGAAAGCCTCCTGCCATTCTACTTCATTCATTGGTGGAATGGTACCAGAAATTAACTTGTAATTGGAAATAGATAATCCTGAATGTGTAAGCCTTGTAATACCGCCTACAACCACCATGATAAAAATTAAAATACATCCGGTTAATAACCAGTAAATAACCTTTTTGTTATCCTTTTTCATTTTTTATTAATTAGAATATTTTTTTAAAGCATAGACTGTTTTCCATGTTTCTATATTGTCCATAGTTTGGAATATCCAAATAGCTATTCTTGTGATAAAAGTTAACAGCCTCAATTTGACGCTTCCCTGTTTCTAGTATTGCAGATTGAAACCCTAGTTCTTTTGCCCAAGTTTCTAGTTCGCTAAGAATTTTTCCAGCAATTCCGGATTGCCTCATGTCCGGTTTTGTAAACATGCGTTTTACTTCAACACTATATTTGTCAAATTTCTTAAATGCACCACAGCCAACAGGAACTCTATTATTGTAGGCTACAATGGTGTGTTTTAAAACATCTATTTTGTTAAACTGATTGTAAAAATAATGCTCATCGCCATCAGTAACTTTTAAATAGGAATCCAAAGCTTTAACTAGTTCTATAAAGTCTGTGTTTTCGGAATTTGTTCTAACAAGCTTTATCATTTAACGAGCTGTTTTTAAACCTAATCGTTCACCTTCTTTAAGCATGAGTTGGTACGCAGCATCATAATCGTTTGGTATATCGCCTTCTAATATAGCCTCTTTTATGCTGTCTTTTATTATACCAATTTCTCGAGATGGTTTTAAGTTGAAGGCTTTCATAATTTCCTCACCACTAATTGGAGGTTGGAAATTTCTGATATGATCACGTTCTTCAACCTCAACAATTTTTTCTCTTACAATTTTAAAATTGTTGTGGTATTTTTTAAACTTTTTAGGATTTTTTGTAGTTATGTCGGCTTCACATAATGTCATGAGATCGTCAACATATTCACCAGCATCAAAAATTAAACGTCTCACCGCAGAATCGGTTACAATATCATTGGCCAACACAATTGGTCTCGAACTCATAAATACCATTTTCTGAACAAATTTCATTTTATCATTCAATGGCATTTTTAATCTTTTGAACAAACGATAAACCATTTTTGAGCCTTCAAATTCATGAGCATGAAATGTCCAACCTACTTTTTTATCAAAACGCTTTGTAGGTGCCTTGCCAATATCATGAAGTAAGGCAGCCCAGCGTAACCATAGGTTATCTGTATTTTGCGAAATATTATCAACCACTTCAAGCGTGTGGTAGAAATTATCTTTATGACGCTGACCTTCAATTTCATCAATGCCTTTTAGGGCGGTTAATTCTGGAAGTATATATTTTAATAAACCTGTTTTTTCCAATAATAAAAAACCTATTGAAGGTTTATTGGATTCCAAAATCTTATTCAGTTCTACAACAATACGCTCTTTGGTAATAATTTTAATACGTTCGTTATTTCGGGTAATGGCGTGTAACGATTCGTCTTCAATTTTAAATCGTAATTGTGTAGCGAATCTTATGGCACGCATCATACGCAATGGGTCGTCGCTATAAGTAATATCAGGGTTTAGTGGTGTGCGAATAATATTATCTTCTAAATCCTGAATACCGTTAAAGGGGTCTAGTAAATCTCCATAGTTAGAAGTGTTTAAACTCAAGGCTAAAGCATTGATGGTGAAATCTCTTCGGTTTTGGTCATCTTCTAGTGTGCCATTTTCTACAATAGGGTTGCGGCTATTTTCATTGTAGGATTCTTTACGGGCTCCTACAAATTCTATTTCAATATCATCAGTACGCAACATAGCTGTACCATAGGTTTTGAAAACCTGAACTTTAGGTTTGTTGGGTAACTTTTCGGCAACCTTCTTGGCCAATTGTATACCACTACCAACGGCAACAATATCGATATCTTTATGCGAGCCTCTATCAAGAATAAAATCTCTTACAAATCCTCCAATAACATAGGCGTCAACCTGTAATTCTTGAGCAGATTTAGAAATTATATCAAATACTGAATGTTGTAAGGCGTTTTTGTAGTTCATAAGTGTTAATTACAATCTTCAAATTTCTTTATAAATAGGTTTGAAATATGAGATTTACTCACGAATAACAGTTATACTACCATCATGCTCAACTTTTAGTATGGATGATGGTTTGGCTTCTGTTTTTTCGTCTGGCAAATTTACAACATAGTCAACACCTTTTAAAATGTCAGGATGTATTTCTTTAAACGATTTTGGGGTTGGTTTGCCACTAATATTTGCCGAGGTTGAAACAATGGGTTTGTTAAATGTTTGTAATAGCTTATTACAGAATTCATGATTTACTACGCGAATAGCCAAAGTATTATCTGGTGCTATCAAGTTTTGGGCAATTCCAACGGGATTATTATATATAATTGATGTGGGTTTGGTGGTGTTTTTTAAAATTTCAATAACCCTATCAGGAATATGTTTAACATAAGATTTTAGCATGTTTAAATCCTTGACCAAACAAATTAAGGCTTTGCTTTCTTCTCGTTTCTTTAAGGCATAAATTTTTGAAACAGCTTTTGGGTTGGTGGCATCACAGCCAATTCCCCAAACGGTGTCTGTAGGGTAGAGTATAAGTCCAGAATGGACAAGCGTATCATTCGCTTTTTTTAATTCGGAATCCATGATCTAAACAAAAAATCATTATGATTTTGAAGCCACAGTGGCAAATTGTAAGAACCTCATGTCGAGTCCTTTAAATAGTCTTGGTATGTTGTAAAGGTAAGGCCTTAAGGATTTACCTTTATTAATGCCTACATGTGTGATTATTTTAAACCCTAAATCTTCATACATTTTTCTAATGGATTTTTTGGTAAAAAACCGTAAGTGGGTTTTATCTAAAACGCCTTCTTCTTTATACGCAAAGTTCTCTTCAAAATACATTTCCTTAAAAACTTCATAATACCTAATATTAGGAATAGAGCTTATTACCACACCCGTGTCCGTAAGTTTAGTTTTAATAATCTCTAATACTTTATAGGGATCTTGCATGTGCTCTAATACGTCATTAAAATAAACAGTATCAAAATAATTGTCCGGAAGATCATTAAAAAACTTTTCACATGGACCTATAAACACCTTGTCCAGAACCTCTTTTGCCTTTTCACCTGCAGATGGTGTTAACTCAATACCCCAAACTTCAGCATTGTTTTTAGTTTTCATTGCTAAACCAAACGCACCTTGTGCACAACCAACATCTAATATTTTTTTGGACGTATCTGGTAAAAATGCTAACATTTCCTCTCGTACATGTTGATAATACCCATCGGGCTTGTTGTTGTAATCCATTGTTATTAAATTTGACAAAAATTTTGAACAAGATACTACATTCTTTTCCAAAATAACAGCTAATTTTTTATGAATACTAGTATTCCTGATTTTGAATTTTTACCTATTGATTTCTTTGATAACAATTCTATTTCCTTTCAACGCAGTTCACCTCCGTTAGTTTCAATAATTATACCTGTTTATAATCAGCTTTCTTATACGTTAAACTGTTTGTATTCTATAAAGCGGGAGTGTAAGAATATTGATTATGAAATAATTTTGATTAATGACAACAGTATTGATGACACAAAAGAATACCTTGACCGTATTAACGGTATACACGTTATTCATAATGAAGTAAATTTAGGATTTTTAAAAAATATTAATAATGGCGTAAAAGCTTCAAAAGGTGAGTACGTGCTTTTGCTTAATAATGATGTTATTGTTTTGCCAAGGTTATTGGAAGAGCTTTTGGCTGTTTTTAATAACCAATATTGTGTTGGGGCCGTTGGCGGAATGGCTATTCACCCTTCAGGGGTTATTCTTGAAGCTGGTTCTGTATTATTGGCAAATGGAGGAGCTGTAAACATTGGAAGAGAGTTTTTTCCAGACGACCCAAGATATCATTTTTTAAAGCGAATGGATTATTGTTCGGGTTGCTGTTTGTTGTTAAAGCGAATTTTACCAGACAATACTTTGGTACAGTTAGATGAGTTGTTCTTACCTGCGTATTATGAAGAGACAGACTTGTGTATGCAATTGAAGCATAAATTCAATTTAGACGTTTATTACCAGCCATTTGCAAAAATTATTCACTTTGAAAGTATTTCGTACAATGCTGAAGATCAAGAACGCAAGCAAGGATTAATAGATAATAACAGAATTAAGTTTTATAATAAATGGAAAGCAGTTTTTAACCAAAAACCATATGGTTTGAAATTAAATGCCAATTATTTAAATAAAGACTATATAGGTAAGCGTGAAGTATATTTAGAAGACTATTTATCTGAAAGTGCTTTAAATGAAATTGAACGAAAGGATACCATTCGTCAAAAGGTAATTGTAGTTTTAAAAGCAAAAGATAGCTTAAAAGAAGAGAAAATAATTGAACTTCAAAAGCAAGGTGTAGAAGTTTTGTATCCTTATGTGACAAAAAATGAAAGAAAAAAATCTTTTTTAAGTATGTTAAAGTATGCTTTTGCAATAAGCGATGTGGTTTACACTAAAAACCCGTTTTATTATTCTTTTTACTACGTAATAAAATTTAAAATAAAAGCCTTTGGCTAAATTTTTGCTAATATCTTTGCAAATTATAACGTGTTTATAGTTCAAACCTTTTTATAAAAGATAAATGAAACCTAAAATAGTTAAAGGCTTAAAGCTTAAAGTAAAAAACAAAATTTTTGAAAAGCGATTAATCAAAAAAAAAGCTTTTTGTGACTTTAAATATTTGGATTCTAAAAAACCTATAGTTTTTATTATTGACTCTATCATTCCAGAGTTTGATAAGGATTCAGGCTCTAGAAGACTGTTCAGTTTAATTAAGTTGATGCTTAAAGAAAATTTTACGGTTGTTTTAATGGCAGATTTAAAGGAATATAAATACAACAGAAGTATTTATATTGAAAAATATAAGGCAATAGGAGTGCATGTATATGTACCGTGCCTTAATGGTGATTCTGAATTAGTAACAAGGGAAGTGTTTGTAGAACAGGTTTCAAGAAAGGCCGATTTTATTTGGTTACATCGTCCTGGTATTTTTGACAAATATTATTCAATAGCCAAAAAAAAAGCAACTAAAGCCAAGTTTATTTATGACATGGTTGATTTTCATTACTTAAGATTAAAACGAGAATGGGAATTGAACCAAAACCAGCAAACCCTTAAGGAAGCTAATGAGTATTTGGAAATAGAATTAAATGCATGCAAAAATGCAGATGAAATCATTTTAATTTCTAAAGACGACAAAGTTGCTTTAAATGATTTTAAAGTTGATTTATCTAAAACCACCATTTTAAGTAATGTTCATAACTTTATTGAAGACACTGTAAAAACACCCTTTAGCGATAGGCAAGATTTACTTTTTATTGGCGGTTTTTCTCACACCCCAAATATTGATGCAGTTATATATTTACACGACAAGATACTACCAATAATTTGGGAGACAATACCAGATTTAAAAGTTAATATAATAGGAAGTTACCCAACAGATGACGTTTTAGCTTTACACTCTGAAAAGTTTAATGTTCTGGGTTTTGTTGAAGATATAGCTCCGTATTTTAAATCTGCTAAAGTTTTTGTCGCACCCTTGCGATATGGAGCTGGAATAAAAGGTAAAATAGGACAAAGTTTAGAGTATGCTTTACCTGTAGTTACTACTGATATTGGAGCTGAAGGTTTTGACTTTGGGATGTTTAAGCAAGATATGGTGGCCAACACTCCCAACGAAATAGCTAAAAAAATAATAAGTATTTACCAAGATTCTGAAAAATGGGAAGCAATTAGTAATTACTCAAAAACAATTTTAGAGCCATTTTCATTAGAAGCTACAGAAAAAACAGTACTAGAAATTCTTAAATCATAAATTAAAAACGGTTTTAACCCAGTTTTTTAATGTGTACTTTTCATAGATATTACTATCTATCGGCTCATACTCTTGTTCAAAAAATAAAGTGTCAAGCGGTTTGTCATTAAGGATGAAAATATTGCTTTCAGAGTAAAACGGATAGTTCTTTACATTGGCATTATTGGTAATTATTTTTTTACTTAAAGCCATAGCTTCAAAAAATCTAAAACTCAAACCTGTTTGTTTGTCTCTAATTAAGTCTACTATTGTTTGAGAGCGGGAATAAAAATTAATTAATTGCTTTTGGTTTAGTTTAGTACTATCAAATTGGATTAAATCACCATATTCTTCAATTAAAGGTTTTAGCTTTCTTTTTTTTCCAATTACCAAAAATTTATAAGGAACCTCAAGGGTTTTTAGAAGTTTAGCCAAACTAATGAGAGCAGGTAACCTATCATCTAATGAGCCCACATAAACAGCATTGTATTCATTGGTTTCAGAAGGCGGTTGTTTGGGTAGGTAAATGTAGTTGTTTGAAGGAATTAAATTATGCTTTTTAATATCCTCTTTATCAAAGGAGTAGATTTTATCAAATATGTTGTCAAATAAATGTTCAACAGGATGCCTTTCTAAACTATCGTATAGATACGCCATATAGGTTGTGCAGAACGTTTTAATTTTTAAGTGAAAATCCTTATTAATAACTTCAGGGTTTATAACTAGTATTTGGTCTTGTTTCCCAAGTGACTTAAGACAATCAATAATGTATTCTTGCCTTCGAATTTTTTTTAAATTCTTTCCTCTAAACACCTTGCTAAAAACATTGATAATCCTGTCTTTAAAACTGGCGTGTTGATACCCATCAATTTTTATGTGGTTGCTATTGTAACCTAATTCATTTAAAGTGTCGACTATATGATGGTCGTAGTTCCAGTGGTCAAAACTAATTACACAAATGTTTTGGCTCATAGTATAATTTATATTTCTAACAAATGTAATATAATCTCGTATTGTTTACTATTTTTGAGCAGTGATGTTCTAAAGCCTGTTTAATTATGAAAAAAATTCACGTCGGATTTTTGTTGTCTTATGATTATGAGAAATTAAAAAAATCCATACCACCAGTTTATCAAGATGCTGATGCTATATTTATTGCTAAAGACCACAAGAATAGAACTTGGGCAGGTGAAACTTTTACTATAGACGATTCTTTTTTTAAATGGCTTAAAGCGTTTGATGTTGATAATAAAATTGAACTTTACGAAGATGATTTTTACGACGCAAACCTCATTGCCATAGAAAATGATAATCGCGAGCGTCACATGCTTTCTCTTAAAATGGGTATTGGTAACTGGCTAATACAAATAGACAGTGACGAGTATGTGTTGGATTTTGGAAAGTTTGTAAAAGACTTAAGAAAGTATGACAAATATCTAGATAATCCTGAAAATCACAAAATTCAGATTTCCATGTATTCGGTGAATTTGTATAAGTATGTAGACGATGGAATTTTATTTGTAAAATCGCCAACAAAAGCAGTTGTCGCTACAAATTTCCCCAATTATAAAGTCGCCAGAGTTACAAGAGAACGAATAATTTATACCCAAAACATTTTACTTCATGAAAGCATTGCTCGAGATGAAGATGAATTAGTTTTTAAGCTAGATAATTGGGGACACAATATTGAAGTCCAAAATAAAGAAGCCTTCTTGGAAAAATGGCGAACTACCAATAAACATAACTATAAAGAAAGAGAAGACTTTTTTTATATTGAGCCTGAAAAATGGAAGTATTTAGAGTTTTGCGAAGGTCAAACTATAGAAGAAATCCGTGAGAATATGAATATTAATGCCATTATACCTTCAAAGTTTTACATAGCAAAAAAGAACTTTGGCCAATGGTTTAAGTTTCTATTCAAGTAAGCTGTTGTAAAGCCTTATATATTGTTCAGCAGTTTTAGACCAATTATATGAATTGGCATGGTTGATAATAGCTTTTCTCATATTAGGATTACTATTGTAAGTCTGCATACCTTTATTAAACTGTTCAGCCATATACTCTGGATTAAATTGTTCCCAATAGAACGCCTGATTTCCGCCAACTTCAGGCAACGAGCTTTTGTTAGATAAGAATACAGGTTTGCCATATTGCATAGCTTCAATAGGAGGAATGCCAAAACCTTCTCGTAATGATGGAAAACAAAAGGCATAACAGTTTTTTAAATAATAGGCTTTGTCATTTTCACTTATCTTGCCAGTTAAAAACACACGATTAGCTAATTGATGTTCTGATATCTTATTTTCAATAAACTTGGCATAATCTGTAGTTTTTTTACCAGAAATAATTAAATTCAGATTAGGTAAATATTTTAGCATATCAACCAACGTGTGAAAGTTCTTTTTCTCTAAAACCTCACCAATAGTAAACAGGAAATCTGCTTTAGGAAGAAATTCTGGTTTATAGTTATCGGCTATTTCAATAGGTTTAGAACTACCATTGTAAATCACATATTCGGGGACTTTAGGAACATTAAAGTAAGAATGTGTCATGGACTTGGCATATTCAGATATGTAAGTTATAGCCTTGCTGCGCTCAAGTTTTTTTTTAAATAACTCTTCACGTTTTTTTAGTTTTTTTCCCTTAAGTTCTTCCATAAAATTAACATCATGAACGGTTAATAAATAAGGGAGATTAAAATAGGGTTCAACTTTAGTATTCTGATTTAGAGAATGCCATAAGTCATATTTTGTTTTTATACTAAAAACTCTTTTGCGATGCAGGGATTTATATTTTTTATAACGGAATGCTTCGCCAAATTCAAGTTCCAATTTTTTTGGATTCTTACTAATTAATGTAATATTTAAATTAGAATCTTTAAGTAATTTTTGATGTTCATAAAATCCTTTTATCAAATGGTAATTGAATTGTCCAAACCCAAAAAATAAATTGTCAATATTATGAGATTCTAAACAAATATTTGGCATAGAAAAGTCTTTCCTGCAAAGTAAATAAAATGACTCTTATCCGCTAATTTTATTACAGATTAAAACAAAATATTATTGTAATATTGTATTATGAATTACAAGATAAATAAGGGGTTTCAAGCTCAAGAGCAATTACTAAAAGAAATTGTTGTGAATTATGAAACCAGAGGTGAAAACTTTGGAAATCAAGACCGTAATTCGTTAAAATTATTTGATTTAAAAGGCATGACTATCAATGTCAAATCTTTTAAAGTACCCAATATATTCAATAAAATAGCTTATAAATTTTTTAGAAAGAGTAAAGCTCAACGCTCTTTTGAGTATGCCAATACACTTATGGAATTAAATATTGGAACACCACAACCAATAGCTTATTTTGAGTTTAAATCCGGACTGTTTTTTAAAAACAGTTACTATATAAGTGAACACTTGCATTACGACTTAACCTATCGTGAATTAACTACGGATTTTAATTATCCGAACCATGAAGCTATTTTGAGAGCCTTTACAAGGTTTACCTATGATTTACATGAAAAAGGTATTAATTTTTTGGATCATTCACCTGGTAATACTTTAATTCAAACAGCTAAAAATAACTATAAATTTTATTTAGTTGATTTAAATAGGATGCGTTTTGAAACCATGAGTTTTGAAGAACGCATTAAAAACTTTGCTAAATTAACCATACATAAATCAATGGTTGAAGTTATGAGCGATGAGTATGCCAAGCTAATTGGTAGAGATTATGATGAGGTTTTTGATTTGATGTGGAAAGAAACCCAAGCGTTCCAAAACCGATTTCATAGAAAGAGACGCATAAAAAATAAAATTCTGTTTTGGCGACCAAAAAAATATTAATTTCTAGGGTGCCATAATCTGTAAAGCTTAATATACTTCAAGAAGGTAACATTGTAGGTCTGTACACAAATAATAAATCCGTTAAGCCCGTCTAAAAACCCAAGTCTTAAAAAATAAGCTTTAAAAAATGCCCAAGTTGGTCGGTAAATAATTTTCCATATTGAAGAGCGTTTGCCTAATTTATAATAAGCTTCTGCAGCAATAGAAGAAAAACGTTCTACCTTTTCATTGTGCTCAGAATAATCTCTGTAAATCCAATGCAATAAATCACCTTTTATGAATCCTGATTTAAAGTCTGGTTTTAGAGTAAATCTATCGTGAGGATTAATGCCTTGCCATTCGCCACATTCTTTTTTAAATAGTCGCAATTTTTTATCGGGATACCAGTCAGAATGCCTAATCCATTGGCCACAATAATTGTTTAATCGGTTACAATAATAACCATCATATTGCCAGTCTTCTTTTACCTTATTTATTGAAGTTTTTAATTCTTCAGATAAAGCCTCATCACCATCCAGGGATAAAATGTGATTATAATTGGCTAAAGATAATGCATAGTTTTTTTGTTCTATGTAACCCAAGAATTTTTGCTGATGGAAACTAACGTTAAACGATTTGCAAATTTTTGGTGTGCTATCTGTAGAAAACGAATCAACAACAACAATTTCATCAGCTATACCAACCAAAGACTCCAAGCACTTTTCTAGGTGTTCTTCTTCATTATAAGTTATGATAACTGCTGACAGTTTTATCATGCTGTTTATGCAAAAGGTTTTAAGAAGTTATTTAATTTGTCTTTAAACCATTCAGGTTTAAATTGAATATACAAATTTTTGGCATCAGCCTTCATGTCTTTTTCAATTTTACCAGTATAAATTTCAGGTTTGTAATCTTTTAAATGTACGGATTCATTGACGTCTTTTTCCTCAAAAACACTCCAGGTTTGTTTATCTATCCATGGTGCAAAAATGGCAAAAGTTTTGACATTTAAAGCTTTAGCCATGTTAATAGCTCCTCCCTCATTACCAATAACAGCATTACAACATGAGGTTAAGGCTAAAAATGAACGTAGGCTTTTGCCAAAAACATTAAAATAAATCTGTTTTTGAGTTTCGGGTTTACAAGCATTAAATATAGATTCAGCTTCAGCTAATTGATTGGGAATGTAATTAAACAGTATTTGACCATTTGTTGTTTCAACAATTTCATCAATAACGGTTGCCATATATTCAAAAGGATATGTTTTATTTAATCCACTACCTAAAACACTTATCATAAATAGAGGTCTTGATAATAAAATGTTATTTGCCGTTAGTAGTTTTTTTGCGCCCTCAATTTCACTTGAGGTTAAATGAATTTTGGGTTTAATAGGATTAAATTGAATACCCAAGGGCTCTAAAAGCTGCAAGCGGTTAACTAGGGCTAGTCCGCAATTTTTGTAAGTTGCTTTAAGGCGTTTAACGTTATGATTATAAATTAACGTTGTATACCATTTGTGATACGATATTTTTGTTTTGGCACCCGAAAACAGCGTGATAAGGTTGCTTGATATTTTTGAATACACATCAATTACAATATCATAATCTTTTTTTTTGATAGATATTGCGAATTGGAGGAGTTCTTTTTTACTTGATTCTATTTCGGGCGTAAAAAAGATAAACTTATCAATACAGGGATGATTTTCAACAACTGGATAGGTATGTGTATTTATCAGGTAATGTAATTCAGCTTTAGGATATTCTTCACGAAGTGCTTCAAACAAGATACTGCTTGTAAGGACATCGCCAATCATTTTTTGTTGAATTACTAATATCTTCATTTATACAGCAACGTCATATTCACGCAAAGCGTCATTAAGTGATGTTTTCTTATTTGTACTCTCTTTCCGTTTCCCAATAATTAGTGCACAAGGAACATTATAGTCTCCGGCCGGGAATTTTTTAGTATAACTTCCGGGTATAACCACAGAACGCGCCGGAACAATTCCTTTCATTTCTTTTGGTTCATCGCCCGTTACATCAATAATTTTTGTGGAAGCTGTTAAAACAACATTGGCACCCAATACAGCTTCACGTTCAACTTTTACGCCTTCAACAACAATGCATCGTGAACCTATAAATGCATTGTCTTCAATAATTACAGGAGCAGCTTGTAAAGGTTCTAACACCCCTCCAATACCTACGCCTCCAGAAAGATGCACATTTTTACCTATTTGAGCACAACTTCCTACAGTAGCCCAAGTATCAACCATAGTACCTTCGTCTACATAAGCACCAATGTTTACATAGCTAGGCATCATAATAACACCTTTTGAAATATAGGCTCCATGCCTTGCTACTGCATGAGGAACCACTCTAATTCCTTTATCTTTATAGCCAGTTTTTAGTGGGATTTTATCATGATATTCAAAAATACCAACTTCAAAAGTTTCCATTTTCTGTATGGGGAAGTAAAGTACTACAGCTTTTTTTACCCATTCATTAACTTGCCATCCATTATCTGTTGGTTCTGCCACACGTAATGTACCTTGATCTATTAAATCAATAACATTTCGTATACTGTCAATGGTAAGTTTATCGGTTAGCAATTCGCGATTGTCCCAAGCGTTTTCTATAATCTGTTGTAGTTGTTTCATAGTTAGATTTCAATAATAAGACAAAGATAAAGGTATAATTGGTTTGTTAAAACAGAAAGGTGTAATATTCAATACTAACAATAGGTCTTCTGTATTAATAATGGTAAATTTGCAACCAATATGGGAAGAGTTTTAGCAATAGATTTTGGAAAAGTTCGTACAGGTCTGGCTGTAACAGATGAGTTGCAAATTATTGCATCAGGACTGACAACAGTAGAAACCAAAAATCTTATTTCGTTTTTAAAAGATTATACTCAAAAAGAACATGTAGAATTGTTTTTGGTTGGTGAACCCAAACAAATGAACAATGAAGCATCTGAAAGTGAAGTTCTAATTTCACCATTTCTTAAAAAACTTGAAAAAGCTATTCCTGATATTCCCGTTAAGCGTATTGATGAACGTTTTACTTCTAAAATGGCTTTTCAAACTATGATTGATAGTGGTTTGTCTAAAAAAAAGCGCCAAAACAAGGCTTTGGTTGATGAAATTAGTGCTACGCTAATACTTCAGAGTTATTTGCATTACAAGTAGCTGATATGTAGTAGTTTATATCGATATTGCGTTTGTTTTTAACGATTAAAGGTTTTTGTTTTTCAAATAATCGAATTTTTATGAATTTAAACCATTTTATTAATACAATAAAAAGCCTGAAATTATATTTGGCCAAACCAAATCTTTATCATTATGAGAAAACTTTACCCAACTTTAGTGCTTTTATTTGCACTTTTCTATTTTAATAACTGTTTAGCGCAAATTTGTCCTGCTAACGGATTTTCAAATTCAACATCATTGTTTTTCTATTATGAACCTGGTGCGTTGTCTTGTGCAGAAAGACCAGATACCGTAACAGTTGATGGTAGCGTATTTACTTTAGCATCTTGTGATATGTCACTATCTATTTACGATTTAACATCTGGTAGTCCTGTTTCAAACATTAATGAATTTACTGTTGATTTCGGTTCGGCAACTTGCGAATATACCAGCGGTGATCTTACTGGTGAAACACTTTCACGAGAAAGCTTTGAATCTGTTATTAACAGTTTAGTGGTATTTCCCAATCCAGTATTAAATAACGGAAATGTAAATATTGTTTTTGGCAAAAACATAAGCGCCAATATTGAATTATATGCTGTTACCGGAAAATTGATTTTAAAAGATAGCATTACTAATTTAAGTAGAAAGCAATTGTCATTATCAAATATTCCAAATGGAGTTTACCTGCTTAAAATTAGTACAGATACGACGTCTGTAACCAAAAAGCTAATTGTAACACAGTAATATTTTTAAATATTAATGATTAAAAGCTCCTTTTAAAAGGGGCTTTTTTTGGGTTCTTAACTGAAGCACTTTAGTATTGTCTAGCTGTTTATTTGCTCTTTATCCAACTCTTAAATCGATAAAACACCCTCTGTAAAGGTTTATTAACACTACGTTTATCGATGAAATACACGCCTTTATCTTATTATCGATTTTATGTCACGATTCAACAATTTTTTTACATTAATGCATTTCATCGATACTATATTTGTCATGTCTCAAATTAAAATAATAAGACAATGAAACGATTTTTAATTTTATGTGTTTTTATATTTTTAGGTTTAAATAGCTTAAAGGCACAATCTAATTTAGAGATTCAGAACAAAGAAATAGTTGCTGTTGATGTTGCTAATACTGATACTGAAAAAGATATTATCAATATAAAAGAAACTGCAGCTAAAAAGAAAGATATTTTAAATGCAAAAATAAATTCTAAACTTAAAGGTAAAGTTGATTTGTTTTTTGTTGCTGATAAAAGCATTGTTTGTTAATTATTATACAAATAATTTCATATCCATAGTAAATAAAACTCCTTTTATTAAAGGAGTTTTTTTATGCGTATTACTTTAAGAATTGTACTTTTGCACTAATAAAAATAGCAAATAAATGATTTTACCTATTGTAGCTTATGGAGACCCGGTTTTAAAGAAGAAGGGTAAGGATATATCAAAAGAGTATCCTAAACTAAATGAGTTGTTGGATAACATGTATGAAACCATGTACAATGCCTTTGGCGTTGGATTGGCTGCTCCACAAATAGGATTGCCCATTAGACTGTTTTTAGTGGACACATCACCGTTTGCTGAAGACCCAGACTTATCTCCCGAAGAGCAGGAAAACCTTAAAGATTTTAAGCGCACTTTTATTAATGCCAAAATTATCGAAGAAGAAGGTGATGAGTGGGCATTCAATGAAGGGTGTTTAAGCATTCCGGATGTAAGGGAAGACGTCTTTAGAAAACCAAAAATTACCATCTCTTATGTTGATGAGAGTTTTGAACCACATACAGAAACCTTTGAAGGGTTGATTGCTCGAGTTATTCAACATGAATACGATCATATAGAAGGTATTTTGTTCACCGACAAACTATCTAGCTTAAAAAAACGTTTAATTAAAGGTAGACTATCCAATATATCGAAAGGTAAGATTAACGTGGATTATAAAATGCGTTTTCCAAACCAAAAAAAGAAAAGATAATACTTGTTTAGCAATAGTAAACATAAGATATTTGCGCACTTTAAATTAAGATTATGGGTCTAGATAAAATATTAGCAATAGCCGGAAAACCGGGTTTATACAAAATGATTACTCAAACACGCAGTGGTTTTATTGCTGAATCTTTAATTGATGGTAAACGGTTATCTGTTGGTATACATCATAATGTAAGTATTTTAAGCGAAATAGCTATTTATACGTTAACGGAAGAAAAACCCCTTATAGAGGTCTTTCAATTAATTCACGATAAAGAAAACGGTAATGAAACATCCATCAGTCATAAAGATAGTAAGGATGTGTTGGAAGAATATTTATTTGGTGTGCTTCCAGATTATGATGAAGACCGTGTTTATGCCAGTGATATAAAGAAAATTGTACAATGGTATAATTTGTTGCAGAAACATGATTTATTGAGTTTTGATGAGGTTGAAGTTGCTTCAGCTGAAGAGGAAGAATAAATTATATTAATCATATATACAAATCCAGCCTGAAGCTGGATTTTTTTATTTTATATTAAATCGAAAACCAATATTAATCGTAATTTTAATAAAACTTCAAAAATGAATTCTAGAGCAGATCAATTAAAAGCCTTTGATAGATTATTAACTATTATGGACGAATTGAGGGAGCAATGTCCGTGGGATAAAAAGCAAACCATGGAAAGCTTAAGGCATTTGACAATAGAGGAGACTTACGAGTTGGGTGATGCTATTTTAGATAATGATTTAGAAGAAGTTAAAAAGGAATTGGGCGATGTACTTCTGCATATCGTTTTCTATTCAAAAATAGGAAGTGAGACAAGTGATTTTGATATTGCTGATGTTTGTAATTCCATTTGTGATAAGCTAGTTAATAGACACCCACATATTTACGGTGATGTAAAGGTAGATAATGAAGAAGATGTTAAACGTAATTGGGAAAAGCTGAAGTTAAAGGAAGGTAAGAAAAGTGTTTTGGAAGGCGTGCCTAAAAGCTTACCAGCACTTGTAAAGGCTAATAGAATTCAGGATAAAGTAGCGGGTGTTGGTTTTGATTGGGAGGAACCTAATCAAGTTTGGGAAAAAGTTGAGGAAGAAATACGCGAGTTACAATCTGAAGTTGAATCAAATAATCAAGACGCTATTGAAAGCGAGTTAGGCGATGTGCTTTTTTCTTTGGTTAACTATGCGCGATTTCTAAATGTAAACCCAGAAAATGCTTTAGAGCGTACCAACAAAAAATTCTCCAAACGGTTTCAGTATTTAGAACAAAAATCTAAAGCGTTAAATAGAAACCTGAAAGATATGACACTTGCCGAGATGGATAGATTTTGGGAAGAAGCTAAAAATATTTAATTTTTTTTAATCCTAAAAAAATCCAAAATTCAAATACAACCGTATATATAACAAATGATGCTTTTTTAATTGATTAATAGCATAATTTACTTCCTTAAAAGTATCATTTGGTAAGTTGGTTATTTTGGTTGGGAAAATAACTATTTAGTTAGTTTAGTTAGAGCTAAAATCCCGCTTGAGTTTTCATACTACAAGCGGGATTTAGTTTTTTTTGGTTATTTAGTTTATTAGGAAAAACTTTTTATTTTATTCAACTTCGTTTTCCAAAGATTTAAATCTTGTTTATGCTTCTCAATGTTTTTATGCACTTCTTGAACCAAAGGATTATCGTCGTTTACATTTTGAAAAAATTGTAAGTTGTTTTCTAATTGATTGATTTCTGCTTTAACTTCATTTATCTTTTTTCTTATAAATTGACGTTCGTTGTCTAAATGTCTAGAATCTTCAGCATTACTTAAATTCTCTAATTTAGTTTCAAACTTTATCATTTCACCTTCGTTCGGGTTAAGCTTTAATTTTTTGAAAACACCATCTAGAGTTTTATGAAGTTTACCTTCTATATAACGTTTGTTTCCAGGTACGTTTCCTACTTCTTTCCAAGAATTTATAATGACTTTAATTGCCGCTAAATCGTCTTCTTTTTTACCAGTTAATTCTAGGTTTTTTAGTGTATCAAGTAGTTTAACCTTTTCTGCATAAGCTTCATTACCTTCAACATTGGCAGCATCTTTTGCAGCATGAAGTCTATCAAAATAATGATTACATGCCGTTTTAAACTGTTTCCAAATTTTATCACTGTTTTTTCTTGGTACATGGCCAATTTTCTTCCAATCACTTTGTATGCGTTTCATCAAAGGGGTAGTGGTCTGGAAATCTTCACTGTCTTTGTTGTCTTCAGCAACTTTTATAAGATCCAGCTTCTTTTGGAGATTATCATATTGGGCTTTTTTCAGATTTTTATAAAAGGCATTTTTATTGCGGTTAAATTGTCTGACAGCCTCTTTAAATTCTGCCCAAGTAGCTTCGTTGACTTTAATGGGTACCTTACCAGCGCTAAAAAATTCGTTTCGTAATTCTTCAACTTGTTTTATGGCATTTTGCCATGCATTATGTGAATCTGCTCCTTTTTCTGCAATGGCTTGAATTTGCGAAATAAGGTCTTGTTTAACTTCTAGGTTTTTCTCATAAATGGTATCGAGTTCGGCAAAGTATACTTGGCGTCTGTCATGAATGGTTTTGGTGGCACTTTTAAAGCGTTCCCAAATTTCTTCCCGATGTTCTTTGCCAACAGGCCCTAGCTCTTCTTTCCACATTTTATGTAATACCTGAAGCTCTCTAAAGGCACGATTTAAATTATCGTCTTTTGCCAATTCTTCAGCACGTTCAATAATTTTTAGCTTTTGCTCTAAATTATGTTTGAAATCTAAATCTCTTAAATCGCGATTTAGGTGAAGAAAGTCATAGAAAATTTCTACATGATGATGGTAACTGTTCCAAGCATTGTTGTACTTGTCTCTTGGAATTGGCCCTGCATTTTTCCAACGCTCTTGTAGCTCTTTAAAATGCTTATATGTTGTGTTTATGTTTTCCTCTACATTTATGAGGCTTTTTATTTCTTCAATTATTTCAAGACGCTCGGTAAGATTATCTTTTAAGCTTTTCTCAATGTTCTTGTAGTAGGCATTTAGTTTATTTCTATACTCTTTGTAGGTTTCCTTAAAACGTTTCTGTATTGGGCTTGAATAGTAGAAATCTATTTCGTTTCCACCATCGTTTAAAAACTCTTCTTTCTTTTCCTCTAAAAGGGAGTTGAATTTAGATTTAAATTCGGAGCGAATGCTCTCTACATGTGATTTAATGGCTTGAACCTTTTCTTTGGTAACCAGCTTGTCTAATTCGTTAGCCAGTTCTTCTAAAGACATTTTATCATATTCTTTTTCCTCAATATGATGTCTGTCTGCATTGCCTTCATCTTCAGCGTCTTCAGCATTAGATTCGTCAATCTCATTTATAGCGTCTTCATCTTTATTTTCAACTTCTGGAGTCGTTTTTTCAGGAGTTGTTTCTGTTTCTAATGACTCTTCAAAAGAGTTTTCTATAGCCCCTTCAGTTTCATTTGTTTTTTTGTTTACTTCTGAGGTTTTGGTTTCGGTTTGAGATTGAATTTCATCTTTTTTTCCATCTGCTTCTTGCAGGTTATCATGCTCTGACATCTTATAAATGTTAAGGTTCTTAAATACTCTAGCGTTAAAGATAACAACAACTGTAATATTTACAAAAGTTAATTAAGAATTTATAAATCAATAGCGTTTTCTACTTGGTCCAAATTTTCCAAGCTTTTTCTGCCTGATATGTCAGCATACTGTAACCATTTATGGTAGTCGCCTGATTTTGCTTACCGTTTTTAAGAAATAAAGTCTCATTTGGATTGTAAATTAAATCGAATAGAATGTGGTTTTTTGAAATAGAGCGATAAGGAATGTTTGGGGCTTCATTAACATTGGGGAAGGTTCCTAAAGGTGTACAGTTAATAATAATTAAATGGGTGTCTATAATATCTCCAGTAAGAGATTTGTAGGTTAAATACCCTTTTTTAGAAGGCTTTCTCGAAACGAACTGATAGTCAATATTTAGTTGTTTTAGGGAAAAGGCAATAGCTTTACTAGCACCACCGGTTCCTAAAATTAAAGCGCGTTTATGTTTGGGTTTTAAGTACGGCTTAATAGCTTTTTTAAACCCATAGCAATCGGTGTTATAACCTATTAATTTCCCTTTTTCTGTAATTTTAATAGTATTAACAGCTCCAATTTTTTTAGCTTTTTTGTGAAGCTTGTCTAGATGTGGGATGATAGATTCTTTATAAGGAATGGTTACATTGAGCCCTTTTAAATTCAAATTGGATTCTAATACGTCGCAAAATTCATTTATGGTTTGAATATCAAAATTTTTATAAGTAGCATCTAAAATACTTTCATCAGTAAACTTATTGTTGAAATAGTTTTTTGAAAACGAGTACGAAATATTTTTACCAATTAAGCCAAACTCACGCATATTTTCTCTTTGTTTTTTCACCATACTTGGCCAAAGCCAATACTATAAGTATTCCCACAATAATGTAAACTACTGCCAATAGCGTTTCAAGGCTTATTTCAGGCATATAACGTTTATAGTTTTCAACAATAGGATTGCCTTCAGAGTTTAAAATTAAACTTCCATCAGTTTGTAATTTATAAACCGTTTTTTTCCAGGGCCAAACAACACCAAGCGACCCTGTTATGAACCCAATTATGGTTGCTAAAGTTATACTCTTGTAATGTTTGAGGATATAGTTTAATATATGTGAAAAGCTTACAAGACCAGCTATAGAACCTAGAGTAAACACACCTAAAACTTTTAACATACGCACACGAACAGCATCATGTATAAAACTGAAATCGCCTTGTAGAATATCAGCAAATGTATCGTAAAGTGCATTGACAGAATCAACCAATAAAAGGACATAGTTTCCAAGGAGCATTAAAATAAACGACCCGGAAAAGCCTGGTAGAGTCATTCCAGAGACACTAATTATACCACAGAAAAAAACAAACCATAGGTTGTCATTTTCTTTAGCCGGATCTAAAAAACTTATACTTACCCCTAGAACAATACCAATAATTAAAGCTAAATTGGTTTTTAAATTCCAATCTTTAAAATCTTTCCTTATATAATGAATAGAGCCGATGATCATGCCAAAAAATACACTCCACACATATAGCTCATAATGCTGAATTAAATAGTCTAAAATTTTGGAAACACTAAAGTAACTAACAACAGTTCCTAAAAATAGTACACTTAAAAATCTCCCGTTAACGTATTGATAAAAGCTTTTAAATCTACCGTTGATCAATAATTTAAAGGCTTTACCATTAAATTTTTGCAGTGAATAGATGAACTCTTCATAAAAACCAGCCACAAAAGCCACTACACCACCAGATACCCCAGGAACTTTATTTGCTGCACCCATAGCAAGCCCTTTTAAAAAAAGGAATATTCTATCGGTAAAAGTTCTGGTGCTTTGCATTATTTATTTCTGGTACCTAGTTTTTCTAAAATAAAAATAGTCAAAAATCCAGCAACCATAAGTAAGATGGCTGGAAGCCATTGAGGATCAATATTATTGTTTAATTCTGAATAGGTGAAAGCTGAAACACTTTTTTCTGAAACAACTTTTAACGACTCAAAATCCATAACCTGTTGTTGGTAAAGTGTTAGGTTGTTTAAAGTTGATACATCTGAAAAAGGTAAAATTCCTCCAGTTTCTTTAACCATAACAGATTCGGTAATTTTCCATGGCCATACTTTATTCAAAGAACCAAAGATAAAGCCCGTTAACAAGGCCAATGTAACATTATGATAGTTTTTAAATAGCCATTTTAAAATATGACTGAAACTTAATAGGCCAACTAAAGCACCAGAGGCAAAAATTAAAATACGTTTGATATCAAAATCATGAAAGGCATCACTTAATGTTTTGTAGGCACCTAAAACCACTAAAATGAATGAGCCGGAAATTCCTGGTAAAATCATTGCGCATATAGCCAAAGCACCTGCGAAGAAAAGAAAAAGTGGATGTTCGTTATTTGCCGAACTTGGTATGAGTGTTATGGCATATGCTACAATGGCACCAATTATTAAGGCGGATATTGAACCGAGATGCCATTTTTTTATTTGCCTTCCAACAAAATATATACTGGCTATAATGAGACCAAAGAAGAACGACCAGATTAAAATAGGGTGGAATTCAATAAGGTATTTTGCGAGACGCATAAAGGAAACAAAACTCACGACAATACCTAATAGTAATGCAAACAAAAAGCTACCATTTAGTGCTCTCCAAAATGCTAAAACACCATCGCGTTTTAAAACTTTAAAAAGTGAAAGATTAATATTGCTTATGGTATCAATAAGTTCTTCGTAAATTCCTGATATAAAAGCAATAGTTCCACCTGAAACGCCAGGAACTGCATCTGCAGCACCCATAGCAATTCCTTTGAGTGATATCAACAAATAGTCAATGTTTCGTCTTTGCATGCTTTGATTTTAAAATGGAAAATCAAAGGTAGTAATTAAAGTATGATTAGTGAACTAAAGTTCAGCTTTTAGCAGCAATTTAACCTGTGAATTTGTATAGACTTGAGGAAATAATTCTTCAATAATAATGGCGAATTCAGCATTAAAACGGATTCCGTTTTTTAAATGGTATGATCCTGTTTCTGTTTCGTTTTGCATATAATATAAACCTGCAAGTCTAAATTCGATCTCGGCATTTTCAGGATAGAATTCTGATGCTTGTAATAAATTGTAAATAGCGGCTTCAGGTTCGCCCAATTTCCATAAAATGTCGCCACGAGTTAGCCAAGTGCTTAATTCGTAATTCCCTAACTCTAAAGCTCTTTTGTAACCGCGTTCAGCTTCCTCTAAAAAACCTAAACGTTGATTGATTTGTGCATATAATTTCCAATATATTACATTATCAGAATCAATATTTATAGCCTTGTTAATGTAATACAATGACTTTTGATAGTTTTTTCTCTTATTGTAAAATTTGGTAATAGCTATCCAGCCTTTATCAAGTAATGGATCTTCTTTAACCGTTTTGTAATAGTATTGTACAGCTAAATCTTTATTTCCCAATTTTTCATGACATTGACCTATGCGTAACAAGGCAAACGAGGTAGGGTCATCTAGTTTAAGTGTTAAACTGTAGCTTTCAATAGCTTCCTCATACTTTTTTAGTTTTTCTAAAACTTTACCTTTTTCAAGATAAGCGCCAATAAAAGTATCGTCAGAAATAATTGCAAAATCGAATGCAGCCAATGCTTTTTTGTAGTCTTTTAGTTCAAAATATTGTTTGCCTAATTGATGCCAAGCAATTTCGCAATATGGGTTGTTGTCTAAAAATGTGTTTAGGTAGGAAATAGCCTCATTATGTTGGCCTAAAAACTCAAAGCAATAGATCATATTGTGAAGTGCAGAGTAGTCCATTAAATCAGCTTCCAGACATTTCATAAAACAGGTTTTAGCATCTTCAAATTGATCTAAAAACAAGTGCTCCATTCCAATCAAAGAATAGATATCTATTGGATCTTCCGAAAGTTCGAGTGCTTTTTTCAATACTTCAATGGCTTTTGCATGATCATCACGTTTGGATAGAATATTAGCCTTTTGAATGTATATTTCTTCATTTAAGGGCTCTAAAGCATAAAGCTCATTAATCATTAAATCAGCGCGATCCAAATCGTTTTCAAAAACAAAAACTTCAACTTTAAAAAGCTTTAAGTTGGTTGAAGTAGGGTGTTGTTGCAACCCCAACTTTATAGCTTTTTTTGCTAATGCAATTTTTCCTTGGTTGAGGTAATGGTGAATGATGTTTTCGAATTCTTCTGAATCAAAAAACAAAACGTTGTTTGTTTTTAGCATTGATTCAAATCTGGTAAGTGATAAATTGTTGTTGTCGTTGGGACGTAACTCCATAAGCACTATTATATGGTTTCCGCTAATAAATGTACTGTTCTAAATGGACGGTTGACTTGAATTTGATAAATGTTTTTAACAAAATAATCAACATTAAAGCTTATTTACAGATTTATAATTGATTATCAGTGAATTGAAAATCAGGCTTCAGATGATATTTTGTTTAAGATTTCTTTAATGATGTTACAACCTGTAATAATTTCATCATCCGTTATGGTAAGAGGCGGTGTAATACGTATGGCTTTAGGTTCAAATAACAGCCAAAACAAAATAAGGCCTTGATTTTGAGCTTCTAAAATCACATTGTTTGTTATGTTGGCAGAAGGAGTCATAGCAGCAAGCATCAACCCTTTTCCTCTTATTTCAGTAATAAGCGGATGCTTTAAATGCTTTCGAACCAACTTTTCTTTTTCCAGTGCTTTATTCATTAAGTCGCTTTCAATTACTTCTTTTAAGGTAGCGTGTGCAGCAGCCGCGATTACAGGATGTCCACCAAAAGTAGTTATGTGGCCAAGCTTTGGTTGGTCTTGAAGCAAGTCCATTAGTTTTTCTGAAGCTGTAAAAGCACCAATAGGCATACCGCCACCTAATCCTTTGCCTGTAACTAAAATATCTGGAACACATTTATAGTTTTCAAAGCCAAATAGCTTTCCAGTACGTCCAATTCCAGGTTGTATTTCATCCAAAATTAATAAAGCTCCAACCGCTTGGCAACGTTCCTGAACTTTTAATAGGTAATCATTTTTAGGTTCAATAAATCCAGCACCTCCTTGAATAGTTTCTAAAATAACACAAGCCGTATGCGTTGAAATATAGTTTAAATCCTGAACTTCATTGAAGTTTATAAATTGAATATTTGGAATTAAGGGTCTAAACGCTTGCTTGCGTTCTTCAAAACCCATAACACTCATGGCTCCCATAGTGTTTCCATGATATGCTCGATGTGCAGCAATAACTTCGCTTCGCCCTGTAGCCCGTTTTGCTAATTTTATAGCGCCTTCAATGGCTTCAGTACCAGAGTTGGTTAAGTAAGTTTTTTGAAGCTTTTTGGGCAGATGATTGGCTAGTAACTTGGTGAGTTTAACGGCAGGTTCTTGCTCATACTCACCGTAAACCATAACGTGTAGATACTTATCCAATTGGTCTTTAATGGCATTAATAATCTTTGGATGCCTGTGTCCTAATGTACATGCAGAAACACCAGCGACAAAATCTAAATAATGTTTTTGGCTTTTATCGAAAATATAGTTGCCTTCGGCATGAGAGACTTCCATTGCCAAAGGATGTGGTGAGGTTTGTGCTTGATATTTAAAAAAATCTGAACTCGCCATTATCCATCAGATTCTAGAGTTGGTTTTTTTCGTTTTAGAGCTTTCTTCTTTTTATCAATTTGCTCTAATTTATCTTTAGGGATATTTCGGGATGCTTTAGACGGTTTTTCAATAGCTCCTTTTTGTTGTTGCTTCTTGTTTTGTTTTTTAGAACTGTTACCGGCTTTTTCAACACGATCTAACATAGCATCATCAAAAAACTCTTCTTGAGGGACATAATCTTCTAAACCTTTTATAACTGGTAAAACCAAAGGAGGATCATCGCTAAATAAATCTTCAACACTTTTTGGTCGCTCCTCATCGCGCCAAACAAAACCTCGAAGTAACCTGGCGTTTTCTGGGAATTGCGATTCCGGATAACTAACCGCATCTACTTGGTTATACCGATTGTATTGTTCGATGGTTCCTTCGCTAAAGAACATAGAAATTCTCCCTGATTTGGCTTTGTCAATACTAAACAACACTTGGTTTTCATCTCTAGCAAAAAAAATGGATTCAGCATTTTTATCGATATCAACTTGCCGTAATGTATTGTTATCATCAAATAACCCTATTAAGGTTTTGCCTTTAATTTGGTTGAAGCCATTTTCGCTAATAGTGTCTTTACTGATAATAAAGGCATTGTTAAAAACGAGAAGCGAATCTATCTTTTCGGTTTTTGGATTGGAAATGAGATGAATGGTATCGCCTGTCATTTGGTTTTGTAAATTCCAAATAATGGGATGCCTGCTTTTCGCAAACGGATCTGTTGATGAAAAACCCGACAAGTTAATCATTTGTGTCAGACCCGAAGCATGATCTACATGAACCGAATCGGCTTTTCCGCTCATATCAGATTTATAAAATTTAGCATTATAATAGGCACGTGTAATACGTTTTTCGGGTTTGCCTGTCACCATTAAAGTATCAGCATGCATATATATCGAATCGTTTTCTTGAACTGTAATAGCTAAAGCCCGTTTGGTAATGAAAACAGAATCTTTTTCTTTGTAAATTTCGGCATAATGTCCTTTTATAATACTATTGTTTACAGTATCTGTAACCTTAATATTATTTGTGGCAGAAGCAAAGCTTCTCGTGTTGTCAAAAAACATACTGTCGCCTTCAAAAATACGATTGTCATAGTCTATTCTTGACTTTTTAACCGCATAACCTTGTTTGGTTTCGGTGTTGTAGAATCCTTTTTCGCAATAGATTTTACTTTCTTTGGTAGTTATTGTTGATGGACCAAATAAGTAAGCATGACCCGATTCTGAATAAAAATCGAGATTGTTGGTTTTTATGGTATAGTCTGGATTTACTAAAACGACATCATTTACAAACTGATATTTTTTAGAGTTCATATAATAGCGTCCAATTTTACTGGTAATAGTCCCGGACGAATCACGAACTACACGACCTCCACTTTTATAAAACGATTGTTGTTTCACGCGATCAAAATATAAGGTGTCAGTAGTTAAGACAGAATTTGGTTCGGTTAAAACTACGTTGCCACTTGCAAAAGCCAATTTGGTTTTACCACTATACTCCACATATTTGGCGTTCATATTAATGGTGTCGCCTTGTTTCATTTTTACATTGCCAAAGGCTTCAACAAAATTTTCATCGCTGTATAGTAAGGCTTTGTCGCACCACATATCAACACCTTCGTGAAATACATGAATTTGTTGTCTATCGTCACGAAGCATAACTTTAAGACCAGGCGTTTCACCTTCTTTAATATCTAAAAAGCCTGAATATTTAATTTCTATGGTTTTTTGTTCTTGAGCATGTAAATTAGAGATCATGCAAAATGCAACCAAGAGTAGGTAATATATATAGTTATGTGGTTTCAAATTTTAAAATTTGATTCAAAAATAATGATTAATTTGGTCTGATAAGATGCATTAGGATTTTTTTAATAGAAATGAACTGCTACATTGCCTTTTACTGTAAAGTATAAATTTTTAAGTTTATATTAATGGTAAATTAAAATTATGAGCTTCCTATTTGACCAGTATTTGCTAAATTAAATGTTAGTAAATACTAGGACTTAATAGTAGATTTTATAATACCTCATTTAAAAAACCAAATTTTCTATAAAAGCAAAAGTTTATGATTTTACAAGTTATCAAATTGAGATCAAACCTGCCCGAAGAAGAATTATTAGCCAAAGCCAAGGAGAGAGAGCCAAGATTTAAAGAGATTCCAGGGTTGGTGCAAAAGTATTATGTAAAGACTGGTCAGTCTGGAGAATATGGTGGAATTTATGTTTGGGATTCACCAGAGTCGTTGCAATCTTACCGAGAATCTGATTTGGCTAAAAGTATTCCGCAGGCTTATGAAATTATTGAAGCCCCAAATATTGAGATTATGGATGTCCTTTTTCAATTAAGGGAATAATAAAACAAAACAGTATAGGTAAAATATTGAATAAAGAAAAAGAAACTTTTGAAACTTGGAATAGGATAGCTTCTGTATATGAGGACAAGTTTATGAATTTGCAATTGTACAATGAAACGTATGATTGTATCTGCAATACCATTAGGGAGCCAAACGCTAAATTACTGGATGTTGGTTGTGGTCCCGGAAACATAACGAAATATCTGTTGTCCAAACGACCTGACTATGATATTCTTGGAATTGATATAGCATCAAATATGATTGCATTGGCAAAGAAGAATAATCCCTCTGCAAGTTTTGCTGTGATGGATAGTAGAGAAATCCATAACCTTGAAGATACCTACGATGGAATTATTGCAGGGTTCTGTTTGCCCTATTTATCCCAAACTGAAAGTCAAGATTTTATTTTTAACTCTTATAATCTATTAAATAATAAAGGATTGATTTACATTAGTTTTGTTGAAGGCAATCCTGCACAATCTGATTATAAAACTGGAGGAGGAGGTCGTGTGTTTTTTTACTACCACAAATTGGAAGATTTAAAAAACACACTAACAGAAATAGGGTTTTTAGATATTTGTGTTTTTAAAGTCCCCTTTAAAACATCAGATACCGAGTTTGATGTTCATACTATTTTGATAGCAAGAAAGTAGAACAGAATTACCTAAAAATAGTCTGCTTTCTGTCAGGTCCAACAGATACTATGGTAATAGGAATTTCCAATTCTTTTTCCAAGAAAGCGATATAAGCATTTAACTCATCTGGCATTTGTGATGCTTCAGACATTTCGGTTAAATCTGCAGCCCAGCCTTTAAAATCGGTGTAAATTGGTTCTACATTTTCAGGTTCTATATTGTATGGAAAATGTGTAATGGTTTCACCCTTGTATTTGTAAGCGGTACAAACTTTTAATGTTTTAAACCCAGAAAGCACATCGGCTTTCATCATCATCAACTGGGTTACACCATTTACTTGGCAAGCGTATTTTAAAGCTACCAAGTCTAACCAACCACAGCGACGAGGTCTCCCTGTAGTAGCACCAAATTCATGCCCAACTTTAGCCATGGTTTCTCCATCTTCATCAAACAATTCCGTAGGGAATGGTCCAGAGCCAACTCGTGTAGTGTAGGCTTTAAAAATACCAAATACATCACCAATCTTGTTCGGTGCAACACCTAGGCCAGTACATGCACCAGCAGCAGTTGTATTGCTAGATGTAACATAGGGGTATGTTCCAAAATCTATGTCTAATAACGAGCCTTGTGCGCCTTCAGCTAAAATAGTTTTGCCTTCTTTTTGCGCTTGAAAGATATATTCTTCAGAGTCGATTAACTTTAACGATTTTAAAACTTTTACAGCTTCAAAGAATTCGTTTTCTAACTCTTTTAAGTCATATTGAATTTCTACATTGTAGAAGTTAATCATAGCTTCATGCTTGTTGGCCAATGCACGATATTTATCCTTCCAGTCAGCCAATTCTAAATCACCAACACGAATACCGTTTCTACCAGTTTTGTCCATATATGTTGGGCCAATACCTTTTAATGTAGAGCCTATTTTGGCTTTTCCTTTAGCAGTTTCACTAGCCGCATCTAACAAACGATGCGTAGGAAGAATAATGTGTGCTTTTCTGGAAATATATAATGATTTCTTATAGTTAACGTGTTGTTCGGCAAGCTTATCCAATTCTTTTTTGAAGATAACAGGATCTATTACTACACCGTTACCAACTAAATTAATGGCGTTATCATGAAAAATTCCAGATGGAATGGTGTGAAGTACGTGTTTCATACCGTTAAAAACAAGTGTGTGTCCAGCGTTTGGACCACCTTGAAAACGCGCAATAATATTGTATTTTGAGGTTAATACATCGACAATTTTCCCTTTGCCTTCATCTCCCCATTGTAATCCTAGTAGTAAATCTACTGCCATGTTGTTATTCGTTATTTAGTTGATTTTCGGTTGCCGTAAAAGTAGAGTGAGTGATTTTTTATTTCGATATCAAAAACTTCTTCAATAGTTTTTTTGATAGATTGAATTCGTGGGTCACAGAATTCAATAACTTCACCAGTATCGGTTAAAATGACATGATCGTGTTGTTTGTCGAAATATGATTTTTCGTAGTGAGCCTGATTTTGACCAAACTGATGTTTACGAACCAAGCCACACTCTAATAACAGTTCAATAGTATTGTATAGTGTTGCTCGACTAACACGATACTTTTTGTTTTTCATGTTTAGATAAAGCGATTCTATATCGAAATGTTCTTCGCTATTGTATATCTCTTGAAGAATTGCATAACGCTCGGGTGTTTTTCGGTGACCTTTTTCACTTAAAAACGATGTGAATACGTTTTTTACAATCTCTTGATTATTTGTATCGTTTTTTACACTCATAATAAGTGTGCAAATTTACACTATTTTTTAAACTCTTTCTACTTTATCTATACCATTAATTTTTTTTAGATTATCTATTAGTTTTTTAATCATGGTATTGTTTTTTACGACTACATTTATTTTTCCAGAAAATATGCCGTCATCACTTTCAAAACTGATGCTTTTCATGTTTACGTGCATGTTTGAAGAGATCATTTGGGTAATATTATTTACTAGTCCTAAATTATCGATTCCTGAAAGTTTTATTTGAGCGGCAAATTCTTGTTGGGATGAATCTATCCATTTGGCCTGCATTATTCTGTAAGCATAATTGGATTGTAGGCTTACCGCATTTGGACAATTTTTCTTGTGAACTTTTAAACCATCATTAATGGTAAGGAAGCCAAAAACGGGATCACCAGGAATGGGATTGCAGCAGTTGGCAAATTTATAATCTAATTTCTGCTCTTCTTTTCCAAAAACCAATAAGTCGTATTTTGAAGTAATTTCGTCTTTTTCAATTTCTTCTTTTGGTATAGGTGTTTTTCTAGAAATTTTATTCTTTAAATAGCTCATAAAAGCATTGCTTCTGGATGAAGCAAAATCTTTAAGCATGGTATTATCTATAGTGCCTATGCCAACACGGTAAAATAAATCGAGACTGGTTTTTAACTTGAAGTAGTTAACCAATTCGTTAACCGATTTTTCATCAAGTGTGATTTTAAGTTGTTTAAGCTTTCTGCGTAATAGTTCCTTACCCTCTTCGGCAACAAGTTTTTTGTCTTCTTTTAGCGACGATTTAATTTTACTTCGAGCCCTAGCTGTTGTTGCGTAATCTAACCAGTTGGGATTTGGTTTGGCACTTTCTGATGTTAATATGTCTACACGATCACCACTTTTAAGTTCATGGCTTAAGGGGACTAACTTACCATTGACTTTGGCACCTCGAGTTTTCATACCAACTTCGGTATGAATACTGAAAGCAAAATCTAAAGGTGTTGCGCCTTTTGGTAGAGATTTTAAATCCCCTCTGGGTGTAAAAACAAATATTTCTTTAGAGTAGAGGTTAAGCTTAAATTGCTCAACAAAATCTACGGCGTTAGTTTCAGGGTTCTCAAGCGTTTCTTGTAGCTTGGAAATCCATGAATCTATGCTATCGTCATTATCATTGCCTTCTTTGTATTTGTAGTGTGCTGCATAACCTTTTTCGGCAATTTCATTCATACGCTGACTTCTAATTTGAACTTCAACCCAACGGCCTTTTGGCCCAACAACGGTAATATGCAAGGCTTCATAGCCTGTAGATTTGGGAGACGAAATCCAGTCGCGTAAACGTGTAGGATTAGGTCTAAAATGATCGGTTACAATGGAGTAGATTTTCCAGGCCAGAAATTTTTCGTTTTCAGGATTGCTTTTGTAAATAATCCTTACGGCGAATTTATCATAAACTTCGTCAAAAGAAACCCCTTGATTAAGCATCTTGCGGCGAATTGAAAATATGGATTTAGGCCTACCTTTTATTTCATAGTCCAGTTGTTCTTTGTCTAATGATTTTGAAATTACAGAACTGAACTCTTTAATATAATTGTCTTGTTCTTCTTTGCTTTCCTTTATTTTGTTTAGAATGTCATTATAGACATCGGGTTCGGTATATTTTAAACCTAAATCTTCAAGTTCGGTTTTAATATTATACAAACCTATTCTATGTGCTAAGGGTGCATAAATATATAAAGTTTCTGAAGCTATTTTTACCTGCTTGTCTGGCCGCATAGACTCCATGGTTTGCATATTGTGCAGTCTATCAGCAATTTTTATAATTATAACGCGAACATCATCATTTAATGTTAAAAGCATTTTTCTGAAATTCTCTGCTTGTAGCGAGACGTTTGTATCTTTTTTTAAAGATGATATTTTAGTCAGGCCTTCAACAATTGTGGCAACGGTTTTACCAAATTGTTTTTCAATAAATTCAATGGTGTAATCTTCATTGTCTTCTACAACATCATGTAATAAGGCTGCAGCAATAGAGGTTGCGTCTAATCCAATTTCCTGTGCAACAATTTTAGCAACTGCAATAGGATGGAAAATATAAGCTTCGCCAGATTTTCTACGTTGATCTTTATGCGCTTCAACAGCAACATCAAAAGCCTTTCTAATTAACAATTTATCTTCTTTAGAAAGGGTTCTGTAGCTTACTTTCAGTAGCTCTTTGTAAGCTTTGGCAATAGCAGCATTTTCTTTTTCAATATCAACTTCTGTCATAAATTAAAAATAGTATAAACAAGGGTAACAGGCAACCAAATTTTCAGATAAATTTTTAACCAGTTACTATTGTGGGAATTATGATTTTGCTACTGATGTTCCTTTTTCAGCAAAGTTTTTAAAATCGGTTAGATATTTTTTGGTTTGCTTTTTAAATGCATTGGGCATTAAAAGTGTCATCATGCGCAGCATAAAACTTGTTGGGATAAACTCGTTTTTAGATGTCCATTTGGTTTGGTTTTTATCTATTTCTTCAAAAAAGTTTTCTTGTATATTATGCATGCCTTTGGTATCGTATGTGGCATGTAAAGCATGAGGTAGGTCATTGAACGTGATAGTTTCAATTAGTTCCATTTCACGTTTGCCCATTTTGTAAGATAACTTCATTTTTGAACCAATTTCACCTGGTGTTCCATAAACGTGGTCGTAATCTATCAACCCTTTTTGCCAATGTTTCATATTTTCTGGATTATCCAGTTTTTCAATAAACTCTATTAAAGGGACATTTATAATCATTTCGGTTGTATACTTCATTTTGATTGCATTTTAGATAATTAAAGATATAAATTTTAGAGGTAACCACATGACGAAAAAATACATACTAAAAAACTTTAACTTCCGTTTGTTGGTGTAACTTGTTTAATAGGTTAATATTCCTATTTTTGCAACTATTCAGATAAATAAGTTAAACAGCCATGATTAGAAAATTTTTGTTTGTATTTCTAGCTCTTTGTTTTATGCAAGCGCATTCTCAAGTTGCTAATAATGATGTACTTTTTACCATAGCAGACAAACCTGTTTATGCTTCAGAGTTTGTCAGGATTTTCAATAAGAATTTAGATTTGGTTCAAGACGAATCTCAAAAAGATGTAGATGAGTATTTAAACCTTTTTATTAACTACAAGTTAAAGATTGCTGAAGCAAAAGCGAAAGGGTTGGATAAAAATGCCACTTATATAAGAGAACTTAACAATTACAAAAAACAGCTAGCCAAAAACTATTTGACCGATACCGAAGTTACTGATGAGTTGGTAGATGAGGCTTATTATCGTGTAACCAATGAAGTAAAAGCCAATCATATTTTAATTAGAATGGACGCAAGTGCTAGTCCTGAAGACACCTTGTTGGCGTATAATGAGTTGTTGAATTTGCGTGATAGGGTTAAAGCGGAAGGTTTTGACAAGGTGAAGAGGGATGTTCATAACGGAAAAACCGTTTATGCTGAAGAGTTGGGTTATTTTTCAGGATTTAAAATGGTTTATGAGTTTGAAAGTATGGCTTATAATACAGATGTAGGCGAAATTTCCATGCCATTTAAAACCCAATTTGGATACCATATTGTAATAGTTGACGATAAACGTGAATCAAGAGGAGAGCGCACTGTAGCCCATATAATGGTAGCTAACAAACAAGGTGAAAATCAAGAGAGCGCAGAAACCCGTATTAATGAAATTTATCAAAAAATTCAACAAGGCGAGTCATTTGAAGCCTTGGCTAAACAGTTTTCTGAAGATAAAAGTTCTGCGGCCAATGGAGGTAGGCTCAACACCTTTTCGGGAGGCCAGTTAAGTTCTATTGAGTTTGAAGATGTAGCTTTTGGCCTTGAGAATCCGGAGGATATTTCAGAACCTTTTGTTACCGAGTATGGATGGCACATTATTAAACTTATAGATAAGCAAGGGATTAAGTCGTTTCAAGAAATGAAACCAGAGTTAGAGGTAAGGGTAAAAAGAGATTCTAGGTCTAAACTTATTGATAATTCTATTGTGAGTAAGTTAAAAACGCGATACAATGTTACAGATAATGAGCCTGCATTAGCTTATTTCGAATCTATTATAACCAAAGATTATTTTGTAGGGAAGTGGGAAATTCCTTCAGATTTTACAGCAAATAAAACACTTGTCGTAATAGATAAAAAAACAGTATCCTATAATGACTTTGCACAATATTTATATAAAATGCAACGTAAGGCAAGAACCAAAAAAACAATTTCAGATTTAGTTAAAGACGAATATCATAACTTTTTAAGTCAAAATTTAATGGTTTATCAAGAAGAGAATTTAGAATACGAGAACGAAGATTTTGCTCATATTGTCAATGAGTATAGGGATGGATTGCTGTTATTCGATCTTATGGAAACAGAAATATGGAATACGGCACAAACAGACTCTGTTGAACTCCAAAATTATTATGATGGCAATAAAGAAAAATATTACTGGAATGAACGCGTGGATGCTATTGTGGCTTCTTCATCAGATAAAGCAATTATAAAACAAGTAAAGAAGTTGCTTGAATTAGGTAAATCTCAAGATGATATAAAAAAGGAAATTAATGTTAATGGTGAAGTGCATGTAATTTTTTCAACAGGTATAATGGAATCTACACATCAAGCTTTGCCAAAAGCAGTTAAATTTGAAAAAGGAGTTTCTAAAATCTATAATCATAATGATGCATATGTTGTGGTTAAGATAACAGAAGTCATGCCTAAATCGCCAAAATCGTATGATGAAGCCAAAGGCCAAATCATCAGTGATTATCAACAGGTCAAAGAAACTGAATGGATGAAAGAACTTAAGCTGAAATACCCTATTGTAATTAATGAGTCAGTTCTTGAAAAAGTTAAGACACAAATTAAAAGTAAGTAATTGAAAAAAATAACTGTCATATTAATTTGCCTTTTGAGCGTTACGTCTTGTGATTATTTTTTTAAACAAGTAGATGACAGGAAACCTATTGCTCGTGTTGATGAAATCTACTTATATCAAGACGATATTCAGCATTTGTTGACCGAAGGAATAACTCCCGAAGACAGTACTATACGTGTGACAAATTTTATAAATCAATGGGCCACCGAGCAGCTTTTAGTAGCTGGAGCTCGTGTTAATTTAAATGAGCAAAAGTTAAACGAGTTTGATAAAATGGCTGAAGATTATAAAAAAGATTTATATGCTTCGGCTTACTTGGAAGCATTGGTAACACGCAGTATAGATACTGTTGTTTCTGTTCAAGAAGCTCAAGCCTACTATCAGGAAAATATTGGAATTTTTAATTTAAATGAAGATTTAATTAAATTTCGATATATACAGTTGGATGAAAACAGATTAGATGCAACCGATATCAAAAAAAAGCTTGAGCGATACAATATTCAGGATAAGCGGGATTTAGATTCAATAGCGATTCAGTTTAAGTCGTATTCCCTAAACGATTCTATTTGGATAAAAGTAAATCAGGTTATTGATAAAATTCCAGCAATAACAACAGAAAACAAAAATCAATTGTTAAAAAAATCTAATTTTATACAACTCAAAGATTCATTAGGACTATATTTGATGCATATTAATGATGTGCTAGAGCGAAACAATACAGCTCCATTAGAATATGTAAAACCTACTATTGATCAGATAGTTATAAACAAAAGAAAATTAGAGTTAATTAAAGAGCTTGAAAAAGATATTACTAAAGATGCTATTAAAAACAAGAAATTTGAAATATATAATTAAATCAACACTGCTATTACTTGGGGTTGTATCACTGCCGTTGCAAGTTCAGTCGCAAGAAATTATAGAAGATGAGGCACCAAAACAACAAAAAGTGGATTCAGTATTAACGGCTGGGGCTTTAAAACTTGATGGTGTTGCGGCTGTAGTAGGAGATTATGTTGTTTTAGATTCTGATGTAGACAGAACACTTTTGCAGTTAAAAGCCCAAGGCGCTTCGTTAGAAGGAGTAACACGTTGCCAACTGTTTGGTAAACTTTTAGAAGACAAATTGTATGCTCATCATGCAATACAAGATAGTGTAGAGGTTTCAGATGCTGAAATACGTTCAAATGTAGACTATCAAATACAACAATTTTTGGCGCAATCAGGAAAAAGCATGGAAGAGTTATTGGCTTTTTACAATAAACCTGACGAAAAGAGTTTTAGAGACGAAATGTATGAGATCAACAAAAGCAATAAGCTAGCAAGTGAAATGCAGCAAAAAATTATAGCAGATGTTGAGGTTACACCAGAAGAGGTAAGACAGTTTTTTAATAAAATACCAAAGGACGAACGCCCTACTTTTGGAACCGAATTAAAAGTGTCCCAAATAGTAATAGAGCCTCAAGTTTCTGAAGAGGAAAAACAACGTGTCATCGATCAGTTAAACCAATTTAAAGCAGATGTTGAGGAAAATGGAGCAAGTTTTAGATCGAAAGTGGTTTTATATACAGATGACAAAGAATCTATAAAGATGGGAGGTCTTTATACGTTAAACAGAAAAAGACCTCGAATGGTAAAAGAGTTTAGGGAAGTTGCTTTCTCATTGCAAGAAGGTGAGATTTCTGAACCATTTGAAACAGATTTTGGATATCACATAATTTATCTTGAAAAAATTAGAGGTCAGGAATACGATGTTCGCCATATTCTTTTAATCCCTAAAGTTTCAGAGCAGGCAGTTGTAGAAGCTAGAGAGAAGTTGGTGAAAATTAGACAGCGTATTGTTGATGAAGATATCAGTTTTGCAGACGCAGCTAGAGAATCCAGTGACGAAAAAGAAACAAGAAGTGAAGGCGGATTTTTAATTAATCCAGCTACCCAGGATTATAATTTTGAATTAACCAAAATGGATCCAGAGCTATACGCCCAAATTCAAGATTTAAAAGAAAATGAGATTAGTTTGATTCAAACCGATAGGGGGCGAACAGGAAATATTAAGTTCAAAATATTAATGGTTAGTGACCGTGTGGATGAGCATGTGGCAGATTATGCTCGTGATTATCTAAAAATTAAAGAGCTTGCGCTTAGTGAAAAACGTATTAAAGCAATTGATGCTTGGCAAGAACAGAAAATTAAAGATACTTATATTAAGATTAATGGTGAGTATAGAGATTGCGATTTTACTAGTAACTGGTTAAAGAAATAAGAATGTCAGACGTATCTGCAATAGAATCATTTGTAAAAAAATATAAAGACTTAAAAACCGAAATTGCTAAAGTAATTGTTGGCCAGGATGATGTGGTAAATCAAATCTTGATTTCAATTTTTTCGGGTGGACATGCGCTATTGATTGGTGTGCCAGGTTTGGCAAAAACATTAATGGTCCATACTATTGCACAGGCGTTGGGATTAGATTTTAAGCGTATTCAGTTTACACCAGATTTAATGCCTAGTGATATATTGGGTAGTGAAATACTTGATGAAAATCGTACGTTTAAGTTTATTAAAGGTCCTATATTTTCGAATATTATTTTAGCTGACGAAATTAACCGAACACCACCTAAAACGCAAGCCGCATTATTAGAGGCTATGCAGGAACGTGCTGTAACTGTTGCTGGCCATCATTACAAGTTAAGTTTACCGTATTTTGTTTTAGCAACACAAAACCCAATAGAGCAAGAAGGAACTTACCCTTTGCCTGAAGCTCAATTGGACCGTTTTATGTTTGCTGTAAATTTAAGTTACCCAACTTTTGAGGAAGAAGTGCAAGTTGTAAAATCTACTACTACAGATACACAGGCAACCGTCAATGCGTTATTCACTGCACAAGAGATTTTAGATATTCAGCATCTTATTAGAAGAATTCCAGTAGCAGATAATGTTGTGGAATATGCCGTAAAAATGACAGGCAAAACAAGGCCTAACAGTCCGGAGGCTACAGATTTGGTAAAAAATTACATTGATTGGGGAGCCGGACCAAGAGCATCCCAAAACTTAATTTTAGCAGCTAAAACTCATGCGGCAATTCATGGTAAATTTTCACCAGATATTGAAAACGTACAAGCTGTAGCACATTCTATTTTCAAGCATAGAATTATCAAAAATTATAAAGCAGAAGCCGAAGGAATTACCGAAGAACAAATTATTAGGGATTTATTCTAAAATATCCAATCTCTAATTGTTGTTAATTTATTATTTTTTCAATAGTAAAATTATCAAAATCTTAAAATATTATGTAAAAATGTAATATTTTTTGAATTATTCTCATGAAATTCAGTATTTCGTTACACTATTTTTAAATGTCTTGGATATTTTGTACTTTTGCAGGACTTAAAAAATTAATCACCTAAAAAAGATACTATATGGCATTTGATATTGACATGATAAAAAAGGTTTACGCTACAATGTCAGAGCGTGTTGATGCAGCAAGAGAAGTGGTAGGCAAGCCTTTAACCCTTTCTGAAAAGATATTATACTCACATCTTTGGGATGGTAAGCCAACCCAAGCTTTCCAACGCGGTAAGGATTATGTAGACTTTGCACCAGATAGAGTTGCATGTCAAGATGCTACAGCACAAATGGCTTTGTTACAGTTTATGCAGGCTGGTAAAGATAAAGTTGCGGTTCCTACAACAGTGCATTGCGATCATTTAATTCAAGCTAAACAAGGTGCTTCAATAGATTTGCAAAGTGCGCTTAACACAAGTAATGAAGTATTTAATTTCTTGGAATCTGTTTCTAATAAGTATGGTATAGGTTTCTGGAAACCTGGAGCTGGAATAATACATCAAGTAGTTTTGGAGAATTATGCTTTTCCAGGAGGAATGATGATAGGTACAGATTCACATACTGTTAATGCTGGTGGATTAGGAATGGTTGCTATTGGTGTAGGTGGTGCAGATGCTGTTGATGTAATGGCAGGCATGGCATGGGAGTTAAAATTTCCAAAGCTAATAGGTGTGAAGTTAACCGGTAAGTTATCAGGATGGACTGCCCCTAAAGACGTGATTTTAAAAGTAGCTGAAATTCTTACCGTAAAAGGAGGAACCGGAGCTATTGTGGAATATTTTGGGCCTGGTGCGACAGCAATGTCTTGTACAGGAAAAGGGACTATTTGTAATATGGGTGCCGAAATTGGAGCTACAACGTCAACATTTGGTTATGATGATTCTATGGAACGCTATTTACGTGCAACCGATAGGGCTGATGTTGCTGATGCGGCTAATGAGGTCAAAGATTATTTAACTGGTGATGCTGAAGTTTACGCTAATCCTGAACAGTATTTTGATCAAGTTATAGAAATTAATTTGTCAGAACTAGGGCCATTATTAAATGGACCATTTACACCAGATTTGTCAACACCAGTTGGCTCTGAAATGACTGAAAAGGCAAAATCTAATGATTGGCCTATAAAAGTGGAATGGGGATTAATAGGTTCTTGTACCAATTCATCTTATGAAGATTTATCACGTGCTTCTTCAATTGCGCAACAAGCGTTGGATAAAGGTTTAAAAACTAAAGCTGAATTCGGGATTAATCCTGGTTCGGAGCAGGTTAGGTTTACAGCAGAACGCGATGGAATTCTACAAGTATTTGAAAAATTAGATGCCAAAATATTTACGAATGCCTGTGGACCATGTATTGGACAATGGGCGCGTTATGAAGATCCTAAAAATGCACCTAAAAATAGTATTGTGCATTCTTTTAATAGAAACTTTGCGAAACGTGCAGATGGTAATCCTAATACACATGCATTTGTAGCTTCGCCAGAATTAACAGCAGCTATTGCTATAGCCGGGCGATTGGACTTTAATCCATTAACCGATAAGTTAATAAATGAAAATGGAGAAGAGGTTATGTTAGACGAGCCTACAGGATGGGAATTGCCTCCTAAAGGTTTTGAAGTAGATGACAATGGGTATTTAGCTCCTGTAGCAGATGGTAGCCATGTCCAAGTAACAGTAGATCCAAGTTCAGAACGTTTACAATTGTTGACACCATTCGAACCTATTGGGAGAGAGATTAAAGGTGCTAAATTGTTAATAAAAGCTTTTGGAAAGTGTACAACAGACCATATTTCTATGGCTGGGCCTTGGTTGCGTTACCGTGGGCATTTGGATAATATTTCAAATAATATGTTAATTGGTGCAGTTAACGCTTACAACAAGAAAACAAACTTTGTTAAAAATCAATTAAATGGTGATTATGAAGGTGTTCCAGATGTTGCTCGTCAATATAAAGCTAATGGAATTTATTCAGTAGTTGTAGGTGATCATAATTATGGTGAAGGGTCTTCGAGAGAGCATGCTGCTATGGAACCAAGGCATTTAGGTGTTGCTGCTGTAATTGTAAAGTCCTTTGCTCGTATTCATGAAACCAACCTTAAAAAGCAAGGTATGTTGGGCTTAACGTTTGCTAATGAAAACGATTACGATTTAATTCAGGAAGATGATACGATCAACTTTTTAGATTTAGATGGCTTTGCACCTGATAAACCATTGCATATAGAGTTTGTGCATAAAGATGGTTCGAAAGATGTTATTGAAGTTAATCATACATATAACCAAGCGCAAATTGAATGGTTTAACGAAGGTTCTGCTTTAAATTTAATAAAAAAGCAAAACGCTTAATTATAAAAATTGATAATATTAAAAACTCCTAACAATTAGTTAGGAGTTTTTTTATGTTGTTTGTAAGTATTTGATTTCCATTACGACAATCTCACTACTAACAATTTCAAAGCAATGGGTAATCTATGGTTTTTTGAAGACGTAAACTTGTTTAAAGTGTTATGTCCGCATAAATTCAAAGCATACAAGTCTAATCATGATTTTGATGCCTACAAGAAAAAAGATTACATTTATTTTGAAGATGATGCCGCAAATAAGGTATATCTTATAGAAAAAGGGAAAGTAAAAATTGGTTACTACAGTGAAAATGGAGATGAAGTAGTTAAGGCTATTTTGACTCGAGGCGAGCTTTTTGGAGAAAAAGCTATTTTGGGAGAAGCGGTTCGCGATGAATTTGCACAATCTGTAGATAATAATACATCTATTTGTCCAATAGGTGTTCAAACCATGCATGATTTAATGCGTGATAATCAAACCTTCAGTTTTAAAATATATAAGTTTATTGGTTTTAAGTTCAAGAAACTCGAACGACGTTTGCAGTTGCTTTTATTCAAGGATGCAAAAACTAGGTTAGTAGAATTTTTAAATGAATTATGTACTGAATACGGTTATGATTGCGAGCAAACAGGGGATCATGTAATTAAACACCCTTACACACAAAAAGACATTGCTTCTCTAATTGGTACATCTAGGCCTACACTTAATATATTACTACAGGAATTAAAATCGGAAAATTATTTAGATTTTAGCCGAAAGGAAATCAGAATTTTTAAAAATGCCAGTTAGTGTTAGCTAGCTAACATTTTAAAAGCTTCAGACATTTTAATTTTGAACTATAACTTTTTAAAATTAAAATGCAATGATTAAAAAAATGTTTTTTTCGGTATTAGCATTGTCTGTTATAATTACATCTTGTAGCAATGACGATGATAACAATCCCAACACACCAGTTAATTCTCCTTTAACATTAAATCTTTCGGGATTAGAAGATTTAGGAAGTGATTATGTATATGAAGGTTGGATTATTGTAGATGGAGCACCAATTTCAACAGGAACCTTTTCTAGTGTTACGTTCCCTCAAACGTTTATGGTTAGCACAGCACAATTGAACAGTGCGACTACGTTTGTGTTGTCAATCGAGCCAGCTATTGATAGTGATCCTGCACCAGCTGATACTAAAGTTTTGGCTGGCGATTTTTCTGGTAATTCAGCTAACGTGAATACTGGCATTTTAGGTGATTTTTCTAATGCTTCAGGTGCTTTCTTTTTAAGAACGCCAACTGATGAAGGTGGTATGAATAATGGCAATGACGAGAATGGTGTTTGGTTTGGTACTCCTGGAATGCCACCAGTTCCTAACTTTAATTTACCAACATTGCCTGATGGATGGACATACGAAGGATGGGTTGTTGGTGATTCAGGGCCATTAACAACAGGGACGTTTAATGTTTTCGATATGGCTGATGATGCTGCCCCTTTTAGTGAAACTGTACAGCCAGGACCTCCAGTTCCAGGTGAAGATTTCTTTTTAAACGAACCAGCAGGAGAAACCTTTCCGCTAGATATAAGAAATAGAACAGTGGTTATATCGGTAGAGCCGGTTCCTGATAACTCACCAGCCCCTTTTGCGATGAAGCCTTTAGTTGGTACGGCGGGAATGGCAACTGCACCTGCAGTTCACGACTTTGGTCAGAATTTGGGATCATTACCTAGTGGTTCTGTAAGCAGATAAGTTGGTTAACCAGCTTTGTTTTTGTTAGTTTTAAAGCATAGTTTCGTCAAAGAAATTATGCTTTAATTTTTTAAAATGAAAAGACCAAAAGTAAAAACAAGCAATATAATCTTCATAATAGTAATTGCATTATTAATTATACCACAAACTAGACAACCTATACAGGTTTTTATTCACAGTGGTTTAGCTTTAATAAGTCCATCAACAATCGATAATCCAGACCAAAAAGCGATTTCTGATTATAATTGGAAATTGGTAGATCAAGATGGAAACCCTTTTGATTTTAATAATGCTAAAGGTCAAGTTATCTTTGTAAATTTTTGGGCAACCTGGTGTCCGCCCTGTATTGCCGAAATGCCAAGTATTGAAGCCTTGTACAAGGATTATAATGACAAGGTCTTGTTTTTATTGGTATCGAACGAAAAACCAGAAGCCATCGTAAAATTTAAGGAAAAAAGGAGTTTTAATTTTAAGTTTTATAACCCTATTAGTGCTCCGCCAAGTTATTTTGAAACGCGAAGTATACCCAAGACCTATGTAATTGATAAATCAGGAAATATAGTTATGGATAGAGGTGGAGCTGCCAATTGGAATAGTGATAAGGTAAGGGCAACTTTAGATAGGCTAATATCTGAATAAAACCCTGAAAAAAGCTTTTATAAAAGTAATAGAGAATAACGACTGCATAATTTTAATGTCTTGAAAAAAAGTGGTCTCTTCATCTAAAAACTGAAACATGGTGTTTACTGAATTCTTTTTATAAAACTGTTCGAAAATCCAAACACCTTTATCATTATTTTCATATAATACGTTAAGAAAAATTTTGTCGTAGAATCTATATTTTTTCTTTATTAAATTATCTGTTGGATTTTTATATGATTTAAGATTCATAATTATCGTAGCAACATTCTTTTCTGTATGTTTAAACGAATATCCAGTTGAGCCTTTAACCCAACCACCACCAGTACCAATTTTGGTTATATGTTTTGAGTTGTAATTCCAAAATTCAAAATCTGTCATAGGTATATTGCCACGTTCGGTTTCAGTTATTGTGTATTGATCCAAATTTAGTTCGTGTTTTAAATAACTGTCAATCCCTTCATCATAAACCTGTTCGTCAACCGGATGTGGTGTAAAAAAAGTGTATTCAATTAGAGCTTCGCTTTCAGAAAAAGGTAATACATAAATAAAACTTGTTGTGAGTTTGTATTGAAACCGAAAGTCCATTATGGTAAAGTTACCAGGATTAAAACATGGAGTCTTACTTTTTATAACAAATCCTTTAAAATGCTGATGGATTATGGTATGTTTTGTATCAGAAAAAAAAGCTTCTGGAATTCTACTATCAAACACATGTTGGCCTATGTAATTATGTTTTTCGCCATATACATTTACGTGTTCTCTTTCTTCTAGGCGATTAATGGTATCTAAAACAAAGTGGATGTTATCTTGTTCTTTTAGTTCATTAATTGCTAAAGTGTAAAAATCTATCGAACGGATAGTTTTATAGGTGTAATCTTTTAAATCAAGTTTTAGATTAATTTTATTGGAGCAAAAAAGTGCCGTGCTCCACGTTTTATGTGTTATTTTATCCCATTTACTTGAGCCTTGTTCCCAAAAACTCCATGTTTTGTCATTTTCGGTCTTATTTTTTGGGTCTATTAGGGCAATTTGTTTGTTTTTAAAGAAATGATCACGGGATAAACCTAATGCCAACTGTAAACCGGCCAATCCACTTCCAATAATAATATAATCGAAATGTAAAGGCTTGGGCATAAAGCTTATTAAGATTAAAGACTATTTTTTAAAGTATTTGAAAGGTACGAATAACATACCAAAACACTCGCCATCATGTTTTCCTAAATGTTTGTGATGAATTTTATGAGCACGCCTTACACCTTTGGCATACCAATTATTGGCATTTCTGAATAGTTTAAAACGCTGATGAATAAAAATATCATGAACTAAAAAATACGTGCAGCCATAGACGAATATTCCTAACCCAATTGGTAATCCAACCCAAAAGTCGTTGTATTTCCAAAGTAAGAATAGTGTGATGCTCACTATAGCATAAAAAATAAAAAATGCATCATTTCTTTCAAACCAACTGTCATGATCCTTTCTATGGTGGTCTTTATGTAAATACCAAAGAAAACCATGCATAATATATTTATGGGTAAACCAAGCCATGAACTCCATGAAAAGGAAAGTCCCTAAAAAAATTAATATCCAAAGTATTACGGTCATGTTACAATAAATTTAATTGATATTTTACATAACTACGCGTGAGTAGTTCGATTTTTTTATAATTTGGCACTCTAATCCTAGAGTTTTTAATTTGAAGAGCAGGCGTTTTCTTAAGTTTCTTTAACAGCTGTTTGTAGTAGCGATAAGCTACGAAAACTCCAAATTTAGCTTCTATAGGCAATTGTTTTATACCTTCTAATCCCAGTTCAAAATCATTTTCTATTTCATTAATAATGGCTTGTTTAGACTCTTCATCTAATTTAGATAAATCAGTGTTTGGAAAATAAGATCTATTTAGTATTTCGTAATCACTTTTTAAATCGCGTAGGAAGTTTACTTTTTGGAATGCTGAACCTAAATGCATCGCGGTAGACTTCAGGTTTTCATATTGTTCTTCATTACCATTGACGAATACTTTTAAACACATTAAACCAACTACATCTGCAGAACCATATATATATTCTTTGTACTCCTCTTGCGTTAGATAAGTGGTTTTAAATAAATCTGTACGCATGCTTTTCATAAATGCTTCTACAAGATCCCTGTTAATATTGTATTTGTGATACGTTTCTTGAAATGCATTAAGAATAGGGTTGAGGCTTATTTTACGCGCTAAAGCAAGATTTAAATCTTTTTCAAATTCCTCAAATAGCTCGGCTTGGTTATAATTATGAAAACTATCTACAATTTCATCAGCAAATCTAACAAAACCATAAATATTATAAATATCCTGACGTATTGAAGGCGCCAGCATTTTGGTTGCTAGTGAAAACGATGTACTATAGGTTTTAGTAACTGTTTTACTACAAGAATACGATACATTGTCAAAAATTGATTTCATGATTTATTCGCGTGGTGTTTGTTAATGAGTTCTGCAACAAGTTTACCTGAAATTAATGATGGTGGGACTCCAGGCCCAGGAACTGTTAATTGTCCTGTGAAATATAAATTCTTTACTTTTTTACTTTTAAGCTTTGGTCTTAAAAAAGCTGTTTGCATAAGTGTGTTGGCCATTCCATAGGCATTGCCTTTATAGGAGTTGTAGTCTTTGATGAAATCGTTGACACAAAAAGACTCTGAAAATAAAATTGAGCTTCTTACTTTTTGTGAGGTTAGGGTTTCAAATCGATCCATAATTTTTGTAAAACACTCACTTCGCATTTTTTTTGTGTCTTTAAGACCAGGAGCCAGTGGAATTAAAAATATTCCTGCTTCCTTGCCTTCGGGAGCGGCATTGGAATCTGTAATAGAAGGGAAGCTAGCATAAAATAATGGATCGTCAGGCCATTCAGGGCTGTCGTAAATTGACTTGGCATGTTTATCAAAATCAACATCAAAAAAAAGTGTATGGTGATTGACATTTTTCAATTTTTTATCAAAACCAACATAGAAGAGAAGTGATGAAGGAGCAAAAGTTCTGCTTTCCCAATATTTTTCTGAATATTGCCTGAATTCAGGCTCTAACAATGTTTCGGTATGATGATAATCTGCACCGCTTAAAAGGATATCGCAGGTGTAATTTTTACTATTTGAAATAATTCCAGTTACCTGTCCATTTTTAATCTCTATACTATCAATAGGAGCATTGGTTCTTATTTTTACACCTAAACTTTTTGACAAAGCTTCTAAGGCTAGAATGACTTCATACATACCTTTTTTTGGATGAAATGTACCTAATCCAAAATCGGCATAATTCATAAAGTTATAGAATGATGGTGTATCACTAGGTTTGGCACCTAGAAATAGTACAGGAAATTCTAAAATTTTAGTCAGTCTTTCATTTTTAAACGCTTTTCTAACGTCTTTTTTTATTGTGCTAAAAAACTGATCTAATTTTTTTATTGTTTTTGATGTTACGAGCTCAAATGGAGAAACACCCGGATTGTAAACCAGATCCTTTATTGCGATATTATAGTTATCTCTGGCTTTGTCAATAAACTTTTTGAGTAGAGTTGAGCTTCCGGGCTCCTCTTTTTCAAAAGCCTCACAAATTTTTTCGAGCGTACTTTCTATAGTTATGTAGTCATCTTTACCAAAATAAACAGAATAAGCAGGATTTAACTTTTCAAGTGTATAATATTCTGAAGGTTTTTTATTGAAGTCATCAAAAAATCGTTCAAAAACATCTGGCATCCAATACCAAGTTGGACCAATATCAAAACTAAATCCCTCTTTTTTTAATTGCCTTGCGCGCCCACCAATGGTGCTATTTTTTTCAAAAATAGTTACATCATAACCTGCTTTTGCTAGGTAGCAAGAAGCAGATAGGGATGAAAAACCTGAACCAATTATTATAATTTGCTGTTTCATTTGTTTAACAAATATACAAAAATGTTAAACAAAAATATAATTTTATATTTCTTTTATGAAATTTTCGACAGAATGGTAAGGTTTAATGGATTTATCTAGTTTATTGGCATTTACGTTGTCCAATAATCTACCAAAAATCCATAGCTGATTATCATTAGTAAGCAGCTCATTTTTAAATTCGTTTAAGTAATCTAAAATACTATCACTATCTGGTTTTACAGTAAAGTAAGATATAAAGGTAATGCTACTGTATTGCTTTAAAACATCTTTCAAACTTATTATTGGAACACTTGGTCCTAAATAAATAGTGTGATAGCCAGCTTTTACTAATTGGTAGTTAATAAATAGTAGGCCTAAATCGTGAATTTCATTTAAAGGCAAGTACAATACAAATGTCCTATCATTTATTATTGGAGCTTTAATTTGATGAACTTCAATGTTTGTAAGTAGCTTTTGTTTTATTAATTCTGAAATAAAATGTTCTTGCGCAGGTGTAATTGTATTGGTTTGCCAAAGGAGTCCAATTTCACTCATTAACGGGACAAAAACTTCTAGAAAAATTTCTGAAAAAGTCTTTTGTTTGGCTAAACCATCGTAGGTTTTAAAAAATAATATCTTGTCAAAATTTAACATGGCTAGTTTAAACATACTTATGGCATGGTCACTCTCTTGTTCTTTGGAAGAAAGTTCTTTTACCGTATTAGCTATGTCTAAATCATTAATCTTGGCAATTTTAGATATTTTAAAACCATTGTTGTACAAAAAGGTAACATTCAAAAGCTTTTGCAGACTTTCTAGGCTGTAGTATCGTATATTGGTGTCTGTTCTATTGGGTTGTAATAAGTTGTAACGTTTTTCCCAAATTCTGATTGTATGAGCTTTAACTCCTGAAAGATGCTCTAAATCCTTTATACTAAAATTTGTTTTAATATTGTTCATGCATTTCAATGAATTATTAAACAAAAATAATTTAATTTATTGTAATCAAACAAAAAATTAGTATAAAATTATGAAGTGCGCACGAGAAGACTCGAACTTCCACGACCAAAAGCGGTCATTAGGCCCTCAACCTAACGCGTCTACCAATTCCGCCACGTGCGCATTATTAGGAAAGTATAAAAATAAAAAAAGTTAAGCAAAGGCTTAACTTTTTTTGTGACCGGGCTGGGGCTCGAACCCAGGACCCTCTCCTTAAAAGGGAGATGCTCTACCAACTGAGCTACCCGGTCATTGTTTCTCTGTAACGAGGGTGCAAATATATAATGTTTAATTAATAAAACAATACTTTTTTTAGAGATTTTTTTGTTTTTTTGTTTGGTCGGTTAGTATCTTTTTAATTATCAAATAACAACAGAAAAATGAATATTGTTTTATTGGGTTATATGGCTTCGGGAAAGTCTATTGTTGGTCAAAAATTAGCTCAAATTTTAGATTGGCAGTTCATTGATTTGGATAAGGTAATTGAAGAAAAGGAAGATTTATCTGTGCAAGATATTTTTAAAACTAAGGGTGAAATATTTTTTAGAAAAGTAGAGAGCAAGTGTTTGAGTGATGTTCTTGTAAATTCAGATAAATCTGTAATAGCATTGGGAGGCGGTACACCTTGTTATGGTAATAATATAAACCTAATTAGTAGAAACCAAAATACAACTAGCATTTATTTAAGTGTTGCTGTAGCTGAACTTGTTAATAGGCTGTTTGAAGATAAGGCAAAGCGGCCTTTAGTGGCTCACCTTTCTAATCGTAACGATATGACGGAATTTGTTGGCAAACATTTGTTTGAAAGATTCTCCTATTATAATCAAGCGGATATTGTGGTAAATGCCAATTCTGATATTGATAGCGTTGTAAAAACTATTCTTTTAGAATTATTTTAAAAACACTTCATAAGGTTTTTTGTCAAGAATTACATCTACGTGTTCATGCAAAGAAGTAGAAAGCGAAATGCCTTTAAAATCAGCTTTTACAGGATACTTTTTGTGATTTCTGTTAACCAAAACAGCAGTTTTAAATTGCTTTAAAGGAACATCTAAAAAATGCTTTACGCCATAAATCAAAGTAGTTCCAGAGTTTAATACATCATCAATTAAAATTACAGATTTATCTATATATTCTTCAGGTGTCAGTGAAGTTTTTATAGCATTTCTTGGTGCTTTTTTGTCAATTTCAACGCGACATAATACAGGCTCAATAGGTGATATTTTTTTTAAAATAGACTTTAGTTTTTTTGCCAAAACATAGCCATTGCTATCAATTCCAGCTAAAATCACTTCTTTTTCATCAACATTACTCTCATAAATTTGATATGCTATCCGTCTTACTTTGTGAACAACAGTATCGTGATCCAGTATAATGTTATTAATTTCAGAATTCATAAAAAATTCATTTTTTTCAAAGATAAAATAGATATTTTAAAATGGCGTCTAATTATGGGAATCATTTTCGTCATAAAAATCGTCAATATCGCGTCTATCTTTTTTGGTTGGTCTACCAGTTCCTTTTTTTCGGTAATAGTCTTTGGAATACTTTAATAATTCAGAGGCTGCAAAAGCCTCTTTGGGCGTAGTATCTGTTCTGTAAATATCAACTAATTTGGCACCTACACGATTTGGGGGAATATCATTAACTGTTAAGCTATAATTAATTTGATCTTTGCGAACCTCTATTTTATCTGTAGGGTAAACTTCACGACTGGGTTTTACAGTATCACTATTAACACGTACATGCCCTTTTTTGCAAGCAGCTGTTGCTATACTTCTAGTTTTAAAATACCTAACACACCATAAATACTTGTCTATTCGCATACAATTCGTCTAAAAACTACGTTAATGTTGTTGTGCAAAATTATTTAAAAATTGTATCTTGCTCCACAAAAATAAGCAATAATGAAATTAAGAAAATTAGTACTACCACTTATTGGACTTTTTATGGTGTTATCTTCATGTAATAATGATGATGACAGTCCTAGTACTGTGCCTCCTAGAGATAAAGGTGAAGTTTACGAAGAAGATTTAGCCGAAATTGAAGAATTCTTGAGTACACATTTTTTTAACTACGAAGACTTTGATTTTAATAACCCTGATAATCCAGACAATGATACTTTTGAGATAGTTTTTGATACTATTGCTGGTGTAAATAGTGATAAAATTTCTTTAATGGATAGTCCGCAATTAGAATACAAAATTGTTGAAGATTCTGGTATTGATTATAAGTTGTATTACCTGAATGTTCGTCAAGGAGGTGGTAATGAAATTCATTTTTGTGATGAGGCTAAACTAATATATGAGGGAAGCATTACAACTGGACACGTGTTTGATAGCGCTGTAAATCCTGCTTCATTTAATTTAATTACCGTTGGGTCATCTGCTGGTGTGGTACCAGGTTTTCAACAAGGTGTTATTGAATTTAAAACTAGCACAAGTTTTACTGATAATGGCGATGGCACTGTTACATATCATGGACACGGAATTGGAGCTGTTTTTATTCCATCAGGTTTAGGGTATTTTCAACAACCTTTAATTGGAGTACCAAGTTACACACCATTGATTTTTAAATTTGACCTTTACGAACGTACGCTTTTAGACCATGATGGTGATAATATCTATTCGTATTTAGAAGATTTAAACATGAATGGTGATCTTTTTGATGATGATACTGACGGCGATTTTGGGCCAAATTTTATAGACAATGAAGATGATGGAGACGGGTATTTTACAGCTGATGAATTAGGGTATAATACCTATGTTGTGGATACCAATATGGGGGAAACAGAACCCGTTTTAGCTGGTAATGAATATGAAATGAGTAGAACTGAAGAAAACGGAATTATTACAATTGAAACGTTTGTAATGTTGGACAGAACAGGAGATGGAACACCAGATTTTTTAGACGTTAATACAATTCCAGAATAAAAAATAACAAAAACAAAAAAGCCGCTTTTATAAGCGGCTTTTTTGTTTTATAATATTAAGGATAAGCTTACAATAAACTGTTCTGGTCTGGTGTCAAGTCTTCCAATGTTAAGGTTGTTATCATTAATTATTGTAGCTTCATTATTGCTAAAACCACGCTCATAACGTAAATCAACACCAATTTTTTTCAAGCTAAAACCAACACCAATATTTAAGCCTACAGTAATATCATTTTCAATATCGCGAATATCATTATTGTCAAAATCTGAATCAATGATATATTGAAATGAAGGTCCTGCAAAAACATTTAAAAACTCTAAAAGCTTTACACCGGCCAATAGAGGTGCATCAATTTTTTGCATTTTAAATGTGCCATCAGAATAATCACTTTTAGTGCTTGTATAGACCAACTCGGGTTTGGCAAAAATAAAACCTCCAAATTTTGCAAAAACGCCAAAGTGGTAACCTACGTTTCCGTCTGGGTTTTCTGCAGCACTTAAGGCCGATTCATAATAACTACCATTGGAATTATAGTTGATTCCGCCTTTAAAACCAAATCCATTTGCAGATTGGGCATGCATGCCAATCGCCATAAAAAATGTAAAGAGACATAAATAAATAGCTTTCATAATATTCGTTTTTAAATTGATTTTGTATTAAAAACGAAATATAAGGCTAATTATTTTCTTTGCATGACTCTTTCAGCCGCAGCTTGAATGGCAGCACTATTTAATCCGTACTTGTCCATGAGCTGTGCTGGAGTTCCTGATTCACCAAATGTATCTTGTGTAGCTACAAATTCTTGAGGTGTTGGTTTATTGGTTGCTAATACTCTTGCAACACTTTCACCCAATCCACCTAAAAAGTTATGCTCTTCAGCTGTTACAATACAGCCTGTTTTAGCTACAGAATCTAGAATGGCTTTATCGTCAAGTGGTTTTATGGTATGAATATTAATAACTTCAGCAGAAATACCTTTTTCTTCTAAAGCTTTAGCAGCTTCCAATGCTTCCCAAACCAAGTGACCTGTAGCTACAATAGTAACATCGCTACCTTCATTTAAATGAACAGCTTTACCTATCTCAAATGTTTGATTTTCAGGCGTAAAATTAGCTACTTTAGGCCTGCCAAAGCGCAAATATACTGGCCCATTGTGTTCTGCAATAGCAATTGTAGCTGCTTTAGTTTGGTTATAATCACATGGATTGATAACCACCATACCAGGAAGCATTTTCATTAAGCCAATATCTTCGAGTATTTGGTGTGTGGCGCCATCTTCACCTAAAGTTAATCCTGCATGTGAAGCGCAAATTTTTACATTCTTTCCAGAATAAGCAACACTTTGACGAATTTGATCGTAAACACGACCTGTAGAGAAATTAGCAAATGTTCCTGTAAAAGGAATTTTTCCGCCTATGGTTAAGCCAGCTGCCATACCTACCATGTTAGCTTCGGCAATACCTACTTGGTAAAACCGTTCTGGGTGGTTGGCTTTAAAATCGTCCATTTTTAATGAGCCAATTAAATCGGCACACAATGCAACAACGTTTTCATTAGTTTGCCCTAATTCAGTTAATCCAGCTCCAAAACCAGAGCGTGTATCTTTACTTCCTGTATTTGTATATGTTTTCATTTTTGTTGTTGATTGCAAATTAATAATCGCCTAAAGTTTCTGGGTTTTGTGATAAACCAATTTCTAATTGTTCATCGTTTGGAGCTTTACCATGCCATGCATGTGTATGCATCATAAAGTCTACACCATTACCCATAACTGTTTTTAATAACACACAAACAGGTTTGCCTTGTCCGGTTTTAGATTTAGCTTCTGCCATACCTTTTAAAATGGACTCTATATCATTACCGTTTTCAATATCTACAACCGTCCAACCAAAGGCTTCAAATTTTGCTCTTAAACTTCCCATTGGTAATACTGTGTCTGTAGAACCGTCAATCTGCTGACCATTTAAATCAACTGTAGCGATTAAATTATCTACTTGGTTGCCGGCAGCATACATTATGGCTTCCCAATTTTGACCTTCTTGTAATTCACCATCGCCATGTAAGCTATACACTAAATGGGAATCATTATTCAATTTTTTGGCTTGTGCTGCACCAATGGCAACAGACATGCCTTGACCTAAAGAACCAGAGGCAATGCGTACACCAGGTAATCCTTCGTGTGTGGTTGGGTGCCCTTGTAATCGCGAGTTAATTAAACGAAAGGTGTTAAGTTCATCAACAGGAAAGAAGCCAGAGCGTGCTAGGACGCTGTAGTAAACTGGTGAGATATGACCATTGGATAGGAAAAATAAATCTTCGCCTATACCGTCCATATCAAAATCTGTGCTGTATTCCATGATGTCTTGATACAGTGCCACAAAAAATTCGGCACAGCCTAATGAGCCTCCAGGATGACCTGAATTTACTTTGTGAACCATTCGTAAAATGTCTCTACGAACCTGTGTTGTTAAATCTTCTAATTGTTGTGTGCTTGGCATGTTTAGGTAGTTAAAATTTCAAGGGTCAAAAATAAGTTTTTATCATAGTTTATAAAAGAAAATAATTTGTATTGTTAACAAGGTATAGCTATTGTTAATAAGTTAATTTAATTACAATTGTAATGCTTAAAATATTCAGATAATTATCTTTGCGCCTTGATAGATTACAAGTCATGAAATTCAATTTACTAGGTAACGATAAGCAAACTAAAGCAAGAGCAGGTGTTATAACAACTGACCATGGAACGATTGAGACGCCTATTTTTATGCCAGTAGGTACGGTTGCTACTGTTAAAGGTGTTCATCAACGCGAATTAAAACAAGACATTAACCCAGATATTATATTGGGTAATACCTACCATTTATATTTACGCCCTCAAACAGATATTTTAGAGCAAGCGGGTGGATTGCATAAGTTTATGAATTGGGATCGCAATATTTTAACCGATTCTGGCGGATATCAAGTATATTCCTTATCTGCTAACAGAAAAATTAAAGAAGAAGGGGTAAAGTTCAAGAGTCATATTGATGGGAGTTACCACACATTTACTCCAGAAAATGTTATGGAAATTCAGCGTACAATAGGAGCTGATATAATAATGGCTTTTGATGAGTGTACACCTTATCCATGCGATTATAATTATGCCAAGCGTTCCATGCATATGACGCATCGTTGGCTGGATAGGTGCATAAACCATTTAGAGAAAACACATTTAAAGTATGATTATGACCAGGCATTTTTTCCAATTGTTCAAGGAAGTACCTATAAAGACTTAAGACAACAATCGGCAGAATATATAGCCAATGCTGGAGCCGTTGGTAATGCAATAGGTGGTCTATCGGTTGGTGAACCTGCAGAAGAAATGTATGCTATGACCGAAGTTGTTACGGCTATTCTTCCTGAAGATAAACCACGATATCTAATGGGAGTTGGAACGCCAATTAACATTCTTGAAAATATTGCTTTAGGTATAGATATGTTTGATTGTGTTATGCCCACACGTAATGCAAGAAATGGGATGTTGTTTACAGCTCACGGAACGATTAATATTAAAAATTTAAAGTGGAAAGACGACTTTTCACCTTTGGATGAAATGGGCATTACTTTTGTAGATACTGAATATACAAAAGCTTACGTACGACATTTATTTACGGTAAATGAACTTTTGGGAAAACAGATAGCAACCATACATAATTTAGGATTCTATTTATGGTTGGTTCGTGAAGCCAGAAAACATATATTAGCAGGAGATTTTTCGACTTGGAAAGATAAAATGGTTAAGCAAATGGACAACCGTTTGTAATAAAAAATGAAGATATTAGATTGGTACATATTAAAACGGTATTTGTTCACATTTTTTATAATGTTACTATTGTTTATACCGATTGGTATAACTGTACATCTGGCAGAAAAAATTGGTAAAATTTTAGAAAACGAGGTGCCTTTTAGTGAAGTAATGCTGTACTTTTTAGATTTCACTATTTATTTTGCACACTTACTATTTCCGCTTTTTCTTTTTTTGTCGGTTATTTGGTTTACTTCAAAATTGGCTAATAATACCGAAGTTATTGCATTTTTAAGTTCTGGTGTTTCATTTTCAAGATTTTTAAGACCATACTTAATTGGTGCATTTATAGTTTCAATTTTGGCATTGGCATTAGGGCTGTATCTGGCTCCAAATGCAAGTAAAGGCTTTAATGATTTTAACTATAAATATCTAAAATCAAACAAAAGCCCTGTTGATAATCGTAATGTGTATAGACAGATTAACGATAACGATTATATATATGTCAGTAGCTTTGATGCCAAACAACAAAGTGGACAAAATTTTACATTAGAGCATTTTGAAAACAACAAAATGACTTATAAAATCAAGGCGAACTCCATTCGATTTGTAGAAAAAGATTCAACATATAAGCTTCTCTCTTACCTTAAAAGAACTATTGGTGAAGATGGTGATATTTTAGAGTATACCAGACGGAAAGATACTGTGTTTCCGTTTGATTTAGAAGATTTAACTCCAGTTGAATATATAGCCGAAACTTTACCGTATGGTGAACTAAATAGGTTTATTGAGAAAGAGGAAAAACGAGGATCTTCAAATATTAGCCGTTATAAATTGGTTCAATATAGAAAATGGAGTTTGCCGGTTTCTGTCTTTATACTTACTATTATTGCTGTTGCAGTTTCTTCAATAAAAAGACGTGGCGGAATGGGTGTCAACCTTGCGTTTGGTATTTGTATCGCTATGGTTTTTGTGTTTTTCGACAAAATTTTTGGAGTTTTAGCTGCGCAATCTGATTTTCCTCCTTTAGTTGCAGTATGGTTTCCTAATGTTTTATTCGGTATTTTAGCAGCATATTTGCTTTACAATGCAAAACGCTAAATTAAAGAATTACCTACATCTTCATGTATTGGTTTTTATTGCTGGATTTACAGCAATATTAGGTCAGTTAATTACTATAGATGCTATTCCTTTGGTGTGGTATCGCATGCTTTTTGCTTTGGTTTTTATGGCCTTATATATTATGTTTTCTAAAGCAAGAATTAGAATTTCTATTCGGTCTATTTTAAAGTTAAGTTTTGCAGGCATCATTATTGCTCTGCACTGGATTACATTTTTTGCATCAATAAAAGAGTCTAACGTATCTATTGCTTTAGCTATGTTCTCAACTGGTGCTTTTTTCGCGTCATTAATTGAACCATTAATTTATAAGCGTAGGATTATTTGGTATGAAATTATTTTTGGAATTATTGTAATAATAGGAGTATATATCATTACCCAAAGTGAGTTAGAATATCTTTTAGGCATCGTTTTAGGGATTATTTCAGCCTTTTTATCATCATTTTTTGCAGTTTTAAATGGTAAATTTTTAGAGCAGCATACGGCTACAGTTATCTCGTTTTACGAGTTTATAAGTGGAGTGGCATTTATCAGTCTGTACTTGCTGTTTTCCAATTCAGGATTTAATACAGATTTCTTTATTCTGCACGTTTCCGATATTGTTTACCTTTTAATTTTAGCATCAGTTTGTACAGCCTATGCTTTTATTGCCTCGGTTTATGTTATGCGTTATATAAGTCCTTACACTGTAGTGTTAACTTATAATTTAGAGCCGGTTTACGGAATTATTTTGGCTATTATTATTTTTCCTGAAAAAGAAAATATGAGTTTTAATTTTTATGTTGGAGCTATAATCGTTATTAGTGTGGTAATGCTTAACGGGATTTTAAAAAACTCAAAAAAGCTAAAAAGAAATCCAGCTTAATATTTTAAGACAATTAAAGTTTTTATATTTGTACACTAACTAAATTTAATAACAAATTTCTATGGAATATTTAGAATTTGAACTTCCGATAAAAGAACTTGAAGAGCAATTGCAAAAATGTCAAGTTATAGGCGAGGAGAGTGATGTTGATGTTACGGAAACTTGCAAACAAATTGAAAAGAAATTAGTAGCGACTAAAAAAGATATATACAAAAACCTAACGCCTTGGCAGCGTGTGCAAATGTCACGTCATCCAAGTAGACCTTATACTTTAGATTATATAAAAGCCTTATGTGGCGATTCATTTTTAGAATTACATGGCGATAGAAATGTAAAGGACGATAAGGCTATGATTGGTGGTTTAGGTAAGATTGGCGACCAAAGTTTTATGATAGTTGGTCAACAAAAAGGATATAATACAAAAACCAGACAGTACCGTAATTTTGGAATGGCCAACCCAGAAGGATACCGAAAAGCACTGCGCTTAATGAAGTCTGCTGAAAAATTTGGAATTCCTGTAATAACCTTAATTGATACTCCGGGAGCTTATCCTGGTTTGGAAGCTGAAGAACGCGGACAAGGCGAGGCTATTGCAAGAAACATTCTTGAAATGACGCGTTTAAAAGTGCCAATTATTACCATAATTATTGGAGAAGGAGCATCTGGAGGCGCTTTAGGTATTGGAGTAGGGGATAAAGTATTGATGCTTGAAAACACATGGTATTCGGTTATTTCACCAGAATCGTGTTCATCAATTTTATGGCGTAGCTGGGAATACAAAGAACAAGCCGCTGATGCTTTAAAATTAACTGCTGGTGACATGAAAAAAATGAAACTAGTGGACCAAATTATTAAAGAACCATTAGGTGGAGCACATAGCGATAGAGAAAAGACGTTTTTAGCTGTTCGCGACGCCATTTTAAAAACTCATGAAGAGCTAAAAAACTTATCACCAAAAGATTTAGTTAATAATCGCATGGATAAGTATTTAGATATGGGGGTTTTTAAAGGATAACTACCTAATAATCATAGAAACTTAAAATCTGGAATGGCAAGTTTCAGATTTTTTTATGCTTATCAACAATATTTTTAACTTATTAACAGTTAGTTTGTTAACTTATGGTTAACAATGAAGGACTAACAATACTAAAAAAATAACATTGTTTTATTTACTTTCGTCTGCATGAAACAACCTAACCAAATAAAAGGCTACCAAGTCGATAAAAGCACGATAATAAATCTAGAAAAAGGAAAAATACCACCACAAGCTATTGATTTAGAAGAGGTTGTGCTTGGTGCTATGATGATTGACAAAAAAGGCGTTGATGAGGTTATCGATATTTTAAGCCCTGAAGCTTTTTACAAGGAAGCACATCAGCATATATTTGAAGCGGTTTTTCAATTGTTCGAAAATAGTGAACCTATTGACTTATTAACCGTTTCAAGCCAGTTAAAGAAAAACTTGAAGTTGGATTTGGTTGGTGGTGATTTTTATCTCATTTCTTTAACCCAAAAAGTATCGTCTTCTGCACATATTGAGTTCCATGCAAGAATTATTTTGCAAAAATATATTCAGCGTAGTCTTATAAAAATTTCATCGGAAATTATTGAAGACTCCTACGATGAAACTCAAGATGTTTTTGATTTATTGGATAAAGCTGAAGCAAAACTGTATGAGGTTACACAAGGAAATATTAAGAAGTCCAGTGAAACTGCCCAAAGTTTGGTAATTCAAGCTAAAAAGAAAATTGAAGAAATTTCAAATAAAGAGGGCTTAAGTGGTATTCCAACAGGCTTTTCAAAGTTAGATAAACTAACTTCTGGATGGCAGGATTCCGATCTAATTATTGTTGCTGCTCGTCCTGGTATGGGTAAAACGGCTTTAACATTATCAATGGCTAGAAATATTGCTGTTGACCAAAATATTCCGGTAGCATTTTTCTCTTTAGAGATGGCCTCTGTGCAGTTAATTACACGTTTGATCTCTAGTGAAACAGGTCTGTCTTCAGAAAAATTAAGAACAGGTAAACTAGAGAAGCACGAGTGGGAACAGTTAAACGTAAAGGTGAAAGGATTAGAAAAGGCACCTTTGTTTATTGATGATACACCCTCGTTATCCATTTTCGACTTAAGAGCCAAGGCAAGACGTTTAGCTTCACAACATGGTATCCGATTGATAATAATTGATTACTTGCAATTAATGACAGCAGGTGGAAGTCAAAAAGGAGGTAACCGTGAACAAGAAATATCAACTATTTCCAGAAACCTGAAAGCTTTAGCAAAAGAATTAAGTGTTCCTGTAATAGCCTTATCACAGTTATCACGTGCTGTGGAAACACGAGGAGGCAGTAAGCGTCCTTTACTTTCAGACTTACGTGAATCAGGAGCGATAGAGCAGGATGCCGATATTGTAAGTTTCATCTACAGACCTGAATATTATAAAATTGATGAATGGGACGATGAAGAGCGATCACCTACTGAAGGTCAAGCGGAATTTATAGTAGCAAAACACAGAAATGGTGGACTAGATAATATTCGGTTAAAATTTATTGGGCATTTAGGTAAGTTTGATAATTTAGATGATTTTGATTCACCTTTTGACCAGGAGTTCCATTCTAAAATGAATGCAGCAGCAAACGATAATACGTTTAAGCCTGATAATTTCCCCAGTCCAGATGATGCTTTTGGTTCTCCTGATGATAATGATGTTCCATTCTAAACTTTTATAATAAAGTTTCAAAACCCTACTATGAACGAGCGACGCACTACCAATATTTTGTTACTAATTATTGTAATTCCGTTAGTTTTTTACTTATTAAAAATATTGGGCTTTATTTTTATACCTCTTATTTTTTCCATGTTTATTGCTTTGCTGTTTTTACCGCTAATGCGTTGGTTAGGAAAAAAAAACGTACCTAAAGCGGCTAGCATAATTATAGTGGTTTTAATTATAGCGGGTGGATTAAAAATTGGGGCAGAATTAGTTCAAATATCAAGCCGTGAAGTTTTGAATTCTGAAACTGATTTTTTTGTAAAGGCTGAAGAAAAATTTGACATGTTGCTGCTTACCGCTCAAGAAACATTTGGTTTTCAAATAGAAGACAAACAAAGTGTTTTAAAAGAATTTGTTCATACAGAAAATATTAGTGTAACCATAGATTTTGTTAGAAGAACCACGACCATGATTTTAATGACTGCTTTTTTTGTGGTACTTTGGTTAGCAGAATCCATCAATATACAAAAGGTTTTAAATACCATAGTTTTAAAGCAAAAACACACTTCTGTAAAAACCTTTGTTAAGATTGAAAAAGATCTTATAACATTTATAAAGGTTAAGTTTTTGGTAAGTGCGGCAACAGGAATAGGAACAGGCTTGGCTTGTTACTTTTTTGATGTAAGTTTTCCTATATTTTGGGGACTTTTTGCGTTCCTGATTAATTTTGTGCAAATGGTTGGTTCTATAATAACGGTAGTGTTGTTGTCAGTATTTGCATTTATTGAGTTAGACCCAACAAGTACTTTATTCTTTTTTATTGTTACCATAACGGGTGTTCAGGTGTTGTTTGGTAGCATTTTGGAACCTATTTTTATGGGGAAATCATTTTCATTAAACGTTATCACAGTATTGGTTATGCTTATGCTCTGGGGTTACATTTGGGGAGTTCCTGGATTAATCATGTCGATACCTATTACTGTATTTATTAAAATCATGTTAGAACAATTTCCTAATACAAAGGTTATTGCCAATTTATTATCAGGTAAACATTAGTGTTTTACTTGGTTAAAATTATTTTAAAAGCAGTATGAAGGGGTATTTTTTCAGTATATTTCACCTATGAAAAAGTTAAGCCTCATAGTTTTCTTATTGGTATCACTAAATACTTTTGCGTCTTACATACTTATTCCTATGGATGCCGAAGGCCAACAAAATCATTTAAAGGCTTATGGGATTACCTATTGGACTCTTCAACAGCAACTAAAAGTAAAATGGCTTTTAAATTATAGAGGAGGTTCATTCTTATTGCCAGATTCCGAACGTATTCAACGCGAATGTCAGATAAGAGGTGTATCGTTTGAAGTGTTGTCCAATGCTAGAGCAGAGTCTATTTTAGAGGAAATTAGCAGTCCAAGCAAGAACATGGAAGCGGTAGTCTTAGAAAAAGCACCAAAAATAGCAGTTTATACTCCCAAAGGTAAATTACCATGGGATGATGCAGTAACTATGGTTTTAACCTATGCTGAAATTCCTTATGAAACGGTTTATGATGAAGAGGTTTTAAATGATGGTTTGTTGTTATTTGATTGGTTGCATTTGCACCATGAAGATTTTACAGGTCAATATGGAAAGTTTTATGGTAATTATAGAACTGCGGCTTGGTATATTGAAGAAAAGAAAGAAGCTGAAGCATTGGCTACGCGATTGGGATACGGGAAAGTTTCTGAAGAAAAATTAGCTGTATCAAAAAAAATACGGGATTATGTTATTGGAGGCGGATTTATGTTTGCCATGTGTAGTGCGACAGATAGTTTTGATATAGCTATATCTGCTGAAGGTGTAGATATTTGTGAACCGATGTTTGATGGCGATCCTAGTGAACCTAATTATCAATCCAAAATAGATTATAGCAAAACTTTTGCTTTTAAAGATTTTACGCTAGAGCGCAACCCATTGGTTTATGAATTTTCTTCAATTGATATGACCCAAAAACGTAGAATACCTAAAATGACCGACTATTTTACATTAATGGATTTTTCAGCAAAATGGGATCCTATTCCAACTATGTTATGTCAAAATCACACTGCTTTAGTTAAAGGGTTTATGGGGCAAACAACCTCTTTTACTAGAAATGAAATTAAATCGAATGTTCTTGTTCTAGGTGAAAACCGAACTAATGGTGAAGCCAAATATATTCATGGAATTAAAGGGAAAGGCTTTTTTACTTTTTATGGTGGCCACGATCCTGAAGATTATACACATAGGGTTGGTGATCCAAAAACTGAATTGGAATTATACCCAACATCACCTGGTTATCGCTTAATTTTGAATAACGTATTATTTCCTGCCGCTAGAAAGAAAAAACAAAAAACCTAAAGTAATCCAGCGCCTAGCGCAATAGAAATAGTAATTAATAACCCAGCAACTACTTTTTGAATAAATTCAAGGGTTACTTTTTTTAACAGTCTATTCCCAAAATAAGCACCAATTATGGCAGATATAGTGGCGCATAGTATAAGCGGGATGTTGTTATTTAATCCTGATTCCAAAAACCGTGTCGAATACATTGAAATCCTCGTGAAGTCAACAAAAGCTGATATTACAACTGCTGAACCTATAAACGCTTCCTTGGTTAAACCTGCATTAATTAAGAAAGCGCTCCTTAAAGCCCCTTGATGTCCAGAAAGGCCACCGAAAAACCCGCTTAAAAAACCACCAATAGGGAGATGTTTTTTTTTGAAATTCAATTTCTTTAAAAAGGGGAGTAATTCTATAATGGCAAAAACGATCAGAAGAGCTGCTATGATTAATTTTACAGGTGTTATTGTAAACTCCTTATTGTTAATTGTGTATTTGTAAAGTGGTGTTAAATCTGTTATGTTTATCAATAAATAGGCACCTAAAAAGGATGCAATAACTGCTGGAATACCAAAGTAAATAAGAACATGCTTTTTAGCATTTTTACCCACCAAAAAAAGCTTGTAAATATTATTGAAAAAGTGAACTACTCCTGTAAGTGCAATTGCTATTTCAACGGGAAAGAATATTGAAAATGCTGGTAGTAAAATAGTTCCTAATCCAAATCCGGAAAAGAACGTTAAAATTGAAGCAATAAATGCAACTAAACAAATTATTGCATATTCCATTAGTAATAGTTTTGAATTAGTAAAGTCAATTAAAAACTTTAGTTCTTTAATACATGACAGCTACACATGGGACGTGTAAAACTTTGGCTTTCTTCGTGCCAAGGAAATGCTTGGTTATATTTTGTATTCTCCCAATAAAATAATGATCTTTCTTTTGGCTCATTTCCTATTTCATTCATGGTTTCGGTATCATATAATCTCCCATTAATCATAGTATATTTTACACTTTCGGAATTACGAATATCTTCAAGAGGGTTTTTGTCTAAAACAATTAAATCAGCAAGCTTACCAACTTCAAGCGTGCCGACATCATTTGAAATACCTATATATTCAGCGCCATTTATCGTGGCAGCTTTCAAAGCTTCATGATTACTCATACCTCCTTGCTGAAGCAACCATAACTCCCAATGAGCACCAAGTCCTTGTAATTGTCCATGCGCACCTAAATTGACTTTTACACCAGCATCACTTAAAGTTTTTACAGTTTTAGATACTAAAATGTGTCCGTTTTCATATTCTTCTTCCGGTATCATTAAACGATGTCGAGATCGAGAGTCAACAAAAGCTCTTGGCATGTATTTTAATAGTTTTTCATTTTCCCAAACATTAGTATTTTCATACCAATAAAATTCACCATTTATACCTCCATAGTTTACAATTAGAGTTGGTGTATAACCAACATTGCTATTGCCCCAAAGTTCTAAAACATCTTTATAAACAGGAGCAACAGGAATGTTGTGTTCAATACCGGTATGGCCATCCATAACCATTGATATATTATGATAGAAAGTAGAACCTCCTTCTGGTACAACAAAAATACCTTCCTCTCTAGCAGCTTGTAAAACTTGCTGTCTCTGATTTCTACGCGGTTGATTATAACTTTTAACAGAAGTTGCACCAAAGGCTTTGGTACGTTTAATAGAAAAACGAGCATCATCAAGATTGTTAATTACAGCCTTGAAATCACCATCGGCACCATAGAGAATATGACCAGTAGAGTAAATTCGAGGACTAACCATAAGACCACTTTTTTGTAGTTCAGCCAAAGAAAAAATAGCTTGCGTATTAGCGGACGGGTCATGCGAAGTTGTTACGCCAAAGGCTAAATTGGCGTATAACTGCCAATGCTTTTGCGTTGTGAGCCCCGAGCGAAAACCACCAACATGGGCATGGACATCTACAATACCTGGCATTATTGTTTTACCTGAAGCATCGTACACTTTAGCATTTTCAGGGATTTTTATATCTGAAGTTTCACCTATTGATTCAATCTTATTTTGATTAATAACTAGAGTTCCATTTTCTATTACTTCGTTACCATTCATCGTAATAATTCTAGCATTAGTAAATACAATTCTACCTTTAGGTTTATCGGTATTCACTTCTAATACAATTTTAGCAGTAGGCTTTGTTGTAGAATTTTTGTCCGAAGAGGTATTGGCGGTAAAATAATCATTACCAAGAGTCCAATGTAATGTTTGACTATTGCTTGACCAATGAAGATTGATTCCAGCTTCTTCAGTTAATTGTGTTACTGGAATAGATTTGGTTTTATTAGTTAAATCAATAGTGGAGCCAACTTTTGGCATTGGGGCTAAATAAATTTTAAATAAATGAATAAACGCAATCCAATTGCCATCAGGGCTTGGAACTAATCGATTTCCATGCGAAGATTTAACTAACGTTTTTTTATCATTTCCAGTTAAATCTATGCTGTTTAGTTCTTTAGTTATTGATCCTCCAAAAGTGCCGCCTTGCTGATAAACTATGCGCTTATTATCATAAGAAAACTGTGCATAGTCTCCCTGATTAATTAAGAATTGATTATCAGAACCATCTGAATTCATTATATATAAGCCGCTTTCTTTTGTGAAAGTTCGACCTTGATCACTATTTCCACTTTCTTTTCTGTATACTATTTTTTTTCCATCATTAGAAAAAGCAGGATTTCTATAAATGCCTTTCTTTGTTGTTAATTTAGATGGTGTTCCACCACTTGAAGATACTGTATTTATACTACCCAGATTTTCATCATTCCAGGTTACATAAACTATTTTATTACCATCTTGAGAAAAAGCAGGTTCAAATTCAAAATCTTGTTCTTGCGTTAATCGTTTTGGTTTTCCATTAGGAAGTTTCATGGTGTAAATATGACCAAGAGCATGAAAGACTATGCTTTTTCCATCAGGAGCGGTTTTTACCTGCCTTATTATTTTGGCATTAAATTTTTCGGGAGAAACAGGTGTGTCAAACTCCAAAGCTTTTGCAATTTTTATGTTTGCGTTGACTATAAAAGGAATACTGCTTACTTGTAAGGTGTTGATGTTTATTTTATTAATTTTCCCCTCGGACCAAAATACTATATTCTTGTCATCTGGTGTCCAACTAAAATTGGTATACACACCAAAAATAGCCCATGCTTCCTGTTGATCTTTGTTTAAGCTGTCATAAATAGGCCATTCTTCATCTGTATCTAGATCATGGACATATAAAACTGTTTTGGTTCTAACACGTTTAATAAAAGCCATTTTTTTTCCATCATGCGAGATTTGAGGTCTAGCTGCCCCACCTGGTCCTCCAGTTATACGTTCTATTTTGCCTGTTTCAAAATCATAACGGTTAATGGCATATATTTGACTGTTGGGGTCTTTATTGTATTGAAAAAAACCACCAGGATATACATCTTCACTATAGTACAAATAACGACCGTCAGGAGAAATTGTCGGTTCATTAACATCTTGCTGATCGTTTTTGCGAGTTGTTAATTTAAGGCCGCTACCACCAGATACATGGTACATCCACATTTCTCCTGCACCTAACGATCTAGTGGAGGAGAAATGTTTTCTCGCTATAAGATAGTTGCCATTTGGAGTCCAAATAGCATTATTTAAGAGTCTGAAATCTTCTTTAGTAATTTGTTTTGCATTACTACCATCAGTATTCATGGTCCAAATATTATCTCCACCACCTGCATCACTTGTGAAGGAAATTGTTTTCCCATCAGGACTAAAACGCGGTTGAATTTCGAACGCAAGGCCTTCTCTCAATACTTTTGCCTCACCACCATTGATACTCATAATGTAAATGTCACCCAATAAGTCAAAGACAATTTGACTACCATCTGGGCTGATATCTAAATTCATCCATGTACCTTCGTCTGTTGAAATTTTTAAATTCTTGAAATCCCAATTACCTTCAGGGTTATTTACATCCCAAGTTTTTTTTTCTGAATCATTTTCTTTTTGTGCAATGACACTGAAGTTGAGTAATAGAGCTATTACAAAAATGGATAGTTTTAAAAAAGACATTTTGGTGGATTTTAATTTGATAGTAAGATAATTTAAAATATTGATTTAAAGAATATTAAAATTTAATATAAAAAAACCGACTCAATTGAGTCGGTTTTTATAAGCGAAATATGTTTTACAATAGGCGAAACGCCTTACTTTACTTTATTTACTATTGCCGCAAATGCTTCTGGGTTGTTCATAGCTAAATCGGCTAAAACCTTACGGTTTAATTCGATATTGTTAGCTTTTAATTTACCCATAAATTGCGAATAAGACATACCATGTTGTCTGGCACCAGCGTTAATACGCGTAATCCATAAAGCACGGAATGTTCTCTTTTTGTTTCTACGGTCTCTGTACGAATATTGCATCGCTTTATCAACCGCATTTTTTGCTACTGTCCAAACGTTCTTACGACGTCCGAAGTAACCTTTTGCTTGTTTAAGAACCTTTTTTCTTCTGGCTCTTTTTGCTACAGAATTTACTGATCTTGGCATAATTTTAATTGTTTTTTGTAGTAGGCGATTGTTTCCAATACTTTAAATGAGCCTAACTCCAGGGTTTATAAATAATTTAACCGAACAATATTACTTTAAACGTAATTGTTCCTTAATGCTGTTAGCATCATTTTCATGTACCAAAGTACTATGAGTCAATGCTAACTTACGCTTTTTAGACTTCTTTGTTAAGATGTGACTTTTAAAAGCGTGCTTTCTTTTAATCTTTCCAGTACCAGTGATTTTAAATCGCTTTTTAGCACTAGATTTCGTTTTCATTTTAGGCATCTTTCTTCCTAGTTTAATTTACTTCGCTTATTATTTTAAACCTGAACGATTCAGGGTTTTATTTCGTCTTTTTGGGAGCAATAAACATGGTCATACGTTTACCTTCTAATTTTGGCATTTGCTCCACTTTTCCAATCTCTTCTAAATCTTGAGCTAAACGCAACAATAAAATTTGCCCCTGCTCTTTAAAAACAATTGAACGCCCTTTAAAAAATACAAAGGCTTTTAATTTAGCGCCTTCTTTTAAAAACTTTTCAGCATGCTTCTTTTTAAATTCGTAATCATGATCATCGGTTTGTGGTCCAAAGCGAATCTCTTTAACAACTACTTTTGAAGCTTTTGCTTTTAATGCTTTTTCACGCTTCTTTTGTTCATAAAGAAACTTTTTATAATCCATTACTTTACATACAGGAGGATCTGCTTTAGGTGATATTTCTACAAGGTCTAATCCTTGGTCATCAGCAATGGCTAATGCTTGTTTTGTTGTGTAGATACCTACTTCAACATTATCACCTACTAGGCGTATTTTTTCTGCTCTAATTTTAGAGTTAATTCTGTGTTGATCTTCCTGATTTACTCGCCTTGGAGCTTGTTTTCTTCTACGTATTGCTATGGCTTTATAATTTTAGTTTAACTTTATTTTAAAATTGTTTTAAATTCTTGTTTATTTCGTTTGCAACAATTTGTGAAAATTTTTCTACACTTATCATGCCAAGATCTTCACCACCATGTTGACGAACAGATATCATGTTTTCCTGTTCTTCATTCTCACCAACAATAACCATATACGGGATTTTTTTCATTTCGGCCTCCCGAATTTTTTTACCCATAGTCTCGTTCCTATTGTCAATTAGGGCGCGAATTTCGTGATTTTCCAACAAATTTAAAACTTTTTTGGCGTATTTTTCATATTTCTCACTAATTGATAACACGATAACCTGATCAGGAACAAGCCATAAAGGGAAATTTCCTGCAGTATGCTCTAGTAAAATAGCTACAAAACGTTCCATACTCCCAAAAGGTGCTCTATGTATCATTACTGGGCGGTGTAACTCATTGTCACTGCCTTTGTAAGTTAATTCGAAACGTTCGGGTAAATTATAATCTACTTGTATGGTACCTAGTTGCCATTGTCTGCCCAAAGCGTCTTTCACCATAAAATCTAATTTAGGGCCATAAAAGGCTGCTTCGCCAGTTTCTACTATATAGTTAAGTCCTTTGTCTTTAGCTGCATTTAAAATGGCAGCTTCAGCTTTTTCCCAATTCTCATCACTACCTATATATTTATCAGGGTTTTCAGGATCTCTTAACGATACTTGTGCTGTGAAATTTTCAAAACCAAGCGAACCAAAAACGTACAATACTAAATCAATAACATTTTTAAATTCTTCGTCCAATTGATCTGGTGTACAGAATAAATGGGCATCGTCTTGAGTAAACCCTCGTACTCTTGTTAAGCCATGTAGTTCGCCACTTTGCTCATATCTATAGACTGTCCCAAATTCAGCAAAGCGTTTAGGTAAATCTTTATAGGACCATTGGCTGTTTTTATATATTTCACAATGATGTGGACAGTTCATGGGCTTCAATAAAAACTCTTCGTCTTCTTTGGGCGTGTGTATAGGTTGAAAACTATCTTCACCATATTTAGCATAGTGGCCTGACGTTACATAGAGTTCCTTTTGACCAATATGAGGCGTGACAACCATTTCATATCCTGCTTTCTTTTGCGCATTTTTCAAGAAGTTCTCAAGGCGTTCCCTTAATGCAGCCCCTTTTGGAAGCCATAATGGTAATCCTTGACCAACTTTTTGAGAGAATGTGAATAAATCGAGTTCTTTGCCTAATTTTCTGTGATCTCTTTTTTTAGCTTCTTCAAGCAATTCTAAATAAGCGGTTAATTCTTTTTGCTTTGGAAACGAAATGCCATATACACGAGTTAACTGTTTGTTGTTTTCGTCGCCTTTCCAATAAGCACCAGCTACACTTAATATTTTTACTGCTTTGACAGTTCCAGTATTTGGAATATGCCCGCCACGGCATAAATCTGTAAAAGTTGAGTGGTCGCAAAATGTAATGGTACCATCCTCTAGGTTGTCAATTAAATCAACTTTATATTCATTTTTACCTTTGTAATAAGATAATGCTTCTTCTTTAGTGACTGAACGCATATTGAATTCATGCTTCCCACGGGCTATCTCAAGCATTTTGCTTTCAATGGTTTTGAAGTCTTTTTCCGAAATAGTGTCATCCCCTAAATCAATGTCATAATAAAACCCATTTTCAATTGCTGGTCCAACCCAAAGTTTTGCAGAAGGATATAATTCCTCAATGGCTTGAGCTAATATGTGTGCGGAGGAATGCCAGAAAGCTTTTTTGCCTTCATCGTCATTCCATGTATATAATAT
>NZ_JAINVX010000001.1:1220000-1616122 GCF_019880635.1 Hanstruepera marina
TAGTGATCCGGTGGTTCCGCATGGAAGGGCCATCGCTCAAAGGATAAAAGGTACTCCGGGGATAACAGGCTGATCTCCCCCAAGAGCTCACATCGACGGGGGGGTTTGGCACCTCGATGTCGGCTCGTCACATCCTGGGGCTGGAGAAGGTCCCAAGGGTTGGGCTGTTCGCCCATTAAAGTGGCACGCGAGCTGGGTTCAGAACGTCGTGAGACAGTTCGGTCTCTATCTACTGTGGGCGTTAGAAATTTGAGTGGATCTGACTCTAGTACGAGAGGACCGAGTTGGACGAACCTCTGGTGTACCAGTTGTTCCGCCAGGAGCATTGCTGGGTAGCTACGTTCGGAAGGGATAAGCGCTGAAAGCATATAAGCGCGAAACCCACCACAAGATGAGATTTCTTTAAAGGGTCGTGGGAGATGACCACGTTGATAGGCTACAGGTGTAAAGGCAGTAATGTCATAGCCGAGTAGTACTAATAACCCATAGGCTTATTGTACGGCCGTTCTTTTTATAGGTACAACAAACTAATCATGTAGACTTTTCAATATGTCAACAATATACGGACCGAGCGTCCGAAAGACTTAAGGTGGTTATAGCGACGGGGCTCACCTCTTACCATTCCGAACAGAGTAGTTAAGCCCGTTAGCGCCGATGGTACTGCACTCGTGGGAGAGTAGGTCGCCGCCTTTTTTGAAAACCCTTTCATTGCATAGATGAAAGGGTTTTTTGTTTTGGGGGTGTAAGGTTTATTGCTTTTAAAGACTAATTGAGGAAATTTAATTATATTACATACTTATAAATTTCTGTTTCATAAAATCTTTGCATGAATACACTAATTAAAGCTAATTTAAAAACTCTTCAGAAGGCTTCATTTTTATTGTCCAATTTATCCAATACCATATTAACCGATAAATCTATTTCCCCATATTATTCAAGTGTTGGCTCACATATTAGGCATGTACTTGATTTTTACGATTGTATTTTGAAGCCTATACAGGTTTTTGATTTGACTGCTAGATGTCGAAATATTGATGTGGAATCCAACTGTGAAGCAGCATTAACTTATTTAGAAGTCTTAAAAAATAAGCTTAAAAACCTTGAGAATGTTGATTTAAAAAAAGAGGTTGTAGTATTAGATGATTTGGGAATTGGTAAAGTAGAGATAGTTTATACGTATTCGGCTTTATTAGCTCAAGCAAATAGCCATGCAATTCATCACTACGCTATAATTAATTATATATTGGATGGGATGAAAATTACTATAAACGATGCAGATTTTGGATATAATCCCACAACACCTAAACAGTCAGTTAATTTGAATTAAACATACTGTCAAGTATTGTTTTAAGCCCTTTAAAAGCTATAATAATAGCCGATAAGCAAATTAATATACCTATAATTAATATTGGAATAAATAAAGGCTTTTCTTGATTGCTAAATGCTATATAAATTAATGTGGGACCAAAAAACATACATAATAGGGAAATAGCCATTTTTTTAAGGCCTTTAATCAAAACTTCTTTGTCTGTATGTTTAGTTTCCATTTTGATAATTTTCGATAGCTAAACGAACACTTCCAAATTTGTTTAATAATAAATTTGCATCTTTGTACGAGACATTCAGTTCTTTCATCAGCATTTTTGTGCCTCTATCTACCAATTTATTATTACTTAATTGCATATCAACCATTTTATTTCCTTTAACTTTTCCGAGTTGAATCATTACAGAGGTCGATATCATATTAAGAACCAATTTTTGAGCTGTTCCTGCTTTCATACGGGAACTTCCGGTTACGAACTCAGGACCTACAATGACTTCAATTGGAAATTTAGCCGTTTTAGATAAGGGACTGTTATGATTGCAAGTAATACAACCCGTAATAATATTATTGTTATTACACATTTTAAGCCCACCTATTACATAGGGTGTAGTACCGGAGGCAGCAATACCAATTACAACATCATTGGAATTTATATTATATTCTTTTAAGTCTTGCCAAGCTTGAGATTCGGAATCTTCGGCAAACTCTACAGCTTTTCTAATGGCATTGTCGCCACCAGCTATTAATCCAATAACAAGATTATAATCTACACCAAAAGTTGGAGGGCATTCTGAAGCATCAACTATACCCAAACGTCCACTAGTACCAGCACCAATGTAAAACAAGCGACCCCCATCTTGCATTTTTGCTACAACCTGAAAAACTAATTGCTCTATTTGTGGAATAGCTTTTTCAACAGCAAGTGGCACAGTTTTATCTTCATTATTGATGTTTATCAATAACTCGGAAACCGTCATGTTTTCCAGAAAGTCGTAATTAGAATCTTGTTCTGTGGTTTTTGTAAAATCCATATGTCCAAAAATACAGATTTTATAGTATTTACTCTTGAACTGTATAAATAATTTCTGATACTTCGGATAGTCTAAAATAACCAAGAGGATAATTGTCTGGATTTGTTGTATTTATGCAATTTCCTCTAACAGTAGCTGGCTGGGTTTCGAATGGCCCACCACCTCCACCAGTTTGTTGAAGCAAAAGAAACATAAACTCATAGAACCGTTCTGATACTCCATGATTCCTTATTATAACTTCATCATTTGGATTTAAATCTTCTTCAACATAGAAACCAAAAATTAAATTTCCATTGACAAATTCATCTTTAAATGTATCAAGTGTTGGCGTTACAGGAATACTTGGTATAAATTCAAAGAAATAGTAATTTTCTTCATTTACTGGATCGGTGAAAAAAGCTTTTATTTCTGTTTCCTCACCTGTAAACCCACCTTCTAAATTTTGCTCTACGTATTCCAATTCAGAAACTCCCAAAAGAGTTTCAGTGCCTGTATATGTTTCATTGTTGTATATTATGGTGAGCTCATACTCTTGATTAATTATAGGTACAAAATTTGAATTTTCATAAATACCGCTACTTCCATTTTCAATAAAATTGTAAACAGTATTACTCTCATCAGTAATATAAACTTGAGCATCATTGGCAGGAGGAACCGATTCGTTAAAAAAAGGAGCTGTTAAAGTTAATTTTATTGATTGATCGTTTCCAGAAGTACCTTTAAACCAATTTATCGAAGCGTCAATTACTAATCTTGGTTCAGATGTAGGTACATCAACATCAATCACATCTTCGCATGTAAATAAAGTTAAACTGAATACTAATAGGACAATATGTTTAATTTTCATAATAATTAGAATTTGAAATTATATGAAATAGAAGGCACTATGCCAAAAATAGATAATCTTACAGCTTCGTTTACACCAGTATCCCTATTTTCCTGAAATTGAATTGATGCTGCATTACGTCTGTTATAGACATTGTAAATTCCAAATACCCATTCGCCTTGCCAACCTTTGATTTTTTCAGGTTTAGGGACATAGGTAGCCGAAATATCCAATCGGTTATATGCTGGTAATCGGTTTTCATTTCTTAATCCATAATTGGGTATTGATATGCCATTATATTCATATTGGGCATTTGGATATGTTACAGGTTGACCCGTTTGGAAAATAAAATTGGCATTAAAGCGCCATTTTTTATTAAAATCATAACTGCCAGTAAAAGACAAATCATGGGTTTTATCATAAGGTGTACTATACCACTCACCATTGTTAATACCTGGTTCAACAGAAGTTCTTCCTGGTGTTCGCTGTTCAGATTTTGAAAGCGTATAAGCAATCCAACCTTTAAAGCGGCCTTCATTTTTTCTGAATAAGATTTCTAAACCATAAGCTCTAGCTTCACCATTTAATATAACTTGCTCTATGGCGTCATTGGCAATTAAATCAGCTCCATCTATATAATCAATTCTGTTTTCAACTTTTTTATAGAACGTTTCAAGTTCCAATGAATACATATTGTCTTTAAAATTCCTGAAATATCCTAAAGCAACTTGATCTAAAATTTGTGGCTCAATGTATTTACCACTGGGAGCCCAAACATCTAAAGGCGTTGGAGAGTTTGTATTAGATATAAGGCTTAAATATTGGCTTAAACGGTTGTAACTTGCTTTTATAGATGAATTATTGTTTAACTCATACGCTAAAGCGGCACGTGGCTCAAGGTTTCCAAATGATTTAATGATATCACTTCTACTGTAAGTTTCAGTTCCAATAGGTTCAGCTTTTTCATAAACTTGTAATTCCTGATTGAAATTTACGGCTTGATTGTTTTCATATATATTTAATTCATCTTGACCTAAACGCAAGAAAGAACTGTATCGTAAACCATAAGAAGCCATTAATCTATTGGTTAACTTATGTTCCACATCTAGATATATAGCGTTTTCAAAAGCATATTTGTCGATTAGTTTGTCCGCATTTATTCCAGAATCTGATGATGAAGGTGTAATTTCTCCAGGATTAAACTTATGGTATATACTATTTAAGCCGTACTGTAGTTTTATTTTATCACTTACATAGTGTTTAAAATCATATTTTACATTGAAATTACGAATTCCGGAATCCCAATTAAACCCTACAAAGTCAAGTCTTAAGCCATAATAGTAATCAGAGTATATAAGTGAAAGGTTTGAAAACAATTTATCAGAAAAAAGATGGTTCCATCTAAAATTTAACACAGTATTTCCATACGTATTTTTAAAACTTTCGTTCAGGCTGAATACATCACGCCCAAAATATCCAGACAGGTAAACATTATTATTCTGATTAAGCTTGTAACTTATTTTGGTGTTTAAATCGTAGAAGTAGGCTTTGTTTTCAACTTCAAAAAGTGGTAAAAATAAATGAGCGTATGTGGCTCTTCCTGCCAATAAAAAAGAGCCTTGTCCTTTATTTATTGGGCCTTCAGCCAAAAGTCTACTAGATATTAAGCCAATTCCGCCATTCATATGAAACTTATTGCTGTTTCCTTCTTTTTGGTAAATATCCAAAACCGAAGAAACACGACCGCCATATCGTGCAGGAATACCCCCTTTATAGAGTTTTAAATCTTTTATGGCATCGGGATTGAAAACCGAAAAGAAACCGAATAAATGTGATGAATTATAAATAGTTGCTTCATCCAGCAATATTAGATTTTGATCTGCAGCTCCACCACGAACATTAAATCCAGAAGCACCTTCACCAGCTGTAGTAACTCCAGGTAGAAGGGTAATGGCTTTAATAACATCAGCTTCTCCAAAAACTACAGGTATTTGCTTTATGGTATTAGCCGTTAGTGAATTGATGCTCATTTGTGGTTTTCTAATGTTGAGTTTTTCAACATTTTCTTTAATTATGACTTCATCAAGACTTTCAACAGATTCTGATAAGCTGAAATTTTTGGTAAGACTTTCATTTAGGTCTACAGTTTCTGAAAAATCTTGATAGCCTAAATAGCTAACAATTAATTTATACGAACCTTTTGGTAAGGTTATGGAGTAAAAGCCATATTCGTTTGTCGTAGCTCCAGTAGATAGTTCTGGGAATAAGATGTTGACTCCAATTAATGTTTCATTATTGTTAGAATCTGAAACTACACCACTTAATGTTACTTTTTCTTGAGCTAATACGAAATGGTTTGAAAACCAAAATAGGCAAAGTAGACCTAAAATACGTAGATTCATTCAGAACAATTTTGTACTAAAATTATAAAAAAAAGCTCCTGATTAGGAGCTTTTTTGATAAACTTTATATTTATTTTAAGGAATCTAGTATTTTGTTTAAAGTTTGGCTTGGACGCATGACATTATTTGCCAACTCGCCATTCGGTTCGTAATAACCACCAATATTGGCAGCATTGCCTTGAACACCATTCAATTCTGATATTATGGTTGATTCGTTAACTTTAAACAAATTAGAAATAGGCGCAAAACGTTTTTGTAAACCTTCATCTTTTGTCTGACTAGCTAAAGCTTCAGCCCAATGCATAGCTAAATAGAAATGACTTCCTCTGTTATCTAACTCTCCAACTTTTCGTTTAGGAGATTGGTTGTTTTGCAATAATTTTTCAGTAGCCTCATCTAGCGCTTCTCCTAAAACTTGAGCTTTAGGGTTATTGGTTACTTCACTTAAATGCTCAAATGAAACAGCTAGAGCTAAAAACTCTCCCAAAGAATCCCAACGCAAGTGATTTTCTTCAACTAATTGTTGAACGTGTTTTGGGGCAGAACCGCCAGCGCCAGTTTCAAATAATCCACCACCATTCATTAATGGTACAATAGAAAGCATTTTAGCACTAGTTCCCAATTCCAATATTGGGAATAAATCGGTTAAATAATCACGTAGTACATTTCCTGTAACCGATATGGTGTCTTGTCCTGCTTTTACACGCTCTAAAGTAAATTTAGTTGCTTCAATAGGTGAAAGAATACGAATATCCAACCCAGTTGTATCATGGTCTTTTAAGTAGGTATTCACTTTTTTGATTAACTCGGCGTCATGAGCTCTATTTTTATCAAGCCAGAATACAGCTGGTGTTTGTGAAGCTCTTGAACGATTTACGGCTAGTTTTACCCAATCTTGAATAGGTGCATCTTTTACTTGGCACATTCTCCAAATATCACCAGGTTCAACATGATGTTCCATTAAAGTATTGCCAGAAGCATCAATTACTGAGACTTTTCCTTTACTTGCTATTTCAAATGTTTTATCATGAGAACCGTATTCTTCTGCTTTTTGAGCCATTAAACCTACATTGGGTACAGTACCCATAGTTGTTGGATCAAAAGCACCATGCTCTTTACAAAAATTTATTGTAGCTGAATAGATTCCTGCATAACTACTATCTGGAATAACCGCTTTAGTATCTTGTTGTTTACCTTCTTTGTTCCACATTTGCCCAGACGTACGAATCATGGCAGGCATAGAAGCATCAATAATAACATCGCTAGGTACGTGTAAGTTTGTAATACCTTTGTCACTATTAACCATAGCCAAATCAGGTTGGTTATTAAAAGTGGCCTCAATATCGGCTTTAATAGCATTACGTTTGTCTTCTGGTAATTCTGCAAGTTTGCTAACTAAATTTCCGAAACCATTGTTGACATCAACCCCTAATTCTTCAAAATCGTGTCCATATTTTTCAAATAAATCTTTGAAGTATACGCGAACTGCATGACCAAAGATAATTGGGTCACTAACTTTCATCATGGTTGCTTTCATGTGCAATGAAAATAACACGCCTTGTTCCTTTGCATCAGCAACTTCACGCTCTAAAAAGCTTAATAAAGCTTTTTTGCTCATTACTGTGGCATCAATAATTTCGCCAGTAAGTAAAGGGAATGCTGATTTTAAAACTGTTTCATTTCCAGCTTCATCAGTATGCACTATTTTTATTGAAGTAGCTTCAGATATTGTTGTCGATTTTTCATTATGAGCAAAATCACCAGCACTCATGGTTGCTACATGTGTTTTGGAATCTTTACTCCAAGCTCCCATAGAATGTGGATTCTTTTTAGCGTAATTTTTAACAGCTTTTGGTGCACGACGATCAGAATTTCCTTCTCGTAATACAGGGTTTACTGCACTTCCTTTAATTTTGTCGTAACGATTTTTAATGTCTTTTTCTTTATCGTTTTCTGGACTTTCAGGATAATCAGGAAGAGGGTAACCTTTATCTTGTAATTCTTTTATAGCTGCTTTTAATTGTGGAATTGAAGCACTAATATTTGGCAATTTAATAATATTGGCTTCAGGTTTTTTAACCAATTCACCTAAAATCCCTAGGGCATCTTCTACTTGTTGTTCTGCATTTAAGAAATCTGGAAAAACAGCTAAAATTCTAGCAGCTAAAGAGATGTCTTTCGTTTCAACATTAATTCCAGATGAATTAGCAAATGCTTTTACTATAGGAAGAAACGAATAGGTTGCTAATGCTGGAGCTTCATCTGTTTTAGTGTAAATTATTGTAGAAGATTTTGTCATAATTATTAAAGTTTTATTGGCGTGAATGCTTTGTTTTTAAGAATTGCAAATATAGCAAATAATTGAGGATTTTTGTAAATGAGATATTGATTTGAGGTCTTATATTATTTTTTTAAATGGAAATTTTTTGAGAAAAATGTGATATAATTACTCAATGACAATTTTGAATGTGTTCAACAGCGACAAAGCACCTTCCTTTGAGAATTTTGCGCATTTCACATTGTTGGTTTCTGGATTTATGTCAAAATTGGAAGCTTTTGTCAAATCGGCTTTTTCTAGATTAGTATTGTCAAATGTAGCCTGCTTTAAATCGGTATGATCAAAACATGATTTTGATAAGTTGGCATTGGTAAAATCCACTTTTTCTAAAATACAATGGCTAAAGCGTGTTTGATTTAGGTTTTTATTATAAAATGAAGAAAAACTAAATATAGAATGATGGGCCTCAAAAGAAAAAAGAAAATCACTAAACTCGTAGAAATTAATTCCTAAAAGCTTACAATGTGAAAACAGAACATCTTTAAAAGTGGCGTCCTTAACTTTAATGCCACTTAAGTTACAGTCCTTAAATTGACAATCGGTAAAAGATACGGCAGATAGATATGAATCTGTGAAATCACAATTAATAAAGATGCAGTTGTCATATTCAGCTTTGGTAAGGTTTTCTTTCCGATAGTCTTTTTTATCAAATGTCTTATCGGCAATAAAAGGGATGGACATGTTTTGTTTTTTGTAAACGATAAAGATACAAAACCAATAATTAGAAAAAACAAAAGCCATATCACTTCAGATGTACACCTGATATTGATATGGCTTTCTTTGAAATTAGTTTTGCGTGATCTAGATACTATTGCTACTATCTGGGTTAAATTGCTTCAACCTTTTCAATTCAAGCTAAACTAACTCAAATGAAACATTTTGTTAACTGCAACTTTCAAAATGTATTGACCTGTTGCTAAAATGTTCCGTTTAATTGCTTTTCTTGATGTTTTGTCTGTTTACCCGCCAGTTTTCATGGTTTGCAACTTTCAAAACATTGTCTCGTCAACAGGCTATCACTTTCGGTCTCACCTATATTTAGAAACTTTCCACTTAAACGGCTACCATCTGCCTAAACATACAGTACGTTTTTAAGCTTCATGATTTTTTAGTTAAACATGCTTACACATGCTACCTCAAAACCTCAAAAAACAATTTATGATAAAGAACGTTACTTTACTGGAATTAAAGACTAATTTGTTATTTTCAAACGAAAACCAACCGAAGTTGTTCCTTAATCCTTCTGCTAATATAGGACAGCTTTTTAAAATTCCAAATTTTTTAAGCTATTAGATATCAACTGTTTATAAACTTAAGTTATTAACTTTTGTTAATAAAAAAAGCCCTGTAAAAGCAGGGCTTTCCAACGTTATCAACTAATTATTAACGTTTCATGCTTTCTTTAATTCTTGCTTTCTTACCAGTCAAGCCTCTGAAGTAATAGATACGTGCTCTACGTACGCTACCACGTTTGTTAACTTCAACTTTTTGCAATGCTGGCATGTTTACTGGGAAAATACGTTCAACTCCAATAGTTCCAGACATTTTTCTAATGGTAAATGTTTCAGAAGATCCTGTACCTCTTCTTTGAATTACAACACCTCTAAAAAACTGTGTACGGGTTTTATTACCTTCCTTAATTTCGTAATAAACCGTAATTGTATCTCCAGCGCTAAACTCTGGAAAATCTTTTCTTGTTACAAACTCGTCTTGTACAAATTTTACTAAAGATTCCATATCTTTAAATTTAAATAGAATTAATTCGAAACAACATTCACGATTCTCGCCAGAGGTTAACCCGAAATTGGGTGCAAAGATAATTAAAAAGTTGCAAGTTAAAAGTGAAAAGTCAAAAAGTTTTGTCCTCGTTACTTACCGACGGTTAACACTGGTAGACTTGAACTGACGCCATAATTTAGTTTATTCATCCAATAAATCAGGACGTCTTTCATGGGTTCTCTTGTAGGCCTGATCTTCCCGCCATTTTTCAATTTCTGGAAAATTACCGCTAAACAACACTTCTGGAACGTCCCAACCATTGTAACTGCGTGGTCTGGTATAAATAGGTGGCGCCAATAAATTATCTTGAAACGAATCGGTAAGGGCAGAGGTTTCATTGCCCAAAACCCCTGGAATTAATCTAATAACGGCATCGCACAATACGGCCGCGCCCAATTCGCCTCCTGAAAGCACAAAATCGCCAATGGAGATTTCACGGGTAATAAAATGGTCGCGAACACGTTGGTCAACGCCTTTATAATGGCCACATAAAATTATGATATTTTCTTTAAGTGATAACTGATTGGCTATGCCTTGATTTAGAGTTTCGCCATCAGGTGTCATGTAGATAATCTCATCATAGTCACGTTCGGCTTTTAAACCAGAAATACATTTGTCTATAGGCTCAATCATCATGACCATGCCTGCACCACCACCAAACTGGTAATCGTCTACCGATTTATAATTGTCCGTAGTATAATCCCGAAGGTTATGAAAATGCACTTCTACCAAGTTGGCCTCAATGGCGCGTTTCAAAATAGAAGCCTCAAACGGACTTTGTAATAGTTCGGGTAAAACGGTAATAATATCTATGCGCATAGGCTTGCTTTAGACTGCAAATATACTTGAAATGTTTTTGGAATGGTAAGTTTTGTTTTTGGAGTTTCGTTGACGTGTTCGTGATGATTCCGTTACGGGAAATTCCGCAGAAATTTCTGCTTAAGAATCAATATAAATGTAAGATTATTTTACCAATTAATATTTAGCTAGCTATGGATTATACACGTTGTTGTACGCTGGCTTTCATCTTAAAAATTTAATTTTCGGATTGTAGATTATATCATTTTCATTACTGATTCTTATTGAATTTAGTAATATTAAGATCAAATTGATAAAGTACATAACTCCAATAATAATGAAAACTATGTTTAGAGTAAGACTTGCTAAAACTCCTATTTTTGACATGAGAAACCAGAAAAAAGGAATAAAAAACAAAAGTAATGTCCAAGTTATCTCAAAATTGATTAGATCTTTCCCTAATTTGTTGATATTTTTAATCTTACCTTTTTTCGATGTCCAAAGTATAAATGGAATTAAAATCCCAAGTAATGGAAAGAACAGAAATGTTAGAGCTGATAGATTCATAAACGTTAAATACTTTTTGTCTTCTTTTATAGACCAATCAATTAATTCATCAGGATTTACATTTAAAGCATTTGCTAATCGCTTCAATGATTCACCTGTAGGGTTTGATTCACCCTTTTCAATTCGTTGAATAGTTCGTAAACTTAAACCAGATTCTTCTGCTAGAAATTCTTGAGACATTCCTTTCTGGTTTCTCAATTCTTTTACTCTTAAAGCCAAATAGTTGTTATCCATTTTCTAAAGATTTCTTTTTAGTTAGAGTTTTTCTGTACCTCATTATTATGATGGTTAATATTCCTAATAAAAATCCAGGAATCAATTGAACTAACGACCCGTATATAACATGATTTAATAGCGCTTGCCCAAAATTATCAAAATATAGTCCATAATGAGTACCAATTTCCCATTTTGTATCTACCCACCAAAGTATGGCGACTGGAATTCTTGAAATAGGCGAGTAAATAAGTAAACTAAAAAAAAGAATCTGGAATGCTTTTTTATGTTTAGCTATTTTAATACCTAAATATATTGCAAATCCTAACGTAAGCCAAAGTAACCCAATAATAAAAATAGAATATTCAGGCAATCCCAATAATTCCAAACAATATCTAACAGGTGTTAAGATTAATGCAATTATTATGGGTGCTTTAGCATAATGCTTGGCTTGCTGTATAGTAGTTTTTTCGTTGTTTTTCATACTAGTTCTTTTTAGCGATAATTTTACGACCAGATTGATTCATCGTTAAGCTAATAACTTTGTTCATTTCATTTTTATTAAACGTGATTTCTGCATCTACAATTTTTACAAAAAAATGATTTTGAGTTTCAGCAAAAAGTTCAACCTTTTTAGTTTGACCTGGTGCTAATAGGTATAATTGATTTGTGTTATCTAAACCGACTGTGAGGTTTACGTTTGGTTTAACCTCATAAGTACCCGTATAATTATTCAATATCTCAGCGGGAACTGCAATAGGCTTCCTTTCTTGTTTAGTGGTTTTAATTATTGCAGAAACTTTGTTTGTGTCTGGGCTAGTAACAAATAATTCTGCAACTTGTTTTGCAACGTTGTTTACATTTTTACAATTGCAATTCGTTAATGCAGTTATATATATGTTTTCTTTAGGTAAAAACAGAGCAATACTGGTAAAACCCTTTGTGCTTCCTGTGTGAGCAATTACAGGAGAATTTTCCAATCTTGAAAACCGAAAAGCATATCCATAAGGTATTCTTTTTCCAGTGTTTAATAGGGTTGGTGTCATTGCTTGCTTTATACTAGATTCTTTTAATAGCGTGTTTGAAAGTAATGCGTTTTGCCATTTTAAAAGATCCTCTGTAGTAGATAATAAAGCTCCAGCTGAATATGCTAATGACAAGCTCATATAATCTGCGTTTATAAAATCATTTTGTTCAACTATATAACCTGTAGTTCGGTTTGGAATAATATGTTTCATATTACCATAATATGATGATGTCATTCCTATTTTATCAAAAATATTTTCTTGAATAAATTGTCCATAAGATTGCTTGGAAATTGTTTCAATAATTTGTCCCAATAAAATATATCCTGCATTACTGTATTTAAATTTTTCACCAGGAATAAATTCCAATGGTTCATCTTTAAAATAGGTAATGAGTTCTTTTGGAGACCTATCCATTCTTGAAGTATAATTCTTTTCACTTAAAAGCGTTTTGTTTTTTATTCCGGAAGTATGATTTAATAAATGATGAATGGTAATATCTTTTCCAACCTCTGCATATTCGGGAATATATTTTCCTATTTTATCTTCGATATTGAGCTTACCTTGCTCTACAAGCATTAAAATTGAAATCGCAGTGAATTGTTTTGTGATGGAACCAATCTGAAATACACTGTTAATCTCCAAAGGTGTATTTAATTCTAAATTTGATTTTCCTAAAGCTTTTTTATAAATGGCTTTACCGTCTTTAGCTACCAAAATTGCAATGCCAGGATCATTAGCATTATATTGTTGGGAAACTATAGAGTCAATTTTTGATTCATAGCTTTGGCTAAAGTTAAAATATGTAATGAAAAGAAAAGTGAGTGTTGTAAAAAAATTATTCATTGATTTGTATTTAATGATCAGTGAACAAAATTAAATACAATGGGGAGATGACACTTGCGCCAAGCTTATGACATCTTTATGACATCTGGGGCAGTCCTTTGAATACTGATAGATATGGATTAGTTGTTATTAGATTTTAAGTATTACGTATCCTTTATTTAGTTGAGTCAAGCTTACGCACAACTTATTGATATGATATCGTTTTATTATTTAGACAAGCTCAATACAAGTTATATTCCTTGTCTATAAACAGAGATCAATAACCTTATTAATAAGGAATTTGACACAGTATGCAATAAACACTATAAAACTTTAGAAACGCTTGTTTAAAACGTTATCTATCGCAAAAGAAGAAAACAGATGGCTTATACATTTAGATTTGACTCATAATTTAAAATTTATATAATTATGAGAATGCCTTTTACAGAATTTATAACAAGTGGAGATTTAAAATTTATTATTGTGTTTGTCATTTTTATTGGAATGGCTTCATACCATTTTGCAAAAAAAATACAATCGAAAAGCAAAAGAAAAGCCACGCAGATTGAGTATCATAATAAACGAATTGATAACGCTGCTTTTTGGATTATTATATCGACAGTTTTATCATTACTATTGGGTTTAATGCATAGTTTCTACTTTATCGGAAAATCTGGTGGTGGAGCTCCAAACCTCATATTCCAAGGTGTTTCGTATACACTAATTACACCAGTTTTGGGGGTTATTCTTTTTATGATTTGCAAAATGCTTAAAGGAATTTCTAATTCCATAAATATGCCCTCATGATTTCATTGAAATATGTTATTGGTATGGTTGCCTTAGTTGTAATTAATCATACGAGCTTGTCACAAGTTGCCGTTTCTAATGGTGATCACTTAAGGCAAGAGGGCAAATTGGAAGCGGCTATTGCTGCTTATAAAGAATCATTTATAAAAACAACTGAAGACTCAATAAACACTTATAACTTGGCATGTGCTTTTGCTTTAACGTATCAAAAAGATAGTGCCTTTTACTATTTGAACTTAGCGCTTAAAAACAATCATTCGTTAAGACCATTAACAGATTCCGATTTATATGCCTTGATTGATGATGACCGTTGGGAATATATCGAAAACAAACAATTTGAAAAATTTCAAAAACATAATGGAAATCTTATTCAACCAGAGTATACTAAAAAGCTTTTGCAAGTTATAATAAAAGACCAAGCGTTGGATTACTATATAAAACAAGCGAGACGCTTTTATGTATCAGAGCAATATATACCACAATGGTACTATCCTTTGGGAGAACTTAAGCAACAATTAGTTTCAGAAAATTTTAAAGAAATTCGGCGATTGATTGATGTTTATGGTTGGCCAAAATACTCTACAGTTGGTACATTAGCAGCAGATGCTCCTTTATTATGTATTAACCATCATGAAGATGATTCCATTCGAAAAAAATATATTGATAGAATTAAGGAGTCTTGTTTAAAGGGAGAAGGTAGTTGTACGGAATTTGCTAAAATACAAGACAGGATACTTGTTAATGATGGAAAATTACAATTATATGGTATGCAATTTCGATATAGTCAAGATAAGACTCTCGAACCGTTTCCAATTAAAGATCCTGAATTTGTGGATAGGCGAAGAAAAACCATAGGATTAGAGCCTTTAAAAGATTATTTAAAACGAAAGATAAATTACGATTTTGATGTTGAACAAAAAAAATCTGCAGACTAGCGTTTGCAGATTTTTTTGTATTCTTAAACAGAGGTTTAATTACCCGTTTTTTTGCTTGTTAATTTCGTCTTGTAATTGGCGTCTTACCTTTTGTTCGCGTTCTAAAGCCGTTCGTCTATGCTCTTCAAACTCTTCTTCAATTTCAGCCAAGTTATTTCTGGCTTCTTTTGTTACGGCATTACTGTTATTAAATTTATAGATAAACAATAGTAATAAGGCTAATAAAATACCTAACATAGACCACATTAAAACATTGTAATTGGTTTTGCTCATTTGCATACCAAATAGCGACATACTGTCTTTTTCTTTGTTTGTTGAATCTAGCGTGGATTGGGTATTGGTTAAATTAGTCTTTAACTCGTCAATTTCTTTAGCCTGTGTGTTTACAATAGCTTGTGTGTCAACCAAATCTTTACGAATGGTTTCTAACGAATCGATGGTATGTGCCTTTAAAGTCAAAAACATACCTCTATTAACCGCTTCATACATTTGCCCATTTGTACCTCTAAAATTTCCAGATTTTTTTAACACGTATTCAAATTGATTGTCAATTGTGCTGGTATTTAAAGACAGTCCGTCGTCATCTTCTGCGGTTTCGGTTTGGGCTTGAATGGCATTAAAACTAAATAGGCTTAAAGCTATAATTGCTAAAAATTTAAACGTATTCATCAGGTTTGTTAAGTTTTTGTTGTTTACGAAAATAATAAATTAAGTTTAGTATCGATGGATATTAATAAAAAGCCTCACAAATGTGAGGCTTTTTGATATATACGATGTAAATTATTATTTAGATGTTTTTCTACTAATAATATGTAAAACGTCTTACTTTGGCAATGTATTTAGCTAATCTAATTACCTGATGGCTATAGCCATATTCGTTATCGTACCAAATATAAAGTATGGCGTTTTTACCATCTTCACGAACTATGGTTGCCTTACTGTCGTAAATTGCAGGAGCAGAGCTTCCCACAATATCACTAGAAACTAACTCGTCACTTAATTCGTATTTAATTTGTTCGACTAAATTACCTTCTAAAGCATATTTTTTAAGGATAGTATTAATACCATCAACCGAAGTTTCCTTATCTAATTCTAAATTTAAAATAGCTAAAGATCCATTAGGTACAGGAACACGAATGGCATTAGATGTTAATTTGCCTTCTAATTCTGGTAAGGCTTTAGCAACTGCACTACCTGCTCCAGTTTCAGTAATTACCATGTTTAAAGCTGCGGCACGACCACGACGGTATTTTTTGTGAAAATTATCTACCAAGTTTTGATCGTTAGTATAGGCATGTATGGTTTCTAAATGTCCGCTTTTTACACCAAAAGAATCTTCAATAGCTTTTAAGACTGGCGTAATGGCATTGGTTGTACAAGAAGCGGCTGAAAATATATCAACAGTATCAGGGTTGTGGTCTAATTGGTTAACACCATGAACAATATTTGGAACACCTTTTCCAGGAGCTGTTAATAATACTTTATCGACACCTTTAGATTTTAAATGTCTACTTAAGGCTTCTTTATCTCTAAAGGCACCAGTGTTATCTATAACCAAAGCATGATCTATACCATAAGTTGTATAGTCAATATCCTCTGGAGCATTGGCAGAAATAATATTAACCGTTGTGCCGTTAATTATTAAGGCACTGTTTTTTAAATCGGCAACAACAGTTCCTGGAAAATCACCATGAACAGAATCGTTGCGTAATAACGAGGCACGTTTTTCTAAAACAGTTTGGTCAATAGCACCACGTGTTACAATGGCTCTTAATCGCAACTGACTACCTTTACCTGTTTTTGTCATTAACTCTCTTGCAACTAAACGACCAATTCTACCAAATCCATAAAGAACAACGTCTTTTGGTTTTATGGCTTTTTCAGTTTTAGCATCACTTAATTTATCAGCAACAAAAGCTAATGCATTATCAAATTTCTTCTCTTCTAAATGGTACTCATAGGTTAACTTGCCAATGTCTAATTTAGCAGGAGGTAAGTCCAACGTTTTTATGGCTTGCGCAATTTCAACAGAGTCGAAAATAGAAATAGGCTTCTGCACAAACTCACAAGCGTATTCGTGCAAATTTAAAATTTCACTCACATTTCTATCGATTAGTTGATTTCTAAAAAGTACCAATTCAATAGATTTGTCGTACCATAGGTCGCTAACAATCTTAATAAACTCTACGGTAGCTTTGCGTCTGTCTGCTTGAAACGCTAATTCGTTCTCATAAGTTTCGTTAAAACTCATTGTTTTAAATATTTAGTGTGTTGTTAAATTTTTTGCAAAAGTAAGTTATTTCAAACGTTTTCGTTTAGATTTTTTTGAAAATAAAAATCCCTTTAACGTTAATATTTGTTAAAGGGACTTTTTTAATATGTCTGGCTATTATCTAAATATGTAACTCTGCTTTTGGCCACGCCTGTTTATAAGCTCTAGGGTTTCAATTTTATCGACAAGCTTATCACCATATTTATTTTTAAGTTTGGCAATATCTTCAACGGTATTGATTTTCTGACCGTTAATTTCTGTAATAATATAACCTCTATTAAGACCGATTTTTTGATATAACCAATAGTTGTCATTTTTGGTTACCAATACACCATTTTCAATTTTGTATTCATCTTTAATCTCTTGTGACAGGTTTCTAACGTGAATGTCTAAAAACTCGGTTGTCATTATTTCAATATTAGACAAGGTAACTGGAAGAATTGTCGAATTATTTTCGCGAATAATGGAAACATTAACAACATCGCCAGGGCGTTTAGTATTCAGGTAACCCGTTAAATCTGAAAATTTAGAAATCTTAACATCGTCAATTTTGGTAATAATGTCGCCTTTTATGATACCAGCTTCTTTGGCACCAGATTTTTCATCAACAGAGCCAACATAGAATCCTTCGGTATAGTTAACTTCTAATTTTTCTGAAGTTTCTCCGTTTAAACTCCAACCGTTTACACCTAATATACCATTTTGAACATTGCCAAACTCCATAATATCCTCAACAACTTTTCTGGCAATATTACTAGGTACAGCAAACGAATACCCAATGTAGGATCCTGTTTGCGAACTTATGGCAGTGTTAATTCCTACCAATTCACCATTAGCATTTACCAAAGCACCACCAGAATTACCTGGATTTACAGCAGCATCAGTTTGAATAAATGATTGGTGATTCTGACCGGTTAGGTCTCTTGATTTAGCACTAATAATTCCTGCAGTCACTGTTGATGTCAAGTTGAATGGGTTACCAACGGCTAATACCCATTCACCAATTTTAGCATCATCTGAATCCCCAAAAATTATATAAGGTAAATCCTCGTCAGCTTCAATTTTTAATAAGGCAATATCTGTTTTTGGGTCAGTGCCAATAAGTTTAGCCTCGTAAATTTTGTTGTCATTGGTAGTAATAGATATGTCGCGTGCACCAGCAATAACATGATTGTTGGTTATTATATATCCATTTTTATCTATAATGACTCCGCTTCCTGTGCCCACTTGTGCACGTTGCGAACGCCTTCCAAAAAAGAAATCTTCAAGAGTGGCAGGGCTGGAAACTACGGCTGTATTTTTAACATGCACCACAGCGTGCAATGTCTTTTCAGCGGCATCAACAAAATTTGGAGCCACTGGTAATACATTTAGATTCGAATTGCCGTAATTAGTTTGAACAAATGAAGGGCTTTCTTCAGTGTGTTCTGCCACTTTAATGGTTGCGTTTTCTTCAATAAAAAGTTTGTAGGCAGACAAGGTTATAAGGCCACCTAAAACGGAAACAAATAATAAGGTTGCGATTTTTTTCATCTGTTAATTGTTTTTAATATTTGAACAACGATTAAAATTAATTGTTTATTGATTTAGTTATTAAGTTTTAACTTTTTTTAACGTCGTATTTAACGCCTGTTTAACATGGTAATTTGCCCTATAATATTCATATATTTGCTGCATCTATGAGTCTTACTTTTTATAAATATCAAGGAACAGGTAATGATTTTGTAATCATTGATAATCGACAGTTAGTTTTTGACAAAAACAATACCAAACTTGTCAAATACTTATGCGACAGACGTTTTGGCATTGGGGCAGATGGATTAATTCTGTTGGAAAATGACAAGACTTCAGATTTTAAAATGGTGTATTACAATGCCGATGGCAATGAAAGTACAATGTGTGGCAATGGTGGACGATGCATTGTAGCTTTTGCCCAATTTTTGGGTATTATAGAAAAGCAAACCACTTTTCTGGCTATTGATGGATTACACGAGGCCTATATTGAAGGTGATGTTGTAAAACTTAAAATGCAGGATGTTGCTGAAATTAAAACGTATAACAATTATGTGTTTTTAGATACAGGCTCGCCCCATCATGTTCAAATGGAATCAGATTTGGAGCATTTAGATGTTAAAGTAGTAGGGTGTGAAATTCGATATGGTAACCCATACAATGAGGAGGGTGCTAATGTGAATTTTGTATCAAAAATTTCTAACGAAGAGTTTGCAGTCAGAACTTATGAACGAGGCGTCGAAGATGAAACGCTATCGTGCGGAACTGGAGTAACTGCAGTAGCTTTAGCTATGCATGAAATTGGAGAAACCCAAAATACTGTGATAACTTTAAACACCGAAGGAGGACAATTGCAGGTTTCATTTAAAAAGAACGATTTGGGCTATCATGATATTTGGTTGATAGGTCCGGCAAAAAGGGTCTTTAAAGGCAATTTGGCATGATTACACTAAAAGGCAAAAATCTCTACTTAAGAGCATTAGAACCCGAAGATTTAGAATTTGTTTTCAGTATTGAAAACGATGAAGATCTGTGGGAATTAAGTGCTACCCAAACACCGTATTCCAGATTTCTTATAAAACAATATTTGGATAATGCGCACCAAGATATTTTTGAAGCCAAGCAATTACGATTGGTTATCTGCAATTACGATAACAAAACACTCGGATTGATTGACTTGTTTGATTTCGATTTTAAAAATAAGAGAGCTGGAGTGGGGATTTTAATAAAACGGCAAGAAGATAGAGCTCAAGGTCACGGAAGGGAAGCTCTTGATCTGTTGGTGAATTATAGTTTCGACACCTTGCATTTACACCAGTTATACTGTAATATTTCTGAAGATAATGAAGTTAGCCTTTCGTTATTTGAAAAAAAAGGATTTAAAAGAGTGGGCTTAAAAAACGACTGGAATTTTAATGGTAAAACCTATAAAAACGAATTTTTATTACAATTAATTAATAACTAATGTACATTAAGAAAATACTTTGGGCAATTGCCTTGTTGGGGCTTGTAGTGGCAGCCTACTTTGCATATTACGTTTACAGTGCTATGTTTAAACCCAATACTGCTTTTAACAATGAAGCGGCATATATTTATGTCCCAACTCATGCAGATTATGATGATGTTCGTCAGCAGTTAGTGCCCTTATTAAAAGATATCGATAAGTTTGATGCGCTTGCAGAGCGCAAACAATACACTACAAATATTAGAGCTGGACGTTATGCCATTAAAAAAGGTATGAGTAATAACGATATTATTAACTCAATCCGCAGTAAAAACTTACCTATTCAAATAGCATTTAATAATCAAGAGTCTTTGGAAAAACTTGCTGGCAGGATATCCACACAGATAGAGGCAGATAGTTTGTCTTTAATTACGGCAATGAGCGATGAGGCTTTTTTGAATGAGCATGGGTTTTCTAAAGCCACGGCATTAGGTATGTACATTCCAAACAGCTATGAGTTTTTCTGGAACACCTCTGCTGAAAAGTTTCGAGAGCGTATGCTAACAGAGTATCAACGCTTTTGGACAGATGGGAGAAGAGCCAAGGCAAAACAGTTAAATATGTCAATACATGATGTTATGGCACTAGCTTCTATTGTTTATGAGGAATCTAAAAAGAAAGATGAACAACCAAGAGTGGCTGGAGTTTATATTAATCGGTTAAAGTTAGGGATGCCTCTTCAGGCTGATCCAACTTTAAAGTTTGCTGCTTACCAATTGCCTGAATATCAAAATACAGTTATTAAACGAGTGCTCAATAAACATAAAGAAATTGAATCGCCTTATAACACCTACAAATACGCTGGATTGCCACCTGGGTTAATTACAATGCCTGATATTTCTGCAATAGATGCGGTTTTAAATTATGAAAAACATAATTACTTGTATTTTGCAGCCGATGCCAAAAGAATAGGCTATCATAAATTTGCAAAAACCTTAAGTCAGCATAATGCCAATGCAAGAGAATATCAACGTTATCTATCGTCTCAAGGTATATATAAATAAAGGTGAAACGCTTTTTAATACATAGTGTTTTTATTTTTATTTCGATTGCGTCGTTCTCTCAATCTAAAATCAATCTGTTTTTAAAACCCAGTGATACATTACATCCTACTAGGCGTAATGCTGTAATTATAGCTGAAGCATCATTAGCAACCTTGTCACTTGTTGCTTTGGATCAATTGTGGTATAAAGATTATCCAAGGTCAAAGTTTCATACCATAAATGATAATAATGAATGGCTTCAGGTTGATAAGTTCGGACATGCCTATTCGTCTTATCAATTAGGTAAATTTGGTGCTCATGCTTTAAATTGGAGTGGTGTAAGTGAAAAAAATCAGTTAATCTATGGTGCCACTTTAGGTTTTGTTTTTCTGGGAGTTGTTGAGGTTTTTGACGGCTTTTCGGAAGAATGGGGATTTTCTTGGGGTGATATTGGAGCTAATGCTTTAGGTACAGGATTGTATGTTGGTCAGGAGTTGTTATGGAACGAACAGCGTATCATAATGAAATATTCGTTTCACCAAACACATTACGCGCAGCAAAGTTCGGATGTTTTGGGTAATGGACTGTCTCAAGAATTTTTAAAAGATTATAATGGACAAACTTATTGGTTGAGTGTTAATTTACATTCTTTTTTTAAAAATTCTAAAATCCCAAAATGGCTTAATCTGGCATTTGGCTATGGAGCAGAAGGTATGGTTTCCGATTCTTCTGACACTGTAACAAACCCTTTTCATGTTGATGAGCCTTACAGGCAATTCTATTTTAGCCTAGATATTGACTTGAGTAGAATTCAAACAAATTCTCATGTTTTAAGGACATTATTTGACGTTTTTAACATGATTAAGGTGCCATTTCCTGCTGTGGAGTTCACCGATAAAAATGGCATAACCCTACACGGAATCTATTTTTAGAACACTTAAACGATTAATTTTCAGGGTTTAAAAAAAAGTCATACCTTTGCAAGCTGAAATTTCAAAGCAATTTTCCCTCAAGAAATGCGTTGAAGAAATTGAAAACTATGAGAAAAAATATTGGAAGTTTTTTAGCCCTATCGCTTACAATATGTGTTTTAGTATTTAGTTCGTTTAAAACGAACAAAGCGATTACAGAAGACGTGTATTCTCAAAATGATGTTGCTTTAAATGAAGTTGAAACATCAAACGAAGAAGTGTTAAATGTGTTTCCTGCACATAACCCTCACAAACCTTTTTCCCCAACTTTAGGTAAATCTTACATTGGATTCAAAGAAGCTTTAGGTTTTAAAGAGTCAAGAGGAGATTACTCAACAGTGAATACTTTTGGGTATTTAGGTAAATATCAGTTTGGCAAGGAAACCTTAAAACTTATTGGAATTTATAATCCAGTATTGTTTTTAAATACACCTGAATTACAAGAAAAAGCTTTTTTAGCAAACGCAGAGCGTAATAAGTGGATATTAAGAAAGGATATCAATCGTTTTGTTGGCAAAGTAATAAATGGTATTGAGATTACTGAATCTGGAATTTTAGCTGCAGCTCATTTAGCGGGTCCTGGAAACGTTAAAAAGTTTTTAAGAAGCTATGGAGCTAATGGTTTTTCGGATGCTTATGGAACTTCAATTTCATATTATATGAAAAAGTTTTCGGGTTATGATACATCGTTTATCAAACCTAATAGAAAAGCAAAGGTTAAAATGAAAGCGTAACAGGTTTAGTTTTTATAAATAATAAATAGTGCAGGTCGTTTATGGAGGTCTGCACTATTTTTTTTCCATTCACTTACCGTTTTTGTTTTAATGTATTCTGTTGACAAAGTAATGTCACAGGCTACACATACTTGTGTTTCATCTTGTAAAAATTTACAAATATCTTCAAGCATAGCGTTGTTTCGGTAAGGTGTTTCTATAAATAATTGCGATTGATTCTGCTGCTGCGATAAGCGTTCTAATCGTATTAATTCCCTTTTTCTGTCCTGCTTATCTATTGGAAGATAGCCGTTGAATGCAAAGCTTTGCCCTGTCATTCCTGAACTCATAACGGCCATAAGTATAGACGATGGACCAACTAAAGGGACTACTTGAATATTTTTGTCATGGGCAAATTTAACAACTTCAGCACCAGGATCTGCTACTGCCGGACAACCAGCTTCAGAAATTAAACCAACATCTTCACCTTTTAAACACGGTTCCAAAAAAGTAGGGATTTCTTGTGGGTCGGTATGTTTGTTTAGTGTAAAAAGTTTTAAACTTGGTTGGCTTTTTTCTGGAGCAATAGATTTTATGAAGCGTCGTGTTGTTTTTTCATTTTCTACTATATATGTGTCCATTTGCTCAATAATTCGTTTTATGGTTACAGGTAATACGTCTAACGGATTGCTTTCGCCAAGTGTTGTTGGTATAAGGTAAAGTTTGCCTTGTATAATGGTCATTAGTTTACAACAAGTTTTTTTGTAATAGAATTTGAATTAGAGTTTGTGATTTTTATCATGTAAATACCCCTAGCAATATCATGGGTAGAAATGTTTATGGTTTTTCCAGATAGTTCGGTTAACGATTTTATTTGTTTGCCTTGCAAATCAAAAATTGTAACATCTTTAATTTCACCAGTTGAAACGGAAACGGTCAGGTTGGATTCAGTAGGGTTTGGATATAATTTTATTTTGTTTCTATTGAATTCTTCAATACTTAAATTGGAATCGATAATATGGTATATATTTCCTGAATCACGACCAGAAATATACAGCTCACCATTAAAGGCTTCCCCAAAAGAAGTCCAACCATTACCAGAAAATTGTTGAGAAAATGCCATTTCCCAAGTGCTGCCATTATAGCTTAAAACACCTATTTCGTCACTACAATAATCGGCAAAAAGATACTTGCCCGTCAAGTTGGAATAGATTGAGCCGCGATATACATAGCCTCCGGTAATTGAACATTTAAAGGCGCCACTTGACGAGTGGGTGTATTGAGCAACAGGAAACGTCATTGTACTCATGCTTGGACAACCAGAATTATTATAAACAGAATTTCCTTCATAACAGCGCCATCCATAATTTAAACCATCCTCGGTAATGGCAACACTATTTATTTCTTCAATGTCAAACTGACCAACATCTGCTATCCAAAGGTCGTTAGTTTGACTATCAAACGAGAAGCGCCACGGGTTTCGTAAACCATAAGCCCAAATTTCATCTAAAGCACTTGCATTCCCGACAAAAGGATTATCGTTTGGTATGGCGTAATTATTTCCGCCTTGAGCGTTGTTGACATCTATCCGCAACATTTTACCCAATAAAGTTGTTAAATTTTGAGAGCGATTTTCCGGGTCGCCTCCAGAACCACCATCACCAGTTGCAATATATAAATAGCCATCGCTTCCAAAAGCCATATCGCCACCATTATGGTTTGAATAGGGTTGTGAAATGGTTAGCAGATTAACTTCTGTATTAGGATCTGCGGTATTGCCATTAGGAGGGTTAGCAACAAATCTGGAAACTACGGTGTTACCACTATTGTTAATATAATTAACAAACACATAGCCGTTTGACAGATAATTGGGATGAAAAGCTAAACCTAACAAACCGCGTTCATTTCCACTATTTATTACACGGTCATCAATATTGAGATAAGGTGTGCCATTTACTGATCCATCTGGATTTACTATTTTGATAATACCATCTTGTTCTACAACAAACAGCCTGTCATCTCCAGCATTTTTAATGCCAATTGGACTATTAAATCCAGAGGCAAATAGTTCAATGTCTATAACTTGAGAAATTATTAAAGAGGGTAATAATAGTAAAGTAAATAAAAGGGTTAAGTTTTTCATGGCTATAATTTTTATACAACCAAAATACAAAAAAATCAAAGAATGATATGTATTGTTTTGAAACCTATTTGTTGTTTTTAAGCTTTAAGGCTATCTCGCTACAGGCCTCGTCAAGCATCTTAAATGTGTTTTCAAAGCCTTGTATGCCACCCGTGTAGGGGTCTGGAACACTATGGTTTTGTTCTGGATAAATCTCATTTAGAATAAAATAGACTTTGTCAACATCATCTTGATTTCGTGCCAGCTTTATGACGTTTTTATAATTGGATTCGTCCATGACATAAATTAAATCGAAATTATCAAAATCTAAAACAGTAAATTGTCTGCCTCTTTGGTTGGTAATATCCAATCCGTATTTTTTAGCTATTTGAATAGAGCGTTTGTCAGGCAAATCACCAACATGATAGTTTCCAGTTCCGGCCGAATCTACAATAAAACCTGGTTGAGGTAATTTTGATTTTAGAATACCTTCAGCTAATGGTGAACGGCAGATATTGCCTAAACAAACCATAAGGATTTTGGTCATATTGACAGGATTTTTAAACGGACAGTTTCTTCGTTAAATCTTCAACGTATTTTCTGAATTGCTTATCTGTTGATGATAAATTGTCAACAGTTTTGCAAGCGTGTAAAACCGTCGCATGATCACGTTTACCTATTTGAGAGCCAATACTAGCCAAAGATGCCTTTGTGAATTTCTTGGCGAAAAACATAGCTAATTGCCTTGCTTGAACAATATGGCGTTTACGTGTTTTAGATTGTAGTGTGTCCACATCCATTTGGAAGTAGTCTGAAACGATTTTTTGTATATAGTCTATAGAAACTTCGCGTTTTGTGTTCTTTACAAACTTTTCAACAACTTGTTTGGCTAAATCGGTAGTGATTTCTTTTTTATTGAACGACGATTGCGCAATTAGCGATATAATGGCACCTTCTAACTCACGAATGTTTGTTTTGATATGTTTGGCTACATACTCAATAATTTCTTCAGGCATTTCAACACCATCACGATATAGCTTGTTTTTCAAAATAGAAACACGTGTTTCAAAATCTGGGCTTTGCAATTCAGCCGAAAGTCCCCATTTAAAGCGCGATAACAAACGTTGCTCGATATCTTGCATGTCCACAGGAGCTTTGTCGCTTGTTAAAATTACCTGTTTGCCATTTTGGTGCAAGTGGTTGAAAATATGAAAGAAAACGTCTTGAGTTCCAGATTTTCCTGAAAGGAACTGAACGTCATCAATAATAAGTATGTCAATTATTTGATAGAAATGAATAAAATCATTTCTATTATTTTTCTTTACCGAGTCAATATATTGCTGGGTAAATTTTTCAGCTGAAATATATAAAACGGTTTTTTCAGGGTATTTATCTTTAATATCAACACCAATAGCATGTGCTAAATGTGTTTTTCCTAAACCAACACCACCAAAAATCAATAATGGGTTAAATGATGTACCGCCTGGTTTTGATGCCACAGCCAATCCGGCATTTCTGGCTAAACGATTAGAATCACCTTCCAAGAAATTTTCAAAATTATAGTTTGGGTTTAATTGCGATTCGATTTTAACATTTCGAATACCAGGAATGATAAACGGATTTCGCAATTCAGGACTTTTGTTGTTTAAAGGAATGTCTACATCCTGTGCTTTAACAGCAGTGCGGTTGGAGCTAGGGATTTTTTCAGTAAAAGGCTGCTTATTGCCATAGGTGTTTTCCATTTTTATAATGTACACCAATTTTGCAGTCTCGCCAAGCTCTTTATTTAAAGCAACTTTTAGAATTTTCACATAGTGTTCTTCCAACCACTCATAGAAAAATTTACTAGGAACTTGAATGCTTAAGGCGTTATCGTCTAACTTAACTGCTACTATTGGTTCAAACCATGTTTTATATGCTTGCGGTTGTATATTATCCTTAATAAATTCAAGACAATTTCCCCATACCGATTGCGCAGTTCTACTCATTCTTAAAGTTAAAATTTACTAGTTAGTTAGTTGAAGAGAAGTGGAATTCCCTTGTTGATCTTTAGCATGGCAAATATGTGAACAAAATTCTAAAAAAAAAAATGAATAGCTATTGAATTTTTAGATTTTTTTTCGCATGTTTAAATCCATGCCTAAACTACAAAAAAATATTTAATAAGCATTATGAATTTCGATGAAATCCCAATAAGAGTGAGATATGGTGAAACTGACCAAATGGGAGTTGTGCATCATGGCAACTATGCATTATATATGGAAATGGGACGAACAGAGTGGTTACGGAAAAAAGGAATTTCATATAAGCAAATGGAAGATGATGGTGTAATGTTACCCGTGATTTCTATGAGTTTAAAATTCAAAAAATCAGCCCTTTATGACGAGGTAATTAAAGTAAAAACTAGCCTCTCTAAACGACCTTCCGTTAAGATAGAATTTGACTATGAAATTTATAACGAATTGGGTGAGCTTTTGGTGACTGCAAACACCGTTTTGGCATTTATAAATATGGAAACAAAAAGGCCGATGAAATGCCCAGACTATATTTTAGAGAAACTAGATACCTAGTTCTTCTATTTCAACCTCATAAAGGTTTTTAAACGTTTCGTAAATAGATTTTGACTCTTTAAGTCTAACAGAAATGGTTATTTCACAAGTGAGTTCCAGTTTTTGATTTACAACAGTAAGATTGCGTTCTTTTATAATACGCATAACCTTGTTCATGTTTTTGTAGTCAAAAGCAACTACATATTGAACATTAATGGTTTTGGTAATTATGTTAGACTTTTCTAAAGCCATTTGGGCAGCTGTTCTGTAAGCATTTATTAATCCGCCAACGCCCAATTTAACACCTCCAAAATATCTGACTACAACAATTAGGATATTGGTGACGTCAAACGATTGTATTTGTCCATATATAGGCATTCCAGCACTGTTATTGGGTTCGCCATCATCATTTGCTCTAAATTGTATGTTTTTTTCAGTTACTCCCAATTGATAAGCATAACACCAATGTCTTGCCGTATGGTGTTCTTTTTTCAATTGTTCAAGGTGTATTTTAATTGTGTCTTCAGATTCAACAGGAAATGCATAGCCGTAAAATTTACTGTTTTTGTCTTTGAATAAGACTTCTGTAGGAGCGGCCTTTATGGTTTTGTATGTGTCTTTTAATTTCAAACTATGCTAATGTAACTAATAGAATTGAAAGAATAGCAACTCCAACACCAAGCCAGTTTTTTGTCGATAGTTTTTCTTTAAATAAGATTAAACCTATTAAGCCGGATAGCATTACAATGGCCACATTGTTAACAGTGAAAATAGTTGAGCTTTCTAATGATTCGTGATCTAATGCTTTTAATAAATAATAGATAGAAGCATAATTTACAAAGCCTAAAACAAAGCCACCTATAAAACTTAATTTGTTGAATTTTAAGTGCCCTTTAAGTTTTTTAACAATCAAAACAAATAATCCGGTAATGGCCGCGAAGCCAAAAATAGTTGCTGAAAATAAAGGGATGCCATTAACTTCAATAAAATAGGTTTCAATGTATTTAATTGAAGTATCGATAATTCCAGAACCTAAAAACAACAAAAACGGTAAAAGTAGTTTGTTTTTCAAGCGAACATTGGATTTAGGTTTGATCGAAACCAAAACCACTGCAGCCAAGGCTAAAATAATGCCCAATAGTTTTTGTAGACTAGTGCTTTCTCCATAAATATATATTCCAAAAATTACGGGAATAACAACACTCATTTTCGTAGCTACAGAAGCGACCGATAATCCGTTACGTTGCGAGACAATGGCCATAATGTTGAAAATAAAAATAAATAACATGCCCAATCCAAAGGCTCCAAAAAACCAATCGGATTCTAATGTTTCAGATATATTAAAAGGTTTGGAGCTTAAAGTTAAACCTAAAATAGATGCCGTAACATAATTTACAACTATAGCTTGAAGTGTGTTAATTCGGTATTTATCAAATAATTTGAATAATACAAAAATAGCAGTAGACGATAATATGCTAAATAGTAGATAAATCAAAATAGTTCTTTTTTTATTGAGAATAAATCCGTGATATCTTCTGAGGTTTCGTCAATATTCCAGGTTTGAAAACCCATTTTATCAGCTGTATCAGTATTGTCCTTGGTGTCATCAATAAACAAGCATTCACTAGCTTTTAGTTGGTTTTCATGCAAAACAAATTGAAAAATATTTGAGTTGGGTTTTCTTAGTCCTATTTCATGGGATAGGTAAAATTTATCAAAACAACTTTTAAAGTCTTCGTAAAATATAACCTGCTCTTTAATCCAATCAATATGTAATTCATTGGTGTTGCTCAAAAGAATAAGTTGATATTGTTTGTCTTGAGCGAGATTTTGAATAAATTCCAAACGATGATTTGGGAAATCCCTTAAAATCTCATTCCATGCACTTAAAATAGTTCCCTTTGATAATTTAGGAAAGCTATCCTGATAAAATTCTAAAAATTCTTCTGTGGAAATAAGTCCTTGTTCGTAAAGACTGTTAATGGCTATTATTTCTTGGGTAAAAGCATCAAGTTCAAATAAGTTTAGGGCATGTTGCATCGCGCCTTGCTTATCCAAATTAATAAAGACGTCACCAAAATCGAAAATCAAAGTTTTTATTTCACTCATTAGTATTGAAATCAGCTTTTGGTGTTAAAATAGGTTTTTAAAGTATCGTCTAAAATTTTATGCTCTGTATCAGGTGTTGTGCTTAAAACAGGTGCTTTAATTCCCGATTTAAACATGTTTTGGCCTCTAAACACACGTGCTTCATCCCAGATGTTTTCGTCAATAAATGTTTGTAGTGTTTTACTGCCACCTTCAATTATTACAGATTGTATATCTTCATTATGTAAATATTCACAGATGTTTTTGGCTAAATGCTTATCAAAATCAACCTCTTTTTCAGATAAACAGATGGTCATAGCATCATCATTAAAAACCGCTAATTTCTTTGGTAGCTTATTGTTTCTATCTAAAACAATGCGAATAGGATTTTTGCCAGTCCAGCTTCTTACGGTTAAGCTTGGATTGTCCTCCATAACCGTATTTGTTCCAACTAAAATGGCTTGTTCTTCAGCTCGCCATTTATGAACCAATTGTCTTGAATAGGAATTGGTGATCCAAACTGGCCTTTGTTCAGATTTGGTTTTGGGAGCTATAAAACCATCAGAAGTTTCCGCCCATTTCAAAATTACGTATGGTCTCTTTTTATTATGAAAAGTAAAAAACCGTTTGTGATGTTCTTTACAGGCATCCTCCAATATGCCAACAATAACATTACAGCCAGCAGCTTCTAGCTTTTTAATGCCTTCGCCAGCTACTTTACTGTGCGTATCTATGGTTCCAATAACAACGTTGGGGATTTTTTTTTTGATTATAAGATCGCTACATGGAGGTGTTTTACCATAGTGGCTGCATGGTTCCAAAGTAACGTATAGTGTTGCCTTTTCTAAAAGGGTTTTGTTGCTAACAGATTGAATGGCATTGACCTCGGCATGAGATCCGCCATAGGAACTTGTGAATCCTTCACCAATAATCTTATTTTCATGAACAATAACACAGCCAACCATAGGATTTGGGGCTGTTGTTCCCAATCCATTTTTGGCAATTTCAATACAGCGTTTTATATATTTTTCATGTATCTTCATCCCGAATTTTGAAGCCATAAAAATAGTATAATAAAGTGAGCAATAATAATATTGTCATTAGAGAAATAAGGAAAGCAGATGATGGGCAAATTGCTGAAGTTATCCGTAAAGTCCTTATAGAATTTGGTGTGCCGAAAGTTGGTACGGCTTATGCTGACGAATCGTTGGATAAAATGACCGAAACTTATAGTGGTGATAAAGCCGTTTATTTCGTAATTGATGACGATGGAAAGATAATTGGAGGTGCTGGTATTTCGCAGTTGGACAATTTTGAAGGTAATGTATGCGAACTGCAAAAAATGTATTTTTTACCAGAGGCGCGAGGTGTTGGTTTAGGAACCCAAATGATGGATGTCTGTTTAGCGAAAGCCAGGGAATTTGGATTTGAAAAATGTTATCTAGAAACCATGCCTTATATGGAAGATGCCAGAAAGCTTTATAAAAAAGTTGGCTTCAAGATGCTGGAGAAACCTTTGGGTGATACGGGTCACTATTCCTGTAATGTTTGGATGATAAAGAACTTTGAATAATTTCAAAATATGCTGCTAAAGGATATCCAAACCATTTTTCATAACGAATTAGATACTGAAAATGGAGCCAATGAAGTGAATAGCTTTTTCAATATTCTAATAAAACACTATTTGAGTTTAAACCGAATTACCCTTGTTCTAGAACCCAATTTAACACTAACTAAAAAGGAAGAAGAACCACTTTTTGAAGCTTTAACCAGATTAAAAAACAAGGAACCCATTCAATATATTGTTGGCGAAACAGAGTTTTATGGATTGCAATTTAAGGTCAATGAACATACCCTTATTCCACGACCAGAAACGGAAGAACTGGTAGAGGAGATTATTAATACTATTATTTTAGGAGGCGAGATAAAACCACTAAAAATTTTGGATATAGGAACAGGAACGGGTTGTATTGCCATTTCACTAGCTAAAACCTTAAAAAATGCTGAAGTTATTGCTATGGATGTTTCTGAAGAAGCTTTGAAGATAGCTAAAGAAAATGCTCGATTAAATGATGTAAACATTACATGTATTCAAGATAATATATTAAACCCGAACAATTCCTTGGCAGAAATTGAATTTAAATTTGATGTCATAGTTTCCAATCCGCCTTATGTTCGAGAAGTGGAAAAACTGGAGATAAAGGATAATGTATTGAAACACGAGCCGCATTTGGCATTATTTGTGCCAGATGATGATCCATTAAAATTTTATAAAGCCATTACAGCGTTCGCTGTTGATAATTTGAATGATGAGGGGTATTTATTTTTTGAAATTAATCAATATCTTGGTGGTGAAATGAAACAACTTCTAGCTGATTTCAATTTTAAGAACATAAAAGTAATTAAAGATGTTTTTGGAAACGATAGAATCACAAAAGCCTTGAAACCATAATATGACAATTGAAGAACAGATAAGGACTTTGCAAGACGAATTGCGTCAACATAATTACAATTATTACGTTTTAGATAACCCTACCATCAGCGATTATGAGTTTGATATGAAACTCAAACGACTACAAGATTTGGAGGCAAAAAATCCCGAGTTTGCTGATGCCAATTCACCAACACAACGTGTAGGCGGTACTGTTACCAAAAATTTTGAAACGGTCAAGCATGAGTATCGTATGTATTCTTTAGATAATTCGTATTCAAAAGACGATTTATTGGATTGGGAAACACGTATAAAAAAGATGATTGATGGACCAGTTCATTACACTTGTGAACTAAAATACGATGGTGCGTCCATAAGTCTGACCTATGAAAATGGTAGTTTGTTACGTGCTGTAACGAGAGGTGATGGTGTTCAAGGTGATGATGTTACGGCAAACGTAAAAACCATTAAATCTGTTCCGTTGCAATTAAAAGGCAATTATCCGCCAAAATTCGATATCAGAGGAGAAATTGTTTTGCCTTTTGAAGGTTTCAACAAAATGAATGAAGAGCGCGTGGAAATAGGTGAGGAGCCTTATAGAAACCCGCGAAACACGGCTTCTGGAAGTTTGAAATTACAAGATAGTGCAGAAGTTGCCAAGCGACCCTTGGAGTGTTTGCTGTATAATATTACAGGTGGTAATTTAAATATAAACACACAATTTGAAAGCTTGGAAAAGGCAAGGGCTTGGGGATTTAAAGTACCTGATGCTGCTAAATTGGCCAATTCTATTGATGAGGTCTTAGAATTTATTGCCTATTGGGATTTACATAGGCATAATTTACCCTATGAAACCGATGGTGTGGTTATCAAGGTTAATAATTTACAGCACCAAGACGAATTGGGTTATACAGCCAAAGCACCTCGTTGGGCTATGGCTTATAAATTTAAAGCTGAACAGGTTTCAACAAAATTATTGGAAATAACCTATCAAGTGGGGCGTACAGGCGCCATAACACCTGTTGCCAATTTGGAGCCAGTTGAATTAGCTGGAACAACCGTAAAACGTGCGTCCTTACATAATGCTGATCAGATTGAAAAATTGGATATTAGAGTAGGTGATACCGTTTTTGTGGAAAAAGGTGGTGAAATCATACCAAAAATAATTGCTGTAGATTTATCACAAAGACCTACAGGTTCTGAACCAACACAATATATCACCCATTGTCCAGAATGTGATACCGAGTTGGTAAGGCAAGAAGGCGAAGCTCAGCATTATTGTCCCAATTACAATGGTTGTAAACCACAAATTATTGGACGTATTCAGCATTTTATTAGTAGGAAAGCTATGGATATTGATGGTTTAGGAGGTGAAACTGTAGCACTTTTGGTAAACGCAGGACTAATCTCTAATTATTCTGATCTATACGATTTAAAGAAAGAAGATGTTTTACCATTGGAGCGTATGGCTGATAAAAGTGCCGAAAACTTGATTAAAGGTATTGAATTATCTAAATCAGTTCACTTTGAGCGCGTTTTATTTGCTTTAGGTATTCGATATGTTGGAGAAACCGTCGCCAAGAAATTGGCAAAGCATTACAAAACAATTGATTCCCTAATGCTTGCAACATCTGAAGAGTTAGTTAATGTTGATGAAATAGGAGAACGAATTGCTGCGAGTGTGACATCATTTTTTGTTTCAGGAGAAAATTTGGAAATTATAAGTAGACTCAAGCATTTTGGATTGCAAATGTCACTTTCAGAAGAGCAACTGGCCAATCAAACCGATAAACTAAGTGGACAAACCTTTGTAGTTTCAGGTGTATTTCAAACAGTTTCCAGAAATGAGCTTAAAAAGTTAATTGAGGATAATGGTGGGAAAGTCTCATCTTCCATATCCTCTAAAACGAATTATGTTGTAGCTGGAGATAATATGGGACCAAGTAAAAAGGAAAAAGCTGAAAAACTTGAAATTCCTATAATTTCTGAACAAGAGTTTTTAAATTTAGTTATTTAGAAATAATATAAATAACGGTATTTATCGTTAAAGTGTATAATTTTATCGATTAATTGTAATTTTTATATATATTTGTTTAAGTTATCAAGGGATTGATCTATGGGAAAATCAAATATATTAATTGGTTGTATAGTAATGCTGTTTATTGCATTTGCTGTATTTGAGTTCAATCAATTGTATACTTGTTCAGAGCTTTCAAAAGCTTTGATAGTTCCTGTTTTTACATTGCTCTACTTTATAAGTGTTCCTAGGAAATCACCTTTCTTTACATGGTTTTTAGTATTATTTTCAATTTCTGAATTATTGGCATTCAGTGAGTTGTGCTTTGATTTTGATTCCATGACCGATGCTGAACTTTTAAGGTTTGATGATACGTATTACTTGGTTGGTAATACATTGTACATTATTGCCTATGCTTTGTTGGTTTATGATGTTAGTAGAACACTTGATTTTAAAAAGATTTTTAAGAATTTTGGTATTCATTTGCTTGTGCTCACTATTTTGAACATTTATATAGTATACGTATTGTTAACTATTGTAAATCCGTATGTTTCAGGTTCATTTTTGTTTGTCATTGAGCTAGTTTACAACATAGTTATGTTGATATTGCTAACATTGTCTTTGGTTGGGTATTTTTATAATGATAACAAAAAGTCGTTATTATTATTCTTTGGGTCGATTTGTATCGTCTTTTCTGAAGTTATCCAAGTAGCTTATTTTTATATTTCAGATAAAGATTTATTAAATATATCACAAACATTGCTTTTTGTGTTAGCCTTTTGTTTCTTCTATTTTCAATCTAAAATCCAGAATAAGAAAGTTCAGTTTTTTGGATGATTTATACTTGTTTAGAATCCCCTATAAATGGTATAGTATTCTTATATTTATAAAGTGTAATTGACGCTAATGCCAATGTAATTAACGCAGTAATAAATAATGTACCGCCGTCATTGTTTACTTCAATCCCAATTTTAGTTAAATGCATAAAAATAGCTCCAAGCATTAATCCTATAGTAAGGCTTGATCCGAACCAAACGGTTTTAGGTATTAATAATAAAATACCAGCAAAAAGTTCTATTACACCAATACCTATTCTGCCGTAAGGTTCTAATCCAGCTTGAGTAAATATATATACACTATCTGGATGTGCGCTAAACTTGAATCGTAATGTTTGAATTAATATAACTGCAATTACAATTCGTATAAATAATAAGATCCGTTTTTTCAAGGTTGTCATACTTTTAATGTTAAATTATGGTCTTGGTCTTCTTTTTATAGTATTACCGACGAACAGCTTAAAAATTTAACATTAAAATCGATGAAGTGCACTAAAACAACGCTGTACGTCATAATTTTTCTTATATTTGTAATAACCTACTTATACTTACTAACTTGAAAAACTGGCTCCAAATAGGCTATAACAAAATATTTCTATGTGTTTTGTTAATCTTAATTGCTTTTAATGTAATTGCTACCTTAAGCGAAAATGAAGCATTATTGCAATTGTCAAAACCGTTATTTATTCCCGTTTTTGTAATGTATTACTACGTAAAGAATAAATACATTAGCGCTGTTTTTATTTTATGTCTTGTTTTTTCTTTTTTAGGTGATTTCTCTTCAGTGTTTTTCTCGGATGAGCAATTGCTTCAAATATCAAGTTTATTTTACTGTATAAGCTACCTCTGTTTGGTATATGCTGCTTTATCAAATATTAAGAGTTTAAATTTTGATGCTATAGTTGGAGGATATTTAATAGTTGTGTTTGCCATAAACACATATTTAATGTATGAACTATTTGCTGTATTAAAATTGCAAATACCTAACGGAATGGAAGTTGCTTTGTTTGGTGTAAAGAGTATGGCATTAATAGTATTGTGTTTTGTGGCTTTTATAGGGTATTTGAATTCAGACACGAAACCTTCTATTTTGTTTTTGGCAATGGCATTGTGCTTCGCGTTTTCTGATGTACTTTACTACATAAGTAATTATTACATATACAATTGGAGTTTTGTTATGCTAGACCGAATTTTGCATATTTTTGGTTTATTCTTTTTATTCAATTATATAATTGAACTAAATAGAAAACGAAAAAAGAGTCTCGTGGAATTGCGCGTTTCTAGCTCAGATAATGCTTTAGCTTAAACAATAATGGAAGTGCCATTAGCGGTTTTATTTTTGTCCTTGTCTAAATAAAAGTCAATTTTACCCAAATTAATTCCGTAACAACCAACTTGGTTTACAAGCATGTTATTGCCAATTTTATTTTTTACTACTGTAGGCTTCGGTAAAAATGTATGGGTATGGCCGCCAATAATTAGGTCTATATTTGTCGAATTTTCAGCCAGTTTTAAATCGCCAATTTTTTCAGAATTGCTATAGTTATAGCCAAGATGTGATAAACAAATAATTAAATCGCATCCTTCGTCTTCTTTTAAAATCCTGGACATGTCTTGAGAGATTTCAATAGGATTTAAGTATTCGGTTTCTTTATATAGGTTCTTTAAAACCAATCCTTCTAATCGAATTCCAATACCAAAAACTCCAATTTTAATACCGTCTTTTATAAAAACCTTGAAGGGTTTAACACTGCCATCAAGAATCGTATTCGAAAAATCGTAGTTTGCTGATAGGAACTGGAATTCAGCATGTGGTAACTGTGCAAACAAACCATCAATTCCGTTGTCAAAATCATGATTTCCAATAGTGGCAGCATCATATTTGAGCTTACTCATTAGCTTAAATTCCAATTCGCCACCATAATAGTTAAAATATGGCGTACCTTGAAAAATATCACCGGCATCCAATAATAATGTGTTTGGGTTGTCTTGTCTGATACTGTCTATTAAGCTAGCACGTCTTGCCACACCACCTTGGTTGGGGTTTTTACCATCTTCAGGGCCAAAAGGGTCTATATGACTATGTACGTCATTAGTATGTAGAATTGTTATTTTTTTTGGTTGAGCACTGGAGGTCATTGATGAAAGACCTAAACCGCCTAAAGTGATAAATGCTGAAGTAGCTGCAGTTTGTTGTATAAAGTCGCGACGTTTCATGGTTGAGGTGTAATTTGAATGAATCGGTTGTCAATTACTGGTCTAATTGTATCGGTTTTAATAAAGTAATCCAACAGGGCATTACGAATTTTATAGTTTAAAATTTCTAGGCTTTCATTGGGTTGGAAAAAGGTCATGTGGTCGCCACCATTGTACAAATAATCATTAGTTGCTACATAATAAATTTTGTTGGGATCAATAGGTTCACCTTTAATAGTTGCTTCAACTACACTGAATTCGTCGTCTACAGTTAATCTTAATCCGGAAATAGGGTGCGCACGTTTAGCATGAGTCAAGTAACTAATAAGTTCGTTAATGCTTTCTCCCTTTAAGCCTACTACAACAATGCTATTCTCAAAAGGCATAATTTCATAAGCCGTTCTAATTGTTATATTGCCTTTTGATATTATGGATCTAATACCTCCGTGGTTTACCATTACCATATCAATCTCATTGCCTGTTCGAGATTTAAAAACGGGGTTGGATTGTTCGTAAATTACATCGGCAAATAAATTTCCTATTGCGGTGTTGAGTTCACCATCTTTTTTGGAATAGGTATCAATAGAATAGGATAAAACGCTATCCAATTCGGCATTAACATGCTCGCGATAGGGCTTGATAAATTCATCAATTTCTTTCTTTGTGTCTAACTTATCATTTATGTTTAGTTGTTTGCCTTCAATCTTTTTTACATGCCAAGAGTCATTCTTGCAGCTTGAAAAAACCATTGCGAAAAGAAGAATTAACACGTATTGAAATCTCATATAATGACTATTAAATTTAATGCTCTTATCAAGGTACTTTTATTACCTTTGTCTAAAGTATAAATATAGTATGATTTTAAAGGGATTTAAAGAAAAATCTATTAAAAAAAAATTTAATACGATTTTAAAAACGCAAAGCGTTACTGATAAAGATCATACGGTTAAGAATGTGGGTGTAATTTTCAACATTGAAGAGGTTAATGATTTTGAAATGTTTAAATCACTTGCAGATAGCTTGAAACTTTTACCTAATGCTATTCAAGTTATAGCTTATGCAAATGATGAAAAGGATGCTGCTTTTTCTTGGAATACATGTTTTCATAGTAAGGATTTTGGTTGGCATGGAAAAATAAACAGTGTTGAATTGGAGACATTTTTAAATACCGAATTTGATTTGTTGATTAGTTATTACTGTGAAGATATATTAAGGTTAAAATTGCTAACCGCCTATTCTAAAGCTAAATTTAAGGCTAGCATTTTTCAGTTAGATAAGCGTTTGAACGATTTAATTATCGAAACAAAAGTTAATGAATTTGGTGCTTTTAAAAGTGAATTGGTTAAGTATTTAAAAGTTTTTAATAAAATATAATAATGAATAATTTATTTACGGGAGTTGGAATTGCTATTGTTACCCCTTTTAAGAAAGATTTAAGTGTAGATTATGATGCACTAATTAATATTGTTAATTATAATATTGAAAATGGTACGGATTATATTGTTATTTCTGGTACTACCGGAGAAAGTGTAACAGTTACTTCTGAAGAAAAGGTTAAAATCATTAGTACTATAAAAGAAGTTAATAATAATCGAGTGCCTTTGGTTTTGGGTATAGGAGGAAATAATACGGCGCAGGTTATCAATGAAATTAATCAAACAGATTTTAATGGTATTTCTGCTATTCTATCTGTTTCGCCATACTATAGTAAACCTACACAGGAAGGAATAATAGCCCATTATAAAGCTATATCTGAAATCTCTCCAGTACCTATTATTATGTATAATGTTCCTGGTAGAACAGGGTCGAACATGTTGCCAAGTACAACGTTAAAACTAGCAAGAGAATGCGATAATATTATAGCGGTTAAAGAAGCTGCTGGAAATATGGCGCAATATTTATGGTTGTTAAAAGATAAGCCAAGTGATTTTTTGGTTATTTCCGGGGATGATGATTTGGCACTACCGGTAACTTTAGCTGGTGGTTCGGGAGTTATTTCAGTAATTGCACAAGCATTTCCAATAAACTTCTCTCAAATGATTCATTTCGGACTTGAGCGAAAAGCTGATGAAGCTTATAAGTTGCATTTTGAGTTGATGGAAATAATAAGTTTAATTTTTTCAGAAAACAATCCAGCTGGTATTAAAGCACTATTGAATGAGTTGGGATTATGTGACAATACAGTAAGGTTGCCACTTGTTGAAGCTTCAACAAATCTACAAGAGGAATTAGCCCAATTTGTAAAGGCTTACAACTAAAAGTTAAATTATACTTAAACCTATTAAAAACCTGAATTCATCAGTTATTTTAGCAGAATAAAATATTTTTAAATTCCATAATAATAACTTAATTTTGCATTCTGTTTTAAAACTATGAGGAAATTTTTATACATAATTCTAACTTGCACATTTTTAAGTTCTTGTAGCGAATATCAAAAAGCATTAAAAACTACTGATATAGGTACAAAGTTTAAAGAGGGTGAAAAACAATATGACGCTGGAAAGTTCGAAAAAGCGAATAAACTTTTTGCCGCCATTGTTCCTTCTTACAGAGGGAAACCTCAAGCGGAAAAGTTAATGTATTTATACTCCAAAACGTTCTACGAAATGGAAGAGTGGTATTTAGCTTCTTATCAGTTTGAACGTTTTGTTGGCGCATATCCTAATAGTGAGAAGTTGGAAGAAGCCTCTTTTTTAGGTGCTAAAAGCGCATACAATTTAGCTCCTGTTTATACAAAAGAACAGCATGAAACGCGTGATGCCTTAGATAAGTTGCAAGCGTTTATAAATGCTTATCCGCAGTCTGAATATTTACCAGAAGCCAACCAGTTGGTTAAAGAGTTAGATTTTAAGTTAGAGAGAAAAGCTTTTGAAATTGCAAAGCAATACAATGCCATTGCAGGTTATACAGGGGATTATACTGCCCCTATTAAGGCAATGGAAGATTTTATTTTTAATTTCCCTGCTTCGAAATATAGAGAAGAAGCATTTTTTATAAAATTCGATTCAGCTTATAATTTAGCCATAAATAGTGTTTTATATAAGCGTCAAGAACGCTTGGAAGAAGCTATAACACATTATCTGACTTTCAAGAAATCGTATTCAGGTTCTGAATATATGGAAGAAGCTAATCAAATGTACGAGGAAATACAGAGTGAATTACAAAATTATACGACTAAAAGTTAATACAACTATATAATGGATTTAAAGAAAATCAACGCTCCAGTAAACACAACAACTTATAATAGAAATAAGCTAGATGAGCCTACAGAAAATATTTATGAGGCTATTTCAATTATTTCAAGAAGAGCGGAGCAAATTAATTCAGAAATTAAAAAAGAACTTATTGAAAAGTTAGAAGAATTTGCGACTTACAATGATAGTTTAGAAGAAATTTTTGAAAATAAAGAACAAATAGAAGTTTCTAAATTCTATGAAAAATTACCAAAACCACATGCATTAGCTGTACAAGAATGGTTAGATGGTAAAATTTACCATAGAAATACAGAGGAAGATACTCAAGAATAATATTTTTAGATGTCAATATTAAGCGGCAAGAATATACTTTTAGGCATTAGTGCTGGTATTGCTGCTTACAAAACGGCATCATTAGTTAGACTTTTTATAAAGGCAGGCGCAAACATTAAAGTAGTGTTAACACCTGCCTCTAAAGATTTTATAACACCCTTAACCTTATCTACGCTTTCCAAAAACCCAGTCTATTCAACCTTTGTTAATGAAGATGATGACAATGCGGTTTGGAACAACCATGTGGAATTGGGGCTTTGGGCAGATTATTTTATTATTGCACCAGCAACAGCCAACACACTTTCAAAAATGGCTAACGGTGTTTGCGACAATTTACTTTTAGCTACATATCTTTCAGCAAAGTGTCCTGTTTATTTTGCTCCTGCTATGGATTTAGATATGTATAAACATCCTTCAACATTACGATCATTAGATGTTCTTAAACGCTATGGAAATGTAGTAATTCCTGCTACAAGTGGCGAATTAGCTAGTGGATTAATTGGAGAAGGTCGAATGGCTGAACCTGAAGATATTATTGCCTTTATTGAAAATGACATTTTAAGCAAACTGCCATTGCGTGACAAAAAGGTGCTCATTACAGCAGGACCAACTTATGAAGCTATTGACCCAGTTCGTTTTATAGGTAATCATTCCAGTGGTAAAATGGGCTTTGAGATTGCTAAAGTCGCAGCCAACAAAGGTGCTCAAGTTTATTTAGTGCATGGACCCACCCATCAAAAAGTTAGCCATAGCTTAATTGAAACAATCGCTGTGACTAGTGCTGAAGAGATGTACCAAGCTTGTCATGAGTATTACAATAGTGTAGATATTGCTATTCTTTCCGCCGCTGTAGCAGATTATAGACCAAAAGAGGTGGCCCGTCAAAAAATAAAAAAGGAAAATGCAACGTTATCTATTGAGTTAGAAAAAACAAATGATATATTAGCTTCTTTAGGTAGGATTAAGAAAAAACAGTATTTAGTGGGTTTTGCATTAGAGACTAACAATGAGCTGGAAAATGCAAAAGCTAAACTAAAAAAGAAGAATTTAGATTTAATTGTGTTAAATTCGTTAAACGATAAAGGCGCAGGATTCAAAACAGAAACCAACAAAGTAACCTTTATTGACAAAGCTAATACGGTTACTGAATATAATTTGAAACCTAAAAATGAAGTCGCTATCGACCTTTTAAACGAAATAATTAAACAACTTGATGTATAGATTATTAATTGCTTTTTTAGTTGGTTTTACGTTAACAACAAACGCTCAAGAGTTAAGGTGTAATGTGGTAGTTAACACTGAATTGTCAGGAAATCAGAACTTACCTGTTTTTAATACACTTCAAAAACAATTACGAGAGTTTGTTAATAATACCAAATGGACCAATAGAGTTTATGGTCCTCAAGAAACCGTAGAGTGTAATTTTTATATCAATGTAACCGAGTATTCTGGAGATGCCTTTAAAGCCTCACTTCAAGTACAATCATCTAGACCTGTTTACGGTTCAACATATTACTCGCCAGTTTATAATTTTAACGATAAAGATTTTACATTTAGATATGTTGAGTTTCAGAACTTAATTTATAACGAGAATCAATATGAATCTAACCTAATCTCTGTTATAGCATTTCATGTGTACATGGTTTTAGGGTTGGATGCAGATACTTTTGAGCTTAATGGCGGTGATGAATTTTTGAAACAAGCACAAACCATTTTAAATTATTCGCAACAAGGCGGTGCAAAAGGATGGAAGATAGAAGATGGTAACCAATCCCGCTTTGTTTTAATTGATAATTTAATGTCTCCTACGTTTAAGGAATACCGATCAGTTTTGTATGATTATCATCGCAACGGTTTAGATTTAATGCAGGAAAACGTTACTAAATCTAAAGAAAATATAGCCAAAGCTATTGAAGAGTTTGCTGCCATGAATAGAAGAAGACCCAATTCATTCTTATTACGAACCTTTTTTGATGCTAAAAGCGATGAAATAGAGCAGATTTTTTCAGACGGGCCTAATGTGGAAATTACCGATTTGGTCTCTACTTTAAACCGTGTAGCTCCTACTTACTCTAGCAAGTGGCGAAACATTAAGTTTTAGTAATTTGGTTTTTTGCTAAATTGAATTCGTATTTTTAACCAAACTTAAACTTATAGTCTTGTTAGTTTCACTTTCAATAAAAAATTACGCTTTAATTGAAAATCTTCAAGTTGATTTTAATCAAGGATTAACCATTATAACAGGTGAAACTGGTGCTGGGAAATCGATACTTCTAGGAGGATTGTCTCTCATTTTAGGAAAACGGGCAGATCTAAATGCTTTAAAAAATCCAAACAATAAGTGTGTTATTGAAGCTGTATTTAATGTGTCTGATTACAATTTAGAAGCCTTATTTAAAAAATTGGATTTCGATTTCGATAGACAGACCATAATTAGAAGAGAAATTTTACCTTCTGGTAAATCAAGAGCTTTTGTAAACGATTCTCCAGTGAATTTAAGTGATTTACAGAAGTTGGGAGAACGATTAATTGATATTCATTCGCAGCATCAAACGCTTCAATTGGTAGATAATTTATATCAGTTCCAAGTTATAGATGCTTTGGCAAATAATAAAAAGCATCTTATTGCTTACAAGGAAACGCTTTTAAATTTAAAAAGGGCTCAACATGAATACGATGAACTTTTAAAATACAAATCTGAATCGTTAAAGGAACATGACTATAACATGTTTTTGCTACAGGAACTACAAGAGATAAAACTTGAAGAAAACAATTTGCAAACTCTTGAAGAGGAGTACGAAACTTTAAGTAATGTTGAGGACATTAAAGAAAGTTTGGCTCATGCTAACGCTATTTTTAATGAAGATGAGATAGGCGTTTCTGCTGCTATGTTTAATTTAAAAGCTTTGACCCTAAAGCTATCAAAATTTGCGACTAAGTATCAAAATGTTCATACACGTATAGAAAGTGTTTCAATTGAGCTAGATGATATTTTTACAGATTTAGAAAACCTACAAGAGGCTTTAGAACTAGATCCAGAGCAATTAGAGGTTGTATCTCATAAACTTCAAGTAATTAATAATTTATTGAAAAAACACTTGGTTAATGAAGTGTCAGAATTAATTGAGGTTAGAGATAATTTAGAACAAAAAGTAAGTTTTACTGAAAGCCTTGACGATTCCATTCAAGAAAAACTAATAGAAGTTAACAGTACAAAAACTAAACTGAACGAAATTGCTAATCTTATAAATGCAAGTAGAATTCAAGTTATTCCAAACCTGACAAACCAATTAGAGTCTATTTTAGAACAGTTGGGAATACCAAATGCCAAATTTAAAATTACAGTAAACTCAACAGATGAATACTTTGGAAATGGTAAAGATGATTTAGCTTTTCTGTTTTCCGCCAACAAAGGTGGAACATTTAATGAATTAAAAAAGGCTGCATCAGGAGGAGAACTTTCAAGAATCATGTTGGCTATAAAGTCTATTTTGGCCAATTATATTCAATTGCCTGCAATAATGTTTGATGAAATTGATTCTGGGGTTTCAGGAGAGGTTTCGAATAAAATGGCGAATATTATGTTGCAGATGAGTGAGAAAATGCAAGTATTTACGATAACACATCTACCACAAATAGCTGCAAAGGGTCATACTCATTTTAAAGTATTTAAGGAGGATATAGGTAATGTAACGCAATCTGGATTGAGAAAATTAAACCATGACGAGCGCATTGTTGAAATAGCCCAAATGCTTGGAGGAAAAGAAATTTCAACTTCTGCTGTCGCTCATGCTAAACAATTATTGAATTAATACTATCTTTGAAAAACGAAACAACTAACGATCATAACTATGTCATATAATTTATTAAAAGGTAAGAGAGGAATTATTTTTGGAGCTTTAGATGAGAATTCAATAGCTTGGAAAACTGCCGAACGTGTGCATGAAGAAGGAGGAACTTTTGTTCTTACAAACGCTCCAGTTGCCATGAGAATGGGACAAATTAATGCTTTAGCTGAAAAAACAGGTTCTCAAGTTATTCCTGCTGATGCTACTTCACTTGAAGATTTAGAAAACCTTGTTGAAAAATCTATGGAGATTTTAGGAGGTAAAATCGATTTTGTTTTACATTCCATAGGAATGTCAATAAATGTTAGAAAAGGAAATCATTATACAGGCCAAAATTACGATTGGACTCAAAAGGGTACAGATGTATCCGCAACTTCTTTCCATAAAGTTATGCAAACGCTTTACCAAAAAGATGCCATGAACGAATGGGGAAGTATAGTAGCTTTGACTTATATGGCAGCCCAACGTGTTTTTCCAGATTATAATGATATGGCAGATAATAAGGCACTTTTAGAAAGTATAGCAAGAAGTTTTGGTTATTTCTTTGGGCGCGATAAAAAGGTTCGTGTTAATACCATTTCTCAATCACCAACACCAACAACTGCGGGTAGTGGTGTAAAAGGATTTGATGGTTTTATTTCTTACGCAGAAAAAATGTCACCTTTAGGAAATGCATCAGCTTTAGATTGTGCAAACTATACGGTTTCTTTATTTAGTGATTTAACACGAAAAGTTACACTTCAAAATTTATTCCATGATGGTGGATTTAGCAATATGGGAGTTAGCGATGCAGTTATGGAGGCTTTCACTAAAGAATAGTATACAATTAATAAGGTTTATAAAAGCGAGAGTTCTTTATTGGACTCTCGCTTTTTTTTACAATTGACTAAATTAAAATTTATATATATTAGTAGTATAGATGTTAATTATGAAATATAGGATTTTATTATGTGTTTTCTTGGTAGTGGGTTTGATTCATAATCTTAAAGCACAAATTAATTTTGAAGATCAAGCTGTTGCACTTGGAGTGGCTATGTCAGCAGGAGATTTAGAATATGGTTCAGGAGTTTCTTTTGTCGATTTTAATAATGATGGTTGGGATGATATATCATTGGCTACTGAATCAGGGAGTCAATCAGAGTTTTTTTTAAACAATCAAGATGGAACTTTTACACGTCAAAATTTTGCTCTTACTTCTAATAATGTACAAGGCAGACAAATTGTGTGGGCAGATTATGACAATGATGGAGATAAAGATTTAATGGTAGTCAGTAATACAGATGGTAATCACCTATACAATAATAATGGTTCTTTAATATTTACAGAAGTAACTACTTTAGCAGGGTTGCCTACAACAAATATTGAAACCTGGGGTGCATCATTTGGGGATATTAATAATGATGGATTTTTAGATTTGTTCTTAAGCAACAGAGATGATAATTTCGTGCAGCCCAATCGTTTATTTTTAAATAATCAAGATGGAACATTTTCAGATATAAGTATATCGGCAGGAATACATTCATCGAGCCATCTTTCGTTTTGTTCAGCTTTTTTCGATTATAATAATGATGGTTGGCAGGATATTTATGTTATAAATGATAAGGATTTTAACGAAAATTTTCTTTACGAAAATAATGGGGATAATACGTTTACAAATGTTGCGGCAGCAGCAGGTGTAAATATTGCTATAGATGCCATGACCTCTACCATTGGCGATTATAATAATGATGGCTGGTTTGATATTTATGTAACTAACACGCCAATTGGAGGAAACGTATTTTTCAAAAATAATGGTGATGGAACGTTTACTAATGTCACGACTACAACAGGAACAGCATTAAATAGTTTTGCTTGGGGAAGTGTTTTTTTAGATGCAGATAATGATAGGGATATAGATATGTATGTGAGCTGCTCAATGGATGGTAGTGTTCCATCTTTAGCATCAGCACAATTTTATACAAACAATGGTGATGAAACATTTAGTACACCGTCTGCAGGTTTTTCTGGAGATACAGGGATTAGTCACTCAAATGCAATAGGAGATGTTGATAATGATGGTTATCCTGAAATTTTGGTAAGTAATTCAAATGACGAGAATGTTTTTTTATGGAAGAATATAGCTGCCCAAGCTAATAATTGGTTAAAGGTAAAACTGCAAGGCGTAGTGAGTAATAAAGATGGTATAGGTACCAAAATTGAAATATCTATAAACGGGAACAAACAGTACCGGTACACCTTGTGTGGTGAAGGCTATATTTCTCAAAACTCTAGCTCAGAATTTTTTGGACTTGGTTCTAATACGGAAGTTGACTATATAAAGGTTACTTGGTTGAGTGGTATGGTAGATTATTTAGAAAATATTTCGGCTAATCAAATGCTTAACATTGTAGAAGGTTCTAACCCTTTGTCATTGGAATCCTTACAAGAAACACCCCAAGAATTATTGGTTTTTCCAAATCCTACTTCAGATAAAGTTGCCATAAAATCAAGTTCTTTTATAAAGAGGGTTTCAGTATACGATTGTTTTGGAAAAGAGATAATAAAAACGTATTCAGATACAAAAGAATACAGCTTGAATTTGGATAAGTTTTCAAGTGGTATTTATTACATAAAAGTATACAATGGTGAAAATAATATTGTTAGAAAAATAGTCAAATTATAGCATGTATTTCATCGGTAAAAACCACCCTTTTGTCGATTTGATAGGTGTCATACTTTAATAGCTAGATTATTTACATATTTTTAAGAATTATTAACTTATATTTTTAATCAAATCAATTAAATATGAAAAAAATTACTTTATTATTTATTTTGTTAGCCTTTAGTTTTAGCTTTGCTCAAGAAAATTGTGCATCGGTAATAGATTTAGGGGCTTTAACTAGTCCTTATTCGGGCGATACAACAGGTGCTGCCAATGATTTTGATCAAGATTGTCTTACCAATGCAGGCGCACCAGATCAAGTATTTTCAATTGTAGTACCAAATGGGTCTACCATCAGTATTGGCCAAACTGTTAATGCTTACGATTCAAAACATAGGGTAGCTTATGGAGGAGCATGTCCAGGAGCGACTTTAATTACTTGTGTGGATGATCCAGATACTGGAAATGTAGTTTGGATAAATGATACTGGTTCAGATCAAACAGTTTATTGGGTGCAATCGGCTTATTCAACTGGATCTGGTACTTTTGAATTAGCGTGGCAGATTTTTAATTGTGCACCTCCATCAGCTACTGTTGCTGTTGTAGAAGACTGCGCGAATAATCAATTCTCTGTAGATGTTGATATTACCGATTTAGGAAGCAATGGAACATTATCTATTACTAATTCAGTTAATGGCGATGTGGTAAACGTTGATTCAGGAGTAGGTATTTACACAGCTGGTCCTTTCCCAGCAGGAGGTGGATTAACAATTTCAATTGAGGGAGATAATGCTGATTGCAATGTTACTTCTGGAACATTAACAGATTCTTGCCCGCCTACTAACGATGAATGTGATAATGCCATTCCTGTGGTATGTGATGGTAATTATTTAGGTTCTACATCTGCTGCAACTGATAGTGGCGGAAATCTAGCTAACGATGTATGGTTTTCGTATACAGGTTCTGGAGTAGCTGAAGATGTTACTTTAGAATTTTGTGATTCAGGTTATGATACATTGGTTAGAGTGTATTCAGATTGTCCTGCCACTAACCAAATAGCTCAAAACGATGATGCATGTGGTACGCGATCTACCTTAACATTTTCTTCAGATGGAACTTCAACGTATTATATTATGGTTGAGGGTTATAGTTCAAATTCAGGTACTTTTGACATGAATGTAACTTGCGCAGCTAATGTACCTGCGCCAGCTAATGATTTATGCGTTAACGCTGAAGCTCTTACATTGGATGTTCAGGCAGCAGGTACTACAGCTGGTGCTACCGATGATTCAACTGGTAATGTTGACGATACTACTTGTGATAGCTTTACTTTTAAGTCAGATGTTTGGTATTCGTTTGTTGCCCCTGCTGATGGAGATGTAGGTATCATGACAGCTATTACTGGAACTTCTGATCAAGCTAATGTTGCTGTTTATCCAGATTGTAACCAATTAGATGCGGATTCTTTAGGCTGTTCTGATGGCAATGGAGGGGAAATGTTAGATGTTACTGGTTTAACAGCAGGCAATACATATTATGTTAGAGTATGGAGTGATGGTGTTGCAGCTAGACAAGGTAATTTTAGAACTGAAGGAACATTTACCATTACGGTTTCTGATGCTACTTTATCTACTGAAGACTTTACAGTTAGCAGTGACCTATTTACTTACTATCCTAACCCAGTAAATAGTAATTTAACATTAAATGCTCAAAGAGATATAACGAATGTTGTTGTTTACAATATGTTAGGTCAGCAAGTTATGCGTTCTACACCTAACACAGTTAATAGCGAAGTTAATATGACTACTTTAAATCCTGGAGCTTATTTTGTTCAAGTAACTGTAGATAATAAAACAGAAACTATTCGAATTATTAAAAATTAGTAAACTAAAAGTATCATCCTTTAACCGATGATGCTTTTTAGAAGTTCTAGAAAACCAGAGAAGAATTCTTCTCTGGTTTTTTTATAAAATATATTATGTGTTTTAAGCTATAAGATTTAATTTTTTTAAGCAGTTGATATATTAAAAAACTTTCTAAATTGTTTAATTTTAGCAGTTTAACTATTAATGAATTCGTTTATCGATTAATAGTAAGATTGTAACTACTACTTACTGTAAATTATTAACTTTAATGATATTAATTAATATAAATTCCAAAGAACATGAAAAAAATTACTTTGTTTTTAACGTTATTAAGCTTTTCCTTTGGTTTTGCTCAAACTTTCACAGATAATGGTGGACCCTATGACATGCAAAATGGAAATGGAGGCACTGCTGCAACATGTGGCACTGCTGATGAGCTAACTCTACCTTTAGCAGTTTCAGGAGTAGGTGTTTTGGGTACTACTAATGTTTTAGGAAGTGTTACCTTAAACATTACACATACATGGTCAGATGATGTGGTGATTAGTTTACAAGATCCAACAGGAGGAACAACAGTTTTATTATTAGATGATAATGGTGGTCAAGCAAATGGCTTCGCAGTTGTTTTAGATGATGCCGCCGCCGATCCTATTCCTGCTGATGGCCCTGATGGTCCTGCAATTACAGGGACTTATAGACCTATGCAAGCACTTTCTGGCTTTACAGGTGTAAATGCTGATGGGACATGGAATTTGTTAGTTTGTGATGATGCTGGAGGCGATGTTGGATCTGTTGATGATTGGTCACTTACTTTTGTGCCAGCACCTTCATGTGTACCAGCTGTTTTTACTTTAAGTCAAGGAGGAAACAATTGTCCAGCAGATGAATTTTTTATTAATGTTGATATTACTGGATTAGGAACCGCTACTTCTGTTAATGTATTAAATGATGGAGGAGCTGCAGCAATAAATGGAGTTGATGGTTCAGCTTCACCGTATTCTGTTGGCCCTTTCCCGGGAGGTACAAATGTTACTATTACAGTTGAAGATGCTGCAGATTCAGCATGCAATGGATCTGATAATTTGGCGACTTTAGACTCGTGTCCTCCTAACTGTGCTACAGCACCTATTACGCCAGCTGATGGAGCAACAGGACTTAGTGCTACAGCACCTATTACTTTTTCTTGGACAGCACCTGCATCTGGTCCGGTTCCAGATTCTTATGATTTTTATATTGGTTTTAATTCGGATGGGAGTGATCAAACCTATTTTGATAATACTGCAGATACATTTTATGATGTTGCATTTGGAGAATACGGTTTAACAGTGTATTGGTCAGTTGTGCCCAAAGTTGGTGCTGTTGATGCAATTGGACCATGCGCGCTTTGGTCTGCTTCTAGTCAAACACCACCTGGTGATGAATGTTTAACTGCTCCTTTTGGGCAATGGCCGTCATCAACTTACGATGTAGCTGCTTCTGCAACTTGTGATGGTTCGACAGTTAATGAAATTACAGATTGTGGGTACAACGGAGAGTATTCTTTAGTTACAGTAGTAGCTGGAGAGAATTACAGATTCGAGAGTTCAGTAGCTACAGACTTTGTGACCTTAGGGAATGAAGATGGGACTTCAGCATATATTGGAAGTTATGGTTATGTAATATGGACCTCAACTGTAACAGGTAATATTCGTTTTTACACCCACAGTGATAATAATTGTGGTAGTATAGATGATTGCCGTGTGAGATCTGTTGTTTGTGGTGCAACACTATCAACTGAAGACTTCGCCACTAATAATGATTTATTTTCTTTTTATCCTAACCCAGTTACAAGTACATTAACGTTAAATGCTCAAAATGATATCCAAAATGTAATTGTGTATAATATGTTGGGTCAGGTGGTTATGCGTTCTGCTCCCAATGCAGTTAATAGTGAAGTAGATATGGTAAACCTAAATCCTGGAGCTTATTTTGTTCAGGTTACGGTTGAAAATGTAACAGATACAATTAGAATTATTAAAAACTAATTAGTTTAAGTAAAATTTTTTGAAGCCGCTCAATTGAGCGGCTTTTTTATTATTTAAACGACTCATTTACAGATGGTCTATGGAAAACAGCGTTTAATCGATTAAGTATTTATTTCCAATTCACTCAAAACAAATAATGTGTAACTTTAAAGAACTACCAACATTTAATTAGATACAATATGAAAAAAACTACCTATTGTTTGTCTTTTTTATTGTTTTTGTTTGTTTCATGGCAAGGAATCAGTCAAACATTAAATCAGAATGCGGGATGGCCAAACGCTTCTTGGTCTGTAACAGGAACTTATAATACTGACCCGACGGCTTTTGAAGCCGATCCAAGAACCACATCTAATTTTGCTTTTGATGATGATGATGCTGGAAATGGTAATGACGATGATATAGCAGCTGAATCACCTGTAATAGATATTACTGCAGCTTTTAATGCTGGAGAAACATGGCTGACAGTTGCTGTTGACTTTACCTATAATGATTTAGCGGATACATTAACATTGGAATATTGGGATGCGGATGCTGGAATATGGGTGATTTGGGAGACATTTGTAGGAACTTCAGATCAGCCTCAAGATAACTTTTGCTCTGGTACTAGAGATTCATTTATCAGTATTCCATTGAATATAGCAGGCTTTACGGCCAATCAGCAATCTAATTTTCAATATAGAATTAATTTTCTTGATGATGGAGGAGCTGGAGGAGCTGCTTGGGAATGGGGATTTTGCTTTGAATCTCCAACAATAACTTCTGCTGTACCTCCGTCGTGTTTTGTGCCTGGAAATCTTATGGCTGCAGCTACAGATGTTACTGCAGACTTATCTTGGGATGATGATGCTGGAGCTACATTAGGATATGAGTGGGTAGTTTTAGCTACTGATGGAGATCCAGATACAGATACTGCAATAGATTCGGGTTCAACAGGTGCAGGTATAGTTATGGATACAGCAACAGGGTTAAGTATTTCAACTACATACTATGCTTTTGTAAGAGCTAATTGTGATGCTAATGGTTATAGTGACTGGAGTCCTTCAACAAGTTTTACAACGCTTGCGGCACCACCACCGTCTAATGATTTATGTGCTAATGCTACTGTATTAACATGCAATACACCATTAACCGGGCAAACTACGGTTGCTGCTTCAGGTGGAAGTGCGACATCTTGTGTTGGTACAATTGGAGATGACGTTTGGTATCAGCTAACAGGAACAGATATGGATGTGGTTTTAACTGTTACAGCATCTGTTGAAGAGCCACAAGTTGAAGTTTACGAAAGTACAGATGGTACTTGTGCTGGTATAACACCAGGTACATGTTTTGCAGCGGGTGGTTCTGGAGAAAACCCAGTTGAAGTGAGCTTTACTGCTTTGGCAGGAAATGAATATTTTATTCGTGTTGGAAATTGGATTAATGGTGACCCAGGTGTCGAGTTTGAAATTGAAGCAGCTTGTACACCAATACAGCCTGCTCCAGATTGTGCTATGGAACCGATAATGCCTACAAATGGTGAAACTGATGTTTCGGCTTTTGGTACAATTTCATTAACATGGACGGCACCTGCCTCTGGACCTACGCCAACATCTTATGATGTATATGCTGGTTTAATGTCCGATGGTAGTGATCTAGCTTTAGTTGCTAATACTACGGATACATTTTTAGATGGAAATGTAGGAGCTTATGATACTACAATTTATTGGATGGTTGTACCTCTAAATGCAACCACTCCTGCTACTGGATGTCCATTATGGAGTTTTACATCTGAATCGGCACCACCACCGCCTGGTAACGATGATTGCGCAGGTGCAGTTGCTTTAACACCAGGTGTGGCATTTGCAGATAACGCAATTAATGGTAATAACGAGAGTGCTACTGCTTCTGAGGTAGGGGATCCAACAATACCAGCACCAGGGTGTTCTTCATATTTAGGAGGAGACGTTTGGTATTCGGTAGTTGTTCCTGCAGATGGAAATTTAACTATTGAAACAAATGGTAATCCTGTAGGAAACGGTGGAGATACTGGAATGGCCGTATATTCGGGAGCTTGTGGTTCACTTGCTTTAGTGGCTTGTGATGATGATGCTAGTGATGATGGTTTTTATTCCTTAATTTCAATTTCTGATACTAATTTAGCAGGGCAGACACTTTATGTGAGAATTTTTGAATATGGAAATAATGATATAGTATTTTTCCAGATTTCTGCATATAGTGCTACTTTAAGTGTTGACGATTTTGAGAATACTTCAATATTTACATATTATCCAAACCCTGTCTCAAATACATTAACGTTAAATGCGCAAAAAGATATTCAAAATATCGTTGTGTATAATATGTTGGGTCAACAGGTTATGAAAGCTACCCCTGATGCGGTGAGTAGTGAAGTAGATATGTCTTCTTTGAAAACGGGATCGTATTTTGTTCAAGTAACAATTGATGATACTGTAGAAACGATAAGGATAATTAAAAATTAACTTCCTTAAACTAACGACTAAAAAGCCACTTGTTTTAAGTGGCTTTTTTTATGGGTTTAATTACATTTGTTGCATGCAACTGAAATACTCCTTTATTATACCTGTTTATAATCGCCCTGACGAAGTAGATGAGTTGTTATTAAGCTTTAAAAACTTAACTACTAATATTCCTTTTGAAATAGTTATTGTAGAAGATGGTTCTAATTTGAGTTCAGAAGCTGTTGTAAATACATATAAAAAGGATTTAGATATTCAATATCTGTATAAAGACAATTCGGGTCCAGGCGATTCTCGTAATTATGGTATGAAAGCAGCTAAAGGCAATTATTATATTGTTTTAGATTCTGATTGTATTCTGCCTTCAAACTATTTATACAAAGTTCAGGAAAGTTTATTGGAGAATTATGTGGATTGTTTTGGCGGACCAGATGCAGCCCATAGTAGCTTCTCTAATATTCAAAAGGCAATAAATTTTTCTATGACTTCAGTATTGACTACCGGTGGTATTCGTGGTAACAAAGCTAGTATTGATAAATTTCAGCCAAGAAGTTTTAATATGGGAATTTCCAAAGAAGCTTTTTTAAAAACAGGAGGATTTGGAAGAATTCACCCTGGAGAAGACCCAGATTTGTCCATACGCCTTTGGAAAAATGGTTTTCAAACAAAGTTGATCAATGAGGCTTTTGTATATCATAAACGTCGTATTTCGTGGTCTAAATTTTATATACAAGTTAAAAAATTTGGACTAGTACGACCAATTTTAAACACATGGCATCCAGAAACTAGAAAGGTTACCTATTGGTTCCCTACTATATTTGTATTAGGATTTTTAATATCGATATTATTACTTTTTTTTAAGATTAATTGGCCTATTTTTTTGTATGCTTTCTATTTTTTTGTGCTTTTTATTTCAGCATTATTTTCTTCAAAAAGTCTTACCGTATCTATCTTGGCTTTACTTGCGGTTTGTATACAGTTTTGGGGTTATGGATTGGGATTTTTAAAGTCTATCTTTGTAATTAAGGTGTTAAATAAAAATCCAGAGGAACAATTCCCTGATTTATTTTTTAAAGCAAAATGACCAATAAGCTAAAAGACAAATTAATTAAATCTATAAGAAGTAAACGGATTAATATTTTTTTTATGTTTTTGCTGTTGTCGTTTGTTATTTTAATTCTAACAAAACTGTCAAAAACCTATACCAACACTATAGCATTTGAAGTTGTGGAGATGAATGTTCCAGAAACTGATGTGATTATTAACGATTCAACACCGATTTTAAATATTAGTTTAAAAACAAAAGGATTTAACTTTTTAAAGTTTTATTTCAATAAACCCAAGATAGGTTTAGATTTTTCTGAAAACATAACTAAAACCAATGAGATGTATGTTTGGAATAACCACACAGCTTTTTCAAATATCATAGCTCAATTTGATAAGGATGTAGAAATTGTAAATCTAAACCCTGATACGTTATGGTTTAAGTATGATGAAAATGATATAAAGAAAGTTCCCATTGTCTTAAATGCAGATGTTAATTTTAAATTGGGTTATGATATATTGAATAGCTTTAAGTTGTCACCAGATTCTGTAAAGCTTGTTGGTCCTAAATCTGTTTTGTCTGAAATTCATAATATAGAAACAGATACTCTACAATTAAACCAAGTATTTTCAAATATTGAATCAGCAGTACAATTGAAGCTTTCAGTAAACAATGAAGAAATAGAATATACGCCAAAGGAAGTTTTGGTTTCTGCAAATGTTGAAAAATTCACCGAAGGAAAATTAAAAGTCCCAATACAAGTAGTAAATGTTCCCGATAGTATTAAGATTAAATACTTTCCTAAAACGGTTACGGTTTCATATTATACTAGTTTGACTAATTTTAAATCTGTCAAGAGCGAAAACTTTATTGTTGAATGTGATTTTAGTGAGGTTGATAATAATCAATCGTATTTGTTGCCTAAAATTGTAAAAAAACCTGAAGGCGTTAGAAATTTAAAAGTAAATCTCAAACAAATAGAATTTATAATTACAGAATGAAAATTGTAGGTATTACAGGAGGTATTGGTAGTGGGAAAACTACAGTAGCAAAAATGTTTGAAGAGTTAGGAGTACCTATCTATAATTCAGATATTGAAGCTAAAGCATTAATGAATCGCTCTAAAGTAATTAAACGAAAACTTATAGATTTATTTGGTGAAAAAGCTTACCGGGACAATATTCTTAATAGACCTTACATCGCCAAAATAATTTTTAATAATAAAGAACTTTTGGAAAAAATGAATGGCATAGTACATCCAAAAGTCGGACTGCACTTTAAACGATGGTTAAAGAAACATAATGAAAAGCCTTATGTGTTAAAAGAGTCTGCTATTTTATTTGAGACTGGAGAATATAAGAAATGTGATTTTATAATACTGGTAACAGCACCTATTAATGACCGTATTAATAGGGTTATTAAACGTGATAATTCAACTCAAGAAAAAGTCCAAGCCATTATTAATAATCAATCAAAAGACGATGATAATAAGGTTAAAGCAGATTTCATTATAAATAATTTAAAGCTTGAAGATACACAGCAACAAGTACTTGAAATCCATGAAGCATTGCTGAAATCTTACTGAAAACTTCAAATTTTAACATTTTTGTTAATGTAAGGTTAAATGCTAAGAACACTAAATGTTAAAATGTTAATTTTGATTGATGGGCAAAAAGTTATTCATCATACTGGTGCTATTAATGAGTTTATCGCTTATCGGCATTATTTTCGTACAAGCATATTACATTAATAACTCCATTAAAAATGAAGAAGAGCAATTTAATTTTAATGTAAAAAAGGCATTAAGTTTTACGGCAAGGCAGATTGAAGAAGATGAAATTGAACGGTATTATGATAAGTATCAAAGTTTGGTTGACCAAGAGAAGCAAGCTGATACTGTGGCGATTTCAAATATATTTTTATATCAGCAAAATGAAAATACCAACGAGACAATCATTTCCAGAAGTGGTATCCTAGAAGAAAATTACAAATTGCCTTCATCGTTCTTTGACATAGGTTTAGATAGTATAAACATTAAACGGATTTTAAATAAATCTGAAACCAAAATTTATAGTAATAGAGGAACATTGGATAATGAACTGCAAAGTAACCCTATTTACAGTATGTCTAAAATTGCTCGATTAACAGAAGCTGAAAAAATTGCTTTGGCAGAGTTATTAAAGGTAGCTGGTAGTCGAGTTCCAATTCATAAGCGAATAGATAATGCTGTCATTGATTCTTTGTTGTCTAGCAAACTAAAAGAGGACAATGTAGAATTAGCTTACGAATTTGCTATTTATAGTAATGATTTGGCAACCAAAGTGCAGAGTGAAGGTTTTGAACTGGAAAAATCAGCAACGTATAGTATACCAATTTTCGATTCGGGAACAGATAGAAATAATTATAGGTTGTTGGTGAATTTTCCAAAACGGAATAAATTTATTCAGTCGTCTATAATTCGTATGACGTTATTGTCAATTATTTTCACATCAATTATTATTATAGCGTATTCTAGTGCACTTTTGCAGCTTTTTAAACAGCGTAAGATTTCTGAAATCAAAACCGATTTCATTAATAATATGACCCATGAGTTTAAAACACCAATAGCAACCATAAATTTAGCTTTAGATGCCATTAAAAATCCAAAAGTAATTGAAGACAAAGAACGTGTAATGCGCTACCTTCAGATGATAAAAGATGAAAACAAGCGTATGCATGCGCAAGTTGAAAATGTGTTGCGAATATCTAAACTTGAAAAAAACGAACTTAACATTAGTAAAGACCGTGTGAAATTACACGATTTAATTGAAGATGCCCTAACCCATGTAGAATTGATAGTTGAAGACAGGAAAGGTTTTATTAAAACGCATTTAGACGCCGATAAATCATCGGTTTTGGCAAATGAAACACACTTTACAAATGTTATTGTAAACATTTTGGATAATGCTATAAAGTATTCTCCAAATGCGCCAAAAATTGATGTTTATACCGAAAATGTTGGTACAAACATTATTTTAAAAATAAAAGATCAGGGTAGTGGTATGAGTAAAGCTGCCCAAAAGCGTGTGTTTGAAAAGTTTTACAGAGAGCACACAGGAAATATACATAATGTAAAAGGACATGGTCTGGGATTAGCCTACGTTAAACGAATAGTAGATGATCATCAAGGACACATTTCTGTAGAAAGTGAAAAAGAAAAAGGAAGTACATTTATAATTAAGCTTCCATTAATATCGTAAAGTTATGACTGAACAGCAAAAGAAAATCTTATTAGTTGAAGACGACCCAAATTTTGGAACCATTTTAAAAGATTATTTAATAATGAATGAGTATGAAGTTACCCATGCTAAAAATGGTATGGAAGGCTTTGAAAAATTCAAGAAAGATGATTTTGATTTATGTATTCTTGATGTTATGATGCCTTATAAAGATGGGTTTACCTTGGCCAAAGAAATACGAGAAAAAAACACAGATGTGCCCATTGTATTTCTAACAGCTAAAGCTATGAAAGAAGATGTTCTTAAAGGCTATAAAGTTGGTGCAGACGATTACCTAAACAAACCATTTGATAGTGAGGTTTTATTAATGAAAATTAAGGCTATCATACAACGTAAGGCTACTGAAACGGTTGCAGACAGTAAGCAATTTCAGTTTAAGATAGGTAAGTTTGATTTAAACTCAAAATTACGTTTCTTAACTTACGATGGTGGAGAGCAAATTAAATTATCACCTAAAGAAAATGAATTATTGCGCCTTTTGGCTTTACATGAAAATGATTTAATGCCAAGAGAGTTAGCTTTAACAAAAATTTGGAGAGATGATAACTATTTTACGTCTCGTAGTATGGATGTGTATATAGCAAAACTTCGTAAGTACCTTAAGCTTGATCCAAAAGTGGAGATTCTAAATATTCATGGCGAAGGCTTTAGATTGGTGATTAATACAGACTCTTAATTATAACTAATATAGATTTATAACCCAACATGTTCATGTTGGGTTTTTTTAGTATTTAGAATAATCGTTTATGGCAAAAGCGTTGTTATAGGATTCTTCATTAATGGTATTGTTTTCTGAAGAATCATAATCAACAAGAATTTTCCAGATTTCGTTTTCTTTTTTTAACAGCACATGAAACTTCCCATAAAAACTTTGTTCTTGCTCGGTATTAGGGTTGAGTGTTAGTTTGTATATGCCGCGTTCTGAAGCAGATTCATTATTTGCAATGCGCTCTAAAAAACGAAATGATATGGTTTGACTTCGGTTACTGTTAGACCAACGTGATTCGTAACCTTTTATGTAGTCTTTTTTATTTTGAATGTGTTTTCCGTTACCACTTACCCGAATTAAATCTTCGCGATGCAATGATGCAAATAGGTTATAATCAAATGTTTCGAATGCTGATGTAAACGGTTCCCATATTTGCTTGTTTATATCTGTTAAATGAGATTTTTCTTGGGAAAACACTTCACAAACAAAAAAAAGGGTAATAAAAATACATACTTTCTTCATAAGGTTTTAATTTTTGAATTAACAGCTTCAATAATAGTGTTAATGGGTGCTTGATAATCAAACCAAATGGTGTCTTCATTTTTCTTAAACCATGTTAATTGCCTTTTGGCAAATCGCCGGCTATTTTTTTTAATTTCAGAAACAGCAAATTCCAGAGTCCATTCACCATTAAAATAATTGAATAGTTCTTTATACCCAACAGTATTTAAGCTATTTAGATGTTTAAATTTATAAAGATTTTTGGCTTCTTCCAAAAGGCTTTGTTCCATCATAATATCGACACGTTCATTAATACGCTTATAAATGGTTTCGCGATCAGCATTTAATCCTATGGTTAGGGTTTTAAATGGTCTTTTATTTTTCTTTTTGTTTAAATATGAAGAGTAGGGTTGTTGGGTTCCAATACAAATTTCCAAAGCACGCATTACACGATGTGGATTGTCTAGAGCAATAGTTTTGTAGGTTTCTAAATCTAAATGCTCCAATTGTTCTTGTAAGGGTTTTAAGCCTTCATTATCGTATTGTGTTTTTAGTTTCTGCCTAATGTTCGAATCTACTTTCGGGAAATCGTCTAATCCTTTGGTTATAGCATCGACATATAAACCAGAACCACCAACCATAATTACGATGTGATGCTTTTCAAATAATTTTTCAAGTTTTTCAATGGCTTCTTTTTCAAACGTGCCAACATTATAATCATCAACTATAGATTTATGGTGTATAAAGTGATGTGGGGCAGCATTCAGTTCTTCTTGAGTTGGAGCAGCTGTGCCAATTTGCATTTCTTTGAAAAATTGTCTAGAGTCTGAAGAAACTATTTCAGTCTTAAAATAATTAGCTAAAGCAATACTTAAAGATGTTTTGCCTATAGCTGTTGGACCAACGATTGAAATTAAAACTTTAGTCATAATGAAGTTTGCATCCACATTTAAAGCAATATTCAGCACCATCAGCATGCTTTTCGTTTAGACAATTAGCGCAGCACTGCGAATTTAAGTGAACTTCATTCGGGTGGGGCGGTATAGGTCCTAAATCTGAGTTGTCATTGTTGTTAGTCTTTTTTGTATATTCAGCTGAAACAATACCAGTAGGCACGGCAATTATGCCATAACCCAAAATCATAATAATTGTGGCTATAAACTGACCAAGAGGCGTTACCGGTGCTATATCACCAAACCCAACTGTGGTGAGTGTCACAATACACCAATACACACTTTTAGGTATATTAGTAAAACCACTTTCTTCACCTTCAACCAAATACATTATGGTTCCAAAAATGATAGCGGCAATCAATACAGCAAACAAGAAAACAGAAATTTTAGCACGGCTAGCTTTTATGGCCGAAGCTAATTGATTAGAAGCGCCTAAATAACGCGCTAGCTTAAGGATTCGGAATACACGTAACAATCGCAACGCTCTTAAAGCTACAAGGGCATGTGTACCTGCAAAAATTAACGATAGGTATTTAGGTATTGTTGAGAGTAGGTCAATAACACCATAAAAACTGGTAATATACTTGATGGGCTTTTTTACAGAAATTATTCGAAGTATATATTCTATTGAAAATAAAATGGTAATGATCCATTCAGAGATATTAAGAAAAGCATGGTATTTAGCATCTATGCTCTTCACACTTTCAAGCATAACCAATAGAATACTAGCTAAAATAGCAATGAGTAATACAACATCAAATAACTTACCTGCAGGAGTATCTGCTTCATAAATTATTTCATGAAGTTTTGCCTGCCAAGATTTGTTATTGGTGTCGTTCATTATAAATGAATTGCAATTAAAGATAAATTATTTTTTCTTAATCACTATTAATGAGTTGTTTTGTATGTCTACAACATTGCTCATAAAATCTTTTAAATAACTGTAATATTCTTGTTCGTATATTGCTTTAGAAAAGTTAATTTTAAGATATATTTTAACTTGATTGTTTTCTGTTTTAGAAATAAAATTAACTTGACCTGTATTATTAGGTAAGTTAAACGTCTTAGATTCTGGCATTTCAACAACTTCGTACAAATCGTTTAATTCAAGCGTAAGATTGTAGAGATAAGCATCTTTATAACCAAAATCAATTGGGTATGTTCTTTCTTGAAGTTTAAAAGGGTTCTCTTTAAAAAAATTAAAAATAAATGGGTTAATGTAAATATTATCGCCTACAGCTTCTGGTGAATATTCTATTTCGAAATCTTCGTCAAATATAAACTCTGACTTTTCTTTTGTTTTTGTACTGTGGTCTATAACTTCAATATTAGAGTTTTTTTCATTAAAATAATTCACATAATCTTGCTTATTGCTAAAGTATGCCTTTTTTAGTGGAATAGCGTGATAACCACTTGAGGAAGCATGCAATTGTCCTTCTATCAATTCATCTTCGTTAACCGAAAGCTCGGCCTTATATACTATTGTTGATACTTTTTTAGGTGCAATATCAATCCATTCGCTTCCTTTTTTGAAATCTAATTTCCTGCCGTATTGATTAAGGCATCTAAAAGGCAATTCTCCAAAGCTTAAATATTCATCTGTTGCGTCTAATAGATAGGTTTTATTATTGATCTTGGCTTGGACAATTAAATAGTTGAAATCAGAAATAACGGGATATATTTTAGTAGGAAGACCGTTGCCTCTTGTTGACATTAATACTGGAGATACTTCTATATCGTATTCCTCTAAAAGGTTATGAAGCAAAATATTTATTTCGGCCACACTACCTGATTTTTCTCTAGTTAGTTCTTTTACAGAAGACTCATTGTATATGCCATAGCGTTCATTCCAAGTGAAGTTATTCTGAACGTATTTATAAATGCCTTTAGCCCGTTTTAAAAGATTGGTTTCAGATAAAATACTATCAGCAATAGTAACATTTGAGGCTACATTTTTATTTAATTGACGTCCAATATTTTCATCGGTTTTTAATTCCTTGTCAGCAGTCTCCCAAGTTTTGGTTATATTATCTACAGTGCCATCAAAATAGCGGATTATCCTTAATTCGTAGTCTATTTTAGAAAGATAGTTGTCGCGAGTGGTCATGTAGTCTTCTTCTACAAAAGCTGGAATGTTGTTCATAACGTAATCGGCAGTAAAGCAATCAGCATAAGTTCCATTACCACCTTCTATACAACGATTTTTACGTCCTGTTTCATTTTTGACTAATGGAAGTTGGCCTACTAGTTTAATATTGTATTCATAAATAGCAGGTATACTAGTATGATATTCACTATGAATTTTTGGGATATCATCTTGAAACTCCCAGCCTTTATATTTGTAAATAAAAGGCGACTCCATTTCATAACGATACGTAATTACAGAACCCTCTTGCACATTGGGCATGGTAAATTTTACTAGCGTGTAGTTTGCATTATAACGTTCTGTAAAGATTTGATCTTTATTTAATTTTGTTCGAACAACTTTACCATCTACTAAATTTTGAGTTTCAGCATATATGTCGGTTACCTTTTCTTTTTTCTTATTGCTATTGTATAAGTAGATTTTTATGGTGGCTTTTTCAAAACCATCGCGCTTTAGTATTTTTAACTTTTGTTTGTATTCAAAATTTAAGAAAAACGTATTCTTATTAATATAGCTATTACCATATTCATAAATCACCAATGCATTTGCAGTGGTGTCTTTCTTAAAGATATTGGTCTCTAAATCATTTCGCGATACATTATAGTCCTCTGAAGAAAAACTATCTTGAGCATAAGAAGAAAAAGTCAATAAAAACGTAAGTAGGATAAGTAGTCTCATTTAGTCTATTTTAATAATTTTTAATTTTTTATTTCGGCGTATATAGTTTTGTATAATGTGTTGAGCGTCACGATTATTTTCCATAGGTGTAATGATAGATCGTAAAACTTCAACATTGTTAATTTGATAGTTAAGATTAAAATATCCCAAACCTTTAAAAATGCCATTTTCAATTAAAACAGCACTGCGTTCTTCAATATCTCGACCTCTGTCGATAACAACCATATTTTGATTGTCGTAACTATGCTTTGAAATTAGGGATTGAACACGTGCATTATAGTCAGATTCTACTTCTTCTTGAATGCAGGCTCCATTACATTGCTTAATATTATAATTAAAACAACTTGTTTTTGAAGGGTATAAACCCACCAGTTTTTGGCACAAATTGAACTCTTCTACACTATTAAAAAGAAAGCTTTTTGCGCTTTGCCTGTTAGTAAATGTTGTAATGGGTTTTTTACGACCATCTGCTTTGTCGATTTGTAAATTTATGTAACCATTGGCATCTTTAAAACTATAAAGGGCATGTGTAAATAAATTACGTCTCAATGCTCTGTTGAAAAGGGGTTTATTGCGCTTTATCTCTTCGCTTTCTTTTAAAAGAGCTACCAGTTCACTACCAGTTCTTTCATAGGTTACAGCGGCTACTTGCCGTTGTAATTTTTTAGATTTAGATGAGGTGTTAGTAAAATGCTGACTTATTCTGTTTTTAATGTTTTTGCTTTTGCCAATATAAATAACATCACCATTGTCACTGTGCATGTAGTAAATACCAGTGGTGTTTGGTAGTTTATCTATAATCTGCTTTAGATTAGGTGCCATTTGGCTTTTTGGCTCAACCTTTATGGCATCTTGAACAATAAACTTTTCTAAATCTTTAGATAATAGCATTTTAAAGAGCTTAACCGTTGCTATAGCGTCTCCGTTAGCGCGATGCCTATCACTTACAGGAATGCCTAGAGATCTGGCCAGTTTACCCAAACTGTATGAGTCTTGACCAGGAATTAGTTTTTTAGCCAATTCAACAGTGCAGAGTGTTTTTCTTTTAAAACCAAAGCCTAGACGTTTAAACTCTGTTCTTAAAATACGGTAATCAAATTGAGCGTTGTGAGCAACTAAAATACAATCATCAGTAATTTCAACAATACGTTTAGCAACCTCATAAAATTTTGGTGCAGTTCGTAGCATATTGCTATTAATACCCGTAAGATTGACAACAAAGGGTTGTATTTCGCGCTCTGGGTTTACAAGACTAATAAACTGATCGATAACTTTATGTCCATCAAACTTATAAATAGCAATTTCGGTTATACCTTCTTCATTATATTTCCCGCCTGTTGTTTCTATGTCTAAAATTGCGTACAAAAATTTTATCTCTATTTTTTTATTAATTTGAATAATTACGCTCACCAAATATGCTACTTCCAATTCGTACCATATTACTTCCGCATGCAATAGCTAATTGGTAATCACCACTCATGCCCATGCTTATAACTCTTAAATTAGAATCAATGGTTTTTAAATCATCAAAAATGAGTTTTAGAGTATTGAATTCGGTTTTAATTTGATTTTCATTATCTGTAAAGGTAGCCATTCCCATAACACCTGCAATAGTAACATGTTTTAGTTCCTTAAATGCTTCTGATGTTAAAATTGTTTTAGCTTCTTTAGGTGTCATCCCAAATTTAGAATCCTCTTTGGCTATTTTTATTTGCAAAAGACAAGCAATTACACGGTCGTATTTAGCAGCTTGTTTATCGACTTCTTTTAAAACTTTAAAATTTTCAACACCGTGAATAAGGTTCACAAATGGAGCCATGTATTTTACTTTGTTGCGTTGAACATGACCAATCATGTGCCATTCAATATCTTTTGGCATTTGTTCATGTTTTTCAACCATGTCTTGAATTTTGTTTTCGCCAAATATACGTTGTCCCTCGTTATAGGCTTTCATAATATCGCTTACAGGTTTTGTTTTAGATACGGCAACCAATGTTACATGGTTAGGTAAAGCTGATTTTATATTTTTAAGATTTTCTGAAATGGACATATTAAAATTCATAAATGGTTATACCACTGCGCAATTTAGGTAGAATATAAGTGCTCTTTGGTGGCATTTTTAAACCGTCGTCAGCTATTTGCTTCATTTGGGAAATACTTGCATCGCACATGCCAAAACCAACTTTATATTCGCCACTGTCGATACTAGCCTTCATATTTACAACTTCATCAGTGCCATGCGTGTGGGCATAATCTATACGATTGTCGTTACGTAAATCACTTATGCCAAGAATAGGGTTTAAAATAGTTTTGTAAAGTATTTGAGCATCTAACTCATCTAGCGAAGTTTGAAATTCATAATTTGTTTTTCTTAAGTACAACGAATAAAACTCGCCATCTAAATACATGGTAAAGTGATGCTGTTTGGAAGGAGAATAAGGTATAGTGCCTCTATTTTGAATTCTGAAATTAGCATCAAGCTTAATGAGAAATTCTTCTTTGGTTAAATTATTTAAATCCTTTATTAGCCTATTAAAACTGTGTATCACCAAATCTGATTCGGGAATTAAATACGACATAAAAAAGCTATAGGATTCGTTTCCGTTATGGCTTGGGTTTTTCTCCTTTTCTTCCTTATATAGTAAATACGATGAAGCCGATCTATGATGGCCATCGGCAATATAGACGGTTTTCATGTTCTCAAATTCATCTTGAATGATTTTTATAATGGCATCATCATTTACTTTCCATAAGTAATGCGTATCTCTGTAAGTCATAGAAAATTCAAATTCAGCATGCTTTTTTTGAGTTTTCTTTATAATGTCTGCAATAATAGCATTATCCGGATAGGTTAGGAGCACAGGTTCTGCATTAAAACCTACTGTTTTTAAATAGGTTTTAAAGGTTTCCTCACGTAATTCAATAGTGTCCTCATGTTTCCTAATAATATCACGTTCATAATCTTCTGCACTTGTTGCAGCAATAATACCGTTAAAAACCTGATTGTGCCTATTTACTATTTTATAAACATAAAATGAGGGTTTATCATCAGTTATAAATATACCTTCTTCTTTAAATTCCAGATATCGGTTTCTTACCAGTTTGTAACGTTCCTCACCAGTTATAACTTGATCGTACTTATAGCCTGGATTAACAATATGAAGAAAAGTAAAAGGATTGTAATCCATTCGGCTGTCGCGCTCATCTACCGTATAACTTTGATAAGGACGTGAGGCTACCAATCCAACAAGAGCTCTTGTTGGACGAACAGCTTTAAATGGGATTACTTTTACCAATTGCTGCTACTTTACAAATTGACTCGAAACGTGTTCGGCTTTTCTGCTTTCAGAATAGTCATAAAAACCTTCTCCAGATTTCACACCTAATTTACCCGCTCTAACCATATTAACCAACAGCGGACAAGGTGCGTATTTAGGGTTTTTGAATCCATCGTACATAACATGTAAAATAGATAAGCAAACATCTAATCCAATAAAATCGGCTAATTGTAATGGACCCATTGGATGGGCCATACCCAACATCATTACGGTATCAATTTCTTTAACACCTGCAACACCATTATAAAGCGTTTCAATAGATTCGTTTATCATAGGCATTAAAATTCTGTTAGCTACAAAACCAGGATAATCGTTAACTTCAACAGGAATTTTACCTAATGTCTTCGATAGTTCCATAATGGTATTGGTAACCGTATCACTGGTGTTATAACCTCTTATGATTTCAACCAATTTCATGATTGGTACAGGATTCATAAAGTGCATGCCAATTACCATTTCTGGTCTTGATGTTACTGCTGCAATTTGAGTAATGGAAATAGATGATGTATTGGTTGCTAGAATGGTATCTTCTGGGCAAGCTTCATCTAGTTGTTTAAAAATTTTTAGCTTTAAGTCAATGTTTTCTGTGGCTGCTTCAACCACCAAGCTTGCATATTCAACACCTTCAACAACATCGGTAAACGTAGTAATATTGCCCAATGTTTCGGCTTTTTGTTCAGCAGTAATTTTTTCTTTGGCGACCATTCTATCTAAATTTTTTGAAATGGTATCCATGCCCTTTTTAAGGGAAGCTTCGCTTATATCAATTAATTGAACTTTAAATCCGCTTTGTGCAAATGTATGTGCTATACCATTTCCCATGGTTCCTGCTCCAATAACTGCAACGTTTTTCATAAAATGTATATTTTAGTTCCACCCTAGTGGAAATTTTAAATTATTTAAATTGATTTATTATAAGGGTTGCAACACGCAAGGCCTCTGTGCCATCATGTAATGTTACAACTGGTTTTGTATTATTTGTAATGGCATCTGCAAATGTTTCCAGCTCATCTAAAATAGCATTGTTGGCAGCTATTTCTGGATTGTCAAAATAGATTTGCTTTTTAATGCCTTCGGCATTTTGTAAAATCATATCGAAATCACCTGGGTTTTCTGGGGCATCTTTCATTTTTACAACCTCACATTTTTTTTCTAGGAAATCTACTGATATGTAAGCGTCTTTTTGAAAGAAACGCGATTTGCGCATGTTTTTTAAAGAAATACGACTTGCAGTTAAATTGGCAACACAACCATTTTCAAATTCAATTCGTGCATTGGCTATATCAGGCGTATCACTAATAACTGATACACCACTCGCAGATACATTTTTAACTTTAGATTTTACAACGCTTAAAATAATGTCAATATCATGGATCATTAAATCCAAAACCACAGGAACATCGGTTCCTCTTGGGTTAAATTCTGCCAACCTATGCGTTTCAATAAACATAGGATTCTCTATTTTATCCTTTACGGCGGTAAATGCAGGGTTAAATCGCTCTACATGTCCCACTTGTCCGCGAATATTATGTTGTGCTAAAAGCTCGCGAATTTCTTCGGCTTCTTCAACGGTATTTGTAATAGGTTTTTCAATAAAAATATGCTTGCCTTTGGCAATGGCTTGTTTGGCGCAATCGTAATGTGATAGGGTAGGTGTAACGATATCAACCATATCAACAGCATCAATTAAATCGTCAATGGAATTAAAATATTTGTATCCAAACTCATCTACTACCTTTTTGGCATTAGCTTCGTCGGCATCGTAAAAACCAACCAATTCATATTTATCAGATTGTTGCAATAACCTTAAGTGAATTTTACCAAGATGACCAGCACCAAGAACACCAGCTTTAATCATTATTTTATCGTTTTCAACAAAAATAAGATTTTTCACAGTTTAATTACATGAATTTAAACATAAAATCCTACCATAAAAAATCTTATAAAAAATGGCAGCTATTTAATTTTTATGATGAAAATGTTTGATTAATTTTAGCCATAAAATTACCAACCAATTGAAAGACACATTTAAGCATAAAGGTATGCGTCAGCAACTTGTTAAGGTTGTTGAGAGTAAGGGGATTACAGATAAGAATGTTTTAAAAGCTATTGGCAAAATACCAAGACATTTATTTATGGATTCTGGTTTTTTAGATCATGCTTATCAAGACAAAGCATTTCCCATTGCTGCTGATCAAACTATTTCGCAGCCTTATACAGTTGCTTTTCAAACCCAATTATTACAGGTGAAAAGCGGTGATAAAGTATTGGAAATCGGTACTGGTAGTGGTTACCAAACAGCGGTTCTATGTGAATTGGGAGCTCAAGTTTATAGCATAGAGCGACAGCATGAACTATTTAAAAAAACCAGTAAGTTTTTACCAAAATTAGGCTATCGTGCTAAAAAACTAATTTTTGGTGATGGTTATATTGGTCTAAACGAGGAAGCGCCTTTTGCAGGAATTATTGTTACAGCTGGAGCTCCTTTTGTGCCCAAGCCTTTATTAAGCCAATTGGCTATGGGAGGACGTTTGGTCATCCCGGTGGGAGATGATGTTCAAACTATGACCTTATTTATTAGAAAAGGTCCTAAACAATTCGAAAAACACGAGTTTGGCGAATTTAGGTTTGTGCCTTTGTTGGAAGATAAAAACTAATGTTTTGGTAAATACATTTCAGGTATAGGATTATTAGGTGTTTCCTGCATCCAGAAGATATTAACAATCCACCATCTGTTCTCATCAAATAGTAACTGAATACTATTTATGCCACGCATAAATGGTTTTTCGTCGGCCTCGCTATTAAAAGCTTCGTAAGTGCTGAATACTTGAGCAATATTTCCAAAAACATCTACAGTTCTATGGATTTCCTTTTCAAAAAAACCATTATCGGTTAACCACTTTCCAGAAGTATTAATATAATCATCTACTGTCATATATCGCGCTAAAAAATCGCCTTCTTTGTTGCGGCCTGTAGGGATAAGTTTTGAATTGGCGTAAAAAAGATGTTTCATTAAATTCCAATTGCGTTCTTCGCCTTTTTCACCAGAAATAACACTATATAGGTTAGTAATTAATGAATCTATACTAGAGGTTTTTTCAGCATACAATTCTGAAGTATCTTGTGCTTGGACCCAAATGACATTAAGGATAATAAGGGTAGTGCAAACAAACTTTTTCATAATTAAGGGATTTTAATTAATAGCTTTTTTTAATACGATCTAAACGCACTTTATTTTCACGATCTTTTATAGTTTCACGTTTGTCATAAAGCTTTTTACCTTTGGCTAGTGCGATATCTAATTTGGCGTAACCTTTTTCATTGATAAACAAACGTAATGGTATTATTGTAAGACCTGTATTTTGAACTTCTTTTTGTAGTTTTTTAAGTTCCTTTTTGTTTAAAAGCAACTTACGTTCGGCTTTGGGTTTGTGGTTGTAGTAAGTTCCATATAGGTATTCCTCAATCGTCATATTAATGACAAAAAGTTCACCGTTGTCATTAAATTCACAAAAACTTTCAGCAATAGAGGCTTTGCTATTTCTAATCGATTTTATTTCAGTACCTGTTAAAACGATACCAGCAGTGTACTTATCTAAAATTTCATATTGAAATCGCGCTTTTTTATTCTGTATGTTGATTGTTTTTTGCATGTCATCAAAGGTAAATAATTTAAGATTATTTTTTGAAAGAATAGCGTAAGGATTGCATAGCTTTACGACACATTAAAGGTTAATAGGTATATTATGAAACAACTTATTTTGGTTTTAAGTAGCGTTTTGATTTTTTCTTGTGTACAGGATAATAAAAAAGAGTTAACGGCTAACTCTGTTATAAATCAAGCCATTGATGTTTCAGGAGGTGATAAATTTGGTAGTGCTACCATCCAGTTCGATTTTAGGGATAAACATTACAGTGCGACAAGGCATAATGGCTTATTTGAACTGGTTAGAAAATTTAATGATTCAGTTCATGTTATTACAGATTTCTTGACGAACAAAGGTTTTGAAAGATATGTGAATAATAGCAAGGTGGTCGTGCTAGATAGTATGATTCCAAGATATAGTAGCTCTGTTAACTCGGTTCATTACTTTTCGGTTTTGCCCTACGGACTAAATGATAAAGCAGTAAACAAAGAACTTTTGGGGGAGGTAGTAGTTAATGGTCACGACTATTACAAAATAAAAGTGACCTTTGACCAAGAAGGAGGAGGTGAGGATTTTGAGGATATTTTTGTGTATTGGGTAAATAAAAACAGCTTCAAAGTAGACTATTTAGCCTATTCTTATGAGGAAGCTGATGGTGTTGGATTACGCTTCCGCGAAGCCTATAACGAGCGTTACGTTAATGGTTTGCGTTTTGTTGATTACAATAATTACAAGCCTAGCCAAATTCATGTTTCAGTTCCTGATTTAGATAAGCTTTTTGAAAATAAAGAACTGAAATTATTATCCAAAATAGAGTTGAAAAATATTACCGTGGATTAATTTCCAAAACCTGATCGGTTATTACTCCATTAATAATGGTAACCACATAAAGGTTTCCATTGTTCCTATCGTCAATATCGCTATATTTTTCTTTACCAATTACTTGATTGACTAACATGGGCGTTGTATTACTATGACCAACAATTAACACATTTTTTCCACTGTTTTTAGTCTTAAACGATTTAATATTTAAATCTTTTGGATTATAAATGGTTAAGTCAACTTGGCATCTTTTCGCTGTTGGTCTTGCTGTTTCTTTGGTTCTATGGTAATCTGTCGTGTAAACCGCGTCAAACATAACATGCTTTAATATATCATTCCAATGGTCGGCCCTGGCCTTGCCTATTTCAGTTAAATGCGGATCTCTATTTGTTTTGTCGTTGCGGTCTTTCTCAGCATGACGAATAAAATAAAAAGTGGTGATATTATTCTCTAATGGTTCAATTTTACTGTTGTTTTGTGCGCAATTTGACAAGCTGATAAGTAATATACATAATAATGAAGCTGTCTTTAATTTCATGACTTTAATTCTTTTGTTCCTCTAAAAATCGTAATACTACTTTCCAATTGGCTTTAACGGGTGCTTGTACGCGGTCTTCAACCAACATAGACGAACCATGTCTTCCATTGTTAGCCACATAAGTTTGATGACCAAATTGATCGGCTAAAACTATTTGGTTTCTAACACTTTCAATCTGGGCTTCATCGTAAGGTCGTAATAAAAGCATTGGTGTTTTTAAAGTTTCAAACAAGCCGTTAGGGTTGCATCCAGCCATGGGTTCTCCAGAAGCCGGTGAAAAAGCTAAAACGGCATCAATAGCATCTGTGTTTTCATGTGCCAATTTAATGGCTAATGTTGCGCTGAAACTGCTTCCCCAAGCTATGAGCTTACCATTAAATCCATTGCTTTTTATATAGTTTAAGCTAGCTTCTAAATCTGGATAGGCGTCACAGTAATTGTATCTGTTTATGCCAATATCTGCTACTGTACGGTTGTAGCTACCCATTAATTGGCCGCCAACACGTTGGTCAACAGCTAATACATTATAACCTTCCTCAAGAAGTCTAGGGATTATTGGTGCATATTCCGATCTCACATTTGCTCCACCTTGATGGAATAATAAAATAGTGGGAGCTTGTAAATCTTGCTGGTATAAATCGGCATAGACTTTTATACTGTCAGCTGTATAAAAATGAATTTCCTTGCCTTTTGATTTTGTATCATCTGAATGAACTTCAGCATCGGTTTTAGAGTTGCAGGATGTGATGAAAATTACCCATACGAAATAAAAGAAATAGCTAGTTTTCATGATATTATTTAGTTAACTGGTCTACTCAAATATAGACACAGTTTAAGAATACCTGATTTAAATATTTGTTAAAATTAGTTATGCTAGCTCTAAAGCAATCTCAATCATTTCTTTAAAAGTGGATTCACGTTCTTTACTTGTAGTGCGTTCTCCAGTAACCAATGAATCTGAAATGGTTAGGATTGACAAAGCGTTTACATTGTGTTTGGCTGCTACAGTGTATAATCCGGCAGATTCCATTTCTACACAAAGCACACCGAATTTCGACCATTTTTTATAGGATTCGAAATTATCGGCATAAAATTCATCAGAAGTAAATACATTACCTGCTTTAAGCGGAATATTCTTTGCCTTTGCCGCTTCAACTGCTTTTTGAAACAATCCAAAATCGGCTGTAGGTGCATAATCGGCACCGCCAAAACGCAGTTCGTTTACACCGGAGTTGGATGATGCCGCCATAGCTAAAACTATATCCCTAATTTTTACATGCTCTTGATATGAACCAGCACTACCGACACGAATTAGGTTTTTTACGCCAAACTCGCTTATAAGTTCGTGTGCATAAATAGATATACTAGGCACACCCATTCCTGTACCCATAACCGAAACGCGCTTGCCATTGTAGGTGCCAGTATAACCAAACATATTACGGACTCTATTGAAGCATACGGGATTTTCTAAAAACGTTTCGGCTATCCATTTCGCTCGTAACGGATCGCCTGGTAATAAAATGGTTTCAGCAATATCCCCTTTTTTAGCTTCTATATGTACGCTCATAATTTATACGTTTACTATTGCTTTGCTTTCTTGTACAATCGATACACCTGAAGAAGTCCCAATTCTATCAGCTCCTAAATCAATATACTTTAAAGCGGTTTCTAGATTTTTTATACCCCCAGAGGCTTTTATCTTGGCTTGACTACGCACCGTTTTTTTTATCATTTTAACAGCAGTAAGTGTAGCGCCACTTTTACCAAACCCTGTTGAGGTTTTAACAAAATCAGCTTTAGCATCTAAACAAATTTGCGTGGCTTTTACGACCTCATTTTTCGATAGTTCACAAATTTCAATAATAACTTTTAAAGGTGTTTTGCCAATGGCTAATTTAACATCACGAATGTCTTTGTAAACACTTACATAGTTTTCGCTTTTTAGCATGCCAATGTTCATAACCATATCTATTTCGTCTGCACCTTGCTCTACGGCTTGCTTGGCTTCAAATACTTTGGTTTCGGTAGTGCATACACCCAGAGGAAAACCAATAACGGCACACACTTTTACATTAGACTTGGACACTAATTGCTTGGCATAAGGTACATAAGAGCCATTGACACAAACCGAATAAAAACGGTATTTTTTTGCTTCGGCACATAACGCTTTAATGTCTTTTTGTGTGGCAGAGGGTTTAAGGAGCGTATGATCTATATATTCATTAATCTTCATAAGATACTATTGTAGGTTAAAGTGCTGTAAAAATACGATTAACTGTTAAATAATTGCTATGAAATAGCAATTTTATCATAAAATTAAGAGTGCTTATAACAAGTAAATTGAGCTTTCTTTACAATTTGTTGATTTTGAAAATTTGTTCTTTTAGTAATTTAGATATTAATCTGTTGTAAATGAATACTATTTGAATGTTTTAAATTAAAACCTGTAAAGTGAAATTTATAGGATTTATAAAAGGAAAAAAGGCAATACTCCTCAAAAAAGATTTGTATTGCCTTTTCAAACTAACTAACCAACTATTATGAAAACGTAACAGTTTGAAATTTATTACGCTTACTCACATTAAAATTCTTCAACTACCAGATCACCTTGGTTTCTAAAGACTAGTTTATCATCAAAAGCATCTAAAAGTATAATACTATCTGTTGTTACACGACCAGATAAAATTTCCTTGCTCAACTGATTTAGTACTTCTTTTTGTATCACACGCTTTACAGGTCTCGCACCATATTCTGGATTGTAACCTTTTTCAGCCAAGTAGGCAACAGCTTCAGGCGTGGCATCAAAAGTAATACCTTGTTGTGCAATCATTTTGGTAATGCCTTTTAGTTGTAAACCAACAATATCGGTAATGTTTTCCTTGGTCAATGGTGTAAACATAATGGTATCGTCTATACGGTTTAAAAACTCGGGTCTTACCGATTGCTTTAATAAAGCTAATACATCTACTTTAGCGGCTTCCATGGCTGAATCAATATCTTTAGTGGCCTCAAATCGTTCCTGTATGATATGACTTCCCATATTGGAGGTCATGATAATAATGGTGTTCTTGAAATCAGCAATGCGACCTTTATTATCTGTTAAGCGACCTTCATCCAATACTTGCAACAAAATATTGAAGGTGTCTGGATGCGCTTTTTCAATTTCATCCAATAATACCACCGAGTAAGGCTTACGTCTTACAGCTTCAGTTAACTGACCACCTTCGTCGTAACCTACATATCCTGGAGGTGCACCAACCAATCGGCTTACGGCATGACGTTCTTGATATTCACTCATATCAATTCGAGTCATGGCGTTTTCATCATCAAAAAGGTATTCAGCCAAAGCTTTTGCCAATTCTGTTTTACCAACTCCCGTTGTTCCCAGGAATAAGAAGGTTCCTATAGGTTTTTGTGGATTTTGCAATCCAGATCTACTACGTCTCACGGCATCACTAACAGCTTCAATAGCTTCTTCTTGGCCAACTACACGTTTGTGCAATTCGTCTTCCAGTTTCAATAGTTTTTCACGCTCACTTTGTAACATTTTGGTTACTGGAATACCTGTCCATTTAGCAACCACTTCGGCAATATCATCATAAGTTACTTCCTCTTTTATAAGCGAGTTGCCACTTTGATTCTCTTGCAATTCTTTTTGAAGCTTTTCCAAGTTTTCTTGCGCTTCTTTTATTTTGCCATAGCGAATTTCGGCTACTTTACCATAATCACCTTCACGTTCGGCACGTTCGGCTTCCAACTTGAAGTTTTCAATATCCGATTTTGTAGCTTGAATATTATCAACCACTTCTTTTTCACTCTTCCACTTGGCGTTAATTTCGTTTCGCTCTTCCTTAAGATTAGCTAATTCAGAACGTAGTGATTTCAATTTTGCTTCATCCTTTTCGCGCTTAATGGCTTCAATCTCAATTTCCAACTGCATGATTTTACGATCCAACACATCCAATTCTTCTGGTTTGGAGTTGATTTCCATACGCAGTTTTGAAGCCGCCTCATCCATTAAGTCAATGGCTTTGTCTGGTAAAAATCGGTTGGTAATATACCGTTCCGAAAGTTCTACGGCACCAATAATAGCTTCATCCTTAATGCGTACCTTGTGATGGGTTTCGTATTTCTCTTTAATACCACGTAAAATAGAGATAGCACTTTCGGTATCAGGCTCATTAACCGTTACCTTTTGGAAACGACGTTCCAAAGCTTTATCCTTTTCAAAATACTTTTGGTATTCGTCTAGGGTAGTGGCACCAATGGCTCGTAACTCACCACGAGCAAGAGCGGGTTTTAAGATATTGGCTGCATCCATAGCGCCTTGTCCACCACCTGCACCAACCAAAGTGTGAATTTCATCAATAAAGAGTACAATATCACCTTCACTGGTAGTTACTTCCTTAATAACGGCTTTTAAGCGTTCTTCAAACTCACCTTTATATTTGGCACCTGCAATAAGGGCACCCATATCTAAAGCAAAAATTTGTTTTTCCTTTAAATTTTCAGGCACGTCTCCATCTATAATTCTATGTGCTAAGCCTTCGGCAATGGCCGTTTTACCAGTTCCGGGTTCACCCACTAAAATCGGGTTATTTTTGGTTCTACGTGATAGAATTTGAAGAATACGTCTAATCTCCTCGTCACGACCAATAACGGGATCTAGCTTACCGTCTCTGGCCAATTGATTCAAGTTTTTGGCATATTTGCTTAATGAGTTATAAGTTTCTTCCTGACTTTGTGAGGTCACACGATCGCCTTTACGCAGTTCTTCAATAGCTGCTGTTAAGGCTTTTTCGGTGACACCTTGGTCTTTAAGCATTTGAGCTATTTTACTGTTCGATTTAAAAACAGCTAGTATTAAATGCTCAACAGACACGTATTCGTCATTCATTTTTTTTGCAATGATAGATGCCTCGTTCAGGGTTTTTCCAGCATCGCGTGATAACATAATATCGCCGCCAGAAACTTTTGGATAGCTTTCCAATTGCTTATCCAAAGCTTGTTCCAGTACGGTTACATTAACATTTAGTTTCTTTAAAATGAAAGGCAATACGTTTTCATCAACATTGAAAAGCGCTTTAAAAATATGCTCGTTTTCTATTTGTTGATTCTCGAAGCTTTGCGCAAGTTGTTGAGCCTGCTGTATAGCTTCCTGTGATTTTATGGTATAATTGTTAAAATTCATCTGTTTATTTTTCTTTTAAATGTGTGTTGTTTGATAGGTCTATTTCAATTACCTTACCAGTTTAAAATGCAGGACAAAATGTCTGCTTATTGCTGATTGTTAGTGACGTTTCGTCAGTTGTGAGATTTTGAAAACTTAACGACTTAAAAGATTTAAAAGGTAGATTCCGTATCAGCTACGGAATGACAGAAAATGAAATTTTATGGGCATTTTAAACAAATTATTTGGTGGTTCAGCTGAACCAAAAGAAGAAAAACAACTACCATGGATTCCGTTAAACGACATCCAACAGCTTCAACATATAGCCGAAAAATCTAAAACCAAAACACAGGTTATTTTTAAGCACTCTACACGTTGTGGTATTAGCCGTATGGTAATAAACCAGTTTGTTGAAGCTTATAACCTGACCGAAAAGGACTTGGACTTGTATTATCTGGATTTACTATCCTATCGTGATGTGTCTAACGAAGCGGGCTATACTTTTCAGGTGATACATGAGTCACCACAGCTAATAGTTATTAAAAATGGTATGACCGTAACACATGCCAGTCATGGGGCTATTAATGCTGTAGAATTAGAACAGTTTGTTTAAAACCTAGTAAAAAAAATAGGTTTAGCGTGTATTGAAATTGTTAGTTTAAAAAACTAACTTCGCCCTAATGAATTTTGACAGCCAAATTATTTTTTTCTTTAGTGCGTTGGGAGCCTTTAATGGGTTTATACTTGCTATTTATTTTGCAATAATTGCAGAGAAGAAAAAATTTTCCAATTATTTTTTAGCTTTATTGTTGTTGGTATTAAGTATCCGGATTATTAAATCGGTGTTTTACTTTTTTAACCCTGAATTGTCTGGTGTATTTATTCAAATTGGGCTTTCGGCCTGTATTTTAATTGGTCCGTTTTTGTACCTCTATCTCAAGTCCCAAACCTCACAAAAAACCAAAGCATGGACTGTTCATGTTTTGCCCTACTTAATTGGGATTACCATTTTGGGTATAAGCTATCCGTACATAGAGCATCGTCCAATATGGAGTCGGTATATTGTAAGAGGTATTTACCTGCAATGGTTGGTGTATGTTGTTTTATCCTTTAAATATGTAAAACCGCTTTTTAAAATTGCGATTGAAAAAAAAGATAGGCTTAAGAGTATAGATATTTGGTTGTTAAGTATATTTTCTGGAGTTTCGGTAATTTGGTTTGCTTATAATATAGCCTCGTATACCTCTTATATTGTCGGTGCATTGTCCTTTTCATTTGTACTGTATTTAATTGTATTGCTTTTTGTGTTTAGAAATAAAAAGGAAGTCACGTTTTTTGAGGAAAAGGAAAAATATAAGAACAGTAAAATTGATGCCGAAACAGTCGCGCTTATTGCCACTAGAATCAAACGATTCAAGGAACAGGACTTGTATTTAAACCCTAAAATGACTTTAGCTAATACTGCCAAGGAATTAAATATTTCAAAGCATCAGCTTTCGCAGTTTTTAAATAATAACCTCAATAAATCGTTTTCGGTTTTTATCAATGAATTACGAATTGAAAAAGCCAAAGAGCTATTGCAGGCAACCAATCAATATACCATTGAAGGAATAGGTTACGAATGTGGCTTTAACTCGAAATCGACTTTTCACACTACTTTTAAGAAAGTAACCGGACAAACACCTTCCGACTACCAAAAATCATTAGCAAAATAAGTTTGATATTATAAATTAGAACTTCTACTTGATAAGTTAGAACCCCTAAGCCATCAGGTTTTCTCATATTTGCTTTAAAATATTACTTAAATAGATATGCGAACACTTGTAATTTCTTTTTTAATGCTATTTATAGCATCAAACGGTTTGTCCCAACATAAACAATCTGGGCGAATAGTATTTGTGACTTCCAATCAGGAAACTTATGGGGACTCCAATAAAAAGACAGCCAATCATTTTGGTGAAATTGTATTGGCCTATGATGTGTTTGTAAAACACGGCTACTCAATTGATTTTATAAGTCCAAATGGTGGAGCGATACCTATAGGGTATATTTCTAAATCAGATTCCATTCAGAACCATTACTTAAATGATACCAAATTTATGAAGGCATTAAAAAACACCTTTCGTCCTACAGCTATCAATCCTTCAGATTACGATGCTGTATATTACAGTGGTGGTGGTTCGGCCATGTTTGGAATAGCTAATAACACCACAATTAACAGCATAGCCGAAGCTATTTACAGAAATAATGGTATTATTTCAGCTGTATGTCATGGTACTGCAGGAATTACCAACCTAAAGACCAAAACTGGTGAACCGCTTTACCAAGGAAAGCAGATTAGTGGCTATCCAGATATATTCGAAAATAAAGATGCTGCGTATTACAAAACTTTTCCGTTTTCTATTGAAGAAAAAATAAAGCAGAACAAAGGTGAGTTTCGCTATTCTGAAAAGAAACGGGATAACTTTTATGTTATAGACGGTCAATTTATTACGGGTCAAGATCCGTCTTCAACTATTTCTGTAGCAACACAGGTAGTTAAAACATTACAAAACCAATAAACTAAACTTTATATCATGAAAAACACCATTTTATCCATTCTTTTTGTTTTTTCGTTAAACCTTATTAGTGCTCAAAGCCAAAGTGGAACGACAGATATTCAAGAGATTTCAGAAACCTTAATGTTGTACATTGACGGTACCCAAAACGGAAAGCCAGAAAAATTAAAAAAGGCCTTTCATCCAGACTTTAATCTTTATACGGTAACCGAAGAAGATAGTTTGCGTATCCGTTCTGGCGCCAAGTACGTTTCCAATGTAAGAGAAGGGAAAATAAGTAATCGTATTGGGCGTATTATTTCTATTGATTATGAAAATGATGCCGCTATTGCTAAAGTGGAAATTTTAGTACCCAATAGAATTTATACAGATTATTTTTTGTTGTTGAAATATGAAGGATCTTGGAAAATCGTTCATAAGAGTTATACCTGGAAACCAACAAAAAATTAAATGTTATGTAACAAAAAGTAATGATTTAAGTCATATAGTAGTTCATCAAATCAAAAAAACATGTTTTTAAATCAACTCACCCGATTACACATCGCAAGTCTGTTTATTGCCTTAATGTTGTTTAGTATTAAATCGAATGCTGAAACAATTGATAGCAAACAAGCTACCACTTACACCATAACAATTCATAAAAGCAATCCTAAACTAGCTCAAATAGAAGCCAAATTTACACTCAAGGATAGCTTGTTGTATATGGGTTGGGGCGCATCGAAACTGCCCAATAGATGGGCAACCTTTGTGCACAACCTAGAGGTTATGGACAAACAAGAGCAAGTATTGTCTGTGCAAGCGTTAGATGATGCCCAATGGAAAATTAATGCGCCAATACATACTGAAATAAGATTACGCTATGAGGTTCATTTAGATCATGAAAACTATGATTGGAGTAGTGGTATTGATGCAGTGGCTTATACAACAGATTTAGGAGTTTTCTATACGGGTAGGACCTTATTTGTACTTAACGGTGAAGACCGAACCAATATTAATGTAAGGTTTAACATACCCAAGGATTGGGCAGTAACCAACCCATGGTCTAAAAGTGCTGAAAAAGCGAATAGTTTTCAGGCAGCAAATATTACCGATTTGTTAACAGCACTGATTTTTGCTGGAAATCACAAAGAAATATCACTTAAACGTGATGATTTTGAGTTGGTTTTTGCTTTGGGTTCTACAGATATTATGAATCAGGAAGCTGAACTCAAGGAACTAGCCCAAGGTGTTTTGGATTATTATATTGAGCTCATGGGTGGAATCCCTAATCCGAGTCCAGATAATCCCTTACGTAAGTCTGTGGTTGTTATTAGCTCATCGGAGAAAACAGATGGCGAAGCTCTTGGTAACAATGTGAGTGTGCTAATTGAAAAAAATGGTGATCAATTATCGAAAACTTTTTCAAGGTTCATTTTTGCTCATGAATTTTTTCATCTATGGTGTGGTAAATCTTTTAGTCCAGCATCTGATGATACCGAATGGTTTAAGGAAGGTTTTACAAATTACTATACGTTGAAAGCTTTGCATCACGTGAATTTTTTAACAGACGAATCCTATTTAGATTTTTTAAGTAGCTTTTTTTATAAACGATATCATAACGACGAGGGAGTTGGACGCTATGCGATGGCAGATGGTAAAAAAAAGCATGACCATTGGGGTTTGGTTTATGCAGGTGGAATGTTGGTTGGCATGTCTCAAGACCTTACTATCCGTAGTGCCACAAACAATGAAAAAAGCATAGACGATTTAATGAAGCAATTATTTGAAAAATATGGTGGAAGTAACAATACATATACATTAAATGAACTTCAAGAGTTATATGTAGAATTGAGTGGCACCAATCCAACCGAATTTTTCAATATGTATATATTAGGCACAAATAAAATACCAATTGACGAGTACTTAACTTTAGCAGGATTAGATGCTAAAATTGAAAACGGTCAATTAATTCTATCAAAAAAAGATGTAACAACACTTAAGCAACGGGCTATATTAGAAGGTTTTTTTGGTGAGTTAAACACGAAATAAGATTATCGGCCTTACCATACATAAAAAACTCCCAACAATGGTTGGGAGTTTTTTATGCGTTTAAGCTAATATTACTTGCTCTTTTTGGGATTGTAAATTGGCAATAATTGTGTAGAAACCTCACCAAAACCAATACGTGTGCCATCTTTTTCGCAATGTCCACGCATAATCACGGTATCGTAATCGTTTATAAACTTACGCTCGGTGCCATCGGTCATTTTTAAAGGTTTTTCACCACGCCAAGTCAGTTCCAACATAGAGCCGTAAGAGTCTGGTGTTGGTCCAGAAATGGTACCGCTACCCATCATATCGCCAGAGTTTACTGGGCAACCGTTTACCGTATGGTGTGCCAATTGTTGGCACATGTTCCAATACATGTATTTAAAGTTGGAGTTGGTCACAATAGTTTCTTTAGCTTTTTTGGGCTTAATGGCTACTTCCAAATTAATATCATAACTCTTTTTGCCTTTATATTGTAAGTAAGGTAATTGAGGTTTTTTAGGTTTTGGACTTTCAACTCGGAAAGGCTCCAAAGCATCCAAGGTCACAATCCAAGGCGATATGGAAGACGCAAAGTTTTTGGCTAAGAATGGACCTAGTGGTACGTATTCCCACTTTTGTATATCACGAGCAGACCAGTCGTTAAATAGTACTAGTCCAAAAATATACTCTTCAGCTTCTTCAATCGGGATAGGTTCACCCAAATCGTTCGCATCGGTCGTAATAAAGGCCATTTCTAATTCGAAATCTACCAATTTACTCGGGCCAAAAACAGGTGTGTCGCTATCAGCTGGTAAGGTTTGTCCTTGTGGTCTGTGTACCGGAATTCCCGAAGGAATAATGGAACTACTTCTACCATGATAACCCACAGGAATATGCAGCCAGTTTGGCATCAAGGAATTTTCTGGGTCACGAAACATGGTGCCTACATTGGTTGCGTGTTCAATGCTCGAATAGAAATCGGTATAGTCGCCTATTTGTACAGGTAATTGCATTTCAATTTCGTCCAAACGGAAGAGTACAATTTCCTTGTGTTTTTTGTTGTTTTTTAACTCACTATTTTCAGCATCAAAAATTTGGGCAATGCGGTTACGTACAGAACGCCAAGTTTTTCGACCATCGGCAATAAAGTCGTTTAGGGAATCCTGAAGAAATATATCGTCGGTTAACGGAATACCATCAAAATAACCCAATTGGTGCAAGGCACCCAAATCAATTGCCGTATCACCAATTCGTGTTCCAATGGTAATAATATCGTCGCGTGTTAAAAACACACCAAACGGAATATTTTGAATCGGGAAATCAGAATTTTTATCGACATGTAACCAAGACCTTCTATCTGGATTGTTGGCTGAAAGTGGCATAGTATTGTTTAAATTTAATAGTTGATAAATCTAGTCAAACCTACATAACTTTTTATTTTAAAACTAATTTTAATCCTAAAATATAGGTTGTAGAAAGTTATTTACAGCTGTGCAAAACTTCTTGAGGTAAATATATGTTTTTTGAATAATTAAACACATGGATTTGTTATTTTTGACTTCAATTTAACTATAACCAAAATTTATGCAACGCGACGAACAAATTTTTGAATTGATAGCAGCTGAAAAAGAACGTCAGCTTCACGGTATAGAACTTATTGCATCGGAGAATTTTGTAAGCGACCAGGTAATGGAAGCGGCAGGTTCGGTTTTAACCAATAAATACGCTGAAGGTTACCCAGGAAAGCGCTATTATGGCGGCTGTGAAGTGGTTGATGAAGTGGAGAATTTAGCTATTGAACGTGCTAAAACCTTGTTTAATGCTGAATATGTAAACGTACAGCCACATTCGGGAAGTCAGGCCAACACAGCAGTTTTTGCCGCTTGCCTGAAACCAGGTGATACCATTTTAGGTTTTGATTTGTCGCATGGTGGTCATTTAACCCATGGCTCTCCCGTTAATTTTTCTGGTAAATTATACAACCCCGTTTTTTATGGTGTAAAAAAGGAAACTGGTTTAATTGATTATGACCATGTTTCTGAAATGGCAGAAAAGCATAAGCCAAAATTGATTATTGCTGGAGCTTCTGCCTATTCACGTGATATGGATTTTAAACGTTTTCGTGAAATTGCGGATTCAGTGGGAGCGATTTTATTGGCCGATATTTCACATCCTGCTGGTTTGATTGCCAAAGGTATTTTAAACGATCCATTACCACATTGTCATATAGTAACGACAACAACCCATAAAACGTTACGTGGTCCAAGAGGAGGTATGATTATGATGGGCCAGGATTTTGATAATCCGTTTGGATTAACATTAAAAAACGGCAGTTTACGCAAAATGTCGTCGTTATTGGATTCAGGAGTGTTTCCTGGAAATCAAGGTGGGCCGTTAGAGCATATTATTGCAGCAAAAGCCATTGCATTTGGCGAAGCCCTAACAGATGATTTTATGCATTATATGTTACAGGTAAAGAAAAATGCAGCTGCCATGGCTGACGCTTTTGTAAAACGTGGTTATCATATTATTTCAGGCGGAACTGACAACCACATGATGCTGATTGATTTACGAAATAAAAACATTACTGGCAAAGATGCCGAGCAGGCTCTTGTTAAAGCAGAAATTACCGTAAACAAAAACATGGTGCCATTTGATGATAAAAGTCCTTTTGTAACATCTGGTATTCGCGTGGGAACACCTGCAATTACGACCAGAGGATTAAAAGAAGATGATATGGAAGCTATCGTAGCTTTAGTTGATGAGGTGATTATGAACTATGAAGATGAAACTACATTACAGCAGGTAGCTGAAAAGGTTAATGCTATGATGCAAGACTTACCGTTATTTACTTAAAATAAGTTTAAGAATAAAAAAAAGCCTGCTCGAAAGCAGGCTTTTTTTATGATTTTTCCTCATAGGGACCTTCCCAAAGTACCTGTTCAATCATCCATTTATCACCACGTTTGGAGAGAAGCATATAGTCAATGCCCCACCATGCTGTTACTTTAGCTGCAGCAATATTGTTTCCAATATTTAGGACTTCTACTTGTTTAGGCGCATCAGGTTTAGCAAAATTCTTTTTAGCTTTTACATTTTCGGCGTAAGCCAATGCTTGATCAAAAGACATGTGGTCAACTTGCTTATATTCACCAGTATCCTTGTTTTTCCAAAAGCCAAATTTGTTGAGTTCGGGCTGTAAGCAGGCTTTGAGTTTGGCAGAGTCGCCTTCATAGAAGCCTTCAATGTAGCTATAACAGGCTTTTTCGACCAATTCTTTATTGGTTTGTGAATGACCTATTGCCATTCCAGTTATAAGTAAAGCGAGTGTAATAAATTTTTCCATACTGTTCGTTAGTTTGATTAATATTAAGCACCTTTTGGTACGTAATAAAAGTAACTATTAAAACAGTAAGTAGTTGTTAACGAGACGTTAATCTAAAAATCAATATGTTGGTAGGCACCAGCATCAGGATTTGGACTAGTAGGTCTTGGCTCCATTAAAATATCAAATTGAGTTGTACCATTAACAAATGATGGATTTCCAATTTCTATTGCGCCAGAATCTTCACCAATAATCAATTGGTTTTCATAAGGTTCCATGAAATGTGGATCTTGATTGAATACATTGTTCTCATATAAACTCGTATCATCGAAATCGTAGTTGTCTCCGGTAAAATTGTTGTTCGGATCAGAGAAATATAACAAGCAATTTGAAAACTTAAATTCAAACAGGACTGGATTGGTGTTGTCGTTAATTTCGTCTAAAATAAATTCTGGATTATCATTACCATAAATAATACAATTATTAAAATTGGCTTCGGTTAAATCTGCAATTATTGTGGCATCAGATGTTTCCGTAAAATTGTTTAACAATAGGGCAGGGAACTGCCTAAAACTATTTCTCCAATAATTAGCTATGGTGCAGTGGGTAAAATTGTATTTACCTCCTAGAGTTCCTGCAAACGAAGACTGACCAGAATTATTAATCACAACATTTTCAGCTAAAATAGAAGTGTTTCTTCCTAAAATCCCGAAGTTACTCGAATTGTATATTTGAGAGTTTGTAATAGTAAGTTTATCAGTGGCAGCATCAGGATTACCGTCGCTTAAAATACCAACACCCGAATTTTTAATGGTTGCATAATTGAATATATTGTTTACACTACCTTCAAATAACCAAATCGTGCCCCATTGTCCGGGAACATCACTGAAAATAGGTTCCAATCGGTCACCTTCAAAAATCACTTCGTTTTCTAAAGCTTCTGGATCATTACTAAATAACCCATTAACATGAATGGAAGCATCTTCAGATACGAGAATACCCGAATCGGCATGGAAATGCACGCGAGCACCAGCTTCTATGGTTAGTGTTTCGCCATTGGGAACAGCGGCATAACCATAAATGACATAAGGGCGCTCATTGGTAAAGGTAAATTCATCTGGCATAAGATAACGGCCTTGAATGTCAGTTTCAATTTGCTCGCCACCCACATTAAGCGTTAGTGTTTCTATTATTCCTGTTGCATTATCTCGATCTGGATAGATAAATACAGCATCTTTAACCAAGGTTACCAAATCGACATCTTGCATATTTGAGCCTGAATCGAAAATAATTTTATCGGTGTATAAAAACTCGCCGTCTGTGCTTGGTAGATTGTTAATGTCTATAGTGGTCTCAATAAAAATAAATAAGCTGTCATTGGCTAATAATTCTACATCTTGAAAGGTTCTACCTGGCATACCATCAACATTTAAGCGGTATTCGGAATCCTCGCCACGTTCTAATCCCAATGTGGGAATGTTAATATCGTTATCACTACGGTTGTATATTTTCAGGTTGTATGTGCTTGATCCGATGTTTGTAAAAACGGTATCTAGATACACGGTATCTCGCGAGAATTCAAGATTTCCAGTACTGGGTTCAAATTCAAAATCTTTTCGGCAGGAGCTCCATAATACTAAAAAGGCTAAACAAGAAATAAAGTATACTAATCGTTTCATTGACATTATTTAAATTTTAAGACCAATTGGTAGCGTTTCAAAAATATAACTTTTGAATTGATGATTTAGTATGAAAGCAGATTTATATTTAAAAAATCTAATCTTCTTGGGTGTTTTTGTGGTTTTCAACCAATATTAGAAAGGACTGACTTAATTGAATGAGTTCTTCCAATAATTGGACTTGATTTTCCTTTGAGAACAATTTTTTGTCAATTTGATGGGCACTACAATATTCAAAAAACAACTGTTTAAGATTGTCGGGAATGTTGAGTTCGTTTTTTAGAAGGTCTTCTGTAAAAAAAGAATCGGTAAGAAATAAGTGATTGAAATCTTGATATAGGGCAATTTCTTGAACAGTTTTTTTCTTGTTTTTAAAAAGCTTGCTAATCATACCAAATATTTTCACAAAATCTATATTACCACTTGGAGGAGGATTGTATAAATGTGGGTTGTTTTTCATATCGTTGGCAATTTGGCTGTTTTGCCTACGTTGAACTTCCTCCGTAAGGGTTTGCTCATTTTTTTTCTTGATAGATTGAATGGATACTTCATCTAAAGCATTAGTAGCTTCTTTAAGTTCGATAACATTTATTTGGTTTAAGTGTGTTTCAGTTACCAGAAGTGTCTGTTCTTGATAAAAAAGGGAACTGAATATTAGTGTATCGTTTACTGTAGCTTGAATTGAAAAATGACCATCTTTATTCGTGTAGGTAAGTACTTGTTCGGTGCTGTTAAAAACCTTAATGTTCTCTAAAGCTGATTTGGAATCGTAAACTTTCCCCTCAAATGTTTGGGCGTTTAGGTTGCTAAAAGCTAAAAGTAGCAGCAAGAAAAAGCGAAATGAATACACAGAAAGTTGGTTATGGTTTCTGTAAATGTAATTTTTTAAGCTGTTGGTATAGCTTCTTGTTAAGAAAGTTTAACAGCCATTTTACATATTAATTAACAAAACAAGGATGTGATGTCTGAAGTTATTCGTGCGGGTTTTTGGGTCTCCTTGGACATAAAACACCATTTGGTTTCTGATTCGGCCAACAATTTTCTGGTATTAGCGTTACGAATTTCGACTACACGTGTTGAGGTAACACCTTCGGATTTAATGACGAAGGTTTTTAAACTGATTTGATCGTTTACAAAAGCCGGACTTTTATATGTGATATGGTGTGAAAGCATGACCCAAAAGTATTTATCTAATATATTTTGAGAAGCCCTAGAGAGCCAATGTTGCTCTGCAATATCTTGAACCCATTGTACATAACGTACATTATTAACATGGTTTAAGGCATCTAAATCGTTTTGGGTAGTGGTTATGGTTTTTTCAAAAATCTGCATGTTCAAAAATAATGCAAAAAAATCGAGAATCTCATTATTTAAAAGGGTGTGTTATACTGTAAAAGAATTTACCAAGATTACTGCGCTCTAGTTCTCCCTTTTTTATTTTCTGACGTTTTTCTTGACGTTTAGCCTTTTTAAAGGCTTTTCTTTTGTCTCTTTCACAATCTTTTTTCCAGTTTGATGATGGGAAACCAGCAACAATAACATTATCGCAATCTAATTCATCAACAATCATATCTGTTTTGTAATTGGTTTCTGTAGTAATAAAGATTAATCTTTCTTTATACCCAATAAACGACAAGCCTAAAGTATCTCCTTTATGAGCTGTTACTTTGAAGTTTCCATCAAAATCTGTTTGGGTGCCTCTACTAGTGCCTTTTACAATTATGTTTACTCCCGGTAAGGGTAATCCGTTTTCATCAGCAATAGTTCCAGATATCATTTTAGTATTTAAAACGGAAACTGCTGTTTTGCCTTTTACTACGGGTTGTTTTTTAGTGTCAGTTTGTTCTGTGCCTGGTTTTTCTTGACCAAAGGCCTGATAGGTTGAGAATGATAAAAACGATAGTAATCCTGAAGCTAGTAATGTTCTATAACTATTTGATGATTTTCGACTGTAAACCAATTCCTTATTTAGTTGTTTGCCTTTGAATCGCCCACATAAGTTTTGATTGTTTAAATAGGCTTTTACAATTTGTTCATCGGTTTTATTCGTAAAATCGTAAACCGTTTTTGTGCATACAGCACAATGGCGACCTCTGTCAACCGGTGTCATGTCGTTCCAGTTTTCATGACATGGTTCTGGAATGGATAGTGTTAGTGTTTTTCTCATAGTTCAAATAACTATAAGAAACCATACTTATAAAAAGTGTAATACGTGAAAACCTTATTTGATTGAGTGAAAGCTACTTTTCGGTGATTTCAACCTCAAAGAGTTTATCCCAATACTTACCGGTTACAAACAAAGTTTCTGTTTCTGGGTTATAGGCAATGCCGTTTAGCACGTCTAGTTTAGGGTGTTGTTTTACACTGTCTTTTAAAGGTGTAAAATCTATAACGCCTTCAACAGCACCATTTTCTGGATTAATTATGGCCACGCCGTTTTTGTTCCAGCGGTTAGCATAGATTTTTCCGTTTACCCATTCAAGCTCGTTAAGCTCTACAACTTTTCCTTTGTTGTGGTAGGCTTGTATGTATTCTTCTTCAACTAGAGTTTCTGGGTTAAGGGTCCAAATTTTTTCAGTGCCATCACTTTTGTACAGTTTAGAACCATCGTTACAAATACCCCAACCTTCTAAACTGTTACCGTATTTAAAGCTTCCGGTTTTTTCAAAAGAGTTGACATCGTAAACAAAACCCGTTCCTTTTTTCCAGGTTAGTTGGTAAATTTTATCATTCATAATGGTTATACCTTCACCAAAGTACTCATTAGGTAAGTCTACGTTTTTTAAAACTTCACCAGTTTTATAATCTACTTTGCGCAGTTTTGATTCACGATATTGACCAGTGCCTTCATATAATTCACCATTATAAAATTCTAATCCTTGTGTATACGAACTCATGTCATGAGGATATTCGTTTATAATGGTATAGGTGTATATTTTAGGTGTTTGGTTATTTAAAATTGTAATGCTTTTAGAAATACTAGCTTGTTCACCATTTACTGAAAAACTGGCTTGTAGATCATGTGCACCCAATTTCATACTATTAATTACCTCATTTGAGGTGACAGCATTACCATCTAACGTAAATGATACATTTTCTATAGGGTGATTTTTAGGATTGTTTAAACTGAATTCCAATTTGTCGCCTAGCGTTAAAGCATCGTTTTGGGCATTTGTGGTTATGGATAAATCTTGTTTGACTTCAGTTATGCTGGCTCCACAGGATACCATTAAAACACATAAAAATATGATTGTAAGAGACTTATAAAGCTTCATGATTTTTGTAGAATTTGGAGCAAGATATTTATTAAAATTCAGTTTAAAAAATCATTGTGATAAATTTAAAAGATTGTATCTTTGCACTCGGCAAGTCCTACACAACCAGCTCCTGTTGAATCCTCCAGGGCGGGAACGCAGCAAAGGTAAGCGGTCGTAGCGGTGTGATGTAGGTAGCTTGCCTTTTTTTATGCCCTAAACTTTCCTTTTTTATTGTACTTTTGAAACGCAAAAAAACCATTTACAGATGTCTAAAGTTGTTTTAATTACAGGTGGGTCTTCCGGAATCGGAAAATCAGTAGGTGAGTATCTCTCTCAAAAAGGGTTTGCAGTATATGGCACCAGCAGGTCTCCCGAAAAATATACCAATAGCTTGTTTCCTATTGTTGGATTGGATGTTGCCAAAGTGGATACTATTGCGCAAGCTGTTAAAACGGTTGTAGAAAAGGAAGGTCGTATTGATGTTTTGGTAAACAATGCAGGGGCTGGAATTACAGGTCCTATAGAAGAAATTCCTGAAGCTGAAATAAAAAACAACTTTGAAACCAATTTCTTTGGACCTATTAATGTTATTAAAGCCGTGTTGCCGCACATGCGTAAACAGCAATCGGGTTTGATTATTAATGTAACGTCTATCGCTGGTTATATGGGCTTACCGTATCGTGGTATTTATAGCGCGAGTAAAGGTGCTTTGGAGTTGTTGACCGAGGCATTTAGAATGGAATTAAAACCTTTTAATATTGAGATGACCAATGTGGCACCTGGTGATTTTGCTACTAATATTGCTGCAGGCCGTTATCATGCTCCTGTATTGGATGGTTCGCCTTATAAAGAGACCTACGGAAAATCTTTGGAATTGATGAACGAACATGTGGATGCTGGTAAAGACCCGTTGGAAATGGCAAAGGCTATTTTAAAAACAATCAACACACCAAAACCTAAAGTTCATTATAAGGTAGGGGAGTTTATGCAAAAATTCTCCATAGTTTTAAAGCGTATTCTTCCAGATACGGTTTATGAAAAAATGCTTATGAACCATTATAAGTTATAGATTACTCAATTATAATATGCTCATTAGGTGTTGGGTTTAAATAGGTTTCATGAATGATAATCTCGCAATCATTACCCAAAATGCTAAAGTTGATATAGCCGTAATGTGGTTCACCATTCACCATCATTTTAATAGCATAATGAATGTTCGTTAAGGTAGATAAATTGTAAGGTTCGTTAGTATAACCTCTTGTCCAAAAATTAAATTGTTTATAAGGATAAATGCTTTCATGTATAAAATCTGTGTACCAAATAACATAATCTTCATCACGTCCTGATTGATCCAGATTTTCTGTAAAAACTGGCAGATCGAGATTATAAGTGCCAGCTAGAATTGTATTGTTGTTGTCTGCTTCAAAAACAATAATATTTCTTAATATCGGTATTATTTCAGGGAAAGCAGGATCTTCTAAAAATTGCTCATCACGTGTAAATTTAAAATCATCTACACCATCATTGTTAATATCAATATTCATAGGTAATTGACTGCCTAAACAATTTTGAAAAGAAATGTAATCAGGAACTTCTTCAATAAAAAAATCGTCTGTTGTAAAATCAATCCAAAAATCAATATTATGAATTTCACCATCATATTCCCCAATCAATCGTCCAACTAGTTTTTCATCAGGAATATATTCTTGAATAATAAAGTCATGTTCTGTGAAATACTCATAAACGCGGTTTATGCTTGGAGTAATACCACCCATTACAACTTCATATCTATAATCGAATTTTATACAATTGTTTATTTTTTTGAAGACAAATATTACATTGCCATGACTTTCAGGTGAATAACCTCGCTCATAACTCAACTCTACAATATTTTCAGAATATCTTGCTTTCCATGGCGTGTTATCGTTAATAGCCGATGGATTTTCATGTTGTTCAGGTATAACAATTGCATGAGCTTCAGTTAATCCTAAATCATCAAACTGCATCTCACAGGTTTCTTCTGGAACAATACTGTTTTCTTGATTGTCATCATCATTTTGACAATTGAAGAGTAGTAGTGATAAACAAAATATGAATAATAGTTTTTTCATAGAATATGATTTACTCAATAACTATATGCTCATTTGGTGTTGGGTTTAGATACGTTTCGTGAATAATAATTTCGCAATCATTACCTAAAATACTAAAGTTAATATAGCCATAATGTGGTTCACCATTAACTATCATTTTAATAGCATAATGTATATCTGATAGGTTTGAGGTTTCAAAAGCATAGCCATCCTGACTTGTCCAAAAATTAAATTGTTTATAGGGATAGTTGTTTTCATAAAGGAAGTCATAGTGAGTCATAGATAAATACTCATTACCCTCGTCTGGAAAATCTTCAGTGGAAGCTGGAAGATCATAATTTGAAAGGCCTGCTCTACTTAAAACACCACCAAAATATATTCCTAAAATAGTATGATCGCCATTGTTAGCTTTAATATTGATTCTACTTCGTTTATATGGTATTATGTTTTCAAATATAAATTCGTCTACGACTTCTTGGCTATATGTGAATTTAAAGTCATGAGTGCCATCATTATTTACATCAATATGAAAAGGTAATAGGTCACTCATACAATTCTGGAAAGAGATATAATTAGGAACTTCTTCAATAAAAAAATCGTCTGTTGTAAGATCTATCCAAAAATCAATATTTTCATTGATACCAAAATTGTCAGTAACTAAACGACCAACTAATCGTTCATCTGGCAAATATTCTTGAATAATAAAATCATGTTCGGAAAAATATTCTTCAATCCAACTATATCCCCCAGTTGAATGCTCATTATTTACTGAATATGAGTAGTCATATTTTATACAATCGTTTAATTTTTTAAAAATAAAAATATTTTTGCTATTACACTCGTCACCACAATAATCATTGTAACTCAATTCTACAGTGTTTTCAGAATATCTGGCGGTCCAAGCAACGTTTTCGCTTATTCCGCTGTATGTAAAGGTTATAAAGGCATTAGATTCTGTTAGTCCCAAATCATCAAATTGCATTTCGCAGGTCTCTTCTTCAGGAATAGAACTATTATCTTGATTATCGTCGTCGTTTTGGCAGTTTAAGCATAGCAATACTATACCTATAAAGGGTAGTATTTTTTTCATAGCGGTTGTCTTTTTTATTTAAAGTTACAATTTTTACTGATACTTAAAAATTTTCACCATTTATACTAGCTTTAATTGTTAATTAATTTTCATAACAAATCAACAAGAAAACTCGCATTTAGTTGTACTTTTGCGCCATTAACAAACACAACTTATAATAAATAGTTTATGAAATTTTTTATTGATACGGCTAATTTGGACCAGATTCGTGAAGCTCAAGATTTGGGTGTGCTTGATGGTGTAACCACTAATCCATCTTTAATGGCTAAAGAAGGTATTACTGGGCACGACAACATAATGAAACACTATGTTGATATCTGCAATATTGTAGATGGTGATGTTAGTGCGGAGGTTATCGCAACCGATTTTGAAGGTATGATTCGTGAAGGTGAAGCTTTAGCTGAACTACATGACCAAATTGTAGTAAAATTACCGATGATTAAAGATGGTGTAAAGGCTTGTAAATACTTTTCGGATAAGGGTATTAAAACGAATGTGACTTTAGTGTTTTCTCCAGGTCAGGCCTTATTGGCTGCCAAAGCGGGTGCAACTTATGTGTCACCTTTTATTGGTCGTTTAGATGATATTTCAACGGATGGTTTAAACCTTATTGCAGAAATTCGCCACATTTATGACAATTATGCTTTTGATACTGAAATATTAGCAGCTTCTGTGCGCCATACCATGCATGTTATTGACTGTGCTAAATTAGGAGCCGATGTTATGACAGGGCCTTTAAGTGCTATTGAAGGTTTATTAAAACATCCTTTAACGGATATTGGTTTAGCTAAATTTTTAGAAGATTTTAAAAAAGGAAACTAAACATTTTTACCTGATATAAAAAAAGCCTTAACGTAATTGTTAAGGCTTTTTTAGTTTTAACAATTAAGTAATTATCTGTTTAACAAACCTAACAACTCATCTTCAAATCCAATATAAAACATATTAGTGTGGGCATTGACTATTTCAGCCTTGTCATCTAAAATTATAACTTTATTTATCGGATAAATAGCCAATTGATGTCTAGCTTCTTTTGGGTTTTTAAAAACGTATTCTTGTTTTGAATTGTATTTGTGCTCCTTAATAATTTTGCGCCAAAGCTTATCGTTTTCTACATTTACGTTAATGGCAATAAAATCTACTTCAGGATACTTTTGCTTTAACTCGAAAGCTTTTTTGTGGCTATCAATATGGGTTCTGTAAGCTGTAGACCAAAAGTAAATTACTGTAGGTCGCTTTATTAACGACCGTATTGTTTTTTGGACGTTGTTAAAATCTGTAACCTCAACTTGCGGGATTGGGTTACCAGGCTTCAAGCTTTTTAAAGAGTTAATTAAATTGGTTACATAATCTTGTTGATGACCATCTGTACATTTAGATTTAAATGACTCTAATAATGGGTCAAATTTATCAACGTCTTTACTTTTGGTAATAAACTCAACAGCAGCTTCCATCAATAATGAATTTTTAAGCTCTTTATCGGTTACTAAACTGTCAATTAAATTTAAGCGAATTAAATTGTAGTCTAATGATTTAATATTGAAAACACTATCATCCGTTTTTTCAAAATATTTGGCAAGTGCCATATTTTCGAAATGGTACTTTAGAAACGAGGAGTAAGGAAAATAGTCCCTTACCATTTTATGGTCATAGTTTACATCTTTTCTGTAGCTATAAAAATCTTCAGGTAAAGACTCTAATGTTTTACGCTCGCTATTAACATAGTTAACAAACGGGTAAACCTCTTTACTTAAATAGTAATCATAATTAATGTTGGCTTCTGCTATTTCGTTAAAAGCAGGAGTAGCATCGTAATTCTCTATAAAATAATTGAGCTTGTCCAATTTGCTGTTTCTAATAGAATCGATACGCTTTGTAAAATCGGTAACAGGCAATTGACAAAGCCCTAAAACTTCCTTGTCTTCAATTTCGCCTTCTAGGAACAGGTTAATTAAGTAGTTGTTTTTTTTAGCACCTTTTCCACTAAATACAAGAGTCTCGTCAAATTCCATAGTATTTAAACGAAACATAATACTGTCTTGAGGCTCCAGTAAAACCATTTGATACTCCAAACCTTGTGCAGCCCAAAGACGAAAGGTGTAAAGTCCAGATTCTACAGGTTTTACTTTGTATATAAATCTATTATTCTCGTCTAAAGTGATGGTATCTAGAGCTTTGTCAGATTTTGTGATAATTACAAAATCTTTAATAGGGTTTACTACTTCACCCCCAAAATAGGCGATATCGCCTTCATCAATTTTATTGTCTTTTTTGCAAGACACCAATGTCACGCTAGTAAACGCAATAAGAAACAGAAATCGTAGTAATCTCATATTTATTAATCCCAATCTTGAAAGTTAGTTACTACAAAAGTAAAAGTTGTGGGTGTTACCTGTTGTTAATTGACTGTTAAATATTATTATACTTGGATTTTCTTCAACTTATGGTTGCTTTTTTTTACTTTTGCGCCAAATTTAAAAAGCAAGCTATGTTATCAGTTTCTAATTTATCGGTTCAGTTTGGAAAACGTGTGTTGTTTGATGAGGTGAGTACAACCTTTAACCAAGGCAATTGCTATGGTATTATTGGTGCTAATGGAGCCGGAAAATCTACTTTTTTAAAAATCCTTTCTGGTAAACAAGAACCTACGTCTGGTAGTGTGCATTTAGAGCCAGGAAAACGTATGTCTGTATTGGAACAAAACCACAATTTGTACGATGAGAATACGGTTTTAGAAACTGTAATAATGGGTAACAAGCCTTTGCATAAAATTAAAACGGAAATAGATGCCCTATATGCTGATTATACGGATGAAAATGCCGAGAAAATTGGAGAGCTTCAGGTAGAGTTTGAAGAAATGAACGGTTGGAATGCCGATAGTGATGCCGCAGCATTATTATCTAATTTGGGTATAAAAGAAGATTTACATTATACCATGATGGCCGATTTGGATGGTAAGCAAAAAGTTCGTGTGCTTTTGGCACAGGCGCTTTTTGGAAATCCTGATGTTTTAATTATGGATGAGCCTACCAACGATTTGGATTATGAAACCATATCATGGTTAGAAAACTTCTTGGCTAATTATGATAACTGCGTGATTGTGGTATCTCATGACCGTCACTTTTTAGATGCTGTGTGTACACATGTATCTGATATCGATTTTGGAAAAATTAATCACTTTTCAGGTAACTATACGTTTTGGTATGAATCCTCTCAATTAGCTGCCAAACAGCGTGCTCAACAGAACAAAAAAGCTGAAGAAAAGAAGAAGGAGTTAGAGGAATTTATCCGTCGTTTTTCTGCAAACGTGGCAAAGAGTAAGCAGGCCACCAGTAGAAAGAAAATGATTGACAAGTTAAATATTGATGAAATTAGGCCAACTAGTCGTCGTTACCCTGCCATTATTTTTGAGCGCGAGCGTGAGGCAGGCGATCAAATTTTAAATGTTGAAGGTTTAGCAGCTTCTTTAGATGGAGAGGTGTTATTCAGAAACATAGATTTAAATTTAGCCAAAGGTGATAAAGTGGTTGTTTACTCTAAAGATTCTCGTGCAACCACAGCTTTTTATGAAATTTTAAATGATAATCAAAAAGCCGACGCTGGTAAATTTGCTTGGGGAATTACCACAACACAGTCGTACTTGCCTTTGGACAACAGTAAATTCTTTGACAACAATTTAACTTTGGTCGATTGGTTACGTCAGTGGGCCAAAACCGAAGAAGAACGTGAGGAAGTTCATATTCGTGGATTTTTGGGTAAAATGATTTTTAGTGGAGAAGAGGCACTTAAAAAATCCAATGTTTTATCAGGAGGGGAAAAGGTGCGTTGTATGCTAAGTCGTATGATGATGTTGCGCGCTAATGTATTGATGCTGGACGAGCCAACTAACCATCTAGATTTAGAAAGTATTACGGCGTTTAACAACTCCTTAAAGAATTTTAAAGGCACAGTGTTATTTACAACTCATGATCATGAGTTTGCACAAACTGTTGCAAACCGTGTTATTGAATTAACGCCTAATGGTATCATAGACAGGTATACTACTTTTGATGAGTACATGCAGGATTCTAAAATAAAAGACCTACGCGATAAAATGTATGCTGTTACAGCATAATTATATTAGTTTTCCAATTCAGACGTTACATCGTTAACAATAGGCATGGCATTTTCAAGCTCGTCTTGATGTACATATACATCTTGATAACCTGGAACTGAAGAACCGAATCCAGCCAATCTACCAGATTCTGTTTCATCCTTTATTATTGCAGTTATGTCAACGGCTTTAAGTTTGTCGACTATTAATTGGGCAACTATAAAACTACCTGTAAAAACTTTTTTATATTCTGAATCCATAATAAGTATTTTGCTGTTACTTAAAGATACGAAATTTCTGAATTAAAACACATGTATTTAATCACGAATTGGGTAAATAAAAACTGGATTTGTAACGTATTGAAAATGGGTTAATTGAAAAATAACACTAAAAAAACATGTTACTAATATTATTAGGTTATATTTGTACATTATTAAAAATTTTTAAATTATTACAATGAGTAAAGGAACAGTAAAATTCTTCAACGATTCTAAAGGTTTTGGATTTATCGTAGAAGATGACACAAACAAAGAACATTTTGTTCACATTTCTGGATTAATCGATGAGATTCGTGAAGGTGATGTAGTTGAATTCGATCTTACAGAAGGTAGAAAAGGAATGAACGCAGTAAACGTTAAAGTATTATAATATATATTTTAAACTTATTGAAAAACTAAAGCCTCAAAATATTTTGAGGCTTTTTTTATGCCTAAAAAGTTCCTATAAATCCAATTTGATTGGTTGAAAACGTGAAGTTCCAACTTATTTTTGGAGGGTTTTTATACGTGTATTTTTTCTTGGTAAATAAAAATTTATCAATACTGTCTACTACTACAACGCTTAAAATTGTACCTACAGCTACATCGGTTAGCCAATGCGCACCTTCTACTAATCGTGTTATTGGAGTAATAGCACCAACTGAATAAATGCCAATTTTAACCCAAGTATTATCAAATTGCTTGGCAATAGCATGTGCCATGGTAACCGATAGAACCGTATGTCCTGATGGGAATGAATGGTACATGGCTTCACTAGAAAACGGGTTAAAGTCATCATAACCTTTACCAGAACTTGGTCTTGCTCTACCAAAGGCCGTTTTGCTAAAGGATTGGAGGGTTCCTGCTGTTATTGCTGATGAAATTATTAAAACACTGGTTTTTCTTACCGCTTCATTTTTAGTTAGTAAACCATAACCATACAAGCCAGCATTCAATGCAAAAAATGTTTGGGGCTTACCAAACCTAAAACCAAAGTCTAAAGCAAATTGAGGATAGTTTTCTTTTTGTCCGGTAAAAAATTCGTTGGCGGTTTCATCAGCCAAAGAAAGTGCAAAGACTCCAACGGTTAAGGTTGTTAGTTTCCTAAAGTCATCATTGTCCCATCGTAAAGGACTCGTGTAGGCATAGGCTACACCTTGAGCTGTGTTTTTTGCATCATATTTAAGTAACTCCCAAACTGTGAGTGAATTTTGAGTATGTTCTGTGGTATTGGCATGTTGCCCAAAACACACTAAACTATACAAACTATATACTAGGCAAAGAATATGCCGCATAAACTTATCGTAATTCTGCACCAAGCTGCTTTTCAAAATTAGCTTGCAGCTTGTTCATTATTTTGTCAATTTGCTTGTCGGTTAAGGTTTTGTTCTCGTCTTGTAACGTAAAGCTAATGGCGTAACTTTTCTTGCCGGCTGGTAGATTTTTGCCTTCATAAACATCAAACAAATTCACATCTTTTAAAAGTTGCTTTTCGGTTTGCATGGCAATAGCATCAATTTCTGCGAAACTTACGGACTGGTCCAACAACAAGGCAAAATCACGGCGTACTTCAGGATATTTAGGAATAGCTTTAAATGTTACATGGTTTGCTTTGGTAGCTTCAATTACGGCATCCCATTTAAAGTTCGCATACAGAACAGGTTGCGAAATACCAAAATGCTTTAAAACCGATTTTTTCACCAAACCAAACTCAACTAAAGCTGTTTTTTTGGTTGATAACAGCATACCCTCACTAAACACATCAGTTTTAAAAGGGTCAGCTTTCAACTTGTTGATACCTAATCGTTGTAATATGGCTTCAATTGTACCTTTTAAGTAATAAAAATCACTTGGCTTACTCTCGGAGTTCCAGCGTTCGGTTTGTTTGTTTCCAGTTACAATTAAAGATAAATGCTTAAATTCTTCGCGCTTACCATTATAATCATGGTAGGTTTTGCCAAATTCAAATAGTTTTAAATCTTCACGCTTACGGTTAACGTTGTGGCGTACATTTTCTAATCCTGAGAACAACATAGATTGACGCATGACACTTAAATCATTACTCAATGGGTTGAGCATTTCTACATTATGTTCAGCGTTTATGTCTTCACTTAAATTCGCATATTCTGGTGTAGTTAACGAGTTTGTCATGGTTTCGTAAAACCCTTGCGATGCCAACTGGTTACCTATAATGTTTTGTAATTTATAGTCTTCAAATTTCGACGTATTCGAAATTGAGGCGTTAAGTTTTTCGGTTGTTTTTATATTGTTGTAACCGTAAACACGCAGAATTTCTTCAATAATATCAGCTTCACGTTGTACATCGTTTCGATACGCAGGAACGGTTAAACCCAGTCCAGCTTCAGTTACGTTGTTAATTTTAATATCCAAGGACATTAATATCTCCTTTATCTTTTCACGTGGGATTTCTTCACCTATAAGTTTTTTTGCATTTTCAAAACTCATACGTACTTGAAAGTCTTCAATTTTATTTGGGTATAAATCCACGATGTCACTTGTGATTTCCCCTCCAGCAATTTCTTCAATCAAAAGTACAGCACGTTTTAAGGCATATTCCGTAATATTTGGATCTATACCGCGTTCAAATCGGAAAGAGGCATCAGTATTCAAGCCATGACGTTTAGCTGTTTTACGAATGCTCACCGGATTAAAATAGGCACTTTCTAAAAAGATGCTTGTAGTTTGCTCGGTTACACCAGATTCCATACCGCCAAAAACACCAGCAATGCACATAGGTGTTTCGGCATTACAGATCATTAAATCGTCTTCATGTAATTCGCGTTCAACACCATCAAGCGTTGTAAACTTTGTACCCGATTTTAAGGTTTTTACCACAACCTTGTTGCCTGTTATTTTTGCAGCATCAAAAGCATGTAGCGGCTGGCCCAATTCGTGTAATACATAATTGGTAATATCTACCACATTATTAATTGGTGTTAAGCCTATGGCTTTCAATCGGTTTTGAATCCAAGCTGGCGATTCAGCCACTTTAATACCCGAAATCGTTACACCACAATAACGCGGAGCCAATTGTTTGTTCAGAACATCCACATCAATTTTTAAGGAACGGTTATCTACATGAAATGCAGAAACCGAAGGAGTAATTAACTCCCTGTTTTTTTCTTGCTGTAAAAGGCCTGCTTTTAAATCGCGTGCCACACCATAATGGCTCATGGCATCAGCACGATTAGGTGTTAGGCCAATTTCAAAAACATGGTCGTTTTCAATATTAAAAATATCAGACAGTTTTGCACCAACATTTGTAGCCTCGTCCAACACTAAAATACCATCATGCGATTGTCCCAGGCCAAGTTCGTCTTCAGCACAAATCATCCCATGACTGGCTTCGCCGCGTATTTTACCTTTTTTAATTTTCCAGGCCTCACCTTCAGGTGTGTATAAGGTAGTTCCAATAGTTGCCACTGGTACTTTTTGTCCGGCTGCTACATTTGGTGCGCCACAAACAATTTGCAAAGGTTCGTTATCACCAATATTTACGGTAGTAATTTTTAGTCTATCTGCATTTGGGTGCTGTTCGCAAGTCAATACCTCGCCAACTACAATACCTTCTAAACCACCTTTAACCGATTGGTATTCGGTAAGACCTTCTACTTCTAAACCTAAATCGGTTAGTAGCTCGCTAATCGTTTCAGGATTTGCGTCTAACTTGATAAATTGTTTTAACCAATTATAAGAAACCTTCATGTGCTATGCGCTATTTTAAGAATGCAAAGATAAAATATTGCTTGTAGCATTCAAACAAAGCGCCTTAAATTGTAAACTTAAATTTGTTGTAAGTATTTTTGTGAAACACCGATTAACTATGCATATTTACATTCTATGAGAAATTTCCTGTACCTATTCGTTTTAATGCTCTTGTTTTCATGTCAAGAAGAAGCCTCAAAGCAACTTGAAACCACCACTTACCGGGCGGTTTTAAAAGTGAATGATTCTGTAGATATGCCTTTTGTGTTTGAGGTAAAGTCGCCAACAGAATTAGTTATTTTCAATGCCGAAGAACGCATTGAAGTGGATGAGGTGAGTTACAAAAACGATTCCGTTTTTATAAAAACACCGGTTTTTGAAGGGTTTATTGCAGCCAAATTACAAGATGATGGTGCGTTGTCTGGCAGTTATATAAAAGAAAATTTAAATCGTATGGTGCCATTTTATGCTGAAAAAGGTACAGCACGTTTTAAGGTGAATACCCAAGCTGAATTTGATGTTTCGGGAAATTGGGAAACGGTCTTTAGTCCTAATGACGACGCTGACAGCTACATTGGCAAAGGTATATTTAAGCAAGATGGAAACACCATATCGGGAACGTTTAGAACCACAACGGGCGACTATCGGTTTTTGGAAGGCGTTGTAGATGGCAACCAACTAAAACTCTCTACGTTTGATGGTGCCCATGCCTTTTTGTTTACAGCAACAGTAACCGATAGCACCATGCAAGGCCAGTTCTATTCTGGAAATCATTGGCAGGAACCTTTTGTGGCCAAACGTAATGAAAGTTTTGAGTTACCAGATTCAGATAGTTTAACCTATTTAAAGGAAGGGTATGATAAGGTAAGTTTTAGCTTTCCCGATAGCAATGGTAATCTGGTGAGTTTAAAGGATCAGCGTTTTAAGGATAAAGTGGTTTTGGTACAGATTATGGGAACCTGGTGCCCAAACTGTTTAGATGAAAGTAAATACTTTGCCGAGTTTTATAAGCAACATCAAAATACCGATTTAGAAATAATAGCCTTGGCTTTTGAGTATGTAAAAACCGAAGCGCAAGGTTTTGAAAACATACAACGTTTAACCGACCGTGTTGATATTACCTATCCTGTGCTCTTGGCGCAAACTGGAACGTCCAGTAAAACCGCTGCACAAGAAAAATTGCCTATGCTGAATAGGGTGTTAAGCTACCCAACCACTATTTTTATTGATAAAACAGGGCAGGTACGCAAAATACATACGGGTTTTAATGGTCCAGCCACAGGTGAGAAATACACCGAATTTAAAAACGAATTTGAAAGTTTTGTAAAACAGCTATTGGAGGAGTAATTGTTAGTTACGCTTATCGGTCTAGTGTATGATTTCGTTGCGATTTCCATTAAGATAATAAATAGGAGCGAACCAATTGTTCAGAAGCGAAGAAACTCGATTAGGAATTTCCGAGCAATGAGCTATAAATGTTGTTGTAATGCGTTTTTATTAATAATATTCAATTTCTCTTGTCCAAACAAATAGTTTTTCGCCATTAACTGATTTTATTTGTTTTATCCAATTGTTTTTATCGTCAAATATGTATTCAAATTCTACCTTATGTTTTCCGCGCTCATCGGTGTAGATAAGTTCGATTGGAAACTCGTGAGAATCATACGAGAACACTAAATTTTGGTTGTTATCTGGATATTTAGGAAATGTAAATGTTTCTTTTACTTTTCTTTGATTTTCATCGTATTCATATTTTTTAAAACTTGTAATAGAGTCTTTACCATCATAATAATAAAATTCCGTCAATAAATTATTTTCGTATATGGAAATTTCTTTTTTGTATAGCGCAGGTATGTTGTTGTCATTAAAGTCAGGATTGTATGAATATTTTTCTATGATTCTATCTTTTTCGTCATACACAAATTTACGACTTATCATATCGCTTCCATTTTCAGTACGTTTCTGTCTACTACCTTTTTTTGTCTTTATCCAAATAAAAGGTGAATGATTAATGATTTTGGTTTTTCTACCTTTTGCATCATACTCGTAAAGAGATCCGTAATCAGTTCCGTATTCGTCAAAGTTTCTAATTTCAATTAGGTTACCAATTGAATCATAGTATTTTTCTGTTCTTCTAATCTCTTTTGGATAATCGGAATTGTAGTATTCATATTCCGAAACCAAGTTATCGTTATTGTATTTATATTTTTGTGTAGAATAACTACTGTCAACATTTATTGTTTTTATGAGTATGAGATTATTATTTTCATCGTAAGTATAACTTGAATTAGATTCTTGGTAAGACTTGCATTTATGAGTTTTAATTTTACCTAATTTATTGTAAGAATATTCATTATAGCGAATTGTATCTTGTTTTTTATTAAACCATATTTCTTTTATCACTCTATTGTCTTGGTCAAACTCTTTATAATAATTAATGTAGTGAACCCAATAAGTATTGTACCACCAACTATGAAATCTGCTGAAAGTGTATTCCGCATTCATAAATCCGTTATGTCCGTAATCGCCTTCTGTACTGAATAATTTTCTATTTTGATGATTTTCTTTCAAAAATGAAAGTTTTTCTCTAATCGATTTTATTTTGCCATAAATTGTATCTTTTTGTTGAGAAAATGAATATGAGTTTACGAATAGAAAGCCGAGTATAATGATATATTTTTTGGTCATAGTTGATTATTTACTATAAATTTAACTTTCATTTTATTGCTTTTAACAGCTCAATTAGTTAGTCTATCTATTTTGGAAGTAAAGTTGTCTGTTGGTTTAGGCAAATTTCAATACGTACTTATACGTAATTATAAACAGTTGCCAACTCTTAACAAAGCGTTAATTAACAGAAGTTTTATGTTAATTAACACAACGCTAACAACTTACAATTGGGTTTGTATCTAACTTCATGACACTAATTTAAACTTAATTATTATGAAACAGAACAACCTTTTTACAGCCTTGCTGTGCTTTTTCTTATTATTTAGCTTAAACACAACGGCACAGCTGCAAACACCGCAGGCTAGTGCCAAAGCTACAGTTATGCAACGCATTGGTGTTACCGATATTAGCGTTACCTATTCCAGACCAAGTGTTAATGGTCGTGATCTTTGGGGTAATCTGGTGCCTTACGGCATGAACAATTTGGGCTTTGGTACGGCAACTGCTGCGCCTTGGCGTGCTGGTGCCAATGAGAATACTACTATTACCTTTGCTAACGATGCTTCGGTAGAAGGTAAAACCATTAAAGCCGGTACCTATGGCTTGTTTTTTGAAGTTAAACCTAATAATCAGGCTACCTTAATACTATCGCACGATACCCAAGCTTGGGGTAGTTTTTTCTATGATAAAAACCATGATGCCTTGCGTGCCGATATTACAACAACAGAGGCACCTCACCATGAATTATTGACTTTTGAGTTTAGTAATATTACGCCAACAAGTGCTGTATTGTCGTTGGTTTGGGGTGAAAAGGCTTTTCCGGTAAATATTTCGGTTAATACCACACAAATTGTTTTAGACGATTTTAAAGCAAAATCTACAGGGCAGTTTGGGTTTAATCGTCAGAATTGGGAACAGGCTGCTGCCTATGCCCTTAATAATGGTGGTGATTTAAACGAAGCCTTAACATGGATTGATGGTGCTATTGCTGGTAATTTTTACAGTCAGAAAAACTTTAATAATGTAGCCATAAAAGCCCAGATTTTAAACAAAATGGGTCGTACAGACGAATATGCTTCGCTTATGGATGAGGCAGCAGGTATGGCAAACAAGCAGCAGTTAAATGCCTTGGGTTACCAAATGATTGCAGCAAAAGATTATGATAGGGCTGAAAAATACTTTAAACAAAATATTGCCAATCACCCAGAAGATCCAAATGGTTATGATAGCTTGGGTGAATGTTATAAAAACATGGGTGATACTAAAAATGCCATTAAGTATTTTAAGAAATCGCTATCCATGAATCCACCAGCCAATGTTAAAGCTAATTCTGAAAAACATTTAAAGGAATTAGGCGCACTGTAATAGTTTTGTTTTTAGGGACAAACTGTTTTGTTCAAAAGACTGTTTAAATATATGATAGGGTAGTTTTAAGCGTTTATTGCGAAATCTGTGAATTTTTAGTGTTATTAATCAATAGCAATTAAACGTATTTGTATCTAGTAGTTTTAAGCAGTCTTTTTCTTTTTTAACTGATATAATTCCAAATATTACGATACTTGCTCATTTGTTTGTAGGTATTTAAAATAGCAGCATTATTAGGAGAAGTGAGGCTAGGGTCGTTGTTAAGAACCTGTTTAGCCCAATATCGGGCTGTTTTTAGAATGTCGTTGTCCTTTATTAAGTCTGCTATTTTTAAATTTAATACACCGCTTTGTTGGGTGCCCATAATATCGCCTGGACCACGTAGTTTTAAATCCACTTCGGCAATTTCAAATCCATCGTTGGTGCGAACCATAGTATCTAAACGGACTTTACTGTCGTTACTTAATTTATGACTCGTCATGAGTATACAGTAACTTTGTTCAGCACCACGACCCACGCGACCACGTAATTGGTGTAATTGTGAAAGGCCAAAGCGTTCGGCACTTTCAATAACCATAACCGATGCATTGGGCACATTAACACCAACCTCAATAACGGTAGTAGCGACCATAATTTGCGTTTCGCCCTTGGCAAAGCGCTGCATTTCATAATCTTTGTCGGTAGCTTTCATTTTGCCATGAACAATAGAAATTTGATATTCTGGCTTCGGAAAATCACGTTCAATGCTAGCATAACCATCCATTAAATCTTTATAATCCATTTTTTCACTTTCTTGAATTAATGGATATACAATATATACTTGCCTGCCTTTTGCAATTTCATCGCGTATAAAACGAAATACTTTTAGACGGTTGTTATCATATCTGTGAACTGTTTTTATGGCTTGCCTGCCTGGTGGTAATTCGTCAATAATTGAGATGTCTAAATCACCATAAACGGACATGGCTAGTGTTCGTGGAATAGGCGTAGCCGTCATCACCAAAATATGTGGAGGAGACGTATTTTTGTGCCACAATTTACTTCTTTGCGCAACTCCAAATCGGTGTTGCTCATCTATTATGGCTAGTCCTAAATTTTTAAATTTCACCTTATCTTCTAAAAGCGCATGAGTGCCAATAAGTATCTGTAAGTCGCCATTTTCGAGATTTTCGTGAATATTTTTTCTGTTTAAAGTGTTACTTGAACCAGTAAGCAATTTTATACTGATATTCAATTTTTTACACCATTCAAATAGCCCGTTGTAATGCTGAACTGACAAAATTTCAGTCGGAGCCATTAAACAGGCTTGAAAACCGTTGTCAAGCGCCATGAGTATTGACATGAAGGCTACTATGGTCTTTCCAGATCCTACATCGCCTTGTAAAAGACGATTCATTTGTGCGTTGCTGCCTAAATCAGCTCGAATTTCTTTCAATACACGTTTCTGGGCGTTGGTTAATTCAAAGGGCAAATGGTCTTTAAAAAAGGCATTAAAATAATCGCCTACTTGCTCAAACGGAAATCCTTTGATTTTAGATTTATGGATGAGATTTTTTAAAATTAATTGCAGTTGAATATAAAATAATTCTTCAAACTTAAGTCGATATTGAGCTCGAGCTAACAACTCTTGGTTTTGTGGAAAATGCACGTTAAAAAGTGCTTGGCTTTTGGAGATTAGTTTTTGATTATTGAGTAGTTCGGGTGACAATGTTTCTACAAACCTGCCTTTGGTTTCGGTAAATAATTGCTGCATTATTTTTATGATCACCCGATTGCTGACACCCTTGTTTGTTAATTTTTCCGTTGAAGGATAAATGGGTTGCATGGCCGATTGTATGTTTTTTTCATGATCCTTAAGTAGTTCCATGTCGGGATGCGGCATGGAAAACTTGCCATTGAACCAATTGGTTTTTCCAAAAATCACATAATCCGTTTTTAGTTTTAGGTTTTCCCGAATCCATTTATGGCCGCGAAACCAAACCAATTCCATTGTACTTGTATTGTCTTGAAATGTGGCTACAAGTCGTTTGCCGTGTTTTTGGGCAACTTCTTCAAACTTAATAATCTGTCCAATAATTTGGACATCAGCACTATTGCGTTGCAGTTCATTGATTTTGTAATACCGTGTACGGTCTAAATACCGATTGGGAAACAAATTTATTAAATCTTGATAGGTATGAATACCGAGCTCTTTTCGTAATAGTTCAGCACGATTGGGGCCAACGCCTTTCAGGTAATCAATAGGTGTTTGAAGGTTGGTACTCATATTAGCGAAATTAAGTGTTTTCAATCAATTCGAGAAATGCATTTTTTTGTATTTTGGACTAATCTTTGTGTTCAGATTGCCTATGAGATTGTTTTTAAGCCTACTGTTCTTCATTTGTGTCAAAATTACTTTGGCACAACAAACCGATTATGTGGATTTTACCTTTTGTAAGGCTTTTGTGAAGTTTGACACCATAGAGAAATCGGTTTCCGGTATAGTACGTCATAAATTTATTATGTTAAAAGATGCGGATTCTGTATTTGTTGATGCGCAAAAAATGAAGATCACAGATCCATTGGAATTGTTGGATTTTGAAAACTCTGAAACTCATAAAATAGCTTATAGAAACGACAGCAGTAAGATTTGGCTTAAACATGGTTTTAAAGCTGGTAAGCAGTACGAGGCTATTATAAATTACATAGCGATTCCTAATAAAGCCTTGTATTTTTTGGGCTGGAGCAATAAGGCACCTAATCAAATTTGGACGCAAGGTCAAGGGAAGTATACAAGTAATTGGTTGCCCAGTTTTGATGACATGAACGAGAAGGTGAGCTTTGCTTTAACTATTCAGTTTAATGATCAATACGAAGTTATTTCCAATGGAAAAAAAGTTTTTGAAACGCAAACTGAAGATGGCAAAACCGACCATGTGTTTATGATGGGAAAGCCTATGTCTAGTTATCTTGTTGCACTGGCAATAGGAAAGTATGATAAAAAAGTCGAAACGTCTGCGAGTGGAATTCCTTTGGAGATGTATTATTACCCTGAAGATTCTTTAAAAGCAGAGCCAACATACCGTTACACGAAGCACATGTTCGACTTTTTAGAGCAAGAAATTGGCGTACCTTATCCTTGGCAGAATTATAAGCAGGTTCCAGTTCATGATTTTTTGTATGCTGGTATGGAAAATACGACGGCTACTATCTTTTCGGATGGATTTGTGGTAGATTCTATTGGGTTTAACGATAAGAATTATGTTAATGTTAATGCACATGAATTAGCGCACCAATGGTTCGGTGATTTGGTTACCGAAACGTCTGGAACACATCATTGGTTGCAAGAGGGTTTTGCAACCTATTATGCTTTACTTGCGGAGCGCGATATATTTGGAGATAAGTATTATTATTGGCGATTATACGAATATGCTCAAGAGCTTTTAGATCAGGACAATCGTGGAGCAGGAACAGCTTTATTGAATCCAAAATCGAGTAGTATTACGTTTTATAAAAAAGGGGCTTGGCTATTGCATATGCTTCGAGAAAAAATAGGTAATTCAGCCTTTAATCAGGCCGTAAGAAAGTATTTGATGGCTCATCAATTTCAAAACGTGACGTCGGAAGATTTTATTCGAGAAGTTAAGAATGTAACAGATATTGAGATTGATGAATTCTTTGAACAATGGCTTGAAAGCCCTATCTTTTCTTATAATGAGGTTATGGCTAGTTTGGAGCAATCTAAATTTATTCAGGAATATCTAATGGCTGATTGTGAGGCAAACAATGCTAAATGTGATTATTATTTAGAAGCACCACTGTCTGTGCAAGCAAAGGAAAAAATAATTTCGCAAGTACCAGAGCGTATTACGTTAGATGTTTTTAATGAAGGTATAAAAGTGAGGCAGGCCATAGCAATGCATGTGAGTGAGATACCAGATTCCTTAAAAATAGAATATGAATCACTTTTAAAAGATGATTCTTATATCACTATTGAGGCTGCTTTGTACAATTTGTGGTCAAACTATCCAGATGAACGTGTAAAGTACCTCGATAAAACCAAAAGTGTTATTGGATTTCGTGATAAAAATGTGCGTTTATTGTGGTTGGTTTTGGCCTTGTCGACTCTGGACTATGAGCAAAACAATAAACAAGCCTATTTTGATGAATTGATTGGTTATACAGCGACAGATTATGGGTTTGAGGTACGTATGGGCGCTTTCTCATATTTACAAGCTTTAAATCTATTTCCTGAAGCAGCTTTGGTGAATTTGGTAGATGCTACAAAACATTTCAATTGGCAGTTTAGGTCCTTTGCCAGGGATTTAGTGGACGCTTTGTCTAACGATGAGCGTTATGCTGATATACTAGAAAAATTGAAAAACAATTAATATGCGAGCATTAGTGATTTCAGGTGGAGGAAGTAAAGGGGCTTATGCAGGTGGTGTTGCTCAATATTTAATGGAGGTAGAGGGTAAAAAGTACGATATGTTTTTAGGTACCTCTACAGGTAGTTTGTTGGTACCGCATTTGGCGGTTGATAATATTCCAAAGCTTTATGATATTTTCACTAACGTGCAGCAGCATGATATTTTTAGTGTAAGTCCTTTTGTGCAACGTAAAAAAGGAGATCGTGAATATGTGTCCATTGATTTTGTGAATTCGTTGTGGCAGTTTATTCGATTAAAACGAACTTTTGGAGAGAGTAAGGCTTTACGACGTAATGTTAGAAAGAATTTTACTAGGGAAGAATATGAGATTGTAAAAACAACCAAACATGATTTGGTGGTAACGGTTTCTAACCTGTCGAAAAATAGAGTGGAGTACAAGTCCATTAAGGATTGTACTTATGAAGAGTTTTGCAATTGGATTTGGATTTCCTGTAATTATATTCCATTTATGTCCATAGCCAAGGTCAATGGTTATGAATATGCCGATGGAGGTCTGGGGTGTGTGGTTCCTATTCGTGAGGCTATAAAGCGAGGTGCTACCGAAGTAGATGCGATTGTTTTAGAAGCTGAAAACATGGACCGCAATAAGGTATTGGGTAAAAATCCATTCTCCTTAATGTTAAATTTATTCGGACACTTATTAGATCAAGTAGAGCGTAATGATATCATTATTGGGCAATTGGCTGCAAAAAATAGAGGTGTTAAGTTGAATATGTATTATACCCCTACAACATTAACCGAAAACTCGTTAATATTCAGTAAACGATTAATGACTAAATGGTGGCAACAAGGTTATGATTATGCGCAAGAAAAACACGGTAATATTACCACATCTCGCTAACTTCCTGTTTTATATAAGATAATGCCGCATCACTTGGCGCACGTTTTTCCATCATTTCGGTAAGAACCACTTCACGAAGCTTGTTGGCGGTATCAGTTTTTTCTAATAAACTGGCCTTTCTAATAAGTTGAATGGTTGCATTTTTGGCAGCCGTAATAATGTTCCAACACTCGTCGCTTAAATAGATTTGCTGTGATAAATTGTGGTCAAACTCTTGTTCAATGCTCTGTATTAGTAAAGATTCATAATCTTCTTTGTTAGAAGAAATTGGAGCCACACGAATAAGTAGTTTTGAAGGTGTGATACGTTCTAAAAACAATGCCATACGCTCATAAGCTTGAAGTCTCAAGGGCATGGAGTTAACTTGCATGTCTTTATGTAATAAAAAGCGCCTGCGACCATCTTCATTTTTAGTGTGCTCCTTAAAAAAGAAATAAGCAATTAATCCGGTTATTAAAGCTGGAACAGCATAGAGAAAAACTTCAAAAATTTTATCGACTTCCATAGTAGGTTTTTTTAAGTATTGGTGTTTTTAGAACCTCCCAAATATAAACAATCTTTTAAATCCTGAATACTTGTAAATGGGACTTTCGTTTTTTCATACATATACGTTCTGTTCAATTCTTCAGATAAGTTATGGTCATCTACATTAACATCAATGTCCTCCATTGTAAATTGGCAAGGATGTTCGTAGCCTGCTGCGTGTGTAATTTCTATTAGTTCTTTTCTAAACGTTTTAAAGTATTGTGCTAAACGTTCAGATTTTAAAGGTATGTTTATACCATTTTGCAACCACTTGCTTTGCGTGGCTACTCCACTAGGACAACGATTGGTGTGACAGACTTGAGCTTGAATGCAACCAATACTCATCATGGCTTCACGAGCAACATTAATACAGTCAACACCCATTGAGAAAGCCATGGCTCCTTTAGCTGGAAACCCTAATTTACCACTTCCAATAAATACAATGCGTGAGGTAAGATTTCGCTTTTGGAAAACCTTGTATAAGTCACTAAAACCATATACCCAAGGTAATGATACATGGTCGGCGAAACTAGGAGGAGCAGCTCCTGTGCCGCCTTCACCACCATCTACGGTTATAAAATCAGGGCCTTTGCCTGTTTGTTCCATAATATTGGCTAGCTCATGCCATTGATCTAATTTACCAATAGCAGCTTTTATACCAACTGGAAGTCCAGTGTTTTCTGCAATGGATTCAATGAAATCAACCATTTCCTGAACATTAGAAAAGGCAGAATGATTAGGAGGCGACAAAACATCTTTACCAATAGGAACGTGTCTAATATCAGCTATTTCTTTAGTTATTTTTGCTGCTGGGAGCACGCCTCCTTTACCAGGTTTTGCACCTTGGGAAAGTTTGATTTCGATTGCGCGAACAAAAGAATTTTTGTTTACCAAATCAACAAGTTTATCCATAGAGAAATTTCCGTGTTCGTCCCTTACTCCAAAATAGCCAGTTCCAAAGTGAAAGATAACATCGCCGCCATTGGAGTGATAGGGTGATAATCCACCTTCGCCTGTATTGTGGTAAGCACCCGATATTTTAACACCTTTATTTAACGATTCAACCGCTTTGGCCGACAAAGAACCGAAACTCATAGCTGAAACATTAATTATTGAGGCTGGTCTATATGGCTTTTTTCTTTGGTTGTGCAAACCCATAACTTTGGCGCAAGGCAAAAAGGATTTGTCAATTGTATTAGGATGGTTTTTCTCTAATTTAAAAGGCATCATGGCATTGTTTATAAAAATATGCTGATGTGCGTAAATATCACGATCTGTACCAAAGCCTTCATAATTGTTTTCGTTTTTTGCAGAGGCATAAATCCAACCTCTTTCTATCCTATTGAAAGGAAGCTCTTCTCTATTGTTTGCAACAAAATATTGACGGATTTCAGGGCCTATACTTTCAAACAAATATCTAATGTGACCAATAATGGGATAGTTGTGGCTAATGGTATGGCGTTTTTGGATAAAGATGTCTCGAATTGCTACGATTACCAAAGCAATAATAATCCATATCCACCATGAAATAGTGCTCAAGAATTCAAAAAAAGCATCCATACTATCTATTTTTAAGTAAATATATTTAAAAATATGGATATAAAAAGGCGTAACAGTCATGTGTGGTATTTACCTTTAAAATTGTTTATAATTATTAATAATTCTGACGGTTTAAAAGGTTAACAATACTTATTTTCACACTTTGAAAAAAGAGTCCCTTGGAAAAATATTTAAGTCAGTTAAATGATGCGCAATTGGCACCAACTTTGCAAAAAGATGGCCCTATGATTGTAATTGCTGGAGCAGGTTCTGGAAAGACACGTGTTTTAACATATCGTATAGCCTATCTTATGAGTCAAGGGTTGGATGCGTTTAATATTTTAGCATTGACATTTACTAATAAGGCAGCCAGAGAAATGAAAGGTCGTATTGCTGAAATAGTTGGTGATGGAGAGGCGAAAAACCTTTGGATGGGAACATTTCATTCAGTATTTGCTAAAATTTTACGTTTTGAGGCTGATAAATTAGGTTACCCAAGTAACTTTACCATTTATGACACACAAGATTCTGATCGATTGATAGCATCTATTATCAAAGAAATGAATCTAGACAAAGATGTGTATAAATACAAGCAAATTCGCTCTCGTATATCCTCATATAAAAACAGTTTGATTACGGTTAAGGCTTATTTTCAAAATCCTGAATTAATTGAAGCCGATACTATGGCCAGGCGTCCGCGTTTGGGTGAAATATACAAGAATTATGTAGACCGTTGTTTTAAAGCTGGAGCTATGGATTTTGATGATTTGTTATTGAAAACTAATGAGTTGTTAACTAGATTTCCAGATGTGTTAGCGAAGTACCAAGATAAGTTTCGTTATATTTTGGTGGATGAGTATCAGGATACAAACCATTCACAATATTTGATTGTTAGGGCGCTTTCCGATAGATTTCAAAACATATGTGTAGTCGGTGATGATGCCCAAAGTATTTATGCCTTCAGAGGTGCTAATATTAATAATATTCTGAACTTCCAAAGGGATTATGATGATGTAAAGGTATTCCGTTTAGAACAGAATTATCGCTCAACGAAGAATATCGTGAATGCTGCCAATTCCATTATAGATAAAAACCAAACCAAATTGGACAAGGTGGTTTGGACGGCCAATGACGAAGGGCCTAAAATAATTGTCAACCGTTCATTGACTGATGGTGATGAAGGCCGATATGTAGCGAGCTCTATTTTTGAGAATAAAATGCAAAATCAGCTTCATAACAGCGATTTTGCTGTTCTGTACCGTACAAACGCACAATCTCGTGCTATTGAGGATGCCTTAAGAAAGCGCGATATTCCATATAGAATATACGGAGGCTTGTCGTTTTACCAACTTAAAGAGATCAAGGATGTGCTATCATATTTACGATTGGTTATCAATCCGGCAGACGAAGAAGCTTTAAAGCGGGTTATAAATTATCCTGCCCGTGGAATTGGACAAACCACTTTAGATAAGTTGATTGTAGCGGCAAATGGTTACGAGCGAACCATTTTTGAAGTTCTTGAGAATATTGACAAGATAGATGTTGGTATAAATTCTGGGACAAAAACTAAACTGAAGAATTTTGTGACTTTAATCAGAAGTTTTCAGGTTATGAATGAAATGGCCAATGCATTTGAATTGGCGGAACATGTTGTCAAAGCCAGTGGCTTAATTCGTGAGTTTAATAAAGATGGCACACCCGAGGGGGTTGCCAGAATGGAAAACATTGAAGAGTTGCTTAATGGTATTAAGGACTTTGTTGAAGGGCAAAAAGAAATTGCTGATGCTACGGCATCATTGGCAGAATTTTTAGAAGATGTAGCACTTGCCACCGATTTAGATGCTGATAAGGGTGATAGCAATCATGTGGCTTTAATGACTATTCATTTGGCAAAGGGATTGGAGTTTCCGTATGTATACATAGTAGGTCTGGAGGAAGATTTATTTCCAAGTGCTATGAGTATGAATACACGTAGTGAGTTGGAGGAGGAGCGACGCTTATTTTACGTAGCATTGACACGAGCGGAAAAACAAGCTTATTTAACCTATGCTTTGTCTCGCTATCGCTGGGGAAAATTAATAGATTCTGAACCTAGCAGGTTTATTGAAGAAATAGATGACCAATATTTAGAGGTTGTTACACCTATTGAGGAGCGACGCTTTAACCCTATGTTAGATGCTGATATTTTTGGTGATGTTGAACCCAACAAAATCAGATTTAAAAAACCTGTTCAACCAACATTTAAAAAAGGTAGAGCGGTTAATAAAGTCGAAAAGAAAACAGTTTTAGCACCTAAAAACCTAAAACCTGTTTCTAAAACTTCAAATAACACCAACTTGTTTGATAGTAAGTTGGTGGCTGGTAATATTGTAGAACATTTACGGTTTGGAAAAGGAGAGGTGCTTAAAATTGAAGGTACAGGAAGTGATGTTAAAGCTGAAATTAAATTTGATAATGGCGGTGTAAAAAAATTATTGTTACGCTTTGCAAAACTTGAGGTTATAGGTTGAAAGTTTATTTAACCATGCAAACCGAATTAATATTGCCTTTACCATCATATTCTTTTACCGGATTATCGGGATCTATCAACCACTCATTATCCACAATAAATTTGTAATGATGTTTTCCGCCAGCTAAAGTTAAGGTTAGTGTCCAACCCCATTCTGTTTTTTTCATTTTTGGTTCATTTTCAGACCAATTGTTAAAACTTCCGGACAAAATGACTTTTTCGGCATCTATAAAACCTCGTAATTCAAAAGTTACCTCTTTACTAATATTGATTACCGAGTTGTATTCGCCAAATTCGTTTCCGACTTTATTGGGATTGTAAGGGTCTTCAATCCATTTACCATCAACTATATATCGGTATTCATACGATCCGGGTTTGATTTGTAATATTATTTCCCAGCCATTTTCCACTTTGTTCATTGTAAATAAATTCTCGTCCCATTTGTTGAAGGAACCAGCTAGGATTACCTCGTTTGCGTTGTTATAACCATAGAGTTTAAAACAAGCGTTGCCATCTTCATTTTGATAAGCTGTATAGAACTTTAAATTGTAAACGTTTAAAGGCTTGCCATTTGGTGTTTTAGCGGGAACAATATTGGCGATATTATCTGTTGGTTCGGCCCAATATTTACCATTAATTAGAAATTTAAATTCCCAAGAAGATTCATTTGAAAAATCTGTTATCTTTTTTCTTAATTCAAAGGTGTTGTCATCAATTTTGTTCATTCGCCATTTATCACGTGTCCAGTTGTTAAACTGCCCAGACACAATAACATTCTCTATGTTTAAATCATCAAAATCTTTTATACTACCAGATGAATCAGACGTAGCCTTTTCGTAATCACGGATATCGAAAACAAAAACAATGTCATCACCATCTATTTTGTAGCCCAAAACATTTTTCTCTTGAGAAATGCCCTTAGTACAAGTTAGAAATAAAAAAATATAAACGATATGTTTAATTACTAACTTCAATGTCTTTTTAACGGATAGTTAATAAAATAAAGTTTCTCTTTCTGATAGTTTATAATGGTTCTTTTGTATTTAAAGAATTCGTACCCTAATATGCCATCTAAATCTGTACCAAAAGCTTCGTTAACCCTTTTTAAGTTAGTTAGAACGGTGTCCATCGGTCCAAAATAGATGGTTTCACTCAATCTTAAACGATGCAGTTTCCCTGCAATAACTTCTGTTTTCTTATTACTAGCATCCATTAAGATTAAGCGTTTTTTAGGAATAAAATATTTAAGTATGTCTTTGTTTAGGTTTTTGCTTATTTGATTGAATTCAGCTGCCGTATCAAGCCCAAACTTTACTTTTTTATTGTTGATGTCTCCATAAAGAATTATCGTATGATTCTTTAAAGCGAAATTTAGACTATCAAAAATTTTTTCCAAATAGACGTTTTTATCAAGCTTGTTTCCTAATCGGTCAACCTTGGATAGCGTAATTTGATTTAGATGCAAGTCAATAAACACTTCGTAATCTTTTAAAATAGAATAACCAATAATGCCTAAAAGCTTTATTTTCTTGCTTTTTTCAATATGGGAGAGGTTTATAACATCGGATTTTAAGGCTTCTAATTTAAAATTTTCCAGCATAAAATCTTTAATATGCTTTTCATAAGGGTTGTCAATTGCTTGCATTACACCAAATGATTGATTGCTTTTTTCTTGATGCTTATAAAGATTTTTGAAATGTACTTTGTTAAGGATCATAGCTTCAGAACCTGTATCTATAATGAAATTTCCTTTTTGGTTATGAACTTGAGCTTCAACTACAATAAGGTGGTCTACCAATTTAAATGGAATTCGTGTTGTGTATTCGTTGACCTTTTCAGATTTTGGAAAAATAATAGTGCCCTTTTCAATAACGTCAGTGGCATTCAAGAGACTTGAATAGCATGCAATTATTAAAAATAATAGTGTTCTTGGCATATTATTATGACTGAAAAAATATAAAAATGTTACAGGATTTAAAAGATAGGTTATAAATTTAAGTTTAATTTTTCAATTGTTTTGATTACGTTCAACAATTCAATGAAAAATATTTAATTTGTAAAACATCATTTAATCTAAACCATAAATGGCGGAATTTATTAGAATTTACGAAGAAAACCCAAACCCAAAGGAAATTAAACGCGTTGTTGATGTTTTAAAAAGAGGAGGACTAATAATCTATCCTACCGATACCGTATATGGTTTGGGTTGCGACATTACCAATACTAAAGCATTGGAAAAAATTGCGAGGATTAAAGGTGTGAAACTAGAGAAATCTAATTTTTCTTTTGTTTGTCATGATTTAAGTAATTTAAGCGATTATGTAAAACAGATAGATACGTCTACTTTTAAGATTCTAAAACGCGCCTTGCCAGGACCATATACCTTTATCCTTCCAGGAGCAAAAACGTTGCCATCGGTTTTTAAGAAGAAAAAAACTGTTGGTATTCGTGTGCCAAACAATCAGATTGCTTTAGAGATAGTTAAAGCGTTGGGTAATCCTATAATATCGTCTTCCATTCGTGATGAAGATGATGTTATTGAATATACAACAGACCCTGAACTTATTCTCGAAAAATGGGATAACCTTGTAGATTTGGTAATTGATGGTGGTTATGGAGATAACGTAGCATCTACTATTATTGATCTATCAGAGGATACTCCAACCATCGTTCGAGAAGGAAAAGGAAGCCTTGAAATATTTTAATAAGCTTAAGCCGACTTATTGAAGTTTCTATTTTTTTGATGTGTTTGGTCTAAAATAATAGAATCTGCTTTAAAATAGCTTTCAGATTTAATGATGTTTAGCATCCAATCAAAATGATTTTTTGAGCGTCTTTCAAAATGGTAAGGTAAAACTTGTATCATAGTCTTAATGTTTTAAAGTAGGGAACTATTTTTAGTTACAAGATTGATAAAATGTAAATTTGGTATATTCAAATTAACATTTAAAAATATATAAACCATTGATTTTCTATGAATTGCAAATTATAATTGATAAACTAACAATTTTTACGTTTTTACCATAGATAAACGTCAAATATGTTGGGTGAATGGAATCGAGGCGTAAAAGAGAATAAAAAAAGCCTAACAACTAATTGCTAGGCTTTTGCGATATTACCCGATTAAAACTAGTTAGAACCAGCTTCAAGGTTTTTCATTTCTTTTTCAATCATATCGTAGAATTCGTCAATTTTTGGTAAAATAACAATTCTTGTACGTCTGTTTGCAGCTCTACCTTCAGCAGTATCATTTGTGTCAATTGGCACATATTGAGAGCGACCAGCAGCGATAAGCTTGCTAGAGTTAACACCTAAATCTTCAAGTACGCGAACAACAGATGTAGCACGTTTAACACTTAAATCCCAGTTATCCAACAATGGCGGTTTATTGTAAGGCACAGGATCTGTATGTGCTTCAACCATACATTCAAAATCAGGCTTGCTTTTTACAACTTTAGCAACTTTGCCTAAAACTTCTTTTGCACGTTCGTTTACAACATAGCTACCGCTCTTAAATAATAATTTGTCAGCAATAGAAATGAATACTACGCCTTTTTCAACATTTACTTCAATATCTGGGTCGTTAATACCAACTTCTTTTTTCAAGCTAGTTACCAATGCTAACATTACGCTGTCTTTTTTGTTAACAGCATCTTGTAAACGAGATATCTTTAAATCTTTTTCTTTCATGCTTTCCAATGTTTTTTCGACATTTGAAGCACCTTTAGAGGTTAGCATGGTAAGATCTTTATTACTTTGTATCAAGTTTTCATTAGAATTTTTTAAGTCAGCAACACGCTCTTCTAAAGATTTAACACGTGCGTCAGCTGATGCTTTATCGGCCAAACAAGAATTTAATTTTACTGTTGCAGAATTTAGTAAATCTTGAGTTTCTTTTTGTTTTGCTTCTAATGCAGCGTATTCTTTTTTAGATACACATGATCCTAGAAGAAACATTGCAGATATACCAAATAAGATTATTTTTTTCATTTTGTAAATGTTTTTAGATGTTATTAATTAACATACCAAAATTATGCAAAAGAATAATGCATAAATGAAATGTTAACAAAAATTTTAACACTATTTATAAACAATTAAAAAGTCTTGGAATTTTTAACGTAATAACGCCACACAATTGACTGTGTTTTGAAGTAATTGCCCTTTTGTAATAGCTGCTTTCTGGAATTTAATAATCTTGAAAGATTGGTGTAGAAACTCATATGGGCTTTTATAATGGCGAGAATGTGACCGAATTTTAATTCAAATAAAAATTTTATACCAGCAATACCGTCTAGAAGCAGGCGAGCAAGGATTAGGATAGGTAGGTTTCCTTTTGCGTTTTTTACTAATGTGAAAAGGCTGTTTCTAAAATTTAAAAAGGTTTTTTTTGGATTGGTGTTTTTTAGTGTGGCACCACCTAAATGATATATAGTAGAGTTTCCAATGTATTTTGTAATATAACCTTTGTTAAAAGCCCTCCAGCATAAATCTATTTCTTCCATATGGGCAAAAAACGATTCATCAAATCCATTTAGGTCATTAAAAACCTTCGTTCTTATAAAAAAACAAGCGCCAGAAGCCCAGAAAATTTCAACATTATCATTGTATTGACCAGAATCTTTTTCAATAGTATTGAATATGCGCCCTCTGCAATATGGGTATCCGTATTGGTCAATAAACCCACCAGCAGCTCCTGCGTACTCAAATAAAGATTTGTTTTTGTAATCTAATATTTTGGGTTGTATAATGGCGGTTTCAGGATTGCTTTCAAATTCTTGAAATATGGGTTGTAACCAATTTTTCGTAACTTCAACATCACTATTTAATAAACAAAAGATATCTGCCTTAACATGTTTAAGGGCATCATTGTAGCCTTTAGCGTAGCCACCGTTTTCCGAGTTTTGAATGATTGATACAGTAGGATAATGATTTTTAATATATTCAACAGAATCATCTGTTGAAGCGTTATCAGCAACATAGATATCAGCTTCATGAGAATGTAACACCACAGATGGTATAAACTTCTCTAGAAGTGTTTTTCCATTCCAATTTAATATAACTACAGCAATTTTCATAATGTGTAAGTTGGAATGTCTTTAAGAAAATTATAGCGCGATTGATTAAAATCCATTTGGCAATAATAATGATTTAATCCATTGGTAACCATTAAATAGTCTGCTTTTAACTGCAAATTATAACGTGCTATTTGGTCAAAAGTACTTTGGTCAATAGTAATTGATGGACTTTTACATTCAACCAATAAGTGAATAGTACCATTGGTATTATACACAACAACATCGTATCGTTTTTTTAAGTTGTTAATTACCAATTCCTTCTCAACATTAATTAAGGATTTTGGGAAATTTTTATGCGAAATTAAATAATGTACACAATTTTGCCGTACCCATTCCTCTGGTTGTAAAACCACAAATTTTTTCCGAATGATATCGAATATAGATACTTTATTTTCGCTATTTTTGAATCGAAACGAAAACTTTGGAAAATTGAGTTTTTGCATGAAACTATTCAGGATTTTTTCAAAGTTAATCTACAATAATCAATTACCAAAGGTTATTTTTTATAATAGCATATTTGAATTAAAGCCATAGCAATTTTGGACGATGTAAAACAGATAGTAAGCGACATAAAATCTGGCAAAATAAAGCCTATTTATTTTTTAATGGGTGAAGAACCTTATTACATTGATAAGATTTCAGATTTTATTGAGGATACCGTTTTAAGCGAAGAGGAAAGAGGGTTTAATCAAATGGTTTTATATGGTCGTGATGTTACCGTAGAAGATATTGTTGGTCACGCCAAGCGTTTTCCAATGATGGCAGAATATCAAGTTGTTATTGTTAAAGAAGCACAAGATTTGTCGCGTAGCATTGAGAAACTGGTTACTTATGCCAAACAACCGCAGACCTCTACAATTTTGGTCTTTAATTATAAGTATAAAACGATCGACAAGCGTAAGGGTTTATACAAAGAATTAAAGAAAACAGGTGTTGTTTTTGAAAGTAAGAAATTATATGATAATCAGGTTCCAGATTGGATTAGACGTGTGTTAGCTGGTCAGAATTATACCATTACCCCTAAAGCTGCTTTAATTTTAGTTGAGTTTTTAGGAACAGATTTAAGTAAAATAACCAATGAACTTAATAAGCTTAAAATAATTTTACCTGAAGGCACACAAATCACACCTGAACATATAGAAAAGAATATTGGAATCAGTAAGGATTACAATAATTTTGAGTTACGAAAAGCGTTAGGAGAACGAAATGCGGTTAAAGCTCATAAGATTATTAATTACTTTTCTGACAATCCCAAAGACAATAATATTATTGTAACCGTTTCGCTGCTATTTAATTTCTATTCTCAACTGTTAAGACTGCATGGTTTGAATGATAAATCGCCACGAAGTGTGGCTTCGGCATTGCGCATTAATCCATATTTTGTAAATGAATATCTTACAGCAGCTAGAAACTATCCCATGAAACGCGTTAGTCAAATAGTTGCAACTCTTCGAGATTTTGATGTAAAAAGTAAAGGTGTTGGTGCAAATGCATTACCGCAACGTGATCTTTTGAAAGAATTAATTGTCAGAATATTAAACTAGTTTTATTTTGGTTTTAATGTCATGACGTAGTTATAGCTTTCTGTAAATAATTCAGTCATTAAAACAGTATTGGTTAATAAACTATCTGGAATTAACACATAATCTTTCATTACAGCACCATAAGATTTGTATTCGGTTGTATTGTGTTTCGCTTTAAAGGCTTCTTGTGATGGTTTTGAAAGCCTAACTCCAATTTCACCAGCTTTATTCAATAAAGCAAACATGTAGCCGTTTGCCGAACAATAAATCATAGACTTGCCCTTGCGTTCAAACTCTGGACAAGTTTCTACAATCGAGTCAAATAGTTGTAATTTATCGTTCCAGTTGGACATTATAGTAATTTTATAAGGTTTTAAGTTCTTCTAAATGTTGATTATAGTCATATTGTAAATCTTCATGAAGCGTTGCAACAGTTTTTTGGATTGTAATAATTTGCCTGTTGTAAATATTGCTTAATGTTACATTTTGTTTTATTGAAGGAGAAAATGATTTTAATCTTTCGCAAAAATGGAGTAGTAGCTCCACTTCGGTTTCTTTTTTAAGTGAATATCTCGCATACTTTTTAATTGTTCTTAAAATCTTTCGGACACTTTTTTTGATATAAAAATAGCTTGCTCTATTAATGTTTTTAAATTGCTCATCAATTTCAGTTTTGATATTGTTTATGTAATCTTCTTCATTGTGTGATTCAAATAGCAGATAGGTAAGGAGTTCTTTGTTTTCTTTTTTAAATCGAGACAATCGCAAGCACAATTGCATCAACTCATCGTGCGAACGATGTTGCAATTCTTTTTTTATGGTGGTTACAGATTCTGCTTTCATTTAGTATTTGTAGTGTTTTCTAATGGTTCTTTTTACTCGAAAGAGTCTGTAAATACCAATGAAAAGTAAAATAGGAGAAATACAAATCAATATAACACCAAAAAATTTTAAGTCACTAAAAAACTCAATTTTTAGTAAGGTAACTCCAGTTCCCAAAATCACGATAAAGGTTCTGAAATACGCTAAAAAAGTACGTTCGTTGGCTAGTTTGGTTCTTTCTATAGCTAACCAATCTCTGGTAATTAATTTGTTTTCTTCATCCATATTACCCTTTCAAAAGATTAATGCTTACTGTTGCTAATTCGTTTTTTGGAAAAGTAGTATAATAGTTTTCATCTGGAGTTAAACCAGCTTCTTTGGCAATTTTGTTAAACACATTGGTTTCTAAAATATATTGATCGCTATAACCATGTGTAGCATCATAAGCTGTTGCCGCTGTTTTTCCTATATTTTGGGCTGTAATTTTAGGGTTTAAGGTGTGCAGTTCAATAATTAACAAACCAAATTGCTCAACATATGGTTTCCATTTATTTAAATGCTCCAACAGTGAATCTTCAACAGCATTGTTGGAAAGGCGTTTACCATTGGAAGCAAAAGCGCCCGATGATGTGCTAATTCTGTTAGATGGTGTTTTTGGAGCTTCCCAAACACGGTTGTGGTCTAAAAATGTGCGTACATTTAGGAGGTCGCGTAATTCAATGTTATAATCTTCTTTTAAATCCTTCGAGAGTAGATCTGGCCTACCAATATCACCCCAAATAACCTTTGCCCAAATATCGGCTTTGATTAAATTGGCTCGAGTGACTTTTAATGCAGCTTGGTTAAAATCGGCCCCAACCAATAACAATGGATGTTCTTCTAGCATTTTGCCACGAATGGTTTGATGTTCAATAACATCAAAAATATGTTGAATAAACGCACCGTTACCACAACCCATATCCAATATACCTTTGGGTTGCTCATCTATAGGTTTGTTGAAGAGTTTTTTGATAACCTCGTCAATCACTTTGAAGTATGTGGCATGAGCACCACCGCTTCCCCAAACGTTCATTTCACGATCAACATGTTTTTCTGTCTCCGAGGGATCAGTGGTCTTTAGTATTAATGGATTGCCAAAAATAAGTTCATCCAATTTTAAAAAAGTTGGTAAATACGAAACAGTAACACCATAAGCTGAAGCTCTTTTGGCAAAAAACAAACCTTTATCGGTAAATTGGTAGGTGTTTTTCTTTTTTGTAAACCACCCCAAGTATGCAAAGAAGTCTAGTATTCTTTTAAAACTCTCAGGATCTTTATGGTATTCTTCGGCTGTAAAAGAAGCTTCCATGAAATATTTATGAAATAAACCATTTACACCTAACAAAACAATTATAGGTCCTACAATGCAGCCCTCAATATGTTTTAGTATTTGATACTCAACCGAATTTTCTTCAACATGTTCTAAATCAAACTGATTTTGATATTTTTTAAATATACGTTCCAGTACTATAAAGGCATCTGGACCAATACGTTCTTCGGGGAATTTTACAGCATAGTTAAGCAACATTACGCCATCTTCATATAATGATGCTAGTTTAAATGCAATTTGACTTTGGTTGGTTGTTTCATAAGAAACCGTACTGGTTTCATTGTTTAAGTGCTGTTCCAGCCAACCCTGTGAGCATAATATCCTTAATGCAACGTTGAGGTAACCTTCGTTTGCTTGAAACTTTGATGTGAGTTCATCCAGAGATGATTTTTTATTTTCTAATAAGTGCTTTAGAACATCTTTCTTATGCAAAGTGAATACTGTAGTAGCGGTTGCAATACCGTCCAAATGCCTAAAAATTATACCTCGAAGTTGCTCTTTATCTGTTTTGGTTAGCATGAACTAAACGTTAGAATATAAATATAAAAAAACCTTTCAACATAAAGATGAAAGGTTTTAAGTATCTATGAAACTTTAAGTTATCTTAACTTTGGAAAGTCCCCTGGGCTAGCTTCGTGCATGACATTGTAAACGGTTTCAAAAACATCTTCAACTGATGGTTTTGAAAAGTAATCCCCATCGGTTCCATATGCAGGACGATGTTGTTGAGCTGTGAGAGTTTGAGGTTTGCTATCCAAATACTCATAGGCATTTTGAGTGTTTAAAATTTCATTTAATATAAATGCCGAGGCACCACCAGGTACGTCTTCATCAATAACCATCAAACGGTTGGTTTTGGCTACACTTTTTACAGTATCATGGTTCAAGTCAAAAGGTAGTAAAGATTGAATGTCTATAATTTCGGCATCAATGCCAACTTCCTGTAATTCTTTAGCTGCTTGTTCTATAACGCGTAGTGTAGAACCGTAAGATACTAATGTAATGTCCTGACCTTCACGAATGGTTTCAACTACACCAAGTGGTGTTTTAAATTCGCCAAGGTTGGTTGGCATTTTTTCTTTTAAACGATAGCCATTCAAGCACTCGACAATCAAGCCAGGTTCATCACTTTCTAATAGTGTGTTGTAAAACCCAGCTGCTTTGGTCATGTTTCTAGGAACTAGCACGTGAATTCCACGGACTAAATTAATAATGCCTCCCATTTGCGAGCCAGAATGCCATATACCTTCCAATCTGTGTCCACGAGTTCTTATAATTAATGGGGCTTTTTGGCGTCCTTTGGTCCTGTATTGCAAGGTTGCCAAATCATCACTCATTATTTGGAGCGCATAGAGAATATAATCTAAATACTGAATTTCTGCAATTGGCCTAAGGCCTCTCATGGCCATTCCTATACCTTGACCAAGAATAGTGGCCTCACGTATACCAACATCCGACACACGTAATTCACCATATTTTTCCTGCATACCTTCCAAACCTTGGTTTACGTCACCAATATGACCGGCATCTTCACCAAAGACTAATGTTTCAGGGTATTTGCTGAAAATGGCATCAAAATTATCACGTATTACCAATCTGGCATCTACTTCTTCAGCATTGTCATTGTAGGTTGGTTTTACTTCTGAAACATTTAAAGCTGAATTTTCAGACTCTGAATATAAATGTGAACTGTATTTAGGTTGAATGGCAGAAATGTAATTGTTAATCCAATTAACCAAATTAGTTTTAGCATCAGATGATTCGCTAACTACATACCTTAAAGCCTTTCGAGCAGTAGATAGTATCTCTTTTCTAATAGGTTCTTTTAATTCAGCTAAATCATTATTAAGCTTTTCTATGAACACCTTGTTTGAGCTTGAATTGGCTACCTCTTTTAATAGAGCAACCAATTCGTTTTGTTCATCTTTTAAGGGCTTTGTAAAGGCAGTCCAAGCCGCTTTTTTACCATCGCGAACTTGTTTTTTAATGTCTTTTTCTATGTCTTTTAACTCTTCATCTGTAGCAATGCTATTGGCAATCATCCAATCGCGTAATTGGGTATTACAGTCGTATTCTGCTTCCCAAGCTAAACGATTTTCATCTTTATAGCGTTCATGCGAACCAGAAGTAGAGTGTCCTTGTGGTTGCGTTAATTCTTGAACATGTATTAAAACAGGAACATGTTCTTCGCGAGCAATTTGAGAAGCTTTTTGATAGGTTTCTATAAGTGAAGCATAATCCCAACCTTTCACGCGAAGTATTTCAAAACCATTGTTGTTTTCGTCGCGTTGAAAACCTTTTAATATTTCAGAAATATTTTCTTTTGTAGTTTGGTGCCTGGCATGGACGGAAATACCATACTCGTCATCCCACACGCTCATAACCATAGGTACTTGTAAAACACCAGCCGCATTTATGGTTTCAAAAAACAAACCTTCGCTAGTACTAGCATTTCCAATAGTTCCCCAAGCTACTTCATTTCCGTTTACAGAAAAATTTGTAGTATCAATACCCTTAACATTTCTGTATATTTTTGAAGCTTGAGCTAACCCTAGTAATCTTGGCATTTGACCAGCAGTGGGTGAAATATCAGCACTAGAATTTTTTTGTTTTGTTAAATTTTTCCAGTTACCGTGTTCATCCAAACTATGAGTTGCAAAATGACCACCCATTTGTCTTCCGGCAGACATAGGTTCTTCCTTTAAATCGGTATTGGCATACAATCCTGCAAAAAACTGCTCGATATTTAATTCGCCTATAGCCATCATAAAGGTTTGATCACGATAATAACCCGAACGGAAATCTCCGTTTTCAAAAGCTTTGGCTAGAGCCAATTGAGGGACTTCCTTACCGTCACCAAAAATACCAAACTTGGCTTTACCTGTAAGAACTTCTCGTCTTCCTAGAAGACTACACTCACGTGATGTGACAGCAATTTTGTAATCGTTTAAAACTTCTGTTTTAAAGTCTTCAAAAGACAAGTCTTTTTTTGTTTCAGGATTTGTTTGCATAAGGTGTAAGGTATTTTTGCAAAGGTAGCTAATATTGGCAAGATTTGCAATGTCAATTTATGTTATAAAATTGATAATATTTTCGAAAAACATTGTTTTTATTGCGATATTTTCAATAAAAATAAAATTCTGGCATTTTCATTAGGAATAATGTATTGGATTTGGGTTTAATACCAGCGTCTTGAAAATAAACCTAATAGTGTTTTAAAGTCTAGGGTTACAATAAACCGAATTCTTTCAGCATAATTGGATTCGGCTATTTCCCAACCTAAATTTGAGTAAACGGGAAAGTAAAGTTCAAAGTAATCTTCAACTAGACTAACTCGTATGCCTGAATCGTAAACAAATTCAGCATTTGTTCCCTTGTTTTTAACAAAGCCAAGATCGCCATAGGCAAAAATATACTTCCAAATGGTAACACTTCCATTAGCTGTTGTTATCCATTGATTGGCAAATGCAGGGTTTAATTGCGATTTAAACCCTCCTTCAGCAATTATTAATTGCTGGCTGAATAATCCTGAACTTTCAGAACGTCCGTAGTAGTTATAATCAAACAGATAATCGGTTGGTCTATCTAGTGCAAAGCTAAAATAGTCAGAATCGGTGCTGGTTTTATTGTTTAAAAATATTCCCGCAAAAAAGCGAATGTTATATTGTCTGTTGCGTTCGGTTAATTTACGGTATTCATAGTTTAAGGCTAGCTTGCTAAATTTATCTGATATTTGAAAATCAGCGAACCACGACGAGTAGTTGATTAAATCTCTATCTACATGGCTATAGCGCGCATTAAAAACGCCATAATTAGGTTCTTCGGTTTCGTTAATATTGGTAGGATTGGGGTTCTCATCTCTATTTATACCCACATAACGTACCGTTAAATAGTCTCTTTTATTAGAGCGTAAATTACTCTTATCCCTAAATTGGAAAACAACACCAGGTGTCAGTTTCAGAACAAAGAGGTCTTCAGCGTAACTAGAGTAACTAAAACCACCACCGTATCGTACTAAAAACATATTGGAATCACTTCTAATGTACTGGTTATATACTATAGAGGCAGATCCAGTTAAAGATTGTGATCGCAATCCGTATTGTGGAGAAATTTGATAATTAAGGGCTTTTTTAAGAACTGTTTTGTTATAGGCTTTAACACCTAGTACAAATCCATCATAAATGTTATTGAATTCAACTAAAGGCATTAAGAATACTTGATTGTATTTTTGATCCTCAATATCTTTAAATAGTCTGAATTGTACAGGCCTGTTAAATAGTGCTTTGGTTAATGTTTTAGTGTTGTTGCGTAAGTTGAATTCCGGAATAGCTTGATCGTGGTTTAAAACCAATTTTGTTAAACCATCGTCATAAATTTTAATTGTGGTTGTATCTATTACATTATCGACCCATAATTTTGATTTTACTAAATCGCCGGTCATCGCAAACAGCGAAATAGGGACTACTGCATTAGTGTTATTTTTTATGGTTACTTCAACAGAATCGCCAATTCGTTCAGCTTTACTTATAGTATAATCTATAATTTTGTTGGTCTTTAAATAATCGTTAAAAAACCAATCCAGGTTTTTTTTAGAATTGGATTCTAACAATGCTTTAAAGTCTTCTGTATGGGTTTCCTTTAATTTTTGAGTTGCTAAATACTCTTTAATCGTGCTTTCAACAACTTGATTTTGTAAGTAAGAATTTAAATAGTTAAGCCCTACACCAGCTTTATACTTATTGGCAATATTTTCATTGAACTTTAATAATGAATCCTTTTGCAAAAGTAAGGGCTGATCTAAATTTCCTCTGGCCATGTGCATATACAAAAAAGGATATTGTGCATTGAATTTCAATTGGGCTGCATGAAATGATTTAAGCCCCCAAATTTTGGAAAGGGTTCCAGCGAGTTTCATGTTAGGGTAGTATTCGTCTACATATTTCATTAGGTAATATGTTTGAATACCATCAAAAATCCATTGGTCTTCTCTTGGATTGATGAGTAAAATATTTTCTAAATAGTTGTGTAAAGCTGTTTTTAATATTTTTAATTCATACTGAAAATCATCAGGAAACGGTCTAATAAAATCGGGTAGTAAATTTAATCCGTAAATAGGACTCTTTTTATAATCAACATTTGTAATCAATAATTTTTCATGTGGATATGACCCCAGATTATGTGACAGAAAAGCAGCTATATTATCTGTTATAAGTGCTTTGTTTAAAGGATTGAGTTCTTCGTCGTCAACATTGGATACAACGGAAAAAAAATCTGTTTTAACATACCTGAAAACAGGTTGTTTACTTAAAACCAATTTTGAATTTATTCGATTTTCACCTCTAAAAACAAAAACTTTAGAGCTATCAATTTGGTTAAAATCAAATTCGTTTAGTTCAGATTCCACATAAAAATAATCAGGGCATTTAACCTCAAGACGAATATCAGATTTAGGGACAAATGAATCATCTAAATCTTTATTGCTACTGTACTGCCATTTCCCATTATAAATTGCTGGAGTTATATACCAATACCGCAAATTGTAATTACCATCAGTAGCAATACCATATCTGGTAAACTTATCATTAGGGATTTGAACAATATAATTTAAGTTAAGGGTATATGAACTATTTGGCAGCAAAGGTTCAGATAAATTCACCTTAACAACGTCAATCTGGTCTTTTAATCTATCAAACTCAACATCCTTATTGTTTTGTTTTAATTCTGTAATTACGGTATAACCACGGTCTTCATTTTTTGCAAAATGGAACTCGGTTTTAAATTCTTCGGCAAATCGTTTTGCCAAAGGTGTACTTTTAGTTGAATAGCTATTGCTCCAATCGTTTAGATAAACCGTGTATAGTGTATCGTTAGTTGTATTGTAATAGGTTATCTCTTGCGAAATTTTAATTTGATTGTTATGAACATTAAAATCGGCCTTAATATCCATAGCATTTTGACTTATTACCCAAAAAGGGCATAAGATTAAAAAGAGTTTTATGGCAGATTTTAAATTCAATTAACTTTTACAAATTTTATGGGGTTACTAATGGATTTGCTAGCACTTAGGTAATAAATACCATTTGACAATCTTTCACAAGGAATGTTTATTAAATTTGAGTTAAAAAGCTTAATGGTTTTTACTTTTTGACCAATGGTATTGTAGATTGACAATTCTTCTATATTAATGATATTATTATCAATTCTTACAATAAGGTTATCGTTAATAATATTGGAGCCAACAATTTCAATTCCGCTAGAATAAACAAACTCATTAACGTTAAGTAAAGCTTGGTCAGTTTGAATTTGAATGGTTACTGGTAAATGGTCGCTAAAGTTGTGTAATGCATCGCGAATGCTAAACGAGAAATCGGAACCGCTACACTCAATATCGTTTATAGCTTGATTAAAACAATTACTGTTACCGTTATTGCCATATACTTTATAAGATCCATTAACATAATTTAGATTGTCATCCGTCATAAGGTTGTTTGATGTCATTATAAAATCAAACCGATCGTCAAAACCACCAGTTGTGCCACCCATTCCTGTTTGTGTGCGAGTTGACTGTGTAAAAACATCGACATAATTTGAATTATTATGCCAACTGCCTATACGGTTTTCAGGATCGTTAAACGGAATGTTGTTCTGTGAATTTATGAACTCTTGAAAAGCGCCTTCAGAATTGGTGTAAACATTAAAATCCCCAGCAAGTATCATATGAATGGCCGAAGGGAGTGTATTTAGGTAAGCAGTTAAATCTTGTGCCATTTGCAATCTTAAGGCTTGATTTTCCGTACCGCTAGATGCTTTTAAATGACAAACAATAGTATGTAACACTACTGGATTCGTGTCTTGGTTTACCGAGTTGAGTTTTAATTCATAATGATTAAAATCTCTAAATATAGTTGTAACAATGGTTTGATTTTCCAATATGAATTTTGAAGCGTCGTAAAACACAAGATTTTGCAAATCGTTTTGATTGCCTATTTCATCGTCAGAAGTGTTTGGTTGAAAAACAGCCATTTCAAAATTAGGATTTACACGATCTTGAATAAGTTGTAAAATAGTGTTTGCTCCTTCTTCATTATTAAGCTCGCAAACCATAAAAATATCTGGTTTGTAATCTGATAAAATAGTCTCTAAATCGTTCAGGCGATTGGGAACAGCGTCTTCAAGGGGGAAATTAAGCAAATTATAAAACATAACATTAAAGGTCTCTTGCGAAAAACCAATAGTTATATTTAGGATATAAACTATCCAGATAATGTGCAATTTCTTTTTCATACTATATGTGTCGAACTTTAATTTAAAAGTTCGGGCTTAATCTGTATTCCTTGTAGAAGTTATCCAGAATAGAAATAACTTCATCTGGAGTATCAACTAAATGGATAAGATCTAAATCTTTAGCACTTATATTTTCAAATTTATTTAGCAAAGTGTTTTTTACCCAATCTAATAGTCCAGACCAAAAATCGGTTCCAACTAAAATAATAGGGAATGTTTCGATTTTATTGGTTTGAATAAGTGTCATGGCTTCAAACAGTTCATCTAAAGTACCAAATCCACCTGGCATGACTACAAACCCTTGCGAATATTTAACAAACATAACCTTTCTAACAAAGAAATAATCGAAATCCAAACTCTTGTCGGAGTCAATATACGGGTTGTCGTGTTGCTCAAAGGGCAATTCTATGTTTAATCCTACCGAAGTTCCTCCAGCAATATGGGCTCCCTTGTTACCAGCTTCCATAATACCAGGTCCACCACCAGTTATAACACCATAACCATGGTCTACTATTTTACAAGCGATGTCTTCTGCTAATTTGTAATATTTATGATCTGGTTTGGTACGTGCCGATCCAAATATGGAAACACAAGGACCAATTCGACTTAATTTTTCATATCCATTTACAAACTCACCCATAATCTTAAATATGGCCCATGAGTCATTTGTTTTTATTTCATTCCAACGTTTATGATGTTGTTCTTTTCTCATTTAAAATGCTTTAAAATTCGTCAACTAGCTAAATTAGTTCTTTTTTTAAGAATTGTGCTGTATAGCTTTTTTTATTTTTTATAATCTCTTCTGGAGAACCTTTAGCAATAACTTCTCCACCATTTTTTCCACCTTCGTAACCAATGTCTATAATATAGTCAACTGTTTTTATAACATCTAAATTATGTTCTATTATTAATACCGTATTGCCTTTGTCTACTAATTTATTTAATACTATCATTAAAACACGAATATCTTCAAAATGTAATCCCGTTGTGGGTTCATCAAGAATATAAAACGTGTTTCCTGTATCGCGCTTGCTTAATTCGGTTGCTAGTTTAATACGTTGGGCTTCACCACCTGAAAGTGTTGTGCTTTGTTGCCCAAGGGTGATGTATCCTAAACCTACATCTTTTATGGTTTTTAGTTTTTTATAAATTTTAGGAATGTGCTCAAAGAAATCGACGGCCTCATTAATAGTCATTTCTAAAACATCACTAATGGATTTTCCTTTATAACGAATTTCTAACGTTTCACGATTAAAACGTTTACCTTGGCACGTTTCACATTCTACATATACATCTGGCAGGAAATTCATTTCAATAACACGTAAACCACCACCTTGACAAGTTTCGCAGCGACCACCCTTTACATTAAAGCTAAATCGTCCAGGTTTATAACCCCTAATCATGGCTTCGGGTATTTTGGCAAATAAGCTACGAATTTCACTAAACACTCCAGTATACGTTGCAGGATTACTACGTGGTGTTCTGCCTATTGGAGACTGGTTAATATCTATTACTTTATCAATGTGTTCTAAACCCTTAATACTTTTATAAGGCATGGGCTTTTTCACACCATTAAAGTAGTGGGCGTTCATAATAGGGTAGAGTGTTTCGTTAATCAAGGTAGATTTACCACTTCCTGAAACTCCAGTTATACCAATCATTTTTCCTAAAGGAATATCGATGGAAACATTTTTTAAGTTGTTGCCTGTGCAGCCTTTTAGAGATAATGTTTTGCCATTCCCTTTTCGACGCTCTCTAGGAACTTCAATTTCTTTATTTCCGTTAAGATAATCTGCTGTTAGTGTATCATGGGTTTTAAGCTCTTTAGGAGGCCCTAAACTTATTATTTCACCACCATGGTTTCCAGCTTTTGGACCAATGTCAATAACATAATCAGCATGCTCAATCATATCCTTGTCATGTTCAACAACAATTACCGAATTACCAATATCACGAAGTGATACTAACGATTTTATGAGTTTTTCATTGTCCCGTTGGTGCAAGCCAATACTGGGTTCATCTAAAATATACAGAACACCAACAAGTTGGGACCCTATTTGAGTAGCCAAGCGGATACGCTGTGCTTCACCACCAGACAAAGATTTGGAACTTCGGTTTAATGATAGGTAATCTAATCCAACATCAAGTAGAAATTGTAATCGGGTACGAATTTCTTTGGTGATTTCTTCAGAAATCTTTTTTTGCATATCAGTTAAATGCTCATCCAAATTCTGAAACCATTGCGCTAAATCAACAATATCCTTTTGCGCAAGCTCGGCAATATTCAGATTATTAACTTTAAAATATAACGATTCTTTACGCAGTCTAGAGCCATTGCATTCGGAGCATTTTACTTTGTCCATATAATCTTTTGCCCATCGTTTTAATGAGCTTGACTCGGCAGATTTGTATTGGTTTTCAATAAAATTGGCTACGCCTTCAAAATCTATTTTATAATCTCGGGTAACACCAAGTGTTTTGCTTTCAACAGAAAACTTCTCGTTGCCACCATACAAAATAACTTGTTTGGCTTCTTCAGGAATGTCTTTATAGGCATCGTTTAATGAAAAACCATAACGTTGCGCAATGGTCTCAAACTGTTTAAAAATCCAACTATTTTTTTGAGGACCATGGGGAGCCAGTGCCCCAGCATTTATTGATAGTTTGGAATTAGGTATGATTTTAGATTCATTTATTTCATATAACGTTCCAATACCATTGCATTTAGGACACGCACCTTTTGGAGAATTGAATGAAAAATTATTGGGTTCAGGATTCGGATAGGATATTCCTGTTGAAGGACACATTAAATTTCTACTGAAGTAGCGAACATCTTGAGTGTCTTGATCTATAACCATTAGTACATCATCACCATGGTACATGGCCGTGTTTATGGTTTCCATCAAGCGTTTGTCGTTATCGGCTGAATCATCAATTTTTAGACGGTCAATTACAATTTCAATATCATGTGTTTTGTACCTATCCAGCTTCATGCCCTTTGTCAAATCACGAATTTCACCATCTGTTCTAACCTTAACAAAACCTTGTTTAGCAATTTGTTCAAACAACTCACGATAATGTCCTTTTCTTGAACGTACTACAGGAGCCAATATATTTATGCGCTTACCAGTAAACGATTCTTTTATAAGATCCTTGATTTGCTCATCGTTGTAACTCACCATTTTTTCGCCAGTGTTGTAACTGTATGCATCACTAGCCCTTGCAAACAATAAGCGCAGGAAATCATAAATCTCGGTTATGGTTCCAACAGTTGAACGTGGAGATTTACTGGTGGTTTTTTGTTCAATGGCAATAACAGGAGAAAGACCATCAATTTTATCAACATCTGGACGCTCTAAACCACCCAAAAACTGTCTGGCATACGCCGAAAAAGTTTCTATATATCGGCGTTGGCCTTCTGCATAAATGGTATCGAAAGCAAGTGACGATTTTCCACTACCTGATAAACCCGTAATTACAACTAGTTTTTCTCTGGGAATGGAAACATCAATATTTTTGAGATTATGAACGCGTGCGCCTTTAACCTCTATAAACTCTTCAAAATCACTCATTTTTCAATACAACCTGTTAATTTGGCAAAGTTGCAAAGGTATTCAATTTGCTTGTAAAAATGAAGTCCGTTATGATTGGCTTAAGAATTTCTTTAACAAAAGAACTATGCGGATAAATAGTTACTTTTATTAACCAAATAGACTTTTAAATTGAATTAAAAGTTTTAGTTTTAGACATCCATTTTTTTGAAAACTTATATATGGGAAAACAGTATAGTGAAATACCTGATAAGCAAATTGAATTTATAAAGCATCAAAAATTATTTTTTGTAGGTACTGCTGCCAATGATGGTCGTGTAAACATTTCTCCTAAAGGGATGGATACGTTTCGCGTAATAAACTCCAAAAAAATTGTGTGGTTAAATTTAACAGGAAGTGGTAACGAAACAGCAGCACATTTACTTAAAAGCAATAGAATGACCATTATGTTTTGTGCTTTTGAGGGTAAACCCAATATTTTAAGGCTGTATGGGCAAGCTAGAATATACCATAATATTGATGCCGAGTATAGTCAATATATAAACCTATTTCCAAATATTGCTGGCTCGCGACAAATAATAGAATTAGATGTTGATTTGGTTCAAACATCCTGTGGTTATGCTGTGCCTTATATGGATTTTAAAGAGGAACGCAATCAGTTAAAAGTTTCCATGGAGAAGAAAGGTGAAGATAGAATTAAAACGTATTGGGAAGAAAAAAACGCACAAAGTATTGATGGTTTTAAAACTGAAATTGAAAAGAATTTAAAATAAAAACAAATATGAAAATATTAGGAATTAGCTCACGAATAAATCATCCTGAATACGGTAAAGGTGTTGTAACCAATGTAACTTCCAAGCATTATTGGGTGACTTTTATAGACAACGGACTGGAAACCATTGATATTGATTCGGAATTTGAAGTCATTGAGGCTGCAGAAGATGATGTTGATACCGTAAGTTTTTTTGATGTGGAGAGTAGTCTTGTCGAGATATTAAAAAAATACAGCGATGTATCTGAAGTTGTACATATAGCAGATAAGTGGAAAGGTGGTAAATTGATTTTAGAGCCTGGTGATACCGCTTTGCAAAGTAAAGAAGTGCCCATTGATAATTTCTTTCATAAAATTACTATGGTGCGTGATAGACTGCGCGTTATGGAACAGAAAATTAATTCCAGTAAAAATTTAGACGAACAAGAGAAAATAGACTTGCAACAATACATTACCAGATGTTATGGTAGTCTAACAACGTTTAATGTGTTGTTTAAATTAAAAGATCAACAGTTTAAGGGGCAGAGTTCAAAATAGACTATTTTGTTCCTTGAATATCGTCAAGTTTAATGCCTAAAAATAGCAATTCATGGAATGTAGGTAATTGCGCACCACTTTCTGTAGTTGTCCAATCGTTCCATGAAGCTTCTAAACCGCCAATAGGTAATATGTCAACCCACATTTTAAATTTTGTGGGTCTATTGTCTTTGTCTAAAAACCATAAATACGAATCGCCTGGCGTTGTGCCTCCAGATGTGTAAGTTACCAATAAGGCTTCTTCGCCAGTTTCGGTTTTTACTAGGCTTCTTTGGGTTCCTGGATCAAAAACCTTGTAAGGAGCTACAAGCCAAAAGGAGTCGTTGTTGAAGTAATTAGTGGCTTCGTCTATTAGTTCTTCTGCTTGTTCGCCTTCTACCTTAAAATTATGCACATAAGCTTTAGATTTAGAAGGATTATCTAAATTTAAATCTACTTTATATTCCTTCCAATATACAACACAAGTGTTTTTGTCTTTTTGCCATTTAAAATGATGACGATTTTTAAAAGTCCACTCTATATAGTTCGTGTTTTTATAGGCTTCGTAATCAAGGGCTTCCAACATATTGTCGGCCAATAATTCCGCCTTTTGATTGGATTCTCCAATGGGTAAATCTTCATTGTATTTAAAATAAACAAATCCAAAAAACAGCAAACTGGGCAAAGTGAAAAATATCACTAATCCTGCGGTTATTTTAAGAGCCTTCTTGAGTTTCATTTTATTGGATTTCTGACTTTAAACTTAGGGCTAAAACATCAGCCGCTTTTGGGTGGTTTCTGAACCATAATTCTGGTTCAATCAGTTCTAATTCTGAAAGTGCGATTTGCCCATCATTATCTGTAAATATATCAACTCTGGCATAAATGGGCAACTCCTTACAGGCTTTTACAGCATTTTCTGCAAATACGATTTCTTCTTTCGAAGGTATATGGCTGTGAACGGTTCCGCCAAAATCATCCTGAACCCTAAAATCGCCAATTTTTGCCTTTTTTAAAACAGCATGTGTAAACTGTCCGTTAAAAACCATTAAAGATAACTCACCTTCCGATACAATATTGTGCTGAAAGGGTTGTAGCATCATAGATTCTTGAACAATTAAATCTGAAAACACCGATTCATAATCCGATAAATTATTCAAGCTTAATTTATATGTGTGTCTTGCTGCACCAGAAATACAAGGTTTTAAAACGGTCTCTTCCCAATTGAGCTGCTTGTGTAATTGAGCCAAAGTTATTTGTGATCCAGTTTCAATAAAATGGGTTTTGGCAATGCGCACACCAGCTTTTTCTAAATCCAATAAATAATGCTTGTCCAAATTCCAACGAATGATGTTTTCAGAATTAAATAAGGTGGTCACTTTTGATACTTGAGTTAGCCATTTTGAAAATTCATTGAATCTATCAAAGTAGTCCCATGTTGTTCTAAATAGAACAGATTTGGTTTTGGTCCAATCAAAATCTGGGTCATCCCATGCTAGCCGCAATGTTTTTAAACCTTGTTTGCTTAAGGCTTCTTGTACCAAGAAATCTTCGTGAAACACATTGTGCTTATAGGTGTCGGTTTTAGAATCTTCTAGGTACCTTTTGTCGGTGAGTATTACTATATCGTATGTCATATTAATCGTCGTATGGCCTCGCGTTTACTTAAAGGCTTTAAAGTGTTTGTGTTTACAAAATCAAGCACAGCTTTTGGGTTTGTTTTGCCATATTCCCTTAGCGCCCAACCAATGGCTTTTTGTATGAAAAACTCATCAGATTCTTTATGAATTAAACTCTGTTTAAACAATAAAGCTTCATTGGTTTTTTCTTTATAGCCTAATTGAAAAATGATACTACTTCGTTGCAACCATAAGTTTTTTGAGTCAGAAAATTTTTGAATGATAGTTGGTGTTTCTTCTTTATAGAGCAGCAAATATTTTCCCAATATTTGTTTGGCAATAAAATCGACAGAATCCCACCATGACTGGGTAGTGATTAGTTTTTCAATAAGTACGATATCCTCTTTTTTATAGGATTTTCGGAGTTGCCTTTCAAATAACTCAATGGCTACCATATGCATTTCGCGTTCAGGTAAATCATATAAATCAAAAGTGAGGGTTCTAACGGTATCTCGAATTTCAAGCTTGTGGTTTTCAATTATGGGTTTGGATAGTGAACGTCGTAAAGGTGTTTTTATACCGTAAAACGGAAATTTATTAAGCATGTAAGCAGACATTTGTTCTGCAAGAACATGATTAGTTTGAGATTTAAATGTATGTTTTAATTCAGTTACAAAACTCATTTTAAAACCCTATTGCTGTATCATCTCCACGCCAGTCGGCACCACCTTCTAGTTTACCGTCATCAGTAACTAATATACCATCAACAATGCCAATAACTGGTGAGCGCTTTTCGTTAATTGTGTATCCTTTTGCTTCTAATTGGCGAATTAGCTTTTTACTAAATTTATTAGGTTCCATGCGAATATAGTCTGGTAGCCATTGATGATGAAATCTTGGTGCGCTAACGGCTTCTTGCATGGTCATATCAAACTCTTCAACATTTAAAATAGTTTGTAAAACAGATGTAATTATAGTTGAGCCTCCGGGAGTTCCAAGGGTCATTAAAAGTTTGCCATCCTTTTCAACAATTGTCGGTGTCATAGAACTTAACATACGCTTTTCTGGTGCAATGCTGTTGGCCTCTGCACCAGTTAAACCAAACATATTGGGTACGCCAGGTTTGCTACTAAAATCGTCCATTTCATTATTTAGAAAAAAGCCTAGTTCTGAACAAAATAACTGGGAGCCAAAGGTGTTGTTTAATGTTGTAGTTACTGATACCGCATTTCCAAATTGATCTACAATAGAGTAGTGGGTAGTTTCCTCGCTTTCAACAAATTCAATATTTCCATGAAACACCTCGCTAGATGGTGTGGCTTTTTCAAACGAAAAATTGCGCATTCGGTTAAAAAGGTAGGTGTCACTCATTAAGGTATCTGTGGGAATCTGAACAAAATCAGGGTCACCTAAAAAATAATTTCTATCGGCATAAGCACGTCTTTCAGCTTCTGAAAGGAGTTGAATAGATTTTATGGAATTATGACCAAATTCTTTGAGATTATAGGGTTCAATCATTTTCATAATTTGCGCTAAACATATTCCTCCACTAGATGGTGGAGACATAGAAATTATATTAATATTTTTATATTTAAATGAAATGGGCTCACGCCATATGGCTTCATATTTAGCTAAATCTTCTAAAGTCATAATACCGCCTCTTTCAGATAAATAATCAACCAATATTTTGGCCGTTTCGCCTTTGTAAAATTCATCTTTACCATTTAAGACTATACGTTGCAGTGTTTTTGCTAGTTGTATGTTTTTTATAGTGTCGCCAGCTTTTTTGTTTTTTGAATATAAAACTTCTTTACCATTAACAGCTCTGAATATGCTATCGTAATCATTAAATCTATTTGCTTGTTTTTTCGTGACCACATAGCCATTTTTTGCAAGTTCTATAACAGGTTGCAAAATTTCGCTTACTGATAATTTACCAAACTTCTGTTGCGCTTCAAAAACTCCAGCGACAGTTCCAGGAACACCAACGGCTAGCTCGCCAAGAATACTTTTCAATGGAATAACATTCTCTAAAGAATCCAAATACATATTTTTTGAAGCTGCTAATGGTGCTTTTTCACGATAATCCAAAGCGCCAACATCACCATTACTCATACGATACACCATAAAACCACCACCGCCTAGATTTCCAGCAGATGGGTAACATACGGCTAAAGCCATTTCTGTAGCCATCATGGCATCAAAAGCGTTGCCTCCTTTTTGTAAAATGGCAGAACCAATTCTGGAAGCTTCAACACGTGCGGAAACAACCATGGCTTTTTCAGTAATGAGGCCAACGGTATTTGTTTTGAGATTGACATTTTTTTCTGAATTGTTTTTACAGTTTAAGAATACAAATACAATACAGAATAGAATCAGTAGTTTTTTCATGGTTCGTTGTTTATTCTTTTAGTAAGCTCAATGAGTTTGGTGTTTGAAAATTGAATTAATTCATCAAAAAACAGTGTAAATTCATTTTCAAATTCCTCATAATAGGTGTTTAATTCAGCAGTAGCCTTGTTCATTTTTGATTTGTTTTTGGTTCGCCTGTTCATACCATCAAGAACACGCTGTATACCATCTATATTAGCATAGTTTAATAGCCAATTGTCTGCAATCATAAACGGCATCATCTTTTTTGTACGTTCGGGTAATATTTCAAAGTTTTTCTCTAGCGACGCATAAAAATCTTCGACATACAAATTCAAGGGTGTCTCGGAATATAGATGCCAATTCTTTGCCAGAAAATGATCGTATAGAATATCCACAATTACACCACTATAATGACTATAATTTTTGTGTAATCGTTTTGTGCTTTGCCTTACAATACGATGGGCATCGGTGAAACTGTCTATTTCACGATGTAATAGAATGCCTATCTGGATGTTATTGGAAAAATTTTTATACTTCTTTCCTCTTATGCCATCAGCAATAAAATTACCAATGGTTATCATTTCATTGTTTCCGGAGAGATAAATATGTGCCAGGAAATTCATTTTCCGAATTTACAAATTCGTAATATAGAAAACACACAGAAAACCTATATTTGTTGAAATTTTAGAAAATAATATGACTTTAATAAAATCTATATCAGGAATACGAGGTACCATTGGTGGGACTGTTGGTGAAAATTTAACACCTATAGATGCCGTTAAATTTGCTTCAGCTTATGGGGTTTGGTTAAAACAACAGCGAAATAAAGACTCACATAAAGTTGTTGTGGGACGTGATGCCCGAATTTCTGGTGAAATGATACAAAACCTAGTTATGAACACTCTGGTAGGTTTAGGCATACATGTGGTAGATTTGGGTTTGTCGACCACACCAACTGTTGAGGTGGCTGTACCAATGGAACATGCTGACGGCGGCATTATTTTAACAGCAAGTCATAACCCTAAACAGTGGAATGCCCTTAAATTATTGAATGAAAAAGGAGAATTTTTAAATGGTGCCGAAGGCGCAAAAATTTTAGAGATAGCTGAATCTGATGATATGATATTTTCGGATGTTGATAGCCTTGGGAAAATCACTAAAAACCAAGCCTATATTGATATGCATATTGATGAGGTTTTAAACTTACCGCTAGTAAACAAAAAAGCTATTGAAGATGCCAAATTTAAAGTAGTTGTTGACGGCGTAAACTCAACTGGAGGTATTGCTATTCCTTTGCTATTGGAACGATTGGGTGTTCATCCTGTTAAATTGTATTGTGAACCTAATGGTCATTTTCCGCATAATCCTGAACCTTTAAAAGAACATTTAACCGACTTATCAGAGGCTGTTGTAAAAGAACATGCCGATTTTGGAATTGTGGTGGATCCTGATGTGGACCGCTTGGCATTTATGGATGAAAAAGGTGAGATGTTTGGTGAAGAATACACCTTGGTGGCCTGTGCCGATTATGTGCTTTCTGAAACACCTGGGAATACTGTTAGCAATATGAGTTCTACCCGAGCATTACGTGATATAACCGAAAGGCATGGAGGGACATATGAGGCTAGTGCTGTTGGAGAAGTTAATGTGGTTGAGCTTATGAAAAAGAACAATGCGGTTATTGGTGGTGAAGGTAATGGCGGTATTATCTATCCTGAATTACATTATGGGCGTGATGCTTTGGTTGGTGTTGCCCTATTTTTAAGTCTTTTAGCGGATAAAAAAATGGCGGTTAGTGATTTGCGTGCTTCTTTTCCAAACTATTTTATGAGTAAGAAGAAAATTCAACTTATTCCTGGATTGGATGTAGATGGTATTTTAAAAGCTATGGAAACCAAATATGCTCATGAAAACCTAACAACCATTGATGGTGTGAAAATAGATTTTTCTGATAGTTGGGTACACCTGCGTAAAAGTAACACTGAACCTATTATCCGAATTTATACTGAAGCACCTTCGCAAGTTGAAGCTGATACATTAGCTGATAAAATTATATCAGAGATAAAAGCTGTCGCTAATATTTAGTACTTTTGTTGCATAATTTAATAGCCATGATTACTTCAATGTCCGATTTAAAAAAACCTACTGATTTGGAATCGTATTTCAATACGTTTAGAAATAACATTATTGGAATAGGCCAAGAATTTGAATCTCCATTCGGGAATAAAAAAATTCTTTATACTGATTGGACAGCATCAGGTCGTTTATATAGACCAATTGAAGAAAAGATGTGTAATGAATTTGGACCTTATGTAGCCAATACCCATACTGAAACAACAGTTTCCGGTACGGCTATGACTAAAGCTTACCATGAAGCTAAACACATCATCAAGAACCACGTAAATAGTAGTGAGGACGATGTGCTCATTGTATCTGGGAATGGTATGACAGGTGTTGTCAATAAATTTCAACGTATTCTCGGCTTAAAAATTCCGGAGAATTTAAGCAAACACACACAGGTACCAGAAGAAATTTGTCCTGTTGTATTTGTGTCACACATGGAGCATCATTCCAATCAAACCACTTGGTTGGAAACCATTGCCAAGGTTGTGGTTATTCCACCAGGTGAAGATGGTTTGTTTAGTTTGGAAAATTTAGAAAAGTTATTGGTAGAACACCAAGATTGTACTATTAAGATAGCTTCAATTATCCACGGCTCAAATGTTACCGGTATTCAAAATCCAGTTCACCAAGTCGCAGAACTTATGCATAAACATGGTGGTGTTTGTTTTGTTGATTATGCGTGTTCGGCTCCTTATGTTCATATTGATATGCACCCTGAAAATGAGAATCAAGCACTCGATGCTATTTTCTTTTCACCACATAAGTTTTTAGGTGGTCCAGGATCGTCTGGTGTATTAATTTTTAATAAGAAGTTATACAAGAACATGATTCCTGATTGCCCAGGTGGCGGAACGGTGAGTTGGACAAATCCATGGGGAGAACATAAGTATATTGATAATATTGAAGACCGTGAAGATGGTGGTACTCCTGGGTTTTTACAAACAATCCGAACGGCTTTGGCTATCAAGTTAAAAGAGCAAATGGGCGTTGATAAAATGCTTGAACGCGAACATCAGATAATTGATTATATTTTTAAAGCTTTAAAACCTATTGAGAATATTAATATTCTTGCAGGGCAACATCAAGATAGGTTAGGTGTTATTTCTTTTTATATTGACGACTTGCATTACAATTTAGGTGTAAAATTATTGAATGACCGATTTGGTATTCAAACACGAGGTGGTTGTAGTTGTGCTGGTACTTATGGGCATTATCTATTGCACGTAGATTATGAAACTTCTCATGAATTAACACAAGAGATTTCGCTAGGCGAATTAACACGAAAGCCAGGTTGGATACGTATGTCTATTCATCCTACAACGACTGATGCCGAAGTAAAGTTGGTTTGCGATAGTATTATTGAACTCGCCAAGCATCACAAAGAATGGGCTTTAGATTATGACTATGATAGAAGTTCAAATGAATTCAACCATAAAGCATTACAAGGTAAATCTGAAGCAGATACAATAATAGAAGATTGGTTTAAGCTTTAAGCGGGCTTTTTATTACGGTGTTTCCAGCGTTTATGCGTCCATAAATAATACTCTGGAGCTTTTCTTATTTGCTGTTCTAGTTCACGCGTAAATTTATCGGTTATTTCAAAATCGGCATAATCATTAGCATTTTCGGCTAGAGTTATAAATTCAGCTTCATAATGCCCTCGCTTTACTTTATCAATCTTTAAATAGGTGACTGTAAGGTTTAAATCTTTGGCTATTCTTTCTGCACCAGTAAAGCACGGGACTTCAATATCCATGAATGTTGTCCAATAGTACTTTTTGAAAGATTTTGGTGATTGGTCACTTAAAAACGCAATTACAGATTTAATATTTTGTTTTTCATATTCTGTTATTTTAGCTACAGCTTTTTTGGTATCTATAAGTTCGGTGTTATATCGTGAGCGTAGTTTTCGAGCTAGATTATCAAAGTATTTGTTAGCTATAGTTTTGTAAATACCAATGCCTTTCATGGTAATATGGTTTTCCACCACAAAGGACCATTCGTAACTGGCATAATGGCCATACATGACTACTATGCTTTTATTAAGGGCTTCCAGTTTTTGTAGGCTTTCAGGATTTTTTATAATAAATCGCTTGTTTAATTGTTTACGGGAAATGGATAATGTTTTTATCATCTCCAAAAACATATCACACATGTGGTGATAAAACTTTTTTGAAATGGTTTTGATTTCATCTTCTGACTTTTCAGGAAAAACCAACATTAAATTTTCCTTTACTGTTTTTCTGCGATAGCCAATAATATAAAATACCAAGAGGTAAACCATATCAGAAAAGAGGTACAAGAGTCTAAATGGAAGTATTGAGATTAACCATAGAAATGGATAAATTATAATGTAAGCAAGAAATTGCATGAATTAATTTTAGATTTGCAGAGACAAATATATATTATATTCTATTTATACGTTTACTATTTATGGGCAATTTAAGTTTGATAACCATCATTATTATAGCAGCAAATGTTATGATATCCTTTAAGGGATTTAACGATTATAGCTTCTTTGAAAAGTATAAGTTTAATGTTGGTGCTGTTAGACGAGGAGAGCAAATTCGTTTGTTTAGTGCTGGGTTTTTACATGTTGACAATGCCCACTTGTTTTTTAATATGTTTACCCTATACTTTTTTGCTGATGTTGTTATTGCATACTTGGGAAGCTTTAAGTTTTTGGTTATTTATATAGGAAGTTTGTTGCTAGGGAATTTATTGTCTCTTGTTTTTCATAAAAATGAATACTATTACAGTGCTGTAGGTGCTAGTGGTGCAGTTACAGGAATAATTTATTCTGCGATTTTATTGCGGCCGGATATGAGCTTGTATATGTTTTTTATTCCGATACCCATTCCAGCTTATGTTTTTGGTATAGGCTATTTGTTATATTCTATTTATGGTATGAAAAGGCAAATTGGTAATATTGGTCATGATGCCCATTTTGGAGGAGCCATTGGCGGTTATGTCATCACTTTAATACTGGCCTCCTGGTTGTTCAAGGAACATTTACTTATGATAGGTTTGTTGTCATTGCCAATTATTTTATTATTTGTATTGAAGAAACTGGGGAAATTGTAACAAAAAAAGCCTTTCAATAGTGAAAGGCTTTTTTTGTTTGTTGTTATTATACTTAATCTAGTAATTCAGATATTTTTTGTTCCAAAGCAGGACCTCTTAAATTTTTGGCTACTATTTTACCGTTTTCATCAAGAATAAATGTAGCGGGTATAGAGTTTATATTATACAATTTAGCGATTGGGTCGTTAAAATATTGTAGGCTAGACACATGATGCCAATTTAGGCTATCAGTTTCTATGGCTTTCATCCAGGCTTCTTTAGGGTTGTTTTGTCTTTTATTGCCGTCTAAAGAAATCCCTATAATTTCTAGACCTTTTTCATGATACTTATTGTAAACCTTAACTACATTAGGATTTTCTTTTCTGCATGGCCCACACCACGACGCCCAAAAATCTACAATAGTAACTTTACCTTTTATGTTGTTTAAAGCAATGGTTTCACCTTCAGGTGTTGTTCCAGAAAATTCAGGAGCCGTACTACCTATTTCAGTGGCCATCGTAACATCAACAATACGTTTTATTTCCTTACCAGCACGTGTGTCTTTTATATTTTGGGTAAACCCGCTGTAAATTTCTTCGGCTTCATTTGCTGTTACAACTTTAGCATTTAAAAAATCTTCCAACATTATGGCACTTATTGCAGCATCATTGTATTTTTTTATGTTTTCAATACTGTTTTGGTTATTAACTTTTACTAGGCTATCATATTTTCTTCTAATTTGTTGCATGGTTTGCATATCGTTATTGGCTTGTGCTTCTCTAAATTGCTGGCCTAGTTTAGCATTTTGATCTCGTAATGGCTTTGCAAAATCTTGATAGATTTTAAAAATGTCATTTTCTTTACTTCCAGTAACAATAGAATGTGCAATGGTGTCTTTATTGAATTCAATATTCATGGTTTCATTCTCAACAATCAAAGGAAACGAACCTTTATAATTGTCTATAAAAATATAATACAAGTCAGGCGATTCCACAGAGCCTTTGAGTTCTAATTTTCCATTGGTTATTATTGTGGAGTCGATAGTTACAGTTTTTACTCTGTCAAGTTTTACTAGCTTAATTTTTCTACCACTGTAAAAAGAATCTATTTTCCCTTTTATAAGAAAACTGTCGTTTTCTTTTACGCAAGACATTGTAAGGAGTACTAAAGCTGCAACTAAAATTTGTTTAATCATGTTTTTTGTTTTAGAAGTGCAAATATAACAGATAAAACAGATACTTGCTGTTAAGAATTACCTAATATCGGTTTAACCTAAAGTGCGTTCTATTTACTATTTTTGTGATATGATTCAAAACGATACTATTATTGCATTGGCTACTCCGTCTGGTGCTGGTGCTATTGCTGTTTTACGATTATCTGGTAAAGATGCTATCAGTAGGGTTTCGGACTGTTTTAAGTCAGTTACCGATGGTAAACAATTACGTGACCAGAAGACCCATACCATACACTTGGGGCATATAGAGGATGCGAATCGGGTAATTGATGAGGTTTTGGTATCAGTGTTTAAGAATCCCAATTCGTATACTGGTGAGAATGTCGTAGAAATTAGCTGCCACGGTTCACCATATATTCAGCAAGAGATTATTCAACTGTTCCTGCGTAAAGGTTGCAGAATGGCAGATGCTGGTGAGTTTACCTTACGAGCCTTTTTAAATGGAAAATTGGATTTAAGTCAAGCTGAAGCAGTTGCTGATCTCATTGCCAGTGATAATGAAGCTTCCCATCAAATAGCCATGCAACAGATGCGTGGTGGTTTTTCTTCTGAAATAGCCAAACTTCGCGAGGAACTCTTAAATTTTGCCTCCTTGATTGAATTGGAATTGGATTTTGCTGAAGAGGATGTGGAGTTTGCTGATAGAACACAATTTAAAACCTTAATTGACCGGATTACGTTTGTATTGAAGCGTTTAATAGACTCGTTTGCGGTTGGTAATGTGATAAAAAATGGTATTCCAGTGGCTATTGTTGGTGAGCCTAATGTAGGGAAATCAACACTTTTGAATGCGCTGCTGAATGAAGAGCGCGCCATTGTTTCGGAAATAGCAGGAACTACACGTGATACCATAGAGGATGAGATTTCCATAGGCGGTATAGGTTTTCGGTTTATAGATACTGCTGGCATTCGGGAAACCCAGGATGTTGTAGAAAGCATTGGTATTAAAAAGACTTTTGAGAAAATAGAGCAATCGCAAGTCACCATTTATTTGTTTGATGCCCCTTCAGTCCTTCGGACAGCTTCCCCAAAAGGGAAGCAATTTGAAGCTTTAAAAAATGAAATCTGGCAAATAAAAAATAAATATCCGCAAAAACCTTTACTCATAATAGCTAATAAGATAGATAAACTGGATGACGCGCAATTAGCATCCTTACAAGCGGCCATTCCAGAGGTAAAACCATTATCGGCTAAAACAGGGTTTGGTGTGGAGCAATTAACCAATGCGCTATTGAATTTGATTAATACGGGTGCGCTTCGTAATAATGAAACTATTGTTACCAATACCAGACACTATGATGCTTTGCTTAAAGCTTTTGAAGAGATACAAAAAGTGAAGCATGGTTTGGATTCTGGACTATCAAGTGACTTAATGGCTATAGATGTCCGTGAGGCCTTGTATTACTTTGGGCTTATAACAGGCGAAGTTACCAATGACGATCTTTTGGGTAATATTTTTGCCAACTTTTGTATCGGGAAGTAACTTACTTTCTTTTATTTGCTAATGTATTGATTTTATTGATTTTACGAGTTTTTTATCTTCTCTTTTTGTTGCTTTTTTGCTCTTTTTTAACTAAATTTGTTGTATATCTGTTGCCTTAAATACGGATTTGTTGCCCAAATCTGTTGGCTAAAAGATTGGCGAAATGATGCACCATATTGCCCCACGTTGCACCATAACGCTACATAAAGCACCATTTATGAGCAGTAATTTATACATCCCAAAAACCTGTAAACATTGCGGTAATGCTTTTACAGCACGTACAACAGTAACTAAATACTGTGGTGATACTTGTGCTAAAAAAGCCTATAAGGCACGTAAGCGTAAAGAAAAAGTACAAGCTACTCTTACAAAGGATATGCAGCAGCAAAAAGAAGCTGTTCAAGTTCCAAACCTCAACACGGTAAATAATAAAGATTTTTTAAGCGTTACTGAAGCCTCACAATTAATTGGTGTTAGTAGATGGACCATTCAAAGAATGATTCAACAAGGACGTTTAAAAGCAGTCCCTTTTGGAAGAAAACGTATTGTAGCCAGATGGCAAATAGAAAACCTCTTTAATTAGCATCCTATGAAAGTAACATTAAGACAACGCAAAAAGAATGATAAAATAAGTCTGTATTTAGATTACTATCATAAAGGAAAACGCAAAACCGAGTATTTGCGCTTATACCTTACACCTAATCCTAAAACTAAAACCGAAAGAGAGGTAAACAAGAAAACCAAGCAATTAGCAGAAACCATTTGTGCACAACGCCAAATAGAAATACAAAATGGTATTTATGGCTTTCAGGATATAGAGAAATTAAAAGGAAGCTTTATTACTTATGTTACGGCTTTAGCTGAAAAGAAAAACACCAGCTCTGGCAACTACGGGAATTGGAACAGTATGCTAAAACATTTGAAAACCTTTTGTCCTACAGATGTAAGCTTTCAAGATTTGGATAAATCATTTGTTGAGCGTTTCAAAGAGTATTTAGATAAGGATGCTATGGCAAGAGCAGGTAAAAAATTGTCTCAAAATTCTAAATATTCGTACTATGGTAAATTTTGTGCAGCTTTAAAGCAAGCGGTTAAGGATGGTATTTTAAAAGTCAATCCTGCTAATGGTGTAGATTATTTCAAACAAGGAGAACCTCAACGAGAATTTTTAACGCTTGATGAATTACAAAAAGCAGTTAACACAGAATGTGAATTACCATTATTAAAAAATGCTTTTATATTTTCAGCCCTTACCGGATTGCGTTGGTCAGATATTGAAAAATTGGTATGGTCAGAAATCCAACACTCTAAAGAAATGGGTTATTACATACGTTTCAGACAAAAGAAAACCAAAGGTGCTGAAACATTACCAATTTCAGAACAGGCAAGAGAATTATTAGGTGAAGCAGGAAAACCCGAAGCAAAAGTTTTTGAAGGTTTACATTATAGTGCCTGGTCAAACCTTAAATTACAACAATGGATGATGAAAGCAGGTATTATAAAAGATATAACATTTCATTGTGCGCGTCATACGTATGCTACTTTACAGTTAACTTTGGGTACAGATATTTACACAGTATCAAAATTATTAGGACATAAAGAATTGAGAACAACACAGATTTATGCAAAGGTAATTGATGATAAAAAGAAAGAAGCTGCTAACCGTATTCAATTAGATTTATAATGAAAGGAAATGTATTTGCAAGTTTGGTATCGATTACCAACGGTTTACATAGAGACAATAGATCAGAAAGAGAGTTTAATGTTCTGAACTCTGAATTAAAGGAAACACCAAAAGCTTATAATACGGTTTTTAAAGTAAACTTTAAAAGACCTCTAAACAGTAAAAAAGAATATTACTTATAGCTGATTTCAAATGATACTGAAACCGAATTAGCAACATTAAAATCCCAATTCCCAAAAGATGCTACGGAACCCGAAAACAAGTATAACTATACCGTACAATTTAATAAGTTCAATAAGTATTTAAAGGATATTGCCACCTACATTAAAAAGCAGTCTATAAGTAACAATTTAGGCAATGACACCGATTATATCATCAATTACTTAAAAGTATCTGCAATTCGCTTATACATTGAACTACAAGAGCAATACGGACAATTTTCAGAATCTGCATTATTCTCAATTCAAGAAATAGCAGAAAAGTACTTTAACGATATTGATTTTGATACTTCAGTATTTCTAAAATTAGAAACTGATAAAAAAGAGGTGGTTAAAAAGCTATCTAAAACAACGAGTAAGCCTAAAACCTCATTTGGTTATAAAAATAGAGATACTTCAAAATTACTTCCAGTTATAAAGCAATTACATTTTAGGATTGAACTATTAGACAATAGAACTACCCCTGAACAATTGGAAAAACTGTTATTAGCAGAAAACTTCAATAATATAGATTACAAGATTTACCTGCAATGTGAAACAACACAATTTAGCTATGTAGTTAAAGAATTGAAATCTTATTTCCATAATTTGAAACCAACAACTATAGAGCGTTCAGGAAAATTTATAACTAAAACTGGAGCAGCTTTAAGAGCAGGAAATTTATACAAAAACAAGATTGATAGCCCGAAAGAAAAGGAAGAAATCGATAAAACAATCCAACAACTGCAATAAAAAACAGTAAGATTAGTAAGAAATCTTACTGTTGTCTTACCCTCATTTTACACTCTTACTAAAATCCGATAGCCAATTTTAAACCTTTGTCCTGTTCTTGAAAACCAAGAATGACATTTGGCCAGATGTCCATTTCTATTTTAAAATTAATTAGTTATGGACGAAATATTAGAACGTCTTAAAATTATCGAAGCACACGTTTTAGACAGAAACATTATTGTTAAAAACGTATTGAGCTTTAACGAAGCCTGTAAATTTTTGGAATTGTCACAATCCCATTTATACAAGCTTACGAGTACCGGAACCATTCCACATTACAAACCGAATGGTAAGAAGATTTATTTCAACAGAGCAGAATTAGAACAATGGTTATTGAGTAACCGTGTTGATTCACAAGATGAAATCGAACAACGAGCTGCCGATTACTTAATTAAGAAAGGAGCGGTGAAGTTATGACTGAAATAATCGATTTACTCTTGGCGCTCTCACAAGAAATAAAGGACTTAAAAGCACGTATCGAGTTGTTACGACATTCGAGAGCAGAAGTGTTGAAAGATTCGTGGATAGACAATCAAGACGTATTGCAGACCTTACACATAAGTAAGCGAACCTTACAGACCTTTAGAGATAACGGTACACTGCCTTATAGCAAAGTAAAGGGTAAGTTTTATTATAAGGTGTCCGATGTAGAGCAGTTGCTTCAAGATAACTACTACAACCATAATTTCAAAAGAGATGGAAGTAAGTAGAGAGGCAATTTTAGACAAAACACATTACGGCTTAAAAATTTATGCCTACGTGTTAAGACAGTATTATCCTGAAACAACAGTCCTTTCTGTAAAAGGAAGGGACTGCGGGATAACCCGAAACCCTTTTAATGGTGGTAAAGAAACCTTACGGATTCATATTGATGGTGTAATAGCAACACATCGAGACACAGAGCTAAAGACCTTTAGCGGTGATGTGTTCGATTTTGCGCAATACCATTTTAGAATAACCGATGAAGAAGAATTGTTGCTCAAGATTAACCAAGAGTTGCATCTCAATTTAGAAGTAAAGGAAAAAGATGAATTAGATTGGTTGAATGGTCCAGACGATACCTGGTATGCTTACTGTAGCTTTTTCAAATCCCCAGTCCGCAATGTGTTTCCTTCGGAAACCTTGCGATTACATCAAGTATTTGCATTAATCACAAGTGATAAATACAAAAAGATTACTGAAGATTTAAGGGTAATAACCGATGTAAAAGAAGCACGTAAATTCAAAGCTAATCGCTTTGATTACGTCACTTTTTCAGGAGCATTTGAAAAGCGTAATGATAGCAATTTGTTACAGCATTCCAATCTATTAACTATTGATTTTGACCATTTAGAAAACTTACAAGAGTTAAAAGCACAATTACTAAACGATGAATATTTTGAAACCGAAATGCTATTTACATCACCATCTGGTGATGGCCTAAAATGGATTATCAGAATAGATGTTTCAGAAGTAACACATTCAGAGTATTTCACGGCAGTAGCCAATTATATTAAGCATACCTATAACATTGAGGTTGACCAGTCAGGTAAAGACGTTTCCAGAGCGTGTTTTTTACCATACGACCCAACAGCCTTTTTACATAAAAGACACCAAGCATTATGACTAAAATATTTAATCCAAAAGAATGGTTGGAAGTTCCAGAAGAACAACCGCAACCAATAAGCAACAACGCAACAACTAATGTTGTTGCTGTTGCTGATAACGACATTGGAACCTATATTTCTACAATTGAGCAATCAGGTATAGACATCACGGGAAATTATACCAATTGGAGAGATTTAGGCTTTGCTTTAGCTGAAGAATATGGAGAAACAGGAAGAGACTATTTCCACCGTATAAGCAAAAACTATGTAGGTTATGATTCAAAAGAATGTGATGAGCAATTCAATAATTGTCTAAATGCTAAAGGGCACGGTATTACCATTGCTACTTTTTACCATTATGCGCATCAGGCAGGTATAAAACCAATGAAGCAACAACACAACAACGAGGTTGCAACAAATGTTGCAACTGTTGTTGATGTTCCAGAACAAGCAATGCCAACAATACCGGATAAGGTATTTAATACCTTACCGCAGTTTTTACAACAAGTTGTAAATCCTGCAAGTAGTAAAGAGGAAAAGGACATTTTGTTGTTAGGAGCTTTAACCGCCTTTAGTGCCTGTTTTCCTAAACTTTTTGGTATCTACGACCAACGTAAAGTGTTTGCCAATTTATATCTTTTTGTAACTGCACCTGCATCTGCAGGTAAAGGCAGACTCAACCAAATTAAAAATTTGGTAGATCGTGTTCATAAATTAAAACGTGAGCAAGCCAAAGTATTAAAGCAACAATTTAATACAGAAATGGCAACCTATAATATGAACAAGGGTAAAGATGAAAACTTGGAGAAACCCGGTAAACCACCTGAAAGAATGTTGTTTATACCTGCCAACAATAGTGTTACTGGTGTCTATCAATTAATTTCTGATAATGAAGGCAAGGGACTAATCTTTGAAACCGAAGGCGATACATTAGCACAAGCATTTAAAAGCGATTACGGTAATTATAGCGATGGTTTTCGGAAAGCGTTTCATCACGAAACCATTAGCTATTATCGCAGAACCGACAGAGAATATGTAGATATTGAAAAACCGTGTTTATCTACAGTGTTGTCAGGAACACCCAAGCAAGTAGCTACCTTAATCCCGAATGCCGAAAATGGTTTGTTCAGTCGTTTTATGTTCTACTATATGAATATAAAACCCACTTGGAAAAACGTATTTTCAAGCAATAACAATGTGGGTTTAGATGATTACTATTCGCAATTAGGAAACGAGTTTTTAGGCTTATATAAAACATTAAAGAATAATCCAGAAATTGAAGTAAGGCTATCAATACCTCAACAACAGCAATTCAATACATTTTTTGAATCCTTACAAACCAAATACATCAACTTACAGCCAGAAGAATACATTGCAACAATAAGACGTTTAGGTTTAATTGCGTTTCGTGTTATTATGCTATTCACAGCATTTCGTATTATGGAGGATGGTGATGTGAATCAAGTAAAAGAATGTGAGGATGTCGATTTCCAAAATGCGCTAACTATTATTTCTATTTTAGTAAAGCATAGTAGTAAAGTGTTTAATGATTTACCTATTGAGCAAAAAACGGTAAAACGCCTGAATCGTAAAGAACGCTTTTTAGAGAGTTTACCAAAACAGTTTGATAGACAAGATTATTTAGATTTAGCAACCAAACAAAACATTCCACATAAAACAGCAGAAGGTTACATTACAAAGTTTGTTGATGCAGGGTTAATACATAGAGAAGCTCATAATAACTATTCAAATCCTGCAAAATCATTATAAGGAAATTGAGGAAATAAAGGAATTAACGTATGTGTTCCCTTAAATCCTTAACTTCTTCACTTTCTGTTAATAACTGTTTATATCTTTTTGGTTTCCTTTAGCTTCCTTTTCTTAAATTAGACAAAATCTGACAAGTCTAATAAATGCTATTATGGAGTTTGGCGAATACATACGCTCATTGCGCGAAAAGCGCAATTTGCTATTAAGGGAAATGGCTGCAAATATCAATATGGATGTGGCTTATTTAAGCAAGATTGAACGAGGAAACCGTATGGCAAGACGAGAGCAGGTAATAGCATTTGCAAAAGAATTAAAAGAAGATGAGAACAAATTAATTAAGCTTTGGATGTCCGAACAGATTGTACAAATGATAAAAAACGAAAAGGACAGTACGGAAATCCTCAAAATAGCTGAAGAAAAAATTAGTAAGATTGGAAAAGGAAAAGAAATCGAATAATGGCAGATTTTATTACTAAAGATCAGTTGAAATCTACTGTTGGTAAAGATGTCTATGGTTTAAAAGGAAGTATGGCTGTTCTTTTGGCTATGTCATCTAAACTTGGAAAAAAAAGAATTGACTTTGATTCAAGTGTATTCATTAGTCACAGTCATAAAAATTCAGATTTAGTAGAATATTTGGTGGCTATTTTAACAAAACTGAAAATAACAGTATACGTTGATTGGATGGATGATGAGTTAACATATCCGCCAGCAGGTAAAACAGCTATGAAAATTAAAAATATGATTTATGCTAATAAGAAGTTTATTCTTTTAGCCACAAATGAGGGTATTGAGTCAAAGTGGTGTAATTGGGAATTGGGTATAGGAGATGTTCACAAATACCTTGAACATATTGCTTTATTGCCTGTTGCTGATAACACTGGTGAATGGATTGGAAATGAGTATTTACAAATATACCCACATATAGAAAAAAAGTATAAATCTTTAGAATGGGATGATGAGTATAATGTTATATATCCCAATGGAAGGAAAGTAAATCTAATAGAGTGGCTAAAAAAGTAATATGAGTTTAATTACTAAAGATTTATTAAGTAGAGTTACAAGTTATCGGAAAGTGAATTTAAGTAAAGGTTTGGGTGCGCCTCAAATCTTAAACGAATCATTTAGTGTTGATAAGGAGTATGATATATTTTTATCACACAGTTATTTAGATAAAGAGGAAATAGCAAGTTTAAAAATTTATTTGGAAGATTTTGGTTTTACTGTTTACATAGATTGGATTGAAGATAATCAGCTTAATCGTAATTCTGTTACTAAAGAAACAGCTGAAAGAATAAGGTATAGAATGCAAAACTGTAAGTCGTTAGTATACGCTTTTTCAAGAAATAGCAGTTTGTCAAAATGGATGCCTTGGGAATTGGGGTATTTTGACGGCATCAAAGGTAGAGTTGCTGTATTGCCTATTTCAGATTATGAATCTGATAGTTTCAATGGAACAGAATATTTGGGTATTTATCCTTACATAACGCAAAATAAAATTGCTAATACTGATAACCTAAAACTGTGGGTTAGAGAAAGTGTAAATAAGTATATAATTATGGATAGTTGGATAAAAGGATATAACCCTTCAGAAAGAAATTAAAATATGAAAGAAATAAGAGTTAAACATTTAGAATTGATTCATAATGTAATTGATAGATTATCTCACAAATCATTTTTGGTTAAAAGTTGGAGTATTACAGCTATAACCGCTTTAATGGCGTTTGGTATTGATAAAGAAGATTATAAAATATTCATTATTGGGTTTCCTGTGGCACTTCTATTTTGGTATTTAGATACTCACTATTTATGGCTTGAAAAAATCTTTAGAGAATTATACAACGCTGTAATTAAAAAAGAAGCTAAATCAATGTCAATGGATATTTCTAATTATAAAAGTAAAATAAATCCTTGGAAAATAGCTTTTAGGCCAACAATATGGCCGATTTATTTATCAGAAATAATTTTACTGATTTTATGTGTAATTTATTTTAAAGCTAAATGTAATGGAATCATTGTCTCGATATAAAAGAATAATCAAGTGGGTGTTTTGGCTAACATTAGCATTAATTGTGTTCCTTACGTTTCAGGCGATATACGAAACTGAAGATTGGAAGTTTTTCGATGTTGATTTTAATACAAGAGATCATATAATTTCTGCTTATGGTTCTCTAATCGGAGGAATATTAGCTTTCCTATCCATTCTTTTTGTTCTTTATCAAGTTTATGAACAAAGAGAACAAATAATTATTGAAAGGGAAGAAGCCGCAAATGATAAGCTTCAAGATTTAAAAGACCGTCTTTTGTTGTTAACCAATTACTTACAAACATTAGAAAAAGATATAGTTAGACACGGAGAAAGAATGGATACATTTTTTAAGGCTGAAAAGGAAAATCCATCTACAATGAATACTATGTATTTTAATACAAATAAAAATTTTGAAAGAGTTATTGAAATGGATATCCTTTCGAACTTTAAGGCGTTTCAAGCATTTTTTAAAGAGGATGAAGAAGATTGGCAAAAGCAATTTGTTAACCTATACGAAATATCAGATTTTTATAATGAGGCATTTAAAGATTTAAAGAAAAAATACGCTTTACACATTGAAGATAAAGTAACAAAACAAAAGCAAATAGCAGCTGATATGATGGAACTATTAAACGCAAATGCAAGATTGGTAGATGATTATAGGATAAAGTTTGGTGTAGCTGACTATTTAACAAAACCTTGGTCAAATTTAATTAATGATTACAACCCAGCCCATTATGAGTATTTGCAAGAGGTTCAAGATGCTGGCGATGTACCTGATTTTAGGCATATATCTGATAACCTGTTATTACCATTTATAGCAGAAGCAATGGATATTAGAAGAGATGAAGGATATGATGATTTAGGTAGTCGTAATATTATAGAGTTAGCTTCTACAATTAGAAAGAAAATATGGGATGTTGAGGTTTACAGCATTCAATATGCGGGTGATATTGAGAAGCAATTCAACAATTATTTCAGTCCAGAAAATGAAAATATAAATGAACTTAAAACTATTAAATCTAAAATTGATGCTAAACTTTAATTAATCACTATATGTAAATACAAAAACACCTCATTATCTATGCAAGAACACTTAAAAACCAACATACTCAATTTTAAATGGCCAAGTAGTACACCTGTCATATATTTATCGTTAGAAGATATAGAAGGTAGCCACCCAATCCATAAATCAAAGTTTTCAAAGCAGATAAAAGAGGCGTTTCCAGATACAGATTTATCAAGTTTAGAGCATATTTTCACCACATTTACTCAAGAAATACCCAATGCCCCAAGTATCAAAATAAATTTAATAAAGGATAAAGAACTACGCATTTACAAGCAATTCCTTAAACACCAATTAAAAACTTATTTTTTAGAAAAGGGTTACATCGTGGTCAAAAACTTTGTACGTGATGTACAAGTATGGATGCCTTCAAAAAAAGGGAATACAGCAGACTATAATTTATACTATAAATTCTCATTCAAAATACAGTTTGCAACACTCACTGACTTACCAGAACTTGTAGTATCGTATGATGGTACGTCAAAAGTCCTCACAAAATCAGTTAAGGATATTGAGGAAACAGAGTATATTAAGCGTTGTGTGTATGGTCAAAAAACCTTCAATTACCAAATGAACCTCGACACAGAGGATAAGGAAGAATTTTACAACAGTATAGAATTTGCTCAAGCCTTTCCAATATTCAATTTACAATTGGCAAGAGCCTTAAACATCCCTATTGAAGAACCAGACAGAACAAAGAACAGATACCAAAAGTATGTAGCACTCATCACTACATTTGCTAAAAACTATTTGTTTACAGAAGAATTTAAAACCTTGTTTCCTTTTAAACAAGATGCCTTTATAGATGTTCCTGGCAATCGCATCAATCACATTAACCCCAACTTGGGTTTATTAGAGTTTGGTAAAGACCAATATGGTAACAAAAGAACCCATTTAGTGCCTAAAAAGGCAATGAACATTCTAAACCCTTACAGACGTCCAAGCAATCAAAATATCAAGATATTTTTTATTTGCCATACCTCACATAAAGATTCGGTGCTGTCTTTCTATCAAAATTTAAAAGAAGGTGTAAATACTGAAAAGAACTATTACAAAGGATTGGAGGCTTATGTAAATATAAAGGCTACAGCATCAAAAGACCACTTTATTGAATTTACCAACGAAAACGACCCAATTCCAGAAATAGTTGAACAGCTTGAAAGTTTAACTTTTGACCACGAAAACGTAAAGTATGCAGCCTTTTACATCAGTCCTTTTGATAAGTTTACACCAGATCCTGACGATAGGGAAATTTACATCCGAATTAAAGAACTGTTTTTAAATGAAGGCATTGTAACCCAAGTGGTCGATTACGAAAAAATGATTGTAAACATCCAAGACCAATACAATTTTCAGTTTTCATTGCAAAATATGGCATTAGCTATCCACGCTAAATTAGGAGGCGCACCTTGGAAACTGGCAGTAACCGATAAAAAAGAATTGGTAATTGGTGTAGGAGCATTTACCAATCAAGGGGAAAATAGAAGGTATATAGCAAGTGCATTTAGTTTTCAAAACAATGGTTTGTTCAGAAATTTTGAATATTTCAACCAAAACGAAACAGAACTATTAGCAGGTAGCATATTAAAGGCCATTAGAGATTTCACATCAGTAGCTCAAGCAGATAAAGTAGTGATTCATTTTTATAAAGAAATGAGCTATGAAGAACTGCAACCAATTATTGATGGGATGAACAAACTAAAATTAGGAGTGCCTTTATATATTCTGAACATTAATAAAACCGAAGCAGAAGACATCATTGCCTACGACTTAAATTGGGATAACAAACTAATGCCGGTTAGTGGTACATACATTCGTATTGCCGAAAATCAGTTTTTATTGTTTAACAATGCACGTTATCCAAGCGACCGTTTTTATTCAGATACCGATGGTTATCCATTCCCAATTAAAATAAAAATAAGCAGTCCAGATGAAGATGCTTTTGAAGATGTAGAGGTGATTGAAGAATTGTTAACCCAAGTATATCAGTTCAGCAGGTTGTATTGGAAATCTTTACGCCAACAAAATGTACCAATTACAATAAAATATCCCGAAATGGTAGCCCAAATAGCACCTCGTTTCGAAAACGGTGTTCCAGAGGATGCAAAAGACACACTATGGTTTTTGTAATTTCTTTTTTGCACAACCATTGCATCACTAAATTTTTATCTTTGTAACTGTGAAGTTTATAACAATCATATTATCCTTAATAATACTATTGCTTTCGGCAAAACCTTGTTCTGATGGTCAAAACATAGAAGACCAACATCAAGACGCAATAAGTGTTAATCACAACCATCAAGAAGATAGTGACGATACTTGTTCTGTAACTTGTATTTGCAATTGTTGTGGTATGTCTATTACTTACGAACCAATCAAGACATTTAATTTAAAACTCAATATTGAAATTTCATCGGAGTTAATTTCTACATATCAACCTATCTATAGGTTCAATTTCCTTTCCAACATTTGGCAACCGCCACAAGTAATAAGCTAAAGTAACACGATTTCAAATCAATTATTTAGTTAATTACAAATATAATTCAATGAATAAATACATATTGAGCATAAAGCTCATATTAATACTTTGCTTATCATTACAGGCACAAACATCAGACATACAAATTAAAGTCATCACAGAGGCAGAAAATGAGCCGTTAATGGGTGCTACCGTTTACTTTGAAGCATTAGAAAAAGGTGCGGTTACCAATTTTGATGGGATTGCAGAATTTACAGAAATACCAGATGGCGAACATCAAATAGTAATTTCCTTTTTAGGTTTTGAAACATTAGAAACCACAATTCAAATTCCAAGTAATATAGAATTAGTGTTTAAGCTAAAAGAAGGTGGTAACGAATTGGATGCTGTTGTACTTCAATCTACAAGAAGTACAAGAACTGTACGAAAAATACCAACTCGTATCGAGTTTATAGGTGCAGAGGAATTAGGAGAAAAAGCAATAATGAACCCTACTAATATTTCTATGGTGCTTCGTGAAAGTACAGGAATACAAATGCAACAAACATCATTAAGTAGTGGGAGCACCAACATTCGTATTCAAGGATTAGATGGTAGATACACACAACTTTTAAGAGATGGGTTTCCATTATATGGTGGTTTCTCAAGTGGATTAAGTATTCTACAAATACCACCTTTAGACTTACAACAATTTGAAATTATAAAAGGAAGTTCATCAACCCTTTATGGTGGTGGTGCTATTGCAGGATTGGTAAATATGGTATCTAAAACACCAGACTTTGAACCTGCTTTAGATATAATGCTTACACAAACACAAGCATTAGGAAGTACTGCCAATGTATTTTATAGTAAAAGAAATGAAAAATTCGGTGTATCACTTTATGGTTCTGGTCATTATCAAAAAGCATACGACCCAGAAGATGATGGCTTTAGCAACCTACCAAAAACAACATCAATTTCTTTTAATCCTAAACTGTTTTATTATCCATCAGATAAAACAACACTTTGGTTTGGATTAAACGGAACGTATGATGATAGAATTGGTGGAGATATTACCAAAATTGAAAGTGGTGCGGATGGTATTCATCAATATACAGAAGAAAACAACTCAAAACGATTAAGCAGTCAATTGGTATATCAAACACAATTAGATTCTATAAGTTCATTAGAATTTAAAAATAGTATCTCTTTTTTCGATAGGAATTTAACAGTTCCTGATTTTAATTTTGATGGCAAACAAACAAATACGTTTACTGAAATCACATATAATACAGCATCAGAAAAAACGGATTGGATAGTTGGAGCTAATCTATATACCTCAAATTTTGATGAAAATGATAACGCACCATTACAAAGAGACCAAAAAGATGTGACCTTTGGAGCATTTGCAAATAATATTTATGACTTATCAGATAATTGGATATTGGAAACTGGATTAAGAGCAGATTATAATACGGATTTCGGTTTCTTTCCACTTCCAAGAATTTCATTACTCTATAAAAATAATAGTGGATTTTCAAGTAGAATTGGTGGAGGTTTAGGGTATAAGATTCCAGATATTTTTACAGAAGAAGCAGAGTATATTAACTTTGAAAATGTGCTTGCAATAGATAAATCTACAGTAGATGCAGAACGTTCTTATGGTGTTAATTTTGATTTGAATTATCAAACTCGTCTATCTGATGAGATTGGTTTTTCGATAAATCAATTATTCTATGTTACCGCTATTAATGATGGATTGCTTTTAAATTCAACAGATAACGGATTATTTCAGTTTGAAAATGCACCAGATGAAATCTTTAGTAAAGGAGCAGAAACCAATATAAAATTTACATACAAAGACTTTAGATGGTTTTTAAACTATGCACTTATTGATACCAAACTAAATTATTTACCTGGTAATCCACAGAAGCCATTAACCGCAAAGCATAATGCAGGTAGTGTTTTAATGTACGAATCTGAAAAATGGCGTATTGGTTATGAAACTTATTATACAGGAAAACAGTTTTTATCTAATGGTACTGAAACTACTGACTTTGTAACTATGGGTTTATTGGTGATGCGTAACTTTAAATTGGGAAGTGTATTTGTAAATTTCGAAAACTTTACAGATAGAAGACAAAGCAGGTTTTCACCTTTGGTTTTACCACCGCACGAAAATCCTGTTTTCCCAGAAATATATGCGCCTACAGATGGTTTTATATTTAGTGTAGGACTTATTATTAAACCATTTGGTAACGAAGACGACGATTAATTATGGAAACAATAGAACAAGTATTAGAATCAAAAAACATACGAGTTACTGCAATGCGTATGTTAATTTATAAGTTCCTAGTTGAGAAGGAGGTTGCAGTAACATTGAGTGATATTGAAAACGCATTTGAAAAAGCAGATAGAACAACACTTTACAGGACTATTAAAACCTTTGAAGAGAAAGTCATTGTTCATCAAATAGACGATGGTACAGGAATTACGAAATATGCGTTATGCGAAGAGGGATGTAATTGTGATATAAAAAACGATTTGCATTTACATTTCCATTGTAATAATTGCAATGAAACCATTTGCCTAACAGAACATAAAATACCACAAATTAAAGTACCTGATGGCTTTGTTTCGGAAAATGTAAACTTGGTTGTAAAAGGTATATGTGATAAGTGTAGTGGATAACAAATGCACTTCCATTGCACTTACTATTAAATTACTTTTATCCAAAATTAGTGGATATGAAGTTTAATACTAAAATACCTAAACATATCAAACAGGCTTATATCGAAGAATTAAAACAATACAGTTTCTGTTTAGAAAATAAGCGGTTTGGTAATGCTTGGTTTCATTTAGAACGCAGTCATATAATAGGACAGTCTTATCCTATAGAACATACCTATTCACATTGGCTAATGCTAAAGTTTGGATTTAGACAAAAAGATACTAAAGAAGTATTCGGTCAAATTATTAGATTGCTTGTTGGTGGTTGGAAATCATTTATAAATCACGTTCCTCTTGGTAATACAGGTGGCGCAAACGTACCACCATTAAAACGTATGCCTATTCCAAATGACATTGAAAAAGTATTAGATATAGAATGAAAAATAAATTAGCGGTTACAAGTATCCTAACAGCAATCACAGCTTCATTGTGTTGCATCACACCAGTTTTGGCATTAATTGCAGGAACAAGTGGTGTAGCTTCAACTTTTTCTTGGATAGAACCCTTTAGACCTTACTTAATAGGGCTAACTATATTAGTTCTTCTCTTTGCTTGGTATCAAAAATTAAAACCAGAAAAAGAAATCGACTGTGAATGTGAAACGGATAAAAAACCAAAATTTATTCAGTCAAAAACCTTTTTAGGAGTTGTAACAGTATTCGCAATAGTGATGTTGGCATTTCCATACTACTCAAGTATGTTTTATCCAAATTCAGAGAAACAAATTGTTGTCGTTGATAAATCAAATATCAAAACAACAGAGTATAAAATAAGTGGAATGACTTGTCCCAGTTGTGAAGCTCACGTAAACCACGAAGTAAATAAACTTAACGGAATTGTGAACTCAAAAACATCATACAAGAATGGTAACGCAATCATTGAGTATGACCAAACTAAAACTAATGAATTAGAAATTGAGAAAGCAATTAATTCTACAGGTTATAAAGTAACTGATAAAAATTAAAATTGATGCAAACTATATTAAAATCTGAAATCACTTGCCCAACCTGTGGTCATAAAAAGGAAGAAGATATGCCAACAAATGCCTGTCAATTCTTTTATGAATGTGAGCATTGTAAAACAATTCTCAAACCAAGAGAAGGTGATTGCTGCGTGTATTGTTCTTATGGTACAGTTCCTTGTCCACCAATTCAACAAAACAAAAGTTGTTGCTAAAACAAAACTAAATGAAAAAAAAGAAAGTCAATTTAAGAGATTTAAAACCAAATTCAGAAGAACAACATTCTCACGATGATGGTCACGACCACGGAGATGGAAGTGCATTCAAGACATACATTCCTGCTATTATAAGTTTTGTTATGTTAATGGTAGGTATCGCTGTAGATTATTTTGATGCGATTCCTCAATTTGAAGGATTGATTCGAGTAGTTTGGTACACTTTAGCATATATTCCAGTTGGATTTCCTGTAATTAAAGAAGGATGGAAAAGTCTTATAAAAGGCGATGTTTTTACCGAGTTCTTTTTAATGTCTATTGCCACCATTGGTGCGTTTATCATTGGCGAATATCCCGAAGGTGTTGCAGTAATGCTATTTTATGCAGTAGGAGAATTATTTCAAAACGCAGCAGTTAATAGAGCAAAAGGAAATATTAAAGCCTTATTAGATGTTCGACCAAAAGAAGCTAATGTATTTCGTGATGGTGATTATATAAGTGTGTCGCCAGAAGCTGTAAATATTGGCGAGAAAATACAAATTCGAGTAGGTGAAAAAATTCCATTGGATGGTATTTTATTATCCGAAAAAGCATCTCTAAACACCGCAGCATTAACAGGCGAAAGCAAACCAGATTCTATTCAGAAAGATGCAAAGGTTTACGCAGGTAGTATCAATTTAGAAAGTGTTGTTGAAGTTGAGGTAACCAACACCTTTGAAGATAGTTCTATTGCGAGAATATTAGACTTGGTTCAAAATGCTACAGCTCGTAAGTCTAAAACAGAATTATTCATCAGACAGTTTGCTCGTATCTACACACCAATTGTAGTGTTTTTAGCTATTGGTGTAACTTTTATACCATACTTTTTTGTAGATGATTATGTGTTTAGAGATTGGTTATACAGAGCATTAATTTTCCTGGTAATATCTTGTCCTTGTGCGTTAGTGATTTCAATTCCATTAGGATATTTCGGTGGATTGGGAGCAGCTTCAAAAAATGGAATATTATTTAAAGGTGCTTCATTTTTAGATGCAATGACCAAGATAAATACTTTGGTAATGGACAAAACAGGAACGGTAACCAAAGGAGTTTTCAAAATCAAAAGCATTAAGACCTTTGATTGGGATGAAGAAGAATTTATGAACTATCTAATGGCAATGGAAGAGCAATCTACACATCCTATTGCTAAAGCTATTATGGAATACCAGAAAGGAACCAACAATTTTGAAGCAAATAAGGTTTCTGAAGTTGCAGGAAAAGGGTTAAAAGGTATGGTAAAAGGTAAAGAAGTTTTGGTTGGAAATAAGGCTTTAATGGTATCCAATAATATAGAAGTGCCTAATGAAACTGAATCTATCGTGGAATCTATTGTCTTGGTAGCTATTGATAATGTTTTTGCAGGTTATGTGGTAATTGCGGACGAATTAAAGGAGGATGCTAAAGAAACCATATCAAGTTTACATAGGGTAGGGATTAAAAAAATAATGATGCTTTCAGGAGATAAAGATTCCATAACTCAACAAGTGGCAAAGGATTTAAAAATAGAAAATGCCAAGGGAGGTTTATTGCCAGAGGATAAATTAAATGAAGTTGAAGCATTAAAGAAAAATCCACAAAATAAAGTAGCCTTCATTGGTGATGGTATTAATGATGCACCTGTTTTAGCAGCAAGTGATGTAGGTATAGCAATGGGCGGATTAGGTAGCGATGTAGCCATAGAAACAGCCGATGTTATCATTCAAACCGACCAACCTTCAAAAGTAGTGAGAGCTATTAAAATAGGCAGTTCCACTCGAAAAATTGTATGGCAGAATATCATTTTGGCTTTTGGTATTAAAGTAATTGTACTGATTTTGGGAGCAGGAGGTTTGGCAACAATGTGGGAAGCTGTATTTGCAGACGTAGGCGTGGCTTTATTAGCAATTCTAAATGCGGTAAGGTTACAGAAAATGAAATGGAGTTGAGCATTAAACTTCTGTTAATTAAATAAGTATTTGTTAAAATTTCGTAACTTTGCAATTACAATGAAAAAAGTATTGCATAAAATAATGGCTTTCGCAATGGCTTTTGTAGTGTTATTCTCTACAATGTCATTTACTGTGAATATGCATTATTGCGGAGATACGTTAGTAGAAACTGCTATTTTTCATAAAGCCAAAGGGTGCGGAATGGAAATGGAAAAGCCTTCAACCGAAGGATGTTCTATTACCAAGAAAAATTGTTGTGATGATAAACAATTAGCAATTGAAGGTCAAGACGAATTACAATTGCAAGTTGACAAAATCACATTTGAACAACAAGTATTTTTAGCTTCATTTGTTTACACTTACATTAACCTTTTTGAAGGTTTAGAAAATAACGTTTCTACTTACGAAGAATATAAACCGCCACTCGTCATAAGGCAACTCTACAAGATTGACGAAACATACTTAATTTGATTTTTAAACAATAGACTTTTTTATCCTATGACTGCAATGTCGTAAGGATAATTTGCTGTATTCGGTGTTTTTCTTACACCAATGTCTAACTGTTTAATAATCAAAGCCAATGCTCAATAAAAGCATCAAATTTTTAATAGAAAATAAACTCGTTGCAGTTCTGCTACTCGTCCTTTTTGTAGGATGGGGAACGGTTAATGCACCTTTCAATAGGGATACTGGTTTCTTACCAAGTAATCCAGTTGCTGTAGATGCCATACCAGATATAGGCGAAAACCAACAAATCGTTTTTACCAAATGGGATGGTCGCTCACCACAAGATATAGAAGACCAAATTACCTATCCATTAACCACATCATTATTGGGTATTCCTGGAGTAAAAACCATTCGTAGCTCGTCTATGTTTGGCTTTTCCAGTATCTACATCATTTTTGAAGAAGATATAGAGTTTTACTGGAGTCGAAGTCGCATTCTCGAAAAACTAAATTCCTTACCAAGTGGTTTATTACCTGATGGTGTTAATCCTGCTTTGGGACCAGATGCTACAGGATTAGGTCAAATATTTTGGTACACACTCGAAGGTCGTGATGAAAATGGAAATGTAACGGGTGGTTGGGATTTGCACGAATTACGTAGTATTCAAGATTACTATGTAAAATATGCATTGTCATCTGCAAGTGGTGTATCTGAAGTTGCATCTATTGGTGGTTACGTGCAAGAATATCAAGTTGATGTAAACCCAGAGTTAATGCGTCAATATAATATTGGCTTGCACCATATTGTAAAAGCAGTTAAAGAAAGTAACCGAGATATTGGAGCACAGACTTTAGAAATCAATCAAGCCGAATATCTGGTACGTGGTTTGGGTTATGTGAAATCCATAGCAGACATCGAAAATGCAGTTGTAACTTCAGAAGATTACACAGCTATCAAAATTAAAGATGTGGCAAAAGTGTCTTTAGGTCCTGCAACAAGACGTGGAATTTTAGACAAAGAAGGTGCAGAAGTGGTTGGTGGTGTTGTAGTAGCACGTTATGGCGCTAACCCAATGGAAGTGATTAATAATGTAAAAGCCAAAATAAACGAATTAAGCGCAGGACTACCTACAAAAACGTTGGCAGATGGTAGAACATCACAAGTAACTATAGTACCATTTTACGACCGTACAGAATTGATTCAAGAAACATTGGGTACACTCAATGAAGCCTTAACTTTAGAAATACTCATTACCATTTTGGTCATTATCATAATGGTATTTAATCTTCGTGCTTCCGTATTGATTTCAGGGCTATTACCTGTTGCGGTGTTAATGGTATTTATAGCAATGAAGCTCTTTGGTGTCGATGCCAATATTGTAGCACTATCAGGCATTGCTATTGCTATTGGTACAATGGTAGATGTTGGTGTCATACTTTCAGAAAACATCGTAAGGCATTTAGACGAAAACGAAAACAAATTACCAATAAACACAGTCGTTTACAACGCAACAGCAGAAGTATCTGGTGCAATCGTAACCGCAGTAATGACAACCATTATCAGTTTTATTCCTGTATTTACAATGATTGGTGCAGAAGGAAAACTATTTAGACCATTAGCATTTACTAAAACCTTTGCTTTAACAGCGTCCATAATTGTAGCCTTATTTCTAATACCACCGTTTGCGGCCTTTTTATTCCGAAAAAAGAGCATTCAAAAACATTTTAAATATGCTTTAAACGGTGTTTTAATAGTATTAGGAATAGCAGCAATAATTTATGGATATTGGTTAGGTGTCATACTCATCGCTTTTGGTGTCACAGCTTTATTAAATCTTCAAAACAAGATTTCAGATAAACAAGCAAACTTTGCCAACATCATCATTTCTGCTTCGGCAATTGTATTCTTATTAGCAGAATATTGGCGACCGTTAGGAGTAAACGAAAGCATCTTCTTAAACCTCATTTTTGTAGCTATTATTTGTTTTGGCTTGTTAGGTGTATTTGGATTATTCATTAAATACTACACACGTATTTTAAGATGGTGTTTAGACAATAAATTATTATTTCTTTCCATACCTACAGCAATTGTCATAGCAGGCTTTTTCATAATGAAAAACACAGGTAAAGAGTTTATGCCATCCTTAAACGAAGGTTCTTTTCTATTAATGCCAACTTCAATGCCACACTCTGGAGTAGAAGAAAATAAGCGCGTTTTACAGCAATTGGATATGGCAGTAGCCAGTATTCCAGAGATTGAAACCGTTGTGGGTAAAGCAGGAAGAACAGAATCAGCTTTAGATCCTGCACCATTATCAATGTATGAAAACATCATTCAATACAAACCTGAATATATGCTGAATGATAAAGGAGGGCGTCAACGCTATAAGGTCAACAATGATGGTGAGTATGTATTAAAAAACGGAATGTCATTGCGAGCGGAACAACGTGAAGCGTGGCAATCTCTAAATGTAAAAGAACAATTAATCCCAGACGATGATGGCGAGTTTTACCGAAACTGGCGACCAGAAATACAATCACCAGACGATATTTGGAACGAAATTGTAAAAGTCACCAAATTACCAGGCGTCACATCAGCACCAAAACTACAACCTATTGAAACCCGATTGGTAATGCTACAAACAGGAATGCGTGCACCAATGGGAATCAAAATAAAAGGGCAAGATTTAAAAGAAATTGAAGCTTTTGGAATGCAGTTAGAAACCATTTTAAAAGAAGCTGAAGGTGTAAAGGATGAAGCCGTTTTTGCAGACCGTATTGTGGGTAAACCGTATTTGCTAATTGATATTGATAGAGAAAAAATTGCACGTTATGGTGTAAGTATTGAAGAGGTGCAAAACGTATTAAAAGTAGCTGTTGGTGGTATGTCCTTAACCCAAACCGTGGAAGGTCGTGAGCGTTATGGCGTTCGTGTGCGCTACCCAAGAGAATTAAGAGCCAACCCAACCGATTTACAGCAAATTTACGTGCCTGTTGAAAAAGGTAGTCCTGTACCTTTAAGCGAATTGGCAACCATTCGTTACGAGCAAGGGCCACAAGTCATTAAAAGTGAAGACACCTTTTTAGTAGGCTATGTGTTGTTTGATAAAATGGATGGCTATGCAGAAGTAAATGTAGTAGAAAATGCACAAGCCATGATACAAAGTAAGATTGATGCAGGCGAATTAATAGTTCCAAAAGGCATTAACTATCAATTTACAGGAACTTACGAAAACCAATTACGTGCCGAAAAAACCTTATCGGTAGTTGTACCATTAGCATTGGCTATCATCTTCTTAATTCTGTATTTCCAATTCCGTTCGGTGGGTACATCCTTAATGGTTTTTACAGGGATTGCAGTAGCTTTTGCAGGTGGCTTTTTAATGATATGGTTATACGGACAATCGTGGTTTTTAAACTTCAGTGTCTTTGGTGAAAACCTACGTGATTTATTCCAAATGCACACCATTAATTTAAGTGTAGCTGTTTGGGTAGGCTTCATTGCTCTATTTGGTATAGCAACCGATGACGGAGTAGTAATGGCAACCTACTTAACACAAACATTCGATAGAAATTCACCAGAAACAAAAAAAGAAATTAGGGCATCTATTGTAGAAGCAGGTGAAAAACGTATTAGACCGTGTTTAATGACTACAGCAACAACCATTTTAGCACTCTTGCCCGTACTCACATCAACAGGGCGAGGTAGTGATATTATGATTCCTATGGCAATACCAAGTTTTGGCGGAATGTTAATCGCTTTAATCACCTTATTTGTTGTGCCAGTTTTATATAGCTTGAAAGCCGAAGTTCAACTTAAAAGAGCATCAAAATGAAATATAAATCAATACACATAAAAATCGTCTTGGCTCTTGGCTCTTGTTTCTTGAGTCTTTTTGTAAACGCTCAACAATTAGAAACATTAATTGATGAAGCGTTGGAAAACAATCCCGAAATTCAAAAATTCGAGTTACAATACAAAAGAGTTTCAGAAAAAGTAAACGAAGTCAATACCATTCCAAACACCGAATTTGGCGTCGGTTACTTTGTTAGTGAACCAGAAACACGCACAGGCGCTCAAAGGTTTAAAGTATCAGCAAAACAAATGTTACCTTGGTTTGGTACAATTACCTCTCGTGAAGATTATATAACCGCATTAGCAGATGCGAAATATGAAGACATCGTTATTACCAAACGTAAACTAATGGCTTCAGTATCGCAATCCTATTACAAACTGTATGCAAACCAAGCAAAACAGCAAATATTGAGTGATAATATTAAATTGTTGGAAACCTATGAAACTATGGCATTGACTTCTGTTGAGGTAGGTAAAGCGTCAGCAGTAGATGTATTGCGTTTGCAAATGCGACAAAACGATTTACAGCAATTAAAAGATGTGTTGCAACAACAGTTTTTAGCAGAACAAACTAATTTTAATAACCTTTTGAATAGGAAAAATGATGTTGTAGTTACTGTGGTAGATAGCTTAACAATTCCGATAGAAGATTTTGAAATCAATACTGAAAATTTATCAATACATCCTGAATTAGTAAAGTTTGATAAACTCTACCAGTCTGTAGAAAAGTCAGAATTACTAAATCAAAAAGAAAGCAGTCCAATGATTGGTTTTGGATTAGATTATATAAATGTTTCCGAAAGACCAGATATGAATTTCTCGGATAACGGGAAAGATATTGTAATGCCAATGGTATCGGTGTCAATTCCAATATTCAATAAAAAGTACAAATCTATTTCCAAACAAAACGAACTGGAACAGCAAGAAATCAATTATCAAAAACAAGAGCGTTTAAACAATTTAAAAACGGTATTAGATAAAGCTATTAACGACCGAATTTCAGCAAGAATAAGCAATAATACAGCAACAAAAAACCTAAAACAAGCTAAAGATGCAGAGCAAATCCTTATCAAAAGCTATGAAACTGGAACCATTGATTTTAACGATGTTTTGGATATTCAGGAATTACAATTAAAGTTTCAAATCAATCAAATAGAATCGGTTAAAAATTTCTATGTGCAAAGTTCAATTATTAATTATCTAACCAATTAACAATGAAACACACGTATCACATACACGGAATGACTTGCAACGGTTGTCGCAGTCACGTAGAGGAAACACTTTCAAAAGTACAAGGTGTTTCAAAGGCATCGGTTAATTTAGAAAAAGCTGAAGCTACTATAGAAATGGAACAGCATATTCCTTTAGAAACATTTCAAAAGGTATTAAAAGATGATGGCGGTAGATATAGCATCCATAATCAAGGGGAACATCATCATCATCATTCAAAACAGAAAACAGAGAAAACCCAAAAAGGCAAAGGTACAGGTACTTTTTACTGCCCAATGCATTGCGAAGGTGATAAAACCTACGATAAACCAGGCGATTGCCCTGTGTGCGGAATGGATTTGGTTGAAGAACAAAATTTATCAACCACAAATGCAGAACAATGGACGTGTCCAATGCACCCCGAAATTGTAAAAGATGAAGCAGGTTCCTGTCCTATTTGCGGTATGGATTTAGTACCAATGAAACCAGACCTTTCAGCCGAAGAAAAGACCTATAAAAAACTATTGAAAAAGTTTTGGATAGCAACAGCATTTACTTTGCCTATTTTCTTAATAGCTATGAGTGAAATGCTACATAACAATCCGTTATACGATATGATGGAACAGAAATATTGGAATTGGATTCAATTTGTTTTATCCATTCCAGTGGTATTTTATGCCACGTGGATGTTCTTTGAACGTGCCTACAAAAGCATCAAAACGTGGAATCTCAATATGTTTACACTTATCGGTATAGGTGCAGGTGTGGCGTGGTTATTTAGTGTGGTTGGTATGGTTTTTCCTGATGTGTTTCCCAATGAGTTTAAAACCGAATCGGGTGCAGTTCACGTGTATTTTGAGGCGGCAACGGTTATTTTAACATTAGTGCTTTTAGGTCAATTATTGGAAGCTCGTGCTCACAGTAAAACCAATTCCGCAGTAAAAGAATTATTAAAGTTAGCACCTAATAAAGCCATTAAAATGGTAGATGGTGAAGAAGTTGAAGTCAGTATAGATAAGATAGAATTAAATGATATTCTAAAAGTAAAACCAGGCGATAAAATCCCTGTTGATGGTGTGATAACAGAAGGCGAAACAACTATTGACGAATCAATGATTACAGGTGAACCTATTCCAGTTAATAAGGTTAAAGATGATAATGTCAGCAGTGGAACAATAAATGGCAACCAATCCTTTTTGATGAAAGCTGAAAAAGTCGGTAGCGACACACTATTATCTCAAATTATCCACATGGTAAACGATGCGAGCCGAAGTCGTGCACCAATTCAAAATCTTGCCGATAAAGTATCGGGTTACTTCGTACCTGTAGTAGTCATTATTTCTGTTATCACTTTTATTGTTTGGGCTATTTGGGGTCCAGAACCAGTCTATGTATATGCGTTTGTTAATGCCATCGCAGTATTAATTATTGCGTGTCCTTGTGCTTTAGGTTTGGCAACACCAATGTCAGTTATGGTTGGTGTGGGTAAAGGTGCTCAAAATGGTGTATTGATTAAAAATGCAGAAGCATTAGAAAAAATGAATAAGGTAAATACCCTTATTGTAGATAAAACAGGTACGATTACCGAAGGCAAACCAACAGTTGAAAAAGTAGGTGCTTTTGGAAATGGTTTTAGTGAAAATGAGGTGTTAAATTTTATAGTTTCCTTAAATACTAATAGCGAACACCCATTAGCAGAAGCAACCGTTAAATACGGTAAAGAACATAATGCCGAAATTCTAAAATCAACCAATTTTAGTGCAGTTACAGGAAAAGGTGTTGAAGCTGAAATTGATAGTAAAAAAATAGCTTTAGGTAATCCAAAAATGATGGAATATGCCAAAGCAGATATTACTTCTAAAATGAAAGACGAAGCTAAATCTTACCAAAAACAAGGTAAGACAGTTTCTTATTTATCATTAGATGAAACCGTTGTAGGATATGTTGTTATAGGAGATAAAATAAAAGATACCAGTGCAAAAGCTATACAAGAATTGCAAAGCAAAGGGGTTGATGTAATAATGCTTACAGGCGATAATCACGATACTGCACAAGCAGTAGCATCAGAATTAAATCTAGCAGATTTTAAAGCGAGTATGTTACCCGAAGACAAATTAAAAGAAGTTGAGAAACTTCAAAATGAAGGTAAAGTGGTTGCTATGGCAGGTGATGGCATTAATGATGCACCTGCATTGGCAAAAAGTGATGTAGGTATTGCAATGGGAACAGGAACAGATGTCGCTATTGAAAGTGCTATGATTACATTGGTAAAAGGCGATTTACACGGCATTGTAAAAGCCCGTCATTTAAGTAGTGGAGTAATGAAGAATATCAAACAAAATCTATTCTTCGCATTAGTTTATAATGCGTTGGGTGTACCTATTGCAGCAGGTGTGTTATTTCCATTCTTTGGAATATTATTATCACCTATGATTGCAGCTTTGGCAATGAGTTTTAGCTCTGTTTCAGTAATAGTGAACGCATTAAGATTAAGAAATATTAAAATATAACACTATGAAAAAATATATAATTTACTTTGGAATATTGGTAGTTGGGTTGTTGTTAGGATGGTTGCTTTTCGGTGGTTCATCACAAGAAGAAGCAGACCATAATCACAATGAAGTTGCACAAACTAATCAAATGTGGACTTGCTCTATGCATCCACAAATTATGCAACCAGAACCAGGCGATTGTCCTATTTGTGGAATGGACTTAATTCCTGCTGAAGCTGGTGCAGATGGATTAACAGCAGACCAGTTTAAATTAACCACTAATGCTATGGCTTTGGCAGACATTCAAACTACCGTTGTAGGTAATGGTTCAGCAGAAAATGGAATCATCAAACTATCAGGAAAAATTGCCGAAAACGAAGAAGCAAATGCAGTACAAGTCAGTTATTTTTCTGGTAGAATTGAACGATTGAATATCAGTTTTACAGGTGAAGAAGTACGTAAAGGTCAATTGTTGGCAACAATCTATTCACCAGAATTATATGCGGCTCAACAAGAATTGATTACAGCAACTTCTTTAAAAGCATCGCAACCTGCTCTATACAAAGCGGTACGTAATAAATTAAAGCTTTGGAAATTGTCTGAAACTCAAATCAACCAAATTGAATCATCTGGCAAAGTCATTGAAAATTTCCCCGTGTATGCTACGGTTTCTGGTACTGTTACCGAAAAATTGGTAGAACAAGGCGATTACATCAAACAAGGGCAACCGTTGCTTAAAATTGCAAATCTAAATACGGTTTGGGCAAATTTTGATGTGTATGAAAATCAGATTGAACAATTCAAAAAAGGGCAAGAAGTTAAAATAATCACCAATGCCTATCCTAATAAACAATTTAAAGGAAAAGTAGATTTTATAGATCCAATTTTAAATACCAAAACTCGTACTGTAGATTTACGTGTGGTTTTAAATAATAAAGAAGCCATTTTTAAACCAGGAATGTTTGTAACCGCAGCAATTGAAAGCTCTAAAACCAATGCAAATGAAGTAATAATGATACCATCTTCGGCAGTACTTTGGACAGGCGAACGCTCTGTAGTCTATCTCAAAGCAAATCCAAACGAACCTGTTTTTGAATTGAAAGAAGTGGCTTTAGGTAATAAAATCGGTGATAATTATGAGGTATTAGAGGGATTATTTACAGGAAATGAAATTGTTACCAACGGAACGTTTACGGTGGATGCTGCTGCACAACTACAGGGCAAAAAGTCAATGATGAACAAGCAAGGTGGTAAAACAATGACAGGTCACGAAGGTCATTTAGGTATGGATAATAATACATCAAAAAATGAAAGTGACCATACTAATATGAATGAACGCTTAAAAGTATCAGAGAAATTTCAAGAGCAATTAAAAGAGGTATACAATGATTACATCAATTTAAAAGATGCATTAGTAAAAGAAGACTCAAAAGGTAGTTCACAAAATGCATCATCTTTACTATCAAATTTGAGTAGGGTAGATATGAAATTGCTTAAAGATGAAGCGCACAATCATTGGATGCCATTAGTAGATGAAATAAAATCTTCTGCAACTTCAATTTCTGAAACGTCCGATATAAAATCACAAAGAGACCATTTTAAACATTTATCATCACATTTAATAAAAGCGGTTCAAATATTTGGTGTAAATGAAAAGGTATATGTAGAATTTTGCCCTATGGCAGATAACAATAACGGAGCCTATTGGTTAAGTAAAGAAGAACAAATCTTGAATCCATATTTTGGTGATGCAATGCTTAAATGTGGTGAGGTTAAACAAACAATAGAATAAATAAACACAGATAATAATTAAATTTTTAAACAATGAAATCGAAGATTCACGAAAACAAATTAAAAAAAATGGAAATTATGAGTAAAAAAGTAATTTTAAGTGTAGCTGTAATAGTAGCTATGGGATTAACAAGTTGTAAAAACGAAACTAAAAAAGTTGAAGAAACTACAACAACGGAAGTATCAAAAGAAATCGCAATGACAGATTTATCTTTTGGCGTAAGAGGTAATTGTGGGATGTGTAAAACTACCATTGAAAAAGCAGCCAATAGTGTAGAAGGTGTGGCAAGTGCCAATTGGGATGTTGATAAAAAGAAAATTGATGTTTCTTTTGATGATACCAAAACAGATGTAATGGCAATTCATAATGCAATCGCAGCTTCAGGGTATGATACTGAAAAAGTAGCAGGAAATGAAGAAGCCTATAAAAATTTACCTGGTTGTTGCCAATACGATCACGAAATGATGATGAATCAATCTGGTGAAATGAAAAGTGATGTCCATTCAAATCACGATCATTAAGCAAATAATTTAAGAGTCTTTTTCGGAAGGCTCTTTTTTTACATTTTAATTTTAAAAGGGCAGGTAATAAGGTGTTCGTCAGTTGTTCCATTTTGTTTCATAAAGCATAATCACAAATGCGTTGCATTGGTGCTTACCATACATAGCACTACTGCGGTGGCACATCCTCGTTAGCACTATGCATTTGCTTTATTTCACACACTACACAACTTCCTCACCCGCAGCTACTCTTGCACCCCAAACCCCAATAAGGTGTGTGCTCGTGGCACACAAAACATAAATTGGGGTACAACCGCTGCTTAATAATTTGGCTCGCCTGCTGTTCGCTGCGGGCTAATCAGGGTGTCACAGTTTTTGAAGGCAGCCATTTTGCATATACAATAACCGCTTCAAGAAATTTGAAGTATGCGCATACTTTTAAAACCGCTTTAATAGCTGATTAAATAGATTTTAAAACCCAAAAGCGGATTATTCTATATTGCAAACGCACAGCAAGAGTAACGCATTCAGTCAGCTATTTCAGCCACGACACAACCCATTTTTAAATTGGCAATTGCTCGTTAGTAAATTTTATAATCCTCAATTTCCTTAATCTACTTAAATCCTTATAATTAAATAGCGTTAAGCACTCACAATTGCTAAAATTTAAAAAAGGTAGCCACCCTTCAATAGCTTCATTCAATTGTTACACTTGCTTTCCCACGCTACACCCACGCTAAAGCCACCGGCATCAAAAACCTGCGCCACCCTTGCGTTTTCAACGTAGGTGTGGTAGCCCTATCGGGCTATTTTCCCACACCACCCTTGCTCAACTCGCTGGCGGCTCGCTATTATGGCTATCGCCATACGCTACGCGATTACCTGCTAAAGAAACATTGTCGAAAAAAGAAAACCCTCGAAAAGAGGGCTTTACTATTATGGTGTTGATTTTAGTTTAAACTTAAACTTCCACAACAGAAGCATTTGGAGCATTAGTTTTAACAGAAGCTATACCATTTTCCATTCCAGAGGAAGACTCATACATTTCACTGGTCCCAATCACTTGTCCATTACTGGCTTTTAAATTGAAATAATGTTTACCATTACTTGATATTTTTCTATCGAATTTACTATCATCTTGCGAATTTTTCCGAACAGATTCAATACCATTCATACAACCAGCTTTTGCTGAATAACCTTCACTTGCTAAAATAGTTTGACCATTGTTAGCTTTTAACCTAAAACGATACTCATTTCGAGCATCTTGGTATACTTCAAATTTTGCCATAATACTTTTATTTTTAATTACCCATAAATATACGGAAAAGGAAAAAAAAGGTTGCAAAGATAGATGGCTTCTTTCACCCCACGCTCTTCATACTATAAAGTTCAAGCCCTACGGGTTTTGAAAAAAATCTTGCCCCTTTGGTCAGGCGCAAATTTCAAAACCCTTTCCATCAGCAATATTTTTTCCAAAAAACTTGACAGTATGTCAACGCCATCAAAGAAACGGCTTTCTTTTTTCTCTTTTTCTTTGTAAAAAAAATATTCATTTTTTTATTTCTGATGCAAAAGGAAGCAATCTAAAGCAACAAAATCCATATCCAACGAATAGCATAAAAGTTGCCATATATTTCAACGGAAGGTACAACTTCGTGTCAAGTCCGTACCAAGTCCGAAGAAAAGTAAGTTTCATTTAAATTATTTATGTTATGGGTAAAATTGCTCAAGGAATTTTAGGAGGGCTTTCCGGTAAGGTTGGAAACATTATCGGTGGAAGCTGGAAAGGAATTGACTACATCAGAATTAAACCTTCAAGTGTAGCCAATCCAAGAACTGTAGGTCAGGTAAACCAAAGAAACAAGTTTACTGTGACTTTAGAATTTATTCAAGCTGTTAAACCATTTATTCAAAAAGGGTATAAGTTTTTAGCAGTGAAGAAAACAGCATTTAATGCTGCGATGTCTTATGTGTTAAATAATGCCATCACAGGAGTCGAACCAGACTTTGAGGTGGATTATGCAACCGCATTAGTAAGTAGGGGAGGTTTATCAGCTGCCTTGAACCCTTCTACAGATCTTGCAACAGCTGGAGAGGTAACTTTTAACTGGGATGATAACTCTGCTGAAGGTAACGCCAATGCTACCGATAAAGCAATGTTATTGGTTTACAATCCATCAAAGAAAGAATCTATTTCTTTAACAGATGGAGCAGACAGAACAGTAGGAACTCAAATTGTTGCAATACCAACAACCTACGCAGGAGATACTGTAGAGCTATTTATGGCATTTATAACTGCCGATGGTAGCCAAGTATCAAACAGTACTTATTTAGGCTCTGGGATAGCCAATTAATAGCTTGGTGCTTTTATTTGAAAACCGCTCAAATCGAGCGGTTTTTTTATGCTATATTCGTAAATGAATTTATTAATGATTGCTCTTGTTTTACTCTTTTTATGAGTTTTTTGTATCCTATTTGTTGCCCAAACACGAGAAACCCTTTAATTTAAAGAAAAGTTAAATATTGTATCGGGAAGTAATGATTTGTATTTGTGATAGTATCATACGATACTATCAAATATGAAACCGCCTTATCCCTTATCTTATTAGTTTTTCATTAATTAGATTTGTATTAGACATTTATCTCTTACGCTATAACCACACCATAAGCATGATATAATTACGCTATAACCACGCTATAACCCTTATTTTAAATTTTTGTATATTGCTATACATGAGGTGTTTAACTTAAATACAGGAGTTATGGCAAAACAGAAAGGTATTTTACCATTTGTAGGTACATTGGGCGGCTTAAATTTTTACTATTTGCACGGCAAACCTGTTGTTAGACAAGCTGGTGGAGGTTTTAACGCGAAAGACATCAAGAATAAGCCTAGTATGCGTCGTGTACGAGAAAACAGTAGTGAGTTTGGGCATTGTTCTGCTGTTAATAAAGCTTTTAGAATGGCGTTGCGACCTTTTTACAAAGGCTATAAGTTTACACATTTTCATAGTAGGTTGATGAGTTTGTTCACACAGTTGAAGGATTTGGATACCGTAAGTAAGCGTGGTGAACGCCGGGTTGGGCAGGGTGTTGCCCATAGCAACGGACTTACACTGTTTAAACAGTTTCATTATACATCTGAATGTGATGTGAAGCGTGTTCTGCCTTTTACTTATGCTGTTGATGCTACTACTTTTGAATTGACTATTTCTGAATTTCATATTAAGCAAGTTGGTTTTATAAAGGGTGCTACACATATTGAATTAACCTATGGTGTTTTGGATATGGATTTTAATACGCTGGATTTTGATTTGCATCTTGCAGATACTCTAGTGTTGGATAAGCATTTTGCTGGAAGTATTGTGTCTTTAATACCCAATAGCATGCCTATTTCTTCTGGGACTTTACTTGCAGTGCTGGGTGTACGGTTTTATCAAGAGGTTGATGGCGAATTGTATGTTTTGAATGCGGAGAATGGAGTAGGGATTATGGTTTTGAAGTGTTTTTAGAAAACTTTTTTGATAGATTTGCTCCATAATTAATGAGTAAGTGATAAAAAGTAGAAATTTAAAAACAATCCAAAAAAACAGGGTTAGAATTTAGGGTAAAATTATTGTTCTAGAAATGGTTGCCCAATTAGTACCACGATTCCAAAACGATATTAAAGATGAATCAAAGAGTAAGTTGTGGTTTTTGTGATCGTAATTGTGATTGGTAACAATTTAATAAGAAAACAGTCTTTAGTATAAAATAGGCTAATATTAATATGTTTAACTTTAAACAAAATAGATAAATTGCTTTTTGATGGAATTTGTACTAAACATCGGCATTGTATTAGCCTTTTTTTTAGGAATCCTTTTATTTTCTAAAAAAGATAAGGTGCTTCCGGATAACCTTATGGCTATTTGGTTATTTTTTATTGGCATTCATCTAACAGGCTATTTCTTATTCCATAAAGGGTATTGGGAAACGTATCCGCATCTTATTGGTGTTACAGCGCCATTACCATTTTTATATGGGCCTTTTTTGTATTTATATGTGCTATACTCAATTAAAAATGAATCACATTTAAAAAAAGTTGATTATCTACATTTTTTACCAGCCTTAATATCTTATTTACTAATGTTTCATTTCTTTTTCTTCTACTCGACAGAGGAAAAAATTCAAGTTTATAAAGGAATAATTGATGACTATAATGGTACATTAGCATCCATTATGTTGGTAGGGTTTATAGTTTCAGGAATAACCTATACTATTTTAGCTTACAGAAAACTTGTAAAAAGAGAAATAGTAGTAAAAGAGAATTTTTCAGAAATAAATCAAATTAATTTAAAATGGTTGCAAAATGCCATTATTGGAATGGGTTCATTCTTTGTCGTTGCAACTATTGTTTCTGTTTTTAGAGAGATTATTGGGTTTCAATTTCCTTTTAATGCAGATATTTTATTTTATTCCATTATAGTTGCTTTTGTAGTTTATATTGGCTATTCAGGCATTAAGCAAAAGGGGCTGTTCGCAAACCAACCCATACAAGAAGAAGAACTTGTAAAAACCGAAAGTGAATACAAAAACTCTAGCTTAAAGAGCGATGATGCCACCAAAATCCACAATGAATTATTGGTTTTAATGAAAGAAGATAAACCTTATTTAAACCCTAAATTAACAATTAGCGAATTAGCACAAGATTTATCAACTTCCACTAATCATTTATCTCAAGTGATAAACCAATACGAAAAAGTCAATTTTTATGATTTTATAAATAAGTATCGTGTTGAAGAGTTTATAGAAAATGCCCAAAACAATCCTGAATTTAGCCTTTTAGCAAATGCTTTTGATTCAGGTTTTAATTCAAAATCCACTTTTAATACAGCTTTTAAGAAAATAAAATCTGTTACACCTTCACAATATTTATCTGGCTTAAAAAGCTAGATGTATAGTGCATAATTTCTAATTTAATTAAGCTATAAGACGTCCTGTCTTATAAGTTCGTACAACTAAAAAGTTCAGACTTTCACGTTAAGGCGATGCGCCTTTGTTTTTGATAAATATTTGCATCAGAATAATTTTAAAAACAGAGGTTATGAACTTCAAAATATACAATCAGGCAACTTTATTTTATGTACTATCAACAGCAATTCCTTGGCTGTTGTGGTTTACAGCAGGTTATATAAGTCATATAGAATCTAATAGTAATTTATGGCAACTATCTGCTAGTATTATAGCTTTTATAGGTTTATTGGCACCTGTTGGCATTGCATTGCTTCTTGCAAAAGGCAATCAAGAATTGCTTTCTGATTTTAAGCAAAGAATCTTCAATTTCAAAAGAATCAAACCCACTTACATTGTGATTACGTTTCTGCTTATGCCTTTAAGCATTTTATTAGCTCAAGGTGTTTCACTTTTGTTTGGTTACAGTATTGAGCAATTTCAATTGGCCAAATCATTTTCATTTACATCAGGCGTATTTCCTGTTTGGTTTATGTTGGTTATTGCACCGCTTTTAGAAGAATTGGCGTGGCATTCTTACGGAACAGATTGTTTACGAGCTAGATTCAATCTTTTTAAAACGTCCTTATTGTTTGCATTGTTTTGGGGTATTTGGCATTTTCCTTTAGCCAGTATAAAAGATTATTACCATAGCAATTTGGTAGAAGATGGATGGTTGTATTCGTTAAACTTTCTAGTAAGCTTGTTTCCTTTCGTAATTATTATGAATTGGATTTACTACAAGGCAAATCGCAACATCATTCTACCTATAATATTTCATATAGCAGCAGGCTATTTCAATGAGGTTTTCGCTACCCATCCAATGAGCAAAGTGTTTCAGACTTGTTTACTGTCTGCTTTCGCAATCTATATAATCTATAACGACAAGAGTTTTTTCTTTAATCATAAAACCATTTAATCATGAAAAAAATAATAATAATAACACTAATCGGTATCATAGGTTTTTGTGGGCTTTCGTTTTCACAAAGTATTACACAAACCGTTAAAGGAACAGTTCTAGAAAAAGGAACAGGAACACCAGCAGTTGGAGCAAACGTTGTATTGCTGAATTCACAACCATTAATAGGTGCAATGGTAGATTTTGATGGCAATTTTATTTTGGAGAACGTACCAGTTGGCAGACAAAGTTTTCAAGTATCAATGCTTGGATATGAAACAATGCTCATCAGTAATATTTTGGTGAGTTCAGGAAAGCAAACGGTGCTAAACATAGAACTTCAAGAGGAAGCTACACAGTTAAATGAAATAGTATTAGCACCTAGAAGACAAAAAGAAAAGCCTATTAATGGGTTAGCATCAGTAAGTAGTCGTCAATTTTCAGTTGAAGAAAATCAACGTTTTGCAGGAGGTATTGATGACCCTGCGCGTTTAGTGTCGTCGTTTGCAGGTGTTGTAAGTCCTTCCACAAAAAGTAATGGTATTTCTATTAGAGGGAATGCACCTTCTGGTTTATTATGGCGTATTGAAGGTGTTGAAATACCTAGTCCTAATCATTTTGCTGATTTAGATATTGCAGGTGCTGGAGCCTTAACAGCATTAAGCAACAATGTTTTGGGTAATAGCGATTTTTATACAGGAGCTTTCCCTGCCGAATATGGTAATGCTATTTCTGGAGTTTTTGATATTAATTTGCGGTCTGGCAATTCAACCGAAAGGGAGTATTCCATTCAGGCAGGAATATTAGGCCTTGATTTTGCATCAGAAGGTCCTTTCAGTAAAAACAACGATGCAACTTACTTATTTAACTATCGCTATTCTACATTGGCTTTAATAGGTTCTTTTCTTCCTGATGATGCTGGAATTCTTAAGTATCAGGATTTGTCTTATAAAATCAAGTTACCAACAGAAAAATCTGGAACATTTTCTTTATGGGGATTGGGTGCTTATGATAGTATTGATGCCGAAGCTGTTCCTATTGAAGAAAGAGTCTCTGAAGATGATGGTTGGGAATCAAAATTATCTCAATACCTGTTTGCTTCTGGGCTTAATCATAAAATTAGAGTTAATGATGTATCAAATCTTAATTCAACGCTATCGGTTTCTGGAAATGGCATGTCGTTTAAAGAACAATATATTGATGATAGTAACACACTAAACTATTTACCATCCACTACAAAAAAGAATGGTTATAAAGTAACATTACAATCCCATATTAATTCTTATTTCAGCGAAAAACATTACAACCGAACAGGGTTTTACGTAAACTATTTAGGTTACGATTTAAATGTAAACAGTGCTTCAGATGAGCAAAATACAACGCCTGTAAATATTGTAAATGAAAAGGGGAATTCTATGTTGTATCAATTATTTAGTCAATCAAGATTTCAATTGTCTAATAAGTTTCAGTTGAATGCTGGTTTTCATATGCAGTATTTCAATTTGAATAAAGATGTGTCAATAGAACCACGTATTTCTCTAAAATATGAGATTAATGAAAGGCAAAACCTTGCTTTAGCTTATGGATTGCATAGTCGAATAGAATCGCTTCCAATTTATTTTGTGAATGACAATGGCAACCAACCTAATAAAGATTTGAAATTCATGAAATCAAATCATTTCGTTTTGTCTTATAATACGATGCTTACTGACAACTTGAAATTAAGCATAGAACCATATTATCAGTATTTAACCAATGTTCCTGTAGAAGAAGATGGGTTTAAATCGACACTCAACATTCAGAACAATTTATACTTTGAAGAGACATTAGTTAGTACTGGTACGGGTAGAAATTTTGGTATTGACCTGTCTTTAGAGCAATACTTAAATAAAGGATTTTACTATTTACTTTCTGCTTCTGTTTTTGATTCAAAATATACAGGAAATGATGGTGTTGAAAGAAATACCAGGTTAAACAAAAACTATGGTTTTAATGCGCTTGTAGGGAAAGAATGGCAAGTAGGTAAATCAAAAAACAATCTATTGAGTGCCAATATCAGACTCAATTATTTAGGTGGTAATCGATTGGTAGCTATTGATGAGCAAGAATCTATAGCAATGCAAGAAGTGGTATATGGTGAAACAAATGGCAACCTTTCATTTTCAGAAAAACTTCCAGATACCCCAATTACATCATTTACGGTTTCTTTCAGGAAAAATAAACCGAAACATGCTTCGGTATGGTCTTTACAAGTTATCAATTCATCACAAACAGAAGAATTTGATAGTCATATTTTCAATTTAAATACCAATAGAGTTGAAAAAGAATTTAGTACTACTGTAGTTCCAAGCTTGTCTTATAAAATTGAGTTTTAGGTTGGGGCAGTTAATAGTTCAATAAAAAGAGTACGACTTTACAAAGTCGGTCGATTTTAAATGATTTCTAATAGACATTTGTATAATAAATTAAAATTTTAAAAAATGAAAACAAGAGAAGTTAAAACAATAAGTATGAATAATAAAAATCAATCAAAGAACGAATGGAACCCTTTAAACTTTCAATGGATGCCATTGGTTAAATTAAATCAAGAGTTAAACTTAAAAACAAAAACAATGAAAAGTTTATTAATGTTACCAATACTAATATTATTGGTATGTACTACATCGTGTTCAAACGATGATGACACACTTTTTGGTTCAGGAAATTTAACAACAGAAACAAGAGCTGTTGATACCTTTACAAAAATAGATAGTGAAGGCGTTTTTGAAGTAACAGTTAGCCAAGGCACAACGCAATCTGTAGAAATCACCGCTGACGACAACATTATTGGTCAGGTAAGAACAAGTACAAGCAACAATGAATTAAGGTTACGTTTAAATGAAAATTATGATTACAGAAATATTACGGTTCGTGTGAATATTACTGTAAATAATTTAAACGGGTTAACAAATTCTGGAGTTGGAGATATGTATATTCATAATATTGATAATAATGGTGCTTTTTCAATAGATAATGAAGGTACTGGAAATATTGAAATTGATGGAGTATCAACAGGTTTAACTATTAGAAATCAAGGATCTGGCGATATTTCTGGTTTTGATTTTCTAGTAAATGATTGCACTATAGATATTGAAGGTTCTGGGGACGTAAAAATTAACTGTTCAGATAATTTAGATGTTGATATTGAAGGAAGTGGTAACGTGTATTTTAAAGGAACACCAACCATAAATACAAATATTACTGGATCTGGAAGTGTAATTAATGCTAATTAATAATAAAAGAGAGTTTTCAACTTTTTGATTAAAAGCCTGATTCATTTCAGGCTTTTTTGTATTTCTGTTTTGTCTTTAATAAAAAAATCTAATCATTTAAATCCCTACTTTTGTGAATAAGACATAATATTTTATTCTGTTCATGAAAGATTTAACATTTGATAATTTAATCAGTGTAATTATTGTTTTTATTTCTTGGATATTAATTTTGTTTTTACTTACAATAAAAACAAAAAAGAGATTAAGCAACTTCCTTCTCATTGCTTTTTTGTTGGTTAATGCGCAAGATTCAAGTGGATTGTTTGCTTCATTTTTTGTATACCCCAAATACCCTGGTTTGGGTATGTTAATAAACAATACCGTTTTTTTTAAGTTACCACTACTTTATTTGTATTTACTCTCTGTAATATACTCTGATTTTAAGCTTAAACCGAAACATTTACTACATCTATGGGGGTTTGTGATTAACTTCATCATTCTGTGGCCTGATTATTTTTCGGTAGATTCAGAAGGCAAGCGGAACTTTTTACAAGCCAATGCTGAAGGGCACGAATTACTTGCCATAAAGCTATCTTATATATTGGTGCACATACAAATAGCATTATACGGTGTTTTATGCTTTTTACTCATTAGAAAATATAAAAGACTGCTTCTTGAAAATTTTTCAAACGCAAGTCTTTTCAATTACAAGTGGCTATTTCAATTGGTTGGTTTACTGATGTTAGATGCTTTAATAGCTACCTTTAAAAATATTTTTATGTTCATGCATATTCAAGAAGCTTATGATTATACCTATTTTGTTACCTCTATGCTAACCTTGGGGTTAATTTCTTGGATGGTCTTAAAAGCGCTCCACAATCCTGAATTGTTTAGAGGTGTAAAATCGGATTTACAGCTCATCAAAAATATCGCTTCAGAGCAGGTTATTAGTGCTTCTGAAAATAAAGCTGTAGAAGAGACGAAAGAGATCATACGATTAAAAACTTACATGAAGACTAATGAGCCTTTTCTCAACCCATCTTTAAGTGTGGAAGAGTTAGCTTCCCAAATTAATGTGCCTACTAAAGAGCTTTCTATTCTTATAAATCATGATCTAAACCAACATTTTTTTGATTTTGTGAATTCTTATAGAATAGAAAAAGCCAAAGAGCTATTAATAAGTCCAGAAAAAAAAGACTTCACTATTTTGGAAATATTGTATGAAGTTGGCTTTAATTCTAAATCTTCGTTTAACACAGCATTTAAAAAGTATACGGGTAAAACACCAACAGAGTATCGCAAAACACGCTTAAAATCAGGCGCTTAAAAAAAGCCGAACGTGTGACCTTATAAAGTCGAACGAATTTGTTTTTAAAAAAGCGTTCGACTTTTCATAGTCGGTCGATTTTCAATGATTTCTAAAAGACATTTGTCTCATAAAATCATAGAAATCATGAAAGCTACAATCAAAATTCTTTTAGCCGTCTGTATTTATTTAACAACAATACAAGGCTATTCTACAGAAACAAAATGGACAATATCTGGGTCTGTTGTTGAACAACAAACCAACTATGCAATACCTTATGCAACGGTTGCATTGTATTCCAAAAATGATGAATCATTAATAACTGGTGTTATTTCTGATGACAATGGAATTTTTACAATTGATAGAATAAGTCAAGGAAGTTATTTTTTAAAGATAAGTTTTATGGGCTATAAAGACTATGTTATAGATCCATTAGAGTTAAATACTTCCGAAACAACTATTAATTTAGGAGTTATAGCACTTGAGCAAAACTACGAAGCACTTGAAGAAGTAGTTGTAAAATCTAAAACAAAAGCCATAAGAAATAGAATTGACAAACAAGTGTTAAGTGTATCTTCAAATTTAACAGCTACAGGCGGTACTGCTGTTGATGCATTAAAACTTTCGCCATCTATTCAAATAGATTCTGATAACAATGTAAAATTAAGAGGAAGCACAAAATTTATTGTTCTTATTAATGGTAAACCAACCACATTAAGCGCACAAGATGTATTAAAACAAACACCTGCAAATAGTATAAAAGATATTGAGGTAATAACCAACCCATCTGTTAAATACAATGCCGAAGGTGGTGCAGGTATTATCAATATTATTCTAAAAAAAGGATATGCTAGTGGCTTTAATGGAATGGTAAACGCATCCGTAGGAACAAAAGATAAATACTCTGGAGATGTAACTGTTAATTTAAACAAAGAAAAAGTGAGTTATTCATTTGCGGCCGACTGGAGAGACTACACCAAAACTGCAAATAATAATTATTACAGAACATTATATAATGAAGACAACACGCATTATGCATCAATGCTACAGGATAGAAGTATTAATGACTCTAACCTTGGATTTAGATTTGGAGTAGATTATAACCCGAATGAAACAAATAATTTTTCTTATTCCTTTCATACAGGTTATAATGAAACTAGCGGCTCTATTCTTAATACAAATTCAGGATATACTATACCAGAAAGTACAGAGGAGCATAAATACAATCCTTTCAGAATAAAGTTAAAACCAACATTCTTTACCAATAATTTAGGGTATAATAAAACACTCAATGAAACGGGTGATAATCTTTCGTTTAACCTTTACTATTCGTATATAGATTATGATCTTAACAATGAACAAGAATCTTATATTACTGATGAAAATCAAAATATAGTAGATACTGAACCTTATAGATTAACCATATCGAATAAGAATAACAGTAACGATGTAAGATTTGATACAGATTACACAAAAGTGTTTTCTGAAAAAACAAGTCTTGAGACAGGAGTTTCTTACCACTTATACAACCGTTTTTTAAACGTTGCATATTCTGAATTTGATTACGATATAAATGATTGGGTAGATAATCCTGATTATACAAATAAGTACAATTTTGATGAAACCGTTTATGCTGCTTATGCCAATTTAAATACTACTTTTTTTAATGATATAGTGGCTTCCATTGGGTTAAGATTAGAATATACAGATAGACTCTTGAAGCGTAAAAGCTCCAATGAGCAGTACAAATATCATAAAGCTAATTTCTTCCCAGGATTGTCACTATCAAAAGATATAAATGAAAATAGCAACTTAAAACTGGCATTAACCAATAGAATAAATAGACCTGATGAGTACATGATGAATCCATTTCCTGAATTTATAGATGACTATTTCTATTCAGAAGGAAATCCATACTTAACCCCTGAAATAGTTCGAAATCTTGAATTAGGTTACAGCTATAGCAAGGAAAAAACATCTATTTCATCTAATTTATATTACAGAATTACGAAAGATAAAATAGACCAAAAACTTACACTAGAAGACGATGACAAGATTCATACCATGTTCCATAACGATGCAGGTGATAAAACTATTGGTCTTGAGACTATGTACAGTTTTAATGTAAAAGACTGGTGGAGTATTAATGCAAATGTTAACCTGTTTTATTATGATGTATGGGCAAACATTGAAGGTGTTAAAAATCAAAACGACGACTTTTCTTGGACAAGTCAATTAGTCAATTCATTTAACATTAACGAAACGACTTCCATTCAACTTATAGGTTATTATGCAAGTAAAACAGCACGATCCCAAGGCGAGTTGAGTAATTACTATTTTTTAGATATTGCTGCAAAAAAACAATTCCTTAATGGAAGACTATCAGTAAATCTTCAATTAAAAGACGTGTTACAATCTTTAAACTATGAACTTAAAACCAATACAAGTAATATGAATTTGCTAGGAGATTTTAATAATGAATCACCAATTGCATTGTTAAACATTAGCTATAAGTTAAGTAACTATAAAAAGAAAACTAAAGATGTTCAAACAGAGTTTGATATGTAATATTGAAGATATTTCCAATAGATAAAGCCTGAAATTTTTCAGGCTTTTCCTTTTTAAATCTTTTTTAATATTTGAAGCAGGTAATAAGTTGTTCGTCAGCTGTTCCATTTTGTTCCATAAAGCATAATCACAAATGCGATGCATTGGAGTTTTTTGTTATAAAAAGCTTAATCCGAGCGTTTTTTGTGTTATATTTTTCATGAACAATTTTAGTTTAATCTATGTGTTTTTTGTGCCTTATTTGTTGGTTAATAACGTAATATATTAAGTAGTTAATATTGCATTGGTGTAGTGTTTTTCAGCTATTAAAACACGTATTTTTCGTAGGTTTTGGTATATCTAAAGTGGCATACTTTTGAAAACGTGCATTGACGGATTTTTGAAGTTGTTGAACATGTTGTTTGTTGTCTGCTATTTTAGTAAACCTACTTTCCAGTTTTAAATAATCTTCAATAGGTAGTGTTGGAAATTGAGAATCCAATTGTAAGGTGTTTAAGTCTTGCTCTTTTCGTCTTGGGTCATTTCTATATAATAACCATTGTCCTGATGCTACAGCAGCTTTATGATATTTGCTTGGGCTTTTCATGTCGATACCATGATTGCTACTATGACAATAGGCTATTATTATGGATGGTCCGTTAAAGCTTTCGGCTTCATTAAATGCTTTTAAGGTTTGCTCCTGATTGGCACCTATGGCCACGGACGCGACATATACGTTTTCGTAATTCATGGCTAGCCAGCCTAAATCCTTTTTTTGTTTGTGTTTGCACCCAAAAGCAAATTTGGCTTGTGCTCCTAGTGGCGTGGCTTTCGAGGCTTGGCCTCCTGTATTATCATACACCTCGTTGTCCAGAATTAGGATGTTGACGTTTTCGCCTGAAGCCATAACATGGTCTAATCCACCAAAACCAATATCGTAAGCCCAACCATCGCCACCTACAATCCATACGCTCTTTTTGACTAGGTTATCGGCTATGTTCAACAGTTTTTTTGTGTTAGGTGAATTAATTTCGTGTAGCTTTTCTTTTAGAATTTCTACACGTTCACGTTGTTCAATAATTTCCTTTTCATTGTTTTGAGTTGCTTTTAATATATCATAAGCCAGATCGAAATCCAAAACGGGCAATAAGGATTCCAATAGTATTTTGGCTTGTTTTTCTAATTGGTTAATAGACATTCTGTAGCCTAAACCGAATTCGGCATTATCTTCAAAGAGTGAGTTTGACCAAGCAGGTCCTTGACCCTTACTATTAGTTGACCATGGCGTAGTGGGTAAGGCGCCACCAAATATGGAGCTGGAACCTGTAGCGTTGGCAATAAGCATACGGTCACCAAATAATTGGGACATCACTTTTAGGTAGGCCATTTCACCACAACCTTTATCGCCATTAGCATACTTAAATAAGGGTTCTTGTAGTTGTTGCTGGCTTACTTTTTCTACGTTGATTTTGGATCTGTCAAATTCTGGAATGGTTTTAAAATGCTTCCAATTTGCTAATTCCTCTTGATGTGTTTTTGTTTTGCTTAGTGCGTTAGATGGACAAATATCCATGCAGTTGTTACAACCATTACATTGTTCTGGATTTACTTGAACGGTGTAATTTAATACATCAAAATCATGGGATGTGGTCTGCTTAAACATATTGGGTTTCCCTTCCAGATATTTATCATCATACACTTTAATACGTAAAGCCGATAATGGGCAAGCCATGCTACAAGCACCGCATTGTGTGCAAGTGTCAGGATTCCATGAAATGGTTTCGGTATTATTGATTGTTGAATTGGATAGCGCTGTGTTTGTTGGATAAGTACCATCAATTGGGAGTAGGCTTACCGGAACATCGTTACCTTTATTAAGTAATAACTGACCTAAAAGTGTTTGATTAAAATTTGAGTCGAAATCTGCTATAACATCGTTTGCATTGTAATCTATTGTTTTATCGACTTGATAGATGAATTCCTTATATTTAGAAAACTCGTTTTTAAACGCATAATCTAACTTTAATGCTAGAAAGCAAGCGTGTATTGCAGAAATATCATTGTTTTGCTGTTTGCTGGAGGCTTTTATTTCTGTGGTATTTACCGTTAAAAGGCTAATATTTTTTTCAATAATTTGATACTGCTGGTTAGCGGAAAGCTTTTGCCATAGTGCTTTTGTTGAAAGCTGCGTATTGACCAAAATGGTTCCACTTGTTTTGGCTTTAGTCATAATGGTATCGTTCTGAATTAATTGTAAATCTGAACAACTTATGAAGTCAGCTTGCGTTATAAGATATGGTAAGTTTATAGGGTTATTATCAATTCTTAAATGGGCTTCGCAACAGGTATCTGATTTTTTATAACTTCTAGTAATGTAGTTCTGAACAAAAACATCTTTTTGATAGCCTAAAAGCTTGGTTATGGTATTAAAACTGTTGATGTCCACTTTTGTTTTTTCCTGATAAAAAATAGCTTCGTAGTTATCATTATCTAGTTTAAAAGATTTTGGATAATTCAGACTTAAATGCGTTACATCGTCATGAATCCCAATGGTGAAATTATTTTTGGGTTGATCTTGTTTTAAATTTTGAAAAATAGTTGTGACCATAGATGGCGTGAATTCTTTTGAGGATAGTCCATAACGTCCTCCAACTACTTTTGGCATTACAGTAATTTCATTATTTTGGAAAGCTTGATTTACGGCTTGTACGATATCTAAATACAGTGGTTCTCCTGTTGAGCCTGGCTCTTTGGTTCTATCAAGTACAGCGATTGATTTTACAGTGCTAGGTAAGGCTTTTAAGAGGTGTTTTGCGCTAAATGGTCTAAATAAGCGTACTTTTATCAGACCTAATTTTTTGCCATTTTTGTTTAATTGATTGATTGTTGTTTGTATGGTATTGCATGACGAAGCCATAGCAACGATTATTTGCTCGGCTTTGGGATGACCTGCATAGTCAAAAAGCTTGTATTGTCTGCCGGTTAAAGTGGCGAATGCGTCCATTTTTTCTTGAACTATTTCAGGACACGCATTATAATGCGTATTGACTCCTTCTCGGCTTTGAAAGAACACATCTGGACCTTGCGATGTGCCTCTAATGACGGGGTTATTAGGATTTAAGGCTCTGTTTCTATGCTCTTTTATGTGTTTGCTGTCCATCATGTTTTGGATAACACTGTCTGGGATTACTGCTATTTTATTCATTTCATGTGACGTTCTGAAACCATCAAAAAAATGCACAAAAGGTATTCTGGATTCCAATGTTGCCGCTTGAGCTATCAATGCAAAATCTTGAGCTTCCTGAACCGAAGAACTACCTAATAGAGCATAACCTGATTGGCGCACGGCCATAATATCGCTATGATCGCCAAAAACAGAAAGGGCATGGGTTGCGATGCTTCTTGTGGCTACATGAATAACATTTGGTGTTAATTCACCAGCTATTTTATACATATTGGGAAGCATTAACAATAAGCCTTGTGAGGCTGTAAAAGTAGTTGCCAACGAGCCTGTTTGTATTGCACCGTGCATGGCTCCAGCAACTCCGGCTTCGCTTTGCATTTGAAATGCTGAAGGTGTATTGTTAAATATGTTTGTCTTGTTTTCTGCACACCATTGTTCTACCATTTCACTCATCTCTGATGCTGGTGTGATAGGGTATATAGGGAATATATCGTTTGTTTTAAAGGCTATTTGAGCTACTGCTAGATTGGCATTTAATATGGTGTGGGATGCAGTTTTCATTTTTTAGTGGATGGGAGGGTGATTTAATTTTGAAACAAAAAATGGCTGATCACGTTTTATGATTCAGCCATTTTTTAGGGATTTACTACTCCTTTACAATTTCAATTGAAACTGGAGTTGGGTTGGTAATCATGTCGAAAACTGGAGAGAATTTTGCTAAATTTTCCAATTGTTCAGCTGAAGCGTCAGACTTAACTTTTAATTTAAAAGTAATACCGTTGAATCCTGTGCGTACTTCTGGATCTAATCCTAAAAATCCGTGTAAGTCAGCATTACCTTCTAAAGAAGAAGAAGCGCTTTCGATGTCAATTCCGTTTGCAGCCGCATGGTAAACCATGGCACCAGTTAAACAAGATCCTAAAGCATGTAATACTACTTCTGGAGGTGTTGCTGCCTCATCTTGGCCTAAAAGGACTTGTGGGTGACTGCATTCCATAGTGAAGGTTTCTTCACGTGATGAGTCTTCTGCACCTGCACCATAAAAACTTTTGATACTTGATACACAATGTCCGCCATCGATCCAGTTATTTTTAGCTCTAAATTGAAATTTTGCTAATTCTGGTTGTTCTTGAATGTGACTAATTGTTTCTACTAATTGGTCTACGTTTACTCCGTTTTTAACATTTGCTGTTGTAATCATTTTTTTAAAATTTAAATTGTTAAACATTTTGTTGTTAATATATATGCAGTTGCTGTGCCAAGCTTCGTAAATATCAGTAAATCAAATAGTTAAACAATAATTAACGATGTTTTTATGTAACGATATTTCGTTAATTAATGAAATGTCGTTAGTTTATTTCCGAGATATCGTGAATTTCAGGAGGTTTAGATAGGTCTTTCTATACCTAAAGCTTTTATTCTTGAAGCGAGAGTAGTAGGTGGTAGTTTTAAAAGCTTGGCAGCACCATTTTCACCAGATATTTTCCATTTGGTACGTTTTAGTGCACGTTCAATATTGGCTTTTTCAATTTCTATAAGCTCTGGCGCTGTATAGATTGTGTTGGGTGTTTGTATGCTGGTGGCTTCTTGTTCTGTTTGTTCTAGTGGAATAATGGATTGCCAAGAAACGGTATTGTTTTGCGAAATAATTATGGCACGTTCTATTAAATTTTGGAGTTCACGAACATTTCCTGGCCAATTGTAGTTTATAAAGGCAGTTTTATCGTCTTCTGACGGAAGATTTATAGGTCTGTTCAATTCACGCGAAAATTCTGTAATCATGTGTTCAGCTATCAAACAAATATCATTACCTCGATTACGAAGCGGTGGAACTGTAATGGGAAACACATTTAATCTATAGAATAAATCTTCCCTAAATTTTGTATCCTTAACATGTTGCATTAAATCGCGATGTGTAGCCGCAATGATACGTACATCAACTTTAATGGTTTCGGAGCTGCCTACTGGATCAAATTCACCTTCTTGAATAACCCGTAACAGTTTGGGTTGCAGTTCCAAAGGTAATTCGCCAATTTCATCTAAAAAAATGGTTCCTTTATCAGCTAGAAGAAAGCGGCCTTTTCTAGTTGTGGTTGCTCCCGTAAATGCCCCTTTTTCATGACCAAAGAGTTCGCTTTCAATTAAATTGGTTGGAATAGCACCGCAATTAATGCGTATTAAAGGTTTGTCCTTTCTATCACTTAATTGATGTATGGCTCGGGCTACAAGTTCTTTTCCTGTACCTGTTTCGCCATTAATGAGAACGGTAGCATTGGTAGAGGCAACTTTATTGATTAGCTGTAGTACCTTTTTCATACTTTTATCTTCAGCGATAATTCCATGATCGCTAGTAAGCTCTTTTATTTCTTCTTTAAGGTACTCGGTTTGCGAGGTTAAAAATTCGATTTTATCTTCAGCTTGAAGCCTATCTTGTATATTTCTTAATATTAAGGTGTAGAAAGCGGTTGTGCTATCTCCCCATTTGCTTATGGTTCCTTCGTTTAAGGTTTCTGTTTCGTTGGAGCCTATTACCTTAATAACATCAGGTAAGTAATTACTGCTTAAGGGTTGGTCAGTATTCAAATTGTTTTTTATAAGATTTTGAATACTATTGGCGCTGCTTTCATCTAAAAAGAATAATAGATTGCGTTGAATAACGTCTTCGTTTTCAAACAATACATTGGCTGAAGGATTGGTTAGCAGGATTCTAAATTTTTCATCAAACATGATAATGGCATCCATGGCACCATCAATCAGCCCACTTAACTTGGAGTTGGCTATTTCCAAAGCTTTTTTTGATGAGGCTAGATTTTCCTGTATGATATCAATATTGCGATGTCTTTTAATAAGTACAGATAAAATACCTTGTGAAAACCCAATATCATTAGAGATAAGTTGAAAAAAATGCTCTCTATAAATTTTTAAAACATGGGTTTCTTCTAAAGTAGTTATTGAAGCCGAGCGTTTGTTACTGTCAATTAAGGCATATTCACCAAAACACTCGCCTGCAATCATGTGACCAAATACGTGATTTTTTTCATGTACTTTAACACTGCCTGATAAAATAATGTACATGTATTCACCTACATTACCTTTTTCAAATACTAATTTATTTTTTCTAAATGTCTCTTGTTCCAGTACTGTGGTTAAATGTTTAAGGGAACTTTTGTTGACTTCAGAAAAGAAAGGAATGTTTGATAAAAACTCAATTAGATTTTCAGTAGCTAGTTTAGGCATGTTCTAAAAATTGTACTATAAATATATTAATATTTATCGTAGTTATCCTATCAACTTTTAAATTGAGAATTAAGTTTAAGAATATTTACTTAAATTTAATCTGTTAATTAATTCTTCATATAGATGTCACAACAAAGGTTGCTTGCTGCTATCATGTTTACGGATATTGAGGGTTATACCTCGTTAATGCAGCGTGATGAGGCCGAAACAATATTAATTAGAAATAGGCATCGCGAAGCTTTTAAAGCGATTACAGAAAAGCACAATGGTAATATTATACAGTATTTTGGAGATGGTACATTGAGCACATTTAAAAGTACTGTTGAAGCTGTAGATTGCGCCATTGAATTACAGATGGAATTTTTAAAAGAGCCTAAAATTCCCGTAAGAATTGGTATTCATGTTGGTGATATTGTCTATTCTAAAGATGATATTATTGGAGATGCCGTAAATGTGGCATCTCGAATTGAAGCCTGTGCGTTACCTGGTAGCATATTGATTTCTGATAGGGTTCATGACCAAATACGGAACCATAGTCATATTCAATCTAAATTTCTTGATGCTTTTGAATTAAAGAATGTTAATGATACCATGCCCATATTTGCGATATCAAATAAGGGTTTGGTTATTCCCAAAAAAGAAATAATAAAAGAGAAGTTAAAAAGTTCTGTTCCGCAAAAAAAGAAATATTTAGGCTTAAAAGCTTTAGTGGCTGTATTACTCTTATTGGCTCTTGTATTTACTTTTTACAAGTTGGATGTTTTTAAGGGCACAGGTTCGGTTATTGATAAGTCTATTGCTGTACTGCCGTTTGATAACTTGAGTGATGATCATGATGCCGAAATTTTTCGAGATGGGATGACAGAGGATATACTCACCAATTTATCTAAAATAAAGGATTTGCATGTTATATCCAGAAACTCCGTTATGGGCTATAAAGACACAGATAAAAGTCTAGATAAAATAGCTAAAGAGTTAAATGTTTCTTATGTTTTGGTGGGTAGTATTTTAAAATATGATAATGATGTGCGAATTAATACCCAGTTGATTGAAGTTAGTACGGATAAAATTATAAGTGGTAATAAGTACGATGTTGTTTTAACCGATATTTTTAAAGTACAATCTGAAGTCTCGCAAAAAATTGTTGAAGCATTGGATATGAGTATTTCTTTTGAAGAACAAAAAGAATTATCCACAATCCCGATACGTGATATTGAAGCCTATAAGCTCTTTTTAACGGGAAGAAAGGAAGCCGATAAACGAAATAGTGAAAGTTTGGCGAGAAGTATTGAGTTATATAAAAAAGCCATAGAGATTGATTCCAGTTATGCTGAAGCCTATGCAGAAATTGCTAATTCTATCTATTTAGAAACCTATTATTCTTCTCGCGATCCAGAAGAAGCATCGCAATTGGCTAATGCCTATTTGGATAAAGCGGAACAAATAAACAATAAGGTATCGCGAATATATTCAGTAAAGGGATTGATTTATAATATTGAAGGTAAAAAAGAGGAGGCCCAAGCGGCATTTGAAAAAGCTATTGCTTTATCTCCTAACGATTTAACAGCAAGACACCAATACTCCACATTTTTTTATTACAATCAAGAATACGAAAAACAATTGGAACAAGCCGAAATCGCTTATAGGTTAGACCCTTTGTCATTTGCAACTGCTAACGGCTATTTTACCGCTTTAATGGCGAATTATAAGTATGATGAGGCTGAACAACTTATGAAGAAAGTTCAAAAAGAAGATTCAGGAAATAACGAATTTGTTATTAATAGAAATTTTTTCAGACTTTATGCGGATCAGGATAAATATCAAGAGGCCATAGTTCCTTTAACTAAAATGGTTAATAAACAAAATGTATTTAACCGATTTTTAGGCTATTACTATACGAAAGTTGGAGACACGGTAAGTGCCTATAGAATTATTGACTCCATTAGGAAAAATGCACACCCCAACGAAAAAAACCACCAATTGGCGATGGTATATTCAAGTTTAAAGATGACAGATAGCGTTTTGTATTATTTGGATACTGTTCGTCACAAGCAAACTAGAACTTTAAAACGAGAACGTAATGACTTTTTTAATTATTTAAAAGACGATCCGCGTTTTATTCAGATTCTTAAGAATCATGGTATTCAAGAATAAATATCATTTTACTTGTAACGTTTTAATCTAATCTACGTCACATAGGTACATCAATCAATAAATCAAAGCCATCATGAGAGAAGACAATCAACTTTTAGTTATAACGCATTTATGCCAGTTACTTACCTGTTTTACGGGGTTTGGTGGACTAATAGTGCCGTTACTTATTTGGGTTACGCAAAAAGATAAAGTATATAAAATGGATGAGCATGGAAAGAATATTCTTAACTTTCAATTAAGTATTATTATCTATTCTATTCTATGTGTTCCGGCCATATTGCTATTAGGTTTAGGATTCATAGGACTTATTGTAATAGGACTAATAGCCTTTATATTTCCAATCGTAAATGCCATAAAAACTAGTAATGGAGAAATACCAAAATATCCCTTGTCTATTAATTTTGTTAGTTAGTTAAAAGTATTCAAGGCTAGAGAAGCGCTCACCATTTGGTGAGCGCTTTTTATTTTACACTAATATGGGTCGGTAACCTTTGTTACTGACAATGCCTGAAAACACGACTACTTTTGCTTCATAAAAATTACATTATGAAGTATAAAACTTATGTATGGCTATTGGTTTTTTTTAATTGGAGTAGTTTATTGATCGCTCAAAGTATTACGCCTATTACAAAAGCTGAAGTTCTAAATGCTGTTTTAGAAGATAATTATACTATTAAAATAACTCAAGAGAGCTATAATGAAGCTAAAGCAGATTATAAACAAACGCAGGCTGTTTTTTTTCCTAATATAGCTGTTTCACATACAGGGTTGTCAACAACCAATCCTTTAATGGCTTTTGGTTCAAAATTAAACCAAGGTATTATTACCGTTGATGATTTTAATCCTCAAACATTAAATAATCCAGATCAGACTCAAAACTTTGCTACCAAGTTTGAAATTCAACAGCCCTTAATTAATGTTGATGGATTTTACCAACGTAAGGCGGCAAAAGATAAAATGCAAGCCATGAGCTTGCAGGTTGAAAGAACAAATGATTATCTAAAACTTGAAGCCGAAAAAGCCTACATGCAGCTACAATTGGCGTATAAGGCTATTGCCGTGTTGCAACAGTCTTTAGATGCGGCTTTAGCCAATAAAAAAATGGCAGAAGACAAGTTTGATCAGGGGTATTTGCAGCGTGCCGATGTGTTGGCTGTCGAAGTTCGAGTAACCGAAGTTAAGAATCAACTGCAACAGGCCAAAACACAGTTGGAAAATGTGTCCAACTATTTGTCTTATATCATGAATACAGAATCTGATGTTGTATTTAGACCAACAGATAGTTTGCAAATTGATTCCAACGTATCATTTGGTAAACTGGAGTTATCAAAAGACCGATCTGACATTAAGGCTATGGAGTTTGTCACAGATGCTTACGAGACCATGTACAAGGCTGATAAGATGAATTTTTTACCACGCTTAAATGCATTTGGGAGCTATGAACTCTATGATGATAAAATATTTCAAGGAAATGCCAATGGATATATAATTGGTGCTCAATTAAGCTGGACAGTATTGGATGGGACAAAACGTTTTGGTAAAGTAAAAAAGAGCAAGGCCATTTTAGAAAAATCTAAGTGGGAGTTTGAACAGTACAAGTCTGAAAGTCAATTGGAACTGAATAAGGCCAAGCGTATGTTGGTAGACGCTGAACAAAAATTGCAGTTGTCTGAACTGGCTTTAGAGCAATCTAAAGAAGCCTTGAGAATACGTACCGACCGTTTTCAAGAAGGTCTTGAGAAAACGACCGATTTATTACTGACTGAAACCCAATACGCCCAAAAGCAATTAATCTACTATCAAACCATTTTCGAATATAATTATGCACAAGCCTATGTGCGATTTTTAACTCAATAACAGAACATGAACATGAAAAAAATAACATCAATATTTTTAACGGCTACAGTGCTTTTTGCCAGCTGCGGAAATGATAAAGAGGAATCAATATCGAGTTCTAATGCTCCAATTCAAGTAGCCGTAAGTTCTATAAGTGATAATAGCAACAGTCCATTTTTGAGCGTAAGCGGTAAAATTCAAGCCGTAAATAGTGCCGATTTAAGTACACGCCATATGGGATATATTGAACGTGTAAAAGTGAAAGTAGGCGATGCTGTAAAAAAAGGAGAGTTATTGCTTATGGTCAATAATACCGATCTTGAAGCAAAACGTGCTCAAGTTAATGCAGTAATTGCACAAGCCAATGTAGCATATAAAAATGCAGAAAAGGATTATAACCGATTTAAAAGTTTGTTTGCAAAGAATAGTGCCACCCAAAAGGAATTTGATGATGTTACGACGCAATATAATATGGCAGCGGCACAATTGGAAGCCGCTAAACAGCAGCAAAATGAAATTAATGCCCAGTTTGCTTATGTTAATATAGCTGCTCCTTTTAATGGTGTTGTTACTCAAGTAAATGTAAAATCAGGTGACATGGCGAATCCAGGTATGCCTTTGGTATCTGTTGAAGGGCCAAATGATTTTGAGGTTATTGCTATGGTTCCAGAATCTAATATAACACAAGTACAACAAGGAACAGAAGTGCAGGTTTTGGTGAAATCCTTAAACAAAACATTACAAGGAAAAGTAAGTGAAGTAAGTACATCAGCTAAACATTCTGGCGGTCAGTATTTAGTGAAAATTGCGTTACAGGAACCTGTAATGGATGTGCGTTCAGGAATGTTTGCTACTGTGCAATTTCCTATTGATAGAAAATCAACTACTGAATTGGTTCTTATACCTAAATCGGCTTTAGTAACCAATGGTCAGCTTTCAGGTGTTTATACCGTTAGTCAAACTAATACAGCTCTGTTGCGTTGGTTGCGCTTGGGGCGTGATTATGGCGAGCTGATAGAGGTCCTTTCAGGTTTAAATGCTAGCGAACAATACATCATATCAGCTGAAGGTAAACTTTATAATGGTGTAAAAGTTACCGCAGAATAACAGTCGAAATTATTTCAAATTAAAAGATTATGAAAGAAGGATTAGCTGGTAAAATTGCCAAAAACTTTATAGGTTCGAAACTTACTATTCTCCTCATGATTGTATTCATGGTAATAGGTGTTTATAGTTCGTTTTTAATTCCACGTGAAGAAGAGCCACAGATTGATGTGCCTATGGCCGATATTTTTGTTGGTTATCCAGGTGCTAGCCCAAAAGAAGTTGAATCTCGGGTTATCCAACCGTTAGAAAAGATAATATCGAATATTAAAGGTGTTGAATATGTGTATTCAACATCTATGAAAGAACAGGGCATGGTGATTGTTCAGTTTTATGTTGGGGAAGATATTGAGCGCTCCTATGTGAAACTCTACAACGAAATTAATAAGCATATGGATCAAATGCCACAAGGGGTAACAATGCCTTTGGTAAAAACACGAGCTATTGATGATGTGCCTATGCTAGGTTTAACCTTATGGAGTGAAAGTTATGATAGCTATCAATTGGGGCAAATAGCAGAAGAGCTCTCAACCGAAATTGAAAAAGTAAATGATGTTGCCATTACACAACAAATAGGAGGCCATAGCCGCCAAGTTCGTGTGGTTTTAGATAAAGATAAGCTTGCGGCTAGCGGACTGGATTTTTTGAGTGTAGCTCAAATGATTCAGGCCAATAACATACAATTGGGAGCTGGTAGCTTTGACAAGAATGACGAAGAATTTTTGGTTTCATCAGGAAACTTTTTAAAGACAGTTTCAGACGTTGAAAATCTTGTGGTAGGTGTTTTGCAGAACCAACCTATTTATCTTAAACAACTTGCAAAAGTTATAGATGGTCCAGAAGTACCAGTTGATTATGTGAGTTTAGGTTTTGGTAAGGCTAGTAAAAAGTCACAAAAATTTCCATCAGAGTATCCTGCTGTAACTATTTCAGTAGCTAAACGCAAAGGAGCCGATGCCATGAAAATAGCAGATGTAATCATCAATAAGGTTGACCATTTAGAGAAAACTTTAATACCCGATGATGTGCATGTAGAAGTTACCAGAAATTATGGCGAAACGGCTTCTCATAAAGTATCGGAGTTGTTGTTGCACCTTATTGGTTCCATTATAGCTGTAACATTGGTGGTTATGCTAGCTATGGGATGGCGTGGCGGATTGGTTGTGTTTTTATCAGTACCAATAACCTTTGCGCTAACATTGTTAAGCTACTACATGTTGGATTATACCTTAAACCGAATCACTCTATTTGCCTTAGTTTTTGTTACGGGTATTGTGGTTGATGATTCTATTATTATTGCTGAAAATATGCATAGGCATTTTAAAATGAAGCGCCTACCATTTAAACAAGCAGCCTTATATGCCATTAACGAAGTTGGAAACCCAACTATTTTGGCCACTTTTACGGTAATTGCTTCGGTTTTACCAATGGCTTTTGTATCTGGTTTAATGGGCCCATATATGGCACCCATGCCAATAGGGGCCTCGATAGCTATGATTTTATCATTATTCGTAGCCCTAACTATAACACCATATCTCGGGTTTATTTTTTTGAGAGAAAAAGATAAAAAGACCAAAAAGGATAAGCCGGAAAAAGCTTTAGAAGAAACTCTTATCTATAAGGTATATAACAAGTTGGAACGTCCTTTAATTGAAAGCAAAGCAAAGCGATGGTTGTTTTTGGGACTGACATTTCTATTGCTAATAGCTTCTATGGGACTATTTTTCACCAACTCTGTAGCGGTAAAAATGCTACCATTTGATAATAAGAATGAATTTCAAGTGGTTATCGATATGCCAGAAGGGACAACATTGGAACGTACAGCCCTAGTGACACAAGAGATCTCACAATATTTGTCGTTTAGGCCAGAAGTTGTAAGCTATCAAAATTATATCGGTACTTCGGCGCCTATAACCTTTAACGGATTGGTAAGACATTACGATTTGCGTGGCGGAAGCAATATGGCAGATATACAGGTGAACCTTATTGATAAAAGTAAACGTAGTGCACAGAGTCATGATATTGCTAAGTTATTGCGCCCAGATATACAGAAAATAGCCGAAACGTTTAATGCTAACGTAAAATTGGTTGAGGTGCCACCAGGACCGCCAGTGCTTTCAACTATTGTAGCAGAGGTTTATGGGCCAGATTATAATAAACAAATTGAAGTAGCCAATAATATTCAAAATATTCTAAAACAAACGGATGATGTAGTAGATGTGGATTGGATGGTTGAATCTGATCAAATTGAATATGAATTCATTATTGATAAAGAAAAAGCCATGCTTTATGGTGTTACACCACAACAGATCTCTTATACGTTAAATAGAACGCTTTCCAATAAAGCTATTTCCCATTTATATGATGAGCATGCGGCGAATCAAGTAGGTATTGTTATGGCTCTTGATGAAAAGGAAAAATCCACGGTTCAAGATATAGCGCAATTGCAATTACAATCGCAACAAGGTCACATGGTTTCCATAAGTGATTTGGTAGCGATAGAACCTATTACAAGAGCAAAAAGTATTTACAGAAAAAACCAGAAGCGTGTTGTGTATGTTTTAGCAGACATGGCAGGAGAACTGGAAAGTCCCGCTTACGCCATTTTGGGTATGGAAGACAAGTTGAAAACTATTGATTTGCCTGAAGGTTATGAGATGAATGAATTGTATATGAACCAACCGGAGTTTGAAGATGACTATACCGTGAAATGGGATGGTGAATGGCAAATTACGCTTGAAGTCTTTCGAGATTTAGGAATCGCCTTTTTAGGAGCTATAATTTTGATTTATATTTTAATCGTAGGTTGGTTCCAAAACTTTAAGGCACCAGTGGTTATGATGGTCGCTATTCCATTGTCCCTAATAGGTATCGTATTAGGACATTGGTTAATGGGAGCCTTCTTTACGGCAACCTCATTTATTGGTATGATTGCCTTGGCAGGTATCATGGTGCGGAATTCGGTATTGTTAATTGATTTTATCAACCTGCGTTTAAATGAAGGTATACCGTTAAAACAAGCGGCTATTGAGGCTGGAGCTGTAAGAACAACGCCAATATTGCTGACTGCAGGAACTGTGGTTATTGGAGCCTTTGTTATCCTGTTTGACCCTATTTTTCAAGGCTTAGCCATTTCATTAATGGGAGGCACTATTGTAAGTACGGTATTAACTCTTTTGGTTGTGCCATTAGTGTATTATATGATTGAACGCAAAAAACATAACTAATTATGAAATGTTTATTTGCAACTATTTTCAAACTACTAAAAATTACAATTGGGGCATTCTATTTGACCTATGAAAACAAATAAATATTAACAGATGAAACTAGTAATTGTAACAACAGTTGAAGCATTTCACAATGATGTGATAAAACTGTTTAAAAAATCAGGCATAGAGAATTTTAGCGAGTCTGAAATTGACGGCTACAAAAGTGCGCCTACGCTACTGACAACCAACAGTTGGTTTGCCCATGAAAAAGGGGGCAACGAATCGAGTCTGTTCTTTTCGTTTACCACTGATGACAAGATTGACAATCTTTTCAAATTAATAGAAGGTTATAATAACAATTTAGAAACTAACAACCCAATAAGAGCTGTTGTATTACCTATAGAGCGAAACATTTAAATATTTTATATTATGATAAATAGATATATTAGAGCTATTGCAGGCACATTTGTGATTATTAGCGTACTGCTTGGTATGTATGTAAACCAGAACTGGTTGTGGTTTACCATTTTTGTGGGCGCTAACTTGTTGCAATCGGCTTTTACAAAATGGTGCTTAATGGAAACCTTTTTGGTGAAATTGGGTGTTAAACGCGAAGAAAATAATTGTGAGGCATCATAACAATATTTTCTCTTTTAATAGTTAATAGCGTGGCATAGTATGCCAAAACTCTTGATGCAAAAAACGCCCACAATTTGTGGGCGTTTAAAGTTATAGTTAAATGCTTTTTTAGTTGTTAAGCATCACGGGCATCACCAACATGGTTACCTGTTCGCCTTCATCCAGTCCATCAACAGGGGTTAAAATACCTGCGCGGTTTGGCAAACTCATTTCCAATTGCACATCATCAGAGGTTAGGTTGTTTAACATTTCGGTTAAAAAACGAGAGTTAAAACCTATTTGCATGTCGTCACCTTGATAATCACAGGTTAATCGCTCTTCGGCTTTGTTGCTATAATCAATATCTTCTGCTGAAATATTCAATTCTGCTCCAGCTATTTTTAAGCGAATCTGATGGGTGGTTTTATTCGAGAATATGCTTACACGACGCACCGAGTTTAAAAACTGTGTTCTACTGATGGTAAGCTTATTTGGATTTTCCTTTGGAATTACAGCTTCATAATTCGGGTATTTACCATCTATTAATCTGCAAATCAACTCAACATTTTCAAAAGTGAATTTAGCATTCGAATCGTTGTATTCTATGGTAACATTTTCATCGCTTGCAGCTAATATGCCTTTTAAAAGATTTAAAGGTTTTTTAGGCATAATAAATTCTGTTACTTCATTAGCGCTAACATCCTCACGAGCATACTTTACCAATTTATGAGCATCGGTAGCTACAAAGGTTAAGCCTTCTGTTGAAAACTGAAAGAATACACCACTCATTACCGGACGTAAATCGTCGTTTCCAGCTGCGAAAATAGTTTTGTTAATAGCCGTCGCTAAAATGTCGCCATTTAAAACAGTTGAACTTGCATTTTCTAAACTTACAGCTTTAGGAAACTCATTACCATCAGCATAAGCTAGGGCATATTTTCCGTGATTTGAACTAATTTCAACAGTATTGTTATCTTCAACAACAAAGGTTAAAGGTTGCTCTGGAAATGTTTTTAAGGTATCAAGCAACAAACGCGCAGGAACAGCAACACTACCACTGTTATCACTTTCTACATCTAATTTAGCAGACATAGTGGTTTCTAAATCACTGGCAGAGATAGTTAACTCGGTATTATTTAATTCAAAAAGGAAATTATCTAAAATAGGTAGTGTGTTTGAATTATTGATTACACCACCCAGAACTTGCAATTGTTTTAGTAAATAGGTACTCGATACTATAAATTTCATCTATTTAAAATACTTTATTTGTTCAAATGAATACTACTACAAATATATCTTAAAGCTATTAATATTGGAAACAAACTTATTAACAAATAAAAGGGAAAAACAAGCCCTCAACAGACTTTAAATCGCGGTTTTATTTTGCATATTTTTTTCGGCGTACAAAATTGAAGATAAGCCCAAATGTCACTAAAACCGCTATAGGGACTAAAATATTTAGCATGCGCCATTTTGTTTTTTCTTTACTTGTTTTCTGAACATCCAAAAAGGCTATGGCAACTTCTTTAGTGCGAATGTTTATAAGTCCGTTTTCGTCGAGCAGATAATTTACTGCGTTGACTAAAAATTCTTTATTACCATAAGTTTGACCAGTCCATCTATCAAAACCTAATTCTTGAGGCCCGTTTTTACCAAGATCATTTTTTATGACATCACCATCAGCTATTACCAACAGTTTTGTTGGAGCACTTGTGGTTTTGTCATCACTATAGTTTATAGGCTTAATTCTGTTATTATAAACAGATGTAAAATTGCCTTCCAATAATACCGCCAAATTTTGATTGCCATTGGTGTATAAATCGGGCTGTGGTTCTTTAGTTGTCATATCCAAACTTATTTCCCGAGGTGTACCATCTAATTTACTCAAAATAGAACTTTCCAAGAGTACAGTCTTTGCAATATTGTTTTCTAATGTATCAATCTGATTGGCAAAATCAAACCGAATTAAATTAAGGTTATTTACTACAGGATGATTTACTGTGGCATTTACCAAAGGTGAATAAAACCAAGGTAATTGCTGAAACTGTGATTGGCTACCTTCGCCAGTGGCCAATGTGATTTTTGCCGAATACAAATCGTTTACTAAAACCGGATTAACGCGCACACCATACTTAAAAAAGAAATCGGTTAAATTTAAATCTCTTCGTGTTGCTATGGCTGTACCCGTTTCGTTATATAAGCTGTCTTTTTCCATGGCGACAGCATCCATTAACCAAAGGCTTTTTCCTCCAGACATAGTGTATTGGTCGAGTACGTATTTTTCTTCTTCGGTAAATGGTTTGGTTGGCTTTGCAGAGATTATTAAATCGTATTCCTGTATACCCTTCAAAGTTTTTAGAGGGCTATTGGAGACGCTATCTAATGTAAAAGGTGCAATAAAATAATAGTCTTTAATGCTTTTTACAAAGTCGAAAATATAAGCATCCTGTAATTGACCATTGCCTTTTAAAATGGCTATTTTTTTACGTTTAGGGTTGATTAACTTGCTAAAGCCATCAGCAAACGTGTATTCCAAATGCTGAATGGAATTGGTAGCTAGTTCTTGAATAGCGGCACCAATTTTATTTTTTACTAAAGGAATTTTAACTGTTACACCATTGTAACTGGCCAATGCCCAAGGGAAAATGACTTCTTGACTAGACTTTCCAGATTCTTGAACCGTAACTTGCATAGGCGTTAAACCACGATTCATTAATTGTTGGATATTTTGGTCGCGAGAAGTTTCGTCTTCTAATGGATTAATAAATTGAAAGTTAATCTGATTGTTTTTAGCAGCAAATTCCTCTAATATTTGCTTGGTTTCCGTTTGTAAACGCCTGAATTCTGATGGCAAATTATCTGATTGTAAAAAAACATCAACAATTAAAGGAGACTCTGCTGATTGTACTATATCTATGGCTGCATCACTTAAAGTATAGCGTTTATCTGAAGTTAAATCAAAACGCTTGTAAATCGATTTTGTAAAGGTTAATGTCCCAAACGCCAAAACCAAAACAATAGACGGAAGGTAGGTTTTTTTATTGAATGTCTTTTGACTTATACTAATTTGAGATAGTATTAAAAATAGTAGGGTTATGCTTAAAAAATAAGCGACATCACGCGTAGCTATGACGCCACGACTCATACTCTTGTAATGGGCGTTCATACCCAGTTGTTCAATGAAGTTGCTCGACAAAAAATCGGCTAGACCTTCAAAACCTATATAGAATAAAAGGCTTATAAATACACTGGCAATAAAAGCAACTATTTGATTATCGGTTAGGCTAGAACAAAATAGCCCAATTGACGTAAAAGCAGCAGCCAAAAATAATAGCCCTAAATACGAACCAAAGGTGCTGGCTAAATCTAGATTGCCAACAGGATTCCCTAATTGATAGACCGTGTAGACGTAAAGAAGCGTAGGTATTAAAGCTAAAAGGATTAATGCTAAAGCACCAAAATATTTGCCCAATACAATTTTAAAAAGACTAATGGGCTTGGTAAGCAGCAATTCTAATGTGCCCTGTTTTTTTTCATCTGCAAAACTGCGCATGGTTATGGCAGAAATTAAAAAGATGAATATCCACGGTGCCAACAGAAAAAAGCTGTTCAAATCAGCAAATCCATTATCTAAAATATTAAACTCCCCATGAAACAGCCATAAAAAGAGGCCGTTAACCGTTAAGAATAAGGCAATGACCAAATACCCAATAATGGAAGTGAAAAACGTATTTATTTCTTTTCTTAAAATGGCAAACATCTACAGTTCGGTTATTATAGTTTTAAGTTTTTTAATACTCTTGAAAACACAAAGCTATTCATTATTTTAAATTATTGAAGCGAAGCAACTTTGTCAACACTCCAAGCTTCAGGTTTAGCATTAAATAAAGGTTTGGTTTTGGACCAAACCAATTTAAACAATTCAGAATGCCTATATTGCTCTAAATCAGCTTCAGAATTCCAATAACTATACGTGAAAAATACATTGGTATTGTGTTTGTCTCTGTACAATTCCAAAAATTGGCAGCCTTTAAAACCGCGTATAGCTTCTTTGTTCGCATGAAAATTATTTAAAAAACTATCAATATGCTTATCTTCAAAACTCATTTTTACTATACGTACTAACATGCCTTATTGTTTTGTAAAGTTAACCGTTATAGTATCCATTAATTTTAAACCCATTAAAGTTGAAGCACTACCTACGGTTTGCGGATTACTTTTGTAAACGGCTATTTCTATATAATCGGCAGAATTATAAACCACCAAACCACGACCTTCATCATGTCTTTTATCTGCGGGAATTTTAAAATCTACAATATCGCTATATTTGGTGTAGATGGTTTTAAATTTATTGTTGCGTGCCGATATAACATAGTCGCGCCCTTTTTGGATGGTTTCAAAAAATGACCGCTTAATATTGGTTATAACATTTCCATAATTGTCAATATAAATAATACTCCCAATAATTTGTGTTTGGTCTTCGTTTACAAACGGAATTAAGTTTTTAATAGGCTTAATTTTATCTATAATTTTACCAACAACCTCAAGTGTTCCACCGCGAGCTATATGACAGGCTACTTTTACAAAGACATCTAAAACTGGAAAGCTGGTTTGAATTTTATCGTGAATATTAATTTCAACAATCTTTTCAGGCGCAATTTCAGAACAAATCATGCTCATAATTCCATTATTGGCACATATAAAATAATGACCATCTAACAATACCGCTATGTGCTTATTTTCCTCATTAATTTCAGAATCAATACCAATAATATGAATGGTCCCTTTTGGAAAACTGCTATAGGCATTTAAAATGATGTAAGCCGCCTCGGGAATACTAAATGGCGAAACAGAATGTGAGATATCAACAATTCTGACATCGGGTAACTCATTGTAAATGGCTCCCTTTGTCGCACCAGCAAAGTAATCTTTCTCTCCAAAGTCGGTTGTCAAAGTTATTATCGCCATATAAGAATTGTTGATATTTTTTTAACCTAACACACCGTAAAAATGTGTAGTTTTGTTTAGACACAAATCTAATAAAAGTAAATAGATAATTTTAATTAAATCACCTAGCTTTTGAACGAAATCATTATCGAACTTGAAGAGGTATCTCCAAAAGATTTTTTTGGAGCACAGAACTCAAATATTACACTTCTTAAAAAATATTTTCCAAAACTTAAAATTGTTGCTAGAGGGACAAAAATAAAGGCCTATGGCGATGAAGATATGTTGGAAGAATTTGACCGCAGATTTAACATGTTAATGGAGCATTATATTAAATATAATAAGCTTGATGAGAATGTTATTGAACGCGTGTTAACCAGTCAAAGTAAGGACGATTATGCAACTAGTGAGTCGAGCGGTGAGGTTATTGTTCATGGTGTTAGCGGAAGGATTATTAAAGCACAAACAGCCAATCAAAGAAAACTGGTTGAAAGTATGCGAAAAAATGATATGGTTTTCGCTATAGGTCCAGCAGGTACAGGTAAAACCTATACAGGAGTGGCTCTAGCTGTACAAGCTTTAAAAAACAAAGAGGTGAAGCGCATTATTTTAACACGTCCTGCGGTTGAAGCGGGTGAGAATCTTGGGTTTCTACCAGGTGATTTAAAAGAAAAGCTAGATCCTTACATGCAGCCTTTGTATGATGCGCTGCGTGATATGATTGCACCAGAAAAACTAGCACATTATATTGAGAATGGTACCATACAAATTGCACCATTGGCTTTTATGCGTGGTCGTACATTGGATAATGCGTTTGTGATTTTAGATGAGGGTCAGAATACAACCCATGCTCAAATGAAAATGTTCTTGACCAGGATGGGGAAGAATGCCAAATTTTTATTGACAGGCGATCCAGGACAGATCGATTTGCCTAGGCGTACTATATCTGGTTTAAAAGAAGCGTTGCTGATTTTAAAAAATGTTGAAGGCGTAGGTATTATCTTTTTAGATGATAAAGATGTTATTCGCCATAAATTAGTTAAGAAGGTTATAGAAGCTTATAAAAGTATTGAAAATAGAGAGTAAATGTCATTACCGCACAAATGGTAATCCATCAAAGCAACATCATGAGTAATACCATAATAGATACCAATTTTAGTTTTCCGGGCCAGAAAAGTGTTTATAAAGGAAAGGTTAGGGAAGTTTATAATATTAACGACGAGCAATTAGTTATGATAGCTACCGATAGGTTGAGTGCTTTTGATGTCGTTATGCCCAAGGGTATTCCGTTTAAGGGACAAATACTAAATCAAATAGCAACCAAAATGATGGAAGCAACTGAAGATTTAGTGCCTAATTGGCTAACAGCTACTCCAGACCCCAATGTTGCCGTAGGTCATTTATGCGAGCCATTTAAAGTTGAAATGGTTATTCGCGGTTATATGTCAGGGCATGCAGCACGCGAATATAAGGCAGGAAAACGTATGCTTTGTGGTGTTGCCATGCCAGAAGGCATGAAAGAGAATGATAAATTTCCGCAGCCTATTATTACTCCTGCTACAAAAGCAGAAATGGGCGATCATGATGAAGATATTTCGCGTGAAGATATTTTAAAACGCGGTATTGTATCTGAAGCCGATTACGAAATTCTAGAAGATTATACCAGAAAACTTTTTCAGCGTGGTACTGAAATTGCAGCATCACGTGGTTTAATTTTAGTGGATACTAAATATGAATTTGGAAAAACCAAAGACGGTAAAATTGTTTTAATTGATGAAATCCACACGCCAGATTCCTCGCGCTATTTTTATGCTGATGGATATCAAGACCGGCAGGATAGAGGAGAGGCACAAAAACAATTATCCAAAGAATTTGTTAGACAATGGTTGATTTCAAAAGGCTTTCAAGGATTGGAAGGTCAAAAAGTTCCTGAAATGTCTGACGACTATATTACATCTGTGAGTGAACGATACATTGAACTATACGAAAATATAACGGGTGAAACCTTTGTGAAAGCTAACGTGTCAAATATACAAGATCGTATAGCTGATAATGTAAACAGATATCTAAATTCTTAAAGCTATTTCTTTTTTCGCTTACTAGCTTTTGCGAGTGGGTTGAAAGCTAAACACAAATCCAAATAGTAGGATAGATCTTTATCGGTATCAAAGCCATCAGGTGTTACAAAAATATAGCCACGCATAGGTCTTCCAGTAAAATCCATAGGAAGGCAGTGTTTTTTATTTAATTCTAGCTCATAAGTATGTTCTCCTATTCTAGCCATCAATAAATTGTCACCATATTTTTTGTCTAGATGAATACCGCATAGCATTTTGTCATCTACTTTAAAGCACAATCCACCCATCATTTTTAATTCGGTAAATGGTTGATGTTTGACTTTTAGTTGTTGTCTAATTCTATCGGCGAGAAATTTGTCGTATGCCATGATAAACTATGTTTGTTTTCAAGCGGTTCTCTTAATTTTCTCCATTTTACGGCCTTTGGCCAATTCATCAATCAGTTTTTCCATTTGCCTACACTGTTTGTACAATTCAAATTCATCCTCTATTTCTTCAATTCTGTAACCACAAACAACGCCTTTAATCATATGGGCATTAGGATGCATGTTTGCTTTTTCAAAAAATGTTCTAAAAGTAGCTTTTTCGTCAATAAAGGCTTGTATTTTGGTTTCATCAAAACCAGTTAGCCATTCAATAACCTCGTTGAGTTCATCTTTTGTCCTACCGTTTTTTTCCAATCTATTTAGGTAAAGTGGATAAATAGATCCAAAAATCATGTTTGCAACTTTTTCATTTTTTTCAGTCGTAACCTTCATTATAATTAGTATTGTATTAATATATTTATGTGAATTTAATGAAAGAAAATTGAAAAGAAAAAATAGATTTGGTTTTTAATGGTATAAGAAATTACTCTATTGTACTTAAAAGTGTTTGCACTTCACTATTTTTATAACCATGCAACAACTTGATCAATTACTATCGGATTTTTCATCTTTGGCTTGGGGTTTGCCCTTACTTATATTGCTTATTGGTGGTGGGCTCTATTTGTTAATTCTCTCACGTTTTTTACCTTTTAGATACTTTGGTCATGCCATACAGGTTTTACGAGGTAAATTTGATGACCCAAATGACCCAGGTCAGATTTCCCATTTTCAAGCCTTATCAACCGCATTATCGGCAACGGTAGGTATGGGGAATATTGCAGGTGTGGCTGTTGCTATATCCATTGGTGGTCCAGGCGCTGTGTTTTGGATGTGGGTTAGTGCTATAATAGGTATGTCAACCAAGTTTTTTACGTCTACATTGGCTATTATGTATCGAGGAAAAGATAGTGCTGGAAATATTCAAGGTGGTCCCATGTACTTTATTGTAGAAGGTTTAGGAAAAGCATGGAAACCTTTGGCTATTTTTTTTAGTGTTTGTGGATTGATAGGTGCTTTACCGGTTTTTAATGTTAACCAACTTACTCAAGCCATTAATGATATCTTGTTGCAACCCAATGGTATTGAAACGGGATTGTATTCTAACCTAATTATAGGAGTTGTTTTGGTTATAATTACTTCAGTGGTAATATTAGGCGGTTTAAATAGAATAAGTAAAACAGCAGCACGTTTGGTGCCTAGTATGGTGTTATTGTATTTTGTTTTGGTCATGATTATTTTATTTACACACATCGAAGAAATACCTAAATATTTTTCCTTAATAATTGAAGATGCGTTTGATGGTAGTCTGTTTAAAGCTGATTGTTTTCTAGGAGGATCTTTGGGCGGATTAATTTTATTGGGAATTAGGCGCGGAGCATTTTCTAATGAAGCAGGAATAGGAACGGCACCAATGGCCCATGGAGCGGCAAAAACTGATGAGCCTATTCGTGAGGGTTTAGTCGCAATGCTTGGTCCAGCAATTGACACATTGGTAGTGTGTACGCTTACTGCTTTGGCTATTCTGGTAACAGGTGTTTGGCAAACAACCGACGCCAATGGCGTGAGTCTAACAGCTTCTGCATTTGGGAATGCCATGCCTCAAATGGGTAAATACCTTTTGCTGTTGTGTATTGCAGTTTTTAGTGTATCATCATTGTTTTCCTATTCGTATTATGGTTCTAAATGCATGTCATTCTTGTTTGGGGCAGATAAAAAACACTATTATAACTATTTTTATATCATTAGTATTATTCTCGGTGCGACCACATCTTTGAGCATGATGATTAACCTTATTGATGGTGTATTTGCCCTTATGGCCATACCAACTATGACCGCTACACTTATAATGGCGCCACGTGTGGTTAAGGAGATTAAAGTTTATAAACAACGCAGTAAGCTTTAATGAAACCATTATGACTAATTGTTGCTAAATTAATATATTTATGCTAAATTAGTATATATGAAAATTAATCTTTGTCCAAACTGCAATTCAGATCAATACATTAAGAGTGGTGTTGTTAACGATAGGCAACGCTATAAATGCAAATCTTGCGGGTATTTCTTTACCGTAAACAAACTAGGAAAACGTATTGATGATTACTACGTAAATAAAGCTCTTCAATTGTATTTAGAGGGGTTAACCTATCGAGAGATTGAACGAATATTAGGTATTTCCCATGTGAGCATCATGAACTGGGTGAAGAAATATAACATTAAACGACCCTACAAAACTGATTATCACCCCACATACAAAATACTGAACGCAAACGAGTTGTCTAAATACTTCCAAAACACTGAAAACTTATCTGGTGCTGGTGTTTTGGTTACCGAATTGGGTGATAAGTTTATGCTCATAAAATGGGAGCGTTTTCGCGATTAGATATTGCAAATTAACAATTACCTATAACAATTTTTATTTAACTCACACATTTTAAGAGATTAGTGCTGCACACAAAACCAATTAATTAACTAATTAATCTTAAAATTATGAGAAACAAACTAACGCTATTGTTTGCCTTTTTTATGGTCATGCAATATGCCTTCTCACAAGGATCACCAGATTATAATGGTGGTCTCAAAGTGAAATTTGATGAAGAGGGCAAAAAGTATCTCCGTATTTTGTCTTGGGCACAAGTCCAGGGTATCTATACGGATGAGGTCCCTGATGAATCCAGTCATTTTAATTTCAATTTAAGGCGTGCACGTGTTCTAATGTTCGCCCAGATTAACGAAAAGTTCTTAATCTTAACACATTTTGGTTTAAACAGCTTAAACAGCAACTCATTAAGTCCTACTGGTAAAGGAGAGGGCTCACAGGTTTTTTTCCATGATGTATGGGCCCAGTACAATTTAAGTAAAAACCATTCTGTTGGTGGTGGTTTGCATTACTTTAACGGTATTTCCAGATTAAATAACCAAAGTACCTTAAACATGATGACTCTTGATAACAACAGACAGTCATGGGCCACTATTGGTTTATCGGATCAGTTTGCTAGACACGTTGGTGTTTTTGGTAAGGGAAGCTTTGGTAAGCTACAATACCGCCTAGCTATTAATGATGCGATCACAAACGGACTGGATACAAGAGAGCCAGTTGAGGGTGGTTCAGCTGTTTACGGTGGTAAACGTGTTTTGGGTTCTAAAGACGCTGGCATGGCTTATGCTGGTTATTTTGATTTTAACATACTTGATCAGGAATCCAATTTCCTACCGTATAAGGTGGGCTCTTATCTTGGAGGTAAACGCGTGTTTAATATAGGAGCTGGATTTTTCTATCACCCAAGCGGATCGGTTATAATGGACAATATGGAGCTGAAAGGGGAGGATGTCAGTATCTTCGCTGTTGATGCTTTTTACGATTCGCCTCTTGGAGATAAAGGTGCCGCTATTACGGCTTATGCGACATTTCAAACTAATAATTATGGTAAAGACTATTTGTTCAGTGCTTATGGAACAGGTAGTATGGTGTATGGTCATGTTGGCTATGTGTTTAATGGTGATAAAACCAAAACGCGTTTTCAACCTTATGTGTCTTTTGCATCCAATAGCTATGATGCTGTAGATGATAATAGAAATATCTTCGGAATTGGAGCCAATGCCTATTTCAGTGGCCATAACTCCAAATTAACTTTAGAATATCAAAATCAAAAATTTGGTGATTCAAAGCAAGGAACGGTGACGCTCCAGGCCATGATTTACCTATAAACCAAGCATATTATGTCAGATAAACAAAAACACGCATCGGCCTATTGGAAGGAAAACCTTAAGTATTTGGTTATTCTATTAACTATTTGGTTTTTAGTCTCCTATGGCTGTGGGATTTTATTTAAAGATGCTTTAAATGAAATTCGTCTGGGCGGATTCAAATTAGGATTTTGGTTCGCACAACAAGGTTCCATTTACGTATTCGTTATTCTCATTTTCGTATACGTCAGATTGATGAATAAATTAGATAAAAAATACGGTTTCGACGAGTAAGCCTTAACTATTAAAACAAATTATTATGAGTGTACAAACATGGACATGGATTTTAGTAGGGCTTACATTCGCTCTATATTTTGGAATCGCTATTTGGGCCCGAGCAGGCTCAACAAAAGACTTTTATGTCGCCGGTGGTGGCGTATCACCATTGGCAAATGGTATGGCTACTGCAGCCGATTGGATGAGTGCCGCGTCCTTTATTTCTATGGCAGGATTGATTTCCTTCATGGGATATGATGGGTCCGTATTCCTGATGGGATGGACCGGAGGCTATGTATTGTTGGCCTTACTATTAGCGCCTTATTTACGGAAGTTTGGTAAGTTCACGGTACCTGATTTTATTGGTGATCGCTACTATTCCAACACAGCTAGAACCGTAGCGGTTATTTGCGCCCTAATTGTATCCTTTACTTATGTAGCAGGGCAAATGCGTGGCGTGGGTATAGTCTTTTCGCAATTCCTTCAGGTTGATATTAACCTAGGGGTTATAATTGGTATGACGGTCGTTTTAGTATTCGCCTTTTTGGGTGGTATGAAGGGAATTACCTATACGCAAGTAGCTCAATATTGTGTCTTGATATTTGCCTTTATGGTACCTGCATTCTTTATCTCTATGCAGATGACTGGAAACCCAATTCCTCAAATAGGTATGGGTGGCAAATTGGAAGGTGGTGCCTACCTTTTGGATAAACTGGATACCCTACATACACAATTAGGATTTAATGAATATACCGATGGTACTAAATCTACTTGGGATGTGTTTGCCATCACATTGGCGTTGATGGTTGGAACCGCAGGTTTACCACACGTAATTGTGCGTTTCTTCACGGTACCTAAAGTAAAAGATGCTCGTAAATCAGCTGGTTTAGCCTTGTTGTTTATTGCTATTCTATATACTACGGCTCCAGCTATTGCGGTGTTTGCGAGAACCAACTTAATTGAAACAGTAAGTGAGCAACAATATAATGAGATTCCAGAGTGGTTTAAGAACTGGGAGAACACAGGGTTGATAGCTTGGTCAGATAAGAATAATGACGGCAAAATTCAATATGTAGCAGGTAGCGCCATTGATGGTAAAAAACCTGTCTATACAAATGAACGAGGTGCTCATGGTGAACGTATGATTTCTAATGCTAATGCAGAAGTTAACGAGTTATATGTTGATAGAGATATTATGGTATTGGCAAATCCCGAAATAGCCAAGTTGCCTAATTGGGTGATTGCTTTAGTGGCTGCCGGTGGATTAGCAGCAGCACTGTCAACAGCAGCTGGTTTGTTATTGGTGATTTCAACATCGATTTCTCACGATTTAATTAAAAAGCAATTAAAGCCTAACATTTCAGAAAAAGGAGAATTAATGGCAGCACGTATAGCTATTTTAGTGGCTATCATCATTGCTGGACTATTCGGTATTTATCCTCCAGGTTTCGTTGCCGCGGTTGTAGCTCTGGCCTTTGGTTTAGCAGCGGCATCCTTTTTTCCAGCGATTATTTTAGGAATTTTTGACAAGCGTATGAACAAGCAAGGTGCCATAGCGGGTATGATTGTGGGTATTACCTTAATGTTGTTCTACATGATACGTTATAAAACCGGATTGATTGGTGTGATGGATCCAAGACCTGCCAGTGAATGGTGGTTTGGTACTTCACCAGAAGGTTTTGGTACGGTGGCTATGATAGTTAATGTTATTGTATCGGTTGTAGTTTCCAGAATGACAGCAGCACCTCCTGCTGATGTTCAAGAGATTGTTGAGAATATCAGAATACCTTCGGGAGCAGGTGAAGCTTCCAGTCATTAATTATTTCAGATTTATATAAAATTTGAAAGTTTGTTTAGTTAGTTAAAACAGTATGGTTCTTTTGACCATACTGTTTTTTTCTTACATTTAACTGCATTTGTAATTATGAAAAAAAGACACGAACAAAAATTAGTAGTTTTGGCTTTGGCGCTCTTGCTGTTGTTCAATGTGCCTTTTCTATTTATCTTTAATATGGAAGGACAGGTCTTCGGAATTCCGATTATCTATTTTTCCATATTCGCTATTTGGTGTTTGGCTATTATTATTTCCTATGTTATTCTAAAACGGCATTATGAGTAATTATAGTTTGTTCATAATTATCATCATCTACTTGGCAATATTGTTCTACATCGCTTTTATTGCTGAAAAGAATGCCAAAAGCAAATGGGTAAACAACCCATACATTTACACCTTATCATTAGCTGTGTATTGTTCGGCTTGGACCTATTACGGCAGTATTGGCATTGCGGCTAATTCTGGAATGCAGTTTTTACCAATTTATTTAGGACCTGTTATTGCCGCGCCTTTATGGATTATCGTTTTGCGAAAGATTATACGAATTTCCAAACAGCATAAAATTTCGTCCATTGCCGATTTTATTTCTTTGCGTTATGGGAACAATCGGTTTATTGGCGCCTTGGTAACGGTGGTGTGCTTGGTAGGGATTGTACCCTATATTTCTTTGCAACTAAAAGCCGTTTCAGAAACCTTTGAAATTATGGTAGATGAAAGCAGTTATATATCAAAGACTATTTGGGATGATTCCACATTTTACATTGCGGTTCTCCTGGCTGTTTTCGCCACCTTTTTTGGAACGCAAGCTACCGATGCTTCTGAAAAGCATCGTGGTATCGTGGCATCTGTTGCTTTTGAGTCAGTTTTAAAATTAGTATTCTTTTTGGTTATTGGGTTGTATGTCACTTTTTACCTCTTTGATGGTACGACAGATATTTATGATAGAATTTCATCTGTGGAGTCTTTTAAAAGCTTGTCCACTTTTGGAGATATCGGAAACGGATTCAATTGGTTCTTTATGATTATGTTATCCTTTTTGGCCATTTTCCTATTGCCCAGACAATTTCAAGTATCGGTTTTGGAAAACAATCGGGAAAAATATTTAAAACAAGCCATTTGGTTATTTCCGTTATATCTATTGCTGTTTAATGTATTTGTGATTTTTATTGCTTGGGCAGGAAAGCTATCATTCAGTAATGAGGTTAATGCCGAATATTATACCTTGTTACTGCCACTGCAACAAGACAATACAGTATTGGCCTTATTGGTTTTTTTGGGAGGCTTTTCTGCAGTCATATCCATGGTCGTTGTGTCCACATTGGCATTATCAACTATGGTAAGTAACAACCTGATCATTCCGTATGGATTTTTAGATAAGTTTAGTAAAAGTCAGCCAGAAAAAAATGCCAAATACATTAAGGTTATCAGACGGGTTTCCATTTTTAGTATCATTATTCTAGCCTATTTCTTTTACGTGTCCTTTTCAAAGGCCTTGTCCTTATATTCCATAGGCTTGATTTCTTTTGTAATCATTGCCCAGTTGGCTCCCTCATTTTTTATTGGAATATTTTGGAATAGGGGATCATCACGAGCGACTAAAGTCGGTATTATTGCCGGGTTTTTGATAACCCTATACACATTGGTTTTACCATTTGTCATGCAGGTGCTTACTGGAACTTCTGAATTTTCTGATTATGGTTTGTTTCATATTGAGGCATTGCGGCCAAGCGCCTTGTTTGGTATTGACTTTTTAAGTCCACCGGCTCATGCTTTTTTCTGGAGTTTGAGTATCAATACCTTATTATACCTTACGGTGTCTCTCATGTTTAAAGGAAATTACAGAGAGCGGAATTATGCCGAAATGTTTGTAGATAGCAAAAATTATGCGTCGCTTCAGGACAGTGCTTTGGTTTGGAAAGGGGAAGCCTATGTGTCTGATATCAAAAATGTTCTCAACCGATTTTTAGGAGAACAACGAGCGCAACGTGCTTTGAGTATCTTTTTTACAAAATATAAATTACCACAGGATACGCAACTCGCAGATGCACGACTCATTAATTTTTCCGAAAAACTTTTGACTGGTAGTATCGGCAGTTCTTCGGCTAAAATTTTGATTTCGAGTGTGGTGAAGGAAGAGCAGATTAGTTTGGTTGAGGTATTGAAAATTTTAGAGGAATCTAAAGAAACCATTGCCAGTAATAAGCTGCTAAAAGAGAAGTCTGATGAGCTTCAGCATTTGACCAACAGACTTAAAAACGCCAATGACGAATTGATTTTGAAAGACAAGCAAAAAGATGAGTTTTTGGATACCGTGGCCCATGAATTAAAAACACCTATAACGGGTATTCGCGCAGCAACCGAGTTGATTATGGAAGATACTGATATGCCTGCTGAAATAAAGATTCAATTTTTAAGCAATATTCTTCAGGATTCCGATCGCTTATCACGGTTGATTCATAATATCTTGGATTTTGAGAAATTGGAAACAGGCAGACAGGAACTGGATATCCAACAGTACGACATCAAGGAAACCATTGAAAAAGCTATAAATGGCGTGAGTCAAATTGCTGCAAAAAAACAAATTGACATAATCACTAAAAACCCACATAAATGTAAATTAAATTACGATGAAGACCGGATCATTCAGGTTTTGACCAATTTGCTTTCCAATGCCATTAAGTTTTCTGAATCAAAAACCGGTAGGATTGTGGTTGATTATAAGCTTGGAAATGCCTCCGTTGAGGTGCTGGTTAGTGATAACGGCAGAGGTATTTCAGATAAGGATATGGACTTTATTTTTGACAAATTTTATCAAACTAGTGACCAAAATACCATTAAACCACAGGGGAGTGGTTTAGGGCTGGCCATTAGTAGGCAAATCATTAAAAAACACCATGGAAAAATATGGGTTAAAAACAATCAAAAAAGTGGTGTAACCTTTGGTTTTAAGCTACCTTTTGACTAAATTGTACTGCTGTAAAATATGAAGAAGATTTTAATTGTAGATGATGAGCCCAATATTGTGATGACGTTGGAATACGCTTTTAAAAAACAAGACTTTGAAGTGTATATTGCAAGAGATGGAAGTGAGGCACTTCAGATATTAAAAAAGGATGTACCAGATGTTGTTTTGCTGGACATTATGATGCCAAATGTAGATGGCTATCAGACCTTAAATTTTATAAAAGAACAAGACAGTTTAAAGCATACTAAAGTGGTATTCTTGACTGCTAAAAATAAAGCTTCAGACATTGAAAAAGGCTTAAAACTTGGAGCAGACAAATATTTATTAAAGCCGTTTTCAGTAAAAAAAATAGTTTCAGAAATTCTTGAACTACTCAATTAACCATTGGTTTTGTGTGCAAACAAACAATGTTTAATAGAATAAGTCACAGTTTTTATACGTGCTTATTTGAAAAGTAGTATTGATTATGAAATTTCGTATCAACCCCTTGGCGTCAGATATTATTATTAGTATCTACGTTTTAATTACCCTATATCTTCGTTTTAAATTTGAAAATGACACACGTATAAGCATGGTCAACTCCATGGTTATAGGTGCTTGCTTTGTTGTGATTGTTTGGGCTTTAATAAAACTTAAGGTTTTAAATCCAAATTGGTTTGGCTTGTTTAATTCTAAAAAAGTAAAACCATGACCTACCAAAAAAATTATAATAGCAGTATCCAAGATCCTAAAGATTTTTGGAAAGACCAAAGTGAAGTATTAGAGTGGTTTAGTAAGCCACAAACCATATTATCCAAAGATCAATATGATTATTATCAATGGTTTCAAGATGGTGAATTGAATTTAAGTTACCTCTGTATTGATAAACATATTAAAGATGGTTTTGGAAACCAAACAGCCATTATCTATGATTCACCAGTTACGCAAACCAAACAGCATATTACATTTAATAAATTGCATAATGAAGTTTCAAAATTAGCTGGTGGACTACAATCGTTAGGTTTACAGAAAGGTGATACCGCCATTATTTATATGCCTATGATTCCGCAGGCCATATATGCCATGTTAGCCTGCGTGCGAATTGGTGTCATTCACTCTGTGGTATTTGGTGGATTTGCACCTCACGAATTGGCTATACGTATTGACGACTGTCAACCAAAAGCGGTAATCACCGCATCTAGTGGTATTGAAATTCAGCGCATCATACCTTATAAGCCTTACGTGGATGAAGCTATAAAATTGGCTAATCACAAGCCTCAAAATGTCATAGTTTTTAATAGAAATCTCAATGCTGAAATCCCTAAAAAGGAATATGATGTGGATTATAACACACTAGTTGAGAACGCTGTCCCAGTTGAAGCAGTTTCAGTTCCTTCAACGCATCCCTCATATATATTGTACACTTCTGGAACGACTGGAAAACCTAAAGGGATTATTCGTGATACAGGTGGCTATGCCACAGCATTAAAGTTCTCTATGAAATATGTCTATGGTGTAGAGCCAGGTGATGTATTTTGGGCTGCTAGTGATGTGGGTTGGGTTGTTGGACATAGTTATATTGTTTACGCACCGTTAATCAACCGCAATACCACGGTTCTTTTTGAGGGCAAACCTATCAAAACACCGGATGCATCAACATTTTGGCGGGTCATTAGCGAACATCGTGTCAAGGTAATGTTTACAGCTCCTACAGCCATCCGTGCCATTAAAAAAGAAGATCCAAACGGTAAGTTCTTAAAACAGTTTGATATGTCTTGCCTAAAATACCAGTTTTTGGCTGGTGAACGCTGTGATGTTGCTACCTTAAAATGGACAGAAGAAAAACTACAAGTTCCCGTTATCGACCATTGGTGGCAAACCGAAAGTGGCTGGCCCATGTTAGCGAATATGGCTGGTTTAGAATTACAGGATGTACAACCAGGATCAGCTGGGTTTCCAGTTTGTGGTTATGATATTCAAATATTAAATGAAGAAGGCCAAGAAGTCCCATCCAGTAGCGAAGGCTATGTGGCAGTAAAACTCCCTTTGCCACCTGGAACACTCATGAATCTCTGGGGAAATCCTGAACGTTTTAAATCAGGTTATTTGGAAAAATTCCCAGGCTATTATTTTTCGGGAGATGGAGGCTACAAGGATGAAGATGGCTATGTATTCATCACAGGCCGTGTAGATGATATTATTAATGTTGCTGGGCATCGCCTGTCAACGGCTGAAATGGAAGAAATTGTGGCCTCTCATAAAGCGGTTGCAGAGTGTGCTGTTTTTGGTGTTCACTGTGACTTAAAGGGACAAAAACCATTGGGATTAGTGGTGTTGAAAGCTGAAAACAACAACAGTGATGAAGACATTCAAAAGCAAATTATTCAGGATGTTCGCCAAGAAATTGGTGCAGTAGCATCGTTCCGTGATGTATTGGTAGTGGATAGGTTGCCAAAGACACGTTCTGGAAAAATTCTTCGTAAATTGTTACGCAATATAGCCGATGAGATGAATTATAATATTCCTTCGACTATAGACGATCCAGAAATCATAAACGAAATAACTGCAGTATATAAAATCAATCAAATAGGAATACATAAAAATTAATAATCATGAGTAATTATCATATAAAACATTTAGAAGAATATTATCAAGTCTATAGAAAATCGGTTAGAGAACCTGAAAATTTTTGGGAAGAAGTAGCCGAAGAGCACTTTTTGTGGCGAAAAAAATGGGATAAGGTATTAAGTTGGGACTTTTCAAAACCTGAAATAAAGTGGTTTGAAGGAGCCGAGCTAAACATCACCGAAAACTGTATTGATAGACACTTGGCTACACGAGGCGATAAAACAGCTATTCTTTTTGAACCAAACGATCCAAATAGTAAAGCCGAACACATTACTTACTGGCAATTATACCATCGTGTCAATAAAATGGCCAATGTGCTGAAATCCAAAGGTGTTCAAAAAGGTGATCGCGTTTGTATTTATGTACCTATGATTCCGGAATTGGCCATAGCGGTTTTAGCTTGTGCAAGAATAGGAGCAGTACATTCTGTAGTTTTTGCTGGCTTTTCATCAACAGCTTTGGCGACACGTATTAATGATTGTGATTGCAAGATGGTAGTTACTGCTGATGGATCCTATCGTGGAGCTAAAACAATCGATTTAAAAGGCATTGTAGATGATGCTTTAGAGTCTTGCCCTGGAGTAGAAACGGTTTTAGTGGCTAAACGTATTAACAGCGATGTGTCTATGAAAGATGGTCGTGATGAATGGTTGCAACCTTTATTGGATGAAGCTTCAGACCAATGTAAAGCTGAAGTGATGAGAGCTGAAGATCCGTTATTTATTTTATATACATCAGGATCAACTGGCCAACCAAAAGGTATGGTACACAGCACTGCTGGTTATATGGTTTATACAGCTTATACATTTAAAAATGTATTCCAATATCGTGAGCATGATGTGTATTGGTGTACAGCTGATATAGGTTGGATTACTGGGCATAGTTATATTGTTTATGGACCATTGTGTAACGGAGCTACTACGGTTATGTTTGAAGGCGTACCTAGTTATCCAGATTTTGGACGTTTTTGGGAGATTGTTGAAAAGCATAAAGTCAATCAGTTTTATACAGCACCAACTGCTATTCGCGCTTTGGCGAAGCAAGGGTCTGAATTGGTTGAAAAATATGATTTATCCTCATTAAAAGTATTGGGTTCTGTAGGTGAACCAATAAATGAAGAAGCTTGGCATTGGTACAACGATAATGTTGGAAAGAAAAATAGCCCTATAGTGGATACTTGGTGGCAAACAGAAACAGGAGGTATTATGATTACACCAATTCCGTATGTCACGCCTACAAAACCAACCTATGCAACCTTGCCATTTATTGGTATCCAACCCGCATTGATGGATGAAAATGGAGACGAGTTAAAAGGTAACCAAGTTGAAGGCCGCTTGTGTATCAAATTCCCATGGCCTAGTATGGCGCGAACCATTTGGGGCAATCATCAACGATACAAGGACACCTATTTTTCAGCTTTTGAAAATAAATACTTTACTGGTGATGGTGCCTTAAGGGATGAAGTAGGGTATTATAGAATTACTGGTCGTGTAGATGATGTTATAATCGTTTCTGGACATAATTTAGGAACTGCGCCAATAGAAGATGCCATTAATGAGCATCCAGCGGTTTCAGAGTCAGCTATTGTTGGTTTCCCACATGATGTCAAAGGAAATGCTCTTTATGGTTATGTGATACTAAAAGATACTGGAGAAGCTAGAAACCACGATAATTTACGTAAGGAGATAAATCAGATAATTACCGAGCATATTGGACCTATAGCTAAATTGGATAAGATCCAGTTTACACAGGGCTTACCTAAAACCCGTTCTGGAAAAATTATGCGACGTATTTTACGTAAAATAGCCCATAAGGATACCAGTAATTTAGGTGACATAAGTACTTTACTGAACCCAGAAGTAGTTCAGGATATCATGGACAATGCTTTATAAAAGCAAAATTAATAGCAAAGAAGGCGCTTCGTTTGAAGCGCTTTTTTTATAGGAGACCAATGCGGTTTTTGGGCAGAGTGATATCCGAAAGTTGTAAACCACTTTTTTGTTGTTTTAAAAAAGAAACCAATTTGAGAAATAAAATGGCTGTTATATAAGCATCTCCTGAAGCAGTATGCCTATCATGCAAAGGAATGTTAAACTTTTCACACAACTCGTCTAAACTATAATGAGAATTTTGGTTTACAGAGGTTAAAGTTTTTCTATAAAGAAATCCTGTGTCAATAATGTTATTTTTAAGTTTAGGCAAAGCCATACGTTTGAGGCATGCATTAATCATAGCAATGTCGAAGGCAACATGGTGTGCAACCAAAACGGCATTATTAATATGGTTTAAGAATTGTGTAATAGCAGTTTCTTCTGTGACTTTTTCTGACGTTCCTGTTTTGAGTAGCCCGTGAATTTTAACCGTTTCTGTATTGAAAATATCTTGTTCTAAATAAATTTCCAATTGGTCGGAAACAGTTATAGCGTAGTTATTAATGGCAATGGTACCAATAGATAAAATCCTATCGGTTTTAGGGTTTAAACCGGTGGTTTCAGTGTCAAAAACTACAAACCTGGTGTTGTCTAAATTCTGTTCTTGATTTCTTTTGAAACAATCAGCATATGTATTCCAAAAGTCTGGATAAGTATGTTTTTTAAACCATCCCATATTACATGAGTTGTGATAATTTAAATCGGGTTTGAATCAGTTCCTGAACCGATTTTATGGCTTTGAAACTGCTTTTAAGCTCTAATCGATCTGCTTTGCTCAATTGTTGTAAATCTATAAAACGACCAGAATCATTATGTTTTAAACCTTGCAAGGTTCTAAATCGTAATAAATCTTCAAAACCCAACAAGCAGGCTTCATATATGTCTTTGTTTTGAGGCTCTAATTCCATTAGTTTTTTGTAACGAGCAACAGTATTGTTTATAGATGCTGTTTTACTAGAAAGCATAAGTAAGCGAGCTGCATCTACCAATGGCATCATGGCACGAGCTTTAATATCAAATTGATCTTTATGTTCCCCAGACGACTCTACTAAAAAGTTTCTAAAGAAACTCAATGGAGGCGGATTCTTTAAGGCGTTTAATCCCAAATAGTTTAAAAATATATCATGGGATTCAATGGCTTCAAATATGTTTTCAGATAAGTTGTCAGCCAAGGCTTTGTTGCCATAAACAAAATCAAAATCAAAAAAAATAGTAGATAGTAATAGATTATCCTGATCGGGTTGTGCAATCCATTTTTTAAATTGTGATTGCCATTGAGATAGAGATAAACACCATTTTGGATTACTGCCCATCATGTTAGCAGGACAATACTCAAACCCAACTGTATTTAGGTTAGTGGTGATTTTTTTCGCAAGGTTTAAAAAATATTTTTGTGTGTTGTTGTATTCAGATTCAGAAACATTTTCAAAAACCAAAAAATTATCTTGATCGGTTAATAGTAATTGTTCTTGTCTGCCTTGGCTACCCATGGACATCCAAGCAAATGAAGTTGGAGGGTTGCTTGATGTTTCTTTTACTGCTAAATCTATTGCATGTTTAATGATGTTATTATTAATGGCAGAAATTATTTTGGCAACATAATTAATGGGGAGATTTTGATTTAAATATCTTTTTAGTAAATCCTCACAACGCATTCTAATGTGCTTTAATTCAAGAGGTGTTTGACTACGTTTAATTTCTTTTACTAAAACCGAAGCATTGTTTTCGCGGATTACTAATATGTCGTGTTCGGATAAGATGCCTGTTAAGTCTCCATTTGTGGTACCATCGGTTGTAATACACAGATGTGTTATTTTATGTTGAAGCATCGCAATTTGTGCTTCGGCCACAGAAATATTTTTGGCGTAAGTAATTACTGGTGAGGACATAATATCTGTCACTGGAGCATCAATACTCACTTGTCCTGTGGCAATTTTTACACGTAAATCCTTGTCAGTTATTATGCCAATTGGTTTTTTGCTTTCTGTAATAATAATGCTACCAACCCGATTGTTTGTCATGATTTTAGCTGCTTCTTTGATACTTGTTTTAGGATTACAATAGATAGGGTTTTTACTATAGTTTGCAGTTTCAGCATCATTAAAATCAGTTAATGTTGTTTTAGCGAAAATAGGTTTTGGTAAAGACTCATCTTGCCCTAATAATGTATTGGAGGCAAACGATTGCATTAGGAATTTGTTGGCCTCAATATTTGTAGTGATATATGCCTCTAGTAATTCGGAAGAAACGCTATAAACAATACTTTCTTCTAAAGCTTTGGCAGTCAACTTATAGTTGCCTTGTCTAATTAAAGCACGTAAACCAAAAATATCACCTTCATCACACTTGTCAACCAAACTGTTTGTTTCCTCGCGATAAAGACCAATAGCCCCTTCTTTTACAACATAAAAAGCGTTTTTTATAGGCTCGGTGGTTTTAAAAACATACGCTTCTGTCTCAATATGTATAATATTGACAGCCCCAGAAATAGCCAATAATTGCTCTTGTGTGAGCATGCTAAACGGAGGAAACTGTTTTAGGAAATCCGAAATACGAAGCGCAATGGTGTTCATGTTAGAAAGTTATGCATAATTGTTAGTTTTAAGTATGAGATTTATCATAAAATTGGTAAATAGATATAGCTAAAAGTTCAAGTTATTTTAAAAATATTTGCTTGTTTTTTTGGTATCTTGTAGTACATAAAATCAATCGACATGAAATATCTATTTATTTACCTAGTTCTTTTTTTAAGTTACAACAGCTTTTCTCAAGTAGAAGTAACCGAAGCTGTTAAAAAAAATATTCAAGCTAAAGTAAAATCTGGTGAAAATGTTGGGATATCAATAGCCTATATTGAAGGTGATAAAGTCGATTTTTATAGTTACGGTACAACCGATTTAAAACATAATATTCCTGTAAATGAACATACGGTTTATGAAATAGGTTCTATTTCTAAAGTCTTTACCTGTATTATGCTAGCTGATGAAGTTTTGAATGGCAGCATGAAACTATCGGATCCCATAGCAAAGTATTTACCAAAAGAGGTAACAGTACCTACAAGAAACGATAGAGAAATAACCCTTTTAGATTTAGCAACTCATACGTCAGCATTGCCCAGAATGCCTGATAACTTTAACCCTAAAGATCCTAGAAACCCCTATGTAGATTATACTCCTGAATTAATATATAAATTTTTGTCATCCTATGAATTAACAAGAGATATTGGTTCGCAATATGAGTATTCAAACTATGCCATGGGCTTATTGGGGCATATTTTGGAATTGCATACTGGTAAAAGCTATGAAGAACTCTTAATTGAAAAAATAGCGCATCCTTGCGGTATGAACAGTACAAGATTGAAGCTAACTGATAGTATGATAAACCATTTAGCAAAACCACATTCACAAGGTATTGAGGTTTCCAATTGGGATATAACAGGACTTGCTGGTGCAGGAGGTATTCGTTCAACTACCGAAGATATGGTTAAATTTTTAATGGCCAATATGGGTGTTACCAAGCCCAATATTTATGAAGCTATGAAATTAAGCCAACAAGTGGCTTATGAAAATGAATCAGAAAAATTTAAAATTGGCTTAGGTTGGCATTATGCCCAAAATGGTGACGATACGATTATTTGGCATAATGGTGCTACTGGCGGTTATAAATCGTTTACAGGTTTTATTAAAGGTACCCAAAAAGGGGTAGTGGTATTAGGTAATGCGGATACCGATATAGGACGTTTGGGCATGAAACTATTGGGAGATTCAAGGCCTTTGGAAACACCAAAACCTTCAATAGCTACAGTCGTAAACAAAGAAATTGAAGCAAATGGAGTTGAATCTGCGATTAAATTGTATCAACAATTAAGGGTTGAGCAATCAGATACCTATAAGTTTGATGAAGCCCAATTGAACACCTTGGCTTATAAATATCTGGCAGAAGATAAAAATGCTATAGCATTGGAGCTTTTTAAATTGAATGTGGTATCGTTTCCTAAAGCTTCCAATCCTTATGATTCATTGGGTGAAGGATATTTAAAAGTTGGGGATACGACACAAGCTATTACCAATTACAAGAAATCATTGGAATTAAATCCAGCGAATGACAATGCCAAAACAGTTTTATTACAGTTGGGCGTAGATAAATCTAAATTGGTTACAGATGTTGAGGTACCTATTGATGTGTTGGACTCTTATTGTGGCCAATATGAATTACAACCCGGATTTATAATAACAGTTACCCGTCAAGAGAAACAATTATTGGCTCAAGCTACAGGTCAACCACAATTTGAGTTGTTTGCTTCTGCTTACAACAAATTTTATTTAAAAGTTGTGGATGCGCAGGTTACGTTTAATGCAAATGACAAAGGTAAAATAGATAGTTTGACTTTGCATCAAAATGGACAGAATATGCCAGCAAAGCGGATAGAGTAGGCGTCAAACACATTCCTATTGTATAATTTAAATTATACTGATCTATAAAACTTTGTCTAATTGTTTATGCGAGCCATCACAATTTGGTTTTCGCTTTGAAAGCCCACAAACACAATCGTTAAAGCCATAGCCATCCATAATGCGGCTAACGTTTTTATCAATTCGAGATATTCTTGTTTTAGATTGCTTTGGTTTGTTAAAATACAAAAGATAGCCACGTTGGCGTCCCGGAGTCAAATTTTCAAACGCTTGTTTAAAGTTGTTGTCTTCAGAAAATTTCTGTTTCAATTCTTCAGGCATTTCATAATCAGAAGTACTTTTCTTTTCAACTTGCAGTCCTGACTTTTCAATTTGTATAGCTTCTTTTATGTAAGCCTTTATGGTTGGTTCAAGTTCCTCAATTTCTGGCAAGTCCGTAAATCGTATCTGCCTAGCCGATTGTACGTTTTTAGTTTGTTGTACTAACAACTTTTCTGAATCTTTGAGTAAGGCACCTTTATGAAATAAAACGGCACAATAATTTTTAAATTCGTGAATTAATACAATGTTTTTTCCATTATAGGTATAACAAGGGTGCATCCATTTAAATTCTTCCTTTAAGTCACAATCATTTATAATCTCACGAAGCTTGATCAATTCTGGCTTCCATTTCTTAAGTGCGTTTAGGTATCTATTAACGTTTTCGTTCATTGCTATTTTATAGAATCGTTTTGCATTGATAGTGTTTTAATTACATCTAAAAGTCCACCCTCGAACCCAGATACTTGTTTTATAAAAGGTAAATGGGCACCAATCGACCTGCCTTTATAAATCTTTCCCTCTTTAACCCAAAAAATAAAGGTTTCATTAAAATTGGTTTTTGTGGCTTTTGTAAATGAACTTGACATTTTAGGGAGGTCAGATTCCATACGAATCAAGAACATGACCTTTTCCTCATCAGGAACAGCTTCAACTATTTGCAACTTTAAATTTGGCAGGAGCGATTCAATTCTCTTAACGGCAGATTTCAATTCTTCACGACTATTAAATTTTCTACCCTCTGTTGATGTATGCTCATAATCTTCAACAAATAACGAGTCAATAAGGTCAATTCTATTTTCATTGTAAACTTCATTAAAATAACGGGACGTTAACTGAAGGTTGGATTGCCGTAAATCCTTTTCGGGTTTAGCTTTAGAACAAGAAACTGTCATAATCAATAATAGTAAAGTTAGTAATCTCATATACTTGTCTGTTATTTGTTAGCAGTGTATTTGTTTATAGCCTATTATTGGATTTTATTTTTAATCAAAATAGTTGTCAGGTACGATAAGGTCTTTTTTTTCCGATTGCCATATCATTGAAAGAATCTTCCAGTTATTATTAATCTTAACCAGTTGAAAATTGATGATGCCTTTTTCGGCAAGACTATCTGTAGTGTTAAAATGTACTCCATATAGACTAGTGTGTTGAGCAATGTCTCCAAAAAATTTCGTTTCACCTTTTATTTCCCATTCTCTTAAATAATCTATACTGTTATTAGATAACATATTTTTCATTCCATCAAAGTATACAACTGGACTTTTAAGAATGAGGGAGTCTTTTGCGAAATAACCTAGTCTGGCTGATTCTACAAATTGGTCTTTAATAATCCTAAAGTTGGGTTTATTTACTGAATCAACTTTTATATTGCCGTAAACGTTGTTAATTGTGTTGAGAATTTCAATTTTATCACTATCGGTTGCTTCCAGGTTTATCTCTTCATTCTTTGTCTTTTTTTCACAGGAAAAAAAGATTAGAACTATAAGAAAGATTGATAAAAGATTTTTCATAGATATTGATTAATCAACTTTTTTAAAAACTAACAATTCTTTTGATGGGTTGGATAACCATAACCTATTGTTTTCCAATTTATATTTGGTAACAGCTTTTAAGGCGTTCAGAAATTCTGTTTCCGTATTATTTGGGCACATTTTTTTTGTGCTAGCAATATCTGTAAATCGTAAAATACCGTGCTCAAAAAATAGTTTTCCGTTCATATTGTTACATCCTGCGTATCCTGTAAATGAGTTGTTTGATGAATTAATTTCAATTGAAGGTAGTTTGTTTGCAAATTGTGCATTGGAAACGGGATGGCCATTTAATGTTTCCAACACCCAAATGTCATGCAAGCGATAATCGGTATTATACTTTCCGCAACCTTCCAATTTTGTAAATTCAGTTGCTCTGCCTTTCATGTAGTCAACAGTTACCGAGTAGGGCATAGTCATGCCAGATGATACCTGTACGCATTCGGAATGATTGATTTGAATGTTCAATTTTGCCATTTCGGTATGTAGCCTGTATAGTTTTATATTAGCATCTTGTGCCCGATCAGGAATGGTATGAGGTGTTAAAATGGAATCACCAATGGTTTTTAGTTTAATCATCCTTTCAGATATAGTCAAGCTCCAAAAAGGTTCTGTGCCATTGGCTTTAAAATAAACATCGGTTACCTCTTTTTTATCTTTTGCAGGTTTTGTTTGTATTGGTGTTGTTGAATCCAAATTGGTTTTTTGGATTGTGGAGTCCTTGTTCTTGTCTGCTTTTTTATCAGCACAAGATGAAATTATTAAACAAAGGCTTATCAGTAGTATTGCAAATTTTTTCATGGTTAGTGTTTTTATAGAAATCCACCAAATACTAAAGATAGTGAATATGTTAAAAATAATGGTGGTAATACAAAATCAAAACAGCAATTATTGCCCCTTGTAAGAATTGCATTCCAAGCCCAAATGTAAATAAATCCGTGAGTTCAATATCGCCATTTCCAGTTAAATAATCGCGATGAAAGCGTGTTGTAATAATTACAAAACGTTCAAAATACACCCCAGCTTTCATAATAAATGCAACAAAGAGAACAAACCAAAATCTTGAAGCTAGTTTTTGGATGAGTAGGGTTAATGGAAAAATTAAGGCAGATAAAAAAAGTAACCAATAAGCCCATGCATATGGACCAGTTGCTCGATGAATAAAGGCATATTCGTCAGGATTTAGTATCATTCCAATTAGGTAAAAAGGATAGGTGGCAAGAGTATAAAGAATAATAGTCCAACGTATTACATTTAATGCTTTTTTTGTTTCAAATTTGTTTTTAAAGAAAAATTCTGTTAGCATTAAAGTCAGAATTATTGGAACTAGGCAGTAAATTAAATTTATATCTATGAGTTCAATAATCCTGTTGTATAATTCCATTTTCTAATCGTAATAAGTGGCTTATTTTATTATACGAGCCAATTTGCAGAGGCTACTTATTGTAATAGCCTAGTTATGGTTTCAATAAATTCAGTGTTCCAATATACATCACTATGGCCACCATTAAATTCTTTTACCTCAATTAAAGCATGTGATTCGGCATATTGTGATTGTAAAAAATTGGCATCCTCTTTTAGAAAAAAGGGTTCTTCGCTTCCGTATCTTAAATATAAGTCTGGATATTTTGTTTCTGCATACCAGTGGTTGGATTGAATATCACCGCCAAAGATAGAAAAGCAAAGATAAGTGCCTATTAAGTCAGGTTTGTTGTTTAATAAGCTTAATCCAAATCCTGCACCATTGGACACACCATAAAAAAGTCTGTTCTCTTTTTCGTTGGGTTGGTTGTATTTGCTTTCAATTGCTGGTATTAACTCGGTAGTAAAGTAGGACATATGATCTTGAAATCTATTGACTAACAAAGAATCTTCTTTTCTTTTAGGTTTTCTATCTACATACTCAAAATTCCGGTAGGTTAAATACACTCTTTTTTCTCCAAGTTTAGTACTTGTGCTATCGGCAATCTTGTTGTTAGAGAAACTAGCGACAAATATTACGGGCTTTATAATTTGGTTATTAATTAAAGAGTCTAACAATTCTTTTTTGTTGGTTAAATTGCTGTTGCCATCAGTTGCGTAAATAATAGGATATTTTTCTTCTTTACTAAATCCTTTAGGGAGATAAACATTATGCTTACGATATTCAGCCAGACTTTCACTGTAAATAGAGTCGGTTAAAAATTCAGATTTTAAGGACTTTATAGATTTTTGTGATTCACAAGACGTATTGATAACGACTAAAATCCCAACAAAAAGTAGTTTTAATCTCATATATGATTTTTGGTTTTTTACAAATGACAGTCACGCATTATCAGGGTTAGTTTTTATTTCCCTTTGTTTTTTTTATATTCAATAAAAGCAAGTATTAGTGCTGTAAAACCTAAAATTAAAGCTATTCCGTTGTACCAGATAACAAAATTGGCATCTTTTAGTCCGAAATATGTTAGGAATATTCCAGAAATCAAATACATATTCAATTTACTTTTCATATTGCGTTTTATTCAATTTTTAACTAATCCCACCGTTTACGTATTTCCACATCAATTATAGTAATCAATTCTTCTATAAGACCTCGTGCGACATTAATTTCGTTGTGAATTCTATTAAATGAACCTATTTGCGTGCTGATTAAAGAGTTTAAGCGTCGTTCCTCCAATTTTTCTTTTAAAAAATCTATATCATCAACCAATTCTTGAGGATTGATTGGCAATTCGTTATACATATAAGGTTCTAAAGTATTAATTACAAAATTTTTGTGCCATTCAGACCAATCCTTTAAATGTAAATATTCTTTCTCGTAATAGTATATAATTCTGTCTCGGAGTGAATCATTTTTAATTAGTGAAAGATTTCCGCCAGATTTTAGTCCTTGATAGGCAGAATTAAAGGGCTGATAATTAAAATATGCTGTACCGGTTAAGCCTATTGAGTCAAGACTAATTGTATTCCATTCCTTATTATAAACAGCCAGTAAATATTCAACACATGGGTTAATTCTGTAACTAATAAATCTTTGAAAATCTGTATCTTCTTGCTGAAGATTGGTTTTAATTAATTCTAGGGTCTTTTTCTCGTTGTTAAACGTTTTTTGGTCTTCATTAAGGTTGTTTAACTGTAGCGCAATTAAAATTCCAATAATTATAAGAAGAACCTCGCCCAAAGCATATAACAGGTATTTTTTAACTTTATTGGACTGTACCGAATTCATCCTAATTTTCCGAAATATTTTGAACATTACAGAATTCTTTAAATGATATAATAGACTCGCGTATAACTAGCATATTCCTACTACCCAATTTTTAGTTTAGCATTTTATGCTTTCATTTTCTGACTTAAATCATATAGGGTATTGTACTTTTTTTCAAACGGTCCTATTTTATCTAGGTTTATTAATAGTGTTTTGTATTTTCTTTTAATTCCATAAATAAACTCACAATCAATTTGATCTTTCAAATGGATAACGGTATTGAACGATTCCAAATCACCTAATGGTGTAAACTGACAAGCGTGGCTCTTTAAAGTGTCATCTATTGTTTGTACAAATTCTATTTTTTCAATTTTCTGAAATGGGATGTTTGTGGTGCCCAATAATCCTAATTTAAGTTCCAATGAATCTGAATGTAACATATGAGGCCTTTTGGTAATGGCTTTTAAATGGGCACAAAGCATTATAAACGAATAGACACTCAATAAGGTAAGCACCCAAGCTGCAATAGAGCTCCATTTGGTTAAAAGAAAATGTACGCCAACGGTTTCTATTATAAGAATCATTAAAATCCCTATTAATAACGAAATAGTACCGCTCTTTTCATGATAACTGAATTCATTTTCAGAAAGAGGTTTTGATTTCCAATTAAAAAAAGCATAATGAAACATTGCCAATTCAGATCCAAATATTTTACCCAAAAAATTGTTGTTAAAAGCTTTTGTGCCACTGTTTTGAAAAGCTATTAGGTAATCGGTTCTTTCGTTGGTTTTTTTGTTCGTACCATTAACTGTTTTAAAGGTGTAGTAAACAATAGAGCCAATTATAACTACTTCAACTGTTGGTAATAAAATGTATCTGATAAGGTTGAAATGGAATTTTTCGGTTTCAGGAATAACAAAATAGGCTGTAATGATGCCAATTGAAACAAACGAACTTATTATAAACTTGGATATTTTTCGCTTAGACAAAAAATAAACCAGTAATGGAATAGTGAGAATCAAATCATACGTAATGCCTGTGTAAAGTTCAGGATATTTAACTGCATAGCTCGACAGACCTAAAGCCACAGTAAAAAATAATACAAGTAAGGGGATACCTAAAGCTAAAAATTTTCTATTAACTGTTAATTTTTGATTGATCTCCATATTGTACTTTAGTTGTGCAAAACAGCTGCGTGTAATTTTCTTGCGTGTTTAGGTACTAATTTAATAAAAAATAACGGGTAATAATTCAGCGTTAGTATTTTTAGAAGTAGGACAGAACAAACACTTACTTTAGCTATTATCGTGAGAAGTTGTTTTAATAATCCTATAATTGGGTTTCGTAGTTTCGCAGGCACTTTCTTTCCTTTTTTCATGAGTTCCAAGACCAGCACCTAAAGCAAGCCCAACACCAATCCCTATTGATAACCATGTTGCAACATCTTCTGTTGCCACTCCTATACTAATCCCTATTCCTACTCCAAAAATTAATCCTAATGCTATGTAGTTATTTTTCATAATGTACGTTAATTAATAGGTTTTGTTTTATTAGTTATAACAATTTCAATATTGTTACAATTTGTTTAGCTATTTTTTTCATTTTGAAAAAAATTAGCTTGAATGGGAGTTTCAATGGCATATTTAATAACCTCAAGTATTTTTGCCAACGGTGGCGTTATGCGTAGTCTTGTTTTGGATTTTAAAAATAGCGAATTTATTCGGTGTTATTTAAAATACAGAGTAAACGTAAACAAATTGCGTATAATGGCAGTTGGCTCACGTTTTCCCTAGATGGGCAGCTGGAGCTGTTAGTAATACAATCCCCAAGATTCCCGCGCCTGGCGCAATTTGGCATAACGCTGTCGTTGAATCACATATCTTGTGTAATGGGATTTTGCTTGCAAAATATAGAGGCACAAGTCAGCTTTAGCTGAATGTGATTCAACGGTCTTGGCTATGGTTTCGTTACGGAATGGTACGTGAGTATCATTCCGAAGTAACCATAAATTTAGCAAAAAAGCTTGAAATTCCGATTAGGAATTTCAGCCGTAATGAACTATAGCCGTTGTTGGCTTTAGTATTTTTTATATTCTGTTATTTTATTTCCAGATTCCGACGCTTTTGCAATAATTTTTTCCAGATTTTTTTTATCAATCAATGCAGTTACATAAGAGTCACTATCAATGTAAAGGTTGATTAAAGTCAAACCGTTTTTATTCAACGTCTCGTTTATAATTCCGAGTAATGCTCCAGCATCTTTTTCATTCTCGTTTTGAATTTCAGGTAATTTTGGTAACGCATATTTTTTTCGTTCAGCCATTTGGTCAAGTGACCATTTAATGTCATCCATTCTTTGTTTCCAATCAAATTCCCAAATATATTTTCCATCACTTAAGTTATCAATTAGTAAAAACCATTCAGGATTCTTTTTTATGTCCTCACTTGGTCCTCGAAAAGCTTGATTTTTAATATTTTCAGTGTCATAATAGTAACTTCCATCTTTAAAAACTGATTCGGGATTTAGTTTGAATTTCTGAAGTTTGTTAGAAAAGGATTCCAATTGCTCACTGTCATTAACCTCAATTATTAATTCAGCTAAACTTTCGGATTGGGATAAGTCCTTTGTAGATTTACAACTGAAACAAAGTAGAACTAAAGTTAAATTCAGAAGGTTTCTCATTCGGATTTGGTTTTTCAATATTAAAGCCAACGGTCTTGTATATGAAAAGTAGCGGGTTTTACTCACGGACTTTTCGGTTTGGTACTGACCTTAAATTTATAAAATTCATTTTCGATCAAGTACTTAAACCGCTATTTTTTATATACGTTGTTGTGTTTTCGTACTTTTTTCCGTTCTGTTTGTAGCGTTGGCAAAGACATACTCTTTTGCAATTTTTGGCTTATGTGTCGGCTTTAGCGAATTGCAAATGTGTATGGCTTTTAGCGTTGGCATTATTCAGTTAGATTTATTATTTCATTCTTTTTGTACAAGTTTGGTAGAAACCTTGATTTAATTCTAAACTGACTTCTTTTCTTAATTTTGGGTTTCGTTGACATATTCTCCAATTTAATTCCTGGGTCATAATAAATATTTCCATTTGCCATTTGTCCAAGAAAAAGTTGAAAATCCGTTCCAGTTCCCAAAATCACGTTGTTACCATATTTGTATTTTCTATCTCCTTTTGTGTCTGAAAGAGATGGAACATAACAAGCTTTATCGTGTTTCCTGTTCCAGTGTAAGAGCATTGATGAAAAACTCCAAGAAGCTGCTTCATTTCCTTTTTGGTCAATTAATGAAATACTTCCGTTTGAATTTCTGATTTTTCCGCTTTCTTGGTCAAAACCAATTAACTTCATTTCCAGTTTGGTCGTTGGATGTAATTCTCCCGCTTTATGAACACCTCCAAAATTCATTCGGTCAGGTCTTCCAAGTTTATCGGGATAACCATAGGTTTTTATAAAGTATTCTGTTCCTTCAGATTTATAAAGTCCATCTGTAGGTTCTGGTGTCATTAATGTTATTACAGAAGAGTTTATGTTTTCAAATTTTTTAACGCCAAATTGTTTGATTTCCCAACCCATAAAGTCAGGTTCAGAATATCCATTTGGTGTAACGCCAAGTTCAGCTTCAAGCGTATAACCTCCACAATTTGATGCTCGACAAGGCAAAATATTACCATCAGAATCTAAACGTTTTGAATCTATCCAACCTTGATTATGAATTCGTACAAGTTCTTGTAATAAGATAGAGCGATTATTTGCTGTTCGTGGTAATTCTATTATTGAGAATACACCGTGTTCTCCCAAATTTTTTTCTAAAGCAAACTCCTTTGCAATTTCAGATTCTGGATGAGCAACGTAGCCTAAAACAGTTCCACTTTTACTAACTCCAATAAACAACAATCTGTCAGCGAGTCTTTGAGTCATTAATTCTGAAGGTGCATTTTTTGAGCCTAAAAGAAACCCTGAAAATCTAACTTCTGGATATTTAGGGTAAAGAATTAATTGAGAATGCTTTGCAGGTGATAAGTTGCCTTCATCTGTTATCCAAGAAAAATTCAATGAAGCTTTAAAACGTTCTCTTCTCCAATCTCCAGCTTCAACTGTTTCTATACTTGAAATGGGAAGAACATTAAGTATTTCAAAGTTACCTCCGAAATAAACTTGGTTTTTTGAATTGTCGTTTGGTGCAAGTTTTTTTACATAGATTTCATCACAACCATTATTGATGAACAGCGACTTTAGATTTTTTAGGTTCATTGATTTTCAAAAGTTCTTTTACAATGTTCTTTCCAACCGCTTGTATTAATGGCATAGCTACAGAATTACCAAATTGTTTGTATGCTTGATTGTTAGAAACAGGAATAATAAATTTATCTGGGAAACCCTGAATTCTAGCACATTCTCTTGGCGTTAGTCTTCTTGGATTTTTTCCTCTTTGGGGTATTAGTATTTCAGCTCCATCTTTATAATATCTTGCACTTAAAGTACGAGAAACTCCATTTAAATCCGTCAGTCCAAAACCAAAGCCGTTTCCTTTAGCTTGATGTTTTTTCTTATATGCTTGAAGATAACTCCAAAGTTTATCAGACAAAGTATATTTTGGGTCAACTCGTCTTTGTAAAATTTCTTTAATTGCTAATTCAGTATTTGGTGGTTCAGGAAATTCAAAAGTTTCTTTTTCTTTAAAAATGGATTTTTTAAACCCAACAATTATGATTCTTTCTCTGTGTTGAGGAACATAATATTTTGCATCTAAAACTTTATAATGAATTGAATAGCCTAATTCAGTTAATGTTTCAGTAATTACTTTAAAAGTTTTCTTTTTGTCGTGAGAAACAAGGTTTTTTACATTTTCCAACATAAAAACCTTTGGTTTTTTATGCTCAATTATTCTCGCAATATCAAAAAATAATGTTCCTTGGGTTTTGTCTAAAAATCCGTGTTGTCTACCTAAAGAATTTTTCTTTGAAACACCTGCAATTGAAAAAGGTTGGCAAGGAAAACCGCCTAATAAAATATCGTGGTCTGGAATTTCTTTTTCTGAAACTTGGGTTATGTCTCCAAAAGGAACTTCTCCAAAATTAGCTTCGTATGTTTTTTTTGCAAAAGAATCCCATTCACTTGTAAAAACGCATTTTCCACCATTATTTTGAAACGCAAGTCGAATTCCTCCAATTCCTGCAAAAAGGTCAATGAATTTGAAAGTTGGGTTTTCTGGTGGTGGAAATGGAACATCCCATTTTATTGGTAAATAATATTGAAAATCTGGTTCTTGAGCTATCTCTAAATTTTCGTGTAATTCCGCTAAATATTCTTTTGCTGTTGGTCTGTAATATTGAGAAACTCCGTTTTTGTGATTTTGAAAATAATGAGTTAAATGAGCCATTTCGTTAGTAGTTTTCTTGTCTACAACGATTTTTAATTTTTCTCTAATGTCCGAATATTTTTTACTCATTTTCATTTTCCAAATATGCGAAGAATATAACTTTTTTTAGGCAATTATTTGCTTGTTTTCTTAACAATTTTTTCAACGATTATTAATTTCAGCGTTGGCTAAAAACAGCTCTTTTGGTTTTTTTAGCGTGGGATTTTTGGTGTTGGGAAAAACCAAATGTGCTGTTGGTGCGGCTGGCTTTCAGTATGAAACACAACGTGTTATATAAACACAAATATAGCCGTTTAACCGGTTTCTGATCCGGATATGAACACTTTTTGTCTCCATTAACAGTTCAGTTTTTATACATAATTGATAATTTAAAACCAAAACTTATGCTTGTATTAGCCAAAACAATAAAGATCATCTATAAACTAAATCTTAGGTTTCCTTATTACTGCCTTATAGCTTAAGTATGGCTTAAGTATGGCTAGTGTATGCAAAGGGCATATAAACAAAAACTATCTAATTTGGTAACTACCGTCAAAAACAGTAGAAAACGGCAAAAACAGTATAATAGGGCTAAATCATCAAAACCCACATTTTATTACACGCAAAAACCCCTAATAGCTCCTTAAGGTCTGCGTCAGGTCTACTTAAGGTCTCCTTAAGGTTTCCTTCAGGTCAACCCGTGAAAATTCCTACAAGTTAGTGATGCTAAAGTAGTACCTTGCCCAAATCATATGCTGCAAAAACAAATGGTTTAATTACAGTTCATTAACTTTACCAAAACCAACACACTAAAAAACACCCTTTATGGATATTAAACTGGCCGTCCTTATCGATGGCGACAACATACCATCAGCTTACGTAAAAGAAATGATGGAAGAAATAGCCAAATACGGCAACCCAACCATTAAACGTATTTATGGCGATTGGACCAAACCACACCTTACCAAATGGAAAAACGTCCTGTTGGAAAACGCCATAACACCCATACAACAATACGGCTACACCCAAGGTAAAAACGCCACAGACTCCGCCATGATCATCGATGCCATGGATATACTCTACAGCCAAAAGGTAAACGGCTTTTGCCTCGTATCCTCCGATTCCGATTTTACCCGCCTGGCAACTAGACTGCGTGAAGCGGGTATGCAAGTGTATGGCATAGGCGAGAAAAAAACACCAGACCCTTTTATTGTGGCCTGCGATAAGTTTATTTACATCGAAATATTAAAACAACAGGCCGATGATGATACTGCAGGCTCCAGTGGTTCTAAAAAAACAACAAAACCGAATTACGATACCATAACCCCAAAGGACATCCGCTTTATAGCCCATACCATTCAAGACCTCGCAGACGATGACGGTTGGGCATTTCTGGGCGATGTGGGTAGCCTCCTGCAAAAAAAACAACCCAATTTCGATTCCCGTAACTACGGCTTTCAAAAGCTTACACCACTAATCGAATCCATAAAAGACTTCGAAATAGATAAACGCGAAAGTGGTAACGGACGCTTTAAACTCGTATACGTACGCAACAAACAACGTAAAACCCGAAGACGCAAAAAGTAATATGCTAACACAAACCCTTACCAAGCTATTTGTGCGCGACCTTTCCAAACTACAAGAGGAAATCAATCTGTACGCCACCGAAAGCCAAATGTGGCAAGTTACGCATGGTATTTCAAATTCTGCAGGCAACTTGGCCTTGCATATAGTAGGCAATCTCAACCATTTTATTGGAGCTGTGTTGGGAAACACCGACTATGTAAGGCAACGCGATTTGGAGTTTTCTAGTAAAAACGTATCCAGAAGCACCATTATAACCCAAATAGAAGACACCAAAACCATGTTAGAACAGGTATTGCCAACCCTAACTGAAGCAGACCTGCAACAGGAGTACAAACGCCGGCCGTTTGAAGATTATATGACTACCGAATATTTTTTGGTACATTTAAGCATGCATTTAGCCTACCATTTGGGACAAATAAATTACCATAGGCGTTTAATACCATAAAGCATAACCATGAAAAAGCACCTATTATTATTCATCGTTTTGGCCAGTATTTGTGGGCAAACCATACAGGCCACCGACCTAAAAATTACAAATGTGCGTGCCCTAAATAGGGCTGAAGTATTAAACACGCCCATAAGTGTTATGTTTGATATACAATGGAATAATGCTTGGCATAACCAAAAAAACCATGATGCGGTTTGGGTATTTATGAAATACAATGGGTATTACAACAACCACGTAAAGGTATTACCTAAAGATTATAAGGTTTTGGTAAACCGTTCCGGAGAGGATTCGCAACCAACCATTGAGTTTTCTAAAGATGGTTTGGGCTTTTTTATTTACCCACAAAAAAACTATCGTGGCAGTATGAATTTTAAACTGCAAATACTAATTGATACCGAAGACAAAGATATTGACCGTAATAAATTAACTGGGTTGTCGGTTTATGGATTGGAAATGGTGTATATCCCACAAGGGCCATTTACATTGGGAAGCCCTGACCCAGCTGCTAAAGAAAGAGCAGCATTCTATAAAAGCGATAGCAACGGAGAGCCTAACGGATTAATTACTATAACTTCAGAACAAGCGATTACAGTAGCACCAACAGAAGGGAATTTATATTATTGGAGCAGAAACCCACTGTATAATGGAGACCAACAAGGAACCGTTCCAGAAAACTTCCCAAAAGGTTATAAGGCATTTTATATTATGAAATACGAACTAACCCAAGGGCAGTACGTAGCGTTTCTCAATAACCTCTCAGATACAGATACCTTTAAACGGGCAGCTATAAGTGGTAGAACCTATTTGGATAATAGGGGTGCAATAACCATAATAGACGGTATTTATAAAACCAGCTCGCCAAACCGCCCCATGAATTATATAAGTTTTACCGATGGCTTGGCATTTTCAGACTGGGCAGCCATAAGACCCATAACTGAACTGGAATACGAAAAAGCAGCACGTGGTCCCAATAAACCTATTCCTGCCGAGTTTGTTTGGGGAACCAATACGTATAACTCTCTAGAGCGTTATGTTGACAATTCCGGAGAGCTTATTTTAGCTAACAATTGGGATGAAAGTCAATTAAATGATGATAATAGAGCCGTTTTTGGAGCATCGTATTATTGGGTTATGGACTTGAGTGGTAGCCTTTGGGAAAAGGTAATTACTATTGGTAACCCAATAGGTCGCGAGTTTAAAGGTAGTCATGGCGATGGTAGTTTACGTTTTGGCAGTGCTACCAATCCCGATTGGCCAACCAGTGATAACGAGGTTGGAGGCTTTGGATATCGTGGTGGTGGATATTATGCCATTGGCACACCATACTCCGATTTTAATCCACATTCACCAATAGGGTATCGGTTTTATGGCGCTTGGTCTGGCGGACCTCATTCCATAGCGTACGGATATAGAGGCGGCCGTTCATCTCGTTAAAAATTACTGTTCCGTCATTGCGAGGGAGGCACAACCGAAGCAATCTGTTGGTTCAATCTATCGTTAAAAATTAATCCACCGTCATTGCGAGGGAGGCACGACCGAAGTAATCTGTACAACAAACCTATCAATTTAGAGATTGCTTCACTTTAGTCTGTCTTGAGCGACAGTCGAAAGGTTCGCAATGACGTATAAGTATCAAAGGAGTGATTATTCAAAATAAAACAACCAGCCATCAGAAAGATCATTCCATTCTGGATTATCAATTTCTATTAAGTTTATTTTACGCGATCTGCTCCCTGCTTTTATTTGCTTTTCTCTGGTAATGGCTTGGTTAATACCACTAAAGGCTTCATAGTAAACAAGTTTGTCGCAATTATATTTTGAAGTAAAACTTTTGAAGGTTTTTGTTTTATGTTGATAGATACGTTTTAACAAGTTACTGGTCACTCCAACATAAATAACAGTGTTGTTCTTGTTTGTTAAAAAATACACATATGACATTTTCATGAAAAAAAGATACAATTTTTTGAAATGGATTTTACCTTATTGTTTTAGAAGTTCCTTCACTACATACATATTACCGTCATTGCGAGGAAGGCACGACCGAAGTAATCTGTTTAATGAACCTACCAAATAAAAGATTACTTCAGCTCGCTGTAAGTGTCAGCATCGCAATGACATGTAATTAATACATTTTATAGTAAACCTTTAATTGTACTATAAACCAATATGTTGTATATTTAAAATCATGAAACAGCATTATATATACTATCTCGTTTTTTTTATTATCCTAAACAATCCATTACAAGCCCAACAGTCAAAAAGGGTACTTAAAGAAATCACCCTAACAGGCACAGGCTACAACTTGGGTTTACAACATGGTAAACAACTTAAAACGGAAATAGCAGAAATTGTTACCAAATGGAAAGCCAACACCACTAAATATTTTAAAAAGGATGCCGAGAAGACCCTAGATGACTTTTATAAGCAAGCCAATTATGAAGCGGCCATAAAACAATACACACCTGATTTATATGAAGAGGTTAGGGGCATAGCCGATGGTTCTGGTCAGGCATTCAGGGATATCTTGGTGTTAAATTTATTGGATGAGTTTTGGGTGTATATTGATGAGTTGTACAATCACCATTGTAGCGATGTTGGTGTACCAAGCATAAATGGCAGTACCAGTTACATTGCCCAAAATATGGATATTGAAGACTATACCGATGGCTATCAAACCTTAATACGATTAGAACGAACCGCAAACAGACCCGAGCAATTAATACTAACACACCCAGGATTAATAGCCCTTAACGGCATGAACGAAACAGGTGTAGGTGTTGTAGTTAATACCATTATGCAATTACAGGCATCAAACAGTGGTTTACCTGTGGCCTTTGTGGTAAGACGGATTATCAATTCAACCGATAAAGCAGACTTATTGCAATTTATTCAGGAGGTGCATCATGCTTCTGGGCAAAATTATATTATAGGCATTCGGGGTGACGTGTACGACTTTGAGGCATCAGCTAATCAAGTCGTAAGGTTCAATCCTAAAAATACCAATGGTACCGTATACCATACCAATCATCCTATAGTCAATACCGATACAAAAGCTTGGTATGAAAAACATAAACCAACCGATGACAATGTTGAAAAATTGCAGAACACTAATAGTTATTTGCGGTTAGCAGCATTGGAAACACGTATGGTGGCAAACCCTATAGTCTCACAAGACATTATTATGGATGCTTTGCGCTCAAAAGACAACCCAGAAAATCCTGTTTGCAGAAATAATAAAGGCGATGGCAGTGGGTTTACCTTTGCTTCGGTTATAATGACCTTAACAGGCAATCTCAATTTTCAGATTACGGCAGGACCACCAGATGAATCGGAATACAAATCGGTAACATTCAGCAGTAAATAATTGATTGTTTCCTTACCGTAGTTTAAATATTTGGTAACGTTTATTTGTGCAAAAAACACGGAATTTGCAGCAAAAACTATGGACTTATTTTTAATTAGTTTTGGTGCCTTATTCTCCATTATGAATCCTTTGGGAACCGTTCCCGTATTTGTAGGACTCACTCAAGAAAACACTAAAAAAGAACGTGCTGTAACCGCTTTTTGGACCGCTATAGATGTGTTAGTTATCCTATTGTTATCCTTCTTTGCCGGGAAATATATTTTGTCCTTTTTTGGTATTAGTTTAACCGCTTTAAAAATAGCAGGCGGAATGATTATTGCCTCTTCCGGTTTTGCGCTATTAACAGGAAAGTTTAGGGAGCACAAAGGTATGAAGCGTGAGCGGGTTCAAAAGGATATTGAATCTCGGGATGCCATTTCGTTAACGCCTTTGGCGATACCTATGCTGGCAGGACCAGGAACCATTTCGTTATTAATTACCTATAACCAGGAGTATCAATCGGCTACACAAATAGGCACCATTTTAGGCGCTATGGTATTGGTAACGGTTGCCATTTATCTTATTTTAAAATCGGCACATTTTATTGTGAAGTTTTTAGGCGCATCAGGTATAAATGCCTTGTCGCGTATTATCGGTTTTATCGTTATAGCAATAGGTGTGGAGTATATATTATCGTCAGTTATAGCAGTTATTGGTACAATACTATAAAAAACCTTCTTTACAGTACATAAAGAAGGTTTTTTATATTTATAAATAGTTTTTATTGATCTCTACTATAGGTGATTTCCATGGTTTTAAATTCATTGCCATCCGTAACCATATACATTTCAAAAACATGTTTATCTTCAGATTGTTTAGTTAAAACATATTTTACATGCATGTCTTTTCCTGTGGCAGGATCCATCATTTTACCTTCTAGGGTTAAGACATCAGCTTTAGGATTGTACTGACCTTCCATAAACATGATACTACTACCAAAGTTGTCAATCCATGTGCTTAAAAACTGTTTTTTGGCATTGTCATAAGCCGTAATGCTCTCACCAAAAAAAGGTTGTCCCATCATTTCACCAGAATGCTGTGAGCGTTGGTACAAGCCATTCATAATCATTTCGTTTTTAGTTGTAGCTTTTGAAACCGTAGGTGGTTGGTCTGGTGCCATCCAGAATTTTACTGTAGCGTCCCAATTACCATTCATTGAGGCTAGCCATTTGTGATGTTCCCCTGGTGTCATGTTTTCTTGCCAGGCTTTCATTTCTTCGGGAGTTTGAGAAAAAGCGGTCATACCCATTACTAGGCAAACGCTTAAGAGGATTAATTTTTTCATGATGTTACAAGATTAATTAGTAAAAATAAAGATACTAAATTACAACGGAATATTACCATGTTTGCGTTTAGGTCTATTCACGTCTTTATCTTCCAACATGGCAAAGGCTTTAATCAATTTTCGTCGCGTGTCTTTTGGTAAAATCACTTCATCTATAAAGCCACGCTCGGCAGCGCTATACGGATTGGCAAATAAATCGGCATACTCGGCTTCTTTCTCTTTCCATTTGGCCTCCTTATCCTCGGCAGCTTGAATATCGCGTTTAAATATAATTTCGGCAGCGCCTTTGGCACCCATAACGGCAATTTCGGCACTAGGCCATGCAAAATTCATATCGGCACCAATGTGTTTAGAGTTCATCACATCATAGGCACCGCCATAAGCTTTTCGCGTAATAACAGTTACCCTAGGTACAGTTGCTTCGCTAAAGGCATATAGTAATTTCGCACCATGTACAATAATACCGTTCCACTCTTGGTCTGTTCCCGGTAAAAAGCCTGGTACATCTTCTAACACCAATAAGGGAATATTAAAGGCATCGCAAAAACGGACAAAACGCGCCCCTTTTTTAGAGCTGTTTACATCTAAAACGCCTGCAAGAAACATAGGCTGATTAGCTACTATACCTATACTTTTTCCACCCAGTCTGGCAAAGCCCACAATAATGTTTTCGGCATAATCTTTATGGATTTCATAAAAGGAATCAGGGTCTATAATGCCTGAAATCACATCATGCATATCGTAAGGTTTGTTGGCATTATCTGGAACGATATTAGACAAGACGTCTCGAATTTCATCTTGCAATTCAAAAGGAATATCCAAGGCTTTTTCGATATTACTCTGTGGCATATAGCTTAAAAGTTGTTTTACCGATTCTAGACACTCAATATCATTGGAAGCTGTTTTGTGTGCGACTCCAGATTTAACGGAATGGGTACTTGCCCCACCTAATTCTTCTGATGAAACCTCTTCGTTAGTAACGGTTTTCACCACATTAGGACCCGTAACAAACATATAACTGGTATCTTGAACCATAATGGTAAAATCGGTCATGGCAGGTGAATAGACCGCTCCACCTGCACAAGGGCCCATAATAGCTGATATTTGTGGAATAACCCCAGAGGCTTGCACGTTTCTATAAAATATGTCGGCATAACCACCCAACGAGCGTACCCCTTCTTGAATACGTGCTCCACCAGAATCATTAAGTCCAATTAAAGGCGCACCAACCTTTATGGCCAAGTCCATTATTTTACATATTTTTTCGGCATGTGTTTCAGAAAGCGATCCACCAAAAACGGTAAAATCTTGAGCGAATACATAAACTAAACGGCCATCAACAGTGCCATAGCCTGTAATAACACCATCGCCATAGAACTTTTGGTTTTCCATGCCAAAGTCTTTGGTACGGTGTGTTACCAAAGCACCAATTTCTTCAAAGGAACCTTCGTCCATTAAATAGTCTACGCGTTCACGAGCAGTTAGTTTTTTCTTTTCGTGTTGTTTGCCAATTCTGGCCTGTCCGCCACCTAAATAGGCTTGGGTTAGTTTATCGTTAAGTGTTTTTATTTTGTCTTGCATAATAGTATAAAGTCTATTGCTGTTTGAAATATCTTAAGGATTTAATGCTTTGGTAAGCGTAATAGTTTTTTGTCTTCTAAATATTGCTTAAGGGCAATATGGGCAGCTATTTCAGCTTCTTGTTTTTGGTCATCCAGTAAAGCTTCAGGCGAATAGTATTTTTTTACAAAGTGTGTATCAAAATGTCCAGACCTAAACGCTTCATGTTCGCAAACATACCTGCCAAATGGCAAGGTGGTTTCTACACCTTTTACCATATAATTATCTATGGCTTGAATCATAAGTTGAATGGCTTCTTCTCGTGTTTTGCCATGGGTGATGAGTTTTGAAAGCATAGGATCGTAATAAATAGGAACCTCCATACCTTCCTCAAAACCATTATCCACGCGAATACCTTTTCCAACAGGAAGCTTATAGATTTCCAGAGTGCCCACGCTAGGTAAAAAATTGTTTAAAGGGTCTTCGGCATATACACGTAGTTCTAAAGCATGTCCGTGAATTTTCAGGTCTTCTTGTTGTATCTGTAGTGCTTCACCACGAGCCACACGTATTTGAAGCTCAACTAAGTCAACGCCAGCTATAATCTCAGAAACAGGATGCTCAACCTGTAAGCGAGTATTCATTTCCAGAAAATAGAAATTATACTGATCATCCAATAAAAACTCAACCGTTCCAGCACCAATGTAATCACAAGAGCGTGCTACATTAATGGCTGCTTCTCCCATTTTCTCGCGTAATTCAGGTGTTAATACCGAAGAAGGTGCTTCTTCAACTACTTTTTGGTGACGCCGTTGAATACTACACTCGCGTTCAAAAAAATGAAGGACATTACCATGGTCGTCTGCCATAACCTGAATTTCAATATGGCGAGGCGAGCTTACATATTTTTCGATAAATACGGAACCATCACCAAAAGCCGAAGTCGCTTCGCTAATGGCACGTTCCATTTGCGATTCTAAATCGCTTTCCTTTTCAACAACGCGCATGCCTTTTCCGCCACCACCAGCTGATGCTTTTATTAAAATGGGAAAACCAATTTCTAAAGCAATTTGTTTGGCTTTAGCAACATCGGTAATGGCTTCATCAATACCAGGTACCATAGGAATATTGTATGCTTTTACGGTTTCTTTAGCTGCCAATTTACTACCCATAACACGAATAGCTTTAGAGCGTGGACCAATAAAAACAATGTTGTTTTTTTCACATAACTCGGCAAACTCGGCATTTTCACTTAAAAACCCATAACCCGGATGTATGGCATCCACATCTAAATCTTTACAAGCTTCAATAATTTTATCGGCTCTTAAATACGATTGGCTTGAAGGGGCTTCTCCCAACAATACCGCTTCATCGGCATACTTAACATGCGGTGCATGTCTATCGGCTGTAGAATACACGGCAACCGTTTTAATGCCCATTTTCTTGGCTGTTCGCATAACACGAATAGCAATTTCACCTCGGTTGGCGACAAGTATCTTTTTCATTCTATTCTAATTCTATTAAGAGTTGGTTTTTATCTACGGCATGTCCATTCTTTACTGCAATATGTTTTATAACGGCATCTCTTGGTGCTGTTATTACATTTTCCATTTTCATGGCTTCAAGAATGATTATCGGATCGTCTTCTTTTACTTCTTGTCCTTCTTTTACACTTATTTCAAGTATTAAACCAGGCATAGGTGCTTTTACATCGTTTACACGTTTGGCTGCACCAACCTCGAAGCCCATATCTTTAATCAAGATATCCAGATCGCTCATTATAGCAACATCATAGGTGTTGTTATTAACAGTAACGGTATAGGTTTTCTTGTTAAAATTACTTTTGGCTATTTTGGCATTAAAGGTTTCGTTATGATTTAAAACATGAAACTGGGAATCTGAAATTTTAATGGCGTCGAATTGATTGAGCGCGTCTTGATTAATATCAAATGTCAAATCGCCATTAACAATAGTTTTATAGGTCATGAATAAAAATTTAATTATTGTAATACGAAACGAATACTAGATTCGTTTTTTTTTGATGGTTTAAAAATACGGGTAAAATTACAACTCTCCTAATTAAGATTATATGAAGAAAATCAGGTTTTGTTAAACTATAATTTTTGGCGCAAATGCGAATTGATTTGGTGGGCCTTAATGGCATTTCTAGATAGAATAATCCCTACAATTAAAGACACAAATGCACCGACCCAAACCCCTGGTACAAAATCGATAAACAAAAAGAAATCGTAAGCACCATGGAAGACAATGGCCAACAAAAGTCCTGTTAAGTTCAGTTGTACTCGATTTTTGGAAAACTTGGCTTGCCCCATATAATATCCCATAAGAATGGCAAAAGTGGCATGGGCTGGTATGGCGGTAAAAGCACGTAAAATGGCAATCTCGTAACCGCCTTCTAATACATAAAATATATTCTCTGTTGCTGCAAAACCCATGGATACCATAACCGCATAGATAATGCCGTCAAAAGGTTCGTTAAAGGCCTCCTTGGTTTGCGCATAATACCGAACTATAATGTATTTACTGAACTCCTCGGTAAAACCAACTACAAAGAAGGCTCTTATAAATTGCTGGATAATGTCTTGCTTATCTAGAGTAAATACATAATCAAACATCATATACAAAATGGTGGTGATAATTATACTTACAAAACCGCCAAACATAAAGCAGTAAAAGAGTAGGAGCTTGGGCTCTTTATCATACTTATCATTCAGATAAATATATAATATAATAACACAAATAGGGGCTATGGCAAGAAGGAGTAAATTCATAATTAGGCTGTAAATATTGAAAAAATCATGAGGTTAATTGCAATATGGTATGAAACACAAACTCATAATAAGGCCTATTACTGGAAATAAAATGGTTATTGTAATCACTCGTTTCCATGGCTTTCAAGCATTCTGAAATACGTAATAGTTTTATGGCTTCAACTTCACCTTGTTGGGGTTTTAGCTGACTAATAGGTGTTTGCAGTTGAGCTATAAAAGTATGGTGAAACTCATTATCGACAATACTATTATCATAAGATTGAAAACAGGGAAAAACACCAATTTTATGTAATTCAGATTCATTAAGGGTTAAGCCAATTTCTTCTTGGGTTTCGCGAATGGCCGCTTCTATTATAGTTTCTCCAGCATCAACATGTCCAGCAACCGATACATCCCAAAGTAATGGGCAAATAGCTTTACTTGCAGCACGTTGTGCCAATAGTATGTCTCCAGTTGCTGTATATAACCACACATGGGCTGTATTGTGGTAAAACCCCTTGGAATGGATTTCAGATTTTAAGGCTGTCTGTCCAGTAGGTTCCCCATTTTTGTCAACAATGTCAATACGTTCGTCCATAGTCAAAAAAAGAATCCCGCATAAGCGGGAATTCCATTATTTAAAATATGAGAATGTTTCCCCATCTTTAATTTTGAGTAAGGTTTCATAAATTAAACGGATAACGTTTTCTACATCATCCTTGTGTACCATTTCTACAGTTGTATGCATATAGCGTAATGGCAATGAAATTAATGCCGAGGCTACACCACCATTACTATAGGCAAAAGCATCGGTATCGGTTCCGGTAGCTCGTGATAATGCCGAACGCTGAAATGGTATCTTTTTTTCTTCAGCTGTATCGGTAATTAGATCGCGAAGTTTTTGTTGCACTGCAGGTGCATAGGCCACAACAGGACCAAGACCCAATTCCAAATGCCCTTCTTTTTTCTTTTCAATCATAGGCGTCGTAGTATCGTGAGTTACATCGGTAACTATCGCCACGTTGGGTTTAATGGTTTGGGTTATCATTTCGGCACCACGTAAGCCAATTTCTTCCTGCACAGAATTTGTTATGTATAATCCAAATGGTAATTTCTTTTTGTTTTCATGAAGCAAACGCGCTACTTCAGCAATCATAAAGCCACCCATTCGGTTATCTAAAGCCCGACAAACAAATTTGTCTTTATTGAGAATATGAAATTCGTCTGGATAGGTAATTACACAGCCTACATGTACCCCCATTTTTTCGACTTCATCTTTGTCTTTTGCACCTATGTCTATAGTAATATTATCAGGTTTAGGTGCTTCTTCTTTGGCCCTATTTCGGGTATGGATAGCAGGCCAACCAAATACCCCCTTAACAAGGCCCTTTTTGGTATGGATGTTAACCACTTTACTCGGTGCGATTTGATGGTCGCTACCACCATTTCTAATCACATAAATTAAACCGTTGTCAGAAATGTAATTTACATACCACGAAATTTCGTCGGCATGACCTTCTATTACAACTTTGTATTTCGCATTAGGGTTTATAACACCAACAGCGGTTCCGTAAGTGTCCGTAATAAATTCATCTACATAAGGTTTTAAATAGTCCATCCAAATTTTCTGACCTTCCCATTCGTAACCTGTTGGAGATGCATTATTTAAATATTTTTCTAAAAAGTCTATCGATTTTTTATTAAGTACACTCTTATTTGCCATGTTTCAATATTTTGGACTAAAATAATAATATTAATACGATTTTAAGGTTTATGCTCATGTAAATTATTAATTTTACAATCACTTTTGGAACAATTTTAGTTGCCCATTGTTACATGAATAAAATTGCATTTATATTTCTGTTGTTTCCGTGCTTTTTGTTTGCTCAAGTTAATGAGCAGGAACAAGATTCAACAGATACATATTATATAATAATAGAAGGCGACTCCATACCGCAGTCGGCTATTAATTTAGATGAGGTTACGTTACTTCACAAACTAAAATTTGATAGTAAGGAAGACCGAAGACGCTACTTAATTATTAGAAGAAAAACCATTAAGGTGTATCCTTATGCTAAACTGGCAGCAGAGCGTTTAGAATCGTTAAATGAGCGTTTAAAGACTTTGGAAAAGCAAAGTGAAAAGCGCAAGTATATGAAAATGATTCAAAAGTATATTGAAGAGGAGTTTTCCGAAGAGTTAAAAAAACTCACGCGAACCGAAGGACAGATATTGGTTAAACTCATTCATAGACAAACCGGGCAAACAGCTTTTGAGCTAATAAAAGAATTGCGAAGTGGTTGGCGTGCTTTTTGGTTTAACAGTACGGCCAATTTGTTTGATATCTCTCTTAAAGAGGAGTTTGACCCTTATAACAACAAGGAAGATTATTTAATTGAAGATGTTTTGCAACGCAACTTTATTGGCGGAACACTAGAGCCTCAAAAATCAGCTTTAGATTTTGACTTTTTAGAACTTACACAAAAATGGATATACGATAATAAAAAGCCCTAATGCGCCAACAAACTCCATTAGAGGAACAACTTAATGCAGGAACCCATGGTATTGCTGCATTTCTTGGGATTGTAGCACTAATTCTATTAATTGTTTTTAATACCAATAAAACGGCTTACAGTCTGTTTAGTGTTGTAGTTTATGGTATTTCTATTATAGTTTTATTTTCGGCTTCTACCTTATATCATGCCATTAAGCGTGAGAAGCATAAGCATTATTTTAGGGTTTTAGACCACATAAGTATTTACCTGTTAATTGCAGGAACCTATTCTCCGGTGTGTTTAATTCTATTGGAGCAAAGTAAAGGCTGGTTGTTGTTCTGGATTGTTTGGGGCATTGCCGCATTGGGGCTTATCTTAAAACTGTTTTTTACGGGAAAATATGAGGCTCTATCTCTAGTGTTGTATCTAGCAATGGGTTGGTTGGTGGTCTTCGATTTTACGTACTTATCTGAAGTTTTGGGTCCTAAAGGGGTGTTGTGGTTATTTGCTGGCGGACTATTTTATACTTTGGGTATTGTATTTTATGCCATAGAGCGCATTCCGTATAACCACGTTATTTGGCATGTATTTGTTTTAGCGGGAGCCATCTGTCATTTTTTTATGGTGTTTTGGTATGTTATTTAAATATTATAGATTTAAGTTTCCTATTTGATTACAGAAGTTTAAATGAATTGTTATTTTTACTAGCATATTGATATGCAACCTATGTTAACATCATATTTTACAGCCAAAACAAGTTTAACTCTTGTAATTTTTCTTACCTTATTTACGACATCGTTTAGCGTGTTTTCTCAAGAGAAAAAACCAAAGGTAGCCTTGGTGTTAAGTGGTGGAGGTGCTAAAGGTATTGCGCATATTCCCGTATTGCAAAAACTGGATAGTTTAGGCATTGTACCCGATTTAATTGTAGGTACGAGTATGGGCAGTGTTATAGGCGGATTGTATGCAGCGGGTTACTCTGGTGATAGTATCGCCCAACTGACCCAAAATGTAGATTGGGATAAATTATTGGGAGGTGAGGTCTCCTTAACCGATGTGAGTGTTGAAGAGAAAAGCGAATTTGGGAGATATTTAGTAAATTTTGATGTTATTAACGGCAGGCCTAAAATAAAGGCCGCTTTATTAAAGGATCAAAATTTGAGGGAGTTTTTATCGGCTCTTTTATATCCAGTTTATGATGTTACTAATTTTGATGATTTATCCATACCATTTCGTGCTGTAACCACTGATTTGGTCAATGGAAAAGAAGTGATTATGTCTAAGGGTTCTCTATTGTTGGCTATAAGGGCAAGTATGTCTATACCCAGTGTGTTTGAACCGGTTAGGTATACCGATGTTTTATTGGTAGATGGTGGTGTTTTAAATAATTTCCCTACAGATATTGCCAAGAAAATGGGTGCCGATATTATTATTGGTAGCGATGTAGGTGGTGGGCTGGAACCCATAGAGAAACTGGACAATATAGCGACTATTTTATTTCAAACCTCTATGCTAACCAGTAATTTAAGGGTGCCAGAAAACAGAGCGCTGTGTGATGTTTTAATAAATCATTACCCCAATTTAACCTATTCAACTCAAGACTTTAATAGTGGTGTTGATATATACAAACAAGGCTTAATTGCTACCCATAACAGTTTACCAGAACTGGAAAAGCTAGCGCAACAAATTGTGCCTTTCCCCCAACGCGACCATAAACTACCCGATACGAAGGACGATATGGTGTTTACGGAAATTGCATACGAAAACATAAGTCCTGAAAATTTAAGCTTGGTTAAAGCTAGAATGGCACTTGAACCTCAAGCAGCTTATAATTCAAAAGCCTTACGTAAAGCCATTGATCGTGCTATGGGAACCGAGCTTTTTTATCAATTAACCTATAGGGTTCGGGTTGTAAATGGTAAAAACATATTAATTTTAACAGGGTACGAAAAGTCACCCAATCAAATAAGTGGTGCCTTGCATTACGATACCAATCAAGGTGTGGGCTTGGTAGTAAACTATACAGGGCGCAATATTTTAGGGCATTCCTCAAGATTGTTATTGGGATTGGATATAGCTGAGCTCCCCAAGTTTAGGGCACAATACCAACAGAATATTGGCGATACTAAAAACTGGTGGTGGCGCGCCCAGCTGTTTGGCGAAAAAGCCAGACAGAGTTTTTATTCATTTGGTAATAAAGGCGATGAGCTTAAGCGTAATTTCTTTAAATCGAATTTACAGTTTAATAGAGACGTACACACACTGTATAATTATGTGGGGTTGGATTTTAATTACGAATACACCAAAATAAAACCTAAACTTGACCCTTCTATAAACAATAATGTATACGATTTAAGACGGTATAGTTATAAAAATTTAGAGGTCAGTGCCTATTTTCAACATAATAGTTTAGACCGTGTTTTCTTTCCAACCCGAGGGACTTTTATAATGGCACGGCTTTCTAGATCGGTATACAATCATGCAGATGTAGAGTACGACCAATTTTATGAGTACAATACCAATGGTAGTACCAATGGGTTCACCAAAACTACGCTTAAGTTTGAAAAACGGTTGCCAGTAAATAAATCTATTAGCCTTGTAGGTGGTGTTAATTCTGGATTGACTTTTATGGATCATATGGATTCTGATGAGCTGTCTTTTATGGAGTTGGGTGTTGGAGCACAATATTATTTAGGTGGGTTTTTATCGCAAAACAGGCGCGATTCCCATAGGTTTAATGGATTGCGTGATTCCGAACTTATAGTCACGCAATTTATAACGGCTCGTGTAGCAGCTCAAATTCAGTTGCTACGCAATATTTATGCTACACCATACCTAAATTTGGGATCTGTAGGCTTTGGAGATGCTGATGATTATCTAAAGGAACTCTTTTCACCCGATGGCGATTGGATAGATACCAGTACAACAAGTTTTCTTTTTTCTGGCGGAACTACCCTGTCTTACGATTCGCTTTTGGGGCCCGTAAATTTTGATATCGCTTATTTGAATAACGAGAACATGTTAAACTTGTTCTTTAGTGTGGGCTTAAAATTAAGTATTCCTTAAAATTACTTTCACATACAGTATCAATGACATGCCATGTCATAAAACTTCAGCACCTTTATTTTTAGCTTTGTACTGTAAAGATCAATGAAGAAGAAAGATTTGATTGATAGTGTTAGTTTTTTGGTTAGTAATAAAAGCCTTGCCATTGCAGTAAGGCTTTTTCTATTTAGTCTTCTGTTATTGTAAGTACCAAAAGATATTCTGGGCCACCATCAACGGGATAGCCTGAAATGCTTTGGCCTTCAACGGTAACCGATTTGCCCACGTAGTCATTCAAATTGATGCTATCACTTTTTAGGGCATAAAAGGTATCGCCTTCCAAAGTGTGAGTGCCATATTGGTAACTGGTTATGCCGCTTTCTTGAATAACGCCACTGGCCTTGATGTCATAATTTTTATGGGTTTTACAATACACTAGTGTTAATGCAAAAACACATAGGATAAGGCTTCTTTTTAAGCGTTTCAAAGTGTTTCAAGTTTTAGAGTTAACAACTTAAATGTAGTAAATATTTATTTAAAACAGTTATTTGTAAATAGGGGCAAGATACGACATCGGGTGTCATAGGACATGGCGTGTCATAACATAACAGGTAAAGGCCTTGTAAATTTGTAGTGTTATAAAGAGTCAAAGGTTTTATAGTGTAATAGCAAACCAATAGATTGATTAATAGCAAATAGTTTTTTGGTTGATTGAAAAGAGCCTCACATTTGTGAGGCTCTTTGTTTTATTGCGGTAAATAGATTTTGAATTATTAATCCTGACCCTTTTTAAAGCCATAAGTATTTTGCCCAATAAAATCATGAGGGAATACATCATCACCTTCAAAACCTATTTCTATGGTGCCACTATCTTCAGGAATGTAATTGGTTTTAAAAATATAATCCCAAAGGCTTAAGCTAATCCCATAGTTAACACCATGCTTGCCTTCAGGTAAATGGTAGGCATGGTGGTATAAATGCATGACAGGGTTATTAAAAAGGTATTTTAAAGGTCCCCAGGTAATTTTAATGTTGGCATGGTTAAGGTGCCCTATGGCGATAGTTATGAAATGGACCACATAGGCATGCTCGGGTTCAAACCCACCAATAATCATAACGCCAAAAGTTTTTAAGGGTTTGTATAGTACATTTTCCATCCAATGGTAGCGTAAATGAGCCGCAAATCCCATTTCCTTTACGCTATGGTGCACTTTATGAAACTTCCATAAAAAACGATAGCGGTGTAATAACACATGTGTAAACCATTGTACAAAATCCAATATGATAAAAAATACCAATAGTTGTGTCCAGAGTGGCCAACTGGACATATCTATAAGCGCTAAACTTTTTGCGGTTATATTAATGTCTCCAAAAAACAACCCTAATATTTCATAAAAACCACTAATTACAATGGAAAAAATAAAGAAGTTAAAAAACATGTAAAAGGCATCCAACCAAAAATCGCGTCTAAAAATAGACTGTTCCTTGCGCCAAGGGAAAGCTATTTCCAATAGCCAAACGACTAGTGATATTGCTACAAGCCCCCAAAAATAATTGGTGTACCAAGGGACTTCAAAAATAATGGACTTCCAGGTCCAATCTACGGTTCCCATAAAGGCGTTTACAAAAGCATCTAAATATTTTTCCATGGCTATTAATTTATTTCTGTTGTACTATCTGTTTCAAAAGGTAAATGGTCAAAATAACTCCATTCTGTCCACGACCCATCATAATTTTTTACATTTTCGTAGCCTAACAACTGTGTTAATACAAATGTGGTATGGGCTGAACGCACGCCACTATGGCAATACACAATTATAGGATGATCTTTAGTTACGTTTAAGGTTTTATAAGCTAATTCCAATTCTTTATAAGGCTTAAAGCGCCCATCACCATTATAGTTAATGGCATTAGCCCAATCTATATGTATGCTACTTGGTATACGCCCAGCTTTAAAGGCACCTACTTTTTGCTCAAACCCAGTAAATTCATTTGCTGTTCGGGTATCTAAAACCAATGTGTTTTTAGTTAGGCTATGCAATACCTCATCTTTTGTTGCATAATATGCCATACTCGGGTTTTCGCCTAACTTAAAAGTGGCTTTCTCAACTTTGGGTATTTTGGTTGTAACGGCACCACCTTGTAATTTCCAACTACTAATACCACCATGTAATAGTTTAACATTAACAAAATCATAGTTTTGGAGTAGCCACCAGAGTCTAGACGCATCACATAATCCAATATCATCATAAACTATTAGGGTGTCGTTATGGCTAATCCCCATGTTGCCAAACAGCTTTTCAATATGCGCTTTACTGGCCATCATGCCTTTATAATCATACGATGCATCTTCAATATCGTTTCGCCATAAATTCAGGGCTCCTGCTATATGCTCCTCTTTATACACCTCACTCTTTCTAAAATCGATAATTTTAATATGGGGCTGATTTATTACAAGCTGCAACTCATCAGCTTCAATTAAATAAGGAGACCTTTCATCAGCTGAAGTTTGAGGCTCGTTTTTTAAACAGCTCACCAAAATAAATGCAAAAAGCATACTGCTAATTCTCCAATTCATACCAATCTATATCTGTTAATGCCATCCGTCTTCCTTTTGAAACGGGTGGATAATTGGTAACCAAATAGTTAACAATCACCTCTTGATTACGTCCTAAATCCCAAAGGTTTTGGGTCTCCTGCATCCATTGTATTGTAGCATTCCACCGTTCTTTGGTCATTCTATTTTGCGTTACCAGTTTGGCAGAATGGCAATTGGTGCAATTATTCACCACAAGCATCAAGCCTTCGGCATCAATTAAACCCGTTCGCACATGAATACCATTTTCAATTCTATCCTCATCCGCCTCAATAGGTTCAGTGTAAACCGTTCGTGGCTCTGGCTTCAATTCAAAGAAACTTGGGTTTATGGTGTAATACACCAAAACACCAGCTGTAGCAACAAACAAGGCAAAGAGTAAAACCATAAGGTGGTAAACTTTCTTTATATACTTTTTAAAGGCCTCGTCTTTTGTCATTTACTTTACTTTTACAGCTATTCTATGGCAGGCATTATTTAAGTAGCCTTTAGGGTTCCAACCCGGTAAAACCATAGGTTGCGATACGCCATTTGAATCGGTTGCCCTTGCCCAAACTTCATAATAACCGTTTTTCGGAAAAGTAATGGCTGCAGCGAAATGCTGCCAAGCTAAACGGTTTGCAGGCTTTTCAACTGTACAGGAATGCCAAGTAGACCCAAAGTCTATGGAATAATCCATTTTAGCCACTTCCAGTTCACCTGCCCAAGCATGACCTCGTATATTTAAGGTGTTTCCTGTTTTGATTATGGCACCGCTTTTTGGATAGGTTATTAACGATTTCACAGGCATCGATTCAATAATGCACATATCCTCATCGCTTACTTTTTCACCTGGAGCAACGCTTTCACAAGGGACGCGGTATGCAGAACCGGTCATTTTAGGGCCATCGTGTACCTGATTTCGAATACTAATTCTATTAATCCACTTTCCGGAAACCGAAGCTGGCCAACCACCGGCAACCAAGCGTAACGGATAGCCGTGTACCATAGGAATAGCTTCACCATTCATTTTAAAAGCCAAAAGCGTTTCGTTTTGTAGGGCTTTATGCATAGGGCAACCTCGCGAAATGGGTTCTTTATTGGGGTCTAGGCTTAAATGTTTATCTACAGCATGATAGCCAATATAAACGGCATTGTTTTTAATTCCAGCATCTTTCAGTACATCGCGTAACCTAACCCCAGTCCACGACGCACAATGTACTGCACCTACTGTCCATTGGTTGCCTTTGGCAGGTGGATCAAACTCTGCACGACCATTACCGCCACACTCAATAACCAATTGGTAGGTATAGTGTTTAAACTTCGATTTCAAATCTTGTAAAGTATATGTTTTTTCTTGGGCAACAGACTCGCCATCAATAGTAAGCGTCCAGCTTTCGGCATCTAAATTATCGGGTAATAGGCCATTATTTCTAATAAACATACTGGAATTGGGTGTGATGGCATCATCTAACAGATGCGCTTTGGCCTCAATATTCCATGGCTTGTCGTTTAAGACCACCATATTGGGGTTTTTCTTAAATAATTTGTATGGGTCGGTATCCTGTAATGCAAGGGGCTTATAACCTTCAAGCATTTTAGAACCAAAAACAAGTTCGGCACCTATTAGGGCAGCAAACGAACTTAAGGTAGATTTTTTAACGAAATCCCTTCTTTTCAAAATAACAGGAATAAATTACATATACTTTCAATTGAACAAGTTACAATATATTAAGTTTTGTCTGTGTAACTTTTGTTACATAATAAGGCAGCATATAAACATAACTTGCTTTTCTACTAAAGTATAAACTATTATGAATGTTTTAAAAAAAGATTTTGAAACCCGTGTAACGGGTTGGTCATTTATTGTTGCAGCAGTGTTGTTATGGGGCGGATGGATGTTATTACCTCACCATTTGGGTGAATACATCGTGGCAACAGACTTTGATGCCATTGGCAAAAATGTGTGGTATTGGATTTGGATGTATCGTATACATATTTTTGGTTGGGTAACTATGGGTGTAGCCTTATTTGCATTAGTTTCCGTTACCGCAAGAAAACCCTATAGGGTGCTTATACTACCTGGTGCAGGAATGGTAATAATAGGAACGTTTACCCTAGCTATTGCAGCAGCGTACTTTTATAATTTTGGAGCTTGGGGTGTAGGTAAAACCATGGATAAGTCGCCAGAAGATATTCAGGCTTTTATGGATGGTATCTTGTACACCAACCAGTATGTAACCTGTTTTATTAGGTTTGGGCGTATATTTTCTGGAGTTGGTTTGGTGCTTTTAGGCTTTGCGTTTCTACGCTGGAAAATAGTTAGTTCTTGGCTAGGTTGGTTTACACTGGTATTGGGGTTGGCAGCCATGCTTATTATTTTATTGATACCCGATAATTTTGAAATTTACAAACCTGTATTTCATGTTAAGGTGGTTTGGTTGTTGGCTATGGGGTTGGTACTATTAAAACACGGGGTTAACCTTTCAAAAGTAGAATGATTTATGGAATAGATTAATAGCGTGTTTATAAAACACTTTTACTTTAATAAAGCCTTGTAAATGCTTGCAAGGCTTTTGTTTTTATCATAGTACATTGCAGGTTTTTTATTTGCTGCCTTGGGATATAATTTATAAAAAATAGTATATTACCTAGAATTAAACACAGATAAAAAAATAAGTATTGAAACAGCTAGTTAAGAAATATATTTCCTATTTATTTTCTACCCGCGCAGCTGGCATATATTTTTTAGTGTTTGCTGCGTCTATTGGTATAGCCACTTTTATTGAGAATGATTTTGGTACCAGTTCCGCTCAAAAATTAATATTTAAGGCTTGGTGGTTTGAGTCGCTCTTGCTTTTGTTTGGAGGGACAATCTTGGTAAACATATTTAAGTTCCGTATGGTACAGCAAAAAAAATGGGCTGTATTAACGTTTCATATAGCCATTATTGTAATCATTATTGGGGCAGGTGTTACCAGGTATTTTGGGTACGAAGGGGTTATGCATATTCGGGAGCAAGGTACTAGCAATTATTTTTTGTCAGCAGAAACCTATTTGAAATTTCATGTAGAGAAGAACGGCAAGACCTATGTCTTTGATGAACCCGTTTTATTTGCGTCTTTAGGAAACAATCATTTTTCTGAAGATTATTTGATAGATAGCCAAGCAATTCATGTTGCGCTCCAAGAGTTTATTCCCAATCCGGAGTTTACTGTCGTAACCGATTTGGAAGATGGAAAACCGACCTTAAAAATTGTTATTGCAGGTATGAATGGCAGGGAGGAATATTACCTCTCCCAAGGAGAAACCAAACGCTTGGGTGGACGTGTTTATAATTTTTCAGACCCATACATTTCTGGGGCCTTCAATATTCAATATCAAAATGGGGAGCTTACATTCAATACAGATAGAGCCCTTTTTGAAACGGTTATGGCCACCCAGCAAAAAGATACTATACCAGCTAATAATATGTCGACCTTAAAGTTAAGGGCTTTGTATTCTGATGGTACTAACAATACTGTATTTCCTGAATTCTATACGAATGCCAAAACCGAATTGCAATCAGGTGATCCAAAAGTTAAAAATGAAAGTACGGTAGCTCTGGTTCTCAATATCACGGCCAAAGGATTGACTAAAGAGGCTATAATTTATGGCAATAAAGGGATGCTAGGTGATCCAGCTGTTTTGGGTTTTGATGGGCTCACTTTTAAAATGGCCTATGGCTCCAAGGAGGTTAAAGTGCCCTTTCAAGTGCAGTTAAATGATTTTATTATGGAACGTTACCCGGGAACTAACAGTGCATCTTCTTATGCTAGTGAGGTAACGGTAATAGATATGAACAAAGGCGTCAATATGGATTATAGAATCTATATGAACAACATTCTGGATTATGGTGGCTTTCGGTTTTTTCAATCCTCGTTTGACAAGGATGAGAAAGGCACCTATTTAAGTGTGAATCACGATTGGTGGGGAACCATTATATCCTACATTGGTTATGCGCTATTGACCATTGGTATGTTGTTGACTTTTTTCAGTAAGAATACGCGGTTTTATAGTGTGCTTCAAAAAATAAAAAACTTACGGGCAAAGAGTGGCACATTCCAATTGCTGATAATAGCCTTAATGCTGTTTGGTTCCCAAACATTTGCACAAAAGCAGGTGGTGTCCAAAGACCATGCGGAAAGTTTCAGCACGGTTGTTGTACAAGATTTTAAAGGACGTATGAAACCCATGCATACCTTGTCTCGCGAGATTATGCGTAAAGTGTCCAGAACAGAAAGTTGGAACGATTTCACAGCTGACCAAGTGGTATTGAGTATGTTCATCAACAAACAACAGTGGTATGATGAGCCTCTCATTTATTTGGGGAAAAGCGACAAAATAAAGGGTATGTTGGGAGTCGATTCAAACTTTGCTTCCTACAAAGATTTTTTTGGAACCGACGGTAAATACAAGCTACAATTGGAGGTAAGGCGCGTATATGGTTTAGACCCTATAGATCGGGATGTCCATGCCAAGGATCTCATGAAAGTAGATGAACGCTTGAACATTGTTAATATGGTTTTTTCAGGCAGTATTTTTAAAATCGTACCAAGGCCCAACGACCCTAACCACCAATGGGATGGTTACACAGGGCATAACCATGATCACAATCATCCCACAGTAGCCCAAAACTTTTTTAATAGTTACGGCAATACGCTTCTAGAAGCAACCAAAACGGGCGATTTTAAACATGCTGGCCATCTCTTGCAAGAGTTGAAGGAGTTTCAGGTTCGTGAAGCTTCAAGTATTATACCAACACCGCTAAAAGTCAAGTTGGAGATTATGTTAAACAACATGAACGTATTTACACGGTTGGCTGGCTTCTATATGCTATTGGCACTCGTGTTATTAGTTATGCTCTTTATTTCTGTATTTAAGCCTTCCTGGCATCTTAAAAAAGTGTACTACATCCTTTTCGGATTAATTGTATTGGGTTTTGCCTTGCATACAGTGGGATTGGGTATTCGCTGGTATGTTTCAGGCAGGGCACCTTGGAGTAATGGTTATGAATCCATGATTTATATCGCTTGGACGTCTACATTGGCAGGGTTGATATTTACTAGAAAATCATTCGGCGGCTTGGCCGCAACTATGGTTTTAGCGGGAACCGTTCTGTTTGTATCTACCTTAAGTTTTCTCGATCCCGAAATTACACCATTGGTACCCGTACTAAAATCCTACTGGCTTACTATTCATGTGTCTATGGAAGCAGGCAGTTATGGGTTTTTGATGCTAGGTGCCATTATAGGTTTAATTAATTTGGTGCTTATGATTTGCTTAACTGAAACAAACAAGCCTAGACTAAAAGGCATGATTCAGGAAATGAGTTATATCAGTGAGTTAACACTTATGGGAGGTTTGGTCATGGTTAGTATCGGTACCTATTTGGGTGGTGTTTGGGCCAATGAGTCTTGGGGCCGCTATTGGGGTTGGGATGCCAAGGAAACATGGGCATTGGTAACCATTTTGGTTTATGCCTTTATTCTACATATGCGCTTAATACCCAAGCTACGTGGCTTGTTTGCCTATAATTTGGCTACAATTTTTGGCTTGGCTTCGGTATTAATGACCTATTATGGTGTGAATTATTATTTATCAGGATTACACTCTTATGCCACTGGCGATCCGGTTCCCATACCAACATGGGTGTATGTAGCAGTAGCATGTATCATAGTTATCAGTATTTTAGCGTTTTTTAGAAAGCGAAAGTTTAGCATCAATTAATTCAATGTTTTATTAGTTCGCCGTTTTCTAAAATAAGGTCATACTTATAACCTGCGCCAAAATCTACATTACGATGCACTACAGCTTTAACCGTTACCGTATGGCCTTCGGGAATATAGGTATTTGAGGTTACAACAAAATCATAATCATCTTTGGTGCCGTCTTGTAAATGATACCAATTCCGATCCATAATATTGGGATTAACTTTTACAATCTTCCCACTAATTTGAACAACTTGGTTTTCATACCCTTCAGCATTATTGACCACATCGGCAATGGTTACACTTCCCTTTTTAGAAACTACTGGCGCATTTTCAGAAGTAGTAGATGAAAGCGTATGGTTATGATCTGTTTCTGTTTTGAAGTTATCGGTAGTATGCATAGCGCTATTCCCTCCATGAACTTTGGGTACAATATTAGAAACCAGATAAATGGTGTCAAACATTTTTTGGTATTCCTTGCTTTCAAAATTGGTTTTTAACAAAGCATCCTTATAAAAGTAGGTCTCTCCAACGGTAACGTCTTGATGTCGGGTAGCTATCCAAAACGTGCGACCGTTTTCAGTTACGTTTACATATATATATTTGTCGGCCGGAAGTGTTTTGTTCACCACAACAGCGTGTAGGTTATCCATAAAGCCTGTATTGGCAGAAGAGTTTTCCTGTGTATTACCAGTATTGTTGTTTTTTGTAGTGTCAAAAATACCGCTGGAAGGCTGCTCTTTAGAATCTTCGGTAGCTGTAATAACTTTGGGTCCCTGTTTACAGGAATTGTTTAATAGGATTGAAAAAATAAAAAGTAAGGTTAAGAATTTTTGTATCATCATTTAGTTATTCTTTTTGCTCCTAAACCGTTTCGTTAATTGGGCATAGACGCGTATATTGTTTTCTTCTTCAAATTGGGAGTATTCGCCTGATAAGGCAAACTGCCAAGTCCTAGCAAAATTAAAGTTTAAATTGGTACCATAATAATCCTGCTTATAAGGTGTGCGTTGGTTGTCATAATCATATTTAGCATTTCGGTAATAGAACTCTGCATAAAGCAAGTCCTTAAACAAGGATCGGGAATACCTTACGGCTATAATATTACTGGTTAGGTAATTGTTTTGGTTCAAATTATACGAACCGTTTAAACGACCACCCACTTTGGGAATATTAGCAAAGGTTAGATACCCAAAATAGTTATCCGATTTGTTTTGTTGGTCACTGGCAAAACGTTTGCTATAGCTGCCACCTAACCAAATATATTTAATGGGCTTCAAGTTCAATCGTGCTCTAAAACCTTGTCTGGCCAAATCATCATCCAGTATTTGGTCTATTTGCGATTGAAAGGTTTCATAATAAATAATACGTTTTCTAGAATCATAGGATACCATGATGTTGGCATAACGACTAAAACGATAGCGTAAGGACGTATACAGATTAGTTAAGCGGGCGCCACCATCAGGATTGAATAAATCCAATTCAGACGATACAAACAAGCCCAGATCCTTGGCTATGGTACTAGAATGTTGAAAGAAAAGATAACGCCTGTCGGTCGCACCTTGGTTAGTTTGCTCCATAGCACCAACGGTGGTGGTACTTCTAAAATCACTATTGGTAGTTTCTACACCCACATAACCACCGTATTGAAACAGGTCTGAATTAAAACCATAATCAAATACGTCGGGTCTAAACCCAACAATACCGCCCACATACAATTTACCAAAATACTTCTCTAGCTGTAAACCGTCATTAGCTCCAAACACCGAGGCTTTCGGATTAATTTTACGTCCTATGGCTGCCCAAAGGGTAGGTGTCACATCGTATGTTACATTCAAATTGTATATGTTGAAAATATCTGTCCGACCAGAGTAGTTATCAGCAACGGTAATCAGGTTTTGATAAGATAAAAACGCTTCAACCGAAAACTTCCCATCACCAATATGGTTGGCATTCATGGAAACCCGACCCAAAATACGTTGGTTATCATCCCTAACATCAGAAAACAAATTATAACTAGCAAGGCTAACCCTTCCGGTTATGTATTCTTTGTATAGGGATTCTTTTTTGGGCGCCAATGTTTCCGTTACGGCAACTTCAGCAGGTATACTTTCATCTACATTATCTTCTATTACTTCCGCAACGGGAGCAACTGCAGGCAAGGCGTACACCACGGTGTCGCCTGTTTGCAGTTCACAATCATTAATAGGAACACAAACAACCGATGAGGACGATTTTACGGTCACCTTTAAACAGTCGGTTTCGTTAACTTGCAGTACATCATCAACCGCTATAGCATCAGTTGAAGAGAACTTTACGTAGATGTTTGATGAGGTTACAAAGGAAACCGTTCCTTGAATGGTATTAGCTTGCTGTTCTTGGCAAAACAGTGGTGCCGAACTCAGTAAGACCATATGTATACCTAAAAGGAATCGTTTCATATCGTGTATTAATCGGAGCCATCAGGATGGCATTGTAAACAGGCACTACTTTGATAGACATAATCATTCACGTCTTCATGCTGATCAGCGGTGTTTCCTTGAGTATGACAGGTGATACAGGTGTACACCGAATAGTCGTTGGGGTTGGTATGGCAATCTGTACAAGAGCTCCATTCGTTATCATGCCTGCCACTGTAAATAGGGAAGTATTGTCCGTCATGATCAAATGTTGCAGGGGTCCAACCTGGGTTAGTAGTATGGCATGAGGCACAATCAGTTGGGAAATTAGCAGCTTGATGGTTGGGATTTGTAGAGGTATTATAATCGTCTAAATGACAAGCCACACATTCGGTTGGGGTATCAGAAAAATTACCATCGGTATGGCAGGCCATACAATCGTTAATATTATGACCGCTTGTTAGTGGAAAAAAATCATGGTTAACTGTTGCAGGTGTCCATCCGGGTCCTGTACTATGGCACTGGGCACAATCATTGGAAAAGCCTGCACTGGTATGATTCGGATTGGTTGTGGCTACATAATCATCTTCATGGCAAAACACACAATCAGGCGAAATATCTGAAAAATTAGTCACATCATGGCATCGGCTACAATCTTGAATATGGTGCCCTCCAGTTAGTGGAAAAAAATCATGTATAAAGCCATCCGAACTCCATCCGGTTCCCGTAGGCGAGTGGCATTCGGTGCAGTCAGTTGAAAAGCCAGAAGCGGTATGGTTAGGGCTGGTGGTAGCGATATAATCGGTTTGGTGACATTCAATACATTCATTGCCTCTTGGTGTGAATATCAAACCCGATTCACCTTGGTGACATTCAATACAATTCACACTGAAATGAGCACCTATCAATGGGAAACCATTAGATTCATGAATTTCAGGAACATTAAACACCAGCCAGTTTTGGGAGGTGTGACAACGCACACAATCATTACCTACAGATTGCTCATGAACATCCGTGTGGCAAGATAAACAATCGTTAGGGGTGTTATCAAAAACCAATGTGCTATGGCAAGACTTACAATCGGTGTTTTTATGGGCGCCTTCCAATGTGAAATTGGTAGTGCTGTGGTCAAAGGTGGTAGATTGATAATTCACGGTCCAACCATCAGGATTGTGACACTGCGAACAGTCAATCTTCAGGCCATTACCATGTGGCGATTGTGCCCATAAGGAGGTGCAAGAGAGGCAAATTAATACAATTATGAATGGCAGTCTATACATTCCAATGTGTTTAACTTATAGATAATGGTTTGTTCTCCATTTTTAATTTGTGTCTTATGGCAGGCCTTGCAGTCCAACGCTTCATGCTTTCCGGTTAAAGGAAATCGTGTCTCATTATGGTTGAACTTTTCAGGCAACCAACTACTGGTTACATGGCATCGGGAACATTCGGTTACCCCATTAACAGCAAAACTATTATCATGAATATTTTCGTGGCACGATGCGCAATCTGTGTTTAAATTAGTAAAATTCTGTGAAATAACCACCTCATTTTCAGAAATTTCGAAGTGACACTGGCTACAGGCGGTTTCTACATGCTTTCCGGTTAGTGGCCAATTGGTTTGGTTATGGTCAAAATTAACGGCATCCCAAGTTTCAGGACCATGACAGGACGCACAGGTATTCTCTGGGTAATAGTTTTTAGGAATGGCATCGTTATGAATGTTATCATGGCAATCTATACACGTTGTACCAATATCCCGAAATTCCCAACGCTTGGAAGCCTCGTCAACATGGCAAGCAAAACAGGGTGTAGCAGCATGGGCACCTTCTAACGGAAAGGCCGTGTCTTGATGTTTGTCAATAGAAAAGGAAGTAAACGTAAAGGGTTCCTCTAACGAGTGGCAGGCATCGCAGTCGGGTGAGGTACCGCCTTCAGCAAATTGCCCATTGTGATAATCTTCATGGCAATTCTTACAGGCTGTAAAATCAATAGGTGTGGAGAACCGCTTTTCATGGCAGGCTCTACAATCAACCGTTTGGTGCTGACCTTCTAATGGGAAATCGGTGACACTATGATCAAAAAAGTCCATGGACTTTAAAGCAATAAAACTTTGTTCTTGGTGGCACTTGGCACAATCCTGATCGTATTTGTTCTCATGCGGATCTTGATGACAGGCCACACAATTGCTTTCGGCTACAGCGGCTTTATCTTGGAATACAGTTGTGGGACTGCTGGTCTTAGCATGGCATTCAAAACAGTTGATGCTTTTATGCTGACCATTTAAAGTAAATTCCGTAACCGTATGGTTAAAACGCCCAGTACCGTTAAACGCACTAAACGAACTCTCGGTATGGCATTGGGCACAGGCTCCGGGTAAGTTTCCTTGATGCGGATCACTGTGGCAGGCTTTACAATCATTAAATGCCAAGCCTTTAAATTGTTGAAATTGCTTGCCATCCTTGATGGTTATTTTGTGACATTCCTTACAATCTACTGTAGCATGACTACCATTAAGTGGGAAGGCCGTGTCGTTATGATCAAAATTGGCAACTGGTGAAAAAGCCTCCATGCTATGACATTTTAAACAGTCGTTGGGCATACTGCCCTGATGAAAGTCATCATGGCAGGACAAACAATCGGTTTGCAGCCCCAAATACGTATCAGATCGTTTTCTAATGTCGGCATTAGCTATGTTGGAAGCTTGATGGCATTGTTTACAGTCCACGGCTTTATGGGCACCCTCTAGGGTATAGCTCGTTTTATTATGGTCAAACGAGTTGGAGTCAAACCGTACCATATCAAAGTTACGGCCATGGTGCTCACTATGGCATTTGGTACAGGATTGTGTTTTAACATCTCTACTGGCATGGAACCCACGATTTTGGGTCATCAGGTTGCTAATCTCATCATGGCAATCCAAGCATTTGGCATTGGTTACCTTATCACCCAATTCGTGACATTGGGTACAATTCCCCATACCTTCCAACTTGGCATGTGCCGTGGTCAGGTCACCAGGTGATATTTGAGCCATAGAGTAGAATCCTATTAAAAGGAAACCTAGAATAAAGCTATATGTCAAAAACGGTTTGCTCAAAATCAGTTATTTATACTTTTTTACAATATAACCAAAGCGTTTGGTAATTTCAATACCGGCACGTTCCAAGAACTTGGTGGGTAATTCGCCACCGGCAAAAATATAGACCAGGTCGTTTTCCAATGCAGTTGTAGAGCCATCGCTTAATTTTAAAAGGACATTATTTTTATTGATTTCCACCACATTAGACTCATAAATTATAGATAGGGAACCCTCCCGTTTCGCTTGTAATACGTTATCCTTGTTAGCAGGCTTCAACCGTGAAAATTTATCCTTACGGTAGGAGAGTGTCACGTTGTTACGGTCTTTAAGCAATAGGGCAGATTCAATAGCGGAGTCACCACCACCAACAACCAATACCTGTTTGTTTTCAATGGTTTCGGAGTCCAATAGGCGGTAAGCCACCTTTTCCGAAACTTCACCAGGCACATCCAGTTTTCGGGGCGTACCACGTCTGCCAATAGCTAACAGGACATTCTTGGCAACATATTCTGTATTCTGGTTAGTAATTATCTTAAAACTTTGATCGGGTTGTGGTACAATATCCTCAACCTTGGTCTGCTCTACAATATCCAAATCGTGTTTGTCAATAACCTCATTCCAAATAGTTAACAGTTCATCTTTGGAGGTGTTGAACAACTTTACCTTACCATGCAAAGGGAGTTCCATAGGCGAAGTCATCACAACCTTGGCTCTCGGGAACGTATAAACGGTGCCACCTAGAGAATCCTGCTCTAGGGTTATCGCTTTTAAACCATGTTTTTTGGCAGCCAGGGAAGCCGAAATTCCAGCTGGACCGGCACCTACAATGGCCACATCATATTCGGTTTTAGTGGCTTTGCTTTTACTTTTGGCAATACTGTCCATAGCCTGCTGGCCTTGTTCCACACTGTTTTTTATGAGGCCCATGCCGCCCAATTCTCCAGCGATAAATATCCCAGGCATATTGGTTTCAAAGTTTTGATTAACGTGGGGTAGGTCTACACCACGGGTTTCGGTACCGATTCGTAACGAAATGGCTTCTACTGGACAAGCGTGAAAACAGGCTCCATGCCCCACACAATTAGAGGCATTAATAACAGTGGCTTTATCGTTTACAATACCCAAAATATCCTTTTCAGGGCAAGCACGTACACAGGCACCACTGCCAATACAAATATCCGGATTGATATAGGGGTGTAGCGACACTGGTTCAAACAGACCTTCTTCCTTGGCCTTGGAAACCTTTTGTGCCACCACCTTTGATGATTTGCTTTTTTTAAATAGGTAGCCACCAATAATTAGGGCGCAGATTATAAAAACAGCCCCATAGATAAGCAATTGTTCTAAAAGTAAATCATCCATCAGAAAATCCATTTATATCCAAAGGTAAAGGCCACCACAATATGGATGATGACAATTACCAACATAATCAATGCAAAGGGCATGTGCGCCACATGCCAGTATTTAAAGTATTGCTTCATGGTCTCTAGGCGGGTAATCTTTTTAGATAAGGACCGTTCGCCTTGTAGCATCTTCAACAGGGTTTTGCTATCGGTTTTAGACAGGTTGTTGTTTTTAATAACCTGTTTGATAATGGAGCGCTTTATAGTTTTGTCGGTAGTATAATTTACAAACAAATTAATATCAGCCTCGTCAACCTGATAGTCTTCCCGTAACACGTGGGCAATATCGGTTTTCATGTTCTGTACTTCACTCAAGCTTAGGGCGCGCCCTTCAATGGTACGTGGAATCTGTATGTAGATAAACCGCCCAATCACACCACTGGCAACCACAGCCACCATACTCCAAAAGGCTATGGATACAATACCGCCAAACTTAAAAGCTGTATGGAATAGTATTAAGATGGGCCCCAAGGTGCATAAAAAGATATGGAATTCCAACAAATACTTTAACCGTACATGTCGGCCTAAAATGTTATACCGCTTATGTAGGATATATACCGAAACCCCAATAAGCATCATTAAGGTGCCAAACACACCAAGCCCTTGACCAAAAAGTCCACTGGGCTTAAACCAATTATGTTTAGGGTGGTAAAAACGCTCTTCTAAAGCAGTGGAATAATACGAATAACCGTTGTAGGCTAAATAGATAGTGGTAAATACCACAATAGAAACTAAAGTACCAACATATATTTGGTGGGCCGTTTTGTTCAAATCGTTAAGGTTATGGTTGCATGTTCTAATTTAACAAATTTTCCATTTCTTTTTCTAGCCTTTTTTAATATAACAACTAAAATGGTAAAACTCCTGATTTAGTTGTTATATTAAAATAGTCTAGTTATTACGAGAGAGTTACGACTGAAGGGTCAAGTGATGTGGTAATGTGTTTAATGTTAAGAGATTCTTCGTTTCGCTTTGCTCACTCTGAATGACAGATCTCTTTTAAGATTTACCTGTCGGTGAATCTACGTTTGTGAAGCTTTAAATGACTAAGAGTTATAATATCACTGTTTTCTTTCTTTCTTTCTTTCTTTCTTTCTTTTTTGCATTGCCCAAAAAAGAAACAAAAAATGCTAGACTTACTAATTCTTGCCTAAATAGCCCAACGCCTCCTAAACCTTCTGACCTTTTCAGCTGGATCTGAATTCGAACAAGCAGAAGCTTTTTAACGGATTCTTTTGAGCGATTTTTAACGGCTAGAATTAGAAGGTCGTTGTGTTCCTGCTACGCAGGGAATGTTTTGTTGTCCTTTACTGGGTTGGGAGTCTACTTTTGGTAGCGGATATGGCTTCTCGATATATTCCGACGCTAAAGGTCGGAACACTCGAAGTGACGTTGGTCTATTTAAAGCAAGCTTTACACTTCAGGGTATAAAAAAACCCAGTAGAATCTACTGGGCTTTTACTGCTGTAGCGAGATCGAGATTTGAACTCGAGACCTCCGGGTTATGAATCCGACGCTCTAACCAACTGAGCTACCTCGCCATATTTCCTGTGGAGACAGGAATCTCTTATTCACGACGCTTACCGTTTTTAAGGCTGCAAATATAACAACAAATTTATTGCATACAAATAAAAAAACACAGAAAATATTTATAAAAAATAGTTTTAAAACTTATTAATTAATGTATATATTGAGCGCACAAATACAAGTTACTATGGATGACAAAATAAAATTTGAAATGGAGTTTCCTATTCATGCTTCACCTCAATTATTATATCAATATATCTCAACACCTTCCGGATTATCAGAATGGTTTGCCGAAAACGTGAACTCCCGTGGCGAACTGTTTAAGTTTATTTGGGACGGCTCTGAAGAGCAGGCCAAACTGGTAAGCAAAAAAAGTGGCGAGCGTATTAAGTTCAAATGGCTGGCCGATGAGGACGAGCCGTATTATTTTGAAATTCGTATTCAGGTTGATGAGATTACCAAAGACGTTTCAATAATTGTGGTCGACTTTGCCGAGGAAGATGAAATGGAAGAGGCCAAAATGTTGTGGGAGAACCAAATGTCCGATTTAAAGCAAGTATTGGGTTCAACCTAATAGTCAATACAATATAAAGTCTATCTTTGTCCCAAAATTATTTGGGACTTTTTTTATGATTAATTTTAACGGCACCCTTACTGATAACACCCGTATTTTAACCCCTAATAACCGTGGCTTTGCCTATGGCGATGCCCTTTTTGAAACTCTAAAGGCCTCGCACGGCAGGATTTTGTTTTGGGAGGACCATTACTTTAGGCTTATGGCTTCTATGCGGATTATGCGTATGGATATACCCATGACATTTACTATGGAGTTTTTGGAGGCTGAAATACTAAAAGTTCTAGAGGCCAATAGTCTGCGTACCCAAACAGCCCGTATAAAACTTACCGTGTATCGGGATGCCGAAGGCTTGTATTTACCACAAGGCCACGATGTAGGTTACATCATTACCGCACAGGCATTGGATTCTGATTTCTATTTGTTGGACGAGGCGCCTTATGTGGTGGATTTGTTTAAGGATTATTTTGTGGCACCGGGATTGTTGTCTACCATTAAGAGCAACAACAAGTTGATACACGTTTTGGGCAGTATTTACGCCCAGGAAAACGATTTACAAAATTGTTTGTTACTCAATACCGATAAGCAGGTTATTGAAGCCCTAAACGGGAACGTGTTTATGGTTAAGGGGCAGGTTATAAAAACAACACCTCTGGAACAGGGTTGCTTAAAAGGCGTGATGCGTAAGCAGCTTATAGATGTGATACAAAAGCTACCCGATTACCAATTGGAGGAAGCCGCTATTTCGCCATTTGAACTGCAAAAGGCTGACGAGTTGTTTATAACCAATGTGATTAGGGGTATACAGCCTGTTACACAATATCGTAAAAAAACATACGGTTTTACTGTGGCTAAAGATTTACTGGGGAAACTGAATGCAAAGATTAGACTGACTAGTTAAAGCTGGGATCTTCTGGAGCATTGGACCAAATGGTGTACTCGCCACCAAACTCCAGCATTTTTTCTTTCCAAAACGATTCGTAGTCCTTTTCAATAATCTCTTTTTTATAGATGTTTTCGGTTACCACCCAAGAGTTGGATTTTAATTCTTCCTGTAGTTGTTCGGCATCCCAACCCGAGTACCCCAAGAAAAACCTGATATGCTTTTCGTTTAGCTGATTGTTGGCAATAAGTTCTGCCACTTTATTGAAGTCGCCACCCCAATAAATACCAAATGAGATTTCTATGCTATTGGGTATTAAGTCGGGTACCTTATGGATAAAGTAGAGGTTGTCCTGCTCTACAGGGCCACCGTTGTAGACTTTGAAATTGGCATCTATTTCTGGAATTAAATCGCTTATGGTGTACTCTAGCGGTTTATTTAAAATAAACCCAATAGAGCCTTCGCTATTGTGGTCTGCCAAGAGGATAATAGATCGGTTAAACGAAATGTCGCCTATTATTGCGGGTTCGGCAATTAGCAGATTGCCTTTTTTTGGTTGCGTTGTAATCATATGTTTCAAAGATTAGCTTATTAAAGCTAACAAATTTTTGTGTAATATCAAACCCCTTTTGCATAAATAAAAAAGGCCTTCAAACCTGAAGACCTTTTAAATTTGTATTAAACTTAAAAATTTAGTTAATGGCCTTCGATAAATCTGAACCTGCTTTAAACTTAACTACATTTTTAGCTTTAATTTTGATGGTCTTTCCCGTTTGCGGGTTTCTACCGTCTCTTGCCGCTCTTCTAGAAACTGACCAAGATCCGAAACCTACTAGAGATACGCGTTTTCCTTTTTGTAAAGCGCCTTCAATATCAATTAAGAAAGAGTCTAATGCTTTTTTAGCAGCCGCTTTAGTAATTCCAGCGTTTTCTGCCATTCCGTCGATTAAATCTGATTTGTTCATATTACAATATAATTTATTAAGGTTATTAGTTTACAGCGCTAGATAAATCTGAACCTGCTTTAAACTTTACTACGTTTTTAGCTTTTATTTTGATAGTCGCTCCAGTTTGAGGATTTCTACCGTCTCTTGCCGCTCTTCTAGAAACTGACCAAGAACCGAAACCTACTAAAGATACTCTGTTTCCTTTTTGTAAAGCACCTTCGATGTCAATTAATAAAGAATCTAATGCTTTTTTAGCAGCCGCTTTTGAAATTCCAGCATTTTCTGCCATTCCTTCGATTAAATCTGTTTTGTTCATAAGTTTAATTTTAAATAATTAATAGATTGTTGATTAAACATTTATGTTAAATCGTCTACAAATTTATACGGATTATCCACTCATGCAAGTAATAGCAAGGGAAATGCGACTATTTGTTAATAACTTAACAGATTTGTTAATAAAGCCTATGCATTTCGTCGATATTTTTGAAATATCAATAACAGTAAGGGATTAGAGCATTTTGGCTTCGGGTAAAAATTGATATCCATTTAGTAGTGCCTGGCTATCCATTTTTCGTTTTCCGGGTAACTTAAGTTCTTCAATTATGATGTAACCATTTGTTACTGCGACCGCTAGTGTTTTTTTTGTGGAAACCAATGTGCCAACACTTAAATTATGGTCTTCTTTTTTAACGGACGCTTTATATATTTTAACTTCTAGAGTATCGTCTCCATTTATTAAGGTACTCCAAGCCGCAGGATAGGGACTTAAGCCACGTATGGTATTGTAAATATCTTCCGGCGAAGCATTCCAGTCTATCTTGCAATTGTCCCTGTTGAGTTTAGGTGCTTCCTTTACGGTATCCAAATCTTTTTGGGGAGTTGTGGTAACCTTGCCCTTTTCAATTTGTTTTACGGTTTTTAAAACCAACTCACTCCCTATATGCATAAGTTTATCGTGTAAGTCGCCAGCCGTATCGGTTTTGGCGATGTCAACTTCTTCCTGTAGAATCATATCGCCTGTATCAATTTTTTCATCTATAAAGAAAGTGGATACACCCGAAACTGTTTCACCGTTAATAATGGCCCAATTAATAGGTGCGGCGCCACGATAGTCGGGAAGTAGGGAAGCATGTAGGTTAAACGTACCCAATTCGGGCATTTGCCAAACTACTTTGGGCAACATTCTAAAGGCGACCACAATTTGCAAATTGGCCTTTAAAGTTTTTAGTTCCTCTAAAAACGACTTGCTTTTAAGATTGGTAGGTTGCAGGATGTTAAGCTTATTTTCTAGGGCATAGGCCTTAACTGCTGATTCCTGTAGTTTACGACCACGACCTGCAGGTTTATCGGGTGCGGTAATAACTCCTACAATATTATAGTTGTTGTTGACTAGAGTTTTTAAGGTGGAAACTGCAAAATCTGGCGTTCCCATAAATACAATGCGTAAATCGTGTTTCATAATGTATTTTAAATATGTGCTAATTTATAGGTATTGGTATGCGTTATGGTTATGATGTTATACTCTAACAGTACTTTTAGGGTTTCTGAAATATCTTCAATGGCATAGGGTAACTGTTCAGTTAATTCTCGTGACGAGCAATCGCCTTCCTCCAATGTCCTAATAATGGCGTTTTTAATAGTTTTTGAATCGGGTTTGGAATTTGAGGGTTTCCTTTGAATGCACACCGAGCATATTCCGCAATCCTTGGTGTGGGTCTCACCAAAATAGGTGAGCAGTTGTTTGCTTTTGCATACCGTATCGTTTTCAATGTATTGTAAAACCGATTCTATTTGGCTGTGCTTTAATTGATTTTGTTGTTTGATAATTTGGGCTATTCTGTTGATGGTTTTATCATCCTCACGTGGTTCTATAAAGGTGATGCTTGCATCGGTTGTGGCATAGTGCAACTCGATTAAGGCATCCTTATGGAGTTGGTTAAGGATGTTAAGCATAACCGTCTCGGTTGATGCGGTTTTTTCAGCCATTTTAACCAGGTTGATGGTGGTTTGATGTTCAAATATACCACCGTAGGTTCGTAGTAATGCTTTAATGATACTATTGGTTTCCGGATGCTTTTCGATATATTGAAACACCTGTGAATCGCTAACCAAGAACTGTAAAGACGTTTGTTTGTTGAATTGTTTTGTTAAAGCGATAACGCTAGTTCTATCTAGTATTTGAAGCGCGTTATAGGCCAATAGCGTATTGAACTTATAGGTGTTGCAAAATGCGTTGAAATTAAAATCATGATTGGTGTTGGCTCCTTCACCGTATGAGATTTGAAAATAGTTGCACAGTTTTCGATAGACTGTTTTAATAAAAGCCACATCGGGAAGCACGTTTAAAAACTGATTCTTTAGTAGGGTTTTATCGCTAGCATTTTTTAAGAGTACGGCAAAGGCTTTGTTGCCATCGCGCCCAGCACGGCCGGCTTCCTGAAAATAGCTTTCCAGGCTTTCGGGTAAATTAAAATGAATTACGGTTTTTACATCGGGTTTGTCTATACCCATACCAAAGGCATTGGTGGCTACCATAATGTCTTTGTTATTGTGCATCCATAGGTTTAGCTTTTCTTCCTTTTCTTTATTGGACAAACCACCATGAAAAAAGGTAGCGCTAAAGCCTTTACCCTCTAAAAATCGGGACAAGTCTACTGTAGCTTTTCTGTTTCTAACATAAACTATAGCTGAAGCATCCTGCTTTTTTAAAATTTGTTCGAGCTTATAATGCTTGTCTTCGGTTTCGAAGGTCATGTACGCTAAATTCTTACGTTCAAAAGACTGCTTAAAGACTTTAACATCGATACCATCGAGTTCCTGAATTATGTCCTGTAATACGGTTGGGGTTGCAGAGGCCGTTAAGGCTATACAGTTAACACGCGGTTGTAACTCTCTTAAAAGGGTAATATTTTTATAGGCAGGTCTAAAGTCGTTTCCCCATTGTGAGATGCAATGTGCCTCGTCTACTGCTATGAGATTCACGTTCATTTGCCTAATGCGGTCTTGCACCAACTCCTGTTGCAAGCGTTCAGGTGATAGATATAAGAACTTGTAATTACCATAGATGCAATTATCCAGCAGGGTGTCGAGTTCGGTATATGCTATACCACTTGTAATAGCCATAGCTTTAATGCCTTTGCTCTGTAGCGATTGAACTTGGTCTTTCATTAAGGCTATTAATGGTGAAATTACGATACAAATACCCTCACGAATTAATGCTGGGATTTGAAAGCATAAGGATTTTCCACCACCTGTTGGCATTAGGGCAAAAACATCTTCATTATCCAGAACAGCTTGAATAATGTCTTCCTGCATGGGCTTAAAACTGTTGTAGTTCCAATACCGTTCCAGTATGTTAATGGGTTGCTGCATTATAACGTTTTGACAACATTTAATATAAAATCGGCACGCTCTTCAACCTTTGCAAACGGGACATCTCTTAATTTATAGCTAAACCGCTCGTAAGTGTTCAACAAGTGGTGGTGAATTTTTACCGCCTGATCAAAGTTTTCATAGCGTTCACTATCGCTCGTGAAGATTTCCTGCCAAGGTTCTAGAATAAAAACCATATCATATTGATTGGTTGTACAACTCTCTACAAAAGTTTCAGGATAGGTGTCACCTATATAATCCATGTAAGCCAAAACGTCAGGTAAACCTCTGTCCAGAAACACAATTTCGGTATTAGCGCTATTGGCTTCGTGATATTGCTTTTCACGCCCCTTAAGTAATAACTCGCTAAACAGCAAGGGTTGTGTTAAAAACAGTTGCTCTATACCATCTTCGCGCGCTTTTAGCGTCACTTCCCTAGAGATTTCATCCAGGCATATATGATTACGTGCTTTAAGTTCGTTTATTATGGATGTTTTTCCGGTTCCTGGTCCACCGGTTATGACAATTTTTTTAATATTCAACTTGGCAAGGTTTTGGTTGTAAAAATCGTAATTAAATAGCAAAGTAAAAAATACAAAGTATAAGCTTATCTTTGTAGTATATAAAAACGATATGAATACAGATAAAAATCAAAAGGAATTTTACGATAAATTACGAAAGCAACTTTACGACACCAGTTTATGGCCTTCGGAATATTTATATAAATTTATTGTATTGACAGACTCGTCGGGCATTCAGGATGTAGAAGACCTGTTTGATAATTTAGGGGCGGTTATTACCACTAATGCCTCTAAAAATGGTAAATACACGAGTATTTCCATTAATGTGAAAATGAAAAACCCTGATGCTGTTATTGAAAAATATATTGAAGTTACAGAAAAGGTAGAAGGTATTATTAGTCTATAGATTTTTTTTGTACTTTGCGCATGCATACAACTACGTGCACATTTTTTAACAACTACACAATTTAATTTTGATAGATCATTTAGAATATAATTCAGAGCGTGAGCATTTAATTATTCCAGAATACGGCAGGCATTTGCAAAAAATGGTTAATTATGCCAAGACACGTGAAACCAAGGAAGAGCGCAATAAACTGGCCAAGGCTATAATTTCTGTAATGGGGAATTTACAACCTCATTTACGTGATGTTCCCGATTTTCAGCACAAGCTGTGGGATCAGCTATTTATTATGTCTAATTTTGAATTAGACGCTGATTCTCCTTATGAAAAGCCATCGCGTGAAGTTCTGGCTGAACGCCCAGAGCCTTTAAAGTACCCGCAAAACCACCCGAAATACCGCTTCTACGGCAATAATATTAAAACCATGATTGACGTTGCCAATACGTGGGAGGATGGTGAAATGAAGGAAGCTTTGGTATATACCATTGCCAATCACATGAAGAAATGCTTTTTAAACTGGAACAAAGACACAGTTGAGGATGAGGTGATTTTTGAACATTTGCGTGAATTGTCAGGAGGTAAAATTAACCTGTTGAATGCAGACGAAGATTTAACGGATGCTTCCAGTTTATTGCGTAGTAAGAAAAAATACGGCTCCAATAAAAAAGGGCACCACAAGAAAAATAACTCCAATAGAAACAGAAAAAGATATTAAGGCTTCATGGGAATATTCAAAATTGAAGGAGGACATCAATTAAAAGGAAACATTCAGCCTCAAGGAGCAAAAAATGAAGCATTACAAATACTTTGTGCTGTTCTATTAACTCCGGAAGTTGTTACCATACATAACATTCCAGATATAGTTGATGTAAATAAACTTATTGAATTACTTAAGAAACTAGGTGTTATAGTTGAAAAGCTTGGACCTAATTCGTATACCTTTCAGGCAGATGAAGTTAATCTGAAATATTTAGAGTCTGAAGCATTTAAAGTAGACGGTAGAGGATTACGTGGTTCGATTATGATTGTAGGACCACTTTTAGCCCGTTTTGGAAAGGGGTATATCCCAAAACCCGGAGGTGATAAAATTGGTCGTAGACGATTGGATACCCATTTTGAAGGTTTTATTAACTTGGGCGCTAAATTCCGTTACAACCGTGAAGATTATTTTTATGGTGTTGAGGCCGACAAACTGGTTGGTACTTATATGTTGTTGGATGAAGCCTCGGTTACTGGTACAGCCAATATTGTAATGGCTGCTGTAATGGCAGAAGGCACAACCACTATTTATAATGCTGCTTGTGAACCTTATTTGCAACAGCTTTGTAAAATGCTTAATAGAATGGGAGCCCAAATTTCTGGTATTGGTTCTAATATGTTGATTATTGAAGGTGTAGATAGTTTAGGTGGAACTGAGCATACTATGTTACCCGACATGATTGAGATAGGTAGTTGGATAGGTTTGGCTGCCATGACCAAAAGTGAACTGACCATTACCAATGTGAGTTGGGATGATTTGGGGCAAATTCCCAATGTGTTTAGAAAGCTCGGTATTACGGTGGAACGTCAAGGTGATAATATTCATATTCCAGCACATACTGATGGCTACGAAATACAAAGTTACATTGATGGTTCTATTTTAACCATTTCTGACGCGCCTTGGCCTGGGTTTACTCCAGATTTATTGAGTATTATTTTGGTTGTTGCTACGCAAGCCAGAGGCAGTGTTTTAGTGCATCAAAAAATGTTTGAAAGCCGCTTGTTCTTTGTGGATAAATTGATAGATATGGGAGCGAAAATAATTCTTTGTGACCCACATAGAGCTACTGTAATCGGTCATGATTTTCAATCGACTTTAAAGGCTACTACCATGACATCGCCAGATATTAGAGCAGGTGTCTCGCTTTTAATTGCTGCACTATCTGCCAAGGGTACCTCTACTATTCATAATATTGAACAGATTGATAGAGGATATGAAAATATAGATGAGCGTTTACGCGCTATAGGTGCCAAGATTGAACGCATAAAAGAATAAAGTCCCTACTGTATAAAATAAAAAAGCCACTGTATTACAGTGGCTTTTTTATTTACGTTTAGTGATTTGAATTACGATTTCACAATTCTCTGAATTTGTGTTTTACCATCTTCTTCAAGATGTATAAAATATATTCCAGAAGTTAAACTCTTTAAATCTATTTGTTTTGATGTGTTTAGGTCTTGTTGAGTAATAACAGCTTTCCCACTAATGTCATATACTGAATAAGCTATACTTGAATTGTTATTTGGTGTACTAACAGTAACATAATTGCTCGTTGGGTTCGGATAGATTGAAATGCTTAAGTCTGTATACTCGTCAGCGGTAAGCGTTGACCCTTCAATAATTTCGATAGATGTGTTAATGGCTGGATTGAGAATTTCGTCTTCCTCACCAGACGGCCAAAGCACTTTTATTTTTGTGATGCTTGTTGCCGAACCTAGCCCGAAATGGGTTAGTAAAGAGTTCATGGTACCATAACTTTCACCAGAGCGAACCTCACGAATTTGTTTTCCCCAAGACCCGTATAATTCAATACGTGCTCCAATGCCATTAATATTACTGGTGTTGCCACGCAACCTGATTTCACTCCAGTTATTGGAATTCCCATCATTAAAATACAATACATCAGGATAATTACTTGGGCCGTTGTAGCCGTTGGCAAAGCCAGCAACAACATCCATAAAACCGTCGTTGTTTAAATCGCCAACAGCTGCACTTTGTATACGCGACGGTCCAGTTGGTAACGTGAATGGCGATGGCATTTCGGTAAAGGTTTTATTGCCATTATTTTTGAACATGTGGTGAGAACCACTGCGTGCTGTAACAAACAAGTCGATAAAGGTATCGTTATCAAAATCTTCCATGATAATTTGGATACCGCCACTTCCCATGCCACTTAAAATAGATGAGATACCAGAACTGGCTGTAATATCTGAAAAGGTTCCATTACCGTTATTTTCATAAATCACACTATTTATATCGTGATTTATTACAATACAGTCTAAATCGCCATCGTTATCAATGTCTTCAAAATTAGCAGACCACGACTGGCCGTAAGGTACTAGTCCAGCTGCAACAGCAACATCGGTATAGTTACCATTACCATCGTTTTGGAATAACAAGTTTATGCGTCTACCATCGTTAGCATTAGTTACGCCCAAACGGCATTTTGAGATGTAAAGATCTTGGTCACCATCATTATCATAATCGGTCCAAATACTTCCATAATTTCCCGAGTTATCTGAAGGGACTGTTGAAACTGCATTTATTAATCCTGCATTATCAATTGTGTAATTTCCAGAGCCATCATTATTATAGGCCAAAGAAGTACCATTATCATGACAGGCAAAAATATCTATGGTACCATTATTGTCCATGTCAGCAAAATTAACATTCTGAAGAAAAATAGTTCCGTTTAGTGTTGTACTGGAATAGGTGGCACCATTACTACTGGCTTTTAGTACTCGAACACCATTGTTGTAACCACCTATTACGACATCGTTAAAACCATTTTTGTCAACATCTGCTATAGCAAGCCCCCAATGTGAGCTACCTGTACTCCCATAATTGTACTGGGTGAAATTTCCACCACCAGCAGTTTGATATTCAATTTGTAGGCTAGAAGCATCGTGTAATCTCACAATGTCATCTAAACCATCTCCATTCATGTCGCTAACACCAATGGCAACACCACTTGTTAGTGAGGAATTAACTAACAAACTATTTGAGTTTGTGAAGGTTACTTGTGAAAAAGCTATTACGGGCAATACCATAATTGCAGTTAAGAGTAGTTTTTTAAGATTCATTGGTTTGTATGTTTAAGAGTTTAAATATAAAACTTTTAGAACTAGCAGGTTACCAAAATTTAAAAAATCGATAAAGCGTATTAGTCAAGAGCAGCCTTATAAACCTTTAAACAACGTTCTCTAGCTTCTTTATGATCTACAATGGGGTGAGGATAGGTGAGTTCCTGATATTCAGGCACCCATTTTTTGATGTATTGATGATTCTTGTCAAATTTTTGTATTTGAGTAGTCGGGTTAAAGATTCTAAAGTAGGGAGCGGCATCCACACCACAACCTGCAACCCATTGCCAGTTTCCTATATTGCTTGCCATTTCATAATCGTGTAATTTTTCAGCAAAATAGGCTTCGCCCCAGCGCCAATCGATTAATAAGTGTTTACACAAAAAAGACCCTACCAACATTCTCACTCGATTATGCATAAAACCTGTATGGTTAAGTTCGCGCATACCTGCATCAACTAAAGGGTAACCCGTTTTTCCTTCGCACCAGGCCTTAAACTCTGTTTCGTTGTTACGCCATTCTATTCTATCGTATTTGGGTTTGAAGCTTTCAGTTACCGTACGTGGATAATGCCAAAGAATTTGCATAAAAAATTCACGCCAAATAAGTTCTTGCCAGAATATTTCGTTTTGTTCGGCAATGGCTTTTTTTACCATTTTACGGATACTGACTGTACCGAAACGTAAATGAGGCCCAAGTCTGGATGTTGCTTTTTTTGATGGAAAGTTGCGCTTGTTTTCATATTCTTGAATCAAGGTAGGTGTGACATCATAATCTGCTATCTCTTGATTTGATTTTTTAAAACCTATATCTGATAATGTTAGGTTAGGTAACCTGGAATGCTTTACTAAATTGTCTAAATAAGTATTGGTGTAAAATATTTCTAAATCATCAGCATTAAAAGTGGATTTCCAGGTTTTCATATATGGTGTATATACCATGTAAGGATTACCATTGGTTTTGACTATTTCATTTTTTTCAAAAATGACTTGATCTTTGTAGGTCTTGAATTCTATATTTTGTGAAGCTAAAAAGTTTGCTATGTCTTGGTCTCGTTTAATAGCATACGGTTCGTAATCATGATTGGTGTAAACGGTTTCAACTTCATATTCTTTTACTAAATCTTTAAATATGTCAATAGGTTTTCCTTTTAAAATGGCAATGCTACTATTCTGTTCTATCTTGAGTATAGTACGCAAGTCTTGAAGCTTTTCATAAATAAATGTTACACGCGCATCATCTTCAGGGAGGTTTTGCAAGATTTCAGTATCGAAAATAAAAATGGGAAGTACAGGATTATTACCTTTCAGAGCTTGGTAAAATCCATGGTTGTCGTCTAATCTAAGGTCTCTTCTAAACCAAAAAACAGTTAAGGGTTCGTTCATGTTTATAGGGTTCCAAATAGTTCGATGAGCTTATTTTTACGGTACTCAAAAATCTCTTCCAATTTTGGTTTTACTAAAATAGGTTGTACCAATTGCCCTAAAAAACCTAAAGGAAGCTTATAATCTATTATATCTTCCATTTCCACACCGCCTTCAATTTCTTTTATAAAATGTTTGTGGTGCCATAGTGCATAGGGTCCAAACCGTTGCTCATCAACAAAATAATGTTTGTCGATTACATGTGTGATTTCTGTTACCCATTTTGTTTTTATCCCGAGAACTGGTGTTACGATATATTGAATAATTTGACCTGCATACATGGGTCTGTCTGCTCCTGATAGGATGTTGAAACCCATATAATCTGGTGTGATGACTTTTAAGTTTTTTGGGTTTGATAGAAAGCTCCAAGCTTGCTCAACAGAAATTGGAAGGTTCTGTTTTTTGTGTAAAGTATAAATCTTCATTAGTTATTGTAATAGATGTAAGCATTTAATGACGTGGCTATGAGCAACCAAACTATGTAGGGTAATAATAGATAGGAGTAGGTTTTAATGTCATCCATTCTAAACTTAAAAAAGAAATACAATATGAGTACAGTTAATAGTGATATGTTGAGTAAACCCAGTCCAACCAAATGCTGATTGAAAAACAGATAGTTCCAAACCACATTTAGAAAAACCTGAACCGAAAATAGAATTCTTAAAAATTTAGAATCTTGCTCTTTAAAGAGTTTTGCTAAATACACTGAAAAACAGATCATGATGGTTGTCCAAGCCACTCCAAACACCCATCCTGGAGGTGTCCATGGTGCTTGATTTAAATTGGTATACCATTCTGATTGTGGACCATTATTCATCAACCAACTACCAAGTGCTAAACCACCAAAGTTAATTAATAGAAATAGGACTAATCGTTTAATAAAACTCATTTTGTTTTGTTTTGCAATGCCTCAATTTTATCGGAAATGGATTGTGCTTCGGCATATGCATTATCACTTGCTTTTCTATCGGTAACAGACAGTTTGTGCCAATCTTTCATTGCTTTGGCATATTTTTTCTGTAAAACTTTAAGTTCTGATTGTTTTTTGAATAATCCAAACATATTTTATTGATTTAAATGCTTCGTTATTTTAGCACTTGTTGGGTTAGTCATGGAAAAATAATAATCTACTAGTTCGCCATTTTCATTTACAAGATATTTTTGAAAATTCCATTTTACACTTGAACTCGAATTACCATTTAATGATTTGTCTGTCAACCACTTGTATAAGGGATGTTGATTGTTGCCTTTAACATCAACTTTTTCGGTCATTAAAAAGCTAACGCCATAATTTTTTTCGCAAAAGGTTTGAATTTCATCGGCCGTACCTGGTTCCTGACCGCCAAATTGGTTACAGGGCACGCCAATAATCATGAGCTTGTCTTGGTAATCATCATATAATTTTTGTAAATCGGCATATTGTCCTGTGAAGCCACATTTGGATGCAACGTTTACGAACAATATATTTTTGCCTTTATAATCAGAAAGGTCAATAGGATTCCCTTCCAAACTATTTATTTGGATATCATAGATAGATTTAGTGGGTGAGTTTTGAGCTGTTGATTTATTAAGAAAGTTTAGCATAAGGCATATTAGGATTAGTTTTTTCATGTTTTATATTTTAAAGGACACTATACCGCAATCCATTTCGAATATTTGGCCAGAGAGGGAAGCAGATTTGTCTGATAATAAAAAGGCTGCCATATCTGCAACCTCTTCTGGTTTTAGAAATTTTTTTAGAGGGTGTCTTTCGGTTATATTTTCAATCATTTTGTCATTTCGCAATAATTTTGATGCCAGTTGGGTGTCGGTAACTGTAGGCGCAATAGCATTTACACGTATAGTAGGCGCCAATTCTGCGCCCAGTGATTTTGTTAAACCTTCTACCCCTGCTTTTGCTGCAGCTACGCTGGCGTGAAAAGGCATTCCTAATTTAACTGCAACAGTGCTAAAAAGTACAATTGCTGGGTTAGTACCTGTTTTTAATTGAGGTAAATATTTCTGAATTGCTCTTACCGCACCAATTACGTTAATCTCATAATCATCTCTAAACTCATCGAGTTTTAATCTGGACACTGGCTTTAAGTTAATGCTTCCTGGGCAGTAAACCAAGCCATCACATTTTTCAATTTCAGGTAAATCATCCTTTAGAACATCTATACTGTAATGTATAAGATTATCGTGGGTTAGATTTGGTGCACTACGACTTATGTTTATGACTTTGTTATGTTTCAGCAATACGTTAAGAAGTGATAGCCCAATTCCCAGGCTACCACCAATAATAATATATGTTTTCATATTATTTATTAAGCCATTAGTGGTTTTCCTTTGAGGCGTTTTTCAACTTTTCGTTTTATTACGGTAAGTCGTTTCATGATATCCATAAGACGCTCATCTTTTTTTTGCTTGTAAATTTGATTTAAATCTAAAATCAATTGTTTTGCCTCTCTAGAAATTTTTATTCTGTCGCTAGTTGATAACGATTTCATCTTTCTTTGCTCGAATTCAAGTGCTCTGTTTATTAGTTCCATAGCTTAATGATTTATGTAGTTATGTAATTCTGTGATTTTTTGTGGATCGTTAAAAGCACCACCATAATAGGTTGTAACTGTTGCCGATGTATCATCTTTTATGCCTCTAGAAGACACACAAAGGTGTTTGGCATCAATAATAACAGCTATATCTTGGGTTTGAAGAACAGCCTTTAGTTCGTTGGCAATTTGATTTGTTAGTCGTTCTTGAACCTGTGGACGTTTGGCGTAGTACTGAACAATTCTATTAAGTTTTGATAGCCCTATAACTTTACCTGATGAGATATAAGCCACATGGGCTTTACCAATAATAGGCACGAAATGGTGCTCACAGTTGGAGTAGAAGGTAATATTTTTCTCAACAAGCATTTGATTGTATTGATATTTGTTGTCGAATAAGGCGATTTTGGGTTTATTAGCTGGGTTTAACCCAGAAAATATTTCTTCTATATACATTTTCGCTACACGATCAGGAGTGCCTTTAAGGGAGTCGTCTGTCAAATCTAATCCCATAACGTCCATAATTTCTTCAAATAAGATAGCTATGCGTTTTTTCTTTTCAGCATCACTAATTTTAAAAGCATCCTTTTTCAACGGCGTATCGAGTCCTGAATATAAGTGGTCGTCGCCAATTTCAGATGCGCTTAAGCCATTTAATTTGTAACTGTTTGTTTGCTGTTTTTCAAATGTTTTAATTTTCATAGCTCTTTTTTTTACTGCTGTACTCAATTATTGAGTCAAAGCAAGATTATCGTTTTGATATTTTGTTTTGTGTTATTTGTTTTTGTCTGGAGCACTTAAATCGTCCATTTATAAAGTTTCGTAATTTTTCATGCTTTGTTTCCCGTCCTTGTACCCGTTTTCTCCAAAGCTTAAAACTATTTGCTTTGAGTTCTTTCCTCATGAGGGCAATAACATCTTTTTCTTTCAATCCAAACTGAAATTGTATAGCTTCAAACGTGGTTCTGTCTTCCCAAGCCATTTCTATTACTCTATCTATTTCGTTAGACTTTAAGTGAATCATATTGGATAGAGATTATGTTGAACATCATATGCCACTTTTAAATCCAGTAGCTTCGAAAAAAAATGTTTATTCTCCTTAAATGTTTTATTATTTTTAAAATGAATGAATTTACCTTGTGCATGGATACTCATACCATTAGTACGATATATAACTAACTGATAGAAAGGAATGATCCAAGAGAAATTTTGAAGCCCTTTGTTAATATATACTATAATTCCACCACGTCTTAATTCAATATTGGCATAATTTACATCAGTTACTTTATTCATTAGCACACGAAGGTTTGGGCTGACCTCTGAAACAATCATTCGTTTTGAGCCGATACCTTTTAATTTAATAGCTTCAAAAAAACTGTATGGCTTGCCTACTAAATCGGCAATTATTTGTTTGTGATTTTTTTCTGTATATGTGCTGTTGAGAATCAATATATATAAATTTGATACTCAAATCTACAAAATGTTTAATAAATAATAAAAAAAGTTAAACAAAAATTAACAAAAGAATATGATTTAAGATATATTCTTGATTAAAAGTCATTTGGTGTGGCTATAATTTGTTTCGCTCGCTGTTTTATAGCTTTTAAGTCGTCCTCTTTGATGTTGTCTAAAACATGATACATCATCCGCATACGACTGTTATTTTTAAGATGATTTCGTTTTTCATCTAGAAAATGCCAGTATAGACTATTGAACGGGCAGGCTTTGTCGTCAGCCTTATTTTTATAGTTGTAATAACAAGCCTGACAATAATTACTCATTTTTTGAATGTATGAACCAGAAGACACGTACGGTTTTGTTGCTACTTTTCCACCATCAGCAAACTGACTCATACCTCTAGTATTGGGTAGTTGCACCCATTGTATGGCATCTAGATAAATACCCAAGTACCAGTTGTCTACATCGTCTGGATTTGTTTGTGTTAAAAGCGCATAATTACCGGTAACCATTAATCGTTGAATATGATGGGCATATGCATTATCTAGACTGTTTTGAATAGCGTGTTTCATGCAATTCATTTTGGTATTTGCAGTCCAATAGAAATCTGGTAGGGGATTGCTATTTTCTAAATAGTTTTCTTTTGAAAGTTTAGGCATGCGCATCCAATACATTCCTCTCATATATTCACGCCAACCTATAATTTGTCTAATAAATCCTTCAACTTGAGAAATATCTATTTCTGTGGTATGCTTGCTGTAATAATTAAGTATGGTAGTTGTTACATTTTTAGCAGAAATAAGTTTTAAGTTTAATGCAAAAGATAATCTAGAATGAAATAAATTTGATTCCGTTGTGTACATAGCATCTTGATAATCTCCAAAGTATTTCAATAAATTTTCACAAAAATATTTTAGTTGATTCAGTGCTTGTTCACGTGTTATGGGATATTCAAACAATGTATTATTACATTGGCCAATAGTTTTTATATTGGCTTTTTTTATATCAGCAATTACATTTTCAACATTGTTTGTAAAAGCAACGTAATGAGGAATCTTTGGATCTCCTTTCCATTTTTTTTGATTGGATTTGTCATAGTTCCATTTACCGCCTTCAGGTTCATTATTGTTAACTAAAATGTTATGCTTTTTTCGCATATCACGGTAAAAATATTCCATAATATATTGCTTTTTACCTTTAAAGAATTTCTTTAAATCAAATCGATTTGTGTAAAAATGTTCACTGTCATAGACTTGAGATTTTATGGAAATAGTTTTGGAGAAATCTTTTAGTTGTTTATCTAATCTATACTCATCGGGTTCAATATATTCAAATGTTGTAATTTGGTATTGCTCAATTAATTTTTCAAGATTTTTATGAAGTTTTTGGGTATTGGTTTTATCTGTTATTTTAAAATATGTAATGTTATGGCCTTTTTTGTCTAGTTGTTTGGCAAATGTTCGCATAGCTGCAAAAAAACCAATAACTTTTTGAATATGATGTACAACATAATCTGTTTCTTGGCGCATTTCAAACATACAGTATAAGACGTCCTTATTTTGTTTTTTAAACCATGAATGTTTGATGTTTAATTGATCTCCTAAAATTAATCGTAATGTTGTCATGTGAATAATTCCGTTTGTAGCCATTGCTTTTGAAACTTGCCATGTGGATCATAACGATCTGCTTGTAATTTTGTATTAAAAACTCGATCTCTAGGGTCGTTACCAATACCAGCGACGTACATCCAATTATCATAATTACTATGAACATCATAATCTATTAACAACGATTCAAAATATACTGCACCAATTCGCCAATCTAATTGTAAAGTTTTTACAAAAAATGACGCTACATTTTGCCGGCCTCTATTGCTCATCCATCCGGTTTTATTGAGTTCTAGCATATTGGCGTTAACAAAATTATCTGTAGTTTTTCCGTTTTGCCATGCTTCAATTGCATCCTTATCTTGACTCCATTTGTAAATTTTATTCGAGATTCCTTCTAATTTGAAAATAGAATTACCGTGCTGGAGTGCTATATATTTGAAAAAGTCGCGCCAAATTAATTCGAATATCAACCAGTACGTCGACTGATTTTTAAAATGTGTTTTTTCAAATTCCTTTACTGCCCAATATATAGTTCTGGAACTAATACTACCATTTGCTAACCAAGCCGATAATTTTGAGCTGTAATCTGGTCCTACAAGACCATTTCGTGTTTTTTTATAAACTCCGATTTTCTGTGATTCAAAAACGTAATAATTTAAGCGTTTATTCGCTTCGGTTTCGCCACCCTTAAATGGAAAAGCAGTTTTAGGATGCCGAGTGAACTCCGTGAAACCGAGCTCATTTAAGGTTGGGATTTTAGTTAGATTTTTTATTGCAAATTTTTCTTGTGGTTTAGTTTCAGTTGAAGGCAGTATGGTAAGTTTTTTTTCTACGTGTTTTCTAAATACTGTAAAAACTTTAGGAATTTGATTTAATTCGCTAAACACATCGCTTGGCTCATATAAAAACTGATCAAAAATTTGAGTAATATTAGTCGTTTCTAGTTTATTTTGAACCCATTTGAAAGTCGTGGTTTCTTCACTAGTAAATTCTTTTTGCACAAACACATTGTCAATACAGTATTCGTTTACTAAACTTGGAATAATGACTTCTGGGTAATCTGTAAATGTGAATAGTGGGATGTTTAATTTGCTTAAGTTGTTCTTTAAATCTTTTACACTTTCTATTAAAAATTTAGCACGATACTGTCCAGTTTTTTTAAACCCATGTTCTGTTTCCTTAAAATGTCGAGGATCAAAACAATAACAAGCAATAATGGGTTTGTTACATGTTATGGCCTCATGTAATACATGATTATCTTGCGTTCTTAAGTTGGTTGTAAACCATATTAAATTGAATGTTTCTTTTGTCTCCGACATTTTTCACTACAATATTTTACTTGATCCCAATTTAGCCTCCACTTTTTACGCCAGTTAAATGAAAGTCCACAGCAGGCACAAGTTTTTTGAGGTAAATGTGTTTTTTTCATCACGCGGCTAATTTTCTTATCATACCATTAAAAATGAAACCATGAAACGGCAAGACGCCAAACCAATATAATCTTCCGGCAAGTCCTCTTGGTCTGAATGTTGCAGTTTGTTTGAGTATATTATTTTCAATCTTGAATTCTAACCAAGCTTCTCCTGGTAATTTCATTTCGGCGTATAGTAGAAGCCGTTTTTTATTTTTATCTGCAAATATTACACGCCAAAAGTCTAGAGCATCTCCTACACTTAAATCTATTGGGCTTGTACGTCCTCTTCTTAAACCAATTCCACCAAAAAGCTTATCTATATAGCCTCGAATCTTCCATAGTACTGTGCCGTAATACCAGCCGTTTTCTCCGCCAATTGACCAAATTTTATGTAACGTTTTTTCGGAATTGATAACCTGTATTACTTTATGATCTTTAAAACAACCATATTTAGGGACATTGATGTATCTATCAAAATTGTCTTTAAGCCTTCCGCTGCTGACCATAGAATCTTTCCAACTGGAAATAATGCTGTTTTGTTCAATTTTTTCAAAAGCTAATTTAACAGCATCCCTGTAACTTAACGGGTTAATAGATAACACCTGATTTATGTTACTTGGTTTGCCAATTATTTCTACATTCATACTATCTACCAATGAAGTAGCTAGTTTGTAAGATGTAGACGTTACAAGATATAACCAATATGAAGATAATTTAGGCGTCATTACTGGAACGGTAAGTATATATCGTTTTAGTCCTCGAACTTGAGCGAATTGTAACAGCATGTCTTTGTAGGTAAGTACTTCGGGTCCAAATACGTCATATGATTTATTGTATAACGATGTTTTGCCCAGACTTTTTGATAAATAGGATAAGACATCCCTAACAGCAAGAGGTTGTGTTTTGGTATTAAGCCATTTTGGCGCAATCATAAATGGTAGTTTCTCTACAAGATCCCTAATGATTTCAAATGAAGAACTACCGGAGCCAACAATAATTCCTGCTTTAAAAATAGTTGTAGCATACTGCCCCGTTTTTAAAACATCTTCAACTCGCTTTCTAGATTCAAGATGTTTAGATAGTTTACTATCGTTAGTAATACCACTTAAGTAAATAACCTGTTTTGTATTGGTATCATTAATTCTATTCTTAAAATTTATGGCGCACTTTTCTTCTAACGATTCAAACTTTTTAGAGGAGTTAGACATGGAATGAATAAGATAATAAGCTGCCTCTATATCCTTAGGAACACTTTTTAAGGATTCTGGTTTTAGAAAATCGCCTTCTATGAATTCGATGTTGGGATCTTCAAGGTAATCTTTATCAGCACGGTGTATATCCCGAACAATACAAATTACATGATGGCCATCTTGTACCAAAAGCGGAATAAGGCGTTTGCCTATATAGCCTGTTGCTCCGGTTACAAGAACTTTCATGGTGCTGGAATTTTATTGATTAATATTTATAAAGTTTTTGATGTTTATTTGTTGGGCTTTTAAATCGAACATTAAATTATATAGTCCAAAAAAAGTTCTGTTTATATAAATAAAATGTTTAGATCCTCTATTACCGTTCATTTTACGCAGTTCTGTATTTTTAGAGTACTTTTCACCTAATTCAGCAATTTTCCTAAAAAAAGTGGGGTCTGAAAAGTCAAAAACTTCATTGTGGAAAGGTTTCGTAAAAATGCTTAACATCTCATGGAACATATTGGTAAAAAAATCCAGTTCATCAGGAGAGTCATCCGGACGGAGAATTTCCAATTCAAAAAGCTTTTCTCTAAAACGCTCTGGGTTGTTGATACTTTCTTTTTCGGCAAGTTCAAAGTAGGGCTTGTAAAAATCATTTGGTATGGTTTTCATACAGCCAAAATCTAAAGCAATGAGCTTACCATCTTCTGAAATTAAAAAGTTTCCAGGATGCGGGTCTGCATGAACTTTTTTGAGTATATGAATTTGAAACATATAAAAATCCCATAGTGCTTGGCCTAATTCATTAGCCATTGTTTGATTTGTATTATGCGATGTAAATTCAGATAGATGTTCACCTATCATATAGTCCATGGTTATAATGCGCTCTGAAGACAATTCATCATAATATTTTGGAAAGCGTATATTGGGTATATTTTTACAGGCTTCAGCTATGGCTTTACTTTGTTTAATTTCGAGAGTGTAGTTGGTTTCCTCAATGAGTTTGCTTTCTACTTCTTTAAAATATTTATCAGAATCTTTACCTTTAATATTGAACATGCTCATGGCAATTGGTTTAACCAATGCCAAATCTGAAGTGATACTCTCTGCAACTCCAGGGTATTGTATTTTTACAGCAAATTTTCTTCCATCTTTTTCCGCAAGGTGTACTTGACCAATGCTTGCAGCATTTACAGACGTTGCATTGAAAGTATCGAATAATTCATTTGGATCTTTACCAAAATATTTTTTAAAGGTTTTAATAACTAACGGTGGCGATAATGGAGGAACCGAAAATTGGGCTAAAGAGAATTTTTCGACGTAAGCTTGTGGTAATATGTTTTTCTCCATGCTCAACATTTGAGCCACTTTTAACGCACTTCCTTTTAATTGTTTAAGGCTATTATAAATATCATCAGCATTATTGACATTTAATTTGTTTTTAGCTTCTTCTTTAGAGCTAACCAATTGGTCTCCATAGTATTTTAAATAATTAACACCAACTTTAGCACCCGTAGTAACCAATTTGGATGCTCGTTGTATTTTAGATGTTGGAATATGGTCTATTGTTTTCATAATTAAACAGTCATATTCATTTTTTCCTTTAAAAGAAATTTTCCTAAATCCATTACACTTTTAAAAGGTTTAATATTGAGTACATCGAAACTTGTATTTACTGCTTTTTCAATAAAAATGTCCGTTTTTTCAAATGCTGCAGAACTGTCCTCCAACCAAAATTTTATGGAAAGTAAAAGTTGTATCCAAGCAGCTTCAGCAATAGCTTTCATTTGTATAGTTTCAATTTTATCATTTTTAATATCGACTATTTCAATATCTAAATTCTTGACGTAATCTGTAAAATGTTTACGTAAACCCTGCAATTGCTTTAAAGATTTTAATCCGTTGCTATGGTCTTTTAATGCAAAGGAAACGTAACTTCTGTTGGCTGTTAAACTTTCGAAGAATGTGAAGTAAAAACTTAAGAGTTGATTTCTGGAATTAAATGTTTTGTAATCTTCACTTGTGTTCAGCATATCAACCGTATTCTGAAAGAACAGTGTGAAGACATGGTTTTCGACTGCTTGAATATTTCCAAAGAAATTGTAAAACTTTGACTCTTCAAAATTGAATGCTTTAGACAATTCAAAAACAGTTGTAGGTTTTTTATTGTGCTCTAGAACAAAATTCATGTAAAACGAAACAAGGTCGTTTTTATTTATATTTTTTTTGCGTGCCATATGTTTGTTTTTGCCAAAAATACAAAATGTTTAACAATATTTAGTTAAAGTTAAACAAAATTAATTTTGATCATGATATAATAATGCAACACAGAAATTGTATATTTGAGTATAAAATAATTAACATGAAAAAAATCCGAGTTCTATTAGTTTTTGTTTTTATGTGTATGATTTCATCATATGGGCAGAACACCATGTCTCAGCAGCAAATAAGACGTCAAGCCGCAAAAGTTGATACGGTTTATACGGTGAAGGAGCGTTCCAATATGGCTGGTTGGTTTAATGAACGTGTAAACGAGATGAAATTGACGGATGACGTTAGGGAAGAGTATGATGCCATAATTTTTTCAAGAATTTACGATATGACTCGTATAAATGATAAGGATAAAAATTATACAGATGCAGAGATGCAAGATAAGTTTGATGAAATTGTGGATAGAATGAACATGGAAGTCAAGAGGATTTTAACTACTGAACAGTATATTAATCATTTAGAAAATTTTGCTGAAATAGAGCGAAGTGTTTACAAAAAGTTTAATTGGGATGAGAAGTAGTTTACCTTATTTTTACAATACTATTAACAGGATAATATTCATTTAAAACAGATATTTATAATCAATACCTAATTTAATACTAATCCATATGAAAAAACTAATAACTCTTACACTGGCATTGGCATTTGTGTTTTCAATGAACGCTCAAGTCGCTACACCACAGCCAAGCCCTTTTAGCAAAGTAGAACAAAAGGTTGGTTTAACCGATGTTACAATTGAATACTCCCGTCCTGGAGTCAAGGACAGAACAATATTTGGTGGTTTGGAACCTTATGGCAAAATGTGGCGAACAGGAGCCAATAAGAATACTATAATTACATTTAGTGATCCTGTAGTTATTGGAGATTATAAGATTAAACCAGGCTCATATTCAATTTTTATTGAGTTGAATGAATCTATTTGGGTAGTTTATTTTTATAATGATACCGAAAACTGGGGAGTACCTAAAAAGTGGGATGAGAGCAAAGTTGTTGCCATTGCTAAAGTACAGGTTCATGAAATTCCATTTACTGTTGAAACCTTTACAATTGACGTAAACAACATTAGAAACGGGAGTGCCACTTTAGATTTTATTTGGGAAAAAGCTTACGTGTCGGTGCCTTTTGAAGTGCCTACCGATGATAAGGTTTTAGAATCTATAAATAAAACGTTAGCCGGTGAGCCTTCAGCTGAAGATTATTTTGCTGCTGCCGTTTACTATTTACAGGAAAATAAAGATATTAAACAAGCTAAGGAATGGATGGACAAATCGATGTCAATGACTGAAAAACCTGAATTCTGGCAATTAAGACAACAGTCCTTAATTTATGCTAAAGTGGGAGATAAAGCTGGTGCTATTGCCTTGGCAAAAAAATCTTTAGCTGGAGCTAAAGAAGCTGGAAATGATCAGTACGTTAAATTTAATGAGCAATCTATAAAAGAGTGGAGTTCCAATTAATGAATTCATTTAATAATAAAAAAAGCGACCAATTGGTCGCTTTTTTATTTAATCGTTTTCATCTAGAAAAAAAATATCTTCTACGGATTTATTAAATAGCTTGGCTATTTTTAATGCCAATACTGTGGATGGTACATACTTATTTTTTTCCATGGCATTTATGGATTGTCTGCTTACTCCAATACGCTCTGCTAAATCGGCTTGAGTTAAATTGTGAATCGCTCGCTCAACTTTTAAATTATTCTTCATAACTCACGGATTTAAGTTTTAAAAAGTTAAAACGGATAATGAAAAAGAGTAGTGGTGTAAACATATTAAAAATTAATACATTAAAAAAAGCCATATCGTAAACAAATAATATGGTAAATAAAAGCACGACGTAATTAAAAATTATGGACCAAACCAATGATTCTGTTCGAAGTTTATAGATAAACTCGTCTTCTATTTTTTCTTTAGAAAACCCAACTAGAAGTCCACCCACAATTATGGCAATAGCCGTAAGTTCGTCTGCAATACCATTTTCAATGATTTTAAAAAAGCCTGCTTGGCCTATAAAAGGGTCGCTGTAAATAGAGAATACTTTAGTGGTTAACAGTTGGTCTTCAAAACCCAAACTGTACATTAATATACCAGCAATTAAACCAGGAATTAATAAAACCCAGCCTAAAAGCTTGTATTTGTTTGGTAATAAATAATTTGTTTTCATAATGCTCGATTTTAAATTGATAATTCAAATGTAAAACAAACTTTACATATAGACAAAATAAATTTACAAAATGTAACATTTATTTAACAAAAAAAGTGGCTTTAAGCCACTTTTTAAATTATTGTTTATACTAGTTTTAAGCTTTCTGTTTTATTAATCCTTGGATAATATGGGCTATTACAATAACAATAACGCAACCCACAAAATTAAGCCATAAGAACGGTAAATTAATGAATTCAAATTCATTCAATAGAAACAAGCCAATAACCAATACTTGTGTTATTAATGCGGCTATAAATACCGCATGGCCTTTAATGGCCTTAAAGAAAAATGCTAATAGAAAAATACCGAGCACATTACCATAGAATATGGAACCTATGATATTCACTAATTGTATGAGGTTTTCAGCAAGATTTGCCACACAAGCAACCAAAATGGCCAGTATACCCCAAGCCAATGTAAACCATCTTGACACTTTAACCATTTCGGTTTCGCTTTTCTCTGGAGTATTACGTTTGTATAAATCTATTGTTGTTGTTGAGGCCAATGCATTTAGCTCGCTAGAGGTACTGGACATAGCCGCGCTTAAAATTACAGCTAAAAGTAATCCAATTAAACCACGAGGTAAATTATTTAAGATAAAATGAATAAACACATAGTCTTTGTCATTGCTCTCCACTTTAACTTGCTTGGTTTCTCCAGCTTTATCAATTAATACTTTTGCACGATTTCTAATGCTATCATTTTGCGCGTTTGCCTGAGCTACCCCTTGAATGGAAGCTTCGTTTTTATTTAGAATAAAATCGGCTATAAGGGTTTGTTTGGTTTCAAAAATAGCATCTTGTTCGGATTGTAATTTTTGGAATTCGTTTCCGTACTCTGAATCCAAGACAATTTCGGTAGCCACAGGGTTGAAGTTAACAGGAGCTTTGTTGAATTGGTAAAACACAAATACCATAACACCGACCAACAGAATAAAGAATTGCATAGGGACTTTAAAAATACCATTAAACAAGAGGCCTAATTGCATTTCTTTTACCGATTTGCCTGAAAGATAGCGCTGTACTTGACTTTGATCGGTTCCAAAATAAGACAGCATTAAAAACGTTCCCCCAATAATTCCACTCCAAAAGGTGTAGCGATTATTCAAATCGAATGAGAAGTCAAGAATATCCATTTTGCCACTTGCCCCAGCAATTTCCAGAGCATTACTGAAGGTAATATTTTCCGGAAGCTTATTGACTATTAGAATAAAAGCAATTACCATTCCCGTAAAAATCACTACCATTTGATGTTTTTGGGTAACATTAACGGCCCGTGTACCACCCGAAACCGTATAGATAATAACTAGAATCCCAATGATTACATTTAAGAGCAACAGGTTCCATCCTAATACAACCGATAGGATTATAGCAGGTGCAAATATGGTAATACCAGCGGCCAAACCACGTTGAATTAAAAAGAGAATAGCTGTTAAGGTTCGTGTTTTTAGATCAAAACGATTTTCTAAAAACTCATAAGCCGTATACACTTTTAAACGATGGTATAACGGAATGAATACCATACAAATCACTACCATGGCAATAGGTAACCCAAAATAGAATTGAACAAATCCCATACCATCATTAAAGGCTTGTCCGGGAGTCGATAAAAAGGTAATGGCACTGGCTTGGGTGGCCATAACAGATAAGCCAATAGTCCACCATTTTGAAGTATTACCACCTTTTAGGTAATCTTGAACATTTTTACTGCCTCTTGTTTGATACGTGCCATAACCAACGATGGCCAACAATGTTATCGAGAGTATAATCCAATCTAATGTCTGCATAGTTAAAAGGCTTGCATGATTAAATAGAATGCAATCCAATACACTACATTAGCTACCAATACCAAGGTATACATTCTTTCCCATTTGTAATTCGATTCATTCATTGGACTAGTTTTTTAATTGCTGCTCTTTTGGTAATTCCCCTTTTCCTAAAGACAGCATGTTGGCAAACAAACGGTAAGCACCTGGTACTCCTGCTGGAAACTCCCTAAAAAAACTTAATCCGGTATAGATATAGTAGCCTTTGCCATATTGCGCCACCAACAGACTTCCTTTTTTTGATGATTCACCTTTATCGTTCATGGCAAATAGTGGTGTGAATTCTTTTCCCCAAGAGTCAGGGAAGTATAAGCCACGTTCTTGTGTCCAACCTTCAAAATCTTGTTTGGTAATGGCATTGGGATAGTTTAAAAGCGGATGATTGGGTTTTAAAAACTTGACTTCGGCAAACTCATCAGTCACACGATCGCGTGACAATTCCAATTTATATGGTGCCAACTGATCAACTTTTAAACGATGGCTTGTGTTATACTGCACTATCATATTGCCACCATTTTTAATAAAATCAAACAAAATATCTTGTTTAAATTTCAAGGTTTCAACCGTATTGTAAGCTCTAATCCCAAGAACAACAGCATCAAAACGGCTTAAGGATTCTGCAGTAATATCTTCGGGTGATAGGGTTAAAACGTTATAACCAATTTGGCGTAAGCTTTCTGGAACAGCATCACCTGCGCCAGTAATATATGCTATATTATCGCCTTTCTTTTTAATGTCTAATCGTACAATTTTACTTTCGCTTGGTAATAAAACCATTTGGTAGGGAATATGATCGTAGGCTATTTCAATGAGTTCATCTGTATATTGTTTGTCACCAACTGTAACGATTGGGCTTATAAAACCTTCATCTTGATTTTTTGGTGGAATAACTTTAAAGACAACACGTTGTTCACCTCCTTTATTGGAAATATTAACGGACAGTTTTTCAGGGTAAACATTCCAGTTTTCAGGATGGCACAATTCTACCTCACCTTCCAGATTATCACGTCCAGCCCTAATAGTCAATGCAATTTCCTTTTCAGCGTCGGTATCAAAAATTATGACTTTCTCGGCTAATTTTGCAGTAGCTTCAGGAATAACCTCAAACGGTTTATATACCTCACCTTTAACAGGATCGTTGGTTTTAAACACTACAGGTCTGGTAAATGGTATGGTGATGCCCTCAATAGTAATGTTGAAAGTAACATTAAAATAATCTGGTGTTTCCGGTTTTCCAATTAATGCTTTATCGCTAACCTTATACATACCCAGTGTACCTTTTTCGGTTAACCAATAGGGTGTGGTTATTATATTATCTTGGTTTGGTAGAGATACCGTAAATGATTCCTCGATAATAACGCGATCGTTATTGTTAAGGTTAATCCCTTTATTGACATGTAAACCGTTGGGATTGATATATGATGCTAGAGAAAGTTTAGTGTTACTGCGGTTGACCAGTTCAAAATACAAACTCATGGTTTCATTTTGTGTAGCCTGGTTAGAAGTGGTAACGGCTTCTATATATAAGCCTGAACATGCTGTAATAATGGCTTTTATCTCTTTTGTTTTTTGTGTTTTCCAATGGGTGTTTTCTAATCTTTGAATAAGGGTGTACGCCTGAACCAATTTTGGAATAGAGGCTGAAGGGTTTTTAAAATCATAATGTTCTTCAACATCATTAAGGATTTCACCAATTTCTTGGCCACCTTTTACACGATTCCATGATGTATCGATACCTTCAAAAATATGGGCTGTATTGCTTGATAAATTGCCTTTAATTAATTCAATGTATTCCATTTCGGTACCGCGTGTACCTGTATTTCCAAAACCTTGCGATTTGTGCTGACTTCGACTTAAGGCAGCAATTTCGGTATTGCTTAAACCGTTAGAAGGGAAATACGTACCCGTATCAAAACTTATAAAGTTTGTTTTATCAACTTTTTCAAAATTTTCGCGACTTCCGTATCGCCACCAACTCGTATTGTAGAATAAATATTTTGGTTGCCATGGGTCAACATATTGCAACTGCTCCGGATATACCGTAGTATCGTTTGCCAAATCAAAAGCTTCCACGCTCAGCATAGCCGAACTAGTGTGGTGCCCATGGGTACTACCCGGTGTTCTATGGTCAAAGCGGTTGATAATAATATCGGGCTGAAATTGCCTAATTGCCAAAACCACATCACTTAATACTTCGTTTTTATTCCATATTTCAAGGGTTTCGTCAGGATGCTTAGAGTACCCAAAATCATTGGCGCGTGTAAAGCGTTGCTCACCACCGTCAATAGCTCTTGCTGTTAAAAGTTCCTGTGTTCTGATAACCCCTAAAAGTTCTCGTATTTCAGGCCCTATAAGGTTTTGGCCACCATCGCCACGAGTGAGTGACAGATAAGCTGTTCTAGCTTTAACCTCATTAGCCATATACGAAATGAGTCGTGTATTTTCGTCATCGGGATGCGCTGCCACATATAAAACAGATCCTAAAAAATTTAATTTTTTGATGGACTCGTAAATTTCTGAAGCATTAGGCTTTTGGGGTTGCTGCGCAAAAGCGCTTAAGGAAATTAAAAAACAAATAAATGTAACTTGTATTCTTTTAAGCATGTTTGATTCAGTTAGTGAAACCAAATATAACAAAGTAAACTAGGGAAGGGTTGGGTTTTAATGTTTCTTTAACGTAACATCTTTTTTAAAGCCACTTCTTACGTTTAAAGTAAAAGACCATACCTAAAAAGACCACAACCATAACGGCCCAAAGGATATAGTAACTATACTTGTAGTGTAATTCGGGCATGTGGTCGAAATTCATACCATAGATACCTGCTATGAATGTGAGTGGAATGAAGATGGTTGCCATAATGGTTAATACTTTCATGACCTCGTTCATTTTATTGCTAATGGAGGTCATGTACATGTCCATTAAGCTAAAAATCATTTCGCGGTAAATATCAATGGTATCCGATAGTTGTATGGTATGGTCATAAATATCCCTATAGAATTGAAGGGTTCTTTCTTTTATAAGTTTATGGTCGCCTTTTTCAATTCTGCCTATAATTTCCCGCAGCGGAAATATAACACGACGGACTTTTAAGAGTTCTTTTTTAAGTTCTAGAACCTGCTTGTTTAAATCGTCTTTAACAATGCCACTAAACAATAAGTCTTCTAAATCTTCTATTTTATTGCCCATGGTTTCGTTAACAATAAAATAATGGTCAACTACCGCATCAATAAGCGCATAGAGTAGATGGTCTGATCCTAGGCCACGAATACGACCTTTTGCAAAACGCAGTCTGTCCCGAACCGAGTCGAACACATCGCCTTCGGCCTCTTGGAAAGTGAGTACGTAATTATCGCCCAAAACAAAGCTTACTTGTTCTGAAACAATATTTTCATCGGTATCATAATAGAGCATTTTTAACACCACAAAAATATAGTCGTCATACTCATCAATTTTAGGTCTTTGTGAGGTGTTTACAATATCTTCAAGGATGAGGTTGTGCAGGTTGTAAAACTCGCCTATACGCTGAATTTCATTTACATAATTTAAGCCGTTGATGTTAATCCAGGTAATGGTATCGGTAGTTTTGAATTTTAATATTTCGTCTATATCAAAGTGTTCCTGTTCCTGAATAAATTCGCTATTGTAATCAAACGATTCTATAAAGAGTTTTTGAGACGTTTTATCACCGGTATACACCATAGTACCGGGTACTTGACCGACATGCTTTTTGTATTTGGTGGTTCTTTTTTTGCCCATAGAGTAGAAAATTACAACAAAAATTAATTATATGGCATCTGAACCTTCATCTATAGCATCTTTTTCAACCAATGTAACCGCTTTTTGTAAGATGAGGTTGTTAGGATAGGTTACTAAATCACCATTATCCAGTCTTAAGTGTAGTTGAAAGGCACGAATGTCTTCAATTATGGCTTCAACAGGAAAATCCTTATCATGAATTTGAATTTTGTCGCCTACTTTATATGGGAACGAAAAAAACATTATGATTCCTGATGTTACATTGCTTAAAATGGACCAAATGGCAAACAGAGCTATACCCATAACCGCAAAAACAGACGAAAATACTAGTGCCAAATCTTTTGCTTCTGTTCCGAAAATAAAGGCTTCCATTAACAGCCAAATCAAAAATAAAGTTACTGTGGAATAGCGACAAATTAATTGGATACGTGCATCATTAATTCCTGTTTTACGACCAAGTTTTTTTATTAAGGTGTTGGCTATTACCCTAATTAAATAGAACAGAATGATTAAAAATCCGGATATGATTAATTCTGATTTGTAAGTTTCAAAAAACATAATGCAACAAAATTGATGTTAATGTAAAGATAATATAGAATAAAAAACAAAACGGTGTTTCCTAACTATAATTTAAGAAATAAACGAGCCCAGGGTTTTATATACTAAATGCGTAGGGAGGCCTACTACATTAAAGTACGAACCTTCAATTTTAGTGATCCCAATTTGTCCTATCCATTCTTGAATACCGTATGATCCCGCTTTATCAAAAGGCTTACAGGTATCTATGTAGTATTGTATTTCAGAATCGGTTAAATTTTTAAAAGTAACTTTAGTAACGGCATTTACCGTTTTTTGTAGTTGTGTAGTTGTAAAACATACCGATGTAATAACCTCGTGCGTAGAATTGCTTAAGGACTGAATCATGTTAAAGGCATCTTGACTGGATTTTGGTTTTCCAAGTGCTTGGTTATTATGCCAGACAATGGTATCGCTCGTAATTAAAATATCATTCGGATTTAAGTCCGCTTTAAACGGTAAGGCTTTAAGTTGTGCTAAATAGTCGCTTATCTCAAAATGTTTTAAGCGTTTGGGATATTCCTCTTTTACCGGTTTTAGTCGAATTTCAAAATCAATACCTAGGTCTCTAAAAAATTGTTGCCTTCTTGGTGAACCAGAAGCTAGGATGATATGATAGCTTTTTAGTTTACTTTCTAACATAGAAAATGGTCAATTTTAAAAGCGTATGATTTTAGTGGCTTCAAGAATCTAAAAGTACAAATTTATACAGTATTAACGATAACATGCCGAACAGCATTATGAGCTTTACCAATGCACTTAAAAATGTGAAATCCTTTTTGGTTTTTGCCATATATAGTTTTATAATCAAGAAAATTAACGGTGCAATAACAAGAGCCAAAAAATAAATTACAACATATAATTGTGAATACATATAGGTTATAACATAATGAACTACAATTAATAATGGGACAATGGCAAAAACAAAGGTTATTTTTGAAGCTCTATCGCGACCTAGCGCAATGGGTAATGTATTCATACCCGATTTATAATCACCATCAATATCTTCAATATCTTTGATCATTTCACGTAAGAGGTTTAAAAGGAAGGCGAAAACTGCATAGTCGAAAATTATTTTAAAGAAAGTGAGTTGGGTTTCTTGATTTTGAGCCGTTACAGCAGGCAGTAACTCAAATAAACCCACTAATAATAAGCTCATGGCTACTAAAATTGAAACCACTATGTTTCCAACCAACAAAAGCCGCTTTAAATAGCTGGCATAAATGTACAGTAGCCCAGAAATAATGACAAAAAGTGCAAAAAAGCCACTTCTTCCCACTAAATGCGAAAGGTAAAACCCAACTAATACGCCAATTACATTAAAAACAATAAATAGGGTGTAAGCTGTTTTTTCTGAAACTGTTTTTCCAACGATTACCTTATCGGGTTTATTAACTAAATCGGTTTCTACATCATAAATATCGTTAATAATATATCCGGCAGCCGCAATACACAATGTTGCTGTTGTTAATAAGGTAAACCCAAACCCGTTTAAAGTTATCTCTACACCAAACGGTACCAATAAGGCATATTTAATAAGGTATTGCATAAGCGCAATCATGCCCAAGTTTTTCCAACGAATAAGGTTCAGTATATTCAAGTGTTATATTTTAAAGTTTAGTTTTTTAATAATATATATAATTAAAAGCAGCATAAGAACAGTTGTAATTAAACTAGCCACAATGTTTTTGCGCTTTTGTTTTTTGCGAATTCTGTTTTTGATTAACAAGCGTTCCTTGTCACTTAATGTATGATGTAAATAGTGAGTATTAAAGACTCTATGGCTTTCTGTATTAAGCTTATTTTTAACACCAGAAAACGGCTTTGAAGCTTTTCTGTTGAATACATTTTGACTATTCCCAAAGCCAATATATCCAAAACCCGTGCTATGTCTTCTTCTAGGTCTTGTCAAACTATTTTCGTGAATTAATCATATTGAGCATTAAAGCTGTCAAACCATTTGTCCTGTACTTTTAAAACCTGTTCAATAACATCCCGAACAGCGCCTTTGCCACCATTTTTGTGCGATACATATTTTGAAATAGCTTTTATTTCAGGAGCAGCATCTTGTGGGCAAGTTGGTAGACCGACCAATTTCATAACGGGATAGTCTGGTAGATCGTCACCCATATAAAGTACATGCTTTAAATGGACATGTTTAGAAGCTAAATAGGTGTTTAGTTGTTCTATTTTATTGTGTGCCCCTAAAAACACATCTGTAACGCCCAATCCATTTAAACGGACTCGAACCCCTTCATTAGATCCACCTGATATGATACAGATATTAAAACCTTTGTCAATAGCTGTTTTAAGGGCATAACCGTCTTTTATGTTCATACTACGAAGCATTTCTCCAGATGTGGTTACCATTACGCTGCCATCTGTTAATACACCATCAATATCTAAAATAAAGGTGGTTATGTGCTTTAAGTATTCTTTGTAACTTTTATCTTCCATGCGTATTTTTTATGGATTGGGTCAAGAGTTCATAAATGGCTTTATGCTGCTCATTTTCCAATAATTTTAAGTGTCGTTTTATGGTCTTTTTATCATTGCGTTTTGCAGGGCCTGTTTGTGCCATATAAGGCGATGTTTCCTGAACTTTTCGAGCTGTTTCTAGGATAAGCGGTTTCAAAATATCAAAATTGATACTTTTTGCATCACTAATTTCATGGGCAATTCTGTACAATTGGTTTGTGAAATTATTAACAAACACAGCTGATAGATGTAGGGTTTGTCTTTGTTCAGTATTTATTTTATACCATGAGCAACCTAAATTTTCTGCTAAATGTTTTAGAATATTTAAATCGCTTTTGTCCAAAGCTTCAATACAGATGGGGACTTCTTTAAATGTTACCGGAATATCTTTTGAAAATGTTTGTAAGGGGTAAAATACACCACGTCGGTTTTTCTTGTCCATATCATAAACATTAACACTACCAGAGGTATGCACAACAAATCTATTTTCAAATGGCAACTGGGAAGAAAAATCAGCAATGGCATCATCGCTTACCGCTAAAACATAAACATCAGCATGTTTTAGTGTATCAATATTATTTGTGATAAGCACGTCATTTTTATAAGTTGACAATTTTTTTAAATCTCTATTAAACCACTGTAGAACACTAACATGTTCTGCATTGTTAAAGGCTTTAAATAAATGGGTAGCTACATTGCCGGCTCCTAAAAGACATACTGTAATCATAATGCTAAAATAAGTAAGTAAAGCATGATATAAAAGTAACAAGCTTTATCTTTGTGACATTATGACAAAAAAAGATATTGAAACCAGAGCAGATGTAAATTTGCTAGTTTCCACATTCTACGATAAAGTAAAAGCCGATGCGTTTTTGGGCCCTTTTTTTCTGCCCATTATAAAAGATTGGAATGCACATATTGAGCGGTTAACCACATTTTGGGAGTCTAATTTATTTATAACAAGAAAGCTTGAACAAAAATATTATGGTAATCCGTTAGAAGTTCATGTTAAAGTAGACCAAGAAAACAACCAAAGTATTACAGAGCATCACTTTGGTGTATGGTTGAACTTGTGGTTTGAAACCATAGATGAGCTATTTGAGGGTGAAGTGGCCGATAATGCCAAACGAAGGGCTAGAAAAATGAGTACGTTTTTGTATTTAAATATATTTCAATCACGAAAGGAATTAGGTGAATTTTAACAGAGCTAAATGAACAAAAACCCTTAAATTTGCACGACCCAATTTTAGAGTCTCACATTATGCTACATAAACTCTCCAAAATTCTCTTTTCTACACGTCTTACAGCCTTTTTATTTATTGCTTTTGCAGCAGCCATGGCAATAGGTACTTTTATGGATGCAGGTCAAGAAACATCTCCAACACCATATACCAGAAATTTAATTTATAACACCTGGTGGTTTGAAGCTATTATGCTCATGTTTGTTGTTAACTTTATTGGGAACATTAAGCGTTACCGATTGTGGTGTAAGGAGCAATGGGCTACCCTTACGTTACACTTATCATTTATACTCATTATTATAGGCGCTGGTATCACCAGATATATTGGCTTTGAAGGTATGATGGCTATTCGCGAAGGCGATACAGAACATGTTTTTTTATCTCAAAAAACGTATATATCTGCTTATATAGATGGTGATTATGAAATTAATGGTGTTCCTCAACGCCGAATAGTAGAGCAGGAGGTTGATTTTTCTCCACGATTGGAAAATGATTTTAAGCACATAGCGGACTATAATGGTCAGGAAGTTGTTTTTGAATTGGAAAAGTTCATCGCTGGCGCAGAAAAGGATATCGTGCCAGACGACCAAGGCGAAGAATATCTTAAACTTGTTGAAGCGGGTGGTGGTGCTCCACATAACCATTTTTTAAAATCAGGTGAAGTTCAAAGTATTCATAATATTTTATTCTCGTTAAATAATGAGACATCTGGTGCAGTAAATATTACTTACAAAAATGGAGAGCTTAATATAAACTCACCCTTTGAAGGCGAGTATATGACTATGGCTACTGGCAATACAGGTAAATTGGTTAAAGATAGTATTCAGCCATTAGTATTGCGTTCACGATATATTATTGGGAACATGCAAATGGTATTTCCTAAACCTGTAATTAAAGGGAAATTTGATATTGTAAAAAAATCGCAATTATTACGAGGTGATGAAGATGGCGTTGTCTTAAAAGTTTCGTCTAATGGAGAAACCAAAAGCGTAAAGCTTTTAGGAGGTCAAGGCTATAGCAAACCTTTTGAGCAAGTAACAGTTGGTGGATTGGATATAGCTGTCAAGTATGGTTCAAAAATATTAGAGCTTCCATTCAGTATTAAATTAAACGATTTTATTGCAGACAAATATCCTGGAACTGAAAACAGTTATTCGGCCTTTGCCAGTGAGGTAACGGTTATTGATAAAGAAAAAGGCGATTTCAACTATCGTATTTTTATGAACAATATTTTAGATCACAGAGGGTATCGCTTTTTTCAATCGGGTTTTGATCCTGATGAAAAAGGAACAAAGTTATCTGTAAATCATGATATGCTAGGGACCTGGACAACTTATATTGGTTACTTTTTATTGTATTTGGGTTTAATGGCCATCCTGTTTGATAAAAATACACGTTTCGGTAATCTAAAACGTTTACTGGAAAAGGTAAAAGCCAATAAAGTTAAGGCTGCTGCTGTTGTATTATTCTTGTTAAGCTTTCAAGGTATTGCGCAAACACATGCCGTAGACGACGGTCATGACCATAGCTCACCTTCTAAAGCGCAGATAGATTCTATTTTGCGAGCCAATATAACACCAAAAGCACATGCCGATAAATTTGGACATTTGGTTATTCAAGATGTTGGTGGCCGTATGATGCCTGTCAACACTTTTGCATCAGAAATGTTGCGCAAGTTAAGTAAGCATGATGCTTATGAGGATTTTGATGCCAATCAAGTATTCTTATCCATACAAGAAAGTCCAATGCTTTGGTACAATGTGCCCATTATATATCTAAAACCTAAAAAAGGGGATTCCATTAGAAAGATAATTGGAGTTGAAACTGATCAAAAATATATAGCTCTAGTTGACTTTTTTACACCTGAAGGAAATTATAAACTAGCACCTTATTTAGAAGAAGCCTATAAAGCTCAAATACCTAACGGATTTCAAAAAGAATTTAAAGAAACCGATCAACGAGTTAATTTGTTGTACAATACAATAGACGGCTATGCGCTGCGTATATTTCCCATTCCTGATGATGAAAACAACAAATGGATTTCTTCTATTGAATTTAGACGCGAAGGCTATCGCGAAAAAATTCAGGATTCACTATATGCCAATTTCATAAATAATGGTTTTAGCGCGTATTTGTTTTCTTTGAATACGGCCAAGCAATCTGGGGACTTTAATCAGGCCGATGAAATTTTAGAATCGTTTACTAAAACGCAACGTAAGTATGGTAGCAAGGTTATGCTTTCTGAAAAGAAGATACAAACAGAAATAGCCTATAATAAATACGACATTTTCAAGAAGTTGTTTAGTTGGTATATGTATGCCGGATCACTGATGTTTGTATTTCTAATTATTCAAATATTTAACCATAGAAACAAAGCATTGAATCTTGCAGTTAAATTTTTTAAATGGATAATTGTAGGGCTGTTTTTATTACATACATTAGGGTTAATAGCACGTTGGTACATATCGGGTCATGCACCTTGGAGTGATGCTTACGAATCTATGATTTACGTGGCTTGGGCAACTATGTTTTTTGGTTTGGCCTTTGGAAGAAAAAGTGATTTAACCATTGCTTCTACAGCATTTGTAACGTCTATGATTTTAATGGTTGCCCATTGGAATTGGATGGATCCTGCCATTGCCAATCTTCAACCAGTTTTAGATAGTTATTGGCTAATGATACACGTAGCCGTAATTGTAGCGAGTTATGGACCATTTACATTGGGAATGATATTAGGGCTTGTGGCACTTTTACTTATGATTTTCACCAATAAAGATAATAAAGAACGTTTGTTGCTTAATATAAAAGAGTTAACCATTATTAATGAAATGGCATTAACCGTTGGTTTGGTTATGCTTACCATTGGTAACTTTTTAGGCGGTATGTGGGCCAACGAAAGTTGGGGACGTTATTGGGGTTGGGATCCTAAAGAAACTTGGGCATTAATTAGTATCATGATTTACGCCTTTGTAATACATATGCGTTTGGTGCCTGGATTGAGAGGTAGATTCGGATTCAACTTGGCATCCATTATTGCGTTTTCAAGTATTATGATGACATACTTTGGCGTGAATTTCTATTTAGCTGGATTACATAGTTATGCCAGTGGAGACCAGATTGTTAGTGTAAAGTTTATAGCCATAGCATTTGGAATAGTAGGCATAATAGGATTGTTAGCCTATAGAAAATACGCGAAATACTACAAGAAATAAATTTAGAAACTTAAAGCTTTATAGGCTGCTTATCTAAGTTAAGGTCATCCAACATGTCTTGGGTGAACTTATAATGGCCACGACGTGTAATGATTCTAAACTTGTGGTCTTTCATTCGGGTTAAAACATCTAGAAAACGCCATTTAGACTTCAAAAGAATAGGCTCTTCTGATTTTAAACTCAATTCAAAATAATGCTTTCTTCCAGCTTTTTCAGCAACAATGTCTGGAGTTATAACAATATCACTGCCTTTCTTGTGGTAAGATTTAGGTGTTTCGTAACCTTCAATATCGGCTTTAATATTGTCGTAACCTAAATTCTCTAAATAGCTTAAAGATTCTTGAATAAAATCTGAATTTTCGTTTTTGTCTAGTGTAGTCATGTTGTAAAGTTAATTAAATTTTCTTGAAATTCAAAAGACACAAACGTAAAACATTGATTTGTAATTCATTAAATTAGTTGATTCGTACTTTTTGAAATTTAAGTTTAATTCTCCATATTTGTAACGCCTATGATTGTTTAATATAAATTATCGTTTTCAGTCATTTTATCAATGACACACTTATGATGGATATCTTCATGTCCTGGTTTGTTTATATTAAATAATTTCAAAAATGTCACAGAATACAATATCACTTAAACAATTTTTTAAATATTTTAAAATTGCGGTTTCAGGTAAAGAACAGGATTTTACTTCAGGAAGCATACGGCGTGCTGTTTTTATGCTCTCTATTCCTATGATTCTTGAAATGCTTATGGAGTCTATTTTTGCATTGGTAGACATCATGTATGTTTCCCAAGTTAGCGTAAATGCCGTTGCTACAATAGGTTTAACAGAGTCAGTTATTACCTTGGTTTATGCCGTTGCGATTGGCTTGAGTATGGCAGCAACAGCAGTAGTGGCTAGACGAATTGGGGAAAAAGATGTTAAGGGCGCTTCCCAGGCTACAGTTCAAGTTATCATATTAGGTGTTGCCGTTGCAGCAATTATTAGCGCAATAGGGATAATTTATCCAAAGGAATTATTGTCTCTTATGGGCGCCGAAACCGATTTGATTGAGGAAGGGTATGGCTATACAAAGGTTTTACTTGGCGGTAATGTTACCATCATGCTACTTTTTTTAATAAATGCGGTTTTTCGAGGTGCAGGAAATGCTTCAATAGCTATGTGGACCTTAATCTTATCAAACGGATTGAATATTATTTTAGATCCTATTTTTATTTTTGGTTTTGGGCCGGTTCCTGCTTTTGGAGTAGAAGGAGCTGCTATAGCGACTACAATTGGCAGGGGGACGGCTGTATTATTTCAGTTAATTATTCTTTTTTACGGTTACGGAAAAATTAAAATAGGCATTCGCGATTTGATTATCAGAACACAGGTTATGTTCAATTTAATTCGGGTTTCATTGGGCGGAATCGGACAGTTTTTAATAGGAACATCAAGTTGGGTATTTCTTATGCGTATTATGAGTGAATTTGGCAGCGAGGTTTTGGCTGGATATACTATTGCTATTCGCGTTATGATGTTCACGTTAATGCCGGCTTGGGGAATGAGCAATGCGGCAGCAACACTTGTTGGTCAAAATTTAGGTGCAGAAAAGCCAGAGCGGGCATCACAATCGGTTTGGAAAACAGGCAAATACAATGCCTATTTTATGGCTTTGGTGTCTGTGGTATATTTAGTCTTTGCTCCTCAAATTATATTGTTGTTTAATGATACACCAGATGTTGTAAAGTATGGAAGTCTTTGCTTACGTGTTATTGCAGCCGGTTATATTTTCTATGGCTATGGTATGGTGGTTATTAATGCCTTTAATGGTGCAGGCGATACCAAAACACCTACCTATATAAATTTTGTGTGCTTTTGGTTAATACAACTGCCCTTTGCCTATATAGTAGCTGTTACTTTAGATTTTGGACCAATTGGAGTTTTTGGAGCCATTACCTTGGTAGAAATTCTGATTGCCATTATTGGGATTATTTGGTTTAAAAAAGGGTATTGGAAGTCTGTAAAAGTATAGGCATAATTTGTAAATTAGTAGCATAATTTAAAAGTTATGGCAAAGAAAGCTTATGGGCTGAATACGATCTGTACGCATATTGGAGAAATTCAAGACGAACAGTTTAAAGGCTCGGTTTCACCAATATATATGTCTACATCATATCAATTTGAAGATGTTGATATCAAACGCTACCCCAGATACTTTAACACACCCAACCAAGAGTTTTTAGCAAAAAAAATGGCAGCTTTAGAACATGCTGAAGCAGCATTAATATTTGGATCGGGTATGGCTGCTTTAAGCGCGATGTTTTTGACCTTTTTAAAAAAGGGGGATCATTTGGTTGTTCAAAACACATTATACGGTGGAGCAAGTAATTTTATTAAAGAAGAATTTCCGAAGTATGGTATTGAATTTACCTTTACAGATGGCTACCAAATTTCAGATTTTGAACGAGCCATTCAACCCAATACCAAAGTTATACATATTGAAACACCATCAAACCCATTACTGACCATTACAGACATTAAAGGCGTGGCCGAATTGGCAAAATCTAAAGGCATATTGTCAACCATAGATAATACCTTTGCGAGTCCGGTAAACCAAAACCCAATAGATTTTGGTATTGATGTTGTTATGCACTCAGCAACCAAATATATAGGTGGTCATAGTGATATTTTAGCAGGAGTTTTAATGGCATCTGAAGATATAATAAATCGTGTTTGGCATGTTGCCAGAAACTATGGAGGTAGCTTAAGCGATATGACCGTTTGGTTATTGGAACGCAGTATAAAAACATTAGGTTTACGGGTTAAAGCCCAAAATAGAAACGCTAAAAAAATGGCCCGTTTTTTAGAAAACCATGATGATGTAAAGAGCGTTAATTATCCTGGACTAAAATCACATCCCGATTATGCATTGGCTAAAAGCCAAATGAAAGGTTTTGGAGGTATGATGTCCTTTGAGTTACGTGAGGGTTTAGATGCTAGTATTTTTCAAAAACAATTGCAGCTTATTAAATCATCAATGAGTTTGGCAGGAGTAGAGAGCACCATGCTTTCGCCTCACCTAACATCTCATGCTTTATTGACTCAAGAAGAACGTGATAAAGTTGGAATTAGCAATCAGCTTATCAGATTTTCAGTTGGTATTGAATCAAAGAATGATTTAATACACGATATTGAACAAGCGATACAACGTACTAAAGAATTGGTACAAGTTTATATGTAATATAGTAATGACATGAAGTTAGATATTTTAGCCTTTGGCGCTCACCCTGACGATGTAGAACTCGGTTGTGGAGCTGTGTTAGCAAAAGAAGTGGCTCTAGGTAAGAAAGTAGGTATTATTGATTTAACACGTGGAGAACTCGGTACACGAGGTACTGCAGATACACGGGATGAAGAATCTCAACACGCGGCAAAAATATTGGGTGTTACCATGCGAACCAATATGGAATTTGCTGATGGTTTTTTTGTCAATGATAAAGAGCACCAAATTGAGCTTATTAAAATGATTCGCAAGTATAAACCTGAAATCGTTATCTGTAATGCTATTGATGATCGCCACATAGATCATGGAAAGGGTAGTAGTTTGGTGAGTGATGCCTGTTTTTTAAGCGGATTGTTAAAAATTGACACCAAGTGTGATGATTATGATGGTTATCAAGACCCTTGGAGACCTAAAGCCATTTATCATTACATTCAATGGAAAAATTTAGAGCCCGATGTCGTAGTTGATGTTACTGGATATTTAGATACAAAAATGGAAGCCGTTTTAGCCTATAAAACACAATTCTACGATCCTAAAAGTAATGAACCTGAAACACCCATTTCGAGTAAGAATTTTACCGATAGTGTCAAATATAGGGCACGAGATCTAGGGCGTTTAATAGGTGTAGAGCATGCCGAAGGATTTACTGTTGAACGGTATCCTGCAGTGAATAGTTTATTTGATTTAAAATAATATTATAAAAACGCTTTGTAGAAAAAAGGAAATAATTTACATTTGCAGTCCAATTTAAAATGGTGGTTGTAGCTCAGTTGGTTAGAGCGCCTGATTGTGGTTCAGGAGGTCGTCGGTTCGAGACCGATCTTCCACCCAAAATAAAAGCCTTTCAGTTTCTTGAAAGGCTTCTTTTGTTTATACCCTTTCCAATTCGTAAAAGATTTGAGAATTTAAAATTCCATATAAATACTTAAATGGGGAATACTGTTTCTTTATAATTTTTAAACCACTAGCTTTAAATAATTTCTCTAAATCTTTGTGATTAAAACCGACGTGAGAGTGTATGTATCCCGATTGTGTTCTCGTGTCCTTAAAACCTAGGATCGCTTTTGTAACAGACTTTAAACTAGAATTACTGTGTTTTTGACCTACAATGATACGAATACTATTTTTCAAGAGTGCTGTGAGCCCTATTTCTAACGGTACAGAAATAATAATTTTGCTTCTGGAGTCAGTCAACCGTTTTATATCTTCCAAATGTTGTAATTGTTCTGTTTCAGAAAAATGCTCAAGAACTTCAAAACACGTAACATAGTTAAATGTTGTTTGTGCTACATCATTTAAATTGTTTATCACTTTGATGTTAGTGGCTTGATGCGACTCAATATTTCTTTTGAGTTCATCGTACATTTTAGGAAGTGGATCATAACCTACAAGCTCTTTGACGGCTTTTGTTTCTGATACAAGTTGTAGTAGATAGCCATCACCAGTTCCAAAATCCAATAAGGTATCGGTGCTCTTTAAATTTAAAAAGGATAAGGCAACATTAAATCGTATTTTGTGCGAAAAGCGTTTTATAAAAGATTTGTTGTTAACGGTTTGGTTAGCGTATGACATAAGTTAGGTGCAAAAAACAAGCAAATTTAATAAAATAAAAGCCTTTCAGTTTGCTGAAAGGCTTTTATTATGTAATGAAGCAATATTGCTATTCCGTAGCTTTATCTACAACAATACGGTTGTCTCGATTAGCTAATTCCCAAGCAGTGTAAAAAATAAGTTTTGATCGGGTTTCCAATAAATCGTAACGAATTTTATCAGGAGTATCACTTGGTTTGTGATAATCAGCATGGGTACCGTTAAAATAGAATATTACAGGAATGTTGTTTTTTGCAAAATTATAATGATCAGAACGGTAGTAAAAACGGTTAGGATCGTTATCATCGTTATAGGTATAATCAAAATTCATATTGATATACTTCTTATTGATGTCTTCTGAAATATTATGCAGTTCAGTACTTAATTTATCACTTCCAATTAAATATAAATAATTATCGTCTCCAGCCTCCTCATGTTTAGGATCTACACGGCCAATCATATCAATGTTTAAATTGGCTACAGTATTGGCTAAAGGAAAAATAGGTTCAGTATCGGTATAATAAGCAGAACCCAATAAGCCTTTTTCCTCACCAGTTACATGTAAAAATACAACAGAGCGTTTTGGTCCGTGACCATTTTTGGCAGCTTCCTTAAAAGCCTCTGCTATTTCTATAATTGATATGGTACCAGAGCCATCATCATCAGCACCATTGTAAACTTCACCATCTTTAACTCCTTCATGGTCTAAATGGGCAGAAATCACGATATATTCATCAGGTTTTTCTGAACCTTTAATATATGCTGCTACGTTTTCTGATGTAAAATCGTTTGAAGCATTCGTGTATATTAGGTTCATTGAAGCCAAAATAGTTTTAACACTATCATTAGTATCAATATCACTTAAAAGCGCTTTAGCTAAATTTTCATTTATTAAGAAGTAGTACATATCATTAGCTTTGCCTTTTAGAGACATTCTTCCGCTTGAACCACCAAAGCGTCTTGCAGCCATGTCGTAAATAGAAGGGTAATAAAATAAAACAGCAGCAGCGCCTCTATCTTTAGCTGCATCGCGTTTAGCTGCATACTCTTGTCTGAAATTCGACCATTTAGAAGCTTCACTAGTACCACTAATTACATAATTGCCATCCTCGGTTCTTGGTTCACCAGATTTTATAAGTACAACTTTACCCTTAACATTTAAATTTGAATAATTAGAGTATTTATCGTCATCAATACCGTAACTGGCAAATACAATTTCATTGGTATTAATATTGCCATCTTTTGAAGCTAAAACAGACACATAATCATCAATAGCTTTAAACTCCTTATCATTAACGGTTAATGATACTTTAGGGGCTTCCATTATTTGTAAGGGTACCGTTTGAAAATAATCACCATTAGATTGAGCCGCTGGTATACCCATATCGATATAATGCTGCTTTAAGTAATTAACGGCTTTTTTCTGCCCAGGTTGTCCTGTTTCTCTACCTTCAAAATCATCTGATGCATATGTAAACAACATGTCCTTAAGCTCATCAGACGTAATAGTAGATGCATAATCTGATGGATTGACAGGTGTTGAAGCTTGCGTTGATTCTGACTTTGTTGCGTTTTCTTTACCTGATCCACAACCGAGAGTGAGTAAAGCAATACCTAATAGTAATGAAATACGTTTCATAAAAGTATGTATAAAAGAGTTGGTTAACATCACCAGTTTAAGGTGAAAATAATTGTAATGCGATATTACGAAAAAGTACAGAATTTCAATGAATTAGCAATTTCATTTTAACAAACTTTAACAAGGCTAAATCCAACTTGATTATTAAAAATCTTCGTTAAGCAATAAAGCGTCTTCATTGTAAGCTAAATGCCAGGCAGTTGCAAAGATAAGTTGTGTTCTGCGTGCCAGTAAATCGTAATCTATTTTATCTGGTGTATCAGAAGGTTGATGGTAATCGCTATGTTCACCATTAAAGTAAAAAATAACCGGAATATTATGCTTGGCAAAGTTATAATGGTCAGATCTATCGTAATATCTATTTCTGTCGTTTTCGTCGTTATAGGTATAATCCAATTCCATATTAAAGTATTGGTTATTTACTTTTTCAGAGATATAATGAAGCTCCTTACTAATTCTATCGGCACCTATTAAATAGATGTAGTCTTTATTATTGATGTGCTTATTGTCAACACGACCAATCATATCAATATTTAAGTTGGCAAGTGTTTTATTTAATTCAAAAATAGGGTGATTGGTATAATATTGAGAGCCTTGTAGTCCTATTTCTTCGGCTGTTAAATGTAAAAACAGAATACTTCGCTTGGGTTTATGCCCAGCTTGAGCTGCTAGTTTAAAAGCTTGAGCCATTTCCATAACTGCAGAAGTGCCAGAGCCATTATCATCAGCACCTTGGTAGACTAATTCGTTTTCCACGCCCAAATGGTCGTAATGTGCAGATATAATTAGAACTTCTTCGGGTTTTTCAGTGCCTTCAATAAAAGCTAGAACATTTTCACTATTTCCAACATTTTCTGGTAATTTATATGCAGGTATATGTTGAAAATAAAGGGTGTCGCCCAAGGGCGATTTCATGTTTAGATCGACATAATAATTTTTTAAAAATTCTGCGGCTAACTTTTGGCCTTTGCTACCGGCTTCTCTGCCCTCAAAGGCTTCTGAAGTAAAACCGTATAGGTTGGTTTTTAAATCATTGGTAGTGATGGTATTGGCATAATGCATCACCAAACTACTGTCCTGTAAATGGATATCGTTTTTAAGGTTCTCAATTTTTGTACTATACTTTGTGGTAGCACAAGAACCAACAATACAGAACGAAGCTGCAATAATAAATACCTTCATTTTGATGTTATAGCTTAATTGTCAGTCAAATAAAATAAAAAAATAGATAACACCGAAGGAACTATCTATTTTTTGGCTAATATTTAATATTTAAAGCTATTCTATATCAATATCATCTAAATCAAGTTCTTCGAGTTCTTCAATGGCTTCTTCTTCAGATTTTTGTTCTGTTTTTTCCAATTCTTCAGTGTTGCCAACTTCAGATTCATTAAAAATTGATTTGTAGGTAGCCAATGATAGAGCAATGATTGTTAAGATAAAAATAAGCTGAATACTTTTTCTGGGCTCTTGTTGCTGCTTGGCCATTAAAAAAGCAATTAAGCCAAAAACAAGTGCTGCTATGGCAGGAATAAAAGCTAGGTTTGACAAGGGGAGTACCGATAATACAACGGCTAAAACGGCAGCTATGAGTCCTAAAATTCTAAATAATACTTTCATAGGTTTAGTTTAATAGGCCAGAGGCCGATTTAATTTTTAATTCACCATTACCAACAGGGATTTTAAATTTGGCATACACCGGTATTTTGTTGGCATCAGCCGTTAGCCACAATAAATTGTTGTTAGATCCTTGAATAACTTCAGTTTGGGCAGCTATAGCTAGTTTATGACAGCTTTTTCGCCCTACGGCTGTACTTATGGTTTCTTTTCCTTTGTAAATCAAGGAAACTTTATGCTCTTCATTATCAAATATAACAGTAAAATTAAAGACCTTTCCTGCAGAAGCGCCATCTAGATTTAGGGTTCTTATTTGGTAGATGGTTGTAATAATGTCTATGGTTGAAGGCCCAATGGATATGTTTTTATTCTCATCCCATGTTTTACCATCTTTTCGCCTTTTACGCTTTAGGCTTTCAACAGTATTGCTTTTGTGCTTAAATTTATATTGCATAAATTTATAATAGCCCCCTTCATTAATATCCCTTTTGTACATATACGGTTTTAAAGTCGTAGGGCTTACGTAACTTTCGTAAAGATCGCGAATTTTAAAAAAGTTATCCCATTTACTATATGTTGTTGCCTTACATTTTAAATGTAATAATGTTGCTTTTGATGTTTTTACCGATTGGGTTTCCATGGTAACTTCAGCCAAATCAGTCATTATCCCAGACATGTTGTAGGCAGCTGTAAAAACAAGTTTTTCGTTTGACGACACAGCCGTGTTTTGAGCGGTTAGTAGGTTTGTTGAACAAACCAAAAGAGCAACGATTAAATTACGCATAGTTAGTTTTTTTATATAACGAAATACATATCATTTATTGTGCCGAAAATACAAATCAAAAATGGCAACTCATTAAAAATTATGAAATATATGCGAAGCTGATAATTGTCATTTCAATATTATAAACTAATTAGTATCTTATTATAAATATTTAAATCCATGAAAAAGATTCTTATAACAACCGATTTTTCTGATAATGCCAACCATGCTTTGGAGTATGCTATGCAATTATTTAAATATGAAGATTGTCAATTTTATATTCTACATGTTTTAAAGGCATCTACATTTGTTTCAGACGATTTAATGAGTATGTCGCCAACAACTAGTTTATATGACCAACTTATTGCTAGTGCTAAACTAAAATTGGATAAATATATAGATACAGTTAAATCAAAACACAATAATATTCTGCACGAGTTTATACCGGTAATAGATTATGATAATTTAGTGGCAGCTGTAAATCAATTGGTTGACAAAAATAACATTCAATTGGCTATTATGGGTACAAAAGGAGCGTCCAATGTTGCCAAAAAAATACTCGGAAGCAATACCATGCATGTTATTCAAGGTTGCCAAGTCTCGGTTTTAGCTATACCTCATAATTACAATTACAAGCCCATTCACCGTGTAGCCTTTACAAGCCATTATGAAAACAAATATTGTAAAGCCGATTTGAGTACATTAATTAATTTAGTGGAACAAAAAGATTACCAAGTTAGTATTTTACATGTTTCAGACACTAAAGTGTTGACCAAGGAGCAGGAGCAGGTTAAGGCATCTTTAGATGATTGTTTTGAAAATGCTACACACCAATTTACTGAAATAAAAGATGGCACGTTTTTAAGTACTATTAGCCATTATGTAGAATCCCACAGCATAGATATGTTGGCTATGGTGCATAGAAAACATGGATTTTGGGAGAGCCTGTTTACCGAAAATAAAATTCAAAAGATTGCTTACAACATCAATATTCCACTTTTGGTGATGTCCTAACCATTTATTTGTACTTGTCGCTGGATGTTTTGGTATAAAGTTTGTGATTTAGTTTGAAAGCCAACTCATGAAAAAAATACTGCTCCTTTTAGGTTTCATTATTATTTCAAGCTGTATTCCAACACAAATTGCACCTAATATAGAAACTGATAAAGTACAAATAGCAAAAAAGTTTAAACGTGATTTGCCTAAAAATTACGCTTTTATTTTTCAGGACACCAAAAGAGCCAACGAATTTTATAATTTCATAAATATGAAATATAATCGAAAGCATATTGATGTAGAATATAATGTACCCTTTATGGTGAACAAGAAAACGTACTATATGTCTTTTCATGAGCGCGAAAAATCAACCCAAACCATAAATTTGATACCTATTTTTGTTGATGCCGCTAGGGAATCCAGTGATAAATCGCCACTCATGCAAGATTATCATGTTTCAAGAACGGGTAATTGGTATATAGTGTTAACGGTAAGTGATGATGATTTTCAAGACTGTTTAAAACCCGAATACGCAAATCGGGATTTGGTAATACACCATCTTCGTGAATTACAAAAGGAATATTTTAGAACCCATAATTATCTTGAAGCTTATTTAAACAATAATTGAATTATGATGATAATTTATGGAATGGAGCCATCCAGTTTTAAAATATGTGGGTTTTTATAGCTTTATACTTTAATAACTATTCTAAAGGATAGTATGCTTGTGTTTACGTATAACGGGTTAATTATTATAATCTATTAGGGTTTATTAATTAAGCTATCTACCTCCAGATACTTGTTGGTCATCAAGGATAACGCAAAGGCACCAGCAGAAGCCGCAAAAACCGAGTAATCAAAAGCTGATTTAATACCTATTGAAAATGTCATCGAAAGTGCAAACATCAAAAGGAGCCAGCCACTTAACTTGGCAAATAGTTCCGTTTTAAATCCTATAAGTAAAAATAGGGCAAAAATAATTTCTGCAGCGGTAGCCACAGCTCCCAAAGCAGGAATCATGGATTCTGGAAACCAAGGATTGATTAATTGGGTAAATTCTAAAAAGCTGTCCCAATTGCCCCAAGAGGAAATATCTGGACTATACAATCCAAATCGGTCTGCAACAGCCGATAGAAAACCAAAGGCTAGCGCTAGACGTAAAAAGAGTTTAATGATATTTTGAGTCATAATTATAATGTTGGTTTTATGAGTAAATATAATGTTTAGTAATCACTGTTTTGCTCTATAAATCGGTTTCATTAACAATCCTGTCATTAATCCTACCAATAGATTTGTGGGAATCATTGAAAACGTAAAGCTTTCAGAAGCCCAATTTAAGGAAGTTTTTTGGCTCCTCGAATTAAGGATGAAGTTATCAGGCTAACACAACAATCATGACACCTTTTTTGCTACAACACGCACATCTGGATCTGTTAACGTAAGTGATTCTACCACACCATTTTGAATGTCAAACGAAATCTGTACCGAAGGCGCTCCATTATAAGTAAACCGATTGTCACCCAATTTATACAATGCACCACCAAAGCCTCCAATGGGCCCTAAAGATAACAGTTTACGCATGTTAATGGCAATGGTAAACCCATCCGTGTCGCCAGTACCGTATTTATAATTACCTAAATATTTCTGTTGGTCTTCAAGGGATAAGTCTATATAATCTGGACCACTAGCGTTTCCTAAATTGGTTAAATAATCAATGGTACGTTCCAGATTATCATTTTCGGATGCAGTCATACTATCGGTCATACGTCTTCCGTTTAGGGCATGGTCTAACAGACTAATGCCATGCGGACCAGTTATTTGCTGAATACCAGGCGAAGCGGCTATTGTAGCCTTCACCACATCGTAATATCCTAGCATAGCAAAAGTAAATAGGGTAGGGCGCGCGCCTTGACTGATGAGGTATTGTGCAATATCACGCCTACCTACATGCGAAGCAGCACCAATGGCCGACTCAAAATCTCCAAACCGCCATTCCCATACCGATCTTGCCAATTCGGGGCGTTTGTTCACCAAGGTTTTAACGCCATCCAAATCAAAATGTGACTTCCCAACCACCTCGCTAATAACCTCGGGTGGAATATTCGGGAAATGTTCAGGTACAGTACCATTGGAATAGTGGATAAATGAGTTTTGTGTGTTATCACTTAATCCAATATTGGGAACAATTAAACCTAATACGGCCAATGTTCCTAGTTTTAATGTGCTACGCCTATCGAGAAGATTGTTGGTTGCCATAGTGTTGTATTTTAAGAAAGCGTCTTCTTAAATATACAAACGCTTGGTGTAAAAACGGGTATTAAAAAACTGTTTTAACAGGAAATTAGTATTGTTATAAATTTAAGATTTAATAATAATAACTTATAGCCTTTGCCGTAAGTAGTTATTTGTTTTTTAGAATTCTGGGATCACCATCAAATTTGTTATTATGAGTTAGTCTAATTTTGTTTTCTGTTTCCAAATCATAGGAATAAATTTCCCAATTTCCATCTTTATTTGTTCCAAAATAGAGGTTTTTCCCATCTTTTGAAAATCGAGCAATTAGCTCCATGCCTGAACTTTTCGAAATGTTTTTTAGTTCTCCGTTTTCTAAATTCTTAATGACTATTTCTTGGTTTCCTTTTTCAAAATAGTCGGAACTATAAGCCAATAATTTTTTGTTTGATGACAGATCTCCTCTTTCATTGTTTGAATTAGAATTAGTTAACTGACGAATGCTTTTTGAGTCAACTTCATATTCAAAAATTTGATTTTTTCCTAAATGATTACTTGTGAAAATGACATATTTTCCATCATTACTTAAACTTGGATAATTTGCAGAACCACCTATTTCATGTGTTATATTTAAAGTTTCATTTGTTGTCAATCTATACAAGAAAATATCACCTTCACACGTGTATATTTCTAGTCCATCTGAATAGAGAACATTTTTATCATCTAATAAGCAATTGGTTGGATGTTTAAGTCTTGACTCTTTCATTGTTTTTAGATTAAGTTTAACTCTAAAAATAGAATCATTGTTCTGTCTTAAAAAACTAATTTCATTTTTATTAATCCAAGTTGGACTCCATTCTTCAAATGCTGTTTGAGTTAGAGGCATTTGATTTTTTCCATCAAAATCCATTATGTAAATATCGGAATTTCCATTTCTATTTGATGAGAACAGTATGTTACCCTTGTCTTTTGCGCAACTTATAAAAAGTGAAATTGAGATTAATAAAAATGTATATTGTTTTCTCATTGTTTATGTTTTTGTAAGGTGTAACCTTTTCTGCAATTGCCAATTATAGATTTATAATATACTATTTTCGGTTTATAAATTGCAAACCAATTTTCAGCTGTAACCAAAAAACCAATTATCAATTAAGGAATAAGTTTGTTAGTATGCCTTTTGGTGTAATTTCAAAAGTTCTAGTAGTTCTTCGGTTTTTATAATAACATTTTGCGTAGCCTCTATATACCTACTTATGGCGTGTCCTTGTATTCGTAAGGTATTAATGTAAATCGGAGCATGGGCTTCGGCACTCTTGTTGATCCATAGGTTTTTTATGACAGTACTGTTTGATCGATTGTTGGGAATGTACTGTTTCAAATAGCTATTATACATTTCAAAATATGAGGCTCTATTTCCATTTGAAATACCTATTTCAGTTTGTTGTAAGCTATTCAGTTCCATAATGCGTTCAATAAGTTCATCTTCAAACAAACCAATATCACCGGTAGCTATAAGAATATTGAAGGTGTTATTGTTGTATACGTTCATGGTTCTTAAACCCGTTATGGGTTTGTTTTGGGCCAACACTTGTATGTCCTCGAGTGTGGTGTTCGGGTTTTCAAGAATAGCAATTACCGAATCAACGCGTTGTAGAAAAAAGGGACCTTGATTTTGTTTTATCCGTGTATGTAACTGTAGCGTATCTTGGGTGAGGTCGTTTATTAGGTTTTGGGTATAATTGGCCTTTAACTTATTTTCTTTTACAGAAGTATGCCAGGCATTTATTTGAACGGCAATCAATATCCCAATGACCACTAGTACAATTTCACCAATGGCATATTTTAAGTACTTACTGGTGATACCTTCTGAAAGTAGACTTTGCCTAATTTTTCTAAAGAATTTTATCATTGTTTTTTAGTTGGTCAAAATGGACACATCGTGTTCGTGTATGATGAGTAACAACTTTATCTGCGTTACCATTCGGAAAGCAAATTACAAAATAAAAAAACGAATAGCGACTTGAATTGAAATTCAAATCGCTATTACTTATAAACGTTGTTGACAATAGTTATGTAACACTTACCTGGTTCCAAATTCCAGTTTCACTGGTTTCTTGAGCATATTCCGAAAATGTTTTTGCTTTTCTGCCTAAAACGCGTTCAATATCATTAACTACTAGTTGATTTTTTGGATTGGTTAAAACATGACTAAATAAATACTCAATTAGCCACACAACATCATGAGGTATTTGCATTTGCTTCATGCCCTCAATATACTGCTCTAATGTAATATCATAGAAGTTTAATCTTCTTTTGCTAGCCTTTGAAATGATATTCACAATATCCTTAAACGTGATTAATTCTGGGCCAGTTACCTCTATAATTTCACCATTATAAGAATCATCCAGTAGTACAGTTGCTGCTACTTCTGCAATATCATTAACATCTACAAATGGAATTAAAACATCTGACATTGGTAGTGCTACTTCTCCAGAAAGAATAGGATCTAAAAAGAAACTTTCGCTCCAATTTTGGTTGAACCAGGATGCTCTTACGATAGTGTAACCTATACCCGAATCCATAACAATGTTTTCACAAGCTTCTGCTTCGGTTTCACCTTTTCCAGAAAGTAAAACCATTTTTTTTACTCCTAATTCTTTAGCTAAATAAGTTAAACTTTCTATGGCTTCTTTAGCTCCTGGAACCGCTAGGTCAGGATAATACGTAACATACATTCTTTCGATGCCGTTTAAAGCATCCACCCAAGTATCTTTATTATCCCAATCAAAGCTTGGTGATGCACTTCTTGACCCAATTCTTGGTTCAATACCCTTGTTTTGTAATTGTTCTACTACTCGGCGACCAGTTTTTCCAGTCCCTCCGATAACTAAAATGTCTTCTGATTTCATGTTTTAAAATTTTTAAAGTTTATAATTATTGTGTTTTTTATTTTGAATAGATCAATCCAATTAACAAGAGTGAAAAGGATGTGAAAGATGCTACAGTGCGCTGAATGTGCCAACGATTCCAAGGATGCTCAAATTTGGTTCTTAATTCTTTAAGCTCAAATGTTGAAAGATGTTCTAATACCGTTTTATCAAGTAGTTCATTGAGTGGAACGTTTTTAAATACCGTAATAAGACCAATACCTAAAAAAAAGAAAACTGCCGCTATGGTAAATGACCAGAATGTTGTTGGGTATGCATTACGATGTAAATAGGCGTTAATAAACAAGAGAATCACAGGACCAAAAAATATAATGAGAAAACTTGGATTGATGATGGTACGATTCATTGCCTGAAAAGATTGCAAGAACCTTAAATCATCCAACCTGCCAATGCCTGGTGTTATGGCGTTTGACCAAGTAAAGCATAATCCTGCTGTTAGTCCTGTAAATAAGATGCTCAACATCAATACGATAATTTTAAATTTTATTTCCATTTTGATTATTGTTTGTGGATGAAATCCTGTTTAATGTATTGCTGTTCAAAAAGAAGTGCCTTTTGATTAAGTTCTTGGTTTAGGCTTTCATTGGTTATCCCATCTTCTGAAAAATTATCATAAAAAGAGGGCAATGAAAATGTATCTGTGATGTTGGCTCCCATAAAGGGGAAGTAGTTAGCTGCAGCCTGCAATACGGTAGAGCCACCGCGACCACCAGGTGAAGTAGCCATTAAAAGCATAGGTTTTTCTCTCCATGTTTTCATATTAACGCGAGATAGCCAGTCGATTGTGTTTTTAAATACTGCTGTATAAGACCCATTATGTTCTGCAAGAGAAATTATAAAACCATCTGCTGTATCAAATAACTGGTCTAGTCTTTTAACTGCAGTTGGGATACCATTTTTAGCTTCAAAATCAACTCCATAAATGGGTAGAACAAAATCGTTTAAGTCAATAGAAATAATTTCTACATTTTCCAGTAAACCAGATGCATAGGACAACAACCTTTTGTTGATAGATTTTTGACTGTTGCTACCTGCTATTGTAATTATTGTTTTCATTTTTTGTTGTTTTGAGTTAGATGTTTTCCGAAATAAAATACGATTAAGTAAAACTCAACTACAATGGTATAAAACATCGGATCCCCGAAGAATTCTGAATAGCTTCCACCATTTGGAATTATAAATACTGGAACTGTAATTATTACATCTAGAAGCGTAGCCACCATAACGAATGTAAGTCCTAATAGAGATGGTTTTATGTGACTTTTTGTATAGAACACATATGTTCCTATACCTGCGCTAGGTATGATACCTAAAGCCAATGCGATATTAGATTGAAGTTCCGGATTTTCTAAAATGGGAACATAAAATGATAAGAGGTAAAAGCTAACACCCAAAATCCAAACGAGTATACCACATAAAATGCTAAATAAATTTTTACTGATCATAATCTTTAGTTTTTAAATTATGATACAAATCTATAGCAGCTGTCTTCCAGCGACTTATTCAGAAAGAATTATGATTTATTCGAAAAGAATTTTACACTTGGCTAGGTCTGTAGCCAAACTTTTTTTCAAAAGCGTTAGAGAACGACCCCAAACTATCGTAACCTACAGCCCAAGCGGCTTCTTGAATTGTTTTTTGCTCGTTTTTAATTAAACTATAGGCCTTTTTTAAACGTTCGTTTTGTAAGTATTTAAAAACTGGAACACCAAACTGTGCTTTAAATTCTATTTTAAGTGTATTGGTATTGGTTCCAATTCTATGGGCAAGCTCTGTTAAGGAAGGTGGATTTTCTAAATCGGATACTAAAATTTCTTGAGCTAGATGAATTTTTTCAAGTTGAGAAGAGTTAAAAGTTGTTTTTTCTTGTTTTGCCAGTTGGCCAAAGTAATGCGAAAGTAAAGCTGTAATATGACTTTTATAGAATAGCATTTTAATTTCGCCTTCGTAAGCATTACTAAAGAATTGTTCAACCAGTTGAAACATTTCTGGGCTCATATTATATACCGGACCTTCAACATAATGATCTTTTGGATGTACTAATTGATGTAAAAATTGTTCCAAAAACTGACTTTCTCCATTAGGTAGTTTGTCTAAATTCCTAATAGTAGTTGCTATTACTAGACATTGCAAAGATTTTAGTTTAGAAACATGATGCTCAAATGCTACTTTACTATCTGCATAAAATGAGAGTACCATACCTTTGGTATGATGGAACTCTTTAATTCGCCCATCAAATTTTACCTTAAGACCAACATCGCCTGCACCATAAAATGCGATAGCTATTACAGGTTCATCAAAAAAGCATGAATCAACTAAACTATTATCGGTAGAAGCTTCTTCCAATAAAATGGTATAATCATTTATATCTATTATTTCACGATTCATCCTTACTACTTATCTCAATCAGCTTTAATTATTACGAATGTTCCATACAGGGTGCATATCACGAAGGGTATCTTCTATACACAATTGTTGGAGGTGGTTTTTAATTAATTTTTTTAGGTCTTTCTGCCGGGAAACTCAGATCTCTGTGACCACCTACACATAGCCATTTGCCATTTTCATAAACAAGCATCTCTGACCATCTCAAAATAGCGTCATCAAAAATATCACCAGTTTGCCATCCAGAATCAGTATCAGAACCAATCCATTCAAACTTTTCATTAGAAGTAAAGTGAACAATTGCAGCATCTCCTAATGGGGAAATCTTAATTTCTCCAAGTTCAAGCTCCATCTTCATAACGGTTTCATTGCCTTTTGCCTCCTCCCAAAAAATTTTATGAGATTCATTGTCAATTAATTCATTGGAAGATGTGGACCATTTTTTCCAATCTAGGTGCTGGGTCTGCATGTAGGCTTCCAAGTCATTATCCCGCCATGCATAAAATCGCTTTTCAATAACGGCCCAAACCTCTTTCTTCAGTTCATCCTGATTTATTTCTTGAGTATTCTTTTCTGTAGACATGTCGCAGGAAAAAGTAATAATTACGACTATAAATAATGTGAATACTTTCCTCATTTTATCTGTTTTTAATTGTTACTAACAGGCATATAACATTACTAGTAGTGTTATACAATTATCTAAATCTAATCATTTTAAACCACTTACCATACGTATAAGCATTTAGTTTTTGGATAAAACCTCCTTGAGGCTTACATCGGGTCAGCCTATAAAATCACTATAAAGCGCCATGTCAAATATGTTGGTATTCCACAACAGACAATGAATCCATTAAAATCATACCTGTTAGGCTAGTTTTTGGTATTCATAGCCTTTTTAGCAGTTTGTAAATTATCTTTAAACAAATCCAAATTAGGGTGTGCTTGCGAAGTAGCCAGATCCACAGCTTTTTGGTAATTGCTTACAGAAGCTTCTTTGTCACCATTGGCCATGAGGCTTTCGGCATAACTGTCGTACACATTGGGCGAGTCGGGATACAAAAGCGTATTGGCTTTAAAAATACAGGTGGCTATTTGGGGCTTGCCTTTTTCCATTAAATAGGTATAGCCTAAATTGTTAATACCGCCTTCATCCATTAGGTTGGCTTCTTGGCAAACTTGTAACTGCTTGTAAATAGCAGTTTCCGAGCTGCCGGCTGTGTACTGTTCCAACTGGCTGTTCAGGTCTTGTAGGAGTTGGGTAAAATGGGCATTGCGTTTCGCACGGTAAGCTTTGGCGGCTTCTACAGCGAGGTCCAGCGTAGTTTGGTAGGTGTCTTCTGGAGTGGTTTTTACTTCGGGCACCACACCAACGCCTTCCCAATTGGTTTGGGTAATGGGGTTTATGGCGCGACCACTGGGAATAAACACATTTAGGTTCTCATTAATAGGCATGGTGCCACCAGGGTTAGCACCACCACCAGTAGTTTGCCCTACCAAAGTAGCGCGCTTTTGGGTTTGCATATTATAGGAGAATTCTTCGGCACCAGAAAAAGTACGGTTACTGGTCATCACAAATAAAGGCACATCAGGTAACTTGGTGCCGTTTACCTGCTCTAGAGTCCAGAATTCTTCGGTCACGTCACCATCGCGCCAGTAAAGGCTGTTTAGGTGTCTGTGGTCGTCAAAAAAATAACTGCAGAGGTATTGTACCATTCTAGGGCTACCACCACCGTTTTGGGTAAGGTCTATAATAATGGCATCGGCACGGGAAATGAACTGCATGGCTGCATCGGCATGGGCTTGGCCATTTTCCAGGCCAGAAAACCCGCGCAAATCCAAATAGCCCACATTGCCTGGTATTACCTTCACATCCACAAATCCGGCATTGTACCAGCGGGTACGGTTCATGCGGTCCAGTTGTTCTTCTATGGCACGTTCTGGCGAATTATCGGGTGCTACATAAGGCGGATTCGTCCTGATGCGCATGTGCTTGTCTTTATTAATGCTTTGCACACTTTCGGTTAGGGCAGCCGCAAAGGCTTCGTCTGTGGTATAGGTATCAAAATGTCCGGCCGATAACTGGTTTTTTAAGTGGGTCTCGGTGGCTTGGGCAACATCGGGAAACACATAATAGTCGTTCATGAGTTCCGAGAGCTTGGCAATCACGTCTTGCTTATAGCTGTTGCTTAATGCGCTATCTTGCGCAAAGCTTAAACGGACTTGTAATAAAAAGGCTAAAAGCAGAACGGAAATGGAGTAATATAATCTCATAAGTTTAAGTTTGATTGATGAATTGTAAAAATCCTAAATATTTTTGGTTTAAGCAAATAAGGAATTTTAGATCCTGAAACAAGTTCAGGATGACAAGATAATTTAAACCCAATTCCTGCGCAGCAGGAAGCCGCTGTAGTCAGTATATATAACCAAATATCATAGCGACTTTAATAATCGTAAAACTCCTTTACTATAAAATTTAATTCATCCTGCTTGGGTTTAATTAATGAGTTCAAATAGTATCGGTGAAAATAACCGTTTAACACAACTATTTTCTTGTAATCGGATTCTTTGATAAAATGTAAAATATTTTTAGCCATGGTTTGGTTTCTTAAATCCCAAAATTCAGATGCTCGTTTATAACCCTCAAAATAACTGATACTATCACCATCTTGCTTCACAAAATAGGTTTCAGAGAAAACGGGATATTGAGCCATGATGTTTAAAAACTCTTGATACTGATAGGTTTGCCTAGCTTCCGCAATGTTATCTGTTTCTATACTGTTAAATGCTCGGGTACCTTGGTAGGCCAATGCATTAAGGGAATTATTTATTTTAAGAAAGTGTTCATAGGTTTTAGAATCCCCAGCCTCCAATAAATTATTTTTATAAAGGCTGTCTAGCAATTGTGAGGCTTTGCCGTCTGTTGGTCTTGATCCTATTTTTATGCGATATTCGTTTCTTCCTGTAAATTCATAGGGTCTAACATCGACATCAAAGGTGTTCATATACTTTACGGTAGCAATATTCTCATTGCTATCCCAGGTTTTTTTAAATTCAAACGCTGATGTAAAAAATGAAGAATCCACTTCAAAAAGTATCAAATCGGGCTTAATCTTGACCAGAATATTATAAAGACTATCTGGCGAAAAATTTTCAACTGGCTGATGAACGGTACCAAGAAGCACCAGTTCCTTTTTTTTAGGAGCACAACAGCAAAGTAGTACACTCATTACAATCAATCCTAAAAATCTGCGCATGGGTATCGGTTTTTAATCGTAGTTCTTAATCTAAAATAGCCTTAAAAATAGTAATTTAACAATACATCCATTGTCATTGACTTCGTCGAATCTTCCATTTCCTACATTTTAGATTCCACATCAAGTGTGGTCAAGTAAATTAAAACCCCATTCCTGCGCAGCAGGAACCCGCTGTAGTTAGTATAGATAACCAAATACCGTGAAGAATTTTTGAAGCCTTGGAAAAAATTCAGGTATTTGGTTATGGTTTTTATGGTTAGTATAGAACCATAAAAAATACCTACCTACAGCAAAGGTGTTTTTTTGGTCCTTTTTTGCACATCCAAAAAAGGGCACAAGTGCAAAGAGAACCATCAATATGTCTAGCGTTTTTAGTTTAATTCGTATCTCAGCAGACAGGCGTCAAGAAAAGTCTAACTCTTTATCACATCTTTATACTCCTCAAAAAACGCTTCAAACCGACTCATCGTGTCATTAAAAAATACCATAACCTCTTGCCAACTATTCTTATTATGAATACTCACTTTACCTTCCAACGGCACATAAATACGCGATATTTCTTTACCATTATCTAAATAGAAGGTTTCTTCATATATAGCATCAGGAAGATAATCGTCTTGAAGAATACTTTTAAGCGCCACTAACTTTTCCCAATAGTTGATGCGGTTTTCCAAGTCGCTTTCCACATCCAAGGACACCAGAGCCTGTTTGGTATCAAAATCAAACTTAAAGCTAAAGCCTTTTATCTTGGTATTGTACAAAATCCATTTTCTGGGAAACGATTTTCCAAAACTCGTCCAAAATGTTTCTCGTAGTATACGCGATTCTTCTTTGCTAAACATAATAACACTTAAATAAAATAGGCCAGAACAATAGCTGCAATTATAGTGAGTAGCTTGGTGAGGTTAAATTTATGGCCTTCGTTGCTCTCAAATAAAATGGTGGTGGATATATGTAGAAAGATACCGATTACAATGGCCGAAATCTCATTGTAATAGCTTTTAATAAATCCAAGCGTATCCGATAAATATACACCCAGCGGTGTCATTAAAGCAAACAAAATCAAGAATAAGGCAATCTTCAGTTTCGATAACTGCGACTGCATAAAAAAGGTGGCTAAAATAATAGCTACCGGTAGTTTGTGTACTATAACACCGTAAACCAAATTGTGGTGGGCATCCAGCGGAATACCTTCCAACACGGCATGAACACTTAAGCTAATAAACAATACCCACGGAAAAATGGTTTTGGTCTTATCTAAATGCATATGGCCGTGTTCAGCCCCTTTAGAGAAAAACTCCAGTACAATTTGCAGCATGATACCTACCATAATGTAAACACCAATATGCTTATGGCCATGGGCATACACTTCAGGTAAAAAATTAAATACGGTAATAGACAGTAAAAAGGCACCACTAAACGCCAGTAACAGCTTTAGGTGTTTAAGTTTTTGTGGCTTTAAAATCAATACCACAGCAAAGCCCAACAACACCGAAAAAATAGGTAGAAAGTAATTCAGCATGTTTATTTAAAAATCAGGATTAAGCGTTCAGATGTTTTGTTGTCAAACTTACGCAATTTATAATCACCAAATACATCCAGTAAATATACATTAGCTTGTTCAAAAAGGGCTTCAAAATCGTTAAGGGTAAATGCCCTTACACGCTCTTCATAATTGTAGGTTTCCCCATTATGGGTAAAGGTAATGTGCTTTATAATATAACCGTCTTTATAGGTGCGTTTTAAATGAAAGTCTATACCATCAACGGTTTTGGTTTCTTCGGGCACTAAATTATCAATCACGTAATCGGTATTCATAAAGTCAATCACCCCAAAACCAAACGGATTCAAGTTATCGCGTATAGCTTCAATGGTTTTTAGGTTGTCGGCTTCCTCTTCAAAATACCCAAAGCTGGTGAACAAATTAAATACGGCATCAAAGCGTTTGCCAAACGGTTGGCACATATCATGAACCTGAAAGCGTAACGTGTCATTCTCATACTGCTTGGCATGGGCAATACTGTTTTCCGACAAATCGGCTCCCGTAACCGTGTAACCCAAAGAATTTAAATACACAGAATGCCGCCCTTTGCCACAAGCCAGATCCAGAATGGTTCCCCCTTCAGGAATGTTGAGGTACTGCGTCAGGTTGTCCATAAATAACTGGGCTTCGCCATAGTCCCTGTCCTTGTACAAAATATGATAAAATGGGGTGTCAAACCACGATGCAAACCAAGCTGTTGTGTCTTTTGTCATAATTAGTTCCATGAAAACGGCAATCTTTTTAAGTTACGATTCCCCATTCATACCACAAAAATACTGTATTTTTGCAATCTATTTAATAGGAGTGATGGAGAATAATTTTAAAATGGTTGCCAAAACCTTATATGGTTTTGAGGAATTACTGGAAAAGGAATTACGGCAAATGGGTGCTATGGATATCCAAAAGGGTGTGCGTAACGTCAGTTTTGTAGGCGATAAGGGCTTTATGTATAAAGCCAATCTCGGTTTGCGAACCGCCATTAAAATCCTCAAGCCCATTGAATCCTTTTGGGTAAAAAGCGAGGAAGACCTCTATAAAAAAGTCTATAACATGGACTGGACACCATACCTCAAACCCACAGGCTCTTTGGCTATTGATGCCACCGTACATTCCAAACTGTTTACCCACTCCAAATACATTGCCCTAAAAACCAAGGATGCCATTGTCGATAAGTTTCGCGATACCACCAAGGAACGTCCTAATATCGACCTGCGTTTCCCCGATTTAAAAATCAATGTGCATATAGACCGCCAACAGTGTACCGTTTCCCTGGATACCTCTGGCGAGTCCCTGCACAAGCGTGGCTATAAAACCGCCACCAATATCGCACCCATTAACGAAGTCCTGGCAGCCGGTATGGTCATGCTTTCCGGTTGGGATGGCCAGTGCGATTTCATGGACCCCATGTGTGGTAGTGGCACCATATTGGCCGAAGCCGCTATGATAGCCTGTAACATTCCACCCAACCTCATGCGTAAGGAGTTTGCCTTTGAACGCTGGCAGGATTGGGATGTCGATTTGTTTGAAACCATTGAAGAATCCCTGTTAAAGAAAACACGCGATTTCCATCATAAAATGATTGGCTACGATAAATCACCGTCTGCGGTGGCCAAAGCTAAAGCCAATATCAAGAATGCCCATTTAGACGAGTTTATCACCATCCAGCACGAAGACTTCTTTAAAACCCAAAAAGCAGGCGAGGGGAAGCTCCACATGCTGTTTAACCCACCTTATGGGGAGCGCTTGAATATTGATATGGAACAATTTTATGCCAACATTGGCGATACCCTTAAACAAGGCTACCCAGGTACCGATGCCTGGTTTATTACCTCCAATCTGGATGCCCTAAAACATGTGGGTTTACGACCCTCCCGAAAAATCCATTTGTTTAATGCCAAACTGGAATCCCGCTTGGTTAAATACGTCATGTACGAAGGCAGTAAAAAGGCGAAGTTTAAGGAGTAATATTTTGTAGATTTTTAAATACTAAAAAAAGCTACTTAATTACATTTTATTTATTAATCCTAAATCAGGATTTTTCTTCTGAAAAAGATGTTTTGCTCTACATTTCTTTGCTAATAAAGTCAAAATTCTTTTGTCACCTAATTCAGTTGCAATAAAATCAATATTATAATTTAAAGTGATTAACACATCAGATAAGAAGAAAGAATTTTTGTCAAGATTAATTATGTAATTATCAATTACCTTGTTCCAATTCTTAGGCCTTTCAGCAATAATAAGTAACATTAATTCGTGCTTTATTAAACTATTTGATTCGTTTTCGGCTTTTTTAATAAGTAATGGACCCATTTTTACCGAAAATAAATCATCTTTAAAAATTCTTACAACGTTTGTTGGGACAGCTAATAATACTGCTTTTCGTTTTTCTTCTGGATCATCTATCATAAAATTATCATCGGCTAACTCAAATTTTGCCCCTTCGAAAGTAGCGTTTCCCCTATCAGCGAGTATAGGTGATAGAGCTATTAAAAGCTTATTGATTTCAAGCCAGGCATTTGTAATACTATTCAAGAGATCAGATTTAATTTTTGGGTCGACAAAATCACTGTTTCTGAGTGCACGAGAGGAAGCCGAAACTTGTTGCATCAGAACTAAAAATGAATAATCCCTTAATACAGAATTAATCACTTGATTGTATGGTTTAATTTGATTGTAATATTTGTCACTATGTTTGTCTTTTACTTCATCTGGCAAACCCGATAAAACAACATCTTGACTTATTTTTTCTTCTTCTCTTTTTAGGCTTTCAACTTCTGGCGTCCAAGAAAATGATTTGTATGGATTAATTGTATCAGGAATATTAACTTTTGATTTTACAGTTTGTAAAGTTTCTGTTAAATCATCATTTAATGTTAATAAAGCATCATCCCGATTTCTATCAATGCCAGTATAAAATTCGATTATTTCAGGATAATCGACGTATTTTTTTTGTGAATATACTATGTCTAAAAACTCTTTGTTTAATTTCATTCTTTGGGCAATAAAATAAAAGACCCAATATGAGTTTCTAAAGTATATTTTTTCAGTAAATTTATTTTTGTTTAGGATAGAATTGTCAATTAACAGGTTTAAAAGATATGACAAATCAAGTTCAATGAAATTTTGATCACAAAATTCTTTAAGGACAGATTTAAATGTTGATTCTGTAAATTCAAAGTCATTCTTTAAAACTAAACACTGGCAAAAGTATCCAAGCACATAATTACAATCCTTTATATCAGGTTTTTTATCATGATATGTTGGTATTTCATAGTCTTCAAAAATTGATGATAATATAGTCTCAAGAAGTTTTGTTCTATTAATTGGTGAATATTCTGAACCTATCCTTGAAGAGGCCCGTAAAACACTCAAACAATTTTTTACTGTACGATGAAGATTTAAAACTTCTAAATCTTTTGTGACTTTATCTAAAATAGTATCATTATCTTCTTGGATAGATTTATTTTTCGCATAGGAATTTACAACTGACCTTAATTCATTTTTAGGAAGGGGTAACAAATAATAATTTGTAAAAGATCTTTTAATTTCAACTTTATCATCTTCATCCGATTTCAGAAAAAAGTTGTTATCGAGTGTATTTAATATTATAATAGGTATATCTGTAAATTCAGTACAGACATTTTTGATTAAAGGCATAATACCTAATTCCTCAAAGCAAACAGAATCAAGAATGATACAGTTAATTTCGGTTATGTTCTTTTTAAAATACTCTTGTGATTCTTTAGTTAAATCTTTTATTACCTTATGTTTTTTTGTGTTTTTAGTATCTAAATACAAGAATGTCTTTCCTTTATTCCATGCTTCCAATTTTAAATAATGAGCTAAAGAAGTAAGACCAAATTCAGTTGGTGCCTTTATTATTATATCTTGAGGGTCATTAATTATTGAGCTAACCTCTATTTTATTTTCTAAATTTTTATTAGGGTTATTTGGAACTGCTCTTTTTGAACTTATTATTGGTTCAATCCAAACTGGGCTTTTTTCATTGTATGTTTTGAGTGAAATTTCTAAATCCTTTTTTAACTTATCAAGAATTAAATCCACTTCTTGAACCTTTTCGACTGGATTTGATAAAGGGGAATTTTCTTTGATGAATAATTCCAATTTTTGTTTTAGTAACCTTTTGAAATCCTCTTCATTTTCAAAATCAACATACAAGCCATTGTCTTGAATTCGGTTCTTAAAATCTTTTACTTTTTTTCTTTGTTTAACAATTTCTTCAATTTCTGGGTTATCTATGTCAACTTCGTCCTTTCCAAAAAAGAAAATAATTTTAGGCTCAATATTTTGGGAATTTTTCTTTCTTTCTAATGCATCATTGAACTCGTGCTCTGTTCCACTACCTGCTTTTTTAGTTGGATGTCCAAATCTGTTTTTCATTAATCCAATAAAAATATCATAGTTTGATTTTTCAATATGCTCATCTATAATTTCTTGACCGTTCGCACCCATATCAGGCAATACATCATTTTCCCACATAAATGGTTTGAAGTTTAAACCTAAATGTTGTGCTAGCCCATTATTAATTTCCTGAATAATTTCCTCGCAAATTTCTCTTTCTAATTTACAATCACCAGGCGAAGAAATAAAGCACTTAAATATTTTCAATAATTCCATAAACGTATTTTAATTTGTTTTTTTGATGTTAAAAAAGGGGAAATTGTTCAATTTTATTTAATTAATCAAACATTGTTATAATAACATTAAGACAAGTGAGCAAGATAACTTTTTAAAACTATAAATAAAATACGTACATATACGTAGTTTTTGTCTCATAGTTGGGTAAGGTCTGCGCCAGGTATTATTAAGGTTTCCTTAAGGTCAACCCGTGAATTCCTATAAAATTAAAACAGATAAATCAGTAGTATCGGTATGTTAAACGCTATCATTAGATTATAAATCTACGGTAATATTAAAATATAGATCTTTATATCCCATAAAATTCTCATAGGCTATTCCGAAATAAATTCTATAAAGAGGGAATTCATAATTAAAATTAATTGACTTGCTTATGTCAGCCGTGTAATTAATTTGACTGCCAATTATTGAAGTTGAAACGGCCGTACTTATTTTGGCTTTAGAAAACCTTTTGGATGCAAAAAAATGGCCTCCAATTTTATCGTAATTTCTGCCTATGTAGTCTAATCCAATGCCGAGACCTATATTTTTTTTTAGATTCAAACCATACTTAATTTGATGGTTTTCAAATTTCTTTTTTGTGTTATTTATATTTACAAGTCTATTCTGATAGTTATAGGCTATATAATCTGAAAGTTCTGAATTTATGTGAAAGATATTCCATTTGGCTATTTGAAAATTCAAATGATGAAATCCGTCATTGTTAAAATTGTATTGTATTGATGCGCTTCCGTTTATTTTCGTGTTTCCGATATATGTTGCAGAATAAGAAGAGAAAAAGCCTAAGGGTAATTTTGTAGCACCACTATACCCCAATTCTAAAGCATTAGATATATAGCACATATTTAATAGTCCTCCGGAGTTATAACAGCCTTTCTTTGGTAATGTATTTTCAAAAGATGTATAAACCTCTCTTAACTTTAAGGTATCAGATAGTTGTTTGATTAAATCTACAACAATTAATGCTTCTGGAATTGATTTTTGGGTAGAAGGCGTCCAATAGTTTTTTATCCAATAGTTTAGTTTATCAGAGTGTTCTATGATGTAAGTGGTTCCATCTAGACCGTGTCTCCAATTTTCTATATCATCATCAGATGGGAGAACTAAAATTTTAGAGTTTTGAACTATGTCATAAATATCTGCAGATTGTATTGGTGTTAGAGATATTTTATTTATTAATGTATCAGTTGGACTGCCATGGGCATTTTTAGTGTGAAAAGTATAATTGGTAATTGAGCCATTGATTTCGGAACTGTTTTTTGAAATTTCAATTACTTGGCCATGATTCCAAAATCTAAAATTAAAGTCGTCAGCAGATTTTTCAAAATCCTTTAAGTCTAATGTTTTTTGAAATCCATTAATTCTGTTATAAGCATAAGTGGTGTCTCCTTGTATTTCTTTCGATTGCGAAAACAAAGCCTGAAATAATAGTAAAGTCGGAACCATGATTATTTGTAGTTTTTTCATATGCATTTAATGAAGGATTTCATGATTATAAGAGTAAAAAAGTAACCATAGAAAGTATTTAACAACTTTTTTACTCGATTATAAACTTCACATTCACTTTTGTTGAAAATGTCATTTTATCAAAATCAATAATCATGTTTCCATTTGCACGATTACCATAAATACCTGAAGCACTTCTTATATGAAATCCAGCTATTTCACCTTTCCATGGGTTTTCACTTGATTCAGTTTCAATATCAGAAATATAAATTGCTTTCCCAATTTTTTGATTTAGTGGCGCAACCATATTTTCCGCATTTAGCTTCGCCTTTGCGATGGCTTTCGCTCGTAAGTCAAGCAATAATAGTTTAGATTTTGAGTATTCTGTTTTAGAAATTGATACGTTGGAAATCTCTACGCGCTCTAAATCTGCCATTACGTGTCCAACGGTTTCAGCATCTTTTAAAACCAGAGCATACATTTTCGTTTTTAATACTTTTTGACCAGAAAGAAAATATTTTTTGAATTCGCTACTATAATCTAATACAGATAATGAGTTTTCCATATTAATATTTAATGACTTTAGAACCCTAAACATCGCAGCCTCTAATTCTTCTGTTGATTTTCTGTTACGGTTATCTTCTTCATTTAAGATTATCATTAAATGAATTTTATCTGGCGTAACTAAAGTGTCAACTTCTACAATGGTTTCTAGAAAAGGTTGGTCGATAAAATTTTTGGTTTGCGATTGACTTTGTAAAGTCAAAAACACGATGATGAGTAAAAGTCCTAATTTTTTCATTTGTTTAATTAATTTAATTCAATATTCGTTTTCTTTCGCCGAAACTATAATACCATCTGGGTTACTAAAAGTTAGAATGAGTGAATGGACCTTTCCATTTAGGGAGTTCGTAATTAGGTCTTTTTTTCTAAATGCTCTATAGGTATTTATGTAGTTTTTTTACCTCATAGTTCGGTAAGGTCTACGTCAGGTCTTATTAAGGTCTCCTTAAGGTCTCCTTCAGGTCAACCCGTTGCATTCCTGCCTTTCGACAAACGCTCAAGATAAACTCCGGCAGGAAATCGAAGATTCAGCGAAGCTAATCCATTTTAGATCCTGAAACAAGTTCAGGATGACAAGATAATATAATATAAACCTAATTCCTGCAAAGCAAATCCACTATTTAACAAGCTGATAAATCCCATTTACAAACTCATAATGCTTATACGGCAAATTACTTTGATTCACAGAAACCACCATCGTAATACCCGTTTCCGGATTATAAAATACATCACTGCCCCAAAATCCTGAATGCCCATAAAAACGAACACCATCAAAATTGTAAAGAAACATACCAAAACCATAGCGATCTCTGGAATCCGTAATCATAGCCTGAAATAAGCTATCCGTTTTAATCAATTGCTTATCAAAAAGCGCTTTCATAAACAGGTTGAGGTCGTAGGTGGTAGACACCAGCCCACCACCAGCCCAATCAAAGGAGGTATTAATGTCGGCATTAACTTCTATATCACCCAGATACAAACTTGGGAAAGCCAACGTATTGGTAGCGGCTTCATGATACTCCAAATACGTATGGCTCATACCCACAGGCACTAAAATGTAGGTTCTAAAGGCTTCAGCCAGTGGCATAGCGCGATATTTCTCAATGATAAGCCCGAGTAGAAAGTAATTCATGTCAGAGTAGTAGAAACCGTCTCCAGGCTTAAAATGCGCACGATTATGCAAATCAAACTGATAATAGGTGTCAAATAGGTCTTGAACCGTCCACAGTTTTTGAGGGTTTTCAAAGAAGAGTCCCATAAACTCATCTTGGGTATCAGTAAAAATATCGGCTAATCCCGACGTGTGATTGAGCAATTGACGCACGGTAATATCATGACCGTAACTTTGGCCATCAAGTAGTAGCAGTTTATCAAACCCCACAAATGTTTTGTCACCAATCAACTTGACAACAGGGTCATCCAATCGGAGTTTGCCATCTTCAACCAATTGTAGAATAAGCGTAGCCGTAAACAGTTTCGTGATGCTAGCAATTTTAAAGGGACTATTGGGACTTACAGCCGTATCATCTGAAACCGACAGTTGTCCAAAGCCTTTATGGTAAACAAAATCCTGCTTCTCATTTTCCAGATAGACCAGAATATTGGCAACAGGCTGATCGGGATTTTCCGATAAATGGGTCTTAAAATACGTGTCCAGCTTTTGGCTTAAGTTTTGGGCAGGCACCATAGCAACGATGGCAAGGGTAAAAAGGACTAATAATAGTGTTGTTTTTTTCATCAGATTATATATTTCTGGCAAAACTAAACAGACCGATTCTAATGTGAGTTGACCTAGGTCAATTCGTGCTTTTTTCGTATTCGGCTTAAGCGTTCTTTTGATATCCCCAGAAAAGAGGCAATATCTTTTAGTGGTATTTTGTTCACCAGTTTGGGTTGCTTTAGCAACAGATTGATATAGTTCTCTTCGGCAGTATAGGCTTTGGATTCCATATGCCGTTTAATCAGCACATCAATATATTCTAACAGAATAGATTGCATGATTCGCTCTGAAAACTTCTGATTCTCGATTTGCTTATAAAAGGCCTCACGCGAAATTTTCAGGCAAGTGGTATTGCAAATGGCATCAATGGTTTCTTTACTAGGTACAGATGCAATAAAAGAAATGGGTGACGCTTCCAAGTCACCTGGAAAGGTAAAACCAAGCACCACTTCCTTATCATTCACAAGTCGCCACGTTCTTAAAATACCATCTTCCACCAAGAGTATAAAATCGGCTTTACCACCTTCTGTAAAGACCACCTCATCCTTCTTGTAAGAGACCTGGGTGCCAATAGCACGTAAAGCATTCAGAAACTGCTGATAGTTATCGGAGTCTCTAATGGTATTGGCCGTATTGTGGTTGAGATTCATTGGTTTTAAATTGGTGTATGATTTTTAAATCAGGAGTAGCTATAAAACATAGCACAACTTTTGAATAAACGAAGTTACCTTTTTTAACCCATAAATTCAATACATAGGGATACGTAGTTTTTTGATCATTGCTTGGTAAGGTCTCCGTCAGGTCAACTCGTTGTCATTCCATACTTGATACGGAAATCGAAGATTCAGCGAAGCTAATCTATTTTAGATCCTGAATTACGTTTCGAGAGCATTTCGACAGGCTCAATGTGACACCTCAACGCTCGTTCAGGATGACAAGTTAGTTTAAACCCCATTCCTGCCTTTCGACAAAAGCTCAAGATAAACTCCAGCAGGAAAAAAAGTGACCTACTCAATCTAGTCGTTAAGAATAGTCCATAGCCATAATTTAAGGTGGGTTCACCCGTGTTTACGCCATACACTAGCCATACTTAAGCTATGCACTAGCCGTACTTGATACCTCTCCTAAAGTACAAGGTATAATCTATAGCCTAAACCTTGTTTTCAAATTCTGGGCAATCTAAACGTATTTCTGTGTCCAATAAGGGCTTGTTTAATAGGTTGCAAAAGTGGTTGTCGTCTGGTTTACTGTAGTATTTACAACCAAAGCACATACGTTGTACACTTAATATACCCGTTCGGTTTAGGGTATAAATAACAGTGCTTAAGGCCTTAAACAAATGGTCCTGTGCAAGCGGGTCTATACTGCTTAATGCCGTTTGAATAGGGTTGGCAAATTCTTCGGTTTCTTTTACAATGCGTTTACCAGCATCGGTTAATTGAACGGTATAGCTTCTGCTATCTGTAGTGGAGTATCCTTTTTCAATAAACCCTTTATGGTTTAAAACCTTAATGGCATCGCTAATGGTTGGTTTGGTTACGTTAAACTCACTGGCCAAATGGCTGACGTTGCAGAGGTCGTCGTTATGGTTATCAACAAATAACACGATTTGAATTTGAATAGGACTTAAACCCAACTGCTTGGCTTTATCCCAAAGCAAAACTTTAAAGGCTTCAGAAATCCGCTGCAAGGCCACAACAATTTTACTGTTAGTGTCTTGGTTTTCTAAATTAAAGGGTGTGTTGTTCATAATACAAAAAGATGCCTATTAACGTTAAGCAGTCAATAGGCAAATCTAATAAATTTAGGAATCCTAACAAATAAGAACAAAAAATTATCCTCTTACATCGGCCATAGAAGCCCCAAAGTTAATGTGAAGCACATTGCCATTTGGTGTGACCATGGCTGGCACGGATTGTACACCTGCTTTTTCAGCTTCCTCAATGCGGTCTCTTGTTTCTCCAATGTTAACAATTTCAACATTGTTTTTGCCTACGAGTTCTACAATGTCATGCTCCGCACTAACACAAACGGGGCATCCTGCGTGATAAAAAATGGACTTGCTCATAATAGTTGTTTTTTTAAGTTATTAATTCTTTGATACAAAGATAGTAAGGAATCCTAACTAAATAAAATATTTCTAAAAGTTTAACATTTTGAAGCAGTAGAATTTTTCATATTGCGGGTATAAACTTAAGTCTTAATACAGGTTTTTCAAGGTGTTTGTATGATGCTCCACATGGTAAGCAGACCACATAACGATTTCACGTACCGGCATTTTACCCATTAAAGGGTGGGGAAGTATTACAGTGTTTAAGCTGTTGTCTTTCCAGCGTAGTGTTTTAGCCTGTAACTTTTTTTGTTCAATTTGTAAGCGGTTTAGCAAGTAGTCTTTATCCTTTATTGAAGGGATTTTCATATTTTGGGAACCTTTAAAGGTTTTGCCTTGGGCATCAACCAGCCGCTCATCATAACGTTTGCAAACTGTTTCATAATTGCGAACGTCTCGGTTTACTTTCCCAAATTTATATTTTAAAACAAACTTGGGCATGCTCATGGCTTTGTTAAGCGGTGTAATGCTTTGTAAAAGGTGTAAGGTGTGTTGCCCTGTGGTCCATTTGCCTTCAGGACCAACTTCCCACTTACTATCGTCCTGTTGTTTAAGCCAATTAATAAGGTTGCTGTATTTTTCTTCTAACAGTGCAGCAATAACTTCTTTATCCATTTATTTATCCTTTTTATACAAAGGAATAAGATAGGAAATATTATAACCGAAGCCAAAGCCAAAGTTGCTACTTTCATAAACCTTGTTAAAACCGGGTATGTATAAATTGTCAAATTGGTCAGGATGGCTTTGGGAAACCATGTACTTAAACTGTAAGTTGGCACCCAAGAACAAGTTGTTAAGGACTTCGGCTTTAATACCTGCTATAAACTCTACCCAAAGGGCATTAAGTCCTGAACTTTCTATGGGACTATCTGATGTGAATTGAGGCGTCCAATATTGGTCTTGATTATAAACCGTATAACTATTTAGGGTTTGACTAAATGTACTACCTGCAATACGAAAACCACCATAAATCATATTATCCATACCATACCAATTGTCGTAGGCATTATAATCAGCACCAGCTTTAAAATAGGTACCCTTGGCTGTGACGTTTAAAAAGTCTTCAACACTGGTTTGTTCCTGCACACCAAACTCACCAGCAATAAACCATTTACGTGTAATACGGTAATCACCCATAATTTCAAATCCGGTAAAATCATCGTCAATAAATGAAGCCACTATTCTACCCAAATCTGCACCAACACGTAAACCGTATTTAAGTTGTGTTTTTAGGGTATCGGTTTCTTTGTTGGTTTTAGGAATGCTATCGTTTTGTGCAAATGTTGGCGCACCAAACAAAACACAAAACACAAGGGTTTTAATGATATATATTGAAATTGGTCGCATTTTCATCTGCTATTATTTGGTTATCGTTTACGGTTTGAATGACTTGTATCCATCTATTGCCATCATCAGCCACACTCATGGTTATATTTTCAAAAATAGATTTAAACCCACACCCTCTGGAAACATATTCATTACGCGTTGTATAGGTAATGGTTATGACATCTGGGTTTCCTGTTACAGTTCCATTTCCATCTACTTGATAGTTTCTCCAGATGGTATATTCCGTTGTGAAGGATTCACCATTAGGATCTTCAGTAGTTGTTTTTAAGGGTAGGAGAATTTTTTGTTTACGTGAGGTGCCGTCTAAATCTGGTACAGGATTGTCGTTGTCGACACCTTGTGCTCGTAACCGAGTCACATTTTTTGGGTTTTGATCCTCAATGGTTTCAATATCAAAGAATTCAATGGTCAGTCGCGGTGTGGTTACGGTGTCGTCAGGACAGATGTCGTCTTTTTCACATCCTAATGCCATAAGTAACACCAAAAAGAGGGCAATTTTTTTCATAAACTATTTTCTTCTTTCCAAAAGTACAACATTTTCAACGTGATGCGTTTGTGGGAACATATCAACGGCTTGTGTTTTTGCAACTTTATATAGTGCATCCATTAACGCTAAATCGCGTGCTTGTGTTGCACTATTGCAACTTACGTAAACTATTTTTTCTGGACTAATATTTAAAATTTGATTAACAACATCTTTGTGCATACCATCGCGAGGCGGATCTGTAATGATGATATCGGGTTGCCCATGCGTGTTTATAAATTCAGTATTAAACACCGTCTTCATGTCACCAACATAAAAATCGACATTATTAATGCCGTTTAATTGGGCATTTTCTTTAGCGGCTGTTATGGCATCTGGAACCGCTTCGACACCAACGACTTTTTTGGCTTGTTTTGCCACAAATTGCGCAATGGTTCCCGTGCCTGTATATAAATCGTATACCAATTCGTTTCCAGTTAAACCAGCAAAGGCTCTAGTGATTTTATACAATTCATAAGCTTGTTCTGAATTGGTTTGGTAAAACGACTTGGCGTTTATTTTAAAACGCAGGCCTTCCATCTCTTCAAATATGTGGTCATTGCCTTTATAACAAATGACCTCTTGATCATAAATGGTATCGTTGGCCTTTTCGTTAATAACGTATTGTAATGATGTTATCTCTGGAAATGATTCTGCTATATAATCCAATAGTAACTCGCGCTTAACCTTATCATCTTTAAAAAACTGGATAAGCAACATAACATCTCCAGTGGTTGAGGTACGAATCATCATGGTTCGCAAGAGTCCTGTTTGATTTCTAGTATTGAAGAATTCCAAGCCCTTATCAATGGCAAACTGTTTGACAGCATTCCGGATAGCGTTTGAAGGGTCTGCTTGCAAATGACACTTTTTGATGTCTAAAATTTTATCCCACATACCTGGTATGTGAAAGCCCAAGGCATTTTTATCGCCTAAATCCCTATCCGATTGAATTTCCTCTAATGTCAACCAACGGCTGTCACTAAATGAAAACTCCATTTTATTGCGATAGAAATACGGTTCTTTACAACCTAGAATTGGTGTGACTTCAGGTAGCTCAACATGACCAATGCGTGTTAGGTTGTTGGTTACTTCTTTTTGCTTGAAGTATAATTGGTGTTCGTAACCCATATGTTGCCATTTGCAACCACCACAAGTTCCAAAGTGTTCGCAAACCGGTACGGTACGTTTGTCAGATAGCTTATGAAATACAGTAGCTTTACCTTCGTAGTAAGCTTTTCGCTTTTTAAAGGTTTGCACATCAACTACATCTCCAGGAACAGCGTTAGGTAAAAAAATGACTTTTCCGTCCGGTGCTTTAGCAACCACTTTGCCTTTAGCACCAGCATCAATAACTTCTACGTTAGTAAAAACTTGTTTTCTATTTCTTCTAGACATGCTGCAAAAATAATAATAGCTTTAAATAAAGTGTATGTAAATAGAATTATCTTTAATAAGATTTTTACTTTTTGCAGAAATAAAATGAACCTTTTTACATTTTTTGTGTCATTATTATAAAAGCGTCTACATGCTATGCAACAAAACAAAGCCACATCTGATGGTGATTTAATTAGGAATTATCTTGACGGTAATCCTGATAGTTTAAAGTTGCTGATTGAAAAATGGCATGTACATTTTTGTAACAAAGCCTTTTGGATTGTTAAAAATACAGATGTATCAAAAGACATAGCCCAAGATACCTGGCAAGTTATATTGGCTAAATTACAGTAATTGAAACATCCGGATACGTTTCAATTTTGGGCATCTAGAATTGTTTATAACAAATCTATTGATGTATTAAACAAGGCTAATAAAGAACGATTGGAGTTAAAAAACTTCAAGTATTCAAACTCTATTGCGGATACCGATAATACAGAAAACGAGAAATTGAATGCACAATTATTAAAAGCTATAAAAACATTGCCTGTAAACCATCAACAGGTTTTACATTTATTTTATTTAGAGCAGTATTCCATAGTTGATGTGGCAAAGAGACTTAACATATCAAAAGGAACAGCAAAATCGCGTTTATTCTATGCACGTGAAAAGTTAAAATTAATATTAAAAAGCGAACATTATGAAAACTAATATGGAAGACATTGACAACATAATTAAGGACACCTTAACTCAAGAGGAAGCAAAATTTTATGATGCTTTAGATGAACAAAACGTTTTACAGATGGTTTTGGGTTTGTTTAAAGGCAAGTACAAATGGATTATGTTTTTAATGAATGTTATGACACTTGTGTTTTTTGCACTATTCATTTATTGTATCGTACAGTTTTTTCAAACCGATATTCAAAAAGATTATATAAAATGGGGCATAGGTAGTGTGGTATTCTTATTGGGAGTGAGTATGCTAAAGCTTTTTGCTTGGATGCAAATGGACAAGAACGCCTTATTGAGAGAGATGAAACGCTTGGAATTACAGATTTCATCACTATCTGGAAAAATCTCTGAATAACATTTTACCAAGCAGGTAATATTTAGTATTTTGCAAGCCCTAGGGATGATTTCTTTCCCACGCTGAATTTTCGAATCTTTTCGGAAGGATAAAGGTAGATAAGGAATGGTTATTTATTAATTTAAAACAAATTAAGATGGCTGTTTTAGACCACATTTCATCGCAAGAAGCGATGGCTTTAGAAAACAAGTATGGCGCTCAAAATTATCATCCACTTCCAGTTGTGTTGAGCAAAGGGGAAGGTGTTTATGTTTGGGACGTAGAAGGGAAGAAGTATTACGATTTTTTATCGGCTTACTCTTCATTAAATCAAGGGCATTGCCACCCTAAAATTGTACAGGCAATGACAGATCAGGCGCAACGTTTAACATTAACTTCACGTGCCTTTTATAATGATATGTTGGGTAGATACGAGAAGTATGCCACCCAATATTTCGGGTTTGATAAAATGCTGCCTATGAACTCTGGTGCCGAGGCTGTAGAAACAGCTTTAAAGCTTTGCAGAAAATGGGCTTATGAAGTTAAAGGTATAGACCTTAACAAAGCAGAGATTATTGTCTGTAAAAATAATTTTCATGGTCGTACCACGACTATCATTTCTTTTTCAAACGATCCTGTTGCCCGTAAAAACTTTGGTCCTTATACTGATGGCTTTATTAAAATAGAATACGATAATTTGGCTGAATTGGAAGCCGTGTTGAGTACAAACCCTAATGTAGCTGGATTTATGGCAGAACCTATTCAAGGTGAAGCTGGTGTTTATGTGCCAAGCGAAGGGTATTTAGCCAAAGCCAAGGCTCTATGTGAAAAATATAATGTACTGTTTATTGCAGACGAAGTTCAAACGGGTATTGCTAGAACTGGTAAGTTGTTGGCTGTAGACCATGAAAATGTGAAACCAGATGTTTTAATTCTTGGTAAGGCATTAAGTGGCGGGTTATATCCCGTTTCTGCAGTTATGGCAGATAATGAGATTATGAATGTTATTCAACCTGGTAATCACGGTAGTACGTTTGGAGGAAATCCTATAGCTGCAGCTGTGGCTATTGCTGCTTTAGAGGTTGTTAAAGAGGAAAATTTAGCTGAAAACGCTGATTACCTTGGAAAAATATTTAGAGCAGAAATGAATAAGTACATTGAAACAAGCTCAATAGTTAATTTAGTAAGAGGTAAAGGTTTATTGAATGCTATTGTTATCAATGATGATGAAGATAGTGATACGGCTTGGAATATTTGTTTAGCGCTTCGCGATAATGGTTTGTTGGCTAAACCAACCCATGGAAACATAATCCGTTTTGCGCCACCATTGGTTATGACAGAAGAACAGTTGTTGGATTGTGTATCAATTATCACTAAAACCTTAAAAGAATTTGAAGAGTAAAACTATTTAGATTCGAAGTATAAAAAAAGCGACCTACAGGTCGCTTTTTTTATTTAGGAACCATAAGTTTATTGATTTTGCATTTGTTCCATCATTTCCTGAACTTGCTCCATATAAGCATCCCATCCACCAATGGCATAGATATTATATATAGCATAGAAGAAATATAAGATATTAATAATCAGAATTATAAGAGCTACAGTTTTAGCCGTATTCATGGCTTTAACACTAGACACTTCGTAATCATCAGGATTAATTTGTACTTGCTTTAATTTGCTGTGAGCTATAAAGAATGCTATTCCTGCTAAAATAAATCCTAGCCCTGCAAAACAGCAGCATAGCAGTCCGATAATAGCTAACACATAGACTAAAGTTGGATTGAGTTTTTGTTTTTCCATAAAAGTTTTAATTGATTAATTTAATTATATAATTACCAACAATAATTGCAACTGAAACAATTGCCAATATATTGATAACTCTTGTTGCGTGTTTAAATTTAAAGAAAATATTTAGGACTATAATTACGAATAGGGGAATTAACGTATATATAGCTGGATACATAAAAAAGGCTTCAACAAATTCGCCTTTAAAAATTAATGCTACTGAACGTTGTAAGCCACAGCCCATACATTCAAAACCAAAAAGTTTTTTGTTTAAGCAAGGAATCATGTAATCTTCTACAGAAGACATAAATGGTATTAATAAATTTCAATCAAAGGTATAAAACTACTACGAAGAATTAATTTTTATTTGCAACAATAACTTTTTTACTGATTTCTTCACTAGACTTGAGTTCAATTTTAGTAATATATACACCATCGCTTAAGCTTTGGGTAGAAAATTTATAATTACTTTTTAAAGGTAAATTTGTTTCGTTTAGAATGTGTTTACCAGTAATGTCAAACAAAGTAACTTGATTAATGCTTAATCGTTTAGGGTTTATAATAGTAAGCTGCGAATTGGAATTATCCTGATATATTGTAAAATCATTACTAGTTATTTCATCGGTACTTAAAGATTCAGATGTAAATGTAATTTCAAATCTATCAGAATATAATCCTTGGTCTAAAATTAATTCATAGGCTTGAACTGTTAAATCAACATACACATCGTTGTCTATATCGTGAATATATATAGGTTGCGACTCCTCAAAATTTTGGACATCGTAGATTCCAAACCTAACCAATTGCTGATTTTGGACCTTTACCACCAAAGGAATGGTTAGGGTTTCATTAAAATTAAAAGCTTGAATGATATATGGTGTACCTTCAAGAGTCCAATGCGCATCTGAATTTAGTAATTCACTTATTTGGGCTTCTAGGCCATAATCAAAACCGTTTGTAGCGGTACGATGAAAGTTCATTAATAATTGTCGGGTATATGAACCAGAACCGTTGTTGTCAAAACCTACATTTATTCTAAAGCGTTTAAAGTCTTCAGGAACCACATTGTAACCTTCATCGGTATATTGTGTTTCTGAAGTTCTATTGGCGTGCGCCCCATCGGTTCTAAAGAAACTACTGTTGGCATCAGACTGCTTATAATACACTCTGTGTGAATTCTTAAAAACAACGCTACTAGCACTCCCGGAGCCCTCCATCATGAAGCCTTGTCCAATAGGGATGTACCTGTAGGCTGTTTTAGGCATGGAGTTCGCAATTGGTGGACCAGAAGCAATAGAGCCATCTAATAAATACATATAAAAAACGGCAGGTGTAAAAGAATCTACAACAGTGTCATCGGTTAAATCGGCAGGCGTTCCATTGTTATTTGTAGCTGCATTAGTATACAAAGCATACCCACCAACATAGTCAGCTAAATTATGGGAACTAGATCCAGGATGCTGTTGCCAATATTTTAATACTCCAGTAGTATTGGTTTGATTATGTGAATCGTGAATAAAATAGTACGAGTCAATAGCAGAGGGATAAGGATTCCCCACTAAAGTTTCTTTATTCGGGTTAATGGTTGCAGAAATGTCCCCCTTATTTGGTCGTCCACGAAAATCGTATTGTTGTGCTCCACTTGGGTTACCTTTCATGGTAAATCCATAGCCTGGGGCAAGGGTTCCGCTAGGGTCGCCACCAACAGGTAGTGAACCGCCTCCTAATCCAATCCAATCTTCATAAGGATTGGTTGTAGCAGGTAAACCAATGTAGGTATAAAGCCAATAACTGGCTATTTGGGTAGTAGTGCCATCATATCCGCTTATAAAACCAAATGGCGTACTTGTGATTGGTGCAGCAGTTTCCCTGTAAAAATTAATATTGGGTGTAAACACAGAATTCCCAGCAGGACCACTGTTTATACCAACAGGCGAACCCCAATAATTATATTGATAGGTGTTTGAGTTTCCAGTTTGGTAAACACTTAACCTACCGGTTCCAGAATTTCCAGTAACACCATTGCCTTGAAATAGTTGCGCATCATCTCGTAAATAAATGTATGCATTGGTACCATCTAAATTAATTGCGTTGGTTACAAATAATGGCACTGAAGCTCCAGAAGCATCAGAGCTAAACCCATCGCCATCAACAAAAACATAGCTGTTATTACTGACGTATAAATCAGATTGAGCATATGTTAAATTGAAAAGAATAATTATAAGAAACGTAAATATGTTTTTCATATAATCGATATTTTATTTGTCAATTGACTGACTATTTCAATAGATTTTATATTAAAATTAATTTTATTCATCTGATTTATAAGCGCCTATAGATTTAAGTTCTGGTGTTTTACTTTTCAGAGTATCTTGTGTTATGTCTTTATTTAGATTCCTGACAACAACAGAAGATGTATTTAATTCAGGAGTTGCATTACTTTTTTTTAAAAAACTTAAACTATCTTTTCTTACTTGTGATTGATTCTCATTCATACCATAGCTTTTAAGAATTGGTTTCTCAATTTTATCGCCACTACTTTTTTTGTTTTGTGAAAAACTCACACAAAAAATTGATAAAAAAAGTAACGTTAAATAATATCTTTTTTGAATCTTCATGATTAATTATTGTAGTACAGTTAATGTAAGGTGATGGTAATCTGGGTTGGTGTTAGCAAATATTGCTGCATTAGGAGTCCCTAAGATTCCTCCAACTTGTCCTTGTAGTTGTATCGTATAAGTATTGCCAATTGTCAATCCAGTTAGTAATTTATTAAAAGCTAAACTCCAAGGAGTAACAGTACCAGTTAAATCATCATAACTTTGTATTTTGGTGTTGGAGCCACCAATTGAAGTTGTGCCATTTCTTGCCCTTATTTGAACAAAAGCCATTGAATTAGTATAACCAAATCCAGATGCCGTAAACATAATTAGTACTGAAGTTTTAGTTGCAGTAAAGGTTAAAGATGCACCAGTAATATTTGTCCAACTAGCAGAGCTTATCTGAAAATCAGTATTTACGGAAACACTTTGAATAGGTGCTGTTTGCTCAACACGAACCCATCTAGAACCATTGTTATAATATTGCCCTGGTGTAACATCATTTATAGTGGCAGTGTTATAAACAGACATTCCTTGAACATGAGCACTAAGAGGCGCAAAGCTAGCTGTAGAGGTAAGATTCATTCGTGGCAAAAGTAAACCACCAACATTTGTTGAGGCATCAATATCTAGCAGAGCATTGCTATTCGGACTGGTTGTACCAATACCAACTTGTGCGTAAGTTGAAAAGCACATTGTAATTATTAAAGCGAAATATAAGGAGCCTTTAAAAAGTTGTGTATTTTTTTTCATAGAATGTTCATTTTAAGTGAAATAGACACTATAAAATAAGAAAAAAAATGACACATATTAATTTGATGTTCTGTCATTTATAATTATTTTCGACCAATAGTTAATTTTTCACGATAATTGTATATTTAAATTGAAATATTTTAATTACTTATTGATTGTAATTGGCTGCACTGTAGCTATTTACGCACAGGCGGAAGTCAAGCAGAATGAACTGGTTTTGATTGCTGGAATCGTTATTTTAATGCTTGGCGTTTATAGGATTTCTAAAACTATTCCGAGTAAATTCGCTACTAAAGACAATGACGTTCTAGATGAAGAAGAATAAGCTTGAAATTGGAGATTTTGTTTCGGTTTTAGATGATGATTTATCGGGAACAGTAACTAAAATGAATAACAGCAATATTACCATTGAGACTGTAGACGGATTTAATCTGGATTTTGATGAAAGCGAGTTGGTAAAAATCAATAATCCATTACATATCTCCATATCATCTCATGATATACTGGAAAAAGAACAACCTGTTAAAAAACAAAGACCAAAACAAAAAGCCAAGGAACGTTTTCAGCCTACTTTAGAAGTGGATTTGCATATCCATCATCTTACTGAAAACTCAAATAGAATGACCAATCATGAGATGCTAACATTGCAATTGGATACAGCAAGACGGCAACTGGAATTTGCCATACAGAAACGTATTCAGAAAGTGGTCTTTATTCATGGTGTAGGAGAGGGCGTTTTAAAAATGGAATTGGAATACTTGTTTGGCAGATACAATAACGTTAAGCATTATGATGCCGACTACCAAAAATATGGACTAGGAGCCACCGAAGTCTATATTTATCAAAATGTAAATGCAGAATGATTCTAAAAATCGGGAGTTACAATACGTGAACTCTCTAATCTATCATCACCTTCTAAAGTCCCAAAATCAAATTCGTCTAGGTCAATAGTTGGTAGTCTAACTTCTTTAATTTCTAACTCTACAGTAAATTTTTGATCTATTACGTGTGGTCTGTAGGCTGTAGCTGGTACTGTTGTATTTACAACAGGGTTTAGGTAATCAGCTATTGAAGGGTCTGTAAAATCGTTTGCTGGGTTTTGGTCTTCAGAAAAATTTTCTTCGTCAATAGTTAAAACACCATCTCCATCATCATCATCATCCAGGTAATTTGGAACACCATCCATATCGGTATCTGCAGGATTTGTGAGTGGATCACCATCGCCATCCAAGTCTGGATCGAGATCCAGCTCGGTACTTGTTAATACATTGTCGCCATCGTCGTCAAAATCTAGATAGTCGGGAATGCCGTCACTATCCGTATCAGTTGGGTTGGTAGACGGGTCGTCGTCTCCATCTAAATTCTCATCTTCCATGTCTGCAGGAACACCATCCTCGTCGTCTTCTAAAAGGAACATGTATATTCCGGCTTCTCCTTCAGTACTCTGTAAATCTTCAATTATTTCAATACCTGAAGGCGGTACAGGGCTACAAAACAATGTTGTTGGGTCTGAATTATACGTTCTGTAATTAAATTTATTAGTATCTCCGTTAATGTTTACAATAAGTGTGTCTGTAACTAATTCGCCATCGTCATCCACCTCCAATAACTCGTCTAATGTTACTGGTGGATTGGTAATTTGAAGCGATAGACTTTCATGGGGAAATTCTTTTATTTGAAAAAACACCAATTCGCCACAGGTTTTGAAGGTGTCGCCAAATTCAATTTCAACGGTTATAATATCACCATCGTCACAAGATGTTGTACAAATAAGTAGGGTAAGTAACCAAAAAAGTTTGCGCATGAATAGCATATTTTTAAGCAAAAATAAAAGAATATCTAAATATACAACGTAGCGAATTATAAATAATTTTATTTCAAGTATTTTTGCAATTCAATTAATTCTAGATTAGATACAAGCACACGATTTATGAAGACAGTTTATTTTGATAATGCGGCAACAACCCAAGTTAGGGACGAGGTGATTAACACCATTACCGATGTTATAAAAAATAATTTCGGAAATCCTTCATCAACACATAGTTTTGGGAGGTCATCTAAAGTTTTAGTTGAACAATCTAGAAAAACAATAGCCAAGTATTTACATGCTACTGCTAGTGAAATTGTCTTTACCTCTGGAGGAACAGAAGCCGATAATTTTGCCATTCAATGTTCGGTTAAACATTTGGGTGTGACACATATTATTACGTCTCGATTGGAACATCATGCAGTGCTTCACACGGTTGAGGAACTTGAAAGAAATGAAAGGATTCGTATAAGTTATGTAAATGTTAATAGCAGCGGAGAAATTGATTACAATCATTTGGAGAGCTTATTACAAGACGATGAAAAAACACTGGTAAGTTTAATGTTGGTTAACAATGAAATTGGCAACATTTTAGATGTTAAACGTGTTGGTGACTTATGCAAAACCCATGAGGCTTTGTTTCATTGTGATGCGGTACAGTTTGTGGGGCATTTTAAAATTGATTTACAAGATATCCATGTTGATTTCCTAGCAGCAAGTGCTCATAAGTTTCATGGGCCAAAAGGTGTAGGGTTTGCTTATGTTCGTAAAAATTCAGGATTAAAGGCTCTGTTATTTGGTGGTGAGCAGGAGCGTGGATTACGAGCAGGAACAGAAGCTGTACATAATATAGCGGCTATGGAAACCGCTTTACAAGTTGCTTATGATGCATTAGATGAAGAACGCCAATATATTACAGAACTGAAATCTTATTTTATTGCCGAAATAATAAAAACCATCCCAGGCGTTACGTTTAATGGCTTGTCTGGAGATTTAGATAAAAGCACCTATACGTTGGTCAATGTTTGTTTGCCATTTACAGCGGACCAAGGTCAGATTTTATTATTCCAGTTGGATTTAAAAGGTATAGCTTGTTCAAAAGGGAGCGCTTGTCAAAGTGGGAGCTTAAAAGGTTCTCATGTGTTAGCCGAGATTTTAACTGATGATGATATTAAAAAACCATCCATTCGGTTTTCATTTAGTATTTATAATACTAAAGAGGAAGTTGATTATGTAATAAGCGTTTTGAAAGCGTTTAACCAAAATTAATTTGGTAGATGTGTATTTCTTTCGTAAACTCGCTATGGAATTATAACATTAAACTTTTTGCTATGAACAACTCAAGACTATTTCGTAACACTTTTTCATTATTTTGTCTTATTTTATTGGTAATAAGCTGTAGTAGTGATGACGACAACTCTGGTGATATAATTACCCCACAACCAAAAGTTTTTGAAGGTGATGTTGTACTGTCTTCACAATCTGAAGTTGACGATTTTGGTACGAATGGTTATAATGTTATTGATGGTTTTTTATTTATTGGTGTAAACGACCCTAACTCTCCAGATCAGGTAACTAATATTAGTGATTTAAGCTCGTTGTTAAGTATAAGTTCGGTTCAATACGGTGTTACAGTCTATAACAATCCACAATTGAATAACTTGGATGGATTAAATAGTTTGACGTATATAAATGGTGGTGCTTTAACAATTGATTCTAATGAAAGTTTAGTCTCTATAAGTGCGTTAACAGGCCTAGTATCATTTAGGTCTTTAGAAGTAGTTGGTAATCCAATGCTCTTAAACATTGATGGTTTAGAAGGTGTGCAGTCTTCTCGCGAATCTATTATTATTAGTAATAATTCAGGTTTGTTGAATATTGATGGATTAAGTGGCTTAAGAACTATAGGAGGTGAATTTTTGTTTATTTCTGACAATGAATCGTTAGCCAATATAAATGGTTTAAGTAATTTAGAGAACGTTGACAGAGATATTGTAATTAGCAGTAATATTGAATTAACCAATTTAAACGGATTATCTAGCTTGCAGAATGTAGGAGAAGATATCTATATTAATTTTAACGAGGGGTTAGTTAACTTTTGTGGATTGGAAAACTTATTTATGGAAGGTTCATTAGTAGGATCATTCAATACACTTGGTAATGGATTTAATCCTACTTCTGATGACATGGTTAATGGGAATTGTAGTTTGTAATCGTTTTCCACATTAAGGATTTTATTCACAACCTACCACATTTAAAAGCGCATACTGGTTCTAACGTTAAAAACTCTTGGCGTTAAGTAATTAGGAATTCCATATTGGCGCTTACTGTAGGCGTCTCTTACCCATGTGTTTGTGATTGAGTTTTGAACGTCAAATACATTAAAAATTTCAAATCCCACGGAAAGGTATTTAAACGGTTTACGCCAGCCTTTGTCGAAATTGTCATTGTCATCCACGATTACATACGAGAAACCAACGTCAGCCCGTTTATAATCGGGTAGTCTATTTTGATATTGATAAGGGTCTGCATAACTAGGTGCACCACCAGGTAATCCCGTGTTATACACTAAATTTAAGTACATTTTCAGCTTTGGTAGGCTAGGTACATAATCTTGAAATAAGGCTGCAAATTTTAAGCGTTGATCTGTTGGTCTGGCTATATAACCTCTATCATCTATATTTTCTTCAGTCTTTAGGTATCCAAAACTAAACCAAGATTCCGTTCCAGGGACAAACTCACCATTCAATCGCATATCAAGTCCATAGGCATAGGCTACAGCATTGTTTTTTGCCTGATAGCGAATACGAACATTATCAATGTTGTATGGATTAACATCGGTTATGTTTTTATAAAAAACTTCGGTGTTGAGTTTAAAAGGGCGTTCCCACATTTTAAAACTGTATTCATGCCCTAAAACAACTTGAATAGACCTTGGTGCCTTAACATCTGGTTGAACAGACCCAGATGAATCCCGAAGTTCTCTGTAGAAAGGCGGCTGGTAATACAAACCACCACTTATTCTAAATAGCATGTCGGCATCCCAATTGGGTTTAATGGCAAATTGTCCTCTAGGACTTATAACAGTCTGACTAGAGCTTTCAATGCCATCGCCACTAACGTTCCAATTATGGACACGTGCACCAATGTTAAACCAAACATCGTTATCTCCAATTTCGGTTCGTCTACTCCATTGCGCATAGGCTTGAACTCTATTGATTTGTACATCGTTAAAAGCTCTAACATTTTGATAGGCTTCCAACGGACCTCCATAAGGCGCGTAGGGTTGTTCGTTAAACGCATCGCTAGAAGGTGGATTAATGGCAAATCCTGCAGAGTCAATCACTTCCCATTCAACTAATCTGTCGCGAATGTCTTCGTTAGTGTACTTTACTGAAAATTTTAAATCATTTTGTTCAACGGTGTAGTCTGCATTAACTTCAACATTTGTTATAAAAGCATCTAAATCATTACGACCATGATTAAGTTGTGAACCAATACCTTCGGTAAATTCCACTTCCCCTAAATCCTCATCACCGATATTAGTGTTAACTTCCCCTAAGCGGTATTCTGCTAAAATATCAAAATGTTCTTGCTCTGTAGTATGAAATGCAGATACAATGGCATTGACAGTTAAATTGTCGTTGGCAAAGTATGTTCCTTTTAAGGCTCCAAAAAAAGTTTGATATTCATCTTGTTCTTGGCCCTCATAAAATACCAGCAATGCCAAAGGGTTTTGTAGTGTGCCAAAATTGGTTTGTCTGGTTTCAGGCTCGTAATTATATTGATTGATTGAAGCGTTTCCTAAAAAGCTCAACTGGAACTTATCGGTAAATTTATAGGTTATGTACGATTGAATATCGGCAAAGCGCGGATCGTAATTGGTTTCAGTTTCTTTTGCTTGAACCAAAAGACTGTTATCACGATACCTAACACCTAAAATACCGGACAACTTAGAATCTTTGCTAATAGCTCCAACTGAAGCACTGGCACCTAATAGGCTTAAGTCTACTGTTGATCCAAAATCTACTGGTTTTTTGTATGTGATATCCAATACAGAAGCGAGTTTGTCGCCATATTTAGCCTGAAATCCACCTGCAGAAAATTCAACGTTTTGTACTAAATCAACATTGGTAAAGCTTAAGCCTTCTTGCTGACCAGAACGAATTAAAAAAGGTCTGTAAACTTCAATGCCGTTTACATACACCAAATTTTGGTCGTAATTTCCGCCGCGAACCATATATTGTGTACTTAACTCATTATTTCCACTTACTCCAGGGAGTGTTTTTAATAAATTTTCAATACCAGGATTTGCTCCAGGAATTTTTCTAATGGTTTGTGGTTCTAATGTCGTGACACCTTCAACAGCTGTTCGTTTCACGTTTGAAATAACAACGGTTGATATCTGCTCGACATTGACATCCATAACAGGGTGAAATTCGATTTCCTCTCCGTTTTTAAGATTAAAGGTAGCCACAACACGTTTATGTGATAAGTGCGTGAATTCTATCCTTACATCTTGATTTGCAGGAATTTTTATGGTAAAAAAACCATTTTCGTTTGTAGTAGTACCAGTTTCTCCAGTGTTTACATTAACATCAGCAATGGGATTGTTCGATTCATCTAAAATAACACCTCTTACAGTTCCGGTTTGGGCAAACCCTATGGCAGATAGAATAAAAAGTAAAGGAAAAAGAAAATTAAGTTTATAGCTCAAGACAGTTATTTTTATTTTCTGTAAAACATAGTTTCAAATGTAGTAGAATTTCCAACATTATCGGTAACAATTAGCTTGAAATTATTTTTGGTTTCTGTTGATACCTTATCATTAAAGTCATATTGTAACAATTTGGTTTTATAATCATATTCCATAAGAATCCATTTTCCATTTATGGTGGCCCGATAATTTGAAATTCCAGATTCCTTATCATCAATTTGTATTTTTAAGTACCGATAGTTACTTATCCATTTACCTTCAGAAACGTTTATAGGTTTGATGGTTGGTGCAATATTGTCACTTACTAGTGCATAGGTTCCTAATGTTTTGGTTGATGTTGTTAATATATTGTCTTTTCGATATGTAGGTGAGTAGATGGTATACTGCTTTCTGTAACCTACTAATCTTGCAATGAATAGTTTATCCGAGTCTTCTGGTCCATAATTGCTGATGTCATAACTAATGGAAAAATTATTTTTTACAGGAACTGTATCGTCATGAAGTGTTAAGGTATCATTTTGCACTCTAAAATCTATAAAGAAATCATCGTAAAATGTGTTTTGCGGAAAATGGACCTCTATAGTTTTGTCTACCAACTCGTTGGTTTTATTGGCATAGATAAAAAAGTCGGAACTAAACTTATCTTTTTGTTCTATGTCTTGCGACTTGTTACCTTCAATATTAATTGTTATCCAGGAGTTATTATTTTTAAAATCTTTAACACAAATTTTATACACTGATGCTGTACTATCATTTATGGTTAAATAACCATCGTTATCTAAATTTTTGTACATGCTCAAAGGATTGTTTGGTTCAACAAACAATTTCTGAATGCGTTTTTTCTTGGTTTTATAATGTTCATAATCTATTAACCGGTTTAGATGTCTAGTTTCATCAAACGAAAAGCGTTTAAAATCAATTTCAAATTTCATATTACCATTAAACAACGCCTGAATATTGCTAACGCCATTGTTGTTGGAAGCTAGATCTTGACGATCATTGGCCTCAACTCCAAAACCAATTTTGCCAAAGGCCTTTAAGTTTTCAACCGTGTAATCACCATTGTCAAGCCTAATAAGTCTTAATTTTTGTCTTTCATTTGAGTTGTTTACATGCGAATCTTCATTAATAGGGTAGGCATAAACGTTTTTAATATCTGGAGCTGTTGTATCTTTTATGTCTAGTCCAAATAACATGGGATTAATAGGGCGTTCTTCGTTATCGCGAATTTCAAAGTGCAGGTGTGGGCCACCAGAACCTCCTGTATTACCACTGTATGCAATAACGTCTCCTTTAGTGAGTATGAGTTCATCAGAATTTGGAAACACTTCAATTTCAAAAGATTCTTTTTCATATTGCAGTTTTTTAACATAAGCTTCTATGGTTGGAGAAAATTTTTGAAGGTGCGCGTAAACTGTAGTATATCCATTAGGGTGGGTTATATAAAGTGCTTTTCCATAACCATAATGCGATATCTTTATCCTGCTAATATAACCTTCGGCAGCAGCATAAACTTTTAAGCCTTCACGACGCTGTGTTTTAATATCTAAACCCGAGTGGAAGTGGTTGGAGCGCAATTCGCCAAACGTACCAGACAATACTAGTGTAACATCAAGAGGGTTCCTAAAATAATCTTCAGGATATGGATTTTGGGCATGGCAATAAACCGAAAATAGAATTACAAGTGACAGTAATTTTTGCATAAAATAAGTATTAACGCTAATGTATTAATTTGTGTGAAAATGGCAAAAGAATAAAAATATATTGCTATTTAACTGATTACGAGATTTAACTGATTGCTTTTATTTTTATTGCAAAACTATTGTTATTTATCTTTAGGTATGTTAACTTTGTGATATAAGTATTGATATTGTAAATGAGTAAAATTGAAGACATTGTAGATACGCTTGAAAACAAAATCAGTAAAGTTTTACATAAGCAAGAGGTTTTAAAACAGGCCAATAGCAAGTTAAAACAAGAACTACAATCAACTCAAGAGGCTTTTCAATTACAACAGCAAGAATTAGATTCTTGGGAAGAAAAGTATGAAGCTCTAAAAATTGCAAATACAATGCTTGGCAGTGACAATAATAAAAGAGAAACAAAGCTTAAAATAAATGCATTAATTCGAGAAATTGACCATTGTATAGCTCAACTTTCAGAATAATGTAACATAGTTTTCAATGTCAGACAAGCTTAAAATAAAGCTATCAATAGCTAATAGAGTATACCCTTTAACAATTGCACCAAGTCAGGAAGAGGGTTTGCGAAAAGCAGCTAAAAATATTGATGCTATGATTAAACAATTTGAGCAAAGTTATTCTGTTCAAGATAAGCAAGATGTTTTGGCCATGTGTGCCTTACAGTTTGCTTCGCAAGTAGAACAGAAATCAATAGATAAAGACAATGTGAATGAACATGTTGAACAAAAGCTTAATGCTATCAACAATTTGTTACAGGAGCATTTAAACTCTTAAACGTTCTTTAAAATAAACAAAGGTTACTGCCTGCATTAGTTATTTTTTTGATAAACTCAACGCTAATTCTTTAAAAAGGGTGAGTTTAAGTTGTAAAAGCGTGCTGTTAGTATTGAATTTTTCAGTGCTTGGACAGATACTTGATCAGCTTGGTATCCCTAAACTTGTTTTAAGGAGTTTATACAAAACGTTATACTGATGCAGGCTTTTTTTTATAAATAAATTAACTTGAACATGGATAATACAATTTTAATAATTGTTGGAGGAATATTACTAGGTATCATTATAGGTTTTATTGTTGCAAAAGTTTTAGAACGAAACAATGCATCAAAACTTGTTAAAAGCGCTAAAAAATCGGCTGCAGCTATAATAAAGGAGGCCAATCATGAAGGTGAATCTATTAAAAAGGACAAAATACTTCAGGCTAAAGAAAAATTTATAGAGCTAAAATCAGAACACGAAAAAGTCATTTTAGCACGTGATAAAAAAATGGCTGATGCCGAAAAACGAACTCGAGACAAAGAATCTCAAGTTTCTGGTGAACTATCAAAGAACAAAAAACTTAACGATAGTTTGGAAGAAAAGATAAAAGATTACAACCATAGGTTGGATATCTTGCAAAAGAAAAAAGGAGAATTAGATAGACTACATAAAAGTCAAGTTGAACAGCTTGAAGTTATTTCAAGTCTTTCGGCAGAGGACGCTAAAGCACAACTAATAGAATCTCTTAAAGGTGAAGCTAAAAACGATGCCATGGCTTTTGTTCAAAGCACATTGGAAGAAGCCAAACTAACGGCTCAACAAGAGGCCAAAAAGGTTATTATTAATACCATTCAGCGTATTGGTACGGAAGAGGCTGTAGACAATTGCGTGTCAGTTTTCAATATTGAATCAGATGATGTAAAAGGTCGCATTATTGGGCGTGAAGGACGAAACATACGTGCAATAGAGGCTGCCACTGGTGTTGAGATTATTGTTGATGATACACCAGAAGCTATTATTTTATCGTGTTTTGACTCTGTTAGACGCGAAATAGCACGCTTATCACTACATAAACTGGTGACAGATGGACGTATTCATCCAGCCAGAATTGAAGAGGTGGTTAAGAAAACAACAAAACAAATTGAGCAAGAGATTATAGAGGTTGGAAAACGTACTGTAATCGATTTAGGAATTCACAATCTTCATCCCGAATTGGTAAAGGTTGTTGGTCGAATGAAATACCGTTCGTCTTACGGTCAGAACTTACTACAACACTCACGTGAAGTTGCTAAGCTATGTGGTGTTATGGCTGCTGAATTAGGCTTGAATCCTAAATTGGCAAAACGTGCAGGATTGTTACACGATATAGGGAAAGTACCTGATGCAGAAGCTGATATGGAAACACCTCACGCTATATTAGGTATGCAATGGGCTGAAAAATACGGCGAAAAAGAAGACGTTTGTAATGCTATTGGTGCTCACCATGATGAAATAGAAATGAAATCGTTGTTAGCACCTATTATACAAGTTTGTGATGCTATTTCTGGTGCTAGACCTGGTGCTAGACGTCAAGTATTGGATAGCTACATTCAACGTTTAAAAGATTTAGAGGATATCGCCTTTGGTTTTAATGGTGTAAAGAAAGCCTATGCCATACAAGCTGGTCGAGAATTACGTGTCATTGTTGAAAGTGAAAAGGTAGATGATCAAAAAGCTGCTGATTTATCATTTAATATTTCGCAGAAAATACAGACTGATATGACGTATCCTGGACAGGTTAAAGTAACTGTTATTAGGGAAACACGAGCAGTTAATATTGCTAAATAGAAGTTTAAAAACTCGAATAGTTTAAAGGTTCACAATTTGTGAACCTTTTTTATTTTCTGGGATGATAGGTCTGTATGGCTTTTTTAAGCTGTTTTTTGTCTAGATGCATATAAATTTCAGTAGTTGTAATACTCTCGTGTCCCAACATCAGTTGAATGGCTCTTAAATCAGCACCATTTTCCAATAAATGTGTCGCAAACGAATGCCTGAAGGTATGGGGTGAAATGGTTTTACCCAGATTAATGTCTTTAGCTAAATTTTTAATAATTGTAAAAACCATAGCACGCGTCAATTTTTTACCTCTATTGTTTAAAAACAGTGTATCATTATCTTCCTTTTGTACATTAATGGCTGTGCGTACCTCTTGTATATAGATATTGATTAACTTTTGTGTTTGTTGGCTAATGGGTACAAAACGCTGTTTATCACCTTTTCCGGTAACCTTAATAAAGCCTTCGGCAAAAAATAAATCTGATAGCTTTAAATTAATGAGTTCACTTACTCGCAGACCACAACTGTAGAGCGTCTCTAGCAGGGTTCTATCGCGTTCGCCAATTCTTACTCCATTGTATGTTTTTGAAAGGTCTATCGCGCCAATAAGGTTGTCAATATCGTTTAAGCTTAAGGTATCTGGAAGTTTACGGCCTATTTTAGGCGATTCAATTAAATCAACTGGGTTTGTCGTTCTATAATCTTCAAAAACCAAATAACTAAAAAAACTGCGCAGGCCAGAAATTAAACGGGATTGTGAGCGTGCATTCAATGTTTTGGCTTTCTCATAAATGAATTGTTGAATGGTTTCTGATTCAATTTTTAATGGAGAAATTGAGATGTTATTAGTGTCTAAATGCGAAACCAATTTATCTATATCCAAGTTGTAATTGTCTACGGTGTTTTGAGACAAACCGCGTTCTATTTTTAAATAGAGTTTATAATCGCTAATGCAGTTTTCCCAAGTCATGTGCTTTGTTTGTATGGTAAAGTAACGATTCTTTAAAATAATACCCTAAAAACCTGTAAAATATTAACCTTTAAAGATATAAATCAACAAAATTTGTTAATAACACAAATTTTAAAATATTGAAATTCAAATAGTTGAACTTTAATGTTAATTAAATTGTTAATAAAGTAGTTAAATGGTTAAAATATGTCATAAAAATGTATTTAGTTTGCCGAAATCAATTAATAAACTTAACAATTATGAAAAAATTATTTTTATGTGCTGCTATTGCAGTATTTGGATTAACAAATGTTAATGCTCAAAACGAAAAATCGGTTGATCAAGGCTTTAGTTTTGGACCAAAAGCTGGTGTGAATTTTGCTACTTTAACAGGAGATGTTGAAGACGCTGAAATGAGAATTGGCTTCCACATTGGTGGTGCCGCTGAGTATATGTTCAACCAAAATATGGGGCTTCAAGCAGAACTTTTGTTTTCTGCTCAAGGAGCAAAAAATGAATATACTGAAAGCAGTAGCCAAGGAGGAGTAGACTATTATTTAAAAGAGAAAGAAGAAGTTAAATTAAACTACATTAATATTCCAGTAATGTTTAAGTATTACATTGTAAATGGGTTTAATGTTGAAGCGGGTCCACAAGTTGGAATTTTAGCTTCTGCTAAATCTGAATATGAATATGAAGAAAGAGTTACAAGTGGTGGAAATACGGTTACTGACTCTGGTTCTGCAAAAGTGGATATTGATGATGAAGTTTCGTCAATAGATTTTGGACTAAATTTTGGATTAGGATACAGAATGGATAATGGTCTGAATTTTGGGGCACGTTATAATTTAGGATTATCAAATATCAACGATGCTGATGATTCTGATGATTACAAAGTTTCTAATGGAGTAATTCAAGTTTCTGTTGGATTTATGTTTTAGTAGTTTTTAAAGATAAAGGTCAAAAACCGAAGTGATTAACTTCGGTTTTTTTTGTTTCTAATTTTTAAACCTTATATTTAATAACATTAATCAATGTAAAACTTAACAATTATGAAAAAATTACTTTTAGTAGCTGTGTTTACAGTTTTTAGTTTAACAAGTGTAAAAGCCCAAGAAGGTTTCAGTATTGGAGCATTTATTGGATTACCGGTAGCAGACGGAGGAGATTTTGCAACATTCTCAATTGGTGTAGATGCCACATATCAATTTTCAATAAATGAAAAGTTTAGTGTTGGTCCAACAGTAGGGTTTTCGCATTCTTTTGGCGATGAGTACTTTGGTTTAGATTATGATGACACTCAATTTTTGCCAATAGCAGGTGCTGGTCGGTTTTACATCAATGAAATGTTTACTGTTGGTCTAGATTTAGGCTATGCTGTAGGGATTAATGATGGAAACGATGGTGGATTTTATTTTAGACCAATGTTTGGGTACAACATTAATGAAAGAATTCAATTAAATGCATCTTACAGAGGTGTGAGTTCAAGTTATGATGACACATATTATATTAATGGTACTGTCTATCGTAATAGTGTTAATTCCAATTTTGGAATATTAAGTGTTGGAGCAACGTTTAGTATAAACTAAATAAATAAAAAATTATAAAGGGCCGAAGCTTTTGCTTCGGTTTTTTTGTTTCTAACTTTTAAATCTTATATTTAATATAATTAATCCATTAATTAAACTTAATAATTATGAAAAAACTATTATTATTTACAGCTCTTGTAATCTTTAGTTTAAATGCCAAAGCACAAGATATTGAAGACAAAATAAAAGGTGGCGGTTTTTATGTTGGCGCCAATATTGGGATGCCAATAAGTGCAGCAGCAGATGTGGCATCATTTAATTTTGGATTTGATGTTGCCTATTTGTTTGAAGTTATTGATAATCTAGAGGTAGGACCGTTACTTGGATTTACACATTTTATTGGAGACGGCGAGTATTACGCTTACAGTTCTAGTAACGTGGAGTTTAGGAGAGATTATAAAGATGCTTCATTTTTACCTATAGCAGCATCTGCACGCTATTATTTTGCAGACCATCGGTTTTTTGGAGGTATAGATTTGGGTGTTGCCGTAAATGTTTCTGGTGATGCTAAAACAGGCTTTTATGCACGGCCAAAGTTTGGATTTGATCTTGGTGTAGTAGCCTTGATTGCATCGTTTCAAAATATTTCAGGAGGAGTGGATTATGGTGATACTTATTACGGCGGAACTTATGTTTCTAGTAGCGGATTTAATTCATTCAACTTTGGTGTTGAATTCGGATTTTAATAAACGTTTAAAAAATAAAGAAAAGAGTAAACTATAGTTTGCTCTTTTTTTTAATTTGTAAATTCATTAAAAACCCATAACAATGAAAAAATATGTTATTACTCTAGTAACCGCATTATTGTTTAATGCGTTTACCTATGCACAATCAGGCTTGAATATTGGAGCAAGTATTGGATTTCCCTATGAAAACTACGAAGGCTACGACTTTTCGTTTGCCTTTTCTGCAGATATCAATTATTTATTTGAAGTTAATCAGGCCTTTAGTTTAGGTATTGCAACTGGTTACGGACAAGCTTTAGGAGAAGATTTCTATCTAGGTCCAATTAATTTTGAAACACCTGACTACCAATTTGTACCTCTTGCAGCTGCAGCACGATTTGGAGCTGGCAGATTAGTATTTGGAGCCGATATTGGTTATGCGTTTTCAGTTTCAAGTGCCAAGGATGTTTTTAATAACGACTACTATACTGGTGGGTTTTATTGGAGACCTATGTTTGGGTTCAACCTTAATGAGGTGTTTCAATTAAATATCAATTATGTTGGTATAAGTGACGACTATTTTTACTATTCGTCATTTAATATTGGTTTTATGGTAAATATCAATTAAGATAGTTTATAAGAACACTAACCGAAGCCTAGAGCTTCGGTTTTTTTTATACCTTTACTTTATGAAAAATCTCATTATAATTAATGGTCCTAATTTAAATTTGTTAGGAAAGCGAGAACCCAATATATATGGGAGTTTGACCTTTAATGAATTTTTTGAGACCATTAAAAGTAAATACCCAAATGTGGCTTTTGAACATTATCAATCCAATATTGAAGGTGAATTGATTGACAAGTTGCACGAAATGGGTTTTAAATATGATGGTATTATATTAAACGCAGCAGCTTACACTCATACTTCGGTAAGTATAGGTGACGCTGTAGCAGCCATTGAAACTCCTGTTGTTGAGGTACATATTTCAAATACCTTTAATAGGGAAGAGTTTAGGCACCAATCTTTTGTAGCACCTCATGCCAAGGGCGTAATTGTTGGTTTTGGATTGCAAAGCTATGAATTGGCCATACAGAGCTTTCTTGATTAATTTTTATTTTTTACTTTCCTAAATTCATTCGAATAACGATTTTAGTTAAAGGGCATAGTGGTTAAATAATTATTTTACCCTGTGACTTTATTTTGATTATTGTGTCTAAATGAATGATTATAATTTTCATATTGGAAGATTTAAAAATAGACAGCTCAATTTCAGACGAAAAACTTGTAGAATTAATAGTTAAAACTAAAAGTTCAGAGTTATTTTCAATTATATATGACAGGTACTCACATTTAGTCTATAATAAGTGTATAAGCTTTGTGCAGAACAAAGAGGAAGCTCAAGATTTAACCCATGATATTTTTGTCAAGCTTTTTATTAAGATTAAAACTTTTGGTCATAAGTCTAAATTTTCCACATGGCTCTATTCGTTTACGTATAACCATTGTATAAACTATGTTCAACGCGATTTTAACAAGCGTAAGAGTAAGTTTCTTTATGCAGATACACATGAAGAACACTTAAGTACTGTTCAAAACAATATAAACGAAGAGAAAATTCATAGTATGGATTCGGAAAAATTAAACAAAGCACTAGATTTAATTGACCCAAACGATAAAACCATATTATTTATGAAGTATCAGGATGATATGAAAATAGAGGATATTCAAGAGGTATTGGAATTAGGTAAAAGCGCTGTAAAAATGCGATTGAGCAGAGCCAAAAGCAGGCTAGTTAAAGTATATGAAACTATTTAATTATGGAAAATCCGTTTAAAAAAGTAATAAACAGCGAAAAACTTCCAGACATTATTAAAGATAAAGTAATGGATGATATTAATGTCATTAAATTGGCACTTGATGTTACCGATTTACTTACCATAAAATATCCGGAAACCATAAATAATATTTTTAATCTATCTAAAAAAAACAACAAGTAATTACAAACTAAATTAACATACCATGAACGACGATTTGAATTTTAATCTTTTAGATGAGCTATTAAGAAATACCTATAAGTTTTTACCGAAAATTATTTTTGGAATTATATTTATAATAGTTGCGTGGTTGTTACTTAAACTGATATTGTTTGTGATTAAAAAATCACTTAAGCTAACTAAAATTGGATATTTGTCTGAAAAGTTAAATGACCTCCCTTTTTTGAATGGTACGTTCAAAATAGACCCAGAAAAAATAATTTTGGTTTTTGTTAAATGGCTCTTCATTTTAATTTTTGTTATTATTGGAGCTGAAATTTTAAACTTCAGTCTGATTTCTAATGAAGTTGGTAAGTTAATTAGGTATTTACCCCAATTCTTTAGTGCATTGTTAATTTTTGTGTTGGGTATTTATGGAGCCAATTATTTAAAAAAGACTTTACGTACTTTGCTAAAAGCAGTTGACATTAACGGCTCTAAAGCCATTAGTAATATTCTTTTTTTAATATTGGTTGTTATGGTATCTATTATGGCACTGGATCAAGCAGGCTTCAATACAGATATTATTACAAACAATCTGTTTTTAATTCTCGGAGCAGTTTTGGCTTCTTTTACAATAGCTTTTGGTTTTGGTTCGCGCGATATAGTTTATAGATTGTTATTAGGGTTTTACTCTAAACGTAATTTTTATGTAGGTCAAAAGATTGTAGTTGATGAAAAGCAAGGTGTTATATATGCCATAGACAATATAAGTATGGTTGTTGTTTTTAATGATGCCAAGGTAGTTTACCCCATAAAACATATCACCAACAAAAAAATAGAAATTCTAGACTAAAGCGTGACTTTATTGTGAATTACGTGTCTAAAACAATAAACCAACAATTTAGAACGTATTTATGGTCGCCAATTATGAGGTCAAGATTATTATCATTTTTTTACTGGTTATTATTTTAATTATGTTGGTTGGGTTATCAATAAGTGTTTTAAAAGATCATAAATCATCTTTCAGGTTTTATAAATCGATTGTTGAAGAAAAAGATAAAAAAGAATCTAAAAAGAAAAAAAGGAAATAACTATCAGGAAATAGATATTATGTTATGGAATATCTTTGTTGATGTTGTAAAAAAAAGAGCCTATTCCAGGCTCTTTTTGATTTTAGATTATACTTTTAAGCAATAAAATACTACTTTAAACAAAATTTCACTTTTATAATGAAACCTATTTGCGGCTTATTGATATTAAGTTTATGCTTTACTCATTTTGCACATGCACAATCTAAAACAGATTTTGGAATTAAAGGAGGTGTAAACCTGACGTTTTATAAAGTTACTGAAGCTAGTTTTGGCGATAACCCAGAAGTTGGGGTAGGGTATTATGGCGGTTTGTTTGTTGATATTCCTATTGAAAATAGTTTGTCAATTCAACCTGAAATACTTTTTGTGGGATTACATGACTTTAAGTTTTTAAATGCTCCTATCTATTTAAAATACGAAGCCGCAGAGCGGTTTTATCTTTTAATAGGACCCAGTATGAACTACTTTTTCGACTTCTTTTCAAATAAGTTTAAAGTGAGAGCCGATTTAAGTGTGGCCTATCAATTAACAGATGCTTTGGATATCCACATGAAATATACGCTGGGTTTTGAGGAAATTACGCCCAATGGTTTGTTTTTGGGTTTGGATTTTAGGCTGTAGTTTATTTAAAATTTAGTTTTAGAGAGTCATATTTCTATTCTTAAAGTTTATTACAACAGCATTAATAACTTTTTCAAAATTATTTAAGTGTCTAACAGAACAGTTTTCATAAATGAGGTATTCGTAATAAACATTTTTATTAATCTCTGTATCATAAAGCAACGTATGAATATATATGCGTTCTGATTCCCCATTATTTTTTGGAAAAAATTGAAAGAAAAATGCAAGTTTAAATCTGTGTTTTCCGACTTTATGAATTGCTTTAGTGTAGTACTCTTCAGGCACAAAATGGTTATGTGCTAATGAAAATGATGTGCTTCTGATGCTATTTTTATAATCTGCAATATCTTTTTGTGAAAAATCAGAAAGAGAACAAGGTATATAACTTATATTATGTTTTTTTAAACTGTTATATACAACAGATTCTACCTGCTTCCTTAAGGCTTCTTTTTCAGAAGTAATAGAGTCGTTTATAGATGATTTTAAACTAATGTCATAGAATACAGGTAGTATATCTAAACTATTAATATAAACGTTTTCAATTGAAGCACTGCTATATTGTTCTAAATTAAATGCTGGACAATTATCATCTTGGAACGTTTCACTCGTAAGCTCTGTTTTATATTTTGAAACTCCGCACGATAGTATAGTTATGATTAATAATGCAAGAAAGCCTTTTTTTTTCATAAATCGAAAATAAAAAAAAGCGATTCATATTTGAGTCGCTTTTTAAAATTATATAAATAAATATTTTTTATAAATGTATCACTTCATCATAAGCATCGGCAACAGCTTCCATAACGGCTTCACTCATAGTTGGATGTGGATGCACTGCTTTTAAGACTTCGTGTCCTGTTGTTTCCAGTTTTCTTCCTAAAACGGCTTCAGCAATCATATCTGTAACTCCAGCACCAATCATGTGGCAACCTAACCACTCACCATATTTGGCATCGAAAATTACTTTTACAAAACCATCTTTGTTTCCGCCAGCACTGGCTTTACCAGATGCAGAAAACGGAAATTTACCAACTTTTATGTCTAAACCTTGTTCTTTAGCTTGTTTTTCAGTTAAACCTACAGAAGCTATTTCTGGGGAACAATAGGTACATCCAGGAATATTTCCATAGTCAAGAGCTTCTACATGTTGTCCTGCTATTTTTTCAACACACAATATACCTTCAGCAGATGCAACGTGGGCTAAAGCTTGTCCAGGAGTAACATCTCCAATGGCATAATACCCTGGAATGTTGGTTTGGTAATAATCGTTTACCAAAATCTTATCACGATCTACAGCAATACCAACGTCTTCTAAACCTATATTCTCAATGTTGGATTTAATTCCAACAGCCGATAAAATAATATCTGCTTCAAGAACTTCTTCTCCTTTTTTAGTTTTTACCGTAGCTTTCACACCTTTACCCGAAGTGTCAACTTTGGTCACTTCTGAAGATGTCATAATCTTAATACCACTCTTTTTAAATGAACGTTCTAGTTGTTTTGAAACATCTTCGTCTTCAACAGGAACGACATTAGGTAGGTATTCAACTATGGTCACTTCAGTACCCATAGAATTATAGAAATAGGCAAACTCAACCCCAATAGCTCCAGAACCCACAACAATCATTTTTTTAGGTTGTTTAGGTAAGGTCATGGCTTCACGATATCCAATTACTTTTTTTCCGTCTTGGGGTAAGCTAGGTAATTCACGAGAGCGTGCTCCAGTTGCTATTATAATATGATCTGCAGCGTATTCTTTACCATCAACGTCTATTTTTTTTCCAGGTTTCACTTTTCCGTAGCCTTCAATAACGTCAATTTTATTTTTTTTCATTAAAAATTTAACACCATTACTCATGCCATCGGCAACACCACGACTACGCTTTACAACAGCATCGAAATCCTTATCGGCTTCCTTTACCGATAGGCCATAATCTTCAGCATGCTTTAGGTATTCAAAAACTTGAGCTGATTTTAAAAGTGCTTTTGTAGGAATGCAGCCCCAGTTTAAGCATACACCGCCTAAACTTTCTTTCTCAACAACTGCTGTTTTAAAACCTAATTGTGACGCGCGTATAGCTGTCACGTAGCCACCAGGACCACTTCCAAGAACAATAACATCGTATTTACTCATTCGTCTATTTTTAATCGTTTTTTGAAGCTACGAATTTACGAAATAGGAAGCGAATAATAAATAATATTCATTTTTAAAATTTGGATTAAAAAAAGCACTTAAGCATTTTATGTAAGTGCATTATAAATTTATCCTTCAGGAATAAATTCCAAAGCCACGCCATTTATACAATGCCTTTTGCCTGTTGTATCTCTTGGGCCATCATTGAATACATGTCCTAAATGACCACCGCAAGTAGCACAATGCTCTTCATTACTTTCATAACCATTTCCGTATGCAACATTTCCTTTGATCTCACGGTCAAAGCTTGGCCAGCCAGTTCCGGAATCAAATTTGTGATCGCTCTCAAACAAAGGTGTACTGCAAGCAGCGCAAACATATACCCCTTTTTTATAGTTTTTGTTTAGCGGGCTGGAAAAAGGACGTTCGGTACCAGACTGCCTTAAGACATAGTACTGTTCTTTAGTAAGCTCTTGTTTCCATTCAGCTTTAGTTTTAAAAACTTTAAAGGTTTCTGTTTGTTTAGTTTCTTTTTTTTGGGCATTGCTGTTGCAACTCAAAAAAAGTGACAATGAAACTAATAGGATGAATTTGTTCATGGTGATTTTTTTTAATTGTGTCGTTAGCAGAAAGCTTTAATTACAAAAGAACCATGATAATGATATTTTGCGTATATTATTTAAGTCATCAACTTGTGACCAAAAAACACTTTATGTGTCGAAAATTAAAGAATGATTATTGTAAATTTGATTAAATAAAAACCATAAACTACATGAAAACAAAAAACATAATAATAACAGCCGCTATAACCTTGCTGTTTCTTTCTTGTTCAACTAATCCATTTACGGGAAAGCAAACCATGGCATTTGTGTCTAACGATCAATTATTTCCTGCTGCCTTACAACAATATAATCAAGTGCTTTCTGAAAATAAAGTGATAACAGGAACGCCAGCTTCAAAAATGATTACCCGAGTTGGACAACGTATTGCCATTGCAGCCGAACGTTGGTTAAATGCCAATGGTTATGAAGGGTATTTAAAGGATTATGTATGGGAATACTCGTTAATAGATTCTGAAACCGTAAACGCTTGGTGTATGCCTGGCGGGAAGATTGCCTTTTATACAGGTATTTTACCAGTTGCAGAAAATGAAACGGCTATTGCAGCCATAATGGGACATGAAGTAGCCCATGCTTTAGCTAACCATGGTCAACAACGTATGAGTGCCGCATATATTCAACAAGGGGTTGCGGTTGCTGGAAATGTTTTGTTGGAGGGCGATGAAAATATCGATATTTACAATCAAGCTTATGGAATAGCTTCAAATGTAGGCGGTATGTTGCCATTTAGTCGAGCTCATGAAACCGAAGCTGATAAAATAGGATTGTACTTAATGGCTATTGCTGGATATAATCCTAATGAAGCTGCTAAATTATGGGAACGCATGGATGAGATGAGTGGTGGACAAGCACCTCCTGAATTTTTAAGTACACATCCTGCCAATCAATCACGAATTGATGAGTTAAACAAACTAGCACCTCAAGCCATTGCTGAAGCTAAAAATTTTGGTGTGACTACATTTAGACCTTTAGGAAAATATTAGTATTTAAATTATTTGTTTTAATTTAGGAGCTGCTCAATAAAAGGGCAGCTTTTTTTATGAAATCTTACCAAAAAGGCAGTAAAAAACTTTTAAACGCTTGGGCGTTTTACGATTGGGCAAACTCGGTTTACACGCTAACTATTGCATCGTCAATATTTCCCATATTTTATTCTAGTTTGTTTGCATCAGCTGACGAACCTGTTTCGGCGTTTGGTTTTGAAATGAAACAGACCGTTCTTATATCAATAATAACGGCGTTTACATTTTTGGTTGTCGCATTTTCTTCACCAATCTTATCAGGAATAGCTGATTATGTGGGTAACAAAAAATTCTTCCTTAAGTTTTTTTGTTATATGGGAGGCTTGGGTTGTATAGGATTGTATTGGTTTGATTTAGACTTTATTCACACCAGTATTTTGTTCTATTTTATGGGATTAATGGGATACTGGGGCAGTTTAGTGTTTTACAATTCCTATTTGCCAGACATTGCATTTGAAGAACAGCAAGATGCCATTAGTGCCAAAGGATTTTCTTTAGGTTATGTGGGTAGTGTACTACTGCTATTAATAAACCTAGCAATGGTTATGAAGCCAAACTGGTTTGGATTTGATATCGGTACTACAGAAGCCGAAAAGAATGCAGCATCAATTGAAGCTATGAAAATTTCATTTATTACAGTAGGGCTTTGGTGGGTTCTGTTTAGTCAATATACATTTTACTACTTACCAAAAGGTGTGTCTTCTGGACATAAAGTAACAAAGGATGTTGTTTTAAAAGGATTTACTGAATTACGGCAAGTCTGGAAACAGCTAAAACAAAACTTACGGTTAAAGCGGTATTTGTATGCTTTTTTTGTATTTAGTATGGCTGTGCAAACCATTATGTTAATGGCCGTTTATTTTGGTGAGAAAGAAATAGCATGGGCAGACTCTGATGAAAAAACACAAGGATTAATAGTAAGCGTGTTGGTTATTCAATTGGTAGCCATTATTGGAGCTATTTTAACATCAAAGGCTTCAGAAAAGTTTGGAAACATAAAAGTATTGATTGTTCTTAACTTTATTTGGATGAGTATTTGTTTCTATGCGTATTTTATGGAAACACCTATTCAGTTTTACATTGCTGCTGGTATTGTTGGATTGGTTATGGGTGGTATTCAGGCCTTGGCACGTTCAACATATTCAAAGTTTTTACCGGAAACCGAAGACACCACATCCTATTTTAGTTTTTATGATGTAGCCGAAAAAATCGGGATTGTTATAGGTATGCTTATTTTTGCTGTGGTTGACTACAGAAGCTCCATGCGTGATGCTATATTATTCTTGTTTGTGTTTTTCCTGTTTGGAATAGTGTTACTTTTTAGAGTTCCTAAAAAGGCTTGACAATGTAATCTGTGAAACGTAATTAAAAAAAAGCGACCAATTGGTCGCTTTTTTTGTTTCATAAGTGTTCTGTTATTTTCCTTTAATAGATCCAGAACCTGATACTTTAGTATCTTCTTTTTCTGGATTGCCTTTGTAAGCTATATCTCCAGATCCAGAAACACGACCTCTAATACGTTTGTTACTTACAACTTGAGCATCACCAGATCCTGAAATGGATACTTCAGTATTATCAGAGTTTAAATTAAAACCTTCAAAATCTCCTGAACCTGCAATGTTGGCTTCAAGGTTTGTGGTGTTACCAGATAATGTAATGTCACCAGAGCCTGCTATACTGCTTTCCACTGAAGTAGCTTTGACGTCTAATTTAACATCGCCAGAACCGGCTAACGATACATTTAGATTAGTAGAAGTAATTGTAGTTTCGCTCCACAAATCACCTGAACCAGCAAGAGAAACACTATTGATATCCTGTATAGGTATGGTTACTTTAATGGTTTTTCCTAAACTACTTTTTAGGTTAATGCCATTTTCAGACTTGATAACTAATTTACCATTTTTTACTTCTGTAATAATGTGTTTTAATAAATTTTCTTCGCCCTCAAGTGTAATTTTTCCTTCAGTACCAGCTACTAAAACATAATCAAAAGACCCGGCGCAACTGACACCATCATAATCACTTGTGGTTCGTGTTTCTGTTGTCATATTACCATTTCCAGAAACTTTTTTCCAATTTTGCGCACAGCTAAATGCTGTAACAAATAAGACAGATAATAATAATACTTTGTTTTTCATGGTTTGTGTGTTATTTGATTGATATTAATTTCTATTTAATTTTACGCTACCGTAATCAGAGTTTATCTTTATTAAGTTTCCAGAGTTATTAGAGCCGTAATATCCTGCATAGTATTTTTCTCCAGATTCTTCTCGACTTTTATTGAATTCCAAGTCATCTTTTCCACTTAATGAGGCATATTCCAAATTCATTTCAAAGTTAAATTTATAAGCGCTATCGTAACCAATATGAATACCTACATAATCAGAGTTTATGGTTATGTTCCCTGCATTGGCAGTCATTCGCTTAATTTTAATAGACCCGTAATCCGCATCGATAGTTACATTTTTATAAATATCACCTAAAACAACCGTTAAGTAGTCGCCATTTCCGGTTACATTATTGGCTTTTTCAGCGGTTAAGGATCCGTAATCACAATCGTAGGTAATATCTTCGGCTATTTCAAATTTTGATTGCGTATAGTCTGCTGATAGTCTAATGTTTTTGGCTTTGGCTACGGTAAACCCACTATAATCAGCATCTATTGTTCCTCCACCTATATATTCAAAATAGCATCCTTGACTATAGTCAAAATTGAGGGAGTTGTCTGTGCTCATTAACTCTTTGGTTGTTATTTTACCATAATCGCAACTAATTGAAGCTTTGCCTTCCAGTTTATCTAAATTTATACTGCCATAATCGTTATCTAGTTTTACAGAATTTGTTATAGGCATTTTTATTACATAATTAACACTCATTTTTGAGCTGCCATTACTGCCCCAATTCCACCAAGATTTAGATTTGTTTTTATTAAAAATTGTTTTTGCTGAAACCATATTTGAACTGGCATCAAAATCTACCGTTATTTCATCAAGCTTTTTAATGACTTTGTCTTCGTTGCCTCCTTCGACAGTTATTGTGACTTCAATATCAATACGGTTTTCGTTCCAAGTCACTATGTTTAAATTTCCATAGCTATTATCTACCTTTAATTCGGCATTGCTATTTACATTAAACGATTTTTTAATGGTTTTCTCTTTTTTGTGCTTTACTGCGTTGTCAGGGTTTATAGATGCAACAATAAGTGTTGGCATCAATAAAAGCACGATTAGGGTTTTAGATAGTATTGTTGTTTTCATGTTTACTGTTTTTTAATTGTTCAACTATTTCAATTTGTTGTAAAGTATTCTGTAATATTTCAATACGATTTTGAAAGTTTGAAATCATAGCATAAATAACACGCTGGTCATTCCCGCTTTCAGTTAAATCTGTTATCAACGACTCATATTCGTTTTCTAAACGTTTCATTTGATTAAGGGCATCCTGAATAAGCATTTTGGTTTCAGGATTGGTGGCGTTTTCAAGTTTCTTTAACTCTATAGCAATAGTAGAAGTAAAGAAGTCTTGGGTTTGTGCCATTTCTGGAGACACGCTAGCTAAACCAGAAGCATTTACATCTTGATTATTACCGAAGGTCAATACTAATATTAAGGCAATAGAAGCTGCTACACCAACTAACGGTTTCCAAATAGACCAATGTTTTTTGCTCACGTCAACAGTTTTCTTTTGATTGTTGAGTTTAGCCATAAACCGTTTTTTATGGTCTTCATTAGGCGTTTCCTGATCAAAACTACCTTGTAAATCTTCAAAAAGAGAGTCTAAATTATCTGTGCTCATAATTCAATTTTTAATAACTTACTATTGGTTCAAGTTTTTTACGTAAGCTTTCTTTTGCCCGTGATATTGTTGTTCTGCAATTGGCGTAAGAAAGATTCATAATGTCTCCAATTTCCTCATAATCATATCCTTCAATTAAATGTAATGTTAAAGCAATTCTATAATTGTCCTTTAGTTGATTCAATGTATTTAAAACCAACTTGGCTTTGTCGCTTGATGATGATGTGTCGTTATCCAAACCTTGAAAGTCATCTTCAACTTTATGCATTGCATGCTCAAAAGGAACGTTTTGGTACTTACTATTTTTGTTGAAACGGTAAATACTGTTGTTAATAACAATTCGTTTTAGCCATGAACCAAAAGTCACTGTATCTTTCAGGCTGTAGAGTTTAGAAAAAGCAGTTAAAAATGCATCTTGCATGACATCCTCTGCTTCAAAGCTGTCTTTTACAATTCTAAACGCTACGTTATACATGGCTTTGTAATAACGATTATAAACTTCCAATTGCGCAAATTGGTTTCTAGCCCTACAAAGCTCTATGAGCTCTTCGATATTTTTGGTGGTTAGTGTCAAAAAATTCAAATTGTTATATTAAAGAGTAAGCAGATTTTCATTTGTTACACTTTTTAAAAAAAAACTTTTTAGTATCAAGGTATTCATGGCATATAAATTGAACTTATTATAGCGTTACAAACCTAATATTTAATTTAAATTACTGATTGTTAGTTTTGTAGATTAAAACTTAATATTTAAAAATACAATAGAAATTCTGTTATCTGAAGTAAAAATGACAGAATGACTTAAATATATCTATGAAGAAATCTAATTTTTTAAGCCTTGACAGTTTGTCATTACAGGATTTTGATGAAAATTCAGAATTAATTCCTTTAATGACACCAGAAGACGAAGAAGAAATACGAAAAGAGGAACTTCCCAACTCATTACCTATACTTTCATTACGTAACACGGTATTGTTTCCAGGTGTTGTTATTCCTATTACAGCTGGACGTGATAAATCCATTAAGTTAATAAAAGATGCGAATAATGGCAGTAAGGTAATTGGTGTTGTGTCCCAAAAAGATGAAGCTGTAGAAGACCCAACAGCTAATGATATTTTTAAAACTGGGACTGTTGCCAGGATTTTAAAAGTATTGAAAATGCCAGATGGTAATACAACAGTTATAATTCAAGGTAAAAAACGTTTTCAGGTTGACGAAGTAGTGTCAGAAGAGCCTTATTTAAAAGCTACTGTAAAAGAAGTGCCTGAAGCTAGACCTGCAGCTAAAAACAAAGAGTTTGAAGCGATAATCGATTCGATTAAAGAATTGTCACTTCAAATCATTAAGGAAAGTCCAAATATTCCAAGTGAAGCCTCATTCGCCATTAAAAACATAAAAAGCGATTCGTTTTTAATAAACTTCGTGTCTTCCAATATGAACTTATCAGTTACTGACAAGCAAAAATTATTGGAAATAAACGATTTGAAAGAGCGTGCGTTGGAAACTTTAAAGTATATGAATATTGAGTTTCAAAAATTGGAATTGAAAAACGATATTCAGTTAAAGGTTCAAAGTGATATGAGCCAACAGCAGCGTGAATACTTCTTGCACCAACAAATGAAAACCATTCAGGAAGAGCTTGGTGGTGTTAGTCATGATGAAGAGTTGGATGATATGAAACAACGCGCTAAATCAAAAAAATGGCCAGAAAAAGTAGCCAAGCATTTTGATAAGGAATTGGCTAAAATGCACCGAATGAATCCTCAAGTGGCTGAATATTCCATTCAACGAAACTATTTAGATTTGTTTTTGGACTTACCGTGGAATGATTACAGTAAGGATAAATTCGATTTAAAACGCGCTAAGCGTATTTTAGATAGAGATCATTACGGTTTAGACGATGTTAAGCGTCGTATTATAGAGCACTTGGCGGTTATAAAACTTCGTAACGATATGAAGTCACCAATACTTTGTTTATATGGACCTCCAGGAGTTGGTAAAACTTCTTTAGGGAAATCTATTGCAGAAGCTTTAGGAAGAGAATATGTGCGTATGTCATTAGGTGGTTTACGTGATGAAGCAGAAATACGCGGACACCGTAAAACTTATATTGGTGCCATGCCAGGGCGAATTTTACAAAACCTAAAAAAAGCGGGTACATCAAACCCTGTTTTTGTTTTAGATGAAATCGATAAGCTTTCCAACTCACATCAAGGTGATCCATCATCGGCTATGCTTGAAGTTTTAGATCCAGAACAGAATAGTGAGTTCTATGACAACTTTTTAGAAATGGGTTATGATCTTTCCAAAGTTATGTTTATTGCCACATCCAATAGCTTGTCAACCATTCAGCCTGCATTGTTAGATAGAATGGAAATTATAAATGTTACGGGATATACAATTGAAGAAAAGGTTGAAATAGCCAAACGACACTTATTGCCTAAACAATTAAAGGAACATGGTTTAACCGAAAAAGATTTGAAAATAGGTAAACCCCAACTGGAGAAAATTGTAGAAGGATACACAAGGGAGTCTGGAGTTCGTGGCCTAGAAAAACAGCTGGCGAAAATGGTACGTTATGCAGCTAAAAACATAGCCATGGAAGATGACTATAATATAAAAGTAACCAATGAAAATATTGTTGAGGTTTTAGGCGGACCAAAGCTAGAGCGCGATAAATATGAAAACAATAATGTTGCTGGTGTCGTTACAGGTTTAGCTTGGACTCGAGTAGGGGGTGATATCTTATTTATTGAATCTATCTTATCTAAAGGCAAAGGTAACTTAACGGTTACTGGTAATTTAGGTAAAGTCATGAAAGAATCTGCTACAATAGCCATGGAGTATATTAAGGCTAATGCTGATGAATTGGGCATTAATTCAGAAATTTTTGATAAGTATAATGTGCACATCCATGTACCTGAAGGTGCTACACCTAAAGATGGGCCTAGTGCAGGAATTACCATGCTAACTTCATTAGTGTCTTTATTTACACAGCGTAAAGTAAAGAAGAGTATAGCCATGACAGGCGAAATCACACTTCGAGGGAAAGTACTTCCCGTAGGAGGTATTAAAGAAAAAATACTAGCCGCCAAACGCGCTAGAATTAAAGAGATTTTACTTTGTGAGGAGAACAGACGTGACATTGAAGAAATAAAACCAGAATATCTAAAAGGCTTGACTTTTCACTATGTTTCAGATATGGGTGATGTTATTAAATTGGCATTAACAAACCAAAAGGTTAAGAATGCTAAAACCCTATAATACATTTGATTAATAGTAAAAGACCTCGAATTAAAATCGAGGTTTTTTTATGTATTAAAAATAATTTATACTTGCAGCCGTTTTAAGATAGATTTAGTTACTTTGCAACTTTATGATTAAGAGATTTACCACTGTTATTTGTGTTTTTTTCAGTGCATATTTATGCGCTCAAGTAGGTGGTGAAACTACATATCAATTCCTTAACCTTATTGCTTCACCAAGGCAAGCAGCTTTAGGGGGTAAAGTATTTACTAATATAGATTACGATGTTACCCAGGCCTTAACAAATCCCTCGGCAATTAATGTTGAAATGGACAATCAATTGGCATTAAATTACTCAAGTTATTTAGGAGGCATTAGTTATGGTACTGGAGCTTATGGATATACCTGGGACAGACGTGTGTTAACGTTCTTTACGGGTATTACCTATATTAATTATGGTAGTTTTGATGGTTATGATGAACAGGGCAACCCTACGGGATCCTTTAGTGGTAATGAAGCGTCTTTGTCTTTTGGACATTCGAGACAAATTGGGTATTCTGATTTTTATGCAGGAGGAACTATCAAGCTAATTACTTCAAAACTAGAGCAGTATTCATCATTTGGAGCAGCAATTGATGCTGGTTTGATGTATATCAATGAAGATATTGAGTTTCAGGCCACATTGGTAGTCAGAAATTTAGGGATGCAAATAACAACCTATGCAGGGCAAAACGAGCCCTTACCTTTTGAAATTGCTTTTGGTATGTCTCAAACATTGGAGAATGTGCCTTTGCGTTGGCATATAACATTAGAAAACTTACAGGTTTGGCCATTGGCGGTTAGTAATCCTGCACGAGCAGAAACGGATTTGGAAGGCAATCAAACTCAAGAGAAGACGGGTTTTTTTACTAATCTTATAAGCCATACAATTCTTGGTGCAGAACTTTTTCCTGAAGGTGCATTTAATATTAGATTGGGTTACAATTTTAGACGAGGCCGGGAGTTGCGAATTGATGAACAACGAAATTTTTCTGGAATTTCAGCTGGAATTGGTTTGCAACTCAATAAATTTAGATTTAGCTTTACCCATGTGCGCTATACCAGTGCATCGAATGCTAATTTCTTCGGTATGCAAATAGATTTAAGATAAATGCAAAAGATTACGATTGCTATAGATGGATATTCCTCAACAGGAAAAAGTACTGTTGCAAAACAACTGGCAAAGTATCTGGGCTATGTTTATGTCGATTCAGGTGCCATGTATCGTGCTGTTACGCTGTTTGCCATGGAAAAAAACTTTATTGGCGATGATCATTTTGATGTTAAGGACTTAATTTCAAATTTAGAAAGCGTTCAAATTTCATTTAAGCTAAACAGTGAAACGCAGGTAGCAGATGTGTATTTAAACGACATTAATGTTGAAAAAAAAATTCGAACACTAGAGGTTTCCAATTTTGTGAGTCAGGTGGCAGCTGTATCTGAAGTTAGGAGCATGCTAGTTAAACAACAGCAAAAAATGGGAGAGGATAAGGGCGTTGTTATGGATGGTCGTGATATTGGAACTGTTGTATTCCCTAATGCCGAATTAAAGATTTTCATGATGGCCTCGGCTGAAAAGCGGGCACATAGGCGTTACCATGAATTAATCGAACGAGGAGACAATGTAGATTATAATGAAGTTTTGCACAATATTCAAGAACGTGATTATATTGACACACATAGAGAAGATTCTCCATTAATTAAGGCTGATGATGCTATAGAAATTGATAACTCTAACCTAACTTTAGAAGAACAATTTCAGAATATATTGCAACTTACTTCCCAAGTATTAGAAGCACTATAATAAATATTTAATTTTCAGTGAATAAGCTGTTGTTTTATTAAGGAAAAAGTAGTATTTTTGCACTCCTTTTTAGCGATGCATTGAAAATTAAGAAGGGAATACAAAATATAACATAACACTTCTGTGTGTTAATTGCTTAAAATTTTCAAGACATAACAGAATACAAATTATTATCAGCATATGGCTGAAAAAGCAAAACAAGCGGAAGTTGAAGCAACTGAAGCACAAACAGTTGAAGCAACTGAAACAAAAACAGCAGAGGCTCCAGTAGTATCTGAAGCTCAAGCAAACCCTGAAAAATTCTTAAAAGATTTTAACTGGCACAATTACCAAGAAGGTATTGATGAGGTTGAAGATTCGCAATTAAAAGAATTTGAAAAATTAGTAGCAGAGAATTTCGTTGACACTTTAGATGATGAAGTTGTAGAAGGAGAGGTTATTCACATTACAGATCGTGATGCCATTATTGACATTAACGCTAAGTCTGAAGGTGTTATTTCATTAAACGAATTCCGTTACAATCCAAACTTAAAAGTAGGAGACAAAGTAGAAGTATTAATTGATGTTCGTGAAGACGCTACTGGTCAGTTGGTATTATCACACAGAAAAGCTCGTGTAATTAAAGCATGGGATCGTGTGAATGCTGCTCACGAAAGTGGAGAAATCGTTAATGGTTTCGTTAAGTGTAGAACTAAAGGTGGTATGATTGTAGATGTTTTCGGAATTGAAGCATTCTTACCAGGTTCTCAAATTGATGTGAAGCCAATTCGCGATTACGATCAATACGTAAATAAAACAATGGAATTCAAAGTTGTTAAAATCAACCACGAATTCAAAAACGTTGTGGTTTCTCATAAAGCACTTATCGAGGCTGATATTGAAGAACAAAAGAAAGAAATTATTGGTCAGTTAGAAAAAGGACAAGTATTAGAAGGTGTTGTTAAAAACATTACTTCTTACGGTGTGTTTATTGACCTTGGAGGTGTAGACGGTTTAATCCACATTACCGATCTTTCTTGGTCACGTATCAACCATCCAAATGAGATTGTTGAGTTAGACCAAAAATTGAACGTCGTTATCCTTGATTTTGATGAAAACAAATCAAGAATCCAATTAGGTCTTAAGCAATTATCTAAACATCCTTGGGATGCATTAGGTGAAGACGTTAAAGTTGGTGACAAAGTAAAAGGTAAAGTAGTTGTTATTGCAGATTACGGTGCATTTATTGAAGTTGCTGATGGTGTTGAAGGTCTTATCCACGTTTCTGAAATGTCTTGGTCTACACATTTACGTTCTGCTCAAGATTTCGTTTCTGTTGGAGATGAAGTTGAAGCTCAAATCTTAACATTAGATAGAGAAGATCGTAAAATGTCTCTAGGTATTAAGCAATTAACACCAGATCCATGGACAGATATCACATCTAAATATCCTGTAGGTTCTAAACACACAGGTACGGTTCGTAACTTTACAAACTTTGGTGTATTTGTTGAATTGGAAGAAGGTATTGATGGTTTAATCTATATTTCTGATTTATCTTGGACGAAGAAAATCAAGCATCCAAGTGAATTCTGCAACGTAGGTGATAAATTAGATGTTGTTGTTCTTGAATTAGATGTTGAAGGACGTAAATTAAGTTTAGGTCATAAACAAACAACAGAAAACCCTTGGGATAAATATGAAGAAGAATTCGCTGTTGGAACTGTCCACAAAGCTGAATTAACTGAAATAGTTGACAAAGGTGCTACTATTGATTTTAATGAGGATATTGTAGCTTTCGTTCCTTCTCGTCATATGGAAAAAGAAGACGGTAAGAAACTTAAGAAAGGTGAAGAGGCAGAATTCAAAATCATTGAATTTAACAAAGAGTTTAAACGTGTAGTTGCTTCGCATACAGCTATCTTTAGAGAAGAAGAAGCTGCTAATGTAAAAGCTGCTGCTAAAAATGCTGCTGCAGAGGCTAAACCAACTTTAGGTGATGCTAATGACACATTACAAGCTCTTAAAGATAAAATGGAAGGGAAATAATAAACCCTCCATTATAAAGCGTAAAAGCCTTCCAATTTTTGGAAGGCTTTTTTATTTTTTTGCATTATCTTTGTTCTCCAAACAACGTTTGGATAGTTTATGAGTCAAAAAGTTTTACTTAACGCAAAAGAGGTAAACATCATTCTTCATCGATTGGCTTGTCAACTTATTGAAAACCATAACGACTTTACCAATACAGTTTTAATAGGTTTACAGCCAAGAGGTAAATACATGGCTAATCGATTAGCTCAAATGTTAAAAGAGGAGTACAAAATTAAAAATTTGCAACTCGGGCATTTGGATATCACATTTTTTAGAGACGATTTTAGACGAAGTGATAAACCCTTAGAAGCCAATACTACAGAAATAAATTTTCTTGTTGAGAATAAAAAAATTGTTTTTATAGATGATGTGTTGTACACAGGAAGAAGTATTCGTGCAGCATTAACAGCTATCCAGTCTTTTGGTAGACCAAACGAAATTGAATTATTAACGTTAATTGATAGGCGTTTTAGCAGACACTTGCCCATACAACCCAATTACAAAGGAAGGCAAGTAGATGCTATTAACGAAGAAAAAGTAATCGTGCATTGGCAGGAGGAGCAAGGCGAGGATGCGGTTTACTTAATAAACAAATAATAATATGAGCGAGTTAAGTGTCAATCACTTATTGGGAATTAAATATCTTAATAAAGACGATATTAAACTTATTTTTGAAACGGCTGACCACTTTAAAGAAGTGATTAATAGGCCTATCAAAAAAGTGCCTTCCCTTCGTGATATTACTATTGCCAACTTATTTTTTGAAAACTCTACTCGAACAAAATTATCTTTTGAGTTGGCAGAAAAACGCCTTTCAGCCGATGTCATAAATTTTTCAGCATCACAATCTTCTGTTAAAAAAGGGGAGACCTTAATTGATACGGTAAACAATATTCTATCCATGAAGGTGGATATGGTTGTTATGCGCCATCCTAACCCAGGAGCTAGTGTATTTTTATCCAATCATGTCAATGCAAGTATTATTAATGCTGGTGATGGCGCACACGAGCACCCAACCCAAGCTTTATTGGATTCGTATTCCATTCGTGAGCGGTTGGGGGATGTGAAAGGAAAGAAGGTTGTAATAGTTGGGGATATATTGCACAGTCGCGTGGCATTGTCAAATATTTTTGCATTAAAAACCCAAGGCGCCCAAGTTATGGTCTGTGGACCAAAAACTTTAATTCCAAAATATATTGATAAACTGGGGGTTAAAGTTGAAACCAATTTACGAAAAGCCTTAAATTGGTGTGATGTGGCTAATATGCTTCGTGTTCAAAATGAACGTATGTCTGTGAGTTATTTTCCTTCAACACGGGAATATACACAGCAATACGGTGTTAATATGGAGTTATTAAATACATTGGATAAAGACATTACAATTATGCATCCTGGACCTATAAACAGAGGAGTTGAAATTACCAGTGATGTAGCAGATTCAGATCAAGCCATTATATTGGACCAAGTACAAAATGGTGTAGCAGTTAGGATGGCTGTTATTTATTTATTAGCTTCAAAAATAAAACAGTAACACTATGATATTTGATAAGCAGGATAACATAACTGTTATTACACAGGAAAAGGCATCGGTTGTTGAACTGGTCAAGAAATTAGACGTTTTATTCGATCGTTTTAAAAATGATAATATCATAATATGCTTAACGAGTTTAAGGCAAATTCCTCTTAATGAAATCGTGGAGTTTTTAAATTTATCAAACACACACAGGCAAGCAAAAAACTCCTTTGTAATTGTTACCGATAAAGTAAATTTTGATGATATGCCAGATGAGTTGGTTGTTGTTCCTACAATGCAGGAAGCTTATGATATTATTGAAATGGAAGAAATGGAACGCGATTTAGGGTTTTAGTGTGAAATGATTATCGTGCATTCCTCCTGACCTCTGAAAAACATGCATATTAATAGATGAAATTAACCATATTAGGTTGTCATAGTGCCACACCACGCGTAGATACCCATCCTACATCACAAGTATTAGAAATAAATAATAATATTTTTTTAATTGATTGTGGAGAAGGTACTCAAGTGCAATTGCGTAAAAACAAAGTTAAGTTTTCAAGAATCAAACATATTTTCATTTCCCACCTCCATGGAGATCATTTTTTTGGTTTGATAGGTCTGGTTTCTACTTTCAGGTTGCTTACAAGAGAAACCGATTTACATATTTATGGACCAAAGGGCTTAAAGGAAGCTATTACGCTACAGTTAAAATTGGGCAACTCCTGGACAAATTATAAGCTAATTTTTCACGAGCTAATTTCAGAAGAATCGGAATTAATTTATGAAGATGAAAAAGTAACCGTACATACCATTCCTTTAAAACATCGCGTTTACACTAATGGTTTTCTGTTTAAAGAAAAACTTGGTGAACGCAAATTGGATTTAAATGCAACCCTAAACGCTAATATTGATAAATCGTACTACCGAAAATTAAAACAAGGTTTCGATGTAGTAAATGAAGATGGTAAGCTTATTTTAAATGCAGATGTAACTAAAGATCCTGCCAAACCAAAAAGTTATGCCTATTGTAGTGATACAGCTTACACAGAAACGATTATTCCTATTATTAAAAATTCTGATGTATTGTATCACGAATCTACATTTTTGGAAAAGCATGCCCATTTATCGAATCCTACAAAGCATAGTAGTGCCATTGATGCAGCGACTATTGCACAAAAGGCAGGAGTTGGTCAATTAATACTTGGGCATTATTCTACACGTTATGATGACATTTCGGGTTTTAAAGAGGAAGCACAAACCGTTTTCGAAAATGTAGAATTAGCAGAAGCGGGAAAAGTGTTTACGTTTTAAACTCGTCAAGATTTTGAATCCAGTGAATGGCTTCTTCTAAGCTAGAACAGCGTTTTAAACTGTTTTCGGTAAATTGTTTTTCAAGAGTTGCATTCATATATCCAAAGTCATCATGAATCACAACAGCACTAGCCACTATAAAGCCAAACTCCTTGTTGAAAGTAGACCATAAATGAGGATCAATAGAGTAGGAGTTTATTCTGTTGGAGATATATCCAATCTTTATGTTATTTCCATAATGAGCTATTAATTCATATGAAACTTCCTGTATTTTTTCCCAGTCAAAGTGTACGCCTTCATGTAATTCTGAAATAATAAAATTATCAAACAAATAAAATTTACCAAAAGGGAATACTAGTTTGCTGTGTTTTAACTGGTTGAAATAAATGCTGTTTTCAAATTTCATTTCTGTAATTAATGCTTAAATTTATATAAAAAAATAAACAAGACAAGAGCCAATAGTAATTTATGGATGCAGATTTAAGTAATTATAGAAGGTCGTACGAAAAGAATGAATTATCGCTTTCTAAAAGCCCAGAAAACCCCTTTGAATTGTTTAGGGATTGGTTTTTAGAAGTAGATGAGCATTTTCCGGAAGACGAAAATAATGCCATGACTATATCTACTTTGGGTTTAGATGGCTTTCCTAAAAGTAGAGTCGTTCTGTTAAAGCGCTATACTTATGAAGGTTTTATTTTTTACACCAATTACAATAGTGAAAAAGGTAAAGCCATTCAAGCGAATCCTAATGTGTGCTTGTCCTTTTTTTGGCATGGAGCCGAACGACAAATTATAATAAAGGGTAGGGCTGAAAAAGTTGCTGAAAATTTAAGCGATGGTTATTTTGAATCGCGACCAAGAGGAAGTCAATTAGGGGCCTTGGCTTCTAAACAAAGTGAAGTTGTAGAGAGTAGGGAGGTATTAGAAAATAAATTAAAACGTTTGGAAGAACAATTTGAGAATAAAGATATACCAAGACCTGATTTTTGGGGCGGTTTTATAGTAAAGCCCATAGAGTTTGAATTTTGGCAGGGACGCGCTAATAGACTACATGATAGAATTCGCTATAGGCTTGATAATGAATGCAATTGGATTAAAAGCCGATTATCTCCATGATAATATCGGTAAAGTGTAGTTTTATCGTGATTAAAAACACTTAATATCGATAAAAAACATTATAAATCGATAAAATGCATGTATTTTATCGATTTTAACATTTTGTTAACAGTCTTTTTTGGTTAGGAAGTTAATTTTACTATCCCAAATCTAAATAACCTAACAATGAAAAGACCTACGTTACTACCAGTTATGGTTTTATTTGCTATGTTCATGTTTTCATGTTCATCAGATAACCTAGACGACAAAGCCGAAGCTTATAATGCTAATCTAGTTATTCCTGAAGCTAAAGGCATTGAAGTTGAAATTTTAGAGCTTATAAACGACCATAGACTTAATTTAGGTTTAAACCCGTTGTCTGACATGGGTATAATTAAATCGCAAGCCTATAACCATACTACTTATATGCTTGAACAAAATGCTATCTCGCACGATAATTTTTTCTTGCGTAAATCGTATTTACAAAGCAACGCTGGAGCTAATACAGTTTCAGAAAATGTGGCCTATGGCTATACAAGTGCGCAATCTGTTGTAAACGCTTGGTTGAATAGTGATGGTCACCGTGCCAATATTGAAGGTAATTTTACCAATTTTGATATTTCGGCAGAACAGGATAACGATGGTAACTGGTATTACACAAACATATTTGTAAAGAAATAATTAGAATATTGATTAATAGCAATTCAGATTACTTTACATTAAAAAAGCGACTTTATGGTCGCTTTTTTTAGTTTAAAGAACTTATAATTGATTGTTATAATCACTAATTATAAATTAGTTTAACCCGTTTGTATTTAATACTTTTTTTTAATTTATCTTTTCTTTTATTAAAATAGAAAATTAATCGGCTTTTAGTGACTTTTACATTCCATTCAATATCAGTTTTGTTTCCGTTCCCATATTCAGTCAAGGTATAAAATTTACCATTTCGTCTGATTTTCCCGCTACTTATTTCAGGTTCAAAATCTTTATAGGTTTTCCAAGTCTTTCTGTTTTTCATTAAATACCTTTTTAAGGTATAGCTTGAATCAGAATGAATTGTAATTTCAGAAACCTCATATGAATAAGTTGTACTATAATTATGATCATGGTATAAATAGATTGGTTCATTCGTTTGCCCAAATACATTAGACATGAATAATAATAACAATGTTAGAATTCTATTTTTCACCTAGTAGTGTTTTTTAAAATCTGTCCCAACGGTTTAGGCTATGGTTTCGTTGCGTGAAAATCCACAAGGATTTTCAGAAGTAGGCTAGAAGAAGCAATTACTTATAGCTATTGTTGTGTATAGTTTAGTTTTATTGTTTTGAAGAATCAATGAGGTCTTTTATAGCTTTAGATACTACTTCTGGTTCATCTATATGCACGTGGTGTCCACTATGTGCCGCTATAATTTGTTTGCTATTAGAAGAAAGATTCAATAAATCTTTTTGCAAAGATTTTGAATGATTAAGAAGTTGTTCACTACTCCAGTTACTATCACCTTCTTTAATTTTTTTTTGACCTGCACTAATAACAATTAATGGAATGTTTTCTAAAAGATACTTTTCTTTGTTTTGAAACATTTCTTGAAAAATTTCAGCTTCATAAGTTTTTCCTTCCCCTTTTACATAAGTCCAAGGTCGTTCATTATAAATCCAATTAAAAAGTTGTTTGTCTCTATTCGAAAATTTCTCTAACATATCTCCAAAATCTTTTTTAGGTTGAAATGATTTTGTTTTTTTTGGGAATTCTAAATAAGTAGTATTTATTGTTGGAATAGTGTCTTTTGCGGTCAATCTCATTTTTTTCCATTCCATTTTTTTAAGTTCTTTATTGTAGACTTTTAAAACAACATCTGGATGAGTAGCATCAACGAGTACAATTCCAGCAACTTCATCTTTATATTCTTTAGCAAATAAATTTGCTAATACACCACCTAGGGAATGTCCAACTAAAATATAAGGGGGTGAAAAGTTAGCTTCTTTAAGAAGCTCATGTGTATCATAAACTTGTTGGTTTAAGGCCATTCCATGTCCGTGTTCACTCCAGCCTTCTCCTGCTTGATCAATAGCTACAGCTTTAGTAAATTGCCCAACTTCTGGAAGAACTAAATTCCAATTTAGTGCAATGTCACCAGCTCCATGAAAAAGTACTACTGTTGGACCTTTTTGATTTTCGCCTGCAAGAAGAACATGCATATTATGACCTTTTACGTTGTACAATTTTCCTGGAGGACTAAATTTTACTTCTTGTTTATTATGTAAAACCGTTTGTGGTTTTTTCTCTACAACAACAGATTTTTTTTTGCAGTTGGTAAGAAGTAGTGCAAAAAATAGAATTTTAATAAGATTGTGATATTTCATTTTAATTATTTTTAGAACAGTTATTCGTTATTTTAAGTAATATTTTGTTGACTATATCTATTTCTTCTTGTGTAATATTTTTAAGCGCATTTGACCTATTATTTAATATTACTGGTTTAAGTTTTTTTAAAGCTGTAATACCTTTTTCCGATGCTTGCAAGTCAAACCTCCTTCTATCTTCTCTATTAATTTTGCGTTTTACATATCCTTTTTTTACCAAAAGTTCTATCATACGAGTAATAGAAGCATGATCTTTATAAAGAATATTAGCTACTTCTTTTTGATTTAATTTTGAATTTGAATCTATCATTATTAAAACTAATACCTGATCAAGTGTAATGTCACTAATATGCTTTGAAATATTGTCTTGAGAATACCTACGATATTCTTTAATGGTCTTTTCTATGGAGTAGAAAATAGTTTTTAAAGGAGGTGTAATCATAATTTTATTTATTTGATACAAATATAATTGATATATCATATAAATAAAAATATATTTATAAAGCATGTGTATATAGCACTAATAGTAGTGTTTTATGTATTATATATACAGCTTAAAATCTAGTGTATTTTAATTTATAAAAATTTAAAAGCCACTCACAAGGAGTGGCTTTTTAGTTAATAAGATTATTGTTAGGAAGGTTTTAATAAATGTAAGCTTATTAAATCAATTTTCTTAAATCTTAATAACTATGTATTGTATGTTAAGACTTAAGCCTTCTTAATTATTATCACTTAATATTATAAATTTAGAACGTCTGTTTTCTTGATGCTTTTCTTTAGAACATTTTACACCATTTGAACATTCGTTAACCAATTGTGTTTCGCCATAGCCAATAGCGCTTTCTATACGCTCTGTAGCAATACCTCTAGAATATAAATACTCTTGGGTAGATTTGGCACGACGGTCTGATAACTTCATATTATATCTATCACTACCACGACTGTCTGTATGCGATTCAATTTTAATAACCATATTTGGATGCGCACGCATTACTGAAACAATGTTTTCTAATTCGTAAGCGGCATCTGGTCTAATGTTCCATTTGTCAAAGTCAAAGAAAATAGGATTAATAACAATTTCGTTATCATTAATCAACGGGATTAAATTAAGGTCTACCGTATGTTCTTTACCATATTCGGTAGTGGTTTTTAATTCTTCCAATGCATCTTTGTAGTCTTGTTTAGAGCCTAGTATTTTGTATTCCTTATCACAATCGGCTTCTAATTGGTACTCGCCATTTTTATCTGTTGTTACTTCAGAAACAATTTTACCAGATTCTTTGTCTATTAACTGAACCGTTACCATAGCAAGAGGAGTTAATAGTTTGCTATCTCTGGCAGTACCTTTTATTATTTGCTTGCATGGCAATTCTTTAAAACCATAAACATCGTCTCCACCTTTTCCTTCTGGTCGGTTAGAGGAGAAGTATCCGGTTTTAGAATCACTATCCATAAAGAATGCGAAATCGTCGTAACCACTATTGTATGGTGCTCCTAAATTCACAGGTTCTTCTTGAGATCCGTTTTTTAGTATATCTGATTTAAAAATATCTAATAAGCCAAGGTTTAAAAATCCATCTGAAGAGAAGTATAGGGTACTATCTTTTGCTACATAAGGAAACATTTCACGTCCTTCGGTATTAACAGTTGCTCCTAAATTTTCTGGAGTTCCATAACTATCACCGTCGATTGATACTTTATAAATATCTGTTTGTCCAAAACCACCTTCGCGATCTGAAACAAAATAAAGTGTTTTGTTATCTGGACTTAATGTTGGGTGACCTGTAGAATATACATTGTCGTTAAACGGTAATTCTATAACGTTGCCCCAAACACTGTCCGTTTTAGTGGCCTTATAAATTTTTAAATGTGAGGTTCCTTTTTTATCGTAAACGGGTCTGTTTCTGCTATTCACGTTATCTCGAGTAAAATACATGGTGTTACCATCATTGGTAAGACATGCGCTAGCCTCGTGAACATCATTACGTTGTTTGCCTTCAAAAGCCAGTAGGGTTACATTGCTTACCGTAGCAGTGCCATCTTCTTCGTTTACAGAAATTTCACCTTTGTAGATATCTAAATAAGGTTCTCCATTCCATTTATAGATTTCGTTTTCAGTATTTCTAGATGAAGAAAAATAAAGAGAACCCTCGTGGATAAAACCGCCAAAGTCGGCATAGTTTGTATTACTATCTAAATTTTGAGTCTCAACGTATATACCGGTTGTAGATTCTAACTCTTCATAAATACTTAAATTACCTACACTTAAATCGGCCACACGGCTATCTGAACTTTGAATGTCTTTGAATTTTGATAACCACTTATCGGCTTCAACATAATTACCCAAACTACGTTGTGTTTGGATGTACTTGTAAATGTATTCAGGGTTGATATCTGAATATTTGTTTAAAGCTTTTTCATACCATATTGCAGCCTGTTCAGAATTAGAGTTGTTGTAATAACAATCTCCCAAACGTGTTAAGACATGCTCGCTACTATCACCTTTTTTTACAGCTTCCTGATATAAATCGGCAGCTTTTAAATAGGCATAATTCTCGAAGAATTTATCTCCTACTTTGCTTTGCGAAAATAGAATTGTACTACTTAATGCAATTATTGCGAATATAACTTTAGTTTTCATACGATTTTATTTTTAGAAGTATCTAGGTGATTTAATTCGTTTCATTTTAAATAGCTCAAACATGATAAGTACTTCATGAGTTCCTCCAGTATAAGCGTTCAAATCTGATAAAGGATACTCATAGGCATACCCAATACGTAATTGTTTTGAAACCTGGAAATCTGCTATACCAGCAAGAGCTGAAGTATTTTGATTAATCCTGTATCCGCCACCAAGCCAAAACTTTTCATAGAATAAGAAATTAGCAGTAATATCAAATGAAAGAGGAGCTCCATTAGTAGCTTTTACTAAAAATGCAGGTTTTAATTTTGTATTTTCTCCTAAATCAAAAACATAACCACCAGTAAGGTAATAACTAACCCGTTCTAATGCTTCGTAGTCTTGACCATTACTATCTTCGTCGTTATAATCGTTAGTCAGGATTCTTGGTGTTGAAAGTCCAACATACCATCTATTCGAATGCCAGTAAACACCTGCACCAATATTAGGACTCCACCTATCATCAATTCCATAAACACTTGGGTCTGTTACAGAAGGATCTGCTGAAAATCTATCAAGTGTATAGCTTGTAAATCCAGCTTTTATACCAAAAGCTAGTTCTGATTTTTCACCAGTTTTAATGGTATAAGAGAAATCTCCGTACAAATAAGTAAAACGTTCGTCACCAAGTTTATCATTAATAAACGAAACACCTAAACCGATTTTATCATTACGTAATGGTGAATGGACGGAAAGTGTTTGCGTTGTAGGTCCACCATCAAAGCCAACCCATTGACTTCTATGTAGGCCAACTACACTTAATGTCTCTCTACTACCTGCATATGCAGGGTTTATAGAGATTGTGTTATACATGTACTGAGTGAATTGTGGTAATTGTTGTGCAATACCAAACGTACAACTTAATAATGCTAACGCAATTATATTATGTTTAACAAGTTTCATAGGTTAAAGTTTTATTTGGTTCCTACGTAGAAGTAACCAGTAATTGGTTTTAATCCACTATTTTTTAAATTAACAATATAGTAATATGTTCCTGTTGGGACTGTATCTGCACCACCAACTGATGATTTATGTGCAGAACCATTCCAATTATTTTGATAATTATCAGTTTCAAAAATCATAGCGCCCCAACGGTTAAATACTTTAATATCAATTACAAATCCACATTCTTCAATACCTGTAATTTCAAAGTACTCATTATATTGGTCACCGTTAGGCGTTACAGCAGTAGATATTACAACATCTTCTAAACCACATGGTAATACAATACAATCGTCATTAACCGTTATTGTCACTTGTGTTGTGCTTAAACATCCATTTTCCATAACTGAATAGCTGAAAATGTAATCGCCAAGTTCAACATCTAGCGGATCAAAATAATTTCCGTCTAACGTGGTGTCTCCAGATTCCACAACCCAAGTTCCAGAATCATCAGTACCGCTATAGTAGTCGAATAAGTCAATTATTCCATCTTCTGAACATCTACTGTCTGAAATTTCAGTGACAAAGTTTTCATTTGTTACAAAAACATATTGTTCGATCATGTCTTTATTACCACAATTGTCAATTACAGACCAGGTCCAAATAATTTCATAATCACTGTCAGAACCATCCGAAGTACTCGTTACAACAAAATCTACAATAGTTACGTCACCAGAGCATTCATCAAACACTAAAGTTGGCGGTTCAGGAATTTCACTACAAACAACCGAAAGATCAGATAGATCGTTAGTTGCCTGTGGAGGTATAGTATCTATTACATTAATAATCTGTGATACAGAGCTTGAGTTGTCACAAGCATCGGTAAACGTCCAAGTACGTGTGATTATGATGTTACACGGATCTGTACTATCAGTATTATCCACACCGGTCACTGTAATATCACCGGCACAGTTATCATTAGCAGTCAAATCACCCGGAGCAGGCACATCAGCAATACACTCATAAGTGATATCGGCAGGCGCACTAGGAGCCACAGGCGCAATGGTATCAGTCACTGTAATGGTTTGTGAAACCGAACTTGAGTTGTCACAGGCATCGGTAAACGTCCAGGTACGCGTGATTATAATGTTACAAGGATCTGTATCGTTAGTAGAATCAACAGCCGTAGCCACAATATCACCAGAGCAATTATCCGTAGCTGTCAAGTCACCCGGAGCAGGTACATCCGCGATACACTCGTAAGTGATGTCTGCAGGCGCACTAGGAGCCACAGGTGCAATGGTATCGGCCACCGTAATAGTCTGTGATACAGAGCTTGAGTTGTTACAGGCATCGGTAAACGTCCAAGTACGTGTGATAATAATGTTACAAGGATCCGAACTATCTGTAGAATCAGAACCGGTAACTGTAATATCACCAGCACAGTTATCGTTAGCTGTCAAGTCACCCGGAGCAGGCACATCAGCAATACACTCGTAAGAGGTATCTGCAGGCGCACTAGGAGCCACAGGCGCAATGGTATCGGCCACGGTAATAGTCTGTGATACAGAGCTTGAGTTGTTACAAGCATCGGTAAACGTCCAAGTACGTGTAATAATAATGTTACAAGGATCGGAACTATCTGTAGAATCAGAACCGGTAACTGTAATATCACCAGTACAGTTATCATTGGCAGTCAGGTCACCTGGAGCAGGCACATCAGCAATACACTCGTAAGTAATGTCTGCAGGCGCACTAGGAGCCACAGGTGCAATGGTATCGCCCACGGTAATGGTCTGTGATACAGAGCTTGAGTTGTTACAGGCATCGGTAAACGTCCAAGTACGTGTGATAATAATGTTACAAGGATCGGAACTATCTGTAGAATCAGAACCGGTAACTGTAATATCACCAGCACAGTTATCGTTAGCTGTCAAGTCACCCGGAGCAGGCACATCCGCGA
>NZ_JAINVX010000002.1 GCF_019880635.1 Hanstruepera marina
AACTCCTGTCCAAAAACAGAAGTTGAGATTAATAAAATTCCGATAATTATGTATTTCATTCGATGTTTATTCATATTGTGCCCAACGTGTTCGTGTATGGTTTGTGCGGAATATTCCGCGAGGAATATTCCGAGTGTTTTGTTGTTTGTTTAAAGTTAGGAATTTATTTTGAAGTTCGTGCGTAAGCATGAACTATACACGTTGTTGTGCTTTCGTTATTGCTTAATATCTTTATCAATTTGCTTTAAGATATCTATTATATGATTTTTTAGTGTATTTGATTCCACATTTCCAAAAGTGTTAATTCCTACAGTCCAGGCCAAATGCGATTCAAGCCTTGGGTCATTCATGAAATTTACAAATTTGTCTGTATCAATAGATTTATTTATTGTTACTGCATCGACACTTTTGGTTAAAGACATTAAACTCATGGATCCGCTTTGATAATTAATCTCGAACAATTCTCTTGCTAAATTGTGTTCATATAATAACGGTCTAAAATACGTGTTAAGAGAATATAACCATCGCCTTTCGGACTCTTCAAGTTGTTCTTCATTACTTTCCCATTGAGTTAACATTTTTTTCAACTCGACATTTTCTATTAGAGATAATTTATCGCCAACCGTCAAATCATTTCTGATAGGATCAAAAGTTGGATTCATTCTTGTAAAACTTAGATAATGACCAATACTGTCTGGAATCATTTGATTTTTATCATCTATCATTTTAAGTAACTTTTGAGCAGAGTTAATCATAATCTCTCTCATTTCAATTTTTTGATTTAGCTGATTGAGATTTGATTCAAATTCTTGCTTTAATTGTAACAATAAAGCTTGTTCATTGTCTCTTAATTTTCTTTCTTCATTCTTATTATTAATAGAAAGAGCAATAAGAATTCCGATAACCACAAGTACAATTTCACCAACCGCATAAATCAGATACTTACTGAACTTATTTTCAGAGAGCAAATTTTGTCTAATTTTCCTAAAGAATTTTATCATTGGGTGTATTTTTGCAATGATTCTTGGAGCAACTCGGTTTTTACCTTCAGTTCGTTCATGAATTCAATATGACCCGTTGTTATCTCTTTTCGAATGTCGAGGAGATTCATGATAAGCATTTCAATTTCAGGCTCTTGCAAGATTTGGTTAGACACGCCAAAAAGTCTCTCGTTCGTTTTTCCGATATATACATGATGCACTAGTTTAAAGGCGAACATCTCATCAACGTAAAGTAAATTATTGTTCATTATAATCGATTCGATGCGTTCAAGTTCCAAATAGTAGGAGAGAATTTCATTTCGCAATTTTTCATCCTTGATCAATCTTATATTTCCTGATGAGATAAGATCTTGATAAGTTGGATCGGCCTTGATGAAAGTCTTTCTTATAGTCAAGGTGTTCAATTGTTTAGATATAACAGAATCTATTTTTAGACGCTTGTCCCTATTGTAGCGATCTAGTATTGATGCGGCTAAGGAATCATGCTCGTATTCGTGTTCGAGTTGAATAGAGATGTATGAAAGCTGCTGTTTCAGATCAGCTTCAACATTTCTTAGGTATGTTTTTTCTTTAATGCTCTCTTGTCTAGATTGATTCCAGGTATTTATCTGAAGGGCAATCAATATCCCTATTACAACTAAAACAATTTCTCCAACAGCATATTTAAAATACTTTCCAGTTTTGTTTTCCATAAGCAAGTTTTGCCTAATTTTTCTAAAGAATTTTATCATTGGTTAGCGGTTTGTTATAATGAAGCACAACGGTTGGGCTATGATTTCGGCGTGGAATTGTCCGCAGGACTATTCCGCAGAGAAATCAGCTTGGTTAAAAGTAAGAAAAGTTCATTAAAGTAGCCAAAGGCCACGCTAAATTATAGCCAGTGTTGTAACCAGTTTTTTAGTTAAAATATAATAGACTTGAAAAAAACAAAACGATAACTCCAAAAATAAATCCTATACCCGACAAGACATTTTTTCTTTTTTCCACTATACTCCAGTCTTTAAATTCTTCAAAATATTTTAGGTATTGGTCATTTTTAAATACCAAAAAATAACAAATTAAATATGAAAAAATACCTAATGAAATTAGGTAATATTTGTTTAAAACTAATTTAGGGTTTATAATGTCAATAGCTATAATTCCTAAACTTATAAAAATCAGACCTACAATTCCAATTAGCCAACCTCCCGAAAAAATTAGTCCAAATCCAGTTTTTTTGTCAGTCCAAAAGTCATTATAAAATTCTATTGGATTCTTAATGCCGTATTTATTTTTCATTCGTTTTTTGATATAAGGAATTTTATATAATAATAGGGCGGGATTTATTTTATTAAAAAAGAAATGCAATTTGGAATCAATAACATAAAGGCAGTAATGTAAAATATTCAGATTTCTTTTCATTAAATCTATACTTTATCTTGTTTGTCAAATTGGTTACAACGGTTTTGTGTATGGCTCGTTGCGGAAAAATCCGCAGGATTCTTTCCGCCGTAACCGAAAGATAGCAAATTGCAATGAATTCCGATTAGGAATTCAGCCGCAATGAGCTATACACGTTGTTGTAAAACGTTTTTTATTAATCAATTCCTAAATCGTTTGTTATTGTATGTCTTAATTCAATTTCAGCTATTGGAATTCCCATATTTTCACTTATGATTCCCGAAATTATTCTTTCAACTTCATATTTATTAGTGATTTTTTGAATGTCAATTGTTTTCTCGAAATTCAGAGATATTGTCCAATCAATTAATTCTCTTATTGTTCCTTTAGTCACAGGCGTATTTCTTTTGATAGTTTTAATTCCAAAAATTTTTACGTGCGAGTCTAATTTTGGATTAAAGTCAATAGCAACTAATTCAGGTAATTTCAATTCAAGTTCTGTTTCCAATCGATTCCAATTTGTTTTCAATTCCGATTGAGTGAGCAAATCCGAAATTTTGCTATTCGGCCTTATTTCCAATTCAGTCAAGTTTAAGTCTTGAAATGCTTTTCTAATTCGGTAAAATATGATTTGTGTCAAGCACTTATCTGTCGGATTTACTATAATTTTGTTATAAACAGTGTCGGCAAAGTGTTGTACAGTAGCAATTTTTTCGGCTTCGGAATCCTCAATTCGTATTCCAAATTTATCTTCAACTGACATAAGTAATTCGACTGAATCTAATCCCATTTTCGGTTTGCGTTAAATGTTTTACAACGGTTTTGGCTATGATACGTTGCGGAAAAATCCGCAGGATTCTTTCCGCCGTAGCCGAAGATAGCAAATTTGCGAGGACTTTCCGCAAGGAAAGTCAGAAGCAATGAACTATAGCCGGTGTTGTACCTCGTTTTTTTTCAGTTTTGTTATTCCGATTATTTCAGTCAGTTTATTCAGTCCGTTTTTTGATATAATTCTAAATGCTAATTCTGTGAAAATAAATCTAAAAACAACGATAGCCATTAAAGTCGGAATTATCAAAGAAATTATAATCTCTTTTTCTTTTGTAAATAATGCTATTAAAAATCCGATTATTGGGAATAAAAAGATAAGTGATAGCATTACTCTGAAGGCTTTATGAATTCTGATTTCAAGAGTTCCGTTGTACGATTCAACTTTTCCCTCTAAAACACAAAATGCTCCACGTCCAGGTTTTGATGAAATTATTTTAAATCCGTTTCTGTTTACTTGTCCGATAAATGCTTTTTTTGTCCATTCCGAAACAAGAGAGTCAGTTATCATTGTGTTTTTTTCCAATTCAGACAACGCATCTGAACTTTCTTTTTTAAGTTCAAATTGATAATTGTTAGTCGGAAATATTTTCATTTTACGTTTAGTTTGGAAATGAGGTACAACGGTCTTGTATATGAAAAGTAGCGGATTTTTAAGTACTAACTTTTCGAATTATAACTGACTTTAAATTTATAAAAATGACTTTAGATATAATCACATAAACCGCTATTTTTTATATACGTTGTTGTGCGTAGGCTTTTTATCTAAAATGCATTTTCATTCCTTCGTGAGTTGATTTAAAGCCCAAGTCTTCATAGAATTTAATGGCTTTGGGTCTTTTTTTATCTGTAGTTAGTTGTATTAAATGTGCATTTCTCTCTTTTGCTCTGTTGATAGCCCATTCAAGCATTTTTTTTCCAAGTCCAATACCTCTTTTGTCTTTTCTGATTCTGACAGCTTCTATTTGCGCTCTTATACCACCACGATAAGTTAGATATTGGATGAAAGATAACTGTAAAGTTCCAATAATTTCAGAATTTTCGTTTTCTACAACAATAAGTTCCTGGTTCAGATCAGCATTTATATTTTCAAAAGCATTTATGTATTCTGTTGGTAATGGTAATTGAAGTTTTTCCCTTGTTTTCCCAAGCTCATCGTCAGCTATCATTTCAACGATTATTGAAATATCATTCTTTGTTGCGTTTCTAAATATTGTATAACTAACTTGTTTCATTGTCCAATAATATTTTAATTCTTTTTGCTTGGCTAGCCATAAAAGAATTAGTTAACCATATCCCCAGTTTCTTCTTATTAAGAGTGATAACGATATTTGCTTTTTTGTAGGCGTCTGCATCTGGGAAATATGGGACACCATAAAAAATCCAAGTTATTATTCGTAACCATTTTGCTAGTTTTGGAAACCAGATTTTATTTAATTCCACAAATTCTAAATCACTGAAGTTGTAAATACCAGTATTTTGAATTGTTTCTTCATCAATGATTTGAAATCCATTTTCAGTAAATTGAAATTCAATTTTTGGATTTTCTTTTAAAAGTATGGTTTCACTCATTTTACATAGGTTTAATTCTAAATTCCATATGCCTTTTTAGCACTTTCTATTTGTTCTTGTTCAGTTGTTTCTGGATAAAGCACATATTTTGGTGCAAGAATGGGTTTAGTCTTTTCTACTGTAATTTCTGTGATTGTAGTAAAAGGAAAATCACCTCCTGTCATTTCAGTCAAAATTTTTTCCATTTGCAAGAAGTCAGAATCGGCTTTTGTAATTATTCTAGCCTTTCCTTTGATTTGAAATCCTTTTTGAACCAAAATGTCAATAAAACTCACACAAACATTTTTGTTCTGCTTGATATTTCTAACAGTTTGAGGCGAAGCGATATTTGCAACAATGATTTTGTCTGTACAATAACAATTAAAAATTTCTTTTGGAGAAACATTCGGTACATTATGAGCAGAAGATGTGGCAAGCCAACATAAAACACTCTTATTGATGTAATTCTTAATTTCTGTATTTAGTTTCATTGTTATTGGGTTAAATTTTCTATACATTTTTCTCTGATATTCCATAACTGACTAAACTCTAATTCTGACTTGGTTTCTTTTATCCAGTTTTTTATAAATTCTTTATGATAATTAACCTTAAAAACAGCAACCTGTTCTGGTTGAATTTCGAGTTCTTCAATTATGTAGTGCTCAAGTTTGTTAAAATTGCTTTTCGAGGTTGTTATATCTATTCTTTTTTTGTCAATGTTCAAGTAGCAGTGTGCTTCAGGAATGAAATCAAGATTATTTTTAGTCAGCACATTCCCAATTTTTGGCGTGTTCGTTTCGTTCATTTGATACATTCCAAGAATGAGTTTTATGTTTGGAATATCATTTACATCTGCAAGTTTTTTTAGCATTGCGTGTTTAGAACTACAACTTCCTTTTTGTTCTGAAATGACTAATTTAAAATCTGTTCGATTAGAGTTTCGCCCATATGGTAAGCATCTTACAAATTCAATTGCTTCTTCCCAAGTTTTAATTCCCTTATCCTTGATGAGGTTAGTTAATTCATCTTTGGATGTTAGTTTTTGTTCATTCATTCTTATACTTCTTTTAAGAAAACCTTATTTTCATATTCCTTATCATTAACTAAAAAAGTTGATTTGCCAACTTCTTTATAGTTATTTCGTTCATAGAATCTTATAGCTCTGATATTTTTCCCATAAACGGAAAGCCATATCGTATCTAATTTCAATTCTTTTGCCTTCTCCTCAAGAAAGGTTAAGAATCGTTGCCCAATTTTTAATGGTATAAATTCATTAAGAATATAAATTCGCTCTAACTGACAACTATTTTGTGAGTCCACATTTTTATTGGTAGAATTTAAAACTAGTTTCGCATAACCAATAGGTAAATCATCTTTACTAATAATGAAAAAAATGTTTTTTGGGTCAATCATTTCATTCTCGATTTGTGAAACTGAAAAAGCACTTTCATTGTATCTCATTAAGTCTTTTTTGTTGTCAATAAAATGACCGTGAGATTCTGTATAAGTTACTGTACCTAAAAGAGCCAAGACATTAACATCTTTTACTTGAGCTTTATTTATTGTAATTTTTGTCATCTATTTTTAACCTTTTCAATCTGTAAATATGTAAAACTACTGCTATTGAACAACCAATAATTATTGGAAATGCAGTCAATAGCATTCCGTAAATGATATAGATAAAATTGGCAAGAGCTGAAATTAGTCTTAATTTATACTCCCCTTTTACCGACATAGAATATAAATTTATAACCAAAGCAGAGTAGCCAATTATATCAATTGTTATAGAATTCACGAATCACTATACTTTTTACAGTATAAATATATTTTGATTATTTTTGTCATGCAATAACTGTTAGGATTGATAGGTTAAAATTATAGTTATGATTTTAGAAGGAAAGCATAAGGCATATAAAATTGACGATAAAGTTTACCACTGTGGAACTGATATTACCATGAGTTATATTGGTGGAAAATGGAAATGTGTAGTTTTATGGTATTTGAGAAATGGTTCTTTGCGTTTTTCTGAACTAAAACGTTTAATTCCTGATATAACCGAAAAAATGTTGAGTATTCAGTTAAAATCGTTACAAGAAGATGGCTTAATGGCACGTTTTAGTTTTGGAGAGAAAGCACCATTTAGAGTTCAGTATGAATTAACAGATTTTGGTTTGAGCTTAATTCCAGTAATCGAGGCAATTACAAATTGGGGAATAGAACTAGGAAATACCAAAGGGAAGTTGATAGATGTGAAGTGATTTGAATTCAATGGTTTTATTCTAATTGTTTAATTAGTCCATATATGTCCCCAAGAACCCAGACATCTTTTATTTTTTTGTTTTCAATTGTAAAAACAGCAGCTCCATAGTATTCTATTCTTTTATTTGTTGGTGCTATTTCAAAAATTTTTCCTTTGTGAGTACCTGTATATTTTAATTTAGCGAAAGAATAATTGCCTTCTGTTATAATTTGCTCAATGCTATTATGAAAGTCTGGGAATGCTGATTTAATGAAGTTCATATAGTTTTTTAAGCCCTCATAACCTTTCTTTTCTATACCTAATGAACCTCTAAAAGTAATTTCATCATCTAGAATCTCATGGAGAATATCGGTATTCCATTTGTTCCACATTTGGTTATACCATTTTTCTATCAGCTCTTTATTGTTCATATAGTTTCTGTTTTTATCAGCTTACGCACAACGGTCTCGTATAACCGTCAGTTACGGGTTAATATGCGTTAATTTTCGGTTAAGCACAGACGTTAGCAATTCCGAGTGGATTCGGACGTAGTCGAATCCGCCGTAATTGCGGTTATACATTGTTGTAGCACGTTTTTATTCACAATTATTTAATTCAGAATAATATTTAATCGGATTACGATTTCTATATTTTATTCCACTTAATGATTCGCAAAACTTTTCTTTATCCGCATTTATTATTAATTCCAAATACTCAATAAATTCCTCTGCATATTCTCCATCTGCAAAACTCGCGAGATTTAAACTCGGCAAGTAGAAGTCAGAATTTTTTTCAGAAGTCACTTGTTCAAAAATCAGTCGAGTAGTTTCATAGAAAAAGTCGGTTTTTCCTAGTTTGTGGTCAGGTCCAGTTGTTCCATAATATAATCCGAATTCAGTATAGTTTTCAGGAACTAATTTTATTAAAATATATTCAGGAATTTTCTTTTTCCCTAAATATAATTCAGATGCAGTATTTAAGTTTTTTTCGTATTCAGTTTCATTCACAGTTTTTAATTCAGTCAAATTTTCAAAAGTCAGAAACGAAAAAATTATTAAAAAAGGTAATGTTAAAATCTTGTTCATAGGTTTTTCTCAAATGTGCTACAACGTTTTTGGCTATGGTTTCGTTGCGTGAAAATCCGCGAGGATTTTCCGCCGTAAACCGAAGATAGTAAAAGTGCGAGGACTTTCCGAGAGGAAAGTCAGAAGCAATGAACTATAGCCGGTGTTACCACACGTTTTTATTCAATTCAATTTTTTATTTTCCAGAATATCAAATCCGAAATACCCTTTCCTAACTTCCAATTCCACATTTGTATAAAATTCCATTTTTTCATAGTACTTGTGTGGAAAAACTAGTTCTTTTATTTTTCCATTATAGTTTATGTCAAAAGTCGGTTTTCGTTCATCTCTATGATATTTTCTTCCAGGTAAAGAAGAACGTTCTACTATTTCATACGTCTCTTTTACAGGTGTTGCATCGGCTAAATAAAAATTGGTCAGCATAAATATTGAGCAGGCTAAAAATCCGAAACCGCAGATGTAATGCATCGAAGAGTAAAAGTAAAGTCCTATTCCGCTGTAATTATAAGTTTTTCCAAAATTTTTAAAATCAGCAAGAAAAGCTACAATTCCAGCCACAAGTATAATTCCGATTAAGATTTTTAAGTCGATTATAGTATTCCGAAATATTGTCACTTGCCACGCCATTAGACATAATCCTAAAATGAATATTGTCGGATAGAATATTTTTCGTTGTTTTTTTGTCATTTCTCAAATGTGTGGTAACGACAGCGTTATGCGTAGTTACGTTTTGGATTTTAAAAATAGCGAATTTATTCGCTAATTTTTATAAATACAGAGTAAACGTAAACAAATTGCGTATAATGGCAGTTGGTTCACGTTTTCCCTCGATGGGCAGGGGAAGCTGTAAATAGTACAATCCCCAAGATTCCCGCGTCGAGCGCAATTTGGCATAACGCTGTCGTTGAATCACATATCCAAAGGGACGGGAGTGCGCAGCACGTAGTAACTTTGGTCAGCTTTAGCTGAATGTGATTCAACGGTTTGTATATGGTTTGTTGCGTGGTAAGGCAACAAATTTAGCAAGTACAAACCGAATAGAAAATCCTCGCGGATTTTCGTAAGTAGGATAGAACTAGCAATAAATTATATACGTTGTTACCACACGTTTTTTTAGATTATAAAAGCAACTACAATTTGCAATAGAATAGACAAAATAGCAACAACCAAAAAGAATATAAAAATGTTTTTCGAGATATTCTGTGTTTTTAAAAGTCGGAATTGGTTTAGAGTATTTAAAATCAACAATTCTTTTTCGTCCATTGCTCGTAATTCAGAAAGCTTTTTGTATTTGCTGTATTTATCAAATTCGGTTGGCTCAATGTCATTGACATTTTTAATGTTTTCCATAAATGGTTAATCAGATTATTAATTATTAAATTCAGTTATTATGTATATGCAAATCGGAACTATAACAGCCAATGCCATTAATATAAGCGACCATTTTTCAAATCTGCTAAATGGTATTGCGTTTGGGTTTGTTTTTGGACTTATAATCTGTTGGATTTTAGCTTTTATTCTTTTAAAGAAAGATAAGCCAGAATAGTCGGTTTTTTTAATCGGAATCAAATTTTTGTCATAATACTCAAAAGACAAAGGTTTAATATATTGTGTTGTAGAGAATTGTCGGACATTGTTTTCCGCTTCGTTTTTGTCAATTACTTGGCTAAATTTTAATTCTCCAGTTATTTTGTCAATTACGTGCAATTCCACAACATTATTGTAATTTAAAATTTCAAAATGTTTATGCTTATCATTTGCAAGATATTCAGTTCTCCAAACTCTATAAGTTACGGAATAAGGTTTATCGGCTTTCTTGTTTTTTATTTGCATACTGTTTTGTCAAATGTGTGGTAACGGTTTTGTGTATGGCTCGTTGCGGGAAATCAGCTATGATTTTCCGCCGAAACTGAAAGATAGCAAATTGCAATGAATTCCGATTAGGAATTCAGCCGCAATGAGCTATACACGTTGTTAGCAAATGTACTTTTATTTATTATTTACAAAGTTGTCAAGTCCGATTTGAGGTCCAAATTCTTTGTGTGATTTCCAAATTGGGAAAGAATTAAATTCCTTTTTTATTCTGTCCGCGTTGGTTTGTCTTAAAATCAAACAATCCACTTTGTCGTTATCAAATTTTTCAAATTCATTCGAGAATTTAGAAACAACGTCCTCATATTTTACAATTCCGATTTCTTCTATTTTCTTGAATAGCCTTTTGTAATTCTTAACAAGAATAATGAAGTCAACTTTTGGTAAAATCAGAGGAATACTTTGACTCCAAACTAAATAGGAAAACACATCTTTAGTCTTTTGATTCATAATCATAAAAAGATTCGGAATGTAAATGTCCTCTTTCATTTCATTTTCCAATGTATCAATCATACTTGTATATTCCCAAATCTTATCAGATTTGTCTTTTGGATAATACTTAAGTTCCAATTCTTTGAACTGCTGTTTTGATACTTGAGCGTTATGGTCAGTCCAATGTTTTATAAGTTCAGCCGAAGTCCATTTTAACGGTCGTTCTCTTGTTTCATCAAATTCCTGCGGATTGAAAACGTATAAGTCCAATTTTTCGCAGATTTCGCCAATTATTGGAAAGATTTCACGTCCGAAATAATCTGGTCGAAGAAAGTTGATTGATGCACTTAAATAAGTGTTTTCATATCCATCAAAACTGTCAAACAATTCAATGTCTTCTTTTTCAGTGTTTGGTTCATTGATATCTATCAAGAAATAAACTCCAGTTCGTTCATTTTCGTAATGGATTTGAGTATCAACCTCACTAATATCAATCGGAATCATTTCTTTAAATTCCGCTTGAATTTTTTCTTTTGAAATAGGGTTTTCCTTTTTTCTGTAAAAGTATAGGTCGTAACTCATTCAGGTATATTTGCTAACAATTGGATATACGTATTACGTATATCCACATTATACGCCTAAGATAGTAAATCTTTTATTTTACCAAAGGTTTTGTTTGCGACATGGGTGTAGATTTCAGTTGTCTTGGTAGAGTTATGTCCCAATAACAGCTGTATATGCCTAAGGTCGGTACCCTCTTCCAAAAGATGGGTAGCAAAACTGTGTCTGAGCATGTGCGGTGTTACCTTTTGGTTCACATTAGCTCTGATTGCAGCGCTTTTTACGATTTTTAAAACACTTGAAGCGCTATACTTACTTCCCTTGGGACTTTCAAACAGGTATTTTTCTGGTCTATGTTCCCTGTAATAGCTCCTCAGGTCGGTTAAAAGCTTTGGGCTAAGAACGGTAACCCTGTCCTTGTTCCCTTTGGCCCCTCTGACGTTGATTACCATTCGCTCACTGTCAATATCCGTTGTGCGCAACTCCAATAGCTCACTTCGTCTCAGTCCGGAAGAGTATAATAAGCCAATAATGCATCTGTGCTTGATGTTACCAGCACAGTCGATCATTCTCAACACCTCCTTTTTAGATAAGACTTTGGGCAGGGTCTTTTTCTTTCGAGGACGCTCTATGGAGTAGAAGCGGTTGGGCATACCAAGGACAGTTTCGTAATAGAACTTTATACTGTTGATGGCCAAGTTGACCTGAGAGTTAGAAAGACCGTCCTTAATGAGAAGTTGGAGATACTTTCTTATGTCTTGCTCATCGATCTCATTGAGCTCCTTATCCCTGAAGTGGTTGATAAATGTTTCAAAACTTGATACGTAATTTTTAACGGTATTTGCGGAATATCTTTTCAGTTCCAGTTTAAGCAGGTAAGACTCTGGGCATGCCCTGTAACCAATCTCCAGTTTTCTTTCTCTGTACTTGTCAAGTTTAATGACAGGGTTATTGTCGTTTACGACCTTTTCCTGAAAGAAATAGTTGCCATTGACCCAGGCCACGCCTTGGAAAGTTTTGAAAATCAGATCTAAATTGGACTTCAAGTTTGGAAGGTAGTACATGGCAAACTCGGCACTCCATGAAACATTGGGAAGCCCTTCAACAAGTGCATGTAATACTTTGTCGGAATTGAACTGGATTCCGATACATTTTTTTTGGTCAATCAAAAGGTGTTTTAATGTGACGGTTTTATGTAATTCCATTTTTTTGGGTCAAATTATGCCAAAACAAAAATATAATCCGTATTTTATTCGAATAACTTGCGGATAAAATACATTTAATTCAATAGGATGAAGAGATTACAGGAAAATTGCCTTAACTGTGAAAAGCCATTAAAAGGAAGAATCGATAAAAAGTACTGTGACCCCAGGTGTAAGAGCGCACACCAGTACAAAATAGAAAGGGAACGTCCAGAACGGTTCTATAACAAGGTAGACAACCAACTGCGATTGAACCGAAGAATCTTAAAAGAGTTCAACAAAGCGGGCAAGGCGGTGGTCAGGCAATCGGTGTTGATAGGTGAGGGGTTTGATCCGAAGTTCTTTACCCATTACTGGAAGAACCAAAAAGGGGATGTTTATCTATTTGTATACGAATATGGTTTTTTGAGCAAGAAGGAGAACGGTAACGATAAATATGTTCTTATTAAGTGGCAGGATTATATGGAAAAATGAATTATATTTGAATTAATAATTAAGTATAAAAAGTAGGCAAAATCGTGAACACGATTTTGAACACGATTTTAAGAAAGTAACAACTCAAACACCCAGTGTTTGTGTTGAAAATGCGGTAAAGGTCGGGCTCATAACCCGAAGGTCACTGGTTCGAGTCCAGTTCCCGCTACAAATGACAAAGTCACGTATACTAACGGTTTGGTGTTGCCAAACCGTTTTTTTATGCGTAATTTTAACAACCTAATTGAGCAAGAATACAAAAGTGCATACGAAAGTGCATACGATTTGTCATTGAAAAAAGAATTTTCCACACCAAAAATCTACACCGCAAACAACGATTTATCCAAACGTTGGTATGTGTATTTTTCCTATAGAAGTCCTGACACAGGAAAACTGAAACGTCAGACACCAATTTATGGTGAAGCCAACAAATACAAAACCAAAGAAGAACGTTTGGCTGTATTGACGATTTTACGTCAAGTTCTGCAAAAGCTTTTGAGACAGGGCTACAACCCTTACCAGGATAATGAAGCCCTTTATCGCCATTATCAAGTCAAGGAAAACCCAAAAAAAGGTCATGACAATCAAAAGGAAAAAGTAGATTCCATTGAGCAAGAAAAAAATGTCATAACAAATAGTTCTGAATCCAAAAAAACACCTCAAGAAGATTTAGGACCTACTTTAAAGGAGGCTTTTGATTTTGATTTGATACTTAAAGAAAAAACTTTACAACCAAGCAGTTTACGTTCATATGGCAGCCATATCAAAATATTTAAAAAATGGTTGAATCAACAAAGAAAGGAAGTTACCCATATAAGACAGGTCAATAAATCAATGGTTTCAGCATTTTTATTGGAAATTATGACAAAAACATCTGCTAGGAACAGGAATAATTATAGAGCTAGTTTGAGCAGTTTTTTTTCAACATTGGAAGAATATGAAATGGTTCGAGAAAACTTTATTAAAAAAATAAAGAATCTTAAGACCACGACAACACGAAATAAAACCTACACAAAAATTCAACAGCTGGAAATATTTGACCATTTAGAAAATGAAGATCCTACACTATTATTATTTATAAAGTTTGTTTCCTATAATTTTTTGCGACCAATAGAAGTTTGTAGGTTGAAAATAGGAGATATAAATGCTGAAAACCGAACATTGAGTTTTAAAGCTAAGAACAGTCCGTTAAAAACTAAAATCATTCCTGAAGTGTTGTGGGAAGATCTACCAGATCTGGATAAACATAAACCAGAAAGTTTTCTATTTACACCTGATGGTATTGGTGGAGTCTGGGAAACAACAGCCGACAATAAGCGCAACTACTTTTCCAAACGCTTTAAAAGAGTGGTGAAGGATAAGTTTGGATTAGGAGAAGAATATGGTCTATATAGTTTTAGGCATACCTATATTACTAAACTATATCGAGAATTAAGAAAGACCTTGACTCCATTTGAGACTAAAAGTTATCTAATGCAAATAACGGGACATTCAACGATGTTGGCCCTTGAACAGTATTTAAGGGATATAGATGCAGAGTTACCTGAAGATTATTCAAAATTCATTGAAACTAGATGAAAGGAAAGTTAGAACAAATATTGCATGAAACAACCGTAAACCTATTTAAGGTTAGTATTTTCTATATTCCGGAATCGTTACTTGGGTTAATGAATATTCAAAAGACAAAGGAAGTGATAGAGGATGTCAACAAATTGATTTTGATTGATAAGGATGGTTTCACATTAAACCCTGAAGATACGAAGGCAGGCCTATTCATTCTGTCCAAAAAACTGTTCCTTGATGAAAATATCATTCTGTTGTATGATTTTAAGGAAAACAATAGCAAAGGAGGGTTTGAATATGTTTTAGAAAAATATGGTGAGATGGTTAATTCATTATTGTATTTAAGTGAATGGTTAAATAGCCACGTACAGGATGACATACTTAATATATCAACTGATCAGAAAACGGCTTTAAAATTACAGCACCAATTTTTTTTAAGTCATAAACATGAGTTTGAAAAAAAGTTCTGTAAAATATCTCAAGTATTTCCGAATAGTAAGTTAAATACCAAAACCATCTTGAGTAATCTAAAGCCTATTGTTCCAAAACTAAACAAGCAGTTTGTCCAGAAACCAACAAGTAAAGGTTTGGAGAGGAGAGAACATATTAAAAAGTTAAAAGTAGAGACAAGAGCAAAAGCTGAAAACTATCTTTTGGAAGCTGTTTTTGGTGTAAATATTACCAAAAGTTAGTAAATTTACGTCAAATGAACGTATATTTGACGCATAATGAGGGATTCAAAATATTATACCTGTAAGTTTTGCTTTGAGCAATTTGTGCCAACCAGGCGTGTTGTACAAAAGTATTGTAGTAATAGTTGTCGTTCCAAAGCGTATCATCACCGAAAGAAGAATCAAGATCAAACACAACAAGAAAACGGTCTCCTTCAAAATGCTACAAAAGAACTAAAGTTTGATACAACAGATACAGTAGTTTCAACCAAACCAACCAAGATCAAGGTTGAGAAGTTAAGTGCTGCGGGAGTTGGAAATGCTACTTTAGGGTCTTTAGCTGCAGATGGATTAAAGGCATTAGTTACGAAAGAAGCGGATAAAGCTTTAACAAAAGGTGATATTAGAAAAATTGTAGCCGAAATTAAAGGACGTTACCATTTGGTTTTGAATGCTGACCCCTTACCTGATGGTCGGAAACCATATTTTGATATGGAAACAAGTCAGGTTGTATACAGATTCTATTGGAGTAAATGAAGAAATATACAATTTGAAGGCATAGTTGATTTAATAAAGAGCTTAATATTAACCGTTCAAATTACAATGAGCAAAACGAAAGAGTAGAAAAAACCTCTTTAAGACAAAAATATAAAAGTATTCTTTTTGACAATAAGGTTTGCAAATTCATAAATAAAAATATTTTCAATTTAAAGGTTATGGATATAACCAAAAAAAGTGTCACTAATTCCATTGATTTGTTCTACTATTCCGTTGATTAGGGTTACAGATGTAACCTAATAAAGGTTGATTCTACACTATTTACTAGCTTTTTTGTCCCAAAGTTTGGTGAATACAACTAAAGGCGATAACTATTAACAGAGATTTCATTATCGTTTTATGGAATTGAACAGTAATGATACAGTTAGTTACATTAAATATTTCCTTAAAAAATACAAGGCATATCCTTATTTAGTTCTGCAATTCAATTGATACCTTGAGTTTTTAAAAGCAGAAGTTTGACTAGCTATTTTATTATTGATAATAATGATGAAATCACTAATACAATAAAAAAGGTATTTGCAGACTATTCTATGTTCAATTCTATTGGTTTTTCATCATATTATGATGAGGCAATGAACAAAATTCTTAAAAAAAAACCAGATATAATATTTTTCAATTTAGATGATGTCTTTAAAAATTCTTTTGAGTTTGTATCAGAATTAAACTCTTTTATGGATGCTCAACCCAATATAATTGGTATTTCAAAAGACAAGAACACCGCATATTTAGCTATCAAACATAGTTTTGTGGATTTTTTATTAAATCCTCTTACAGAGCTAGAGGTTAGAAAATCAATTTTAAAACTTAAAAAAAAACATTTGATGAAGCATAGTAGAACACTATGTTTGAAATCATATAAAGATTTTCAATATCTAAACATTGAGAACATTCTTTTTTTAAAAGCAGATAATAATACTACAGAATTTTATATTTCTGATGGTTCAGTTGTTAACGCTTATAAAACATTAAAAACTTTCGAGACCAATCTTCCAAATGATTTTTTAAGAATACATAAGAGCTACATAGTTAATAAAAACTATGTTTCTAGGATTAATTACGGCAAGCTTAAATGTACTATTGATAATACTTCACATGTTATTCCATTTACTAAAACCTATATTGATAATATAGAGTTTATAAATAATTCATTAACGGATATATCCGTTCCTAGTCAAAATTAATTTCCCTCTCATAAATAGTACTTTCACTCTTAAAATAGATGGTTTCACTAAACCTCTTTAGGAGAACTTTAATTAGCTGTTTTTCTATTCTACTTTAGCTTAAATAAAGAAGCTTCTTCATAACGCATTGAGATTATATACAAGTCTCTCTGCGTTTCAGGTCAATCCCAATACTTGGGATAACCAATTGTTTAATCCTAAATATTTTATTATGAAGAATGCACACAACTTTTTTGTTCTAATGTTTTTTACTGCCTTATTTTTTTCATGCACACCAAGTAGTATTGATGAAGATCACCCTAATCAAACAATTGAAACTTATGGTACTGGAGATGATCAATCTGGTGAAGTTGATAATGATAGAGATGAAGATGGAGATTAATTATAATACTTGATATTATTAATAGCCTTAAACTCTTGTTTAAGGCTTTTTTTATAGATTTGTTTTTAACATTAATTAAATATTTGAAAGTTTTCTCAAACATATTTATCGTTAGAATCTTATTATTTAGTTTGATGCTTTATGGTTTTATTAGTTGCAATTCAGAAAGCACAAAAAAAAAGAGATCATTTAATAAGCAGAATGACAGTATTTCGTTTTTTATTAAACAATCAAACCTTTTAAAAGCTTTTGATATTAATTGCAAATTGAATAATGATTCAATTAAAAAATCAAATTCATTGAAAATAGCCTATAAAGCACTTGTATATCAAGACTCGATGCTTTTTAATAAAGCAAATAACCAAGCATATACTTTATCCGTAAAACTAAAAGATACGCTTGGTATTGCCGAAACTTATTGGAATAAAGGTTCTTACTATTCTGAAAAGGGCATTTTAGATTCTTCATATTATCATTATTTTCAGGCGAATAATTTTTATGAATTAATTGGTCATAAATACTATTCGGCTAAAATGCTGTATAACATGGCATTTATTCAAAGCCGATTAAGGGATTATGTAAGCAGCCAAGCAAAATTATTTCAGGTTATATCTATTTATAAAGCATTAAATAAGAATCTATCACTTTATAAAACTTATAATCTTCTTGGAAGTATTTATATGGATTTAGAAGATTATGTGTCAGCCATTGATTATTATACAAGGTCTATTGAAAGTTTATTGAAAGTAAAACAAAAAGGCACCTATAAGGAACAAAGTCTAAATAATCTAGGGCTCACATATCAAAAGCAAAAAGATTATGAAAAAGCTATTGAGACTTTTAGCGATGCACTGAAAAATGATGATTTATTTGATCAAGATGTTAAGCTTTATGCAAGATTAATGGATAATCTTGCTTATACTAGATTATTGAATAAAGATACATCGGGAGTAAAGTTTAATTTATTGAAATCATTACATATTAGAGATAGTTTAAACAACTTTTCAGGAATTGTAATTGCCAAGTTGCACATAGCTGAATATTTCTTATTAAAAAAAGATACAGTAGAAGCTATTAATTATTCTAGAGAAGCAAACGAATTGGCTAATAAAATTATGAACAAAAGAGATGTGCTAGCCTCTTTGTTGTTGCTTTCCAAAATAGATAAAGAAAATTCAAGTTCTTATTTAAAAGAGCATGTTTTACTAACAAAAAATCTAGAAAAACATGAGCGTTTATTAAGAAATAAATTTGCTAGGATTCGATTTGAAACAGATGAGTATATTCATCAAGCAGAAAAACTCTCATTACAAAAATACATTATACTTATTTCTAGCTTCGGTATTATCTTAATTTTATCATTGTTGTATTTCATTAGATTGCAGAAAAGGAAAAACAATGAATTACGTTTAGAAAAAGAACAACAAAAAGCCAATGAAGAAATATTTAAATTAATGCTAGAGCAACATGTTAAACTAGAAGAAGGAAGGCTTAAAGAAAGATATAGGATTTCTGAAGAATTACATGATAGTATTTTGGGGAAGATATTTGGAACCAGAATGGAGTTGGGATTCCTTGATATTGGCGGCAATGAAGAAACTAAATCTAAATATGAACTATTAGTTAATGGTTTGCAAAATATAGAGGGAGAGATAAGAGATATTTCTCACGAATTAAAAAACGAAAATTTTCTTTCTAAAACAGATTACATTTCAGTAATAACTACTTTAGTTAAAGAAAAAAGTCTTTTGGGAGATTTTAAATATGAAATAAACTACCATGAATCTATGTGTTGGAATGAAGCATCAGCTGCTATTAAGTTAAACTGCTATCGTATTCTGCAAGAGGCTTTGCAAAACATTGTAAAGTATTCAAATGCTAGTTTAGTGAAAATCACTTTAGGCTTTGACAATAGAATTCTTAAGCTTATAATTCAAGATAATGGTGCTGGATTCAATATAAAAAAATCAAGTAAAGGTATAGGAATAAAGAATATTCAATCTCGGGTTAAGCGATTAAATGGTACATTTATAATAGAATCCAAACCAAATATAGGGGCTATTCTTTCTATACAAATTCCATATAAAGTAAAATAATGAAAGATATTAATGTACTTATTATAGATGATCATCCAATTATTGCAAGTTCATATAAGAATGCACTTTTAAAAATAAAAAAGGATTCAGGGTTGTATAATTTTGTTGTTACTGAAGTGGTTAATATTGATGATGCATTAATTCAGATTAAAAAAAACCTACCATCCTTTTATGGTATTATTTTTTTAGATATTAAATTATCAGTATCAGAAAATGGGAAATACCTATCAGGGGAGGATTTAGGGATAGAAATAAGGAGAGTTAGTCCGAAATCCAAAATTATTGTAGCTACGACTTATAATGACAATTATAGAATAGACAGTATTTTAAAGAGTATAAATCCCGATGGGTTTTTAATTAAGAATGATATGCAGCCGAAGGATTTGATTAAAGGAATCATTGAAGTTATTGAAGAACCACCTCACTATAGTGTAACTGTTAGAAAATTAATTCGTAAGCATATTACTTCAGATATTGTTTTAGATAAGATTGATAGACAAATTCTTTACGAATTATCCAACGGAACAAAGATGACTGAATTGCCCAAAGTTATATCAATGTCAATAAGTGGTATTGAAAGAAGAAAACGTTTGTTGAAAGACGTATTCAATATTACTAGTAAGGATGATAGGGATTTAGTTGAAATAGCCAGAGAAAAAGGCTTTATTTAATCCAAAAAACAATTGCGCTTTTAAAGAACCTTATACACAATAAGGTTTTTCCTCATTAAAAATATGTTGTGATTTTTTAAATTAGACAGTTCTATACTATAAATTAGTTTTAGGATAATTTGCGGTATTTGATAATTATTACAAATTACCGATGAGGTCAGAATATTAATAAAAAATATAAAATTAGGTCACTAAATTTACCTCTAGATAAATTCGGTAAAAGTAAAAAGTGAAGTGTAAAACGCTAGGTTAAGTGTTGAGAGGGCTTTCTTCAAATAATAAATAATTTGAAAAGGGACTTTCACCTAAAAAGATTAGAGAACAAGTAAATGTTTGAAAAGTAGTTATTCTAATAAAACCTTTTATTATCCAAATAATGCTTAATGATAGTGATATAAACCTAATCATATAATTAGCAATTTACAAGGCGAAAAAACCAACTATCAATGCCAGAACAAAAGATAAAAACTGAAATTAATTGCCGAAATATTGCACCAATTTCAAGTCTGAATAAGGAAATTAGTTCAAGTTCTCTAAAGTTTGGAGTTTTTGCAAATAATGGAAGTGGTAAAACTTTTATCAGTCGAATGTTTAGATTGACGGAAAAATCAGAAGAATTAGAACTTGATGAAGAAGGTAATAGTCCAACTGACAAACTAATAACGTTAGGTGAAAAATCAGGAAATTTTAATTTTAAGATAACTGATAAACAAGGTAGCATTAGTGAACAGTTTGACATATCACTGAACAAACAAGACACGCCTACCATTCCTCAAACAAATTACTTTTTTCACGTATTTAATGAAGATTATGTTGAGGACAACTTACGAAGTTTAGACTACGATAAAGATGACGAAATTGATGGATTTATATTAGGTAAGGTTAATATTGACCTTTCAGATGATGAAGAGAAATTAGGGAAAATTGAAAAAGAAGGAAAAGACCTCGCTACACAAATTGAAAGTGAAATAAACACTTATATTTCTGATAAAATAGATGATATTCAAAATATAAAACGTCTAAACGAGTATAAAGAATTAGATTTTCAGAAAATTGTTAAATCGGTTGATAAGCAAAGTTATGAAATTGAAAAATCTTATAATGAATTAATTGAAGATTACAACAAAATAAAATCTGTTCCCGAAAACCTTCAAGATATTGGAGAAGTAAACACCATCGAAATTGATTTAGAAATGCTAAATGTAATAAAAGAATCTTGCGCAAAAGAATATTCATTAAGTACACTTGCAGAAGACTTTAAAGAAAAAATCAAATCCAAACAAATATTTATTGAAACAGGTGTAAGTTTAATGGAAAATGAAAGTAATGATTGCCCTTTTTGCGAACAAAATCTTGAAAATGATGCTCTAAACCTGATTGACAATTATAATAAGTATCTGAATGATGTTGAATCAACAACAATCAAACTTTTTAAGGATTATAAAAAATCATTAGAGAATTCAAAAAATGAAATCGATACCATTAACACAAGTAACGTAAAAAAAATCAACTTATTTAACGCATATAAGGACAAATACATACCTTCAAGTGCTGACATTGAATTATCGAACTTATCGATCACAAACCTTTCGTCCGAACTTCAAAAAATAATTGACAAAATTGATTCTAAATTAAAAGATATAAGTCAGTCAATTATTATAGATGAAGATATTTTAGAATCTATTGAAAAGTATGAGACTATTCTAAACGGAGAAATCGAATCTAACAATAAAGAGATAAGAAAAATAAACAAAAAGAAAAATAGTATAAGTGATGAGAACTTATCTATAAGAAAGCTATTGTGCAAAAGGACATTGGATGATTTAATACTTGAGCATAAAACTAATATCAAGAGCTTAGAAGAATTAAGAAAAGATTTCACAGCCCTTAAAGCCGAAATAGCTAAAAAAAAGGAACAAGAAAAAATTAGTAGGAAAAAGAAAGTTGCATCTACTATTAAGACCGTATTAAATTACTTTTTTGCAGATAAATACACATTAGATGAAGAAAGTTTTAGACTGACATTCAATGCCAATATTTTGGAAAAAAAACAGGCTAAAGACATTTTGAGTGCTGGAGAAAAAAATATTGTTGCTTTTGCTTATTATATTGGTGATACACACCTAAAAGTAGAAAGTGAAGACGACTACAAGAAACTATTTTTTATAATAGATGACCCAATATCGAGTATGGATTTTTCTCACGTCTATACAGTTTGTGGTGTAATTCGTGATATTAAAAAAATACTTGATAAAGTCGATAGAGAGCGTTTGATGATTTTTACTCATAATAATGACTTTATGAGAATATTGAGTTCAAATAATATTGTAGATAAGAAGCTACTTTTATCAAATGGAGAGCTTACAGATTTTAATAACAATTTGACAGTACCATATATCACACATCTTTTTGATATTTATAAAATTGCAAGAAAAGGAGAAGTCCCAACGCATACAACTGCAAATTCGATTAGACATATTATCGAAACCCTAACAAAGTTTGATAAAATAGAAATACATACTGAAAGTATATCAGAATACATTAAAACAAATATTCCAAATGAAACTAAATCATATACATTAATAAATGACCTCTCTCACGGAGGATGGCGAACTGAACAAGCACCAATTACGAATGATGACTACAAAGAAATTTGCGAATTAGTTGTAAAACATATTGAAGGAAAATTTAAAGGACAAGTGGCATACTGTGAAAATATGTGTTAATGCTAGTGTGTAGAAACTTATTGTGTAAAATAGCGGTTTAATCTATTAATCGAAAGGAATAAATAAAATTCACTGTCGTATAAGATATTAATATGATAATCATTATCGGAATAATAATATAAAGATTAATAAGATACTATGTTTTTGCATTATTAAGTTTTTTATATCAAGTATTAAAAATAAGTAATAATGTAAAAACTTGAATTTTTTAGATTGAATTTAATTATAAAGATTCAAATTTTCATTTCATTATAATCAAAACCTTACCAAAACAAAGGCACCTCATTACTCGTCAACGAATATTTAGAGTTAGCTTTATTTTCTTAAAAAAAAATTATGCCTAATCCCCAAATTTATAATGTTTTAATTCTAGATGACTATCTCAAGATTATAAATGCTTATTATAATGCAATACAATCTTATTTCAATGAATATTCTACTATTTTATTTAAATCTTCCGCTTTTGTAAACTTTCTGTTCGCTTTTAGTTATAAACGGAATTTAAGTTTTGTAGAATGTTAATCCATAATCACAATATTCAATATTTAAATGGATAATTGTATTAGTTCATTTGTAAGGCTACTTAAAATACTCAAGATTAAGCACACAGTTGTTTACTCTAAAGAAACTTTATTGTCACACCCTGATTATCCAAGTATGATCTCAATAGTAGATGGTTTAGACCATTATGGAATTGAAAGTGCTGCTATTAAAATTGATAAAAGTAGATTGAAAGAGCTCCCTTTGCCTTGCATTATTCAAGTTAAGACAAATAATAAGAGTTCGGTTTTAGCCGATCTTTGGTTCTATGTTTTAGAAAAAATTGAAGGTAACACAGCTATATGTTATAATCATGAAAACGAGGAAGAAACTATGGTTTTAGATGATTTAAATATGAGATGGACTGGAGTTACTTTGTTGGTGGAAAAAACAGAATCCTCAATTGAGCCAGGTTATACAGATAGAATTAAAAAATCTAGAATAACTAAAACATTATCAATTATAACATTGTCACTAGCCTTATTTTGGGTTTTTAATTTGCTTAAGGCACAGGAAGTAATGGTAATAACATATTTTCTATTAAAATTCACAGGACTTTTAGTTTCGGTCTTGTTGCTTTGGTATGAAATTGACAAATTTAATCCTGCATTGCAAAAGTTTTGTAGTGGAGATGATAAAATGAGTTGTGAAGAGGTGCTTGATTCTAAATTCGCAAAATTATTTGGAGAAAACTTTAGTTTGAGCTCTCTTTCTTTTTCTTATTTTTCATCTGGTATTTTATTGTTGATTTTTACCAGTTTTTCTAGTGTCTCATTATCTCTATTATGGAATCTTGGTCTGTTTGCCTTGCCTATTGTTATTTATTCAATGTATTCACAGGCTTTTGTTGTTAGAAGATGGTGCAGATTGTGTCTGATTGTTTTGAGTGTATTGGTTTTAGAAAATGTACTTTATTTTAGAACCACTTTATCATCCTTTGAAAATATAGATATAAGAATTATTAATATATACGCCACATTATTTTTGTTTTTTGCTTTTGCAAGCTATCTGATAAAGCCTTTAATATTAGAGAAAAAAAGAACTACAATATATAAAAGAAGTTTAGCTAGAATAAAGAATAAAATAACTGTTTTTGAAACCTTATTGACCGAGTCATCTAAAATAAAGAATAGCCCAAAAGGTCTTGGGATTTTTTTTAAAAGTGATAAACCCAAATACCATGTTTTAAAAGTTTGTAATCCATATTGTGAACCTTGTGCGCAAGCACATCCAATATTAGAAAAGCTATTGAAAAAAGGAATCATTGATTTGCAAATTATATTCACTGCTTCGGGAAAAGAAAATGATATACGGTCTAAACCAGTAAGGCATTTGTTGGCTATTGAAAGTCAAGGTGATTTGCAAAAAACAAAAAAAGCTTTAGATGATTGGTATTTACCTATTAAAAAAGACTATTTGCTTTTTTCTCAATTATACCCAGTGAATGGAGAAATTAACCAACAAAACAAAAAAATTAAAGCCATGTATCAATGGTGTTATGAGGAGAATATAATGCATACACCTGCAATTTATATTAATGGATATGAATTGCCTAATGATTATAGTCTAAATGATTTACTTCATTTATTGGATAGAAAATATTTTAGCTAGAATGGACATGTCGTGATGTCTTTAAAACTCACGTAAATTATTATTAACTTTAAATTTTTAAACTATGTTACAAACATTTTTAAAGTCAGGTTCTGTACAAGAGCTTGACAGAAAACAAATGAAAGCTGTTGCCGGAGGCAAAAGGATGAATTTTACATGTTTTTGTGGATTTGTTGGTGGGCCTTGGGAAGAATTAACTTTTACTGTTCAAGCCAACGACATCAATGATGCATTAAATCAAGCGGGACCTGATTGTGGTGGGCTAGGAGCAACATGCAGTGGTGAAATTCAATAATTATTAAGCCTATTTTTAGTTTTGACAAGTCCTTTGTGTACACAGAGGACTTGAATTATAGTCACAAAAATCTATTATTTTATGAAAAATACTTTTTTTTGGTTTTTTACTTTTATTTCAATAAGTCTTTGTGCCCAAAACTTGAAAGATAATTTCCAATATAAGGCAACTTACAAACTTACTTATATTTTGGATTCTACTGCAACTTCATTTCCAAAAAGTGAGGTAATGGTCTTGCTAATAGGTGAAAATATTTCGGCTTTTTCCAGCCGATCCAAATCTTTGGATAATAAGCCATCAGTGCGTGGTAATTCTGGACACACATCTATAAATGCCGTTACCGATTTACACTATATAGTGTTAAAAGATTACAAAAGAGATTTCATATACTATACCCGTCAAATCAAAGAAGATTTTTTTTATTATGAACAGCCTAAAAGTTTGTGCTCTTGGAAATTAACAGGAGAAACTAAAACTTTAAATGGTTATAAGGCACAGAAAGCCACAACAATTTTTTCAGGTAGAGACTATGTTGGTTGGTTTACACCAGAAGTACCAGTGTCGGATGGTCCATACAAGTTCAGCGGTCTGCCTGGGTTGATAATTGAATTGTATGATACTCAAAATCACTATCATTTTGAATTAATTGGCTTTGAAAAGTTAGATCCAAAACCAGCATTCAAAACTAATCTGAAATACTATATTCATACAGACAGAAAAACATTTCTTGAAACGGAACTACGTTATAGGAGAGACCCTTTTAGTTATCAAAAAAACCCTAATCTAACTATTTCACCAGAGGTACATAAAAAGTATATAGAATCTTTTGCCGAAATATTAGAAAAAGAAAATAACCCCCTTGAAAGAGAATAACCTATGAAATTATGGCTGTTTATTATCTTGGGAATATTAGGTTTTGTTGGCAATTCTCAAACACAACTATCAGGCACTGTAAAAGATAGTTCCGACAACCCTGTGGAAAGTGCCACAGTAATAATAAAAAAAACAAACACTCAAGTAATTATTGCTTATACAGTCACTGATGAATTAGGAGGTTTTTCAATTCAAATAGACTCTGTTGTAAAGGGGTTGGAGATGGAGATACAGTCTCTTGGGTTTATGACATGGAAAAATATACTTGAAGCACAGAAAACCCATTTTGACATTATATTACAAGAATCTGTAGAAGAATTAAGGGAGGTAATTTTAAAAACAGATCCAATAAGACAGCGAGGTGATACACTTGCATACGCTGTATCCGCTTTTAAAAATAAAAGCGATCGTACAATTGCAGATGTAATTGAAAAAATGCCTGGAATGAATGTGCTTCCATCCGGACAAATTACATATATGGGTGAGCCTATAGAAAAATACTACATTGAAGGTCTAGACTTAATGGAAGGAAAATATAAATTGGCTAATGAAAGTATTTCTGCTGATGATGTTGCACGTGTAGAAGTATTGGAGAACCATCAACCAATTAAAGTTTTAGATAGTTTGGTGGGGTCAGATCGCACTTCCATCAATATAAAATTAAAAAATAATGTGAGCTTAAGTGGTAAAGCTGAATTAGGTGCAGGTTTCTCGCCAGGTTTAATTAAAACAACCATTACTCCGTTGTTGCTTTCTAAAAAGCGACAAACTTTAGTAAGTTATCAGTACAATAATACAGGTGAAGATTTGGCTTCTAATTTTAAGAGTTTTTCTTCATCACAATCTCTGCTTCCTGAATTCAACACTTCAAAGAAAGGCCTTTTGGAAGTGCAACAATTACAAAAACCGCCTTTTACTCCAGAACGATGGTTGGATAATAGTGATCATTACGGTACGATAAACCATTTGGAAAGATTAAAAAAAGAAATGGATTTAAAAATTAATTTATCTTATCTCAATGGAAGTCGTTTGGAAATGGGCTCGCAAAAAAGTACCTATATAAGTTCTTCAGATAGCCTAAATTATTTAGAAAGTATAAATAATAAATATTATTTACATTCCTTGGATTCTAAAATTACATTAGAGAAGAACACGAGCAAAAATTATTTTAAAAATGAACTTTCATCCCAATCATATTGGGATAGTAGTCAAGGTTTAATAAATAACAACGCATCTGAGATTTCTCAACAACTTTCAAGTCCCTATTGGAACTTAAAAAATCATTTTCATATTTTAATGCCGATTGGGAAACAATTAATCGAATTCAATTCGAAAACAGGTTATGTAAGTACTAATCAAGAACTAATAGTAGCACCTGGAACTTTCGTTGATTTCTTTAACAATGGTGAGAGTTATGATCAAATACATCAATATTTAGAATACCGAGCTTTTTATACTGATAATACAGTTGGGTTAGCTAAAAAGCTAGGAAAGTTTACACTTGCGCCAACAGTTGGTCTTTCTTTTAGAAAAGAACAGTTTGAATCTGAAATAATTACAACAATAACGAATACATTTCCCAATACCAGTAACAATTATTCTTTAAAAAGTACTACCTTTTTCATTTCAAATAAGCTTGAGTATAAAGATAAAATCTGGCAAATTACATTACAAACTCCTTTGTTTGTTAGAAGCTTTAAATTACCTGAATATAGTATTTCTTCTAAACCTCTGACCTTTGAACCCCGTATTTTTGTGTCAAAAAAGCTTACTCCTTTTTGGGAAGTACGATTATCAGGTCAAATATCTAATTCGTTTGGCGAAGCAGAAAATCTTCATAACGGTTTTATATTAAAAAATTATAGAAGTTTAGTGCGATATGATCCAATATTAAGCAGGCAAACACAATATAATGCTTCTACTGGACTTAGATACAGAAATGCTTTAAAAGCAGTATTTGGCTCACTTAATTTTTCTATAATAAAAAACAAAAATAATTTAATTTTTGACTATCAAGTGTCTCCAGAAGGTGGTTTAGCCATTAAAAGTATTGAACAAAACAATAATCAAATCCAGAAAAATATTTCATTTAATTTCAGTAAGTATTTAGACAGTTGGAAAACTACATTAAGCGGGGGCGGAAGTTTTTATTTAGTAGAACAAGACCAAATTGTAAATAATGCTTTTGATCGATATAAAACCTACGGGCAATTGTATGAGTTTAAAGCAGATATTGATGCTGAAAAGTGGTTTGGTATAAAAGTAAATTCTACGTTCAATACTTCTCAACTTAAGTCGCAAGATTTTAGTTTTAATAGGGTGGAAAACTGGGTCAATTCTGTGAATGCATTTTTTTATTTAGATAAAAAACAATATTTAAATGGTGCTATAGAGCATTATTACAATAATCTTCAAAATAGCCAGAATGCAGTTATTATGAATATAAAATATCAATACTCATTTGAAAAACACCCGATAGATATAAGTCTCTCTTGGAATAATATTTTAAACACAAGAAATTATGTAAACACTCAAAATAATGAATATTATAATTTACAAAGCCTTTATGTTATTAGACCATCACAGGTTTTGTTGACCGCGTTGTTTACATTTTGATTTTTTGACTTTACTCAATTATAAAAAATCAATATTTATTCAATTTGAACTGATAAAAAACACCCTATTTAACTATTGAAAAATTTTCCACATTATATTCAACCAGACAACAAAGATTGCGGTCCTACTTGTCTTAAGATTATAGCTAAATATTATAATAAGGTTATTTCGTTACAACAAATCAGGAAATTAACCGAAACAACTAGAGAAGGTAGTAATTTGCTGAACTTAAGTGATGCTGCAGAAAAAATGGGTTTTAGAACTTTAGGAGTTAAAATTGATTTAGTAAAAATTCCTGATATTCCTTTACCGAGCATAATACATTGGAATAAAAACCATTTCGCAGTTCTATATAAAGTTAAAAAAGGACTTTACTATATATCAGATCCTGCACACGGGTTAATAAACTATAATAAAGAAGAATTTCTAAAACATTGGATCGGTAATAATGCCAATGAGCAAACTCAAGAAGGTATTGTATTGTTAATCGAACCAACACCTAAACTTTATAATATAGTATTTGATACCGAGACCCAAAGGTTAGGCTTTTCGTTTTTAAGTAAATATCTTTTTAAGTATAAACGGTTTTTATGGCAATTGGTCATTGGGCTTATAGCTGCCAGTTTACTGCAACTTATTTTTCCATTTTTAACCCAAAGTGTGGTTGATGTTGGTATTAAAAATCAAGATGTTCATTTTATTTATCTTATCCTTTTTGCACAGTTGGCGCTGTTTATAGGCAGAACCTCTATTGAAGTTATACGTAGTTGGATATTGTTGCATTTAAGCACACGCATTAACATTTCTTTGGTGTCAGACTTTTTTATTAAGCTTATGAACTTACCCATTGCATTTTTTGACACCAGAATGACTGGCGATATCCTCCAGCGTATTAATGACCATAAACGTATAGAGCGAATTTTAACTACTTCTTCTTTGAACGTTCTTTTTTCTATGGTCAACTTAATTGTATTTAGTTTGGTACTAGCCTATTACAACATAAAGATATTTGGTGTTTTTGTATTGGGAAGTATCTTCTATTTTGTGTGGATAACCGTATTTCTAAAAAAACGTAAAGATTTAGATTATAAGCGTTTTTCACAGGTAAGTCAAGAGCAAAGTAAGGTGATTGAGCTTATTAATGGCATGCAGGAAATAAAATTGCACAATGCCGAAAAACAAAAACGTTGGGGTTGGGAATTTGTTCAGGCACGATTGTTTAAAGTCTCCATTGAAGGACTGGCATTAGAGCAATACCAAAGTGTTGGTTCTGGTTTTATCAATGAACTTAAAAATATATTAATAACATTCCTTTCGGCCAAATTGGTTATAGATGGAGACATTACCTTGGGTATGATGTTGGCAATAAGCTATATTGTAGGGCAATTGAATTCACCCATTTCACAGCTTATCAATTTTATTCGTGAAGTTCAGGATGCCAAAATATCCTTGGATCGTTTGTCCGAAATCCATAGCAAGGAAGATGAAGAACCAACAGATATTGATTTTGCAAATGATATTGATGAGGAAGCTGATATTTCAGTTTCTAATTTGTCTTTTCGCTATATAGGTTCAGACCAAATAGTTCTTCAGGAGTTAGACGTAACCATACCTGCAAATAAAGTAACCGCTATTGTTGGTGTCAGTGGTAGTGGTAAAACAACATTAATGAAGCTCTTATTAAAGTTTTATAACCCAATTGAAGGAAACATCAAATTGGGTAATTTTGACCTTAAAAACATTTCCCAAAAAACATGGAGGGATGAATGTGGTGTAGTCATGCAAGAAGGTTATATTTTTAATGATTCTATTGCCAACAACATTGCTGTAGGTGAAGACTATGTTGATAAACAAAAATTGGCTCATGCTGTAGATGTAGCCAATATCAAAGAGTTCATAGAAACCTTACCATTATCTTATAATACCAAAATAGGCATGGAAGGCGTTGGTTTAAGTACAGGGCAAAAACAACGCTTATTAATTGCAAGGGCTGTGTATAAAAACCCTAACTTTTTGTTTTTTGATGAAGCTACTTCAGCATTGGATGCTAACAATGAAAAAGTCATTATGGAAAAACTCGATACCTTTTTTGAAAACAAGACCGTTGTGGTCATTGCCCATAGGTTAAGTACAGTAAAAAATGCACACCAAATTGTGGTTTTAGACAAAGGTAACATTGTGGAAGTTGGAAACCATAATGAGTTGATAAAACAAAAAGGCGATTATTACAACTTGGTTAAAAACCAATTAGAGTTAGGGAGTTAAAATTAATATAGATTAATTCTTCTTTAGGGAAGATGTCTGAAAAACAGATGTTCTAATGCCAGAAAACAAAACTTTAGACAACATAGAATTAAGAAGCGATGAAGTACAGGAAATCCTGACCAAAGTGCCACATTGGATGATACGTTGGGGTAATGTACTATTTCTTTCACTAATAGTGCTATTGCTTCTCATTTCATGGTTTGTAAAATATCCAGACATAATTGTTTCTGAAGCAACGGTAACAACCCAAGTGCCACCACAAAAAGAATATGCAAAAATTACGGGTAAGTTTGATGCTATTTTAGTGGAAGAAAACGAATTGGTAAATCACAAACAACCATTGGCCATTATAGAGAATACAGCCACTTATCAAGACGTTTTTAAATTAAAATCCATAATTGACACCATTAAGGTCGATACAAGAAATTTTAGTTTCCCTATTGATAGTATTCCCTTTTTGTTTTTAGGTGATATTGAATCACAATATGCATTGTTTGAAAATAGTTATATTCAATATCAATTGAATAAACAATTACAACCATTTGCTAACGAGGCTATTGCTAATAGTTATTCTGTTTCCGAATTGAACAACAGGCTTCGGAGTTTACAATCGCAAAAGGAAATCAACAGAACAGAGCTAGAGTTTAAAAAAAAGGATTTAGAGAGGAATAGGTCTTTATTTGAAAAGGGAATCATTTCAGCACAAGATTTTGAAAGTAAACAATTGGAATATGCCCAAGCAGAGCGAAATTTTAAAAACTATGAGTCCTCTATGTCGCAAATTCGTGAAGCCATTAGTAATGCCCATAAAACTTCAAAAGGTACTGAAATTAATCAGGTCAAAGAAGAAATGACCTTGCTCAAAAATGTCATACAATCGTTCAATCAATTAAAAAAAGCTATTAAGGATTGGGAATATCTTTATGTACTACAATCTGAAATACAAGGCAAAGTGTCTTTTTTAAATTATTGGAGCATTAACCAAACTGTTAATCAAGGAGATTTGGTGTTTACGATTATTCCAAGTGATAATGAATTTTATGTAGCCAAATTAAAAACACCAGTTCAAAATTCTGGAAAGATTAAAGTTGGCCAACAAGTCAATATCAAACTTGAAAATTACCCTGATACTGAATTCGGAGTCCTCAATGGAAGGGTTAAAAATATATCGCTTATTGCTGACTCCGAAGGATTTTATTATATAGATGTTGAGCTTCCCCAAAAATTGGTCACATCCTATAACAAGGAAATTGACTTCAAACAGGAAATGAAAGGTTCAGCCGAAATCATCACTGAAGATTTACGATTAATAGAACGATTTTTTTATCAGTTTCGGTCTGTTTTAAATAATTAAATAAGGGTTTGATTAATATTTAGCAGCATAGTGGAAACCGTAAGATTTATAGTTAGAAGTATATATTTTCACAAAATTTGAGGAAATTGAATAAGTAGATAGAAAGTAAAATTTAATCTTATTTTACGTATTTTCAGTCAAATCTGTAAAAAATTTTATAAATGACAAGATGTAGAATCTGAATGTTTTTTTAGAGTAATATATCATTTGTGTTTTTATGATAAATAATTAAAAAAAAGTAAAATAGATTGTAAAATTATATGCCAAATGCTAAAAAATTACAAAATCAACCTCCAAAATATCAAATCATTTTTTAAAGAACTAAAAAAAGTTTTAAAGAGTAGTTTTCTAAAAGAAAAAGTTGAGAAAGAAACAAATGATTATGATTCTTTATCACCAACTGTTTTGAGTGAAGAAGACATTTCTGTTTACAATAATGCTCTTAAAGTTGCGCTAGAAGATGAAGAAATAAAGAATATTGCTTTAACAGGAGTTTATGGTTCAGGTAAAAGTAGTATTGTAAAAACTTTTCAAAAACTAAATCCTCCACCTAAATATCATTATTTAAACATTTCATTAGCTGCTTTTAAACCAGTTGAGACTAATGGGGAAAGTGATGAGATTGATGATTTAGAAAGATTGTTGGAGTTAAGTATTTTGCAACAACTTTTTTATCACGTAAAGCATAACAGAATTCCTGATTCAAGATTTAGAAGGATTAAGAGTTTGAGTAAGTGGAGAATAGGAGTAATATCATTTTCTGTTGTATTATGGATTATCTCTTATTTTATATTATTCAAGGAAAGTTTAGTGCTTAAAATCATTCCTGAAAACTGGGAGTTTATATATTTTCAGTATGTAGCATTGTTACTTATTTTACTTGGTCTAGGCTTGTTTGCTGGAAAAATAATTAGAGTTTTGAATAATAGTAAGTTAAATAAACTCAATGTTCAGAGTGGGGACTTTGAACTTAACGATAATATTGACCAATCAATCATTAATAAAAATATTGATGAAATAATTTATTTTTTTGAGAAAACTCCGTTTAATGTTATTGTAATAGAGGATTTGGATAGGTTTGAAAACACAGAGATATTTAGCAAATTAAGAGAGATTAATTTATTGTTGAACAGCTCTGAACAAGTTGGTAAAAGAGTTGTCTTTGTATATGCAGTACGTGATGACCTTTTTGAAGATTATAAACATAGAACAAAGTTTTTTGATTTTATTATCCCAGTCATACCAATAATAAATCCCTCTAATGCGAATGAAAAGTTAATCGAGAAATTAAACAATTTAGATTCAGATAAAAAACCCGAAGAAGATTTTATAGATGAGGTTTCGTTTTTTGTGAATGATATGAGGTTACTAAAGAATATTTGGAATGAATATTTGATTTACAGAGATAATTTGAGTAACAGCTTGATGCAGGATAGGCTATTTGCAATGGTAATTTATAAAAACCTTTACCCAAAGGATTTTTCATTATTAAATAACAATGAAGGAGAGCTTTATAAGATTATAAACAGGAGAGAACAGCTTGTGAAGAATAGAGAAGTTGAGTTTGATGAGTTGATTGAAGCAGAAAGATTGAAAATTGAAGTAATAAAAAAAGAGCAGATTAAAAGTGAAGCTGAATTAAGGGCGATTTATGTTAATGCAATTTTTCAAAATATACCAACAGCTTTATTAATAGAAATTGAGGGAGCAATTTATGGGGCTAAAGATTTAGTTTCTAAAAGCATATTTGATAAGTTAAAAGAGATAGATGGCTTTAGGTATTATACCTACGATAACTATAATAATGTAAGGCAAGCCAATTCTTATCGTAGAGTTCAAGTGTCGAATTTAGGATTTGCTGACATTGAAAAGAAAGTTAATCCAGACTTAACATTTAGTGAGCGTTTAGAAAATTTAAATAAAGAAAAGCTTGATGCGCATTCAAGAGAAATTGAAAATTTTAAAAGAGAAAAAGAAAGAATTAGACAGTTGACTTTAAGCCAGATTGTTGAAAAGAGTAGTAAAGAGGATGTTTTTGGACGGTATTTAGAGGACAAGTTAATCGTGTACCTTATAAGTGAGGGGTATATTAATGAGCAATATTCTGACTATTTATCATATTTTCACGAAGTAAGCCTAACGAAACAAGATTATGATTTTCTTCAAAGTATAATCAGTGGTATACCCAATGACTATAATTTCAAATTAAATAAAGTTGATAAACTGATAAAGAAAATAAAGGATAGATACTTTAACTCTGATGCAATATTAAATCATTTTCTTTTGGATTTTTTATTATTAAATCAAAACCTTTATTCGGGTAAGTTAGATTTATTTATAAAGAAGGTTAAAGGTAATCCTGAAAATGGTTTTATTGATAATTATGTTACTAATGGCAAACAGGTTTCAGGGTTTATAAGAGTGTTAAATGAAAAATGGTACAAGCTTTGGGATTATGTGGAATCAAATAAAGACTTTACAAATGAAAAAAAAGAAAAGTATCTAATATTGATAATTAACAATATTGATGTTTCAGGTTATTGGGATTACAATGACAAATTGAAAAATTTTATTTCTAATAAAGAAGACTTTTTAAATACTATCGGATGTAATGCAGATAATCATAAAATAAATAAGCTAATCAAAAAATTGAAATTAAAGTTGAAACATCTAACTAGTCCAACTAATGAAAATGAGGTTGTTTTTGATTATGTATATAATGAAAATCAGTATGAGTTAAACTCTAATAATATTAAAATCCTATTATCGGCAAAAGCTTCTGATGTTTTTAGTGAGGCTGAAATTGTACCTAGCTATAAAAATGTTTTAAACTCTAAATTAACAGGGTTAATTAATTATGTGGAAGAGAATATTAATATTTACGTTGAGAATGTTGTTTTTGATTTAGATGTTTTTGATGAAGATAAAAGATCTTATTTAAAACTTCTTAATAATTCTAATATTGATGAAGATTCAAGAATTAAATTAATAGATAAGTCTAATCTTTACGTTGAAAACTTGAATGAAGTTGTTGATTTGAATATCAAAGAATATCTTGTCGAGGAGATTAAGATTGCCAATAGTTGGAACAATGTATTTGAATATTATGATTCTATTGGTGTTAAAGAAGAAGATGGAATAGGTGAGGGATTTGATGAGGTTTTAGTTGGTTATTTAAATGAAGAAGAAGTGGTCGAGGAACTTTCTAAAAGCAAGCTTAGTGATGTTGAAGATAGAGATAGCGACTATATTAAGACTATTTCAAAAATGTTATTATTGACTGATGAGATTTCTGATGAAGCTTTTCCAAAAATAATAAAATCTATTCCCTATAGGTATAATTCTTTGGGGTTTGAAAACTTGTCTAGTAATAAGGTTGGTTTTATGATTGAAGATAGGTTTTTGAATTTGACCACCTCGAATTATGACTTACTGAAACTTCATTTTCCTCATAAGCATATCAATCTTATTGAAAAGTTTATTAATGAGTTTTTGACGACTGTTTCAGAATATAATTTTGAATCGGAAGATTTTATTCAGTTGATAAAAAATAATAAAACGAATAAGGATGATTTAGCTAGCTTAGTGCCTTTAATAAGTGAAAACCTTATTGTTGGTAATAAAGATTTGTCAGCTTTATTGTGTGAGGTTTTATCTGCTTCAAGGAAAGTTGTTTTAAGTTATAGGTTACTTAATAGTCTCTTTGTGAATGGTAAGAAAAATGAGTCAAAAATTATTTTATTGAATAAGTATTTTGAAGATTTGAATAAAGGTGAAATGAAAACTCTGATCGGCTTATTATCATATCCATATAATAAAATGGTGGTTACTAGAAAGAGACCTAGAATAAAATCATCGAGTGAGAATACAAAACTTGTTGAAAAGTTAAAATCAAGTGACTTAATAGCATCTTATTACAATACTAAAGATTTTATTCAAGTAGTTTCTAAATATTAAAAAGAAATATTTATTCAAATTAGATATCCGATATTCTAAAAGCCTAGATTTATTTATTGCGTGATACTTTTGCAAAAGAATACCTTATAATTGGATTGATCCTTATAATTGTTCCTAAAAAATAAAAAAAAATAGCGCCTTATGAGGTTTTAGAGAGGTGTTTTTAGAATGCTTTTTTCACTCAAGTTTTTACAAATTCTGGATTGAGTTTATCATTGAACTGTCTTTTTCGATATCTATATCAATCTACATTTAAAACTTCATTTAAGTTGTTTATAATGTGTTGATTGAAAAATATTTGGAATTAATCTTGGCTACATGCCTCAAAGTATCGTAAATTTGATTAACATTTAATGTTTAACCACAACATCAAACTGCATACGTTTTGCATACAAAAGTGCATACGATTTTGAAAAATAGCAGGAAATAAAATACTGTAAAACAGTATTTTAGGTTTTTAGGGTTCAAACTCATAACCCGAAGGTCACTGGTTCGAGTCCAGTTCCCGCTACTAAAAAAAGAGCAACCAAAATGGTTGCTCTTTTTTATGTACTAGGTACAAGTCTGTTATATAATTATTAAACTTGTTCTTGAGAAAAAGGAATTATTATTTTGGTTTTTACTCCTGTACCGTTTTTTCTGTTTTCAATGGAAAAAGTATAGTCGTCTCCGTATAAAGTTTTTAGCCTTTCAATAGTGTTTTTTAATCCAGTTCCGTATTTGTAATTCTCAGATAAGGGTTCTCCGTTATTAATTACTTCAATGCAAAGTTTGGAGTCCTTCTTGAAAATATCAATGTCAATTTTTAAATCGGTTGCGTCGTAAGAGTAGCCATGTTTGATGCCATTTTCTATTATAGGTTGCAAAATTAAACTTGGAATTAAAACATCATCTAAATCATCCTCCAAATTTATAGAAACATTTAAATGGTCTGAAAACCGAATGCCCATTATATCAATATAGCGTTTAAGTACTTTCATTTCAACTGAAATGGGCAATAAATTAGAATCTTTAAGAAATAATATGTCTCTTAAAAAATCACTAAAATCGGCCAATGTATTTTGGGCTAGTTTTGTGTCAATGTCAATTAAGCTAGATATACTGTTAAGGGTATTAAAGAAAAAATGAGGATGAAGTTGATACTTTAAAATGTTAACCTTTACTTGGGCAAGCTGCTTTTCTATATTGATTTTTTGGATTTCAACATTTAAACTTTTTTCTAAATAGAAATAAGTATTGATAATGAATACACTGGTGAAGTATATAAGAAAATGAGTGTTTAAATATCTTACTGAACTTGTAAAAAGACTGTTTAAAGTTAATTCGTAAGATATGTTTCCGGCCAAAAATTGTATAAAGACATAAAAAAATGAAAATAGTATTCCTGTTACTACTGAAACTAAAGCATGAATTATAATAAGATTGAATAAGTTGAAGTTTTGTTTAATCATCCATCTTGAAAAATAAATGATTAAAAGCATAAGAGGAATGGTATTAATTATCTCAATAGCCGTGTTTTCAACAAGCAATTGGCTCCAGCTAATATGTCTAAAACCATATCCGTTAGATTTTAAATATACTCTTTGAAGGATATTGATTAAAAAGTATACTGAATAAAAACTTAAAAGTATACGGATTAATTTTTTATCTATTTCCCTAATCATTTTAAACCTATTGCTTTTATAAAATCCTTTTTATAGCTTCTACTTATCCGAAATAATTTATTATCGGTCATTTTTACGTCTATTTCACCATAGTTAGAATGAATAAGCTCTTTAACATAATCTAAATTTATAATTGTAGAACGGTGAATTCTTATAAACTTTTCAGGTTGTAAATCGTTTATTAAGTTATTTAATGATTCTCTTAATAAGTGTTTTCTTTCATCAGTATGAATTTCTGCATAATACCCAGAAGCTATTATATATTTAATATTGTCATTTTCAATAAAAAGTACTCGATTACCTAATTTAATAGGTATGCGTTTAGAATTGTTAAGTGAGTTTTTGTCATTCGAGTTTATATATTTTAGTAAATCTTCAACGCGTTCTTCAAACGATGAGTTATGTTGTTGATTAAGTTGCTCAATGGCTTTTTGTGTCGATTTATAAAACCTATCATCCTTAAAGGGTTTTTGTAAATAATCAAAAGCAAACACATCAAAAGCTTTAAGAGCATAATCATTATAGGCTGTAATGAAAATAACCATGGGCTTGCTTTCTGGATTGATTTTTTCAAGAATATTAAAACCAGTCATATCCTTTAATTGAATATCCAAGAAAATTAAATCAGGGTTCAGAGTGTCAATACTCTTTATGGCTTTTTTTCCAGTCGAACATTCATCAATAACCTCTATTTCAGGAACGTCATTCAATAATATTTTGATGCGTTGTCTAGCCAAAGGTTCATCATCTATAATAATAGTTTTTACTGTCATTAGTGGCAACTTTCTTGTTATTACTTTTTTGCTTTTTAATGCAAATTACATATTTAAATTTATTGCGTAGGGGTCTTTAACACAACTTAAATCAAATTATAAGTCGTTAACAGCAAAATATAAGTTGTACAATTCAAAAATCAAGGCAATGAATAAATATGAAAAATAAATTAGAAAGTCGCTATTAGGAATTTTATGAGATTATAGCTTAAAAATTAATGGATATAACACTTATTTGAAAGTAATTTGAACTTTTCCATGAAAAACAGTTATTCACATCAAAATATAAGTTAGATACATCAAGAGTAAAATAGGGCAGCATGTTACCAAGTAGATTAGCATATTATTAACATAAAAATAATATCAATGAATCAAGGTTACAAGCTTTTTTTCTTATTCGTATTTTTTTCAATTTGTTCATACGGACAAGAAAAATCAATAACAGGTGTGGTGTCTGACGAGTCGGGTTTACCACTTCCTGGGGTGAATATTTTAGTTAAAGGAACAACAAATGGCACCCAATCAGATTTTGATGGAAAATTTAGTCTTTCTGTCAACGAAAATGATGTTATATCATTTTCATTTCTAGGTTATAAAACAATTGAACAGACTGTGGGTTCCAGTAATACAATAAGTGTTTCACTAGAGCCAGATGTAACAGCCATAGATGAGGTTGTTATTACCGCTTTAGGTATTAAACGAAAGCCCAAACAATTGGCCTATGCCACAACAGAACTTAAGAGTAAAACTTTAGTACAGGCAGCACCTGTAGATGTGGCTTCCTCGCTTTCAGGTAAATCTTCGGGACTTAATATTAACACTAGTGATAATGGTGTAAACCCATCATCTACTATTGTGTTGAGGGGTTACAGTTCTTTAACAGGTAATAATGGAGCTTTAATAGTTGTTGATGGTGTGCCTCAATCACAAGGAGCACTAAACAATTTAAATCCTAATGATATTGAATCCATAAATATACTTAAAGGGGCGTCTTCAGCATCTTTATATGGTTCAAAAGGAGCAAATGGAGCTATAATTGTTACAACAAAAAGAGGGGAGAAAGACGAAAAGATAAGCATTAGCTTCAATTCGGTAGCTACATTCGAAAACGTTAAATATTTCCCAGAAACCCAAACACTTTTTGGAAGTGGTTCTACTCAAAATTTTGAATATGACCCTATAGAAAATGAAAGTTGGGGCCCACGATATGACGGTCTTCCAAGAAGGGTTGGTCCTATTCTTTCAGATGGCACCTATCAAGTATTGCCCTATGCGCCAATTAAGGACAACAAAAAAGACTTTTTTGTAACAGGTGTAACTCTGCAAAACGATATATCGTTGAGTGGTGCAGGTGATAACTCGTCATATTTTTTCTCCGCTCAAAGGGTTGATAGAACTGGCGTGACCCCTGGAGACAAGTATGTTAGAGATAATTTTAGGTTTAATTCAACACGCAAAAGTGGGAAGTTGGAAACATCAACATCTGTATCGTTCTTTCAAGATAAAACAGATGTAGCAGGAGCAAGTCCAAATGATGGTAGCTATTACAGAATCCTTTTAAATACGCCAGGTCATATTCCAATTTCAGATTATAGAAACTGGAGAACCGATAAGTTTTCAACTCCAGACACGTATTTTAACGCTTACTTTAAAAACCCATATCAGGTAATAGATCAAAATAGAAACACTTCAAGATCTAACAGGTTACAGGGTATTGCAAGATTGGATTATGAATTCAATGATTGGATTTCAGCGTCCTATACTTTAGGTGGAACATGGTTTAATAGTAGTTTTAAAAACACACAGGAAGCTTGGCAATACGATCCAACACTTACCTACACAAGACCAGCCAATGAAGTTAATGCAGTACAGGATGGTATGAGCGAAAACTTTAGATTGAATTCTGACCTTTTGGTGAATTTTGATAAACAAATTAGTGACGATTTTAGTGCACGTTTAATTTTAGGTAACCACGTGGAAACCTTTAGGAGTAAGCAAGTAAACATTGGTGGAAATAATTTGTTTACCAATGTAATTTACAATACTAATGTAAGAACAGGTGAATTAACCGGAGGGGAAGGAACTACGCAAAAAAGACTATACTCGTTTTTTGGTGATTTAACACTTGGGTTTAGAGATTACCTATTTTTAACAGGTTCTTATAGGCAGGATATTTCATCAACATTACCAGTTGATAATAATTCTTACGGTTATTATAGTGCGGGTATTTCCTTTGTTCCAACCGATGCTTTTGATGGGTTAAAAGGTGGTATTATAGATTATTTAAAGTTTAACGCCAGTTATGCCAAGGTTGGTAACGATGCTGGAATAGGGCAGATCAATGAAAACTTTCAAGTACCTGGAGGCTTTCCTTTCGGGAGTACTACTGGTTTAAGACCCACTACAGTTGCTGTAGATCCTAATTTAAGTCCTGAATTTTCAACATCTATTGAAGGAGGGTTTAATATTGAATTGTTAAAAAGAAGAATCAAGTTAGGAGCTAATTACTATTTTGTGAAATCTGAAGATCAAATAAACTTTTCACAATCTTCAGCAGGTTCAGGAGCTACATCATACTTAACAAATGTTGGAGAAATTCAGAATAAAGGTATTGAAATTGATTTAGGCCTAGTTCCACTAAAATTCAAGGATTTTCAATGGGATTTAGGTATAACAGTTACAACAAATAAATCTGAAGTTATTTCATTAGCTGATGGTGCAGAGCGTCTACAGGTAGGTACAGGATTCCAAAATACGGCGTTTTTATTTGCTCAAGTTGGTGAATCTTATCCAGCAATTTTTGCGCCAGGTTATGTTAGAGATCCAGAAGGACGTGTTGTTATAGATGAAAATACAGGAGACCCTTTAGTAACGAATGAGTTTATAAACTTAGGATCTACTGTACCAGATTTAATTATTGGTGCAACAACCAACATAAGATATAAAAACTTGTCTTTATCGGCTGTTGCCGATTATAAAACGGGTCATGTTTTCTATAATACAGTAGTTGAGTCGCTGGAATTTGCAGGTTTAACCCTTCATAGTGCCTCTACCAATAGACAGCCATTTGTGTTTCCTAATTCATCGTATGAAACATCACCAGGTTCTGGAGTTTATGTTGCAAACGAGAATATCACAACTTCGGGAGGTAATAGAAACTTCTGGCAAACTTCATATAATAACATTAAGGAGAATTATGTAGTTGATGCTTCTGCTATTAAAATTAGAGAATTAGCTTTAAACTACACACTGCCTTCAAAATTTTTGGAGAATACTGCAATAGAGAATTTATCGTTTGGACTAGTTGCCAATAATTTGGTTATGTGGCGAGCAAAAGAAAACAGATATACAGATCCAGAGTTCTCTATTAATACTGGAGGAACAGGTGTTAGTGGTATAGGTTCTAGTGGTCAAACACCACCAACAGGAACATATGGATTTAGAATGAGTGTAAATTTTTAAAAAATTATGAAAATGAGAAATATTAAAACCAACATGTTACTTTTTTTGATGCTAATTTTTGTGGTGTCATGTAGTGACGATTTTTTGGATGTGAATGATAGTTCAACCAATCCACCATCATCCACACCAGAACTTACATTGCCAGCTGCACAGAAATATAGTGCAGATATGATGTACAATGCCAATAACGCTAATAATTCATTCAACTTATTAGGCGGAATTTATGCAGGTGTAATTTCAGATTCTGGAGACCGCGTATGGTATCAAACAGAACAATCTTATATCATAAACAATGATACGTATCAATCGCTTTGGAACAACACTTATACTCTGGCTTTGTATAGTTACCACTATATAGAAAATTTTGAAGAGGGCGGTTATGATTATTATAAAGCTATAGCCAAAATAATGAAAGCTTATCATTTTGCTGCATTGGTAGATATGTATGGAGATGTTATTTATAGCGAAGCTTTTCAAAGAGGTGAAAATACACAGCCAGCTTATGATGATGATAAAGCAATTTACGATGCCATTTACGAGCAGTTAAATGTTGCCATTAATATGATAGCAAATGCTGATGCCAATACTAGAGCTGTAACAACAGATGTTATTCTGGGAGGTGATATGGTAGCTTGGCAAAAATTTGCCAACACTCTTAAATTAAGAATGCTATTACGTCAAGTTAATACAGGCGAAGATTTGTCAGCTGAATACAACGAAATCATGAATAATGGAGTTGGGTTTATTGAGCAGTCTGTAAATGTAAATCCTGGATATATAGATGAAGCTGGTAAACAAAATCCATTTTATTTTGTACATGGATTTACTGCTGGTGGAGGATCTCCAGGACCTAATGGTGGGGCTACAAGAGGAAGTGATACTTATGTGAATTTTTTAAAAGATAATAATGATCCTCGTGTAGCTAGATTATTTACACCAATAAGCGGTGATTATATAGGTGTGCCACAGAATGTTTATGACAATCAATACAACTCAAATGTAGTATCTAACCTTGGTCCTGGAATCTTGAATTCTAGTGCGCAAGATGCACCTTTAATGCTATTGTCAGAAGCGTTGTTTTTACAAGCCGAAGCTGCTCAAAGAGGCCTCATTACGGGTAGTCCAGGTAATTTGTACAGATCAGGTATAGCAGCGTCATTCCAAGAACTAGGCGTACCAAATCCTGTTAGTGCTGCAAACGATTATGAGTCTAATAGTATTAATCCAATTATTAATTGGGATTCTGCTGATGGATTAGGAAATGAAATAGAAGCTATAATTACTCAAAAATGGATAGCTGGAGGATTTATTTCTGGGTTTGAAGTATGGATGGATAGAGTTAGAACCGAGTTCCCTTCAAATATTCCAATTCCTGCAGGTGCAGTATCTCCAGTTTTCCCTTCAAATTTGTTATATCCTACAGCTGAATTGGCTTCAAACTCTGCTAATGTACCTAGTCAGGGAGCAAATGCAGCTTTTGATAGACATACGTTTTGGATGCAATAGACACTAATATTAAAAAAAAATAAGAACATGAAAACAATTAAATATATAATAATATTGCTTGCAGTATCATTAACAGCAACATCTTGTGTGCTAGATGATGACGAACAAGTGTTTAATGAAGGGCCTTACGTCTTGGCATTTCCTTCAGCTGAAGTTACAGGTTATTTTCTTAATGACAATGCCGATGATTATACCTATACAGTTCCGTTAAGTATTACGGGAGGTAATGGTTTTCCTTTAGATCAAGATGTAAATGCCATGTTTGAGTTCGATTCTTCATCAACAGCTACAGAGGGTGTTGAATTTGATTTTGTTGATAATTCAGGATCTGTTACCATTGAAGGAGGGAATACGTTTGCTAATCTTCCTATTGTTGTGCATTCTGGAGCTTTAGATCCAGCAAACCCTGCAACAGTAGTATTAAATATTACTGGAGGTTCGTCAGCGTCTAACAATAATATAGTTGCTTCTGGAAATACAGGAACGGTTACCATTTATTTACAAGCTACTTGCTCTTCAGATTTAGGAGGAACGTATGCTCTAACCGTAACATCAGATTCAGGAACAAGTAATTTTCATCCTGCTGAAGTTTTAGTTGAGATAGAAGAGGGTCAATATTTAACAGCTACTTCTGGAACATGGGATGTTGGTGTTTTAAATGGAGGTGTTCGTGAAGGGTTTATTTTTCAAGAAGTTTGTGGCAGTATTGTAATCCCACAGCAAAATCTAGCTGGAATTTATGGCAACCTATTGGAAGGAACTGATGTTTTGGGAACAGTAGATCCAACAACTGGAGATATTACGTTAGAATACACTATTGGTTTTTCAGGAAATTCAACCTTTGTGACCTACACGGCAACATATGTTAAACTTTAATACAAATAAGACAATGAAAAAATATATTAAAAATACGTGCAAGGCATTAGTGTTGCCGTTATTATCGCTGGCGGTTCTGTCTTGTGAGAATAATGATGTTGAAGATGTCTATATTGATTCTAACCAACCTACATTGACAGTTACAAGCTCTACAGGTAGTTTTTCTTTTAATGATGTTGAGAGTGATCAAGAGATTGTTTTAACAGCAACTTTAGATAAACCAACCAATAAACAGGTACGTATATACGTATTTCAGGAAAGTGGAACTGCCGATGGTAATGACATTTCATTGCCAGCAACAGGTTATATCAACATTCCCGCATATCAAACGACCGCATCCGCGACTATAACTATTAATAGAGATTTTATTATAGAGGATACAGAAAATGCTGTAATTAATATTGGTGATTCAAGAACTACGGCCGCTTTTTACCAACCGTTTCAAATGAATATTACTATTCAAAATTACACTAATCAGGATGCTACCATGTTGTTGGAGTGGGATGATGATAATTTAGATGATCATTTATGCGATATGGATTTTGATGTGTATTTGGATACGTTTGAAGCTTATGCTTTTACTGGAGACTGTCCAGAAAGCCTATATGAACCTTCTAACCCAAATAACTTGTGGACTGGAGAATTATCAAATGGTGTGCACAACATAATGGTTGATTTATGGGATACTAACGGTTTTGATCCTGCACAGGAAATACCAGTGCCATTGCGATTAACCTTTGGTAAAGTGGGAACTTTTGAAGCCTATCTAGATTTAAATGGATTGTATACATCTGCAAGTGAAGATTCAAATAATGGCTCTGGAGGGGTTATGATGGTTGGCTACGTTGAAGTGACTGATGGAAGCTACAGTGTTTATGATAGAAATAATCAATTGGTCGCTCAAGAAAGCAATTAGTTTTCTTAACCAATTATAAAATTAAAAAAGCTATTAGTTTTTAGGATTAATAGCTTTTTGTTTTATTTAATCGGTTTACATCAAAAACAAGGTAGTTTAAATCATACCTCCTTGATAAGGAGGTCTTATTAATATCTTTGAAATGCGTTATTCCACTAAACTTTGATTGATAAAAAAGGAATAAACTTTGGATTAGTCTCCACAAAAGGCTTGAATACTATTCAAGCCTTTTTTTATTCACTATAGTAAATTTATTCCTTTTCTAAATGATAAGTTATTAAAAGAAAATGTGGTGACAGGCTTACCAAAAATTAAAAGAGCATGGAAAATACCCGAATTTTAAAAAGCCTCATTGATACCAAAATAAACACCATGACTGCCATCTATACCAATACCAGCATCTAATCTAACCCAAGTGTCTTGATTTTTTAATAGTTTAAACCTAATTCCGCCACCAGCACTAGGTTTTAAGCGGTCAAAATTAAATAGTTCTCTTTGTTCGTTAGCAACTTTACCAAATAAACCAAATCCAGCTAAAGCCCAACGCGGATTAAAACGATAGCGGTATTCAGCTTGAACAACATAAAGGCTTCTGTCAATATAACGACCTTGATAATACCCACGGGCTCTATTGCCACCACCATACCAAGCTAATCCTTGAAATGGTGGGTTGCCATAGTTCCCTTCATAGTAAACCTGAAGTGCTACAATGCTCTTTTCTCCAACAGACCGGTAAGTTCTCAAGTCTGCAATAAACTTATTGTAAGTTTGCGTGGCTCCAAACAATTCACTGGAAAACTGTGCGTTAATTTTTACGAGATGACCTGAAAGGGCTGATCCTATATTGTCTCTAGAATCTAAATTGAAAATCACCCCAAACCCACTAATAACAGCACCATCACTTCCAGTTATATCGCCTGAACTCAAGAGGCCTTCGGGTTCAACTTCGGTGACATCGTAGTTTTCGTATATGTATTCAAACCCAAAATTTAAAGCAGGTGGTAAACGTTTTAAAAAACTGACTTTTAGAATCGTTGAAGTCATATCATAAGATTCTAAATTGCTATTAGGAGTATTGTTGCCAATACCCCAAAATGAATTGGGAAAAATTTTCCACTTAAAATTCATGTCTAAAAAGTAATCACCTTTTCCAAAATATATTTGTGGGATTACATCAACTATTATTTGTTTGTTGGATGTTAAAACAACATCGAAAAAAATATTGGAGACACGATCATTATAAATGTTCTTTTGTTTTAAAAGAAACAATTGGCCACCTCCACCAAATCCAAAATTAGTCTCAGGGGTATAAAATATAATGGGAATAGCTACAAATTGAAACTTTTTAGCCTTAATTAAAGTATCAGACTTAATAACATCATCCTTATTTTGTCCAAATCCTTTAAGGCTAAAACAAAGCAGTAAAACTAATATGCATCCTAATTTCTTTATCATAGCGGATTACTGTCTATCAATATTTTAAATCCAAATGAGAATGAGATATTACTTAAATCAAATGTGACATTATCGGTAATTTCTGAATTAGTCTTTTTTTGCTGTACATCTAGCCAATAATTGTTAAAGTTTAAGCCTAGATCGAAAGTAACACGATCTAAAATGACATATGAAAATCCAAAAGTAGCGAGTAAACCAAATCCACTTCCGGTACTTTCACTTTCTATGTATTCATCGTTTATTAAATTACCCAATTTATCCCTATAACGTGTGTAGCCGGGCGAGAGACTAAAGAACACAGAACCAATCTTGTTTTTTGAAAGGTAATATGTGGCTTTAGGACCTAAAAAAAACAGTTCAGAAGTAATTTCTTCAACACCTTCTTCTTCAATATTATTGCGTTCTAAAGAAGCATTTAAACCTATATTTAATCTGTCAATTAAAAATTTCCCAGAACTAATTGTAATATTATAGTTATTGCTAATGCTTTTAATATCGGTGGCTTTATTTACTGTAGAACCTGATCCTATTGAACCACTTAATCCTGTTAACCATCTTCCTTTTCTAAAAGGCATGGAAGCCTCTATTTGAGTACTATCAATTTCTGTAGATTGGTTTTGACCAAAAATATAAATTGAAGTCAAAATTAATACAGGACATAAAATTAATAGACGAATTTTCTGTGTCAAATGAATACGTTTTATTGATTCAGCATTATCGGACTAAATTATTAAAAAAAACCGTCAAAAAAGTTTACTATTAAAAAAGATATTAAACTCCTTAGATCTTATCTATTGCATAGATTGCTTGTTTAGTATTATTAAACTTATCTTTGTGAAAAATAGTATTCAATGCATAAAGCAGGTTTTGTAAATATTATAGGAAACCCCAATGTTGGTAAGTCTACGTTAATGAATGCTTTTGTTGGAGAGAAATTATCTATCATTACATCAAAAGCGCAAACCACTCGCCATAGAATTCTGGGTATTGTAAACGGAGAAGATTTTCAAATGATTTTGTCTGATACTCCAGGTATAATAAAACCAGCTTACGAGTTGCAGGAATCTATGATGGATTTTGTAAAATCGGCTTTTGATGATGCTGATGTATTGATTTATATGGTTGAAATTGGTGAGAAAGAATTAAAAGACGAAGCTTTTTTTAACAAAATAACCCACTCAAACATACCTGTTCTATTGCTCTTAAATAAAATAGACAAGTCAAACCAAGAGCAATTAGAGGCATATGTTACTTTATGGTCAGAAAAGGTACCAAATGCCGAAATATTTCCAATTTCAGCTTTAGAAGGGTTTCAGGTTCAAGAAGTGTTTAATCGCATAATAGAACTCCTACCTGAATCGCCACCGTTTTACCCTAAAGATCAATTGACGGACAAACCGGAACGGTTTTTTGTAAACGAAACCATAAGGGAGAAAATCTTGCTACATTATAAAAAGGAAATACCTTACGCTGTAGAAATTGATACCGAAGAGTTTTTTGAAGAAGAAAATATCATCAGAATGCGATCGGTTATTATGGTAGAACGAGAAACCCAAAAAGGCATTATTATTGGTCATAAAGGTTCAGCGTTAAAACGTGTAGGTATGGAAGCTAGAAAAGATTTAGAAAAGTTTTTTGGTAAGCAGGTACATTTGGAATTATATGTAAAAGTTAACAAAAATTGGCGTAGTAATCAGCAACAGCTGAAACGTTTTGGTTACAATCAGTAACAATACCTAATTATTACTTGATTTTCTTATAACATAAACTTTACATACAGCGACTACATTTGGATGAATTTAAAAACCATCCAATGAAAAAATTAATTAATCTATCAATCCTATCTTTTTTAATTACTATTGTCTCATGTTCCAAAATTGAGGATCATGAGGTTGAAGCCAATCAAGATAATCAATTCAGGTCTTCTGATGTAAACTTTCAATACAAAACAAGTATTTATGTTGGGGGTGAAGGTGCATCAGAAATTTCAGCATTTGATGCGAAAAACAAAAAACTGTTTGTAGTTAATGTAGAATCAAGCCAAATTTCAGTTTTCAATTTATCAAATTTAGATAATGTTATTGAGGAGACAGCTATTTCAATAGCATCAGGTGCTCCTAACAGTGTTGCGGTGCACAATGGTAAATTAGCAGTAGCTGTAGAAGCTAGTGTTAAACAAAACCCAGGTTCTATTATGTTATTTGATACAGACACTAGCACATTAATAGCATCTTATTCGGTTGGTGCGTTGCCAGATATGGTTACATTTTCTCCAAACGGGCAATTTATCGTGTCTGCCAACGAAGGAGAGCCAAATGATGACTACACAGTAGACCCTAACGGTTCAATTAGTGTTATTGAAGTTGTTTCAGGAAGTGTCACAACTCTTGAGTTTGATGCTTTTGCTGGGCAACAGGAATATCTTGAAAGCAACGGTTTTAGAGTGTTTGGCCCTAATGCTAGTTTTGCTATGGATATTGAGCCAGAGTATGTAGCAATTTCTGATAATTCCAATTATGCATGGGTAACCTTACAGGAAAATAATGGTGTAGCTAAAGTCAATTTAATAACTAAAACCATTGAAGCTATTTACCCGTTAGGTTATAAAGACTATGATATGCCAGGCAACGAGATTGATGTAAGCGACAGAGACGATGCAAAAGCATTGGCAAATTGGCCTGTATACGGTGTTTACATGCCAGATGCTATTGAATATCTTAAAATAAATGGAACAGATTATTTAATTACAGCCAATGAGGGAGATTCAAGAGATTATGATGGGTTTAGTGAGGAAGAACGAATTAAGGACGAGAGCATTGTTTTAGACCCAATTGCATTTCCTGATGCTGAATTTTTAAAGGAAGATGAAAATTTGGGGCGTTTAAAAATTACAACTACGTTAGGTGATACAGATAATGATGGTGACTATGATAAGCTTTACAGTTATGGAGGTAGATCGTTTACAGTTTGGAATGGTAATGGTCAAATGATTTATGATAGCGGGAATGATATATCGCAACAGACGTTAAATCTAACTCCAGACAGATTTAATGATGATGATGGAAGAAGTGATGACAAAGGCGCTGAGCCGGAAGCAGTAGAGGTTTTAAAGATTAAAGGTAATAAGTATGTATTGTTTGTAGGATTGGAACGAACAGATCAAGTATTGGTGTATGATATATCAAACCCTACGGCTCCACAATTCTTAAATATTTTGTCAAACCCAGGAGATGAAGCCCCAGAAGGTTTGTTGGCAGTGCCTTCAAAAGATAGCCCAAACGGTAAAGACTTACTGATTGTTTCAAATGAAGATAGTGGGACGGTTACCATATATGAAAACAGGAATTAGTTTGTTAAGTTTTATATTCAGTTAAGTAGAAGTGAAAAGTCCAACTTTAATTAGTTGGATTTTTTTCTATAATTTCGGTCATAAAATTATATAATTCATGCATTTCTTCTTTACTGGAATCCTTGCCTATTCGTCCAGCAAAATACAGTACAAACCATAAAATTACCAATAAAAACAAAACACCAAGCTGAATGGTGTAAGAATTGCCTAAAGCCCAATTGGAGTAAGCCCAAATGGCAAAAGCAATAAATAATCCAGCAACAATAAAGTGAAAAAACATAAACATAGTCCAAACTGTTGGGTTGGGACCAAATACGCCATGTAAAACGGCGGTTTTTTCACCATCTTCATTTATTTCCAAATGTAATTGTGGAGACCAAAACTGTTGCTGGTCTTTAGGTAGTTTAAGAAATACATGATCATCAATTATTGAAACAATAAATTTTTCCTGATTAGTTTTCGCAATCTTAAACTGTTCTAAATAATATGTGTTTTTTTTATTTAGCAGCTTTTTAAATCGCGGGCGTAATACAATATCTTGTTTGTTAATGGACATTTAGATGGAATGTGTAATTGACTTTGAATACTTTATGGTTTTTGTTCGCACTAAAATATAACGAAATCATAAGCTTATCATTATATTTGCACCAAATTTTATAAGTAATGAGCAATATTGTAGCCATAGTAGGAAGACCTAATGTTGGGAAATCAACGTTCTTCAACCGTTTAATTCAACGTCGTGAAGCCATAGTTGATGCCGTGAGTGGCGTAACCAGAGATCGCCATTACGGTAAGAGTGATTGGAATGGTAGGGAGTTTTCTTTAATTGATACTGGAGGCTATGTAATTGGAAGCGATGATGTTTTTGAAGCTGAAATCGATAAACAAGTTGAAATAGCTATTGATGAAGCCGATGCTATAATTTTTATGGTAGATGTAGAAACAGGTGTGACAGGAATGGATGAAGATGTGGCCAGGTTATTGCGAAAAATAACGAAACCTGTTTTTTTGGCAGTAAATAAGGTTGATAATGCCAAGCGTGCTGAAGATGCTGTTGAATTTTATTCTTTAGGTTTAGGAGATTATTATACTATTGCGAGTATTAATGGTAGTGGAACAGGAGACCTATTGGATGCTTTGGTAGAAGCCTTGCCCGAAAAAGAAGAAGTTGAAGAAGAAGACCTACCGCGTTTTGCAGTTGTTGGAAGGCCAAATGCTGGAAAATCATCATTTATAAATGCCTTAATTGGTGAAGACCGTTATATAGTAACTGATATTGCTGGAACAACCCGAGATGCTATTGATACCAAATACAACCGTTTTGGTTTCGAATTTAATTTAGTAGATACGGCAGGGATTAGAAAAAAATCTAAAGTAAAAGAGGATTTAGAATTCTATTCCGTTATGCGAAGTGTTCGTGCTATAGAGCATTGTGATGTTTGTTTATTGGTATTAGATGCAACTAGAGGCTTTGATGGGCAAGTGCAAAACATATTCTGGTTGGCCGAACGCAATCGAAAAGGTATCGTAATATTGGTCAACAAGTGGGATTTGGTTGAAAAGGACAATAAAACCATAAAAGAATTTGAAAAGTACATTAAATCTCAAATTGAACCTTTTATTGATGTTCCTATTGTCTTTATTTCCGTATTGAACAAGCAACGTATTTTTAAAGCTATTGAAACAGCTGTTGAGGTTTATAAAAACCGATCTAAAAAAATAAAAACCAGTAAGCTTAACGAAGTATTACTGCCAATTATAGAAAGCTATCCGCCGCCAGCTTATAAAGGTAAGTTTGTGAAAATAAAGTACATCATGCAATTGCCAACACCACAACCGCAGTTTGCATTCTTTTGTAACTTACCACAATATGTACGCGATCCCTATAAGCGATTTCTAGAAAATAAACTACGCGAACATTTTGATTTTCACGGTGTTCCAGTAAGCGTATACATGAGAAAAAAATAACATAACTTTATCTTTTTTTTAAGAAAATTCATACGATTATCGTATTACTTTCGTTTTCTGAAAAGTAATAACCCAACCATCATCAATCAAATTCATGAAATATTCATTTCTGATTCTTACCTTTTTTTGTGTTATAACATCATTTTCCCAATCCGGAGATTTTAAAATTTTTGGAAGCATTTCATCTGCAGATGAAAAGTTGCCGCTTGAGTCCGCTACAGTTCATATTGAACGTGTGAAGGATAGCAGTGTTATTTCGTATACCATAACCGATAAAGAAGGAAAATTTCAATTAGAAGATAAAACAGCAGATGTTGAAGTAAATCTTTTTATTTCTTATGTAGGCTATCAAACCTATTTTAAAAAAGTAGCTTTAAATAAAGAGTCCATTAATTTGGGTAATATTGAAATGGAGGTTTCCAATGCCCTTGATGAAGTTGTAATAAAATCTGCTGCCCCAATAACCATTAAAAAGGACACTCTAGAATTCAATGTAAAATCGTTTAAAACCAAGAAGGATGCATCAGTTGAAGATCTATTAAAACAACTTCCGGGTGTTGAGGTAGAGGACGATGGAACCATTAAAGTTAATGGCAAGGAGGTTAATAAAATTTTGGTGAATGGTAAGCCGTTTTTTGGAGACGATCCATCAATTACCACACGAAATTTAACAAAAGAAATCATCGAGAAAATTCAGGTTGTGGATACTAAAACCAAATCTGAAGCATTTACAGGAGAAGTGGTAGATGGAGAAAATAAAACCATTAACTTAACTATCAAGGAAGAAAACAATAAAGGCGTTTTTGGTAGAGTGGCTGCAGGAGCAGGAACAGATGAACGTTATGAGTTTGCCGGTATGCTCAATTATTTTAATAACGATAGGCGAATAAGTGTATTGGCAGGAGGTAATAATATTAATTCACCTGGGTTTAGTTTTGGGGAAATTAGAAAAATGTTTGGAGGAGGAAACAGTATGTCCATGTCAAGTAATGGTTCTTTTACAATTGATGGACGTTCATTTGGTGGCGGACAAGGTATTACCAAATCTCGAAATGTAGGAGCAAATTATGCCGATGTAATCAGTGAAACAACCGATATTTCTGCAGATTATTTTCATTCAGGGAGTAGTTCAGAAAATAACACAGCTACACAACGCGAGAATATTTTACCAGATTCTAGATATTATACAAATTCGGAAACAAGCTCTTTAAGTGAAAACGACTCACATAGTGCCAATATTGGTTTTGACGTTAAAATAGACTCTACATTATTGATTAATGTAGATCCTTCTTTCAGGTATTCTGAAAATAGAACAACGTTTAGATCTGAAGAAGAATCTTTTAATGATGATTTGGTATTGACTAACGAATCGGAATCTTCTTCTTTGGTTGAAGGTCATGCCAATAATTTTAGAAACAACATTAACGCAACCAAACGCTTTGGAAGTAAAGGTGCGTTTGTTAGAGCGAGTTTTACAACAGATGTTACTAAAAGGCATTCTGATGATTATTTAACATCGCTAACCAATGTTTATGGTGAAGATGTTAACGATCCAACAAATCCAGATTTTGTTTTAATAGATCAAACCATAAGAGACCAATACACAGATGGTGAAGCCGAGGTCAATAACTTTAGCTCTAGAGTACGCTATAGAATGCCGATTATTGCCAAAGAGTTTTTTGTGAATTTTGATTATGATTATTTAAGAGATAAAAGTACAGATGTAAAAAGTACGTATGACAAAGACGCTACAACAGGAGAGTATGATACTTTTAATTTTGAACAGAGTACCAATTTCGTTTATGTTAACGAACGTATTATTCCTGGTGTAAGTTTGAGCTACAGAAAAGAAAAATGGTCAGCTAGATTAGGGGCAAGTTATATTTTTAGAACATTGGAGAATGAAGATTTGTTAAGACCTGAATTGTCAATAAAAAGACGTTTTAATGCCTTGGAAGTCTATTCCAATGTAAGATACAGGTTCAACCCTAAAAACTCTCTATGGGTAGGGTATCGTTTAAATAACGATCCACCTCAATTAACCCAATTGCAGCCTTTTCAAAATGTTTCAGATCCCTTAAACACCATTACTGGTAATCCAGATTTGTCACCATCAAATAATCATAGAATTAGCTTTGGTTATAATGCATACGATTGGCAAAAAGGAACTGGTTTTTACAGTTATTTTAGTGCCACATTTATTCAAGATCAGGTGGTTTCAAAATCAACTGTAGATGAAAATTTTGTTAGAGAGACAACATTTGCCAATGTGGATGGGAACTATAGAATTAACGGAAATTTAGATTACAGTAAGGAAGTTAAAATGGATAGTTTGCGAAAGGTTCGTTTTAGTGTTGGAGCTTACGGAAATATAAATAGAAGTATAAACTTTAATAACGATGTGCAATATGCCAGCAATGTGCGTTCTATATCTCCTGGAGGAAGTGTGACTTTTACTTGGAAAGATATTGTGGAAATTAGGCCACGTTACCGTTATACATTTACAAGAAACAAATACGATATTGATACTTTTGAAGACCAAACCTTTTCATTCCACGATTTGAATATAGGTACAGCATTATTTTTACCCAAGAAATTTGAATGGCGAAACGATATTAACTTTAGTTACAACCCGAATATAAGTGCTGGTTTTCAAAAAAGCGCCTGGTTTTGGAACAGTACATTGGCCTATTCGGTATTAAAAGACCAAGGTACGGTTACCCTCAAGGTTTACGATTTGTTAAATCAAAATACCAATGCTAGGCGAACGGCAACACAAAATTATATCCAAGATTCGCAAAGTACCGTTTTGGAACAGTATTTTATGTTAAGCTTTAGTTGGAAATTTAACAGTTTAGGGAAAAAAGGTGAAGTAGATGATAAAGGACCTTTTTGGTTTCATTAATTACCAACCACCTGAAGCCCCTCCGCCTCCAAAGCCGCCTCCGCCGAAGCCACCTCCAAAGCCGCCACCAAAAGCACCACCACCAGAGCTGCCTCCAAATAGACCGCCTCCCGAACTGCCACCATAGCTGCCACGTCCCATGTTGCTTAATATTATGGCATCTAAAATACTCATGCCTTGTTTTCTGTTTCTACCAGAACCACCACTGCCACCGCCTCTTCGGTTTTTGGAAATAGCAATCAAGATGATAATAAAAATAATAAACAAAAAGAAGAAAAAGCCTATTGGGAACCCATTGGAATTACTTTGCCTGGTGCCTTTGTATTCACCGGTCATAACTTCAAAAATGGCATCTGCGCCTCGGTTTAAACCGCCAGCATAATCATTTTGTTTGAAATAGGGAATAATGTCATTGGTTATAATACGTTTAGACATAGCATCTGTCAATAAATGTTCCATGCCATCCCCTGTATTTATGGCTATTTTACGATCGTTTTTGGCTAACAGAATTAAAACACCGTTATCTTCTTCGGCTTGTCCAATACCCCATTTTTCTCCCCATTGTGCGCCTAAATAATTAATGTTTTCACCATTCGTAGACGCTATTATGGCAACAACAATTTGAGTAGAAGTTGTATCTGAATATCTAACCAGTTTTTCTTCTAAATTTATTCTATCATTTGGAGACAATAAATTGATATAGTCGTAAACGCTAGTTTGTTTTTCAGGAATTGGAGGAATTTCATATTGAGCATATAGACTTTGCATTGTAAATATGCAAGTCAAGACTATAATGTTTAGTGCTGTTTTTTTTAAATACTGCATTACCCTTTTGAAATGTTGTTTGGTAATTCGTTTATGTCTCCATGCTGCCATGGGAAATGGACTTCTAAAGCTTTTCCGGCTTTTAGGATACCATTAATTAATCCTTGTTTGAAATCACCTTTTTTAAATTCTGCTAGTATGGCATCGCGAGTTGTGTCCCAGAAATCACTTTCTACAACGTTGTTAATACCCTCGTCACCATAAATAACAAATGTTCTATCTGAAACAGCTACATAAATAAGTACCCCATTTTGTTCTTTGGTGTTATCCATTTTTAACATATGGAACACGGCTTTTGCACGTTCAAAAACATCTAGCTTTGTGGAGTCTTCAATATGTACGCGTATTTCACCAGAGGTGTTTTTTTCTGCCTCACGAATAGCGTTAACTATTTCTTGTTCGGCTTCAGCTGTCAGAAAATCTTCAATTTTAGACATAGTAATTAATCAAAGTCAAAATCTATATCAGGGGCATTCTCACTTCCTGGATCTGATTTGTATCTTGGCATTTCTTCAAAACCAAACATTCCTGCTAATAGTTTGCCCGGGAATTTAGTAGTATGTTTATCGTAAATATTAACTTTTTCGTTGTAACGATCCCTAGCTACGTTAATGCGGTTTTCTGTGCCTTCCAATTGGGCTTGAAGCTCTAAAAAGTTCTGATTGGCCTTTAATTCAGGATAACGTTCAACCGAAACCAATAGCTTAGAAAGTGCTCCGCTTAATCCGCTTTGTGCTTGTTGAAATTGAGCCATGTTTTCTGCAGTTAAATTTCCAGCATCAATGGTTGTTGAAGTGGCTTTTGCACGAGCTTCAATAACTTCTCTTAAAGTAGTTCGCTCAAAATCTGCAGCACCTTGTACGGTTTTAACTAAATTTCCAATTAAGTCATTTCTGCGTTGATATGAGCTTTCAACATCAGCCCAGGCTGTTTTGGCATCTGCTTCATATTCTACGGCAGTGTTATTAAAACCAACGGCCCATGAGTATAATCCGAAAACTATTACTGCAATTACAATAACAGGAATTAACCATTTTTTCATAATTTTTAATTTTAAATGTGTTAGTGTGTTTAACTATTGCGTTATAGATATGTTGAACAAAATAGAATTTTGTTACAACTGTTCTTTAATTTTAATGAGCTGCGCCTTTACGTCTTCTAGTTTAGTAATAATTTCAAAATTATTTAAGGTCTTCTGCTTTTCCTCTTTTAAATGAATTTTTGCCCCTTCAAGTGTAAAACCACGTTCCTTTACAAGATGATAAATGAGTTTTAAGTTTTTAATATCATCGGGCGTGAATTTACGATTACCCTTTGCATTTTTCTTGGGTTTTAAAACATCAAATTCCTTTTCCCAAAACCGAATTAGTGAGGTGTTAACATGAAATGCTTTAGCGACTTCGCCAATGCCATAATATCGTTTTTCTGGTAATTCAATATGCATTAGTCTAAAGATTGGTTTTCTATTGATGCCTTTTCAAGTAGATCATTAAATTCTTCAGCCGATAAGTTACCGTAATAGAAGTTAATAGGATTAATACGGTTACCATCCTTAAAAATTTCGTAATGTAAATGAGGGGCTTCAGAGCGGCCAGAGTTTCCAACAAAACCGATTAAGTCACCACGTTTTACACGCTGGTTTTTTCTAACGTTATATTTGTAAAGGTGGGCGTATAAACTCACATAGCCATAGCCGTGATCAATTCTAATATGTCTTCCGTAACCCGATGAGTTACTATCGGCTCGTGTAACAATACCATCACCTGTGGCATAAATTGGTGTGCCTCTTGGCGCGGTAAAATCCATTCCCCAATGCATTTTTCGCACTTTGGTAAACGGATCAGACCGATAGCCATAACCAGAAGCCATACGCGTTAAATCTTCATTTCTAACAGGTTGAATTGCTGGAATTGCTGCTAACAACTTTTCTTTTTCTTCAGCCAATTTAGCGATTTCGTCCAGAGATTTTGATTGTACTACAATTTGCTTTTGAAGGATATCTAATTTTTTATGACTCTCTATTATTAATTTAGAGTTGTCAAACCCTTCCAAACTTTTATAACGGTTGACACCACCAAAACCAGCTTTCCGTTGTTCGTCAGGAATAGGGTTAGTTTCAAAATACATGCGATAAAGCGTATTATCACGTTGGGCTATATTCTCAAGAACCGTTTCAGCTTCATTCATTTTCTTGTTTAGCAATTCAAATTGCAATTGCATATTTGCTAATTCTCTTTTTAAAGCTTTTTCTCTAGGTGATTCAATATACTGACTGGCAATAAAAACAAATAGAAAGCCAAAAAGAGCTGATGCTAAAATAAATATTGATATGTATGTAAAAGTACGTCTCTTTTTACGTTCAATTTTTCGGTAGGATAACGTTTCAGAATCGTAATAATATTTTACCTTACTCATTTCTTAAATTATACTATTTTTGCAGTTATAATTTTCCTTTAATACTTAATGGATAAAATTAAACTGTCGTTACCACATTTATATTGTCAGTAAGTTTAATGATGAAATGTTTTAATGTCATACAAACTTAAAAAAAACAAAGTGGAGAGTAAAGATAGAAATAGTTTTGTAATTAAAGTGGATTTAACATAAAGTGATTAATACATATACATGAAATCTCAAGATATACGCTCCGAATTTTTAAACTTTTTTAAAGAAAAAAAGCATAGCATAGTACCTTCTGCACCAATGGTATTGAAGGACGATCCTACGCTTATGTTTGTAAATTCGGGTATGGCGCCATTTAAGGAGTACTTTTTGGGAAACTCTCAACCTAAAAACAATCGGATAGCCGATTCCCAAAAATGCCTACGGGTATCAGGGAAGCATAATGATTTAGAGGAGGTGGGTTATGATACGTATCACCACACTTTGTTTGAAATGTTGGGGAATTGGAGTTTTGGCGATTATTTTAAAAAAGAAGCTATTGCTTGGGCTTGGGAATTACTGACCAAAGTTTATGGTATTGATGAAAATATATTATATGTAACTGTTTTTGAAGGCAGTGATGATAATGATAAGTTACCCATGGATAATGAGGCTTACGAGTTATGGAAGGAATTTGTGCCTGAAGACCGTATTTTAATGGGCAATAAAAAAGATAATTTTTGGGAAATGGGAGATCAAGGACCTTGTGGGCCTTGTAGTGAGATTCATGTTGATATTCGTTCAGAAGAAGAGAAAGCAAAAATTCCTGGAAAAGAATTGGTGAATATGGACCATCCACAAGTGGTTGAAATATGGAATTTGGTATTTATGCAGTACAACCGAAAGGCCAATGGATATCTAGAAAACTTACCAAATAAACATATTGATACAGGAATGGGATTTGAACGTTTGTGTATGGTATTACAGGGAGTTCAGTCTAACTACGATACCGATGTTTTTACACCAATTATTCGTGAAATAGAGACAATTACAGACAAAGATAAGTTTTACGGTAAAGATGAAAAAGTAGATGTAGCCATTCGTGTTATTTCTGATCACGTACGTGCAGTTGCATTTTCTATAGCAGATGGTCAATTGCCAAGTAATACAGGTGCAGGCTATGTAATTCGTAGAATTTTACGTCGGGCAGTACGATACGGTTTTACGTTTTTAGATAAAAAAGAACCTTTTATTTATAGGCTTGTTGATGTTTTAAGTAGTAAAATGGGTGACGCCTTTCCTGAATTAAACAGTCAAAAAATTCTTATTGAAAATGTTATTAAGGAAGAGGAAACTTCTTTTTTAAGGACACTAGATCAAGGATTGGTGTTATTAAATAGAATTGTTGAAGAACGTAATTCTGATGTGATTTCAGGAGAAAAAGTTTTTGAATTATATGATACCTATGGTTTTCCAGTAGACTTAACAGCCTTGATTTTAGCTGAAAAAGGGTTAAGCCTTGACGAAAAGGCTTTTGAGGAAGAACTTCAAAAACAAAAAAACAGATCTCGGGCAGCTAGTGAAATGTCAACAGATGATTGGACCATTTTAAATGAAGATGCCGAAGAAGAGTTTGTGGGCTATGATAGTTTGGAGGCACAAGTTAAAATTACACGCTATAGAAAAGTGGTTTCAAAAAAGGATGGTGAATTATACCAATTGGTATTTAATATAACACCTTTTTATCCAGAAGGTGGTGGGCAAGTAGGTGATAAAGGGTTTTTAGAAGATGTTCACGGTGATATTATTTATGTTTTAGACACAAAAAAAGAGAATAATGTCATTATTCATCTTACCAAAAGTTTACCAAATCATTTAAACGAGTCGTTTAAGGCAGTGGTTAGTGAAGAGCTTAGACAATTAACGGCTTGCAATCATACGGCAACGCATTTGTTGCATCAGGCCTTGCGCTCCGTTTTAGGAACACATGTTGAACAAAAAGGGTCGTTAGTGGGGCCGAGACATCTACGATTTGATTTCTCACATTTTTCTAAATTAACTGAAGAGGAACTGCGAGATGTTGAAGATTTTGTAAATGCCAGAATAGCTGGAAAACTACCGCTTGAAGAAGGTAGAAATGTACCTATGGAACAGGCTGTTGAAGAAGGTGCTATGGCATTATTTGGAGAAAAGTATGGCGATACGGTTCGTACGGTGCGATTTGGTCAATCCATTGAACTTTGTGGTGGAACTCATGTACAGAATACAGCTGACATATGGCACTTTAAAATTGTTTCAGAAAGTGCTATTGCTGCTGGGATTAGAAGGGTTGAAGCCATTACCAATAAGGCTGTTGAAAGTTATTTTACCGAAAACAACGATGCATTTCTTGAAATGAAAGGTTTGCTTAATAATGCCAAAGAACCGGTAAAAGCATTAAAATCTCTGCAAGAAGAAAATACGGATTTAAAAAAACAAATAGAAAACCTTTTAAAGGATAAAGCCAAAAATATAAAAGGAGAGCTTAAAAATGAATTGACAGAAATTAATGGTATACAGTTTCTAGCTAAGAAATTAGATTTAGATGCTGCTGGAATTAAAGATGTTTGTTTTGAATTAGGTGGTCAATTTGATAATCTATTTTTGTTGTTTGGTGCGGAGAATGAAGGTAAAGCGATATTATCTTGTTACATTTCTAAAGCATTGGTGACTGAAAGAGGTTTGAATGCTGGTCAAATTGTGAGAGAGTTAGGTAAGTTTATCCAAGGAGGAGGTGGAGGCCAACCATTCTTTGCTACCGCAGGAGGTAAAAATCTAAATGGAATCGAGGACGCTTTACAGCATGTAAAAGGTTATATTCAGTAAATCTGTGCCATTTATAAAAGTAGGTGAGTACTATGGATCTTCAGACAAAAATATCTTTACAAGTAGAAGAGTACAACCCTATTGACTATAAATCAAAAGTTGTCTTATTGGGTTCTTGTTTTGTTGAAAACATAGGCGAAAAGTTAGATTATTATAAATATCAGGCTTTTCGTAACCCCTTCGGAATTTTATTTCACCCTCTAGCTATTGAGAATCTTATTTTAAATGCTGTTAATGGGAAAGTGTATTCTGAAAACGATATTTTCTTTCATAATGAACAATGGCATTGTTTTGATGTGCACTCCAAATTAAGTGCGAGTTCTAAAGATGTACTTCTAAAAGGATTGAATAATCAGATTGAGTTAACCAACAAGCAGCTTAAGGAAGCTTCTCATATAATTATCACATTAGGCACGACTTGGGCTTATAGACATATTGAAAGCGATGCAATAGTGGCCAACTGCCATAAAAGAATGCAAAAGGAATTTCTTAAAGAGCTTTTAGCTGTTGATGTTGTTTCTGAATCGCTTGATATTATTGTTAGTTTAATTAGGAGTATAAATACTAAAGCCGATATTATTTTTACCGTATCACCCGTAAGACATTTAAAGGACGGATTCGTTGAAAACATGCAAAGCAAGGCACATCTAATAACGGCAGTACATCAAGTTGTTAGCCCAAGACATAAGCTTCATTATTTTCCGTCGTATGAAATCATGATGGATGAGCTTCGAGACTATCGTTTTTATGAGAATGATATGCTTCACCCCAGTAGTCTTGCAATAGATTATATTTGGAATAAATTTAGTGCTGCTTGGGTATCTAAAGAGGCAACGGTCCTTATGAAAGAAATAGGGGTAATTCAATCAGGATTAAACCATAAACCTTTTAACCCTAATTCTGAAGCACACCAAGACTTTTTAAAACAGTTAGAAGCTAAAAAATTGACTGTTCAAAATTTACACCCCCATATTTCATTTTAAAAAATACGTAATTTATCGTATTGACTTCATTTACAAATTGTTGCAGATTTGAGGTATTATTAACAGCAAATTTTTTCAACAATGAGAACTTTTAAACAAATTATGTTATTAGCTTTGGTTTTTGTAACCTTTTCTTTTTCATCATGTTCAAGCGATGATGACGGAGGAAATCCTGCAGATGCAACTGCTGGTTCTGGAACCATAACTGCTAAAATTGATGGCAATTCGTTTACCTCGCTAGAAATGACATCAATTGCCAACAAAGTGACTGCTGGAGGGCAATCCACATTGGTTATTCAAGGTAATACCCAATCGCAGGCATTTCAATTTACAATCAATGCCTATGATGGTGTAGGAACTTACGAGTTTACAGATGCAAACGTATTCAGGATTGCGTCTTACATAGAGCCTAATGTTAGTAATCCAGCTAATACACAAACATGGTCAGCTCCTTATCAAGATTCAGGAGTAGCAGGTGAAATTAGCATTTCTGAAGAAACGGATTCCAATATTAAGGGAACTTTCTTTTTTACTGGAAAAAATAGTAATGACGATACTACAAAGTCTATAACTGAAGGCTCTTTTAATTTAACATTACAGGTACAATAATATTTGTTTTTGTTTGTGGGTGTTTGTAATCTTAACAATCTATGATCTTGTTGTTGAGATTATTGATTGAGCGTGGTGGCATTGTTATTACCCTTAATCTTTTTTAAAAGCAGTTTGTCGAATAATTAATTTTGATAAGACTTTTAATCGTAAATTTAGTATGCTATTAATCAATATATAAAGAAACATCAATAATGTAAATACCTTAATTAAGGGATTTGCTGTTGGTGTTTTTTTTTGGTCTATTATTTAAATTATGATCTTTTCCGTTTTTATTTTCATTTTGGTTCTAGTTGTTAGCGTGTATGCTATTAAAACATATATCTCTATTATTACTGAAAGTAATAGAGGGTATGAAATTTGTTTGGGCTTGCAAAGCACACTTCAAAATGAAATTCAAAAACAAAAGTCTATCAAGCAAAAACTTAAATTACTAGATGGTTTAAACCATATACTAAAAAGAAATATTTTTAAGATTGTTAAAGATGTTTTTGAAATGCAAAAACAAGTATTAAATAAATAGTAAAGAACTTTATGAGGTTGTTGGTGCTCTTCTTCGCTTTTTTAAGTTTTCAATCGGTATCATCGCAGAATACTAAATATTTAGACAGTCTTGCCCGAGCGATTAAACATTCATCTAAACAAGAGCAAATACAAATTATTAATACAGTTCCTTTCGATAAAATTGAAAGCGATGTAAAAGCGTATAAAGCCTTGGCAGACCAAGCCATTCTGTTGTCATTGGATATTGGAGATTCGCTTCTATTGGCTGATAGTTATGTCTCTAAAGCTTATGTAACTAATAACAAGGAAAGCATCAAGCTATATTTAGATGCCATAAGAATATATGAGCGGTTACATCTTTATGGTAAATCAGGTGATATGTATACCAGATTGGGTTGGCAATTAAAATATCGTGATTTTGAAAAGGCTATAATGTATTACCGTAAGGGAATGCATGAGCTTGAAAAGCATCAGGGCAAAACTATTATTGATCCTGTTTACGATAATTACGGTGTTTTGCTAGGTATGAAGAAAGACTGGGATAGTGCCTTGTATTATCATGAAAAGTCACTAAAATTAAAAAAGCAATTAAACGATAGCGTAGGTATCCCATTTGGATATGCACATTTGGCAAATGTTTATTTAAACCAAAAAAAGTTTGGTAAGGCCTTAAAATATCTGGATAGCTCATTAGTAATTAGAAAAAAACGCCATGATACTTACGGTGTTACAGATGCTTACCTATATTATGGGGATTTATACTTTTCAAAAAAAGACTATAAAAATGCGGTAGTTTATTATAAAAAGGGTTACGGTATGGCTTTAGAAAACCATTATTTTCCTTTAAAAAAGTATGCTGCAGAATATTTGTATAAAAGCAATGATTCTCTTGGTGATTACAAAGCAGCCTTAAAATATAATTTAATATTTAATCAGTTAAAAGATAGCGTCTTAAATATTGAAACCAATAATAAAATTTCAGAACTGGAAATACAGTTTCAAACTGAAAATAAAGAAAAAGAAATTCTGTCTCAACGCGCAGATTTGGCAGAAAAAGAGCTCGATATTAACCAAAAAAACACTCAAATTATAGGACTCTGTGTTTTGGCTCTTGTTTTGGCTCTTTTAGGATATTTGGTGTACAATCAGCAAAGACTTAGGAATTTACAGCTAAAAAAAGAGGGTGAGCTAAAAGAGGCTTTGATAAAAATAGAAGCCCAAAATAAACTTCAGGAGCAACGTTTGGAAATTTCTAGGGATTTGCACGATAACATTGGAGCTCAATTAACCTTTATTATTTCTTCATTAGATAATTTAAAATACGGGTTCAACCTTCCGGATAAGCTAGGTAAAAAATTAAATGCCATTAGCGAGTTTACTATAGCTACCATTTATGAGCTGCGGGATACCATATGGGCCATGAATAAAAATGAAATTTCGTTTGAGGACTTACGTTCCCGTATTTCAAATTTTATTGATAAAGCAAGTGTGGCTTCAGAAGCGGTTAAAATTAATTTTAGTGCTAATCCAAAATTACAGCAAACATTAAAATTATCTTCGGTTAAGGGTATGAATGTGTATCGAATTATTCAAGAAGCTTTAAATAATGCATTAAAATATGCATCAGCTAATGCAATACATGTATTACTTGAGAGTGATGGTGATAAAAGCTTTCAAATTTCTATTCAGGATGATGGCAAAGGGTTTGATTTAAATGCTGTTGAATACGGAAATGGTTTGAAGAATATGAAAAAGCGTGCTGAAGAAATTGAAGCGAAGTTTAAAATTGAATCAGGATTGGGTGATGGAACAACTATAAAAGTCACTAACATTCCAAATTCCTAATCTAGTTAACTATTAAAAAAAAGAATGTTCCATGAAAATAAAGATAGCAATAGTAGATGATAATTCATTCCTAATAAATACAGTTAAGGAAAAGCTCTCTTTTTTTCAAAATCTAAAATTTAAATTCTCTGCAATTAATGGTACTGATTTGCTAGAAAAACTCGATGCAAATCAAAAAATAGATTTAATTCTAATGGATATTGAAATGCCCGTTTTAAATGGTATTGAAGCCACTGAAATTGTCAAACAAAAATATCCGCAAATTAAAATCATTATGCTTACGGTTTTTGACAATGATGAAAACATTTTCAATGCTATAAAAGCTGGTGCAGATGGGTATTTGCTTAAAGAAATTAATGCCAAAGATTTACATGATGGAATTGTTGATACACTTAATGGTGGCGCAGCAATGAATCCATCTATTGCTTTAAAAACCTTAAAATTGTTGAGAAATCCTCTAGATATTGAAAATGAATCAGATAAGGATGATATTAAGTTAACCCAACGTGAGATTGAAGTCTTGGAACAATTGAGTAAAGGCTTAAGCTATAATTTAATTGCTGAAAATTTAATTCTTTCTGCAGGAACGGTAAGAAAACATATAGAAAACATCTATAAAAAACTCCAAGTGCATAATAAGTTGGAAGCGGTTCAAAAAGCTAGAAAAAACAAACTTATTTAACATTAAGTAATATCAAATTAACACCTTAATTCATTTGTTGGACGATATTTGTATTGCTATTAATCAAAGAGGAACTTAAGCATTGGTGAGACTTCATTGTCGAAGTGGCCAGTGCTTTGTTTTTTTATGTACTTTAGTGATATGCGAAAAATTTTATTTGGCGTCATTATCACATTGGTTATACTGTTTTCATTCAAGTATTGTGGAGACAAGAAAAAAAACGAAGTAGTACTAAAAGAAAGCTCGGCTTTAATTCAAGAGCAGATTAATAACGTTGGTAAGCTAATCGTTACCGAAGGCCATTTTAGCGAGGTTTTTAATTATAAACATTCCAAAGAACTCTTTGGGGATTATTTTACTTCAGACAAAAAAAGCTTTGGTTGTAGTTAATGCAGATGTTTATGTGGCTTATGATTTGGGTAAAATAGAATACACAATTGATGAGCAAACAAAAACCTTAACCATTTTAAGCATCCCTAAAGAGGAGATTAAAATTTCTCCAGATTTAGAGTATTACGATATTCAGGCTGATTTTTTTAATCCTTTTGAAGCAGAAGATTATAACGCTATCAAGAATCGCGTTAAACAATCACTAACCAAAAAATTAGAGGAATCAGACCTAAAAAAGAATGCTCAAAATAGATTGATTAGCGAGTTGTCCAAGTTTTATATTCTCACCAATTCGTTGGGTTGGACTTTACAGTACAATGAAAAAAATATCAATTCAATTGATGAGCTTAAGGGTTTGAAATTATAGCTTTTTGCTTAAGCTAAACCATCCACCACCATTAATGGCATCTACCCCGTTTGCTTTTAATATTGTAGCAGCACTTCCAGAGCGCATACCACTTGCACAGCAAGTAATAACAGGCTTGTTGAGTTTTTTTATAGCCTTTATTTTTCCATTCAATACCTGGAGCGGAATATTTTTAGAACCAGGAATAGCACCTTGGTTATATTCAGATACCGTTCTTACATCTAAAATAATGGCGTCTTTTGATTGAAAGTCTTTTATCTTGTCGGTTTTGTTTCCCGTTAGAAAATCTAATAATCCCATAATTATTTTTTTACAAATTACTTTATTTTTTTTGAAATTGAATGTAACAAGAGTTACACCTCTAATTTTATAACTATATTCATACACTCATATGAAACAAGAAACTAGAAAAGAAGAAATCATTAAAACTGCAGCAAGGCTTTTTAAGGAAAAAGGATATAGTGCTGTAACAATGAGGGATCTTGCAAAGGCCATGGGGATTAAGGCGGCTAGTTTATACAATCATATAAATTCTAAACAAGAAATTTTAAAGGAGATTATTATTTCTCTTGCAGAAGAGTTTACCCGCGGCATTAGTATAATTAAATCATCCGAAAAACCATGTATAGAAAAACTTAATGAAATTGTAGCGCTTCATGTTAGTATTGCTAGTAAAAACACTTATGGCATGGCGTCTTTAAATAATGATTGGATGCACCTTGAAGAGCAATTGCCTTATTATTTGGAATTACGTACTAACTACGAGAATGAGTTTAGAAATATATTAAAAGAAGGAATCAAAAAAAACGAAATCATAGATTCAGATGTTGAAGTTTTGTTATTTTCAATCTTGTCAACATTAAGGTCTTTATATTTGTGGATTCCAAAAAAAGAAGATTTAAATTCAGAAGAACTAACATCCCATTTAAGCAGCATCTTAATTAATGGAATTAACAAATAATTTGAATTATATTTTGTAATTTTGTCAATCAAACTAACAAGTGTTAGTTAAATATTATAACACAATATGGCTCAATTCTATAAGCTAAAGATTCAAAATATATATAAAGAAACATCGGATTGTTCGGTTGTTGAATTTGAAATACCTCAAGACTTAAAAGCAAATTTTAAGTTCCGTCAAGGACAACACCTAACTTTAAAAGCCGATATTAATGGGGAGGATGTACGCCGTTCGTATTCACTTTGTTCTAGTCCTTTAGAAAATAAATGGAAGGTTGCAGTAAAGTTAATACCAGGTGGAAAGTTTTCTACATTTATAAATGAAGAATTACAGGCAGGAGACTCGTTGGAAGTCATGCCGCCAAGTGGTACGTTTGGTGTGGAGTGCGATACAACAAAACGAAAAAACTATCTGTTTTTTGCTGCAGGTAGTGGTATTACGCCAATTCTATCTATGATAAAAACGCACTTAGCAACAGAGCCCAACGCAACATGTAAGTTGTTTTATGTAAATAAAACAGCAAAATCCATTATCTTTAAGGAAGAGCTGGAACAATTACGAAACACCTATTTTGGAAGATTGGAAATCTATTATTTTTTGACCAAAGAACGTCGCGATATCGATTTGTTCAATGGTCGTTTTGATGACGATAAAATGCAGGTGCTCACCAAAACCTTTATAGATATTCCGGATACTAGCGAAGTGTTTTTGTGTGGTCCAGAACAAATGGTCAATCATGTAAGTGATTATTTAGTTAAAACAGGTCTGCCAAAAGAGATGGTGCATTTCGAATTGTTTGTATCAGGTCTTTCTGAAGAAGATATCAAGCGAGCCGAGCGATTGGCGCAACAAAATGTTGAAGGAACGGAAGTAACCATTATAGATGGTGGTAAAGAGTTTTTCTTTACCATGACCAAAGAGTATGATAATATTTTGGATGCCGCATTAGGAGCTGGAGCCGATTTGCCTTTTGCATGTAAAGGTGGTGTTTGCAGTACTTGTAAATGCCAAGTTAAAGAAGGAGAAGTAGAGATGAAAATCAACTATGCTTTGGAAGATAATGAGGTAGCCCAAGACTTTGTGTTAAGTTGTCAGGCCGTACCAAAAACAGATAAAATTGTTGTAGACTTTGATGTTTAAAATATATGTATGCCGAGAACAATCTAGGGATCTATGTATGAAAAATATTCACTAAACACTAAATTATGAGTGAAGAACAAATTAAAAATTTAGAAGAACAATTTGAAGCCCGTATTTTGCGGGATGATAAGATTGAGCCCAAAGATTGGATGCCCGAAAAATATCGCCAAACCCATATCAGGCAAATATCTCAACATGCCCATTCTGAAATTGTTGGAATGCTTCCTGAAGGAAATTGGATAACCAGAGCACCATCCTTAAGACGAAAAGTAGCACTTTTGGCAAAAGTTCAAGATGAAGGAGGACATGGTTTATATCTCTACAGTGCGGCTGAAACATTAGGTATTTCACGTGATGAAATGTTTGAGCAGTTACATACAGGTAAGGCTAAATATTCATCCATATTCAATTATCCAGCATTAACATGGGCAGACATGGGAGCTATAGGATGGTTAGTTGACGGTGCAGCAATTATTAATCAAGTAGCATTGTGTGGAACCTCTTATGGACCTTATGCGAGAGCTATGGTTCGAATTTGTAAAGAAGAAAGTTTCCATCAGCGACAAGGGTATGAAATCATGTTAAAACTTTCGCAAGGTACTCAAGAGCAGCGCGATATGGCTCAAGATGCCTTGAATCGTTTTTGGTGGCCAGCACTTATGATGTTTGGCCCAAAAGATGAAGACTCGCCACATACAGCACAGTCCATGAAATGGAAATTGAAGCGTAAAACGAATGACGATTTACGTCAACAGTTTATCGATCAAACCGTGCCCCAAGCTGAACTTATTGGACTTACCGTTCCAGATCCGGATTTAAAATGGAATGAAGAGCGCCAAAGTTATGATTTTGGCGAAATAGATTGGGATGAATTCTGGCAAGTAGTCAAAGGTCATGGGCCTTGTAATAAAGAACGCATGGACGCAAGAGTAAATGCCTGGGAAGGAGGTGCATGGGTTCGTGATGCAGCAATGGCCTATGCCGATAAAAAACAAGAAAGAAAAGCAAAACAAGCAATATAGTATTAACGATTGAAGATTTTAGAATCAACAATCAACAATCATAAATAATTATGTCAACAAAAAATTGGCCACTTTGGGAAGTGTTTGTAAGAAGTAAAAACGGATTGGAACATCGTCATTTTGGAAGCCTTCACGCAGCTGATGCTGAAATGGCTCTAGAAAATGCTAGAGATGTGTATACAAGACGTAACGAAGGAGTAAGTATATGGGTTGTAGAATCAAAACACATTACAGCTTCTAACCCCGAACATAATGGAGAATTGTTTGAGCCAGCACAAGATAAGGTGTATCGTCATCCAACGTTTTATAATTTGCCAGATGAAATAAAACATATGTAATGAAAGAAAATTTATATAAATACATACTTGGTATTGCAGACAATAGTTTGATTCTTGGTCAGCGTATGGGTGAACTATGTGGTCATGGGCCAAGTTTGGAAACAGATATTGCATGTACAAATTTGTCTTTGGATTTATTCGGTCAAGTACGAAGTTGTTATCAATACGCAGCAAAGATTTTAGGTGATGATAGAACTGAAGATGATATCGCTATGTTACGTAAAGAGCGTGACTATCTAAATGTGCTGCTAGTTGAGCAGCCCAATAGAGATTTTGCTTATGTCATCGGGCGCCAGTTTTTGTTTGATGTGTATCATCATTTATTTTTAACGGAACTGCAAAAAAGTAAGGATTTAACTTTAGCAGCAATAGCCAATAAGTCTATTAAGGAGGTTAGTTATCATCTGCGTTTTTCATCCGATTGGGTTAAGCGTTTAGGTGATGGAACAGAAGAAAGCCATGCTAGAATGCAAGAGGCAATTGATGGATTATGGACTTACACAGATGAGTTATTCCATCAAACAGAAGCGGATAAAGAAATGGTTGCCGAAGGAATTGGAGTAGACGTTACGAAACTAAAAGAAACGTATTATAATAATGTGGCAGGTGTTTTGACTGAAGCTACACTTCAAGTTCCAGAATTAAAATATTTTCAAAAAGGAGGGAAGCAAGGTATACATACGGAACATTTAGGATATTTATTGGCAGAATTACAATATATGCAGCGCGCATACCCTAATATGGAATGGTAACCAATTCCTGTGCATACAGGAATCCAAAAATAAAATGTCAACTCGAGTTTAGCCAAGAGGTCTCAAAATGGTAACGGAAAAGCAACATATAGACGAAGCCTTAATTCCAATTCTGGAACAGGTTTCAGATCCTGAAATTCCTGTTTTATCCATTATGGATATGGGAGTGGTTCGTTCTGCTAGTATTAAACAGGGTATTGTCTATGTTGAAATTACACCAACATATAGTGGTTGCCCAGCCATGGATGTCATTGGAGATGATATAATAAGCGCCATGTCTCAAGCTGGTTACAAAACAGAAGTTGAATTGATTTTACATCCAGCATGGACAACCGATTGGATTACACCAAAAGGAAGAGAGGCATTAGAAAAATATGGCATAGCGGCACCATTGGATGCTGAAGCTGATAAATCGGTGCTTTTAGAAGGAAAACAATTAGTCAAATGTCCGCAATGCGGAAGTAAAAATACAAAAATGGTCAGTCAGTTTGGTTCAACAGCATGTAAAGCACAGTTTCAATGTGAAGATTGCCAGGAACCATTTGATTATTTTAAATGTTTAAAGTAACATGGAAAAATCACCTCTTTTAGGTCTCCGAACGGTCGTTTATATGGTTGATGATTTGGATAAAGCAAAAGTTTGGTATGCCAAGGTATTTGGATCAAAACCTTACTATAATACAGCCTATTATGTGGGGTTTAATATTGGCGGTTATGAACTGGGATTGCATCCAAAAGAACGGGTTACTGAAACAGACAACGGAACAGTATTAACCTACTGGGGCGTTGATAATATAAGCGAGGTTTATAATAGATTGCTTGAAGCTGGAGCTACAACACATGAAGCACCAAATAATGTGGGAGGCGATATTACATTGGCTTCGGTCTATGACCCTTGGAATAATATTATAGGGATTATTTATAATCCCCATTTTAAATTATAATGCATTCCCTCGGGAATGCTTAATTAGTAAAAAAGGTATGAGCAGCAATTCAATTGCATTAAAAATTGAAAACAATATTGCGTACATCGCACTTAACCGACCTGAAGTATTCAACAGCTTCAACCGGGAAATGGCATTACGTTTACAAACCATTTTGGATGATTGCGAAAACAATCAAGAGGTTCGGGCCATCGTATTAACTGGTAATGGAAAAGCCTTTTGTGCTGGGCAGGATCTTAAAGAAGTCACAACGCCAGAATTGAATCCTGGTTTTAAAAAGATATTGGAAGAACATTACAACCCAATAATAACCAGAATTAGAAATATAAAAAAACCAATAATAGGTGCCATAAATGGTGTGGCTGCTGGAGCTGGAGCAAATATTGCCCTAGCGTGTGATGTTGTTGTGGCACATGAAAATGTCAGTTTTATTCAAGCCTTTAGTCTTATTGGACTGATACCTGATAGTGCCGGTACATTTTTCTTACCGCGTTTAATTGGGTTTCAAAAAGCATCAGCATTAGCTATGTTAGGAGATAAGGTTTCGGCAGAAGAAGCTGAAAAAATGGGAATGATTTATAAAGTCATTCCATTTGATAGTTTTCAAGAGGAAGTGAACAAGTTAGCACTTAAAATGGCCAATATGCCCACATTAGCGTTAGGGAAAATTAAGGAAGCTTTCAACCAATCGTTGACAAATAATTTGGAGCAGCAATTGGCATTGGAATCAAAATTACAAATCGAAGCTGCTCAATCAGATGATTACAACGAAGGGGTTTCAGCATTTGTTGAAAAACGTAAACCAACTTTTAAAGGAAAATAATGAACGTAGGAATAATCGGTTCAGGAACCATGGGGAGTGGTATTGCCCAAGTAGCAGCTACTTCAGGTTGTTCTGTAAAATTATATGATACTAATCAAGAAGCATTGGATAAAGCCAAAGCAAATCTTGAAAAAATATTAAACAGACTCATTGAAAAAGGTCGCATTGATTCCAAAGAAAAATCAAGAATTCAAGATAATATATCGTATGTCGATAGTTTAAAAGAGTTAGCAGATTCAAATCTGACGATTGAAGCCATTATTGAAAATCTTGATATTAAGAAAAAAGTATTTTCTGAATTAGAACGCTATGTGTCGGATGACAGTATCATCGCGTCAAACACATCAAGCTTATCCATTGCGTCCATTGCGTCATCATTACAAAAACCAGATAGGTGTATTGGTATTCACTTTTTTAATCCTGCACCATTAATGAAATTGGTTGAAGTCATTCCTGCTGTTCAAACTTCAAAAGCTGTTTTAGATGCTTCAGTTGAAACCATAAAAAGTTGGAAAAAAACAGTGGCTGTTGCTAAAGATACACCAGGTTTCATTGTAAATCGTGTGGCACGACCATTTTACGGTGAATCCCTACGAATTTATGAAGAAGGCATTGCAGATTTTGCCACGATAGACCATAGTTTAAAAACATGTGGTGGTTTTAAAATGGGGCCATTTGAACTAATGGATTTTATAGGCAATGATGTTAATTATACCGTAACAGAAACCGTGTTTACAGCGTTCTATTTCGATCCAAGATATAAACCAAGTTTTACCCAAAAACGATTTGCAGAAGCAGGTTATTTAGGACGGAAATCTGGGAAAGGCTATTACGACTATTCAGAAGCTGCGATGAAACCGGAACCAACGCAAGACATTGAATTATCACAATCAATTTTTGACCGTGTGTTAGTGATGCTTATCAACGAAGCGGCAGATGCTTTGTTTCTTAACATAGCTTCTGCAGAAGATATAGACAATGCCATGACTAAAGGTGTCAATTACCCAAAAGGATTGTTGGCTTGGGCTGATGAAAAAGGGATTGATTGGTGTGTTACAAAACTAGATGAATTGTATAACGAGTATCACGAAGATCGTTATCGTTGTAGTCCGTTGTTACGTAAAATGAATAGAGAGAATAAAAAGTTTTTTAATTAAAATGTCATTCAGAACGAAGTGAAGAATCTTTTGATGAGATTGCCACGTCCTTCGTCCTCGCAATGACAAAATGGATATGAAAGGAGAATTAATTCCACATAAAATGTTGAGTCTAGATCCATTCAGTACATGGTTGGGTATAGAAATTTTGGAATGTGAAATTGGTCGTTGCCGTGTTGCCATGACTGTACGGAATGATATGTTAAATAGTATGGGGAAAGCTCATGGTGGCATTAGTTATGCACTGGCTGACACCGCTTTTGGATTTGCAGCCAATACACACGGTAAATTTGCGGTATCCATCGAAACTAGTATTAATCACATTGAAGCATTGGAGGAAGGTGATTATTTAATTGCAGAGTCGGTCATTGAAAAGGTGAATACTAAGTTAGGATTTAATATCATAGAAGTCAGACGTGATGATGAATTGGTAGCTCTTTTTAAGGGAGTGGTTTATCGCACACAAAAAGATTGGGAATAAATTCCTGCGAAGGCAGGAATCTCATAAAGGATAAGGATGAAACACTGGTATGTCTATATAATGACTAATAAACCCAATGGAGTAGTTTATATTGGTGTAACTAATAATATTGATGAAAGAGTAAAAGAACATAAATTGAAGATATATCCCAAATCTTTCACTGCTAGATATAATTGTGATAGATTAGTTTATTTTGAAGAGTTTGAAAACGGAGAAGAAGCAGCAATTAGAGAAATGCAGTTTAAAAAATGGAAGAGAGACTGGAAAATCAAATTGATTGAAGAAATGAATCCTAGCTGGTCCGATTTAAGTTTGAATTGGAATCTAGGTGATAGAATATTCAGAAATAATAATTAAAAAGATACCTGCTTACGCAGGCATTTAAGAATGAAAGAAGCATATATAATAGATGGTATAAGAACACCAATAGGAAACTATAAAGGGACTTTGTCTGCTGTCCGAACAGATGATTTAGGAGCATTGGTCATCAGAGAAATAGTAAAGCGTAATCCGAATATCCCAAAAGAAGCTTATGACGATGTTATTATGGGTTGTGCCAATCAAGCTGGAGAAGATAACCGTAACGTGGCTCGTATGTGTTCACTTTTAGCGGGATTACCATATACCGTTCCTGGTGAAACTGTTAATCGCTTGTGCAGTTCAGGATTATCAGCAATCATTCACGCTAATAGAGCTATTAAAGCTGGAGATGGCGATCTTTTTATTTCTGGAGGTGTGGAGAATATGACCAGAGGTCCTTATGTGATGGCTAAACCATCTTCGGCATTTGGTGGTGATTCTAAACTTTACGATTCCACTTTTGGTTGGCGTTTTATAAATCCGATGATGGAAAAAATGTATGGTACAGATGGTATGGGAAACACGGCTGAAAACTTGGTGGAAATTCATAATATTTCACGCGAGGATCAGGACGTCTTTGCATATTGGAGTCAAATGAAAGCAGCAAAAGCACAGGAAAATGGACGGTTATCAAAGGAAATTATTCCAGTGGAGATTCCACAACGCAAAAAAGATCCCATCGTGTTTTCAAAAGATGAATTTGTTAAACCAACAACCACAAAAGAGATTTTAGCAAAATTACGCCCTGCTTTTAAAAAAGAAGGTGGTAGTGTGACTGCTGGAAATTCATCAGGATTGAATGATGGTGCTGCAGCTACCATTATCGCATCAGACGAAGCGGTCAAAAAATATAACTTAAAACCCTTAGCAAGAATCGTTAGTTCGGCTGTAGTTGGCGTAGAACCCAGAATTATGGGAATAGGTCCAGTTGAAGCTTCAAATAAAGCATTGGCAAAAGCAGGTCTAACGATGGACAACATAGATATCATTGAGCTTAACGAAGCTTTCGCAGCACAAGCTTTGGCGTGTACTAGAGCTTGGGGATTAGCCGATGATGACCCTAGATTAAATCCTAATGGAGGTTCCATTGCTATTGGTCATCCACTGGGTGTCACAGGAACTAGAATTGCGTATTCAGCCGCTTTAGAATTACAAGAGCAAAATAAACGTTATGCTTTGGTCACGATGTGTGTAGGTGTTGGGCAAGGTTATGCCGCAATAATTGAAAATGTAAATATTAAATGATTTGTCATTCCGCACTTGATGCGGAATCTGCTATAAAGTTTCAAGTATGAACAAAATACAACATTATGTCCAAGGGCAATGGACTACAGGTAAAGAAGAAGGTGCTCCTATTTGCGATGCCATTACAGGTGAAGCCTTTACAAGTGTGGCGATTGAAGGATTGGATATTCCAGAAGTTCTTAATTACGGACGAACCAAAGGCGGTGAAGTGCTTCGTAAAATGACTTTTCAAGAGCGTGGAAATATGCTTAAAAAGTTGGCGTTTTATTTGGTTAAAAAGAAAGATGCCTTTTACGAGTTAAGTTATAGAACGGGTGCTACTAAAATTGATAGTTGGATTGATATCGAAGGTGGTTTTGGTAATTTGTTTGCTAATGCATCATTACGAAAACTGTTTCCTAATCAACCATTTCATGTTGAAGGTGAACCTATAGATTTATCGCGTGGAGGGCGTTTTATGGCCCATCATATCATGGTTCCTAAAAAAGGGGTTGCCGTGCATATTAATGCGTTTAACTTTCCAGTTTGGGGTATGTTGGAAAAATGTGCTGTTAATTGGATGGCTGGAGTACCGGCAGTTGTTTTACCAGCGCCTTCATCCTCATACTTGGCAGAAGCAGTGGCGCGAGAGATTATTAATTCAGGTATCTTACCAGAAGGCGCTTTACAGATTATTAACGGAACTGTTAAAACCATTCTCGATACTGTAGAAAGCCAAGATGTGGTGACCTTTACAGGTTCAGCTTCAACAGGAAGATTATTAAAGGCACATCCTAGATTAATACAAGAATCTGTACCATTTACTATGGAAGCTGATTCGCTAAATGCATCCATTTTAGGTGAAGATGCTGTTCCTGGAACTCCTGAATTTGATCTTTTTGTTAAGGAGGTTAGAAAAGAAATGACGGTAAAAGCTGGTCAGAAGTGTACAGCCATCCGTAGAATTATAGTTCCAGAAAATTTGGTTGAAGATGTCCAGATTGCATTGGGTAAAGCATTGGATAAAGTAACTATTGGTGACCCAAGATTGAAAGAAGTAAGAATGGGATCGCTAGTTAGTAAGCAACAAGTTGAGGCTGTAAAAAAATCAATTTCTGATTTAGCCAAAGAAGCTGAAATGGTATATGGGAATTTGGATAAAATAGACACTATTGGAGCAGATGCTGATAAAGGTGCTTTTATAAGTCCTGTGGTATTTAGAACCGATAATCCCCTGCAAAATACCATTGTGCACGAACGTGAAGCTTTTGGGCCAGTAAGTACCATTATGCCTTACAAAACGTTGGACGAAGCAGTTCAGTTAGCACAAATGGGTAAAGGGTCGTTAGTGTCATCCATTGCAACCTTTGACGATAAAATAGCGTCTGAATATGTTATAAACGCAGCCAGTCATCACGGACGTATTTTAGTCATTAATCGTGAAATGGCAAAAGAAAGTACAGGTCATGGTTCACCACTGCCAACACTGGTTCATGGAGGTCCAGGTCGAGCAGGAGGTGGAGAAGAAATGGGAGGAATGCGTGGTATAAAACACTATTTACAACGCACTGCCATTCAAGGAACACCAACCACATTGACAGAAATTACAGGTATTTATCAGCAAAATGCCAAGTATAAGGAAGCTGATGAGCATCCGTTTAAATACCATTGGGAAGACATCCAACCAGGTATGTCGCTCAAAACCCACAAACGAACAATTACGGATACAGACATTCAAAATTTTGCCAATTTAACTTGGGATCATTTTTATGCACATACAGATATTACGTCTTTAGACGGAAGTATTTTTGAAAAACGTACTGCTCACGGTTATTTCATTATTTCGGCAGCAGCTGGTTTATTTGTGTATCCAAATAAAGGCCCTGTAGCGGCAAACTATGGTTTGGATAGTATTCGTTTTTTACGTCCATTATACCATAACGATACCATTTATGTACGATTGACCTGTAAAGAGAAAGTAGATCGTGATGTGGCATCAACAGAACATCCAAGTGGTATTGTAAAATGGCATGTTGAGGTATTTGATGCCAATTTTGAAAACAGACCACAAAGTCAAAAAACAGACAAGGACAGTCCTTTAGTTGCAGTGGCAACCATCTTAACAATGGTTCAGAAAAAACAAGAGACATTTGTTGAAATGACTGAAAAGAAGATTCAAGAATATCTTACGAAACTTACTGAAGACGCCAAGCCAAAATGGGGAACCATGTCGCCACAACACATGGTTGAGCATTTGGAATATACTTATAGAATTGCTTCAGGAGAAATACAGGATTTTGAAATAAAGACACCTGAAAAGATTTTGGAAAAAGTACATGCAACTTTGTACAGTTATGATAAGATGCCTCAAGAGTTTATGTTTCCGCTAGCTGAAGAATCAAAAATAGAAGAAACTGTACATGACAATTTGGATGAAGCCAAGGCCAAAATGCTTGAAGCCAGAAATGCGTATCTGGAATTTTTCAAAGAAAACCCAGAAGCTATTTTAAAAAATGCGGTGTTTGGCAACATGAATCGATATGAATGGTATTTATTGGAGCGTAAGCACCTGAATCACCATTTTGAACAATTTGGATTAATATAAATTGAAGTGTCATTCAGAGCAAAGCGAAGAATCTTACAAAAGATTGCCGCGTCACTTTGTTCCTCGCAATGACAAAAACATAAAAATATGAGTGACCCATACGTAAAGTTAGAAATAGAAAACCAAGTAGGCTATATAGAATTTTTTCATCCTGCACATAATTCTTTGCCAGGTGATGTTTTAGCAGAATTAGCCCAAACCATAACCGATACGGGAACAAATGATGCTATAAAAGTCATCGTATTAAAAAGTGGCGGAGACCGAACATTTTGTGCTGGGGCCAGTTTTAAAGAATTAATCAATATTAATGACGATGCCACTGGCAAAGTGTTTTTTTCTGGTTTTGCTAATGTGATTAACGCCATGCGAAAATGTCCCAAATTTATTATTGGACGTATTCAAGGCAAAACAGTTGGAGGTGGAGTAGGATTGGCAGCCGCTACAGATTATTGTATGGCAACGAAGTTTTCAGCTATAAAATTAAGCGAATTGAATATTGGTATAGGACCCTTCGTAGTTGGGCCTGCTATTGAACGTAAAATGGGATTAAGTGCCATGTCTCAAATAGCCATTGATGCGAATACGTTTTATCCAGCCGAATGGGCAAAAGATAAAGGCTTATTTACACAAGTTTTTGAAAGTACCGAAGCATTGGATGAAGCCGTTAAAGCCACTGCAGAACATTTATGTACTTACAATCCTGAAGCCATGAAAGAAATGAAAACCATTTTTTGGAAAGGCACTGAAGATTGGGATAACTTATTAGCTGAACGTGCGGCCATAAGTGGACGTTTGGTGTTAAGTGAATTTACAAAAGAGACCTTAAAACGATTTAAGTAGTGATTTACGAATTTCAAGGTTACATACCCGTTGTTCACGAAAGTAGTTTTGTGCATCCACTGGCGGCAGTTACTGGCAATGTGATTATCGGTAAAAACTGTTATGTTGGACCGGGAGCAGCCATTCGAGGTGATTGGGGACAGATTATATTGGAAGATGGTGTGAATGTTCAAGAAAATTGCACTGTTCATATGTTTCCGGGAAAATCAATCACCTTAAAAGAAAGTGCTCATGTAGGTCATGGAGCTATCATTCATGGGGCTAATTTGGGAAGGAATTGCTTGATTGGAATGAATTCGGTAATCATGGACGATGCCGAAATAGGTGATGAAAGTATTGTGGGAGCTATGGCATTTGTAAAGGCTGAAACCAAAATACCTCCAAGAAGTTTAGTAGTAGGAAATCCAGCCAAAGTTGTTAAGGAAGTGAGTGATGATATGATTACTTGGAAAGCTAAAGGCACACAGTTGTATCAGCAATTACCAAAAGAGTGTCATGACACATTAAGGGAAGTCGAACCATTAAGGGAAGTTCCAAAGGAGAGAAAGATGCAAGAAGATGTTTATCAAACGCTTCGGGAACATTTCCTGCGAAAGCAGGAATCTCATAAGAAACAAAAATGAAAAGTTGGATTGTCTATATAATGGCAAATAAACCAAATGGTGTAATTTATATAGGTGTGACCGATAATATTGATGAAAGAGTAAAAGAGCATAAACTAAAGATTTATCCAAACTCATTTACCTCCAGATATAATTGTGATAAATTGGTGTATTTTGAAGAGTTTAATAATGGGGATGAAGCACTTTTAAGAGAGAAACAATTCAAAAAATGGAAAAGGGATTGGAAAATAAAATGTATTGAAGAGATGAATTCTATTTGGATGGATTTAAGTATGAATTGGAATTTAAACTATAATAAGTTTAGACATGAGTGATAAAAAGATTCCTGTTTCCACAGGAATACATGAATTTAAAATGCCCAAATTGGGTGAAAGTATAACCGAAGCCGCCATTATTACATGGTTTAAGAATGTAGGTGATACCATTGAACAAGATGAAATGCTTTTGGAAGTTGCCACAGATAAAGTGGATTCTGAAGTACCTTCAACCGTTACAGGCGTAGTTGAAGAAATTCGGTATAAGGCAAATGAAGTTATTAAAATAGGAGAGACCATTGCTATTATCAAAACAAACGGTAAAGTTTCTGCGTCCAAAAAGAAAGAAACGCCTTCTAAAGTAGAAGATAAGTCTCAAAAGAAACAAGTCGAAAAAAAGAAACGACATGTCACATCGAGCGCAGTCGAGATGTCTCATTCAAACGCTCATTCGTTTACAGTTTCTAACGAAGATCGATTCTTTTCACCATTGGTCATTTCAATTGCAAAGCAACATCATATTAGTTTTGAAGAATTGGCAAGAATTCAGGCTACCGGAAAAGAAGGACGTTTACGAAAGAGTGATGTGTTCAATTATATAGAAGATGGTCGTCCCTACCAATTTGCTCAACCCATAGTTCAAGATCCAACAGCGTATCGTATTCCGCAGTTGAGATTTGATAAAGGCAAAGGTAAAATTGTAGAGATGGATAGAATGCGCCAAATGATCGCAGACCATATGGTGTATTCCAAGCATACATCACCACATGTAACAGCCTATGTTGAAGCCGACTTGACAAATATGGTCAATTGGAGAAACAAACACAAAAATGCCTTTCAGGAAAAATATGGTGAACGTTTAACCTTCACGCCATTATTTGTTGAGGCCGTTGCCAAAGCCATTAAAGATTTTCCAAACATCAATGCTTCTGTAGATGGGAAAAATATCATTGTTAAAGATGATATCAATATTGGTATGGCGACCGCTTTGCCAAGTGGTAATTTAATTGTGCCTGTGGTCAGGAATGCGGATTCCAAAAATCTTCAGGAATTAGCTACTAATGTCAATGATCTAGCTGAAAAGGCGCGTGACAATAACCTGAAAGCAGATGATATTCAGGGTAGCACATTTACAATTTCCAACGTGGGGACATTTGGAAGTGTTATGGGAACTCCGATTATTAACCAACCTGAAGTAGCGATTTTAGCATTAGGAATTATAAAAAAACGTCCAGAAGTAATAGAAACAGAAAAAGGGGATGAAATTGCTATTCGAAGTATGATGTATCTATCCTTGTCTTTTGATCATCGTGTGGTTGATGGATTTCTTGGAGGGAGTTTCGTGCGACGAGTAGCCGATTATTTTGAACAATTTGATGTAGATAGAGAAATATAATTGAAATGTCATTGCGAGGACGTAGGACGTGGCAATCTCTTTGAGATTCTTCGCTTCGCTCTGAATGACAAATAAAATAAAAATGAACAAAGACATTCTAAAAAAAGGATTTTCTAACCTTTGTACTGCCAAAACCATGGCGGAATTATACGAGGCTAATTTTAAACAAGTTTCGAAATATGTGCATGCCACATCGCGCGGTCATGAAGCTATTCAAACAGCATTGGGCTTGCAATTATTACCGCAAGATTATGCCTTTCCTTATTATCGTGACGATGCCATGCTTTTAGCTTTTGGTATGCAACCTTATGATTTAATGTTGCAATTGTTGGCCAAAAAAGGCGATCCGTTTTCTGGTGGTAGAACCTATTACTCCCATCCCAGTTTAAAGGATAATGACAAGCCTAAAATTCCGCATCAGTCTTCTGCAACTGGCATGCAAGCTATTCCAGCTACAGGTGTTGCTATGGGTATGCAATATTTGGAAAAACAAGGTCTTGAAAACTCTAATGTCATTCAGAATACTAGTGAAGAGTTTAAACTGAATCCAATTACCGTTTGTAGTTTGGGAGATGCTTCTGTGACAGAAGGTGAAATTGCAGAAGCCTTTCAAATGGCTGCCTTAAAACAGATGCCGATTCTCTATTTAGTGCAAGACAATGGTTGGGATATTTCGGCAAATGCAGCAGAAACTAGAGCCCAAAATGCATATGAATATGCGCAAGGGTTTAACGGTTTGGAAGCTATATCTATTAATGGTGCTAATTTTATAGAGTCTTATGAAGCTTTAGAAAAAGTTATTAATACTATAAGAAAAGAACGCCGACCATTTTTGGTACATGCTAAAGTACCATTATTAAATCACCATACATCAGGTGTACGCATGGAGTGGTATCGCGATGATTTAGAGGAGGCACGTTCAAGAGATCCCTATCCTGTTTTGAAACAACAGTTGCTGGATAATGGTTTTTCAGAAAAAGAAATAAAGGATTTAGAGGCACAAGCGAAGAAAAAAGTTGAATCCGATTTCAAAAAAGCTTTAAAAGCGGAAGATCCTAACCCAGAAGATTTGTTTACAAATGATTTCATACCAACACCAATTACCGAAGAAGTCGGTGAGCGTTCACCAAAAGGAGCCGATAAGGTTGTGATGGTTGACTGTGCCTTGTTTGCAGTTGAAGAACTCATGAAAAAATATCCAGAGTGTTTGCTCTATGGTCAAGATGTTGGTGGAAGACTTGGAGGTGTGTTTCGAGAAGCAGCAACATTAGCACAAAAATTCGGTGACGACAGAGTTTTCAATACACCCATCCAAGAAGCTTTTATTGTCGGTTCAACGGTTGGTATGAGTGCTGTTGGATTGAAACCTATTGTTGAGGTACAATTTGCCGATTATATATGGCCAGGACTAAACCAGTTGTTTACAGAAGTGAGTCGTAGTTGTTATCTGTCCAATGGTAAATGGCCGGTTAGCATGATTTTACGGGTACCGATTGGGGCCTATGGTAGCGGTGGACCTTATCATTCATCTTCCGTTGAGAGTGTAATTACGAATATTCGCGGTATTAAAATTGCCTATCCAAGTAATGGAGCCGATTTAAAAGGGTTGATGAAAGCTGCTTATTTTGATCCTAATCCTGTGGTTATATTAGAGCATAAAGGTCTGTATTGGTCTAAAGTTCCTGGGACATTAACAGCCACTTCTATTGAGCCTTCAGAAGATTATGTGTTGCCATTTGGACAAGCATGGGTGTTACAAGAAATTTGGAAACAGGAAGATGTGGAGACTTGCACGATTGTTACTTATGGAATGGGCGTGCATTGGGCTTATAATGCTTCAGGAGAATTGGATATGCGAGATCAAATCGAAATTATTGATTTACGCACATTGTATCCATTGGATGAAGATACCATTATGAAATCGGTAAAGAAAACCGGAAAATGTTTAGTGGTTACTGAAGAACCAAGTAATAATAGTTTTGCGAGAGCATTGGCAGGTAAAATTCAGGAAGAGTGCTTCCAATATTTGGATGCACCAGTTATGACAATTGGAAGTGAGAATATGCCAGCCATTCCATTAAATAGTACTTTGGAACAAACCATGATTCCTTCAACAGAGAAAGTGAAAGTAAAAATATTGGACTTGTTAGATTATTGACATTTTGTATCTTACTGTACTAATTTCCTAGCATGTTTATAAAAAGAATATTTCCACTAAAAACCGTTTTTATATGGTCTAAGCGATACATTTTTTTATTTCTTGTCCTAGGAATTATACCTGTTTTTCTCTTTGAGGTAGTTGGTTTAAAATGGTTACATGTACCATGGCTTCCACTAGGAGTTTTAGGTACAGCGGTAGCTTTTATTACTGGTTTTAAGAATAATGCAGCTTATGATAGGCTTTGGGAAGCTCGAAAAATTTGGGGAGGTATTGTAAATACATCACGATCTTGGACCATTATGGTAAAAGATTTTATTACTAACGATCATTCCAATTTGTCGAATTCTGATAAAGAATTGTTTTTAATTAAACGTGAGCTGGTACATCGCCATGTTGCATGGCTTACTGCTTTAAGGTACCAATTGCGAAAGGATAAACCCTGGGAGTTACACTTAAGGGCAAAGCATTCAGCAATGGATATTAGAAATTACAAGTATCCTGTTTTTGAAGATGCAATACCTATTGAAGAAGTTATTAATAACTATATAACTGAAGAGGAATACAAAACTATTTTTGCAAAATCTAATCAAGCTTCTCAATTATTGGGTATTCAATCTGAACGTCTTAAGCAATTAAAAGAAGAGGGTTTAATTGATAATTTTAGGCATATGGAAATGTCTAATGCTTTGGTGGAGTTATACACGCTTCAGGGTAAATGCGAACGCATTAAGAATTTCCCATACCCAAGGCAATTTGCAACATTAAACTACATTTTTGTTTGGGCATTTATTATTCTAATTCCATTTGGGATTATGGAGGAATTTGAGGTATTTGGAGATAAAATATTGGTTATGCTAGACAAAACGGAGTTGAAACATACCGTGAGATATACAATTCAAGAAACCATAGCTCGACATTTTGTGTGGTTTTCTGTACTGTTTAGCGCCTTAATTTCTTGGGTGTTTCATACCATGGAAGCCATTGGAGAAGTTTCAGAAAATCCATTTGAAGGAAGCCCTAACGATGTACCCATAACAGACCTTTCAAGAAGTATTGAAATAGATATTAGACAATTGATTGATGATACAGATATTCCTGCTCCTTACGAATGGAAGAATGGTATTGTTATGTAATAGTTAGCGATACTATTTTTCTTATCTTACTTAAAATTTCAACGTTTAAATGCTTACAAAAAAAAGGTATTCTGTCAAAGACATCGCATTGTGGTCTCGGTGGGAGACATTCATTTACATAGGTTATGCTGCTTTAATAACCATTCTTTATGAAGTATTTGGTTTTACGTTTTTAAATATGCCTTGGACACCAGTTGCTTTAATAGGTACTGCTGTGGCCTTTATGGTAGGTTTTCAGAATAATTCGGCTTATGGCCGTATTTGGGAAGCTCGGAAAATTTGGGGAGCCATAGTGAACTCGTCTCGAACTTGGGGAATGAAAGTACAGGATATGGTTTCCAATCCTGAAGGAAAAGTAATAGCTTCAGTTGATGAAATTAATGAGCATAAAAAAACTCTGGTTTATAGGCATATTGCGTGGTTAACAGCCCTGCGTTATGCTATGCGTGAACGTAAATCCTGGGAAACCCAACATACAGCAAAAACCAATCAGGAATGGTCTAAAATGATACATATTCCTGAACAGGTATCTAATTTAGAGGATAATTTAATGCTTTATATGTCGCCTGAAGAAGAGGCTTATGTTTTAAGTAAGTCGAATAAGCAAACAGCTATTCTTTATCTGCAATCGAAACATATTAAGGAGTTAAAAGATAAAGGGCTAATTTGGGAGTTTTCCTTTTTGGAATTAGAAAATGTATTAGAGGAATTATTTACACACCAAGGAAAGAGTGAACGTATTAAAAACTTTCCTTATCCTAGGCAGTATGCTAGTTTAGCTTTGTACTTAACCAGGTTGTTTGCACTATTATTACCCTTTGGGATTATTCCAGAGTTTGCCGAAATTGGTGCTACGATGGTTGATGATTTTTGGCATATTGGTAAAAATTTTATTTGGTTAGGAATTCCATTTTGTGCTGCTGTTTCTTGGGCTTTTCATATCATGGAACGTATGGCAAGGGTTGGTGAAAACCCCTTTGAGGGGACTTCAAATGATGTGCCTATATCTACAATAGCTAGAGGGATAGAAATTGATTTAAGACAAATGTTGGATGAGGATCCTGCTGATATCCCTAATCAGTTTCCTGAAGAGCATGATGTGCAAATGTAGATAGCACGGCATTTATTTTTATAAAGCAAGTAGTATAACGGATATTAATTGTTAATTTATTTGATATATTTTGTATATTGAACCCTTTATTATTAAAGACAACTAATTAATTTTTATTATGAAAAAATACATTACACTACTTAGTATTGTTGCATTGTTTTTTATGGGTATACAATCTTCAGTAGCTCAAGATGCACATAAGCAAAGGCCAGAAGCCATAGCTAAACAACAAACTTATGACATTCATAAATTGGTTGACCTTACTGGTGACCAACAAGGTGAGGTTTTTAAAGTTTTGGTTGAGCAACAAACGAACTTATCTGGAATTGAAAAAAACACAAAAAGTATTGCTACTGCACAAGAAGCTAAACTTGCTGTTTTAGAAAACACCAATAAAAGATTAAAAGCTATTTTAACTCCTGAACAATATAAGATTTATCAAGAATCGTTAGAAAAAGAAAAAAAATAGTATTCTATAAAACCAAAAAAAAGCGGCTAGTTCTAGCCGCTTTTTTTATTGTATTTCAGGAGGATATTTTTCTAATATTTGAGAAACAAATTCTTTTATCCTTGCCTCTTTTTTATCAACATTATTAAAGTTGAGGTAACCAACACCTTGGCCCTGCCATACTAGTTCCTTCTTTTTGGCATCTATTAAATCAATATACAAAACACCTTCAGTAGAGGTTGATACGGTATTATAATTTCCGTAAAAATAGGGGTTCCAGCCCCAGCCCCAGCCAGCACCTCCATAATAATTGTTGTATACGTCAATTTTCTCTCTAGCAGACGCAATTATGCTTACCAATACATCAGGATTTTCTGATTTTGTGTAGCCTTTAGCGATTAATTCACTTTCAATGGCTTTTAAGATTCTTCGTTTATCTAAATCACTTATTTCAGCTTTATCAATACCCGGTTTATAAAAGGCAAAGGTTTTGAATTCATTAAAATTAACTTGCTTATCATAATCTGCAATAACACGCACTGAAGCACAAGAGGCAAACAAAATAGATAGGCTAAAGATGAACAGTAGTTTAATACATAGTTTTTTCATAACAATATGGTTTAAGTTATAACGAGTCTAGTAATTTATCATCTACACAATTAGGAAGTGTGACTTTTAAATTGGGTTCTACTTCCATGGCGCGTTTTATAGCAAAAATAGCTTCATCATTTCTGGCCCAACTTCTGCGTGCAATTCCATTATTGACATCCCAGAAAAGCATTGATTTTAAGCGTCTTTCCGCATCATTACTACCATCAAGAACCATGCCGAATCCACCGTTTATAACTTCTCCCCAGCCTACACCACCGCCATTGTGAATGCTAACCCAGGTTGCTCCTCTAAAGCTATCTCCAATAACATTTTGTATGGCCATATCAGCAGTAAATCGAGAGCCATCATAAATATTACTGGTTTCGCGATAAGGCGAATCGGTTCCGGAAACATCATGGTGATCACGCCCTAGAACGACAAAACCTATTTCGCCTTTCGCAATAGCATCGTTAAAGGCTTTGGCAATTTTCATGCGTCCTTCGGCATCTGCGTATAGTATTCTAGCTTGTGAGCCTACCACCAATTTGTTTTCTTGAGCACCCTTTATCCACTGGATATTATCAGCCATTTGCTGTTGGATCTCTTGAGGCGAATGTTTCATAATCTCTTCAAGTACCTTACAAGCTATAGCATCGGTTTTGGCTAAATCTTCTGGTTTTCCTGAAGTGCACACCCAACGAAATGGACCAAACCCGTAATCAAAACACATAGGGCCCATAATATCCTGAACATAACTAGGATATTTAAATTCGCGACCAATGGTAGGGTTTTCTGCCATGACATCGGCACCTGCTCTAGACGCTTCCAATAAGAAAGCATTGCCATAATCAAAGAAATAGGTGCCTTTAGCTGTATGTTTGTTAATGGCGGCAGCTTGACGCCTTAAGCTTTCTTGAACTTTTGTTTTAAATAATTCAGGTTGGTTGGCCATCATATTATTAGCGTCTTCAAAAGACAAACCAACAGGATAGTACCCGCCAGCCCAAGGATTGTGAAGTGATGTTTGATCGCTTCCTAAATCAATATGTATATTTTCTTTGTCAAATGTTTCCCAAACATCAACCACATTGCCTAAATATGCAATGGAAACCGTTTCCTTATTAACCTTGGCTGTTTTTACACGATTAACCAATTCATCTAAATCCGTAATCTTTTCATCTATCCATTTTTGGTCTAGTCTTACTTGCGTGATTTTAGGATTAACTTCAGCACAAACTGTAATGCACCCAGCAATATTTCCAGCTTTAGGTTGCGCTCCTGACATACCTCCTAATCCTGAAGTGACAAACACGTTGCCTTTTGGGCTTTTCTTTATTTTCCTGAAACCGTTTAACACCGTAATTGTTGTTCCGTGAACAATACCTTGTGGGCCAATATACATATAGCTTCCTGCGGTCATTTGGCCATATTGCGTGACACCAAGTGCATTAAATTTTTCCCAATCGTCAGGTTTAGAGTAGTTGGGAATCATCATACCGTTGGTAACTACAACTCGAGGAGCATTTTTGTGCGATGGAAATAACCCCATAGGATGTCCAGAATACATAACCAACGTTTGTTCGTCGGTCATGTTGGCTAAATACTGCATAGTCAATAAATACTGTGCCCAATTTGAAAATACGGCACCATTACCACCATAAGTAATTAATTCGTGAGGGTGTTGTGCGACAGCATAATCCAAATTATTTTGTATCATCAACATGATAGCTGCGGCTTGTTTGGATTTAGCTGGATAATCTTCCAATGGTCTAGCATACATCCTGTAATCTGGGCGCAGGCGATACATATAAACTCTACCATAGTTTTCTAATTCACTTTTAAACTCTGGAAGCAACTCGGCATGATGTTTTTTATCAAAGTAGCGTAATGCGTTTTTTAGGGCTAACTTTTGTTCTTCTTCTGAAAGTATGTCTTTACGTTTGGGTGCATGATTAATATCGGGTTCAAAGGCTTTAGGTTTAGGTAATATATCAGGAATGCCTTGTAAAATATGTTCTTGAAATGTCATGTTATTATAGTTTTATGGTTAATCTAAAAAGGGTAGTTTTTTTAGATTTTTACTATGGATAACGAATGTCAACACGATGGTGTGTGTTGGCCACTTTTATACGGTATGTCATTAAAAGTAAATCCAATGGTATGTTTATTTTTGAGAATGTGTTTTTGTATTAAATCCATACGGGCAATGCCTACAACTGCTTTCACAACAATAGCCACGTTTCAAATGGTATTGTTCAGTGAAGCAACGATACCCTTCCGGTGTCCAATAAAAGTCACCTTCTTCAATGGGGATTATCTTTTTCATGCTACAAAGATAATATAATTGCTTTGCCATTCAGTATGCGGATTGCTGATTTTGAATATGGATAAAATAGGGGCAGTAATTGGACTGATTTTTGATAAATTCCATTTATGATTATAGCGGTAAAACATTTGGTGCCTAAAGGATTTTCAGGAATTACTATTTACCCTTTTGTACTAGTTAAGAACAAGGAATTGAAACATAATGTTGTTTTTGTTAATCATGAACGTATTCATTTACGACAACAACAGGAATTATTGGTTGTTCTATTTTATGTATGGTACATTCTTGAGTTTCTAATTCGTTTATTGCTATACAGAAAATGGCATTTGGCCTACAGGAACATTTCTTTCGAACGCGAGGCTTATGGTAAAGAAAAAGACCTTGACTATTTACAATCAAGGCCTTTTTGGAATTTTATTATTTATCAAAAAAGCTTAATGCTTTAAAATAACTTTTTGAACTTTTTGTATGCCATTTTCTAATTCAGCTTTTACAAATAGTACACCATCACTTTGGCTTAGGTTATCAATTCTAAACTCGAGCTGGTTAACAGCGTTGTTGTTATAGAGCTGTCTGCCCAAAACATCATAAACAACAATAGATTGGATTGGGCTATTGCTAGCCTTAACCTTTATGTAATGATTACCAGGAGCCGTAATCGTGATGGCCGTTTCAGAACTAAATTCATCAACACCTAATGAGTTATTGGTATACCTTAAGATAAAACGATCGTTGAACACGCCAGTTTCAGCAGTAAAGCTATACGGAGATAGCCTCAAATCGTGAATAAAGTTGGTATAGGTATCTTCCAAATAAATATTCTGTTCTTCATTTTCAAATAAACCATCCAATGAATTGATGGCAATAGAATAGTTGCCTGCCGTAGGGATCTCTATACCTAGTGAGACCATATCGGTAACGTCAAATGGTAGAGCTCTACCTTGTATAGACATTTTTTCATTTGTTATTAGGGAATAGAAACTGATAGCAGATCCTGCAAAGTCATAACCGTCATATAACCTGTCTTTATTATTAGTTGCTCCTTCAACGTAACCAACAAGTATTGATGTAGCCAATTCATTAGCATTTATAAGGTCAAGCCAAATTCTATGGCGTTCAATGTTTGACTGTCTAGTGTTATTCGTTCTATAAAATTGACTGTTGTTCAGTGTTTCATCACGCATAGTATTATTAAATGTGATGTTTTCAGAAGTTCCAGCAGCTGGGCTATCTAACATCAACACAAAAAAGGCTTGACCTGCAGCGATATCGCCATTGAAGCCAGGTGGATTGGAACCAGTATAATTGTTGTCAATATAATCGTCACTATAGTTATAGATAAAATCATAGTAAAATGGACTGTTCTGAAAAACAGGTCCAGTTTGGTGCGTCCAAAAGTATATGGTACCGTCAATAAAACTGTTAGCTGAAATAAAATCAGTATAAGATACAGCTGAAGGATATGGGTTACCAATTAGGTTCCAGTTATCATCTTCATTGGTAGCTAAAGCATCCCCTTGCGATGTGTAATTACCCGAATTATGTGTGCCCCTAGTAATAGGAACAGTAACAACACCATTTTGAGGTCTCCCGGAAAATTGAGCGGTATTGGCAGGAACTGGGTTAGTTGACACAAGTCCTCTAACAATATAGCCTTTTCCTCTTTGCATAATACCTGATGCAGGTATCCAATCACCATGAATGATACCATCTAATGTAGGATTCCATTCATAGATTAACTCGCCTGTAGCCGAAGAAATATCAGTAACATTAAAGTCTTCGTCTGTAGGGGAAGACCAATAAATATAATCGTAGCCATTGACACCAGTTGGGACTGTACGCTGCATGTTCATAACGCCGCTTCCAGTATTGTTGTTTACATTGGGTGCACCTTCGTTTATTTGAATAATACTACCACTGTCCCTAACATCAATAGTACCATCTAATTGAATCCAGTCTGTTACAACTAAACTAGTATTGGATTCTATTTCAAGATAGCCATTAGTTTCTATAATTAAATTTAAACCATAAGCTGGTTGCGGTGGCAGCGGAGCTGTATTTGTAATGTCAGCAATTGGTGAGCGATTATTACTATTAGCCACATCTGGAATCAAAATACAGTCAGTAGATGTAGGAACACCCGAAGGAGTCCAGTTGTCATCAACATACCAGCTTGTATTTTGGGAGCCATTCCATACTTTTTTGTTTCTTGAAACTGTAACCGTATTAAAACATCCTTCTTGATCGGTTGCTGTATAAGTTTCTGTGCCATTTGGTGCAGCATAAACGGTAGCAAAATTTGTGCCTAAAACATAGGGTGTTGTTAAGCTGGCATCTGTATATAAGCCCGTAGCTGGTGTCCAAGTAATGCTTGGGGTGGTGGCTGGAGGTGTCCCTGAAACGACCACATCATCTATAGCCCAATTAAATATACCAAATATTTCTCCATCAAAACGAAATCTGATATATAAAGTTGGATTTCCATCTAGAGCAGAAATATCTAAATTTAAAGCATTCGCAGCAATGTCACCAGTTACAGGATCTTGCGACCATTGTGCAGTCCAGTTGGTGTTGTCTATAGATGTTTCAATAAAAATAGAGTGGACAAAAGTTGATGGAATCCACGAATTTAAATAATGCCTTAAATCTATTTCCAAATTGGTGTACGATGCAATATTGATTGCTGGAGAAGTTAAAACCCATTCTCCATCTGCATAACCTGTAATCCAATCTAAAGTAGCCTCATTGGCTGTTCCACCCGCATCAGTCGAATTGGAACTAATCCATTGCCCGTTTGTTGAGGAAAAATTGACTGCTGACCAAGCTGATATTCCAGAACTAAAATCGTCAGACCAGATTGTTGTTGGTATGTTACTATTACTTGGAGTAGCCGTTAGTTCTGCATAATTTAAAGAGCAAGCATCAGCACCAATTGGATTAAGGGTTTCAGTAATCGTTATAAAACAATCACACCTAACGTCAGCAACCCAACCAGGAGCATTATCAAATCTACCGCTTTGGAATCGGAAAGTTAATGCACCAGAAGGATCTGTTGATGTAAAAGGCCCTGGTATGGTATTACCATTATAACTTCCTATAAGAGGAGCTCCTATGTTTGGGCCATCATATACTCTCATAGTATCTGAACTATGTAAATCAAAAACAGAAAATGTTACCGTAACCACCTCACCTGGATTATTAGGAGCAATGGTTGTAATTTCGTCAGAATTACTTGAATAATTACCCGAAATACCACCTCTGTCAACATATGTTTCTCCACAGCTTATAACAGGGCCACAAGTAACATTAGCATTCCACCCGGCAGCTGTTGTAAAACCATCACTATTAAAGACAAATGTTAAAGCTCCTGAAGGATCACTTGAAGTAAAAGGACCTGGAATAGTAGTTCCTGAATATGAGCCAAGGCTTGGGTATGTGCTGTTGGGGCCATCATAAACAGTTAAATAATCATATCCAGCTTCAGTATTAAAAGAATTAAAAGTAACAGTTACAGCATCACCAGCATTGGCTGGAAAGATTGTTGTGGTTACATCGGTTTCATTATTTGCGTAATTACCACTACTACCACCAGAATCAAAAAACTGACTGGAACAAACTGGAGGAGGTGGCGGACAATCAATTGTAAAAACAACATTGCCACCAGTGGCTGTTTCGGTATCCAAATAAAAATAATAGAGAGTACCAGCTGTAAGTGTAAAACTACTTGTGGTTCCATTTGAAGTTAAATCATCAATACAAGTCCATCGGTCTGAAGCACAGCTAGTCCCATAACTATAATTTACATGACCAACAGCTGAACTTATTTGAGTAATAGTATAACTTCCCGTTGTAGCTGGAGTAAATGAAAAAATTTGTTCATCTCCAGGAGCATCATTACAGGTGTCATTAAAAATACCTGTCCCAGAAGGAATTGTAGCCGTTATTTGAGTTGATCCACAGGTGCTATTTATAGGAATAACTGAATCACATGGGTTTGTAATTTCAGTCACACAAATGTCAAAAGTACCTGTAGTATTACCTCCCCAATCCCAGTGCCATACACGGATGTAAACTGTATCGCCCGGAGTTAAACCAAAAGCAGTAAAACTGGGTTCATACAAACCAACACCGGAATCATCATCACATTCCACAATGGTTAAAGCTCCTGAACACGAACCTGTATAAAGTGCGATTACACCATCAAAAAATGATGACGCAGGAATGTGAGTTAAATCTACCTGTATGTTCCCAGTGGTTCCAACAATAACAGAAAACCAAACATCTTCACCAGCATAATTAGCACTTACTGGTTCACAGCCCACAGGAGTGTCTATGTTCGGGTTACTAGAATCTGTAGCTCCGGTATTATCCCCAACAATACAAGTGGTTCCTAACGGTGTCAAGGCGATAGCTGTTGCGCTACAGGGGTCGTCTTGACCATAGCTGCTCAATGAAGATAAAACGAAAATGAAACTTAAGATAAGAACCTTAAGGGAAAATAGATTTTTAATAGATTTTAATAGAGAGTAATTAAATGCCATTTAATATGTGATTTATTTATAACGACAAATAATTGCCGTTTAAATGTTGCTATTAATACATACCAAAATGCACACGTTGGTGCATTATAATAACATATAAGGATAGTTTTGTAGATTGAGGGCAAATCTTGTATAAGTTTATTTTTATAACGTGTTGAAAAATAATGAATTCATGCTAAACTATAAAAGATTATTACATGTGACTTTAACAAAATTATTAACATAAAAATAATATTGTTTGTTTAGTAATTAGGCTTCTAAAACAATTTATCGATAAGACGCAAAGTTTAAGGGTTGAAATACAACTATTTGGATGCTGATAATCAGCGATTTGAGGTAGGTTTTTTCAGTCAATTGAATATAAACGAATAGTGGTATTGTTTTAATTTAAATAAAAAGCTGAACCATGCCTGCATGGTTCAGCTTTTATCTTAATCAAAATAGCGCTTAAACTAATTTGACTAATCAAATCAATAATTTAATTATTCGCTATAATAAGCTTTTTAGTACTTACTCCAGACTCAGTTGCTACGCGTACAAAGTAAATGCCATGAGACATACCTTGAGTATTTAAACGGTGTCTAGGGTTTTGCACATTAGACAGATTGTTGGTAGACAATATTTTACCATAGAAATCTGTCATTTGGATGCTAACATCTTGGTTTAAGTAATTACTTAAATCTACTTGTACCTCACCAGTTGTGGATGGGTTTGGATATAAGCTCCAGTCTGGAACATCATCACTTGAAGTAGCTGTAGAGTCAGCACGACCTCCAGCACCACTAACACAGAAACTCGTTGATTCGGAGTTTTCAAAAGAATCACCTGAAATTGTAGTATCTGTTCCCGTTACGTTGTATGACCCAGAACCAAAAGTACAGCAAATACCATCTCCAAAACTGTCATAAATTGTGAAAGTATAACAACCGTCTGGTAAACATGTAACCTCTGAAGTAAATGTTTCACCACTGTAATTGTCTCCAGATGCCACAACATTATCATTGTCGTTATCATCAGTTATTTCCCAAGATGTTTCACTAGGGTAATTATCAAAATTAATATTAACAGTCACTTCATTATCATTACATGGTTCTGGTGGCGGAGCACATGTTAATTCTAGAGTATAAGGCCCTGTAAATGGATTAGAAAAGTCATCTCCAGATACAAATATATAATAGGTGGCTCCTTCTATTGAGCTAAACTCTACTTCAGACCTAAATCCAGAACCGCAAGCTGAAAAATTGTCGTTATTGCCAGCAACACATGAAATTGTAGAACAGTCACCAGTAAATACACCAATTCTTGTATCATAGGTCGAATTACATAAGCTCGCAATAACATCTCCACCTGTACCAATAAAGGTATGCCATGTACCAGGTTCAACATTTAAATCATTATCACAATAACTTAAATAGCCATTTACTTCTCCATCTATTGAAGTATCTCCTTCAAATGGATCATCGCATACTACAGTTGGTCCACCACACCATGGGCCAGTTTCAGTGGTAAAGACAGAAGATGCTCCGCAATTATCTGCAGATCCTATACTATTATAAGGTGTAATTGTAACATAATAGGTTGTTGCAAAGTCTAATAAGCCACTTAAATCATAATCAAGTGTGTTTCCAATATCTAAATTGTCTAATACATCTGTACCGCCGTCGGTTGTGCCAACACTTAATAAGTAACCATCTACTAGCCCTGTTGCTGTGTCCCAAGAAATTTCAACATTTGTACTAACATCTGTTGCATCAGGCCCAGGTACTTTTAAACGGGCATCACAAAGTGGAGGGGTGCTACAATCCACTTCTTTATCACATGCGCCTAAAGAGTCCCCATGGTTTAAGTGTGCCTGTACAGCGTTCGGGGACACACAAATTTGCTCACCATTATGGCAAACATTTACTTTTACGTTGTTAGGATTGTCACCACACGATATGTCTTCTACCAATACTGTAGTAAATACTTCAGATGTACATCCAATATTATCTGTAACTATTACGCTATAAACAGTTTGGGCTGCTGGTGCAACAAAAATGGTTTCACCAGTTTCACCTGTACTCCATTCGTAAGTATAAGGCGCTTCACCAAACTGGCCTACAGCGGTTAATGATGTGCCATCGGCTGGACCATACCCAGAAGTAACATATACACACTCGCCTTCTACAATATAAGCGTCACATATACAATCTACTGTTAATACATAATCTCCTGAACTAGAATTCCATCCTGTAACATAAACATAGTAAACGGTTTCATTTTCTGAAGTAAAAGTTAGTTTAGATCGAAGTCCAGTACCACTATCATCATCACAATCTTCTAACACTAATCCATTACAAGAACCAGAATAAAGAGCTATTTTGGTATCGAAACTAGATTCTGAAAGGTCTAATACCATATCACCACCGGTACCAACTACAGTATACCAAACACCTGGCCCTGTATTTAGTTCTGGAAAACTTGTATCCATAAACTCACAATCTGCCAGATCTTCGCTATTAGCAAATTCAGTTGAGCCTGTTTCAACACCACCACAACCTATGGCAATGGCACCCTCACAGGTATCATTAGCTGGTGGACAAGTGTAGGATTCTGTTTCTAAATCTATGTCGCAATCAGATTCACTATGTACTATGGTTAAATCTACAGATGCGCCACTATCAAATGGTCCAACAGTAGTAATGCCAGATCCTGCAATAATCCAGGTGTCTGAACCATCGGTTATAGATACGGCATCGTTAACTGTAGTAATGTCTACATTAATTGAGAACTCAAAATTATCACAATCAGGAACTATTGTTGCATCAGCATATACAGCTTGTGTACAAGCAGCCTCTACTATTTCGACATCTAAATCTACAACAGCCCCGAAATCTGAATTGGCACATGGGTCACCAGAAGTGTTTCCATAATCTGATCCATGAATACGCATTCTATGTACACCAAGCGCTGCTCCTGCTGGCATTGTGAAGTCTAATTCTAAAGCTGCTGGGTTTGAAGAGGTTGATATGCCTGATGATACTAAATCTGAAGGGTCAAAAACGCCATCATCATCAAAATCAATCCAAACAAAAGTATCATATGTCCAACCAGTGGCATAATTAATGACTAAATTAGTATTTAAACCTTGCTGCAATACAACAGGGCTTCCAGTTTCATCTGCATAATATTCTGGCATTGATATAGGTAAAGTTGTAGACCCTAAAACCACAGATGTTATACCGTTACCATCACCACCTTCAGGTGTAGCGTCGCAATAGCTTAATGGGCACTCGTCACAAAAAGAGCCACCACAATCTACACCTTCTTCATCGCCATTTTGAATGCCATCATCACATGTTGCAGGGGCTTGCGTAATAATATTGACGTCTAAATCTGCTACAGCAGTGTAATCTCCATTATAACAAGGGTCTGCTCCCGAATTTCCAAAATCTGAACCAGATATACGCATTCTATGGACGCCTAATGCAGCTCCTGCTGGCATTGTGAAGTCTAAATCTAAAGTTGTTGGGTTATTAAATGTTGAAATACCTGACGACACTAGATCAGAAGGGTCAAACGTCCCATCGTTTCCAAAATCAATCCAAACCCAAACATTATAAGTATAACCCGTTTGTAGAGTAAGATCTAAATTAGTATTCAGTCCTTGTTGTAAATCAACAGGGCTTCCTGTTAGATCTTCATACCATTCAGGAGAACTTGCGTTTGGCATAGATATAGGAAAATTAGTTGAGCCTAGTAATACAGATGAAAAACCGTTACCATCTCCACCTATAGGATTTGCCTCGCAATAAATAGGTGTACCTCCAGCAAAAGAAATAGACCAAGAGTCTAATGTGCCATCATCTAAAGATGGATAGTTATCGCATACCTTTAAGGTCCAAGTACCATTATTTTCTTGATCGGTAAAGGAAGATAAAGGCTGTTCTGGACTAAATGTGCCCGAAAACGGTGCAAAGCCAGAATTTATTGAGGTTGTGCCAGAATCACTAAACACAGTGTTTGTATAATTTGCTCCAGATCCACCATTAGAAATAGATAGTGGTATTTCGGTATTGTTTGGCGCAGGCCCTACAAGATATATTTCTACATCAGCGTCATAAGGATGTGTGATATTTACAGTAACTTCGGAAACGTAACTTCCTGAATCAAGGCCAGCAATGGGAATTGAGAATTCACCGCAATTTATACTGCTGCTAGGCCCTGTAGGAATTGGGCCTCCCGTTCCATTGTATGTTTGTCCATACAAAGTCATGGAAAAGAGACACAATAGAATTGTTATCCCTCTTAAAAATGTGTTGAATTTTTTCATAAATTAATTAATTAATAGTTAATAATTTAGGTGAACTTTAAGAAAAGGGGATACCAAAACGTTAGGAAGTAAGGCGAAGTTTCGCGTAGATAGTTGGGTAGTATCTGTCAATATAGATATATTTTATAAAACTGTTAAATATTTTATAAAAAAATCGATAAACTGCATGTTTTTTGCTGAATTAATGATGAATATAATCATAGTTTGATGTTCCTATATCTATTTAACATAGGTTGTTATTTAAAAACTCAATGGAATTTAAGGTTTTAAAATGAGCTTTTGTGATTTTAGTTTGCCACTTTGTAATGTTACCTCAATAAGGTATACACCGCCAGAAAAACCTTGGCTTTGTAATCTGTAATTCAAATGATTTATGTTCTGCTTTTTAACAAGTTCTCTACCTAATAGATCATAAAGTAAAATACTATCTATTAATTCATTTTGTGAATCCACTTGAATGTGTTTTTCGTCCTGAACGGTAATGGTTACCAAATTGCTTGCGGTCTCCTCGTCAACACTTAAGGTGGTATTTGTATAGCGCAACATAAAGCGGTTGTTGAATTCTCCAGCATCTGAATGGAATATGTAAGGTGTTAACCTTAGATTGTGTATGACACCCAGGGCAGTGTCCTCTAAATAAATATCTTGTTCGCTTGCTTCAAAAAGGCCATCGAGTGTGTTGATGGCAATTGTGTAAGCTCCACTTTGAGAAATAACCACACCTAATGGCACGATGTCTGTTTCGGCAAATGGTAAAGCTTTACCCTGGATAACTAAATTTTTATTGTCTACAATCGAGTAAAATTGATTACTGGTTTCATTTAAGTCTAAACCATCGTATAATCTGTCTATATCATTGGTTGCACCTTCCACATATCCAATTAACAAGGCGTTGGCCAAATTATTTGATGAAATCAAATCGAGCCAGATACGATGTTTTTCCGGCTCATGTTCTGTTCTGTAAAATTGATTGTTATTATAGGATTCATGTCGTAAGGTATTATCGAACAACACATAATCTGTAGTTGCGGGTGTGTTGTCATCCATTAGCACAAAAAAGGCCTGGCCTGATGCAATATAGCCGGAAAATCCAGCAGGAGATGAACCCGTAAGATTAAATTTAATGTAATCGTTGGCATTATAGTTATAGCCAAAATCACCATAAAAGGGGTCGTCAACAACATCGCTAGGAGCGCTAGCATGACTCCACAAATAAATGGTACCATTAATGGAGGGGTTACTGTCATCGGCAATTCTACCACCATTAATGTTTATAAAACGTTGCGCATCAATGGAGGATGGGTAGGGGTTGCCAACTAAATTCCAATTGTCGTCAATTTCCGTGGCCATACTATTTCCTGCTCCAGGGTAATCGACACCTACATACGTGCCACGGTGAATGGGTACTTGAATGCTACCATTATGAGCACGCCCAATAAATTCTGTAGTATTGGCTAAAGCAGGAGCTGTTGGATTGGTTCCAGATAATCCACGTATTATATAACCGTTTCCAATAGCCATGGTTTCGTTGGTTTGTTGCCAGTTGCCGTAGTTTCCTATGCCATTCCCAGCTATTGTGGGGACCCATTTATAGATACGGTTAGGATTGGAGCCTGGAGAAACATTCGTAACATTAAAGTCTTCAGTTGGCGATGACCAATAAATATAATCTAAATTGGAAATGGTTCCAGGTACTGTTCGTTGTACAGTTATACTGCCTGTGTTGTTATTGCTGGTTACATTGGTTAGCTGAACCAAATTGGCATTGTTGCGAACCAAAAAAGTCCCTGAATTAGCTACATTAATTTCGTCCGTGATAGTCATGCCAGTGCCAGAGTCTAATTTCAAAAAGGCATTGTTTCCAATGTTTAAAGTTTTAGCAAGGGCAGGACTTGGTGGTGTTGGTGGGCCTGGATAGGTTAATATGGGCTGATTGGCTGTATTATCAATATAAACACAATCTGTTGACCTAGGTATACCAAGAGGCTTCCAATTGTTAGGATTATTCCAGTCGGTATTAACGGTGCCTCTCCAAATTTTTCCTATAATAAATTCAGCTTTAATTCGTGGTTGATTACTTCCAGGACAATTTATCCAAAACGTATAGATGCCGGGCGTATTAGTGTCAATTAGGCCAGATCCAGAAACATTAATGGGGTTAAACGATGGTCCAGAAGCTATTGCGGTTCCGCCAGTCTCGTTTGTAAACCAGTCAATATCTGCTGGTGGCCCGGAAACTTCCCATTCGTAAGGGCCTACATGGGTAGTGTTGGTAAAAGCAAACTTGGTTGTTATAAGGCGGTATGAAATTCCTGCGGTTAAATTGGCACGAATTTGAGGATTTAAAGAAGGGCCGTCGTCGTCGTCTCCTGCAATCCAAGTCCCTGTTGCACATGATCCAGGGTTGAAATTTCCATCATTTACCACAATATAGCCCATAGCATCAAAATAAGGAGACGGTGTATTTAAGGTGAAAATATATTGACCAGTAGTCGTAACGGTAAAATCAATAGCTGAATAATTTGAGGTATTGGCTGCATCAAACCCACAAGGATCACTACTGGATATAAAAATTAGGGGTTGTAAGGCTCGGGGATCTGTGGATTGCATAATACCCGATAATGTATTGCCTAAACTTGTTGTTCCTCTACAAGCGAATGTAGCAAATATATCTTCACTAGGCTCACCAGGGCATATTATTTCTGCATTAACAACGCCTTCAGGGGACGGAGATGTGACGCAAATTCCAAATGTGCCATTGTTGTTATTGCCATGTTCCCATAAACGGATGTAAATGATTTCGCCTGGAGTTAGCCCTATGCTAGTTATGGAGGGCATTTGCCCATTAGCACTACTATTATTATCACAATCCAGCAGTGTTAAATTGTTGCAATTGTTTCCGCGGTAAAGGGCCATGGCACCATCGGTCATATCTAAATCTTGAGTGTCAACGGTTATTTCACCAGTGTCGTCCACAACAACATAGAACCACACATCGCCGCCGGCATAGTTCCCACAGCCAGGATTTGGAACACCAGTGGTTCCTGTTGCTCCAGCATTAGTAAAGGTTTGATAAGAACATACAGGTGTTACAGGTAGCTGTATGGCGTTTAAGCATAAATCGTTAGCTGGTGGGTCAACGGGTGTGCCGACACAAATATTAAAAAAAACTTCTGCTGAAGGTGTTCTGTTATTCCATCCATAGACTCGTATATAATAGGTCTCGCCAGCTAAAAGATTCGTAATGTTAAAAGTGTCATTATTGTTGCTTGTAACCAATGTAAGTGTTGAGCAGTTTCCAGAGGAGCTTCTGTAAACACCAACCGCTAAATTAGTATCGGTTCCCGAAACAGGAATAATATCGAGCAAAGAAATTTGATGTTCATTACTTGTGGCTATAAATGAAAACCACACATCGTTATTGGGGTAACCAACAACATCGTCAGGCTGTGGTGAGGCTGTGGCATAAACTGTTGAGCCCGCTGTAACGGCGTTACATATTAAAGTTGGATTTACAGTTAAAGAAATGGCATCACCACATTCGTCATTGCTAGGAGGTGGTGGCGGTGGCGTGATGCAAATACCAAAAGTACCATTATTGTCATTACCGTTCTCCCAAAACCGAATGTAAAGAGTTTCACCAGGTGTAAGATCAGTTCTAATTATTAAGGGCATTAAGCCATTACTGCTCGTGTTGTCGTCACAGGAAACTAGCGTTAATGCATTACAGCTACCAGTGTAAACAGCCATGGCGCCATTGGTGATTTCTATGTCCTGTGTGTCTATGGTTAAACCTCCCGAAGCTGGAACAACGGTTTTAAACCATACATCGCCCCCAGCATAATTCCCACAACCTGGATTGGGTACACCAATTGTATGGGTCGCTCCATAAGTTGTAAATTCCTGATAATTACAAGTTGAATTATTGACTAGATCAATAGCATTACAGGGGTCATCATTTAGTGGTGGTGGTGGGACTGCTGAAACAATAGAGATATCATCTATTCCAGCCGGAGGATCTAATTCTGTTGTGTCATCGTTTACCCATTCAACTACAAAGCGAAATGTTGTTCCGGCAAAATTTTGAGGTATGGTCAAGGTAGGCGATGCGACCCAGGTATTACTGCCAAAATAATCGCCTCCAATTTGAATACGATCTGTCGACGCTGTTATTGAAGTGCCATAAGTTGGTATGTAATCTATAGGAACTAGCCAGATACGCATGAGGTCATTTGAGGTTTGCCCTTGAGCGATCCATATAAAATCGACTGTGATGTCTGTTTCTCCAGCAGGAACCGTTATGTCTCTAAAAATATGAATAGCAGCTCCTAATATACTGGATGAATAATTATGTGGCGGAATAGGGAAAGTGGCATTGTTGGAAACATAGGCGCAACGTCTATCTGAAAATCCAGGATTAGCTCCTGTACTACAAACCCATTGATTTCTTCCGGTTATTGATGTGTTGGTTCGCCAACCATTTTCCATTAAATCAGCACCATTTTCAAAACCTCCATCTATATCAGGGTGAACTAAAATGGTTTGCGCACTTGTACTTAAGCTAAAAAAAACAAAGCCAAATAAAAGGCATATATCTTTTAAAGTTCTTAAGAAAGAACGTGAAGTTAGGATAGAAGTTTTAAGATTGATATGTGCCATTTTTTTTATTTAAAAATGGGAACTAGGTATTTATATAACAATATATTTGTGTGAAAATGAGCCCCCAAATCGAAATATGAACGGCTTAAAATATTACAAATTTGCATGAAATGTAAGTATCTGTTTTTAAATTCGTTAAAATGATTGAAAATATAGACCAACTTAATATTCAACTTACATCGAGTTTGTTTATTAAACCAGAATATCAAATTGATGCTTTTGTTTCAGGCAACAAATACCGAAAATTAAAATATAATGTAATAGAAGCTGAAAGCAGTGGGTTTTCTAGGCTATTAACGTTTGGAGGCGCCTATTCAAACCATATTGCGGCTGTTGCTAAAGCAGGATTAAGTAAGGGGTTTAAAACGGTTGGTGTTATACGTGGAGAGGAACTTGAAAAAAAGGTCAGCAATAATCCTACATTACAATTTGCACAGAGGTGTGGGATGCAGTTTAAGTTTATTTCTAGAGGGGATTATAGAAATAAAACCAAACCTGATTTTATACATCAACTAAAACGTGACTTCGGTGACTTTTATGTAATTCCTGAAGGAGGCACCAATGAACTTGCTGTAAAAGGATGCGAAGAGATATTGACAGAAGAGGATAAAGTCTTCGATTTTATTTGTTGCCCTGTGGGAACAGGTGGCACCATATCGGGTCTCATTAACGCATCTGAAGAGCATCAGAAAATTTTGGGGTTTCAGGCGCTAAAAGGTGATTTTTTACAAAAAGATATTCGTAAATTTGCGCATAAATCAAATTGGGAGCTTATCGCGGATTACCATTTTGGTGGTTATGCTAAAATAAATACGGAACTAGTCAGTTTTATTAATGCCTTTAAGGCGGAAAATAGTATACCTCTCGATCCTATTTATACCGGCAAAATGTTATTTGGTATTTTTGATTTAATAAAAAACGGTTATTTTTCAAAAGATGCCAGAATTCTGGCTATTCATACGGGTGGGTTACAGGGTATAGATGGTATGAACAAGCTCTTAAAGAAAAAACAAATGCCCTTAATTAATTGAAGATGAAAAAGATTGTAGTATTCATAGTGTTGTTGAGTTTGGTGTTTAGTTGTGGTTCAAAGAAACGAGCTGCTTCAAAATCTAGCAGAAATAAAACAAAAACAGAACGCGTTGTAAAACACACAGAACCTGAAGTTAACACACCTCAAGTTGAAGTAGAAACGCCTCAAGCGGAACCTAAAAAATCAAGTGGAAATTTAACTGTGGATTACATTGAAGCGTATTATACCATTGCTCAAGAAGAAATGCGCCTCTATAAAATTCCTGCAAGTATTACTTTGGCTCAAGGTATTTTAGAATCAGCATCAGGTAAAGGGCGTTTAGCTGTTGAAGCCAATAATCATTTTGGAATTAAGTGCCATGGTTGGACGGGTGCCAAAATTTATCATGATGATGATGCTTCACAAGAGTGCTTTAGAAAGTATAAAGATGCCAAATATTCGTTTAGGGATCATTCCTTGTTCTTGACTGAAAGGAAGCGTTACTACAAGCTTTTTAATTTGGATATTACAGACTATAAACGTTGGGCAAAAGAGCTAAAGGCAGCTGGTTATGCCACCGATAGAAAATATCCGGATAAACTTATTAGCTTGATTGAACGCTATGAGCTTTATAAATATGATGAGGCTGTAACAGGGAACAAAAATGATATGGTTGTTGTGGTTTCAAATGAAATGACACATAAGGTTGTAAAAGGCGACACCTTATATTCGTTGTCCAAACGCTACAATACCACAGTAGATGAACTCAAAAGGCTAAACGACTTGTCTTCAAATAATTTGAAAATTGGTGAAGTTTTAGTCGTGAAATCCAATTAAAAAATCAAAAGTAAATATGTTATATAAAAGAAGCAGTGCGCTTTTTGCGCAAGCTGGAGCCGTTATACCAGGAGGTGTTAACTCGCCAGTACGAGCTTTTAACGCTGTTGGCGGAACACCAATTTTTATTGAAAAAGCTGAAGGTGCTTACCTGTTTGATGTTGATGGGAACACCTATATCGATTATATTAATTCCTGGGGTCCCATGATTTTAGGTCATGCCCATAAGCCAGTGGTTGATGCTGTGGTAAAGAAAGCCCAGCTAGGAACATCTTTTGGGACGCCAACCGAAATAGAGACCCAAATTGCGGAATTGGCTGTTTCCATGGTGCCTAATATAGATAAAATACGGTTTGTTAATTCGGGAACCGAAGCTTGTATGAGTGCTGTGCGTTTGGCACGAGGATTCACGGGCAAAGAGAAAATTATAAAGTTTGCGGGTTGCTATCATGGTCATAGTGATAGTTTTTTAATCCAAGCTGGAAGTGGAGCCGTAACCTTTGGCTCGCCCAATAGTCCAGGTGTAACGCAAGGTACGGCAAAAGACACCTTGTTAGCGCGTTATAATGATATTGAAAATGTTGAGGCTATTATTGCAAATAAAAATGAAATTGCTTGTATAATATTAGAACCAGTAGCTGGGAATATGGGGTGTATACCACCTAAACCAGATTTCTTGAAGCAGTTGAGAGTCTTATGTGATGCTCATAATATTCTTCTGATTTTCGATGAGGTTATGACGGGATTTCGACTAGCCAAGGGTGGTGCTCAAGAACTTTATGGAATTAATGCTGATATTGTGTGTTTTGGTAAAGTAATTGGTGGTGGTTTACCGGTTGGTGCATTTGCAGCACGTAGTGACATTATGAATTACCTAGCACCTGTTGGACCTGTTTATCAAGCAGGCACTTTGAGTGGGAATCCATTGGCTATGGCTGCTGGATTAGCTATGCTAAAAGAATTAAATAGTGATGAAGAAATTTATAATAGATTAAATTCTAAAACGGAATATCTTCATGAAGGGTTGTCCAAAGTTTTAAATGAAAATAAAGTTGTGCATACCATTAATAGGGTGGGCTCGATGATATCTGTGCATTTTTCCAAAGATGAGGTGGTAGATTTTGAAACCGCTGCAAAAGGTAATAATGATACATTTAAAGCGTTCTTCCATGGCATGCTTAATGAAGGTGTTTATATTGCGCCAAGTGCTTTCGAAACCTGGTTTATTACGGATGCTTTGTCTTATGCCGATTTAGATAAAACCATAGAAGCCTGTAATACGGTGAGTAAAAGTTTGTAAAAACAAAAAGGGCAGTATGATAAACATGACTGCCCTTTTTAAACTAACCAACTTAACTAACTCAAAAATTATTTTTTCTGCATCATCTTCTTCTTTTGATGACGCCCTTTTTCCATTTTTTCTTTTGCCATAGCTTCCCACTTTTCGTATTGCTCCTTATTTAAAATGTCTTTCATTTGCTTTTTCATGGCAATTTGCCGGTCTAGCATATCATTCTTCATTTTTAATTTTTCTTCTTTGGTAAGCTCCTTTTTTTCTTTGTTTTCTAAAGCTTTCTGGCGTTTTTCCATTATAGCTTTTCTGGATTTGGCATTTTCAACATTTATGGCCATTATTTGTTTTTGCTGGGCTTCCGATAAATCCAACTGTAAAGTCATTTGCTTGGTTTGAATTTCAGCAATTTCTTCAGGCGTATATTGACTAATGCGTTCTGCACGTTCCTTTTTGTCCATTTTCTGGCGATCTTTTCTTTCTTGTGAAGTAGCTTGAAGGGTGATTAGAGCTAGTGCAATTAAAACTAGTTTTTTCATGATGTATTTATGTTTTTTGTTTGTTACTTGGACTCGGTAGATTTTAAAAGGTTTAATGTTTAATTTAATTTTAACTAGAGATTAACATTTGCTATTGATTGATTAGGTCCATGGTGGTTTTGTACAGGTCGCTATTTTCCATTTTACTTTTTAGCCAAGCATAAAAGCTCATCACAAAAATGTCTTCGCATTCTGCTGCAATCCATTTGAACGATGCTTCAACTGTATTGTGAAAGCTTTTAGAGGTTACCTTTTTGGGGTTTTTGTAATAATACTCAACCAGGTTTAAAAAGGTGATGGCGCGATGTTGGTTAATTTGTTTTAAATAAGGGTAGTGTTGACGTTTAAAACTTAATATTCGTGAATCTACTAAATCTATATTTTGGAGCTCAATATGTAAGATTATTTCGGCTAGGTTCTTTTTTAGCACCCATTCTATTCCTGCTTTTTCTGTATAATAGCTATTGGTGTGATAAAATTTTGAAAAGACCGTATGGGCTTTTTTGAATTCATTTTTTTGGATATAAAACATAATGAGACTTAAGTGAATATCCAGTAGTGATTCAATGTCTACATGCTTTACTTTGGTGAAAGGGATTAATTGCTGAATGGCTTTGTCTTGTTGATTGGAGTAGTTGTAATTTAAGGCTAAAAGCAGATTGTATTTTAATTTAAAGGTATTGTAGTGTTTCTTTTTGTTTGAAAGCATTTGGGTGTGCATCTGGTCTAGATAGTGTAGCGACAGTTCAAATTTTTTGTTTCTAAATAAAGTGTTTGCTATCATGTATAGCACTTCAATATGGTAAAATAATTGCTTGCTTTGTATTTTTTGACTGGTAATGCTGTTGTAGGTTTTTATTAGAAAAGACTCAATTTTAAAATAGTCATTGGTTACAAATGCCGAAATGCTGACAATACTCATGAGTTGATAAAGCGATTTAAAAGAGAGGGAGTCGCTTAATTTAATATTATGCTCTTTTAAGGTGTTGTTTAATAGGGTTTGAAAGTCCAGTATTTCGCCTTTGTAAGTTATTTTGTTTAAGGTTTGCCTAATCTTGGCGTAAACCATGTTGAGCTCTTCTTCTATGTACTGGTTTTTCTGATTTTCCTTAAAAGTCTTTATTAGTGTTTCTAAATCAATTGATGGGTTGGTATAAGCGTATTGTATTTTGGTGTGATATATTTCATTTAGTATGTTGTAGAGGTATTGCTCTTTAGCTAATGCCTCGGCTTTATCCAGAACTTTGTAAGCTGTTTTGGGTTTATTGTGAAGTAAGAACGTTCGCGAAGCCAAAATGTATTTAATAATCTGCATCTCAACAGTATTTTCCTCTTCTAAATTCATGTTTGCAATAAAGTCTATTAGAGATTGAAAAAGACGCTTTCGGAGGGCGTGATAAGCATTGCATTTGTCGGTTTTGTAAAGTTTTAGGCAGATGTCTTTTGAGGACAATTCTTTACTGCATAAAAGCTTAAACAACTGTATGTTTTTGGCATCGCTACGCTTGTTCTTTTTTTCTAGATACAATACAAATTGCTGTCTTTCTTCAAAAGATAATGTAGAAATAATTGCTTTTATATTCATGAATATATCGTCATTATAAATGTTGTAATATTCATTAAAAATAATATAAAATATATAAAATCGAAAAAATATATCGTCATTAATTGTGGTTATTTGTTTTTCATCTTTTTATAAGTGTTGGCAATTTTGTGATGTAATCATCAAAGTAAACTATTATGAAACGAGTTATTAAAACCACATTGCTTATTCTATTTTGTTTTGTGTTGATCACTCAACTCGAAACTATTTATAGCCATTTAGTAAAAGCCTATGGCAATAGTATTGACTATTTGGCCAATAACACAATGGACAGTAACCTTATTCTTGGTTATTAATGCGGCTTAAGAAATTAAATATGGCTTTTATAATTACAACGGCAGTTTCTGTTGTTGTTTTTGTATATCTGGTTTTTATAGGTTACGATGAGATAAAAACGTTTAAGGATGTGATAAAAATTATGGCATCCATTTTGTTTCCAATCCCCTTATTATTTTTTGTGCGATTTATAGTAATCGAGCATTTTATGCCCCAAAATACAGATGCTTATAAAGCGAAAAACCAAAAACCAGCAACATTTCTATTAATTATAACTGTAGTAGTTGGTGTTATCATTATGCAGCTTTTAGAATGGACTACCGGAAATCAGTTAGAGGATAATTTAATTTTCGCCCATCTTATCAATTCAACGGCAATTAGTAGTTATGTGCTCAATTTTATTTTATATAACAATTTAAAGGCCAATGGAATTTTGAGTGGTGTATTGCTGGCCCTTGCTATACACGTCTTCTTTTTGTCAGTTTAATTCAATAGAAAATGGTCCGATTTAAACATTTATATACTATTTTAACTGCTATAGGCTTGGTGCTAATATTGGTTTTTGTCTTTAATCCCATTCAACAAAATCAAACGTATCATGCTTTTTGTGATAGTAACGAGCATTTTGGGATACCAAATTTCTGGAACGTAATTACCAATCTCCCATTTTTGATTATTGGGTGTTTTGGACTTTTAAAAAATCGTACAATACAGCAAAACAAACTGCAGTATTTGACCTTTTTTGTAGGTATTGTATTGGTATCAATAGGTTCAGCCTATTATCATATAAACCCTTCAGATAAAAGTTTGGTATGGGATAGGTTACCAATGACATTTGTGTTTATGGCATTGGTGTCAATTGTAATAAGCGATTTTTTTAATCAAAGAACCGGTAACATGTTGTTGATTCCATTGCTGGTATTGGGAATAACATCCATTCTTGTCTGGAATTTTACAGGAGACCTAAGGCTATATGCCTTTTTACAGTTTTATCCTATGCTTGCTATTCCCATTATTCTGTTATGTAACAAGTCTAAAATTTGCATTAATCTTAAATATTGGATGCTGCTATTATTTTATGGTGTTGCTAAAGGCTTAGAGTATTTTGATTGCTCAATTTATAAGCTGTCTAACGGCGTTAGTGGTCATGCCTTAAAGCATATGTTTTCAGCAATAGGTCTATTGGTGTTTATAATGTTAATACGCAAAACATATAAATCAAAACAAAGTTTAATCATCAAAAATAAATAATTATGAAATCAATGTTTAGTAATACAACAGTCAGAAGTAATTCAGGAAAACGTGAATTACTGTTTACATTTCAATCTATTATCGTAACTGGATTACTGGCCTTTACGGCTATCGCTTTTTTTGCTTATAACGATCTGTCAATAGTAAAAGGAATTAAAGTCATTTTTGCACCCTTTTTATCTGTAGTTCCCTTGCTTTTTGTGCTCTCTATTTTAAGGGATTTACGAAACGGGTTTGTTGAAGGTAACTATAGCAAACATGAGATTATTAAGTTCTGCATTATCACATTGGTCATTACGGCCACTTTTACTGGAATAACGTTTTTGCTTTCAAAAATTGATGCTTTAGAAATTTTATTGGCCGCTATTATGGCTATTCTATGTGCCATTTTCTTTTTAAAAAGCAAGATTAAAGATATTCTGGGAATGAGTATTGTTACTGGTATTGCAGAAGGCATCATCGTATACATGATTTTCTTGTTTTGATGATTGGTTAATTAACCCAAAACCTCGTAATGTTACCATTACGAGGTTTTAAATTGAAAGCCTTCAAAAAATCATAATCCATTTGAACTCAACCTTTTTTTATATCTTGTAAAGACATATTTCCTTTAAAATGGCATATTGGTGGTCTGTTGTAATAATAGTAGTTATAGCTTATATAGCTATAAGTGTGGCATTGTATTTTTTACAGGACTATATGCTTTTTAAGCCCGAAAAATTACCCAAGGATTTTCAGTTTTACTACGAAAACCAAGATACCGAGGAGTTTAATATGGAAACTCGAGATGGCGCCCAACTTAACGGTGTATTATTTAAAACCAAACAAAATCCGCGAGGTGTTGTTCTGTACTTAAAAGGAAATTCCAAAAGTATAAAGGGTTGGGGCAAGTTTGCTGTTGACTTTACCAGACATGGTTTTAATGTGTTTATGGTAGACTACAGAGGTTTTGGAAAGAGTACAGGAAGACGATCCCAAAAAGCTATTAAACGTGATTTACAAGTCATTTACAATAAATTAAAGGAGCTGGTGCCAGAAAAGTATATTATCCTTTACGGTCGTTCATTAGGATCGGGTTTTGCCACCAAACTAGCGTCTATGAACCATCCGCGAATGCTTATTCTTGATGCCCCTTATTATAGTTTGACCAAGGTTACGGCACGGTATGCTCCATTTATGCCACTGTCCTTATTAATGAAATATCCTTTGCCAACTTACAAATGGTTAAAATATGTGCAATGTCCAATTCATATTATACATGGTACAAACGATAAGTTAATTCCATACAAAACAGGCGTTAGGTTGTCAAAAATTAACCCGACTCTAACCAAGCTTCATACGGTTATAGGTGGCGGACATAAGAACCTAAATAATTTTGAGTCCTATCACTTTATGTTGGACGATATTCTCAATTCCAAGCCCAAAGAAATAGATTTAGAAACTACCAGTATTCATGTCATCCATACCTCAAAAAAAACAAAACACTAGACTTAAAAAAATCCTATTATTGGTTTTAGGATTGTACCTTGTAATGGGTTTTGTCCTATGCCTGTTTCAAGAGCGATTAATTTTTTTACCAACAGTTTTAAACCAGGATTACCAGTATCAGTTCCATCATGATTTTGAGGAGGTGTTTTTAAATACAGATAATGAATCGGTTATTAATGCTGTACATTTTAAAGTAGATCAGCCAAAGGGTGTTATATTGTATTTTCATGGTAATGCAGGTGATTTAAGTCGATGGGGTAATATCGCTCAATATTTTACAGATTATAACTACGATGTTTTCGTTATAGATTATAGAACGTACGGAAAGAGTACAGGGGCTTTAAACGAAAAGGCGCTTTATCATGATGCGCAGTTTTGTTATAATTATTTAAAAAACCAGTATAGAGAATCTGATATCGTTCTGTATGGTCGGTCTTTAGGAACAGGGATTGCAACTTATGTGGCTTCAAAAAACAATCCCAAAAAAATAATTTTGGAAACACCTTACTACAGTTTAGCTGATGTGGCTCAAAAGCGTTTCCCTATTTTTCCTGTAAAACCATTGCTGTCGTATACCTTTCCATCCTATAGTTTTATTGCTAGTTTAAAGTGTCCTGTTTTAATTGTTCATGGTACAGAAGATCGCATTGTGCCTATTTCTTCTGGAAAAAAACTCTATAAGGCCTCAAATATTAAAAATGCTATTTTTATTAAAGTCGATGGTGCCAATCATCATAATTTAGTTGACTTCCCAGAATACCACCAAGCCATTAAAAGTTACTTGCATTAGATATTAAAATTCTTAACGTTTGGGCATATTACTCTTAAATAAAATATAAAGTATTGATTTTTAATGTTAAAGATTTCAAAAGGAGTGTAACTATATGCTAAAAAATGAGTCACTTCAATAAACAATTAAATCTTTACCAAATGAAACTAGTAACTTTAGTAAGCAGTTTGATACTTGCAGCAAGTATGACTGTGTCGGACAACGTAATTGAAGAACCGGATGATAGCACATCAGGTAATTTATTAACTGTAACAGCTGAAGAAGAGGCCCACCTTGAAAGCCTTTTATTTCACAATCCAGATGTTAAACCAATAGCCATTGATGCTATTAAGGTAATAGAGTTAGAAGAAGAGTTGACGTTTGATTTTAACACTCAAGATTATTTACCAGAAAATTTTAATCCGCTTAAAGGAAAGCATGATTTAGACTGGAGTAAAATTGAGCTTATTGAATTAGAAGAAGAGTTGACTTTTAATTTTAATGTTAAGGACTATTTGCCTAAACACTTTAACCCTCATGCATGCATTAAAACCAAAATGGTATGCAGTAAATAATCTGTTATGATGACTATTGAAAATTAAAAGCCAGTGACTTGAAAAAATCACTGGCTTTAGTGTTTGAATTAGTATCGTTTAAAGCGAATTTAAGTATTCGTAAATTAAAGCATAACCTTCATTATGTACCATAGATGTTCCTATAAGTGGCATGCTAAACCCTTCATTGTAATTTCGCATACGGTTATCAATACTAGAACTTCTTTCAAGAATATAAGATTCTGCAAAAGGTGTTTCGTAAGTTAAACGTAATTGTGATTGGAATTCACAAAAACCACCAACTTGATGACAATGCGCGCAATTAATATCAAAATACGCACGAGCACGTTCTTCCAAAGTATAATTAACATCATCTGACCAATCTGGCAAGGTAGCTACAGTTGAAGGATCTGTTAAGTTTCCTAAATGACCAGCATTAATAAAATCTTGTAGTTGATTGTTGAAATTCATAGTGCGTAATTTTGGGCCAATAGGAGTCACTTGGCTTGCATTACTGTGGCAGTCAAAACATTGTTGTGCACTTGGAATTACATAATCTACATTTTGTGTTGTGCCATTGGCATCAATATAATCTACTAAAACGTGGCTTGAGGTATCGTCTAAAACCGCATCGGTTTGGTCGTTGTTCCATTTGTAATTACCCAATTGCCAATTCCCTTCAATTTTAATTAATACACGCGTTTCAATAATATATTTACCTTGTGAGGCATCGCGCTCGTCATTTAAATAATAGAACGACTTGGTAATAACCGTATTATCTGGAAAATCAGGAAAACCATCATCTATATAATCCATAGTGGTTTCTGGAGGTAAGGCTATTAAACGCTGTTTATGGGCATAATCGGTAAATAGTGGTGTGTTTAAATCGTATTCAAATACGTAAGGACTTGGATTTAAATCACTCATGTTACCTTGATAAATATACATATCAGATAAGTTGGTTGTGAATTGGGGTACAACAAGCGGTGCTGCCGTTGTAAAACTTTCAGCATCTGTATACATACTGGTATTGGTTGCAGAGCAGTTGGTTCTTACATAAACATCGTAAGTTGTGTTAGCATCTAAACTCGATAAATCAGCTGAATTGTCACTAACATCAGCAGATGTTCCAGTTCCTAATGTAAATCCAGAAACGCCATATTCAATAGTGTAAGAGGTGGAACTGTTGTTGTCCCAATCTATAGTGGCACTATTAAAGGTAATGTTGTTTGCGGATACGTTTTGAGGTTTGCCACATTGCGCTACAATAACATCGTCATCGTTTGAACAAGAAAACACAAATAGCGCAGCTAAAGCGATAAAAAATAGATTCTTCATTTTAGATTTGATTAAGCTGCCGTGAAAATAATAATTTTTGTTAAAAACGAGACAAAAAAATGGGTAAAAAACTGATTAACAAGAGTGTCAGTGTTTAATGTTGCTGGTTTTTGGTAAGAAAAGGTTTGTATTATTATGGCTTAACTTATTGTTTTTCTCATGTTTTGAATGATTAAGGGTTTAATCCACTTTATTATACTTTACTCTTTGTCTAACCCTGAGTGCCAAGTATCCACGCAGATTTTCCAGGAGCCATTTTCTTGTTTTCTCCAAGTGGCAATATAAACGCCTCGATTATGGGTGCTGTCTTTGGTTTCTCTATTGATAAAATATTCATTGTAATCACCAATAGTAACAACCTGATTGTTGCTGATTATCATTTCGGGCTTGCCAAAACTTTCAAGACCAACCGAATGTGTTTTTAAGTAATTGTTCCATTCGTTTTTTTGTTTTTCCATACCTCTTAACAAATCTCCAGAAGGCGTGACTCTTACAAAGTCATTTTCAAAATATTTAAAAAATTCATCAGTGCCTTCGCCATAGGAAATGTACATGTTATTGTAAGTAGTTAAAATGTTATTCCTTATGTCGGTCTCACTTTCTTTCTTTTCAGCACAATTGGTTATCAAAAAAATAATTAAAACTAATAAAGGTGAATTTTTCATAAATAAATTATTTTGGCTTGCAATATTTATTCTGAAGTAGTAGGATCAATAATTGTCGATACTTTACTCACCGAATTTGCAGGGAATCCTCCTTGTTTGGCATGCTCTCGAACCATTTCTTCATTTGGTGCCACATAAAATACAATATATTTTGTTGTCGGTTACATAGCTGTGTACCCACTGGATTTGAGACCCCATTTTTGCGAGTACACCACACGAGGTTTGTGAGATAGCTTTTAATTGATCTTCTGTTAGTTTTCCAGCATCTGGAATTTCTCTTTCTATTACATATTTAGGCATAACAGTATTAGTTTAGTTCCTACTCGTATGGCTTTTCGGTCTCGCCCTGTTTTTTTAGTGGTCTCTAGTCTCCACATTATAAAATAACCATTCCTAAAATACAACTTTTAAAACTAGTAAAGCATTAGTGGTTAAATTACTTCAGTTTTAAATTGTCAATGATGTAATTCCGTTTCAATTAAATTTAATGTTTCCTCAATACTTAATTTGAGTTCCTTGTAATAGTATTCATTTAAGTATTTACCAGTTAAATAAAATGTAGAGATTAGATTGTCAAATTCTTGATTATTCAAAAGCTCGAAGTTGCTGTTGTTTGTATTTCCAGGCTTTAATCCGTAGTTAATATAATCAGTGTCAGAAAAACCATTTCTAAAATTCCCTTTTGCATATACAATATTTAAAAGCTTATATCTTAAAATGGAATGTTCTTCTTCTTGGAAACGCACTTTAAGCAGAATGCCATCCCATGAAGATAATTTTGATCGCAATGCTTTGTTTCTAATAACTTCTAATTTTCCAGCGTTCAATAGACCATTTAATACACCCGGACTGGGTCTATACTGAATTTCACCTAAAATAGCGTAGAATAATAGTCTGTTGAATTCGGAATTTGATAAAATTGTTGAGTCCGATGTTTCATGATTGGCAATTTTTAAAGCATTATCAAGATTTAGTTGATTTTTGCCCATTACTCTATTCACTTCATTGAAGTTATTCGTAAACTCAATTTTTAGCTCATTTAAGTAGTGCTTTTCCGTTTGTAGTCTTTTCCTGCCTTCGTTCCAATTATTTACCTGTAATGCCAATAAAATACCAATCATTACCAAAACAATTTCCCCAATGGCGTATTTTAAATACTTTCCAGTTTTACCATCTTTTAGAAGATTGCGGCGAATTTGTTTAAAGAATTTTATCATAATAGCATTTTACGTATCATTTTGCAGCTATTGGTATAGTACATATCTTGGTGGCTTTAGCCCATTTAGTCGCATATAAACAAGCATTTGTCCTCTATGGTGTGTTATATGGTCGGCAAGTAATAATAAAACTTGTCTTTTTGTTCTGTCCAACCCAAAATAATCCAATCGCTCTTCAAGTTTTTTGGTATCGAAATTAGAAATAAATGTTATGGTTTTGTCAAATGTTTCGGTAATTGTGGCAATCATTTCGGTTTTAGTTTTGTTGTCAACCTTAAGCTCGGTATCGGTATTCCAATCTCTGGCTTCGCGACCACCCATTAGGGATTGACTGTGCCAATCCATTGCCCATCCAATATGCATTAAATTTTCTGCAAAACTCATGGATTCTGGAGTGGCTTTAAAAGTGTATTTATCCTCTGGCATGGTTTCGGCCACAAGAATTAAATACCTTTTAGAGTTTTCCAATCGTTCTAAATAGTCCTTAATAAAGTTGCCGTCTTGCGCTAAAAGTGGTGATGTAAATAAAGCGAATAGTGTTGTGAATATTAGAATGGTTTGGTGTTTCATTGTATTCATTTTTATAAATGTTATCATGGGATTTTTTATTGTGTGAGTTGAATTATAATGCCACATATGGCTATTGTCAGGCATAAAGGCGAGAATAGTTTAGTATCCCATTTGCTGAATTCTGTTTCTTTTATTTGCTTAAAAAAACCAACATATTTAAACTCGCCAATGGCGCGTAGCAAGAAAATTGCTGGAATTATCCAACTGCCATAAGTCATTATCCGTACAGGCAGGTTAAAATTTATAAGTCCAGACTTAATGAGATAAAAAAAACCAAAAGCTGTCAGCCCAATACCAACTATTGCACTATCTGCCTTTTTGGGATTTAACACTTTTTCTCCGTTTAATTTTGTGGGTAAGGATTCTGAAAACCCAAATTTGCCACCAATTACCCAATTAAAATGAATAAACCCGAGTCCAATTAATATAACGCTTAATAAAACAGATAGAATCATAACATTAAAAATAAGTATAAATATTTACAATAAATCATTATTAAATGCAGTAGTTTGGTTATTTTAAATCATCAGAAAAATGGCCTTTATGTCTCCCTTTTGAGAACTTTTTAGTATTAAATTCAGTTGATTTTCCCTTTGGAATTGTCAAACTATTCCATGTGTTGCCTTTAATCATTCTGCCTATATATACAATTTGTCCAATATGGTAAGCGTAGTGTGCTAGCTGTCTGTTTATAGCTTCAAGTATGGAGTGTTCTTGATTTCTAATATAAACTTTAGTCGCGAAGTTTTCTGTATTAATAGTATCTAGCGCATCAAACAAGCATGTCCATCCATCATCCCATTTCTCAACGAGTTCTGCTTTGGTTTTTATAACCGTTTCAAACTCCATATCTCTATTGCGCCATTCCTTTTCGCCATCTGAAGTCAAAAAATCTGTCCATCGCGATTTCATATTTCCCCATAGATGATTAACGGTTATAGCAATGGAATTGGATGCTTCGTTATACTGCCAAAAAAAGTCCTTTTCATTAAGTTGGTCAAAAGTTTTCTCTCCAACAGATTTATAATATTCAAATTGCTTTGTAATACTATTTAAATACTCGTCTTTCATTTTTTATAATGGATTAAAACGTATGTGTGTGACCTTCGTGAAAACCCAACAGGAAATTCCATCACAAACCTAAGATAGCAATTATTTATTGCCATTGTTGAGAGTAGATATTTTTATCTAATTTTTTATTCACGCATCCACATTGCTGGCCAATTATACCCTTTAGAGATAGCTCTTATGATTTCATGAATCAGAGGGAATCCGTTATCAGAGTTTGTCATAATTACAGCACCACGTCCAGTATTGGCAAAAGACACAGCATAACAAACAAATCCAGCGTTTCCGCCCGTGTGCCTAAAACGAAAAGCTTTTCCTTCGCCATCTAGGCCTATTCCAATGCCACCAGCATTTGGTACTCGGGTCATCATGGTTTTTGCTGATTCCTCACTTAATAACGTATTATCATCTCCACGATATGATTTTCCCAACGCTATCATAAAAAGTGCTAAATCTGTCGGGTTGCTCCAAAGGCCAGCTGCTGCTTTTTCAGGATAGATACGGTAGCCACCATCAATAAGATTCCCGTTTTCATCGTAACCATTGGCTGTTAATTTGTGTAGTTTTTCTGGAAGGGGATAAACAAAAGAACTGTGGCTCATCCCAATGGGATTAAGAATGAGGTCATCTGCCAGTTTAGAAAATTCTTGTCCACTTACATCTTCTATTAGCATTTGTAATACTTCCATTCCGCCACCTGAATATAATTCAGATTCTCCAGGTTTTTGAACAACACGTACGGGTTCTGAATTGGTTATCGTACTACCTTGTAAAATTTCGTTTAATGTTGGTACCGTATCTTTTTTATTGTAACCTTGAAAACCCGATGTTCCTAATCCCGAAGTATGACTCATTATCCTACTAGGGGTAACTTTTTCATCTGCGGTAAACGTATTATTTGGCACATGCCATCTTTTTAGTTTTAAATTAACATCTTCATGAAGTGAAAGTTTGCCTTTCTCAATAAGTTTAAATGCCGTAACACTTGCAATAGGTTTGGAAATCGAAGCAGCTTGAAAAATGGTGTTTTCATCCACATTCTCTGTAGTTTCTTTGTTTTTTTTGCCATAGCCTTTAGCCCAAAGTATTTGGTTATTGTCAAAAACAGCTATACTTACACCTGGCACTTTAAGATCTCTCATTCGTGTCTCTATGGTGGTCGCTAAAGGGTCGTTTTTTCCATTTTTGTCTATTCTGTGAATATTGTTTTCAATTCTATTCTGCATAGAATTTGAATTGCCTGTTGCAGAATCAACAAGTTCTTTTCTGGTATTTGATTGACATGATAAAAATGTAAATAACACTAGGGCTATTAAGCTCAAATTCATTTTGTACATAAGGAGAAGTATTTTGATTGATAGTTTTAAGAAAGACGATATCTTTTTTAAAATGTTGCAACTCCTTAAATAGCCTTATTGGTTATGGGTATTTGAGGGTTTTTGTGAGAATCCGTGGGGATTTTCCGCAAGCAAAGTCAGAAGCAATGAATTCTAGTCGGTGTTGTACACCGTTATTTATATTTTCTTTTTGCAACTAAAATTTCTTTTCCTTCAACACTTTTATACTTTTTTGTCCAAAGTCCACTTCTGTTGTATTTATACCTAAAGTATTCAAATTCGTATTTGGATGGTCCGCCAGTCATATGTATTGGAAACTCTTGTTTAGGTTCAAATTCTCGATGAATTTCTATTACATTGTTTTCGTTGTTGTATTTATAGTAAGTTGTGGCTGTTTCATTAATAGTTTTTCCGTCAAAATCTTCGTAACTACTGAATTCTGTTGTTTTTATAATATTTCCATTTTTGTCATATTCTATTAATTCCTTGTTTGGACGAAGTGTGAATTTTGACGAATCAATTCGGATTATTTTTTGAGGTTTTCCAAGATCATTGAAATTGGAATATTTTTCGATAACTCCAAATCTAAATTCCTTGCTTATTAATAATGAGTCTTTATACTCTAATATAAAATTGGATATATTATTTCTTTTTCCATCATTGATATTATAAGTGTTTATTTCACGTTCTACATTTCCAAATCGGTCGTATTCAAATTCAGTTCGATTTCGTAGTTCATTTCTCCAATAACTTTCTTGGACTGAAATAAGTCCATTGTCAAGATAATATTTAGTATTCCATTTTCCCATTTCTATGTTGTGTTCAACATAGAAGTGATAATCTTTCAATAGTTCAGTTTCACTTTTTTGAGCAAAAGAAGTATTAAAAATCAGCAAAGTTGTAATGGATGCAAGTAGGTTTTTCATAATGGTGTACAACGGACTTGTGTATGAAATGTAGCGTGCAAAAAGACACAAACTTTTCGGTTTAACACAGAGCCGAATTTTTATATTTTGTTTTTAATTTTTCTCTTTTTAAAAGCCAAATTAAAAATTTGGCGGACATTCTAAATATACACAAACCTTTGGGTTAAGCATTTATTAGCTATGTTTTATACACCGTGTTACAAGCTGGCTTTTATTCGTTCAGTTATTTCCTCGATTGTTCCAAGTCCGTCAAAAGTCAGCACTTTGATTTTTGATTTCATATATTCAATTGCAGGTCTTGTCGAGTTCTCAAAAACCTCAATTCTTTTAATATGAATTTTAGGGTCTTTGTCATCTTTTCTGTTTGATGTTTCGGCTCTTTTTTCCGCACGTTTCAAAAGTTCAGATTTCGGTACATTTATATTCAATACTTTTCCAATTTTCATTTGTTTTGAGTTCACAAGTTCAATTAGGTCATTAACTTGTGGTTCAGTTCTTGGATAACCATCTAATATGATTCCATCTTTTGAACTATTTTCATCCAATATTTGGCTGAAAAGGTCTTTCATAATTGAATCAGGAACTAAATCACCTTTTTCTTCATATTCAGACATTATTTTTCCGATTTCAGTTTCATTTTGTTTTTCTAATCGGCATCTATCTCCGGTTGATATATGTTCAAAATTAAGTTGCGTTTTTAAAATTTCGCATTGTGTTCCTTTTCCAGAATATGGTGGTCCTGTTATTATCAATATTTCCATTTATGTTGGTTTGTTCAGCTTGCTTGTAACTTGTTGTATAAACACAAATATAGCCGTTTAATCGATTTTTGCTCCGGATATGAACACTTTTTTGTATCCATTAACAGATTGTTTTGTAATTCTTTTTTTTAGCCTTTTTCATACACTTGATTTTATCTGTACCCATTTTAGGATCAAAAAATAGAGTTATATAATGATATCAGGATTTATGTATTAACCTGTATAGCTATTTTAGGACGGGTCATTGTGTATAGTTCAAGTATAGCTTAAGTATGGCTTAAGTATGGATAGTGTATGCAAAGGGTATATTATCCCAAACTTACTATTCCGGTAAATACTCCTAAAAACAGTAAAAAATGGCAGAAATGGTAATGCCAAACATAAATGGCTTGGAATACCTACAGGGTAAGGCCTTAAACACCTATAAAAAATCTCTAAAAAACACTATGTTTGTGTTATGCATAAAACCCTCCAAAACTACATACCAACACAAGCAGTTCATCAAGTTGTAGACTTGCTAAACGACGATAACCTTAGCGTAAAAATTAAAAGCGAACGTAAAACACGCCATGGCGATTATAAGCGTTTGCCTAATGGCAAACACCAAATAACCGTAAACAGCAACCTAAACAGCTATAGGTTTTTAATAACCCTTATTCACGAAATAGCCCATTTTGAAGCCTATAAAACCTACGGTAAAAACATAAAGCCACATGGTAGGGAGTGGAAGTATACCTTTCAACACCTTATGCTGCCCTTTTTAAATCCAGAGATATTTCCTGTACAGCTGTTGCCAATGCTGGCCAAGCATTTTAAAAACCCAAAAGCCAGTAGCGATACCGATACACAATTGGCCTTTGCTTTAAAGCAATTTGACGAACCTAACGATAAAACCTTTATTTTTGAATTACCATTAGGTAGCACCTTTAAATTATACAATGGGCGTGTGTTTAAAAAAGTGGGCAAACGCACCAAGCGTTTTGAATGTGTAGAGCTTTCATCAGGAAAATTGTATTTGTTTAATCCTAATGCTGAAGTAGAATTAGTAAATTAAATTATGAATAAAAACTATTATGCTATTTTAATGGCAGGAGGCGTAGGCTCTCGATTTTGGCCTGTAAGTACCCAGGATTTCCCCAAGCAGTTTCACGATATGTTGGGAACAGGCGAAACCCTTATTCAAAAAACTTTTCAGCGCTTAAGTAAGCTTATTCCAAAAGAAAACATATTTATTTTAACCAACGCACGTTACAACAATTTGGTTTTCGAGCAATTGCCAGAAGTGACCAGTAGACAAGTGGTGTTGGAACCGGCCATGCGAAATACGGCACCCTGTATATTATATGCGTCGCTAAAAATACAAAAGGAAAACCCAGATGCGGTAATGATTGTAGCACCTAGCGACCATTGGATAGAGGACGAGCAGGCCTTTACCGAAAATGTGCAACAGGCCTTTAATTTTTGCGCGCAAAATAAGGCACTTATGACCTTGGGAATTACGCCTACCTTTCCCAATACGGGCTATGGTTATATAGAGTACGATAAGGCGGTAACCGAAACCATTAAGCCAGTTAACCAGTTTAGGGAAAAACCCGATTACGAAACCGCCAAACAGTTTATAGCTCAAGGTAATTTTTTATGGAATGCCGGCATTTTTATGTGGAGCGTTAAAAGCGTAATCGAAGCTTTTAAAACCAATCAACCCAATTTGTATGCGCTGTTTGAAAAGGGCATGGCAGCTTATAATACCAATGCCGAAACGGCTTTTATTGAGGCACATTATGCCGAAGCAGAAAACATTTCGGTAGATTATGCCATTATGGAAAGTTCGCAAAATGTATACGTAATTCCTGCAACTTTTGATTGGAACGATCTGGGCACTTGGGGCAGTTTATACGATAAGTTGGACAAAGATACCGCAAATAATGCCGTAGTAAATGCCAAAACCTTAACCGAAGACGCCACGGGAAATATGATAAGGGCACCAAAAGGAAAGGTTGTGGTAGTAGACGGTATTAATGATTACATAATTGTTGATAAAGAGGAAGTTTTGCTTATCTTTCCTAAAGCTAAAGAGCAGGATATTAAAAAAGTGCTCCAAAGCGTAAAAGATAAGTTTGGTGATAATCTAGGATAGTAGTATATGGAAGAACATAAATTCAATTTCTCCGAAGACGAAGAGAAAAAAAATGCTGCAGTAGAAGAATCTAAAAAAGCGGTTCAAAAAGACGCCAAGGGCTTGGTGCAAAACATCAGGAAGTTTTTAATAGAGCTTCTGGATTTTCGTGAAGATACCGATCGCGATGAAACCATCGAGGCTATTAAAAAAGACATCTCATTTAAAGGTGCTACCGCATGGATTTTGGTCTGTTCTATTTTTGTGGCTTCCATTGGGTTAAATGCCAATTCAACTGCTGTGGTTATCGGTGCCATGTTAATTTCACCCTTAATGGGACCTATTTTAGGTATCGGATTATCGGTAGCGGTTAATGATATTGATACTATGAAAAAGTCGCTAATAAATTTAGCCACTATGATAGTGTTGAGTTTATTAACGGCGTTTTTATTCTTTTGGCTCTTTCCTTTAAGTGAAGAAACCTCTGAACTGTTTGCGCGTACTCGGCCTGATATTCGTGATGTACTTATAGCCTTTTTTGGTGGTTCGGCATTAATAATAGCCAAAACTAAAAAAGGAACCATAGCTTCTGTAATCTTTGGTGTGGCTATTGCCACGGCTTTGATGCCGCCTTTATGTACTGCAGGTTATGGCTTGGCTAAAGGAAATTGGCAGTTCTTTCTTGGTGCCATGTATTTGTTTACCATAAATACCATTTTTATTGCTTTGGCAACTTTTATTGTTTTAAAGGCACTACGGTTTCCTATGTTAAAATATGCTAACTCTAAAAAGCGTAAGCGCATTGCCAGAATAGCATCCGTATTGGCTATTGTGGTTATGGTGCCGGCTATGTGGACTTTTTACAATGTGCTACAAGAGAGTCGGTTTTATGTTGATGCTAGAAGTTATGTGGATAATGAGTTTAGTGCCTTACCACAATTTGAGTACATTAAAAAGAACATGAACTACGATTATAACGATGGCGATTCCTTTATAGCTTTTAATACCTACGGTTTGGACGAAATTCCTGAATCCACCATAGAGTTGTTAAAAAGTAAACGTAGTGCTTATCCTGCCTTGGCAAATACACGAGTCGTTTTTAACCAGAATAGGCCAGATGAGGAGTTTGATAATTTAAAGTATATGGAACGCTTGCGCTATCGCGACTCATTGGATTTGGTTAACCAATCTGAAAAAATATTGTTTTTAGAAAATCGTGTAAAGACCTTATCGGTTTTAGAAGAACATGCTATTCCATTCAATCAGGTGGCTAGAGAAGCCCAAATAAACTACGAAGCTTTAGAGAGCTTTGGCTATGCCAGTGAAATATCATCTAATTTTAAAAAGACCGATACTTTGGCTGTCTTTACAGTAAAGTGGGACAAGTCCAAAATAAAAAAACGCGACATTACAAAAGAAGAAGATAAGTTAGGACGTTGGTTAAAAACCAAATTGCAATTAGATACGTTGGTGGTAAGACGTGATAATTAAGGTTTTATTGGCGCTCCTCTAAATACATTTGACGTACTTTTTTAAACAACTCTGAAGAATATACAAAATCGGTAACCGCTTCGTTGTCGGTTTTAAAAATAGTTTGGTTAGAGCCTTCCCAAGCTTTATGGCCATCTTTTAAAAACACAATTTTTTCGCCAATTTCCATTACCGAGTTCATATCATGCGAGTTGATAATAGTGGTTATATTGTATTCGTCTGTTATTTCTTGAATCAGGTTGTCTATTACTATGGCTGTTTTGGGGTCTAATCCAGAATTAGGCTCATCGCAAAATAAATATTTAGGATTGTTCACAATGGCTCGAGCAATAGCAACTCGTTTTTGCATACCGCCAGAGGCTTCACTTGGCATTTTATTGTGGGCTTCAAAAAGATTAACACGGTTTAAAACAAAGTCTACACGATCTTGCATTTCACTTTTGCTTTGTTTGGTAAACATGCGCAAGGGGAACATCACATTTTCGGCAATGGTCATCGAGTCAAATAAGGCACTGCCTTGAAATACCATGCCCATTTCGGCTCGCAAGTCACGCTTTTCATCATCGCTTAAGTTAGCATATATTTTTCCATCGTATGAAATAGTACCTTTTTCAGGATGAAAAAGACCTAACAGGCATTTTAGAAATACCGTTTTACCAGAACCACTTTGTCCAATAACCAAACTGGTTTTGCCTTTTTCAAAAACAGTGGAAATACCCTTTAAAATATGGGCTTCTCCAAACGACTTATGCAAATCTTTAACTTCTATCATTAGCTCAACATCAATTGGGTTAATAAATAATTTAAAAGAATAATCATAACACTGGTCCAAACAAACGATGTGGTACTGGCTTTACCAACTTCCAAGGCTCCACCTTTCATAAAGTAACCGTAATAGGACGGGATTGTAGCCAATAAAAAGGCAAAAACAAAGGTTTTAACAAAGGCATACGTAATATGAAAAGTGTTAAAATCCATTTGAACACCGGTAATATAATCTTCCAAGGTGCTAAACCCACCATAAATACAGGCGGCCATACCACCTAAAATACCCAAAAACATCGCTATGGAAATAACAAAGGGATAAAGCATCATGGCAATAAACTTAGGAAACACCAAATAGTTTATGGCATTAATACCCATGACTTCAAGGGCGTCAATCTGTTCGGTTACACGCATAGTTCCAATACTGGATGTAATAAACGAACCGACCTTACCAGCCATAATAATAGAAATAAAGGTGGGAGCAAATTCTAATACTACCGATTGCCTTGTGGCAAAACCTACCAGATATTTTGGGATAAGTGGGTTGTCAATATTAAGTGCTGTTTGTATGGTAACGACACCGCCAACAAAAAAGGATATAAAGGCTACAATACCAAGTGACCCAAAAATTAAATCGTCAATATCTTTAAAGATTAATGTTTTCATGACCGACCATTTGGTTGGCTTACGAAACATTTCTTTAATCATTAAAAAATAAGTACCAATATTATAGAGGTAAGTCATAGAGAAATTTATTAATGCTAAAATAAAAAACTAAAATGTATTTAACTGTAATTTTAAATAGGGATATCTAAAAATCAGTATTTTTGAGACCTAATTATGAAATACATGAAAAACCAAGTCTTGTTTTTACTTTTAGTTTTTAGCTTTTTAACAGTAAAGGCGCAATATAATGAACCTAATAACAGACCAAAATTGGTAGTTGGTATAGTAGTAGACCAAATGCGTTATGATTATTTAACGCGTTTTTACAATAAGTATGGCGAAGGCGGTTTTAAGCGTATGATACGAGATGGCTTTAATTGTAAGAACAATCATTTTAATTATATACCAACCAAGACAGCCCCAGGGCATGCCTCTATTTTTACAGGAACAACACCAAAATTTCACGGTATAATAGGGAATGACTGGTTTGACAAAAAGCTTGGTGAAAATGTGTATTGTGTAAATGATAATAGCTTTAAATCTGTGGGTACAGATAACAAAAAAGGTCAAATGTCTCCCCATCGTATGTTGACTACGACTTTTGCAGACGAGAATAGGTTGTTTACGCAAATGCGCGGTAAAACAATAGGTGTTTCAATAAAGGACAGAGGAGCAGTTTTACCTGCTGGTCATACGGCAAATGCGGCGTATTGGGTAGATGATAAAGGGACTGGAAATTGGATTTCGAGTTCGTTTTATATGAAAGAATTGCCTAACTGGGTAAAACGTTTTAATGAATCGAACAAAACGGAACAGTATTTTAAAACTTGGGATACCTATTATGATATTGATTCATATACAGAAAGTGGTGATGACCTTAACACCTTTGAAGGTGGTTTTAGTGGAAAGGAAACGGCTACATTTCCTTATGACTTGAACGCTTTAAAAGCCGATAATGGGAATTATAAAATAATTGTTGAAACGCCGTACGGAAACAGTTTGATTACCGATTTCACTTTAGAATTACTTAAAGAGGAGGGTTTAGGAAAAGATAATTATACCGATGTGTTGACAGTGAGTTATTCCAGTACTGATAAGGTAGGGCATAATTTTGGTGTTAACTCTAAAGAAGTAGAGGATACCTATATTCGTTTGGATTTAGATTTAGAACGTCTGTTTAAGGCTTTGGACGATGAAGTAGGGGCTGATAATTACGTTGTGTTTTTAACCGCAGATCATGGAGCGCCAAACGTACCTTCGTATTTACAGTCTAATAAAATACCAGCCGGATTATTTGATTTGAATGCCATGGTTGATGCCTTGAATAGTGAACTAGAGGAAGAATACGGCGTTAAGAAATTGATATTAAGCCGAATTAACAACCAGATTTTTTTTAACCATAAAAAGATTTCAAAATCTAATTTAGATTTGAGTGAGTTAAAAGAACGAGTTTCCAATAAGTTATTACAATATAGATTGATAGATAAAGTTTACACCACTTCTGATGGTAATCAGTTAGAACTTGCCAATGGGTATCTGGAAAACATGTTAATGAATGGGCATAATCAAAAACGATCTGGCGATATTGTTTTTGTATTTAATCCAGCCGTTTTTAAGGACACTCTTTGGAACCGAACAGGAACAGATCATCACTCCGGTTTAAATTACGACACCCATGTACCACTATTGTTTTTTGGTAAGGGTATAGCAAAAGGGAGTACATTGCAACGTACCAACATTACTGATATAGCACCAACTATTTCGGCTTTACTTAATATAAGTTTACCAAATGGAGCGATCGGGAATCCCCTTGAATTTGTATTTGAAACCCAAGAATAACTGTTATTACTTTCTGTATAAAAAGTAATTGTCTACCAAGTCTATATAAATTTGTTTAGCCTCGTCTGTTGAAATGTTCTTGACCTGAAATAGGGCGTTGGTTTTAAACGCATTGATTATGGGTTTTTTACTGCTTGGCCTGCCATAATTGTTAGTGGCTTTTTTGTAGTAAGCATATAAACGCAGTAAGAAATCTGCCGGAAATGGCTCGGTGTGCGCATTAATTCGTGCTACAGCGTCTTTAAAGGCAATATCTAATTCTTCTGAAGTCATTTTATTTCTGCAATAACACTTTCACCACCTCTAACTTTTTGATTAAGCTGTACTTTAATTTCGGAATCTAAAGGTAGAAATAAATCTACTCTAGAACCAAATTTTATAAACCCAGAATCGTCACCTTGACTAACTTTGTCATTTGGTTTGGCATAATTTACAATACGTTTAGCAAGTGCACCTGCAATTTGTCTGTATAGCACTTTTCCAAATGAAGGGTTTTCAACAACAACGGTTGTACGTTCATTTTCCTCACTGGCTTTTGGGTGCCAAGCAACTAAATATTTTCCAGGATGATATTTACTGAAAACGACTTCGCCTCCAATGGGATAACGCGTAACATGAACATTTATGGGCGACATAAAAACACTAACCTGTATACGTTTGTCTTTAAAATATTCAGGCTCTTCTACTTCTTCTATAACTACTACCTTACCATCAACAGGCGAAACAACATGTGAATCGTTAAGAAAGATGTTGCGTTTTGGGTTTCTAAAAAATTGGAGAATTAAAACCAAAAACACTAAAAGTGCAAGCATAATTACAGTGCTTAACCATGAGGCAAGATTAAAACTGTCTACAAGTAAAAATAGTCCAACAACCACAATTAGTGTTAGTACTATAATTTTATGACCTTCTTTATGAAACATATTAAATAATTTCTAAAAACAAATAAATAAATGGAGCTGCAAAAATAATACTATCTAACCTATCAAGCAATCCACCATGACCAGGCATAATAATACCGCTGTCTTTTACATCAGCTTGGCGTTTAAATTTAGATTCTATTAAATCTCCTAAAGTACCAAATACACTAATTATAATGGCTAATATTAACCATTGGTTAAAGGTTAGTGTTTCTGTAAAGGTAGCAATAAAATAGCTTGCTATCGATGCAAAAAGCAATCCGCCTAAAAAACCCTCTACTGTTTTTTTAGGTGAAATTTTTTCAAATAATTTTTGCTTGCCAAAATTTTTACCCACCAAAAAAGCAAAGGTGTCGTTTGTCCAAATCAGTACAAAAGAACCAAATAATATTAAGGGTTCATATTTGTTGTTATAATTTGCTATTAATATTAAAAAGACAAAAGCACTTGACAAGTAGAATGTTGTTAGTATAAACCGTTTGGATATAAAAAGCGGTATACGCTTTTCAGTAAATAAATCCTTTATTAAAAACAACTGCACAAATATGGTAACCACTTGTAGGATTTGAGTAGCTTCATCCAACCCTGTATGCGAATTCATGAAAAACTGCCAGTAGCCAAATACTAGGTACAAAACAGTAAAAAATATATAGGGGAAGAATGATTTGTATTCAATTAATTTTTTAAACTCGGCTAAACAGATAAGCCCAAAAAAATAAAATAAAATGATTAAAGCATGCTCATTTAATAATGATACCATTAATAATGAAATATACACCAAACCCGTAAAAGATCTTACAAGAATTTCTTTCATTTTAAAGGTCTTCTAAAAGAAGTAAGTATAAATTTTTAGAGCTGCTGCCGTAACTCAAGAAGTCCTTTTCTTCTTGAGACTTAAAGTGCTTTATAGTAGTGATGTTTGTAGGGATACTTGTTTTATTTTTATGTTTTATACCTCGTAAACCTTCACCAATACTACCTACAATCTGACTTGTTGTTGCAAATACAATAAGGTTGTTAGGGAATTCACCTAATTTTTTTTCGGCTATTTGATTGGACGATATAAGCAAGGAACCATCATCAGCAATTAAATTTTCGCAAGTAGTAACAAAAAATGAAGCGTCACGAAGCGAATCGTGTATTTTAATATTGGTGTTCTTAAACCGGTCTTTAAGATTGGCATCTAGTATTAAACCGTTTTTGTTTTCCCAATCGTTTTCCTTTAAAATTAAGTCTAAACTTTCAAAAACTTCATCTAAATTTTCGCAATACAAAAACTTTCCACCATTAGCTTTAAAGTTTATGGTAAACCTTTCATCTATTGGTAGCTTTATTTCAGGCATATATTTGCCTCTATCGCTTGATTTTAATTCTTCTTCTGAACTATCAGATTTTGAACCAAAAATTTTTCTAAAAAGACTCATTTATATTGCGCTATTAATCTGAGTGATTTAAGGTGTTTTTCAAATATAAAAAATCTTAAACGAACCTTTGGGTTTATTTAAGATTTTTAGTTAAAGTTAACAGAAATACTATTGGTTTTTATTCTTCTTCATCAGAAGTTTTTTCTGTTTTGTTTATTTCTTCAGATTTATCAAAAGGTCTTTTTCCAAAGATTTTTTCCAGATTGTCTTTAAAAATCACTTCTTTCTCTAGAAGAACTTCAGCCAATTGTGTTAGTTTATCTTTATGTAATTCCAAAAGATTAACTGCACGTTCGTATTGTTCTTCAATAATATCTGAAATTTCTTTATCAATTAGCTCTGCAGTTTGCTCGCTATACGGTTTTGTAAAGCCATACTCGCTTTGCCCTGAAGAGTCATAATACGTTAAATTACCAACCTTATCGCTTAAGCCATAAATGGTGACCATCGCTCTGGCTTGTTTTGTAACTTTTTCTAAATCACTTAAGGCTCCAGTAGAAATTTTATTGAAAATCACTTTTTCAGCAGCTCGACCACCAAGGGCAGCACACATTTCATCGAGCATTTGTTCTGGTCTAACAATTAAGCGCTCTTCAGGTAAATACCACGCAGCACCTAATGAGCGACCACGAGGAACAATAGTGACTTTTACTAAAGGTGCAGCGTGTTCAAGCATCCAGCTAACAGTCGCATGACCTGCTTCGTGGTAGGCGATTGCTTTTTTCTCGTCTGGCGTAATAATTTTGTTTTTCTTTTCCAATCCGCCAACTATTCTATCAACAGCATCTAAAAAGTCTTGTTTGTCAACTGCTTTTTTGCCATTTCTGGCAGCAATTAAAGCGGCCTCGTTACATACATTGGCTATATCTGCTCCTGAAAAACCTGGTGTTTGTTTAGATAGAAAATCTAAATCTAAATCCTTGGCCTTTTTTAAAGGTCTTAAGTGTACTTCAAAAATTTCTTTACGTTCACGAACGTCTGGAAGGTCAACAAAAATTTGTCTATCAAAACGTCCGGCACGCATTAAGGCTTTGTCTAAAACATCAGCTCGGTTTGTTGCAGCCAATACAATAACATTACTGTTTGTACCAAAGCCATCCATTTCAGTTAATAACTGGTTAAGTGTGTTTTCACGCTCGTCGTTAGAGCCCGAAAAATTACTTTTTCCACGAGCACGACCAATAGCATCAATTTCATCAATAAATATAATTGAAGGTGATTTTTCTTTGGCTTGTTTAAATAAGTCACGTACTCTTGAAGCTCCAACACCTACAAACATTTCAACAAAATCTGAACCGGATAATGAAAAGAAAGGTACTTTGGCTTCTCCGGCTACAGCTCTAGCTAATAAGGTTTTACCAGTTCCTGGAGGGCCTACTAGTAAAGCTCCTTTTGGTATTTTACCACCCAAAGAAGTGTATTTTTCTGGGTTTTTCAAGAAATCTACAATTTCCTGTACCTCTTCTTTGGCACCTTCTAAACCAGCAACATCCTTGAAAGATGTCTTTACTTCATCGTTTTCATCAAATAGCTTGGCTTTAGATTTTCCGATATTAAATATTTGTCCGCCTGCTCCACCACCAGCACCTGATGACATACGTCTCATGATAAAAATCCAAACCCCAATTAATAAAATAAATGGCAAAAGTCCAATAAGGAAATCACCCCAAAGGTTTTGTTCGGTTTTATATTCAATTTTAGGTTTAGGGTCTAAATTCTGGGCGTTTATAATGGTGGCTATTTCATCTTCAAAGTTTTGAAGGTCACCAAATTCAAACGTATAATTTGGCAGTTTTGTGGCTGAAGGTAATAGAGAAGTCGGTTTAGAATTCTTATGTATTTCTTTTTGTTCAGCTTCCTTTGTTAAATAAACTTTGGCTTCTCGTCTGTTTACAATTTCTACTTTTTCTATATCACCATCCTGAAGAAAGGCCATGAATTGGGAAGGCGTAGTTTGTTTTGTGTCTTGAAATCCACTGCCACCTAAAATTTGCATGGCTAAAAAGATGACTATTATTCCACCATAAATCCAATACGGATTAAATTTAGGTTTTTTGGCTTTCGGTTTTTTATTGTCGTTTATCATTAATCTGTTTAGTAGTTTGTTTCTATTACTGTTGTTTTTGCGTCACCCCAAAGGCTTTCAATATCATAATATTCTCGTATATGTTTTTGAAAAACATGTACAACAACATTTACATAATCCATTAATACCCATTCAGCATTACTTTCTCCTTCAATATGCCAAGGCTTGTCTTTTAGTTCTTTACTAACTTTTTTTTGGATAGCGTTTACAATGGCATTAACTTGTGTGTTGGAAGTACCTTCGCATACAATAAAATAGTCGCAAACTGTGTTTTCAATTTCGCGTAAATCTAGAATATTTATTTCTTTACCCTTTACATCTTCAATTCCACTTAATATAGCAGCAATTAACTGGTCTGCATTCGAATGTTTTTTCGCCATTAATTTGTTTTAATTTGTGCAAAGTTATTATTTTTTAGTTCTTTATACTGTAAAAAAATCATAAGATTTTTTAAGCTGATTAATAACTTTTTCTAATGCATATAATCAAACTTAATGCCACTGATTCTACAAATTCATATTTAAGGCAATTAAGTAGTGACAAAAGTCTTACCGATTATACAGTTGTTGTAGCTGACGAACAGAATTCCGGTCGCGGTCAAATGGGGACTTCTTGGGAAAGCGAAACAGGCAAAAACCTTATGGCTAGCGTGTTTGTTGATGTTTCTTTTTTACCTTTTAACCTGCAGTTTTATATTAGTATGGCCACTTGTTTGGCATTAATAAAAACGCTTAAGCAATTTTCAATACCTAAATTGAAGATAAAATGGCCTAACGACATTTTGTCAGAAAAGAAGAAAATATGTGGTATTTTAATAGAGTATTTGGTTAAGCAAAACAATTTGCAATCTGCTATTATTGGTGTTGGCTTGAATGTAAACCAGTTGCAATTTGATAATTTGCCACAAGCGTCTTCATTATGCAAAATAACAGGTGTCCACTATAATTTAGATGAACTGCTATTGGGTTTTATTACACATTTAAAATATTATTTAGACCTATTGGAACAGAATGAATTGTTCAAAATAAAGCAGGACTATGAATCGTTTTTATTCCGGAAAGATAAACCGTCAACATTTAAAGACGCACAAGGGCATCTGTTTTCCGGCTTTATAAAAGCTGTTACAAATTCTGGTAAATTGCAGGTCTTGATTGAAGATAACGAATTACGTGAATATGACTTAAAAGAGATTCAGCTTTTGTATTAAATTGCTGAAGGAATGTTTGTAGAAAGTGTTTCTATAAACTTCGTAATGGGACCTTTTATCATCATGGCCATCATAGGATTGAAATCACCGTTAAATACCAACTGAACATGACTTGTATTAGAATCAATGCCTTCAATATGTCCAACAAGTGAAAAATCTATTTTACCACCAGCAGCTCCTAAAACAATTTTGTTAGGTGCAGTAACTTCTTTCTTTTTCAAGACAATTTCTGGCATGCCCTTTAAAGCAAACAAAAACTTATCAGTGTCTAATACTTCAAATTTGCTAATGTTTTCAGGCATAAGCTTTTCGAAATTTTTGACATCAGATAAAAAATCAAAGACCTCTTCAGGTGATTTATTTACAGTTGTTTTTGGAGATTCTAAATTCATAATTGTGTTTTTGTTACTTCACTAATCAATTAGTGTTCCATTCTGATGGATTGGCATTCCAAGATGCTAAAATGTCTTGTTCCTTGCTGGATATGTAATTTGTATGCTGGGCTTGTTCTAAAAGCGAATCATAATCGCTTAAGGTTAATAATTGAACGCCAGCTTTTTCAAAATTATCTCTTGCTACCTGAAAATCGTAAGAGAAAATAGCGATCATGCCTTTAACATTACCTTTGCTTTCCTGTATGGCCTTAACCGCATTCAAACTGCTTTTTCCGGTACTAATGAGGTCTTCAACAACAACTATATTTTGACCACTCTCTAGATGACCTTCTATCTGGTTTTGGCGACCATGGCTTTTTGCTTCTGGTCTAACATAAATAAAAGGCAGGCCTAAATATTCAGCTACTAACATGCCAATGCCAATTGCTCCGGTTGCGACTCCAGCAATAACATCTGGTTTTCCATATTGTTTTTCTATTTGCTTGGCCATGGTTTCGCGAATGTAATTACGAATTGGCGGATAGGATAACACAATACGATTGTCGCAATAAATGGGCGATTTCCAACCTGAAGCCCAAGTAAAAGGGTTTTTAGGTTGTAGTTTGATGGCATTTATTTGAAGTAAAACTTCGGCGGTTTTCCTAGCGGTATGTTTGTTGAAAATCATAGTCGCAAAATTACACTTTTTTCGCTAATCTGTATTTCAATTTCACAACATTAAATTAAATTTTTTAAAACCTTTGTCATCGTTTAAAAATTGATATTTTTACAAAACTTAAACATCATGTACCCAAAATATGTATAAAGTTTTTGTTAATGATAAGCCCATTATCTTAACGACGAAAGTTAAAAAGGAAAGTGAGTTTGAAAATTACCAGCTTAAATCGGTTAATCTTAAAAAGGTAATCAAAGAACTTAATACTACAAATAGAAAAAAGGTATATGTTATTCACCATAACGAAAAAAAACTACTTAAAAAGTTTCTGAAAAAGTTGCCAAATGTTATTGCTGGTGGCGGCAAGGTATTGAATAAGAAAGGAGAAGTACTTTTTATTTTTAGAAATGGTAAATGGGATTTGCCAAAAGGTAAGACCGAAAAAAAAGAACCTATTGAAGCCTCTGCTATACGTGAAGTAGAGGAGGAGACAGGTGTTACGGGTTTGAGAATTACAAAACCTTTAGAAACTACCTATCATATATTTAAACGTAATGGTAAATACCGAATTAAAATTACCTATTGGTTTGAAATGTACACTGAATTTGATGGTGAGTTTATACCAGAGGTCAATGAAGGTATAACTAAAGTTGCATGGCTTAATAATAAAGAAATGAAAAAAGCCATGAAAAACTCTTACGCTAATATTAAGTCTTTGGTTTAGCTTAAATTGATTGTTGTTGTAAGGCTGATTTACAACACGTTTTAAATATAATAATCAGATAATTTTACTAGTAATTGTTCAGGTTTATAGGGTTTGGGTATAACAGCATTCATGCCAGACTCGATGCATTTATCGAGTTCAGATTTTACAATGTTTGCAGTCATGGCCAATATTGGTATGTGTTTAGTTACATTATTGCTTGATTCTATTTTACGAATTTCAATAGTAGCTTCAATACCATTTAAAACAGGCATATGCATATCCATTAATATGATGTCAAAAGTATTTAATTTGAAAAGCTCTAAAACTTCTTGCCCATTTTTAGCTTTTTTTAAAGTGAAATTTTTAATAAAATAGTTTAAGTCATCTTCAATTACCATAGTATTGAATTCGTCATCTTCTGCAAGTAGAATCTTTATGCCTTTTAGTTTTAACCCTATTTTCAAAAGTTCAGATTCTGTAAGGATTGCCTTGTCTATGTTATCAGAAAGTTGATTGATTAATGGCAGGGTAAAACAAAATTTACTGCCTTTGTCTAATTCACTTTCTGCCCATATTTCACCACCCTGTAATTCCACTAGTTTTTTTGAAATACTTAATCCTAGGCCAGTTCCTTTAAATATTTGGGATTTTGATTTTTCGCCTTGTTCAAACGAATTAAATATTGTTTTTATCATATCTTCAGATATTCCTATTCCAGTATCCGAAACACAAAATAGGATATCGTTAGCTTTTTTTAATGAACAACTAATAAGTATTGAGCCTTGTTCAGTAAATTTTATAGAGTTTCCAACCAGATTAATTAGAATTTGATTTAACCTCAAGGAATCCCCAACAATCGCGTCAGGAACATTAGGGGCTATATTAGCGGTTACTTGAAGGCCTTTGTCTTTTGCTCTATATTGCAAGGTTTTGATTACGCTATCTATAACTGCTTTAGGATCCATTAAAACATGCTGTATTTCTAATTTTCCCGATTCTATTTTTGATAAGTCGAGAATATCATCCAACAAAACCAGAAGATTATCAGAGCTGGTTCTCATAGCTTCTAAATAAGGTGCTTGTTCTTTAAGGTGAGTGTTTCGTAGAAGGCTACCAGTCATGCCGGAAATAGCATGCATAGGGGTTCGAATCTCATGACTCATATTGGCTAAAAACTGTTCTTTATATTTTTCTGACTGTTCTGCACGCGCTTTTTCTTGAGCAATGATTGTGTTTTGTCTTCTAATAAGTTTTAAACGATTGAAAATATAAATTAATCCTATGATTAAGATTATTAAACTACCAGAAATTATCCAAATTATCAGACGCTGATTAGCTAATTTTTCAGTATTTATGGCTTCTTTTATGCGAGTTAATTCCTTTTGCCTTTGCAAGTTGTAGTTACCTATTTTTTGAGCAGTTTTATAGGAGTTATGCTTCTCGCTAATTTTATAATATTCATTAAAATGGTAATAGGCCTGTTCAAAATCATTTAATGCAGCATAACTTTTTCTTAAGCTTTGATGAGCATTGGCTCTATCAGCCATATGACCAGAACTTACAACTGCATTATAAGTCTTTTTCGCATAAATTAATGCTGAATCAGGCTTGTTCAATTTTAAATACGCCTCTGACATATTATTGTAAGTGGTTCGCACAAAATTGTTACTGAGTCTTAGGCATATATTTCCATATCTTATGGTTTCGGTATAATTTTCTTGAATAAGTGCCATCCAGGCTTTAGTTTCATATTGAGCCGCAAGGAATTCAGTATCGTTTTGAGATATTGCCCATTCTTGTATGTGTTGGAATATAGAATCTGATTTTTGTTTATTACCTAAATCATTTTCTAATATGGCAAGCCTTATTAAATGGGTTTTAGCTTGTTTTATATCCTGATCGTTATTGGCTGCTTGAATAGCTTTTTTTATATATACGATGCTCTCTTCGGTTTCTTCCTGACTTTGTAATAACCAACTTATATTGTCAAATAACTTGGATTTTAATTTGTTTGAAACATGAATTTGCGGATTTTCTTCAATTAAATCCTCAAGGTTTTTCGCATCGAAATAGCTAGATGTAAAATCTTGAAAGCTCCCTAATTTATGATATAATATATCATTTAAAATGTGTATTTCGGATTGGATATCTCCATTAGCTCTAACGTTTTGTAATTCACTTTCCAGTCTTTCAAACTCAAGTAAATTAGCATTCTGTAATGAGTCTTGATCATGTTGTCCAAAAGCCAATATAGATAATAATAATACAAATAGAGTTATGGTGTATCTCATATTACTACATTATTGAACCAATTTTTAAAAGTGTCTTTTTTTCGTCTAGAAATTGGAATTTTCATACCATTTGATAAAAATAGTGTAGAGCCGTTGGGGTTTTCTGTAATATGCAACTTATTAATTAAATACGATTTATGACATCTAAAAAAGCCTTTGTCTTCCAGTAACTCCTCCAGATTACTTAACGTTTTTGACACTAATTCTTTCTTGCTGTTTACCATATTGATGTAGCTATAATTCCGTTCGCCTTCTATATTAATAATGTCTTTTAATTGTATATGTAATTCACCTTGCTGGGTTTTTAAAATTAAAATTTGATCGCTTGCTTGTTTTAACTTCAAATTTTGTAGAGCAACCGGAACATTATTTGATTTTTGATTCTTCTTAAAACGAAGTATGGCATTTTTTAATTCTTCTAAATCAAATGGTTTCAACAAATAATCCAAAGCATTGAATCTGATTGCTTTAATTGCATAATGCTTGTATGATGTAATAAAAATCGTTTTAAATGTAATGGCATCCAATTTGGAAAGCATCTCGAATCCAGTCATATCAGTCATTTCGACATCTAAAAAAACTAAGTTAGGTTTTAATTGTTGGATTTTAAGGATACCTTCTTGACCATTATTCCCTAAACCCAGAATCTGAATTTCGGGGAAATATTGATTGAGTTTATCCTTTAATAAATCTTGAATAAAAGGATCATCATCAATAATGATACATTTTATGGGTTTGGATGTTGATTTCAGGTTACTCAAAATGTGTTTCAATAATTTGTGATACCTCTTTTGTTGCTCCTTCTAATTTATAAATTATATCGTTGCCAAGAGCTTCCAGTTCAATAAAAGGTATGGTTTCATACTCAAACTCAAGTCTTTGTATAGGTGTAATAATGTCTTGAATACCAAAGAATTGTAGTTGAGGACTCATTTTATGAAGTATTTGGCGAATTTGTCTACGGTCATCTTGATTTAAGGCCTTTTTAAGTTGTTGTAAGCGCTCTGGAATGAGTTCTTGAAATTGATTCAGGTATTTTAACATTCTATCTGAATTACCTCTTGATATGGAAACTAAATTATCAAGATTGATAAAATGTGTATTTCGTTCTAAATTCATTGCTATTAATTTCTTTGGCGGAATGTAGATTAAAGATACGGTAATTATTAATACTCTATTGATTAACTAATCCAATGGTTTATCAAGTGGTTTTTTCCGTTTGATAAACCGGTTGTACAAATGCTGTGTTGTTGGATAAAAAGAAATAGGATGGCAATTTTTGATGAATTAATATTGGTTTCAGATTTAGAAATGTAAATGCTAAATCAACTAATTAATTAATCTATTAATCTAAAATCAACCAATTATGAAGAATTCAATTTTAATTATCGCATTAGCACTATTTGCTTTTAGTTGTAATACCGAAGAAATTTCAGAGCCAATTGAACAGAATGTTACTTTAGAAAACTCAAGAAGTTTATCTGAAACAATTGAAATACTCCAATCAAGCCCTGAATTCAGAGAATTTATTAACTCAAGACAATACCAACGAAACAATGGTAATGGTATAATGTTATTGCAAGACGGTTATAATTTGTCTTATGCAGCCAATACAGGCGAGAGTCTTTATATTATTGGTGGTTTAGGAAGCATAGAGGCTATGCCAAATGGAAGAGCACGATTTTCAATTCACACTAATTCGCCATCGGCAGCTATAATCAGTTTCCCTTCTTTTGAAACGGCATATTCAAGTGACTGTGTAGAAGGGCAATTAGGAACCTTTAATTATAATTTTATTAGTGAGTATGTAGTTGAAGTGTTTGAGCCAATACCTGGTCTTGTATTTACATTTTATATACCTACAGGAGAAAATGCTTCCAACGAAACCGCTAATGGGCATTGTCGTATTAGTGATGCGCAACCAATGTTTGATGAAAACTTTGAGTTTACGGGTTGTACAGAGGCTACCGAATATAAAACTATGCGTATAAGTCCAAACTCTGGTATATCAGTAGAATAATACTTTTCTAATTAACCAACCATTTTTTAGTTAAGAAGAAGCACCTCATTTTGTGAGGTGTTTTTTATTTTGCACGATAAACGGGATATTGCAAGTGGGCTTTTTCGTAATGATTGGAGCGCTCAAAAATCCAGTTGAGTTGTGCGTACCAATTAGCAGCAAATTGCGCGTCTGCTTCTTTCTTTTTTTTAAATTCTGCCTTTAGATCAGGATTGGTATTCAGTAATTCCAACGCTTCATCTTCAAATACGTAAGGCGAAAACCCTTCTTTTTGTTGCAAGATAGTATCGAAGAAGTTCCAATTAAAAAACGAATCGGGAGCTAGCGGTTCCAATGTTTCCAATAAATAGCGTTTTCCTAATTGATCAGTTGAAATTAAGTAATCGCCTTTTCTGAAGGTTATTTTTTCTTCTGATGAATTGACTTGTGTGTTATAATGCATGTAATGTCCTTCATAAGCAGACTTTCGCGTTTCAAAATTTGAAATTCTATACGATTCAACAAAAATGATTGTATCCTTTTTAAATTGTTTCATTTCAATACGGTTCAACTTTAATAAGTCAATCACATCATGCCAGCCTTGAGGAACAATATAGGCTTTAGGCACGGTAGTTTCAATGCTGGGTTTGAAATAGTTTTTGTAAACCACATCTTTGGTGAATGGTTTTTTACGATCATATTTCAAACGGTTGCTACCAGTAATGTCACTTTTAATAAATTCGCCTTCGTAGCCTTTAAACTGTAAAGTGCTGGTTTGGCTTTCGTCAACTTCCCAATCCAAAGTGTATTTTTCACCTACATTAAAAACATTTTGAGCACTTTTTCTAATCAATCCAATTTCTTCATAATTTTCTTCAATAATTTCAATCATGCTTATCATCAATTCATAAGTCCCTTCAACACGTTGTTTGTAGGGTTTAAGCATGTGCGTTTCTACCATCATGCCTAGTGTGTTCCAGAGCGTTGTATAACCTGTTGAATATCGTGGGTAATCCATAAACTGGCTAAAGCCTTTTTCGGGCACTTGATTGAATACATTTACATAAGGTGTAATATCCCAGTCTTTTTTGGCGAGTTTGTTTTCCAATTCTGGCATCATTTCAGTATGAAGGTAATTGCCTAATGAGCCGCCTAATTTGTTATGCTGGGTAAATAAATGGGTTAGCGTGTATTGATAATCAGCGCCATTGCTTACGTGGTTATCTATAAATACATCGGGTTTTATTAAATGAAAAATTTGAGCAAAGGCTTTGGCATTTTCGGTGTCACATTTTATAAAATCTCGATTTAAATCATAGTTTCTGGCATTGCCTCTAAAACCGTATTCCTTGGGGCCGTTTTGGTTGGCGCGTGTTCCAGAATTCCGGTTTAAACTACCACCAATATTATAGATTGGAATGGTTGCCAAAACCGTATGCTTTGGCATGTTAATTTTTCCTTGAACAATATCGCGATAGAGCATCATTGTGGCATCAATACCATCACTTTCACCTGGATGAATCCCATTGTTTATCAATAAAATACGTTTGTCAGTTTGCCTTATGTTGTCAAAATCAAATACTTTATCAGGATTTAAGGTGATTAGGTGTAAGGGTTCGCCGGAATCGGTTTTCCCAATAGTTTGAATAGAAATTTCCGGATAGGTTTTGGCTAAACTTTCATAATAAGCAATGGTTTGGTAATAAGTAGCTGTTTCGGTGCCATTACTTTTTTCAAAGGCGGTCGTAAAATTTTGAGCTATAACATTTTGAAACAGTGTGAAAAGCATTAGGAAAACAAATAATCTATTCATAAAGGCGAGTTTTAAACCATAAACTTAATCAAATTCTAACAATATAAACTTGTGCTTCTTGAGATTAACCGTATTTTTGCAGCTTGTAAAACGACCATCATGACAGAGTTTATTAGAAGACGAGCAGCTAATGCTAAAAATGATATTTTATCAGGTTTAACCGTTGCATTGGCTTTAGTCCCGGAAGCCGTTGCATTTGCTTTTGTAGCAGGCGTAGATCCTTTGGTTGGGTTATATGCAGCTTTTATGATTGGGTTGATTACCTCTATTTTTGGTGGCCGTCCTGGCATGATTAGTGGTGCCACAGGAGCTTTGGCAGTTGTTATGGTAAGTTTGGTAGCTGAAGGGAATGCCATGGGAGCAGCTGGTGAACAGCTTGGATTGTATTATTTGTTTGCAACGGTTATTCTTATGGGAATCATACAAATGCTAGCCGGTGTTTTTAAACTCGGGAAATTTGTACGATTAATTCCACATCCCGTAATGATGGGTTTTGTCAATGGTTTGGCTATTGTGATTTTCTTGTCGCAGTTGGGTATGTTTATGACTGTTGAAGGAGGTAAAGAAGTTTGGTTATCTGGAATCGAATTATGGACTATGATTGGACTGGTAGCATTAACCATGGGAATTATGTTTGGTTTACCAAAACTGACTAAAAAATTACCTGAAGCTTTGCTGGCTATTTTAGTTGTTTCAGCCATTGTGATTTTTGGAAATTTGGATGTGGCAACCGTTGGAAGCTTTATTCGTGAAGGTGGTGGAGAAGGCCTAAAAGGTGGTTTGCCACAGTTTCAATTTGATATCTTTAACAAAGTGCCATTCACTTGGCAAACGCTTAAATTTATTGGCCCTTATGCTTTGATTTTAGCTGCAATTGGATTGATAGAATCTTTAATGACCTTGAACTTAATTGATGAATTGACCGAAACCCGAGGGAATACCAATCGGGAATGTTTGGCACAAGGTGGTGCCAATATTGTAACTGGTCTTTTTGGTGGTATGGGAGGTTGTGCTATGATTGGGCAATCTATTATCAATATTAAAGGAGGTGGTCGTACAAGACTATCGGGTGTTGTAGCGGCTCTTGCATTATTGATGTTTATTTTATTTGCTTCTGGTTTAATCGAACAAGTGCCTATTGCTGCCTTGGTAGGTGTCATGTTTATGGTAGTCATTGGAACCTTTGCATGGTCTAGTTTCAGAATTATGAATAAGATTCCAAAATCTGATTTGTTTGTCTTGATTTTGGTTTCTGGATTAACCGTTTTATTCGATTTAGCCATTGCCGTTATTGCGGGTGTTATTGTAAGTGCCTTGGTATTCTCTTGGGAAAATGCCAAACGTATCCGTGCACGTAAACGTTTTAAGGAAGATGGCACTAAAGTTTATGAAATTTGGGGGCCGTTATTCTTTGGTTCGATAAAAGCATTTAATGAAAAGTTTGATGTTAAAAACGATCCTGAAAATGTTGAAATAGATTTTGTGGAATCACGAGTAAGTGACCATTCGGCTTTGGAAGCTATTTTTAATTTGGTTGAAAAATATGAAGCCGAAGGTAAAATCATTAAGCTGAAACACTTAAGTGAAGACTGTAAAATCTTATTGTATAAGGCGAGTCCTAAATTCAGAGAAGTTATTATTGAAGATATTGACGATCCACGCTATCATTTGGCTGCCAACCCGGAAGAGTTTCCGAAACCACTTTCAGAATATAAATTCTAATCCAAATTCCGAGATTGTCCGTTTAATAATTTCCAGCCATCAGTGCGTTTAATAAGTGTGCCTGATTCAATGATTTTGAAGTTGGATTGAACATTGGCTGTATCAACCATTTGGCCTTTTACAATTCCCGAATAATTAGCAATTTTTGATGATAAAGGAAAAATTTCTAACCTTTCAAATTCAAAAGAAATGGATTGTATGCTTTTATTGTTCTGAACAAGAATAGCTTTGATAGAGTCATACTTTATAGTCGATTTGTAACCCGGTGGTACCCAGAAAAAATCATCGGAATTATCCAAATAATCAAATTCCGCAGGTAAACCATTTTGTTTGATAGCTTCGTGATACTCATCAAACATGGTTTCAATTTCATTAACAACTTGTGATTTATCCAACGTTTTGGGTTGCTCTTTTTTGCAACTAAAAAATAGTATGATAATTAACAGTGAAAAGAGACTAATGGGTTTCATGACAATTTATTTTACACGAACACTATTTGGAACCAATTTGGTGTAATCACCATGGTTTCTAATAACATCACGAACAATTGAAGATGAAATGTAAGATGTGTTGGCAGCAGTTAGCAAGAAAACGGTTTCTATGGGTGCTAAATCCCGATTGGTGTGTGCAATAGCCTTTTCAAATTCAAAATCAGCAGGATTGCGTAAACCACGTAAAATGAATTTGACATTATTTTTTTTGCAGAAGTCAACAGTTAAGCCTTCATAAGAAACCACTGTCACTTTTGCCTCATTGGCAAATGCATCTTTTATAAATTGCATGCGTTCTTCTAACGAAAACATGTATTTTTTTTCTGCGTTTATACCAATAGCGACAATCACCTCATCAAAAAGCTTTACAGCACGTTTTATAATATCGTAATGTCCTAAAGTAATGGGGTCAAATGATCCTGGGAAAATGGCTCGTTTCATGTTCTAAAATTACGATTTTTATTTCAAAGCCTCTTCAATGGCATTTTCAAATAATTCAGCTAGATTTATTCCAGCGGCGGCAGCTTGTTGTGGTAAAATACTAGCCTTTGTAAGACCTGGAACTGTATTGACTTCCAAAAGATGCGGTTTACCATTCTTAAAAATATATTCACTTCTGGAAAACCCATCCATTTTTAAAATTTCATAAACCTGCTTGGCAACTTTACGAACGTTGTTGGCATCTGTTTCAGAAATTCTTGCAGGTGTAATTTCTTGTGATTCACCCAAATATTTGGCTTTGTAATCAAAAAAATCATTATCGCTTACTATTTCGGTTATAGGCAAAACAATCACTTCGCCTTTGTATTTAATAACTCCAATGGAAACTTCAATGCCATCTAAAAACGATTCAATAATGATTTCATCATCTTCTTTATAGGCATGTTGAATGGCTTGATTAAGCTCTTCTTGTTTATAGACTTTGGTAATGCCAAAACTGCTACCAGCTTTATTAGCTTTTACAAAACAGGGTAAGCCCACTTTGTTGATAATAGCGTTTTCATCAATTGGGTCGCCCAAATTTAAATAATAGCTCTCGGCTGTTTTGATTCCATAAGGTTTTAGAACACTCAAACAATCACGTTTATTAAACGTTAAGGCCGCTTGATACATGCCACAACTGGTGTGTGGAATTTTTAAGAGCTCAAGATACGATTGCATGTAGCCATCTTCACCAGGAGAACCATGTATGGCATTGAAGACGCAGTCAAAAGTAATTTTTACGCCCTTAACAGTTATGGAAAAATCATTTTTATCGATTGGAAATTCTTGTTTATCATCATTAACATAAACCCATTTGTCTTCAAATATATGGAGCCTGTAAGCTTCAAATTTATCAGGATTTAAGGTTTCATAAACCACTTGGCCGCTTTTAAGCGAAATCTCGTATTCGCTAGAGTAGCCACCCATTATTATTCCAATCTTTTTTTTCATGTCTATTTTCCGTTTAAAAGGAAATCAAATTGATTAATTCTGTCTATAAAATCTAAAACGAACAATAAAACGTATCTATTATTAGTTAAGCTAAAATATCACTAAAAAATCGAAAGTAAAAACAGTTCTGTTTTTATATATTTGTTTCAGAAACAATCATGCATGAGTTTAATAGGATTTCTAAAAAGTAAAGTATTTTTAAAGCAGTTGGTATTGGCATTGGTGGCTATAGTAGTTATAGCATTCATTATGTTAAAATGGTTAAATATATCTACCAATCATGGTGAGTTTGAAACGGTTCCTGACTTAAAGGGTAAGTCTGTTAAGGTAGCAAAAATTGAATTGGATAAGAACAATTTAGCCATGGAAATTTTAGATTCGTCAAATTTTAATCCAGATTACCCCAAGTTCTCTGTTATAGAACAAGATCCTATTGCTGGTAAGCAGGTAAAAGAAAATCGAAAAATATACTTGACCCTTAACCCATCAGGTTATCGAAAAGTCATGATTCCAGAATTAAAGGAGCGTACTTTAAGACAGGCTAAACCGACTTTGGAGGCGCTGGGTTTTGAAGTAGGAAAGCTAACTTATATTGATAATATTGCTATTGATGTGGTTATAAAAATGATGTACGATGGTCAAGAAATTAAAGCTGGTGATATGTTGCCTAAAACTTCAAAAATTGATTTGGTTTTAGGTAATGGTAATAGGCCATCTTCAGATTAACTATGGACGATTACACACCAGAAAATCAACAGGAAGATGATGACTTGTATGAGCATTATGCTTTTACGGCCGAAAAAGGCCAGCAACCGCTTCGTATAGATAAATATCTCATGAATTTTATTGAAAACGCCACGCGTAATAAAATTCAAGCTGCTGCCAAAAATGGCAATATCTATGTGAACGATTCGCCTGTAAAATCGAATTATAAGGTTAAGCCATTTGATAAAATCCGTGTACTTTTTGAACACCCGCCTTATGAGTATTTGCTGACTCCTGAAAATTTACCACTTGATATTGTTTATGAAGATGATGATTTGTTAGTTGTTAATAAAGAAGCTGGTATGGTTGTGCATCCAGGACATGGCAATTATTCAGGAACTTTAATTAATGCCTTGATTTATCATTTTGATAATTTACCTAATAACTCCAGTAACAGACCTGGTTTGGTACACCGCATTGATAAGGATACCAGTGGCTTATTGGTGATTGCAAAAAATGAAGAAGCCATGACCCATTTGGCCAAGCAGTTTTTTGATAAAACCAGTGAGCGCGAATATGTTGCTTTGGTTTGGGGCAATGTAGAGGAAGATGAAGGCACTATAGAAGGCAACATTGGAAGACATCCAAAAAATAGATTACAAAATACGGTTTACGAAGGTGATGATGCCGACAAAGGAAAACCTGCCGTAACACACTACAAGGTTTTGGAGCGACTAGGTTATGTCACGTTGGTTTCCTGTAAGTTAGAAACCGGACGTACGCACCAGATACGCGTGCATATGAAACACGTTGGGCATACCTTATTTAACGATGAGCGTTATGGTGGCGAAAAAATTCTAAAGGGAACCACATTCACCAAGTACAAACAGTTTGTAGAGAACTGTTTTAAGGTTTTGCCACGGCAAGCACTACATGCCAAAACACTGGGGTTTGAGCATCCCAAAACAGGTAAGATTATGCGATTTGATTCTGAAATACCACAAGATATGCGGACTTGTATTGAAAAATGGCGCCAGTATTCCAAGCACCAATCCAACGAATAAATTTTATTTATAATTTCATAGAAACAAAAACCCATGAAGGTTGATATTTTCTATAGGTAATTGTAAATTTGAGACAAATCTTTATGTCAATGAAATTAGTATTATCGCCAGCCAAGTCTTTAGATTATGAAAGTAAATTGCCAACTTCAAAAACTACCGAAGCTTGCTTTTTGTCTGAAGCAAAACGTTTAAATAAACTGCTTAAAAAGAAATCAGCTAAAAGTTTGTCCAAACTTATGAGCATATCTGATAATTTAGGTCAGCTTAACTATGAGCGTATTCAAGAGTGGGAGTTACCATTTACAAAAGATAATGCCAGGCAAGCGGTTTACGCCTTTAGCGGTGATGTGTATAGAGGGTTGGACGCATATACAATTTCAACAAAGCAGTTGGATAAACTTCAGGATACGGTCCGTATCATTTCAGGATTGTATGGCGTTTTAAAACCATTGGATTTAATTATGCCTTACCGTTTGGAAATGGGAACAAAATTTCCTGTTGGAAAAAATAAAAACCTTTATGAATTCTGGAAAAAGAAAGTCACCCAAGCTTTGAATGCTGAATTGGAAGATGGTGAGTTATTTTTAAATTTGGCCAGTAATGAATATTTTAAAGCCATAGACACCAAAGCGTTAAAAGTACCTGTGGTTACAGCTAATTTTAAAGATTTAAAGAATGGTGAGTACAAAACCATCATGACCTTCGCAAAGTTAGCACGAGGCTACATGACGCGTTATGTGATTGATACCAATGCCAAAACATTGGATGACATTAAAGGATTTAATTACGAGGGCTATGGTTTTAGTGAAAGCCTGTCAACCGATACCGATTTGGTATTTATTAGATAAGGTTAGGCCTTTGCCTTTTTGTTGATATTGATTTTATCTTCAGGTTTTACTTTTTTCTTGATGCGTGGTCGTCTGACACCGTAAGTGCCTCTATGGATTTTGCCTCGTTTTGTTTTTTTATCGCCTTTTCCCATGTTTTACTGCCCACTAAAGTGGGAATTTTATTTAATTACACTTATTTTTAACCTTTATAAAATACGAAATTTGATTCTCGATACAAATTTTTCTCATTTCAATCGAAAAATCCACTCGAATTGACGAATTTTATTTAAATGTACTATAGATTCCTGCCTGCGCAGGAATGGTAAATATGTTTCTACACAAACACCCATACGAACCTTTTATTCAAAACGATACGACGAAGTTAATTGTTGGCACCTTGCCACCACCGCGTTTTTCTACGGGCGATTTACTAGAAAAGGATGTGGATTTCTGTTACGGTAGTTACTACAACAGTTTGTGGTTGTTTATTGATGAAATACATAATTTAAACTTACGTTACGATAATTCGCAAGAAGCCATAGACCAACGCAAAGCATTTTTAATTGAGCATAAAATTGGTGTTTGTGATATTGTGGAATCAGCTGAACGTGACAAGATTGATGCTTCCGATTTAGGTATGAAAAACATTGTGTTGCGTGACTTAATAGGTTATTTAAAACAATATCCCAATATTGGTACATTGTTGTTTACAGGAGGTAATAGTAAAAATGGCCCTGAATATTTTTTTAGAAGGCATTTACGGGGCTATGACCTGAAACTGGAATTGGTAAACAACGCCGTTCCTAGAATTCATCAGTTTGAGTTATGTCATACAGAACGAAGTGAAGAATCTTTAGTTAATGAGATTTCTCGACAGGCCTGTCTTGAGAGCAGTCGAAAGGCTGGAAATGACAAACGTATAATTAAAACAGTTTCCTTAACATCGGGTTCTGGGGCTGCCAATATTTCTATTAGCCGATTACCCTTGTATAAACAGCTAAAGGTCAAAAACCCAAAATTTAACACCTTTGATTTTCGGGTTATGCAGTATCGGGAGTTTTTTTAATTATCCAATAACGCAATGATGCGCAATGGTGCGCCAGTACCACCTTTTATTTTCATGGGTAGTGCAATAATCTCAAAACCATCATTGGGCAATTGGTTCAGATTGGTAAGGTTTTCAAAGGCTGGAATGTTTTTAGAAAGCAGTATAACATGACTTTTAAACCATTGCGATTGGCCGTAATCTATACTGGGTGTGTCGATGCCAATGCCTTTAATGTTTCTGTTGTCAACCAACCATTGGGCAGCATCAGGTGACAAGCCCGGGAAATGGAGCAAAGCAATGGCATGGTCGCCACGCTCGGTGGTGCCCAAATATTTTTCTTTATTGGGATAGTATTTGGCAAAACCGGTTTGTAGTAACACAATACTGCCATTAGGAATTTGATGGCCTATTTGGTTTTCCCAGTTGGTTAAATCTTCAACGGTAATCAAATAATCTGGATTGTCCTTGGCGTTTTTGGACACATCAATTTTTATGGCCGAGCCTACTAAATGCTCTAAAGGAATTTCTTCGACGGTTTGCCCTGTTTTTGAAAAGTGAATAGGTGCATCTATATGCGTGCCACCATGCTCGGCAGTGGAAAAGTTATTGGCTGAATAGTAAAACCCTTTGTCCGTGTCACCAGCAAAAACAGTATCGAGTTCAAACTCTTTAGCGGTTACCCAATACACGGTTTCTTTGGAGTATTCATATGAAAGATCGACAATGGTTTTATCAGTTAATTTTTGAGTTTCAACAGGAGTTTCTGCCTCTGTGGTTTTTGTTTGTTGGTGGCAGCCTATAAGCGCCAAACTTAAGAATGCGCCGAGTATTGTTTGCTTTAACATGACTGATGGGTTAGAAGTTTACCTGTTAAAGATACGGAAAGTAATTGTTAGGTTTTGTTATCATTAGGATGTATGGCAAAATGAATATATTTGTAACTAATATGTAAAAAAAATAAGCGTAATATGATTCGGTGGTGATCTTCCAAATGAGACCCAATATTTGCCAATACGATGAATATACACTTTCTCGTAGTATGTTATTCTTGAAAAATATTTTACCTTTCTAAAATATTTTATTCAATGAGATATTTAAGTTTAATTTTAATAGTTGTTTCTAGTTTCTGTTATGGTCAGGAGTCTGTTGAGATTCTGATAGACAGTTTAAACTTTGTAATCAATCCAGAAGGTAAAGTTTCATTAAGTAAGCGTATTGCTTCTGAATTGTCTAATGAAGATTGGGACAAGGCCATATCGTATTTGGAATTGGCTGAAACAGAAGCTGAAAATACTGAAAATCCTACCTTGGAGTTAGCATCAATATATGTTGCTTTTGGAGATATTTTCTACTCTAAAGATGTTTTGGATATTACATCAGAATACTATCAAAAAGCTTACAGCCTTTACAAAGAACTAGGTGATAAATCTGAAATGTCAATTTTGGAAAATAATTTAGCCATCATCTACGCTCAATTAAAAAATCAAGATAAAGCTTTAGAATATTTTAGGAATGTTTACAGGCATCAACTGGAAAACAATGACACGTTGAGATTAGCACAAATATTGAATAATATTGGAACACTTCATCTTGAGCGACATGTAGATTCTTCTTTATATTATTTTAATAAATCGCTAAAAATTTCAGAACGTTTGAACAATGAGGTTTTAAAGGGGTATATCTATACTAATTTGGGGAGAGGCTATACCGATCAAGACAATATGACTAAAGCTAGAGAAAATTTTAATAAAGCATTGACTGTTGCCAATAACTCCAATAATGATATAGTAAAAGGGTTTGTTTATCAATCTCTTGCTATGTTTTACGCTAAAACCGAAGAACATGATTCAGCGATTGTTTATTCTAGAAAAACAATGGATTTGAATAAGGGCAATTTTTATAGTTTTAGTAATCAAGATGCCACAAGTACATTGTATCAAGCTTATAAGAGCAAAAATGATTATAAAAATGCTGTTCACTATTTTGAGCAATACAATAAGATAAGAGATAGTCTTAATGTTGAGGAGAAAGCTGTAAACGTTGAACGGTTAAAGTTGCAACAGGAATACAAAGTAAGAGAGCAAATACGTCAACTTGAGGAGGATAAAAAACGTTCCAATTATATAATGATAGGATTGGGTTTGGTCACAGGAATTTTGTTTTTAATAATCCTATTGATTAAATATAGAGATAAGATATCTAAAAGCCAATTAGAGAAGAAGCTGCTAGAAGCAGAACAAAAAGAGTTACGTCAAAATTTGGAAAATAAAAACAAGGCTCTCATAGGGAAAGCAATGGCAGAAATGCATAGGACAGATATTATAAACGGAATTTTGAACGATTTAAAACAAGTAAAACGAAAAGCAGTTAAAAAAGAAACACAGCAAGCCATTGATTATATTTTAAAAAGCTTACAACGTGACTTGAGTTCAAATGTTTGGGAAGAGTTCGAGATTAGTTTCGAGCAAGTTCATGAGTCATTTTGCAAAGCACTCATTGCAAAACATCCAGATTTAACACCTAAAGATAGACGATTGTGTTCTCTTCTTTATTTAGACCTAACTTCCAAGGAAATTGCTCTCATCACAGGTCAATCTTTTAAATCAGTTGAAAATGCAAGAACACGACTTCGTAAAAAATTAAATCTTACTAAAGAAAAGGTAAATCTATCTAATTACATGAATAGTTTACAGTAATCAGGTCTCTATATTAATTAAATTCTTAAAAATCAATTAATTACATTTTATTGAGTGGTTTTTATTGGGTGATTTTAATTGGTTGGAGTGTTTTTGGGTGCCTAAATTTTTATCAATAGGTATGGTGATATCTTATGTTTGTGATATCAAAAGATTTAATGGGATAATAAATGTCTGTAAAACCCAAAAATGCTTCTAAATCTTTAGAAGAGCTTCTAAAGATTCAAAGTTTAAAAAAAGCAAGTATTAGATAACACTTTATTAATTAACCAAAACTTATATTTTTATGAAAAAAATTACTTTTCTATTTTTTACAATTTTAGGATTTAGCTTTAGTGCATTAGCACAATATTCTTTTCCTGCTGATGCTGGTGTTTATACTGTTCCAGATAACACAACAACAGTAACTGTAAATGTAAATGATGTTGCAAATGGAGCTGGAGCAACTGCTGGATTGTATAATTCATTTACTGTAACAGCCGATTGGTCTATAGCCACAGGCGACGCTTGGTCTAGTGAAGCACGATTAGCTGTAACAACTTCAGCTGGAACCACTATGGCAATGGCACCAACTTCTGGAGGTGCTAATTCTTCAACAGCGACAACTTTAACGTTTTCTGGATCATTGGCAGGTATATATGATCCTTCAGTAAATGGATTACTTGATTTAGGGCTATCAAGAACGTATAATTCACCAGCAAATTGGACAAATATTGTAGTAACGATTAATCCAGCTCCTGCTTGTCCAGATCCATCTGGAATGACTGCGTCGAATGTAACATCAAGTTCTGCAGATCTATCTTGGACTGCAGGAAATACAGAAACTGCATGGAATTTAGAATGGAATGCAGGTGCAGATTTTGCACCAGGTACAGGTGCTGCTGGTTCAACAGCTACAGCTAGTCCTACAGCAACATATTTAGCAATGGGTCTAATGCCTTCAACAGAGTATTTTATATATTATCAAGCCGATTGTGGTGGAGATTTAAGTGAATGGGTTGGGCCTTTTACAGCAACAACGCTTTGTGCTACAGAAACACCAGACTACGTTGAGGATTTCACTACATATTTAAATCCTTGCTGGTCAGAGGCTGCTGATGGAGATTTAACTACAGGACCAGCTACTTTTGGATCAAGTTTATGGGCAGCTGAAGAATTTGCACATTCTAGTGCATCTGGATTTGGTGCGGTGAATGTAAATATTTATAATAATGATGATATAGAATGGCTTCTATCTCCAATGTTTGATCTTTCAGCTGGTGGTTATGAATTATTGGTTGATGTTGCACTTACAGATTATAATGCAACAACCACAAATGATACGTTTGATGTGGATGATGAAGTACGTTTGGTGTATTCATTAGATGGAACTAATTGGACAACTTTACAATTGTGGAATCAAGCTAATACACCTTCAGCATCAGGAGATACTGTTATTGTAGATATTTCTGCATTAACCGGAAGTAATGTTCAGTTTGCTTTCTATGCAGCTGAAAATACAGGTACTACTGCTATTGATATTGATTTTCATTTAGATAATTTTATAGTTAGAACTCCACCTTCTTGTCCAGAACCAATAGCACTTGCAGCTACAACTATTACTGTTAATTCTGCAGAGTTAAGTTGGACAGAAACAGGAACTGCAACTATGTATAATGTAGAGCTTGTTACCGCAGGTACAGCTCCAACAGGAACAGCAACAGATACTGGAGTTTCTAATCCGTTTTCAAGATCTGGTTTAATGGCTAGTACAGATTATGAATTTTATGTACAAGCAGATTGTGGAAGTGAAACAAGTATATGGTCAGGACCATTTGCGTTTTCAACGCTTTGTAATCCATTTGGAGCTTTTACAGAAAATTTTGATAGTGCTTCAACTCCAGAATTACCAAATTGCTGGTCTAAAATTGAAAATGCTGCCACTGCAGCTGCATCTGTAGCTACTAGTACTGCTGCATCTTCATCACCAAGTAATTCTGTTCGTTTTTTCAATTCAAGTGACATCGCTGCAGAATTAATATTAGTTTCACCAGAGTTAAGTGGAGACATAACACTAAATAGAGTGAAATTTTCTGCTAGAGATAATGATAATAATGATATTATTGTAGGTACTATAACAGATCCTACAGATGCTACTACATTTACAGCATTTGAAACTATAACTTCAACCTCAACTTTTATGGAATATTCTGTAAACTTTGATACGTATGCAGGTACAGATACATATATAGCATTTAAAATGGTTCCTTCTGGAAGCTTTGATAATACATATATTGATGATATTATTTGGGAAGCTATACCTAGTTGTTTAGAACCATCAGATCTTACAGCTACTGTTCTAACAACTACATCGGCAGAATTAGGATGGACAGCAGGTGCTTCAGAAACATCATGGAATGTTGAAGTTGTAACTGCAGGTGCAACACCTACAGGAACAGCAACAGATACAGGAGTTACAAATCCATTTACAAAAACAGAACTCACAGCAGATACAGCTTATGATTTTTATGTTCAAGCTGATTGTGGAGGAGGAGATACAAGTGTTTGGATTGGTCCATTTAGTTTCTTTACAGGTTATTGTATTCCTGTGGGAACAAGTGCTGATACTTATATAGATAACTTTAGCACCACTAATGGAGGTGTGAATATTTCTAATTTAGCATCTGGTTACACTGTTGGTAGTTATGCAGATAATACCGCAATGATTGTTAGTCAAGCTTCAGAGGGGACGTTTGATTTTAGTATTGAAATTGTTGGTGGTACAGTTGGTTGTGCAGTATGGGTAGATTGGAATAACGATTTTAGTTTTGATGTTTCTGAAGTTTCATATAGTACTACTAGTTATGGAGATGGGCCTTTTACAGGTTCAGTTACTGTTCCTACTGGTACTGCGGATGGAGATTATAGAATGCGTGTAATGTTAGATTGGAATGATCTTAATCCAGGTGATGATGCTCCATGTTCTTATGGTTCTGCAACTACTCCTAGAGGTGAAACTGAAGATTATACAGTAAATGTAAATGCTACTTTGTCTACTACAGATTTAGATACTGGTCTCACTTTTACTTACTATCCAAACCCGGTTACTAATAGCTTAGTTTTAAAAGCACAAAAAGATATTGAAAGCCTTTCTATTTACAATATGTTAGGTCAAGAAGTATTACGTACTGTTCCTAATTCTACTGGTACAGAGGTTAACATGTCTGCTTTACAAACAGGAACTTACTTTGTTAAAGTAACAATTGATAATGTTACAGAAACAGTAAGAATACTTAAGAACTAATAACAGATTTTTATAATATAAAAAATGACTATATTACCGAAAAACTCTTCAAAATCTTTAGAAGAACTTTTAGAAGAATCCAAGATGAAAAAGAAGGTGTTAAAAAAGATAATAAAAAAAGTCAAAACTAATGCTAATCAAAAAACTCAGTAGTTATGAAAAAATTTACACTATACATTGCCATTTTAATTGGATTTGTATCTCATGCACAATGGAATATTGATACTGCTGTAAATACCTTAGTCGCATCTTCAGATTCTGGTGACGTTAAATCAATTGGCACTTCAGACGGCCAAACTTATGTAGTGTTTTGGAAAGAAGTAGCGGCTCCAACAAATTATGAATTAAGAGTTCAACTTCTTGATGCTTCTGGGAATCAACAATTAGGGGCTGATGGAGCTCTTATAAGTAACACAATACCTATGAATACCTTTACTGCTTTTTGGACAGTAACTATTGATGGTAATGATAACCTTTATGTTGGTGTTACAGGTACTGATAATGAGTCAGGTTGGGCTTACAAAGTTGATACTAGTGGCACTGTTCTTTGGACTGTAACTAATCCAAGTGCGCAATTAGTTAAGGTGTTGCCAATGGCATCTGGCGATGCAATAGTAGCTTGGTTGAGCACATCGACTTTTAGTGCAACGATGCAAAAATATGATAGTAGTGGTAATTCTGTTTGGACAACAGTGTCATCTACGGTTGCTCCATCTGCACCTGCAGATTTATATGAAATTTCTTCAGGGAATTATATATTGGTTTATCATCAATTAGGAAGCGGTGTTAATTCAACTTTGTATGCTCAACGATTTGATGTTGATGGTAATGCAATTTGGTCAAACCCAGCTCAATTATCAAATAAAACAACGCAATACAATGCCATTTATAATGGAACAACAGATGGAGATGTGGTGTACTATGGGTATCCTGCGAAAACAAGCACAAGAATTGATGCTTTTGTTCAAAGAATTAATCCAGATGGAACTTTGCCATGGGGAATAAACGGAATGGACTTTGATATTAATGAAACCAATTATGAAAAAGATACTCAAATAGCAATCAGTCCAGGTTCAAGTTATGTTTGGGCTATTTGTAATTATACCGATGCATCACAAAGCGACACTGGGGAATATGTTCAAAAATTTGATAAAGTTACTGGAACAAGACAATTTACAGATACTGCAAAACAGGTTTATGCTGTTGGCACAGGTAATACCCATGCAGGGGCTTTACAACTTCTAAATGACCAGCCCTTATTTTTAATTAAAAGCGGTTTTGATAATGGAGCGACCCCTGTAACGTTAAATGCTTGTCTTTTAGATGCTAACGGCGATTTTGTTTGGACAGAAGAAATTAAACCTGTAGCTACATATGCTGCTAGCAAAGGTAGAATTCATTTTAATACACCTGTGAATGGTCAGGTAGTTACTGTTTTTACCGAAGATAAAGGTACAGGAGAGAAAGTCTATGCGCAAAATTTTACAGATCCTGCGCTTTCTATCTATGATTTTAATTCAGAAATTTCATTGCAGTATATAAATCCTGTTCAAAACGAATTAAAACTTAAAAGTGAAAAAGAAATACAGAGTGTAATAATTGTTAATACATTGGGACAAGAAGTTGTAAAAATAAATGTTAACTCAAATGAAGTAGATATTAATGTGCAATCTTGGGAAGCAGGTATGTATTTTGTAAACCTAACTTTCAATAATGGAATATCAAAAGGAATAAAGATATTGAAAAGATAGTCTTTTTTTTCTGTAATGGATAGAGCCCTATTTGTTTTTCAAATAGGGTTTTCTTTTTATAGCATAGGGTTATTTTAACTTGCATTCGTAGTTATTCTTAATGGTAATTCACTACTTAAAGATATTAACTTTCCTTACTGACAATAATGGAACTCGACTATTTTTTGGAGATAGTCAAATTAATGATTTTTAGTTTGTTTTTTTATGGCTTCAATATCCAACCCTTCGCCAAAATTGTAAATGGCAGACATAGCCGTTTTCATATCAATAGGGTGGTATTCAAATTCTGGATTGTGCATGTAACGAACTTCGCCAGCATCAATTTTTGGGGCATCAGGAATATAAATTGTGGTATAATTATCTGTTTTGTCTGTTATAAAACCAATTCTGTAAAACGTATCTTCTTTGAAGATAACAGCTTGCCATATCTCATTTATAACATTACTCTTATCACCTATAATTCTAAATTTGAACATTTGTAGTGATGGTAGTATGATAAATAGTTTTTTTTCTAAACTTGCACTCCAATTTTTTACCAATCCTTTTTCAATAAGAATTCCTGCCAAATAGCAAAAAAGTATAATAATAAGTATGGTTACGATAAGTACAGAAGATTTTCCGAAAATGGTATGTAAACCCAACAGTTGACTTATTTTTTGACCAATTGGATGTAGAATTTCAAAAAGCTGTTTTCCTGCAACAACAACCAAAAAGAAAGGAATTATAAAAAAAAGCCCTCCAAATATTAAAGCCCGAGATGATTTGTTAAAAAATGCCATAATAGTTTAATTAAATTCCCACCCAAAAGTTGATTGAAACACATAATCTGAAACCGAAGCACCTTCAACAGGTTTGCTATCGTAATTATAGGTCAAGCCCAGTTTTATAAAAAAGTCAAGCGGTAAATCATACTTTAAGTTTAGATTGTAGTCAACCCTATAACGTCCGCCTTCAGTTAAACTGGGATATAGGGTTGCATCAGTTTTTAGGTTGAAGTCTTTTACATCAAATATATCTAATGCCAAACCTAGGTAAGCTTCTAACGAATTTCTATTGGTATTATTAATATCTGTAAACTTTTCATTGTTGAATGCTAGACCAAATCCACCCCCAAAATACATTTTATTGGAGTGAATGACGTATTTGCCCATACCGCTTTTAACGGTAGAACGCAATTGAAGTTTCTGTTCATCATTAGACAAAAAGTCTCCAGAAAGTGAATAAAACCAATCGTTTTTCATAAAGTATTTAAGACCAGCAGAGGCATCCATACGGTCGGTAGCTGCTACACTGTCCTGATTGCTTCGCACTTGATTATAACTACCATACAGTTTCCATTTATAGGCTGTATAGCTGATGTTACTGTTTATGGAGAGTTGGCTTAAATTATTACTTTTTGTAATGTTATAACCAAATGAAACCGAAGCGACAATTCTAGATATGAATTTTTTCTTTACAGGGTTGATATAAACTATATCCTTAATTCTAACTGTCTCATTGTTGTAGCCCTTTAATGTAACTACTGCCGAATCACCTTCCTTGGTGTACATGGAGCTGTTAATTCGTGTGCCATCAGACAATGTCATTAAATAGGTTTGCTTACTTTTAATACTGATGATATCAATCCAGGTGATGGTAAAATCAGAATCACTATAATCGGTTTCAATAGTTACAACGCCACGATCCATAGATTTAATTTCGCCAACCAGCTTGTCATTATTTTTTAACACAATGGTGTCGTTTTGAGAGACTAAAATACAAGGTGTCATAATTAATAATAACAACAATAATAATTTGTAGTGTTTCATATTTTAATAATTAACCTTTTGGAAATAATAAAACAATTCCTGCTCTAAATCCCCATGACGTAGTGTTTCCATTACCGTATGGAATTCTAGGACCAATAAAAGCTTGTGTTAATTGCTTGCCAATATTAAAGACTTTAGCTCCAATTAGATGTAGGAATCCGGAGGTAGAATCTGTATCCCAATTTTGAGTGAGTTCAGTATTTAGAGTAAGAGCATAACCACCTTTAAAGTTCTTTGCGAAAAAAGGTTGTAAAAATGTATTATTTACATCGGCTCTAGAATCATTTCCAGCAACAGACCAAATATGATTAACTAATGCACCAAAAGTAAATTGCCCGGCTTGTTTTAAAACAACGGCAGTTGGTCCGACACCAAATTTTTCTGTACCTAGAAGATTATCTGTCGCAGTAGGTATGAGAAAAACAGGTCCTGCTCCCCAAATTAATCCGCCAGATGTAGGTTCTTTAGGAGAGAAAAAACCACTAACAACGGCATCGCTCAACCCGAATTGGCTGCCACTGTTACCATATAAATTGTTTTGAGAAATTACAGGTAAAATAATACGACCAATTAAATTCCAATTCTCACTGATGCTTATTGGTATTACGGGTTGAATATTAAGGGTCATTCGCGAACCGTTTTTAGAACCAATTCCAAAATCAAAATTCCCTTGAAACGGCACACTTATTAAACTGGCGACAGGATTTTGCAATTGTTTGGCCAGTTTATCGGCTTGAGATATTTCTTGATCTTGATTATCTGCGGAATTATCAGAATTATTTTGAGAAAAAGAAACGCAATGAATTAATAGAATGAACAGAAAGGAAAGTTTTTTCATCTTTTGGATTGATTTATCTGTTAAAGATAAATGTTTTAAAGTAAAACAGCTAACCAATTATTGAGCGAATAAAATTTTTGATATCGCCTAAAGGGTTATTTTTTATAAACTTTACAAAAGCACTTCCAATTATGGCACCTTTGGTATATTGCGTGGCCTGTGTAAATGTTTCTTGGTTTGATATGCCAAAGCCAACAATTTGCGGGTTATTGAGATTCATGTCTGCAATGCGTTTAAAGTAATTAGTTTGTTCTTCGCCAAATCCAGATTTTGCTCCAGTGGTACTCGCCGAACTTACCATGTAGATAAATCCGTTTGACATTGAATCAATATAGCGAATGCGTTGTTCGCTAGTTTGTGGCGTAATTAAAAATACATTAATAAGTCCGTGTTTTTCAAAACTGGTTTTGTATTGCTCTTCAAATACATCAATTGGCAAATCGGGAATTATTAAACCATCAATACCAACTTCCTGACATTTTTCACAAAAGGCTACAACACCATATTGCAAAATAGGATTGAAATAGCCCATAATGATTAAGGGAATGGAAACCGATTTACGAATATCTTGCAGTTGATTGAATAAGACTTCCGTTGTCATCCCATTTTTTAGGGCTTGTGTTGAACTGCCTTGTATGGTTGGACCATCAGCCAAAGGGTCGCTAAATGGTAGACCAATTTCAATCAAATCGACACCGCTTTTTTCAAGGTTTTGAATGATAGTGATTGTATCATTTAAATTGGGATAACCTGCTGTAAAATATATGGACAAGAGTTTCTTGTCTTCTTGTAATTTTTGATGGATTCGGTTCATTCGTTATAAATTAAAATAATCAATATAGTTTTGTAAATCCTTATCGCCTCTTCCGGAAAGACTAATTACCACAATATCATCTGGTTTAAAAGTCTTATGCGTAAAAACTGCTAACGCATGGGCTGTTTCAATCGCTGGAATTATACCTTCCAATTTAGTGAGTTCCAATCCGGCTTGCATAGCCTCATCATCTGTGGCCGAATAAAATTCAGCACGTCCCGTTTTGTATAAATGAGCATGTAATGGCCCGACACCTGGGTAATCTAATCCTGCAGAGATGGAATAAGGTTCCGTAATTTGTCCATCTTTAGTTTGCATTAATAAGGTTTTGCAGCCATGAATAATACCTTCTTTCCCTAATGCTGAAGTTGCCGCACTTTTTCCAGATTGAATGCCTTTTCCAGCAGCTTCAACAGCGATTATACCAACATCATCATGGTCTAAAAAATGATAATAAGTGCCTGCGGCATTACTGCCACCACCAATACAAGCCACTACATAATCTGGATGTTCTCGACCTTCCTTTTCTTTTAATTGCCATTGTATTTCTTCTGAAATAACCGATTGAAAACGTGTTACCATATCTGGATAGGGATGAGGGCCAATGGCCGAGCCTATAATGTAATGTGTGTTTTTGGGGTTGTTAATCCAATCGCGTATAGCCTCATTGGTGGCATCTTTAAGTGTTTTACTGCCTGACGTTGCTGGTATTACCGTTGCGCCCAACATTTTCATTCTAGCTACATTTGGTGCTTGTCTGGCAATATCTATTTCGCCCATATAGACAATGCACTCCAATCCCATTAAAGCACAAACGGTAGCAGTTGCAACACCGTGTTGCCCAGCACCAGTTTCAGCAATAATTCGGGTTTTACCCAATCGCTTGGCCATTAATATTTGTCCTATGGTATTGTTGACCTTATGTGCGCCAGTATGATTTAAATCTTCACGTTTTAAATATATTTTGGTGTTGAATTTTTTAGATAATCGTTTTGCAAAATAAAGTGGAGAAGGTCGACCAACATAGTCTTTTAATAATTGGTTGAATTCTTTTTGGAATTCAGGTTCAGCCATGACATTTAAATAATTTTGCCGTAGCGCTTCAATATTAGGATAGAGCATTTCGGGTATAAATGCACCACCAAAATCACCATAATAGCCTTTTTCGTTTACGTTATAACTCATGTTTATTGCATTTTCGTCAGGTCGAGTGAAATTCTTTAAGAATTTTGTATCGAGACCACATACTTCTCGATACAATTTTGTTTCACAAAATCACTCGAAGTGACGTAGGTTATTTTTAAATTTTTCTAATTTTTCAATATGCTTTAAGCCTGGTTTAAGTTCAAATTTGCTGTTTACATCAATAGCGTAGCAATATTTGGATTCTTGCCTACCTAGGAAGGACAGGATATCTTCTGTGTTTTCTAAACCAATACCTCCACTTAAAAAATAGGGTTTGGTAGATGGATAGCTTTTCAAAATTTTCCAATCGAATGTATAACCATTACCACCTGGAAGTTTACCTTTTGTGTCAAACAAAAAATAATCGCATACATCTTCATAAGGTTTTATAACATCAAAATTGAAAGCATGTTTCATGGCAAACACTTTTATGATTTCCTTGTTGGTTGATTGTAATAGTTTGCATATTTCGGTAGATTCGTTACCGTGAAGTTGTATAGCGTCCAGTTGATGTTTTTCTATATGGTCTACAATAAACTCAACTTCTTCGTCAACAAACACACCTACTTTTTTTATGCCTTTAGGTAATTCGGGAATATTATCCTCAAAATGTCTAGGTGATTTTTTATAAAATATGAAACCAAGATAATCGGGTTGCAATTTTGCAACAGCTTTAATATTATCTTGATATTTCATACCGCAGACTTTTAATTTCATGGTATTAAATCGTTTATAAATTGCAAGGCATGCTCTCCAGGATTATTTGTTTTTATGAAATTTTCACCAATTAAAAAACCCTTGTAACCATAAGAACGCAGGTCTTTTATGGCCTCTACAGAACTAATGCCACTTTCAGAAATTTTTACAAAGTCATTTGGAATTAGTTCACTTAAAACTTTACTGGTTTTAAGTGAAACCTCAAAGGTTTTTAGATTGCGGTTGTTAACACCAATCATATCTATGCTTGACATGATGGATTTGTTCAATTCTTCCTCATTGTGAACTTCCAAGAGTACATTTAGGTCCAGTGATTTTGCGAGTTCAGAAAACTGTTTGATTTCTTTTTTAGAGAGTATTGCAGCAATTAATAAAATAGCATCGGATCCATAAGCTTTTGCTTCAATAATTTGATAAGGATCAATTATAAATTCCTTGCGTAATAATGGCAGGTTGCAACTCGCTCTTGCGATAAGTAAATCATCTAAACTGCCCCCAAAATACTTTCCTTCAGTTAAAACAGACATGCCACAAACACCAGCTAATTCATAACCTTTAGCAACATCTTGCACATTTAAATTTTGATTGATAACAGATTTAGAGGGTGAGCGTCTTTTGTGTTCTGCAATAATACCCGTTTCGCTTGTTCTTAATGTTTCAGCAAGAGGGAACGTTTGTTTGTTGAACAAAACCGAGTTTTCTAATTGAGAAATTGGAATCAAACTTTTTTTTAATTCAACTTCGATGTGTTTGTCTCTTACTATTTTATCTAAAATGTTCATGCGTTTTGACTTAATGCGACCAAAGTTTTAAAGCTTTTTAAAGCCTTGCCAGATAACAATGATTCTTTTGCTATTTGAAAACTGTCTTCTATAGAGGTGTTGTTGAATGTAGATATGGCTAATGCGGCATTAGCGCAAGCCACATGGTTTTGCGCATCGGTACCTTGACCTTGTAAAATATGTGTAAAAATTTTAGCTGAAGATTCAACCGAATTCCCACCGTGAATTTGTTCTTGTTTTAGTGTGTTGAGGTTAAAAGTTGAAGCATCAATAATTTGCTCGCTATCGTTTTGTATAACCTTCGCAGGACCAGTAAGTGAAATTTCATCATAACCATCCAAGGCATGAACAATTGAATAGTTTTTGTCGGTATTTTGATACAAGTAACTATACAAACGGAGTAATTCTAAATTAAATACGCCAACCAGTTGGTTTTTTGGAAACGCTGGATTTACCATGGGACCTAACATATTAAAGAATGTTTTTACACCCAGTTCTTTTCTAATTGGCGCTACATTTTTCATAGCAGGATGAAACAATGGTGCATGCAATACACAAATACCAGCATCATCCAAACAACGTTTTAGAAAATTGATATCGTTTGAAAATTTTATGCCTAAAAACTCCATAACATTTGACGAGCCACACGTTGAAGACACACCGTAGTTGCCATGTTTTGTAACGCTTATTCCTGTACCTGCCGTGATAAAAGATGCTAATGTTGAAATGTTAAATGTGTCTTTGCCATCACCACCTGTGCCACATAAATCAATCGTGTTATAGCTATCTAAATTTACAGGAATACAGAGTTCTAATAAAGCATCACGAAAGCCTGATAACTCCTCTATGGTTATAGTACGCATCATATAAACCGTTAAAAAAGAAGCGATTTGACTTTGGTTATAGTCACCTTTAGAAATATTTACTAATACTTCCTTGGCTTCTTCACTAGAGATGCTTTCTTGATTTATTAATCGGTTTAAAATATGCTTCATATTAATTATTAATCCAGTTTTCTAAAATTTGTTTGCCGTTAGGAGTTAGTACGGATTCAGGATGAAATTGTACACCTCTAACATCATATTCATTATGCTTTAAGGACATAATTTGACCATTCTCATCAAACGATGTGGCAGTTAAGCAATCTGGAAGATTGTTGCTCACAACCCACGAATGGTAACGCCCAACCTCAATATGTTTATCTAAACCTTTGAATAAATACTCGTCAGGGTCTGTTATTTCAATTGTTGTGGATACACCATGAAAAACGGTATCGAGATTAATAATTGAACCTCCAAAAACTTCACCTATGGCTTGCTGTCCAAGGCACACGCCTAACATACTTTTGGAGGGTGCAAACTCTCGAATTAATGGTTTTAATAAGCCAGCTTCATCAGGAATACCAGGACCTGGAGACAGTAAAATTTTATTAAACCCTTTTACGGATTCCAGTTGAAACTGATCATTTCTAAAAACCGTTACATGACAATTCAAATCTTCTAAATAATGAACAAGATTGTAGGTGAAACTGTCGTAATTATCTATTACTAATACGTTTTTCATTTTAAATGGTTTCAGCAATTTTAATAGCTTTTGTTAGTGCGCCTAATTTGTTATATACTTCTTGCAATTCGTATTCAGGATTGGATTTTGATACCAAGCCTGCACCAGCTTGCCAGTGTAATGTGTGATTTTTACTTAAAAATGTTCGTATCATGATGGCGTGGTTATAGTTACCGTTAAAATCCATGAAACCTATAGCGCCACCATAAAACTCGCGACTTGTTTTTTCATAGTGTTCAATAAGTTTCATGGCTTTGTGTTTTGGAGCACCAGATAAGGTGCCTGCCGGAAAAGTATCGGCTACCATTTGCATCGTGGTTGTTTCGTCATTTTTATTACCGGTTACTTTACTTACTAAATGAATCACATGCGAAAAGAATTGAACTTCTCTATATGTATCTACCTTTACATTTCTGCCATGTCTGCTTAAATCATTCCTTGCTAGATCAACTAGCATGACATGTTCGGCATTTTCTTTATCATCTACTGCTAATTGTTTTGCCAGTTCAGCGTCGTGTTCATCATTACCTGTTCTTTTAAACGTTCCTGCAATGGGATGAATTTCAGCTTTGCCCTTGTTGACAATAAGCTGTGCTTCTGGTGAGCTTCCAAAGATTTTAAAATCGCCATAATCAAAATAAAATAGGTATGGCGAGGGGTTTATGCTACGCAAGGCACGATAGACGTTAAACTCATCGCCTTTAAAATGTTGTGTAAACTTTTTTGAAAGTACCAATTGAAATACATCGCCTCTTGCACAATGTTGCTTTGCTTTTACAACATGTTCTTTGTATTCATTATCAGTTAAATTGGAACTGGTATTGCCTTCGGTTTTAAAATTAAAAGCTGCATAATTTTTTGAACTTATGAGTTGTAAAACCTCATCAATATTGTTTTCTGTATTAAAACAATGAGCAAAAACATAGGCTTCGTTCTTAAAATGGTTAATGGCTATTATGTTTTGATATACGGCATAATGTACATCAGGTATATTTAAGCTATTTGGTTTTTTAGATATGTTTATGTCTTCAAAATAGCGCACTGCATCGTAAGCCGTAAAACCAAAAATACCGTTATTAATAAATTTAAAGTTTTTAGATGCTTGTATTTTAAAACGCTTGGTGAATTTGTGGATTTCCTCGGCTACCTTGGTTTTTGCAGTTATCTTTTTTGTTATCTCGCTGTTATCAGGAAATAGTTGCGTTATTGTTTCGTTCTTTACTTGTATTGATGCTATTGGGTTGCAACATATATAAGAAAAACTATTATCGTTAGCATGATAGTCGCTGCTTTCCAATAAAATACTATTAGGGTATTTGTCCCTTAATTTAAGATATACACTAACAGGTGTAATGGTATCTGCTAGTGTTTTTTTGTAATGCGTATAAAGACTAAATGTTTTCATATTGAAACTAAAAAAGGCTTGTCGTGAATGACAAGCCTTTAAAATATTTTAATTAAATATATAGGGTTAATTCACGAAAGTTGATTTCGAAAATTCCACCACCAAGTATGATTTAAAATTGTGTTCATTGTTTTATTTATTCAAATATATAATGAATTCGGTTTTATCCAAAGTTTTTGCATGAAAAATAAATGTATAAGTTGGTTTTCGTTTTAAAAGTATGTTAAAGATTAAGGGGGTTAATGTTTTTATATCTAAATTTATGAGTTATGAAACCTATTATTTTAATACTAATCGTATTCGTATTTAGCTGTAAAGAAGCTCCAACTGAAATAGTTGAGGTAAATGAAACTACTGAAGAAAATAGTAAAAGCTTGGAGCTTGAGATTAATGATTATGCTGGTTTAGAACCCTATTTAAACCTAAAAGATGATCATGTTTATGTTGTGAATTTTTGGGCTACTTGGTGTGCACCTTGTGTAAAGGAATTACCTTTTTTTGAACAACTGGGTGAGAATTATAAAGATAATAATGTAAAGGTGGTATTGATAAGTTTAGACTTTCCCAAAGACTACGAGTCTAAATTAATACCCTTTATAGAGAAAAATAAATTACAGTCTAAAATTCTAGTATTGGATGATCCGGATATGAATTCATGGATTCCAAAAGTAAATCCAGATTGGGAAGGTGCTATTCCAGCAACATTAATTTACAATAAAGATAAAAAACAATTTTACGAGCAATCTTTCACATATGAAGAGCTCAAAACAGAAGTCAACAAATTTTTAAACTAATAACTATGAAAACACTAAAAACAATGTTTGTGCTGGTAGCCGTTTTGGGTTTATTTGCATTTACAACTACAAATGACAGTGGTGGCTACGAAATAGGTGATGTGGCTACCGATTTTAAACTGGAAAATATTGATGGTAAAATGGTTTCGCTCTCAGATTTTAAGAAAGCGAAAGGATTTATTGTAATTTTCACATGTAATACATGTCCTTATGCTGTGGCTTATGAAGATAGAGTAGAGGCTCTAAATAAAAAATATGCTGATAAGGGTTATCCAGTTATAGCCATTATGCCAAATAATACTGATGTAAAACCTGGTGATAATATGGAAGCCATGAAAGCAAGAGCAAAAGCAAAAGGATTTACATTTCCGTATTTAATGGATAAAGGGCAGAAAATTTATCCGCAGTATGGAGCAACAAAAACACCTCATGTGTATGTTTTGGAAAAAACTTCTAAAGGCAATATTGTTAAATATATAGGTGCAATTGATGATAATTACAAAGATGCCAATGCCGTAAACCAAAAGTATGTAGAGGATGCTGTTGATGCTTTATTGGCAGGAGAAGAAATAAAAGAGCCTAAAACCCGAGCAATTGGGTGTTCAATAAAAGTATAAATGTAAATTATAATCCGAAGTGTAACGCTTCGGATTTTTTTATGTCTATTTAATTAGAAATGTATAATTTTGTTATACACTAACTAAATAATCTATGGCAGATTTATCACAAGATACTTGGCGCGAAAAGCTGAGTGAGGACAAAAATGCAGTTGTTTTAGACGTTAGAACAGCTGAAGAATTGGAAGAAGGTTTTATACCCAATGCAATTCATTTAGATATTTATCAAGGGCAGAATTTTATGGATAGTATTAATAAACTTGATAAAAACAAAAATTACTTTGTGTATTGTAAATCTGGAGGACGTAGCGGACAGGCTTGTGCTATTATGTCCCAACTGGGTTTTAAAAACGCTTATAATTTAGTGGGTGGAATTATGCAATGGTCTGGAGAAGTAGTTAATAGTTAAAACATATAATATGAGTAGAATCTTAATTTTAAGTATTGCTATAATGTCTTTGTGCTTTTCTTGCAAACAAGCTGAAGCCCAAAGTGGAATACAGGTTGTAACTTCAGAAGAGATGAAAGAACTATTGGCAATAGAAGATATTCAATTGGTAGATGTTAGAACTCCAGAGGAGTACGAAGAAGGCTATATAGCTAATTTCCAGAATATAGATTTTATGTCTCCAACTTTTGAAGAAGATATTTTAAAACTCGATAAAGAGAAGCCCGTTATATTGTATTGCAGATCAGGAGGACGAAGCGCACGCTGTGCAAAAAAAATGGTTGAAGCTGGTTTTGTTAAGATTTATGATTTGGATGGAGGCATAACAAAATGGATTCATAATGGTAACGATGTTGTGAGATCCAATTAAAAATAAAGTATAGTTGATTAAAATAAAAAAGGTAGACATGTGTCTACCTTTTTTGCCCCAAATCTACCATAAACTTAACCTACTTATGTTATGGTGACATGAATTTATAAAACCATTTTAATCTGTGTTGATTTATCCGATAACATGCATGATAAATTGTTGAAGCGTAAAAAAAGCTCACAATCGTGCTGAATAGATTGTGAGCTTTAAATGTGGAGTCGGAGAGAATCGAACTCTCGTCCAAACAAGTAATCAAAGGGCTTTCTACACGTTTATTCTGTTCTTGTTTTTTCGATTGCAAGCTGGTTACAGACAACCTACTTACAACTTATCTTCTTAAATTTCGAAAGTAAATCGAAGTGCTTTACGTTCTATGTTAATTTTTACGATGCCTCTAATCGAACGCCATTAACCAAGGCTTTCAGGAGACATTTAGCTTTCCCGCCTTGCGGGACTAGGCAAATCTTACTATAATTCAGATTAAGCAGCTAAAGCGTAGTTATTCTCGCCGTTTAAAAGTTTGACCTAGCCTTTTACGTGTTTCAATGTCATTACACGACGTGCTTACCATTTCATTAATCTCGCTGTCAAAACCAGTCGACCCCAAGTTTATTTGCAATAATGGTAAAGGATCGCAAAGTTATCAAAAAGTTTGTATAACCTTGGCAATACATGTATTTTCGTGCAAAAATTATTCCAATTCGTTTTCAGTATGAAGTTTGCCATCATAAAAGAACGTAAAAACCCACCAGATAGACGCGTGGTTTTTTCGCCAGAAAAGTTAGCGGAAGCTAGAGCACAGTTTCCTCAAGCCGAGTTTATAGTTGAGTCTAGTGATATTCGTATTTTTCCTGATGAAGCTTATAAAGCTTTAGGGTTTAAGGTTACTAACGATGTGTCAGGTTGTGATGTCATGCTTGGGGTGAAAGAAGTGCCGATCGAGAATTTAATTCCGAATAAAAAATACTTTTATTTTTCTCATACCATAAAAAAACAGCCCTACAATAGAAAGTTGTTGAAAGCTATGCTAGACAATAACATAGATATGTATGATCATGAAACTATAGTAAAACAAAGTGGTGCACGTTTAATTGGTTTTGGACGTTATGCGGGATTGGTTGGTGCCTATAACGGTTTCAGGGCTTTAGGTTTGCGTGATAACTTGTTTAGTTTGCCTAAAGTAGAAGCATTAGCCGATTTAAACGAGGTAAAAGCAGAGTTGGATAAAATTACGTTACCAAACCTTAAAATACTGCTTACGGGAACAGGGAAGGTAGCACAAGGCGCTAAAGAAATTTTAGATCATTTACAGATTAAGGAAATTAGTGATGCCTTGTATTTAACATCGCAATTTTCAGAACCTGTTTATGTTATGGCAGATGTTATGGAATATAATAAACGGAAAGATGGTAAGGTAGGTAGAAAACAAGAGTTTTATAAAGATCCTACTGGTTATGAAAGTAATTTTATGCCTTATGCGAAAGTAACCGACTTTTTTATTGCTGGTCACTTTTACGGCAATAATGCACCTTATTTGTTTACTAGAAACGACGCCAAACATCCCGATTTTAGAATTAATTTGGTTGCCGATATTAGTTGTGATGTTGACGGTCCAGTAGCTTCAACATTACGAGCATCAACTATTGCCAATCCGTTTTATGGTTATGATGCCAAAACGGAAAGTGAAGTGGCTTTTGATGCGCCTGATGCCATTACAGTTATGGCTGTAGATAATTTACCTTGTGAACTGCCAAAGGATGCTAGTGAGGGCTTTGGCGATATGTTTTTGGAGCATGTTATTCCAGCCTTTTTTAATAATGACGAGCGCGGTATTTTAAAACGAGCCAAGATTACTGATAAGGGAAAGTTGACTGAAAGGTTTAGATATTTACAAGATTATGTAGATGGTAATTAAATAAAAAAGGTTGACTTAAAAGTCAACCTTTTTTATTTGGCTTTAGGAGTATTATGATTTTAAAATTTCTATCATAATATCCATTTCGTCTACAAGTTTTTCGGTTTGGCCACTATAGCCAACAGCTTTAAAACGAATTTTACCGTCTTTATCTATTATTACTTTAGTTGGTATTCCTGAAACACCATATTTGTCAGCTACTTCAAAACCTCTGCTGTTTTCTATGGCTTCATCGTAAATGACATGGAAATCGTAATTATTTTTCTCAATAAAGTCTGTAACCAATTTTTCTCTATCATCACCACTTTCAAAGGTGTCAACAAATAGTAAAACAACATTTTCATCATCTTTGTATTTTGTAACTACTTGTTGCATCCCAGGAAAAGATGCTTTGCATGGTCCACACCAGGTAGCCCAAAAATCTAGGATTACGGTTTTACCTTTTAAGGATGCCAATGAAACTTCTTCGCCTTTGGTATTTTTTAAAGCAAATGCGGGAGCCTCTTCATTAATCATGGTTTTCTTAATTTCAGCTTTATAATTGTCATGGGCTGTTTTTTCTAATTGTGCTAATTTGCTTTCAAACGCTTCAGCATTATCATTAGATTTCATGAAAGCTTCTTTGTAAAACGCTTTAATTTTTTCTGAACCATTACCGGATTCAATAAACTCTTCCGATTTTTTTTGAACTAAATCATAATTTTCATCTGCCATAAGAAATTCAACATAGCGTTCGTTCATCTCTCCACTCTTTCCTTCTCCAATAGCTTTTTCTTGATAGACTATGGCCTCTTTTACATTACCTTGTTTAAATAAAATTAAAGCATAAGTATCTGCATACATATTGTACGAGTTTTCTAGACTTTTCTGATATTGATTTTTAGTGTAATATTCAGGTTTGTTGTCTAAATTTTGTTGCGCTTCTTTCATGAGCTCTAAAGAGGCTTTTGAGGTTTTAGCCGCAAAATCCAAATTCTCTCCTTTTTCTGCCAATGGCCAAGCAATACTATTAAATATTCCTGCTTTTGCCGATTTGTCTTTCATCATATTGGCATAGTACTCAAACTTTTCTTCGTTGCCCTTATCCTGATGTGCTTGAGCTAAAGAGCGCACCATATAGTTACCTAAATTTCCATCAACTTCATTAAAGGTTTCTTTATACTCTAAAAATATCTTTTCTTTTTCTTCCAAATCTTTAGCTTGGGAAAATGTAGAACCATAACTGTTTTTTGCCATGTTACCTTTAGGGAAATTAGCTTTTGCTTCTTCGGTTATTGAAGCTGCTTTCTGTCTATCGCCAATGGTGTTGTATAGTCTGGATAAAGCAACATAATCTTCTTCGGTTTTTGTTTCCTTATTAGATACCTCTTCAATATAGTCGTTAATCATTTTTTCGCCTTTTTCCTGATTTTGACGATAGGCCATAGCTAGGTAAGTAGTATTCCAGTTATCCTTAATTTCTGGATTGGTAGTAATATCACTTTCAAGATCATTGAATAAGGCTTCTTTATCTGATTTAATTCCGAATTCACTGCCATAACGCATAACATAATTTGCTAATGCTGCTTTACTTCCAGGTAAATCGTTGCCTGTTTCATCTTTTAATTGGTATAGGAAACCTTTTTTGTCATTGTTAAGATAATCACCATCGACTTTAAAATTAAAAGCTAATGCCTGTGCGGAATCTGGAATTTTTACTGTAGCAGAATTTTCTGAATTAAAATTAATGTCTACAGGGTATGATTTGTCGTTTACCATGTAGTAATACAAACTTTCTAGAGTATCTTCCTCACCATTATAGGTAAGGTTTACAGATGTGCCAGGCTTGAAATATTCAGTTTCAAAAACAAAATCACCCATGGCTAATTCAGGTGATTCCACTTTTTTTTCATCTTGTTTACATGCTGTAAAAAGTACAGTTAAGATTGCAATGTAGGTTGAGATTTTTTTCATAATGTATTTGTGTTTTTTACGGTCATTGAAGATAGTAATATTTTACATTTATTGATGTTAAAGTTTTTTTAAGTAATTACTTTTAAATAAAATGAAGTGACAAACTATTAAAAAACATGTAAATGCAATAGTAAACACCCATGCTCCTGCGTGTGTTTTTGGAAAGACTATAATTGATAAAATATCGGTTATCAGAGTTATGGGGTTTTGAATTATCTCCCACGAATTATAGCGCAAAAAACGACCTAAATACACGCCAAAACTAGATAATAGAAATATAACAAATAGCATGTATTTTTCATTTTGAAGTTTGAAATTGGTTTTGAGTATTTTAAGCATGCTGTTTATTGACAGGAAATAGAAAGCCAACCCGGTAATAGCGAATGAAGCTATAACAACAAAATCCAACCATACCATGTAATTTAAGCTTAATCGTAAATGAATAAAATCTGTAACAATGTAGGGAGCGTTTGGGAGAAAAGTTAACCAAGTACCCATGTAAAGAAAGTGTTTTGGTTTTGAAAGGGTTGGTTTGCTTTCTAAAAATAAACTTATAGCATACGGAATTATGGCTAAAAACAAATTCCATACTAAAAATATTAAGAAAAATGAGTGGGTTAGTTTAATACGAAGCATTAATAGAAAGAGGCTGAAACCTACAGATGCTGTTAAAAACGATAAGGTATTAAACCGATTAAACAAAAAGACTTTTAATGAATTCATGGTGTTCTTTGGTTTGATTTTTCGACAAGTAAAACAGTAATTATACCCAAAATGTAAGCCACTAAATCGCCAATTTGAAATGTGCTTCCAAGTACCAGTTTTGCTATATAATTATGCTCTAAATTCAAAAATTTTAAGAGTTGGAATAGCTGGAGAAACTCAATTGTAAATGCTATAATTAATACCAATATCCCAGCTGATAATGGATTTATATTTATGAAACTTTTAATAAAGCAATACAAAAGAATAACTACTAAAAAATCTCCAAACGTATGCCTTATAAAACCATCTTTCAAGTAGATTGCAATAAGGAACTCTATAGTAAACAGTAAAATGAAACCAGAAAAATATGTTTTGTTGAACTGTAGCTTCATGCAATTTTTATTTTTTCACCTAAAAATTTAGGCTTAACATTAAATAGGATGTCAATAGAAGCTTTGGTACGAGCAATATATTCACGAAGTTTGGTTTTTAAGCCATAATGTCCATTTATGTCTTTCGCATTAAATGCTATGGCATTTATATTATAATGTTGAGCTAAATAAAGTGCACGTTCGTTATGGAATTTTTGTGATATAATTGTAAATGAGTTCAAGCCAAAAATTTCTTTAGCTCGAACCATGGAATCTAATGTTCTAAAACCTGCATAATCTAAAAATATCTTCTCTTTTGGTATACCATTTTTTATAAGATCATTTTTAAAATCACTAGGTTCATCATAGTCTTTTCTGCTGTTGTCACCACTAACAAGTATAAATTTAATTTTACCGGATTTATATAACGCAATTGCAGCTTCAAGCCTGTATTTATAGTATAAATTTATTTGTCCGTTACTAGTATACTTGCTTGCGCCCAAAACAATACCAACTCTGTTTTCTGGAATATTTTGTACGATATTGTATGAGTAACCCTTGGTATTATAAGTTACATGGGAACTAAATACTAAAGCATAAACAATTGTACAAAGTACCAATAGAAGTATTTTTTTTAAGTGTTTCATGATTTTGAGTCTTTTGGGTTATCGATTACAAGCCAATTCCAGGTTTGCATTGTGGTAATAAATGCTGATGCAAAAAAACTAATAGCATAAATGCTGAAGTTGCTTTTCCAGACTCCATAAAAACATAAGGCAAAACAAAGAATTGCGTAGTAAGCAAAATATTTGACATATACTTCTCTAGGTTTCATACCAGAGTTTAGAATAAACCAAGGTGCAATGGTGGTAAAGATTGTAAAAGAGCAACAAAGTGAAATAGGTATTATTGATAAAAACACCCAAAATAGCATATCAGCATTAAAGTCTTCTGAAAAAATGACTAACCAAAATATAATTCCAGATAGAAAAATAGATTTTAAGATTGATTTGGAGTATCTCATTTGTATTGTTCTATATTAAAATTATCGAACTGCATTTCTTGCCATGTATTGCTATTTAGCTTTTCTACAAAATCATTATGCTTTTTATCAACGAGAAATTGATTTTTTGTACTCAATTGATTTTTTTGGGAGTATGCCTTTAATAGAAAGGTATTGTTGTTTGATAAGCTAATCAAGTATTCAAAATCATTGGACTTGGCATGGTATAAATTATAATTGGTAATTAAATTATCCCAATTAACCGAGCAAGAGATAATTAATAGGGCATAAGCCGTTAAACTGTTAACCCTGAATAAAAACCACAAGTTTTTTATTTTAAAAACTTTAAGTGCCGTTGTAAATAACCCTATCAGCGCGAGCAATAGATAAACTAATACGCCAATTCTTTTATATGTAAAGCCATAGTAATAAATATACTGACTGTCTTTAATAACGATATTAACAACTAAAATGGTGTTGAGTATTATCCAACAATATGTAGCGATTTTTAGTTTATTATTTTGCTTATAAAAATTTAAGTTTCCCCTAAAAAAGTAAAGAATAATAATTATAGCTATAACAATTGAAACTATTAAAGCATTTATACCATTGTGTACTTGATTGGATAGATTTGCGGCTATAATATCATTAGAGGTGGTTAGGTATGTTATATCTGTTATCAAAAAGACAATAATCAGGATGTTGAGCAGAGTTATTAATATTAATCCTAATTGATTTTCCTTTTTTAAAGTGTTGATTGAAAATTTATTGTTTTTTTCTAATGTATTGCTTGTGTTTAAATCTAATTCGGTAGCTGGATTAACTTGTATAGGCTTTGAAATATTATAAAATAAAAAGTAGCCAAGAACGGTAAGGAGTAACCATTGTAAATTGATGAAACTAAAGTCTATTTTAGAAATCATGTCATTAAATACAGGGTTTCCATTTTTATATAGTAGTATAAATACAATTATTACAGCTAATGGTATTCCTATAATTTTTATTAAATGAATGTAATCAATTTGTGTTTTGTTTTTGGATTCTTTGTTAGATTCTGACTTTAGCAATGCACGGAGAAAAAATCCGGCTACAAATGTGAATAAACCATTTAGCCAGTTGATATATATTGATGAATTACGTTGAGATACATGGCCTACCAATGTAAAAAAGGCAAAACAGTTTGCTATAATGGAAAGACTGGAATTATAAAAGAAAATTGCGATTGCAGTAATAAGATACGTTGTGGTTAATGCAATTGTCGATTTGCTTTTAAAAGTTTTTGTATTAAAAATGGATAGTATTATAATGGTTACTATACTGAATAGAGACATGTTTAAACCAATATCTTGTTTGTAAAAAAGTGTGCTGAATAAGATAGCGCCAAATAATAAAATGATATTTTTCATATGTGTGATTTTAAAGTACTTTGAAATTCAAAGTTAAATGATAAAAAAAATAGCCCATGTTGAGCTTGTTGATATGTTATTGTTTATTAATTAATTTCTCTAATGCTTCAATGTGTTTTTTAAATTCTGACCTGCCCAATTTGGTAGTTGCATAACGTGTATTTGGTTTTCTGCCTATAAATTGTTTTTCAACCGATATATATTCGGCTTTTTCCAAGGCTTTGGCATGACTGGCCAAATTACCATCGGTTACATCCAACAATTCTTTTAGAGTATTGAAATCAGCATATTCATTGACCATTAAAACAGACATGATACCCAAACGAATGCGGTGATCAAATACTTTATTTATGTTGGTTATAATGCTCATTAAAGATTAACTTCCAGCGAATGGTGTTCCAAAAATTCCTACTGCCAATTCGGCCCAAATTAATAAGAATAGCAATATTAAAAAAGCGATTAAAATAATGCGTCTTTCCTGATTTTTAACAATTCGTAATGTATATTCGGCTAAAACACCAACTGTTAAAAGTAATACACCCATGACAATAAAATCGGTATACCTCCAATTGACTTCAGAGGTAAATTGCATGGCAATCAAGGGAATCAGTAAAAGTGCTTCCAATCCCAAGATTATTGTGAGAAGTCTTTTGTTTTGTGCTAACATAACTTTTGTTTTTTAATTAATAATTTATTGTTTATCGTACTTAAAATGCATCCAGATACCATAAACAATATGCATAATACCAAATCCTAATACCCAAAGCCAAAATCCATATCCTGGATAGCAGGCACATATGAGTCCTAAAATTATTTGAATAAAGCCTAAATAACGAATATCACCAATACTATACTTTGAAGCATTTATTAAAGCCAATCCGTAGAACAATAACATTAACGCACCAGTTTGACCATACTTTTGCTGATTCAAAATTATTAGAATATAAATACCACCAACCACCAATGGAATTAAAAAGTTAAAAACCAATCGTCTTGATGTGGCATCCCATATTTTCTCACCTTGTTTTTTGGCTTTACGCGTAGTAAGTAATATTCCCGTAACAATACTAAAGAATGCCACCAAGCCTAAAATCAATACACAGGTTCTAAATACCCAACCATCTAATGTTAATGTACCGTAACTGTAATTAGTTACCAACCAATATGCTGTGGCAGCACCTATTAGTGCATAAATTCCTGCCAATATTCCCGATAGGCCAGAAAGTGAAATAAACCGAGACGATTTGTTCATCAAATTTTTAATTTCACTTATGTCTTTTAGATAATCTTTAGATTCCATATAAAGTACTTTGAAATACAAAGTAAAATAAAAATATGTTTTCAAGCAAGTAAAAAGAATAAATAATTAGCATTGAAATTTAATTACCAGAGTAGGGCTTTGAAAGCTCAATAATTTCACTTAAGGTTTTTTGCACTTTTTGAAGCTCGCCCGCATTTGTTAATATCTGATCAACTAAAAAGTGTTGGTTTCTTACTAAATATTCAAATTCTAAAGTTTGGAGCGCGTCAAAGTCATTTCGAGGATCATTAAAATTAAAATTCCAATCAAAATGTTTTGACATGTAGGGATCATATTGTTGAACCATATGTTCTAAAACCCGTAATTCTTCTTCTTGGTAATCAGTAATCAAATCATTCCAAGAAATCAAATGGTCGCGCAAGGTATCGTTTTTAATAATATCAAAGGAGGAAGTACTTGCTAGAGCATTAATGCTTGTTTGAGACGGATTAAATGTGTTGCCACCATAAGACCAAAATAACTGATAGGCAAGCGAATCTAAAATTTCTGGTTCGGGTTTAGTTGTTATTGGAAACAGGCTGATTATTTTAGTACAATTATTATATACATGTTGATGATGCTTTACTACCGAGTCCAACTGTTTTTGGTTTTGTTTAAACTCGTTATGTACATTGACTAAAATGGCTTTTTCCTTGTTGGAATCCTTACGTTTTTCGTTCCAATTATTTATCTGAAGCGCAATTAAAATCCCAATGACTACCAAGGTGATTTCGCCTGTAGCATACTTAAGGTATTTACGTGTTTTATTATCATTCATAAGGTTATATCGTATTTTTCTGAAAAATTGTATCATTCTTCCAATAGTTTGTCTATTAAATTCAGTACTTCAATAGACTGGTCTTTAACTCTTAAATGCCCGCTAATGGAGTTTTTGAACATAAATTTCCGTAAACCAAGAATTGAAGTAAAACTTCCTACAAGTTGTTTTTCATCTATATCATCCCATAAAATTTTCCCAACAACTGTGTTTTCGGGAATGCTATCATAAATAGGGTAGTTTTGAAGATAGTCAGACATTATTCTTTCGAAATAGCCCATATGGCTATAGAATCTTTCTAGCTGGTCTTGTTGTATACTGTTTAAGTCCATTAATTTTTGGGTAAGTTCTTTATCCAAAAGTTCGATATTACCGGTTGAAATTAACGTATTGAATGTATTGTTTGCATACTCTCTTTTAACTGTAAACTTAAAATCATATTCATTTTTAGCTATATTGATAATCGTGTCAATTGTACTTAACGTATCTAGCATGCGGTTTAAGTATTCATCTGAAGCCTTATTGTCTGCACGCTGCAATTTTATTATATGATTTATATCTAGAGTGTCTTTTGTTAAGTCGTTTTTAATGGAATTCATGTAAAAGACTTTTAACTGATGCTTTTTCCTATTCTCGTTCCAATTATTAATTTGAAGTGCGATTAAAATTCCTATAACTACAAGAAATATTTCACCCAAAGCATATTTAAAGTATTTACTGGTTTTGTTTTCCATAAGTAAGTTTTGGCGGATTTTACGAAAGAATTTAATCATGTGTATTCAATTCTTTATCAATTAATGCAATGGTTTTGTTGGTGACACTTATAAGACCATGTTTAACCCAAACTTCATCACTTGCATAGGTTAGGTATATTTTATTTAAGGTTAAATAAGTTTCAGGATTTTTGACTAAAGTTGAAAGCTCCATATCGGTCAATAAAAATTCAGGATGGGTAGGAATTTTAGAATGGCTCGCCAATTCATCAGGTACTTCAGGAGACATATACAAGCTAGTGGTTACTTTCGTTGTTTGATTATCCCTTTCAAAAAATATATTAAAACCTTGGTCTCTTATAGAATTTCTTGAGTGGGTATAATCTTTTAGTAAAGACAGATTTTGTTTTAGGCTATCGCTTAATAACTCAAATTTACCAGAGCTAATGGCTTCATCCTGAACTGAACTGAAAATTGACAGTGTTCTGTAGTAAAGCATTTCAGAGAGATAATATTTTAGACTATCTGTTGGAATAGTATAATCTCCAACTGAATAACGCAGTACTTTGTTAAATTTAGAATTACTTATGTTGAGATTATGAAAATAAATCTCCAATTCATTTTTATTGTTAACCAATTCATTTTTTAACGCCAACAGGAGTTTATGCTTACTGTTTTCTAGTTTTCTATTCTCATTCCAGTTATTAATCTGAAGTGCAATGAGTATACCAATCACAACTAATACGATTTCACCAATGGCATACTTGAAGTACTTGCTGGTTTTGCCTTCGTTGAGTAAGTTTTTACGGATATTTCTAAAGAATTTTATCATTGTGCCTTTAAAATTTCTTCATTAATTAAGTCTAAAATGGAGATCATGTTCTTTTTTAATTGCCGCTCTTCTTTTAAGCCTTGACTTCTGATGTTAATGAACAATACTTTTGTATACATTCTAAATTGAGGGTCATCATAGTACTTTTTTATATCAAATCCATCAATCTTACTGTTTTTAATTATGTAGCCTTTGGTATATAAAGTAGTTGTTAAATTGTTTCGCCATTCTTCAATTCTATAAGTGTCTTCGAAAGCATCAATAATTTCGTCTTCAAAAGAGGCTAGTTTGTACTTAAGTTCTTTATTACTTAAATAACTAATTTGACCTGAAGAGATAATGGATTTTAAAATGCCATTTTTAGGATCAAACGTATGGTTCATATTCATGGTTGAGCCTAAGTTGCTAAATACAGAATCCTGTACTTTCTCAAAAGCTTGTCTGTTATCAAAAAGCGAATCTATTTTTAGTGCGGCGTTATACGATTTTTCATGTTGAGTAATTACTGAATCAAGCGATGAAATGTTATCAGTGATTTCTACTTTTAAATCTTTTAAGATGTTTAACTCTTCTTTTTTAAGGATTCTTTCACTATTCCAATTGTTTATCTGAAGCGCGATAAGAATTCCTATAACCACCAACACGATTTCACCTATAGCGTATTTAAAATACTTACTGGTTTTACCTTCGTTGAGTAAATTTTTGCGGATATTTCTGAATAACTTTATCATGGATTTTCTTCGAGTTCTTGCTTAATAATCTGTAATATTTCTTTAATCCTATTTTGTAGACTTAAGGATTGAATGTTAGCAATTTTGGCATCGGTTGCGCAAGCCGCAAGATGATCTTCAAAATCTGGATTTTCAAAAATATTTGAAAAATCGGTATGAGTCCGTGAGTTCTTTAGATCGAACTTCACGGTTGTTCCTTTGTCCAAATAAAAGGTTTCCATAGCATTGTCTTGCCAGTATTGATTGGTTATGGACCTTATTGAAGCTTCTTTGAGTAAGAAAGGTTGGTATTGATTGTATTTATACTCTCTCCAAGCTACCTCTTCTTCAGTTACCTGAATAATTTCACTTGTCCATAGGGTCAATAGTTCTTTCAATTTATTGTTTTTTAGTAACTGAATTCTTCCCGAACTCATAATGTCATTGATTATCGGATCGAAGGTAGGAACCAAAATGGTTTGAACTAGGTAGCTGTTTATACTATCTGAATGACGTTTTTCAGGGTAGTCTATATAATCCAAAAGTTTAAAAGATGCAGCAATCATATTATTGCGAATAATTATTTTTTCGTTCAGTTGCTTTCGATTACTTTCAAATTCAGATTGTAATTGTTGTAACAGAGCTTTTTCCTCTTCGCGTTCTTTGCGTGTTTCATTCCAATTGTTAATCTGTAAGGCAATCAAAATCCCAATAACTACGAGTACAATTTCGCCTATAGCATATCTGGAATAGGCCGCAGCTTTATTTTCGGATGCCAGTTTTTTACGAATATTTCTGAAAAATTTTATCATTTCTTGATTTTTAGTTGTATGCCATAAGTTAGTTTACGCCAGAGCCATTCCATGGGACCAAACTTGAAATAACGTAACCATATTTTACTACATATAATTTGTATGATAAATACGCCCAAGCCAATCATCATAACATAAGTAAAGCCGAATTTTCCGACGAGGTTAAACCCAAATCCGTAAAAAATAATGGTTGAAATAGCTGTTTGAAACAAGTAGTTGGATAATGCCGTTTTACCAACGGGTTTAAACCAATCGAGAAATCCTACTTTCTTCTTAACTAACAAGGCAATCCCAGCAGCATAGCTTAATGCCAATGGTACGGTTCCCAAGGCATAAGCAAGAATATGAAACAGTTTTGTAGTATCTGTACTATCCACAAAGAATTCAATGTAACCTCTAACAATATTAACGGGAAGACCTACCAATAAACCAATTACAAACACTTTCTTCAAAAATGCGGTATTATCCAAAATATTTTCATTGAGTATTTTCCTGCCAGCCCAAATACCAATTAAAAAGATTCCAAAAACTTTAAACAATCGACCTTCATCCAAAATCCTACCTATTCTAATAAATGTATTCCCCAGATTCATTTTAAAAAAATCAGCTATATTTTCATTGAGTTGGTAGGCTATAAAATTGGGACTCAAGCCACCCTGAAATTCCATAATTGGCATACCAAAATATTGATAGATTTCGGTGCTTTTTTGAAAAGCCAATCCAGGATAATAGATGCCTGAAAAGTGCATAAAAGCCCAATTGACCAAAGGGAATAAAATGAATATACCCGCAGTGATTAAAAGGGTTTTATTAGATTTTTTCACAAACCAAATCAAGAAAAAACCTAGAAACGCATAAAGTGTTAGAATATCTCCAGGCCAAAAGAGCACTAAATGAATTAAACCAATAATTAATAACCAAAACATGCGCCTTCTAAAAAAAGGAGCAAATGCCTTACCATGTGCGGTTAAGTTGTTAAATTGAATAACACAGCCAATTCCAAAAAGTAGCGAAAAAATGGAATAAAATTTACCATCTACCAGTACATAGTTTATAAAATCAACCCATTCATCTGTAGGCAAGGTATATAACCTTTGCGGTGAATCTTCTGGGAAAAAGAATATTCCCGAGAACATGAGGATATTTGCAGTATAGATAAACAGTATAGAAATACCTCTTAAGATATCGAGGTAGGCAATACGTTCACTTTTGGAGATTGGTTTTACGGTTTCGTTTTCCATTGTTTGATTTTTTTTGTAATGACTATTTATCAATAGAATTTAATTCCTGTTTAATGAATTACAGTAGGTTTTTAATTTGTCCTTCTGTGCGTTTGGCTCTGTTTTGCACTCCAGCATTTTCAAATGCGATGGTTGATATTAATCTGGAGAATGATTCGTCTACCTTGAGTCTTTCATAATCTGCTTGTGTTATTTTATAATTGGCATACCAAGTAGCCGTGCTGTCAAAGTTTTTATAAAAATATTCCAATAACTTGGGTTGCGTATTCAGATTAAAAAAATCCAATCGCTCGTCTTCATAGCGTCTGTAATAGGGGTATGCCCTTTCGTAAAGCAGCGAGATATTGTTTCGCAAACTATCGTTGGAAATAACTTCAACGCCTTTAGATTGTAGAAGCCCATAGCCGCTTTTATTGGGATCAAAATGTGGTATGACGCGTAATAATGTTGTCAAATAATTGAATTTGGAACTAGGTGTCTCATGTGTTTTTATATAGTCTTTTAGGTCCTTACAAGCTTTTACTATGGAGTCCATAGTAGCAATATCATGCTGGATTTCTTTTAAGTCTAGTGTTAAATTATTGTGGAATTCTTTCAAGATTTTTGTTTCTAACTGTTTAGTTTTATTGGCTTCATTCCAATTATTAATTTGTAAAGCAACCAAAATTCCAATAACAACAAGTACTATTTCACCAATGGCATATTTTACATATTTACTCATTTTGCCTTCGTTGAGGAGTGATTTACGTATGTGTCTGAAAAATTTAATCATTGATGATAATATCTAAATGCTTTTTCTTATTTGTCATTTGCCAATGTCCAAGTGAGATGGGAATGTTGCCAATACTATTGAGTGTGTCAAAAAATGCTTTAGTCTTAAAAGCTTTGTCATTATCTTCCTGTAATTTGGCATAGTCTGCCATGGCATTTTCTAATAAAAATTTACCGGTTATATAACTCGTGCCATAACCTGGTTGGCGTAAGTACAGATGTTGTTCAAAAATGAGTAAGTCCTTCTCGGTTTTCATCCAGCCACGTGGCGTGTATTCACTATGTATACCACCAGCTTCTTCCATGGTCATTTTATTGGCATGAGCATACAATGAGCCCAAGCCTCTTGCAGCACGCTGCGCTATCATGATGTAAACAATTTCCTTTGATCTTGGACTGTCATCGTAGAGTCCGGCTTGTAAAAACATTTCTTCTACAGCAGTTGCAGTACCTTCACTGCGAGAGTCAAATATATTGTATAGCAGAGGGCCACGCCTAATCTCACTAGCATGTGGTTCATGGTCCATTCTAGCCAGCTCAAACCAATGGTAAAAGTGTGAGTAGAGTGGTCGCGGATCGTAATGCTCACCGATTACAAAAAAGTTGCGTTTTTCTTCAGGCACGTATTGACCCAAATGTTCTCGTAAGGCTACTTCAAAATATGGTTTTACGCTAACTATCCCCTGTTGATCTAAAAAATTGATCAAGCTCTTAGCAGCTTCATCAGCCATTTTATCGTAAGCTTCGGGCGAGTCAGCCGCTATCAATTGATCTATGTCGCGGTTACGATGCTCTTCAAGCTTTAGCGATGCCCAAGCCCGTGCTAATTCGCGTTTCAATAACATAACTTCATCATCCCAGGTTAAAGGAACTAAATGAACATTCTGTAAATACCAGTTGTAATTTTCTTTACCAATTCCCGATGGCCCTGTTTTAGACTTAGCTTCACTCTGGAGCCACTCTACCAAATTGTTAGTGGCATCTATTGCTCGATCAATGGCAGCAAGTAGTTCCTCATCATTTTCAACTCCATCGTATTCTTTCATGTTGAGTAACACATCTCTTTGATCTTGGATATCGCGAATACCAGCTATCCAAAGATCTTTAGCATTGCCAGTTAAATTTTGTTTTGCCTGTTGGTATAAAGGCTGAATAACATTGAGCTCTTTAATTAATTGTATTCGCTCTTCGACGGAAAATGGCTGTTCATAAGTCCATAACTCAAGGGTACCATGATTGGTTGGCCCTTCGTGTGCAGGTACATCGCTCTTGTAGGTCCATACAACTTTATAAAATGCAGGGTCACGTACCCAAGGCTTTAAAATTTTATAGTTAAAATCATAACCATTCATCTCTGCCCATACAAGCATCCAATCTACTTGATTTGGAATAGACCAATTGGTAGTGTCAATAGCCATGAGCTGTTTCCGAAGTTCTTCAAATTCAGACCAACGTTGTTCGAAGGTTTCTTTTGTGTAATCTGGTGCACCATCAAGTAAAGGTGGACTTTCAAATGAACGCCAATTGTGAAAAAGTGACACAAGATCTTCATAATTCTTTGTTTTGAAGTTTTGCACTTCAGTATTAGATGATACTTCATTTTTATTGCTATTGCAATTAAGCAAAAGCCATAAGCTAATAAAAAATAAGATGGATGATTTAGTTGTCATTAATAGTTAATATGTTATTTAGTTTGTAAGTTCAGAATTAAATATCCTATTTGAACTTTGAAAAGTCTAAAATGAGGACGAGTTCTGCACTATTGCATGTATTTCTTATTTGATGTAAAAATTTTATTATATTGCTTTTTTTCAAGGTTTTACTTTATTAAATGGTATTCTTTTTTCTTTGGTAATTATGGTAAACGTCGTTTTTTTAGTGTCATTATTTAAATGAAACTTTACAATCTCATTAGCTTTGAACATAAAGAATAAACTGTCTGAATGCCTGTAGAGTATTTTAGATTTATTATTAATGTCTTTCATTACAAGGTAGCCGTCTTCACTTTTTATCGTCACATTATGTAGTTTACTATTATTAGACTCATGTGAAGATTGATACTCTCCTAAATAATGTGCTAGCCCGCCCTTGTTAGATACCTTTAACTTTAGTAGCTCATTATCGGGCACTGGCTTATTTAGGAATTCTGCAATCGTTATATAGAGTTCAATGGCTTTAATCCTATATGTCTGTGCATCTCTATATAAATTTAGATAATCGTTAGTATAGCGAGCAACTTGGTTTTTATAAATGGGGTCGTTAAGAAAAAACGCATACATGTCGTTAACCTCCACAGCTTCATCATAATTGCTACTCCATTGGTAATACCACGATTTATTAGTAGCTAAATAATCTATATTTTGATAAACCGTAGTTCTTATGCGTTGATTGTACACTTTTATATTGTTACCTAAAGTAATATGCAATTCGTCCAAAGGTTCTTGCAGTACATCAAATTGGTGGTCTAAATCTTTTAGTGCATCTTTAAACTTTTGGTAACTCTGTTCATTTAAAATAAAGTCATCGTACCAATACGCAAAATAAGTCCCTTGCTCCCCGCTTATAAATTTTCTATAATTCTGATGAATGAACTGGTCTGTCAGTACCATCTTGCTTAGAGAATCCTTTACGAGATAAAAGTCTAAGATCTCACTGGCACGATTAATATCCGTTAATAAGTCTTTTTGAATATTCGTTAGAAGGTTCTGACCTTCTTTATTGAGTTGTCGCTCATTATTCCAATTGTTCACTTGAAGTGCGATCAAAATCCCAATTACTACCAAAACAATTTCACCAATAGCATATTTAAGGTACTTACTTGTTTTATCTTCTTTGAGAAGTGATTTTCGTATGTTACGGAAGAATTTAATCATTTTTCTAGCTCGATATTAATATGTTGAAGGGTTGTGTGGCATTTTTTAATTAAATCTTGGTAGTACATATTTCTGACCTTTTGGTTGAAGGCTGTAGCAGAGATGGCCCTGACAAGTATCTGGAATTCTTCGCTGCTTTGGTTGTTTAAAAATTCGAAATCTTTCTCTGTAATCATTTCTTTATAAGTATAAATATCTGAAACTTGAGTATTGAATTTTATAAAATTGGTTTTGGTATCTAAAGTTGACGTAACATTTAACATCCATTCATTTATGGAGTTGAGCAATTCTTCAATTTCTTCATAAGAGTTATAAAGCTCTAGAATATCATCTTTTAGTTTAGGGTTGTTTATAAGGTTGATAGAGCCAGTGCTCATAATACTATTGTAGGTTGTTTTATTATATGAAAATATTTGATCTAGAGCTTTATCAAAAGTAGCGCTCATTTTTTCAACTTGTTTTTTATTTTCAACACCGGAATACATGGTATTCAAAAAGTGTTTGATATCCTCTCTGATGACTACATTTTTTTCTACTGTTTTTCTAAACAATAAAGTGTCTTGTACTAAATCATGATGTATTCTCTCTAGTAGTACTTTTCCTTGTTTTGATTCTTGAATTTTCTGGTTCCATTTATTTATGGCCAATGCAATCAAAATCCCAATTACGACCAGAACAATTTCACCAATAGCATATTTAAGGTACTTGCTGGTTTTGCCTTTGTTGAGAAGGTTTTTGCGGATATTTCGGAAGAATTTAATCATTTGCTTTATTAATTTCAGTTTCCAACAATGCAATTATTTCATCAAGAAGGGCTCTTGTTTTTTTTTGTTTTGAATAATAACTGTCTGCATGAATAACTACATTTTCGACTAAATTTTCAAATTGAAGTTCTTCTAATAGGTATCTGTTATCAACAGTAAAACCAGATTTTGGAAAAGTTATGTTTCTAACTTTATCGTCTACTTGATCGGCTTTTAGCCAACTAGCTCTTTCGATAATGTAAGTATTCAGTATACCTTCATTTTTATCGACTGTGTTAAACTTTTCTTCTAAAATTTCGACGTCTGGTTTCCATGAGGACAGCAGGTTTCGTAACTCTACATTTTTAAAAATGCCAAGTTTTCCAGAACTTAATAAATCATCTAAAAATCCATTTTGAGGATAATAAGGTGTGCTATTGAACAATTGGTTTAGCCAATCGTTAAAAACATCCTCGGAATCTGGTTTAACTTTTTTTCCGGTATGGTTTAGGATTTGAACGCCTGACTCCAATATTAACAACGTACTGGTCTGTACCTCTTCTAAAATGTCTTTATTTTTTAAAAAATCACGATGAATATTATTTAAAGCGCTTAATTCTTGTAAGTCAGATTTTCGCGATTCATTCCAATTATTAATCTGAAGTGCGATTAGAATTCCAATTACCACAAGGATTATTTCGCCAATGGCGTATTTAAAGTATTTACTGGTTTGATTTTTCATAATAAGTGACTGGCGTATGTGACGGAAGAATTTAATCATGTTCTAATTCCTGTTTAATTAAATCAATGATTTCAACAATGCGTTTTCTTAAGATTTGTGATTGTACGTTTGCCCAGCTATTAATAGCATAACATCTAGTTAGGTGGTCTTCGAAATTAGGGTGATTTAATAGCATGTTATAATCTACATTGTATGCAGATTCACCAATGGCATCCTTTGAATAATCAGTGATTTTTTCACCAACTTCAAGGGAATAACTGCCTAAAAGATCGGTTTTGTATGCTAAATTTCGAATAGTTCTTAATTGATAGTTTTCTATTAAAAAAGGAATATATAGGTTGTTTCTGTAGTCTTTCCAAATTACTTCGTCTTCAATAACATCATTAATTTCCGAAGTCCATCGTGTAAGTGCGTGCTTTAATGTTTCATTTTTAATAAGGTTTAAATCGCCAGAACTTGCTAGATCTATTATAATTGGATCAAAAGAAGCATATGGCATTGTTCTAGCTATATTGTAGTTAATACTATCCTTTTCACGCTGACTAGGATTATCAATAAAATTCAATAATTGTTTAGAGGCTTCCATAAAAATATTTCGCATGGAGATTTTTTGATCCAATTGCTTTAGATTGCTGTTGAAATCTGCTAGTAGTTGTTCTAAAAGAATATCTTCTTGGATTTTGTTTTTTCTATTTTCATTCCAATTATTAATTTGAAGCGCAATTAATATTCCTATGACTACAAGGATTATTTCACCAATGGCATAGCGCGAATAAGCCATAGCTTTGTTTTCTGAAGCTAGCTTTTTACGGATATTACGGAAAAATTTAATCATCTTGTATGTTAGCTTCTATTAATGCAATGGTTTTCTCTAAAAATTCTAATATATTTTCTTCGTTAATTGTAACAAACGATTGGTTTAAGTAATAATCAAAAAGAGCACCATCAGATTCTATGTTTGTTAGGAATTCAATATAATTTGATTTGGGCACTTGTCTTGTGTTAACTTTAAAATTTCTAGTATAATCGCTACGATCAATAAATGTGTCTGTATTTCTTAAAGGAATGTATTTATTAACCAATGGCGAATAATTGTTAATCCAATACTCTCTTCTAATAATAATATCTTCTTTGTAGTCATTTAGTTCCCCTGTCCATTGGTTTAAGGCATATCGTAATTTGGAATCTCGAATTAATTCTAGATTCCCTGAAGAGTTTAGATCATTAATTACACCTAATCGTGCATCAAATGTTGCGAAATTATAAGCTTGTCCAAATAAGCTATCCAATGTTCTTGTGTCGAAATCGGAAGAGGTATCAAAATTCAACAGTACTTTTAATGCGTTAATGCAACCAATATTTATTTGATGGTCAAATTCTAGCTCATTAATATTTTGCATGAACTCTTCCCTTAAACTTTTTAGGATTTGTTGTTCTCGAGCTTTTTCTTTTTGAGCTTCATTCCAATTATTAATCTGTAAGGCTAATAATATCCCAATAACTACGAGAATTATTTCTCCAATGGCGTATTTAAAGTATTTGGTTGTTTTGTTTTCACTCATAAGGTTGTATCGTATTTTACGGAAGAATTTAATCATAATGTATTTCTGAATCGATATGGCTTAATATTTTTTGAATCCGTTTTCGGAGCACATTGGATTGACTGTTTATAATTTTGTTATAGAGAATACATGCGCTAGCAGCACTTTGAAATGCTATCCTGTTTTCTTGTAATGTTTTTAACAAATCTGTATCAGTCATTTCAATATCGTAAACCAGTGACGTATTTTGGTCAAAAGCATGGTCTGGTGTATAGCCATTTTTTAGTAGATAGGATGCCGTATTTCTTGCAAAGTCTTTCGACATAAAAACAGGCATTACAAATTGGCTGCGCAACTGCTGCCAACTGGCCTCTAATTCTTGAACTTGATACACATCTGATGTCCAATTGGATAGTAAAATGGTTAAACTGTCGTTTTGTAGGGTTCTTAATTTTCCAGAAACAATAAGGTCGTTTTCTATTGGATTGAAAGTTGGTTCTTGGGTAAGCCTAAACGCATAGTACAACAAACTGTCTTTAATATATTTTTCGGGATGGTCAATATAGTTTAGTATTCCAGCGCAAGCCAATGTCATTTTATCGCGCATATAGATTTTTTCGTCTAATTGAACCAAGTTTTTTTGGTATTCATTTTTTAATTGTTTCAGAATTTTTTGCTCCTCAACTTCAGTTTTTCTAGTTTCATTCCAGTTATTGATCTGTAGCGCAATCAAAATCCCAATAACCACAAGTATTATTTCACCAATGGCGTATTTTAGGTATTTGCCTGTTTTGTTTTCTGCAAGAAGGTTTTGCCTTATGCGCCGAAAGAATTTTAGCATTTACTGGTCGGTTCCAAGTAAATTAAATAGCGTAGTAGTTTTGGTTGGTCATTTTCGATTAGTAATTTAGTAAATTCTTACAAATTATTACCAATTACATGCAACTAAATGAAACCTGTTGATGCCTATTTTTTAGAACAGAAAGAACCGTATCAGTCCATTATGTTATATGTTAGGCAGTTAATATTGAAAACGTTGCCCAATGTTCAAGAGCGGTATAGCTATAAAATTCCATTTTATAACATGGGGAAAAAACCTATGATTTATTTGAATGTTTTAAAAGGAACCGATTTTGTGGATGTGGCTTTTGTACAAGGCATTTTGTTGGAAAAAGATTTCCCTGAATTGCAAAACTATAACAATAGAAAACAGGTACGCTCTATTCAAATAAAGCATATTGAAGATTTGGATGAACAACGATTTGTTACTTTGTTGCATGCAGCAGCCAAACAATTGGAGCAAAGTAAAAAGGCTTGGTTTCTTTAGAGAGCTTTGGAAACTATGTAATTTTCAAAAATCACACCCTTGAGAACTTTTTTCTGTTTTTTAACGACATCGTAGTAGTGGTCTTCAAAAAATGGTAACGCCGTAATGCTAACATCAGATTTGATTTCATCAAAACCATCCATAATGACTTTGGATTCAATTATACGCAGTAATTTCGAAGCAATCCCTTGTCGCTGAAAGTCTTTATGAACAAACAAACCATCAAAATAATTGCCATTTTTTAAATAGGCAAATCCTACAATAGTGTCTTGGTTTACAGCAACTAAAAAGTATAATTTGTTAATGCGTTCTTCCCATTTTTGGGTGTCATTGGCACCAGTAGACCAAGTTTGTACCTGCTTCTCTGAGTAATGTTTTGAATTCACCTCACGAACGGTGTCCCGAAAAAGCATAGTTATCTCTGGAACATCGGCAACAGTGGCTTGACGGATTTCAATATCCATATCGATAGCTTATTTTAAGCTGTTAATGGTTTTTCTAATGGCCACAAGGTTTGAAAGTAAGCTTTCCAAATTATCCAAATGTAGCATATTGGCACCATCACTTTTGGCATTGGCTGGGTCAAAATGCGTTTCAATAAATAAACCATCTACATTATTAACCACACCAGCACGAGCAATGGTTTCAATCATATCTGGCCTACCACCAGTAACGCCAACCGATTGATTAGGTTGTTGCAATGAATGAGTAACATCTAAAATAGTTGGTGCATATTGACGCATTGTAGGTATCCCACGGAAATCTACAATCATATCTTGATAGCCAAACATGGTGCCTCTATCAGTTATCCAAGCTTTATCGCTACCAGAATCCTTAACTTTCTGAACGGCGTGTTTCATGGCTTCTGGACTCATAAATTGTCCTTTTTTTAAGTTGACAACCTTTCCGGTTTCTGCAGCAGCTACTACCAAATCAGTTTGACGAACCAGGAAAGCAGGAATTTGGAGTATATCAACATATTCAGCAGCCATTTTTGCATCAGATACTTCATGAATATCGGTTACCGTTGGGGTTTCAAAAGTTTCAGACACCTTGCGTAGAATTTTTAAAGCTTTTTCATCACCAATACCCGTGAAACTATCAATACGACTACGGTTGGCTTTTTTAAAACTACCTTTAAATACGTAAGGGATATGTAAATTGTTGGTTATTGAAATAATCTTTTCAGCAATACGCAGTGCCATGTCTTCACCTTCTATGGCACAAGGTCCAGCCAACAAGAAAAAATTATCACTATTGGTATGCATTAATTTTGGAACATCATTAAGATTCATAGCCTAAAAATTTAAGCCACAAAGATAGTTAAATTAAAATGCTTTTTTTAGACTGTTTCTAATCATCCATAACGCCATTAAAAAATTGGTGAATACAAAAATGCCACCATAAATAATAAAGGTTTTGGTTGAAGCTGAAATATCAACAATATTGAATAAGTCTGATAAATAAGCTAGAATAAGATAAGATGACAAACAAACAAAGACGATTCCCAACGAAAAGTTAAGCTGTTTATTGGGTTTTATCAATTGCCAAAGAAATGGGATGCCAAATAATAAAATGGGGTAAGCTGTTAAGCCTTCGCTTCTATTTACATTGGTAAACCAATAGGCTATTACAGCAATATAATATAGATAAGGGATAAATTTAGAGTATTTACTAATCAGTTTCATTGTGCTCAATTTAAAGGTTAAACATGTATTAAACATGAGTAAAAGGCCTTTGGTGGTTATGAGCTGGTTAGTAATGGCTATTTACTATTAATCAATTACTTAACGAAATATACTTATAAATCGTATAAAAGGAATATCTTATAACATATAATTAACTATAATTTAGTGTAATTGTTAAAATATAACGTACCTTTGCGCGCTTAAAATACGGCATCATTATGGCTAAAATTAAAAACATTGCAATTATTGCACACGTTGACCATGGTAAAACCACTTTGGTTGATAAAATTATGTACCATTGTCAGTTGTTCCGCGAGAACGAAAATACTGGTGACTTAATTCTTGATAATAACGATTTAGAACGTGAGAGAGGAATAACAATTACCTCAAAAAACGTTTCAGTAATTTATAAAGACACTAAAATTAATATCATTGATACACCTGGTCACGCCGATTTTGGTGGTGAGGTTGAGCGTGTGTTGAATATGGCAGATGGCGTATTGCTATTGGTTGATGCTTTTGAAGGTCCTATGCCTCAAACCCGTTTTGTGTTGCAAAAAGCTATTGATTTAGGCTTAAAACCTTGCGTAGTTGTCAATAAAGTTGATAAAGAAAATTGTACGCCAGATGAAGTACATGAAAAGGTGTTTGATTTAATGTTTGAGCTAGGAGCAGAGGAGTGGCAATTAGATTTTCCTACGGTCTATGGTTCAGCTAAAAACAATTGGATGAGTGAAGATTGGCAAAAGCCAACCGAGAATATCGAACCGTTGTTAGATATGGTCATCAACCATATTCCAGAACCAAAAATTGAAGAAGGGACTACACAGATGCTAATCACATCGTTAGATTTCTCATCATTTACAGGTCGTATTGCTATTGGACGTTTGACACGTGGTGAATTGAAAGTAAACCAAAATATTTCTTTGGTAAAGCGTGATGGAAGCGTTGTAAAGTCGAAAATTAAGGAGCTACACACCTTTGAAGGATTAGGTCGCAAAAAGGTTGAAGAAGTTAAAGCAGGAGATATCTGTGCAATTGTTGGTTTAGAAGGTTTTGAAATTGGTGATACGGTTGCCGATTGGGAAAACCCAGAAGGATTAAAAACCATTGCCATTGATGAACCAACCATGAGTATGTTGTTTACCATTAACGATTCGCCTTTCTTTGGAAAAGATGGGAAATATGTAACGTCAAGACACATTAAAGAACGTTTAACCAAGGAGTTGGAAAAGAATTTAGCGCTTCGTGTTGAAGAAACGGATAGTGCTGATAAATTTATGGTCTTTGGTCGTGGTGTTCTTCATTTATCGGTGTTGATTGAAACTATGCGTCGTGAAGGTTATGAATTACAAATTGGTCAGCCACAAGTAATTATTAAAGAAATTGATGGTGTAAAATGCGAACCTGTTGAAGAGATGACTATTGATTTGCCAGAGGAAGTTTCAGGTAAAGCTATAGAAATGGTAACCATGCGTAAAGGAGAAATGTTGAGTATGGAAGCCAAAGGAGATCGAATGGTTTGTGAATTTATTGTGCCTTCAAGGGGTATCATTGGTTTGCGTAACCAACTATTAACAGCTACTGCAGGTGAGGCTATTATGGCGCATCGTTTTAAAGAATATCAACCCTTAAAAGGTGGTATTCCTGAACGTCAAAACGGATCGTTGGTATCTATGGAAAAAGGTCAGGCTATTCCGTATTCTATTGATAAATTGCAGGAACGTGGTAAGTTTTTTGTTGATCCAGGTGAAGACATTTATGAAGGCCAAGTAATTGGTGAAAACTCACGAGGTGATGATATGGTTGTCAATGTTACCAAAACAAAAAAATTAAGTAACGTGCGTTCTGCAGGTGCTGATGATAAAGCTAAAATTGTACCTGCAATTAAGTTTTCGTTGGAGGAAGCATTGGAATATATACAAAAGGATGAATATGTAGAAGTGACACCAAAACATTTACGATTGCGTAAAATTTTATTGACCGAAGTTGAGCGAAAGCGTAATAAAAATATCTAAATACTTAAGTTTCGAAAACGTCATATATTCGTAAAGTGAAGTTTTTAGATCGAGTTTTAAGAAATTGGCGTGTTCGAAAATGCTTGCCTTATATTAATTCAAACGATAAAGTTTTAGATATAGGCTGTTTTGATGGTTATTTGTTTAAAGAACTGGTTGGAAAGCCTATTAAGAACAGTATTGGGATTGATCCATTGATAGAGAAAACTATTCAGGAAGGTAATTATATTTTAATTAAAGGTAAATTTCCCTCCGATTTACCAAAAAATGAGCGGTTTGATTGCATTACAATGCTTGCAGTATTGGAGCATTTGCCTCAAGCTGTTCAAAATAAAATTAGTGGTGACTTCTATAATTATCTAAATTCAAAAGGACGGATAATAATTACAGTGCCTTCTCCTTTTGTAGATAAAATTCTTTGGGTACTATCTAAATTGAGATTGATTGATGGTATGTCTTTAGAAGAACATTATGGTTTTGAAGTAAAACAGGTGCCTGAAATTTTTGATTCTACAAGATATAAGCTTTTAAAGCATAAAAAATTTCAATTGGGATTAAATAATCTATTTGTTTTCGAGAGAAAAAATTAAATCTATTCATAAAAATGGAAATATTTGAAATTACAGGAGTAGAGTTAGTTGGATATTCGGCTTCGCTTATGGTATTACTGTCTTTTACAATGAAAGATGTAAAAAAGCTTCGTTTGGTAAATATAATAGGTTGTTTGTTGTTTATTATTTATGGTTTTTTGATGCCAACATTGCGTGTTGGACTGCCTATAATTATTGCCAACTTTGCCATATGTATGGTGAATTGCTATTATCTTTTGAAGGTAAAAAGGGTCTAATTATTCTTTAACCCAAGAATACTAAAAAACAAACTAAATAATATTGCCTGGATTCCAAGTTGTAATGCTATTACTGCTGGTATAACAATTTTTAAAGTTGTATTTGTATTCAGTGCACCGAAGTCTTTACCCTCCCATATTAGAACTCCTTTAATACTTAAGAGAATGCCGCAAACAAGCAATGAAAAACCAACTATTAAACCTTTTTCAAGATTTATATATTTGAAAATTTTAGAATATCTTTTTGATTTAGGGAGGAGTCCGTTTTCAACGGCAAAAATTTTTGTTAGCCCGAAAAAAATAACAAATTGTAGCCCAATTAGTAAAAAAGTAGAAGTATAAAGTAAGGTGTGGATGTCAAGAGTGAATTTTTTAAACTCTAAAGGGTTGAAAATTAATATTGTAGATAAGATGAAGCCAATTATTACAAGTATAATACCTGGGTATAGAAACAACCAATTTGGAGCATAGAGCATTAAAAAACGCAAATGCCTCCAACCATCACTCCAAGTATTTAAGTGTGGCTTACGAGTTCTTCCATCAGGCTTTAGTGTTGTAGGGACTTCTGTTATTGAAAGATTATTAAGTTTGGCCTTCACAATCATTTCAGAAGCAAATTCCATTCCTGTTGTTTTTAAATCCATTTTAGCATAGGCTTCTTTAGAAAAACCACGGAGCCCACAATGAAAATCTCCGATATTTGTCTTGTAAAAAAGGCGTCCTAAAAAGGATAATACTGGATTTCCTAAATATTTATGAAGGAATGGCATAGCTCCTTTTTCTATGCCTCCTTTAAACCGATTTCCCATTACTAAATCAAAACCATTTCGGAGCTGTTCTAAAAACGGTTGTAATTTTTCAAAGTCATAGCTGTCATCAGCATCAGCCATAATGATATAGGTGCCCGAAGCCACTTCAATACCACCTCGTAAAGCATTTCCGTAACCTTTGTTTTTTACATTAATAACTTTGGCTTGTAATTTTTCAGCGATTTTTTGAGAACCATCAACACTTCCATTGTCTGCGACAATAACTTCTCCAACAACGTTATGTTTGTTTAAAAAACTGAACGATTTTCTAATACATGTTTGTAAGGTTTCAGCTTCATCTAAACAAGGCATTACAATAGATAATTCAAGTTTGTTTCTCATGTTTAGTCAATCGAATTAAAATTAAAAATATTAAATAAAACAAAGCAAAATTATAGAATAAGTACCGCATTATGGAATGACTGGCAAATACAACAATTACAGCATTAGACAAAATCAACGAAGAGAACAAAAATAGGTAAGAATATCGAAAGTCAGAAGTGGTAATTATTTTAAAGCCACTAAATATTAGCGTTATCATTATAAAGAATAAAATAAAAGGGGATTTAAAGCTGTGTATTAAATTACTGTAATAAAGTCTTATCCATTCTTTGAAATTATTTTTTATAAGTATTGGAGCAATATCCTTGCATGTGTTTTCAATAGCAATTCTAGCCTCAACAATGCTATAACCTTTGTCTACATAAAATTTTGTGCCTCTGTCGTGTAAAGTATAATTACAGATATTCCCTAGGTTATTGTGAAAGTGTTGGTAATAATCCTTATATGAATTTCTTTTTTTGCTTGAAAGCAACCAATTGTTATCATTGATAAATGTATAACAATCTTCAAAAATTTGTTTATCATCTTTACTGTTGATGAAATTAATGTCTTCCGACTTGCTTACATAAAAAGCAGAGCCTGAAACACAAAGGTAAGTGAAAGGAGTAGAAACAAAAACACCATCTTTTAGTAAATGATATGTTTTGTCCATTATTAAAACTGCCAAGGGTAATAAACAGAGCAATATTATTCTTTTTACATGCAGTTTACATATTATTTGTTTTTTAAAAATTAAAATATAAGAGGTTAAAATTAGTAATGGTAGTATTATAAATTGACCACGCGTTAAAATAAGTATTGTTAGATTAGTTAATATGAAATAAAATGCTCTTGAAGTATTTTGACTAAAAAAATATAGGACAGAACTTAAAAACAAGAGATATAACGGATAGCTTAACCCTTCTGAACTAATATTGTTTGCAATTAAAAGTGGTTTAAAAAAGGGGAAAATTAAAATGACAAACAAAAACAATTTTTCTATCCATTTAAGCTGAAAAATTTTAGAAGCAATTTTAAAGAAAACATGAATGCCTATTAAGCTTATTAGTAATTGAATAGCAACAATTACAAAATCAAAATAAACTCCAGAAACAAATTGTAAGAACTTTGTAAATATTGGGTAGCCGGGCGATCGATATATATTGGCATTAATGTAACTGTATGTGTCAGGAGAATAGATTGCACCTTGAAAAATAAAAAAGAAAAAAATAAGTAGATAACTTATAACTAATAAATAGTTTTCAATACTTAATCCTTTTATTTTCATAAGCTGTAAATATAAAATATTGAATTGAAAAAAGAACCAACAATAAAAATTATTGTATTTTGGAGACTTGTAAAAACAGGTACTAAAAACACATTTTTTTGAGCTTATTTACAGTAAAACCTTACCACATTAATTATAAAAGTCTATGGAACAATTATGTTGCAACTTCCAAAAACGCAACATTTTTGTTTAATCGCCATTTTATGGATTATCATAAAGATCGTTTTCAAGATGCTTCTGTTATGGTTTTTAAAAATGATAGGGTAGTAGCTTTATTTCCCGCTAACCAAGTTGACCAAACCATTTATTCACATCAAGGGTTAACATATGGTGGACTTATTCTGAATTCTAAACTAAAGCTTCAAGCAGTTATAGAAATTTTTAAATTGGTTTTGGAATACTATCAAAGCCAAGGATTTATTGATTTGGAGATAAAAATCATGCCGAATATTTATAGTGATTTGCCGAGTGATGAATTGTTATACTTAACGTTTTTGTTAGACGCCAAATTAATTAAACGAGATACGTTATCTGTAATTAAGTTGGATAACAGATTAAAATATAATAAAGATAGAAATGATGGCGTTAAACGTGCTGAAAAACATAATTTAACAATAAAGGAAGATGATGTGTTTGACGTATTTTGGAACGATATTTTAATTCCTAATTTACTAGACAAGCATAACGTGAGTCCGGTTCATTCACTTGAAGAGATTAAATTATTGAAACAGCATTTTCCTAACAATATCAAACAGTATAATGTGTATCACGGCAATAAAGTTGTAGCTGGAACAACTATTTTTATTACAAAACATGTGGCACATTCGCAATATATTTCAGCTAACACAGATAAAAACAGTTTGGGAAGTTTAGATTTTTTGCACAATCATTTGTTAAATGGTGTTTTTAAGGACAAACGTTATTTTGATTTTGGTATTTCCAATGAAGATCAGGGAAGGAAAATTAATTTGGGACTACAATATTGGAAAGAAGGATTTGGGGCAAGAACAGTTGTTCAAGATTTTTATACAATACCAATTGCTAATTTTAAAATGTTAGATAACGTATTGTCATGATAAAGTTTTTAGATGTTCAAGCCATAAATGCAAGATTTGAAGACCAGTTTAATTTAAAATTTAATGAGGTTTTAAAATCGGGACATTATATATTGGGTAACGAGGTGAAGCTCTTTGAGCAACGTTTTGCTGAATATTGTGGAGTGCCACATGGCGTTGCTACAAGTTCAGGGTTAGATGCTTTACTATTAATTTTTAAGGCATACATAAATTTAGGGAAGCTTAAAAAAGGAGATGAGGTTATAGTGCCAGCCAATACATATATTGCAAGCATTTTATCAGTTATTCATTCGGGTTTAAAACCTGTTTTTGTGGAACCTAATCCAAAAACCTTTAATATTTCTGACGAAATAATTGAAAAACATATTTCAAGCAAAACCCAAGCTATTTTAGCGGTACATCTTTATGGACAGTTGGCAAATATGAAAGCTATAAACGTCATAGCTAAAAAACATAACTTATTGGTTGTAGAAGATGCTGCCCAAGCTCATGGTGCAATTGACGTAAATGGAAAAAAAGCGGGTAATTTAGGACATGCAGCAGCCTTTAGTTTTTACCCAAGCAAAAATTTAGGAGCATTAGGCGATGCGGGAGCCGTTACAACTGATGATGAAGTTTTAGCTGAAAAGATTACCGAATTGCGTAATTATGGCTCAAAAGAAAAGTATGTAAATTTAAGTCTAGGTTTTAATAATCGCATGGACGAAATTCAAGCTGCTTTTTTAAATGTAAAACTATCAGAGTTGGATGCCGATAATTTCAGAAGACGAGAAATCGCCCGAAAATTTATTAGTGGTATTACTAATTTAAAGGTGCAATTGCCATATTATGATAATTCAGACAACCATGTCTTTCATGTTTTTGTAGTGATGGTGGACCATCGTGATAGGTTTATGGACTATTTAAAGAAAAATGGTATAGAAACCTTGATTCATTACCCAATTGCTCCACATAAACAAAAAGCTTTGGCAGCCTATGGCCATTTAAGCTTGCCTATAACTGAAAAAATACATGACCAAGTTGTGAGTGTACCTATAAGTCCTGTTATGACTGATGCTGAAGTAGTTCAAATTATAAATACAATAAATGCCTACTAATTGAAAAAGTTTCTAAAGTACATAAATAATAATGTTTTAATAAAAGTAGCCTCTTTAAATTCAGCCTCTGTAGCTACAAAAATTATAGCAGGATTTTTAACTTCAAAGGCCATTGCATTGTTTGTTGGTCCGGCAGGGTTGGCATTAATTGGAAATTTAAGAGATTTTTTAAGATCTGCACAGTCTGTCGCTACTCTTGGTTTTTATAACGGATTGGTAAAATATATAGCTGAATTTAAGAACAATACTCTTGAATTGAGTAGAACTATTTCAACAGTTTTTTACATAGGTTTTATCTCAACTGTTTTAGTGTCGTTCCTTTGCTATTTTAATGCAGAGTACATAAATGACTTGATATTTTCTTATTATAATGATTATGCCTATGTGATAAAAATAGTAGCTATAGCCTTGCCATTTTACGCATTGAACATGTTTACGTTTGGTATTTTAAATGGTTTTTCTAAATATAAGATTCTCATAATAATTAATATTATTGGTCAAATTTTAGGTTTGTCTGTTACTATATTATTAATCTATAAAGAACGTATTGATGGAGCCTTAATTTCGGTTGCCATTTCTGAATCACTAATATTTTTAATCACACTTGTTGGTGTAGCCAACCAACGCAGTTTAATACCTTTATTACAGGTAAAACATATAAGCTTTAATTATCTTAAAAAATTAAGCTCCTTTTCTGTTATGGCTATTTTTTCGGCTATTTTATTGCCAATTGTTGCTTTAGCTATTAGAAGCTATATTATTGAAAGTAATGATAATGAAGTTATAGGGATGCAAGAAGCTGGTTATTGGGAAGCCATGAACAGAATTTCTAAATACTATTTAATGTTTGTCTCGTCTTTATTAACGCTATATATTTTGCCTCGATTCTCTGAAATAGATAATGTTAAGGAATTTAGAAGTGAAGTTTTTAATTTCTATAAAACCATAATTCCAATTTTCGGTGCTGGCTTATTGGTAATATATTTATTAAGGCGTTTTATTGTTGCCTTGGTGTTTTCAGAAGAGTTTGAACCTGTTCAAGAGTTGTTCTTATGGCAGTTGTTGGGCGATTTTGTAAAAGTGCTTTCCATAGTCATTGCGTATCAATTTTTAGCTAAAAAAATGTTTTGGCATTATATTATAACCGAAGCTTTTTCAGTAATAATACTATACTTTATGAGTATATATTTTATAGATATTTATGGTGTAAAAGGAGCAAATATTGCACACTTTGTAACTTATGTTCTCTATTATGGATTAATACTGTTAATATTTAGTACATCGCTGTTTGGTGTGATACCTGAAGAACATGATGTTGAAGATTAAATAGAATTAGCTTCCCAGGTTTTTAAATACTGTTTAGCAATTGTTATATAATGGTGTTCTCGTTCAATAAATGCACGAGCATTTTTAGAGATTTCTAAAATTTTATTAGGGTTTTCAATCAGCCACGACAGTTTCTTTACTAGGGCTTCAGTTTCTGGAAGTGCATTTATTGCCACTGTATTTTCTTCTAAATTATAATAATCTAACCATTCTTGTTCTGCGCCAGTAAAAACCACTTTGCCTTTAGCCATGGCTTCTAATGCATTATAGCCTTGGTCATACGCATACACTTGATCGAGAACTATGTGAGCTTTATTAAAGGCTTCAATGTATTGTGCGTATGGTAAATCTTCAGTGCGTAATATGATAACTTGGTCAGGGTATTTATGTTGTATTTGCTGTAAAGCTTCATCAAAAAAAACATTCCCTTTTTTTATATAATTTTTAGAATTTACACCATGAAAAACAATTATTTTACCTTTAATTTCTAATGGCGTGAACTCTAATTTTTCAATGTTTATAGGGTTTGGTATTAAGCCTAAATATTTCTTGTGGTTTTTTAATGGGATGTGGTAATCTAAATCAGAAGCGATGATACCTTTTATGTTTTTGAAAATAAAGTCATGAAGCCCCTTATAAATTTGAGTTGAATATTTTAGTACATACCAAAAATCTCTTCTTAAAATTTTATTTTCAAAATAGGGACTCAAAATGGAATATTTGAACTTTTTGTCCAAAGCAAATTGAACACTTAAATAATCAGCACCACAGGACATTAGAAAAACATTTTTATTATTATTAAAAATATGATCTAATAATTCTTTTTCAACTTTGGGCATCGTATTAAATGCATTTTCATTAATTAATTGAACATAATCGTAGTTGGATATTTGTGATTTTAAATGTAATACTTGACGTTTAATGGCTTTGGAAGTTAGGTCTATTCTGGAAATTTTATAAACAGCCTTTTTTATAAAAAGACCAAAACCGGTTGTAAACGGTTGGCGAATATTAATATCTACAGGATAATCTTTAAAGTCATCTCCCGAACCAACAATTACAACTTCATGTCCAAGTTTTTGTAAACCTTCCTTTAGTGAATTATGTAAACGGCTATATTCGCCTATCAATAATATTCTCATTAATTAATGTTTGGATGAAAACTTTTGTGGTTAAAAGTAACTTAATTCATCTTAATTTAATAGCATTGTCTGCATTTACTATATTTGACTATTAAATTTTTAATTTGACTGGTAACCCTAAAAAAGTTTGTCTTGTAGTGTCTTCATTAGGAAAAGGAGGCGCCCAGCGAGCTGCTGCGATGCAGTCGGTAATGCTTTCAAATTTGGGATATGATGTTCATATAGTTACTGTCTTTTCTGATATTTTTTACGATTACCAAGGAACATTATTTAATTTAGGATTATATAAGTCTGATAAAAATAGTGTGCTTAATAGGTTGAAGCGATTGATGAAGTTTAAACGCTATCTTAAACATGAGGATTTTGACTTTATTATAGACCATAGATCTCGAGTTCAATGGTATAGAGAATTATTGATTACCAAGGCTATTTACATAAAGCCTACTATATACGTAATTCATTCTTTTGAAAAGTCTATAATGTTTACAAAGTACGATTGGCTTAATAGGTATTTATACAAGAATGAAATTATGGTTGGGGTTTCTGAAATGATTGCAAACTATTATAGGAACTATTTTCAATTAAATCATATTTATACTATAACGAATGCTGTTAATTTTGAGAAAATAAAAAAGCTTGCTGATGAAAAAGAAGATGAAACTATTTCGAATAGGCCATATATTTTATACTATGGCAGATTAGACAATCATTCCAAAAATTTAAACCTGTTATTGGAAGCATTTAAACAATCTGAAGTTATTAATGAAAATATTGACTTATTTTTAATTGGTAATGGCCCGGACAAAGAGCAATTAAGGCAACGCGCCATTAGTTTAGAGATAGAGAAATCGGTTAAATTTATACCCCAATTAAAAAATCCTTTTCCGTTTGTTAAAGGAGCTGTTTTTACGGTTTTAACAAGTGCTTTTGAAGGTTTTCCTCTTGTTTTATTAGAGTCATTATCTTTAGGCACACCGGTTATTTCAGTTGACTGTGAATCTGGACCCAAAGAAATTATTAAACACGAATACAATGGTTTGTTAGTTGAAAATTTTAATACTAAAGCTCTAGCTGATGCTATGAATAGTTTTATATTTGATAACGAATTATATGTATTGTGTAAAGGGAACACCAAAAAAAGTGTTCAAAAATATTCAGAAAATGAAACTGCTAGAAAATGGCAAACTTTGTTAAATTCAATTAAATGACTGGAAATTTGAACGACATAAAATTTATTGAGATTCCCAAAATTCAAGACCCTAGAGGTAATTTAGCGGTAATAGAAAAAGATGTCATTCCGTTTAAAATTAAGCGTGTGTATTATTTGTTTGATGTCCCCAGTAATGCCTATAGAGGTGGCCACGCTCATAAAAACTTAAAACAAGTGCTAATTGCCTTGAGTGGTAGTTTTGATGTTATTTTGGATGATGGCAATAATCGTAAAGTAATTACACTTAATAAACCTGATAAAGCATTGGTTATTCCTACAGGGATTTGGCGGGAGTTAGAAAATTTTTCATCTGGTTCGGTCTGCTTGTCGTTAGCTTCAGATGAGTTTGATGAAGATGACTATATAAGAGATTACGACACTTTTATTTCAATGAAAAGGGGTGAAATCTAATTTGTTTTTCCTTAATAAGTACTGTAATTGTTTTATTAGTTTTAAGGTATTTGTATTTCTAGACATTAAAAAGCGTTGCTTTCTGTTCAGTGAGTCAGGATTTATTTTGTTAAAATAATTTTCGGCCTGAACATCATTTCCAGTCAACTTATATTGCATGCCAATAGCAAAGCGATTGATATCTAAATACCTTTTGAGTGAAGGGTTGTTTTTTGTAAATACTTCGTAAGCATCCAAGTTTATAAAATTTCTCAAGTGAGTTTTTGAATTGGATATCCTATTTTCAGCTTTCAGATTATGAATGGAAGAAACTGAATTGTATAGTGCTACAGGATATTGTAAGGCGATGCGAATCCACAAATCTGTATCTTCACCTGCACCTAAAGTTATAGCTTCGTCAAATCCGTTTAAGGTTTTTAAAACTTCTTTTGGCACCATTACCGCAGAGGTCCAAGCAATAGAATTTTTAAAGCTGGATTCAAAATAGTCTGTAACAATTCCCATCCAGTTTTCATCATTTGGAATATTGTTGAAAACCGCTGGAGAAGAAAACGATTTATATTGTTTTTCATAAGCCGCACAGTATAATCCACAATTTGGAAATTGGTTTTGAAGTAAATTGAGGTTTTCAAGATGGTTGGGTTTCCATATATCATCAGCATCTAAAAAGGCAACATACTCTGCAACTGCTTTAGAAATGCCATAATTACGAGCTGCTGAAACACCTTGGTTTTTTGTGGTGTAAACATGTATTCTATTGTCGTTAATTGAGTTCACAACATGAAGGCTATTATCTGTTGAGCCATCATTTATAATTATGATTTCAAAATCGTTAAAGGATTGATTTAAAGCAGAAACCAATGTTTGCTTAATTACATTGGCCTTATTATAAAGTGGGATAATTATGGATATTCTTGGTGTCATGTATTAGATTTAATTCTGCAAAAATAACCTAAACGGTACAAATCGAATACGAATAAGTTAGGGCTTTTGCTATTTAACAAATGACTTTCAATGGCTTTATTTAAAAATCCAATTAGTTTTCCATACAGGCTGGAGAGGCCAAAAAATTGAAGTTTGTTGTACGCTTTAATCAAACGGATTTCAGAATTGTTAATTTGATTGGTAGTATACAATTGTAGAAGTGTTTGTAGGGCTTTTTTGGTTTTATTCAAGTAGTCTGCATTATCATCAATGCCTAAATGATAAACTTCATTATCAACATGTAAAATGTGGATGTGTTGAGACTTAAGCTTTACTCCAAATACATAATCTAAACCGTAGGTATTTTCCAAGATAGAAGCATTTGTCTTTAAAAAAAGCGATTTTTGCATCATAAAATTTGCAGAACATATTACTCTGTAAGGATGTGCGTTTCTCTTCTTGGCATCAACAACTTCGCGTTTACTACCAAAAGTATACCGTAAAGCATTATTTTTACTATAGCTACTTTTGCTATAAGCAATACCTCCAAAAACGGCTTTGTAAGGTTCGTTGATTAAGCTTATATATTGGGTTAAAAAAGCATCATTTTTGGGCATAACATCAGCATCTAAAAACAATAACCAATTATACTGTGCCCTTTCGGCGAGTTCTTGTCTAGTTTCTGTTCTACCTTTATTGGTTTGGCGTTCAATAAACTTGCATTGAGCTAATGAATTTATGTTTTTGTTATCGGGGTTTAGTTTGGATTTAGAGCCATCATCAATACAAATAATTTCAAAAATAATATCAGATTTAACAGCCCGTCTCACGAGGTTCTCTACCAAAGGATAAACGTTGTAATTGTATGTAGGTATTAAAATTGAAAGCATAAAGTAATTCGCGCCAAGCATTCAAAGCTAATCAATAATTAGCAGTTTTGAGAATTCTTAATCAAGTTTAAATCGGTATTGGTATAGTAATTGTAATTTAGGGATTTATGAAACAGATTTTTCTTCTTTTTATATTAAGCTTTGCAAGTGTTTTTGGGTTTGCCCAAAAATCATATCATGTGTTTCCTAAAGATGTTAAATCAAATCCTGGTTCATCTATGGGAAATGGTTCATTACATAACCCATGGGATTTACAAACGGCTTTAAACCAAAAACCAGAACGGGTAAATGGAGGTGATACCATTTGGTTGCATGAAGGTGTTTATAATGGGCGTTTTATTAGTAGGCTTAAAAGTACTATAGACGGAAAACAAATTATGGTATCGTCATATAAAAATGAACAGGTCGTTTTAAACGGGAATGTGAATTCTGACCAAAAGGAAGTTTTGGCTGTATATTCTCAAGGCGTTACATTTCAGAATTTTGAAGTTACTTGGTTGGGTAATTTTTCAAGGGTTGAAAAAGATGAAGCATTTCAACGTTCTGATGGGATAAATCATTATTCAGGCAGAAATTGTAAATTCATAGGTATAAGAATATATAATAACCCTGGATCAGGATTTGGTTCTTGGAAACAAACGAGTAATGCCATAATTGAAAATTGCATCATATATAAAAATGGATTTATGACCGATAGACGCGGAAGAGGTGTAGGAATATATATTCAAAATGCTTCAAACGATATGCGCATTGTTAAGGGTAATATCATTTTTAATAACTATTATAAGGGTGTTGAGATTTGGTCAGCTTCACGAAAGGCTAAAAACGAGTATGTCAAAAATGTGAGTTTTGAGGAAAATATTCTTTTTAATAACGGACTGATTTCTGGGAAATTTAGAGATAATTTAATAGTAGCGACCGATGATGTTACCAAAGTTAATATTGCCAAAAATATTGTTATAAAGAATAACATATTCTATCACAATGTATCACTTACAAAAGCCATAGAAGGTACAGAAGCACCATCATTATCTATAGGATTTAATCCAAAGGCACCAGTTAAAGATATTGTAGTGGAAAATAATGTCATTATTGGTAGAAAAGATGCCGTTCGTTTTTTAAGTGTCGAATCCATTATATTCAATAACAACAGGGTTTATAGTGGTTATATACGGTTTTACAAACAAAACTTGGAACATCTTAAAAATAAGACTTGGACATTTGCCAACAATATATATTACACCCGTAGACCACAACCTATGCGAATTCAAAGTTATCAGGATTATAACTTAAAGCAATGGTATGATGCTTATGGTCTGGATGAAAACTCAAAATGGCAACACTTTAAAGATTTTGAGCCTAACAAATTTGTTAATATTAATAAGAATGGAGATTTAAATAATACGTTTCACGTTGCATTATTCAACGTTAATGAAACTGACATGGAAGTAGATTTTAGCACTTATAATTTGCCTAAAAATGTAAAGTATACCATTCGTGATGTTGAAGATTATAATACGATAATGTCTCAAGGAATTCTGGATCAGTCGTTAAAAATTAAAATCCCTATGCAAGTTGAGCGCTACCCTAGTAAAACACTAAGCAATTTTGGGGTTTTTGTTGTGAATTTTGAAATAGAAGAGAAGGTTGAGGGAAAGCACAACAATTTTTTTAAACGAATTATGGGCTGGTTAGGCCTTTAGTTGAATACTTGTTAATCTAAAAAAGGTATATTTACCAAATTAAGAGAGGATATTTTAAATGCTCTTAATTTGAATTATGCTTTTTAATACAGTAGATTTTGCCATCTTTCTTCCAGTAGTATTTTTGCTGTATTGGTTTGTTTTTAAAGCAAATATCAAAATTCAAAACGCTTATTTAATTGTTGTAAGCTATTTTTTTTATGCGTGTTGGGATTGGCGATTTTTAGGTCTTATTGTCATGAGTTCTTTAGTCGATTTTTTAGTTGGTAAGAAACTCGCAAAAACAAGTTTAGCAAAACAGCGTAAGTTGTTATTGGGCTTGAGTTTATTAACCAATTTAGGAATATTGGGCTTTTTTAAATATTTCAATTTTTTTATTGAAAGTTTTAGCCAAGTGTTTACCTTGTTTGGTAAATCACTTGAATCATCAACCTTGCAAATCCTACTTCCTGTAGGAATTAGTTTTTATACATTCCAAACCTTAAGTTATACAATTGATGTTTATAGGCAAAAGATAAAACCCACCAACAATATATTTGCGTTTTTTGCTTTTGTTAGCTTTTTTCCACAGCTTGTAGCTGGACCAATTGAGCGCGCCTCAAATTTATTGCCACAATTCCTAAAGGCAAGAATATTTAATTACGATAAGGGTATTTTGGGCTTAAAACTTATTGTAATAGGACTATTCAAAAAAATGGTTATTGCCGATAACTGTGCGCGTGTTGTAGATGAAATATTCAAGTATTACCCAGAGCAAAGTGGTAGTACATTGTTTTTTGGAGCATTTTTCTTTACTTTTCAAATTTATGGCGATTTTTCTGGCTATTCTGATATTGCCATAGGGTCGGCCAAATTATTTGGGTTCGATTTAATGAAAAACTTTAACATGCCGTATTTGTCCCGAAATTTAGGTGAATTTTGGAGACGTTGGCATATTTCATTATCTACTTGGTTTCGCGATTACGTTTACATACCGTTAGGTGGAAATAAAGGATCTAAATTAAAAGTCGTGCGTAACATATGTATTGTTTTTTTGGTAAGTGGCTTATGGCATGGAGCTAATTGGACATTTGTTGTTTGGGGGTTAATTCATGCCTTGTGTTTTTTGCCACTCATACTTACTGGTCAAAACTCAAAATTTAAAGACGTGGCAGATACAGGAAAATTGCTTCCTAGCTTAAAAACTATGCTGCAAATGGGAATAACATTTTTAATAGTTGTTTTGGCGTGGGTGTTTTTTAGAGCTGAAACGTTATATGATGCCATACATTATTTAGGTGGAATATTTAGTAAAAGTTTATTTAGTATACCACAAGTGTCTAGAGCCTTAATTTTGTTTTTGTTGGTGTATTTGGTTATAGAATGGTTGCAGCGAGATAAAGATCATGTTTTAGAAATCAGCTTTATAAAATCAAAACCTGTGCGTTTATTGGTCTATTATATGGTAGTATTTGTGGTGTTTTATTTCGCTGGAGAAACACAGGCCTTTATATATTTTCAATTTTAATGAGCAGATTTCTAAAACATATTGGTTTATTGATAATTCCTATTTTTTTGGTTTGGTTTACCGTTGAATTGTTCTACAGAAATGTCTCTAATAATTATACGTTCAAAAATCAGCTTATTAAAAACGAATCTAAAGCTGTTGAGGTTTTGATTTTTGGTGATTCTCATACCTTTTATGGTTTAAATCCAGAATATTTTTCAAGTTCAACAGTAAATATGGCAAATGTAAGTCAGACAATTTATTTTGATAAACTATTGTTTGAAGCGCATATTTCTAAATTAACAAATTTGAAATGTATAGTTATTCCTATTGAGTACACGACTTTCAGTCAAGCAGATAACACACAAGAAGATTATTGGAGAAAGTACTTTTATGCCTCGCAAATGGACTTGACTGTGCCTTACATAAAATGGTACGACCCTAAACAATATAGTTTGGCACTTACTCAGAAATTAGGAAAAACAGCTACTTACGTTAAAATGTATTTGAAAACCAAAACATTAGTTGGTTGTGATAAGAAAGGTTGGGGGAATACTTATATTTCTACTGTAGACTCACTTGAATTGGAAAGGCTTTCAAAGCTAATTTCAAGAAAGCATGATGACGGTTCTATGGATTTTTCAAAAAATATAGAGCGAATAAATACTATGATTCAGACGTGTAAGACATACAATGTTAAGGTCTTGTTGGTTAACATGCCTGTAAGTCAACCATATTTATCGCTTTTAGATCAAGAAGAAGTAGCAGCCATATCAAGAATATCTAAAGCATTTGACTTTGATAATGAACATGTAACCCATGTGAATTTACTTTACGATAATAGCTTTTCGCGCAATGATTTTCATGATGCAGACCATTTAAATGTCAATGGTGCAAAAAAATGTAGCACAATAATCAATTCGGTAATTGAAAACCTTTAAGCTTTTCGCTGAACAACCTCGTAAACTTGATTGTCATCACATTTAAGGGTTTTACTTGGATACTTTAATAGTAAGGCATAATCATGTGTGGCCATTAAAATGGTATTGCCATTTTTGTTGATGTCTTGAAGCACTTCCATGACTTCAACACTAGTTTGTGGATCTAAATTACCTGTAGGCTCATCAGCTAAAATAAGTTCAGGATTATTTAATAAAGCTCGAGCAATGGCAACACGCTGTTGCTCTCCACCAGATAATTCATGTGGAAATTTAAAGCCCTTGGTTTTCATGCCTACTTTGTCCAAAACCTCTTCGATTCGAGTTGTCATTTCTGTTTTGTCTTTCCATCCAGTGGCTTTTAACACAAATATTAAGTTTTCGTTTACCGTTCTATCTGTCAGTAGTTTAAAATCTTGAAAAACAACTCCTAATTTTCTTCGTAAAAAGGGAATATCTTTTTCTTTAAGTGTTCTTAAATCGAAATTAACTATACTGCCTTCGCCTTTAGTTAGAGGCAAATCGCCATATAGAGTCTTCATGAAACTACTTTTTCCAGTTCCTGTTTTACCAATGAGGTAAACAAAATCCCCTTTATTAACTTCTACATTTACATCAGATAATACGAGGCTGTCTCCTTGATATATGGATGCGTCTTTAAGATGAAGGACTGTTTGCATAGTTCGTTTTTAAGAATTTTAAATTGAAAAGATTCGATAGGACAAAGTAAACAATTAATGCGAAATAGGGAAAGCAGAATCGCGAATTTGTTCCATAAGCAACTAAAGCTTGAGCCAAAGAACCTGATAGTATAATTAGAACTAGAAATAGATCATAATCCCAAATTTTGCATTTGCTTTTTATAAACCGTATTATTTTAATTAAGCTAAACAAAAGAAATAAAAAATTGAATAAAAGAAGAACGGGTTTTTGAATATATAACCACAGGCCAACAAGCATGTGTTTAACGGTTTTGTTTTTAAATTTGTCAGCATTCCATAGTAAACTTGAAGCCCCTCCCCAAAAGTCTCGCCATGAAATAAATACTTGCTTGGCATATAAATCGGGATGTACAACAAATAGATTTTTGGATATTCTACCGAGTTCAGCAGATAATTCGTGTGGACTTAATTGAGTTTCTTCCAAAAGTTCGTCGTAAGCATACCATACAGTCATGGGATACATTGATTGAGGCAAATTGTTTTCAACATAAGTTCTATGCTTAACAAAAATATCGCGTATTAATCGGTCTTCTTTAGGGGCTTTTTCAAAAAAAGAAGTAGCTGTTTGCGCCAAATTTATACCTAGATAGTAGGAACTTGTAAAGTGCCCTATGTTATTTTCATTAAGTTTATTCCAACCGTAAAAACATAAAAATGGTACAATAACAACGGTCAGACTTTTAAAGGCTGTATTTTTTAAATCAACATTGAAGTTTTTTACAATATAAAACAGCATAAAGCCAACAGGGAAATAAATAAACATGGGTCTTGTTAAATACAGTAAACCATATATAAGTGATAAAATGAAAAGGTGTTTGAGTTTTCCCTCATTACCTAGTAAGCCATATTTTTCAACATACCAAAAACTTAAAAGAACTAAAGTGAACGATAGTGTTTCGGTAAGAATGGCAAATTCATAAAAAACAACATGAAGAAAAGATGTAACAATAATAGCAATCCAAAATGCCAAATTAGTATTTTTAGAATTTCTGTGCGAAAAATCAAAAAGCAAATAGCAATTTAATAACCCTAAAATAGTTTGTATAAAAACGGTAATGTTTAGGTTTTGACCACTTAAAGCTATGAGGGCTGGAAAGCCAGGTGTGCGTTGACCAGTATAATGTACTAAATTTAGATTCCCAATATATTGAGCCAGATTTGTATAGTCTTCGGTATCCGGAAAAAGACTTACATGGTTATAAAAACAAAACACAAATAAACGAATCAGAAATGCATATCCTAATAGAAAGACTAATGGATATCGATTAATTGCAGCCTTTATGTTTTGAAGAAAAATCACTTATAGTGCCCGTAAATTTTTAAAAAGTTGAAAGGCAGGTTCAGAATATCAATAAGGGTGATTTTTGAAGCACCTACATCTGTCCATGTTAGCAAAGGAACCTCCATAATATTTTGCAAACAATAGTTTTTTCCAAAATTTAATTTAGTACGTAAAATTAATTCAACATCAAACAACCATTTAGTTTTAAAGGGATCCTTAAAAATTACATTGGCTAAACTTGATTGTATAATTTTTGCCCCACACTGTGTATCGTAAATGCCAAGCTGTAATAGAAACGTATCTATACAAGTTGCTATTATTCTACCTGAAAGATGTCGCTTTAAACGTCTTTCTATTTTGGTGCCTATTAGTTTTACGCGAGAACCCATTACAATGGATTTCTGGCTTTCAATTGCAATTTTATTTAAACGCTCAATTTCGTTTAAAGGTGTCGATAAATCGGCATCCAAATAACCAATAAAATTATATTCTTTACTAGTAGACAAAACACCTTGCCTAATAGCTTCTGCTTTACCAACATTTTTTTTTAGGTGCAGTACTTTAAAATTATCAGCATAATCGGCTAATTCATCCAAAATTTGTTGGGTATTGTCATTACTGCCATCGTTAATAAATAGAAAGTCTAGTGTGGTGGAATAATTTTTGAAAGCTGTACTATCAATCCTATTCTCTTCATTATAGCAAGGAACAATAATACAGGTTGTGGTCATAAACAATAAAAAATAGGTAGTTGTAAAAATATTATTTTCTAGTGGATTTATAAGTAATTGGAAAGTCTTTTTTAAAGTTGGTTCAAAATTTGATAAACCTGTTTATAATTATAACATATTTCTAACGTTATAAGATTGAGATTAAATTATCTTTGATTTTAAATAAAATAAGCATACATGTTAAAGCGAATAACGGTATTTTTTTTACTTATTATAGGGCTTAATTACACGATAAAAGCCCAAGAATCTGAAATATACACCAGTCATTTGGTTGACTATCAAAAAGCACTGTCACTTTATAATAACAATCAATATTTAGCCGCTCAATCCTTGTTTAAAAGTATTAGGAAAACAGCTTCGACAGATGAAATTGTTTCCGATTGCGATTATTACATTGCTAATTGTGCTGTACGGTTAAACCAGCAGAATGCCGATAAACTGGTTGAAGATTTTGTAGAAAACCATCCTACAAGCACAAAACGGAATACAGCATTTATTGACGTTGCTGACTATTATTTTACCAATGGAAAGTATGCCCATGCAAAAAAATGGTATGACAAGGTAGACGAAGATGCTCTAGCCCGAAATGAACGTGAAAAATTTAATTTCAATAATGGATATGTGTCCTTTTCAACAGGTGATTACAAATCAGCAAAAACCTATTTAAGCCAAGTTGAAAACTCATCTAAATATGGCTCGCAGGCTAAATATTATATTGGATATATGGCTTATGAAGGCGATGATTACGATGAAGCCAACACGTATTTTGATCAGGTTAGCGACCAAGAGAAATACAAGGAAAAACTATCCTATTATCAAGCCGATTTAAATTTTAAATTAGGAAAGTTTGAAGAAGCTATTAAGTTGGCTAAAGAACGATTGCCTGATAGTGACAGAGAAGAGGTTTCCGAACTTAATAAAATAATTGGAGAAAGTTATTTTAACCTGGAGCAATATGCAGAAGCCATCCCTTTTCTAAAAGAATATGAAGGAAAGCGTGGCAAATGGAATAATACCGATTATTATCAATTAGGTTATGCTTACTATAAGCAAAAGCAGTATGAAGATGCTATTTCTGAATTTAATAAGATAATAGCCGGTAATAACGGAGTTGCACAAAATGCGTATTATCATTTAGGCGAAAGTTATATTCAACTGAATAAAAAGCAAGAGGCTTTAAACGCGTTTAGAAACGCTTCTCAAATGGACTTCGATTTAAAAATTCAGGAAGATGCTTGGTTAAACTACGCAAAAATAAGTTACGACATAGGAAATCCATATCAATCGGTTCCACAGGTGCTAACGGATTATCTTGATAAATATCCAGACACCGCTTATAAAGAAGAAATTGAAATCCTGTTAATCGATTCGTATATCACGTCTAAAAACTATGAAGAAGCCCTAAAACTGTTAGAGGGTAAACGTAGTTTTGAGTACAAGGTAGCTTTTCAAAAAGTCGCTTTTTACAGAGGTTTAGAGTTGTATAACGAATCGCAATATCAGGAAGCTTTAGATTTGTTTGAGAAGTCTTTGAAAGAACCTAGAGATCCTGTTTTTACTGCACGAGCCACATTTTGGAAAGCCGAGACCAATTATAACTTAACCAATTATGATGAAGCTTTAATTGGCTTTAAACAATTTCAGTCGCAAGCAAACAATGACTTGCCTGAATCTCAAAACATCAATTATAATTTAGCTTACATCTATTTTAAACAGAAAAACTATTCGAATGCCGAAGCATATTTTGAGAATTTTATTTCAGAATCCAACGACGATATTCGCTTAAACGATGCATATCTGCGTTTGGGTGATGTTAATTTTGTGGCTAGTGATTATAATGAAGCTATAAATGCCTACAAACAAGCAGTTTCAATTAATAAGGTCGATTCAGATTATGCGTATTTTCAAATGTCATTAAGCGAAGGTTATGCTGGAAAGACCAATAAGAAAATTGATGGCCTTGAACAATTTATAAAGCAATACCCTAAATCAACATTACGCGACGATGCTATGTATGAATTGGCTAACACCTATGTTAAGCAGAATGATACTGATAAAGCTATGCGATTATACAATCAGTTAGCTTCAGAATACCGTATGAGCACGTTGGTTCCAAAAGCCCAATTACGTCAAGGTTTAGTGTATTATAATGCAGGAGATAACAACGAGGCTTTAAGTAAATTTAAGAGTGTAGCTAACAATTATCCAGGGACACCAGAAGCTACTCAAGCGGTTTCAACTGCACGTTTAATTTATATTGATTTGGGTCGAGTAAATGAGTATGCTTCTTGGGTTAAAACATTAGATTATGTTGATGTTACAGATGCCGATTTAGATAAGGCAACTTATGAGTCAGCAGAAAAGAAATTTTTGGAAAACAAATCATCAGATGCTATTAAGCAGTTCAATGGGTACTTAAATGAATTCCCTAACGGATTAAACGCTTTACAGGCCCATTTTTATTTAGCTCAATTGTATTTTAAAGACGATTTGCAAACGAATGCCAAACCACATTTTAAGTACGTAACTGAAGCACCACAAAATGAATTTACTGAAGAAGCTTTATTACGTTTATCCCAAATTAATTTAAATGAAAAGGATTGGGTTGGTGCACTACCAATTTTAAAACGCTTGGAAGCTGAAGCGAGTTTTCCTCAAAATGTTGTTTTTGCACAGTCTAATCTTATGAAAGCCAATTATCAATTAAATAATTACGATGAGGCTGTTGCTTATGCTGAAAAGGTGTTGAGACAATCAAAAATTGATAATAAAATTACAAGTGACGCCTATGTTATAATTGCTAGGTCAGCTATTAAAACCAATAACGAAAGCCGAGCACGTGAGGCCTATGTTGAAGTAGAAAGAACAGCTTCCGGAGAAACGGCTGCAGAGGCTATGTATTATAAGGCTTACTTTTTAAACCAGGAAGGAAATTATGAGCAGTCCAATACCGTTGTGCAAAAATTGGCCAAAGATTATTCATCATATAAATATTATAGTGCCAAAGGGCTCATAGTCATGGCTAAAAATTTCTACAATTTGGATGATGCGTTTCAAGCTACCTATATTTTAGAAAGTGTTATTGAAAATTTCTCCGATTTTGACGATGTAACTACTGAAGCTCAAAACGAGCTTTCCAAAATAAAAACCGAACAAGCTAAAACCAATTCGTCAATTCAAACCGAAGACAATTAATTAGAATTCATCAAACAAAAAAATATCTTATGCGTAAGCAGATTTCAATCATAACCCTTATTTTATTTTTAGCTAATGTTTCGGCATTGTGGTCTCAGGAACGCGATAAAGATACTATAGATACTAATGTTATTGATGTGGTAAAACCCTATACACCATCAGTTTCTGATGCTTTTAAGGTAAAAGAAGAACCTAATTTGGACGACGATGTCAATACCTCAAAAAAAGAGGTGCAGTATAATATTTTTTCCTTTCCGGTAGCATCTACTTTTACACCAGCAAAAGGTAAGGCTGCAGTTGTAGATAAAGAAAAGCCGCCAAAATTATTTGATAATTATGCCTCATTGGGCTTTGGAAGCTATACAACAATTTTAGGAGAACTTTATTTAAATCATGCTTTAAGTCGAACCGAGAGCGTTGGTGGATATGTTAGTCATCATTCCTCGCAAGGCGGAATAAATGATGTGTTGTTGGACGATAATTTTTTGGATACCAAATTAAACGTCAATTATGCCAGTAATTTACGTGATATGTCCTGGAATGTTGAATTGGGCGGATTGCACCAAAAATATAATTGGTATGGATTGGCACAGCCTTTGTTTAATGAAGCCACTGCCGATAGTTTAGCTGTTGCTCATACCTTTTATGGCGCGCATGTTGGAGGCGATGTAAAGTTTGAAGAGTCGTATTTAGAGTCTGTTTCTGTATTGTTTAGATATTTTGGCGATGATAATGGTTCTTCTGAAAATAGATTTAAAATGCAGGCACAAGCAGCAATTCCAATTGCTGATGAAGAAATTTCTACGACTTTGTATTTGGATTATCTAGGCGGTGCATTCGATAGAAATTATTTTACAAATACCGAATTGAAGTACGGTAATTTTAATATTGGTTTGGCTCCTGTTTATCGTCTGACTCAAGATGATTTAACGTTGGATTTAGGGGTTTCTTTATTCTATTTAAACGATACAGAATTGGGTGACAACAAGTTTTATATCTATCCGAATATTGCTGCGTCATATCGTTTAGTAGATGAGGTTTTAATAGCTTATGGTGGAATCAAGGGCGGCTTGAATCAAAATTCCTATTACGACTTTTCACAAGATAATCCGTTTGTGTCACCTACGTTAGTTGTTGCACCAACAGATCAACAATACAATGCCTATGTTGGATTAAAAGGAAAAATTTCCAATAGCATGAGTTATGATGTTCACGGCTCGTATTTAGCCGATAGAGATCGTGCGTTATTTATAAATAATGATATCACAATAGCTGAAGAAGACTATACTTATGGTAATTCTTTTGGCGTGGTTTATGACGATGTCGCAACCTTTTCAGTAGGAGGTGAGTTACATGTGGATGTCAACCGTAATTTTACTTTAGGGCTTAAAGGTGATTATTTTATTTATAATGCTGATCAACAGGCTGAAGCTTGGAACTTACCCGATATTGAAGCCTCATTGTTTATGGATTATCAAATTGATAAACATTGGTTTGCAGGCGCAAGTTTATTTTTTGTCGGAGAGCGCAAAGACCAGTTTTATTTAAATAGTATGATTTTTCCAGCAACACCACAAATTGTAACCCTAGATAGTTATTTTGATATTAACGTTAATGTTGGCTACCATATTAACGATAGGTTTTCGGTTTATGCAAGAGGTAATAATTTAGCAGGAAACGATTATGCACGTTGGCAAAACTATCCCGTACAAGGCATTCAAGTTTTGGCAGGTGCAACCTATAAGTTTGATTTTTAAAAAATTCCTGAGAAAGCAGGAATCTTTTGGATATCCTAATTTACTTGTCGTACTGAACTGAAATCAAAATCTTATTAAATGCAGAAAAAAGCACTCAATTTTTGAGTGCTTTTTTTATTTTTACACTGATATTAGCTTCTGTTTTTTGAACAGTATATATCATTATCAAAATTTATTCTTTATGAAAAAGTTGTTTTCCATTATCGTTTTAATTCTAATTTTTTCCTGTCAAAAAGAAAAACAACAAGTCGATGCTGTTGTTATAAATGGAACAGTTTATACTGTTAGTGACAATTTTGATAAAGCAGAAGCTTTTGCCATAAAAGATGGTAAGTTCCTAGAAGTTGGAAACTCTGAAGACCTAAAAAATAAATACCAAGCCGATACCATTATAGACGCTAAAGGCAAAGCTATATTTCCTGGGTTTATAGATGCACATTGCCACTTTTATAATTTAGGATTAAATACTCAAGAAGTTAATTTAAAAGGAACCACCAGTTTTGATGATGTTATGAAGCGGGTTTTAGATTACCAAAACCAAAGACAAACTAGTTTTGTTATTGGCCGTGGTTGGGACCAAAACGATTGGGAGGATAAAAATTTTCCTAATAAAAAATTGTTGGATGCGCTGTTCCCAGAAACACCAGTGGCTTTAACCAGAATAGATGGTCATGCCATGCTATGTAATCAAGCGGCATTGGATTTGGCCAACATTACCCCTGAAACTGAAGCTGAAGGAGGAGAGGTAATTAAAGAGAATGGTGAATTAACAGGAGTGTTAATTGACAATCCTATGTTATTGGTTGAAGCTATTTTTCCAAAGCCAAATCGTGAATTACAAATAAACGCGTTGTTGGATGCTCAAAAAATATGCACAAATTTAGGGTTGACTACTGTTTCAGATGCTGGATTAGATAAAGAGGTTATTGAGCTTATAGATAGTTTACAACAGTCTGGCGATTTGCAGATGCGTGTGTATGCTATGATCAGCAATACTGAAAAGAATTTAGACCATTATTTGCCTCAAGGAAAAATAAGAACAGACCGATTAAACGTTCAATCTGTAAAAGTTTATGCCGATGGTGCATTGGGGTCACGTGGTGCTACATTAAAAGCGCCTTATTCAGATAAAGAAAATCATTTTGGTGCGATGCTTATTGGTTTGGATGATTATGAGCAATTTGCAAAAAGAATTAAAAAAGCAGGTTATCAAATGAATACACATGCTATTGGTGATTCAGCAAATCGATATGTTCTACAGACTTATCAAAAGGTATTGGAAGGAGAATCTGATAGGCGTTGGCGTGTTGAGCATGCTCAAATAATTACCGATAACGACTTTAAAGTATTTGAAGATGACAATATAATACCTTCCATTCAGCCAACACATGCAACCAGTGATATGTATTGGGCTGAAGACCGATTAGGAGCTGAACGTATTAAAGGTGCTTATGCCTACAAAACATTGTTAAATGCTAGAGGAAAAGTAGCATTAGGAACCGATTTTCCAGTTGAGAATGTGAGTCCGTTTTTAACCTTTTATGCTGCAGTTGCTAGGCAGGATGTTGAAGGTTTTCCTGAAGGTGGTTTTAATGCGCAAGATGGCTTAACAAGAGAAGAAACCTTAAAGGGCATGACTATTTGGGCTGCATATTCAAACTTTGAAGAGCAAGAAAAGGGCAGTATTGAAGTTGGGAAGTTTGCTGATTTCATTATCCTGGATCAGGATATTATGGAAGTTGAGATTGGCAAGGTTCCAGAAACAAAAGTTCTACATACCTTTATTAATGGTGTTAGACAAAGCTATTAACGACATGTTTTTAAATATGAATAGATTACTTACGTTTTTGATATTGTGCTGTTTTCAATTTGGTTTTTCACAATATAACGAAGATTGGGAGCCAGCTGAAATTTATTTAAAAGACGGTTCTGTTTTAAAAGGCCAAGCTCGAATAACTATGCTAGATAGGGCCACACCATTTGGACAAAAAGAGCGTTTACGTTTTACCGAGGGTAAGAAGAAGCCTATAAAAGAAATTAAAGCTAAAAATGTAGACAGCATTGTTTTTGAATTAAGTGGTAGAGTTAAAAAAAATAGTGTAAATGGAAAGCGTAAAGCAACATTTGTGGTAATCCCTAAAAATAGCAAAAAAACTAAATTAGGTTTTGCAGAATTAGTTGTAGATGGTGAATTAAAATTGTTGAAACGTAAAGTCTCCAACGGTAATGGTTACTCATTAAATGTAGTAGAGGAAACGTTATTTCAACAATACGATAATGTACCTGTAGAGTTTAATTATGTAGAATTACAATCGTTTAGAAACCGAGCCATGGCGTATTTCCAGGATTGCCAGAGTTTGGTGAAAAAAATTGAAAGCAAAGTATATAAAAGGAAAGATTTAGAAGCTATAGTAAAGTATTATAATTCTAATTGCGCCAAGTAATCAAAGTGCTCGCCATCCAATATTTTTTTGCATTTTAGCCCAACGCTGCCACAGGCTATTTGTAGCGTGTTGAAATCTAAATATAACCATTTCATAGGTGCTTCCTCTTCGCCTTTGTAACTCAAATAATAATCCAGTTCGCCATAATATTCGGCATTGGTGTTAATCCAAAGGCCACCATCATCATCTTCATACATGTATTTTATATCTGAAGAATCTATCAATATTTGACCATTGGGCTTGAGTAAAGACTTTAAGTGTTTTAAATACGTGCCAACCTGGTTCACTTCCTGAAAAATACCAGTGCCATTCATTAACAGTAAAATGGTATCAAACTGTTCAGTTTCCTCTAATAGGTGAATTTGTTTTACCTGTTTAACGCCACGCTTATGTGAAACTTCAACAGCACCTTGAGAGATATCAATTCCCTTTACGGTGATTCCCTTTTTTTGGAGATAAAGACTGTGGCTTCCAGTACCACAACCTACATCTAGTACTGAACCCTTGGCTAATTGGAGTGCTTTTTGCTCTATTTTGGTCATGTTTTTATAGTCTCTAAAGAGATAAGGCAATGGTAACTCGTCGTCATCAGAAATGTTAGTAGAAGTAATAATGTCTTCTGTATAATTATCGTTGTAATAATCTAACAAGGCTTTCCCAAATAAATCTCGTGTCATTAAATTTGTCATGCTGAACTAAATTCAGCATCTATTTTAAAAGTTGTTATTTTTACACCATGCAAGATCTTATAAACAATCTCCCAAAGCTGGCCAAAGATAAACATAACGAGAATAAATCGTTTTTTAAAAAGCTAAAAAAGAAACCACCAAAACAATTGGATTATATCATGCAAGAGTTGCATGAGGCTGAATTTGAACGTACTGATTGTTTAGAGTGTGCCAACTGTTGTAAAACTACAGGGCCTTTATTTACAGATAAAGACATAGAGCGTATTGCCAAGTTTTTTAAAATGAAACCACAACAATTTATCGATTCCTATTTACGAATTGATGAAGAAAACGATTATGTCCTTAAATCTGTTCCGTGTACATTTTTAGGGGCTGATAATTATTGTAGTATTTATGAAGTAAGACCCAAAGCCTGTAAAGAGTTTCCACATACCGATAGAAAGAAATTTCAACAGATATCTAATTTAACTCTAAAAAATGTGGCAATCTGTCCTGCGGCTTTTAATATTGTTGAGGAAATGAAAAAAAGAATTAAATTGTAAAAAAAATACTTGGAACAAATTATAAATTATTTCGAAACTATTCCATCGCTACACAGAAGTATATTACTTGTAGGAGGGATTACTTTATTTTGGCTTTTAGAAGGAGCTATTCCATTATTTCGGTTCAATTATAAAAAATGGCAGCATGCTTGGCCTAATTTCTTTTTTACTTTAACAACCATTATCATAAACTTTGGTTTGGCTTTCGTATTATTGAAGTCTGCTGATTGGGTTGCAAGCAATAATTTTGGAATTATTAATTGGTTGCCAGAAATGCCGTTATGGTTATATGCAATTCTTGGTGTTATGCTTTTGGATTTTTTTGGAGCCTATTTGGCGCATTTTGTTGAGCATAAAGTAAAACCATTGTGGATGGTACATTTGGTACATCATACTGATCATAATGTTGATACAACAACTGGAAATAGGCATCACCCAATAGAAAGCGTGATTCGATTCACATTTACTTTGTTAGGTGTTTTTATTGTGGGAACACCTATTGCTCTGGTGTTCTTGTATCAATCGTTATCGGTTGTATTTACGCAATTAACACATGCTAATATTAAATTACCCAGAAAAGTGGACAAAGCTATAAGCTATTTTTTTGTGTCACCAGACATGCATAAAGTACACCATCATTATGTACTACCCTATACCGATTCTAACTATGGTAACATTTTTTCAATATGGGATAGACTGTTTGGTACTTATATGGAGTTGGATAGAGATAAGTTGATATATGGCGTAGATGTTTTTCCCGATGAAGTAGCTAATGGAAAGATTGGCGAATTGCTTAAACAGCCTTTTCAGGAGTATCAAAAACCTACGATAAAAGTTTCTGAAAAATAACCGGTTTTTTATTAGTTAGGAGTGTAGAGTTTTCTATTTTTGGGGGCTTTAAATCAAAACTAATAACCAATGAAACTTATTAAAATTGCCCTTATGTTGTGCGTTACATCCATGGTTGCACAATCAAATTTTGTAACAGGTTCTGTTACAACTAAAAACAATCAAATTTTAAATGGAGAGATAGACTATCAGGACTGGAAAAAAACACCTGAAACTATTAATTTTAGACAAGGTGATAATATTAGAACCTATAAGCCTGAAGATTTACTTGCCTTTCAAGTAGAAAATGACAAGTTTATAAGTAGATTTGTTACCGTAGATGTTACAGAACAACAATTGAGTAAAATGACAGATAATCAAAAGGTTATGTTTGAAGATAGGCATGTTTTTTTAAATGTATTAGCTCAAGGTAATGCCAGCCTTTATGAATATTATGATTCTAGAACCCATTTTTATGCTGAAAAGGGAGACACGTTTATAGAACTAATAAATCGTAAAAAATTACAGGAAGGCAATCAAGATTTAATGACTTTTAAGAAATATTTGGGGCAGTTAAATGTACTGTTTAATGATTGTAGTTCCTTGAAAATTTCTGAAGGTTTAGAATACAGACGATTACCTTTATCTAAAATATTCAACAAATATAACACGTGTATTTCGGGTGATAATTCAGACAATTACACGAAAAAAGTTGAGCGAGAAAAAGTGGTTTTTTATGTTACTGCTGGTTTTGCTTTTTCAAATTTTAATTTTGAGCACCCCAATTCAATACTAGAAAATTTTGATGGAGGAAGCTTTACAACGCCAAGCTTTGGAGCTGCTGCTGATATACCTATTTCTAAAAACAGAAATAAATGGTCTTTGCGTACCGAATTGTTATACTCTGCTTATAAAGGAGAATTTGAACCTAATGAATTAACGACAATAACAGATGGTACTATGTATTTAGAACAATCTACTTTAGGTGCAAATGTATTAATACGTTATAAGTTTAAAAGTAAAAATGAAGACTTATTTCCGTTTATTAATGGTGGATTTGGATTTAACTATGTGTTATCTTATGAAAATTATGTAAGCTACAAGAGAGTAAATGCTATTTCAGATGAAGAGCAGATGTTTGATATAGGTAGTGCCGATTCTTATTTTACCTTTAGTGTTGGAGCTGGTGTAATTTATAAAAGATTTTCATTTGAAGGGCGATTAATGATTACCGACAAGGTATTAGGATCTGTTTATGGTTCGAGTTCTATTACAAATATTGGTATGTTTGTGTCTTACCAATTGTTTTAATTGAATTAAATATGTATAAAAAAGCCTTTGTTTAAAGGCTTTTTTTATGGCTTTAAATGAATTTCATCCTAGTTTTTGTGTAGTTAAAAGATTATATAGCTTTCATTTACAGTTGTTTATGTAGATTTAATTGAGGAGTTAATCAAAAATTGTTGTTGGATTAGAAAAGAAAAACCTAACAACCAACAATTGAAAACATATAGTACTACACTTATAATCGGTTTCTTAATATTATGTTCTTATTCAGTATTTGGACAAGCGTCCTATGCTAAAATTGAAAAGAATTATAATAATCGGGCAAGTAGTCTATCCCACAATCTTAACAAAACTAAAGATACATTGCTTTTAAAAAGCACTCGGAAAATCACACATATTTACTCCATAAATAGCGATTATAAACGAGAGATAGACATATATTTAGATACAAATGAATACCAATTGTCACTATCTGGGCTGTCACTAGGAAAGCATCTGTTGGTTGTTGGCGAATCTCCAAAAAAAATTGTATTTGTTTTAAGAATACAGCAAACACCAGAAATGATTACCCTTGAAAAATCAAAATTATCGTCTTTGGACGACTAGACTTAATCAATCATACAACAAATAAGGTCTTCTCATGGCATCGTAGATTTTTAGCCCAGCATCCCAAGTCTGTTTTATTTCAGCTTCAGTTAATCCAGCTTCAATTTGTTTTTGGAGTTTAGTGGTTCCAGCATGTTTTGTAAAGCCGTCTGTTAAGAAAAATAAGGATTTATCCATTGAATTTTCATAGGCCTTAATAATCCACTTTAAGGTCATGCCATTAATTTTTTCAGTACTTAAATCTTCACCATAACACAGCTTGCCTTTGTGTTTAGGGTGCTTGGCTCCAAAATTTGATTCAGGTGTGTAAGTAAACGCCATGGTTTCGGGATTGAGAAAGGGCGCTCCAAAACGTTGAAATTGAAATTCAGTGCCACGACCAGCATTTATGTTCGTGCCTTCAAACAAACCAAGACTTGGATATAGTTTAATAGCTTGATCGTTTGGTAAATTAGGTGAAGGTCTAATGGGCAGACTATAAGATATTTCATGTGTGTAATTTGCTATAGGAATTACAGTAATATCACATTGAATACCATTTTTTAACCAGTTTTCGCCATTTATCATTTGAGCGTACTCACCAATAGTCATACCATGAACTAAAGGAATAGGATGCATACCTAAAAAGCTTCTATGTTCAATTTCTAAAGTTGGACCGTCAATATAATGGCCATTAGGATTTGGTCTATCTAAAATAATTAAAGGAATTTTGGCTTCAGCACAAGATTCCATGATATAGTGTAATGTTGAGATATAGGTATAAAACCGTACGCCAACATCTTGAATATCAAAAATTATAATATCAATATCATTGAGTTGTTCTTTGGAAGGCTTTTTGCTTTTTCCATGTAATGAAACAATAGATAACCCTGTTTTAGTGTCTACACCATCATTAACTAATTCGCCAGCATCTGAAGTACCGCGAAAACCATGTTCTGGAGAAAACACTTTCCTTACGTTAATATCTAGACTTAATAAGGAATCGACCAGATGTGTATAGCCCTTTTGTTCTGTCATCTCACTTTCGTCATAAAATATAACCGAAGTCTGATTGGCAACAATACCAACGTTTTTGTCGGTTAATATTGGTAAATAGAGTTCTGTTCTGTTAGCACCAACATGTAATGACTTATCATGCTGAGCTTGTTGAAGCATCTGGTCTTCATTAGATTTTTTATTTATAGCAGGTTCAGTCTGTGAAAAGTTTCCACAGGAAATCAATACTAAAACAAATAAAAAAACGGTATTTTTGATCTTATTAAAACCTAATTGCATCATTTGAATTTCGAATATTTTACAGCTAAACGTATAATTGATAGTAAAGCGTATAAAAGTAGCGTTTCGGCACCAATAATAAAAATTGGAATTACTGCAATTGCCATTGGTATGGTGGTCATGCTTATTGCCATTGCTACCGGAATTGGCTTACAACAAAAAATTCGTGACAAGGTTGTGGCTTTTAATGGCCACATCATGATTTCAAAGTTTGGTAGTAATAATTCACATGAAAGTGATAACTCTATTTCGTTGCAACAGGATTTTTATCCCGAATTTAAAGTAGTAGAAGGCGTAAGTCACATTCAAGCGGTTGCAACCAAGTTCGGTATTATTAGAACGGAATCCGACTTTGAAGCTGTTATAGTTAAAGGAGTTGGTGGCGATTATAATTGGGATTATTTTCAGGAGTACTTGATTGAAGGTCGCTTACCTGATTTTTCTGAAACACGGAATGAGGATGTGTTAATTTCAAAATATATTGCCAATAGATTAAATTTAAAATTGGGAGACACTATTCAAACCTATTTTATGCGTGAAGATATTAATAAACCACCACGCATCATTCCGTATAAAATTGTTGGGATTTACAATTCAGGATTTCAAGATTTTGATAAAACATATATCATTACCGACTTAAAACATATTCAGCGACTTAATAACTGGGATGAAGATCAAGTGGGACATTTTGAATTGTTTGTTGATGATTATTCCCAATTGCAAAAAATCCAGGAACAGGTATATCAAAACACACCTTCTGAAATGAATACCATTACTGTAGAACAAAAATTTGACACCATTTTTGAATGGATAAATATTTTTGATAAAAACATCTATGGCATTATCGGTATTATGATTTTGGTTGCTGGAATCAATATGATAACAGCTTTGTTGGTCTTGATTTTGGAGCGTACGCAAATGATAGGTATACTAAAGGCTTTGGGTAGTAGTAATTTAAGTATTCGAAAAATATTTCTTTACAACGCGTCTTATTTAGTTGTTCTGGGCCTGTTTTGGGGGAATGTTATTGGATTGGGGATTTTATTGGCACAAAAATATTTTAAATTATTTCCTTTAAATCCTGATGTATACTATGTAAGCGAGGCACCAGTATTTTTAAGTTTAGGTTATGTTATAGCTTTAAATATAGGGACCTTTGTGATGTGCATGCTTATGTTACTTTTACCATCTTACATCATTACAAAAATATCGCCAGTCAAAGCCATGCGTTTTGAGTAGTCTTGTTATTGCGAGGAGCAAGCGACGTAGCAATATCAAAATAAATACTTACTTTAAATAACCACCTCATTTCTTTACTTTTCTAACTTTTACTGTACATTTGCACCGCAAATAGATAAGTATGGATTACGCAAAAAATATATTAGAAACCATAGGTAATACACCTTTGGTTAAAATCAATAAACTAACCGAAGAATTACCATGCATGGTTTTGTCAAAATACGAAACCTTTAATCCCGGGAATTCAGTTAAGGACCGTATGGCTTTAAAAATGATTGAAGATGCCGAAGCCGATGGACGCTTAAAACCTGGAGGTACCATTATTGAAGGTACTTCGGGTAATACCGGAATGGGTTTAGCTTTAGCTGCCATTGTAAAAGGCTACAAATGTATTTTCGTAATTTCAGACAAACAGTCTAAAGAGAAAATGGACATACTTCGCGCTGTAGGAGCCGAGGTGATTGTTTGTCCTACCGATGTTGAGCCAGACGACCCTAGAAGTTACTATTCTGTTTCAAAACGTCTAGGTGATGAAACACCAAACTCTTGGTATGTTAACCAATACGACAACCCAAGTAATGCAAAAGCACATTACGAAAGTACAGGGCCAGAAATCTGGAAACAGACCGATGGTAGAGTCACGCACTTTGTAGTTGGCGTGGGAACAGGAGGTACCATTTCTGGTGTTGGTAAATATTTAAAGGAACAAAATCCAAATGTTAAGGTTTGGGGAGTGGACACCTATGGTAGCGTGTTTAAAAAATACCACGAAACCGGTATTTTTGATGAAAACGAAATTTATCCTTACGTAACCGAAGGTATTGGTGAAGATATTTTACCGGAAAACGTAGACTTCTCTATTATTGACGGTTTTACCAAAGTAACCGATAAAGATGCTGCCGTTTACACCCAGTTATTGGCTAAAGAAGAAGGTATGTTTTTGGGTAACTCTGCAGGAGCAGCTATTAAAGGCGTGCTACAGCTAAAAGAACATTTTGGAAAAGATGATGTTGTTGTGGTGTTGTTTCACGACCATGGTAGCCGTTATGTAGGCAAAATGTTTAATAACGACTGGATGCGAAAAATGGGGTATATCGAGTAGGTTTTTTGAAGTTTCGATAACTTATTGATATGATATCGTTTTAAGGATTTATATCAGGAGTTAACGAAGTTCGATTTTTTAATTGAGATTGTCAAATTTTAAACGCAAGACATCTTGGTTGCTTTCTTTATGAAAATAGGAATGCATGTATTTAAAACCGTATTTCTTATAAAAAGCTCTACCAATAGCGTTTTTATCAAAGACCTCTACCTCTAAACTCTTATAAGAAGGTTTAATGAAGTTTACTAATTGCGAACCAATACCTTTGCTATGATGGTTTGGTAAAACAAATAAACCACCAATTTCATTATCCATCATACTTATAAAACCTAGAATAGTACCATGCTCTTCATAAACCCAAGTTTCAGAGTCAGGAATATACATATCACGCATAGCTGTTTTAACTTGTTCAACAAAAGCATCATCTAAAAACGGATGTGCCAGTGTAGATGCTTGATACCAAATATTGAGAATAGCTTCGAGGTCTTTGGGAGAGTGTTTTCTTATCATTATTTAATGAGTTCAATTTTATCCAGTACCAATTTAAAGGTTTGTACTTTTTTATTGCCGATTAAAATACCAATTTCTTCAATAGTTTCACCTTTAAAATTAGGTATATCCAAATCTCTGCCTCGAAAAACAGGGTAAAAAGCTTTCAAAGGAATATCAATGGCTCCCCAATTATTGTCCGATTGAAAATAAGCAGTATAGGAATAATAATCGTTTCGGTTGCTTTTTAATCGCAATTGATAACTGTTGCCGTCACCTTTAACGTACAGCCTTATTTTAGTATAGTCTTTAACATCAATTGTTGGGCATTCATATTTTATAGAAGAAAAGCCTCCATTGTTATCCAGTGAAATATTCCCTTCAAAAACACCATGACCGTTTTCGTCTATATAAAAATTACCATCAGAGCGTCCACCCATAACTACGTCATCAATCACTAGCCAATCGTTAGCTTTACTATTAGTGTTAAAGTCGTATAGAGTTGATGTGTTTTGCATGATTATAAGTAAACAACAGAGTAAGTACATATTCCTAAAAAAGCTTTTTTGTAAACATACAAAATGTTACAGTGTATTCTCTTAAACAAAGCTTAAACATGTATACCTTTATTTTGTAACTTGTTTTTTATATGCAAGAAGACTTTTTACACTACATCTGGAAGCAAAAAAAATATCAATTGGTCAATTTGAAAACGGTTGATGGCACAGCTGTTTTGGTAAAATCATCTGGAACACATAATCATCTGGCTGGTCCAGATTTTTTTAATGCCCAAGTTAGAATTGGTAACCAGCTTTGGGCTGGGAATGTAGAAATACATATTAAATCCAGTGATTGGTACGTACACAACCATGAAACCGATTCCAACTACAACAATGTTATTTTACATGTGGTTTGGGAGCATGATGCCGATATATATAGAAAAGATAATTCGGTCATTCCTACCCTGGAACTCAAAAACTACATAAGCCAATCTGTTTTAGATAATTATCAAAAATTGTTTTCTAAATCCAACAAATGGATTAATTGTGAAAACGATTTTTCTGATATTAATAATTTTAGCCTGCAAAACTGGTTAGATCGTTTGTATTTTGAACGCCTAGAAAGTAAGTCGGTTGTTATTCAGGAATTATTGCAAAAATCCAAGAACAATTGGGAAGCCGTTTTGTTTAGTATGCTTGCCAAGAATTTCGGTTTAAATATAAACGGCGAAGCCTTTTTAAGCATGAGCCAATCGTTTGATTTTTCAATCGTTCGAAAGTTGCAATCCAATTCCATAGATTTAGAGGCATTGTTCTTTGGGCAAATTGGTTTGTTGGATTCGGTATTAGAGGACGCCTATCATAAACAACTTTTAGAAAGATACCACTATATAAAGCATAAGTTTGGCTTGGAAAATTCCGCGGTCTTACCCGCTCAGTTTTTTAAGTTGCGACCACCAAATTTCCCTACTATCAGGTTATCCCAACTTGCTATGTTATATTCTAAGTACCATAATTTGTTTTCCCAAATACTTGATGTAAGCACCTTAACCGATTTCTACAAAACATTTGAAGTTACGGTTTCTACATATTGGCAAACCCATTATAACTTTGGTACTGTCTCAAAAAGGTCTAAAAAAGCCCTTACCAAACCATTTGTAAATCTATTGCTTATAAATACCATTGTTCCCATAAAGTTTGCTTACGCCAAGAGTTTAGGTAAGGAAATAACAGAAGACATTCTTCAGCTTATGGAACTCATTCCAGAAGAGAGTAATAGTATAGTTTCTAAATTTAAAAAATTAAAGAAAGGTAACTACTCAGCTTATCAATCCCAAGCCTTTATTCAGCTTAAAAAAGAGTATTGCGACAAGAATAAATGCTTGCAATGTGCTATTGGAAATGCACTTTTAAGCGAATAAATTATTACATTGCAGCATGAACATTATTTACAGACCATTGCTATATTTTCAACGGCATGGATACTATGTGTGTCAACGCATTGCAGACCGTTTGGGTATTCGGGCTAAAGTGGTTAGAACGTCGTTTGTGTATCTTACATTTGTAACTTTAGGTTTTGGTTTTGCGTTATACTTGTTCTTGGCATTTTGGATGCGCATTAAAGATTTATTGTACACAAAACGGTCATCAGTTTTTGATTTATAATTTATGAGTAATAAAATAATACGATTGTTTAGATCAAAAATATATACAGCCATCATATTACTGCTTGGTTTACTGATGGTTGGCGTTGTGGGTTTTAGAATGTTATCTGGTTATACTTGGATAAATGCACTTTACATGACGGTAATAACCATTACCACTGTTGGATTTGGAGAAGTAAGGCCGTTAGATGAACCTTCAAAAATATTCACTATTTTTTTAATCCTCACCAGTGTTGTTATTGTGGGGTATGCTTTAAAAGTTATTACAGAATACATATTGAGTCAGAATAATATTGATGAATTAAAACAGAAGAAGATGCAAAAAAAGATTGACAGCCTATCTAACCACATCATTATTTGTGGTTATGGAAGAAATGGTAAGCAGGCAGCAACTAAATTAATTGCATACAAAAAGCCATTTGTGGTAATTGAGAGAAATAAAGATACTATTGAAAAACATCAGAATGAATTGGTACCTTTTCTTCATGGGAATGCTAATGAAGACGACATACTTTTACAGGCAGGAATAGAACGGGCAAATACTTTAATTTCTGCATTGCCCAATGATGCTGATAATTTATTTGTGGTGTTATCGGCTAGGCAAATTAATAGTAATATGACCATTATTAGTCGTGCATCTCAAGAAACATCCTATAAAAAGCTAAAATTGGCTGGGGCAAACAACGTTATCCTTCCCGATAAAATAGGAGGCGACCACATGGCGTCTTTGGTTGTGGTTCCAGATTTAATAGAGTTTATAGATAATTTGTCAATCGTAGGTAAGGCCAATATTAATATAGAAGAAGTTGAGGTGAGTAAACTATACGATGTGTCAACTGTAAAGACCATTCGCGATTTGGATTTAAGACGAAAAACAGGTTGCAACGTTATTGGCTATAAAAACATTGATGGCGAATATATTGTTAACCCAGAAGCCGATCAAAAACTTATGCCAGGCTCAAAAATTATTGTGCTAGGCAGGCCTGAACAAATTCACAAGCTTAATACAGAGTACAATATAAAAGCGCATTTATAGGGTTTTAACAAATCAGGTTTTAAAAACTCATTTTTTTTTAGCATCTTGCTGACTTTATTTATTTAACTAAACTAACATTTTACTATGAAGAAGTATCTTCTTTCAATATTTACACTTGTATTACCTTTTTTAACATTTGCTCAAGAAGAGGTAGGATTGGATCAAAAAATTGACCAAGCCTTTCAGCCGGTTTCAGATTTTTTCTCAAACGTTATTTTCTTTGAAATTGCAGGAACACCTTTCGTTCTTTTATTACTTGTAGGTAGTGCTGCGTTTTTTACCATTTATTTTGGGTTTCCCAATATCCGTTATTTCGGAAAAGCCATTAATACGGTTAGAGGAAAATATGAAGACATTGAAAAACATGGAGCGGCCGAGTTATATGGCGAAGATGGTATTGCCCAAGGTCAAGATTTGACAAAAGTTGACATTGAAGACCATTTAGTAAGTGTTAAAGATGAGTTGGCCATAGATGGTGATATTGTTGATACCATTAGAGATGAAAGTTCGGATGGAGAGGTATCACATTTCCAAGCATTAGCAACAGCAGTATCTGGAACTGTTGGTAACGGAAATATTGCTGGTGTTGCTTTAGCTATTGCATTAGGTGGGCCAGGAGCAACGTTTTGGATGATTGTATGTGGTTTATTGGGCATGTCAACCAAGTTTGTGGAATGTACTTTAGGAGTTCAGTATAGAGATGTAGGTGAAGATGGTACGGTTTATGGTGGTCCAATGTACTACATAAGTAAAGGGCTTAAAGCAAAAGGCTTTAAAACTTTAGGTAAAATAGCTGCTGCATTGTTTGCTGTGTTTTGTATTGGAGGATCATTTGGTGGTGGTAACGCTGCGCAATCTAATCAAGCGACAATAGTAATTAAGGAAATGTTTGATTGGGAAAGTACTGCTGCAGGAGCTATAGTTGGAGTTGTTTTGGCCATTTTAGTAGGTATTATTATTATTGGTGGAATTAAGCGAATTGCATCAGTAACTGAAAAAGTTGTGCCGTTTATGGCTGTACTTTATATATTATGTTGTTTATATATCATTTTAAGTAATTTTGATTTAATAGATGATGCTATAGGTTTAATTGTAAAAGAAGCCTTTAACCCTACCGCTATTGGTGTAGGTGGTTTTATCGGTGTTCTATTGGTTGGATTTAAAAGGGCTGCGTTTTCTAACGAAGCAGGTGCTGGTTCGGCATCTATTGCGCACTCTGCAGTGCGAACAAAATATTCTGCTAGTGAAGGTTTAGTAGCCTTACTAGAGCCATTTATTGATACAGTGGTTATCTGTACCATGACAGCTTTAGTGATTATTATATTCAACTTTGGTGGTTTCTTCGAGTATGGAGATGCAACTGGTGCTGGAGTAGTGATAATTGATGGTATGAGTTATGAAGGTGCTGGAATCACATCTAAAGCTTTTGCTGAATACATTCCATATTCTAATGTGTTTTTAACAATAGCCGTTGTATTATTTGCAGTATCAACAATGATTTCATGGTCGTATTATGGTTTACAATCTTGGAAATATTTATTTGGTAGAGGTAAAGCAGCAGACTTAACTTATAAATTATTATTTTTAGTATTTGTTGTAATTGGCGCTGCTGCAAGTATGGGGTCAATTTGGGCGTTCTCTGATGCTATGATTTTTGCTATGGTATTCCCGAATATGGTTGGTCTTTACTTCTTGTTCCCAGTTGTTAAAAAACAATTAAATAGATATCTAGACGCCATCAAGCTTAAAGCTGATGCCATAGAAGAATAATAAAAACTAAAATATATGAAATCCCATTTCGCGTTTACCAAAAAACAACGAAATGGGATTTTTTTATTGCTCATTTGTATAATTCTTCTTCAAATAGCAATATTTTATTCTGCTTCATCAAGTAAACCAGATGTTCAGAATTCAGAACAGATTATAAAATGGCAACTTGAAATAGACTCACTAAAGTCAATTAAAATTGTTGAAAGCAAGCCTAAAATTTATCCTTTTAATCCAAATTTCATTACAGATTATAAAGGATATACACTTGGCATGAGTACCGAAGAAATCGATAGACTTCATGATTTTCGAGCTAGAGATAAATGGGTTAATTCTGCTCAAGAGTTTCAACAAGTGACTAAAGTATCTGATACTTTACTTGAAGAAATTTCACCTTATTTTAAATTTCCTGAATGGGTTGCTAACCCTAAACCAAAAACATATCGAGCAACTCAATACAATAACACACCCAAGACGTTTGAGCAGAAAACAGATTTAAATACAGCAACAGCAAGTCAGTTGCAGCGTGTATATGGTATTGGCGAAAAACTATCAGATAACATTATTAACTATAGAACTAAAGTTGGAGGTTTTGCAGCTGATATAGAACTACAGGAAGTTTACGGGCTAAAGCCTGACGTTATAAAGAATATAGGTAAAGCGTTTACCGTAAAAACGCCACGAACCTTTCAAAAAATAAATTTAAATACAGCCACTAAAGATCAATTGGTTACTATTAAGTATATAGATTATGAAATTGCCCATGACATTATAGAGGAAAGAACCTTGCGCGATGGTTTCAAATCATTGGATGAATTAACAAAAGTTAAGGACTTCCCAGTTCATAAAATTGATATAATTAAGTTATATTTGATGCTCAATTAATCACATAAAAAAGAAGGTATGAATAGTATGTACTTCACAGAAGAACATAACATGTTTAGGCAGAGTTTGAAAGATTTCTTACAAAAAGAAGTGGTTCCTCATATTGAAAAATGGGAGAAAGATGGAACCGTAGAACGTTTTATTTGGAAGAAGTTTGGAGACATGGGATTTTTTGGAGTGAATTATCCGGAAGCTTACGGCGGATTAAATCTCGATTTATTTTACACGGTTATCTTTCTTGAAGAGTTGCAAAAAATAAACTCTGGTGGTTTTGCTGCTAATATGTGGGCTCATGCTTATTTGGCCATGACTCATGTAAATGCTGAAGGTAGCGAAGCTATTAAGCAAAAATATTTGTCTGCTAGTATTTCAGGAGATATGATAGGCTGTCTTTGTGTAACGGAGCCTTTTGGAGGAAGTGATGTTGCTGGTATGCGAACAACTGCTGTCAAGCAAGGTGATAATTATGTTATTAATGGTTCTAAAACCTTTATTACAAATGGTGTCTATAGTGATTATTTGATAGTTGCAGCTAAAACCAATCCGGAACTGGGAAATAAAGGCATAAGTATGTTTGTCATTGATCGTGATACTCTTGGGGTTTCGTCGACTAAATTGGACAAGCTAGGATGGCGTGCAAGTGATACTGCAGAAATAGCTTTTGATAATGTTACTATTCCTGCTTCAAATTTAATGGGAGAAGAGAATAAAGGCTTTAATTACATTATGCAACATTTTGCTTTTGAGCGTTTAATTATGGGCGTTAATGCGCATGCTAGAGCAGAATATGCTTTAGATTATGCAAAACAATATATGAGTGAGCGTAAAGCTTTTGGTCAAAGTATAGATAAGTTTCAAGCTTTACGTCATGCCTTTTCTGATGCCTATAGCTACATGGAAGTGTGTAAGGAGTTTAATTATTCGGTAGCATATCGCATGAATAAAGGTATTTATGTAGTTAAAGAAGCAACGGTCTCTAAATTACAATCCACAAAAATGGCAGACGAGGTTATTTATCAATGCCTGCAATTTTTAGGCGGTTATGGGTATATGGAAGAATATCCTATGGCAAGATTGTTGCGCGATAGCCGTCTTGGACCAATTGGCGGTGGCACCTCTGAAATTCTTCGTGAGATAATAGCTAAAATGACGCTAGATGGCAAGGATTATAAACCAGCAACCTAATTCGCTTTTATGATTATTAAGGTTTTAAAAAAATCACTCGTTTTATTTTGTTTTCTAGTTTTCACTAGCACATTCTCGCAAACCGAAATTAAAAATTCAGTTTTAGATGCCGAATCGTTTTTGCCTTTGGAAAGTGCCAGTGTGTATGTCCAAAATACAACCATTGGAACCATAACTAATGAAGACGGAAAGTTTTTACTTGTTATTCCCAATAAGCATCTAAAAGATACCCTGGTTATTTCATCAATTGGTTTTAAGAGTTATAAGGTGCCGGTTGATGAATTTGATAATACGTTTGATGTATATCTAGAACCCGATGTGGCTTCTTTAGACGAAGTATTGCTAGTGGCAGAAACGCGACCAAAAACAGGAAATGATATTGTACTTCGAGCTTTGGAAGAGCTAACCGAGAACTTGGCGGATTCGGCTTATCTTCAAAAAGGTTTTTTACGCCATAAAGAGCGTAATAAAAAAGAATTTAAATGGCTTATTGAAAGTGCTATTACTTTGTACGATCCTGGTTTTGATACAATTCCTGGAGAGGATGTGAAAATTAATGTAGATCAAGTACGTAAGAGTTACGACTTAAGAGATGTTGATAGTTTATTGACTTATACATCTTACTTGCGAAATAGAGGCGTTAAATTACGTTCACGAAATCTTAATCGCGATACTATAGAAACGGCTTCACTGGTTAAAGCTATTAAATGGAATGATAACAGAATTAATGGATTGGAAACTCTCTTCCATGGAAAGTTAAACGTGGTCAGAAATTCTGAAAACCCTAAAGCCTTGTTTGATGCTGAAGATATTTTAAGCAAGCATATGTTTAAGTTAGATACGGTGTTGGTTGAAAACGATAGGAAAATTTATAAAATACAAATATCCGAAAGTTTCGAGCATGTAAATTTAGAGACTAAAGGTGTTTTTAATGATGGTTATCAACCAAAAGGGTGGATCTACATCTATTGGGATACGTATGCCATAAAGCGAATAGAATACGAATTGCATGCGGCGTCAAAAGCGCAGCGTAGCCGAAGCAAAACGTTATTCGATACGTATTTAAACCATAAATTGATAATCAATTATAAAGAGTATCAAGACAAAATGTACCTCAATTATGTGTATTACGAAACACCTAAATTAGTTAATGTTGGTGTTGCACAGGACGACCCAAGAACTGAAATTGATGAATCTGCAGTTAACAAAGAAGAACGTTATTATTATACAGTTCAAGAAATTTTATTCACCGAAATTATTACAGATCAAGATATGGTTACTGATGAGCTATCAAAATCTTGGGATGCTGATATATTCTCACCAAAACCTTATGATAAAGCCTTTTGGAAAAACTACAATACTTTGTTGGAAAGTGAAGAGGAGGAAAAACTTATTCAAGATCTAACACAACGCTACTCATTATATAAAGAATAATTTTTTAATTTCTGTTGCAGAATTCAAATTAGTTATTATTTTTGCAGCCTGAAAATTCTAAAAGAGAGGAGGTTAAGAACTATGTTAATAATTCCAGTAAAAGACGGTGAAAATATAGATAGAGCGTTAAAGCGTTACAAACGTAAGTTTGTTAGAACAACAATTAAGAATCAGTTGCAAGAACGCAAGCAATATACAAAGCCTTCTGTAGCACGTAGAGCGCAAATTCAAAAAGCGCAATATATTCAGAGTTTAAGAGATCAAGAAGAGATTTAAATAGAGGCTCAATAAATAAAAAAATCCTGCATTATGCAGGATTTTTTTATTCTAGCATAATTGTAATTTAAACTTTGTATTTTTATAAAAATCTACTGCTTCATAAAATATGCCTTTTAAATCCTTTTTAGATTATTTGCTTTTAGAGAAAAATTATTCCAAGCTCACTATTCAAGCTTACGAAAAAGATTTAAATGATTTTTATAATTTTTTAAACCAAGAATATCAATCTACAGATTTGAGTACTGTCACCTATCCACTTATACGAAGTTGGATTGTATCTCTTGTGGATAAGGAAATATCAAACCGAACGATTAACAGGAAAATATCAGCATTAAACACTTACTATAAGTTTCTTTTAAAAGTTGAAGACATAAAAGTGAATCCTTTGGCCAAACACAAAGCATTAAAAACAAGTAAGAAAGTTCAGATTCCGTTTTCAGAATCTGAAGTGGCTATAGTTTTAGATGAATTAAATTTTGACGATTCATTTAAAGGTATAAGAGATAAGGTGATTATAGAGTTGTTTTATTCAACAGGAATCAGACGGATTGAATTGGTTGAATTAAGGTTAAACAGTATTGATTTTTCTAACAAAACAATTAAGGTATTGGGTAAGCGCAACAAAGAACGTATTATTCCGTTATTGGATTCAGTTCTCAAAAATTTGCAGACCTATATATATGTAAGAAAATCATTAGAGAATATTCAAGATAAGGATATGTTATTTTTAACACAAAAAGGCGTTAAAATTTATGAAACTCTTGTTTACCGAATAATTAATGATTATTTTAGTTTGGCATCTTCTAAAGTAAAAAAGAGTCCGCATATATTAAGACATTCATTTGCGACACATTTACTTAATCAAGGTGCCGATTTAAATACTGTAAAGGAATTATTAGGTCATTCTAGTTTAGCAGCAACTCAAGTGTACACACACAACAGTATTGCAGAGTTAAAAAAAGTCTACATGAATGCGCACCCTAGAAGTAAAAAGTAAATCGAAAAACACTAATGTTTAACTTAATAATAGAAGAGTATGAAAGTAAACACGCAATCAGTCAATTTTAATGCAGATAAAAAATTGATAGACTTTATTCAAAAGCGTATGGATAAGTTAGAGTTATTTTATGATAAGGTCATACAATCAGACGTGTATTTAAAAGTTGAAAATACAAGTGATAAAGAAAATAAAATCTTCGAAGCTCGTGTTAGTGTTCCTGGAGATAGCTTTGTTGTAAAAAAGCAATGCAAAACATTTGAAGAAGGAGCTGATAGTGCAGTTGCATCATTAGAAAGACAGCTAAAAAAGCGAAAAGAAAAATTAAGAGCATATTTATGACAAAATTTTTCAAAAAATGTTTTGAATAAGAAAATAAATATATACATTTGCAGTCCGTTAGAAATAGCGGGCTTTTTTTTAGTTAAAAAAGCAAGGTAAAAGCCGATGTAGCTCAGCTGGCTAGAGCAGCTGATTTGTAATCAGCAGGTCGTGGGTTCGAGTCCCTCCATCGGCTCTAAAAAATGAAAGCACAGGGTTGTATTCCAAATTAAGAAAACGGAATTCAAGCGGGACGAGAAGTTTATCCTGAGCGCAGTCGAAGGGAGTCCCTCCATCGGCTCAAGTTCTTTAAAAAGATTGAATATTATTTTTTATTGGGGAGATACTCAAGCGGCCAACGAGGACAGACTGTAAATCTGTTGTTTTTTAACTTCGCAGGTTCGAATCCTGCTCTCCCCACAAAATATTTTGAATATGAAGACGTCAAAAGCTGGCTTTTGTAAGGATTTATCTCAAAATATTTGTGAAGGGTTTCCCTTTAGGGATCACGAGCGATAGCGAGTAATCCAAAATTTGAAATATAGAAAACCATTTATCAAATTATGTTGATAATAAATTGCGGGAGTAGCTCAGTTGGTAGAGCGTCAGCCTTCCAAGCTGAATGTCGCCGGTTCGAACCCGGTCTCCCGCTCAAAAAAAATCCTGCGAAGGCAGGATTCTCATTAATTAAATGAGAAAAAAACACTTTACGCCGGTGTAGCTCAGGGGTAGAGCGTTTCCTTGGTAAGGAAGAGGTCACGAGTTCAAATCTCGTCATTGGCTCTTTTTCAGGATTGAATAAAATTGAACACTAATATAAATTAAGATTAAATAAATTAAACATGGCAAAGGCAACTTTCGATCGTTCAAAACCACATTTAAATATTGGTACTATTGGACACGTAGATCACGGTAAAACAACTTTAACTGCTGCTATTACTAAAGTATTAGCTGATGCAGGTTTTTCAGAAGCAAGATCATTTGATCAGATTGATAACGCTCCAGAAGAGAAGGAAAGAGGTATTACAATTAATACATCTCACGTAGAATATCAAACAGCTAATCGTCACTATGCTCACGTTGACTGTCCAGGTCACGCGGATTACGTAAAGAACATGGTAACTGGTGCTGCTCAAATGGATGGTGCTATTTTAGTTGTTGCTGCAACTGATGGTCCTATGCCACAAACTCGTGAGCACATCTTATTAGGTCGTCAGGTAGGTATTCCAAGAATCGTTGTTTTCTTAAACAAGGTTGATATGGTTGATGATGAGGAATTATTAGAATTAGTAGACATGGAAGTTAGAGACTTATTAAACTTCTATGAGTACGATGGTGATAATGGACCTGTTGTATCTGGTTCAGCTTTAGGTGCACTTAACGGTGAGCAAAAGTGGGTTGATACAGTATTAGAATTAATGGAAGCTTGTGATTCATGGATTGAAGAGCCAACTCGTGATATGGATAAGCCTTTCTTAATGCCTATTGAAGATGTATTCTCAATTACAGGTCGTGGAACTGTTGCTACAGGTCGTATCGAAACAGGTGTTGCAAATACAGGTGATCCTGTTGAGATTATTGGTATGGGTGCTGAAAAATTGACATCTACTATTACTGGTATCGAAATGTTCCGTCAAATTCTTGATAGAGGTGAAGCTGGTGATAACGCAGGTATCTTATTAAGAGGTATTGAAAAAACTCAAATCTCTAGAGGTATGGTAATCACGAAGCCAGGATCTGTAACTCCTCACGCTAAATTTAAGGCAGAGGTTTATATCTTGAAAAAAGAAGAAGGTGGTCGTCATACACCATTCCACAATAACTACCGTCCACAGTTCTACGTTCGTACAACTGACGTAACTGGAAACATTGCGCTTCCTGATGGAGTTGAAATGGTAATGCCTGGTGATAACTTAACTATCACTGTTGAGTTAATCCAACCAATTGCAATGAACGTAGGTTTACGTTTCGCTATCCGTGAAGGAGGTAGAACAGTTGGTGCTGGTCAGGTAACTGAAATTTTAGACTAATAAAATTCAATAAATAGTAAGTTAAGGTATTTCGTTTTTCGGAATACCTTGACTTGTATTTACGGGTTTAGCTCAGTTGGTAGAGCACTGGTCTCCAAAACCAGGTGTCGGGAGTTCGAGCCTCTCAACCCGTGCAAGTAAAACAAAACAGTGAGTCTCAACATATTTGATACTCTAAAATTGTAAATAAAACATATAATGGCTGGAATTGTAAACTATATAAAAGAATCGTTTGGAGAGTTAAAAAATAATGTGACTTGGCCATCTTGGGCTGAAGCGCAAAGCTTAACAGTGTTAGTAGCAGTGTTTTCAATTATTTTCTCGTTAGCAATTTGGGGAGTAGATACAGTGTTCAGCAAGGCCATAGGATTTTACTTTAAATGGATTAACGGTTAAATTAAAATTGTATGTCTGAAGGAAACGAAAAAAAGTGGTATGTAGTTAGAGCTGTAAGTGGTCAAGAAAACAAGATCAAGACTTACATTGAAAACGAAATTGCCCGTTTAGGATTTGGGGATTATGTGGATGAGGTTTTAGTGCCAACTGAAAAGGTTATCCAAATCAGAAATGGCAAGAAGATAAACAAAGAGAAAGTTTATTTTCCTGGCTACATCATGATAAAAGCAAATTTAACTGGAGAAATTCCACATATCATTAAATCTGTAACTAATGTTATCGGATTTTTAGGAGAGACAAAAGGTGGAGATCCAGTGCCGTTAAGACAATCTGAAGTTAATAGGATGTTAGGTAAAGTAGATGAGTTATCATTAGAGGCTGATACAAATGTGGCGATACCATTTACAAAAGGAGAAACCGTTAAAGTAATTGATGGACCGTTTAATGGATTCGATGGAACTATCGAGAAGATAAATGAAGAAAAGCGTAAACTTGAAGTAATGGTTAAGATTTTCGGAAGAAAAACACCATTGGAATTGAGTTATATGCAAGTTGAAAAAGTATAATAATTGTTACAAGATATAAATACAATCTTACGCTTCCAATCATAAGAATTGTATGAAACTAAATTATTAAAAATGGCAAAAGAATTAAGTAAAGTAGTTAAACTACAAGTTAGGGGAGGTGCAGCGAATCCGTCGCCACCGGTTGGACCCGCTTTAGGTGCCGCTGGAGTTAATATCATGGAGTTCTGTAAGCAGTTTAATGCGAGAACCCAAGATAAGCCAGGTAAAGTTTTACCTGTTGTGATTTCTGTTTACAAAGACAAATCATTTGATTTTGTAATCAAAACTCCTCCTGCAGCAGTACAATTATTAGAAGCGGCCAAGGTGAAGAAGGGTTCTGGTGAACCTCATATTAAAAAAGTAGCTAAAGTTTCTTGGGATCAGATTAGAACCATAGCTGAAGACAAAATGCAGGATTTAAATGCATTTACAGTTGAATCTGCCATGACAATGGTAGCTGGAACTGCAAGATCTATGGGTATAACTGTAAAAGGAGGCCAAGCCCCTAATTAATCTAAAAAATTTTTAAAATGGCAAGATTAACAAGAAAACAAAAGGAGGCTTTAGCAAAAATAGAAAAGGGAAAACTGTATTCTATTGATGAAGCGTCTTCATTAGTAAAAGAAATTACCAATACCAAGTTTGATGCCTCTGTTGATTTAGCAGTACGTTTAGGAGTTGATCCTCGTAAAGCTAATCAAATGGTTAGAGGGGTTGTAACATTACCTCATGGTACTGGTAAGGATGTGAAAGTATTAGCATTGGTAACTCCAGACAAAGAAGCAGAAGCTAAAGAAGCTGGCGCTGATTTTGTTGGATTAGACGAATACCTTGATAAAATTAAAGGTGGATGGACTGACGTAGATGTAATTATTACTATGCCAAGTGTAATGGGTAAATTAGGTCCTTTAGGACGCGTGTTAGGTCCTCGTGGTTTAATGCCAAACCCAAAAACTGGTACAGTAACTATGGATGTCGCTAAAGCTGTTAGCGATGTAAAAGCCGGTAAAATTGACTTTAAAGTTGATAAAACAGGTATTGTACACGCATCTATAGGTAAAGCATCTTTCAGTGCTGATAAAATTGCAGGTAATGCAAATGAATTATTACAAACATTAATGAAACTTAAGCCAACTGCAGCTAAAGGAACTTATGTGAAGAGCATTTACATGTCTAGTACTATGAGTCCAAGTTTAGCCGTTGACCCAAAAATTGGTTAAGTAGTTTAAAACTTTTATTATGACAAGAGAAGAAAAATCACAAGTAATTGAAGACTTAACTGCACAATTAGCCAATAGTTCAAATATCTATTTAGCAGATATTTCTGGATTGAATGCTGGTACGACTTCAGATTTACGTCGTGCTTGCTTTAAGGCTAACATTAAATTAGCAGTTGTTAAGAATACCTTGCTTGAAAAAGCAATGGAAGCATCAGATAAAGATTTTGGAGACCTTCCTTCAATTTTAAAGGGAAATACTTCAGTCATGTATGCTGAAACTGGTAATGCGCCAGCCAAAGTAATTAAAAACTTCCGTAAAAAATCAGATAAACCACTTTTAAAAGGTGCTTTTATTGAGGAAGCCATTTACATAGGCGACGAACAATTAGACGCTTTAGTTGATATCAAATCTAAAGAAGAAGTTATCGGCGATATTATCGGCTTATTACAATCACCAGCGAAGAGCGTTATTTCAGCACTTCAGTCTAGTGGCGGTAAGCTTGCAGGTATTATTAAAACATTATCCGAAAAAGAAGGGTAATCCAAAAAAGTACGCACTTTTTACACAATTATATTAAAATTAAAAATTTATTAAAACGATAGAAAAATGGCAGATTTAAAAGATTTCGCAGAACAATTAGTTAACTTATCAGTAAAAGAAGTTAATGAGTTAGCTACTATTTTAAAAGATGAGTATGGTATCGAGCCTGCTGCTGCTGCAGTAGCTGTTGCTGCTGGCCCAGGTGCTGGTGGTGGTGAAGCTGCTGAAGAAAAATCAGAATTCGATGTAATCCTTAAAGCCGCTGGTGGTTCTAAATTAGCAGTTGTAAAATTAGTTAAGGAATTAACTGGCTTAGGATTAAAAGAAGCTAAAGAATTAGTTGATGGTGCACCTAGCGCAATTAAAGAAGGTGTTTCTAAAGACGAAGCTGAAGGCTTAAAAACTTCTTTAGAAGAAGCAGGAGCAGAGGTTGAGCTTAAGTAAGCTTAACGCCTCAAACACATAACGGTTTAGGCCTGAAGTTAATCACTTTTGGGCCTAGACCATTTTGCGTATATAACCGTGACATACTACGCAGTCACATTTTTTTTAATCAAAATTCCGTCCATTGATGTTAGCAAAACAAGCTGAAAGATTAAATTTCTCGTCTATTGTCAATAGAACCGAATATCCAGACTTTATGGATATTCAGATAAAATCCTTCCAGGATTTTTTCCAGCTAGAAACTAAATCTGAAGAACGAGGAGATGAAGGGTTATACAATACCTTCATGGAAAACTTCCCAATAACAGACACACGTAATCAATTTGTTTTAGAATTTTTAGATTACTTTATCGACCCGCCACGTTACACCATAGAAGAGTGTATTGAGCGTGGACTTACATATAGCGTTCCGCTAAAGGCCCGATTGAAACTGTACTGTACAGACCCTGAACATGAGGATTTCGAGACCATTGTTCAAGATGTGTACTTAGGTACTATTCCTTACATGACGCCTAGTGGTACATTTGTAATTAATGGTGCTGAACGTGTTGTTGTATCACAATTACACCGTTCTCCAGGTGTATTCTTTGGTCAATCATTTCACGCAAACGGAACAAAATTATACTCAGCAAGAGTAATTCCATTTAAAGGATCTTGGATTGAATTCGCTACAGATATTAACAGTGTTATGTATGCGTATATTGACCGTAAGAAAAAGTTACCTGTTACTACCTTATTCAGAGCCATAGGTTTTGAAAGAGATAAAGACATTTTAGAAATTTTTGATTTGGCAGAAGAGGTAAAAGTATCTAAAGCCGGATTGAAAAAAGTATTAGGACGTAAATTAGCTGCACGTGTTCTTAACACATGGCATGAGGATTTTGTTGATGAAGATACGGGTGAAGTAGTATCTATTGAGCGTAACGAAATTGTTTTAGATCGTGATACCGTTCTTGATAAAGAGAATATTGAAGAAATCCTTGAAACTAGTGTAAAAACAATTCTTTTGCATAAAGAGAGTGCACAACAAGGTGATTACGCCATTATTCACAATACATTACAAAAAGATCCAACAAACTCTGAAAAAGAGGCTGTTGAACACATATACCGTCAATTACGTAATGCAGAGCCGCCAGATGAGGAAACTGCTCGTGGCATTATTGACAAGTTATTCTTTTCAGACCAACGTTACTCATTAGGTGAAGTAGGTCGTTACAGAATGAACAAAAAATTAGGTCTTGATATTGGAATGGACAAGCAAGTGCTTACCAAAGAAGATATCATTACCATTATTAAATATTTAATAGAGCTTATCAACTCTAAAGCAGAGATTGATGATATTGATCACTTATCAAACCGTCGTGTACGTACTGTAGGTGAACAATTATCACAACAGTTTGGTGTTGGTTTAGCACGTATGGCTCGTACTATTCGTGAGCGTATGAACGTTCGTGATAATGAAGTGTTTACACCAATTGATTTGATTAATGCCAAGACATTATCGTCTGTTATTAACTCATTCTTTGGTACTAACCAGTTATCTCAATTCATGGATCAAACGAATCCATTGGCAGAGATAACACACAAACGTCGTTTATCAGCTTTAGGACCTGGAGGTCTATCAAGAGAAAGAGCAGGTTTCGAGGTTCGTGACGTTCACTATACACACTACGGAAGATTGTGTCCTATTGAAACACCTGAAGGGCCAAACATTGGTTTAATTTCTTCATTATCGGTTTACGCTAAAGTAAACTCAATGGGATTCATTGAAACGCCTTATAGAAAAGTTGAAGATGGTGTGGTTGATATTAAAGGTGATCCAATTTATTTAAGTGCTGAAGAGGAAGAAGAGCAATTAATTGCTCAAGCAACTGTTGAAGTTGACGACAAAGGTAAAATTGTACATGATAAGGTAATTGCTAGAATGGAAGGTGACTTCCCAGTAATTGAACCAAATCAAGTTCATTATACTGATGTAGCTCCTAATCAGATTGCCTCTATTTCAGCGTCATTAATTCCATTCTTGGAACATGATGATGCAAACCGTGCCTTAATGGGATCAAACATGATGCGTCAAGCAGTTCCATTATTACGTCCGCAAGCGCCAATTGTTGGTACCGGATTGGAAAGACAGGTTGCATCTGATTCTCGTGTATTAATTAATGCAGAAGGAAGTGGTGTTGTTGAGTACGTTGATGCCAATGAAATTGTTATCAAATACGATAGAACTGAAGATGAAGCTAAAGTAAGTTTTGATAGCGATACCAAGACGTATCCATTAGTAAAGTTTAGAAAAACTAACCAAGGGACTTCCATTAACTTAAAGCCAATTGTTAAAAAAGGTGATAAAGTTAGCAAAGGTCAAGTACTTTGTGAAGGTTATGCAACTCAAAATGGAGAGTTAGCTTTAGGTAGAAATATGAAAGTAGCCTTTATGCCTTGGAAAGGGTATAACTTTGAGGATGCGATTGTGATTTCTGAAAAAGTGGTTCGCGAAGATATCTTTACGTCTATCCATATTGATGAATATTCTTTAGAAGTACGTGATACAAAATTAGGAAACGAAGAGTTAACTAACGATATCCCTAACGTTTCTGAAGAAGCTACCAAAGATTTAGATGAACACGGTATGATTCGTGTGGGCGCTGAAGTAAAACCTGGTGATATTCTTATTGGTAAGATTACACCTAAAGGTGAATCAGATCCTACTCCGGAAGAAAAATTATTACGTGCCATTTTTGGTGATAAAGCCGGTGATGTTAAGGATGCATCATTAAAAGCGTCACCTTCATTAAATGGTGTTGTAATTGACAAAAAATTATTTGCTCGTGCTGTAAAAGATAAACGCAAGCGTGCTCAAGATAAAGAGGATATTGCACAGTTAGAAGCATTATATAATAAGAAGTTCGACGACTTACAGAGTATTTTAGTTGAAAAATTATTTGCTATTGTAGGTGGTAAAACTGCTCAAGGTGTTTATAATGATTTAGGTGAAGAGGTTTTACCAAAAGGTAAAAAGTACACACTTAAAATGTTAAACGCTGTTGACGATTATGTTCACTTAACAAGTGGACAATGGACAACAGATGACGCTACTAATAAATTGGTTGCCGATTTAATTCACAACTACAAGATTAAAGAAAATGACTTACAAGGTTCTTTACGTCGTGAGAAGTTTACAATTTCTGTAGGAGATGAATTGCCAGCTGGTATCATCAAATTAGCTAAAGTTTATATTGCTAAAAAGCGTAAGCTTAAAGTTGGTGATAAAATGGCAGGTCGTCACGGTAACAAAGGTATTGTAGCGCGTATCGTTCGTCAGGAAGATATGCCATTCCTAGAAGATGGAACACCTGTTGATATCGTATTGAACCCACTTGGTGTACCATCGCGTATGAACATTGGTCAGATATATGAAACTGTTCTTGGATGGGCCGGTCAAAAATTAAACCGTACGTATGCAACACCAATTTTTGATGGTGCTACGTTAGACCAAATCAATGAGTTTACAGATGAAGCTGGAATTCCAAGATTTGGACACACCTATCTATATGATGGTGGTACTGGTGACCGTTTTGACCAACCAGCAACCGTAGGTGTTATCTACATGTTAAAGCTTGGTCATATGGTTGACGATAAGATGCACGCACGTTCTATAGGACCTTACTCATTAATTACGCAACAGCCATTAGGTGGTAAAGCACAGTTTGGTGGTCAGCGTTTTGGTGAAATGGAGGTTTGGGCTCTTGAAGCTTACGGAGCGTCTGCAACATTAAGAGAAATATTGACCGTTAAATCTGATGATGTTATTGGTAGAGCCAAAACATACGAAAGTATTGTTAAGGGTGAGCCAATGCCAGAGCCTGGATTACCAGAATCATTCAATGTATTAATGCATGAATTAAAAGGTCTAGGATTGGATATCAGATTAGAGGAGTAGTTAATTAAAAAAATCATTTCAACCATATATTATGGCAAGAAAACAAGATAAGAATACAGTACAGAGATTTAACAAAATCTCAATTGGTTTAGCTTCACCAGAATCTATTTTAGCAGAATCTAGAGGTGAAGTTTTAAAGCCAGAAACTATCAATTATCGAACTCATAAACCAGAGCGTGATGGTTTGTTTTGTGAGCGTATTTTTGGTCCTGTAAAGGATTATGAGTGTGCTTGTGGAAAATACAAGCGTATACGATACAAAGGTATTGTATGTGACCGTTGTGGTGTTGAAGTAACTGAAAAGAAAGTACGTCGTGATAGAGTAGGACACATTAATTTAGTGGTTCCTGTTGCGCATATCTGGTACTTCCGTTCGTTACCAAATAAAATAGGTTATTTACTTGGTTTACCATCTAAAAAATTAGATATGATCATTTACTACGAACGTTACGTAGTAATCCAACCAGGTATTGCCAAGAATGCAGAAGGTGAGCCAGTACAAAAAATGGATTTCCTTACTGAAGAAGAATATTTAAACATTTTAGAGACCCTTCCGCAAGAAAACCAATATTTAGAGGATACTGATCCTAATAAGTTTTTGGCTAAAATGGGAGCTGAATGTTTAATTGAGTTGTTATCGCGTATTGATTTAGATGAATTATCATTTGAATTACGTCACAAAGCGAATACTGAAACATCTAAACAACGTAAAACTGAAGCGTTAAAGCGTTTACAAGTTGTTGAAGCATTGCGTGAGTCTAACGAAAACCGTGAGAATCGCGCCGAGTGGATGATTATGAAAGTTATTCCAATCATCCCACCAGAATTACGTCCTTTAGTACCATTAGATGGTGGGCGTTTTGCAACTTCAGATTTGAATGATCTGTATCGTCGTGTTATTATCCGTAACAACCGTCTTAAAAGATTGGTTGAAATTAAAGCACCGGAAGTGATTTTGCGTAACGAAAAGCGTATGTTACAGGAATCTGTAGATTCGTTATTTGATAATACGCGTAAGTCTTCTGCTGTTAAAACGGATTCTAACAGACCATTAAAATCATTATCAGATTCATTAAAAGGTAAGCAAGGACGTTTCCGTCAAAACCTTTTAGGTAAACGTGTTGATTATTCTGCTCGTTCGGTAATTGTCGTTGGTCCTGAATTAAAATTATACGAATGTGGATTGCCAAAAAATATGGCAGCAGAATTATACAAACCTTTCGTAATTAGAAAGTTAATTGAAAGAGGTATTGTTAAGACTGTAAAATCTGCAAAGAAAATTATAGATAAAAGAGAGCCTGTGGTTTGGGATATCTTGGAAAATGTTCTGAAAGGACATCCAGTATTACTTAACCGTGCTCCTACATTGCACAGATTGGGTATTCAAGCTTTTCAACCAAAATTAATTGAAGGAAAAGCTATCCAACTACACCCATTGGTAACTACGGCATTTAATGCCGATTTTGATGGTGACCAAATGGCGGTACATTTACCTCTTGGTCCAGAGGCTATTTTGGAAGCACAATTATTAATGTTAGCTTCTCACAATATCCTTAATCCAGCTAATGGTTCACCAGTAGCGGTACCATCTCAAGATATGGTACTTGGATTATACTATATGACCAAGGAACGTAGATCTACTGATGATGTAAAAATTAAAGGTGAAGGATTAACGTTCTATTCTCCAGAAGAAGTAATCATAGCTTACAATGAAAAGCGTGTTGATTTGAACGCAGCTATCAAAGTAAGAACATGGGATTTCAATGAAGAAGGTAAGTTAACCTTACAAATAATTGAAACGACAGTTGGACGTGTGTTATTTAATGAAAAAGTACCGCACCATGCAGGATTTATTAATCAGGTATTGACTAAAAAATCACTTCGTAACATTATTGGTGATATTTTAAAAGTTACTAGTGTTCCTGAAACAGCAGAGTTCCTTGATGAAATAAAAACATTAGGTTACAATTTTGCATTCCAAGGAGGTCTATCATTTAGTTTAGGTGATATTATTATCCCACCAGAAAAGCATGATATGATTGATAAGGCTAATGGTTTAGTAGACGGTATTACGGCTAACTATAACATGGGGCTTATTACAAATAACGAACGTTACAACCAAGTTATTGATATTTGGACCTCTACAAATGCTGAATTGACTGAATTGTCAATGAAGCGTATTCGTGAAGATCAACAAGGTTTTAACTCGGTGTACATGATGCTTGACTCTGGAGCTCGTGGATCTAAAGAACAGATTCGTCAGCTTACAGGTATGCGTGGATTAATGGCTAAACCTAAAAAATCAACTGCAGGTGGTGGTGAGATTATTGAAAACCCTATTCTTTCTAACTTTAAAGAAGGTCTTTCAATTTTAGAATACTTTATCTCTACGCACGGTGCACGTAAAGGTCTTGCGGATACGGCTCTTAAAACAGCAGATGCTGGTTACCTTACGCGTCGTTTAGTTGATGTTTCTCAAGATGTTATTGTAAATAGCGAAGATTGTGGAACATTGCGAGGTGTTGAAGTTACTCCGTTGAAGAAGAACGATGAAGTTGTTGAAACTCTTGGCGAACGTATCGTAGGTCGTATTTCATTAAACGATGTATACAATCCACATTCAGACGAGCTGTTAGTAGCTAGTGGCGAGATGATTGATGAAGTTGTTGCTAAATCTATTGAAAATTCACCAATTGAATCGGTTGAAGTACGTTCACCATTAAGTTGTGAAGCTAAAAAAGGTATTTGTGCTAAATGTTACGGCCGTAATTTGGCAACTGGTAAAATGGTTCAACGTGGTGAAGCTGTAGGTGTAGTTGCTGCACAATCTATTGGAGAACCTGGTACACAGCTTACATTACGTACGTTCCATGTAGGTGGTATTGCTGGAAACATATCAGAAGAGAATAAATTGGCTGTTAAGTTTGACGGTATTGCTGAAATTGATGAATTAAAAACTGTAAAAGGAGAAGATTCTGAAGGTAATGCAGCTAATATTGTTATTTCTCGAACATCTGAATTAAAATTAATAGATAAGAAAACTGGAATTACATTAAGTACAAATAACATTCCTTATGGTTCTACTATATTCATTAAGAATGGTCAAGAACTTAAAAAAGGCGAGGTTGTTTGCCAATGGGATCCATATAACGGTGTAATTATTTCTGAATTTGCAGGTAAAGTTCGTTATGAAAATATTGAACAAGGTGTTACTTATCAAGTTGAGATTGATGAACAAACTGGATTCCAAGAAAAAGTAATTTCTGAATCTAGAAATAAGAAATTAATTCCAACATTGCATATTGATGATGCTAAAGGAAATGTTATCCGTTCTTATAACTTACCTGTTGGTGCTCACCTTATGATTGACGATGGCGAAAAAATTAAAGTTGGTAAGATTTTAGTTAAAATCCCTCGTAAATCAGCTAAATCTGGTGATATTACAGGTGGTCTTCCTCGTGTAACAGAATTATTTGAAGCACGTAACCCATCCAACCCAGCAGTGGTGAGTGATATTGACGGTGTCGTTTCATTTGGTAAGATCAAAAGAGGTAATCGTGAGATTATTGTTGAATCTAAATTAGGTGATATCAAGAAATACTTGGTTAAATTATCAAATCAGATTCTAGTTCAAGAAAATGATTTTGTTAAAGCGGGTATGCCATTATCTGATGGTTCTGTAACTCCAAACGATATTTTAAATATTAAAGGACCTTCAGCTGTACAACAATATTTAGTAAATGAAGTACAGGAAGTTTATCGTTTACAAGGTGTGAAAATTAATGATAAGCACTTTGAAGTTGTTGTAAGACAAATGATGCGTAAAGTTAGAATTATTGATTCTGGTGATACGACATTCCTTGAGAATCAATTAGTTCATAAATCAGACTTTATCGAAGAAAACGATGAAATCTTTGGAATGAAAGTAGTTGAAGATGCTGGTGACTCTGAAAATATTAAAGCAGGTCAAATTATTTCACCTCGTGAATTGCGTGATGAAAATTCATTATTACGTCGTGAAGATAAGAAGCTAGTTGAAGCACGTGATGCGCAACCAGCTACAGCAACGCCAATACTTCAAGGTATTACAAGAGCGTCATTACAAACTAAATCATTTATTTCAGCTGCATCGTTCCAAGAAACTACAAAAGTTCTTAACGAAGCTGCTGTAAATGGTAAAGTTGATACTTTAGAAGGACTTAAAGAAAATGTAATTGTTGGTCATAGAATTCCTGCTGGAACAGGTATGAGAACTTACGAAAACATTATTGTTGGTTCTAAAGAAGAGTTCGATGAGATGATGCAAGTGAAGCAAGAAGTTAATTATAACTAATATTAAAAATAGCGTGAAGAAATTCACGCTATTTTTTTATATAATACTATTATGAGTGATAATAAAAATCAAAAAAAACAAGGTCAGATAAATATTGAAATTGATGAAAAAGTAGCCGAAGGGACTTACTCCAATTTGGCTATAATTAACCATTCAGTTTCTGAATTTGTTGTTGATTTTGTTAGTATAATGCCAGGTACGCCTAAAAGTAAGGTGAAGTCGCGTATTATTTTGACGCCTCAACATGCTAAACGCTTATTAAAGGCTTTAGGTGAAAATGTTGCTAGGTTTGAAAATGCCCATGGTGAAATCAAAGATTACGAGCAACCACCAATACCTTTGAATTTTGGTCCGACGGGTCAAGCCTAATTTTAATTGGTGAAGAGTTGCTCGACATGTTTACATGTAGCAACCACCAATACCTTTGAATTTTGGTCCGACGGGTCAAGCTTAAACAAGTTTTTTAAAGAAAATGAATAGGAGAGGTTTGCTTTTTTAGCAAGCCTCTTTTTTATTTAAGCAAAACTGTAAGGCACCAGATGGGCATTTTTTAACTTGCTTAATAATTTCTTCTGTAGAAGCTCCATCAAGATCAATCCAAGGAATTACAGAATTTCTAAAAACATTAGAAAGCTCACGAGCACAACGTTCGGCATTTATGCAAGCATTAGGGTTATAGGTAACAGTAATATCATTATTACTGAAAACATTGTCGTTTGTTTCCATAAGTAGATTAATATTTGGGGTTATAATCTATACTAAATGTAAATATCAAGTTAATTCAATCATACTAAATATCGATTAAAAGTATTAAAAAATCGATAAAAAGCAAATTTTTGCTAAAAAATTAGATAAATGACACTGTAATTAATTGAATTCAGAAGTAAAATGGAACCTAATACTAGGATATTTCTGCTGTGTCATTTGTAATGAAAAAGGTGAGTCAGCTAGAAAAACTAACTGATCGTGTTTATCCTTTGCTAGAAACCGTTGCTTTACCCTCAAGAATTCTTTATACTCTTCGTTCTTTTCATCTTCGGGATCTACCCAACAGGCTTTATGGACATTTAAATTTTCATAGGTACATTTGGCTCCATACTCATGCTCTAATCTGTATTGAATGACTTCATATTGTAGCGCACCAACTGTTCCAATAACCTTGCGACCATTTAGTTCTAATGTAAATAATTGCGCTACACCTTCATCCATTAGCTGGTCAATCCCTTTAAAAAGTTGTTTCGATTTTAAAGGATCGGCATTATTAATGTACCTAAAATGCTCTGGGGAAAAGCTAGGAATACCTCTATAGTTGATATTTTCGCCTTCAGTTAAGGTGTCTCCAATTTTGAAATTTCCAGTATCGTGTAAACCTACAATATCACCAGGATAGGAAACATCTACAATTTCCTTCTTCTCTGCAAAGAAAGCATTAGGGCTAGAGAACTTTAACTTTTTATTGTTTCTAACATGTAGATAGGGCTTATTGCGCTCAAACTTACCCGAAACTATTTTTACGAAAGCTAATCTATCACGATGATTAGGGTCCATATTAGCGTGGATTTTAAAAACAAACCCAGTAAATTTTTGTTCATCAGGTTTTACTAACCGTTCTTCACTTTGTTTTGGCCTTGGTTTTGGAGCAATTTCAACAAAACAATCTAGCAATTCACGAACTCCAAAATTATTTAAAGCAGAACCAAAGAAAACAGGTTGCTGCTTACCATTTAAATATTCTTCTTTATCAAATGTAGGATAGATACCTTCAACCAATTCAATTTCATCTCGTAGTGTATCTGCAGCGTTATCTCCAACTAATTTGTTAAGCTCTGGAGAGCTTAAGTCGTTAATTTCAATAGTTTCCTCAATATTTTTTCGGCTATCACCACTGAATAGGTTTACATTTTTTTCCCAAAGATTATAAATGCCTTTAAAATCGTAGCCCATTCCAATAGGAAAGCTCAATGGAACAACGCTAAGTCCTAGTTTCTGTTCAACTTCATCCAATAAATCAAAAGCATCTTTCCCTTCACGATCCAACTTGTTAATAAAAACAATCATCGGAATATTACGCATACGGCAAACTTCAACCAATTTTTCGGTTTGTTCCTCAACACCTTTGGCAACATCAATAACTACAATAACACTATCTACAGCAGTTAAAGTTCTAAAAGTATCTTCAGCAAAATCCTTGTGACCAGGAGTGTCAAGAATATTAATTTTAATACCATTATATTCAAAAGCCAAGACCGAAGTAGCTACAGAAATTCCTCTTTGGCGCTCAATTTCCATAAAGTCACTTGTAGCTCCTTTTTTAATCTTGTTACTTTTTACAGCACCAGCTTCTTGAATAGCGCCTCCAAAAAGTAATAATTTTTCGGTTAATGTAGTTTTTCCAGCATCAGGATGCGATATAATCCCGAATGTTCTACGTCTTTCTATTTCACTTTTAAAACTCATAATATGCTTTGAAATATGGGTTGCAAAGATACTTTTAAAATTGTCAATTTATAAAGCCTTAACACATTTTATAATTAAGTATAGGAATATTAATGTATATCTTGGTATTTTTGTGAAACTATGATTGAAGAACACGTTATCCTCGTTAATGAAAACGATGAACAAATAGGATTGATGCCCAAAATGGAGGCTCATGAAAAAGCGCTATTGCACCGTGCCTTTTCTGTTTTTGTTTTTAATGATAAAAATGAATTAATGCTTCAGCAGCGCGCTTTGCATAAGTACCATTCGCCAGGCTTATGGACGAACACCTGCTGTAGTCATCAAAGAGCTGGAGAAAGTAATATTGAAGCTGGTAAACGCCGTTTACAGGAAGAAATGGGTTTTGTCACCGAACTAGCAGAAACCACATCTTTTATTTATAAAGCGCCTTTTGATAATGGACTGACTGAACATGAGTACGACCATATTTTGATAGGCAGATATCAAGGTGTTCCACATATTAATCCTGATGAAGTGGCCGATTGGAAATGGATGACATTAGAATCGGTTCAAGAGGACATAAAAGTAAACCCCGAATTATATACAGCTTGGTTTAAAATAATTTTCGATAAATTCTATAATTCCATTAACATTTCACAAAATGAAGGTAACGGTAAGTAGGAAAGCCCATTTTAACGCAGCGCATAGATTGTACAGAAAAGATTGGGATTTTGATAAGAACAATGCTGTATTTGGTAAATGTAATAACCCAAATTATCACGGTCACAACTATGAATTGATAGCAAGTGTTACGGGAGAAATTGATAAGGAAACTGGCTATGTGATTGATATGAAGGTGTTGAAAGACATCATAAAAAGTGAGGTTGAAGATGCTTTTGACCATAAAAACCTGAATATAGAAGTACCAGAGTTTAAAGATTTAAATCCAACGGCTGAAAATATTGTTGTTGTTATTTACAACAAAATGAAAGCAAAACTACCAGCTAATTTAGAACTTGAGGTTACCCTTTACGAAACACCAAGAAACTTTGTAAGCTATAACGGCAAATGATGAATAACAATTTACACCCTTTGAAATTTTACCCTATACTAAAAGAAAAGATTTGGGGCGGACAAAAATTAAATACGTTGTTAAACAAACACTCTGACTTACCTAATGTTGGAGAAAGCTGGGAAATTAGTGATGTAGAGGGGGATACTTCCATAGTTTCTAATGGAAACCTTAAAGGAAAATCGTTAAAGCAATTATTAGGTATGTATAAAGAAGAACTTATTGGTGCCAAAAACTTTAAACAGTTTGGAGAAAAGTTTCCTTTACTTATAAAGTTTATAGACGCTAAAGAAGATTTGTCCATTCAATTGCACCCCAATGATGAATTAGCTGCTAAACGTCATAACTCGTTTGGAAAAACCGAGATGTGGTATGTTATGCAATCCGATGAAGATTCTAATTTAATTGTGGGATTTAATCAGGATATGACTGCCGAAAAATATTTGAAGCATTTAGAAGACAAAACGCTCACAAAAATTTTAAATTTTGATAAGGTAAAAACTGGGGACACCTATTTCATTGAAGTTGGCCGTGTGCATGCTATTGGAGCTGGTGTTCTTTTAGCTGAGATACAACAAACAAGTGATATTACCTATCGTGTTTACGATTGGGATCGTGTGGATGATGAAGGTAATGAACGCGAATTGCATAACGATTTAGCTATAGATGCCTTTAACTTTAGCATGCCAGATAACTTTAGGGTTTCTTATAGTAAAACTGAAAACAGGCCTAATGAAATGGTCAGCTGTCCTTATTTTACTACAAATTATCTTGAAGTTAATCAGACTTTAAAGAAGCTAAATAACCACGATTCGTTTATAATTTATATGTGTGTAGAAGGTGAAGCAAATATTACTACAATTAATTCTCAAGAGCATATAAAGAAAGGCGAAACAATACTTATACCAGCAGCAATTAAAGACTTCGAAATTACTGCTAAAAATACTACACTATTAGAAGTTTATGTGTAATTTTGTAGCAAAATAAATTATAGAATTATGGCAAATAAAAGAGACCTAAAAAAGGATATTAATTACGTTTTAGGTGATATTATTGAAGCTGTTTATGTTTGGGAATATTCAAATACAGACAAAGACACAAAAAAAAGTGAAGCTATTATTGATGAGGCTATTGAGACTTTTGACACTTTAATTGCAAAAGTAAACGATAGAAGTGTTGAAGATAAAAAAGCACACTTTAAGGCAATTAATCAGGAGCTTGAATCTAAAGGTCGTGAGTTAATCGAAAAAATAAACAAGTTAGGTTAATTTTAAAAAAAATAATTTGCAAATATAGTTTACAAGATTATATTTGCGAACTGTTTTGCCGATGTAGCTCAGCTGGCTAGAGCAGCTGATTTGTAATCAGCAGGTCGTGGGTTCGAGTCCCTCCATCGGCTCTAAAAAAAACGATACAAAATTTTGTATCGTTTTTTTTTATTCTAGTTTATTTAGTGTTTATTCAGATTTTCTATCCTTGATAAATTCATCTAGCATTAAACCATATTTAGAAGATTTGATTTCTGGATTTAAAGCATTGTTAATAGTATCCAACCATTTAATTTTAGCATCGTAAATTTCTGTTAAAGCGACGTAAGGGGCAACTTCGCTGTCCTTGTTATTAATTGCAAAATTAACGGTATAAAGGTATTTTCCTTTCAATAAGCTTTCATATGCCTTTTGATTTTCAGCTATAGCTATTGAATCTCTGTTGGTTTTTGCTTCAAATTCCTCTTTAATCAATTCTAAACTCCTATCATTAAAGCGGGACATAACCTTTTTATATTCATCAAGTTTTTCCTGTTGTTTTGAACCTTTTATGTCAGCATCAAAAACAAAGTCTTTTAGTGTTGTGTTAATTTCGGTAATGCCTTTATCTGCAAAAAAGGCTATTTTTTTATCGTCGCTATTGGTTTTATTTAAATGAAGATAAAACACCTCAGGAGTTTCTAAATCGCTATGTAATTCAAAAGTAGGATCACCATTAACAATTAAAGAATCTACGCTTATTAAAGTGGAATCTTTTACTTTTTGTAAATAGAGTGTTCCCTTTTTTAGGCCTTTAACTTGCCCTTTTACTGTTAAATCGTATTGTTTCTCACTCGAGCAGGAAACAATTAATAAAGCAATTATAATAGTGATTAAATTTCTCATTGACGTTTAAATTAACGAGCGCAAATATCTTATAAAAATTAATTAAATACTAGCTAACGGCTGCTAATTCCATAAGAATTGTACAACCAATTGCAGCTATGGTTCCAATGGCATACCCAAATACAGCCAATAGCACACCAACAGTAGCTAACGAAGGATGAAATGCTGATGCAACAATTGGAGCAGAAGCAGCACCGCCAACATTGGCCTGACTACCTACAGCTAAAAAGAAGTAAGGTGCTTTTATTAGTTTTGCCATTATAATTAATAACACAGCATGAATGGACATCCAAATCAGTCCTACTGCAATGAGCCCAGGGTTATCAAAAATAGATCCTAAATCAATTTTCATACCTATTGAAGCGACAAGTATATAGATAAATACACTGCCAAATTTACTGGCTCCTGCGCCTTCATAATTTTTAGCTTTTGTAAAAGAAAGTAGAATGGCTATTAGTGTTGCAATACTTATCATCCAAAAGAATTTTGAACCAAGGAATGTAAACGTATTTCTAGTGGTAGCTGAATCAATATTATCCACTATACCTTCAAAATAAGGCGCAAGAATATTTGCGCCAATATGGGAAAAACTTACGGTTCCAAAAGCTATGGCTACAATAATCATAATATCTGTTAAAGACGGATTACGTTTTACACTTTTGGCAAAAGAGGTTACTTTCTCTTTTAAGGATTCGATAGCGGAGTTATCGGCTTTTAACCAGTTGTCAATTATTTTTGAACGGCCTATTCCAATTAAAATAATAGCCATCCAAATATTGGCAACAACTATATCAACAAACACCATTTTACCATATTCTGATTGATTGTATCCATAAATTTCTAGCATGGCTGTTTGGTTGGCACCACCACCAATCCAGCTTCCCGCTAATGTAGATAAACCTCTCCATACCGCATCTGGACCAACACCTCCAACAGTTTCTGGTGAAAACATTGAGACTAAAAGTATGGCTATAGGTCCCCCAATTACAATGCCCAAGGTTCCTGTTAGGAACATAACTAAAGCCTTCCAACCTAAATTAAAAACGGCCTTTAAGTCGATACTTAATGTCATAAGCACCAAAGCTGCTGGTAATAGATATCTACTGGCTACATAATAGAGATTTGTACTGTGTTTTATAACTTCACCAGATTCAGATGTGGTTTCCCATTCAGGAGCAATAAGCCCTGATGTTGTTAAAACAGCGGGTAACATATAAGCCATAAATAGTCCGGGTACTATCTTATAGAATTTAGACCAAAATCCAGTTTTTAATGATTCTGTATAAAAAATAAAACCTAACGTTAACATTAGGAGCCCAAAAACAATTGTATCGTCAGTAAAAATAGGTGCTTCTTGCATATTAGTTTAATTAGAACTGCAAAATACCAAAATAAATGGGTTAAAAAAAGCGACCGTTATTGGTCGCTTTTTTTATTGGTATCTTTTTTTGGCTTTGGGTCACGTTTATGTTCTTTTAAATACTGCATAAGCATCCACTCAATTTGGCCATTGGTACTTCTAAACTCATCAGAAGCCCATTTTTCAATGGCTTTGAGCATGTCTTCATTTATTCGTAATGCAAATGCTTTCTTTTTTGACATTGTAATATTAAGACTTGTTTAATTTTTTATAATATATGAGTATTACAATTGGCAATAATAAACTAAAACCAATTATAACTGGGACAAACCAATTACTTAAATGTATTTGGTTGTCTTTGGCGCTTTGAACAATATAATAAATTATATAAGCAAACATAATAACTGTTAATGTATTAACCACTCTTACTATTCGGGTACTAAATCTGTAATTCTTAAGGGCATTTTCTTCTGTAATATTTACCATGTAATTATGAACATGAGGATATTTATTTAATGCAAATAGTCCAACATACAATACCGTTGCTAATAATGGTATAAACCATAAATACAATTTATTACTATAACCGTCGGCTTCACCTTTGGCATTAAAATGCGATGCGATGGTTTCTGGTAAATTGGTGTATTCAACAAATACATAAATCCATATTAATAACAATAGTGTAATAGAAACCAATTCTAGGAATATATCGATACCTTCAAAAGGGACTTTTATTCTTGGTCTAGTATTACGCATGGTTATCTGTTTTTATTCCTTTCGAATACAACGCTACTCCAGCCTTGCCCAATATGATTAACAACCCAGCCTTCACGAGCGTGTTGATTCAAGATGTCTTCAAAATTTTGTGTTCGATTTTTAAACCCAATTTTTGGTACAATTACTTTATATTCTTTCATCTATTAATGATTTAAAGTTCCAGTATTTAAAACAGGGGATGCATCTTTATCGCCACAAAGGATAACCATGAGATTACTCACCATAGCAGCTTTGCGTTCTTCATCTAAATCAACAATCTGTTTTTTGCCTAATTCCTCTAAAGCCATTTCCACCATACTAACGGCACCTTCAACAATTTTGTGTCTTGCTGCAACAATGGCAGTGGCTTGTTGGCGTTTTAACATGGCATTGGCAATTTCTTGCGCATAGGCCAAATAGCCAATTCTAGCTTCAAGAACCTCAATACCAGCAATAGATAAACGTTCATCTATTTCCTTTTCTAAAGCATTGCTAACCTCATTTACACTAGAGCGGAGTGTAATATCCTCATCAACACCCTCATCTGCAAAATTATCGTAAGGATACATACTGGCTAGCTTTCTTACAGCTGCATCGGTTTGCACGCGAACAAAGTTTTCGTAATTATCTACATCAAAAGCTGCTTTGTAAGTGTTTTGTACTCGCCAAACCAATATGGTGCTTATCATTACAGGATTACCCAGTTTGTCGTTTACTTTTAAGCGCTCGCTGTCAAAATTGCTAGCTCGTAATGAGATTTTCTTTTTGGTATAAAACGGATTTACCCAATAGAAACCGTTTTTCTTTACGGTACCTACGTATTTACCAAATAATAACAGGACGCGCGATCCATTTGGTTGTACCATTATAAAACCAGGAGCAATTAATAAAGCGATGATTAAAATGGGCAAGAATTCTGGCTTATTAGCTGTAATGGCAAATACAATTGTGCCAAAAAATATAAACAAGAATACAAAAAGCATAAGGTAGCCATTTGCCGGAACTATTATTTTTTCTTCTTTCATGATTAAAAATTTATTATGATATTAAAATGATATCACAAATATATCATAAAAATAATTATCCTGCAAATTAAGTTTGGCACGCTAATTGAACACTATAAGTTGTTATTGTAACTTAACTTTAATTAATGTGTGGTTACTTTAATTAAAAACAATAACATTTCATATTTTTGGTTGGTTAGTAAGTAAAAGCATCCCTCTCGGGATGCTTTTCTTTTTGAAGTAAATGATATGTTTTGTGGTTTCCTTATGTCTTGATAAAACCAGAAATTGCAGAAATTAATTGGGGTGCAATTTCACGATAAGACTCATTGTAGGATTTAGAGTTCTCTAAATCATCGCCTTCAATTATAAACAAAACATGGTTCATGTTTTCAATAATTTCCAGTTGTGCACTGTTATTAGCCTCTTTAAGCATGTTAGCTTCTTCAACAGATACTTGAAGATCCTTTGTGCCGTTAACCAATAGTATTGGAATATCAATATCTTTAATGAGCTCTTGTGGATTATAACTCATCCAGTTTGTTATGAACGGCTGTGTATCTATATTGAAAATTGAAGCCAGTGCAGGATGATATTCGGTAGTTGTTTCCCCTTTTTTGAGAATGTCGAAAGTTTTTTGGGCGTCTTCAGATAGACCAGGTGCCGTTTTTTGTATCTGATCCATAATAACGATATCTATTGATTGTCCGGCACCAGCCAAAGAAATATAGCCTTTAACGGTATTTGAAATGGCTAACATACCTACCAAACTGCCTTGACTGTGACCAATTATATATATATTGGGGAAAGTGCCTTGTTTTTCAAAATAATCAACTACAGACTTAGCGTCGGTAACAAAATCATCAAACATAATGTTTTTGTCAACATTGCCTTTTCGTATTTGCTTGACTATACGCTTGTCATAACGAAAAGTTGCTATGTTTTCTTTGGCTAAACCTTGAGCTAGTTTTTTAAGACTATTGCTTTTAAGAAAATTTTGATTACCATCTCTGTCAGTTGGCCCAGAACCAGCTATAATAATGGCTAAATAATCTGATTGGCCAGAATCAGGTAATAATAACGAACCTTCAATATGTTGGTTTACAACAACGTTTTTTTCTTGCGGATTTGATTCTTGTGAAAAACATATAAAATGAAAAACCAGGCAAAGAATTAGAATTGAAGATCTCATAAATAAAAAATAGGGTTTGACTAAATAGCATTTTATCAACGTAAAAATAGGGTTTTAAAATATAATTTTATAACAAATTTTATAAGTTGAATTTTGATTTAAATTGTGTATTTCATCGATAAAAAACATTATTTAATCTTTAAATGTTAAAAAAACATGCATTTCATCGAAAAAATACGTATTTAAACGTGTCTTTTGAGTATTAATTTTACATTTGAAGTGTACTAGAAAGTTACTTTTTAGTTCAATGGATTAATTAATTAATATTTGCATTATGTCGTTGATACTAGAGACCCTAAATCTAACAGCATAATAAAAAATGCAAATTAAATTAAACCGAGGTTGAGGGACCTCGGTTTTTTTATTAAATAATTTGTCGGAATGTTAGATTAATGCGTTCCCCAACTGTTCTTTTAGTCTTTGGAATTTGATGTAGCCAATGCTTCTGCATTTCTCCCGACATGATTAACAGGCTACCGTGCTCCAGTTTTAATTTATACTTTTCGTGTTTTAATGTTCGATGTTTGAAATGAAATAGGCGTTCAGCACCCAAACTAACAGACGCTATAACGGGGTTCTTGCCAAGTTCCTTTTCATTGTCTGCATGCCAGCCATTACTATCATTACCATCTCGATAGAAATTTAATAATACAGAATTAAATAGATAACCAGAAGCTAACTCTACTTGTTTCTTAAGTTTTAATAGTTCTGGGGTAAATATCTTTGGATTCATAGTAATGTTAGAGTAGGTGTAGGTTTTTTGGGTGTTACTATATAAAGCCGTTAAACGTGGTTGCCTATAGGTTTTTCCAAAGATTGTAATATTGTCGTGTTGCCAATCTACCTGCTGTTTTAAAAAGTTAAAAAGCACATTAGCTTCATTGGTGTTTAAGAAGTTGGGTATATATACAATATGGGCTTGTGGTAGTTTTAAAATGGTTTTTTCCGTTGAAAATAAATCCATAGTATTATTTTTTCTAAATTAGCTGATACACTATGAAAAACAAAGTATTTTTACTCGTATTTGTATTAGTGGCTTTAGCCTTCACTAAACAAGACCATTTACCCGAAGGCTTTGTGTATGCCAAAACAATAATTCCTGATTTAGATGTTGAATTACGATATTATTCCACAAATAATTTTGTTGGCGATAGCATTGTTGGCTACAAAGCGAATACCCTAATAATTACAAAGCCTACTGCAGAAGCGCTTAAAAATGTACAAATTGAATTGCAGGAACAGAACCTGTGCTTGAGGGTATATGATGGTTACAGGCCTCAACAAGCGGTTAACCATTTTATGCGATGGGCTAAAGACTTAAATGACACTATTAACAAACATCAATTTTATCCAGATGTAAACAAACGTCATTTGTTTCGCGATGGCTATATAGCTTCACGTTCGGGTCATAGCAGAGGCAGCACTTTAGATTTAACAATTATAAACGGCAATACTCTAGAACCTTTGGATATGGGCAGCCCTTATGATTTTTTTGGAGAACAGTCTTGGGTCGAACATACTAATTTAACTCAAGAGCAAAAACAGAATAGACAGTTGTTGCAAGCCGTTATGCTCAAGCATGGTTTTAGGAATTATCCTAAAGAATGGTGGCATTTTACCTTACGAGGAGAGCCATTTCCAGATACCTATTTTGATTTTGTGATAGAGTAGAGAAGAATTTTTTGCATATCAAAAACATCTCAATTATAGATAATAATAAGCCCAATACATTAAAAAGAATTGCAACGGAATTCGTAAAACCAATATCCATTTAGGGATACCTGCTGCGGCTTTTTTGCTAGATAGCATATACACATGCACCAACATAAACACAGCTAGCATTAGTACAATACCATAAATAGCTAGATTTTTGGTAATGCTAAAACATAAGGCAATACCTAAAACAATTTCAGCCAGACCACTTAAATATACAAGTAGCTTATGATTTGGTAAGTATTGCGGCATAATGCGTATATACATTTTAGGTTTTATAAAATGCATAAGTCCAGCAAACATGTACATGATTGCCATAGCATATAAGTGCCAAGGATTACTCATCGTTATAAACCTTATAGCTAATGCCAATTCCGTAATTGTTTAAACCAGCACTAAACAACCCGGACTCTATATTGCCTTTTCTAAACTGCACCCAATTATTTCCATTAATAAACACACGCTTTATATAGGTGCGGTGTTCCGGAATTTCACTTGTAAAGGGTAACAAAGGTCTAAAGTTTGTAGGTATTTTTACGATGCCATTTTTGCTTTTTATTTCTTTATATTTTTTATTGGGAAGTAGTTTTCCTTGTGTGTCAGTATATCCTAAAACTTGAAGGGATACAAAAAAACCATTTTCAGGAAAGGTGATATTGTATGCTGAAACATCTAAATTATGGACATCTCCATTTTTTTCGGTGGCCTTAAAAACAATATTATCATAAGTTAATACCTGTCCAGGTAAACCGTTATTGTTTTCATAGAACTTTACTTTAAATAAAGTGGAAAATGGCTTTTTTTCAGCATTCTTTTTTTTACGTTTCTTCCAATCTTTAGATTCTAAAGTTATGGGAAAATGAATCGTGCTCAATTTTTTTAGATCGGTATCTGGGTTTCTGAAAATCACGGCAATTTCAGATTCGATTGTGGGTAGCCAACAATGGTAGTAATCATCATCTAAATACGGTTTTAGTGTTTCTTCGGTAAACTTACGATTATCGGCAATTAACACCACTTCATTAAGTTGGCTAACTTCTTCATCCATTAAAATGGTGTCGCTCAATTCTGATGTAGGAACGGTCACATCTTTATAACCTAAAGAGGTGACAAACAAGGTGTCGACATCTGGATATAATTTTTTGGTAAAAATAAAAACACCTTCATCGTCAGCAAAAATACCTTGACCATTTCCAAAGGATACAGTAGCATATGGAATTCCGTCTTGAGTTTTACCATTCTTAATGGTTACTTGTGCAGAGGAAACTACAGATGCTAAAAGTAAAGTTAAGATTTGAAGATTCTTAAACGGCATATTATTTGTTTTCAGCAATCCATGTATTAATGTTATCTTCAAGAAGTGCCAAGGGAACACAGCCAACGGATAAAACCTGATTGTGGAATTCTTTAATACCAAAATTGGTGCCTAACTCGGTTTCTGCTTTGGCACGCAATGCCCTAATTTTTAATTGTCCTATTTTATAAGATAAAGCTTGTCCTGGCATGGCCATATAGCGTTCAATTTCACTAATAATGCTAGCCTCACTTTCAGCTTCATGGTCTAACGAGTATTGTATGGCTTGTTCTCTGGTCCAGCCTTTGGTATGCATACCAGTATCAACAACTAAACGAATAGCACGATGCATTTCCATACCTAACATACCAAAATACTGATACGGATCAGTATATAGGCCTAATTCTTTTCCTAATGATTCAGAATATAAAGCCCAACCCTCACCATAGGCGCTATACCAAAGCGTTTTTCTAAATTGTGGCAAATCTTGGTCTTCTTGTTGTAATGAAATTTGGTAGTGATGACCAGGAATGGCTTCGTGTAAAAATAAAGCTTCGTCACTAAAAGTGTTATAGCTGGTAACATCTGGGATGGGAACATAAAAAATACCTGGACGTGTACCGTCAAGAGAACCCTGATTATATTCAGCACTTGCTGATGCTTCTCTAAAGGCTTCAGTACGTCTAACCTCAAAGGGTGTTTTGGGTTTTAAATCGAAAAGTTTTTCAATTTGGGGCTTCATGGTTTCATGAATGGTATTAAAATTATCAATTACCTGTTGTGGGTCATTAAATGGCATTAACTCTTTGTTGTTACGTACAAAATTGAAAAATGCTTTTAAGTCGCCTTCAAAACCAACTTGGGTTTTTACTTTTTCCATTTCGGCAGAAATACGTTCAACTTCGCTCAATCCAAGATTATGGATTTCGTCTGCTGTCATGTTTGTTGTGGTAAAGCGTTTTATCATATGATTATAAAAATCTTCACCTTGGGGTGTACTGCTAATTCCTGAACTTTCCCGTCCTAAATTGAGATAGTCAGTTTTCATGAATTGGTATATATCATTGTAGGCAGGAATAAGGTTTTCAGAGATTTTTTTGGTATAGGCTTGTGTTATTTCAGCTTTATCTTCATCGCTAAACGATTCAGGCATATTTAATATAGGCTTATAGAATAAATGTTGTTCCAAGTCTTCTATGGTGGCAGATTCCAGCTGTGGTAATACTTTTACTATTAATGATTCTGGTAATACATAACCCTTTTCGGAACCTTCAGCCATTTTTTCTTTAGCCGAACGCAACCAAGCAATGTAGCCATCCAAACGTTTCAACCAATTGTGATAATCTTCTACTGTTTTAAAAGGTTGAGCACCAGCACCACTGGCTAATTGCCCAACAGATAGGTGTGGAGACCACATTTGGTCTATTGGCATATAGTCGCGATGCATATAATTAAAACCTTCTAAAGCTATATCGCATTCCCATTTTAATACAGCTTTAGACATTTGTTCGGTTTTTGATAACGTACTGTCAGGAAACTCTTCTAATAAACTGGCATATTTTGTATAGTAGGCTTTGGTTTTAGATTTATAGTCTTCAGATAAAGAGTTAGGGTACTGATCATTGTAGCGATTGTCTCCAGAAAAAGTTGCTCTAACAGGGTTAAGTTTCAATCCATCTTCGTAATACGTGTCTAGCATAATTTTAAATGCTTCGTTTGGCTCGTTGGATTTAGCAGTTGTCTCCATATTTTTAGAATCTTCTTTACATGAAATTACTGTAAGTGCCATGCATAAGATTAATAAGAAAGTCCTCATTGTAGTTGATTTTGCTGTTTAGGATGCTAAAGATAATCAATAAAGATTTCAATTAACAAACAAAAAAAGCCGTAATTAAAATAACTACGGCTAAAAGAAGTGTTGTAAATTGTGGTTGGTTATTCTTTATCTAAATTTTTGGTTAAGTTAAAACCTATAAATAGGCCTACACCAGCCGTAAAGAAAACTGTAGCTGGGTACACGTCCTCACCTAAAGTAGTATAATTGTATAATATTGACGCTATAAATACACCTAATCCAATACCCATAAGTAAAAGGGCTACATTTAAAATTAGTACTTTCCAAATCGGAGCGGTTTGTTGCTTGCCTTTCATAAAAATACTTGCGTCTGCCCCTTTTTCTATTAGTGCTAAACGTTCTTTGTTTCGTGTTGAAAAATACAAGTAGAAAACACCAAATATTGCACCGAAAATGATTGGTATGATTATTAGTTCTGATCCCATAATTGTTTGTTTTTAATTGATTATTTTTAATGTGTTCATTGCTTATGACGACACCTTTATAATTATGGTTACAACTTTTTCACATTTTTTTTCATTTTTCTCTGTAACCCAGGAGCAAACTGTGTCGTCTAAAAACCAAATGACCACCAACGACGATAACATAATCATAGAAAATGTGATAGCTGGAGACGCGAATGCCTTTGCTGTATTGGTGGAACGTTATAAAGACTTGGTGTTTACATTGGCATTGCGTATGTTGAAAAACAAGGAGGAGGCAGAAGAGGTTTCGCAAGATGCGTTTATAAAAGTTTATAAATCGCTTAAAAAGTTTAAAGGCGATTCAAAGTTTTCTACTTGGATTTATCGCGTGACATATAATACGTGTTTAGACCGATTAAAGAAAAATAAAAGGCAGCAGAATACAGTTGCTATAGATGAGTTTACAGAGCATCACATAAAAACATTGGACAATGCTTTGGAATCCATGGAGCGTGAAGAAAAAAAGGGGGCTATAAAAAGATGTTTAGAATTGTTACCTAGTGAAGATAGCTTTTTAATGACACTATATTATTTTGAAGAACAATCTTTGGATGATATATCTAAAATAACTGGTTTAACAGCTAACAATGTAAAAGTTAAGCTGTTTAGAAGTAGAAAGAAACTAGGTTCAATTTTTATGCAACAATTAGAACCTGAAATTATTGAAGTTTATGGAAAAGCACTTAAATAAAAAGTTAGAAGAAACTACAGATAAGTTGATGAGTGTAGCGGAGGTGGAAAAACCATCTTCAAACTTTACAGCATCAATAATGCAAGAAATACAAGAGTTGGAAGCTAGCAGAGCAACGCGTTATAGGCCGCTTATTTCTAAACCCGCTTGGGCAGTTTTGTCACTAGTTTTGGTTTTAACAACCGTGTTTTTAGCATTAAATAGTAATGATTCTGACACGAGTTGGTTAAATAGTATAGACTTTAATGCCCTAACCAATAATAAAATGGCTAACGCGTTTTCATCTATATCGTTATCTAAAACACTAATTTACGCTATAGGATTATTCGGTATTATGCTTTGTGTGCAAATACCAGTTTTGAAGCATCTTTTTGATAAACGTTTTCAGGTTTAACAGTTAATACCAACGTCTTTTTTTCTTTTTTGAAGCTTTGCTTTTACGGCCTTTTTTATGCTTGCTTTTTGATTCTTTTGATTTGTGAACAATAGCTTTTGCTTTTGGATCTAAAGGATAGGGGTGGTTTTCTTCAATAGGAATTTCTTGTTGAATAAATTGCTGAATGGTTTTAATATAATTTTTTTCGTCCGCGGAACATAGCGAATAGGCTATTCCGTTTTGTCCTGCACGGCCTGTTCTTCCAATTCTATGAACATAGGTTTCAGGAATGTTGGGCATATCAAAATTTATAACTATATCCAATTCGCTAATATCAATACCTCTAGCAGCTACATCTGTGGCTATTAAAATATCAACAACACCATTTTTAAACTTTTTTAGTGCTTCCTGTCTATCTGTTTGTGATTTATCGCCATGTATGGTATCTACTTTGTAACCGTTTTTAACGAGCGTTGTTTCTAATTTATTAACACCAAATTTTGTACGTCTAAAAATGAGAATGTTACCTGTTATGGTATTTCGAAGTAGGTGCAGGCACAATTCTATTTTATTGCGCTTTGGTACATAATATAAGTATTGATCTACTGTTATTGCTGTTGTTGAAGTAGAAGAAATTTCAATACGTTTAGGTGATTTTAAAATAGAATTTGCTAATTGCTCTACCTTAAAAGGCATAGTGGCCGAAAACAAAAGTATTTGTTTGTTTTTAGGACAAAGAGTTTCAATTGTTCTAACATCATCAATAAAACCCATGTCCAACATTAAATCTGCTTCATCCAAAACCAGTATTTCTACCTGATCTAAATCTACAAAGCCTTGTTTTTGTAAATCAATCAATCTACCTGGAGTTGCCACGAGTATATCAACACCTTTTGTTAAAACATCTATTTGAGGTTTGTCTGAAATACCACCAAAAATAACTGTTGTTCTTAAATTGGTATGCCTACCATAGGCTTTAAAATTATTGCCAATTTGTAGCGCTAATTCTCTTGTGGGACTCACAATTAAAGCTTTAATAACTTTGCCGCCTTTGGGAGCATCTTGTTTTTTGAATAAATGCTGTAATATGGGTAATGCATAAGCAGCTGTTTTACCAGTACCTGTTTGGGCAGTTACAATAACATCTTTTTTCTCTAATACTTTTGGTATGGCCTTCTGCTGAACTTTAGTAGGCTGCGAATAACCTTGCTCTTCAATTGATTTTAAAAGCGGATTGATTAGTTGTAAGTCTTTAAATGACATGAATTAGTATTTACAACAAAGATATGTGAAATTAAACTTTGTTTATCCATATCATAAAGAATGGTAAATGAAATAAAAAAGGCATCTAAATTTAGATGCCTTTTTAAATTTTAAAAGTCTAATATAAATATAAGACCTATAGTATTTAGGTTTTTTACTTTTTGCTCATCATTAATAACTTGACTAGTGTTGGTTTCAAATTTTGAAAAATCAGATTGGCCGCTATAATTTATACCGGCACTAAAACAGTTGTCGAAATCATACAGAAAGCCAAGACCTAATTGAAAACCAAAATTCCAACCTTCATAAACATCGTCAACCCTAAAATTGCTGTAAGTGTATTCATCTTTGTAAATGGTTTGTGCATAAGGACCTAAATGCGCAATAAATTTAAAATTATCAGCTACAAAGCAATTAAATGTTACAAGAAGTGGGATTTTGATTAGGATTCGTTCGTGATAAAAGTTTCCAGCATAATTAAAAGCATTACTAGTTAAACTAGTATAGGCTCCTCCAGTGGCTAGACCAATGTTATCACTAATTTTATAATTCAATACCAGTTCGGCTGAATTGGCATTGACATTATAGTTGGGTTGGGAATCACTATCCATAATACCATAACCAATGCCACCAAAGGCCATAACACTAAATTTAGATTCTTTTTTTTCAGTTTCTTCTTGAGCTTGCACAAACGTGAAAGCTAAAAACGCAGTTAATAATAAGATTACATTTAATTTTTTCATAAGGCATTCTTTTAAATAAATAGTTAATATTTTTTTTAAAAATTGTTGGTTGCCAGAAATGTAATTGTTAGTAAAGCTAAGATACATAATAAAAATAACACCTTGTTTTTGGAGGTTATTGTTATAGAATTAATAAAATTTATTGCCAATGAAAAAGGCACCTGAACCTAGATGCCTTTACTTCTGTGTTTTATTCATTTCACAGTTTTGCTTAGTCTGTTTTTACTTCAGTTTTACTGTTAAACTTATAGCTTATTCCTACCATAATTAAATCAGTTGTCATATCGTAGGACACATTGCTTCCCGGTAAAGCACCATATGGAGGATAGGCTTCAACTAGCATTGGGTTTAGTACTTGTCCAGAGGTTTTGCCATTACTATCACCATGATGATACACAGCATCTAGTGAAAATTTGTCATTTATTAAATAACTAAAGCCAAACTGAAAAGCATTTTTAATAATTGCAGTTGCTGGAATATTAAAAAATGTTACGTCTGAATTAATTGGATTTGAGCTATAAGTATAACCTACTCTTAAAGGCAGTTTGCTAATACCCTTGTATTGAATACCTGCTGATACTATGTTTACATTTTCCCAGCCAAAACCTCTAACAGATGCTGTGTCTGTCCATCCTGTTTCACTAAATCCATCGGTGTTTTTATAATCTACTAATCTGTAATCTAAAGCAACATCAAAGTCTGAAACGGAATATCCTAGACCTATAGAATAAATAGCAGGATAGCCCATATTAAATTCAGTCGTCGTTTTAGTTCCATCTAAATAGGTATTATCAAACTCGAAATCGTTAAATATTTGAGGTGTTTTATAAGAAATACCTGCTTTAAATCCAGTTAAGGATTGATAGAATAATCCAATTTGCCCACCAAAACCTATTGCTGATGCTTTATCTGTTGACGGATAACCTGAAGCATTTGGATTTGCAGTAGGATTAGGCATGAGTTCTAATGTAGCATAATTGAATGTAGGCTCTAATCCTATTGAAAATTTATCTGATAGTTCATATGCCCAAGTCAAACCAACTTGTAATAGCATATAGTCTGATTCAATTCTACCAAACCCTCCCATATTTTGTGGCATATTTATTGGGTTACCCATATTTTCTGGGAATGTCACGCCAAATCCACTTATACCTATAGCTGATGCTCCAAAGGTATGCTTGCTATCTGCTTTACTCCATACAAAAGCTAATGATGGTAAGGGTGAAATACCTCTATCGTCTTTAGTGCTACCAGATAAAAAATTTCCAGTGGGTTGTCCTGTGTTGTCAAATTCGGGTACAGTTGAATATAGTACTGGACTTGAAAAGAATAACCCAAGATCAAATTTTATTTCAGTATTTTCAAATGTTGAAATTGCTGCTGGATTCCATTGTAGAGCTCCAGAAATATCTATAGGTTGTCCTGTGGCTGCACCACCCATAGACATATTAATGGCCCCTGCACCTTGCATAATATGTCCAGTTTGAGCAAATAATGTTGTTGAAAAAAGAACTAGCCAAAATCTTGATATAATTATCTTCATAATCTTTTATTTTTATGTAATGCTTGCAGCATTTTAAAATAAAACCTGCAAATAATATTACAAGGTTAGATTACTACAAAATTAGATATGACCCTTTTACCCTCCTATGATTTTTATCATGCTAATTCAGTAAAACAAAGTGATTATTTACACTTTTTAAATAAAAAAACCACTTCATCATGAAGTGGTTTTTTTATTTATTATATAATTAGATAGTTACTTAATCATATCATAGCTTCTCTTAATGAAATTTGTTAACTCTTCACCCTTAAGAAGTCCTTGGCTTAATCTTGCTAAATCTAAACTTTGGTTAATTAAACGCTCTTGTTTTTTCTTGGTTTTGGTATTTAATATTTCACCAACCAATTCTGAATTGGTGTTCACAACCAAGTTGTACATTTCTGGCATATTGCCCATACCAAACATACCGCCTCCACCAGTTTGCTGCATTTCTTTCATACGACGCATAAATTCTGGTTGCGTAATCATAAATGGTGCGGCATCACTATCCATGGTTTCCAATTGCACCATGAATTTTTCAGAAGGAATGACTTCTTTCAATAATTCATCCAATTGTTTCTTTTCATCATCAGATAATTTTGAAATTTTGGTATCATCTTTTTTGATTAAATTATCAATATGATCAGCATCTACACGAGCGAATGATATATTCTCCTTACTACCTTCCAATTTTTGCATTAAGTGCGAAACAATAGGAGAATCTAATAACAATACTTCATAACCTTTGGCTTTAGCAGCTTCAATGTAACTGTGTTGTGCATCGGTATCAGAAGCATAAAGGATGACTAATTTATCATCTTTATCTGTTTGTTTCGCTTTAATGGCATTGTATAATTCGTCATAAGTGTAGTATTTGCCATCAATTGTTGGGTATAAGGCAAAAGCATCGGCTTTTTCAAAGAATTTTTCTTCTGAAAGCATTCCGTATTCAATCACAATTTTAATGTCGTCCCATTTCTTTTCGAAATCTTCACGATTGTTATTGAACAATGATTTTAACTTATCGGCCACTTTACGAGTGATGTAAGACGAAATTTTCTTTACAGCACCATCGGCTTGTAAATAGCTTCGTGATACATTTAATGGAATATCTGGCGAATCAATCACACCACGTAACATGGTTAGGAATTCTGGAACGATACCTTCAACATTGTCGGTTACAAAAACCTGATTTTGATACAATTGGATTTTATCGCGTTGAATATTTAAATCGTTCGTCATTTTAGGGAAATATAAAATCCCAGTTAAATTGAACGGATAATCAACATTTAAGTGAATATGGAATAATGGCTCTTCAAACTGCATAGGGTACAGTTCGCGGTAGAAATTATTGTAATCCTCATCTTTTAAGTCCGTGGGTTGTTTGGTCCAAGCGGGATTTGGATTGTTGATAATGTTATCAACTGTAATTTGTTTATGAGGTTCAGTAGTTTCTTTACCATCCTTATCTTTAGTCGTTTTAGGCGTAAAATCGGGATCGTTTATTTCTTTGGTTCCAAATTTAATTGGTACAGGCATAAACTTATTGTACTTTACCAACAGTTCACGAATACGAGATTCTTCTAAAAACTCTTTATCATCTTCAGTAATATGAAGAATAATCTCTGTGCCACGATCTGTTTTATTAGCAGGCTCTAATGTGAATTCTGGAGATCCATCACAAGTCCAATGCGCAGCTGGTTCGTCTTTGTATGATTTTGTGATGATTTCTACTTTGTCTGCTACCATAAAAGCAGAGTAGAAACCAAGACCAAAATGGCCTATGATGCCAGAATCTTTAGCAGCATCTTTATATTTATCCAAGAATTCTTCAGCACCTGAAAAAGCAACTTGGTTGATGTATTTTTCAACCTCTTCAGCTGTCATACCAATACCTTGGTCAATTATATGAAGTTTTTTACCTTCTTTATCAATTTTAACTTCAATTTGTGGATTGCCATAGTCTACTTTAGCTTCACCAATACTGGTTAGGTGCTTTAATTTAAGCGTGGCATCTGTAGCATTACTTATTAACTCACGTAAAAAGATTTCGTGGTCGCTGTATAAGAATTTTTTAATGAGTGGGAAGATGTTTTCTACCGAAACATTAATATTTCCTTTTGTCATGATATATCTATTTTAATTGTGTTTATTACTCTGACAGGTAATAGACAAAAAAAGTACCAAGACAAAAAATGTGACAAACTGACATTTTGAGTAAAAAAAAGCACCATTCAATAGAATGATGCTTCAATAAAGTAAAATACAGAACTTAATTCTTTATAGTTTCTTCTGGGGTTTTGACTTCCGCTTTGTTTTTTACGTGTTTTTCCAACCATTGGTCTTGTTCCCAAAGCATATGCATGATGGATTCTTTGGCTGCATAACCATGACTTTCTTTTGGCAGCATAACCAAACGTACTGGAGCACCTAAACCTTTTAAGGCGTTAAAATAGCGCTCGCTTTGCAAAGGGTAGGTCCCTGAATTATTATCGGCTTCACCATGAATTAATAATAAAGGTGTTTTCATAGTGTCGGCATGCATAAACGGTGACATGTTGTAATAAATCTCGGGAGCTTCCCAATAGCTGCGTTCTTCACTTTGAAAACCAAAAGGCGTTAATGTTCTGTTGTAGGCACCGCTTCTAGCAATACCTGCAGCAAATAAATTGGAATGTGATAATAAATTGGCAGTCATAAAAGCACCGTAACTATGTCCGCCAACAGCAACGCGGTCGCGGTCTATATAGCCCATATCATCAACAGCATCAATAGCAGCTTTACCATTGGCAACCAATTGCTTAATAAAGCTATCATTTGGCTCTTCGTCACCTTCACCTACTATCGGAAATGAGGCATCATCCAACACTACATAACCACGTGTTACCCAGTAAATGGGAGAGCCGTAATATGGATAGGTGAACTCATTAGAGCTTGAAGTATTCTGACCAGCACTATTTTTGTCTTTATACTCACGTGGATAAGCCCACATAATCATCGGGTACTTTTTGCCTACCTCGTAATTGGTTGGTAAATACAAAGTGGCGCTTAAGTCTAAACCATCATCACGTTTGTAGTTTATTACTTGCTTTTCAACATCTTGAATGCTTTTAAACGGATTTTCAAATTGCGTTAAAGGAATTAATCCGATACGTTTTTTAATGTTTCTAATGTAATAGTTGGGGTATTCGTTTTTCGATTCTATACGAACCACAAATTCACCTTTTTTCGCATCTAGAGCACTTGAGATATCTTCAACCTTATCGGTAAGTTGCGATTGATATAAGCGATTGGTTTTTTGGGTTTCGAGATTCAATTCATCTACAAAAGGAAACTTACCTTCTTTACTGTAACCGTCACCGATTAAATAGGCTTTGTTACCATCCAATTCTAAAACATACTCGTTAAATGCGTTTTTAGAGGTGACAAAACTACCTGGATCGCTATATCGGTCTTGATAATTTCTATCAAATAAAATTTTAGCCTCATCTGATTTAGATGGGTTAAAAACGTAGGTTCTGGAATTTCTGGTATTCCACCAATAATCGTAAGCCACAGCTGTATTGTCATTTCCCCAAATAATTCCGCTAAACCTATCTTTGGTTTTTAAAATGGATTTTGCTGGCCCATCAAATGGCGCATCTTGCTGGAATACTTCATCGCGATAAGGAACTTCGTTGGCAGGGTCGCCACCATCTAAAACCTCTGCCCAAACTAATGTAGCTGGTTTGTCATCACGCCAGGTAAAATTTCGTTTACCTTTGCGCTCTGCCATAAAGCCTTTTGGCAAATCTTCAATCAAAGGGACCTCTAGAACAGTTTTAACCTTATCACCATTACTTCTATAAATGGTTGAAGCGGATGGAAATCTATAATAAGGAACTAAATAGGAAAACGGTTTTTTTATAGTTGTTATCATAATGTATTCACCATTAGGAGAAAAAGATAAACCACGATACATGTTGCTTTCCTTCCATACGGTTTTAGAGCCATCTAAATTAACTTTGTAGATAACCGATTGAGCTAATTGCTCAAAATTATGCTCGTCATTTTTGTTTTTAAGTAAATCTTGATAGGTTCTGTTTTGAGCTTTTACACCGGCTTCACTTACAGAGATGGTTGGCCCAGTTGGAACAGCTTCTTTGGTGTTGATTAATGGTTTTCTGTTTTCAGGAAGCATTTTAACCAACATGGCATTACTGTCTTTAAACCAGGTCACGGGATTTCCCATATTGGCATTTAAGTTGGCATTGGTTATTTTTTTTGCAGAAGCATTTATTACATCTAAAAGCCATAGTTCGGCACCATTGGATACGGTATTAGTAAATGTCATAAATTCTTGGTTGGGAGACCACGAAAAATTAGCAAATCGACCATTTTCTGGTATACCAGAAATACTTTTAGGATTTCCACTTTTACCATTTCTAACTTTTACATCGGTATAGTAACGTGTTCTACTACCGATATTGGTAACAGGATTAATTCGCAAGCCTCCTAAACGCAACTCGGTTTCTGAAAGCTCTTCAATGGTTTTGTAATTACTTCGGTATAAAAACACGATGTTTTCACCTTTACTATCCATACGTATACTTGGAGCTAGAGGAGCTTCGGCCAATTCTAGAATGTTTTGATGCGGTTTTTGATAGTTTAGGTTTTCTTGTGAAAAACCAAAGGAAAAACAAAGAAATAAACAGAGTGTAAAAATACGCTTCATGATAATGGAATTTTAATTAGAACCTTAAAGATACTTAAAAAGCAAACGAAAAAAAGTTAAGAAAACCTAAATCTCATTTATTATGCACGCATAACGATTACAATTGCCATTTGAAATCAATTAGACCGTAAATAGTTAAATTGCGTGACTTACTTTAAACTTAATATATGTATAATTCAAAGATAATTGGGTTAGGATATTATGTTCCTGACAATGTGGTTACGAACGATGATCTGTCAAAAATGATGGACACAAATGACGAATGGATTCAAGAACGAACAGGAATAAAAGAGCGTCGTTGGGTAAAACCAAATTCTGGCGATACTACAGCAACTATGGGAGTGAAGGCTGCCAAAATTGCTATCGAGCGTGCTGGAATTGACAAAGATGATATAGATTTTATAGTATTTGCCACTTTAAGTCCTGATATGTATTTCCCAGGTCCTGGCGTTCAAGTTCAGCATGCTTTGGATATTAAAACTGTAGGAGCATTGGATGTCAGAAATCAATGCTCAGGTTTTGTATACGGCTTATCTGTTGCCGACAATTTTATTAAAACAGGAATGTATAAGAATGTGCTAGTAATAGGTAGTGAATTACATTCTCATGGGTTAGACAAAACAACACGTGGAAGAGGTGTGACAGTAATTTTTGGAGATGGTGCTGGAGCAGCTGTGTTAACCCGTGAAGAAAATACATCTAAAGGTATTTTATCTACACACTTGCATTCGCAAGGAGAGCATGCCGAAGAATTGGTGTTGGTAGCTCCTGGAATGGGTAAACGTTGGGTAAATGATATATTGGCTGAAAACGACCCTAATGATGAAAGCTATTTCCCTTATATGAATGGGCAGTTTGTATTTAAAAATGCTGTAGTTCGTTTTAGTGAAGTAATTATGGAAGGACTTATTACAAACAAACTTCAAGTCGATGATATTGATATGTTGATACCGCATCAGGCTAACTTGCGAATCGCACAGTTTATTCAAAAGAAATTTAAATTGAATGACGATCAAGTGTTCAATAATATTCAGAAGTATGGAAATACCACAGCAGCTTCCATTCCAATTGCTTTAACCGAAGCTTGGGAACAAGGCAAGATTAAGAAAGGAGATACGGTTGTTCTGGCTGCTTTTGGAAGTGGCTTTACTTGGGGTAGTGTGATTATTAAATGGTAATAAATTCTTGAAATGCATGAATATAAATAAAAAAAACCCGAGGCAAGACTGCTTCGGGTTTTTTCGCTATTAACCAATTTTAACTAACACTAACCGTAAGAAGTTTTACAGTTATATTACTTAAAAACTTATCACTTATTTATATAGACGTAAAAAGTCTATTTTTATTTCATATAGAACTGTATTTAACGATGATTTAACACTTGGCAAGTAAAAACCCAAGGCAGTGACACCCTGGGTTTTCTAATTTAATAACCAAAACATTAACACTAACCATCAACTATTATGTTAGGCTATTAAATATATTTTACATAAATCCGCCACTACCTGACTTTTCGTTGTTGTCACGGTTTTTGCGTTGAAGCGCTCTATATTTATTTCCTCCAAAACGATAAGAAATGTTTATATTCCATGTATTGCTTTCCCAATTAAATCCGCCAACAGATGGTACTGGATTTTCGCCTTCAAATTCAAAAGCCATGGTGTTAAAAATATCGTTGTAGTTAAAACTTACTGTAGCTCTGTTGTCTTCCAAGAAGCTATATCTGATTCCTGTATTTACGAAGTACATAGGCTTTCTGGTAAATTGAATACCTTCCTCTTCACCCCTATACATGGCAAAAAGTGATAGGTCCAAATTTTTAACCACTTTAAAGTTGTTGAATATTCTAAAATTCCAAATAATATTATCTGCGGTAACTTGATCAACTATAATGTCATCTTCTGTAGGGTCTACACCAGGGGGTGCAATTACACGCTCGGTAAATCCTTTTTGCTGTCTGTAATACAAATCGAAACTGGTGTTAAAATTCCACCATTTCGTTGGTCTGTAATTACTAGATAGTTCTACACCATAGGCTGAAGTGTTATCGAAATTTTCAAAAGTTAAAATGTATTTGTTGAAATCTAATCGGTCAACAAAAACGGCTCTATTAATCTCATCCTCAATTAATCTGTAAAAAACTCCAGCAGTAATTGATCCTTTTTCAAGGTTACGAATGTAATTAGCTTCAATAGAGTTAGTGAACTGTGGCTCCAATTCAGGATTTCCAACATTGGATAACAAAGGTGTGCTCCACTCTCGTATAGGGTTAACTTGCCCAACACCTGGCCTATCTACACGTCTGCTGTAACTTAATTGATAGGTGTTCTTATCACTAGGAGTGTAGGTTAAAAAGGCAGATGGGTAAAATTGTATATAATCGTTTTCAAATGGATTAATCTCTGTTTCATTTTCTAAAAAATTAGTAGCAATAGCATCTACAGTTACTGTTTCTGCTCTTACACCTAATTGATAACTCCATTTTTCCTTTGATTTTCCATAAGTAACATAAGCCGAGTAAATATCTCTTTTATAATCGAAATATGTTGAAGGTGTTGGTCTAAACTCATCCCCATTGTTAGGAATATCGTCTTGATCAGGGTTTGGAGAAAGCCCTGTTGATTTATAATTAACTGTAGTATCATAAAGTCGGGCTTCAAGTCCTGCTTCCAGTTTAGTTTCGTCGTTTAGAGGGTTAACATAATCAACATTTACGATGGTTTGGGCACGATCTGTGTTTACATAATCTTCATAGTTTGGCGGGAAGGCGATGTTAATAAAATCGAAGTTAGCATCTTCTTCTTGATTAAAATCACTGTAATCAATTTCAATATCCAGCTTTTCACCTTCTTTTTTAAAGTCATGTTTGTAGGCTAAATTATATTGTGAAGAAATGTTGTCAATAGTGTTGTTGAACAATTGACGTTCGGTTGGGCCATTGTCATAAACCACATCTGTCGTGCCATCATTTTTTCCATCAAAAACATTTTGATTGGTAAAAAAGGAAATGGTGTTGTTGTCGTTTAAATAATAGTCTAACCCTACTTTAAACAAATGCGATTTACCGTTTCTATCTGTATTGAATATCTGATTGGAGGTATTGTCAGGTCTATAAATGTTTCCATAGCTATTATTAGACCCAACGTTATTGCCGTAATTCCCAAATAGATTTATTTTGCCATTACGATAGTTCATGTCAATAGAGCTATTAAAACGCGCGTTAATTTCTTTGGTAAGACCAAAATTTACATTTCCGTTAAACCCAATGTTGGTGTTTTTATAAAGAATTATGTTAATAATACCACTCATACCTTCAGGGTTATATTTTGCCGAAGGATTTGTTATGAGTTCTATTTGCTTGATTGATGTAGAAGGTATTTGACGAAGTAATTGCGCTATAGGGACATTAGATAATGTGCCATCTACCATTACACGCACATTTTCATTACCACGCAAGCTAATGTTTCCGGTTTGTTGGTCTACACTAACCGAAGGAATATTGTTCATAATATCAGAAGCTGTTGCTCCAGCGGTTGTTAAGTCTTTACCAACATTAACCACTTTTCTATCTACTTTTTGTTGAATTGTTGATACTTCGGCTACAATGGTTACTTCATCTAACCCTGTAGCTTCTTCTTCAAGGGTTAAAGTGCCTAAATCAATATCTTTATGGTCTTGGTCAATTGATATGGATTGGTCTATTGTTTTGTAACCTATAAATTGAATGGTTACACTATATTTTCCGCCAGGTATTTTTTGAATATAAAATTTACCTTCGTTATCAGTTATTGTACCATTAATTGTTTCACCAGCTTCACTTTTTAAAATAACAGTAACATAGGGTAAGGGTTGGTTTAAAGTAGCGTCTATTACTGTACCTGTAATGCTTCCTTTAACAAGAATGGGAACGTTGCTTACAGAAGTTTGAGCTTGCGAGAATAGAGTTAATAATAACAAGCATACTGTTAATAGCTTTTTCATTTGATTGGTTGTCTTTTGATTGATGTTTATTTTTGTTATTATTATTACAGACGTCTATTTTTACAGCTTGTTACTCTTTTTAACATTACTTAACAACACTTTAACACATGAGCAGGAAAACACTAGTATTTGGCGCATCTTTAAAACCTAACAGATATTCTCATTATGCCATTCAGCGATTGGTGGCAAATAAGCACAAAGTTGTTGCTTTTGGAATGAAATCTGGAGACGTTTCTGGAGTAACAATAGACACGGAATTAATAAACTATAATAATATAGATACTGTTACTTTGTATTTAAATCCTAAACGTCAAGAAGCTTACTACGACTATATAATAAGCTTGAAGCCAAAGCGTGTCATTTTCAACCCAGGAACTGAAAACCCAGCATTTTATACATTATTGCGAGAAAACAATGTTAATTTTGAAGTGGCTTGTACGTTAGTGTTGTTGTCTACGAATCAATATTAAACCTAAAAAGGTTAGGAATCCGTTCAGTATCAAGATAAAGAAACCAAATTCAAACCCAAACCATTTCAAGCTATTAACACTAATAATATAGGAAAGGACAGGCGACAGTATGGCTATTACCGGAACTAGTTTGTCCTTTACATGCCATTTGGTAAACAAACCATAAGCATATAGACCTAATAGTGGGCCATAGGTATAACCTGCAAACACAAAAAGCTTGGCAATAACACTGGCATCTTTAATAATGTATTTAAATGCAATGATTACGAGAATTAAAATAAGTGAAATGAGTACATGAATGCGTTTTCTAATACGTACTTGTTTTTCAGGGTTATGTTTCTTTTCAATATCCAAAATATCAATACTAAACGATGTCGTTAAAGAGGTTAAGGCCGAATCTGCACTACTGTAGGCTGCAGCTATTAATCCCAATAAGAAAAACACGAAAACACCAATGCCTAAATGTTTTTTAGCCAAAATAGGAAATAGGTCATCCTTATGGGCATCAATACCATTTTGTTGTGCATAAACCGTTAAAAGCAAGCCTAAACTCAAGAATACAAAATTAACAATAGTCAATACAATAGTAAACCAGAACATATTTTTTTGTGCATCTTTCAATGTTCTGCAGGTTAGGTTTTTTTGCATCATATCTTGGTCTAAACCTGTCATGACAATAGCTATAAAAGCACCAGAAATAAATTGTTTCCAAAAATAATTTCCAGATTTAAAATCATCGAAAAAGAAGGTTTTACTCAAATCACTATCCAATACATAGCTAAAAATATTACTTCCATTTAAACCTAATTCAGCACTCACAAAGTATATGGTAACTCCAACCGCAATCAGCATAAAGAGCGTCTGTAAAGTATCGGTCCAAACAATGGTTTTTATGCCCGACTTGAACGTGTACAACCAAATTAAAAGTACAGTAATAGTGACTGTTTGCCAGAATTCTATGCCTAATTCATCAAATAGAATAATTTGTAATACGTTGGCAACTAAGTATAGCCTGAAACTGGCTCCAATTACACGCGATATAAGAAAAAAGGAAGCACCAGTTTTATAAGAATAATTACCAAATCGAGTTTCTAAATAGGTATAAATAGATGTTAAATTCAATCTGTAATATAAAGGCAATAACACCAATCCGATAACCAAATAACCTACAATGTAGCCCAATACTACTTGCATATAACTAAACTGCGAGGCTTCAATCCAACCCGGAACAGAAATAAAGGTCACCCCAGATAGAGAGGCACCAATCATACCGAAGGCTACCACATACCAAGGTGATTGCCTATTGCCTTTAAAAAAAGCATCATTTCCAGATTTTTTTCCTGTAAAAAACGATATCAGTATCAGTAAGCCAAAGTAGGCAGCAATGAGTAAAATGATTTGCGTTGGATTCATAAAAAATTATTGTAGAGCCAAAATACAAATTACCATTGTATATACAATTCTTAAATGTAAAATCGTAAATTCGCAGCAATGGAATTTTCATCAAAATTACTAGAGCGTGCCGTGAACGAAATGTCACAATTACCAGGAATTGGTAAACGAACGGCTTTGCGTTTGGTGTTGCATTTGTTAAGGCAGCCCGAAAGCCAAACCAACCAATTGTCTGACGCCTTAAAAGCTATGCGCTCGGAAATTAATTTATGTAAAAGCTGCCACAATATTAGCGACACTGCGGTTTGCGAAATTTGTTCAAATCCGTATCGAACCGAAGAGATTATTTGCGTAGTTGAGGACATTCGCGATGTTATGGCTATTGAAAATACCAGTTCATTTCGCGGACTCTATCATGTATTGGGCGGAAAAATTTCACCAATGGATGGTATTGGGCCCAATGATTTGAATATTGAAACACTGGTTGAAAAAGTAAAGTCAGGTAAAGTTAAAGAACTCATTTTTGCTTTAGGCTCTACCATGGAAGGCGATACCACAAACTTCTATATTTACAGGCAGATTCAAGATTACAATGTTGTGACATCTACTATAGCTAGAGGTATTTCAGTTGGTAACGAACTGGAATATACCGATGAGGTGACTTTGGGTAGAAGTATTATTAACCGTATTCCTTTTGAAGCCTCCCTAAAATCTTAATTGTATCATTTGAAACTATCAGTTGTCATACTAAACTATAACGTGCGCTACTTTTTGGAGTTGTGCCTAAAAAGTGTGGAAGCTGCTATTATTGATTTGGATGCCGAGATTATAGTTGTGGATAATAATTCGTCCGATGCAAGTTGCCAAATGGTAAAGACACAGTTTCCAGAAGTTGTTTTAATTGAAAACAAAAACAATGATGGGTTTTCAAAAGGGAATAATTTAGGTGTTGCCCATGCTAAAGGCGAATATGTCTGTATTTTAAATCCTGATACGGTTGTGGCTGAAAATACTTTTTCCACGTTATTACAGTTTATTAAGCAGCTAGATAATCCAGGAATTGTAGGTTGTCGATTGATAGATGGAACAGGTCATTTTTTGCCAGAAAGTAAGCGTAATATCCCAAAACCAAAAGTGGCTCTAAAAAAGTTGTTGGGTAATCCGTACGACTATTACGCCAATCAAGTTGAAGAATTTGGTATTGGTGAAGTTCCTGTTTTTGTGGGCGCTTTCATGTTTATGAAAAAATCGGTTTATGAAGCTGTAGGCGGATTTGACGAAGACTATTTTATGTATGGTGAAGATGTGGATATTTCCTATAAAGTTTTAAAGTCAGGTTATGAAAACTATTATAATGGTACAACAAGTATTATCCATTATAAAGGCGAAAGTACTTTAAAGGATGTTAAATATGCCAAACGGTTTTACGGAGCGATGCAGATTTTTTACAAAAAGCATTTTAAGAGTAACTGGCTGTTCAATACCATAGTTTGGTTTGGTATTAAAGCTGCTTATGTGTTGCGTTCAGAACCCAAGCAACAAGAAAAAAGGGTTGATGCCTATTTGGTGTTGTCCAAACGGTCTTGTAATTTTTTAATGTCATTTTCTGATAAACCTATGGAAGTGGTTTCAAATTTACCTGACTTAAAACCTTACACCGAAATTATTTTTGATGCACATACGTTCAGTTACAAATCCATTATAGAACTCATTGACAATTATAAGACGCAACGTACCATTTCCTTCAAAATATTACCTAATAATGCAAATTTTGTACTAGGAAGTAATAGCTCGAAGAGCAGAGGTGAAATCGTGTTGTTTGAAAAGAATTAATTAACAAAACTGCAATCAATTAGATGATTTTTCATTAATTTTGCAGTCATAATTTAAAAAAATAGCGTTCCATTACAGATATGGCAAAATTTGAATTAAAACTCCCAAAAATGGGAGAGAGTGTAGCAGAAGCGACCATTACTTCTTGGTTAAAAGAAGTAGGTGAAACTATTGAAGCAGACGAAGCGGTTTTAGAAATCGCAACCGATAAGGTAGATAGTGAAGTGCCAAGTGAGGTTGAAGGTGTATTGGTTGAAAAACTATTTGATGTTGACGATGTGGTTCAAGTAGGGCAAACCATTGCTGTTATTGAAACCGAAGGCGGATCTAGTGCTTCAGCATCACAACCTGAACCAGCAAAAACTGAAATAGTTTCAGAAATTCCCGCTGTTGCTGAAGTAGAGAAAACAGTGGTGGCTGCTCAAGAAACAGCGACATCAATCGTATCTTCAGGCGATCGCTTTTATTCACCGCTGGTTAAGAATATAGCCAAAAAAGAAGGCATCACGCAAAGCGAGTTGGATGCTATGCCAGGAACAGGTAAGGATGGACGTGTAACTAAAAATGATATTCTTGCTTATTTAGGCAATAGAGGTCAACAAACTACTGTCACTTCGAGCGCAGTCGATAAGTCTCAATCAACTCAAGAACCTGAAAAACCAAAAACAGCACCTGTTGTGGCTTCTGGTGATGATGAGATTATTGAAATGACGCGAATGGGCAAACTCATTGCGCATCACATGGTAGAGTCTGTTCAAACTTCGGCTCACGTACAAAGTTTTATTGAGGCCGATGTAACCAATATCTGGAATTGGCGTAATAAAGTCAAAAAAGAATTCGCACAGCGCGAAGGTGAGAACCTAACCTTTACACCTATATTCATGGAAGCCGTAGCCAGAGCGTTACGTGACTATCCTATGATGAACATTTCCGTGCAAGGCGATACCATTATAAAGAAAAAGCACATCAATTTGGGCATGGCGGCAGCCTTACCCGATGGTAATTTAATTGTGCCGGTTATCAAGGATGCCGATCAGTTAAACTTGGTAGGCATGACCAAAAAGGTTAACGATTTGGCTGGCAGAGCTAGACAAAACCAATTAAAGCCTGACGATATTCAGGGAGGAACATATACCGTTACCAATGTGGGAACATTTGGTAGTATTATGGGAACACCTATTATCAATCAGCCACAAGTTGGTATTTTGGCACTTGGGGCCATTAGAAAAGTACCAGCAGTTGTAGAAACACCGGAAGGTGATTTTATTGGCATCCGTTACCGTATGTTTATGTCACATTCGTATGACCACAGAGTGGTTAATGGTGCATTAGGTGGCCAGTTTGTAAAAGCGGTAAAAGACTATTTAGAAGCTTGGGATCCTAATAGGGAAATTTAAATTGTCATTCCGAGCTTGTCCAGGAATCTCTCAATAAAACAAAAAAAGCACAATTTTAGGATTGTGCTTTTTTATTATACATCATTAGGCTTATTCCAATACATCACAATAAAAACCCTTGGAGGTCACTTGTTCAATAATTTCTATTTCACCTAATTCTTTTTTTGCTTCAATCCTTAATACCTTGTCGATATCTTCCATGTCTATTGACCATTTTAAAATTTCAGGGTTTGTGTCAAGTAAAGTTTGTAAAACAGTAATATCGCCTCTGCTTTGAATGTTTGTTTTAAATATATGGACTTTAATATTGCTTTTGTGTCTATAGTAGAAAGGACTAATCATTAGTTTCATCTTTATTGGTTAATTTATCTAAATAAGCTTCATAGGCTTTATTTCCTTCTTCTTTCCAGAAATTGTCATAATGTTTCCATTTGGAAAATTTACTTTTCGAATCATCATTACAACCTGTTTTTTTTGAAGATTTATGGTCCTTGCCTCCAAAGCCACCACAACCACCTAACAATATTTTAAATAATATAAAAACACCAACAGCTTCCCAATAGGTCAATGTAGGTAAATCAAAAATCAATGGCATTAACCAATTCCACAGCCACATTATTACAAAGCCAAACAGTATGGCTAATCCAGATATAAATATAATTCCAAAGATTATCATTCCGGCAATTTCTCCTGGAGACTTGCCTCTCATTTTGTGTTTAAAGTAATTTGACATATTCGTTTTTTTTAACTAATGGTTTCTTGCTTGTTTATTAATGTTTTGTATAAGAGTGAAATTGCTCTATGTCGTCTTGACATCAATGTGCCAATAGGAATGCCAGTTTCATGTTCTAGTTCTTTATAAGTATATCCTTCAAAGTCAATAGCTATAATAACATCTTTGTAGTTTGGCTTAAGATTAATGATTGCTTTTTTTAATTCTTGTTTCAATTGTTCAGGGTATAAATCTGGTGGTGACTCGTAAATTAAACTTGCAAGCTCAATTAATCTTGTTTCATTTTGTGATTCATAATTAACCTTGACCTTTTTAGAAGACCTCATGACGTCTATTATTTTGTTTCTTATGGCGCGATAAACAAAGCCCGCAACGTTATTAATAGGTGAGTATCTGTCGGCACTAGTAAAAAGTTTTAATGCTACATCTTGAATAATATCTTCGGCATCTTTATTAATGCTTGCTTTAATGTTTGAGCTTACATACGATTTAAGAGAAGAATACTCTTCATTAAAAAATGTATTTAATTTTTTACTGTTTTCTGATTGGTTCATTGTGCTTTTTTACAGCTCTCAATTATAAAGACGTAATTATTTAATTCTATTGCATTTTTTTATAATTATTTGACGAATAAGTTTTGAAACTGTTTCAATTGTTAATAGTTAATTGTGTCTAAAGCCTCAATAATTCATTAATCTAACTACCTTTGCCAAAACTATTTTTTAATGAATCTTAATTTATCAAAACCCATTTGTTTTTTCGATTTGGAAACGATATGTGATAACAATATAGAAGACCGTATCGTTAAGATCACTTACTTAAAGGGGCTCCAAATAGCAAAATGAAGGTATTTATCAATATAAAAAGCACAATCAAAGGATTGTGCTTTTTTTAATAAGTTTCCTAATCAATTATTGTCCTCCACAAACCCATTCCATCTGCGCATATATTCAATAAATGTGTCACTTAAACCTTCAGATTTTAAATAGGCTTCCGAAACTGGATTCTCAATTGGTTTGAAGTTTAGGTTTTCTATAACACGTTTTGGAAAATCATGATGTAAAATACCAGAACGACCTATGGTTACAAAATCTACTCCAGAATCTAATACGTTTTGCACATCATCACCAGTTCTAATATTACCAGCAACCGTTAGTTTAACATTTTTAAAATCCAAATCGGTTATATGTTGTAATAATGATTTATCAGAATCTAGATACTCTTCAGGTTTTTTAAAACAATCCCAAAGTGAAAGGTCTAAAAAGTCAATGTTATAGTTGTCAATTAATTGTTGACTAATAATTTTTATTTCAGATAATTTCATACCAAATCGCTCTGGCGATAATCGAACACCTAACAAAAATGCTTTACCACAGGCTTTGCGAATGCCATCAACAATTTCAAAAAGTAAACGAGATCGATTTTCTAGAGAACCACCATAGCAGTCTTGACGTTTATTTATAGTATCACTTAAAAACTGCGTTAAAATATAACCATGAGCACCATGAACTTCAATACCATCATAACCACAAGTTTGAGCACGAATGGCAGCTTGAATAAAATCGTCTTTAAGTTGATAGACTTCATCTAGAGTCAAAGCTCTGGCGTTATGTTTTTCACTATCCGAAGGACAAACCGCTTTTTGTTTAATGACTTCATATGGTGAACGCATTCCAGCATGATGCAACTGTATAACGGCTAAACTGCCATAGCTTTTAATTTTGGCGACTAGCTTTTTATGCCCTTCCATTAAATCATCAGAAAAAATGCCTAACTGACCTGGGAATCCTTTTCCTATTTTTTGAACATGCGAAGCACAGGTCATAACCAATCCAAAACCACCTTGGGCTCGCATAGTAAGCCAATTAAATTCATCATCAGAAAGTTGACCGTTTTCATGACTTTGTTGGTTGGTAAGAGGAGCCAACATAAAGCGGTTTTTCATTTGTAGTCCACAGGTAAATGTGATAGATTCGGAAGGTTTATTTTTCATCAATCATTTATTGATAAGTAAACTCTTGAATAGAATTGTAAATATCGTTAGTGATTTTCATTGTTCTTACTCTGTTTTCAGAATCAAATGTATATTCGTATTCATGGATTTTTAATGGAATTGTGTGGTCTTCTTCATCAATTGGGAATTCTTTTCTAGAATAGAAAATATTTTTAGTATAGGGATGTTGCCACATTCTAAAAATTCCAATAGATTTTAATAAATTAACTGGGTTTTGTTTGTTTAAATCATAATTCCAATATTCCTGAATACGTTCAGTGTCGTTTTCTAAATGCGTAATATTTTGATTGGAATCATAGTAGTATTTTCTTGTAATGTTACCGTTGCTTATATTAAGCCCATAATGTCTTTCAATAGTACCGTCATCGAAAAAAATAAACTCATCTGTTTTTTGGTTTAGATGATTATAAACTTCAGCTATATTATTTGTCCAATTAACAGATTGATATAACTGTCCATCTGTAATTTCTTTGATAACTTTACCTTCGTTGTTGTATTCGTAAGTACTAACAAAGCTATTGTCTGGATCATTTGCAGGATCAAGACCACTAAAATGAAATGAGGTTACTTTTCCTTCGGAATCAAAATAAAACTCATAATAGTAAGTGATATAATTTGTTTGTTCATTCTTATATTCAATCTTCATATAATGGATTGAATTGCCTGTATTACTATCATCGTCATTATTACACGAATATAAAGTAAGCGTTAAGAGAAGAAAAATAACCTTTTTCATAAGTAGAAGTGTGTTATTAAATGCTGCAAATTTTTATTGAAAATTAGTAAATATTATTTAAAACAAATAATAAATGTTATGTCTATTGAAAATTGATAGAATTGTTTATTCTAACTACCTTTGCCAAAACTATTTTTTAATGAATCTTAATTTATCAAAACCCATTTGTTTTTTCGATTTAGAGACTACAGGTGTCAACATAACATCCGACCGTATAGTGGAGATTGCCATTCTTAAAGTATATCCCGATGGCAAGGAAGAATCCAAACGCTGGTTGGTCAATCCAGAGAGACCCATACCAAAAGAAGTAACAGCTATTCATGGAATTTCAGATGCAGATGTAGTCAATGAACCGACTTTTAAAGAATTGGCTAAAGAGATTCACAACATGATTAAGGATTCTGATTTAGGAGGTTTTAACTCAAACCGTTTTGATATTCCGCTTTTAGCCGAAGAAATGTTACGTGCTGATGTGGATTTTGATATGAAAAATCGCTTGTCTATAGATGTTCAGACTATTTTTCATAAAATGGAACAACGTACTTTAAGTGCTGCCTATAAATTCTACTGCGATAAAACCTTGGAAGATGCTCATACAGCAGAAGCCGATACCAGTGCAACTTACGAAGTGCTAAAGGCGCAAGTCGCCAAATACGAAGAATTGGAAAACAACTCCAAGTTTTTAGCAGAGTTCAGCTCCCGTAAAAAGTTTGCAGACTTTGCTGGTTTTATAACTTATAATAAAAAGGGTGAGGAGTTTTTCTCGTTTGGGAAGCATAAAGGTAAGCGCGTTGAAGATATTTTAGAAGAAGAACCAGGTTATTTTGGTTGGTTACTCAATGCTGATTTTCCATTATACACCAAGAAAGTGCTGACTGCCATTAAGTTGAGAGCCTTGAATAATAAGTTGAATTAATATGAAATTAATCTGCATCGGTCGTAATTACACCAAGCATATTGAAGAGTTGGAAAACGAAAAACCAACCGATCCAGTTGTGTTTTTAAAGCCAGACACGTCCATACTATTAAAAAAGCAGCCGTTTTTTATTCCAGATTTTTCGCATGATGTTCACCATGAAGTTGAGGTGTTGGTGAAAATAAATCGAGTAGGTAAATACATCGATCGTAAATTTGCACACAAGTACTACAATGAAATAGGTTTGGGGATTGACTTTACTGCACGTGATTTGCAAGCCAAGCTTAAGGAAAAAGGTTTGCCTTGGGAAAAGGCTAAAGCTTTTGATGGTGCAGCAGTAATAGGTAAGTGGTTGCCTAAAGATGCATTTTCTGATATAAACAATTTAAATTTTTCATTGCAAAAAAATGATGAAGTGGTACAACAAGGAAATACAAGCCACATGCTTTGGAAAATTGATGAGCTCATAGAATATGTCTCTAAATATTTTACTTTAAAGATAGGAGATGTTATATTTACCGGAACACCTGCTGGAGTTGGCAAGGTAGTTGCAAACGATAAACTAAAAGGATTTTTGGAAGACAAAGAGCTGTTTTCTATAACAATAAAATAAATGGAACAACATTACAAATTATATCGTGTACGCGAAATGGCAGATAATGACGAGGATTTTATAGCTGCATTAGCCGCTGCATTTTTAGAAGAAGTACCAGAAGATTTAGAACGCTTAAAAGTGGCAGTTGCAAATACAGACTATTATACAGCCTATCAAGCTGCCCATAAAATGAAACCAACGGTAGATTTATTCGAATTAGGTGTGCTTCAAGATCTTATAGAAGTTCAAGATTGGGGGAAGTTTGAAAAAACAGACATGGATCCAACCGAAAAGCTGAATAGAGTTGTAACGGCTGTTGAAAAAGCCACTGAAGAACTAAAAGCAGACTTCGGATTGTAATGCAGGCAGAAATCATAACCATTGGAGATGAAATTCTAATTGGTCAGATTGTCGATACCAATTCAGCATATATTAGCAAACAACTAAATAAAATTGGGGTTTCCGTCTATCAAATTACTTCGGTTCAAGACGATAAGGATCATATTTTAAAATCTTTAAAAGAAGCCGAAGAAAATGCCGATATTATTATCATTACTGGCGGACTTGGTCCAACCAAGGATGATATTACCAAAAGAACATTAGCTGAATACTTTGATGATATTTTGGTACAAAGTGATGTGGTTTTAAAAAATATTGAGCATCTCTGGGAGACTTATATCAAAAAACCATTGGCGCAAGTCAATATCGATCAAGCTTTAGTACCTTCTAAATCACAGGTGCTAATGAATAAGTTTGGTAGTGCGCCAGGTATGTGGTTAGAGAAAAATGATAAGGTTTTTATATCCTTGCCTGGCGTACCTTATGAAATGAAAGCCTTAATGGAACAAGAGGTTATTCCAAGATTACGAAAAGCTTATAAGTTTCCTTTTATCAAGCATACAACCTTATTAACCTATGGTTTGGGTGAAAGCTCATTGGCCGAGCGTATTGAAGACTGGGAAGATAATTTGCCCAATTTCATGAAGTTAGCGTATTTGCCTGGTTTAGGGCGTGTGCGTTTGCGCCTATCGGCAAAAGCTATGGATAAAAATTTGGTTAAAACCGAAATGCAAAAACAGGTTGAAACCTTACTGCCACAAATTCAGGACATTTTCGCTGGATTTGAAACCGATGATTCTTTAGAAGCTATAGTAGGTAAGCAATTAACTCATTTAGGAAAAACTTTAGCTACGGCCGAAAGTTGCACGGGAGGAAAAATAGCTGAAAGTTTTACGGCTATTCCAGGTGCTTCAAATTATTTTATAGGTAGTGTGGTAAGCTATGCCACAGAAGCCAAGGTAAATGTTTTGCATGTTCCGGAAGCATTAATTAAAAAGCACTCGGTGGTGTCTCAAGAAGTAGCCGAAGCCATGGCAATGGGTGCTTTAAAATTGTTTAAAACCGATTATGCTATAGCCACAACAGGAAATGCAGGTCCAAATAAAGGTGATTCGGATGCAGAAGTTGGTACTGTCTTTATAGCTATAGCTAATAAAAATGCAGTTTACTCCGAAGAATTCAACTTTGGAAACCACAGAAAAAAAGTGATTAGAAAAGCCGTAAACAAAGCTTTTGAAATGCTACAAAAAGAAATTTTAAAAAAGTAGTTATTTTAGTTTGTTGATATTCCAAAGTTTTACTAAATTTGCACCCTGTTTTGAAAGAATAGTCAATTCAGAACACAATAACATTTAAAGGTTAGAACAATGTCAAGAGTTTGTGAACTTACAGGAAAGAAGGCCATGGTTGGAAACAACGTGTCTCATGCAATGAATAAAACAAAGCGTAAATTCAATGCGAATTTAGTTAAGAAACGTTTTTACATCCCTGAAGAAGATAAGTGGGTTACTTTAAAAGTAGCTGCGTCAACATTAAAGACTATTAACAAAATAGGAATCTCTGCTGCTTTAAAACAAGCAAAGGTTAAAGGTTTCATTAAGTAATAGCTACATAAAAAGTTAGTAAAATGGCAAAGAAAGGTAACAGAATACAAGTAATATTAGAGTGTACAGAACACAAAGAGTCTGGACAACCAGGAACGTCTAGATATATTACAACTAAAAATAAAAAGAACACGCCAGACAGAATGGAGATTAAGAAATTTAATCCTATTCTTAAGAGAATGACGGTTCATAAAGAGATTAAGTAATTCAGAGATTTTCACCTCTTGTGAGAATGTCCTAAAACATATTTAGACATGGCAAAGAAATCAGTAGCATCGTTACAAACAGGATCTAAACGTTTAACAAAAGCTATCAAAATGGTAAAATCTCCTAAAACGGGATCTTACATGTTTGTAGAATCTGTTATGGCTCCAGAGTTAGTAAACGATTGGTTAAACAAACAATAAGAATTTATTCTTAAAAAATATATAAGCTGCTTTCGGTTTTCGAAAGCAGCTTTTTGTTTTATATTTACGACCGAATGACAAAAGTGCAGATGTAGTATATAGGCAAGGCTTTTGCTATGGTAATATGGAGTTATAAATAGTTACTATGAGTTTTTTTAAAAAAATATTTTCTTCTGAAAAAAAAGAAACACTAGACAAGGGTTTAGAAAAATCCAATGCGTCCTTTTTTAATAAGTTAAGTAAGGCCGTTGCTGGTAAATCAAAAGTAGATGATGATGTTTTAGATAATCTTGAAGAGGTTCTGGTTACCAGCGATGTAGGTGTTAATACCACTTTAAAAGTTATTGAACGTATAGAAGAGCGTGTAGCCAAGGATAAGTATTTAGGAACCGATGAATTGAATAAAATCTTACGCGAAGAAATAGCAGGTCTATTAAGTGAAACCAATTCGGGTGAGGAGACAGAGTATACCGTTCCAGCCAATAAAAAACCATATGTGCTTATGGTAGTTGGTGTCAACGGTGTTGGAAAAACAACTACTATCGGTAAGTTAGCATATCAATTCAAGAAAAAAGGACTTAAAGTGGTCTTGGGAGCTGCCGATACTTTTAGAGCAGCAGCTATCGATCAATTGCAGGTCTGGGCAGATCGTGTCGATGTTCCTATGGTAAGGCAAGATATGGGCAGTGATCCTGCTTCTGTGGCGTTTGATGCTTTACAGTCTGGTGTCAAACAAGATGCTGATGTTATTATTATTGATACCGCAGGGCGTTTACATAATAAGGTTAACCTCATGAATGAGTTGACCAAAGTAAAACGAGTGATGCAAAAAGTAGTAGGTGACGCACCTCATGATGTACTTTTGGTATTAGATGGTTCTACTGGGCAAAATGCTTTTGAGCAAGCCAAACAATTTACTGCTGCAACCGAAGTTACATCTTTAGCAGTTACCAAATTAGATGGTACAGCAAAAGGAGGTGTGGTTATTGGTATTTCAGATCAATTTCAAATTCCTGTAAAATATATAGGTGTCGGGGAAGGTATTGAAGATTTACAGGTTTTCAATAAGTATGAGTTTGTAGACTCGTTCTTCAAATAATAATTAATGTACTGCTATCCTTAACTTGTTGAAGGATCTCTATTTAATTAGATAAGTTTCATGCGAACAAAGTCACGTAAAAAGAATAAAATCAATGTAGTAACACTAGGCTGTAGTAAAAATGTTTACGATAGCGAGGTGTTAATGGGACAACTAAAAGCCAATGGCAAGGACGTTGCTCATGAAGAAGAAGGCAATGTCGTGGTTATCAATACCTGTGGTTTTATCAATAATGCTAAAGAAGAAAGCGTGAATACCATATTGGAATTTATGCAGAAGAAAGAAGCAGGTGAAGTGGATAAGGTATTTGTTACAGGTTGTTTAAGTGAACGCTACAAACCGGATTTACAAAAAGAAATTCCTGATGTGGATGCCTACTTTGGAACGACCGAATTACCGCATTTGTTAAAAGCTTTAGGAGCTGACTATAAGCATGAGTTAATAGGTGAGCGTTTAACTACAACTCCTAAAAATTATGCCTATTTAAAAATCGCTGAAGGTTGTGACAGACCGTGTAGTTTTTGTGCGATACCCTTAATGCGTGGTAAACATAAAAGTACACCCATTGAAGAATTGGTTACAGAAGCTGAAAAACTGGCTGCTAATGGCGTAAAGGAATTGATTTTAATTGCGCAGGATTTAACCTATTACGGGCTCGATTTATACAAAAAACGCAACCTGGCCGAACTGTTGGAAGCTTTAGTTAAAGTAGACGGTATTGAGTGGATCCGACTGCATTATGCGTTTCCAACTGGATTCCCATTGGATGTCTTGGATGTCATGAAGCGTGAACCGAAAATCTGTAACTATTTGGATATTCCCTTACAGCATATTTCTGATGATATTTTAAAGAGTATGCGTCGTGGAACTACTAAAGAGAAAACCACCAAGCTTATTCAACAGTTTCGTGAAGCGGTTCCAGAAATGACCATTCGTACCACGTTGATAGTGGGTTATCCTGGTGAAACCGAAGAAAACTTTCAGGAATTGAAACAATGGGTAAAAGACATGCGTTTTGAACGTTTGGGGTGCTTTACCTATAGTCACGAAGAAAATACCCATGCCTATAATTTGGAAGATGACGTACCAGAAGATGTGAAGCAAGAGCGTGCCAATGCGATTATGGAAATACAATCGCAGATTTCTTGGGAACTGAACCAAGCCAAAATAGGGCAGACTTATAAAGTGGTTATTGATAGAAAGGAAGGCAACTATTTTGTTGGACGCACAGAGTATGATTCGCCAGATGTCGATAACGAAGTACTCATTGATGCTTCAAAAGCCTATTTAAAAACTGGCGAATACACTCAAGTTAAAATTATAGATGCTGCTGATTTTGATCTGTATGGCGAGGCGATAATTTAGGAATTTTCGTTATCGGTTTGTATAAGAATAGTTGCGTTTTTGTGTCCGGCAGATTTTCCGCAGGAAAATCCACGAGAGCAAAAAAGCAACTACCTTTGGTTAAGGTAAAAGTAGCAATTATTTTTATACGGTGTTATGCAACGGTTTTTATAGCTTTTTCTTTTTCGGATTCTTTCTGTTTGAAAATAAAGAAACAATCTCAATTGAATTTTTATTAATTCGGTAATAAAGATTGTTGTGTTTTTCGACTACAGCTTTTCGAATATTTTTTTTCTCGAATGATACTGGGAAAATTTCAGGTGATTTTGAAATCAGTTCTATTGTATGGTCTAATTTTGCAGAGAATGTTCTTAATTCTCTTTCTGTCCATTTATTCTCAAGATATTCAATAGTTTCTTTAAGTTCAGATATTGCGTGGTCAGTCCACAGAATCTTATAACCACTTTTCATAGATTCCTTTCACGTTTGAGTGAGAAGTCAATTTTCCGCCATCAGCATCTTGAATCCCTTTTTCGATAGACTCTTTTTCGCTTGCAGAAATTTCATTCCACCAATCATTCTTCTCTTTCTCTCTTAATTTCATTAGTTTGTCAATCAGAGATGTATCATTCAAAGTTGATAGCCATTGAATTAATTCTATTTTTTTATTTTCTAAACTTAAATCCATAATACCAAATTTACAAATTTAATCTAAACATTCAATTTTTGAACGTGATTTTAACTGTTGCATAACGTTTAGGATATGACATCGTTTTAATGATTTATATCCACCGATAACGAAGTTCGGTTATTTTTTCGACAAATTCAATAAAAAAGGGAAGCCCCCAAGCTTCCCTTATAGTCATTCATAAAATAGATTGGGTTTAATTCCATTGTTTGAGTGACGAGCTTAAACCTTGGTATATGGCAATGCCTGTCCAGTTGTAAGGTAGGGAATTGGTATCAAAGTTTCCATATTTAAAACTATGGTTGCTTATGCCGTTGTAATATCCAATTCCTTCAGCTGCGAGAGCCATATAAGTGGTTTCAGGGTGTTTACCATTGGCACCTTTAAGAACAAAATAGTTTTCACCACTACTGTGTTGTGGCAGGCTGCTTCCTACGTTTTGATAACCTTCTTGTAAACTGGTTGAGGTCTTTATCTTGGCATTGGTTTGATTATTGGCATTGGTGACATACTTAAAGGCAAACACATAGTTTTCGGGTTCTACGGTTGCATTATTGTCATTAGCATAGGTATAAAGCGCACTGTCATAGGATATGGAGTTGCTTCTATAGTATTGTGAATTGGAAGCACCACATTTATTCACATCATATAGGTAATTGGCAAGATCGTTATACTCATTTTCAGTTATCATAACCCATTGTCCGTTTGAAGCGCTTTCATACGCACTTCGGGAATCATTTAAAAAGGACCAGATATCATCCATATTGTTTAGGTTAACAATAACTACCTTACTGCTGCTTTCTGTACCATTGGAAATAGCTACAGTAGCGGTGATGACTTCATTGGTTTCAAAATCGAAAACTTGCCAAGCAGCAACACGTAATTCCCCTGAATTACTATCAAGCGTAAAGGCATTGCTCACAGATTCTGAACTCAAAGAGAAAGTAACATCGCCTGAAAGGTTGGTGGAAATTATGGTGATTAGGTCGCCACTTCTTGGATTTTCGTTGAAGGCTATTTCAACCGTTGAACCATCGGAATTGTTTGGGGGATTTTGAGAATCATCACTATTACTACAGGACATTACTGTAATTAATACAAATAGGATGACTAGTTTAACTTGATTTTTCATAATAAAGTGTTTTGTGGTTTATGAAAGTTTGCAGCGAAATGCAATAGGAATTGTCTGCAGCCAAAACTATTGCAAGACACCACAAAACTGGTATGCTAAACTAATAGCACTTCAAACTTACAATGACGAGTTTATGTGAAATAATTTATGCTGTGGACAACTAGTGGACATAGTAAATCAAAACGGTAGACAATAGGTGGACTGAATTACTTAAACACTTGATTACAATTTTATTACTAAATCCTGTAAGGAATCATCAGAAGACAAATCTAGTTTTTTACGCAATCTGTATCGGGCTTTTTTAATGCCTTCGCTAGATATGTTTAATATGTTGGCAATTTCTTTAGAAGACAGGTTCATCTTTAATAAAGCCATCAGTCTGAGTTCGTTTGAAGTAACTTCTGGGTACTTCTTTTTAACATTGTTGTTAAAGTCTTTGTGTACTTCCTCAAAGTATTTTTTAAAGTTCTCCCAATTGTTATCATCTTTTAAATCAAAGTTAATGGTTTGAATAAGCTGTTGGTAGCCACTAGATGAGTTTGAGTATTTGAGTTCTTTGGCCTTGGCTTTTATTTCCTGAAGGACTTCATTTTTCTTTGCCAAATGTAGGGCATGCGAAGTCAGCTCTTTTTTCTTAAAGCTTAATTCGTTATCCAATTTTTCCTTTTCTGCACGATTGCGTTTTATTTTTTGACGTAAGCTATAAGCGGTCATCAATCCAATTAAAATAGCTGAAATTAGAGCAATGATTAAAATCAACCTAAAGGAATCATCCTTTTTCTTTTGGGCTTCTAGCACCACAATGTCATTCTCTTTTTTCAGCAGTTCGTTTTCCTTTTTTTCTGTTTCATATTTTACTTTAAGCTCTTCGATTTCCTTGGCAGAATCTAAATTGAAAATACTATCATGTATGGTTTGATAATTTCGCTGATCTAACAAAGCTTGTTTAAAATTGCTGTTTTTTTCATAGGAAAGGGAACGGCCTTGATAGGCTTCTTCCAATAGTTTCAAAGCTGAAATGGAATCGGCAAATGCCACGGCTTTATCATAGCTTTCTATGGAGTTGCCATATTGCTTGTCGTTGCGATAAATTTCTCCCAACATATTATGGCCAACAATCAGGTTGTTCATGGATTGGATTGTGTTGGATATAAAAACCGATTCCTGCATGCTTTTCAAAGCTTTTTTGTAATCCCCTTTATCAGAATAGGTCATGGCAATGTTAGCTAGATTCATAATTTCCATGTCTGGACGGTTTAGCTCTTTGGAATAGGTTAAAGCTTTTTGATAATTTTCAAGAGCCAAGTCAAAGTTTTGGTTTTCTATTTCCAAGTTTCCAATTTCATTATATGTAATGGAAAGCCATTCAGTATTATTAATTTCCTTGAACTTATCAAGGGATTTCAGTAGGTAATTCATGGCTTCTTCGCTATTACCACGAAGCATTTCGATTCTGCCTAAATGACCAAGTGTTATGCCTTCACCTTTTAGGCTGGGTTTTTTAAGTGTGTCTAGAATTTTTAAAGATTTTAATCCTTGTTGGGTAGCTAAATCAAATTTACCCATGTCAATATAGGTTGTAGTTTTTCTACCAACGGCACTAGCAATGAGCAAGCCATTTTTGAGTTTTTTAGCAACAGCCATAGAAGAGTCCAAGAGGATGAGTCCTTTTTCAAAGTTACCTTGTAAAATTTCTAAAGTGGCATACTCCTCATAATTCCAACAGGTTCGTTTACCAGGTTTAGCTTTTTGCATAACATCAACTGCTTGTTGATAATAATATCGTGAAGAATCAATATTTGGCAAAAAGCGATAATAATAGGCATGGTTTCTATAAAAATCTCCTTGGGCAGTTTTAAGTCTCGTTTTTTTGGAAAGAGCCAATCCTTGTTTTGCGTATTCAAGCGCATCATTATTATTGGAATGCAATGTGGCGTTGAAAAGTTTTTGAAGAGCTCTTAAACGCTGTTTGTCATCTTTTGAAGTATTATAAACGGTTTCCAAACTATCTATTTTTTTTTGATTTTGGGAAAGCGTAACCATTGGGTTTAATAAGCAGATTAAAATAAACGTGAATAGCAATTTGTCCACTTTAAAGAACCGCTTATTTGAATTGGTTTGTAATGGGACAGCGTGAAATGCAGTTTTGGTTGCCATATTAAAAGTCATAATAGTTGGTTTTAATACAATTCAAAATATAATTAATTGTAAATCAGAAATATAGTAAATTAAAATGACAGTGTTTACTGCCGTTATAAAAGTCTATAAAAATTATTAAATACTGTTTTAAAAGGGGTGGACAAAGGGTGGACATGGCCTTTTTTCCTTTTTTACTAGGCTAATACTAAATACATTAGCCGTAAGACAACCACTAAACCATGTACAAGACATTTTTAATTTTCACAATTGTTTGCTTGTTTTTTCAGACTGGATTTGCACAAATAAAGAAGAAAGAAACACTATCTAGTCAAGGTTCTTCACACTTTATTTATGCCAATAATAAAAGTTATTTCATTCAAGAGAGTATTGGGCAAGCTAGCGTTACATTCACATACAATCTTGATGGCTATGCTTTGCGACAAGGCTTTTTACAGCCCATTTCTCCTTCAGCTTTAAATGGAGGTTCAGATACAGATTTGGACGGTTATTTTTACCCTAATCCATTTGATAACGACATTCATATTCGGTTTAATGAAGCTATCTATGATGTTTTACAAGTAACTTTATTTGATGTGTTGGGAAGAACTATTTATAATAACGAGTTTGGTCCTGTACAAACACTGGATCTTGATTTTGGTTTTGTGAGTTCTGGTAATTATGTGTTAGTGGTTAGGATGCGTTCCAAAACGTTTTTGGCCAAATTAATAAGAAGATAGTATGAAACGGAATGTGCTTTTTTGGTGTTTTCTGTTTTTAGCAATAGGCGGTTTTTCACAACAGTTATATGTAGAGTTTGGACCAACTATTTCAGCTTTCGACTATAAAAATTCACAAGGAGAACCATTGGATAATTTATTGTCTAAGCCAAATATTTATTTGGGTATGGGTTATAGAAACGTGTTGAATAACAACCAAACCTTATTTGTTTCTCTAGGAGCATCCTACAATGGCTATGGCGCTATTGGTAGTGATAACAGGTTGGATAACTATTTTGAGTGGGATGTGAGCTATTTGGGTGTTAATGCAGGATTGGATGTTAAGCTGTTTAGTTTACGCGATTTTTCGTTTTATCTAAAGGGTTCAATAGCTGCTGAGTTCTTAATTCGAGGAACTCAAACAGTGAACAATCAGGTCTTTAATTTGGTTGGTGAAGATGAATTTAACAACACCATATTTTTTACCAGAGGTCATTTGGGAATGCAATATCCCATTTCACGAAATACATCGCTATTTGTTAACTATACGTACGGGCGAACCGTGCTTATAGGAAAAGGAAATGGCATAGATGAAGAACAATTAAAACTAATCACACATCAATTTGGATTAGGCCTGATTATCAATCTGCCTAATTGTAATTGTCCATTTTAAATTTTTTAAATTATGAAAAAGTTAGCCTTATTATTTGTTTGCTGTTTTATAACGCTTTTAGGATTTTCACAAACAGATGGTATCAGTTACCAAGCAGTTATCATTGATAACAACCCACAAGAAATACCAGGAGTTGATATTCCATCTAATAACTTGCCAAATGTACCTTTACAGGTTCAATTTTCAATTATTGATAACAATGGATCTGTTGAATACCAGGAAATCCATAGTACAACAACCGATGCTTACGGAATGATTCATTTAATGATTGGTCAAGGTCAAACTGTAATAAATAGTTTCAACCAAATATATTGGAATAATGAAAAATATTTGAAAGTTGAAATAGATTTGAACGATGGAAATGGTTGGGTAGGTTTCAGCTATCAAGAACTTACTTATATACCTTATGTAAAGCATCGTGAAATCATTGCAACTTCAACATTGGATGTAGATGGTGCTACTAATTTAAACAACAGTTTTTCAGTAAACAATGCGAGTCCGTCTCACTTAACAGGTGATTTGACTGTAGATGGAAATACAAATTTAAATGGTGCTCTAACAGTTTTTAATCAAGAGCCAACTTTACTTACGGGAGATTTAACCGTAGAAGGAACAGCTAACTTTTCTGATGGTGTATTTGATAATATTACGGTAAACCAACATGCAGCATTAAACACAGTAACAGCTGACGGAGTAGTAAACTTTAATAGTGATTTTTATGTCAATAATCAAAGCCCTACTGATTTATCAGGGAACTTAACGGTTGATGGGGAATCAGAATTTTTCAATAGAGTAAAAATAGATGTTTCATTGGCTGAAACAGATATAGATGATTATGATGCTTATCCATTACAGATAGAGGGAAGTCAACAAGGAATCGCTATTAAACTGGCTCCTAATTCACCAAATAGAAATAATAATTACATATCTTTTTGGGATGGTGATAACACGATAAGGGGTAGAATAGAAGCGAATGAAGGTCTTGTTTCAATATCAACGGATATTATTTGGGATCTTATTACCATTCCCGACTTTGGTGATGTCATTGATGCTGATCCAGATGATACACCTCCCGATGTAGAACCAAATCAATATTTTAATAATAATTATGCTTTTGGAGCCTATTCTTTGACTTTAGAGTTAGTATCTCATATCATTAGGTTTGGAATTAATGTAACAGCTGCATTGGGCTTTTGCGCTACTGGAGATTGCGATGACGTGGTTTGGTCTTTTATGGACGTTGTGGTTGCTGGTATTCAGCTTGGAGGATACATTACATATAATGAAATTAACATTGGAGTTGCTTATGAATCCGGAGGAGCAGATTATGCCGAATGGCTACGAAAATACAATACAAATGAAGTATTGAGCTTTGGTGATGTAGTAGGCGTTAAAGCAGGGATGATTTCAAAATCATTTGCAGATGCTGATAAGTTTATGGTCATTTCACAAAATCCTATGATTAGTGCTGCAATGCCTGAAAAAGGAAATGAGAAGGACTATGAAAAAGTAGCATTTATAGGGCAGGTGCCTGTAAAAGTCTTGGGTAAAGCATCAGTAGGAGATTATATTGTGTCAACCGGAAATGCTGACGGTTTTGCAATTGCAATTTCTCCTGACCAAATGAATATTAACGATTATAAACGGATAGTAGGAGTAGCATGGGCTGAATCCATTGGAGATAACGTTTTCAGTTATGTTCAAACAGCTATTGGGATTAATGCAAATGATTTGACATTCCAAATTGAAAAGATGCAAGTTATAATGAATATGATGCAGGAATCTTTGGCAAAACTAGATTCAGGGTTTAAGCCCCAACTATTTGATGTGGAATCTGAAATTCAACCAAAGGAAGAATCCAAACCTGCGACAATACAGGAGCGTATAGCTGAAAAGACAACAAGTAAAAACTATACCTCACTCAAAGAAGCCATTCAACAAATTGAAAAAGATTATATTAAACAATCTGGTTTTGATATTATGAAACTGCCATATTTACAAGAAGTTATAGATAACCCTAGCAGAGAAAATGCAGAGAAATTAGTAGACTATTACAATCGGGTATTAGTTAAATTACAGAAAATGAACCCAAGTAAATTCTAATATGATAGCAAATTTTATAGAAATAATTGTTGAAGGGAGAAAGTTTGAAACCTAGCAGTTTTTAATTAAGATTGCGGCTCTTCTTTATCTAACTGTTTGTTGATTTTTTTAATCGCGTTTTCAATAGATTTTTCAGGTTCAATAATATTATATTCGCCCCAAAACTCAGGATCGTTAAACCCTGAAGCTTCATCAACTAAAATGGTAGATGGTCTTAATATCAGGTCTCTATTATTCGGTTTTTCATATTTTACGTTTGTGGGTTTCCAGTCGGTAATGGCCATTTCACTGTTAAGTGTGTAATAACTGCTAAAAAGTCTACCTTTCCAATTCACTTTAAAGGTGAGCAAGATATTACTGTAGCTATAATACCATTTGCCATTACTCGTTCTGTAATTAACGCGGTAATTGGCTTGAGTAGGATATACAGTTGCTTTGTTGGGTTTTTTACGTACAAACAGCTCGCTGGCGAGAACCTTGTTGTCAACATTTAAACTAAATATGGCACTGGTTAAGGCAAAATTTTGTGAATCGATATAAAGTTTACCATAAAACAACGGGATTTTAAGTTCTGGACGCTGCTTAAAATTCACAATATAAATAAGCTGGTCGTTAATTTGTGTGGGTTTATCAAAAGTAAAGGTGTAGTCTGATAAGTTTTCTTCAGAAAAAATATACTGCGGATATTTTATTATATCGGCAAACAAATTACTAAACGGACCGCCTTGTAACTTTAAGGCTATGGTGTCTAACCGTGAATAGTTTGTGTTTTTACGCACCTTTACAATTTTAATGGCATCGCGTTTATTGCTTGTTGTGGGTTGTTTGTAAATCTCAACAACGGCTTCAGATAAGGAGGCATTTTGGCGTCTCTTTTTAATAGTCTCTCTGTAAAAACCAGTCATTGAAATCCCAGTATTAAACGAATTGTCGCCTTTGCGTTTTAACATCAGTCGAACTAACGTTTCTGCATCTTTTGGGGCATTAATTGTCACTTCGTTTAAGGTAGTTATAGATGGGTTTAAACGAATATTAGCATTACTTAATAATACAGGTATAGAGATGGTCTGATCTTCATATCCAAGATATTGGACAACAACCGATATGCTCTTTAAGGAGTCTGGAATTTTCAATAAATAATCCCCTTCGGTATTCGTAATTGTGGCAATATTTGTCCCTTGCACAATAAGGTCTGCAAATACAAGAGGGGCTTTTGTTTTACTATCGGTAACAGAGCCGTTTATTTCTATATAGGTATTGTTTTTTTCTTGAGCAAAGACAAATGAACCTGTCAGTAAAAACAGGTTCATTACAAGTGAATAGTAATATGGATACTGTAATTTCATTGTAATAAAATGGTAATATGAAATTACGAATTATCTTTTAAATGACCCTTAAGTTAATTCCAAACGTAGTTTTCAAGCCAATTGGATGCATTTTGTAAATACGAAACATATTCACAAGGTTCCAGATGGGTTAGGTTAGGAGCAACTTCTAAAGTAACATCACTTCCTGCTGCGTTTGTGTCTGTTATCCAGTCTTCAATATCGGCAAGAGGAAACAGCTCATCGTTTTCACCATGAATGGCATACATGGGTATAGGCATTACCCTTGCCGATCCGTTTTGGTTATACGAGCCATACGTACTCGCCATAGGGATGGCGGCTGAAAAATAATTAGAACGTGTTTCGCCTAAATACCAGCTACCGTTTCCGCCATCACTGTAACCATTAACTACAATTTTGTTAGCATCTACTGGTAAAAACTCTACAGCTAAATCAATTAACGATAATACTTGCTCTACGTTATAGGAATGAAACCAGGCCAATTGATCGGCATTCGGACTAATAATTATGGCATCCAAGGATTCAAAACCAGGTTCGGCATAACAATCGGTTTGCTTATGTGCATCAGGATTGTTTATCAATACACCACCATGTAGCGTAATAATCAATGGGCGATTATTGTTTGTAAAATCTACATCTGGCATAATAACCCTAAAGTTCCAGACAAAATTAAAATGGTTTAAAAGGGCAATGTCATTATTGCCAGTTGTGAAGTCAATCTCGCTAAAGTCTTGGCGTACATCATCAAATGAACGTTGCGGCACATAAGGCTCGTCACTGTCGTCTGAACTACAGCTAAAAGTTAGCACAAGTGCAAACAGACAAATAAATGGTAATTTTAAAAGTTTCATGGTTGTCAATTTTTTAATAAATGTAATAAAAATGTGGTTATTAATCATGTAATCAGTTATAAAGTTAGCTTTCTTAAAAATGAATTTGGTATTAAATTGAGTGAATCCTACTCTTTAATTAGGGAATCGTGACATATGGTTAGGGAATAGTCTTTTTGCTGCAAATACCGGTTAAATTAAAACTTAGCTGTTAAAAAAAAGCTAAAAACCATTTATTGAAATTTAGTTTACAAAAGATGGTATCTTTACATAAATTTTGAATTGCGTATGCCAACAAATAGTGTTCCCTTTCGAGAAACCCATTACTTTTCAAATTTAATATGTGATTATTTAGATGAAAAACCTGAATGGCAACCGTTTTATAATCGTTTTCCCAAAATTGAAAACTTCAAGGCTCAAATAGAAGAAAAACGAAAAACATTTTCTCCACAAACCAGAAAAAGCCTTGTAAAATCGCTTAATGAGCAATATAAAAATGTTGAGGCGTCGCAACTTACATTTCAAAATATAAATGCCTTACAAAACGAAACAACATTTACGGTTACTACAGGTCATCAATTAAATTTATTTACGGGGCCACTTTATTTTTTCTACAAAATAGTATCTACCATAAATCTATGTAAAGAATTAAAGGCAGCATATCCAGAATTTAATTTTGTACCCATATATTGGATGGCTACTGAAGATCATGATTTTGAGGAAATAAATTTTTTCAACTTTAAAAATGAAAAGGTAAGGTGGGATAAAGAAGCTTCTGGAGCGGTTGGTGAATTGCATTTAAATGAAATAGAGGACGTATTTCATACTTTTGAAAGCAAACTAGGATTGGGCAAGTATGCCAATGAGTTGAAGCAACTTTTTAAAACCGCTTACTTAAAGCACCAAACTCTAACTGAAGCCACGCGATATTTGGTTAATGAATTGTTTACGGAATATGGTCTGGTAATTTTAGACGGAAATGATAAAGGGTTGAAAGCGATATTCAAACCTTATATAAAAAACGAACTTCTTGATAAAACTGCCTATAAGCATGTGTCTGAAACCAATGAAAAAATTAAGAAGGTAAATTCAGATTATACCATTCAAGTTAATCCCAGAGAAATTAATTTGTTTTATCTAAATCAAGGTATTCGAGAACGTATTGTGGAAGATAAAGGGCAATATATGGTTTTGGAAACCAATTTAAATTGGGATAAGGAAACCTTGCTAAAGGAAGTAGATAATTACCCGGAACGTTTTAGTCCAAATGTGATTTTAAGACCACTCTATCAAGAAGTAATACTGCCTAATTTATGCTACATTGGTGGAGGAGGTGAATTGGCATATTGGTTTCAGCTTCAATCTAATTTTGAGGCTAACAATGTTACATTTCCAATACTGTTACTTCGTAATTCGGTTTTAATTACATCTCAAAAGCAACGTTCTAAACTTGAAAAACTCGATTTAAAAATAGCAGATTTGTTTATTGATCAGGATGAACTTGTTTCTAAAGTAACAAAACAAGTGTCTTCAATAGATATAGATTTTTCAGAACAAAAGGAACATCTCAAAAAGCAGTTTAAGGATCTATATAAATTATCGGAACAAACCGATAAATCGTTCGTTGGAGCAGTATCGGCTCAAGAACGAAAGCAAATTAAAGGTTTGGAACATCTAGAAAAACGGTTGTTAAAAGCTCAAAAAAGAAAATATAATGAACGTTTAGACCGTGTCTCCAAATTGCAGGACGAATTATTTCCAAACAAAAGTTTACAAGAGCGTTATGCTAATTTTTCAGAGTTTTATTTAGTGTATGGAGACCAATTTATTCAGCTGTTAGTCGTAAATTTGCAACCGCTTAAAGGGGAGTTTACAATACTAAATTTAGACTAATTCATGCATAAGATTGATATTGAACTTATTGAAATGACGTTAGACGTCATGAAGTATGCCATAGGTAGAATTTCAGCAACCGAACACGAGATAGGAAAACCTAAAAAAGCGGAAGAGCTAAAAGCTCTGGTAGGGGAAACTGTAACGGAAAAAGGAATTGGCGGCGAATATGCATTTAACCTTTGGAAAGAACATCTATCTAAAGCCAATGTCCCGGTTGACCACCCTAGAAATTTAGCATTTGTACCGGCCTCACCAACTCGAGCAGCTGTTATGTTTGATTTAATAACTTCGGCTTCGAGTATTCATGGTGCCTATTGGATGGAAGGTGCTGGAGGTATTTTTTGTGAAAATGAAGCCATGAAATGGATTGTGTCGTTAACAGGCTTGCCCGAAGGTGCTTTTGGAGTATTTACTAGTGGAGGTACAGCTGCCAATTTATCGGCAATTGTTACGGCCAGAGAGTATTGGAGAAGAGATGATACCTATAAACGTGAAAAAGGCTTGATTATAACATCAATTGGTGCGCATTCATCAATTAAGGCCATGGCCAAAGTGGCAGATGTCGATATATTATTGGTAGATACAGAAGAAAAACTTACTGGAAGTTCCCTTCGTGAAACTATAGACAATTTAACATTTCATCAACGTAAGCGTTTGTTTGCTGTTGTGGCAACTGGAGGAACAACCAATGCGGGAATTATTGATGATTTAGAAGGTATTGCTGAAGTTTGTGAAACAGAGCGATTATGGTTTCACGTCGATGCAGCTTATGGTGGCGGAGCTCTTGCTGCCGACTCGGTTAGACCATTGTTTAAAGGTATTGAACGCGCAGATAGTATTACTATAGATCCTCATAAATGGATGTTTTCACCATACGATTGTGGAGCGGTTATTTATAAAAATCCAGAATTGGCCAAAGAAGCGCATTCGCAACAGGGTTCATATTTAGATATTTTTAAAGATGAAGGCGCCCATGGTTTTAATCCAACCGATTATCAAATACAGTTAACTCGTCGAGTAAGAGGATTGCCACTATGGTTTTCATTGGCAACTCATGGTACAGATAGATATAAAGAGTCTGTAGAACGAGGCATTGAATTGGCTCAAATTGCTGGAAGAATGATTGAGGAAGACCCAAATTTAGAATTGGTAAGAGAACCAAGCTTGTCCTGTGTGCTTTACAGAAGAATTGGGTGGAAGCCAGAAGACTATACACATTGGACTTACGAAAATCATAAAAAAGGATTTGCATTAGTTACACCAACAAAATGGAAAAATGGCAACACTTTTGAAACCGTTTCAAGGTTTTGCTTTATTAATCCGGATACAACTGAAAAGGATATTCAGATGATTTTAGAATCCATGCAATAAATACACAAAAAATAGAGATGGATGTATGTCAATCTAAATGCAATTATTACTTTTGCACATGCAACACAATAACGTACTTATTTTAGACTTCGGATCGCAATATACACAGCTTATTGCGAGACGTGTAAGGGAACTCAATATTTACTGCGAGATTCACCCATTTAACAAGATTCCAAACAACATTGAAAGCTATAAAGCTGTTATCTTATCAGGTAGCCCAAACTCGGTGAGAGGAGAAGATGTTTTGCATCCAGAATTAAAAGGCATTCGAGGCGAGAAACCTTTGTTGGCTGTTTGTTATGGTGCACAATATTTGGCACATTTTTCAGGAGGTGAAGTAGCACCTTCAAATACTAGAGAATATGGTCGGGCCAATCTATCTTATATCAAAGAAAAAGAATCATTTTTTCATAATATATATGAAGGCAGCCAAGTTTGGATGAGCCATAGCGATACCATCAAGAAACTCCCTGAAAATGGTGTGCTTTTGGCAAGTACCCACGATGTTGAAAATGCAGCTTATAAAATTGAAGGGGAGCAGACCTATGCTATACAGTTTCATCCAGAAGTATACCATTCAAAAGATGGAAAACAATTATTAGAAAATTTTTTGGTAGATATTGCTGGTGTTAATCAAGATTGGACACCGCAATCTTTTGTAGAAGAAACAGTAGCCGACTTACAAAAGCAATTAGGTGATGATAAAGTCGTGCTTGGTCTATCTGGAGGTGTGGATTCTTCTGTGGCAGCTATGTTGCTTCACAAAGCCATTGGGAAAAACTTGTATTGCTTATTTGTAAATAATGGCTTGTTACGAAAGAATGAATTCCATGATGTACTTGAGCAGTATAAAGGCATGGGGTTGAATGTAAAAGGCGTTGATGCTTCGGCACGCTTTTTGGAAGCCTTAAAGGGATTAAGCGATCCAGAGCAAAAGCGTAAAGCAATTGGTCGCGTTTTTATTGAGGTTTTTGATGATGAAGCTCATGAAATTACCGATGTAAAATGGTTGGCTCAAGGTACCATTTATCCAGATGTTATAGAAAGTGTTTCGGCAACTGGTGGGCCTAGCGCAACTATTAAAAGCCATCACAACGTTGGTGGGTTGCCAGATTTTATGAAGCTGAAAGTGGTAGAGCCCTTAAAAGCATTATTTAAGGATGAGGTTAGACGTGTTGGAGCTTCAATGCATATGGAAAAATCGCTTTTAGGTAGACACCCATTTCCTGGCCCAGGTTTGGCTATTAGAATTTTGGGAGATATTACGGCCGAAAAAGTTCGTATATTACAAGAGGTTGACGCTGTTTTTATAAATAATTTAAAAAAATGGAATTTATATGATAGCGTTTGGCAAGCTGGAGCCATATTATTACCAGTTAATAGTGTTGGGGTTATGGGAGATGAACGTACCTATGAAAAATGTGTAGCCTTAAGAGCTGTTGAAAGTACTGACGGTATGACTGCAGATTGGGTAAATTTACCTTATGAGTTTTTACAAAAAACCTCGAACGAAATAATAAATAAGGTAAAAGGCGTTAATAGAGTAGTGTACGATATCAGTTCAAAGCCACCTGCAACAATTGAGTGGGAATAGTCTTTAATTAAACTTTTACCGTATATAATTAAAAATCAATATTACATGAAACAGTTTTTTTATCTTTTAACCTTACTATTGGTCTTTAGTTGTGCAAGTATTAATGCACAAAATTACAAAACCCATAAAGTTAAAGATGGAGAAACTATTGAGAGTATAGCTAAACAGTATTTAGTTACACCCTATGATATTTATGCTTTAAACCCTGATGCAAAAAAAGGGGTAAAAAAAAATACAGTTTTAATTATTCCAGATTCTAAAGTAACTGATGCGCCACAAGCCGCCATTTCAAAAGAGTTGGTTGGGTTCAAGGAACATAAAGTTAAGCGAAAAGAAACACTGTATAGTCTTTCTAAAGCATATGACGTTACTGAAGATGAAATTAAAAAGCACAACACATTTTTATACGCTAATAATTTAAGAAAGGGAGACAAATTAAAAATACCTGTTTACAAAAAAACATTGGTGGTTGTCGAGCCTGTTTCGCCTACTAATACTTACACGGTATTGCCTAAAGAGGGTAAATGGCGTATTGCTTATAAATATGGAATTACGGTAAATGAATTAGAAGCATTAAATCCCAATATGCCAGAAGTATTAAATCCTGGTGATAAAATTTATGTTCCTAATGTCGATAAGAATGAAGTGAAGGAGGTAAGTGAGCAGTATTCTTATTACGAGGTTTTGCCTAAAGAGGGGTTTTACAGACTGAAATTAAAATTAGGTTTAGAACGAGAAGAATTGGAAGCTTTAAATCCTGAATTAAATAATGGTGGCTTAAAAGTGAGCATGATTTTAAAAATACCTTTTACCGGTGAAGTTAATGGTGTGATAGCCAATATTGAAGGTGTAAATCTAGCTTCAAAACATATAGATGGAGAGACCAAACATATAGCGGTTATGTTGCCATTTAAGTTGGATAAAGTTGTTTTAGATTCCATTACAGATACTAAAAGGCAAATAAATCGTGATCCCTACTTAAAAACATCTTTGGATTTTTATTCGGGTGTTTTAGTGGCATTCGATTCTCTTAAACGATTGGGAGTTTCATTAAAAGTAGATGTTTATGATACGCGAAATATGTCAAGTGAAGTGTCTAGTATTTTAAGAACCGATAAGTTGAATGCTGTTGATGCTGTTATTGGTCCTTTTATGCCAGATAATGTTGAGCGCGTTGCCCAAGCCTTAAATGCGTATCAAGTTCCTGTTGTTTCACCTCTAACTAAAAATGTAAAATTATTAGATAACGTTTTTCAAACAAGACCTTCTGAAGATTTGTTGTCAAATAAGATTATAGAATATGTTAAAAATGATTCTACCTTAAGCCAGGTAATCATTATAGCTGATCATGAGCATACGAAAGTTAGCGATAATTTAAAGCGCATATTTAATAGAGCATCACAAGTGTATTCTAGAAAAAATAAAGAAGGTGTAGATGCTTATTTTATTTTGGATAGCGATATTATTGATAAATTAAAACCGGGAAAGAATATTGTGTTTTTGGAAACAGCTAATTCTGGTTTGATTTCAAATGTTACAAGTAAACTAAACGCGTTAAGATCTGATGGTGTTGAGATTGTATTGGCTACAACTAATATGAACAAGGCCTTTGAAGACGATGAGGTTTCTAATTATCATTTGTCAAACTTACAATTTCATTTCCCTACTATAGCAAAAACCTACAACGAAGAAGATAGTAATAGTTTTGCTAAACAATATAAATCGCGTTATGGGATAACACCAAATGCTATAGCGGTTAGAGGTTTTGATTTAACAATGGATGTTGTATTACGATTGGCTACAAACAATAATTTATACGAGTCTGTTGTCAACGACCCGTTAACTGAATATGTAGAAAACAAATTTTCTTATAAAAAGGAGATGTTTGGTGGTTACTTTAACAGCACGGTGTATTTGGTAAAGTACGATGGACTTAAAATTGTAGAGGTGAAATAATGGTTTTGCCTATGTTCATGTTTGCAATATTTAGAGTGGTGTTTCGTTAATCATTTATGATTCGTATTCTTGTTTTTTGCATAGCAGCCTTATCATTTTTAAAAAGTGACCAGAGTATTCCTTGGCAAGAGAATTATAAATTAAGTTGGGAGAATTTTATAGGGCAGCCAGACCCTAATTCAGATGCTGCAGCAGTTACGTCTTCGGGTATTACATTTGGTTACCGTTTAAGTCGTGTAAATAATGTGATTGAAAGTATTCATGTTGAAGTTACAGCGCATTTTTATCCTGAAAAGTCTTGGGTGAAATCCAATGAGGCGGACAATCATATTCTGGCTCACGAGCAATTGCACTTTGATATTACCGAATTGTATACACGCAAATTAAGAAAAGCTACCTCTCAAGTTGTTGTTTCCCAAAATGCAAATAATGAATTGGATGCCATTCACAGTAGAATTGTTAAGGAGTTGAATGATTATCAAAACCATTATGATGATGAAACCAATTATTCGCGAAATCATGAGGCTCAAGCCAAATGGCAAAAGAGTATTAAGGAGGCTTTAGAAGCCTTGAAAGATTATCAATAAGATAAACTAGAAATAGTGCAACCAGATAAAGATTTTCTCATAAAATTAGCGCATACAAAAATGCCTTTCGGAAAATATAAGGATAGGTACTTAATAGATTTGCCAGAGTACTACATTGTCTGGTATCATAATAAAGGGTTTCCTCAGGGAAAGTTGGGCGATTATCTTCAAACGGTTTACGAACTAAAAGTTAATGGGTTAGAAGATTTAGTAAGAAATATTAAAAATAACTTTCCAAGACCTTAAAAACTTTAATTAATTTGCCCTTTTTAATCTTAAAAACAATACCTGATTACCTAATTTAATTTTGTAAATTTGCCTGCGTTTAACAACGCAACATGACAACAACAAAATACATATTTGTAACAGGAGGTGTAACGTCCTCATTAGGTAAAGGAATTATTGCCGCATCTTTGGCAAAACTTTTACAGGCGCAAGGTTATCGAACAACCATTCAAAAATTAGATCCCTACATTAATGTTGACCCAGGAACATTAAATCCTTACGAACATGGCGAATGCTATGTAACAGATGATGGAGCCGAAACCGATTTAGATTTAGGGCATTACGAACGCTTTTTAAATGTCCCTACCAGTCAGGCCAACAATGTAACCACTGGTCGTATTTATCAGAGTGTGATAGAAAAAGAACGACGAGGTGAATTTTTAGGAAAAACGGTTCAGGTTATTCCTCATATCACGGATGAAATTAAAGAACGTGTTCAAATTTTAGGGAACTCTGGTGATTATGATATCGTCATCACTGAAATTGGAGGTACTGTTGGTGATATTGAGTCTCTACCTTATGTTGAAGCTGTACGTCAGCTTAAATGGGATTTGGGCGAGCATAATGCTATAGTTATCCATTTAACATTAGTACCATTTTTATCGGCAGCTGGTGAATTGAAAACAAAACCAACCCAACATAGTGTTAAAACATTGATGGAAAGTGGTGTTGTGGCAGATGTATTGGTTTGCAGAACGGAGCATGAATTGCCCGAAGACTTAAGACGTAAGTTGGCCTTGTTTTGTAATGTTCGCGAAGAAGCCGTCATACAATCAATCGATGCATCTACAATTTACGATGTGCCAAATTTAATGCTTAATCAAGGCTTGGATAAAGTCGTGCTTAAAAAACTGGATTTAGAAAGCGCAACTCCAGACTTAACACGGTGGAATCAATTTCTACAACGACATAAAAACCCTAAAACAGAAGTTACAATAGGGTTAATTGGCAAGTATGTAGAATTACAGGATTCTTATAAGTCCATTTTAGAGGCCTTTATTCATGCTGGTGCCGAAAACGAGGTAAAAGTTAATGTTGAGCCTATTCATTCTGAATATTTATCTGAAGAAAATGTAGATGTTAAGTTGTCACATTTAGATGGTGTTTTAGTTGCTCCAGGCTTTGGAGAACGTGGAATTGAAGGTAAAATAGATGCTGTTAAATATGTCAGGGAAAACAATATTCCTTTTTTCGGTATTTGTTTAGGCATGCAAATGGCAGTTATAGAGTATGCAAGAAATGTGTTAAAGCTTTCAGATGCTAATTCAACAGAAATGGCTCCAGATTGTGAAAATCCAGTTATAGATTTAATGGAAGACCAAAAATCTATAACAGATAAAGGCGGTACCATGCGTTTAGGAGCTTGGGCATGCGACTTAAAACCTAATAGTATTGCTTATAATGTATATAAGTCTAATGCAATAATGGAGCGTCATCGCCACAGATTTGAATTCAATAATGATTATAGAGAACAAATTGAGTCAGCAGGAATGATTGCCACAGGAATTAATCCTGATACCAAATTAGTAGAAATTGTTGAAATACCTGAACACACATACTTTATTGGAGTGCAATACCATCCAGAGTATAAGAGTACAGTGGCCAACCCACATCCATTATTTGTGTCGTTTGTTAAGGCAGCTTTAAAACGAAAAAACAAAAGTAAAGATGCCAGTATGGCACAAAAGTAATTTTGGATAGTTTTTTGACAATCCAAAATGTAATAACAACTAAATAGTCAGAAGAAGAGTAAGTAGCATAAAGCATTTTCTCAATTTGGCCGTAATTTTAATATGGAAGAAAAGAAATTTGACCTAAATTCAATAATCGGATTTATCTTGATTTTTGGAATACTTGTGTACATGATGTACACCAATCAACCAACACCTGAAGAGTTAGCAGAGCAGGAAAAAGCTAAACAGGAACAAGTAGATGCTGAAAAGAAAACACAACAAGATAAGGCTGCTGCGGTAACATCAGCTGAAGATTTTTCGGCAGCTGCGGTTCAGGATTCTGCACAAATGGTAGCTTTAAACAATAAGTTGGGTGCTTTTGCTTATTCTGCGACATTACCATCTGCAACAGCAAAAGAAACATTAGTAGAAAATGACGTGTTGGCTATTAAGTTTAGTAATAAAGGCGGATATGTTTCAGAAATAAAATTGAAGCAATTTGTAGACTATGACTCTATTCCAATTTATTTAATTAAAGATGGTAATGCCGACTTTAATATTAACTTCAGCACCACAGATAGCCGTAACTTAAACACTAGAGATTTGTATTTTCAGCCTAATATTTCCAAAAATGGGGAGAATACAGTTGTTTCTATGAAATTAAAGGTTTCTGAACAGGCCTTTTTAGAGTACCGTTACGAACTGAAACCTAATGAGTACATGATGGACTTTACCATTCGTTCTCAAGGATTGGCTTCTGTTTTTAACTCATCACAACCAATAGGTTTGGATTGGGATTTAAAAGCCATTCGCCACGCGAAAAGTATTTCATATGAAAACAGGTATACAGAAGTTGTATTTGAATATGAAGATGGGAAAGATGATTATTTAGGTCAGCAAGAATTAACAGAAGACACCGCACAGGATGTAACTTATGTAGCTTACAAACAGCACTTTTTCACGTCTATTCTATTAGCTGATACACCATTTAAATCAGCAAGTTTAAAATCAGAAAATCTAGTTCAGGATGAAGAAATAGATACGGTTTATACAAAGGCTTTTGCAACCAAGTTGCCTTTGGAATTACAAGGTGGTGAATTAAATAAAAGTATGAATTGGTACTATGGGCCAAGCGATTATAAAATTTTAAATAACTACGACCGAAATCTGGATGAGGTAGTTCCTTTGGGTTGGGGGATTTTTGGGTGGATAAACCGCTACGTGTTTATTCCAATGTTTGGATTTTTAAGTGGATTCTTGCCATACGGAATAGCTATTATTGTTATGACAATTTTAGTGCGAATTGTTATGTCACCTGTTACATATAAGTCTTATGTGTCACAAGCTAAAATGAAGGTTATAAAACCAGAAATTGCAGAAATTAATGCCAAGTATAAAGACAATGCCATGAAAAAACAGCAAGAAACCATGGCCTTGTATAGTAAAGCAGGTGTTAGCCCTATGGCTGGTTGTTTGCCGGCTTTAATGCAATTGCCAGTCTTTTATGCTTTGTTTCAGTTTTTCCCTTCGGCATTCGATTTAAGACAAAAAAGCTTCCTTTGGGCAGAAGATTTATCATCTTATGACACTATAGCGAAGTTGCCGTTTAATATTCCTTTTTATGGAGACCATGTAAGCTTGTTCCCTATATTGGCATCTTTAGCGATTTTTTTCTATATGCGAATGACAACCGGTCAGCAAATGGCGTCGCAACCTACACAAGAAGGAATGCCAGACATGGGTAAAATGATGAAGTATATGATATATTTCTCACCAATCATGATGTTGTTCTTCTTTAACAACTACGCTTCTGGTTTAAGTTTGTATTACTTTGTTTCCAATTTAATTACCATAGGTATTATGTTGGTTATTAAAAAGTACATTATAGATGAAGATAAGATTCATGCTAAAATTCAAGAGAACAAGAAGAAGCCTAAAAAGCAAAATAAGTTTCAGCGAAAAATGGCAGAAATGATGGAGCAGGCCGAGCAGCAAAAAAAGAACCAAAACCGTAAATAAGTAAAAAGGCTGTCAATTTTGGCAGCTTTTTTGTTATAAAACATTTTCATAAAATTTACGTTTATTAAAATTGTAAAACTTAATTCAAAAATGAAATCTATTGTTTCTATTTTAATTGTATTAATAGCTGGATTAGCCTCTGCTCAAGAGTTTAATCAGTTTGACGCTAATGGCAAGCGACATGGTGATTGGAAGAAAAACTTTGAAGGCACGCGAGTTTTGCGTTATGAAGGAAAATTTAATCATGGTCAAGAGGTAGGCCAGTTTAAGTTTTACAAGAATATAAATGGTAAGGCTGTGCTAACGGCCACCCGAGATTTTAATGGCGATGGTACAGCAAAGGTTACATTTTTTGCTTCTAACGGAAAGGTTGTGAGTGAGGGCTTAATGAAAGATAGGACATATATAGGTCCGTGGAAGTACTTTCATAACAATTCAGATCAGCTGATGACACTAGAGCATTATAATAGTTCTGGAGAATTAGATGGCGACCGCATAATTTATTATCCTAATGGACAAATGGCTGAAAAAACATTTTATAAAAGTGGTAAGTTAGATGGTAAAGCCTATTGGTATGCTGAAAATGGTGTGCTTATTAAGGAATATTTATACAACAATGGCTTGTTGCATGGTAAGGCATCATTTTATGACAAAGCAGGTACCATAATGGTTGAGGGAGTGTATAGAAATGATAAGAAACACGGTATATGGAAATACTACGAAAATGGTGAACTAAAGGAAGAAAAGGACTTTACGGTTTACAGTAAAAACCCTTACAAGAAAAAGAAAAACTAATATAACAGAGTTTATATAAAATGAAAGCTCCTTAAGAAATTAAGGAGCTTTACTATGTTAGGTATAATCTAATTTGAATTTATAAGCTATTAATCATCAAAATGGGGAAGTACCTAAACATAAGCATGGGCAATATATATAATTATTTAGGACTCACAAAATATTCTATAAATAAATAGTTTTATTACATGAGAAAAGACTATTCTTTATTTAGAATAGCCTTCCTCTTTTTCATAGCCATTTTTAACTAACTAACTAACTTAATTTGACAACCAACCAAATATAAAACGACTATGTTTTTTTGCTGTTAATAATAAAGGTGGTAAAACAACCTTGTTAAATTTTATAACGTCATAGGCAGCATGAAACATCAACAGCAAATATGATTCGCGTACTCTTGTCGTTCAATTAGTAAAGGCTGCGCACCACCTAAACTTCAAATTTTTTTAATAACTTAAATTTTTTGGAACTTGACTTTACTTTTTTAAATTGGTCTTCTGATCGCTATTGCAATAACAATTCAAAAGACCAACTCTATCATTAATCTATCTTAATTTTTAGTTAGGTAACATGACTTTGTTTAGTACATGTATTACTCCATTTCCTGCTTGTACATCTACGGCAACAACTCCAATATCAGTTGCACCTGAACCATCTGTAATATCAGCAATGTTATCTCCAGTTCCAGGAACATTCAATGTAAATACGCCACCTTGCAAAGAAGTTACGGGATTGGCACCTGTCATTAAGTCTCCTGAAGTAATATTAGCCTCGCTAGCTACATGATATAATAATACTGCTGTCAAGGTCGGTTCAGCTGGTACACCACCTAAATCTTCTATTAATGCATCAAAGGCGTCATTGGTTGGGGCAAAAACTGTATAGTTAGGATTAATGCCATCTGCATTACTTCCTGTTGTTCTACTTAATATTTCCGCAAAATCAGTTCCAGGAGTTAAGTCTGTTAAAGCTGCTTGTAAAGTGTCGAATAATGGATCTGCAACCGCAAAAGTTACTACAGTTGGAATATCTATTACGGTATCAACTGCATGGATAATTCCATTTGTCCCAACTACATCCGCCTGAAAGACAGAAGAAATACCATTAAAAGTAACACCATCTGTTGTGTCGTAATATATGCTTATGTTATTATCATTAGGACCCATAGCAGAGGTGAAAGTGTATCCTGATCCAGCATCTATTAAAAAGTCAGCATTAATGGCTGCACCAATAACGTGATTTAGTAATAAAACTCTTAAGGCTGCAGTATCAACACTACCTAAAGGTGTACCATCTAAAAATGTTTCGAAGGCATCATTGTTTGGAGCTAAAACTGTAAATGGTCCTGCACCACGTAATGTGCTCACTAAATTATTACCCATACCATCATCATCAGCAGCACCAAGAGCAGTTACTAAACTTGAAAATGAATCATTCATAATAGCATGATCTACAATATCTGGTAAACCTATAACGGCATTTATAATATGGATTGTACCGTTGGATGCATTAACGTCTGCAGTTGTTACGGTTGCAGTGTTGTTAAAGCGCACTCCATTTGTAGCATCAAAATACAGACTGATATTTAAGCCTGCGGCGCTAGTGGCACTACCTGATGCATATCCTGTTCCTTGTGCTTGTAAGTCTGCAGCTTTTACATCTGCCATAATTACATGGTTTAGTAATACTTGAGAAAGTACATCTGTTGGAACGTCTTCTAAAGAAGCAAAACCATTGGCATTCAAAAATGCAGTAAACGCTGCATTTGTTGGTGCTAACACTGTAAATGGGCCATCGCCTTCTAGTACGTCAACTAAATTCCCGTCAGCACGCACTAGGGCTTGAACTAGTGTTGACAATTCTGGAGTTTCCAGAGCAATTTCTACAATAGATTTAGCCTGAGGTGCTGGACTAGGTGTAGTATTGTCATCATCGCTACTACACGAAAGAGTAACCAATAACACCAGGGCTAAAGCTGTTATTTTTTTTAAAGCTGTTAATGTTTTCATTGTTTTTGATTTAAGATTATTAAATTTTTGTTTAGCAAATATATAAAAAGATTAAACAAACAACCAAATAATGTTTAAAAAAATTAACAAAACTTTAAACAAATAAAAATATTTTCACTCTCAATCATTTAATTATTCGATAGTTTAGAGGAAAAACAATGGTATATAAATAAGAGTATTTATGTATCTTTGCAGCCCATTATGAAGGAACAAAAGCGTGTTATAATAGGTTTATCAGGTGGAGTAGATTCCAGCGTTGCTGCATACCTTTTAAAAGAGCAAGGGTATGAGGTTATTGGCTTGTTCATGAAAAATTGGCATGACGATTCTGTGACTATTTCAGATGAATGCCCTTGGTTGGATGATAGTAATGATGCTATGTTGGTAGCCGATAAATTGGGCATACCCTTTCAAACGGTCGATCTAAGTGAGCAATATAAAGAGCGCATTGTAGATTATATGTTTAGGGAGTATGAAAATGGACGTACTCCAAATCCTGATGTGCTTTGTAATAGAGAAATTAAGTTTGACGTATTCATGAAAATTGCTCTTGATTTAGGAGCCGATTTTGTTGCTACAGGTCATTATTGTAGAAAAGGAAGTATTGAAAAATATGGAAAGGTAGTCTATCAATTACTGTCTGGTGTCGATAACAATAAGGACCAATCGTATTTTTTATGTCAATTGTCTCAAGACCAATTGTCAAAATCACTATTTCCAATTGGAGAACTCACCAAACCAGAAGTGCGTGAAATAGCAACCAAATTAGATTTGGTTACAGCCGATAAAAAAGATTCACAAGGGCTATGCTTTATAGGTAAGGTAAGATTACCAGATTTTCTACAGCAACAACTCAAACCAAAAGACGGTGTGATTGTTGAGGTGCCACAATCCAATTCAAATTATAAAAACCATATTAATAATTTCGATTCTAAATGGGAAGAACTAGAGTACAAATCTAGAAAACTAAAATATGACGTTTCCGACGGCAAAATAGTTGGGAAACATCAAGGAGCCCATTTTTATACAAAAGGACAGCGCAAAGGCTTGGCAGTAGGCGGAACTCCAGAGCCATTATTTGTTATTGATACTGATGTTGAGAAAAATGTAATTTATACAGGTCAAGGTAAGGCGCATCCAGGATTGTACAAGTCGGCATTGTTTATTAAAAATGAAGAACTACATTGGATTCGTGAAGATTTAGCATTGCAAATTGGTGAAACAATGTCCGTTGATGCCAGAATCCGGTATAGGCAACCATTACAAAAAGCTACATTGCATAAAGTAGAGTCAGGTTTGTACATAGAATTTGAAGAACCACAATCAGCCATAACCGAAGGGCAGTTTGCGGCTTGGTATCTAAACGATGAACTTTTGGGTTCAGGAGTAATATCTTAATGTTAAATTGAATTACCGGATTAATTTTCATGATATGGTATTATATCATTGAAAATCCATAAATTTCAGATTAAGAATTTCTTAAAGCATTTATGTTAAAAAAAATATTGGCTATTTACTTTCTGTTGATTGGGACAATTGTTTTGGCTCAAGAAGATGCCTTGGTCTACTTCAATGCTAAAACTGATGTTGCTTCAGCACTAGCAAACCCTTTAACTATTTTAACACAAGAAGCGATACATAGAAAAAACTTACGTGGAACCTTGATAGACTTTAGGGATGTTCCCGTAGATGAAACGTATATTTCTCAAATAAAAAATACTGAAGGAATAACGGTTTTGGCAAAATCCAAATGGTTTAATGCTGTTCATGTGCAAGGATCAGAAGTTCACATTAATAATTTATTAAATGAAAGTTTTGTGGGGCATATTGAGTTTTTTGATAGAAACCTAAATGAATCTAGGGTTGGTGATATTAACAAAAAGCCTAGTATAGAAAATAGAAGACCAAATTTTGAATATGGTAATGCAACTACTCAAGTAGAGATGATTAATGTAGATGATTTACATGCTCTGGGATATACAGGTGAAGGTGTAATTATTGCTGCTTTAGATGCCGGATTTGGGAATGTAGATACTATGACGGGGTTTCAAAGATTAAGGGACTCGGGTAACATATTGGGTGTCTATGATTTTTACAATAGATCTGAAAATGTATATATTGACGAAGCTGGATATCATGGTACAATTTCATTAAGTACTATGGCTGGTTTTTTCGAAGGGGAATACACAGGAACTGCCCCAAATGCCAGTTTCTATCTTTTTAGAACAGATAATGCTTTTGGAATTGATCAACCTATAGAAGAAAGTCTTTGGATTGAAGCGGCAGAGCGAGCAGACAGTTTAGGAGCTGATATAATAAGTTCCTCTTTGGGTTTCAGAGGGTGGTTTGAAGAACGTTATAGTTATACGCCTGAAGATATGGATGGTAACACAACATATATAACCCGAGGCGCTAATATGGCTTTTGAAAAAGGTATGCTAATTGTGAATTCGGCCGGAAATGAAGGTGAAGATGGTGTTATTGCTCCAGCAGATGCAGAGCATGTTTTAACGGTTGGAGCTGTTTATGGTTCTGGAGAATATGCCTATTTTAGTTCACAGGGGAATTCATTTCAGCCTTCTCAAAAGCCAGATGTTGTAGCAAGGGGATGGAATGTTGCGGTAATTCATGAAAGTGATGAGGTTAGGGTAGCTCACGGAACATCCTTCAGTTCTCCAATTGTAGCAGGTGCTATTGCTTGTTTATGGCAAGCCGTTCCAAGTTTGACTCATGCCGAAATAATGCAAGCTGTAAAACAATCAGCCTCACAATATAGCACACCTGATAATTTTTTGGGGTATGGAATACCAAACTTTGGTCTAGCGTTAAATACTTTGTCGTCTGAAGACGAGGAAGTAAATGATTTTGCAGTTTTTCCCAATCCGGTATCCAATAACTTGCAGATTATTTTTCCTGAAAACGTTGAAGTAGTAAATCTTGAACTGTATAACATGTTAGGTAAGCTTATAATGAAGAAGACCATTTTTAGAAATTACAATACAATAAATTTAAAAGAATTGGTTGCTGGTATGTACATTCTTAAAATCCAAACTTTCAATCATGGCTTTAAAACCTTTAAACTACTTAAAAAATAATGAATAACAGAATTACCAAACTTTTCAATATACAATATCCCATAATTCAAGCTGGCATGATTTGGAATAGTGGCTGGCGATTAGCTTCGACTTCTAGTAATGCTGGTGCTTTGGGTTTAATAGGAGCAGGAAGCATGTATCCAGATGTTTTACGTGAACATATTCAAAAGTGTAAACAAGCAACCGATAAACCATTTGGTGTAAACGTCCCAATGTTGTACCCTAATATCAAGGAGATTATGGATATTATTGTTGAAGAGGGTGTCAAGATAGTCTTTACTTCGGCTGGAAACCCAAAAACTTGGACGAGTTGGTTGCAGGAAAAAGGGATTACGGTAGTGCATGTGGTTAGTAGTGTTAAGTTTGCTTTAAAGGCACAAGAAGCTGGTGTAAATGCTGTGGTTGCTGAAGGTTTTGAAGCAGGAGGGCATAACGGTCGCGATGAAACAACAACGCTTACACTAATTCCTATGGTAAAAGAGCAATTGCAGATTCCGCTTATTGCAGCAGGAGGTATTGCAACGGGTCAGGCTATGTTAGCTGCTATGGTTTTGGGTGCAGATGCTGTACAGGTTGGTAGCCGGTTTGTGGCTAGTGAGGAAAGTTCGGCGCATCAAGCTTTTAAACAGGTCGTAGTTGATGCCAAAGAAGGAGATACGCAATTAACCTTAAAAGAATTGGCGCCAGTCCGATTAATCAAGAATAAGTTTTTTAACGATGTCCAAGAGTTATATAAAACGGCTCCAACTTCAGAACAGCTAAAAGAACTATTAGGCAGAGCTCGAGCAAAAAGAGGTATGTTTGAAGGTGATTTGGATGATGGGGAATTAGAGATAGGACAAATTGCTGGATTGATTCACGATATTAAACCTGTAGCTCAAATTGTCGAAGATATGATGCAGGAATTTGAAGCTGCAAAAAAACGAGTTTCCAATCTATAATTATTAATCGGTCTTATTAGCTTTAAAAAGAATTTGGTACAGCTTGCTTGACCCATTATTTACTTTATTAAGCTCTTTAATCAAACTGTCAAGGTCTAAAGGTTGTTCATGTTTTATTTGTGTATGATCACGTTTACTTGTAAAATAAAGTACACCATTTTTTACAAATGGACAGTAATCCATTTTGTCAGAATTAATTTCTGAACCTAAATTTTCAGCTTTTAACCAACGGTTTTCGGTTCGTTTACTGATATAAATATCACCACTTCCCAATCCATCAGTTCTATTGTAACCACCAAACAAGATGTAAGACTCATCAGGAGCAATAAAAGCATTATATTCATAGCTGTCCGAATTTATTGTGTCGGGTAGGGCTTCAGGTTCTTGATACACACCATTTTTTAAAACACTGACATATATATCATCTTTTCTGTTTTTTGAAGTATCGTCTCGTGTGAAATAAAAATTGCCATTATCAGCAATTGAAGGATAAAATTCACCATGTTCTGTATTGATAGGTGCCCCTAAATTTTTAGGTTCTGACCATGAGCTCTTTAGGCTCGATCTTTCAACATACCAAATATCAAAATCCTTGGGTTTCATGGAATCATCTAAGGGTCGAGTTGATACAAAGTATAGTTTTAATCCATCAGGAGAAAAACAAGGTTCCAAATCAAAATACTGTCCTGAAAATGAAGCTACCTTTGCATCATTCCAGGGCCCTTTTATTTTTTGTACTAAAATAATGGTCGATAAATTTCCCATGACACTTTGTGCTGTAAACAATATTTCATTGCCATCTGGGGAGATCGCAATATCACGAACATTGGGAAATTTTGTTGTGATTTCTGATAAAAAGGGTTCCGATTGATGTTGGCAGTAGCAAAGATTACAAGTAAGGATGATAGTGAGTGAAAGAATAAGCTTCATAATTAAAAATTGATTGAACACAAGATAGTAATTCATTGGATAGCGGCTTCATAATGATTTGTTAATCAAAAGAGAAGATTTAGAGGACTACAAGTAGTATTCTAAAAAAAACTGCCGAAGCAGTTATTATTGCTCCAACAGTTTTCAATTTTTAAAATATGGTTATTCTAGTTTTCAGGCTTGTTTAAAGCAGCTACTAGACGTACTATTTCTTGCTTAACATCTTCTGAAAGCTGATCCGACTGCTCTCTAATTTCCTTTAAATCTTTGTCGGGGTGTACTTTCTTAAAAATAGTTGGGAAATCCATATTCTTCATATTATCTAAATATGTGAAACTATCAAAATCCAACACGGTAATATAGTTGCCTTCGTCATCAGCACCACCCATTATGCGTTCCCAAACAGAAAAATCTCTTAAGTGGCCTGCTTTAACTGCTTCACGTATGGCTGGCATCCAGACGTCATCAACTATTTTACGGTAATCACTTTTGTTGTCATCATCTACTTGAATAAAGTTTATCATGCTCATGGCAGAATAACTAGGCCCTTGTAAAGCGCTAGACCTTAATATGTATATCTGACTTCCAACAAAATCAGCCATGCTTTGGAATGTATTGTACATTTCCAATGCTTTGTCACCAAATGCTTTCCCGGCTGTTCTTGGGCCAAAATCAGGAGCAATCATCATATCCAATTGTTTCATGTCTGTAAAAACAGTCACCATCCGGTAATCACACTTACATTCCTCTCCATTAGGATACATGGTTTCTACTAAAACCCAATCTAATACAGCACCGGCCTCCTGTGCTGCTTTGTTAAATTTAATACCATTCTCTTTAAGCCAAGAGCCTAGCTCATTAGATTTAGATTTAATACAGCCTATTTCAACATATACATTTTCAGGGGCTTCTTGTCCAAAAGAGGGGGCTTGAAAAATAAACGTAAAAAATAGTAAATAAATTAGTTTTGCTTTTTTAATTGTTTTCATAATTAAGTTGTATTGGTTAGTTAATAAATGTTTACAATTTCAATAGATATTATGAGATTATAATATCTGATTAACATTAACTTTTAAATAGGAATAGATGGATGAGTAGAGAAAGGCAGAATGTTTCTATCTAATAAAGATAATCAATTTTTTGATAAAGAGGTTGGTTCTTCTGGTATTAATATTAAGATTATCAGTTGTTTAACTGATTTTTAATGAGTCAGGAACTTTAAAACCCCAAATTATTTGAGGGCTTTTAATAAATTATTTCCCATTCTAAAGTACTACTTTTGCCAAATGGTTTTAAGCAATTACACCAAGGAGTTTAAATATAATTGGCAACTGGCTTCACCCGTTATGTTGGGTATGTTGGGGCATACCTTCGTGAGTTTTGTTGATAATATCATGGTAGGACAGTTAGGGACTGCCGAACTAGCTGCGGTATCGTTGGGTAACAGTTTTATGTTTATAGCCATGTCGTTGGGTATTGGTTTTTCAACAGCTATAACACCTTTAGTAGCTGAAGCTGATGCTGAAAACAACTTTGCTTCGGGTAAGTCAGCTTTTAAGCATGGATTGTTTTTGTGTACAGCTTTGGGAATTTTATTGTTTCTAATGGTGTTTTTTGCGAAGCCCCTTATGTATCTCATGAAGCAACCAGCCGAAGTTGTGGAATTGGCCATTCCGTATTTAGATTTGGTAGCATTTTCATTAATTCCTCTAGTCTCATTTCAAGCCTTTAAGCAGTTTAGTGATGGTCTGTCTATGACACGCTATCCTATGTATGCTACTTTGGTAGCGAATATTGTAAATGTAGCCTTAAACTACGTTCTGATTTTTGGAAAGTTAGGCTTTCCGCAAATGGGCATCGTTGGTGCGGCTTACGGCACATTAATATCCCGTTTTGTAATGGTTGGATTTTTATGGTGGCTCTTGAAGGGGCATGAAAAATCCAAAGCCTATGTTACACAAATCAAATTGTTTGTATTGAATTCCAACATGGTTAAAAAAATCATGAGTTTGGGTTCACCAAGTGCCATGCAAATGTTTTTTGAAGTGGCCATTTTTACGGCAGCTATATGGTTAAGCGGATTGTTGGGTAAAAATGCACAGGCCGCCAATCAAATAGCCTTAAATTTATCGTCTATGACGTTTATGGTTGCTATGGGTTTAAGTGTGGCATCCATGATACGGGTTGGCAACCAAAAAGGATTGCAGAATTATTTGGAGTTAAGGCGTATTGCATTTTCATTATTTTTAATGGGAGCATTGTTTGCCATATGTTTTGGACTCTTGTTTTTTGCCTTTCACACTGAGTTGCCAAAATTATATTTAGATCAAAATGATATGTTAAATGCTATTGATAATACTGAAGTGATGGCTATAGCCTCAAAACTTTTGATTGCAGCTGCAATATTTCAAGTTAGTGATAGTATTCAGGTTGTAGTTCTTGGGGCATTAAGAGGCTTGCAAGACGTTAAAATACCAACAATAATAACTTTCATCTCATATTGGGTTGTTGGTTTTCCTATAAGTATTTATTTTGGAAAATCTGATAGTCTGGGTAGTTTTGGAATATGGCTTGGACTGTTGGCTGGTTTATCTACTGCCGCTATTTTATTGTATATTAGATTTAATTATTTAACAAAAAAGTTAATTGATGCAAAACATGGAACTTCCTAAATTTATTTTAGGCGATAATACCGATTATCCTAACGCTATTTATGTGATACATACCGAATTTCCACGATTTATTATCAACCTTGAAAATGATGAAGTAGAATGGTTGGAGGATTTTGATCAACAGGATCAACGTGAATTGGAAACTGAAGCTGAAAACTTAATTGAACAAGCCAACAAGTTTTACGATAGGGAAGTAGAACGCTACGAAGAATAGTTATGTTAGAACAATTAGTGCAGTTGGATACTGACCTTTTCTTATACCTTAATAATTTAGGAACAAACACATGGGATGCCTTTTGGATGTTTTATACCACTAAATTTTATTGGATACCGCTATATGCCGTTTTGTTATTTTTGATTTACAAGATGCCGAATCCCAAAATTTTTATTTTAACTGTTGTTTTAATAGTTTTAATGATTTCATTTACAGATCAGGTTACTAACGTGTTTAAAAAGATATTAGTTATGCGTTTAAGGCCTTGTCATGATCCACTTTTGGAAGGGTTGGTTAGATTGGTGAAGCCCAATTGTGGCGGCCAATTTGGATATTTTTCTGGGCATGCATCCAACTCGATGGCAGTAGCCGTATTTACAGGATTTATGTTGCGTTACCGCTTTAAATACTTGCTTTATATTTTAATAGCCTGGTCAATAGGTATGGGTTATAGCCGCATTTATATAGGTGTGCATTATCCACTTGATGTATTGAGTGGTTGGATTTTTGGGGGACTTTCGGGATATATGTTTTACCGCTTGGATAAATATTTTCAAAACCGATTTAGAATGCGATAGCTACCGCTTGGTTAGAATGTAGTAATTGGCCTGTAAGCGCTCTTTATATTGTTTTGAATCTGTATCGACTTGGTTTAAATCGAAAGAGCCTTGCTTTTCAATATGATATAAGGACTGCATATAGTCCGAATCTTCAGGGCTGATTCCTATGGCCAATAAACCAAATGTATTGTCTTTGGGAAATTCAATAGTGCCATCTTCTGATTTTATTGCTGGAATTTTATCACCATATTGCCAAATAACTTCTGGTGCGATATAATTAAACTGATAAAGATTTAAATTACTGGTTGCTTTCAAACCACTAATAGGTTTGTAGGTTTCACTAATTAATACGTTTTTTATTGGTAAAGCCGTAAGTAATAGGGCTGCAAATAGAGCAAATGTTAAATAAAACACGCTGGGTAGTTGCTTCTTTTTTAAAAACTTAAAAATTAAAACCCCAATAGTGAAAAGTAGTAAGCCTGAAGTAATAATATAGCCATAATAGCCTTTCATATTGCCCTTTAAAAACCATGCAACAATAAAAATATAAGCTATTCCAATAAAACCTATTAGGCCAAAATTAAAATAGAGAGGATATGTTTCGCGTTTGTCTTTTAGAGTTTTAAATTCTCGAATTACATAATCCATATAAAAACTGATATTTATGGACAACGGAATTAAAACAGGCATTAAATAGCGTGACTTTTTCTCTGGAATAAGCGATAACAATATAACGGCCAATAGTGTCCACAATAAACTAAACTGATAAGCTTTTAAATGCCTGACCCGATTCTTTAAGTACGGATACAACAAGCTGATAAATGCAGGAATGGTCCATATCCCACTTTGTGTGAAAAAGCTCCAATAATAGTAAAATGGTCTAACATTATAACTACTCCAGTTACCCGTTTCTTTTTCAGCAATAGTTGTAAAAGTTTCAGGGTCATAGGCACGAATATATAAATACCACCAACTGCCAAGTAAAACCCCTACTATCAAGATAATTACAATGGCTACAAGTTTTTTAGATAAGGGTTTATATTTAAAAGTAAATCCATAAGCCAACAAAAAGGGTAGAAATAAGGCATATAAAGAAACAGGCCCTTTACTTAAAAACGAACAGCCTAAAAATACACTGGCTAGTAAAGCATATTTAAAATGTGATTTTTCATGTTCAAAAAACTGAAACAAAAAGTATATGGCAACACACATAAAACCATGGGTAAATATATCCCAAGGCGCTTCAATTATAATACCGATTACGTAAAATGATGAACCAATAATTAAAGCATTTCTGAATGCAAAAAATGTATCTTGAGTCAGCTTATATGAAAGCTTAAAAACAAAAACAGTTAGTAAAACCACAAATAATACTGCAGGAAGTCGCATGGCAAATACACTTTTAACACCAAAAATTGAAGCAGAAATAGCCGTAAGCCAAGTTGGTAGTGGTGGTTTTTCATAACGGGCTTCGCCATTCATTGTTGTCAATAGCCAATTATTATCAGTTAGCATCTCACGAGCTGTAATAAAATTACGCGCTTCCATAATAGTTACTTCCAATACATGTAAATTGGGGAGCAACATAATTATCAATATTATGCAAAGTGTTAAAATAGGGTATGAATTAACGAGTCGCTTTAGCATATCGGTAAATTAAAACTAAATTTCTAACATAAATAGTAGCGCCTAAAATATGCCCTACAAATAAAACCGGATCTTTTCTAAAAACGGCATAAGTTAAAATCAATATAGACCCTATTAAACTTAATGACCAAAACCCCATGGGTAAAGAAGATTCTTTTTGCTTTTCAGAATATAACCATTGATAAACAAAACGTAAAGTAAACACTACTTGAGAAACAATACCAAGAATTAACAGCCATAAAGGAATAGCATCGTTTTTAAATAACTTTTCTACATCTATAGCGTTATTATTAAAATAGTAAATGACAATAAAAGAAGGCATTAATAAAATAAACCATTGCAGCCATTTAGGTATCTGTTCCCATTTGTCCTGTAACTGGAGATTTCTGATGTAAATAAAATAGGTTAAACCTTGGCCGAGCATAATGGCAAAGTCGTCTCGTAAATATCCGTATACAAATAATAGAAATGAGGCTATTAAGCTTAAAGTCCAAAAAATAGTAGGTGTAATAACACGACCTTCTTTTTCTGAATACACCCATTGAATTATAAGTCGCGAGGAAAATAATATTTGAGCAAAAAACCCAATGCTATATATTATCCAATGACTCATTCGCTAGTTTTGGCAACGGTATAATTAATGTACTTTTTCTTCATCCATAAATACGCAAAGCAATCCATTAAAGGCCCTATAAGCCTGTTCCAGACCCCAAATTTTGCCTGACCCGCTACACGAGGAAAATGCTGAACCGGAATCTGTATTATTTTTCCATGCTGTAATAAAATCATAGCAGGTAAAAACCGATGTAAACCTTTAAACATAGGAATGCGTTTGGCATATTCAGTCTTTATGACTTTTAAAGGGCAGCCTGTATCGTCCATACCATCGTGAGTAAAAGCTCTGCGAACTCCGTTGGCAATGGTCGATGACATGTTTTTTACAAATGAGTCTTTTCGGTTTGCTCGTACACCAGTTACTAAATCATACGCTCCAATATGCTCCAACAATAAATTAAAATCTTCAGGAGCTGTTTGCAAATCAGAATCTATATACCCAACCAATTCAGTATCTGCGTAATCAAACCCAGCTTTTATAGCAGCACTTAAACCTCTGTTTTCAGCAAATGAAATAAAATGAAAACCTGCGTTTCTATTTGATATGGTTTCAATAAGTTCTTGACTGTTATCTTTTGAGCCATCGTTAACAAATAAAATTTTGGTTTTTTTTGAAGCTATTTTGGTGTAGGCTAATAACTCTTTTTCAACGCGGAGTAAATTATCTTCTTCATTATAAACGGGGACTATAATGGTAAATTGGTAATTCATGTAACTCTAGTTAGTTATGCAAATGTATTCTTTTTTAAAGAAATCTTTTCTTATCAAAAAAAAATGTTTCTTTGTAAGATATTATTGTATATGAAAGTATTAGTAACAGGAGCAGTTGGTTTTATTGGTTCGCATACTGCAGAGCGTTTGTGTTCAATGGGTTTTGAGGTTTATGGACTCGATAATTTTTCGCCCTATTATAGTGAGGAATTAAAACGATTGAACGAAAAATCACTTATAAAAAACGGGGTTACCATGTTAGAGGTAGACTTGCGTTCAAATAATTTGAGTGAGATTTTGCCTAACGATATTGATTATATTTTCCATTTTGCTGCCCAGCCCGGAATTTCCTCAACATCTACTTTTGAAGACTATTTTTCCAATAATATTTTGGCAACCAAAAATTTAACTGATTATGCGCTGTCATTGACTAACTTAAAACTGTTTGTCAATATTGGAACATCTTCAATTTACGGTTTAGAAGCTACGTTCCCCGAAGATAAAGCACCAAAACCAGCTTCATATTACGGTGTAACTAAACTGGCAGCAGAGCAATTGGTTTTGCAAAAATCTAGAGAGAAACAACTGAAAGCCTGTTCTTTGCGACTGTATTCCGTTTTTGGACCACGTGAACGACCAGAAAAAATGTATACCAAATTAATTGCTTGCGGGTTCAACAATGAAGCTTTTCCATTGTATGAAGGTAGTGCAGAACATTTACGTAGTTTCACCTATGTAGGTGATATTGTAGATGGGGTAGTTAGTGTGATTGGTAAGGAGGATATTGTTAACGGTGAGGTTATTAATCTTGGAACTGAAACAGAGCATACTACTAAAGAGGGTATAGAAGCCGTTGAGCGGGTAATGAATATGAAAATTGAAGTTAACCATGTTAAAGCTAGGGCAGGAGATCAGCTGCGAACAAAAGCAAACATAGATAAGGCGAAAAAGTTATTGAATTATAATCCTGAAACAACACTATCAGAAGGTGTTGAAAAACAAGTGGATTGGTACAAGAAAAATTTCCTATAATCCTTGCTTTAAGTTTAAGAGATATTCTGCAGCTACAAATGGAGTGGTTTGGTTGGCTTCTATAAGTTTAAGCTGCTCAACTAAAGCTGTTTTTATCGTGGGGTGATTAAAAAACGCACTCTGTAGATTGTCTTTTATAGTTTGGATTAACCAATACTTATTTTGCTCTTGCCTTCTTTCAGAAAAAAAGGTGTTTTCTTTAGTTAATTCAATATAATCTTCAATGGTTTTCCAGATATCTGAAATCCCTTCATTGTTTAAGGCACTACAAAGTTGAACTTTAGGTGTCCAACCAGAAGCTTTTTCTGGATAGAGGTGGAGGGCACGATTAAACTCTACTTTGGCTAATTTAGCATGTTTAATATTGTCATTGTCAGCTTTGTTTATGGCAATGGCATCTGCCATTTCAATGATCCCACGTTTTATACCTTGAAGCTCATCACCAGCCCCTGCCAACTTAAGAAGCAAAAAGAAATCAACCATACTATGTACAGCAGTTTCACTTTGTCCTACACCAACAGTTTCAATTAGAATGGTATCAAATCCAGCAGCTTCACATAAAATTATGGTTTCACGTGTTTTTCTGGCTACACCTCCCAATGAATCGCCAGAAGGAGAAGGTCTAATAAATACATTGCTGTCTTTAACCAAATCCTCCATGCGGGTTTTGTCACCAAGAATACTTCCTTTTGTAATGGAACTACTCGGGTCAATGGCCAATACAGCAACTTTTTTACCTAAAGCAGATAAGTGTTTCCCTAAAGCTTCAATAAAAGTACTTTTGCCAACTCCAGGAACTCCGGTTATGCCAATTCTAACGGACTTGTTAGCGTGCGGTAAGCATGCTTTGATAATTGTATTGGCTTTCTCTAAATGCTTACTGTTTTTACTCTCTACTAACGTGATAGCTCTACTTAATGCAGTAACTTGCCCTTTTAAAATTTCAGAAACCAAAGTCTCGGAAGAAACCGATAGCAAACGTTTTTGTTTAATTTTAAGTATGGCTTTGTCATTAGTGATTTCAGGATCTGAAATACCTTCTTGTTCTGATAATGCCGTTTTATGTCTCCCTTTTTTAGTCAAAAGTTTTTAAAGGTATACCAATTTTGGTGTTATCCCAAGCCATGGTTAAAGATATACTGTCCAATGTATTGTTAAAGCCAATGGTAAATTGTTCTACGATCTGATTTAAGCGTTCAACAGGAACTGAAATATGTACAACATCAAACTCGGGTTCCCGTAACGGATTCATTTTGGCATCTACACCCCAAGGATATTGTTTGCTGTTAAACATAACCTGCCATGTAGAATCGTTAGGTATGGTCCATAGCGTATACTTTCCTGCTGGTAGCGAGTCGTTACCAATTTTTATAGGTTTTGAGCATTTAAAGGTAGTAGCCTCATTAGCACCAGTTCGCCAGACTTTGTTGTAGGGAACCAAACCGCCAAAAATGTCTCGGCCACGTTTTGATGGTCTATTGTATACCACTTCAAAGACTAAATCATTTTCTATAAGCTTAACAGTATCTATTGGGCTCTTTCTTTTGGCCAAAAGGCTATCGTCCACAAAATAAGAATATAAAAAAAGACTCACTGCTATGAGCACCAATAAGCCAAAAAACCATCGAAATTTATTATTCATTTCCCCAAAAAAATAGTGTTATAAAGATACTTTAAATGTTATTTGTAATAAAATAGTAAACCATAAAATTAATACAAATTTTTATCTGTAAAAAAAATTATATCTTTTTTGCAACATCAGAATTTTTTGTTCGTCTTTAAGATGAACTAAACCAAAAACCAAACAGAGCATGTTTCAAGTTGACATTGTTGAAAAATGCAAACAAAACGATCGTAAAGCGCAAATGCAGTTGTACAACCAGTACTGCAATGGTATGTATAGTGTTGCTAAGCGGTTTGTAAAACATGATGCCGAGGCCGAAGATGTTGTTCAGGATGCTTTTATTAAAGCGTTCACTAAACTCCATCAGTATAGTGCAGAGGTAACGTTTGGGGCTTGGTTAAAACGTATTGTTGTCAATACTAGTATTGATGCTTTAAAATCTAAAAAACAACGTCTTGTTGAATTAGAGGATGTGCACTTAAAAGTTGTTGATACTGGAGATGATGACAAATGGTTGGCAGATGATGCTGTGAGCATAGACGAAATAAAAGAAGCTATAAATCAACTGTCTGACAAATACAAATATGTCGTTATGTTGTTTTTAATTGAAGGTTATGATCATCAAGAAATTTCAGAGATTTTAAATATTTCTGAAGTGGCTTCAAGAACACAGCTATATAGAGGTAAATTACAGTTGCAAAAATTGCTAAAACAAAAACAAAATGGCACAGGATATTAGAAAATTATTTGAAGAGGCGCGCAACAATACAGAAGATAAAATGTCTTCAGGTCACGAAGCACGATTCTTAAAAAAGTTGGATAGCCAATTACCAATTAAGAAATCCAAAAGCTTTAATTGGTTGCAAATAGCAGCCAGTATAGTAGTTATTATGGGATTGGGATACGGTACGTTCACCTATTTTAATAATCCAATAGAACCTGTTAAGGTTGTCGATACTAATAAAAATCAGGAGGAGCCTACAAAAAGCTTGGGTGATATTTCACCAGATTTAAAAAAGGTTGAAGACTATTATTTGGCAAATATCAATTTAGAGTTGTCAAAGGTTAAGCTAACCCCTGATAATAAAGAGTTAATCGATGGTTACATCAGTAGGTTGGACGAGTTAAATAAGGAATACAAACGCCTGTCTATAGAACTTACCGAGTCTGGTGCTAATGAGCTAACTGTAAATGCCTTAATTACCAATTTAAAGTTTCGTTTAAACCTAATGTACCGTTTAAAGGAACAATTAAAGTTACTGAACGAAACTAACGAGAGTCAGAATCCCAACAAGATTAATGCATAAAACAATCAAAAAATGAAAACAGTAAATATATTAAGTATACTATTTTTCTTAACCATAAGTGTTTCGGCACAACAACGTTTAGAAAAAATTTCACAATCAGTTAATGTAAATGATAATGTGACTATTAATCTCAACACAAGTCAAACCAATATTATTATAGATACTTGGAACAAAGATATCATAGAGGTTGAGGCTTATATGGAGAGTAACTCCCTTACAAAACAAGAACTGGAAACCTATTTAAAAGGATGGAAGGTAAATGTTGATGGATCTAAAGATAACGTTACCATTAGTTCTAATGCTTCAGGTATATCTTGGACAGAAAGTGTAGGTCTTCTTGAATTGGAATCAATAGATGCATTACAAGATCTAGAAATTGAATTGGCAGAATTAGAAGTGCAATTGGCTAAAATGCCAGAGCTATCGTTTTTAGAAAACATGAATTTTTCTGATATGCCAAAAATGCCAAAAATGCCTAAACTACCAGATTTGCCAGAAGGTATGAATAACATTAATTTCGATTTTGATAAATACGAAAAAGAGGGAGAAGCCTACATGGACAAATGGAGTAAAGAGTATGGAGAAAAGTATGGTGAAGCTTATGCCAAAAAAATGGAAAATTGGGCTAAAAAAGTAGATAGAGAGGCTTTAGCTAAATACGAAAAGGAAATGGAGAAATGGGGTGAAGAATTTGGTGAGCGATTTGGTGAAGAGTTCGGAGAAAAGTTTGGCAAGGAAATGGAAGCTTGGGGCGAAGAGTTTGGTGAGCGATTTGGAAAAAGTATGGAAGCCTGGGGTGAAAAGTTCGGTGAAGATATGGAGAAATGGGGAGAAGAATTTGGTAAGGAAATGGAAGAACGTGCCAAGGTTTATGAAGAGCGTGCAAAAATAATTGAAGAGCAAGCAGAAGCTAACGAAGGATTATTTAAAGAAAGAGAAGAAGCATATCGTGCACTTTTAGAAACAGAATCCAAAAAGAATTTGAATATTAAGAAAACCATTAAGATAAAAATCCCAAAAGATGCTAAACTAAAAGTTAATGTGCGTCATGGTGAATTAAAGTTTTCTAATGTGATACACAATTTAAAGGCCGATTTAAATCATGCCACCTTTTTGGCAAATAGCATTGATGGAGAAAAAACCTCCATCAATGCTTCCTATACATCGGTATTTGTTAAAAACTGGAATATGGGCGAGTTAAAATTAAATTTCGTTCAAGACGCCATACTTCAGGATGTCAATGGTATGGTTTTAAATTCCAATTCGTCTAATATAGGAATTGATAGATTGTCTGGAAACGCTATAATTAATGGTAGCTTTGGCGACTTGGTTATACACAATATAAATGACAACTTTAATAATTTAAACATAACTTTAGATAATAGTAATGCTGCAGTTAAATTGCCAAAAAGTGATTTTAAGTTGCAATATCAAGGCAAGAATTCTTATTTAGAGCACCCAGAAAACAATAAGGGGAAATCGGTTTCTTCATTTAATTTGGGGAGCATAGCTAATAATAAAACTATTGTAATAAACGCAAAATATAGTAAGGTAATCATGCAATAGTTTTTTATTTTTGGGTTTTCATGCTGTAAATGAACGCCACTCAATTTTCTTCTTTTTTAAACGGTATTAGCAAAAAACCGTTATATGTTTTAGATAAAGCCATTCCTTTAAATCAGTATACACCTATTAATTTATCTGAAACCAATCCAGATTTACTAGCATTTAATGTTTCTAATTCCCAAGATTGGGAAACGTATTTAGATGCTTATCTACAAAACAATCAGTCGCAAGTAGCTTACGGAGGTTATGCGGAAAAACGCAATATATACAAGCGCAGTTCATATTTTAATGTATCTCATAAAGATTTGGAACGCAATATTCATCTCGGAATAGATTTATGGTTAGCTGTAGGAAGTTGTATTTATGCACCTTTAGACGGTACAATTCATAGTTATGCCAATAATGTTAATCATGGAGATTATGGGCCAACTATCATTCTTAAACACACAATTAAAGATGGGGTGTTTTATTCATTGTATGGACATTTAAGTTTAGAATCTATAAATAATCTAACCATAGGGCAAGCTTTCAAAGCTGGCGATTGCTTGGCTACGCTTGGAGATGCTAAAGTGAATGGTGATTATGCGCCGCATTTACATTTTCAGATTATTCGAGATATTGGTAATTACAAAGGCGATTACCCTGGCGTGACTAGCCAAAAAGATTTACAGTTTTATTTAAACAATTGTCCAGACCCTAATTTGCTACTAAAATTGCCTTAATGTGATACTAAAAGTTTACTAACGTTTTGGTTACCATCTATGGTTTTAACAGTTAAAAAATATAAAGAACTAGGTAGTGCAGATGTATCTATAACGATTCCTTCAGGAGTTGTAGAACTGCTATCCATTTGCTTTAAAAGCACCGTTTTACCATCAAGGGATTGTATTGTTAATGACTCAATAGCGGTTTGATTATTGGTAAGTTTAATTGTTACCGTATCTTGTGCTGGATTTGGATAAATAAAAATAGCTGTTGAATTATTAAATGTTTCGACAGATAGGGTTTCTAAAAGAATGTCATTTGCGGTTCCTAAAATATCACTTCCAGAGCTGTTTATTACTACAGTACCATCGGCAGCATCATAATTGTGAGCAATGGATATGGCTTGCGTTTCATCGAGAACTTCAAATTCAATAGTAAAAATAATTTCATCAGTAGTAATGTTTCCAGATAAACTAGCTGCCTCATATTTTACTAAACCAGGTGTGCCAGTATTATTAACTGGAGTAAAATCAAAAGCATATACTGGAGTTAAACCATTAAGTTGAATAACACTAGGGTTATAAATAAGTTTTATTCGTAATGCATTATAGGGGTTTCCAGTAGATAGTATAGAATAATTAAATGTTTGTCCATTACTTAATGGAGGAGTAACATCTACTGTTGCAACTAAATCAACTGATTGGGCGCTTAAACTCATGCTTATAAAAAAGAACAAGGCAACTTGTAGAAAATATGGCTTTAATTGTTTCATCTTTTAAATTTTAATCATTTTGAGTATCACCAAGTAATTGATAGTTTCCAGAAAATAATCCAAGGTCAAAAATATTTATGGTTTGGTTGCCGTCAAAGTCAGCCCGCGAATCAAAACCAGAATCACCATCGCTTAAGTTGTAAGTGCCAGCAAAAATTCCCAAATCAAAAATATTAACGGCATTATCATTATTAACATCACCTGCCAGTAGCATCGGGATAATTTCTGTTCCGTTGGCATTTACAGCTACTATTTTTAATTGTTGTAAATATTGAGGATGTTTTACTAAAACCTTATAGGTACCCTTACTAATAGTTGAACTCAAATTAATAGTGCCACCCGAACTTCCAGTTTCATTAAAAGTATAGGCAGGTGTTATTAAATCGTCCATAGTATAAAACAAAACAGAGTAGGAGCCACTATAGTCTGATCGCCCTTGTAGACTTACACTTAAATCTACGGTGTATTCCGGAATTAAAACATCAATGGTCTGGTCACATGATAATGAGGTGTTACCAGAAGCATCCGTAGCAGTCCAAGTAATAGTTGTTGTGCCCAATGGGAATGGATCTGTAAGCAATAACCCATCAGAACGTGAAAAGTCATAAGTAATAGCACTATCGCAATTATCTAATGCCGTAGGATTTGATATAACGATATTAGCTTCTGTAGTACCAATCGGTATCTCCTCAACAAGGTTTATAGGACATGTTAGGGTTGGTGCTTCCGTATCGTCTAAAACGGTCCATTCAAAAGATTGGTTAACATCTAAACTTCCAGGTTTTTTTAGGGTTACTGTAACTTGATGCACTCCATCGTTATTGGGGCCACCAAAAACAGCGGTTTCGTCAATAGTGCCAAATATTAAACCGTTTGTAGGTTCTATGGCAATACCTAATGGTTGTCCCGAAATTTCATATGTTAAATTATCTAAAGGATTACCGCCAGATCCTTCGGCTTGAAAATCTGAAATTTCTAATTCACAGTCTATACGGTCTGCTAGAGGTTGTAATTCCAATTCAGGGTATTGAATACCTAAAATTTCAATACCATTAACTAAAGGGTTTTGTAAATCAGAATGTATAAATCCTATTTCCAAAGCGCCTCCAGTAACAGTAACATTAAATTGTTCCATGCCCCCAACTTCATGACCAAAACGTAACGATAAATCAAGGTTGGCTATTTTGCGTTCCCCTTCAATATCAACATGAAACAAACGCTCACCGGGTTCCGATGTACCACTGTATAAGTTAGCAAAATATAAATTAACAATATAATCACCATCTGGGACATTAATAGCATAAATCATGGGATAGTCAGGCCCACTGTTACTATGTTGACTACTTAAAACAGTAGTGTAAGTACTGCTATCCATGTAGTCGGGTATGGATGCGTCCCTGTTATTATAGTTTACACTACCATTAAACGGATTACCTGAAGCCACAACAAACGACTCACCATTACGGGTTATATTGTCTTCCCAATTAGGGCCGCCATCTGTAGCTACTACTTCAACACCACCGGCATTTATTCTAACTATTGGAGTAAAAATATCGGTGAGTTCAGCAGTTATATCAGCCTGTATTGCAGAATTGTTACCAGAGTGGACAACAGAAATAGCTGCGGTTTTTGAGCCAATAACGGCATCAGAACTAAAATCTATAGGGATAGTTACAGATGAACCTGGGTTAATGTTAAAAGGCAAACTTACATCAGTAGAAAACAAACTGCTATCAGCTCCAGTAAAGTTAATTGCAGTAACCGTAATTACGGTATCTGTTGGACCACCTTCATTATTTAAGGTTAGGTATTTTGTGCGTTGCGAATTAGTAACTGGAGTCAATCCAAATTGCAACGGATCTGGATTAATGGATATAATACCATCTAGATTTTCATAAACCTCTATAAAATCCCATGTCGCCGTAAAAGAGTTTGGTGTAGTTTGCGAACGTGCTGTTGAAATCAAACCAACTGCTAAACCTTTATCATCAGTATCATCTAAAAATGCTAAAGGAATCGTTACAGGACTGCCCAAAATAATTAATGTTTGGCCATCATCTAAAGAGTAAAAAGGCTGTGCCAATAAGGTAGCGGGATCAATAGATATATATAAATCAACCGAACCCGAATTTAAAATATTGGGTATATCAAAACTAGTGTTAGACGTTACAACTCCTCCAGTTTCCAATAGTACTTGTAAACCATTAACGTTGTCGCTATTGTCAGTGCCATTCATCAACACAAATTTTAGATAGTTATTTTGATCGCCTGTTCCTAGCTGTATACCATAGGATTGAAAATCTAGGGGGTTGTTCTGCATACCATTTGAGCCAAAATATGGCGATTCAATTCTAGAGTGTACGGTAAAGGCATTTGAATTAACATCCACATTTACACCAAATTGAAAACCATAATCTTGGTCATTGTTATTTTCAAAAGCGTCACCTCCAGTAACACCATCAACAGTAGCTTTTCCCGCAGCACCCCCAAAAGACATCTGCGTTTCATTAAACTGGTCAAGATAGTCTGTGTTGCCAGTTGGATCTAACATCAAGCCCGTAAAGCCAAGCCCAAAAAAGCCGGTACCGGGATCATTATTCCAAAACGGGTAGTCAATAGGCAGGTTTGTAGTCGTTCCGTTATGGGCATCTAGAGCAAAAGCATCATCAACATCTAAAATACCATCATTGTCATCGTCAGGATCATTTAAATCAGAAATAAAATCACCATCATTATCTTTAGGTTTGCTACTTTGTGAACAAATATTGGTATTGTTATCAATCTCATCTTGATTTGTAAACCCATCATTATCGGTGTCAGCATTGGGGTCATAACCAGGATCGCCAGGTTGTAAGCAGGTTATATCTGAAGGTTCAAAAATGGTTATACTATTGGAACCATAGGTTGCTGCCCAAACAGTGCCTGGAAAAATATCATCATCACCTTGTGCAATAACATCTAAAGGAATACTTCCAAAACCGTTAAAAGTAATGTCATGCTCCAAAACCGTATTGCCAGAAGCGTTAAGTACGTACCTGTTAATATCACCATTAAATGAAGCTGTTAAAATATTACCTTGCATGGCGCCCGAAAAATTACTGGCAGTGTACTCAGTAATACCATTTGTTGAAGATGAAATGACATCTAAAATATTATTTCGCGGGCTGGATACCGGTTCATCTACCAAATATTCACCCAGTTCAGGTTGATCTGGAAAATCATTGATTGTAAACGAATTATTAAAGTAACCTGAAGTGCCAACAAGTAAGGACGCTAAATCATGGTTGTTAGTTGCTACCCAAGAACCCTCAATTTGTTCATACGAAATAACATGGGCTCGCGAAGGAAATGCTAAAATGGGAATAGGATGCCCACCATAATAGGTTCTGTTTGCATCATTAATAGTACCAACAAAGTGCAGCGGATCGCCAGAGAATTCACTACCGCTCTCATTCATTTCATTGGTAATATAGTGCAAATTAGGATTATAGGTAATAGTGCTTTCATCTCCCAAATAGGTGTCTGTAGCACTATCATAAATTCTAGGAACGCCACCCCAAAGTGCATTGGGGCCATTGTCAGACGTGTAAATTCTATTGTTTTCTGTTACCACCACATCATAAGCGTTTCTAAAACCAGGAGCAAAAATTTGTAAAGGGCCACCTGCTTCTGGAAAAGCCTGATTTAAACTATTGTTTCCACCAAAAGGATCACCAATATCAATGGTTGCATTGTACATAGGATGTCCTACCGGATAGGGGAATTCAGGATGGGTATTGTCAATATCCTGACGTAAAGGGTCATTTAACGTAGGTAAGTCGTATACATATTGGGTATTCGTTCTAGGGTCGGTATAAACAGGCATGCTCTCTAAATCGGTTAAATTGACTATAAGCATGGAAGCCGATAGGAAAAATTCTGGAGTGCCTGCAAAATTATTACTTGGTGCGCCTTTGTTGGTTTGTCCGCCTTGCACGATGAGTAAATAATCGTTTCCGTCTTTGTTAAACATATCCAAACCATTTATGGCATGGTTCTCTTCACAACGTGGTAAGCCTCGAATTAAATCAACCTTTTCCCAAACACCATTTACTTTTGTTATTCGGGATAACATGCTGGAGTTCGTGTCTAAGTTTGAATCATTTCCAGCAGAACCACCACCCAGTAAATAATCAGATGATGTTACATATAATACAGGGTTTTGAGCTGTTCCTGCTGTCATGATTCCAGTTACCAGACGTTGTTGACTAGGATTGAACTCTCCTAAATCGTTATGGTTTGGAATCCCAGTTTTAATGATGTTTATTTCTTCAGTATCTATTACGGTGTAAGTACCTTCACCAGCAACAGCATTATCACGTTCAATGGTGTAGGCATATATAGTACCATTTTGTTGTGAGACATACAACCTATCGTCAGGGCCAAAGTCTAACGACGTAGGATTTAAAACACCTTCATTTTGTAAGCCTGTTGATCCAAAGCTAATGGATTGGGCAGCCATTTGATTACTAATGGATAAAACTAAAGTTAGGGCTACTAGAATAGGAAAATAGCACCTACTTGTAATATACGATAATACCATCATAATTTTACTTTTCGTTTACTTGTGCTATTAATCGAAAAAGCTTTTTTATTAGGAAAGTTGTCTATTGTAAATTTACTAATAACAAGAAATCTACAAGAATGTGAACGGTGTTTTTCGTTAAAAAGAAAAAAATATCGGTTTTAAAGTTTATTCCAAAAAAATACCGCGTCAAAAAACGCGGTATTAAGGATATAATGATTTTGAAATATTATTCAACCAAAACCCAATCGCCTTTCGCAATTAAAGGTTCAGCTTGTTTATATTTTAAGGTTTTATTTTCGCCACTCATAACGTGTTTGATAGTCACACGGTCATTGCGCCCAATTTTTGGTCGGTCCCTAACGATGGTTTCTACAACTTCAGGTTGACGTTGTGTATTACCGGCAGCTCGACTTTGGGCAGCGCGCTCATCCATATTTGGAATATCCTCTTTTTCCGTTTTCAAGGTTTCCTTTTTACGGGTTTGACGGGCTTCCTGAATAGCATTGGTGGTTTCGGTAGGTAATTCACCTTTAAACAAGAATGAAATTACATCTTTGTTCACCTGATCAATCATGCTTTTGAATAATTCAAACGCTTCAAACTTATAGATTAATAACGGATCTTTTTGCTCGTGTACAGCTAGCTGAACCGATTGCTTTAACTCATCCATCTTACGCAAATGGGTTTTCCATGAATCGTCTACAATGGCTAGGGTAATGTTCTTTTCAAAATCGTTAATCAGCTGTTTGCCATTGGTTTCATAAGCCTTTTCTAAATCGGTGATAACCTGAAGGTTTTTTACACCATCAGTAAAAGGCACCACAATACGTTTAAATTTATCGCGCTGTGTTTCGTAAACATTTTTAATAACGGGGAAAGCAATCTCGGCGTTGCGCTCCATTTTGGCACGATAGTGTTCAAATGCGGCTTTGTAAATAATACCTGCTAGCTCTTGAGCGCCTAGTTTTCCAAATTCATCCTCTGAAACTGGTGCACTCATGGAGAAATAACGAATCAATTCAAATTCGAAATTTTTATAGTCATTAGCAGCTTTGTTGCTTTCCGCAATACCTTCAGAGGTGTCGTAAATCATGTTGGCTAAATCCACTCGTAAACGCTCACCGTGTAAAGCATGACGACGTCGTTTGTAAACCACTTCACGTTGCGAGTTCATAACATCATCATACTCCAGAAGCCTTTTACGAACACCAAAGTTATTTTCTTCTACCTTTTTCTGTGCACGTTCTATAGATTTTGAAATCATGGAATGCTGAATGACTTCACCTTCTTCCAATCCCATTCTATCCATCATTTTGGCAATACGTTCACTACCAAATAAGCGCATTAGATTATCTTCTAAAGACACATAGAATTGTGAGCTTCCAGGGTCTCCTTGACGTCCAGCACGACCACGTAACTGTCTGTCCACACGTCGAGAGTCATGACGTTCGGTACCAACAATGGCTAAACCGCCAGCACCTTTTACTTCTTCTGATAATTTAATATCGGTACCACGACCAGCCATATTGGTGGCAATGGTTACCTGGCCAGCATTACCGGCTTCGGCTACAATTTCGGCTTCCTTTTTATGTTGCTTGGCATTAAGGACATTATGCGGTATTTTACGAATACTCAACATTTTTCCTAACAATTCTGAAATTTCTACAGATGTTGTACCAATTAAAACCGGTCTTCCAGCTTGCGACAGTTTAGTAACTTCATCAATGACAGCATTGTATTTTTCGCGCTTGGTTTTATACACTAAATCTTCACGGTCGTCTCGAGCTATAGGTTTGTTGGTTGGAATTTCAACAACATCCAATTTATAAATTTCCCAGAATTCTCCAGCTTCGGTAACCGCTGTACCGGTCATACCAGATAACTTTCGGTACATTCTAAAGTAATTTTGAAGCGTTACCGTTGCAAAGGTTTGGGTGGCATCTTCAATTTTTACATTTTCCTTGGCCTCAATGGCTTGGTGCAAACCATCAGAGTAACGGCGACCATCCATAATACGTCCCGTCTGCTCATCAACAATCATGACTTTATTTTCCATTACCACATACTGAATATCCTTTTCAAATAAGGCATAGGCTTTCAGTAATTGGTTTAGGGTATGGATACGTTCAGATTTGACACCAAAATCCCTAAAGAGTTCTTCTTTTAAGTTGGCTTCTTCTTCCGATGTTAAGCCTTGAGATTCTATTTTGGCAATCTCGATACCAATTTCGGGCATCACGAAAAAGTCAGGATTATCTTTACCTGATAAGTGCTCGATACCTTTATCGGTCAATTCAATTTGATTGTTTTTTTCTTCAATTACATAGTACAGTTCTGCATCTACTTTAGGCATTTCACGGTTGTTGTCCTGCATGTAAAAGTTTTCAGTCTTTTGAAGCATTTGCTTGATGCCTTCTTCACTTAAAAACTTAATAAGCGCTTTGTTTTTTGGCATACCACGATACACACGCAGTAATTGAAAACTTCCTTCTTTGGTATCACCTTCGGCAATTAATTTTTTGGCTTCGGCTAAAACACCCGTAAGATATTTACGTTGTACCGAAACAATATCTTCTACTTTAGGTTTAAGTTCTACGAACTCATGGCGGTCGCCTTGCGGAATAGGTCCTGAAATAATTAAAGGAGTTCGGGCATCATCAATTAATACAGAATCCACCTCATCTACAATGGCATAGTGGTGTGGACGCTGAACCAAATCGTCAGGGGAGTGTGCCATATTATCACGTAAATAATCAAAACCAAACTCGTTGTTGGTACCGTAGGTAATATCGGCACGATAGGCTTTTTTACGAGCAGCTGAATTAGGCTGGTGGTAATCAATACAATCTACACTTAATCCATGGAATTCAAAGATAGGAGCCATCCAGGCGCTATCACGTTTAGCAAGGTAATCGTTAACCGTTACCAAATGCACACCACGACCAGCTAATGCATTTAAGTAAACTGGTAGTGTGGCAACCAAGGTTTTACCTTCACCAGTTTGCATCTCGGCAATTTTACCTTGGTGCATAGCTATACCACCTATAAGCTGTACATCGTAATGTATCATATCCCAAGTAATAGGCTTGCCGGCAGCATCCCAAGAGTTGGCCCAAATAGCTTTGTCGTCATTAAGGGTTACATAGTCTTTTTCGCCCGATACTTCACGGTCAAAAGTATTAGCGGTAACTTCTATTTCGGTATGGTGCACAAAACGCTTGGCAGTTTCTTTTACAACAGCAAAAGCTTCAGGGAGAATGTCGTTTAAAATAGCCTCGGTTACTTTGTAAACCTCATCTTTTATAGTATCTATTTCGAGATAAATGTCCTCGCGCTCATCGATATCTTCGGTAGCTTCCGCTTTTGCTAAAAGGTCATCTATCTTTTCATTAAGCGGCTTTCGGGCTTCGGCAATTTGGGCTTTGAAATTAGCTGTTTTGGCACGTAGTTCGTCATGTGATAAGCCTTCTAAAGCAGCTTCGTGCGATTTGATTTGTTTTACTATTGGCATAATGGCGTTGACATCTTGTTTCGATTTGTCGCCTACAAATACCTTAAGTACAGAATTTAAAAAACTCATGTGTTGTATGTTTTAATTGTATCAGTATAGTAACTGATAGTAATAGTTTTTCTTTGAGAATTAACGCTCCCAAAGATACCGTTGTTCGGTTAATTTTTATAATTAATAGACACAAAAAAAGCCTCAAAACGAGACTTTTTTATATGTTGTTTAAACTATTAATATTCGTCCTCATTCCAGAGGTAATCTTCGTCTGTTGGATAATCAGGCCATATTTCCTGAATCGATTCGTAAGAATCCCCTTCGTCTTCAATAGATTGTAGGTTTTCAACTACTTCCAACGGAGCACCAGTTCTAATGGAATAATCAATTAATTCGTCTTTAGTGGCTGGCCAAGGTGCGTCACTTAAATATGATGCTAATTCTAATGTCCAATACATTTGTAATGTGTTTTAATTTTTTGCAAAAATAAATTTTTAGTTTAAATAGGCAAGAAAAAAAACAATTAATTACGCATTAATAAAAAGAACGTGGTTGTTTACAAAAGCCTTAGTGTTTTTCTGGAATCCATTTCACTTCATCGGCTTGCAGTTCATAGGACAACTTTCGTGCCAATACAAATAAATAGTCAGAAAGCCGATTTAAATACATTAAAGCCAAAGGGTCTATAGGCTCGATGTCGTTTAATGCCGATGCTAAACGCTCAGCTCTACGGCACACACAGCGCGCAATGTGACAGAATGACACGGTTTGGTGGCCACCAGGAAGGACAAAATGTGTCATTTGTGGTAATGCGGTATTCATGGTGTCCATTTCGGTTTCTAAAAGTTCAATATTGGCTTCCGAAATTTTAGGAATGTTTAAACGTTCTTTACCACTTTTTAAAATAGCCTTTTCAGGATCTGTGGCTAAAATGGCGCCCACTGTAAACAAGCGGTCTTGTATATGGATTATGATGTCTTTATAGTGTTGTTTAATGTCTTGGTCGCGAATTAATCCTAAATGTGAGTTCAATTCATCTACCGTACCATAACTATCTATACGAATATGGTGTTTAGGAACACGGGTTCCACCAAATAATGCTGTGGTTCCTTTATCGCCTGTTTTTGTGTAAATTTTCATGTGGTAAAGTTAAACGTAAAAAGTGTAAGGGCAAAAGGAATAAAAGCATTAATTATAGTAGTTAGATTCTTGACTGTGTTCTGAATAACAATTAACTGCAATTGTCACACTGAGCCTGTCGAAGTGCATTCAAACATGGATATACTATCCAAAAATCAAAAGCTTTTCAATTGTCATTGCGAAGGAGGAACGACTGCGGCAATCTCTTACAACGTTTAAGCACTATATAAATTTTAAAAGAAATTTTTAAAATGAGATATTGAGATTCTTCGTTTCACTACGTTCACCCTGAAATCGAAGATTCGACGAAGTCAATGACAACGACTTTAACTTATCACATTGAAATTACCGATATTTATGTCACACTGAGCCTGTCGAAGTGCATTCCAAATCATAAAAGCATTCAAAATGTCATTCAGAAGGAGGTTGAAAACCGACTGAAGAATCTCTTGGACTAAAATTAATAATCAAACTCGAATCTTAAAATGCTCTTTGGCTTGTTCCTTTCTGAAAAACACAAAACCCCAAAAATACGTATCAATGGTTACGGTTACTTGTGGATGTTGTTTAATGGTTTCCCAGGCTTCCGTCATGCCTTTGGACCAATAGATATCATCAAAAATAAAAACGGTATCGTTATGAATTGTAGGGAGAAGTCTCTCAAAATAATCCAGCGTTGCGGTTTTGGTATGATTGCCGTCAAAGAAAATAAAATCGAAAGTCTGACTGCTAAGGTCAGGCAGGTGGGTGTTAAAATCACCAGTTAATAATGAGATGGCGTTGTGGTTTTGTAAGTTTTGTTTAGCAAATCTGGATAAGTTTGGACAACCTTCAATACTGGTAATTTGGGCTTCAGGATTTCCCAAAGCCATGGCCTGGGTACCGATGCCTAACGAGGTTCCCAGTTCTAATACATTATGGGGTCTAAAGTATTGTGCCAAACGGTATAATAGCTTACTGCGTTTTAAGGAGGTTCCAGAAGTTTTTGCAATGGTAGAGACTTGTCGTTGATTGGATGGTTGGGTTTTAGAACCAGGTCCCAGATCGGTTATGGATATAATATGGTCATTTTGTAATAGTTGCTCGCGATAGGTAATTAATTTGGAATAATCTTTATAGACTGTTTGATCGTAAAAGCATTGGGTTACCAAATTGTAGACAAAAGGGGAATGCACACCATGTTGATTGGTGGACGCCAACAAAAATTTAAAATAGGATATAACAGCGTGCCACATGATTACGGTTCCATTTTTTCCATAAGTTCCAACCAGCGCATTTCCTTTTCTTCAATGGTATCTAAAACAACCTGTAATTTTTGGGACAAGTCTTGAATGGCTTCATTGGATAAATCAGGATTTAGAAATTCGTCTTCTAAAGTTTTTTTATCGAACTCCAAGGATTTTAATTTGCTTTCTATGTTTTTAAACTCTTTTTGCTCATTATAGCTTAAGGCGTTGTTACTGTCTTTTTTCCATTGTTTCTTTTCCTTTTTAGGCGCGTCGGTCACCAGGGGCTCTTGGCTGTCCTCATAGGCTCTAAAATCAGTATAATTACCTGGGAAATCATCAATCACACCGTTGCCACGAAATACAAAAAGATGGTCAACAATCTTATCCATAAAGTATCGGTCGTGTGAAACCACGATTAGGCAACCTGGAAAATCCAACAAAAAGTTCTCCAGGACATTTAAGGTTACAATGTCAAGATCGTTTGTTGGTTCATCCAGAATTAAAAAGTTGGGGTTTTGAATAAGCACCGTACATAAATACAAACGCTTACGTTCACCGCCACTTAACTTTTCAACAAAATCGTATTGTTTTTTACGGTCAAATAAAAAACGTTCCAACAATTGTTGGGCACTAATTTGCCGGCCTTTTTTTAAGGGGATATAATCGCCATAGGCTTTAATGACATCAATAACTTTTTGTTCAGGTTTTACAGGAATGCCGGCTTGGGTGTAATAGCCAAAATTAACCGTTTCACCAACCACAACTTTTCCGGCATCGGGTTTGATGCTTTGGGTCAATATATTAAGAAAGGTCGATTTTCCTGTGCCGTTTTTTCCTATAATACCAATACGCTCACCTTTTTTAAAGGTGTAGTCAAAGCCGTTTAAAATAACCTTGTCTTTATAGCTTTTGGTCAGGTTATGGAGCTCGATAATTTTACTGCCGAGACGTTCCATATTGAGTTCAAGCTGCACCTCATGGTCTTTGCGACGTTGGTGGGCACGATGCTTAATATCGTGAAAATCGTCAATCCGTGACTTGGATTTTGTAGTTCGGGCTTTGGGTTGTCGACGCATCCATTCCAGTTCTTTTTTAAAGAGCTGTTTGGCTTTGTTGGTTTCAATGGCTTCTTGTTCCAGACGGGCGTCACGCTTCTCTAAATAATAACTGTAATTGCCTTTGTAAGTATAGAGTTGCCCTTGGTCGAGTTCGATAATTTCGTTGCAAACACGCTCCAAAAAGTAACGGTCGTGGGTAACCATCAGCAGGGTTAACTGTTCTTTCGCGAAAAAAGTCTCTAGCCATTCAATCATTTCTAAATCCAAATGGTTTGTAGGCTCATCTAGAATCAACAGATCTGGTTTTTTAAGTAGCGCAAGGGCAAGTGCTAAACGTTTCTTTTGTCCACCCGAGAGTGTTTTTATGTGTTGTTGTAAATTGTCGAGTTTAAGCTGAAATAGAATCTGTTTATATTGGGTTTCAAAATCCCAGGCTTGATGGCGTTCCATATTGTCAAACGCCTTTTGGTAAGCTTCAGTGTCTTCTGGGTTTTCCAAGGCATTTTCATAGGCTCTAATTATGTCCAAGGTGGGGTTTTTGGTGCTGAAAATGGCAGCTTCAATAGTTAGGCTATCGTCCAGTTCAGGTTCTTGCGCCAAGAAAGCGACCTGAATGTCTTTGCGATACACAATTTGCCCAGTATCGGGTTCATCTTTGCCGGCAAGCATATTCAGTATGGAAGTTTTGCCTGTGCCGTTTTTAGCTATAAGAGCTATTTTCTGGTCTTTATGAATACTAAACGAGAGATTCTCGAAGAGTGTTAACTCGCCGTAATGTTTGGCAATATGTTCAACAGATAGGTAGTTCACCGCGTATTTTTTGCAAATAACGTAAAAAAATAAGGTTTTGGTTAGAATGATATAGAGATTCTTCGTTTCACTGCGTTCACTCTGAAATCGAAGATTCGACCTAGTCAATGACATTTTGCTTGTCATTGCGAGGAGGTCCAAATACTTTGGGACGACGTGGCAATCTCTTTCAGAGTACTGGTGTTATTTTTGAAATTGTTTTATTGTTTTGTTAGGTTGAGGGCAGTTGAGACTTAATTATATTCAAGTTTTAGTACTTTCTTTCTTTTTTTTAAACTCCCCTTCCTTTGTCTCCACCAGCTCCGACAAATTCATTGGCCTAGCGCCAGCTCGCTCCTGCGCTAAAATAGTCCGCTGGACTATTTCTTAACGCTTGGCCGTGTCTGAAGAGGGGAGCTAGTTTAGTTTTAGTTCATTTCCGAAGGGCTCCTCCCTTGAGTTGAAGGGAGGTGGCTAGGTTTGGTAAAACCTAGACGGAGGGTTTGATTAAAAAACGCTAATCGAAGTACGGCAATCTCATTTTCTCTTATTATGAGATCCTGAAACAAGTTCAGCATGACAGAGAGATTAGCTGCGCTGAACCTAAAGGTTTCTTCACTTTGCTTCGCTTGTTCTGAAATCGAAGACTCGACCTAGTCAATGACATTTTGCTTGTCATTGCGAGGAGGTCCCAATACTTTGGGACGACGTGGCAATCTCAAATTAAAATGGGTAAGATTTGAAATAGTAATACTTTGCAACAGTCAAACTCCTCTTTCTTTACTTCCGTTAAAACTTCAGTAAATTCATTGCCAATGCGCGAGCTCACACCTGTGCTAAAATAGTCCGCTGGACTATTTCTTAACGCTTGACCGTATTTAAAGAGGGGAGCTGTGCTAGTTATAATTAATTAACCAAGAGGCTCCTCCCTTCATCTGAAGGGAGGTGGCTAGTCTCGTAAGAGGCTAGACTGAAGGTTTGAAAAGCGTTCTACAACCTACCATATTTTACGATAAAGCGAAAAGCTTACAACGTTCATCGTAAAAAAACCAAAATTTAGGGGATATGTTTTGATATTCCTCGTGAAAGGCTATATTTGTGATGAAACCGATGCCCTAATTATGAAGCATTTATATATTGTATTTTTGGTTGTTATGGTCTGTGTCATGCAGTCCTGTATTCCCAATAAAAAGTTGGTATACCTACAAAACCAAGAAGCCGCTTTAGATAGTACATTAATTTTAACCGAAGCTCAAAAACCCTACCGTGTACAGATTAATGATATTTTAAATATTGTGGTCAAGGTCATGGATCAAAATAATGTACAGATTTTTAATCCAGCAGGTGAACGTCAATTAAACGCTAATGGTGAGGAGCGTGCTTTTTTTGATGGCTTTACGGTGGACTTACATGGCAATATTCGCATACCAGTACTCGGTGAAATAAATGTCTTAGGTTATACCACAGAAGAGATTGAGGAGTTATTGGAGAAAAAACTATTGGAAGAAGAGTTTAAAGAGACAGCCAATATATTTGTAAGTGTCAAACTAACGGGATTGCGTTACACGGTTAACGGCGAAGTGGGCAGTACAGGAACCCATACACTATACCAACCTCGTGTTAATGTGTTTGAAGCTTTGGCCAATGCTGGCGATATTACCGTCACAGGGAATCGCGAAGATGTGTTGATTATAAGGCAATACCCAAACGGACAACAGATCCATCATTTAAATTTATTGGATGTTAATGTCATGAAGTCACCCTACTATTATATTCAAATGAATGATATAATATATGTGAAGCCTTTAAAGCAAAAATCTTGGGGAACGGGTACAACAGGGCTTCAAACTTTGGGAACAATCATTACGGCATTGTCTTTGGTTACAACAACTTTATTATTGATAGATAGACTATAGACATGGCAGAATACGGATTCGAAGATAAGGATGTTGAAACTGGCGGGATGGCTTTCGATTTTAGAGGATTTTTGTTTAAAGCCCTCAATCTATGGAAATTAGTCTTATTGTCAATTGGTTTAGCACTTATTGTAGCTTATTTAATAAATGTACGGAAGCAAAATGTTTACCGATTAAGTTCTTTAATTTCCGTTGAGAACGATCAAAACCCGTTTTTTACGGCGAATACTAGTATTTCCTTTAATTGGGGTGGGGTGTCCGGTAAAATGGGGAAAACCATCACTACGCTAAAAACACGAACCCATAATGAAAAAGTAGTTGATTCTTTAAAATCGTATCTAAATTATTATGTGGAGGGTAAATATAATAAAATAGACGTTTATAAGCAGGCGCCTTTTGTTTTTGTCCCGGTTTTGAGTGAATATCAAGTTAGGGGTCATTTTATAGGTATCCGTTTTGTTAGTGAAAATACCTTTCAAATAGTTACTAATTTTGAAAATGAACAAGGTCTTGCCCAACGTTATGATACGAAGCAAAAAAAACCGGTTGATTTACCTCTGGGAGATTTTGTTAAGGAATACTCATTAGGCGATTTAATACAGTTACCATTCTTAAATGGTATCATAAACATACGTAATAATCGTGTTATAAAACCGGGATCAGAATTTTTTATAAGATTTTCTGATTATGATGGATTGGTTTACTCATATCAAAGAAATATCAAGGTTAGCCCATTTAATCAAAATTCTGCGTCTGTATTGGTTTTGGCACTTACAGGAAATAACAAAGCGAAAATTGTAGATTATTTAAATACAACAGCTGTTATTTTAAGCGAAACCGAACTGAAACGTAAAAACCAGTATGCAACCAATACCATTAAGTTTATTGATAGTAGTCTAGCAGCGGTAAATGATAATCTGAAAGATGTTAATGAGGAAATGAACCAATTCCGTAAGGAAAACAAGGTTTTCGATGTGTCGGAGGAAATGAATCAAATTTCTGAAAAACTGAAACAATATGAGGCTGAACGGGAGGCCGAGAACATTAAATTAGATTATTTAAAGACCTTGGAAACCTATCTGCGAACCAAAACTGATTATACTAATATTGCGGCACCAAGTTCGGTAGGTATTGAGGAGTCGAATATCCAACAATCTGTGTCTAAAATTACAGCTTTGGCTATTGAGCGTCAAAGCTTGGAATATACAACGCGGGAAGGTTCAGATCTATTTAAGGATATTGATAGAAGGATTGATGCCGAAAAGAATGTCCTATTGGAAACCATTGATGCCACCCGAAACACTATTCGAGTCTTGCTGCAAGGTCTAAACCGGAATGTAGCCAGTATGGAGGCAAAATTAAGTGAGCTTCCGGAAGACCAGCAGGAATATCTTAAGATTCAACGCAAATTAGATATCAGTCAGGAGGCCTATAATGTGTATATGGATAAGCGCAGTGAGGCTGCCATAGTTAAAGCGGCCAACATTTCAGATATTAGTATAGTTGATGAGGCCAAAGATATTGGAGGCGGACTTATAGGACCCAATAAGTCGTTAAACTATATGATGGGTTTGATGATAGGTTTTTTTACGCCTATGTTTCTCATTTTCATTATCTTTTTGCTAGATAATACCATACATGGTTCAGACGAGGTAGAACGGTTATCCAAAATTCCTATTTTAGGACTTATTGGTAAATACCGCTACCATAATAATTTAGTGGTGTTTGAGAAGCCTAAATCGGCAGTAGCAGAGTCCTTTCGCTCTATCCGATCGTCTTTACAGTTTATATTGAATAAAACTCCGCGTGATGATGGTCGAACCATAATGATTACCTCTTCGGTAAGTGGGGAGGGAAAAACATTTTGTTCTATCAATATCGCTACGGTGTATGCCTTAAGTGGTAAAAAAACCATCTTATTGGGGCTGGATTTACGGAAGCCCAAAATATTTGATGATTTTAATATTACCAACGATTTAGGTATGGTGAATTATCTTATCGGCGAATCGGATTTTGATACGGTTAGTCATAAAACTCATATCGATAATTTAACGATAGTGACAGCTGGGCCTATTCCACCTAACCCTTCAGAATTATTGATGAGTGACCGTATGCGAACGCTAATGACAGATTTACGGCAGACCTATGATATTATTATATTGGATACGCCGCCATTAGGCTTGGTTACTGATGCTTTGGAATTGGTTAAATATGCCGATACTTCTATTTTTATGGTACGCTTGGATTATACCAAAAAGGGTATGTTACAGCTTGTTAATGCCAAGTACAGGGCTGGGGAGATTAAAAACATCAATTTTGTCTTGAATTTTTATAAACATAAAACCAATCATAACTACGGCTATGGCTACGGCTATGGTTATGGCTATGGCTATGGTTATGGCGTGTATGGGAATGCCTATCATGAAGATGGTAAACTATCTGCCTTTCAAAAGGTTAAGCGCTTCATAAAGAGGTTTTAAAGTTTCAAGCTATTATTAATAATTGGGATTATATATGGAACATCATATTACTATTGTAGGTCTGGGATATGTAGGCTTGCCATTAGCAGTTGAATTTGCTAAGCACTATCCGGTAGTGGGTTTTGATATTAATACCAAGCGTGTAGTGGAGTTGCGTTCCGGTACAGACCGTACTTTAGAGGTGCCTTCACCCGAATTACAGGCCGTATTAGCGGTAGACAAGCAATCAAAAGGGCTTTACATTACGGACCAAGTGTCCGATTTGTCACAATCCAATGTTTACATTGTAACGGTTCCTACACCTACAGACGACTTGAACAAACCCATTTTTACACCTTTAATAAAGGCTAGTGAAAGCGTTGGAAGTGTTTTGAAGCAAGGGGATATCGTCATTTATGAATCTACGGTCTATCCGGGTGTTACCGAGGATATTTGTGTGCCTATTTTAGAGCGTGAGTCTGGATTACAATTTAATATGGATTTTTATGCGGGCTATTCCCCAGAGCGTATTAATCCGGGTGATAAACAACATACCGTGACTAAAATATTAAAGGTAACATCGGGCTCCACACCCGAAATCGCCAAAATTATAGACGATTTATATAAATCAGTAATTACTGCAGGTACCCATATGGCACCGTCTATTAAGGTGGCCGAGGCGGCGAAGGTTATTGAAAATTCACAACGGGATATCAACATTGCCTTTGTTAATGAGCTATCCAAAATTTTTCGCCTCTTGGATATTGATACCAAAGCTGTTTTGGAAGCGGCAGGAACCAAATGGAATTTTATTAAGTTCACTCCGGGTCTAGTAGGCGGGCATTGTATAGGCGTAGATCCTTATTATTTAGCGCAAAAAGCCATTGAATCGGGGTATAACCCCGAGATTATTTTGGCAGGGCGTAAAATGAATGATAGCATGGGCAGTTATGTGGCTACCGAAACCGTGAAAATGATGATAAAAAAGGGGGCAACCATTAAGGATTCCAGAGTATTGGTTCTGGGTATTACCTTTAAGGAAAACTGTCCTGATATTCGCAATTCTCGGGTTATCGATATTATTCGCGAGTTTGAAACCTATGATATTCAAGTGGATGTGTACGATCCTTGGGCATCGGCAGACGAAGTGCAGGAGGAATACGGTCTCGATTTAATTTGTAGTGATACATTGTTGGGCACTGACTACCAAGCTGTGGTTTTGGCCGTTTCTCATGATAAGTTTACAGATTTAAATATTCAAAACTTAAAAGCTCCTTCTGGAGTAGTTTTTGATGTAAAGGCTATGTTGCCAGCCGAGCAGACTGATGCGCGGTTGTAGTACTCTAAATCCCTAAAGAGGTTATTCATATGAACATGATTATCTATAGATTGAAGCCAAGTTGGGGCTCCTCCCTTTAGATAAAGGGAGTTGGATAAACTGTTGAAAACAGTTTAGACGAAGGGTTTGAAATAGTAATTATATATTTTAAATCAAACTCCCCTTCCTTTGTCTCCGCCAGCTACGACAAATTCATTCCCCCTCTTCATCTGAAGAGAGGAGCTTAAATGGATAGTATATTACCAACTGGCTCCTCCCTTTAGATAAAGGGAGGTGGATAAACTGTTGAAAGCAGTTTAGACGGAGGGTTTGAATTAGTTTTTAAAATTAAGAGCAATCGCTTTTAACACAGAAGGTAAATTTTCAAAAACTAATTTATTTTCAAATCGAATAACCGTATAGCCTAAATTTTCTAAATAGCTAGAACGTATATTATCATACTCTTGAGTTACTGGATTGTTGTGAACTTCACCATCTAGTTCAATGATAAGTTTTTCGGATGCACAGTAAAAGTCTACAATGTAGTTTCCAATACTATGTTGTTTTGTAAATCGTTTGCCTTTTAACTGCCTTGACTTAATATGTGTCCATAAAAACGCTTCAGCTGGAGTCAGTTTTTTTCTTAATTCCTGTCTTTTGGTTTTTAACTGGCTTTTGTTGTGTATGTGTTGTTTGGGCATGAATTAAATATAATAAATTTAATTATTCAAACTCCTCTTTCTTTGTTTTCGTTGTCCCTGCAGCAAATTCATTCTCCTCTTATCAAACTCCCCTTTCTTTGTCTCCACAAGCTACGACAAATTCATTGGCCTAGCGCCAGCTCGCTCCTGCGCTGAAATAGTCCGCTGGACTATTTCTTAACGCTTGGCCGTGTCTGAAGAGGGGAGCTTAAATGGATAGTATATTACCAACTGGCTCCTCACTTTAGATAAAGGGAGGTGGCTAGGTTTGATAAAACCTAGACGGAGGGTTTGAAATCTTAATAGTGTTACCGTTACTCGATAGACCCAATCCCTTTATCTAATAGCTTATTATTTCCCTTTGTATTTCTGTGATTAGTGTTATTTTTATAGCATAAGTGTAAACTATGTACGTAAACAAATATCATTCAATCGACATATCAAACCTCAACTTTCTTGTTACAGGTGGAGGAGGATTTATTGGTTCTAATCTTGTTGCATACCTCTTAAAACACAAAGCCAAAACCGTACGTGTATTGGATAATTTCTCCAATGGGTATCGTGAGAACCTTACCGAATTTATGAATCACCCTAATTTTGAACTTATGGAGGGGGATATCCGTGATTTGGACACCTGTAAGCAAGCCTTAACCGGTATGGATTATGTAAGCCATCAGGCGGCATTAGGCTCGGTACCACGGTCTATTAACGATCCTGCTACGACTAACGCTGTTAATATTTCAGGTTTTTTAAACATGATGATTGCTTTAAAGGATTCTGATACCGTAAAACGGATGGTTTATGCGGCTTCGAGTTCGACTTATGGTGATAGTCCGTCATTACCAAAAGTAGAGCATACTATTGGAAAACCTCTATCGCCCTATGCGGTTACCAAGTTTGTAAATGAACTCTATGCTGATGTGTTTGGAAAAACGTATGGTACTGACGTTATAGGATTGCGTTATTTTAATGTGTTTGGCCCTAAACAGAGTCCCAATGGGGCTTATGCAGCGGTGATTCCTTTGTTTATGCAGGCTTTAAAAGATAATGTGTCTCCTAAAATTAATGGCGATGGTGAGCAAACCCGTGATTTCACCTATGTGGATAATGCCGTGCAAGCCAATGTACGCGGGTTTTTTGTAACAGATGCAGCCAAAAACCAGGTGTTTAATGTGGCCTGTGGCGAGCGTATTAGTATTAATTACCTATGGGAAAGCCTTCAACATGCTGCAGGCTCTGATTTACAAGCCGTTTATGGCTCACCACGACAAGGCGATGTGCGTGATAGTTTGGCTGATATTTCTAAAGCAGAACGCTTGCTAGGGTATAAACCTGAAGTTACAGTTCGTGAGGGTTTGAAACTGACTTGGGATTGGTTTAAGCACTAACTGTCATTGCGAGACAGAGCGTTAAAAAAACAGTTTGGTAAACTGTTTTCACGAATGGGCCAGCTGGCGAGTTGGCAAACGACATGGTAAATACGAAGTATTCACGAACACCTATTTCTAAAAATAATTACGCATGAGTAATCTCCAACGCTTCCAGCTGTCACATTGAGCCTGTCGAAGTGCTCGAAATATCAAATTTTTCTCGGTCATTGCGAGGATCCAGACGTTTACCGTCTGGAGACGCGGCAATCTCTTATCCACCAACCGTTACCCATCATCTGCCATCGGTCATCACTCATCACTCATCACTCACCCGTCATACGTCATCAATCACCTTTCATTCCTTTTCCCAATAAAAACGAGCTCGTAATTCTTAATTCTTAAGTCATAATTATTTATATTAGCCCTAACCAAATTAATACGATTACCAATCCCTAGTATATGTCTTTAGAAACCCGTGTGTATCAAAAGGAACGTACCTTAAAAATGGGTGCGCTTTTAAAAGCGAGTTTAAAGGATTTGTTGGGCTCCCGGTTTTTAGCCCGACAATTGGCCGAGCGGGATATTAAAGCGCAGTACCGCCAGTCCTATTTGGGGATTTTATGGGCCTTTGTTACGCCTATAGCTACGGCTGCAGTATGGATTTTTTTGAATAGCAGTGGTACGGTGCGTTTAAGTGATACTGGTGTGCCATATCCCGTTTATGCGTTTTCAGGCACGTTAATATGGTCTATTATTGTGGCGTCTATTAATTCACCTATGCAGAGTACCAATGCAGCAAAGGGTATACTGACAAAAATTAATTTTCCAAAGGAAGCGCTGTTGCTCTCTGGTGTTTATAAACTTCTATTTGATAGTAGTATTAAGATATTGCTACTAGTGCTCTTTGTATTTATTTTTGGGGTTGGATTTCATTGGAGCTTGTTGTTGATGCCAGTTGCTGTTTTGGGAGCTGTTTTGTTTGGAAGTACTTTAGGTTTGTTTTTAACACCTATTGGTCTGCTGTATAAAGATATCGGGAAAATAATAACCTTTGGGATGCAGTTTTTAATGTATGTAACACCTGTGGTGTATGCTATACCCAAAGACGGTATTATGAAAATTCTTATGACCTATAACCCTATAACGCCCATTATTTTAACTACGCGTGATTTGGTAGTTGGATTTACACCACAATATTTAACCTATTTTTTAATGGTTTTGGGCGTATGTGTGCCTTTACTGTTTTTGGGTCTAGTACTGTACCGTATAGCGATACCCATTATTGTGGAACGCTTAAGTGCTTAAACAATTGACAATTAATGATGAATAATTAATAATTTGTAACGAAATTTAAACTAACCTATATCATTATTAGTAAATAACCTTTTTATAACGAAAACCATAACCAAATATTAATGAATAAAGAGCAACCCAACAACGAGGTTTTAGTAAAAGTAGAAGGCCTAAGCAAAAAGTTTTGTAAGGATCTGAAAACCAGTTTGTGGTATGGAGTTAAGGATATGGTAAATGGTGTACGTGGCTCTAGCCATGAGCGGCAGTTGCGCCCCAAGGAATTTTGGGCGGTAAAAGAGGTGAGTTTTGAACTGCGACGGGGAGAATGTTTGGGTTTAATAGGTCACAATGGTGCGGGCAAAAGTACCTTGCTTAAAATATTGAACGGGTTGATAAACCCCGATGCGGGCAAAGTGACAATGAAGGGCCGTGTTGGGGCCTTAATAGAACTGGGAGCCGGTTTTAATCCTATATTAAGCGGACGGGAAAATATTTATAATAATGGTGCTATTTTAGGATTTAGCCGTAAGGAGATTGATACTAAGCTGGATGATATTATTGCTTTTGCCGAGCTAGAGGAGTTTATAGATATGCCGGTACAACACTATAGTAGTGGGATGAAGGTACGCCTAGGCTTCGCTGTTGCGGCCCAGATGGAACCTGATATATTGATTATTGATGAGGTCTTGGCAGTGGGCGATTTAGGTTTTATGCTCAAGTGTTTTAAAACCATTGATGCCATTTTACCAAATACGGCAATTGTTTTTGTTTCTCATAATATGCCAATGGTCTCGCGTATATGTAGTCAAGTTATTTTAATGGATAATGGACAGGCAAAATTTTTGGGAGTAGATGTAGGAAAGGGTATTGATTTATATTACAATAGGTTTTCAGATAATGGTTCAAATATTATTTTCGATGATGGAAGTATTGTGGTTGAAGATGTGAAAATTAGTGGATGTGCAAATCATAAAAATGGAATTCCTCAATTACTATGGGGAGACACGTTAAATATTTATTTAAAGATTAGACTTAATTTAACTATGGAAGTACCAATATTCGGTATTTCAATTTTTGATAAAGAACAACGCCCAGTTGCAATTTTGGAACATAATAAAAATGACTCCAATATCAAAATATTAGATAAGGGTATTGCTTTTAACGTTAAGCATAATAATCTTCAACTTTCTAAAGGGGTATATTCTATAAATATATGGGTTAGTAAGACTGAAAATAAAGAACCTATGTTACGAATTAATGGCGTAATGAGTTTTCAGGTTATTAGTGATAAAGAAGTATGGCCTCCATTTTTGTTAGCAGCTACGTATGAAAATTGTAATCTATGATATTAAATTTTAAAAAAAAAGGGGGAGAAAAGATATTTTGTATAGGCTTAAATAAGACAGGAACTACTTCTCTAGGTTCTTTTTTTGAGATGAACAACTATCCAGTTGCAAACCAAAGAGCTGGAGGGTTACTTTTGAAGGCTTATTTAAAAAGGGATTTTAATGAGATAATAAGATTTTGCTCATCAAAAGATCGAGTCGTTTTTCAAGATGTACCATTTTCACTGCCTTATACATATCAACATTTATTTACTAAATTTCCTGATAGTAAATTTATTTTAACAATAAGAAATTCTCCTGAAGAGTGGTATGAATCTATTTTGAATTTTCACTCTAATTTTTATAATAATGGAAAAATTCCAACAAAAGAAAGCTTGAAAAATTCTAATTATATCTACAAAGGGTGGTCTTGGGAGCTTATGAATGGCATTTTTTTTAATAATAACGATATGCTTTATGATAAAGAATCTTTAATAAAATTTTATAACAACCATATAGAAACGGTTTTAGATTATTTTAAAAATAACAAAGCCAAATTGTTGGTTATTAATATTGCTAATAAGTCAGATTTTTATAGATTGTGTGAGTTTTTTAAAATTAAAACACAAGACATTGGATTTCCAAAAATAACTTCTGATGATATTGTTAATAGAAACTATTCATGTGACTTTTTAAAATAATTAATTTATTGATAAGATATTTACATAAGATGATAAAAAAAAAAATAAAGAAAATATTTGAAGGTATAGCTTTTAAGTATGGCTACACTAAACATAATAATGGTGGTAAGATTTTGCATAAAAATAATCTACTGGCATCATTATTTATAAATGTCAAAGAGATGGGCTTTCTGCCAAAACATATTGTTGATGTTGGGGCAAATCATGGAACTTGGACACGTGAAACTTTAAAGTATTTTCCAAATGCTTATTACACATTAATTGAGCCTCAAAAGTGGTTGCAAACCTCTTTTCAAGATTTATTAGATGCTAATGAAAAGATTTCCGTAAAAGCAGTAGGGTTAGGGGCTCAAAAGGGTAATTTTTTATTTACATTAGTAAACAGGGATGATAGTTGTTCATTTAGATATACTGAAGAAGAGGCAAATGAAAAAGGGTTTAAACAAATTCAGATACCAGTTGAAACTTTAAACAATATTGTTAGTGAAAACGAGGATATACCATTGCCAGATATTGTTAAAATTGATGCTGAAGGATTGGACATAGAAGTGCTGAAAGGTGCTGATAAACTTTTTGGTAAAACTGAAATTTTTATGGTTGAAGCTAGTGTTAATTGCAAAATTTTTGAAAACAGTGTTTTAAGAATGATTAATTTTATGGATAGAAACGGGTATACACTATTTGACATAACTGATTTGAACAAACCGTTTAAGCCTTATGTGTTATGGTTAGTAGAGTTAGTTTTTATAAAAAAGGGAGGGGTATTGGATTCTTTTAAAATCGATGTTAATTTATGATTAATGTTACCAAAACATTCTTACCGCCTCAAACAGAGTATCAATCTATTTTAAAATACGCCTGGGATACAGGATGGATAACCAATCGTGGAGTATTGGTTCGAGAACTAGAAGGTAAGCTTCGAGATTATCTTAAAGTGCCCGATGTGTTATTAATGACCAATGGTACCTTACCTTTGCAAATTGCTATTAAGGCCCTTGGGCTTAAAAGAGAGATTATAACCACACCTTTTAGCTATGTAGCGACGACAAGTAGTATTATTTGGGAAGGCTGTACGCCGGTGTTTGTAGATATCCATCCCGAGTATTTGACAATTGATGAAACCAAGATTGAAGCCGCTATTACTTCTAAAACGTCTGCTATTCTAGCGACTCATGTATTTGGTAACCCTTGTGATGTGGAGGCTATAGAAGCCATAGCGATTAAATATAACTTAAAAGTGATTTATGATGCGGCACACTGCTTTGGGGTTACCTATAGAGGGCAGTCCATTTTTAATTATGGAGATGCCAGCACCTGTAGCTTTCACGCTACCAAACTATTTCATACAGGGGAGGGTGGAGCCTTATTTTGTAAGTCAGATCAGTTTGATAAGATGTATTGGCATCATAATTTTGGTCATGATGGTCAAGAATCCTTTCATGGATTGGGTATTAATGCAAAGATGAGTGAACTCCAAGCGGCTATGGGTTTGGCAGTTTTACCTTATTTATCACATGTTTTGGAATCTAGAAAAACTGTTATTGATGCTTATAATGAAGCTTTATATGGTTTAGATATTCAATTGTTGGGCCTAAGGAAACACACAGAATGGAACAATAGTTATTACCCTATTATTTTTAAGAACGAATCCCAATTATTGGCCGTAAAAAATGCTTTAAATCAAGCAAATATTTTTCCAAGACGGTATTTTTACCCTTCTTTAAATACTGTCAAATATATAAATGGAAAATCGATGCCAATTTCAGAGAGAATAGCTTCTAGAGCATTATGTTTGCCTCTATATAGCGGTTTGTCAAATGCAAATATTGAAAGGATTATTACAATAGTAAAAAAAGAATTATGTTGGTAATTGGAGCTAAAGGGTTTGCTAAAGAAATATTAGAAGTGCTCTTTCAAAATAATGCTGTTGAAGAGCTATGCTTTTATGATGATATTAGTAAAGATATTGAAGAAAAACTTTATGGTGAATACCCAATTTTAAATTCCACAAGTCAGGTAAAAAAACATTTCTTAAGTATTGAAAAAAATTTTGTAATCGGCATTGGTAATCCGAAGTTACGATTCTTAATGTATGAGAAATTCACAAAGATTGGGGGTGTTTTAAAAGGAACTATAAGTAATTCAGCTCAAATTAGTTCGTATGGAGTAGAAATAGATAGTGGAGTAAATATTATGCATGGAGCAATAGTGTCTAATGATGTCAAGATTGGTAAGGGTTGCATAATATATTACAATACAGTATTGACTCATGATGTTCAATTAGGAGATTTTGTGGAAGTCTCTCCCTCAGTTACATTATTAGGTAGATGCAAAATTAATAGTTTTTGCCAGATAGGTGCTAATACAACTGTATTGCCAGATATTGTTATTGGAGAAAATGTTATTATTGCTGCAGGATCTGTGGTTACTAAAGATGTTCCTAGTAATTGTATGATTGCTGGGGTGCCTGCGGTAATTAAAAAGCAATTAGCACCATTAACTTTTTGAACATGTTGAAAAATAGAGTGTTTTTGAGTGTTTGTATGATAACTTATAACCATGAAAATTATATACAACAGGCTATAGAAGGTGTTTTAATGCAAAAAACAGATTTTGAAATTGAATTAATTATTGCAAATGATGCTTCAATAGATAAAACAGATGCACTAATAAATAGAATTATTGCGACTCACCCCAAAGCAAATATTATCAATTACTTTAATCATTCTTCAAATATAGGAATGTCAGCAAATTTTTCATTTGTGTTAAATAAAAGCAAAGGCAAGTACGTTGCAATCTGTGAAGGAGATGATTATTGGACAGATTTTTTAAAACTCCAAAAGCAAGTTGATTTTTTGGAAAGCCACGAAGAAATTAATATCTGTTTTCATAAGGCTAATCTATTGATTGATAATGAGTTTTTTTTACATAAGATTCCAAATCCATTTGATGAAATACCTTTTAATTATCATGAGCTGTTAAAGTATTACAACTTTATAGCTACGGCAAGTGTGGTTTTTAGAAGGCCAAAAAATTTCCTCTTACCTATTTGGTTTAAGAATTTGCCGTTTGGAGATTTAGGTCTTTATAAATTGATATCTAAAGAAAAAAAAATACAATGTATAAATGAAGTAATGTCGGTGTATCGTGTTCACGATAATGGTGTTTATTCTGGCCTTGATAAAACCCAAAAATCTAAAAAATATTTAGAATTTTATAAAATAATATATCCTTTATTGAGCAGAAGAGAAAAAAACATTGTTAGTGCAAAAAAAACTATAATTTATAATGCCATAGCAAAACAAAAATTTCCAAAGAGTATTATCTTTCAAAAAATGTATGGTTTGTATTTAGAGTATAAATAAAATCTATGTCGATGAGGAGACCAAAGTTAAGTGTTTGCATGATTGTATATAATCAAGAATCATATGTAGAGGATGCTATCAATGGTGTGTTAATGCAAAAAACCAATTTTGAAATTGAATTGATAATTGCGGATGATTGCTCAACCGATAAAACTGATTTTAAGATAAGGGAAGCTATTGCATTAAGGTCAAGTTCAAGAAATATAAAATATTTTAGGCACGATCATAATATGGGAATGATGCCTAATTTTATATTTGCATTAAAACGTTGTCAAGGGCAATATATTGCTTTGTGTGAAGGTGATGATTTTTGGATCGATGTTAATAAACTACAAAAACAGGTCAATTATTTAGACACTAACATAGATACGGTTTTATGTTTTCATGAGGTAAAGGTGTTGATGAAAAACAAAAAATTAGTTAAAGATTTTATTACTAAAGTGCCAAAACAATATGAGAATATTGAAGATTTAGCAAGGTTTGGGAATTATATTCACACCCCTTCTGTCGTATTTCGTAATGTTCTAGAAGAATATCCTTTTGAGTTTGAACAAGTCCCATTCGGAGACTATTTTTTGTATATGATGTTAGCGCAAAATGGTAAACTTCATTTTATGAAAGATTGTATGTCGGTTTATAGGTATCACGTTGGGATATTATCTGAAATGAATAATAATGATATTTTAATTAAGAGCGTAAAACTATATTCTTGTATGATTTCTTATTTTACGGATAAAAATTTAAAGAAAATACTTTTTGAAAAACAAATAGGAGTTGCTACTTATTATAATAAATTAATAAATGATGGATATAGGAAGCCATTGATTTATAGTTATAGATTTGAAAAACTAATTAGGTTTTTAAAACTAAATTACAGGAGCCCAAAAGAATTAATGAAGAAAACTATTAATAAATTGTTTAATCTGAAAAATGAAAGTTGATTATAAGATTAGTGTAGTCATACCGTGTTATAATATGGGCGACTTTGTTAAGGATGCTTTAGCCTCTGTTTTTAAGTATCCCAAGCAAAAAGATTTAGAAATCATTGTGGTTAATGATGGTTCTGATGACGAGGGGTATACTAAAAGGATATTAGATAGTTATACGGCAAAAAATTTAACTGTTGTACATCAAAAAAATGCAGGTTTAGGTGCGGCAAGAAATAAGGGGATTGAATTAGCTACTGCGCCTTATATAATTCCATTAGATGCCGATAATAAATTAAGACCGGTATATATTGAAAGGGGAACTGCACTATTGGACGAAAATCCAGAAGTGGGAATGGTGTATGGAGATAACAGACAGTTTGGTATGAGTGAACAAGACATTAAGGTTGGAGAATTTAATGTGGCTAGGTTAATCAAAAAAAATTATATAGATGCTTGTGTGGTTTTACGTAAGAGGGCTTGGGAATCTGTAAAAGGTTATGATGAAAAGATGCCTGTTATGGGCTACGAAGACTGGGATTTAAATATGCGCCTGTTTTTTAAAGGATGGAGATTTAAATACATTCCTTTAGTATGCTACGATTATAGAGTTAGAGAAAATTCAATGTTGGTGAATTCTAATAGAAATAGAGAGTTGCTTATTTCATATATTTTTTCAAAGCCTGATTTAATTCAAGCGAAGATTTTAAGAGATAAAATTTTCTTGAGCCAAGATTATGAGAATGAATTGAAGAGTATTAAAAACCGAAAATTTATGAGAGTAGCTTTTAATATAGAAAAAATTTTAAAAACTGTTTTTAAGCAATAAATGAAACATGCTATTTTAATAACGGCTTATAAAAACTTTGAGCACTTAAAAGATTTAGCTGAATTTTTTGATCAAAACTTTGAAATCTTTATTCACATTGATAAGAAAAGTAACTTAGAACCAAAAGTATTAAATGAATTACAGGACTTAATTCAAGTAAAGTTGGTTTCAAGAAAGTATAAAGTTAATTGGGGAGGTGTAAATCATTTAAAGTGTATATTGTATTTAGCTAAAGAAGCTTTGAAAAACAAAAATATTGAAAGATTCCATGTTATTAGTGGGCACGACTATCCAATAAAAACCTGTAGTTATTTTGTTGATTACTTTAAAAGGCATAGTTCTGAAAACTACTTGAATTTTCATGAATTACCATCAATAAAATGGCCAAATGGAGGTTTAGATAGAATTGAGTATTATAATTTTTATGATTTATTAAATGCAAAAAGATATAGACATTATATTTTTAAGTTAGTGGAGATACAAAAAAAACTAAAGATAAAAAGGCGTATTTCAAAAAAAGTTCCAAAGCTATACGGAGGCGAAACATGGTGGAGCCTGTCAAGAGAGGCTTTGTCATATGTTATAGATTTTACTGATAAGAATAAATTTTTACTTAATAGGTTTAAACATTCCTTTTGTTCAGAAGAAATGTATGTTCACACAGTATTACTTAACTCAAAGTTTGCTGCTACTGTTGTTAATGATAGTTTGAGGTATATAGATTGGTCAGACAGAAATGGGAATTTTCCAGCTAATTTAGATAATTCAGATTTAGAGAAGATGATTATATCTAAAAACAAATTTTTTGCTCGTAAATTTGAGTTTCCAATTTCTTTAAAATTAAAACTTTCTTTAATCAAGTATTTGGATAATATAAAAAAGTAGTTTAATTATGAATATAGCTTTACTATCACCTAGTAGAAATTCTTATTCTGAAACTTTTATTCAGGCTCAAAAAAAATATCTAAAGGGGGATGTTTTTTATTATTATGATGGTTTGTTGCCAACTAAATTAGAAGGGCATGGAAGTATTTTGAGAAAGAATTTGTGGTTTTTAGGAAAGCTTAGGTTGTTAAAAAATGATTATAGGGTTCATAGTTTTTCTAGCTCTTTAAAAAAAAACAAAATTGATGTAATATTGGCTCATTATGGTCCTACTGGAGAATCTGTAGCAGAGATAAGTAGGAGCTTAAAAATACCTTTAATAGTGCATTTTCATGGGTATGATGCGAGTATGATTAATGTAATAAATTCAAATAACTCATATAAGCTTGTTTTTGATATTGCTAAATATGTCATTGTAGTTTCTAAAGAAATGAAATCTAGATTAGTACAACTTGGATGCCCAACATCAAAAATAATTTATAATCCTTGTGCGCCTGAAGATTTTTTTGCAGAAATTACACCGAGGTTTTCCAAAAGACAGTTTATTGCTGTAGGCCGTTTTACTGATAAGAAAGCACCATATATTACAATTTTGGCTTTTAAAAATATCCTAAACACTTTTCCGGATGCAAAATTATTGATTGCTGGTGATGGACCATTGTTAAATGCGTGTGTCAATTTAGTCGAATGTTTTAGGATTAGTGAAAATGTGAAATTTTTAGGAGTGATAACACCGAGCCTATTCAAAAAAATATTAGAAGAGTCAATGGCATTTGTACAACATTCTATTACAGCGAATAATGGAGATATGGAAGGGACACCTGTAGCAATATTAGAAGCCTCGGCAGCGGGATTGCCAATAATTTCAACATATCATGCAGGTATTCCTGACGTGGTGTTAGATAAAGAAACCGGTCTTTTGGTAAATGAAAAAGATATAAATGGTATGTCAAGAGCCATGATGAAAGTGCTAGAATTTCCTAAGTTAGCAATTGATTTAGGTATACAAGGAAAAAAAAGAATAAAGAAATATTACAGCATGTCGATTCACATAGGAAAATTAAATGAAATAATTAGAAGCACGATATAATTTAATCTTAATATGTTTTTGACCGTTAATCTTAAATCTGAAAATTATAGTAATTATGTTCTTCCGGTTAAACATTTTGATTCTAAATGCCAAATTATCATAGATTATGACATGACAAGTTCATTATCTTTTTTTGACCTAGAGATAATATTTCAATATAATATAGTTAAATTTAGAAATTATGATTATAAGTGGACAGAAATCACTGGAAGGTGTATAGCAAATTGGTATGCACCAAAAATTATTCAATTAGCCAATGGCAAACTGGTCCAGGCAAATCGTAATATTGGTATTTGGGAGATAAACAAAAAGGAGCCTAATAAATTATTATGGCGGTTTAATCCAGAAAATGCCCAGCCATTAACAAGATTTAAAGCGAATAGCCATGATAGACAAATCAAGCAAACTCAAACAACTTATAATTTTGATAAACCACTGGCGCTATTATTACCTGGCAGAAGCGCCCTAGAAGTAAGTCGAAGTAAAATACCGTTTTCGGCCATTTTATGTTTTACAGATCATTGTGACTTTGATACGCTAAAGAATTTAAAGCAACAGCGCTTGTTTTTTAAGCAGCATAGCATTAAAACTACCAAGGGTTTTTTCTTAAACCATTATTCAAAACGTGACGATAATGCGGCTATGGAATACCATGCTAACGAATATAAAGCTTGGATTGACGATGGTCATGAATTGGCATATCACGCCTTGTCTCAATCGATAAAGCCGAATGAAGAGGGCTTTAAGGACTTTGAGAATTTCACACCGCCATTAGATAATATTAATACATGGATTGATCATGGGTATCAACCGTATAATGTCTCATGCTTTGAAAATTATAATTTAAGTGTAGAACAATATGGGCGTCTTTTGCATGATAAAAACATTAGTATATTGTGGAATTATAGCGATTCCGGCACGTGTATTCCTGGAGTAATTAACCAAATAAATCCAAGTCATTTTACATTACAAGCATTTCTTAAAGGAATTAAAGGTTTAGGTGTACTGGAGTCTACAAGGCTATGGATAAAGAATTTGCTGACTAATAATTTAGACCATTCGAATTATAATAGATTGTATAAAGATTTTGCTAATAACCTCAAAAAAAGAAAATGGGCAAAATGCTTTCGTAGCGCCTTCGGCATATCTAAAGTAATAATATCAACAGGGTTACATTACAATTCAAAAAAGTATAAAGTCAATACTTTGGCAAAATACACCCCGTTATTTTTTAGGCATAGGATTGGCAAAGTAGAATTTTATATATTTCAGACCATGGAAATGGTCGATTTCAAACAGGCGCTAAATCCTAGAAACATTAATACATTGATTGAAGAAAAAGGGATTTGTATTGCACATACATATTTTTCAGTACCATTAAAGCACCATAAGGGACGCTTAATTATTGATGGTAGGATTGATTCAGAAGTCAATAAAAACTTTGCTTGTATTTCAAAAAAAATATCAGAAAAAAAGCTTTGGAATCCCACAGTAAAGGAATTAATAACATACCTGGCTCCCTTAGAATATCTAGAGTTTGATGTGACTGAAGAGGGAGGTATATGTCTAATAAGTGAAAACCATTTTACAGCGAGAGAAGTAACCATATGACGCATTTTTTTACAACAGATCCTGTTTGGTTTTCAAAATGGGACGAATACATATCTAAAGAACCACGTGGCAACCACTTAGTCTTAACAGATTGGTTGGCATCGTATAAATCATATGGATTCGATTTTGAATTATGTGTTTTTTTGGACGGTGATACTATCGTGGGTGGATATGGGGCTGTAATAGCTAAAGCCATGTGGTTTAAGTTTTATATTATTCCACATGGGCCTATTTGTACCAAAGGGTATGAGTACCTGTTAAGTGACTGTCTCAAATATTTAAAAAAACGAGCTAAAAAATTAAAGTGCTGCTATGTGCAGTTTAGTATGCCTTTGTCATCAATCCAAGTAATCAGTAGCCATGTATTGAGCCCTAATGTTTTAGAAATACCAAAGGGTGACTTTAACAAGGGTAAACTTTTTAATTATATATATTGTTCCTACGGCATAAATTGGGTGGATTTTAAAGAGTGTAAATCACCTGAAGAATTATTAAATCAAATCTCAGCTAAAACGAGGAGAAATATTAGATTAGCACATAGGTTGGGTGTCGATATGCTTATGGTGGAGCAAGAACAGGATATAAAGGAGGGATATAAACTGGTTGAAGATAAAGCCCAGCAAGGCAAGTATGCATTAAGAGACTTTGATGATCTAAAAAATCAACTTCTAGCATTAATTTCAAAAGACAAAGCACATTTTATGCTGCTCAAACACGATAGTGAAATTAAAGGAGCTTCCTTCTCAGTTAGGGCTGGGAATTATTTTACAAATATTTTTGGTGGAACAAAAATAGGGAAACCAGATGTTAAGGCGGGCTATGCCTTACATTGGCAATGGATTGTAAAATCATTTGAAATGGGGTTTAAAGGTTACAATATTTCAATGGGCGGTTCCAAGGGGGTTAGGGAATTTAAAGCGCATTTAGGAGCCCAAGAGATTTTTTATGATAATCCACATCATTATAGTATTCTTAATCCTATAATGTTTAAAGTATATGTTAGGTGTGCTAAACTTCTAAAGGGCAATAAAGCAATAATTGCAGGTATATTAAAGCGATTTAAATGATTGGTAAGCTATTAAAGAAAATAGAAATCAAAGATATTGATGTATTTGTTTATACATTAAATAAGGAAGCTTACAGGTCATTGCCAGAGCCGGAATATGATATAGAAATCAATAACCTATCAAAGAAAAAAACGCAATTTAAATTGTTGAAAAACAAACAGGTTGTTCACAGGAGTAATCTGTTTGAAAAAGTTTTTTTGTTGGGTTTAATTAAGAAAAAAGGCCCTGTTATTGGAGATTGTTTTACTGATGAAGCTTTTAGAGGTCTCAGTTTATATCCTAAAATGATTCATTTTATTTCCAAACGCTGTTTGTTTAATCAAAATATAAAGGAGGTGTTTATTATTGTAGATACCGTAAATAAACCGTCCATAAAGGGGATTGAGAAAGCGGCTTATGTTAAACACGCCCATATTAATACCAAAAGATGGTTATGGTTTTATTATAAAACCACAATTAAATATTATAATAATTAAAACATCATAAGCAGATAAAACATAAGGTATGAATGCTAAACTAACCACAACCTTTAAAAAAGGGCTTTCAAAACTATTGCCAGATTCAGAAAAGTTGAGATATTTAACCTGGCTGCCAAAATTGGAATCCTTTCATAAATCATTTGGTAAGCAAGTTGTTTTCTTAAAAAGTCGGAATCAATTATACGATTATATTAACGATCTGTTAGCTAACAAACCCCTTTCATATTGCGAGTTTGGCGTGTTTAAAGGAGCGAGTATTAAATATTGGGCAAATTTAAATTCCAATAAGGACTCAAAGTTTTATGGCTTTGATACCTTTAGTGGTTTGCCTGAAAGCTGGGATAATTTCACGGGGGGGTTGCAAAAGGGTTTTTTTGATGTTAAGGGCAAATTACCTAATATCGAAGATAATCGAGTGTCATTTTACAAGGGTATGTTTCAGGAAACACTGCCAGGGTTTATAGAGTCCTATAAATCAGATAATACATTAATTATTAATATAGATGCAGACCTGTACTCGTCTACTTTATTTGTGCTAACCAAATCACACGATATTATTAAAAAGGGTTCGGTAATTATTTTTGATGAGTTTTCAAGCGTTTTGCATGAATTTAGGGCTTTTGAAGACTATTGTCAAGCTTATAGTGTGGCATTTGAAGTATTGGCAGCTACTAAATCAAAAAAAACCTATTATGCACATGTAGCTGTTAGAATAATATAGGCTTATAATAACGAATATTTAATACTGAACTATGAAAGACAGAGTTAAAAATATAATTCCAAAGTTTATTTTAAAACGGTATTATAAGTATGTAAATTATAAACGATATTATGGAAGTAATGTAAAATGCCCCATTTGTAAATCGGAATATAGAATTTTTAAAACTTATGGTTTGTCTCAACGTAAAAATGCAGAATGTTTAAACTGTGGATCTTTGGAGCGACACCGTTTATTATGGAAATATCTTAATGAGAAAATTAATTTTTTTGAGAGTAAAAAACAGTTTAGAATGCTACACTTTGCTCCAGAAAAAATATTCTATAATATATTCACCCAAGTTAGTAACTTACAATACATACCGTGTGATTTAAACCCTGAAGTTTTTAAATACAATGGGAATATCCCCATTGAAAAAGTAGATATTACTAAAATTCCTTATAAGGATAATGCATTCGATTTCATTCTTTGCAACCATGTTCTTGAGCATATACCTAATGATAAATTGGCCATGTCAGAGTTGTTTAGGGTTATGAAACCTAACGGGTTTGGTATTTTTCAGGTCCCTTTAAACCCATTGCTTAATGAGACATATGAAGATTTTTCTATAACATCCCCCGAAGCAAGAGAGAAAGCTTTTGGTCAAAAAGATCATGTTCGTGTTTACGGTCTCGATTATAAAGAAAAATTGGAGAGTGTAGGGTTTAGGGTTAATGTGGACGATTATGTAAAATCCTTCGATAAGGATTTACGCTTTAAATATGGTTTTATGGAGTCTGAAAGGATCTATAACTGTAGCAAGTAATTATAACCTTATGAATCCAATGGTCTCCATAATAATACCGACATATAACAGAGCCAATTTAATTGGGGAGACGCTTGATAGTATTCGTCAACAAACATACACCAATTGGGAATGTATAATAGTAGATGACGGTTCAACAGACGATACAGAACGTATAGTTGGAGAATATATTCAAAACGACTCGAGATTTTCATTTCATAAAAGACCTGAAAATAGGCCAAAAGGAGCCAATGCCTGTCGAAATTATGGCTTTGAATTGGCTAAAGGTACTTATGTCAATTGGTTTGATAGTGATGACCAGATGCATCCAAAAAAGTTGGAAGTACAACTTAAAAAGTTAAGCGAACATCAAAGTGCTAATTATTGCATTTGTCAAACAGAAGTTTATGATTTGTTAAATGACAATTCATTAGGTTTAAGATCACCTAAAATCGAATCAGGTAATAGATTTGAAGATTATATTTGTTACAAGATTTTTTGGTTAACAACAAGCCCTTTGTGGAGAACTAAATTTATTATTAATAGTAAGTTGAGATTTGATGAAACATTGATGCAGTCTCAAGAATATGATTTTCATATTAAAGCTTTAGCTATAGACTCAAATTATGTAGTAGAAAATGCAGTTTTAGTTAAAATGGTTATTCATGAGGAGAATTTATCTAATAACTGGATGAAAAATGACCATAAAGTACTATCCAATGTTAAGGTGAAACAAAGAACTATAGAAAATTATCATGACCGATTGACTTTTACGACGCAGCTCAAAGTGTTGGAAATGGTAACTTTAGTTTTTAAGAATTTGGTTTTAGAAAAACGGTTTTATTTAGCACAAAAAGTTTTAAAGATATTAAAAAACATGCTACCATTTGTAAAAGTGGGTTCATTAAGAAAAAAACAATTCTATTTTCGAGCAAACCTTATGATTTGGTCATATCGTATATTTGGAAAAGGGTATAATTTATTAAAACCATTGCATGCCTAATAAGTGGACATACCGTTGGAGTAAGTTAAAGTTAGTGGTAAAACATTATCTAAATCTTGTCTATAATAGTCTATGTAATAGAGTAGTGGCTAGACAAAAAAAGGATCCCAAAAGTATACCCATTATCATTATCAGTTATAACCAATTAACGCATATAAAACAATTGGTAAATTGGTTGTTAGAAAATTACTATAAGAATATAATAATAGTGGATAACAAGTCTACATATCCTCCTCTTATGGAATACTTAAGATCTATTGAAGGTCCAGTAAAAGTAGAGTATTTGAAAAAAAATGAGGGGCATTTAGCCTTTTGGAAAAACAAAAATATTTTTAAAAAATATAGTAAGGGGTATTATGTAGTTACTGATGCCGATATTTTACCAATTGATGAATGCCCAGGTGATATGATGTGGGTGCTGATGACTTTATTGGACAAGGCTTATGATAGAACTAAAGTAGGATTGTCACTAAAAATAGATGATATACCTGAACATAATCCTAATAAAAAGGCCGTTGAAAATTGGGAAAAACAGTTTTGGAAATCAGAATGCCATTCTAAAGCCTACAAAGCTGAAATTGATACAACTTGGGCTATGTATAGACCAGGGTATAAATATAAATTAAAACACTTTACAAAGGCTTGGCGTTCCAAACCGCCATATATGGCACGTCATGAAGGTTGGTATGTTGATACAGGTAATCTTACCGAAGAACAAAAGTATTACATGCAAACAGCAAACGAATCGGCATCTTGGAATATCGACAGTAATGGTAATTTAGTTAATACAGTACATAAAGATTTATATAATGACTAGTATTGAGACATGGCCGTTAGTGTCTATTTGTATTCCAACCTATAATGGTGAAACGTATATAAAAGAAGCGTTACAGTCAGCAATAAACCAAAATTATTCCAATCTGGAAATAGTAATTTCTGATGATGCTTCTAATGATAATACTTTGGCAATCATAGAGGGATTCAAATCCAAAACCAATATACCCATTAAAATATACAAACACACTCCAAACGGAATTGGAGCAAATTGGAACAATTGCATAAGGAAGGCCAAAGGCGATTACATAAAGTTCTTGTTTCAAGATGATATACTGGAAAAGCATTGCATTTCAAAATTGATGACCTTGATGGAAGACAACCCTAAAACGGGATTGGTTTACTGTAAACGGAGGTTTTTGGTGGACAACATGAGCGATAGAACTAAAGGTTTTATAGCCTATTATGGTAATTTACACACCTATTGGGAAGACTTTGAGGTGAAACAAGGAATATTACCGGGGAAAACCTATTTAAAAGATAAACAATTTTTAAATTCTCCTAAAAATAAAATTGGCGAACCTACTAATGTCTTATTAAGACGGGAGTGCTTTAATAAAGTAGGATACTTCAATGAAAAGCTACAGCAGGATTTAGATAGTGAATATTGGTATCGGGTAATGCGTTATTTCGATATTGGTTTTGTCGATGAGATTTTGGCGGGTTTTAGGCTACATGATAAACAAGCCAGCGTTATAAATAAAAGGCGTGATATTCCTGATAGAACGCTACTGTATAAGTTGTTTTATAAAAATTTATTTTGGCAATTACATAATAAGAACAAATGGAAGCTAATTAAATTATACAATCCTATAGTTAAAAGGCTTGTCACCATTAAAAAGCACCTCTATGGAGAATGAACAGCCCTTGGTAAGCATCATTTTACCAGTGTATAACGGAGAAAAAACCATAAAAGCAACTTTGGATAGTTTGTTAAACCAAACCTATGAGCATTTTGAGTTGCATATTGGAATCGACGGCACGAATGATGCCTCAAAAACAATAATTGAGTCTTTTGATGACAAGAGGATTGTTATACATGAAAACCCCACCAATTTAGGTTTAGCTAAAAATGTAAATAAATTAATTTCTTTAACGCCTTTAAACAGTGATTTAATAGCCATGGCAGAACAAGACGATTTCTACGTTCCTGAACGTTTGGAATGGCAAGTGGCCATTATGAGAAAATACCCTAATGTTGGTTTAGTGTCGGGAATTACAGAATTTGTAGGAGATAATAAATCTGTTTTTTTTCCAGGGATTTTAGTAAAAGGCAAGGCCTTTCCACAAGGTGAGGAACTGTTCAAATACTTGTATATAAATCAACTAAAAGTAGTCAATACATGCATGATGTTCCGTAAGTCTGTTCATATGGATAACAATTTAAGTTTTAAAGATACCTATGGTAATTTTAATGTAGATTGGAATTATGTATTACGTTTCGCTTTGGTTTCAAACATTTTCGGAATTCCAAAAGTTTTGGTTAAAATGAACCGGAAATCAAACCGCCAATCGGTAACAACAAATAAAAGAAAACAATATCAGGCTTCAAGACAATTGCTAAAAGACTTTAAAAAGGAGTTTCCTGTACTCATTCCAAATAAAGATTATAAAGCGGCTTTAAAAGCACACCGTAAAATTGAATTTGGTATTAACGGAAGACTCATGGTAATACTTAAAGGTATATATTATTCTTTAATATATTTAGATATGTATTTTGTGAAGTATATTTTTTTGAGAATAAAAACTTTAATTGCTCAACATTCATGATATGAAAAAGAACCCCGTAGTCAGTATATGTATGATTACTTATAACCATGAGGCGTTTATTGAGCAGGCTATTAATAGTGTGTTAATGCAAATAATGGAGTATGAATTTGAGTTAGTTGTAGTAAATGATTGTTCAACGGATAACACGCATGTAATCATTGAATCTTTAAAAAAATCTAATCCAAAAGGGGAATTTATTAAGTATATAAATCACTCTAAAAATATCGGGATGATATCAAATTTTATTTTTGCACTAAAAAGTTGCAGAGGTAAATATATTGCATTGTGCGAAGGTGATGATTATTGGACTGACCAACTTAAATTACAAAAACAAATTGATTTTTTAGAAAAAAATTTGGATTATATATTAATTGGAAACAATGCAAATTTATGTTTAGAAAAAATTGAAAAATATAAGCAAATTAAAAAAATAGGTTCCGCTTATGAAGATTATACACCTAATGATTTTATAAAGCAAAACCCATTTGTGACTGCAATGACAGTTTTTAGAAATATTGATTTTCATAACTTGGAAAATATCTTATTAGAGTTTAAAGTTGGGGATTGGCCATTATTTACTTACTTATCGAGTATGGGAAAAACCCGGTTTTTTGCTAAATCAACAGGGTTTTACAGGACTCACTCAAATAGTGTTACAAGTAAAAATAGGGTTGAATATTTGTCATTCAAGAATGAATTAACTAATAGAATGAAGCATGCTAAATATTGGAATGATTTTTTTGGAGGAAAATATGATAAAACACTTGACCAAATAATGAAAAAACGTTCGAGGCAGTTATCCCATATAGCACTAAAAAATAAAGATTTTAGAGTTGCAATATATTATAGTCAGTTTATTCAAGTCAAAGAATTAAAAAAAATAAAATCTAAATTTATTGTCAGTGTACTTAAATTGCTATATAATTTAAACTTTTTCAAATAGTATGTGTGGTTTTTTAGCAGAGTTTACTTATACTGGCACAAACGTAACGGAAGTTTCCGCTTTTGAAATGCTTTTAAGTCTGTCAACACACCGCGGACCAGATTTTACTGAGACTTTTAAGGGAGAGTATTATCAATTAGGATTTAACCGGTTGGCTATATTGGATGTTAGTCAGTTAGGGAATCAGCCCAAACGGAGTCCATCAGGTCGATATCATGTAGTATTTAATGGTGAGATATATAACTACAAAGAACTGGAGCAAAACTACCAGCTTAAAAACTTGGTTTCAACTTCAGATACCGAGGTTTTGGTACACATGCTGGATAAGTTGGGTGTTGAAAAGACCATATCCCAACTCAATGGTATGTTTGCGATGGCGATTATGGATACAAATACAGATAAAATGTATCTAACACGTGATTTCGCAGGTATAAAACCCCTGTTTTATGGGGTGGCAAAACAAGGTTTGGTGTCAGCTTCACAATTTAATCAGATATTCAAGCATCCTTGGTTTAGAGACAATTTAAATTACCGACCAGAAGTAATAAAAGAATATTTTGCCTTTGGATACATGCAGGCACCAAATACAATTTTTAAATCAATTTATCAGATTAACCCTGGAGAGTTATTGATATGTGATAAAAAAGGGAATATTAAAAAACAAATAATTCAGAGTTTTGATTTTTTAGGATTATCAAATGCAAAAACCAATCCTCAAAAACTAAAGCAGAAAGTAGTTAAGGCTACACAATCGCAATTGGTAAGCCATGTGCCTTTGGGAACCTTCTTAAGCGGAGGAATAGACAGTCCTTTGATTACAGCAGTGGCAAATGAGCATAAAAATAATGTTACAGCTTTTACTTTGGAGGTTGAGCATAAAGATTTAAACGAAAGTCATGTAGCCAAGGCTTATGCTAAAAACCTAAAAGTCAAGCATACTATCGAAAGTATCCAAACAGATAACTTGTTGCATATTATAGACGAACATTTTCAAAAGTTTTCAGAACCTTTTGGCGATTACTCAAGCATTCCAACGTTTTTGATTTCTAAAAAAGCAAAAAAACAATTTACGGTTATGCTTTCTGGTGATGGTGGAGACGAATTGTTCTGGGGATATCCCAGATTTTGGGATGTATATAGAAAACGACATTGGTTTTCAGTGCCTCTTAAAACAAGAAAACCAATTATACGCCTATTGAATAAATTGAAACTGATTCATACATGGGCACCCTATAATTACAAAAACCTAACCGATTTTATAAGAGGTAAACACAGTCATATAAATCCTGATAAACTGAATAATATCTTCGAGGACATATCATTTTCTAAAGAGTTCAACGAACTTTATGGCAGTATAAATACAACATCCAGAACAAGCTTATGGAAAGGGATGAGGTGGAATGAGTTTTACGGTCATATGCAAAGGGTCTTGATAAAAGTAGACCGTATGAGTATGGCTAATAGCATGGAAGTGCGGGTGCCTTTTTTGGATAAAGAGGTGATTGAAGAAGCTTTAAAGTTGGACCCAAAAAGTATAAGAAAACCTGAAGATCTTAAAAGAACACTTAAGGATATGCTAGCAGATTATATTCCTAAAAACATCATCTTCCAACAAAAAAAAGGGTTTGCAGTACCTATGGAATCTTGGTTGAAAAGCGAACTTAAAGCAGATGTAAAGAGTGTAATATTTGATAAGCCTATTTATGGGAATGAAATTATTAAACAGAAGGAATTAAGGCAATACGTCAAAGATTTTTATTTAGATAAACATAATTCAGCTTGGGGTGTCTGGCACATTTATGCTTGGCAAAAATGGGCGCTTAAAGAAAAATTAATATGAAACCTTTAAAAATAGCCATTTTTTCGGGTGCTATCCCAAGTTCTACATTTATTGAAGAGCTTATTAAAGGTGTAGCACAACATCATAAAGTGCTTTTATTTGGAGTTATTGAAACTCCTAAAATTTATAAATCCAAAAACATAAAAGTATACAGCACACCCTATTCGCATATTAAAAATCTAATGTATACGCTGTACCGTCTAGCACAATTACTATTAAAACGTCCTTTAGATAGTGTAAAGCTATTTCAGGAAATTAAAAAATACCCAAGATTTTACGATCAATGGATATGGTTTTCAAAATTCTTACCTATTGTATTGCATAAACCAGATGTGATACATTTGCAATGGGCAAGGGATATGGAATTCTATACCTTTTTAAAAACAAAGTTCAATATACCTGTAATCGTAAGTTTAAGAGGCGCACATATCAATTATACGCCTATTGTAGAAGGACATATTGCTCAACTGTATAAAAAATATTTTCCTGTTGTCGATGGTTTTCATGCAGTTTCGGTGGCTATTGCTTTGGAAGCACAAAAGTATAATGCAGAACCTTCAAAAATAAATTTGATACACTCTCCGGTGCCTAGGAAAACTTTTAAGCTATTCAGTAACATTAAAAAAAACAATGGTCCAATAAAAATACTGTCAATTGGGCGCTTCCACTGGAAAAAAGGCTATAAATATGCACTGGATGCCTGTTCTATTCTAAAGGAAAAAGGGATACAGTTTGAGTATACTATTATAAGTTCTAATAAAGTGTCTGAAGAGATTTTGTTTCAAATGTATCAATTAGATCTTGTAAACCAAGTCAAGATTGTAAAAGGGAAGACTCAAAATGAATTGTTTCAGGTTATGAAAACGTATGATGTCCTCTTATTGCCCAGTTTAGAAGAGGGTATTGCCAACGTGGTACTGGAAGCAATGGCTCTGGGACTCCCAGTAATATCTACAGATTGTGGCGGGATGACTGAAGTTGTGAAATTAAATGAATCAGGCTGGTTGGTACCTGTAAGGAATCCAAATGCTATGGCCCAAGCTATTTTGGATTTTCAGGAAACACCTGAAAATGTCGTAAATAGTATAACCCAACAAGCGCATGATTTGGTTAAAAAAGAATTTAATAAGGAAAATTGTATAGAGAAGTTTTTAACTTTATATACTTCGGTTGCAAATAAATAAGAGCCAAATAGAGAAAACGCATGATGGGGGAATTCTTAAAAAAGATTTTGTATTCTGATTTTTTAAATATTACCTATATTAGGCAACAACAACAGACATGCAGGTAAAAACCCCAATTATTCCAATTAATCAAACCTTTGCAGGTGTAAAAGCACAGCATAGTTTGAATTTAGAGGCTATTTGTGTGTTTGCGGCTATGGGTTTTTTTTTAGATACCGATACATATTGGAAAGATCAGGTAGTCTTGAAACCGGCCAGTTACAATACATTGAACAATCAAAATTCGCTTGTAAATTCTGAATCCTGGTTTAAATGGTATTACACACCTAGAGTTGTGTCATTTAATGATGCAGTAGAAGAATTTGGTCATTTATTTGAAACTATTATATCAGAACAGTCTAAAGGGCATAAAGTAATTTTACCTTTGTCCGGAGGCTTGGATAGTAGAACGCAAGCAGTGGCTTTAAGAAGTATAAATGCCGATGTGTTTTCTTATGGATACCACTTCGAAAATGGCTATAAAGAAACTAAAATAGCAAAGCAAATAGCAAATTCGTGTAATTTTGATTTTAGACCATTTACAATTCCAAGCGGGTATTTATGGGATAAACTGGATAAATTATCAGAATTAAATCAATGCTATTCCGATTTTACAGCGCCACGTCAAATGGCAATATACGATGAATTTGACACAATGGGTACTAAATTTAATTTGGGGCATTGGGGCGATGTGTTATTTGATTCTATGGACCTACCACAATTATCAAAAGAAGAGGAACTTGAAATCATGCAATTAAAACTGTTGAAGAAAGGTGGACTGGAATTGGCCACTAATCTATGGGCAGTATGGGGTTTAAGCGGCGATTTTAAAACCTACTATAAAGGGAGAATAGAGAAATTACTGGATGAAATACAAATTGAAAACACAAATGCCAAGTTAAGGGCGTTTAAAAGTTTATATTGGGCACCGCGATGGACATCTGTAAATCTATCAGTATTCAAGGCAAAACACCCTATTGGGTTGCCGTATTACGACAACCGTATGTGCGAATTTATTTGCTCAATTCCTGAAGACTATCTAAAAAATCGTCAAATTCAAATAGCATATATTAAAAATAAAGCTCCAGAATTGGCTAAAATTACCTGGCAACAAATGATTCCATTTAATTTAAATAACTATAGGCTTAATAAAGCACCTTACAATATACCCTACAAACTGGCTAATAAAGTTAAGCGTTTACTAAAAGAGGGTATAGGTAAACCACATGTTTTACGGAATTGGGAATTACAATTTTTAGGAAAATCTAATCAATTGGGTTTAGATAGAACTATATCAATGTTAAAAAGTAATAATTGCATACCAGAAGATTTTATAAACCAAACGGTTGTCGATTTTAAATTAAACCCGAATCCTAAAACGGCACATCAATTAAATATGATTTTGGCAGTTTTATATCAGTCTAATATAAACAATGATTAAATTTGATGTATGTGTGGGTTTTTAGTTGAGTACAATTGCAATTCTCAAATTGGAATAAATAAAAGTAACTTTTTGAATATTTTAGCGCTCTCCAATACTAGGGGGCCTGATAGCCAAAATTATTGGTCTAATAATGTTAATATTCAAATGGGATTTAACCGCTTGGCAATTTTAGATTTGTCAAATGCTGCAAACCAACCGATGATTAGCAAAAATAATAAATTCACTATAGTGTTCAACGGTGAAATTTATAACCATTTGGAATTAAGAAAAAAATTAAGTTACAATAAATTCTGTACTACAAGTGATACGGAAACCATTACAGTTTGCCTAGAGGAATGGGGGATTCTAAAAACGGTAAAGGCATTGAATGGTATGTTCGCATTATCAATTGTTAATAATAAAACGAATGAGGTTACTTTAGTACGTGATTTTGCGGGCATAAAACCTTTGTTTTATGCCTGGAATGGTAGTACGCTTGTAGCTGCCTCCCAATACGACCAAATAACAAGTCACCCGCTATTTAATAGTAAATCAATAGATCCTAGTGTACTGAAATTGTATTTGCAACAGCATTTTGTGCCAGCTCCCTTTGGTTTGTATGACAATACATATCAAGTTTTGCCTGGTGAAATGATTACAATTACGCAAACTGGTAAAAAAACGCATACCAGGTATTGGAAACTGCCCACCAGTCTGAATTATCAAATAAAGGATAGTCAAGAAGCAGAATCATATATTGCAACCGTTTTAGATTCAAGTGTGAAATCTCAACTGTTGTCTGATGTGCCATTAGGTGCTTTTTTATCGGGTGGTGTGGATTCAGCTTTAATCTGTACAGCCCTAAAAAACAACCAGAAAAATCCTAAAGTATTTACTATAGGTTCTGATAGTAAGGTGCATGACGAATCCAAAAGAGCTCAAAAGATAGCCAAGGCTTTACACTTAAAACAAGCTATTCAGCATCTCACCGCTAATGATATGATGATGTATTGGGATGAAGCTATAGCAGCACTTCACGAACCCTTGGCAGATATTAGTATTCTACCAACCTTTCTAGTGTCTAAACTGGCAAAGAAAGAAGTAACAGTGGCATTAAGCGGGGATGGGGGTGACGAATTGTTTTTTGGTTATGAACGTTTTTGGAGTATTGGAAAAAATATAAAATATCAACATCTCCCCAGTTTGTTTAAAAAAGCTATTTATGGAGTAGATAAATATACGTCAGGAAATCAGCGGGTAAATGCGGCACTTTTGGCAAAATCTCAAGCGGCAGCACATCAAGGATTACATTCTAGGTTCCGAAAAGAATGGTTATATAAAATAGCTCCAGATTTACAAAAGGAGGATATACCAGAAGGATATAATGTGTATAATTACAGTAATTCTAAAGACGCAAGAGCCCTTATGTCCAATATCCGTCATGCAGAGTTCTATGGTATGATGCAAAAAACACTCCGAAAGGTAGATTTAGCAAGCATGCAAAATAGTTTGGAGGTGAGAGTACCATTTTTAGACAAAGAGATGATTGAAGCTAGTTTAAAAATGGATCCACTAATCAGTTTTGGGGGTGCTAATCGAAAAAAAGTACTTAAAGGAATACTGCATAATAGAATTCCCTCAATTCCTAACGAGACTGTAAAAAAAGGGTTTTCTATACCCTTATCAAGTTGGATACGAAAAGATTTAAAGACTGTTTTTTCGGAACGGCTTTTAGAAGGTGATGCAGTTAAATTTGGTTTTGAAAAAAAAGCTATTGAGTCCATGCTTCAAGATCATATTCAAGAAAAAGGCGATTTCAAGTGGCCTTTATTTACACTTTATGCGCTTTTAAAATGAAAAAAATAAAAGTACTATTTACAATACCAAATTTTGACACGGCGGGTAGTGGTAAAGCATTGTTTAATGTGGCTACAAGATTGGATTCAAAAAAATTTGAACCACATATTGCCTGTATGCATAATAAAGGAGACTTTTTTAAAACAGTTGAGCAATCAGGAATCCCGATTCATATTTTACAATATACTTGTACTATGAAACCATATTTTAAAGGGATAAGCAACTGTTATAAAATTAGCAAACAGTTTAAAGCTATTAAACCAGATATTATTCATAGTTTTCATTATGCGGCCGACTATTCTGAAGCTTTAGCTTCTAAAATGGCCGGAATTAAATGGGTATATACTAAAAAGAATATGAATTGGGGAGGGACATCAAAAAATGCATGGAAAGTAAGAAGTTACTTAGCAACAGCCATTGCTATTCAAAATACAGATATGGAAAAACTTTTTTTTCCAAACTCAAACAAAACTAGGCTCATCCCTAGAGGGGTAAATACAAAAGAATTTACACCAAAATACCGAGATGTAAACTTGGCAAAACAATGGCAGATAAAACCCAACCAGCGTATTATTATGTGTATAGCTAACCTAGTGCCAATAAAAGGAATTGATGTCTTATTAAAGGCATTTAATAAAACAACAAAAAGCCAGTCTGATTGGAGATTAATGATTGTTGGTGACAATAATAATGCTTATGGTGAAGAAATGGAAAAACTCATGCACCAATTAAAGTTAAAAGATCAAGTAATTTTTTGTGGCAAGCAAAGTCAAATGGAAAACTATTTGAGTTTAGCGGAAATAGTGGTTTTACCAACATTAAATAAGGGGCGGAAAGAAGGATCTCCCGTTTCATTATTAGAAGCCATGTCTGCTGGTAAAAATGTTCTAGGCTCAAATATTCCTGGAATTAAAGACCAATTAAAAGATTTTCCCCAGAGCTTAATAAAGGCTGGATGCGTAGACTCATGGAGTCATGCACTTTCACTGTGTATGAATAGGACCAAAGAAGATAATAAGGAATTGGGTATGCAGTTCAGATTACATGTTAAAGAAAATTATACAATTGAAAGGGAAGTGAAAAGGACAGAACAAATGTTTTTAAAAATCTTGAAGTAAAAAAATAATAAATTTATAATAGTGAAAATAGGACTCGTTTTATCGAAACCACCAGCATATTCAGAAACATTTTTTAATAACAAAATTAAAGGGTTACAAGAGGCTGGTTATAAGGTGGTTTTATTGGTGCAAAACGATAATGCTTCGTTTAGCTTATGTGAAACCAAAAAAGCACCAAAAGTATATAAACGGTCATATATTCAATTGTTCAAATCACTATGGGTCTTTATAACGCTTTTACCATATTCAAAACGTTTAGTGCGTTTTTATAGATTAGAAATAGCCGCTAAACGCTCTAAAATTCAGATATTAAAAAATTGTTACAATAATGCACATTTACTTAAGGCTAATGTAGATTGGTTACATTTTGGGTTTGGTACATTGGCATTACAAAGTGAGCATGTGGCTAAAGCAATCAACGCCAAATTCGCGGTAAGTTTTCGTGGCTTCGATGTAGATGTGTACCCGTTAAAACATCCAAATTGTTATAAATTGTTATGGACTAAAGTGGACAAAGTACATGGTATTTCCAAGTATATATTAGGCAAAGCTAAAACTTTTGGATTGCCTGGCCATGTGCCAACAGAAATTATCACACCAGCTATCGACACACAATTGTTTGATAATAAAGTAGAAATATTACCAAAACCTGAAAGCACATTGTATTTTTTAACCGTAGGGCGTTTGCATTGGATAAAAGGTTTTATCGAGACTTTGGAAGCTTTGGCGCAATTAAAACAGAATGGGATAAAATTTAACTATATCATCATTGGTGAAGGGCAAGAATTTGAACCAATAAAATTTGCCGCACACCAGTTAAATATATATGATGAGGTGAAATTAATAGGTAAGCAAGCTCATAAAAGGGTAGTAGAGTATATGGCTCAAGCTGATTTGTATCTACAATATAGCTATTCAGAAGGCTTCTGTAATGCGGTTCTGGAAGCCCAAGCAATGGGTTGTCTATGTGTAGTGTCCGATGGAGGAGGCTTAACCGAAAATATATTACATGGACAAACAGGTTGGGTGGTACCAAAACGGAATCCAAAAGCCCTGGCAGAAAAAATAAAAGAAGTGATAAATTTACCTGAAGATGAAAAAGTCAGAATAGCTAAACAGGCTAGACAAAGGGTGAAAGACCAATTTAACCTAACAAAACACCATAGGGAGTGGTTAGAATTTTATCAAAATGGTTAAATCAATTTGACTTTAAAAGTTAAGAAGATTGGGGAATACGCCCATTAATCATTTTAAATACTTCGGCGTATGGCAAACCTAAATAGTCACAAGCCTCTGCAATAGTGATAACTTGATGCTTATCTTTTCCATGCAATAACCGAATATCACGAATAACCTCCCGGGCATAGCGTTCACTACGTCCTGTAATAAATGAAATTTCTTTAGCATAAATACACATCCTATAAATTGACATTTTAAAATGGTGTTAAGTACAAAGCACAATGGAGCCTTGTTAATTTTAAAAGAGTTTGTCTTGTGGGAATTGAAAAGCTATAGAAGTAGAAACCTACTTTAAACAAACAACGTAAAAAGAAATAGTTTTCTTACATATTGTAACGGTTTTTATTAAAAGTTTAACAGACTTCAAACAATATCATCTTAAGAACCTCATTTAAATTCAAGAAGTCATCATATTATTCACAGACTTAATGCTTTGAAATATAAAGGCTAGACAGAGAGTTTGAAGATGACTTAAATAATCAAAAACCATTAGCTATCTATTACATCCATGTTTTCCAATTCATATGTAATAGTAATTAATTTAGTATTTATATAAGGCCCTCTCGATCTAGTTTTACCACGGTGTTAAAAGTAAGTCTAGACCTTTTGGGTTCTTTTTGCGGCAATGGCAAAAAGAACAAATAAAAAAATCGCCAGTTTTTAATTATCATGGTAAAGGCGATACGCCAGCGTCAATCTGTAAATACAATAGACAATTATTTAAATAATAATCATAATCTCATAAAATAAAACTACCACCACAAAGAATAAAAATTAATCCTTAAACCCACAATTAAGGCATCGTGCTAGAAGGTCAAGAAAGTCAGCATCAGCCTAGCGTTTTTTGTTACTTGCCTGTAGTGAGCCTGTCGAACTATTTGGACAATGCAAAAAAGTAAGGGAAACAAAATGCCATAAATCAAAACTCACGTCTCTTCGTCTAACAATGAGTGCTTCAAGAATTGTAAATATATATTAAAGTAAGCCTCTCCTTTTAGTTACGACCGAACCTTAAAATTTGCCCGGTGGACTATTTTAGTAAAGGAACCTGCCTGCCGGTAGGTAGGCGAGCCAGCGCATTGGCATGACGCGGCAATCTCACTGTCACATTGAGCAAGCCTGTATCAAGCAATGTCACACTGAGCTTGTCGAAGTGCTGTCGAAGTGCTGTCAAAGTGCTTTCAAATCAACGATGTGCAACCATAATAGCAAAGTATTTATAATGTAGAATAAAAAAGTTTTTGTCATTGCGAGGGGCTTACGACTTGGCTATCTCACTATCACATTGAGCAAGCCTGTATCAAGCAATGTCACACTGAGCCTGTCGAAGTGCTGTCGAAGCGCTCTCGAAACATCGAAGTGCTGTTGAAACAGCGAAGCATGGTTGCTATTTAGAAAAGGCGTGAAATATTTAATCCCTAATCCTACGATCAAGCATGGCTTAAGTATGGCTTCGGTATGGATAAAGTATGAATGAAACATATAGGAACAAATGGTAATAAAAGCTAGCAGTGGAAAAAATAGACACTATCGGTAGGGCTAACAAAAAATTAAAAAATTATGAAATTCAGGCACCTAAAACAGCATAAAGAAAAGTATACCAACTATTGAGCCTTTAGGATAAATCTAAATAATGTGGCAGGTACGGTAATGCATCAGCTACTGTTTGTGATAACTTCATCAAACCATTTGAAAGGGGATATATAATAACCGACGGCCGAGGTGATTTGCGCAACCAAATCAAATGGATAAATAATTGTAAAACGTGTTTTTAAAACACATAAAAATTAAAAAAATGGCAAAATTAAAAAGCATAATCAAGATCGAAGGAACCCTGGACGATCTTACCTTTTACAAGGGCAAAGAGGGGTATTTGGTAAAAACCAAAAGTGGGGTAAGTAAAAAAAGGATAGAAAACGATCCGGCTTTTGCAAGAACCCGTGAAAATGGTTCAGAATTTGGCATGGCAGCCTCAAGTGGCAAAATGTTAAGGCAGGCTATTCTCAACCTGATGTCCGATGCCAAAGACAATTTGGTGACGTCAAGATTGACCCAAGTCATGATGAGGGTGAAAAATGCAGATACAACCAGTCCTAGAGGTCAGCGTACAGTGGCGGTTGGAATTCTAACACCCAATGGGCAACAGGCTTTAAACGGATTCAATTTTAACGATAGGGCCAAGTTAAGTGCGGTATTATTATCCGATTTTACGTTGGATACGGCAACAGGAGAAATTACCATTGCCGATTTTGCACCAAATCAAAATCTGGCAATACCCGAAGGAGCAACCCATGTGAGTTTAGAGTCGGGATTTTTGAACCTGGACTTTGCTACAGGCGATAAAGACTTAGAATTAAGTCCTATCACAAACCTGCCCATAGACAATACCTTGAGTACGGTTACTCTAACACCGGCAGCAGTACCTGTCGGAATGGGTACCCAGGCCTATTTCTTAAAGATAGCCTTCTACCAAGAGATTAATGCCGTACAGTACCCATTAAATAATGGAGCTTACAATGCATTGCAAATGGTCGGGCTGATCTAAATGGAAAGAATGGAGTAAGTAGAGCCTGTGGAAACACAGGCTCTTTTTGTTGTATGCTATTTACCATGAGTAAAAAGTAAAGGCAATGGTTTTCATACGGCAAAACGAGTCTATTAAAAATGAAGAATAATTAACTAGACAACCTACTGCCCACTACCCACTACCTACTACTAATCCCTAAATAAACACAAAATAATACGCCATGCACATAAATTATAATCAGTATAGTGTCAAGTAAATACCTTTTAGTATTTTTAACGACAATTAACTTTAAATAGTAGTAGTGATTTAGTAAAATAAAAATGAAAAAATCAAAAGTATTTTTCTAATGGGTTTCCGTTGAATATTAGAAGGATATTTTTATTAAAAAATGACAGAAATTTAACAGATTTATGAATAAATTTTTATTGGCAATTTATACAATTTTACCGAAGACGATACAGCATAAATTGGGACAATCTGTTGTTTTAAAGCCCCTTCGGGATTTTCTTTTGAAAAATGACGGTGCTTATAAAGAAGGAGAGGTCTTTATTGATAGACAATATCTGGATTTTAAGAGTCAGTTTAAGTATATGTCAACAATAAAGAATGCAGCAAAAGCCAAAAAGTCAGGAGTAGAAAATACATTGCTTTTAAACTCATTTAAATTGCTAAAATTACACAAAGACTGGAGGGATGAGATAATAATCTTTGACGTAGGTGCAAATTTTGGATTTTTAAGCTTGGTGTGGGCAACTACAGTTTGCCAAAAACTTGGTAGAGTAATCGCTTTCGAACCGAATAAGAACGTCTACAATTCATTTAAAAAATCAATTGACAAAAACAATTTGAAGAACAAAATAGAGTTGCACAACATGGCGGTTGGTGCTGAAAATAAAAGGATTTCAATTTTTCTAAATAATACAACATCTAATGTTTTGGAATCAGATAAAGTTTTGAATAAGCAGGAGGTGGAAATGATAACATTGGATAATTATTTTCAGAAAAGTCATCTTAAAAAATGTGATCTAATTAAAATAGATGTAGATGGTATTGAATTAGATATTTTAAAAGGGTGTACTAATGTTTTAAAATTATACAGTCCAATATGTATAGTAGAAACGAATAGCGATAATAGAATAGTTTCCTTTTTTCAATCCATGGATTATGATATATTGGATATGGATTTAAAACCATTTAAAGAAAAAAATGGATTGCCACCAAATATATTTTGTATTCCAAAAATAAACTAATGGTGTTTTCATTTTTAAAAATTTTACAGCCTACCCATTATTTTAGTTTAAAAAGAAAAGATGGGACTTATATTTTACCGTCTTACGAAAGTATCCCTTCTGAAGTAAAAAAAGTTTTAAAAAGTGAGCTTAAGTATTCAAATGATTTAATAAGAAATGAAGATTTGTCTTGGCAAGCAATTAATAAAGGATTATTGGAAAATGCAGGAACAATAAATAACAATTATAAACCTTCTATTGGGGATAGTTATATTTTTATTAAACGATATTTTAGTCATTTTTGGGTACTTTATGTATTAATGATAAGAGTATTAAGTTTTAGAAATCCAATTAAGGAAATCAAAGCTTATACTACTGCTAAACATGTAAATAGGATCAAGTATTTAGAAAATCCAATTTCACATGAGGAGTATTGGCAGACCTTTAAATCTCAATGGATAATAAATCAACCTTTAGTAACCGTAATTATACCAACTCTAAATCGTTATCTGTATTTAAAAGATGTGTTAAAGGATTTGGAAAAGCAGAATTACAAGCGATTTGAAGTGATTGTAGTGGACCAATCCGAACCCTTCCAAGCAAATTTTTACAAGGATTTTAATCTTGATGTACAGGTTGTCAGACAGGAAGAAAAAGCATTGTGGCTAGCCAGAAATACGGCTATCAAACAGGCTAAAGGACAGTATATTTTATTGTTTGATGATGACAGTCGTGTAGAACCCGATTGGATATCTAACCATCTTAAATGTTTGGAAGCATTTAATGCCGACATATCGTCTGGGGTGTCAATTTCTAAAGTAGGGGATAAAGTACCTGAGCATTACAATATTTTCAGGATTAGTGATCAATTAGATACAGGAAATGCAATGATAAAACGTAAGGTTTTTGAAACCATCGGACTTTTTGATAGGCAATTTGAAAAACAACGGATGGGAGATGGCGAGTTTGGAGCGAGGGCTTTTATCAATAATTTTAAAAATATATCAAACCCCAAAGCCAAACGTTTACATCTAAAAGTAGGCACAGGAGGGCTACGCGATATGGGAAGTTGGGATGCATTTAGAACAAAAAGTTTTTTAGATCCCAGACCAATCCCAAGTGTATTATACTATTTTAGGAGGTATTATGGCAACACGGCGGCAAAATACGCTATATTTAAAACAGTGCCGTTATCTATAATGCCGTACCGATTTAAGAGTCATAAAGCCTTAAAGATTGTGGGTGCTTTTCTGGCTGTATTGCTGCTGCCAATAGTAGTGTATCAAGTATGGAAATCATGGCGACTGGCTTCCGTAAAACTGGCTGAAGGCCCAAAAGTTGAATCCTTAATTTGAAAGCAACCCGAAGAAACATACTCATTATCACGTCTGAATTCCCACCATTACCTGGCGGTATAGGGAATCATGCCTATAATTTGGCCTTGCAATTACAACATTCAGGATATGAGGTTACCCTAATGGCGGACCAACGGGATCCCAACCCGGAGGTGGAAGTGGCTTTTGACGACAAGTTACCGTTTAAGGTCCATAGGATAGCCATAAAAAACAAACGCATTTTTATGTACGTCAAACGCCTGCAGCTAGCTAGACAACTATTAAAGCATCAAGATGTAGTTATTGTTTCGGGAAAATTCTCCCTGTGGCTAGGCGGTTTAGTTAAGAGCTTATATCAGATACCTTGGCTAGCTGTAATTCATGGAAGTGAGGTTAATTTTGCGCAGCCTCTGTTAAAAAATTCCATTAATAGGGCTTTAAAGCGTATGGACCATATTATTGCTGTATCGCAATACACCAAAAGTTTGGTAGCACATCTGCCCTTACGGGCCGTTACGGTGATACCTAATGGTTTTAATCCTACAGACTGGAAACAGGCAATGGGAGGAAATGAGCCCCTTAAAGGAAATCCCAGTTTACTAACCGTAGGCAATGTTACCGAACGTAAAGGACAGCTACAAGTAATTAAACAATTACCTGCTGTCTTGGCTCAATATCCTGAAGCCCATTACCATTGTGTGGGGTTTCCAACCGAAAAAAATAGTGTTATAAATGCGGCTAAACAATTGGGGGTAGTTGATAAATTGACGTTTCATGGTCATGTGAGTCATGAAGCTTTGGAGCGTTTTTATAAAGGCACCGACTGTTTTGTGATGTTGAGTACCGAAACCCAGAGTGGTGATGTGGAAGGCTTTGGAATTGCTATATTAGAGGCCAACTATTTTGGGTTGCCAGCAATTGGCACTAGAGGCTTTGGTATTACCGATGCTATTGTTGATGGTGAAACGGGTAGGCTTATAGATACCCAAAACGACCAAGCTTTGGTTAAAGCTTTGCAGGGCATTTTAGAACAGCGGAAATTCTACCAGAAATCTGCCCGCCTATGGGCTGAACAACACGATTGGAAAAAGGTGGTTAAAGACTATATTAAAGTAATTGAGGCATGAAACTGTGTATCATATCCCATACCGAACATTATCAAACAGCATCTGGAGAATGGGTGGGCTGGGGACCGACTGTTAGTGAACTCAACCATTTGGCGGCACATTTTGAAACCATTTTTCATATAGCCATGTTACATCTGGGAACCCCACCACCCAGTGCCTTACCCTATACTGCTTCGAATATTCAGTTTGTAGCCTTACCGCCTTCGGGTGGGCGTACAATAGCTGCTAAAATCCAGAGTATTTGGAAGGCTCCAAAAGTGATAAAAATCGTGTCCCAAACCCTTAAAAAAGCCGATGTATTCCAACTGCGTACACCAACAGGTATTGGCGTGTATCTTATTCCGTACTTGACCCTTTTTGTAAAAAAACCAGGTTGGTATAAATATGCTGGGAATTGGAACCAAGCTAATCCACCTTTAGGCTACCGTCTGCAACGGTGGATGTTGAAAAAACAAAGCAGAAAGGTGACGATTAATGGACACTGGCCCAACCAACCGGTACATTGCTTGACTTTTGAAAACCCCTGTTTAACGGAAGCGGATTTGGAAGCAGGTTTGGCGTGGTCGAAAAAGAAAACCTATAAGAGTCCCTTGACCTTTTGTTATGTAGGGCGTTTAGAACTTGAAAAGGGTGTGGGACGCATTATTCAAGCCTTTACAGAGTTAAGTCCAGAAGCCAAAGCCAAGGTGAAAACGGTTCATTTGGTAGGAGATGGACCAGAACGACCCCATTTTGAAGCTGAAGCACAGAAGGCTGGCGTAGAAATTCGGTTTCATGGTTATTTACCACGTGAGCAAGTCTTTGAAGTGTTTAAGATATCGGATATCTTTTTGATGCCTACCACAGCGTCTGAAGGCTTTCCTAAAGTGATTGCCGAAGCCATGAATTTTGGCTGTATACCGGTGGTGTCAAATGTGTCAGCTATTGCACAGTATGTCATAAATGGGAAACAAGGATATATTTTAGATACCGTATCTTTGGATACTATTCAAGAGGTTTTGTATGCTATTCTTAAGGATGGTATAGATGGGAACATAATCAAAAACCTAAAGGGTAATCGGGATATAGTTAATAGATTTTCTTTTAAACATTATAATAATCGAATATTGAAGCTGCTAGAAAAATGATAAAACGGATTCAGTCAGAAAATATAGATAACTATGTAGTTTTGGTACTGTTCCATATAGGACTTGGTGTCCTTTTTTTTGTGGCTGAGCCCATGGCTAAAGTCTTTTTTACGATAATGATGTTGTTTTTTATCTGGAAGATAATAGCAGCCCCTGAATCCAAAAAAGTGCAACAAGTGTTGTTGGCCTGTGCGTATTTTACGGGAATAGAAGTATTATTTAGGATGACTAAAGGGGGGCTGGCCTATGAAGCGTCTAAATACTTGGTAATTGTCTTTATGCTAATGGGGATGTTTTTTAAAGGCCTTTCTGGAAAAGGCTATCCTTATTTTATTTACTTAATTTTGTTAGTGCCCTCAATTGTAGTGGCTTCTGTTACTTTGACTTTTGACGCACAATTTAGAACGAATATTGCCTTTGTATTAAGTGGTCCTGTAGCTTTGGGTATAGCAGCTTTGTTTTGTTACGATAGGAAAGTTACGAATAAACAGTTAATGGATGTGCTTTTATATATGCTATTACCTGTTGTTTCAACTACTATGTACTTGTTTTTATATAACCCAAGTATTAAGGATACCTTATCGGGAACGGCTTCAAATGCGGCAACTTCAGGGGGGTTTGGGCCTAATCAAGTGTCAACGGTATTGGGCTTGGGGATGTTTTTAATTATTGTAAGATTGTTTTTAAAATCACCCTCACTGTTTTTAAAAATATTTAATATTCTTATTTTGGGAGCCATGACCTTCAGGGCTATTGTAACCTTTAGTAGAGGTGGTGTAATAGCAGCAGTTATAGTAGTTAGTGTATTTCTATTCTCATTATTTATTCGTTCATCCTATAAACAAAAAAACCAAATTATTGGTTCCTTTTTGCTATTAATGATTGCCATTGTTGTAACATGGACTATTAGCTCCAATCAAACCCAAGGACTTATTGATAATAGGTATTTGAATAAGGATTCTATGGGACGACAAAAGAAGGATGTGTCAACGGGCCGTTTAGGTTTGTTTATGGAAGAAATTGAGGGGTTTTTAGAAAGTCCATTTATTGGAATTGGAGCGAGTAGAATAAAAAATATCCGTGTTGAGACTATAGGACTAAAATTGCCATCTCACAATGAAATAGGGCGGTTGTTGGCAGAACATGGTATATTTGGAATAATGGTAATTATTTTGTTGGTATCAACTCCTCTGGGATATTACAGCAGGAATAATAAGAACCTGTTTTTTTATGCCTTTTTAGCCTTTTGGTTTGCCACGATTAACCATTCAGGCATGCGTATTGTAGCACCATCATTTATTTATGCGCTAGCCTTATTAAATGTAACAAATGAAAAACCTACTATACATAGGAAACAACTTAAACAATAAGCGGAGTAATGTGTCCTCTATTGTTGTTTTGGGCCCCATGCTCGAAGCCGAAGGCTTTAATGTACGATATGCTTCCAGTTACTCAAATAAGGTTTGGCGTTTTATGGATATGTTAAAAAGTTGTATCAAGTATCGAAACTGGGCCGATGCTGTTATAATAGATACTTATAGCACACAAAATTTCTATTATGCGTTAGCGGTGAGTCAATTATGTAGGCTTTTAAACATAACATATATCCCAAGCTTAAATGGTGGGAACCTGCCTGTGCGTTTGGAAAAAAATCCAGGGCTTTGCAGGCTTATTTTTAGGACCGCGTATAAATTAGTGTCCCCATCGGTATATTTACAAGAAGCATTTAAATACCATGGCTATACCAATGTGACCTATATACCCAATAGTTTGGAATTGGATGCCTATAAATATGTTGTAAAAGCATTTAACCACCCTAAATTGTTATGGGTACGCTCGTTTTCTAAAATATATAACCCCACTTTAGCTGTAAAGGTGTTGAAAGTGCTTCAGGAAGATGGTATTCAGGCAGAATTGTGTATGGTTGGACCCGATAGTGATGGCTCCTTAACAACAGTGCAAGACTTGGCCAAGGCCTATAATGTTTCTGTAAATTTTACCGGAAAATTGCCTAAAACAGATTGGGTTGCCTTGGCAGCAGATTACAATATCTTTATAAATACCACCAATTTTGATAATATGCCCGTAAGTGTTATTGAAGCTATGGCATTGGGCTTGCCCATAGTATCTACAGAGGTTGGTGGAATACCTTTTTTAATCGACCATGAAACCGATGGGTTGTTGGTACCTGCTAATGACGCATTAGCAATGGCTAATGCTATTAAGCGTATTATAAATAGTCCTGTTGCCAGCCAAGCTATGGCGTTTAATGCTAGGAAAAAAGTGGAGCTGTTTGCATGGAAGGTTGTCAAGCATCAATGGTTTGAAGTATTGCAATAAAAACATTTAAATCTATTCAATAACACTAATGCTTTCATTTATAGGAGCTTGTGACGCGGCAATCTGATACGAACCTTTATTGTTTTAGGGTATTCAATTAAGAGATTCTTCACTTCGCTGCGCTCGTTCTGAATGACACTTGGGCAATTAAAAATATTAAAGCTGTCATTCAGAAAGGGGCAGTTAAGCCGACTGAAGAACCTTTAGAAGTTTATGGAGCCTTAATTTATGAGATTCCTCGGCAAGCTCGGAATGACAAGTGACTGATGACAAGGAAATTCCTCACATCGCTGCGCTCGTTCTGAATGACACTTGGGCAATTAAAAAATATTAAAGCTGTCATTCAGAAGGAGACTGTTAAGCCGACTGAAGAACCTGTTAAATTTCTAAATACTATCATTCAAAAATCCCCAATTCGAATTAAATGCTTCAATTAATTGTTCTTTTTTGATTCTGCTAAATCCTTTTATTTGTTTTTCGCGTTTAATGGCTATTTCAATATTATTAAAATGTTCATAGTATATGAGGAAAAAGCATTTGTATTTAGTTGTAAAAGCTTTAGAAAAAGGTAATGGATTCTTGTGCTGATGAATACGTTCTTTAAGATTATTTGTAACACCTGTATATAGTACTGTTTTACTTTTGTTTGTTAAAATGTAAACATAATAATTATGTGTGCCTATAGTTTTTATTAAACTAAATATAATCAATTTTTGAGATTCTTCACTTTACCTTGCCTGTTCAGGATGAGAAAGAGATTCTTCACATCGCTGTGCCTGTCTGCCGACAGGCAGGCTCGTTCTGAATGACAATGAGATTCTTCACTGCGCTTTACACGTTATGAAATCGAAGATTCGACGTAGTCAATGACATGCTGATTTTCATTCAGAGGGAGGAACGACCGAAGAATCTTTTAAAGTTTAACAAAGTTTAGTATTAGGGATTCTTCATTTTGCCTTACGTGTTCAGGATGACAACGAGATTCTTCACTTCGCTGCACTCGTTCTGAATGACAACGAGATTCTTCACTTCGCTGCGCTCGTTCTGAATGACAAGATACTGTATTAATAGGGATGGTGCTGTCATGGTGATGCTGACATTCTCAATCAGTATAGGTAATCTTATAAAACTGACATTTTAAAAAACAAAGTCAAACCATTAGTTCATGCATTTATAATAATTACTAAAGCTTAACCTTGCTTTATACAGTGAACTTTTTATCTTTACCTTAACATTTTATTAACGAAATGGGGAAGCAGACCGTACATTTTAATATTTCAGAACGCAAGATTTTACTGCGCTTAATGGATGTGATTAGTGTCCTGCTGGTATTGTGTTTTATAAGTGTAAAATTTAACTTTGATTACTTTACCATAAGTGCTGAAAATTGGAGTTGGGTTGTAGTTCTAGCATTATATATTAGTGCGTTTGGTACGGTTTTCGAACTCTACGATTTGCAAAAGGCCAGTAGGCTTGATGCCGTATTTGCTAATGTTGTGCTTACGGCATCCGTAACGGTGCTGTTTTATTTACTAACGCCTTATTTTACACCTTTCTTACCCGCCAATCGTTTGCAAATTCTTTATTTTTATATAGCCATTATAGTCGCTTTAATGCTATGGCGCTTTTTATATGTCAAGTTTATAACCTCACCACGGTTTTACAAAAAGGTATTGATTGTTGGCGAAATTTCTAATATTGAAACCATTGTTGAAGCCTTTAAAAATTCGGATCCCAATTACAAAATAGTGGGATTTATTAATTGTGAGGCCAAAAAGGATAGCGATATCGTTTATAAAGGGATTTCTGAATATCACCCCAGTGCTATCCATCAGGTTATTCTAGAAGAAAACATCTCTGAAATTGTTGTGGCCAGTTATAATGCTGAAACGATTACTTCAGAAATTTATTTAGACTTAATAGCGCTATTGGAGCGTGGTTTTCCTATTAAGGAATACACTCAAGTGTACGAGGATATTACGTATAGAGTACCGGTGCAATTTGTTGGTAAGGATTTTTACAAGTACTTTCCATTTAGTAGAAGCAATCAAAATAAACTGTATTTGTTTTTTCATAGATTGTTCGATTTAATTATTGCATGTGTTGGTGCGGTATTGACACTGATTTTGATGCCTATTGTTTTATTAGGAAATGTAATAGCCAATCGTGGCCCCTTGTTTTATTCCCAAGAACGTGTGGGGAAAAATGGTGAAGTGTTTAAAATTGTGAAGTTTCGCACCATGATTGTAAATGCAGAAAAGGAAGGAGCGGTTTGGGCCACAAAACATGATAAGCGCGTTACAGGATTTGGACGGTTTTTACGACGTTCACGATTGGATGAGATGCCCCAGTTTTTTAATATTTTAAAGGGCGACATGAGTTTAATAGGGCCAAGGCCAGAGCGCCCTTACTTTGTTAAAGAACTCTCTAAAGTCATTCCGTTTTATGAAACCAGGCATATTATAAAACCTGGTCTTACAGGTTGGGCTCAAGTTAAGGTGCGCTATGGTTCTACCGTAGAGGATAGTTTATTAAAATTACAATACGACCTGTATTATATTAAACACCGTAGTTTCTTTTTAGATGCCAATGTTATTATTAAAACCTTAAGTACAATGATATTTTTTAGGGGGCAATAAATTTACTAGATAAGAGATAAGTACAAAGTGCTACTAACTAGTTTTATATAAGGCTACCCTCATTAAATAAGAAAGATCAATGTTATTGACTCTATCGAATCTTCGATTTCAGAAGGCGACTGGACGTTTGAAAACTGTCTGGTGGACTATTTAAGTGAATGTGCAAGCAGGCAAAAGGTTTGGTTAGACCGATGGATTGAAAAGGTATTGGTGTATTTAAAATCAAACTCCCCTTTCTTTGTTTTCGTAAATTAAACAAATTCATTCCCCTCTTCATCTGAAGAGGGGAGTAATAGTTTTGTTTATCACCTAAAGGCTCCTCCATTTAGATAAAGGGAGGTGTCTAGACGTATTGAGTCTAGACGGAGGGTTTGAATTAGTTTTTAAAATGCCTTATTATGTCCTGCAATACAGAGGGTAATTGGTTAAATACCATTTTGTTTTCGAATCGGAGGACTTGGTATCCCAATTCGTTTAAATATCCGGTTCGAATTTCATCATAGGATACTGCTTTTGGATTGTTGTGTACTTCACCATCTAGCTCAATGATAAGTCTTTCTGAAGCACAGTAAAAGTCTACAATATAGTTTCCGATACTGTGTTGTTTTGTAAAACGTTTCCACTTCAATTGTCTTGACTTAAGGTGTGTCCATAAAAACGCTTCAGCTGGAGTCAGATTTTTTCTTAATTCCTGTCTTCTAGATTTCAACTGAATTTTGTTGTGTATGTGTTGTTTGGACATGAATTAAGTATAGTAATTTAAGTTCAAACTCCCTTTGGTTCCTTTCTTTATATAAAGGGAGGCGTCAAAAAGCAAGGCTCTTTGATAAAGGGTTTTATAATTTCTCGTTTTTTAAATAATACACCAAATACATATACCTAATTACCAATGCTAATAACAACGGTATAAGTACTGGAGCAAAAACTTGTATACCTACAGACCAATGAAAGGCCATTAAGGCTAGCATAATAAACAAAAACTTTAAGAATTTGATAACCCATGGCTTTGGTTGTTTCTTGAGTAATTGTATACCCAAAATAATATTGAGCGGAAATGCCCAAAGTAAATTATAGTTTTGAGCTGTAGCCGTATGGTCAGTAGCAAACCATAATAGTAAAAGCAACAAACCAATAACGCCTGTTAATACAGAAATAGTAAAATCTAACCATCGGCTTCGTTTTCCTTTAATAAAATCGAAATAGGTAATAATAACTATAAAAAGCCCAATAACGCCTAATACAAAAATTGGACTCGTAAAAAATGACGATTTGTTGGAGTTGATAGCCTGTTTGGTATACAAGGTTTTGTCTTGCTTGACCAGTTTTTTGTTACTATTTCCCAAAGTAGCCGAGCTAAAAAACGTATGTATGTACTCTGGTAAAAACATATGCTCTTCGGCAGTGGCGGTTTGATCAATTACAGAACCTAATGCTAGGTCTATACCCATGCTGCCCCAAGAATTAGTTTTCAAATTATCCTGAATAAGTGTGCGAAATGTTTGCGGTTGAAATGCTTCTGGTTCATGAAAAACTATAGGTTCACCAACAGCTGTTTGTAAAACATCTCTAATTTTAGTGGCACAGTTGTTATAGAAAAAGTCATAAAGGTAACGCCTGTTTTCGGGTTTGTAATTCTCAAGTAGATAGTCAAAAAGCGCTTGTTTTTGCCCAGTATCTAAATCTAATTCTTGGGATTGCACAGTTCTATTCTGGCGTTTGTACATCAGCATAAAGTCGTCAAAATAATTAACACCAATAAGATAATGTAATTTCCCTTGTGCAAATTTGGTATAGAAATTTGGGGTATCAAAATCGTAAACCCCATAGTTAAATACCATATCAATGTTTTGGGAGTGGTCTTGAATATGAAAAGCCGAATGCCCAAAGGCATCATTTAAATTATAACCCGGTCCAATAGTTAAAACACGAATTGAAGCTTCAGGTGATAACTGTTGTGCAAATAGGTTTTGAATACTTAAAAGGACTAATAGTGCAAGTACACGCAGACTCATAGTATGGGTTTAATTAGCGAAAGATACTAAAATCCAATTTTAGAGAAAAGACATTGGAGTAGAGAGCTACACTTTGGTCACCAATATCGGTAAAGGCATAATCTATCTCTATACCCTTATATCGAAAACCAAGACCAATACTGGGTTGAAAGGTAACCTTTTCTGAATTATCTATTTGTAGTTCGTTTTGAAAATTACCCATGCCAGCACGTAAAAATACCATATCAATATATCCAAACTCCAATCCTAAAGCAGGTGCTATACTGGCAAAAGACGTGGAGATAACATCATTGGTTTCAGCAAAACGAAAGTTTAAATCTACTTCAGCCAATAGCGAATAATCATAGCGAATAATAAATTTTTTGGCGACACCAAATTGTAATTTAGGAATGGTTATTTCAGTAGTTTCAGGTAAATCTTGATTCTCACCTGGTATGGCATTTTGTATTTTTTCAAATTCTTCCTCATTTATAGCCCAGGCATTATAGGTTGTTGTAATATCCCGAGCCATAATACCAAATTTCCATTCATCTTTGGTTTCAAACTGAATAGCAGCATCAAGACCAAAACCCCAAGACGTAGCAAAATCACCAATAATACGACGTATAACCTTGGCATTAATACCATAATTCAAACCATCCAAAGGCAGTTTTCGTGAATATGAAAAGGTAAACCCATAATCGGCAGTAGAGAATAAGCTAATCCTGTCGTAGTTAATGTTTCCGTCAGCATCAATTAACTCGGTGGTATTTAAAATGTCATCAACAGCAAAACGTATTACAGAAATACCAATCGCACTTCTATCGTCCAAGGGCATGGCAAAAGCTATATAATCATAATTGGCAATATTGGCAAAGTAACTGGAGTGCATTAAAGCTATTTGCTTATCCTCTAGAGCGGTTAAGCCGGCAGGATTCCAATAGCCCGAATTAACATCGGCAGTACTGGCTGTTACTGCATTGCTCATACCTAGAGCTGCAGCATCAACACCAATATTCATAAATTCATTGGAATATTTACGAACAGTTTGTCCAAATAATGAAATGGAAACTACAACTAATAGTGCCGTGGTTAGTAAGGTTCTCAAAGACAATTCTTTTTTTGCAAATATGCTACAATTTTTCAATATAATAAACTTGAAATTAGTAGACTTATTGTACGTTGTTTGTTTTAGACGCAAATAGTTTGTTATTTTTACAAAGCGTAATACGTACTTATGAAAAAACACATCCCTAATGTAATTACACTGTTAAACCTATTATGCGGTTCTATAGCCGTTATTTTGGTTATAAATAATTATTTTGTGGCTTCTGCCATTTTTGTTTTTTTAGGTATTTTCTTCGACTTTTTTGATGGTCTGGCTGCCCGTAAATTAAATGTTCAAAGTGAATTGGGCTTGCAGTTGGATTCTTTGGCAGATATGGTGACTAGTGGTTTAGTTCCTGGATTAATGATGTATAAACTTATAGAACTAACCGGGCCGCAATGGGATAATATGAAATATAACAGTACTGTAGGGTTTGAATTTTCTAATGCAGAACTGTATTTATTTTTACCGATAGTTGGTTTGCTTATAACATTAGCTTCTGCCTATAGGTTAGCCAACTTTAACATTGATACTGAGCAACAGTCATATTTTAAAGGTTTGCCAACACCAGCCAATGCCTTATTAATTTTGTCGTTTCCTTTAATTATGGAATTTCAGAATAACGATGTAATTAATGCAACTATTACTAATATTTGGTTTTTAATTGGCGTAACCATATTGAGCTGTTATGTATTAAACGCACCCTTTAAATTATTTTCGCTAAAATTTAAAACTTGGGGATTTAGCGAAAATAGTATACGTTATATTTTTCTTCTGTTGAGCATTGTGTTATTGATTGTCTTGCAATTTGCTGCAATACCGGTAATTATTGTTAGTTATATCCTATTATCTTTGTTTGCTCAAAAAACAATTGTTTAATTTAATTTGAAATTAAAATGGCTTCAGGGTTTTTTGCCTTATTGGATGATATTGGTGCATTAATGGATGATGTAGTGGTTATGAGCAAAGTCACCACCAAAAAAACAGCAGGTATTCTAGGTGACGATTTGGCTGTGAATGCTGAAAAGGCTTCTGGTTTTATGTCTTCCCGCGAGCTCCCTGTTTTATGGGCTATTACAAAAGGCTCGTTTTTAAACAAGCTTATTATTTTACCTATTGCTTTTGTGTTAAGTGCTTTTGTGCCTTGGGCTGTGACACTGATTTTAGTTTTAGGAGGCGTGTATTTGGCTTTTGAAGGAGCCGAAAAGATTTATGAATTTTTTGTGCCCCATGACCACGAGAAACAGGAACATATTTCGGCAAGCATGCCCAAGGAAAGTGTACTCGATATAGAAAAGAAAAAAGTAAAGTCAGCCATTATAACCGATTTTATTTTATCTGTAGAAATTGTCATTATTGCTTTAGGGACCGTTGTTGGCCAGGATTTACTGTTTCAAATATTAGTAGTATCTATAGTGGCTATTATTGCAACTATTGGAGTGTATGGTATAGTGGCTTTGTTGGTACGTATGGATGATTTTGGGTTGTGGTTAGTTAAGTTGAAAGCCCATAAAAAAGGCTTTCTCTTTAATTTGGGCAACCTGTTAATTCGGGCGTTACCATGGGTTATTAAAAGCTTGTCGGTAATTGGAACAATTGCCCTGCTATTGGTTGCCGGCGGTATTTTTGTTCATCATATTGATTTTCTTCATCATGTATTGGAGTCGTGGCCTAGCGTTTTACGTGATTTTATTGTAGGTCTGGGTGTGGGGTTTATAGCGCTTGTAGTTTTTAAAGCTGTGAAAGTAATTGTAAAAATGTTTAGGCGATAAGCAAAGCGTGGTAATTGACAGATGACAAATGACTGATGACAGGTGACAGTTGACAAAGAGATTCTTCGTTTCACTCTGAATGAAATGACAAGCAACTCATGATAAATAGATCAGCTGCGCTGAACCTAAAGGTTTCTTCACATCGCTGCGCTCGTTTTGAATGACAAGTGACAGATGACCGATTATGAATGATAGGTTAGTCTCTAATTTTCTTTTTACGCAATTCGAAGTTTTGACCTAAATACACTTTCCGAACCATAGCATCGTTGGCTAATTCCTCTGGTTCTCCAGCTTTAAGAATACTACCTTCAAACATTAAATAAGTCCTATCGGTAATAGCCAAAGTCTCTTGAACGTTATGATCGGTAATGAGGATGCCAATATTCTTTTTGGTCAATTGGGCTACAATACGTTGAATATCTTCAACGGCAACAGGGTCTACACCAGCAAAGGGTTCATCCAATAAAATAAAGTTAGGGTCCGTAGCTAGCGCACGAGCGATTTCAGTTCTACGGCGTTCACCACCCGATAATAAATCACCACGATTTTTTCGAATATGTCCCAAACCAAACTCTTCAATTAAGGATTCCATTTTATGATGCTGTTCCTTTTTGCTCAATTTGGTCAATTGCAGAACACTCAAAATATTATCTTCAATACTTAATTTTCTAAAAACAGAAGCTTCCTGTGCCAAATACCCAATACCATTTTGAGCTCGTTTATACATTGGGAACTTCGTAATATTGGTACGGTCTAAATGAATTTGACCACCATTGGGTTTAATCAATCCTACAATCATGTAGAACGACGTGGTTTTACCAGCTCCATTAGGGCCTAGTAACCCTACTATTTCACCTTGGTTAACTTCCAAAGAGACATCTTTAACGACTTTACGGCCGTTATAAGACTTCATTAAATGTTCTGCTTTTAATTTCATAAGTACAAACTGGAAGCTAAAATAGTAAAATCATAAAACTCTATACTTGATACAGTACTAATTTATGCAAAGTTTAACGCTGTTCTAAAGCATCCCAAAACTCATAAGCACGTCGTAAATGTGGGATTACAATGGTTCCACCAACTAATGTGGCTATTCCCAAAGCCTCCACAACCTGTTCTTTGGTTAAACCGGCCTTATAGCTGTTTTCTAAATGATATCGAATGCAATCGTCACAACGCAATACGGCAGAAGCTACTAGACCCAGTAGTTCTTTGGTTTTTACATCTAAAGCACCTTCTTGATATGCGTTGGTGTCCAGATTAAAAATGCGTTTGATAATTTTATTGTTATCAGCTAGAATTTTATCGTTCATTTTAGAACGATAGGCATTAAAGTCTTCAACTAGATTTGACATGTTTAGATGTTTTTCGTTTTTCTTTTTTTACAACCATTTTAGAAATATAAATACTAACTTGATATAAGACTAAAATAGGGATGGCCACTATTATTTGGCTCGCAATATCTGGAGGTGTAATAATTGCTGATAATATTAATACCAATACTAAAGCAAATTTTCTGTATTTTTTTAGGATTTCAGGGGTTACCAAACCAATTTTAGTTAGAAAATATACCAATATGGGGAGTTCGAATATTAATCCTGATGCCAATGCTGAAGAGCGAACTAACGAAATATAGGAACTTAAATCAATTTCATTGGAAATTTCAGAACTTACTACATAGGTGCCTAAAAAGTTTATGGATAGCGGTGTAACAATATAATATCCAAATAACACACCAATAAAGAATAAAAATGATGATATAATGATAAATCCTCTGGAGTGTTTGCGTTCATTAGGGTGTAAACCTGGACTAATAAAGCGCCATAATTGATAAATGACATAAGGAAAAGCTATAACAAATCCCGCTGTAATAGCTGTCCATATATGTGCCGAAAACTGACCGGCCATAGTCCTATTCTGAATTCTAAATGGAAATTCATCCAGGCAAAAAGTAGTATCAACACCTACAAATTGTGAGACTTTACAAAGCCATTGATAGGTAGGGAAGGTCATTTTTTTTGGGCCAAAAATAATAGTGTCAAATAAAAAGTCAGACATTAAAAACGCGACAATGCCGCCAACTAAAATGGCCAATGTAGCCCGAATTAAATGCCAGCGTAAATCTTCTAGGTGATCTAGAAAGGACATTTCATTAATATTCTTTTGTGCCATTAAATTATGCCTTCTTTAATAAGATCGTGTAAATGAACAATACCCGCATATTTTCCGTCGCGTTCTACTAATAATTGCGAAATACCATGTGCTTCCATATCCTCTTTGGCATCTATAGCCATAGCATCATAATCAATCCGTTTAGGGTTTAAGCCCATAATATCTCTAGCTGTAAACCCGCTAAAATTGTCTGTTTTTTTCAACATGCGACGTAAATCACCATCTGTAATAATACCAACAATGGTATCATTTTCCACAACAGCAGTAACCCCAAGCATTTTTTCAGAAATTTCAATAATGATGTCTTTGATAGACGTATCTGGTTTAACAGCTGGTTTTTGATTGGCATCTGCCAAATCACTTACGCGTAAATATAATTTTTTTCCCAAGGCACCACCAGGGTGATATTTGGCGAAATCCTTACTTGAAAATCCACGTAGTTCCAACAAACAAACAGCAAGGGCATCACCCATTACTAATTGGGCAGTCGTGCTTGTTGTGGGAGCCAAATTGTTGGGACAAGCTTCTTTTTCAACAAACGTATTCAATACATAATCGGCCTGCTGCCCTAAAAATGAATCGGGATTTCCAGTAATGGCTATCATTTTGTTTTTGGCATTTTTAATAAGAGGCACTAAAACCTTGATTTCAGGTGTGTTACCGCTTTTTGAAATACAGATTACGACATCGTCTTCTAAAATAAGTCCTAAATCACCATGAATAGCATCGGCAGCATGCATAAAAACAGCAGGTGTTCCTGTGGAGTTCATGGTGGCTACAATTTTAGTGGCAATTATGGCACTTTTACCAATTCCAGTAATAATAACACGTCCTTTAGAGTTGTATATGTGTTCAACAGTGTTGGCAAAATCGTCATTAATAAAATGGGCTAAATTGGAAATGGCTTGGCTTTCCATTTCAACCGTTTGTTTAGCCGTTTCAATAATTGCTTTATGACTATTCAAAATTTATTATTTTTTTGGGTTGATGCTTTTAAAGATTTTATTATCTTTAAGTAATTCTTTCTTAATAATATTACGTTAGTTCACGTATGCTGCAAAGCTAACAAAAAAATTATGAGAGTACCCTAGATACGCTAGGATTAATTAATAGCAAATTTATTGATAGCGTGTTTAATATGTGTAAATTAATATTAAAGATAGTTCATGTCTGTTGTTGAAAAAGACTTACAAGAAGCGCTAAAAAAATACTTTGGTTTTAATACGTTTAAAGGATTACAGGAAGCCGTAGTAAAAAGTTTATTAGCAGGTCATAATACATTTGTTATTATGCCAACGGGAGGGGGTAAATCGTTATGTTACCAATTACCAGCACTTATGCAAGATGGTACAGCCATAATTGTGTCGCCATTAATTGCCTTAATGAAAAACCAGGTCGATGCTATTCGTGCGGTTTCAGACAACGATGGCGTGGCTCATGTTTTAAATTCGTCACTTAATAAAACCGAGATTAAAAAAGTAAAAGAGGATATCGTTAATGGTATTACAAAATTACTGTATGTCGCTCCAGAATCCTTAACCAAGGATGAGAATGTGGAGTTTTTGAAATCGGTTAAAATTTCATTTATGGCTGTAGATGAAGCCCATTGTATTAGTGAATGGGGACATGATTTTAGACCAGAGTATCGTAATTTACGACACATTATACAGCGCATTGGTGATGATATACCCATAATTGGACTTACAGCTACAGCAACTCCAAAGGTTCAGGAAGATATTCTAAAAAACTTGGGCATGACCAATGCCGTAACTTTTAAAGCGTCGTTTAACAGGCCTAATTTGTTTTATGAAGTACGCCCAAAAACCAAGCAAGTGGATTCAGATATTATTCGCTTTATTAAACAAAACGAGGGTAAATCTGGAATTGTATATTGTTTGAGTCGTAAACGTGTAGAAGAGTTGTCGCAAACCCTACAGGTAAACGGTATAAAAGCAGTACCCTATCATGCCGGGCTGGATGCTAAAAAAAGAGCCAGTCATCAAGATATGTTTTTAATGGAAGATGTTGATGTTGTTGTGGCAACTATTGCCTTTGGAATGGGAATCGATAAACCAGACGTACGATTTGTAATTCATCATGATATCCCAAAAAGTATTGAAAGTTACTATCAAGAAACCGGACGTGCAGGACGCGATGGTGGCGAAGGACATTGTTTGGCATTTTATGCCTATAAAGATATTGAGAAACTGGAAAAGTTTATGTCTGGAAAACCTGTTGCAGAACAGGAAATTGGTCATGCGTTACTTCAAGAGGTTGTAGCTTATGCTGAAACCTCAATTTCAAGACGTAAGTTTATACTACACTATTTTGGCGAAGAGTTTGATAATGAAACTGGAGAAGGTGGTGATATGGATGATAATATGCGTAATCCTAAAAAACAACACGAAGCTAAAGATCATGTAGTAACGCTACTGGAAACAGTTCAAAAAACCAACGAGAAGTATAAGGCTAAAGATTTAGTAAAGGTTATTATTGGTAAGGAAAACGCCTTAATTAAATCGCATAAAACCCATGAGCAACCCTTTTTTGGATTAGGAAAAGAAGAAACTGATAAATATTGGATGGCACTTATTCGCCAAGTATTGGTTGCTGGATATTTAAGAAAAGATATTGAGACTTATGGTGTTATAAAGTTAACACCTGAAGGTTTGGATTTTATTAAACACCCAGAATCGTTTATGATGACTGAAGACCATGAGTTTTCTGAAGACATTGACGATTCCATAATTACAGCTACAAAAGGTGGAGGTGGTGTTGCCGACGAGGCCTTGATGACCATGCTTAAAGATTTACGTAAGCGCAATGCTAAGAAGCTTGGTGTACCACCATTTGTGATATTTCAAGACCCATCATTGGAAGATATGGCTTTAAAATATCCCATATCCATAGAAGAGTTAAGTAATGTTCATGGTGTAGGTGAGAGTAAGGCTAAAAAGTATGGAAAAGATTTTGTGGCGCTCATTAAGCAATATGTGGCGGATAATGATATTGATCGACCAGACGATTTAATAGTTAAATCTACAGGAAGCAATTCGGCACTTAAATTGTATATCATTCAAAATATAGACCGTAAGCTGCCATTAGATGATATAGCTTCGGCAAAAGGTATGGAGATGCCAGATTTAATTAAGGAAATGGAGGCTATAGTATATTCAGGTACAAAACTGAATATTGATTATTGGGTTCATGATATTTTAGATGAAGACCAACAAGAAGAGATTCACGATTACTTTATGGAGTCTGATACCGATAAAATAGATGTAGCTATTGATGAATTTGATGGTGATTATGATGATGAAGAACTCCGTTTATACCGCATAAAGTTTATTAGTGAGGTAGCTAATTAAGCTTTTTTTAAATCTTCTGTCTTCTGACTTCTGACTTCAAGGATGATTCCGTATCTTTGCACCTCATTTAAAATTAATACAATGCAAGACGGTTTATACGTAAAGTTTCATACTTCAAAAGGTGATATTTTAGTTAATTTAGAATTTGAGAAAACACCAGGAACAGTTGGTAATTTTGTTGCTTTGGCAGAAGGTAATTTAGAGAACTCTGCAAAAAAACAAGGTAACCCTTATTATAACGGTTTAACGTTTCATCGTGTTATACCAGATTTTATGATTCAAGGAGGTTGTCCTCAAGGTACAGGTACTGGAAATCCGGGTTATCAATTCGATGATGAATTTCATCCAGACTTAAAGCACGACGGACCAGGTATCTTATCTATGGCTAATGCAGGACCAGGTACTAATGGCAGTCAGTTTTTTATAACACATGTAGAGACGCCTTGGTTAGATGGTAACCATACCGTTTTTGGTAAGGTAAAAGAAGGTCAGGATGTAGTTGATGCTATTGCTCAAGGAGACTCCATAGAATCTTTAGAAATTATTAGAGTAGGGGAAGCTGCTGAAAACTTTAACGCTATTGAAGCTTTTAGAACTTTTGAAGGATCTAGGGAAAAACGTTTAGCTGCTGAAAAAGAAGCTAGAGAGGCCGAGTTGGATAAAATAGCGACAGGCTTTGAAAAAACCGAGAGTGGTTTACGCTATCAAATTCTTCAAAAGGGATCAGGAGCAAAAGCTCAAAAAGGTCAAACTGTTTCCGTACACTACAAAGGACAATTAGCCGATGGAACTGTATTTGACTCTTCATATAAACGTAATCAACCTTTAGAGTTTCCAGTTGGAGTTGGTCAGGTCATTGCTGGTTGGGATGAAGGTATTTGCCTTTTGAATGTAGGTGACAAAGCACGTTTAGTAATCCCAAGCGATTTAGGTTATGGCAGTCGTGGAGCAGGTGGTGTTATTCCACCAAATGCTACTTTGGTATTTGATGTGGAATTAATGGCTGTAAAGTAACAGTTAAATTATCTGTTCATACCGTAACAAATTTTAAAAAAAATCGTCTCATTTATAATGAGACTTTTTTTTATACAATATTTTGTACTTTTCAGCTAACCCATCAAAAACTATATGAATTTATGAAAATCAAAACTGTAATGCCTTTAACGGTTTTTTTAATAATGCTATTAAATTGTTCCAACAATGTTGAGTATTCTCAAGATGTAATTAATACTACTTCTGGGCGTTATCTATATTCTCAAGATGAAGTTATTGATGTCTATTACGAGAATAATACACTGTTTTTAAAATGGAGAGGGAATGATAAATTAAAACCCGTGGCATTGGATGAAACCACTTTTTTTGTACCGGATATGTATAAAAAACTACGTTTTGTGCAGCAACCAGAAACCCAAAAGCGCTATATGGGTATTGTGTCTGAAAATGATGATTCCAGTTTTACTTACGACTATTTAAAAGTAGCCGATTCATTTAAAACGCCGAGCATGCACCTTAAAGCCAATAACTTTGATGAAGCCTTGGCAGGGTTTCTAGATATAAAGAAACAAGATTCTACGAGTGTTTTAATTGAAGAGCGGGAATTTAATAGTTATGGTTATGAATTATTACGAAAGGAAGAGAACGACCATGCCATAGCTGTTTTTAAAATGAATGTTGCTTTATATCCTGAAAGTGATAATGTATATGATAGTCTTGCAGATGCCTATTTACGAACAGGAGATAGTTTAAACGCTTACGAAAACTACAAAAAAGCCTTGGAGCTCAATTCTGGAAATCCACGAGCCAAACGCTTTGTAAAGGCTTTTGAAAAAAAGTAATTATGACTTTAGCTTTTGGGGGTTATTCATAAACTAATTCAATATCATCTATAATTAAAGTGCTATCTATGGCACCTGCAAAGTTTGCGCCATCAAAACTAGAAGAAGCCACAAAAGTAATGTGGGTTGGTAAACCAAATTCAGCTACGTCAGGTGATACATAAGTGTTGTTTTCTGGGTACATGTATGCAGGGAAACTACTGTCCAACTCACCATAAGTGAATTCAATTTCTTGAGTTATTAATTCGTTTTGAGTAATATCACTCCTAAACCAGGCTGTGCCTAAACGCTGTATTTCACCGCCTTGCCTAATTTCCAATAAGGCATAAATATCACAGGCATCGCTATAGCTTAAAAGATCACCGTCACGATCTTTATTTTCCTCACCTGGTACATAACTGTATTTAAATCGAATTTTTAGTGGTCGTCCAGAAAATGGTGTTCCAAACTCAATAGCTGCTTGAGGGTTACTCAAATCAATATTATCTGGATCAAAATACCCTGTAAATAATGACCCAGCTGAAATAGGGGCGCCAAAAGTCCCTGCCAAAGTACCATTGTCTAAAGTTATCATTTTAGCCGCTAAATTGTCAACACCTAAATCTTCAGGAATTGTAGCCAGAATATTTAAAATTTGAGTGCCTTGATTTCCAGTACCCCAAATAGTAGTCGCTGCATCTGCTCCAGGTTCATAATAATTGGTAGCCGTCATATACCAATCATTTAACTGCCAATTATCCAGTTGAGGGGTTTCAGAAGCTACATAGGCGCGAATCGTCCAATTATAAACAGATCCATCTTCGGCAGTAACACTAATCGTATCATCATTATCTAAATTAAGGATGTCGCCTTGGGATTTATTACTGCTTGCAAATGATGACAGCTCGAGCTTTTCAATACTAATGGATGTTAAATCAACACCACCTGGAATTTCTACTGTAACCAATAAACTATCCCTAATAATAGTTGCAACACTAGATTGGTTACTAACTTCAATAGTTTTGATATAACCATATTGGGATTTTCCAAAATAATCTTCTTCAACACAAGACAATAGCATAACCGCCCATGCTGCAGTAATTAAAATAATCTTCTTCATATTTTTAGTCTTTAATGAACACCAAACGTTCATGTTATCCTCCAAAGTAATAGGCAAGCCCTATCTTAAGGGACAATATGTTAATGTTAAAATCTACATTCTGTCTAACTTTGCTGGATTCCTCTATATCATTTTTGGTGGTTTTTGATGAATTCAATTCATAGCCCAATACATCCAATCCAACTTCTAAAGCAAAATTTTCCATAGCAAAAAACGTAATGCCTGGACTGATACCTACTCTAAAATTAAAATTTGTGGTATATACTTTATCAATTTGGTCTATATTTTTGATATCTCGGGTTAGCGTATTACTTCCTCCAAATGTTACTCCCAGTTCGGTAAAGAAGCTTAAGCGCTCATTGCGGGTTAAAGGCACTGTTGATCTAAAGTAAGGTGCTATGGCATAACCTCTGGTTATGGATTTGGACTGAATGGTATCTGAATCTCTTAATACCGTTCCAGAAAATTTGTTTTGATGATAACGAGCTCCAATACCAGCCATGGCATAATTTCCAATAAAGTACCCACCTTTTAGTGTGATGTCGTAATTTAATCGGTCACCATCCAATACGGTTTCAATTATATTATTGGCATTTTGCACTTTTCTATCTTCAAGTGAAAGAGCTAAACCTAAATACACATTCCTTTTTTTAAACGGTTTAAAATCTGAATCGTAGTAACTTGATAATAATTGATAAGGAGAATAGGTGCTATCTTTTTCAGTAGTATGAGCTTGTGACCATGAAATTTGAAAAATGAGCACAAAAATTAAACTTAAAATACCATTGGTTTTATTCATTTGCTGATGGCTTTAAAGAAAGTAATAAGATAACAAATTTATCAAAATCTAACACGTTACCCGTATAAAAGTAGGCTAAAAATATAGTAACTTTAACGTGTTTTGTAAGGTTTTAGAAATAGAAGCCATTCATTTATTGTATTTTTGAAATGTAAATGTATTTAGCATTGAAAATTAAGTCGTACATATTATTTGTTTTGTTCGCATTGAACGCCTGTTATGTAATAGGTCAAAACAATGAGACTTATGATATTATAGTTGAAGGCGTTAATGCTATGATGGAGGGCAATTACAGTGAATCTTTGGAATTATTGACTAAAGCTCGAGTACAGGCCGAAGAAAATGAAGATTACACCAATCAGTTTGTAGCCATTAACAATATTGGCTTAAACTATCATAAACTACTCGATAACAATGAAGCATTAGAGTATTATTTAGAGTCTTATAAAATTGCTATTAAGGAATTGGATTACAGCTACGAAATGACCTCCTTAAATAATATAGCCATATTGTATTCTCAAGAGAACGATTCAGACAAGGCTATTGAGTATTTTCAAAAGGCTTACGATTTAGCTTTAGTTCCCAAAGACCAATCAAAAAAAGGCATTTACGCCATTAATTTAGCACAGGTATACCATGACATAGGGCAACCAGAAACTGCAATGCCCTATATTAAGGAAGCTATAAAGCTTCTAGTCGACGATCCCGACTACCTTCTTGAAGCCGAAGCTCTAGAGGCTGTATTGTTACATGCACTTGGTAAAGTACAAGAGTCTGAAAAGTTGATAAACGTACTGATGCCCAAGTTGGAAGGCAATCGTTATGCCGAAACACGCGTGGTACTTTTGCTAACCTTGGCAAAAATTGAAAACGCCAAAAATAATTGGAGTGATGCTTTAGCATTAGGGAATAGTGCTTTAAAACAGCAACCCATTAATTTAGAAACCAAATACAAGATATATAGTTTAATACATAACTATAGTGAACAAGTAAGTGACTATCCTCAAGCATTAGTAGCGATGGATAGCATGTTGCAATTAAAACAGGACATATACGACCTGCAAAATAGCAGGCAATACCAAGCCAATAAGGTAAAGTTTGAGGTGTTGAATTATGAAACCCAATTAAATGAAGGGCGCCAACGTATTAAATCGCAAAAACGACTCATACTTATTCTGGCTATTAGTTCTTTTCTTGTTATTTTTCTATTGCTATGGTCTTTAAGGTTAAGCCGTATAAAAAACAAACAACGTAAAGACTTGTTGGCGAGGCAGGAAAAAATATTGAATTTGGAATTGGAAAACGAAAAGGCCAATAACGTTATTCTGGAAAAACAACTCAAGGAAAACGAAACTAAATTGCTGTTGGAACAAGAACAGCACAAACGAGAAATTGAATCCAAAAACAGAAAGCTTTCAGCTAAAGCTTTGTATTTAATAGACCGTAATCGTTTGGTTGAAACTATTATTCAGGATTTGGAACAATCTGATAAAATAAAACCGAGCAGGGAAGTAACAAGTCATATAAGACGTTTAAAAGGTTTGCTTAAAAGTGACGAGGAATGGGAAAATTTTGTTCAGTATTTTGATGAGGTTAACCATGGTTTGTTAAATCGCCTTAAAGACAAACATGAAAATTTAAACGCTAATGATATTCGTTTTATTTCGTATTTATACATGAACTTATCTATGAAAGAAATAGCCTCAATAATGAATATTACACCAGAGGCTTGTAGAAAACGAAAGGAACGTATCTCCAAAAAAATTGAGCTTACCGAAAACGAAGATTTGTACACCTACATCTCACAAATATAGACTGCATCACGTTTTTTATGTATTATGTCACGTTTTGTCCGGCTTAAAATTCGGCAATAACGACTTGATTTGTTGACTTTTGTGAAAAATCTTTAAATCACAACACAATGAAAAAAAAGTACACAATGAAAAAGTTTAAATCACTTGTTGTAGCTTGTTTAATGTTAGGAACTCTATTTTCCTTTGCACAAGTAACATCAATTACTTCTGATGAGTATGGACGTATATTTGATGTGGTCTATGACCAGAATACAGAAAATAAATTATACGCTGCAACTTTAAATAACCATATCCTGGTATCTCATAATAATGGTGTGACCTGGGAATTGTTTTATTCTTTATCTGGAGGACAAATAAAGGAGTTACAAACGCTTAATGATACGCACTTAAGCTTTTATCTTGCAAATACCGGTTATGAGGATTTTAATACGGTTTATTTGATAGATTTAAATACCCTTGCTTTAACATCAATTGACAGACCTGTCAATGGATCTGCTGAAGTATCGTGGGCAACAGGATATAGTTTCTACGGAAATGATACTGATATCATGCTTTATAAGCAGACGTATAGAATTGGATTTGATAGTTATGACAGTGCGTATTATACTACGGATGGTGGAGCCACATGGACAGTGGTTTATGATGAAATATGGCCAATCAATAACCTTATTTCTGTAGATAAAGTTTTGATTAGCTATGACGATCCAAATCTTTTATTTATTACTAGAGGAAACGGTGCCAATGGTGTAAATGGAGGGCTTTTGGTAAGTACGGATGCTGGAGCCACTTGGACAGAACATTATGCAACAACAAATATAAGAGGCATAGCTGTAGACCCAAACAATGCAGATCATTGGATGATAGGTACAGATCCAGGATGGGGCGAGCAAGTAGCGGTTTACCAAACATTGGACGCAGGTGCGAATTGGGCTGAATTAGCCATTCCTTTTGATGATTATTCACTTCAAGAGGTTAATGAGGTTATTTTTCACCCTTCAATTCCAAACAAAATATACCTTTTAGAGACTAACGAAATAGCCATAAGCTCTGATGGTGGAGCAAACTGGTCAGTGCAATGGTTTGATGTAGGTTTGCCTGAAACGGATTACTTCTATGGGTTATCAGCTACTTTTAATCCAAATGATAATGATGAAGTTATTTACACCAGTAACTATTATCCATTCCGCTCAACTGATGGAGGCGTAACCCTTTCAAGAATGTTTTCGCCTTATGGCTTTACTTCTGCTGTAGGACTATCTCCAAACAATGGATCGGATGACCCATATCTTTATTATGGAGCCAAAGGTGGTTTTATTGCTAGAAATTTAAATACATCGGTAGAGACCACATACAATGTGCAACAAATTGATTACGTGAGTAATGATGGTGGTAGTTATTTTGTAGATGAAAACCAGTATGGTCGTGTTTTTAGCGCAGTTGGTGGTTTTAGTGGAAACGCTTTAAGCGTAAGTACAGACCATGGTCAATCGTTTCATACCTTCTATAATTTCTTTGACCCACTTGTAACATTAGTTCCAGACCCTGTAAATACAAACGAAGTTTGGGTAGCTTTTGATTCTTGGGGTTCAGCTATAGCACAAATAGTTGATGTAACCAGTTCAGACCCTTGGGCACCTACCATTACGTACGTAACCTTACCAGCTACAGGTAGAATTAATTCTATGTGGATAAACCCTAGTAATAATCAAGAAGTTTTAATAAGTCAAGGTGGCGAAATATGGTCTACAACTGATCGTGGAACCAACTGGACTAATTCAAGTACAGGTTTAACGCTTGATCCAACTTCTGGAAGTATTTTTGATATCGTTCAAAGTCCTAATGACCCTAATGAATTTACATTAGCAACTTCAAATGGTGTTTGGAAATCTACAGATCATTATGCCAATTGGGTACACGTACTTAATACGAATGATGCGAGTAGAGTGCTATACGATCCAAACCACCCTGAAGTAATGGTAACAACGGTTTATTCATCCTTATTTGCTCAAGCTACTATTTTCCATTCAGAAGATTACGGTACTACCTGGACTATGGTGCCTTATCAGAACATAGGTTATACGCAATCGTACCAAATGGCTATTGATTTTAATGGTACAGGTTTTACGGCTTATATGTCTACACCAGATTTAGGTATCATTACTTACGATGTGTCGTACATGACTTTAAGTGTCGATACACCAACTTTAGACACCACCGAATTGCTAATTTACCCGAACCCTGTTAAAGATGTTATGAACATTGCATTACAGCCAGGTGTTCAGGCAAAATCTGTTGTTATCTACAATATGTTAGGAGCAAAAGTTAAACAAGCTAACCAAGCATCACAAATAGATATATCTGATTTAAATTCAGGAATATATTTAGTTAAAGTTACTGATAGCGAGGGAAGAGATGTCGTTAAGCGCATTATAAAAAGATAGTTTTAGGTTAACTAGCCAACCAATATTTGGTTAATTTTTGAAGAGCCCAGCATTATGTTGGGCTTTTCTTTCTTTCTTTCTTTTTAAGATATATTTGTTAAAGTTTATAATTAACTATTTTAGTGAATGGAACACGATCTTTAAAACAGTCATAAATTGTTTGATTTTTGTATACAAATTCTGTGAATCTTAATGTTTTTAATATGAAAAAATACTTTTTAATTATTACTTTCTTACTAGTAGGTATAACAGCTCAATCTCAAATATTAATTTCGTTATTATTAGGAGATAAATTAAATTCTGATGGTCTGGAGTTTGGTTTAGAAACAGGCTTTAATTGGTCGAAGATTTCCAATTTAGATAGTTCTAAATCTTTGGCAACATGGAATCTTGGTTTTTATTTTGATATCCGAATGAAGAATCAGTGGTATCTCTATACAGGTGTTTTGGCAAAATCTAATTTGGGACTTCATAAGCTGACAACAGCTGATCTTGAGTTGCTTGATGCCACCATTTACGAGGGAAAAGGTGATTACAGTCAAAAAATGAATTATTTTTTAGTTCCAGCACTCGCAAAATACAAGTTTGATAATTATATGTATGTTGAAGGTGGACCGCAATTTGGATTAATGTATAAATCTTGGATAGAATATAATTCTGATGAGGGTGGTAAAGAAGCAAAAATTAAAGAATTCAATAAAGATATGATCAACAAGTTTGATGCAGGTTTTACTTTTGGTCTGGGCTACAATATAGGTAAAGGTAAAGGCATGACTATTGGTGCTAAATATTATTTTGGTTTAATTGATGTTTATAAAGACATAAGCGGTACAAAGAACAATTCACTATTTTTAAAAGTTAACATTCCTATTGGAGCTGGAAAAAAAAGTGAATCTGTGAAAAAAAATGAATAATACTATTTACCATAAAGTAAATTTGGTTCTACACTTTTGCATTTACTGATAACAAATTTGTGATGGAAAGAAATAAAAAATATATAGAATGGATTGATGCTGCTTATGAGGAATTTGCAATTAATGGGCCTAATTTCAGTTTAAAGGCATTATCTAAAAAATATCACCTTCCTAGAGCAACTTTTTATTACTATTTTAATAATAAAGAGCAATTGATAGAAGAGCTTTTAAAAGAACATTCTCGCCTGAATGAAAATTTTCAATCAGAAATAGTAAAATTAAAAATATTAATGCCAGATCTTTACAAGATTATGTTCAGATTTAAGATGGCTGTCAGATTTCATCAGCAATTGCTTCGTAACGCGCATATTAAAGAATTTTTTGAAGTATATAGTAATTTTAATCAAAGCTCGATTAAAATATTATTACCATTAATAAAACCTCACTTTGGCGGAAATTTTACAGACAAAGAAATTCATCAATTTTATAATACGCTAACAGATGCGTGGTACTCAAAATTGAATTTTTCCGATTTCAGTGTTGATTACCTAAATTCTTTAGCTGAAGAAATTATGAATAACACTATCGGTTTATATCAAAACAATCCGCAAAACAGAAGCTGATAGTTTCCTTTCTAAAGCCTTTAAATTGGTTTCGAATTAATTATTACCGGAACCTGACACCCTTGTCTAAAATTCTTTGTCCTAATTCAGTAAATTTGTTATCGTCAGTCAAAAAAACCTTTAACTTATTGTACATGAAAATAAAGTTATTTACCCTATTCATTTTTATAATTTTTGGTGTTTCTCATACGAATGCTCAAGATGATCTTAAAATAATGTCGAAAACCGATTCGATTTTTTTTAGTAAACCCTATCCTTACATTTTACCAATTCTTGGGGATAAAGCACATAATACCAAAGTAAGGATGCCCTTACCTATAGGAGTTATGTTTAACGCACTTGTTGGCACTCAATATTTATCACTTGACAATATGCAATTAGGGTTTGGCAATGTAAATAGTCCTGACAATCCAGAAATGATTGACCTAAGCGAATTTGTGACCTTTGAAGATATTACTGCACAAACCTCGACCTATAATTTAAGATTTGATACGTGGGTTCTACCTTTTTTAAATGTCTATGGTATTGTTGGAAAAACCAAAAAAGCAAATATAAGCGTTACGCTCATAGATCCTATACCTTTGAGTGTCACCACCGAAGTTAGTGGTACCTACGTTGGTTATGGTATGATGGCCGCAGGAGCGGTAGGTCCATTGTTTATCTCGTTGGACGCAAACCAAACTTATAGCTTTAACCCTAGACTAGATGACCCTGCTAAAGTGTCCATTGCCGGACTGCGAACAGGTCCTGTATTTAAGTTCAAGAATAATCCTAAAATGAATATTACGCTATGGGCTGGAGCGATGTATACTAATTTTAATAGTGAAACTGTAGGCTCTATAAGAGCAACTGAATTAGCGCCTGATGCCCCAGCACGAATTGATGAAATGATTACCAATTTAAATGATTGGTATGATAATTTAAGCCCAGCGGATCAACTTAAATATTATATTCCTTATACCAAGCTAAACAATGGTCTTGAGAATATACAAGATTCTGTTAACAATGGATACATCCGGTATTCGTTTGATAAGAAAATAAACAACCCTTGGAACATGCTAATTGGGGCACAGTGGCAAATAAATTACCGATGGCAAATGAGAGCCGAAGCACAATTTCTTGGAGACCGTACTGCTGGTCTATTCTCACTAAACTACCGTTTTGGCATCAAGGGGAAAAACTGGTTTTCAAAAAACAATATGTAAATACTAAACTTAAAAAAATGAAAGTACTTCAAAACAGAAAAAAAAGTAACTACTTAACTTGGAGTTTACTACTAATTATTAGCCTATTCTTTGCTTGTGAGCAAAACAATAAACAGAATGGAGTAATGGAATCCCAGAAAGAAGGAACTGTTTTACCATTTGAAGAACCTGCTTCTTCAAGTATTACAGGTAAAACTTTGGCAGACTCTAAGCATCAATGGCGACAGGCTGAAAATCACTTACCAGCAGAAGCTCCTAATATTGTAATTTTCATGACTGATGATGCTGGTTTTGCCAATCCAAGTGCCTTTGGTGGCCCTATTCATATGCCAACTATGGAGCGTTTGGCAGGAACAGGTATTTCATATAACGCCTTTCATACTACTGCTATGTGTTCACCTACACGAGCTTCATTACTAACAGGTAGAAATCACCACAGAGTAGCAACAGGACAAATAGCCGAATTGGCATCGGATTGGGATGGGTATTTAGGTAAAATTCCTAAATCAACTGCTACAGTTGCACAAGTATTATCTTATTATGGTTACAACACAGCTGCGTTCGGTAAATGGCATAATACTCCAATTACAGACATAACAAAACTAGGACCTTTTGATCGTTATCCTACAGGTATTGGATTTGACTACTTCTATGGTTTTCTTGCAGGTGAGACTTCACAATATGAACCGCGTTTATTTGAAAACACCAATCCTATTGAGCCACCTCATGATCCAAACTATCATCTTACGGAAGATATGACAACTAAAGCTATTGAGTGGATACGAACCAATAATACTATAACTCCTGAAAAACCATTTTTTGTCTATTTCACCCCAGGTGCTGTTCATGGGCCTCATCAAATTTTTAAAGAATGGGCTGATAAGTATGATGGTAAATTTGATGAAGGATGGGAAGCGTTGCGCACCATGACCTTTGAAAAACAAAAGAAAATGGGTTGGATTCCAGAAGACGCTAAATTAAACCCTCTAGCAAAAGGCATGCAAAAATGGGATGATGTACCTCAATCACAACGTGAGTTTCAAAGTCGTTTGATGGAGATTTATGCAGGCTTTTTAGAACATACTGATACACAATATGGAAAAATTGTTGATGAGTTAGAACAACAAGGCTTATTGGAAAATACTTTAATCATTTACATCAACTCTGATAACGGTCCTTCAGCTGAAGGAATGAACGGCACCATTAGTGAGCTATTAGCTCAAAATGCTATGCCGTCTACTGTTGAGCAACAAATAGAAGTACTTAACAGAGATTATGGAGGTATGGATGCTTTAGGTGGGCCACAGCTAGATATCATGTATCACCATGGCTGGGCTTATGCAGGGGCATCACCCTTTCAGGGAACAAAACTTGTAGCTGCTCACTTGGGTGGTACGCGAACGCCTATGGTCATTTCTTGGCCAAAAAAAATAAAGCATGATGGTAAAGTACGTTCGCAATTTCATCATGTTAACGATATTGCTTCAACCATCTATGATATACTTGATATCACGCCTCCAAAAGTGGTGAATGGTGTGGAACAACAACCTCTTGATGGAACATCCATGGTTTATACCTTTGATAATGCAGATGCAAAAACCACTAAAGGTGCCCAGTATTTTGAAATTCTTGGCAGTAGAGGTGTTTACCATGACGGATGGTTTGCAGGAACATTTGGTCCAAAAATGCCTTGGTCAACAGACCCAACAGGTGTTATAAACTGGGAACCCGAAAAAGAGGTGTGGGAATTATATAACCTCACTGGAGATTATGCACAAGCCGAGAATTTAGCAGATAAAAATCCTGAAAAACTAGAAGAACTAAAAGTTGTATTTGACAAGGAAGCAACAGATAATCTTGTATATCCTATTGGAGCTTCATTTTATACTGCTTTTTACAGTCCAAGCGAGCTACCTTCTTCTTCACTAACTGAATGGTCATTCTATGAAGGACAAGGACGTATTCCTGAAGCTATGGCTCCTAAATTTGTCAGCGGACGCTCTACTTTAGCCGTTATTGATGCTGAGATTAATAACAACTCCGAAGGTGTTCTCTTTGCTTTAGGTGGCATTTCTTCTGGTTTTACGGTATACATTGATAAAGGATTTTTGAAAGTAGAATACAACGCTATGACTTTAAACCGATATAAAATTTCTTCAACTACAACCATCCCTACTGGAAAAGTTAAAATTGAAGTGGAAACCAAGTACGATTCAAAAGAACGTATGGCTCCAGCTATAGTTACTTTAAAAGTAAATGGAGAGCAAGTAGGACAAGGGCGTATTGAACGGTCTGTTCCTGCAATACATACAGCTTCTGAAACTTTTGACATAGGTGTTGATTTAGGTTCGCCTGTATCATTGGATTATTACAATCGTACACCCTTTCGTTTTAATGGGGAAATTGAGAAAATTAATATTAAATATATTGATGAATAAAAAATTAATATAGAAACAAACCAATCAAAATGAAAACCAATTTACTATTACTGGCAATCTTGCTAGTACTAACTTCCTGTATAGAAGAACCAAAACTAACAGCTAACGAAGCCAAAGAAATTGCCAAAGAGGCTTATACTTATGCCAATCCAATGGTCGACCATTATCGAGGGCTTTACAATTACTTCATCGACATAAACAGTTCAGACTACAAAGGCCCCTGGAATACAGTTATCAATATGGCGAGGGTATATACCCATGAAGACCGTACTATACAGACTGCAAATTCCGATACACCGTATAGCTTTGCAGCTTTGGATTTGCGTTCAGAACCTATAGTTCTTACAATTCCTAAAATGGAAGAAAATCGCTATTTCAGTATACAACTTATTGACATGTACACCCATAACTTTGATTTTATCGGTAAGCGAACAGTGGGCAATAATGGTGGTCGTTTTCTCATAGCTGGCCCAGAATGGGATGGTGAAAAACCTGGCGGCATTGAAAAGGTTATTAAAGCTGAAACTGAATGGGTATTAGCAGTGTATAGAACACAACTTTTCAATCCTGATGATCTCGACAATGTGAAGCAAATTCAGTCGGAGTATAATCTTCAATCGCTATCTTCCTTTCTTGATTTACCCGCCCAAGAGGCAGCACCGGATATTCAATTCATTGAACCCTTAACGCTGGATGAAATTAAAGCGTCTCCAAAGGTATTTGAGCAATTGAACTATCTCCTGCAATTCTGTCCTACCCATCCTTCAGAAAAAGAATTAATGAAACGTTTTGCTAAACTAGGAATTGGAGCTGGAGAAGAATTCAAATGGGACTCTTTTTCTCCAGAAGTTCAAAATGCAATAAAACAAGGAATTGCAGATTCCTGGGTTGATTTTGAGGCTCTTAAATCGCAAGCAGAAGCTGGAGGATTAGGGTCAGCAGAAATATTTGGCACCAGGGAACACCTTAACAATAACTACAGCTACAGGATGATAGCTGCAGTAGTGGGAATATGGGGAGCGAGTGCCGAAGAGGCGATTTATCCAACCTATTATGTCGACTCGGAAAATGAACCACTTAACGGTGCCAATAAGTACACCCTTCGTTTTGAACCGGGACAATTACCTCCTGTAGGTGCCTTTTGGTCCTTAACCATGTATGAGCTTCCGGCGAGCCTTCTCGTGGAGAACCCGCTTAACCGTTATCTGCTTAATTCACCCATGATGGATGATTTCGTTTTTGGCAAAGACGGAGGACTTACCCTTTATTTTCAAAATGAATCTCCGGGCAAAGAAAAAGAACCTAATTGGTTACCTGCACCCAAAGGACCATTTTCAGTTGTAATGCGATTGTATTTGCCGAAACCAGAGACCTTATCAGGAGAATGGGTAAGACCACAAATGGTGAAAAATAATTAGCAAATTGATAAATGATGAGTAACAAGCTTTTAAAACAGATTAAAAAATCCCTTTTACTCCTAGGCATCATTTTTTTTATTGGTTCTGTAAACACGTATTCACAAAACGATTCAAAAACCAAATTAATCTTGCAAATAACCGTGGATCAATTAAGAGCTGATTTGCCTCGTACAGTTTTAGATCGCTTACCAGATGGTGGATTTAAATACTTTTACAATGAAGGTATCGTTTATGAAAATGCGCACCATCGTCATGCCAATACAGAAACAGTTGTAGGTCACGCAACGTTGGCCACAGGTGCCGACCCTTCTGAACATGGCATGATAGGTAATTTATGGTATGATAAAGAACATAAGCGATCGGTTTACAACGTGGAGGATTACCGTTACCCCTTAATTGGTTCAGGTAAAGGAGTGGACAAGACTACTGAAATAGATCCCACTCAAGCAGCTGCTTCAACTGATGGGAGATCTCCTTCGGCTTTAATTTCAACAACTTTTTCAGATGAATTAGCTTTATTCACCAATGGCAAATCTAAAATATTTGGTGTTTCGGTTAAAGATCGTGGTGCAATACCCATGGCTGGTCATGCTGGAAAAGCGTTCTGGTTCAGTAAGGCCACTGGTCAATTTGCAACAAGTACATACTATTATGATGACTATCCAGATTGGGTAAACAAATGGAACGAGAAAGAAAAGTATAAAGCGTATGCCAATACCAGTTGGAATTTAACAAACGATATTTCAACCTATATTCATGGTGAAGAAGATGATATGCCTTATGAAACAAATCTTCCTGGATATGGTGTAGTGTTCCCGCATAATTTTGGAGACACAGATAACAAATACTTTACTACGTTTTTAACACTTAGCCCAGTTGGCGATGAGTTAACCTTAGATTTTGCTAAGGAATTGATTGTAGCTGAACAATTAGGCAGTGATAATATTACTGATTATCTATCGGTGAGTTTTTCATCTACTGATTATATAGGACATACTTTTGGTCCAGCAAGTTTGGAAAGTGAAGACAACCTAATAAGATTAGACAGAACACTTGCAAACCTGATAAGTTTTGTGGATGATAAAATTGGGCTGGATAATGTACTCATTGTTTTATCCGCCGATCATGGTGGCCCAGATGTTCCTGACCGTTTGAAGAACTTTGGTGTTGACGCAGGCTATTTTGATATTGACAGTGTTGACACAACAACCATAAGTCAAGTAATGAGAAAGAAGTTCAATTTAACCGAAAAAATTGTTTCTGGTTATTTCCATCCGTATGTGTATTTAAATAGAGATGTTATTGAAAAAAGCAAATTGGATATTAATGAAGTTTCCCGAGCACTGGCACACGAACTTCAAACTCAGGAAGGCATTGCGTTTGCTATCCCATCCATTGATTTGTTGGAGGGGAAACTCGCAGACACTGAACTGAACAGGTCGGTGTTAAGGAATTATAATCCCAAAAGATCGGGAGAAATATTCATAGTTACAGAACCGTATTGGTACATAAATGACTTTGATGGTTTAGTGGTAGCAAGCACCCACGGTTCTCCATGGAAATACGACACATCTGTACCAGTGATTTTTGCAGGAAATGGATTGAAGCATCAAACTGTTTTTAGGAATGTGGAAACAGTTGATATCGCATTAACTTTATCAAATTATCTTAAAATCAAAATCCCCTCTGCGGCCTCGGGACAACCCTTGTTTGAAGTATTAAAAAAATAAAAATAGATTAAAATGAAAACTTTAAAACTGAAAACATTATTCACCGTTTTTTTGTTTGGTGCAATTATGTTAGGAACAAATTCCTGCGACAATAAAAAACAAGATTTAACTTCTCAAGAAGCCAAACAAATTGCTGAAGAAGCATACATCTATGCTTATCCTATGATAGAACATTACAAAATGATGTTTGCCTATACTATGTATGAAGAATCAGGGCTATTTACAGGACCATTTAATACGCTTTCGAATAATGCAACATTGAATGGACCAAAAGACACCATTATTGTTCGACCTAATAATGATACTTTTTATTCCTCTGTATGGCTTGATTTATCACATCAACCTCAAATTATGGAAGTTCCTGCTATTACCAACGGAAGATACTATTCTTTCCAGATCATAGACATGTATACTCACAATATAGACTATGTAGGTACCCGTAAAACAGGTTTTGATGCAGGAAATTATATGTTTGTTGGCCCAAATTGGGAAGGTGAAACTCCAGAAGGAATTAACAAGGTCATTCATTCTGAAGGAAATTACCTTTTAGCACTTGGACGCACTCAAGTTTTTGGTCCTGATGATGTTGAGAAGGCTCAAGAATTGATGACAGGCTATAAAGTATTGTCACTCAATAAATATTTAGGCAACATGGAAGCTGATGTTATGCCTCCAAATCCTGATTTCCCACCATACAATCCACAGAAAGTAGCCGATGCAAATTTCATTAGTTATTTGAATGCTTTAATGACTCAAGGACCTATTCATCCTAATGAAAAAGCAATGTTTGAACGGTTTGCAAAAATTGGAATAGCACCTGGAAAACCGTTTAACTCTGATGATATTGAACCTGAAATTCTTGCAGCAATAAATGAAGGCGTACAATCAGGGATGGAAAAAATAAAAGAGGAGTCAACAAAGTTAGGTATGAGAAAAGATGGTTGGCAATTGATTTCTGGTTCCTTTGGAACAAGGGAAGCCATGAAAGGGAAATATTTGAGAAGAGCAGCAGCAGCATATTTTGGGCTTTATGGAAATGATTTGGAAGAAGCTTTCTATCCCGAAACTACTTTTGATGCAGATGGTGAGGAGCTCGACGGATCTAAATACAACTATATCTTGCATTTTAATGCCGATGAATTGCCTCCGGCCAAATCATTTTGGTCGCTAACCATGTACAAACTACCTGAACAACTGCTTATAGAGAATGAAATCAATCGCTACATAATAAGCAGTAATACCAAAGGCTTAAAATATAACGACGATGGTTCTTTGGATGTTTATATCCAGAAAGACAATCCTGGAGAAGATAAAATATCTAATTGGCTGCCAGCACATGATGGGAAGCTTTCATTACAGTCGCGCATTTACTGGCCTGATCCAAATGCGCTTGACCCATTATATGCACCACCTGCTGTAGAAAAGACAAATTAACTAATAAGTTAAATTAAGCAAAGATGAATTTTTTTTAGGTCTAAAAGCAAGATTATATTTATAAAAATAAGTTGATTATTAACAGCGACGTACCAAGGAAAAGATGTCGTTAAGTGCATTTAAAAAGGTAATTATAAGCTTACTAGCCAACCAACAATGATTAATAGCTGAAGGGTCCAACATTTAGTTGGGCTTTTCTTTTTTATAAATTACTGAATAATTTATTCTCTAAATGATGTACAATGGCTTTCCATTTCGATTTGTAAAGACCTATAAAAAACAAATACAGTGCATCACTAGTATATTGAAACTCGAAAGAATCCAGAATTTGTTTTCCAAATATAAAACGCAGTGATAAAAGAACTAGTGTGATTACAATGTTTAATATGCCACTGTTTAAATGGAATTTTCCTGTTTCTTCATTTTTATTAATGGAGTATAATTTTAAATATAGTTTTCCAATAACTATACCACCAAAAAAGAATAGCATATAATAAAGTGGCGTACCATATACAAAAGCATCATACAAAACAACTACAGACATGAAAACAATTAAAACTCTAAAAATGATATTTAGAGTTTTTATTTTGTTATCCACAACACTTTTAAGTGCCTTTTTTTTGATACTCATACAATAATAAATATGGATTAGCTATTTATTAAATGATTCTAGAACGCTTCTCCAATTCTAAAATACACGCCCCAATCATCTTTGCCCAAAGCAGCATCTAGACCGATATTGAATTTAGTGTCTTTAAACGCTCTATATCGAAATCCAACGCCACCACCAGGTAATACTTCGCCATCAAAATCATCGTTATCGGCACCAAAAAGCGTTGCTATACCTGCAAAACCCACTACACCCATACGTTTAGCAAAATTCAATCTGTATTCCCCTTGAAGTGCCATAACCGTATTGCCACGATATTTTCCTTCAGAATAACCTCTAATATCATTGCCGCCTACAATAGCTTGTTGTTCAAAGGCGATATTGCCTAGTCCAAATGTTCCCGAAAAACGAGCGGCTAATACATCCTTTTGGTCTCTCATGGCAAAATATTTATTGAAGTTAGCCGTTATTTTATTGGCATTGACTTCATTTCCAAACCATTCGGCATAGGTAATCCATTTGGCATTAATCATATTTCCAGTAGTTGAATAGTACACATTGTCTCGTGTATCAAATAAAATATTTAATTCTAAACCGTTTGTTATTGTAGTAGACTCATCTACTATATTGTTTTCAAAAACCGTATTATAACTAGCATAGGTATAGGTTAGACCACCATAGAAATTGGTAACTAGTCTTCTTTGAATACCCATGCTGAATATAGTGGCATTAGTGGCGTAGTTGTAAAAGTCGGCATTGTTAAACTCCCCTGCGAAAAATTGCGAGTTAAGGTCTCCTAAAGCCAATAATAGGGTGCCACGCCAACGGTCTTCATGAAAATAAAACTTGTTGAATACACCAACAAAATACGATTTATTGGTGGTATATACACCAGCAACACCCGATAAGGATTTAGGGGATATAGTATCCTGTTTATTTAGTTTGTACATCGCCATAGGTATGCCCCCAAACATGAACTTGAGATTACGGTTGTAACTGATAAAAGGCATTACTGTTAAGTCCAGATTTTTTTCTTTCACTTGAGTTTGCTTCAAGCTATCTTGAGTTTTATTTTGCGCTATTGAAATAGTTGAAATAAAAAGCAGACCTAATAGAATGGAGATGTTTCTCATCAAATTTTGAAAGGCGTTCTTTGCACTACCATGGTAAAGGAACTACAGGCGCAATGGTTATTCTAAATTGATGCTGAGGACCAAAGGCCTCTGGCGACGCAACATAATACCAATACTGTGCACCAAATCTAACTGGAAGCTTTCCAATTCTTGTTACTTTTTGAATACCGGTTCCAATGGGTAATGTAAATTTATTGCCATCAGTAGCATTGTGATTGTAGGCGTAAGTTGGAGAGGCTGTAATTTGCCAACCTTTATTTAGATTAATGGTATAAAAGTATTGTCCAGCTGTTATGCTTACACCATCTGATGAAGGACCAGAAGTAGCCCAAAAGTCATCAGGTAATATAGCTGAACTAGTAGGGTCAGCATCCTTACCACTTCCAACACTCCAGGCATGGCTAACAATTAACCCTAAAGCTCCAAAACTGGTTAATTTGGCAATCATCATTTCTGGGCCTAATGTGGTGTAATTTGCTCGTAATGCTTCATCTGAAGCTGTTCTGAAACTTCCGAAAACACCAACTAAAGTTATCCATTTAGATGGCCAGGTTTTACCAATAGCAACATCTGCACTAATATTACCAAGTCCTGATTTTTGCTCAAAACCATTCGCCGTAATAGTGGGTTGTGAGATATACATGGGTATTAAAGGTCTTACATATAAATTTATCCCTTCAGAGATTGGAATCGGTAAGGATGGTTGAAAGCTTACAACCGAAGCGCTTTGGCCACTAGCATTATTGATATCTCCGTTATAGCCAATAAAATCTATTGGAAATAACATTTGCCCCAAAGTGGCATTAGGGTTGGCCAATTCTTTAGCTAAATCGGCAGCACTTTTTTCTAGCTTTTCATCTTGGGCATTCATTGTAGCCATTGTAAAAAGCAGAAGAATTGTTGATAATAAGTATTTGCTTTTCATTATTTATGTTTTTTAAAATTCAAATTTTGCCATAGTCTGTATTCTATGTGCGGCACCATAAGCGTCATTAGTGGTACGTTGTTCCCCCCACATATATTCAGCACCAATAGAGAAGTTTTTATCAAATTGGTAAATCAGGTTGGCGTGTCCTACACCACCTCGTTTTAGGGAGAAAGGCGCCCTAGAATCAGGTGAGTCCAACCAACCGTAGGCATAATTAAAATTGGATTCCAATTTAGGAGTCCACCTATGCATGAAACCAGCCATAATAGATTTTGCCAACATGGATTCTAGCTTGCCTTCGGCATTTAATACGGCATTGGCGTTACTTCCTGCAAAAGCAATAATATTTTCCCCATAGGCGTCACCATAATTAAAGTTGAAGGTGAAGTAATTATTATCGCCAATGTACTGTCGTCCTGCTATAACCAGCGCCCATTGGACGGTTTGATCTGATGGTCCCGCAGGACCACCATCCCATCGCAATTGGGCTAAACTGGCCCCTGTCCAAAGAATACCGGTTTTCCATTTGTAATCCATTCTTAAAGCCAATAAGGGTAATTGCACGTTAGCTTGCCCTTCCAGATTGTTTGAGTTTTCAATGCCCAATGAACTCAAATATTCAACACCAACAGCAAGTTTGACTTTTTCTGAAAGTTGATTTTGATATCTTATTTGCACTGACCTCCCACCAAACAAGGCATCGCCTGCGGCAAAGTCAATCATAGCTGCCATAGAACCTAAAAAGGACAGTGTTGTCCAGGTTTGGCCTATTATAAAATCACCCGCCGTGATGTAGGCATGACGTAATCTAAAGCGATTGCCATCTGTAAAAAAATCACCTTCAATAAATAGTTGTAAAGGGATTTTGTTTTCAGCAAAGCGTCTTAAATCAATATTAACCCTAGTTTCCTTCGCTATAAAAGAGATATAACCTTCATTGCCATATTCAGGTTCTCCTCTAACAGGAATGGTAGATAGTAAAAATTGACTCTTGTCTGTTGTGCCATCTAAATCATACAAGAAATCGGCTTTTACATAGCCGCCAAGTTTTAGTCGAAGATCAGTTCCAAACATAGGCCATGACCCTGGAAAATCAGTACTCGAAAATGCTTCAGAAGCCGTTTTTAAGATATCTTCTTTAACATCCTTATCAGGTATGACCAATTGATTTTGTGTAGAATCCTTTGAGGTTTCTATCTGTGCGAATGCTGTAGACGATAAGATTAGCGCAATATTGAAAAAATAATATTTTAACATCATACGTTACAATTCCTCCAAATTATCAAATATGGTATAAAAGAAGCCAATAGATTTTGCGTATTCCTCAACCAAAATTCGTTCATTCACACCGTGGAATCCTTTAAATTCTTCAGTATTTTCTAATTGAATAGCCGTTATAGTATATACATCTGGTGCAAAATCTCTAGCTTGAAAGTGTTTCGAGTCCGAACCACCTACTACAAAGAAAGGAGATACAATTAAGTCATTACCATAAATTTGACGGATGGTTTTTTCAAGCATATTATAAGCAGGATTGCCTACTTCTGCAATGTTTGTCGCAGGTGTAGATGCAGAAATGTCTCTAATTTGAATTCTGTCATCACCAATTGCTTTTTTAACATGTTCAATAATAACTTCTGGAGTATCACCAGGCATAGGTCTGAAATTCACCACAGCTGTAGCAGAAGGCGGTAATACGTTATCTTTAATACCTGCGTTAAACATGGTCACAGCAATAGTGGTATGAAGCATGGCTCGAGTCACCTCATTTCTGGCCATGGCATCTATAAATTTTTGTTCCTGCTCCGTCAATTCATCATCTTTACCAAAGGCTACGGCTGCATATAATGGTTTTAGTTCTTCATCCAGTTCTGGTCCCATATAACGATATTGCGACCTAACAGCTGGGTGTATTTTATAAGGAAATTGAGCAGCTTCTAATTTTGTAATAGCTTCCGCTAAAATACCTATGTTAGACTCTTCAGGAGGCATAGACGAGTGTCCACCAACACCATGTATTGCTAATTCTAAACTAATAAAACCTTTTTGGGCAATACCAATTAAGGCTGTGTTGTCTTTAATACCTGGGAATATACCAGGAGTTAACGGCGCAGACTCATCCATAACGTAAGCAAAGCGTTCTATACCGAGTTCTTCTAAAACATCAGCAATTACCTTGGCACCTTCAGCACCACCTACTTCTTCATCTTGACCGAATACAAAATAAAGGGTACGAGCTGGTTGCCAACCTTCTTTTAGCTTCATTTCAGCGGCTTCTAAAATGGCGTGGATTTGATTTTTATCATCCAATACACCACGTCCCCAGATATATCCATCTTTTACGGTGCCGGCAAATGGGTCTTCTTTCCATTGATCTCTAGATTCTTCGGGTACTGGCACAACATCCTGATGCGCGTAAAATAAAGCCGGCTCTAAATTAGGGTCTTTGCCTTCCCAAGTGTAAAGTAAGCTATACGGTCTTGGGTCGCCATGTATCTCTTTTTTTAGTGTTTTGTGCACCAATGGGTACGATTGCTCTAAAAATTTGTGATAATCTGTAAACGCTTTAGTGTCGAAATCATCTCTATCTTGATTGGATATGGTTTTAAAAGTAACCGCTTTGGATAGGCGTTGTACAGCAGCATCCAAATCAACATCAACAGTTATTTGTTCAACACCTGTCATTTGTTTGGAAGTAAAGTCATCAAGATTGACAGTTTCAGTTGGTTGCGTAGTTTCTTCGGTTTGTTCAGCTTTTTGATTACAATTGCATACTAATAAAGTAATCAATAAAATAAGAATCGTGTTTGCTTTTTTTGGCATGGTTGTAAGATTTAATAGATGTGAATATTTTTGATTTATATTACAGAATTAGTACTGTAAAAATAATTAATAATTATGAGGTGTATGCTAATTGTCAACTTTAATATGCTATAAAGCTTTTATTTTTACATTAAAACATTGAAGTTTTTACCACTTTTGTATAAAATAAACATAGAACCATGGCAATTAATGATCTAGAACAACTTAAATATCCAATTGGTCATTTTGAATGCCCAGATGTAATTTCTAAAGCGCAAATTGAAAATTGGATTATGGTTTTGGAAACGTTTCCAGAACGATTAGCACAATTAACAGTTGGTTTAACTGACCAGCAATTAGATACACCCTACCGACCAGATGGTTGGACCATTAGGCAAGTTGTGCATCATGTGTCAGATAGTCACCACCATAGTTATATTCGGTTTAAATGGGCATTAACAGAGGAGAACCCGGTTATAAAGTATTACTATGAAGCCCTTTGGGCCGAATTGTTTGATTCTAAAACAGGGCCAATAGCCTTGTCTTTACTTCACCTAAAAGCCGTTCATGCCAAATTGGTTTTTCTTTTAAAGGGTTTAAGTGATGATGACTTGAATAGACGTTTTATTCATCCAGAGCATAATGAGGAAGTTGTTTTAAAAAAGAACATCGGTATTTATGCCTGGCATTGCGATCACCATTATGCGCATATCGAAAATTTAATAAAGCGTGAAGGTTGGTAAGTTGCGGTTGAAATTTCTAACTAGCTTTTTTTATAATTAAAGCAATCAAACCGTGAACAGAAACGCCAAACAGTATTATATATAAACTAATTCTGGTTAAAGGCCTCTCTATACTTTCAGTAGGTAATTCTTTAAAGAACGCATAAATAATTAAAACACTAGATAATAGGATTGTTATAGAGCCCAATATTTGAAAGGTTTTAACCCATTGATTTTGCGATATCTTAAAATAACTGCCTAAAGACACATTAACTAATCCGAAAAGCAAAATATATAGATGCCCAGCACGAAACAACGCACGATTCATGAGCTCCATATCTTTTAAATGATCATAATTATGATGCATATACTGTCCAGTTAATATAAAAATGATGGCAATCAATATACCACCATAAAGGTGTAGGCGTTTAAGCATATTATTTTGTTTTTATAGTGCCCTCTTTATATAAGTCAATAGCCTTATTTAGTATTGTACTAACTAATTTTATGGGGATGTCTTTAGAGGGATCAACCCTTAAAATTTTCATACGCGAACGATTGCCAGTTTCCAATTCGATAAAATCCAAATAATTACCTTCAACTAATAAGATATAAGGTTCGACAGTTTTTTTATCTGTCCATAAATAGGCGAACATTTTGTTTTTATAACAAAAACAAGGCATACCATATTTTTTTGTTTCGGTTATGTTTTTATCCAAATTTAAAATTATATCTCGCAGAGCAAGCAAACAACTTTTGTTTCGTTCCTCTTGTTTAAAATAAAAAGACTCGTTCTGACTCAAAAGATAGGTTTAACGTTGGGTTATTTCCACTTGATATTACAACCCATGCTAGGCTTTTGGGTTTGTGTGTTTTCTTTTTGCTCTATTATACAGTCTAAAGCATGACGTAAATCGCTACCATTTAAGGGTTTGCCATTTCCGGGTCTGGAATCGTCTAATTGGCCACGGTAAACTAATTTTAATTCGGCATCAAAAACATAAAAATCTGGAGTGCATGCAGCATCATAGGCTTTGGCGACTGCTTGGGTTTGATCGTATAAATAGGGAAACTTAAAGTCGTTGTCTATAGCCTGTTGTTTTAAATGTATGGGTGCATCTTCAGGATAGTTTTCGGCATCGTTACTGGAAATGGCAATACAATTAATACCCTTGCTCTTGTAATCTCGGGCTAATTGAGCCAGTTGTGGGTTTACATGTTTAACAAACGGACAATGATTGCAGATAAACATGATAACGGTGGCTTTTAGCCCTTTTAACTCATTTAAACTATAGTTGTTTCCTGATATGGTGTCTTGTAATGTAAACTCTGTAGCTGTTGTGCCTAAAGGCAACATATTTGAAGGTGTTAATGACATAAATTTGGTTTTGCTTTGTTATTAAATAATGTAATTTTATAGCATGAATAATGTAATAAATTTTGAGGATTTTACAAAAGTAGATCTTCGTGTGGGGACCATAACTGAAGTACATGATTTTCCTGAAGCCAAAAAACCAGCTTATCAATTGACGGTAGATTTTGGTGATTTGGGTATAAAAAAAACTTCAGCACAAATCACGAGCTTATATAACAAAGCGGACTTGCTTAATAGGCAAGTTGTTGCAGTGGTTAACTTTCCCAAAAAACAAATAGCCAAGTTTATGAGTGAATGTTTACTACTTGGTGCGGTTAATGGTTCTGGTGTTATACTTTTAAATCCTGAAAGTAAGGTGAAAAATGGCTCAATAGTTTCCTGATTATGGACTTCTTTTAAAAACTTACTTGTTTTTTAATAAATTAACTGCCATCTTACCGCTTACTAACTAACTTTTTAAGTATGCTGGAACTCGATGAGGTTCAAATTAACTTCGATTCTAATAATTTATGGATTCTGAATATTGCATTGGCAATTGTCATGTTTGGTGTGGCTTTGGGCATTACGGTAGATGATTTTAGAGCCTTATTTAAAAAGCCCAAATTGGTGTTAGTGGGTATTCTGTCGCAGTTTGTTTTGTTGCCATTGGTGACATTTATCTTTATTTTAATTGTTCAGCCTCAGGCAAGTATTGCTTTGGGTATGATGATGGTTGCCGCCTGTCCTGGAGGGAATATTTCCAATTTTATGACACACTTGGCAAATGGAAATACAGCTCTATCAGTAAGTTTAACCGCATTTTCAACCTTTATTGCTGTGGTTATGACGCCTTTTAATTTTCAATTTTATGGTAATATGTACCAACCTACAGCCGAGCTGTTACAATACGTAGCTTTAAGCCCAATAGATTTGGTTAAGCTAGTTGTTTTAATTCTGGGAATACCTTTATTGCTTGGAATGCTTGTTCGTTATAGGTTTCCTGATTTTGCCATAAAAACATCTAAACTTTTAAAGCCTTTTTCCATATTGATTTTTGTGGCTATTGTTATCATAGCGTTTATGAATAACCTTGATGTTTTTAATAATTACATTCATCATGTATTGGTTTTAGGTGTTAGTCATAATGTAGTGGCCATATTACTAGGATTGTTTGTGGCCAAAGCATTTAGGTTGTCATTTAAAAACCAAAAAACAATAGCTATAGAAACAGGGATTCAAAATTCTGGACTAGGATTGCTACTTATATTTACGTTTCTTAATGGGTTAGGCGGTATGGCAATAATGGCTGCATTTTGGGGTATTTGGCATATTATTTCTGGATTGGTTTTAGCCTATTTTTGGTCTGTTAAATCGCATAAAAAACACGCAGTAGTTTGAAAGCACTTTGGTTACATCTGGTGAGAGCTTATTTACGAATGGGGTTGTTTTTTTATTACAGGAGATTTCATACAGTAAACAAAGAGGCAGTACCTAAAACAGGACCTTTGGTTATTTTGTCCAATCATAATAATGCCTTAATGGATGCCTTATTAATTGCTACTAGAGCAGGTAGGTTCTCCTATTTTTTAACACGTGCCAGTGTATTTACAAATCCTAGAATAAAATCTTTTTTAATGAGTTTGAATATGTTGCCTGTTTATCGTGTTCGCGATGGATGGAGTACTATTCAAAACAATAATGAAATTTTTGAGTATTGTAGAGAGTTATTGCATAAAGGAAAGGTTGTAGCCTTATTTCCTGAAGGCAATCATAATATTAGGCGAACCGTTAGACCATTGAGCAAAGGTTTTACAAGAATTATTTTTGAAACATTAGAAACCTATCCGGAAACGAATTTAAAGATTATACCAATTGGGTTAAACTATGAACAGGCTGATGCTTTTGCAGATAGTGTCTCTATGGTTATAGGGAATCCGTTAAATGCAACAGATTTTATTTCAGATAACCGCAATCAAGATATTTTAAATTTAAAGGAAGCTGTTTCAGATAACCTAGAGGTATTAACCACACATATTCCAGCTGATAATTATGATAAGGATCTTGAGACACTAGAAAAACTTCAAGTTAATTTTTTATACCCTTCAGCTGTTAATAACTGTATAGCTTCAAATTATAAGGACTGCTCATTTAAATTGCATTACAAGCCTAAAGTTTTAAAGTCTGTTTTTAAAGCGCTAATGTGTATAGTGTTATTTGTTCCATATGCCATTTGGGTCTGGTTTGTCAAGCCTCGAATTAACGAAATAGAGTTTGTCTCTACATTTCGTTTTGCCATTTCGGTAACACTTGTTCCAATTTGGATACTATTTGTTGTGATCGTTTTGAATACTTTTTTTGTTGCTTCGGTTGGTTTGGGTTATATATTGTTGACCTTGTTGTTTAGCCTATTGGCCGTAAAATTGTAAAACAAAAAGCCGCTAATAATTATTAGCGGCTTTTAGAATATTGTTAGTTTATATTAGATATCATCAAAATCAATATCTGTAAAATTTTCAGGCGCATTTGATTCCGCATCGTCTGCTGATTCAGAATCATTATTTACATATTCTTTTTTGAAGTCTTTTTGGTGACGTTCGCTAATAACTTCATCGCCTTTTTCTTCAATAATGTAATCTGTCATTTCAGCTAGAATGCTATTAAATTCAGAAAAATCTTCTTTGTATAAATAAATTTTATGTTTTTTATAATGATACGAACCATCATCGTTAGTGAACTTTTTACTTTCTGTAATGGTTAAATAATAATCTCCGGCTTTTGTCGATCTTACATCAAAGAAATAGGTGCGTCTTCCAGCTCTTAATACTTTCGAAAAAATTTCTTCTTTCTCCATCATGTCATTGTTGTTCATTGTCTTAAAACTAATTAAAATCTAAATTATGAGTTCTTCAAAAATCTAAAAAAATAGGTTACGAACCAACAATTTATGAAATTTCTTTTATCTACTTGTAATTTTGTTTTGTATTTACCACAATATCAATAACTTATTGCATTGTAATGACTTAATGGCTTTCAGATTCGCTTAATTGTTTTAAGTATAGGTTTTTATAGTAGCCATCTACTTCAATTAAACTATCATGATTGCCTGATTGCACTATTTTACCATCATCTAGAACAATAATATTGTCGGCATTTTTAGCAGCAGATATACGATGGCTCACAATAATTGTTGTTTTACCGGTGGTAAGTTTTTTTAGGTTGTTTAGAATTTTTTCTTCAGTTTCTGTATCTACTGCAGAAAGGCAGTCATCAAACAATAAAACTTTTGGGTCTTTTATTATAGCGCGAGCAATGGAAACCCGTTGTTTTTGACCACCAGACAAGGTAATACCACGCTCACCTAAAGTGGTATCGTAACCCTTGTTAAAGCCTATAATATTTTTGTGCACTTGCGCATATTTTGCCGCTTGAATAACTTCATCATCAGTAGCAGATTCTTTACCAAATTTGATGTTGTTTTTAATAGTGTCTGAAAACAAAAAAGCATCTTGAGGTACATAACCAATACTATCCCGTAAACTGTAAAGGTTTACTTGGTCTATAGGTTTTCCATCTATTGTCAAGTCACCATGTTTAATATCGTATAACCGACCAATTAATTCCAATATGGTTGATTTTCCTGAACCTGTTTTGCCAATTATGGCTAAAGTTTCACCATGATTCACTTTAAATGATACGCCTTTTAATGCCGTTATATTGGTATCGTCGTAAGTAAAAGTTACATCCTTAAAGTGGATATCACCTATGATATCTGAAGGATTGTTATTCTTATTTTGAACTTCAGATTCTATCTTTAAAAACTCATTAATCCGTTTTTGTGAAGCTTCGGCTTGTTGTACAATTGAAGTTACCCAGCCCACTGTGGCAACAGGCCATGTTAGCATATTAACATAAATTATGAATTCTGCTATGGTACCAATACTTTCAATTTCGCCATTTATGTATTGTAAACCACCTATATAAATAACAATTAAATTACTCACACCAATAAGTAAAATCATCATTGGGAAGAATAAGGCACTAACTCGAACTAAACTCAATTGTTTGTCACGGCTGCCACTAGCCAACTCAACAAAATTCTGATTGGTCTGTGGTTCAATGCCATAGGATTTTATAATGGCAACACCACTAAAGGTTTCTTGGGTAAACGAAGATAATTTAGATAAGTACTCTTGGACAACGGTGCTTCGTTTGTGAATTTCTCTACTTAATTTATAAATAGCCACAGAAAGGATAGGTAGAGGAATAATGGTATATAACGTTAGGGTAGGGGCTGCGTTATACATGTAAATTAAAGCAATCACAAAAAGTGTCACCGTGTTTATGCTGTACATAATTGCTGGTCCAGCGTACATACGAACACGACCAACATCTTCACTTATGCGGTTCATTAAATCACCCGTCCTATTCTTCTTGTAAAAATTTAAGGATAGTTTTTGGTACTGTTGATAAATTTCATTTTTAAGGTCATATTCAATATAGCGCGAAACATTAATTATGGTTTGACGCATTAAAAATGTAAAAAGTCCAGCAATAATGGCTGCGACAATAATATAAATTATAGATAGGGTTAGTTCAGCTTTAAAAGCTTCTCTTGTAATTGAGCCATCCAAACCTTTCTCTATGGCTGTAAAGATTTTGCTGACTAATCGAGGGGTGAATAACAGAAATATTCTAGCTATAATTGTAATAATGATTCCCGCCAGTAATTTGTATTTGTATTTTAAGAAGTACTTATTTAAGTGCCTTAATTCTTTCATTAACGATTTGGTTTCTAATATAAAGTTTTTAACAAATTCTTATTTTAATCTTAATTATGTTGTTTTAACCCTAATATTCACTTAATTTTGCATGCTCTTTTTATGAATCGTTTAAATGAGCGGTTAAATATTAAATTAAATTTAGATGGATACAGACATAATTAATGCAAAAGAACTTTATAAAGCAGATCCCGTTTTTGGTCAGCTTTCATTCGATAATCACGAACAAATAGTTTTTTGCAACGACAAAGATACAGGTTTAAAAGCAATAATAGGTATTCATAACACAGTCTTAGGACCTGCTTTGGGCGGAACTAGAATGTGGAATTATGCCAACGAATGGGAGGCTTTAAATGATGTCTTGCGTTTGTCGCGTGGTATGACCTTTAAGTCAGCTATCACGGGTTTAAATTTAGGTGGTGGAAAAGCCGTTATTATTGGTGATGCCAAAACTCAAAAAACACCGGAATTAATGAAGAAGTTTGGTGAGTTTGTACATTCGTTAAGCGGAAAGTACATTACTGCTGAAGATGTAGGTATGACCACTGCTGATATGGATACGGTTCGTGAGGTTACACCTTATGTTACGGGAATTTCAGAATCTATAGGAGGAGCAGGAAACCCTTCGCCAATCACGGCTTATGGTGTGTTTATGGGTATGAAAGCCGCTGCAAAGTATAAGTTTGGTAGCGATGTGCTAGAAGGAAAAACTGTTTTTGTACAAGGTATTGGTAATGTAGGAGAAGCTTTGGTTGAACATTTAGTTGATGAAGGTGCCGAAGTTACCATTTCAGATATTAGTCAAGATAGGTTAGAGGAGGTACGCTCAAAATACGGAGTAACCATCTATGGCGGTAATGACATTTACAGTGAAGATATGGATATTTATGCCCCTTGTGCACTAGGCGCAACTATTAATGATGATACTATTTACAATTTAAAAGCAAAAATTGTAGCTGGAGCGGCCAATAATCAATTGGCAGTAGAAGAAAAGCATGGGAAAATATTACAAGATCGTGGTATTGTGTATGCGCCAGACTTCTTAATAAATGCAGGTGGTATTATTAATGTATACGCCGAGTTGGAAGGTTACGATAGAAAAGAGATTATGCGTAAGACAGAAAATATCTATAACACAACGTTAGAGATATTGAAGAATGCTGAAACGCATAACATAACAACTAATCATGCGGCTTTAAATATTGCAAAGCAACGCATTGAGACAAGAAAACAAGAGAATTCAAAATAATTCTTTAAAATAATAGTATTTTTGCGAGGCGATAGTGTATACTTTCGCCTCTTTAAATAAAAAGTTCTTTGTAAATATGCTAAACAGAAGACATATTCGCATAAAGGTTATGCAAACTATTTACGCTTATAAAGGCGGAGAAGGAGGTGATTTTAAAGCAGACCAAACATTTTTGTTAAGAAGTATAGAGAATATGTATTCGCTTTACTTATTACAATTATCCTTATTGGTTGAAATTCAAAAACGCGAAGCTATTTACGTTGAGAAAACCCAAAAAAAGCACCTCGCTACTTCAGAGGATAAAAACCCTAATCAAAAGTTTGCTAACAATGAAGTGTTGTTGTATTTAAAAAACAACACAGCGCTTCAAGAGGCTATAGAAGATTATAAGGTCAAGAATTGGGACCTGGACAACGAATATGTAGATGTACTGTTTAAAGCCATTAAATCTAGTAACTTGTATAATGAATACATGCAAACTAGAACCTCCAACTTTAATGAAGATAAAAACTTTGTTATAGACATTTACAAAGAAATTATAGCGCCTAACGATAAGTTGTATGATTACTTAGAAGATCAGAACTTAACATGGATAGACGATCTACCGGTTATAAATACTACCATAGTAAAACTGTTGCGTAAGCTTAAGCCAAACGCTTCAGATAGGCACATGCTACCAGAATTATTTAAAGATATTGATGACCGTGAGTTTGCACTAGACCTGTTTAAGAAGACCATTTTAAACCAAAATGAGCTAAACTCTGAAATTGGAGAGAAAACAAAAAACTGGGAAGCCGATCGTATAGCCAATATTGATCAGGTGTTGTTGCAAATGGCAATATGTGAGCTTAAAAACTTTCCGTCTATACCAGTAAAGGTAACCATAAACGAGTATTTGGAAATCGCTAAAGAGTACTCAACACCAAAGAGTAGTATTTTTATAAATGGTATTCTAGATAATTTGGTTAAAGAGTATCAAGAAGCCAATACGTTAAATAAAACCGGTCGTGGGTTGATGTAATTAGAAATAATTACTACATTTACGCCCCAAACAAAAATTTTTTATTATGAAAAAAATAATATTAGGATTAAGTGCACTATGCATGATTGCATTCACATCTTGTAAAGAAGATGCCACACAAAAAATTGATGAAAAAAATGTAGCAGAGGCTGCTGAAAGAGATGCTAACTCATCAAAATTCCCTGTGATTACATTTGATAAGACAGAGCATGATTTTGGTGAAATTGAAGCTAAAACAGCTGTAGAAACTGTTTTTTCGTACACTAACACTGGTGATGCCCCTTTGGTAATTACAGATATTAAGAGTTCATGTGGTTGTACTGTGCCTCAAGATTGGAGTAAAGAGCCTTTAGCTCCTGGAGATAGCGGTAGCTTTACTGTAAAATTTAATGGATCTGGTAAAAATAAAGTATCTAAAACAGTTACTGTAACAGCCAATACAGAAAAAGGTAAAGAGACTGTAAAAATTACAGCTTTCGTTAAACCAGACCCTGACGCAGTTACACCAGCTAAAGCTACTATCCCACAAGTTAAGTAATTCATGGGAGAAGGTGGTTTAAGTACATTTTTGCCGTTTATTTTAATGTTTGTTGTCGTGTATTTTTTCATGATAGCACCACAGATGAAACGTCAAAAGCAAGAAAAAAAATTCGCAGCCGAGTTAAAGAAGGGCGACAAAGTGATTACCAAAAGCGGTATGCATGGTAAGGTTGTTGAACTTAATGACAAAGATGGCAGTTGTGTTATTGAAACTCTAGCAGGTAAAATTAAGTTTGATAAATCGGCCATTTCTATGGAAATGAGCAAGAAATTAAATACACCAGCTAAATAATATAGTTTTAAAATATATTACAAAAAACTCCGAAGTCGCCTTCGGAGTTTTTTTTATTTTTTGTCATTCCGCACTTGATGCGGAATCTATTAATAACTAGCAGTTTTTGTATTTGTCATGCAAGCCAACACCTTGTAAAATCATAGGCGTAATTTTTTCTATCCGTGATAGTTTGGTAGCCTCACGTTTGGCAGATTCTATGTGTTCACAGTACTCACGTTGTTTGCCAGGAGTTAAGGCCTTAAAACTCTTGTGGACACCAGGCTGACTTTTAAAAAGTATTTTTAGCTCATTGGGAATAGTCACATTTTTGCCTTTTCGCTCAGGTTTTATTTCTTTACCTAGTTTTTGGTTTTCAATGGCTTCTTTAACGTAAGCCAGCACAGCCGCTTGATCTATATCCTCAATACTTTCAAAGCGCATTTGGCGTAAGGCTTTGGTTTTGCCTTCTTGGGCATTTACCAGTAAGTTCTTTTCATCCTTGAGAAACACACCATTAAAAAACCAAATACCAAAATGGTTTTTAAAGGCACCTAAACCCACCACATTTTTGCCATTAAGCACATATACAGGTGCGCTCCATTTTAGGGTTTCTTCTAATTCGGTTTTGGTAATAATATCACGCAAAAGCGTTAAGGCTTCTCCAAAATGACTGTTGTTTTCTACATATTCTTCTACAGATGTGACTTTTTTCATAATTCGTTTAACGTATTTTTGTATGGTTTTTTGCAGGAAAAGTACGGGAGTCATTTTCCATTGTTGTGGAAAGATAATTAATAAGATTGAATTTCCGGCGAGGAAATTCAGCCGCAATTAATTATGCGTCTTGTTGTAGTGCGTTTTTATTTCATTTATTAAGTCATCATATGAATAGTTTGAATTCATTTGAATCACTTTTTCAATTCTGCAAGGCTTTATATCTTTGAATAACAGAATTTCATAGTCTTCAAAAACAAATTCCATAAAGTCAGGATTATCAAAAAAATCCTTTTCAGCCTTTTTAGGATTTGATTTTATCAATTTCAATCCTGATGCGATAATTTTTCTATCATCTGATTTATAAATTCCGTCTTTATCTAAATAACTGGAGTCATCTATTGTATTTCCTATTCGCCAAATTATTGTCTGTTCATAATTTTGCTTTAATTCCTTGAAATCATTAAATACAAATTGCGGATTACTATATAATATTTCGTTCAGATCATATCTTTTTTTTGATATGACTTCAAAATCTTCATTATATTCTGTTTTTGTATCAATACACCAATGGCCATGAACTAAAGGGAAATCATTTCTTTCTAATTCAAATATCATTCCTATATATTCTTTATCATTCAGCAAAAAGTCAAGCCACCAGCGATTTAAGTTTTTAAATGGTGTAAGAATTGCACACGAAATCCAAGTATCAGTTATTAGAATTCCTTTTTCTAAAATTTGACTTTTATTTTCTTTTGGTGTCCAATGTATTACTTTCATTATTTCGATTTCAAACGCACTAAAACAACAGTTAAACCAAGTTCGAATATTTTTTTCCTAAAGTCAACCGCCTAGGCTTCATGTTTTTTAGCCGTCAATTCCGCAATCTTACATATAACCTCTGTGGCTTTTATGATGCTTTCTACTGGTACATATTCATAACGTCCGTGAAAGTTATGGCCACCAGCAAAAATATTAGGACAAGGTAAGCCCATATAGCTTAATTGTGAACCATCTGTACCACCACGAATGGGTTTTATAAGCGGTTTAATGTTCAGTTGTTTCATGGCTTCTTCGGCTATATCTACAATATGCATTACGGGCTCAACCTTTTCTTTCATATTGAAATATTGGTCTGTAATTTCTAGGGTTATAACTTCTCGTCCATATTGTTCGTTAAGCTCGTTGGCCAACTTTTGCATGACTTCTTTTCGTGCTTCAAAATGCCCTTTGTCGTGGTCGCGAATAATATATTGTAAAACGGTTTCTTCAACAGCTCCTTTCATATTGTGTAAATGGAAAAAGCCTTGATAGCCTTCGGTATGTTCTGGTGTTTCCATTCGTGGTAAAGAATTGATGTATTCTGTAGCAATGTACATGGAGTTTACCATTTTACCTTTGGCGTAACCAGGATGAACAATTTTACCCTTTACTTTTACAACAGCTCCAGCAGCGTTAAAGTTTTCGTATTCCAATTCGCCTACTTGACTACCATCCATAGTATAAGCCCAATCGGCTGCAAACTTTTCAACATCAAATTTATGAGCGCCACGACCAATTTCTTCGTCAGGGGTAAAACCTACACGAATGGTTCCATGTTTTATTTCTGGATGCTGTATTAAGTATTCCATTGCCGAGATAATTTCACATATACCTGCCTTATCATCAGCGCCTAAAAGCGTAGTGCCATCAGTAGTGATTAAGGTCTGACCTTTATACATGAGTAAATCTTCAAAATAGTCAGGAGAAAGCACAATATTTTCAGCTTCATTTAAAACAATATCTTTGCCATCGTAGTTTTCTACGATTTGAGGTTTTACGTTGGCACCTGTAAAATCAGGGCTTGTGTCAAAGTGCGATATAAACCCAATGGTAGGAACATCATGATCCACATTGCTTGGTAGTGTTGCCATGATATAGGCGTTTTCGTCTATAGTAACATCGGTTAATCCTATTGATTTCAATTCATCAACCAAGGTATTGGCTAAATCCCATTGTTTTTCAGTACTTGGTGTAGTTTCAGATTCAGGATCGGATTCTGTATCAACGGTTACGTAACTTGTAAATCTATTTATAATGTGGTTTTTGTCTATCATGGCTAGTTATTTTCGTCAAAAATAAAAATATCATTCGGGATATTAAACTATAAATTCTTGTAATTTAATTTATTGTGTGCTTTGATTACATTTAAAATAAAATTACTTTAGCTTATATAATTTCCTTTTAATGCGCTATTTATTACTCATTGGTTTTTTTTTGACAGTTAATTTTTCAGCCTTATCACAAGACAAAACTTATAAAATTGGTTTTTTATTGGATAAAGCCAATGACCGAATTAATGTATTAATAGATGACTTACAGGAAGAAATTATAGCTGTTGTTGGTGAAGATGCAACGGTTGTTTTTCCTTCCAACAGTAGGTATGTAAATAATTTTAATCCCAATCTGGCTAAAGAGCAATATAACACACTGGTTTCAGAAGTGGATATTGTTATTGCCTACGGTGCAACCACTAATAAAGTTTTAACGGAACGGGAGGCTTATCCAATACCTACTATTCTTTTTGGGACCGTGAATAAAGATTTCATTGAGACTACAAGAGCTCAAAAAATTAATGTTGAAAATTTCACATCTATAGTAACGCCACTTTCCTATGAGGAAGATTTACGCATATTTAAAGAACTGGTTGGCTGTAAGAGTGTTGGTGTTTTAATGGAACGTGGTGCTATACAATACAGCCCTGTTTCTGAAATTTTAGCAAAGTTATCATCAGATTTAGAACTGGAATTAACGTTGCTACCGTTTGATACTGCTCAAGATGTTATTAATGCGTTAGAGGGTCAAGAGGCCGTATATTTTATTGGAGGACTATACCTTACTGAAGATGAAATAAAAAATATTGCAAATGCGCTGATAGCTAAAAAAATTCCTTCGTTTACCACAACTCAAATTCGTGATGTTGAAAATGGTCTTTTAGCGACTAACAATGATCAATCTCAAATCGATCAGTTTTTTAGGCGTATTGCCTTAAGTGTCGAATCGGTTGTGGTTGATGATGTACCCAGTGAATCCTCATCTTTACTCACTGTAAATAAAAGCCTTACTATTAACTTTAATACTGCCCAACGTATTGGTGTACCCTTAAAGTATAGCTTAATAGCAACAACAAATTTTGTTGGAGATGCTTCAGATATAGATGCAGATAAACGCTACGATTTAGTAAGTGTAATGACAGAGGTAATTGCGGAAAACTTAACACTTAAAGAGTTGCAGCAAGATGTGTTGGTTTCTGAAGAAGATACCAAGTTTGCTAAAAGTGATTATTTGCCAGATGTATTTGCTTCAGCTTCTGCAAATTATACCGACCCTGAATTTGCGGCTGCAACCAACGGTCAAAATCCAGAAGTGTTGACCGCAGGAAATATAACCCTGTCGCAAACTATATTCTCTGAAGCCGCAAATGCTAATATTGGCATACAAACTGCCTTGCAACAAGCGCAACAAGAAGATTATAATCGCGAGCAGTTAAATATTGTTTTTGAATCCGTTACGGCTTATTTTAATGCCTTAATACTTAAAGCCAATTACAAAATACAAAGTAAGAACTTAAATTTAACCAAACGCAACCTACAGATTGCTGCTCAAAACTATGATGCTGGACAATCTGGAAAATCAGATGTATTGCGTTTTAGAAGTGAGCTGGTACAAAATATGCAGGATAATGTAGAGTCGTTTAACCAGTTAAATCAAGGTTATTACGTGTTAAATCAATTGCTTAATAATCCTATAAGCTTGGTTATTGATGTTGATGATGCGGAATTGGATTCTGGTATTTTTGAAGAATATGATTACCATGCCTTTAACGATTTATTAAACGATCCTTTGGAGCGTAGGCCGTTTATTCAATTCTTAATTCAGGAAGCGCTTAACAACTCTCCGGAATTGAAGTTCTTAGATTACAATTTAATAGCTACCGAACGGAGTGAAAAATTGTTTGGTCCAGGGCGGTTTTTACCCACTGTAGCACTACAAGGTCAATATAACCATGTGTTTTCACGAAGTGGAGCAGGAAGTACATTTCCACCATTTTTAACTACACCACCAGATGGCTATTATAATGTTGGTGTAAATTTAAGCTTACCCATATTTAATCAGAATAAACAAAATATCAATAAGCAAATTGCCACAATTCAAAAAGAGCAAATTCAATTTTCAACAGAGAACCTAAAGCTTCAGATTGAAAAAAATATTAATGATGCTGTATTGGAAGTTATCAACCAAATTACAAATATTGAGTTATCTAAAGTATTTGAGGAAACTGCAAAAGAAGTTTTGGAATTAACCCAGACATCTTATGAAAATGGCGCAGTTAATATCATCCAACTGTTGGATGCCCAAAACAATTACTTACAGGCGCAATTGGCCAGTAGTAATGCAACATACAATTACTTGTTAGCTATGCTAACATTAGAACGCTATATAGGAAACTTCTTTTTGCTGGAATCTACAGACGATCGCAATGCTTTTATAGCTCGTTTTTTAGAATTTAAAGCTAGTATAGAAGATTAAATATAAAACTTATGATTTTAAACAAATACTATAAATTATTCCCCTTTTTAATACTTGGTTTATTTGCTGCCTGTGGCAAAAAGGAAGCACCAAAGCAAGAGGTGTTGCGCCCCGTAAAGTATACAGAAGTAAAATATGCAGGTGCTGATAAGATTAGACATTTTAGTGGTACGGCAAAAACCGAGAAGATTATCAATTTAAGTTTTAGAAATACAGGTATTATTGTGATGCTTGATATGAAATTGGGACAGAAAGTTAAAAAAGGCGATTTATTGGCTCAACTCGATAATGTACAGGCTCGATTAAATTATGAGAGTTCAGTTGAATCTAAAAATAGTGCTGAATCCCAAATGAATACCGCTAAATTAAATTTAAATCGGGTTAGAACCCTTTACGAAAAAGGAAGTTCTTCTTTAAGTGATTATGAATCTGCTAAAAACTCTTATCGTACGGCTGTTGCAAGTTTTGAATCGGCTAAGCGTAGTGTAGCTATTCAACAAGATCAAATTCAATTTGGATATTTATATGCCCCAGAAGAAGGTGTTATAGCTTCAGTTGTTGCAGAAGTTGATGAGAATGTTTCACCAGGGCAAACTATTGGTGTCCTAAATGCAGGATCTGCAATTGAAATTGAAATTGGGCTTCCAGAAAGCGTTATTAATAATGTGTACAAAGGCATGAAAGTTAAAGTGTCTTTTACAGCTATTGGTAATAAACAATATAATGGTGAGGTAACCGAAGTTGCTCCAGCATTAGATAGTAATACATCTACTTACCCAATTCGTGTGACTGTTCTTGATGATGATGAGCAAATAAAAAGTGGTATGGCCGCTAGTGTTACTTTTGAATTTGTCACTAGCCAAAGTGAAGAACGTAAATTGGTAATACCACCGGTAAGTGTTGGTGAAGATGGTGATAGCCGCTTTGTATTTGTAATAGATGGTTCAGAAGGAAACTATGTTATTAAACGACAACCTATTGAAATTGGCGAATTGACTTCAGAAGGCTTTGAAATTGACTCTGGGTTGGAAGAGGGACAAAAAATTGCCACTGCGGGACTTCAAACACTTTTAGATGGACAAAAAGTTAAATTAAATTAAGCGCAATACATGAATTTAGCCAAGTTTTCAATAGAGCGCAACAGAATTACGTTTACCGTTTTAACTACTATCGTACTAATGGGTATAGTCCTATACCAAGGCTTGTCACGAGATAGTATGCCGCCTTATACTGTACGTGTTGCCAATATTGTAACCAATTTTCCAGGAGCCAGTCCAGAACGTGTTGAGCTACTCGTAACCGATAAGGTTGAAAAGGTTTCACAGGAGCTACCTGAATTAAAAGAAGTTACTAGTACATCACGAGCTGGGCTTTCGATAGTTACTGTCGAGTTAAAAGATGAAGTAAGACCCGAAAAACTTCAGGCAGTTTGGGATAGGTTGAGACGAAAGTTAGAAGCCATAGAAGGTTTACCGTCTAATGTTGTTCCTTTTTTAGATGATGATGGTATTGGAGAGGTTTTTGGGATTGCTGTTGGTATTATATCAGATGGTTATTCTTATGCTGAAGCAAAAGAGTATGTTGACGATATTAAAGACGATTTAATAAAACTGGATTTTGCCGCCAAAGTTGAATTGGGAGGTGTACAGGATGAACGTGTGTTTGTAGAATTTGATAATTCACGATTAAAGGAATACGGTCTTTCGGCCTCAAAACTGCAACAAGCTATTGGTGCAACAAATATATTGAGTTCGGGTGGCCAAGTTAATTTAGATAGTGAACGTATTATTTTAGAACCAACAGGAAACTTCAATTCTGTTCAAGACATTAAAAATACATTAATTCCTGTTGGCGATGGTACACAAATGGTTTATCTAGGCGATATAACAACCATCGTTAAAGGCTATATTGATCCACCTACACAAATCGTAAAAGTCAATGGCAAAGAAGCCATTTCTATGCACGTTAGTTTAAAAGAAGGCGCTAACGTTATTAAATTAGGTGAAGATGTAAATAAAGTTATGGCTGATTGGGAGAAAAAACTTCCGGTTGGTTTAGAACTTGTAAGACTAGCGTCACTAGATACGTATATAGATGTTAAGATTAGCGATTTTATTGTTAACCTTATGCAGTCTATAGTAATTGTGCTTTTGGTTATGCTTATATTTTTGGGTGTAAGAACAGGTGCCATTATTGCCAGCTTAATTCCACTTGTTACCATTATGACCTTGATGCTTATGGGGGTTATTAGTATGGGCTTAAATCAAGTAACGCTTGCAGCATTAATTATGGCGTTGGGCATGATGGTGGATAATGCCATTGTTGTAGCCGAAACCATTATGGTGAAAATGGAAAATGGTGCTAAAGCCAAAGATGCAGCTATTGATGCGTGTTCAGAATTATTCACGCCTTTATTGATTTCTACTTTAACCACTTCAGCAGCATTTTTAGCATTTTATTTAGCTGAATCTACGATGGGAGATATTGTAGGACCGATTTTTGTTGTTATTTCTCTAGCATTATTATCCTCATGGTTGTTGGCTTTAACAGTAATAACATTATTCTGTGTACTCTTTTTAAAAATCAAGCCCAAGGCTGAACGCGAACCGAGTGCGATTGACAAAGTGATTTATAAGCTTAAAGAGTATTACAAAGATTTGATTTTAAAAGCCTTATCAATTAAGGTAACTGTACTTTTAGTAATTGTAGGATTATTTGTTTTATCACTTTATGGATTTACAAAGATTCCTTTTATTTTCTTCCCGGATAGTGATCGTAATATGATTACTATAGATATAAACCTTACCCAGGGCACTCGTATAGAACGTACCCAAGAATTAGTTGAAGAATTAGAAGTCTACATGCGCGATTCATTATTAGTAAATGCCAAACGAGAAAATGGTATTACCGATTGGTCCTCTTATGTAGGTAAAGGGCCCGAATCGTATGATTTAGGTTATACACCAGACGAACCCGATGCGAGTTATGGGCATATGCTAGTAAATGTTTCAGATGCTATTTACAATAATGAATTGGTAAATAAAATAGATAAGTATTGCTATAATAATTTTCCTGATGCAGATATTAAAGTAAGTCTTTTAGGTTCAGGAGGTGGAGGCACACCAATCGAGGTGAAAATATCAGGAGATAATCCCGATGTATTAGCGGCTTTATCAGAACAAACCAAACAGAAATTATCAAAAATTACGGGCACCAAAAATGTTAAAGATGATTGGGGACCAAAAAGTAAAAAGTTTGTAGTGGATATCGATCAAAATAAGGCACGTTTAGCGGGTGTTTCCAATCAGGATATCGCTACATCATTACAAACGGTTTTAGATGGTTTTCAAACTGGAGAATACCGAGAAGACGATAAGTCAATACCAATTCTTATGCGTAGTGATGGTAGTCAGCAACAATCATTGGCCTCAATAGAAACCTTAAATATTTATGCTCAAAATACGGGAAAAAGTGTACCGTTAAGTCAAGTGGCGACTATTGTTCCAGAATGGCAATACGCTAAAATAAAACGATTGGATATTGATAGAACCATTATAGTTTCTAGTGAATTAAATGATGATGGAAATGCTTCTGCTATCATGAAAGAAATTACACCTTGGATAGAGAATGAGTCCAAATCTTGGCCTGAAGGTTACACTTATAAGTTTGGTGGAGATGCAGAAAACACGGCTGAAAACATGGGTGCTGTAATTGGGTATTTACCTTTGTCAGGCTTCATCATTATATTACTGTTAATTATTCAGTTTAATTCGGTAAGAAAGACAATAATGGTAGCTTCAACAATTCCGTTAGGAATTATTGGTGTTGTAATTGGACTTCTTATATTTCAAGAGCCATTTGGTTTTATGCCATTTTTAGGTGTGATTTCGTTAGCTGGAATTGTTATTAATAACGCTATTGTGTTAATAGACAGAATGCAAATTGAAGAGCATGAAATGAACCGGCCAATTCAAGATGCCATAATAGCAGCTTGCTTACAACGTTTCAGACCTATTCTGTTAGCCACATTTACTACTGTTTTGGGTTTAATTCCGTTGTATTTGAGTGGCGGTGAAATGTGGGAAGGTATGGCCGTTAGTATAATGGTTGGATTATTATTCGGAACTTTTATAACGTTATTATTTATTCCGTCTTTTTACAGTGTGCTGTATAAAGTAAATTATAAAGACTATACGTTTAATGACGCGCTGATGGAAGATTAAGTCAATGATTTTAAAAAAATTATTTAAATACCGCTTTGAATTATTCTTTTATAGTTTAATTACCATTTTGTTTGGGTCTTTAATTTTCCCTAAACAAGTTTTAACGGCTGTGGTTTTGCCCCTTCTTTTTGTAATTAATATTGCATCAGGATTGGTGATATTTAAAAAAAGAAAAAAGCAAACTTTAGTTGTAATCGGCATGTTAGTGCTTGTATCTTTCGTTTTCTTTTATAGACTAATATCTAAATCTGATGAACGTATTCTAGAGTATATTCGGTTTTTTGTTTATTTCGGGTTTTATGCTTTAGTTACTGTTGAAATAATTTCACAAGTATGGAATGCCAAAACGGTTAATAAACCAGTTATTTATGGTTTAATGAGTGGCTACATTTCACTTGGACTTATTGGTTTTTTTATTTTTTGTTGTATTGAAATGATTAATCCTGGGTCTTTTTCTGGGCTAAAGGAACTTGGTATGACACCTGCTAATGTAGACGACTTAATGTATTTCAGCTATATAACACTTATGACAATTGGTTATGGTGATATTGCACCGGTTTCAGACATTGCCCAAAAAGGATCGATTTTTCTGTCTATGATGGGGCAATTCTATTTGGTAATTGTAACGGCAGTGGTGATAGAAAAGTATATAAAACACACGCAAAAAGAATAGGTTTTGACTAGTATTGGTAAATTAGAATTGTATTTTTGCAATTTAAAACCCAGACATGTATAAGTTTCTTATCCGACCCATTTTTTTTCTTTTCGATCCAGAGAAAATACATCATTTCACATTTTCAACTATTCGTTTTTTTAATAAGCTACCTTTTGTCTCTAGTATTATAAATAGCTTGTATCGAGTTGATGATAAACGATTAGAGCGGGAGTTGTTTGGATTAAAGTTTAAAAACCCAGTAGGTCTAGCTGCAGGTTTTGATAAGGATGCGAAATTATTTAATGAACTTTCAAATTTTGGCTTTGGGTTTATAGAAATTGGGACATTAACACCAAAAGCACAGTCTGGCAATCCAAAAAAACGCTTATTTCGTTTGCAATCAGATTCCGCAATTATAAATAGAATGGGTTTTAACAATGGTGGAGTTGAAGCAGCAGTTGAACGACTTAAACTAAACAAAGGCGTGTTAATTGGTGGAAACATTGGTAAAAATAAGTTGACACCCAATGATCTAGCAGTTGATGATTATAAAATTTGCTTTAATTCTCTTTTTGATTATGTAGATTATTTTGTGGTTAATGTAAGTTCGCCCAATACACCTAACCTTCGTGAACTACAAGACAAAGAACCGTTGACTAAACTTTTACAGACCCTAAAGGATTTAAATGCTGAAAAACAAAATCCTAAACCTATTTTATTGAAAATAGCACCAGATCTAACAGATTCACAATTACTAGATATTATAGATATTGTTAAAGGCACTAAAATTGATGGTGTTATTGCAACAAACACTACCATTTCAAGAGATGGATTAACCAGTGACAATAGAACAGAAATGGGAGGCTTGAGTGGTAAGCCACTTACAAACCGTTCTACAGAAGTCATTCGTTTTCTTTCAGAAAAAAGTAATAAAGCATTTCCTATAATAGGAGTTGGAGGGATTCATTCGGTTCAAGACGCTATGGATAAGTTTAATGCTGGAGCCGATTTAATACAACTTTATACAGGTTTTATTTATGAAGGGCCAAACCTTATTAAGCAAATTAATAAAGCAATCATTAATGGATAATGATCTTTTTTAAAACAGATTCTTCATTTTTAAATTTCATATTTACGAGGTAAACACCTTTTTTTAGATTAGCAACATTAATGGTTTGAAATTTAGTATTACTAGCGTTTTTAACCTCTAAAATTTGTTTGCCTAAAACATTGTAAATAGTAGTTTCTGTTACTGTATTATTAGTAGCTGAAGCAATATTGAAATTTGTTGTCATAGGGTTTGGAAATAACTTAACAGACTCGCTTTGAAATTCGTCTACTCCTAAAACACCTTGAAGCGAAATGATAAGTGTTCCTATTTTTTGGTCATTAAAAGGACCAATATTAACCAGACTGGTAATTACACCTTGAGGATTTGAATCGGCATTTCCAGAAGTGTAGTTAATACCATCATCTGTACCTGCATCATAAGGATACAAATCAATAGAAATATTGTTTTTCCAAGAATTATTTTCTCTTAAATTAATACCGTTTATGGCTATCATCCAATCTGGACTCGGAGCAATCATAGAAACTAAAGTTAAGAGAGGATAATCTTCGCTTACATCCAAACCCATAATTTCAATAGTGCCTGTAGCATTAGCTAATGAGCTTCCATTAATATACTGCTCGGCATTTCCATTATTAATGGCTTGCTGTACTTCAACATCCATAAAAACAGCATTGTCACCCAATTCGGCTACATCTTCAATACCTTGAGTTGCCAATTGCCCCATTTCTAGAAATGTAATATTATTATTGTGATTGGCTCCAACTAGTCTGGACCAATGTGCATTGGTTGGAAGCGTACCATGATCAGTAGAATTCCAAGAGCTGGTAAACGTTATATTGTAAGTAGCTACAGATTGTGAGTATATAATATTCGTAATCATTAAAGCTAGTAATAAGAAGATTGAAGTAGTTGTTTTCATAGCTAAACTGTTTAATATTAGGTCGTTTAATTAATAATTGCTTACAATTTCTTTTTGCCTATTTTTGAGTTTTAATTAAAAGCTATCAATCATAGAAATTCTATTATCATTTATTTTGGCTACTTCAGCATTAGCTATTTCTCCTGGGCCAGATAACATTTATGTGTTAACACAAAGCGTTGTAAATGGGTCAAAATATGGTTTGGCTACTACAGCAGGTTTGATTTCTGGCTGCATTATTCATACCACCTTGTTAGCATTTGGGGTTTCCGTGATAATCAGAGAAAGTGAAACATTGTTTTTCGCCATCAAATTGCTAGGAGCGTTATATTTGGTGTATTTAGCATACAAGGTTTACAAAAGTAGCAGCGCAATTCATTTGTCGAATGGTTATATTCCGAAGAAGTCTTTAATACAATTGTTTAAACAAGGCTTTATAATGAATGTACTAAACCCAAAAGTTACGATTTTTTTTTTAGCTTTTTTCCCTGGGTTTTTATTTAGTGATACATTAAGTACGGTTCTTCAGTTTTATGTTTTAGGTTTTGTTTTCATGGCAGTATCCTTAATCATTTTTTCATTTATAGCCTTACTTGCAGGAAAAATATCAGACTATATAAAATCGCATAAAAATCTTGGTTTTGTATTAAAGTGGCTCCAAATAGTAGTGTTTATAAGTATTGCTATTTTAATTTTGATTTAGTGACTGTGTTTAGCATTAATAAAAAAATATCCTTTTGGCTAATACTAACTTTTGTGGTTTTTACAATAGTCGGCACGCTTTCCCATGAAATCGGTCATATTGCTGTAGCTAAATATTTTGATTATGAAACGTATTTGAGTTATGGTAGTATGTACCATTTGACTAAAGGCTATAAGCAGGATAAATATGTTGTAGAATTAGAACAATTGGAACAAAAGTTTCAAGATGAAGGTATAACAAATCTTGAAGAACTAGATGAAAACGAATTAGATCATTACAATAATTTGGTTGCCAAAATACAAGGTAAATTTCCAAACAACAAAGCTCATGATTTATGGATAACCATTGGAGGACCAGCACAAACTATTTTAATGTGTTTGATAGGTCTTTTTATGCTCTATGTTAGAAAATCAAAGCAACGTAGTGATTTTAAAATTTTGGACTGGTTGGGGGTTTTTCTGGGATTGTTCATTTTACGTGAGGTTTTTAATACGGTTATGGCAATTTTTACAATACTAATTTCTGGTTCAACTCAATTTTACGGTGATGAATTTAGAATATCAAGTGCATTGGACTTAAACCAATGGGTTGTTCCTATACTAACCATGTTAATAGGTTTAGCTGTTTCAATGTATATCATTTTTAAGATTGTTCCCTTAAAGTATTGGTTTACTTTTATTGTGTCTGGTTTTATTGGTGGTGTTTTAGGATATGGTATTTGGTTTGGCTTTTTAGGGGAATTATTATTTCCTGATCCAATCAGTTTTTAAGAAAACGTTTTCGTACAAGACAATCTTTATTATCTTTGAAATTCATGAATAAACCTATTAAAATCATTGAATGTCCACGTGATGCCATGCAAGGTATCAAGACTTTTATTCCAACTGAAAAAAAAGTGCAATACATTCAGTCGTTGTTACGTGTAGGCTTTGATACTATTGACTTTGGAAGCTTTGTATCACCTCGGGCTATTCCACAGATGGTTGATACTGCAAAAGTATTGGCGCAATTAGATTTATCTAAATCCACCTCAAAACTTTTGGCCATTATAGCTAATACAAGGGGCGCTAGTGATGCCTCACAACACAGTGAAATAGATTATTTAGGGTATCCGTTTTCAATTTCTGAAAATTTCCAGATGCGTAACACCCATAAAACCATTGCGCAATCGGTTGTAACTTTGAAAGAAATTTTAGAGATAGCTGATAAATCGAATAAAGAAGTGGTGGTTTATATTTCCATGGGCTTTGGTAATCCATACGGTGATCCTTGGAATGTGGATATAGTAGGCGAGTGGACCGAGCGCTTGAGTAATATGGGCGTCAAGATTCTATCATTGAGTGATACCATTGGGAGTTCAGACCCTGAAAATATAGATTATTTGTTTTCCAATTTAATTCCAAAATACCCAGAAATAGAATTCGGAGCGCATTTACATACCACACCTTCTACTTGGTTTGAAAAAGTTGATGCTGCCTATAAAGCTGGATGTAACCGTTTTGATGGCGCAATACAAGGTTTTGGCGGCTGCCCAATGGCCAAGGACGAACTCACAGGTAATATGCCTACTGAAAAGCTATTGTCATACTTCACTACAAAAAAGAAATCAGACCTCAATGCTATGAGTTTTGAGAGTGCTTATAACGAAGCCACTAAAATATTTTCAGCATTTCACTAATCATAAAAAAAGCTACTTGAATCAAGTAGCTTTATAAATTTAGACTAATTCATAGTTTTAAAACCTAAACTCTAATCCTGCGTTAGCTGCAAAAGGCATACCTGGTCTCAAGCCAGCAGGTACTCTCGAAACGGCATAGGTAGTATCTAAGGCATTAATTATATTTCCAGTTAAACTAAAGTGATCATTAAAATGGTATTTTGCTGAAAAATCTAATACAAAATTTGAATCAACTTTTTCGTTTTCTGGTATGGCACCAGTTCCAGCCATTGTTCTAAATTCTCCCAAATAGCGCCCACTGGCATTTATCTCATATTTTTTGTGTTCTAAAGACACCATCAGGTTAAATTGATGTTCTGGAATGTAAGGTAATTTGTCACCTTCTTGAACTTCGCCCCATAGATCATCATCGCTTCCAAAGCTATTTTGAAATTCAGCGTTTGTGTAAGTATAGCCAAATGAAATTGGCAGAGCAAATTTCTCGTTATTGGAAAGCAAATCGTAGTTTAACAATGCTTCAAGACCAGCAACATTAACTTCTCCTGCATTGAATTGTTCTAATGATCCTGTTCCACCAGTTGCAGCTAAATCACTGCCTAATAGATTGCTGTAATCATTAAAGAAAACTGCAACTTCACCTGTTAGACCATCAACTGCAAACCTTGAACCGAATTCGTAATTAATACTTTCTTCTGGTTTTTGCCCATCCTGATTACTAGGTGGAGAAAATCCTTTATGCACACCACCAAAAATGGATGTCATGTTATTAAACTTATAGCTAAATCCAATTCCAGGAATAAAGACATCAACTTTATTCTCAAGAGAGGCTAAATTTAGACCAGAACGGTTCACATCATTTTTACCATAATCATCTCGATTAAGAATAATATTTTCATAACGTAGACCTGGTGTTACAGTTAATTTATTATATCTGAATTTGTACATGGCATAGGCTGCAAATGCTTTGGCTGCACTAACTCTGTTAGCATCAGTTCCAGGTGTTCCAGCTGTGGTCATGGTCATTAACCCTTCAATATTTATTTTGTAATTATCTACCCATTGAAAACGATCTTCCTCATCGTAGTGATACCTTAATCCAACTTCAATATCGTGAAATGTATTGTCGCCTTTGTAATGATAATCCAATTTAGTTTGAATACCTTTTGAATGGTATAACCTGTTATTGGCTTTTACTCGCAACGCATCGTCTGGAGAGTTTATTTCACCTCTTACTATTTGCATATAATCAGCATACGTTTCTGGATTACTGACAATATTGGCAATTCCAACACGGTCACCATTTAACGTCACATCATTTAATTTGTACCAGTTGCGTTGAAATCTGTTATAATATCCTGTTGTCGTAATTCTAAAATCAGGTGTGAAGTCTAGGCTATGGGTTGCCATAAATTGAATATGTTCAGTATTCATTCTATCAACTTGGGAAGAAGCATATCTATCAAACGGACTGGTTTCAAAATCCTCATCAGTTAACCCTAGATAGGTTTCATTAGAAGTTTCGTCTGAATATTGAAACTTAAACTCTAATGCTTGTTTAGTTTTGGCATCATGACTTGAGTTTACTCTAAATTTTGCAACTACATCATTTTTGTCAAAACCTGTATTTTGGTTGTCCAACAGATTTTTAAAACCATCGGAATTATAGTTCAAGTATTCTACCATATAACCGAAATTTTCTTTACTGTCACCAATTTTAGCCTGAAATTGTCCTGTGTTAAAGGTTCCATAACTACCAAAAACTTTACCGTAAAATGAATCTGGTATTTGAGTCGAAACCATATTAATGGCTCCACCAGTTGTAAATGGCCCATATTGCACCTGGCTACTTCCTTTTAATATTTCTATGGCCTCCATTCTCGCAATAGAAGGGAAGTAATAAGCAGCTGGGGCACTATAGGGAGCTGGCGCAATTAAAACGCCATCTTCCATAATAGAAATTTTGGCACTACGTTCTGGTGACGTTCCACGTAGACTAATGTTTGGTCGTAATCCATAACCATCTTCTTCATAAATATTTACTCCAGGAACAGTTCTTAATACACGGTTAATATCTGTGTAATTAAATTTTGCTAATTCTTCAGGAGAAATGTAGTAGGCAGAACCTGTTCGATTTTTTGCCACATATTTGTTTCCAAAGATAACGTTTGTAGAAATTATAACTTCACTTAAATCTTGAACCGAATCGAGCGGTTTTTCATTTTGAGCGACTATAGATAAACTTAAAAGTACTGTAAATAGTGATAAATAGTATTTCATTTTTATTTAGACTTATTATAAATAGGATTAATTTAACGGCTGCAAAAGTAGTAGCAAAAATTACTTCTCGCAAGTTTATTTAGAATAAATAAAAATAAAAAAATGTAATTGTTTGGTTATTAATGTGCTATCAAATGTTAATTTTTTTTGAGTTGTTATATTGACTGAAAATGCGACTAGTTTTAGCTATAACCTTTCTTAAAATGACATAATATGTTATTAACATACTATTAAAATAGAAATCCATATTAAAATCGTATATTTGCACGCAATTATAACTGTAATTGCATCATGATCGCACATCAAAACAAAATTGTTGGAGAAGGTTTAACTTATGACGATGTCCTTTTAGTTCCTGCTTTTTCTGAAGTCTTACCTCGCGAAGTCAATATTCAAACTAAATTCACAAAAAACATTACTATCAATGTACCTATAGTCTCTGCTGCTATGGATACGGTTACCGAAAGTAAAATGGCAATAGCCATGGCACAGGAAGGCGGTATTGGCGTTTTACACAAAAACATGACTGTTGAAGAACAGGCCTCTAAAGTTAGAAAAGTAAAGCGTGCAGAAAGTGGTATGATAATCGATCCGGTTACATTACCCTTAACAGCTATAGTTCGCGATGCTAAAGAAAACATGGCAGAACATAGTATTGGAGGTATTCCTATTGTGGATGAAAATGGTGTTTTAAAGGGTATTGTTACCAATCGTGATTTACGTTTTGAAAAAAATAATAACCGGCCAATAGTGGAGGTTATGACCTCTGAAAATTTGGTTACAGCTGGTCAAGGAACATCGCTCGTGGATGCTGAAGATATTCTACAAGAGAATAAAATTGAAAAATTACCTGTGGTTGATGATAATTATAAACTTATAGGTTTAATTACTTTTAGAGATATAACTAAATTAACTCAAAAACCGAATGCCAATAAAGATGCTTTTGGCCGTTTAAGGGTTGCTGCTGCCATTGGTGTAACTGGAGATGCAGTAGACCGGGCTGAAGCTTTGGTTAATGCAGGAGTAGATGCTATAATAATTGATACCGCTCATGGTCATACTAAAGGTGTGGTAAATGTATTAAAGGATGTGAAATCTAAATTCCCCAATTTAGATGTTATAGTTGGTAATATTGCTACAGGTACAGCTGCCAGATATTTGGTTGAAGCTGGGGCTGATGCTGTAAAAGTAGGTATTGGACCCGGTTCTATTTGTACTACTCGAGTTGTTGCGGGTGTTGGATTTCCACAGTTTTCTGCTGTTTTAGAAGTAGCAGCGGCCATAAAAGGTTCTGGTGTTCCTGTTATTGCCGATGGCGGAATTCGTTATACAGGCGATATTCCTAAAGCAATTGCTGCAGGAGCTGATTGTGTGATGTTAGGATCGTTATTGGCAGGTACTAAAGAATCACCAGGAGAGACTATAATATATGAAGGTAGAAAATTCAAATCCTACCGTGGCATGGGATCGGTTGAAGCTATGAAACAAGGTAGTAAGGATCGTTATTTCCAAGATGTAGAAGATGATATCAAGAAATTGGTTCCAGAAGGAATAGTGGGTCGTGTACCTTATAAAGGCGAATTAAATGAAAGTATCCATCAGTTTGTAGGTGGTTTACGTGCTGGTATGGGTTACTGTGGTGCTAAAGATATTGAAACGCTTAAGGAAACTGGTCAATTTGTAAAAATAACGGCTTCAGGAATAAACGAAAGTCACCCACATGACGTGACCATTACGAAAGAATCACCAAACTATTCCCGTTAATTGGAATTATTGTTCTTGTAAGCTTTAGAATTTGATTTAATTAGGAGATACGGAATACCTATAATGCTCACCATTATGATGGCATAGAAGCTTATCTGTTCGTTTTCTAATTGTTTTGATAGTATATAGCCAAGAATAATTAACAAGGCCATAGCAAACATGACATTTCTAAATAGAGTAGCTATTTTCTCAATGTTGTAAGTTGCTTGCTCTTCTTTAGACATGGTGTTGTAGCCTGCAATAAGGTTATAAAATTTCCCATGTTTTATCAAAATTCCTAAAATGACGAAAATAATTGCTGTTGCTATCATATTTATTCTTGATATAATTGTCCGCGATGTGGTTTTAAAGCATCGCGAATAGGTTTCATAATATTTTCTGGTACAACCATAAATGCAATAGCATGCATATCGTTAATGGTTTGAAAGCCAGTAATATTCAAATTTAATTGTTCTGTTTTTATATAATCCTTCAAGTGAATTTCATGATGTTCAGCTGTCTTTTCAGCATAGGGACCTCTAAAATCCCAAATTAATTTCAACATTCTCATGGTAAAACAGACATTTGGTTATGGTAGTTAAAAGGAAATAACTTCAAAAATTCATTATTTATATAAAATTAGGTAATTTTGCAAAACATTTAGTCCAAATCTAAATAAAAGAAATTATGAAACCACGAGTAACGACAGAATTTCAAGCTGGTCAGGCACAAATTTTTAAAAACCCATTTTTGGAAAGTTTGACCAAGACCGATCCTATATCTAATATTATTGTTTATGGCCTAACTAATTTGATATTAGGTTATGTGGCTATTGAAGTTATGGGATTAAGCGTTCTGCAATTTGTTGGTTTATTTATTGTAGGATTGTTTTTTTGGACGTTTGCCGAATATATGTTACACCGTTATGTGTTTCATTGGGTAACCGAAGCTAAATGGTCTCAACGCTTTCATTTTATCATGCATGGTGCCCACCATCACTATCCAAAAGACGAAGAGCGTTTGCTTATGCCTCCAGTACCTGGATTAATTTTAGCATCTATATTATTTGGGTTTTTCTTTTTGATTTTTTGGATTGCAGGCTATACACAGTTGGTTTATGGCTTTTTTCCTGGTTTCTTTGTAGGGTATTTAATGTATTCGTTTGTTCATAGAGCAACCCACGTTATGAGACCGCCAAAACGTTTTAAAAATTTATGGATGCATCATAGTTTGCACCATTATCAATATCCTGACAAAGCATTTGGAGTGTCTAATACATTTTGGGACAAAGTGTTTGGAACTATGCCTCCTAAGGCTCAAAGAAAAAAATAACTCCTTCAGTTAGCCTTTTAAATTTTTTATTCTACTTAATAGTGTTGGATGCGAATAGTGCATAAACACATAAGCAGGATGTGGCGTTAAATTACTTAAACTATTTTTAGAAAGTTTTTTAAGCGATGTAATCAATGGCTCTGCTTTGTAGGTCGCTTTGGCATAATTGTCTGCCTGATACTCAAACTTTCTGGAGAATCCATTCATAATTAATCCAGTTATTTCAGAAATTGGCGAATACAATAATCCAAATGCTATTAGTCCAACATGAAAACTGGGTATTTCTACACCCAAAGCATTGGATAGAAGTGGATTGGATATAAAAACAGAAAGTATATATAGGGTGAGTCCAGTTAATAACACCGAAGCCACTAGATTGAAAATAATGTGCTTCTTCTTATAATGGCCTACTTCATGAGCCAATACTGCTACAATTTCATCTTCGTCCAAATCGTTTATTAATGTGTCAAAAAGTGTTACCCGTTTTTCGCTACCAAAGCCAGAAAAATAGGCATTGGCTTTTGTGCTGCGTTTAGAGCCATCAATAACAAAAATTTTATTTAGCTTAAAACCAACTGTTTCAGCATAAGCCGAAATTTTGTCGCGTAAAGAACTCGCTTCTAAAGGTACTTGTTTGTTGAATAAAGGCACAATCAATCGTGAATAGAACATATTCATAAACAAGGTAAATACAGCAACGGTTCCCCAAGCATATAACCAAAAATTGACTTTTGTTAATTGATAAAACCAGATGATTAGAGCCAGAATTCCACCACCTAGAACAGCCATCATTATCCAGCCTTTTATTTTGTCTAGAACGAATGTTTTTTTTGTGGTTTTATTAAACCCAAATTTTTCCTCAATTACAAATGTTTTATAATAGGAAAAAGGTAAGGTAAGAATGTCGCTGCCAATCATAATAATTCCAAAGAAAATTAAAGCAATTATTATTGGATTGCTTGAATAACTTCTAGCTATATTATCCACATATTCAAAGCCATCTAAAAACAAAAAAGCAAGTGTTAAAAGCAGCGAAAACGTAGAGGTAATAATACCAAATCTATAATTGGTTAGCTTGTAGCTTTGTGATTTTTTATACGCATCGGCATCATAGACATCGTTGATGTCTTTAGGTAAATCATCATTAAAATGTTTGGCGTTGAGTGCGTCCAATATTTTATCAATAATAAAATTGATAATGATAATGGCTGTAATGATCCAGAATAAGGAAGTAGCTGTCATTATGTTATTTAAAATCACGTTGTCTTTTGGCTTCAAAAATAAGAATTCCCGCAGCAACTGATACATTCATGGAGTCTATTTCACCTTGCATAGGTATAATGATATTTTGATTGGAAGCGTCACGCCATTCTTGACTCAATCCTGTGGCTTCTGTGCCAACAACTATTGCAGAAGGTTTTGTGTAATTTTGTGTGTGATAATTAACTGAAGCTTGTAGAGCCGCACAATAAATAGATATGTTGTTTGACTTTAAAAACTGAATAATTTCAGAGGTTGTTCCCGTAGCAATTTGATTCGTAAATATGCAGCCAACACTAGACCGTATAATGTTAGGATTGTATAAATCGGTTTTAGGGTTGGCAATAATCACCGCATCTAAATTTGCAGCATCTGCAGTGCGTAGCAAGGCACCTATATTACCAGGTTTTTCAGGAGCTTCAGCAACCAATATTAACGGGTTTTTGGAGATGAAAGATAAATTATTAATACTATGCTCTTTAGTTTTGGCGACAGCCAAAACACCTTCGGTTGTATCACGGTGAGCCAACTTTTGAAAAACTTCAAAAGAAATCTCAATAATGGCTATTCCATTTTGGGATAAAGATTTTGCTTCAGTAGTAGAAAACAATTCGGGATAAAAAAGGATAGTTTCAATATCATAACCACTTTTTATAGCTAATGAAAGTTCTCTTTTTCCTTCTATAATAAATTTTCTGGTTTTTTTTCTATCACGAGATTTCTCTTTGAGTTGAACCAGTTTTTTGATAAAGGGGTTTTGTATGCTTTGTATTTGTTTAAGTTGCTCCAATTCTTTTGTTATCTTTAACGCAAAGTTATGGCAATATGAAACAAAAATTACTTTTTCTGATATTAATTCTATTTTCTTTTCTAAATACTGTTTATGCACAAACACCATGTGGTATTACGGAATTATTAGCTTGTGATGACAATACTGATGGATTAGCCATTTTTGATCTTACAGTTTTGGATGATGTCTATCCGTATTGTATGATTAATGCTGATAATAATGATTATTATGCACCAACCCATCATTTAACCCAACAAGATGCTGATACAGGGGCAAACCCCATAGCTAATCCAGAAACATTTGAAGGTACAAACGCACAAGCCATATTTATGAGAGCAGAGCCTTTAAATTCAACGACTCATGCGGTATTGGCTTTTCAAACCTATGAACTCATTTTTTCTTGTGCTGATCCTTCATTTTATATGACACCAACCTGCGATGGTGCTGTAGCAACAATTACAGGTGATATTGGAGGGACGTTTACATTTAACCCAACACCCAGTGATGCAGTAACAATTGATCCAATAACTGGTGTAGTTACTAATGGTATTCCTGGTGAGACGTATTGTGTAGAATATACACTTTCAGGTTCTAATACTGTTTCGAGCATTGTATGCTTTACGGTAGCTTATATTGATATTGTTGAGCCATCACCTTTAGAAGCCTGTATGGATGTTGGCTTTACAGAGTTTGATTTAAGTTCTAAAGTTATGGAAATTCTTAATGGTACCGTCGATGTCACACTTACTTTTCATGAAACTTACAGCGATGCAATAAACAATATTAACGCACTCTCTCTTACCTACGTTAACTCTGTAGCTAATCAAATACTATATGTTAGGGGAGAAGATTTAGTTAATGGTTGTTATAACATTGTAGAGTTAGAACTCATTGCTGTTGATTGTTTAGATTCCGATGATGACGGTGTCATAGATTCAGAGGAAGATATAAATGACAATGGAAATTTAGATGATGATGACACAGATGACGATACCATTCCTAATTACCTAGACACAGATGATGATGGAGATAGTGTACCTACTTCGGTTGAAATAAATATAAATGAAGGAAGAACCATGCATGATTTTGTGGATACCGATGGCGATTTAATAGAAAACTATCTAGACGATGATGATGATGGAGATGGTCTATTGACTATTGATGAAGATTATAACAATAATGGAGACCCAACTGATGATGATACCAATACCAATGGTATACCAGATTATCTGGAAAGCGTTGTTACTTTAAGCGTTGAAAATTATAGTGCAACCAATTATCTTATATATCCAAATCCTACCAAAGATATTGTAAACATTCAATTTAATAGTGCTATAAACAACTCTATATCAGTATCAATATTTAATTTGCAAGGTAAATTGGTATTGGATGAAGAGTATGGTTTGGATTCCAGAAGCTTTTCACTTGATCTTTCACAACTAAAAAGTGGGTTGTATTTTATTCAGTTGAAAGGCGAATCCTTTTCAACTACTGAAAAACTAATTATAGAATAATTAAAAAGCCTCAAATTAATTGAGGCTTTTTTTTTGTTATTGGTTTTTGTATTTATCAGAATACCGTTTTGCCAGTTCTGTTTGATGGGTTTCCAAACTAATATTGCGTCCTTGAATAAAAGCTTTAGTCAGAATATTTGTTCGCATATCCAAAGCGTCACCTTCACTAATAAAAAGGGTAGCGTCTTTGCCAACTTCAAGCGTACCGCAAAAATCATCAATGCCTAAAATTTTAGCGGTATTTGATGTAATGAGCTTTAAAGCGTCTTCCTTATCCAATCCATAAGCAACACAGGTTCCGGCATAGAATGGCAGGTTTCTGGAATTCATACGTTCCATATCACCATTGGCTTGTAAACCAACCAAAACACCTTGTTCAACTAAAAGTCTTGCAACCTTGAAAGGTAAATCATAATCTTCATCATCGCTATTAGGTCTACTATGTACACGATTTAAAATTACAGGTATATTGTGCTGTTTTAGTAAGCTGCCAACCTTATAAGCCTGGTAGCCTCCAACAATAACAATGTTTAGTTTAAGGCTATTTGCAAATTCAACAGCATCTGTAATACCTTTCTCATCATTAACATGAACAAAAAGTTTTTGAGAACCACTTAACACACCAGATAAACCTTCGTATTGAAGATTATCAGTTTCTTTATCACCATTTAAATAGGCTTTAGAGGCTGAAAAGAAATCTGTTAACTCTGTTACTTGATTGTTGTAATTTGTATTTGGCTTTAAAACATTGGGTTCTCCTAACCACCAGCGCCCTCTTGAATATGGGCTTGGCCAATTTAAATGCACGCCATCATTAGCTTTTATTGCTGCATCTTCCCAGTTCCAAGCATCAAATTGAACTATTGATGAGGTTCCAGAAATACGACCGCCTCTAGGGGTAATCTGACCCATTAAAACACCATTTGGTCTCATGGATTCTACGATTTTAGATTCCGCATTATAAGCAATTAAGCTTCTAATGTTTGGGTTCATTTGTCCTACCTCGTCACTGTCTTGAGTAGCGCGAACAGCATCTATTTCTACAAGCCCTAATGTTGAATTTGGAATAATAAAACCGGGATATACATGCTGGTCCTGGGCATTTATAGTTTCCATATCAGTTGTATTTATTCGAATAGCAGACATATCGGCTACTGTTTCAAGTTTACCATTTTTAAAAATGATTATGCTATTTTCTATAACCTTACCATTTCCAATATGCGCAGTAGCTCCCACAATAGCAATTGCTTTTTGCTGTTTAGGAGCGGGTGTTTGTTGTGCCTGAATGATATTTGTTGCCAAAAAACAAGCAATAATAGTATATAGTTTTGTAATGTTCATCTTTCTAGTTTATGGTTTCACAATGAAATTCTTCACGCTCTTTCTTTTCAATAGGTTTAGTTTTTAAACCTTTATTTTTAGCCTGAAGCATCATAGTTGTTAATTCGTTTTTCTCACGCTTTATGGCATCACGCATTTGTTTATCCAGATCAATATCAAAATAAACAATACCGTCAACAATGGTTTTTTCAGCTTTGGCATATATTGATAACGGATTAGTGTTCCAAAGAACAACATCAGCATCTTTACCAACTTTAATACTACCAACACGGTCATCAATATGCAGTAACTTTGCAGGATTGAGTGTTACAAATTTCCAAGCATCTTCCTCACTAACGCCTCCATATTTAACGGATTTGGCAGTCTCTTGATTTAAACGTCTAGACATTTCGGCATCATCACTATTAATGGCAACCACTACACCTTGATTGTGCATAATGGCAGCATTTTGAGGAATGGCATCATTAACTTCATATTTGTATGCCCACCAATCACTAAAGGTTGAACCACCAACACCATGAGTTTTCATTTTATCAGCAACTTTGTAACCTTCCAAAATATGCGTAAAAGTGTTGATGTTAAAATTGAATTGATCAGCTACTTTCATCAACATATTAATTTCACTTTGTACATAAGAGTGACAAGTGATAAAGCGTTCTTTGTTCAATATTTCAGCCAATACTTCCAATTCTAAATCCTTACGATAAGGTTTGCCGCTTTTTTTAGCAGCATCATAAGCTTTGGCACGATTAAAATAATCTATATAAACCTGTTCAACTCCCATTCGCGTTTGCGGAAAACGTGAACGAACATTATCACCCCAATTGGATTGCTTAACATTTTCGCCTAATGCAAACTTGATGAATTTTGGCGAATTGGAATAAATTAAGTTATCTGGTGATTCTCCCCATTTAAGTTTAATAATGGCAGAGCGTCCTCCAATTGGGTTTGCAGAACCATGTAAAATTTGTGCTGAAGTAACACCGCCAGCAAGGTTTCTGTATATGTTGACATCTTCAGAGTTAACAATGCTTTCAATGGTTACCTCGGCAGAAGAATTTTGACCGGCTTCATTGCCACCACCAGAAATTCCAATATGTGTATGCTCGTCTATAATACCAGCTGTTAAATGCTTGCCTGTAGCATCAATTACTTTGGCGTTTCCTGCGTTCAAGTTTTGACCTATTTTAACAATTTTTCCATCTTTAATCAAAACATCTGTTTGTTCAAGGATACCATCTGCTTCGTTGGTCCAAACGGTAGCATTTCTAAATAATAGAGTTTCTTGCTTTGGTAATTCAGAAAAACCATAGGCTTCATTAGGGAAGGTTATTGGGAATACTTTTGGAGTATCTTTATCATTGACCTTATCGGCTTTTTTTTCTTCAGAAGTATTATTGCCCTCTTTTTTAGTTGCATAAAATGTCGACTCATTTCCATTTGGTAAAATAGCAACGCCATTAAAATTATTTGTGGAAGTGATTTTGGAAGTCAGTCGAGTATAATCTTGTTTGGTTGAATCTATACTAGAAAAAATAAGCGTCACCCAATCATCGTTGACCATGACTTTAGAGCCAAGTTCATGGCTTGCCGTTTTTACTTTAGATTTAGGCTTATTGAGTTCGCCTGAAATGGATACATCATACTTTTGCCCAGCAACGTTAAACTCATAATCACCACGCATATCTATGGCATCCATTGGTGTTATTTCATGCCTATCACCAATTACCCAGTTTTCATATAAGGTTGTTTTTTTGTCAAAAATTTCACCAGAAGTAATTAGGAAATTGGCATAATACCCAGGCTTTAATTTCCCTAAACTATCTTCCTTGCCTAATGTTTTGGCAGGAATAGTTGTTAAAGATTCAAGTGCAGCTGTCTCATCAAAACCATATTCTATGGCTTTTAGTAGTTGATTTTTAAACTCTTTTGGTGCTTTTAAGTCGTGTAAGGTTAAAGCAAACGAAATACCATTTTTATGAAGAACTTTTGGGTTACTAGGTCTTTGATTCCACTCACGTAATTCTGATAAACTGACCGCTTGGGAAAGAAACGGGTCTTCCATGTCATAAGCGTCAGGGAAGTTTATTGGAATTACAAATGTGGCATTAGTGGCTTTTATATCTTTAATCATTTCATATTCATCACCACCACCAATAATTACATATTGGGTGTTAAACTCATCACCAATTTTATCAAACCGTAAAGCGTTCATTTTATTGCCAGCATCCATAAATTGTACTAAAGATTTATTGTTATTGAATGCTTCTAATGAACGATCTGTTACTTCAGAAAGCCCTTTGGCATACCATTCGGCATCGTAATTCACTTGCTTAAGTAAAGCTATTTTACCCATTAATGATGTAGGATAGGCTTGATTTGAAGTAACACTTTTACTTCGTGCGTAGTATTGCCCAGACCTATCATCTAATATACGTTCAGCATCATTGGTGTTAGGTGCTAATGCAATTAAACTACCAGTACCTCTAATAATCCCATCAGCAATATGCGTATTAACTACACCGAAACCGGCTTTGCGTAATTCTTCAGCATTTTTTGAGTCAAAATTATAATGCTCAATGGCATTTTGTTCAGGCCTGATATGGTCGTTCCAGTAATAGCCTTCTCTACTTGCATCATATTGAGGTGCGTTAGAGCGTTCGGCACGTTGTGGTTTTTTTACGCCAAATTCAGAGTATACATCAATAAATGACGGGTAAATATGCTTTTCTAAAAGATCATGCACAACCGCATTTTTAGGAATGCTTACATTTGTTCCAACAGAAACTACTTTGCCATCTTTAATTAAAAGTGTACCATTTGAAATTACTTCGGTTGGAGTGGTATGTATGGTAGCATTAGTAAATGCCACATAGTTGGTGTTTTCAGCTTTTACACCATCGTTTTTGGGAACATAGTCCTGTGCTGAAGTATAATATAAGCACAAAACAAAAATTGAGAATAGAATTTTTTTGATCATATAATGTTGGTTAGAAATTTTTGAAGCTTAAAGATAAGTAATCATCAGGCTACAAAAAACCATTCCATGTATTTTTAACATTTATGACGGTTGATTAAAATAGTTTACAAGTAAAGCCACAACATAGCTATAACTCTGCATACCATTTTTTTGATTGTTTGCAATTAAGAAACTATCATACGTTTTTTTAAAAAACGGTTCCAATGGGTTTTGATAAGAGTCCCAGAAGATTTGAACTTCCTGATAATTTTTTATAATACCTTTATTTAGGGTCTCAACTAATTCATAGTATAAATCCTGATCTCTTTTGTATACTTCAAACAAGCAATGTCTTAATGCAAAGGTGTAACCACAGTATTTAAAGTAAATATTATCATGAGATATGGCAGCAAGAGCACCAATAAAATTAGCTTCGTTTTCAGCTGCATATCCTAATTGATGGGCTATTTCATGCGAAACTGTTGTTGGAAACTTATAAGCTGGAATAAGTTTATCAATATGTGCTTCGTTGGTTAAAGGATTTAAATACCCACTAAATCCCATATAAGTTAAAGGCAAACTAAACAGTGATTTTTTTAAACTATATGGCGTATAGGCTAGATGGGGATAATGTTTTTGCAGGTTTTGATAACCTATGGGTGTCATTTCTAAAATAGTGTTTTTAGAAAAAGGCATTTCAACCTTAAGGGTATCATTATCAGCAATAGATAATTGATATTCATTCGATTTATTGATGAGTATTCTAGTAACTTCAAGCAATTGTTCTGTTGTATAGTCTGCTTGCAGATTTAAATTCTTATGTAAAGGTTGTCTGTAATAGTTTAAAGCCCATAAAAAATGAAAGGCAAAATAAATAATAGAAATTGCTGAAACAACGTCAACTATCCAACCTTTTAAATCCTTAACAAGTCGCCAACGATTTTTTACGAGCCATCTTATAATATAAATAATCGAAAGAGTATAAAAAACATCGCCAAAAGAAAAAGGTAACCACCCAAATATAAATCGTGAAAGTTTCGAAATCCATTGGTACAATCCATTGCTATAGTAGGTTTCAATAAACTCAGGAAAGTAGGTCAGAATTTTTATGATTATGAGCTGCGGAATTAAAGCAAGTGCAATATATAGTTTTGGGTTTCTTCGCATAATTCAAAAATAGCGAAATGTTTGTAATACGCTATACATTAATTACCTTTGTTCGACTTAAAAAATTAGACGAATGAATGAAGCTATACGAGAATTAGAACCTAAAACTTTATGGAATAAATTTGCCGATTTAAATGCGGTGCCAAGACCTTCAAAAAAGGAAGAGCGCGTAATTGCCTTTATGAAAGAATTTGGCTCCAAATTGGGTTTGGAGACTATTGAAGATGAAGTAGGTAATGTCATTATTAAAAAGCCAGCAACTTCTGGAATGGAAGATAAGATGACAGTTGTTATGCAATCGCATCTGGATATGGTCCATCAAAAAAATAATGATACCCAATTTGATTTTGATACCCAAGGAATTGATATGTATGTTGATGGTGATTGGGTTCGTGCCAAAGGAACAACTTTAGGAGCTGATAATGGATTGGGTGTTGCCACAATTATGGCCATTTTAGAAAGCAAAGATATTGAGCATCCTGCAATTGAAGCTTTGTTTACTATTGACGAAGAAACGGGAATGACAGGAGCTATGGGGTTAAAAGGTGGTTTGTTGAAAGGTGACATCCTACTGAATTTAGATACAGAAGAAGATGACGAAATAGGAGTGGGTTGTGCTGGAGGTGTAGATGTTACTGCTACCAGAACTTATAAAGAAGAGGAAACACCTGAATTCAAAATTGGTTATGCCATAACCGTAAAAGGACTACAAGGTGGGCATTCAGGTATGCAAATACACGAAGGGTTGGGTAATGCCAACAAAATAATGAACCGTATGTTGTTTGATGGTTTTGAGAATTTTGGTTTGCGTATTTCTGAAATTAATGGAGGTAGTTTGCGAAATGCTATACCACGCGAAAGTCATGCTATTGTAGCTATTGATGCTATTCATGAAGACGCTTTTATTATGGAAATGGCACAGCTATCACAAACTATTAAAGCAGAATTTCAAACCATGGAACCTGATTTGGAAATCATTGTTTCTAAATGCGATACGCCAAAAACAATTATGGATTTAGGTGTTCAGGAAGGTGTTACCAGAGCCTTGTATGCGGCTTGTAATGGTGTATTTAGAATGAGTGCAGATATCTCTGATTTGGTGGAAACATCGAATAATATTGCAAAGGTGTCTATTAAAGAAGGAGATATTAAGATTGAATGCTTAACACGTTCTTCTGTTGAAAGTTCGAAATGGGATTTGGCCAATATGCTTCGAGCTACTTTTGAATTAACGGGTTGCGAAGTAGAATTTTCAGGAGATTATCCAGGTTGGAAACCGAATATGGATTCTAAAATCTTGAAAGTTCTAGAGCGTATTTATGTAGAAATGAATAATGAGAAACCACATGTGGCTGCTTGCCATGCAGGATTAGAGTGTGGTATCTTGGGACAAAACTACCCAGATATGGATATGATAAGCTTTGGACCTAACATTAAAGGGGCTCACTCACCTGATGAACGCGCACAAATATCATCGGTTCAAAAATATTGGAACTTTGTTTTAGAAATTTTAAAACAAATTCCGAAAAAGTAATACAGAGGTTAAATAAAAAAAGCAGCTCAACGAGCTGCTTTTTTTATGATTTTGATTTTAGTTATTTTATACCAACCAATTCAATATCAAAAATAACATTGGCATTAGGCGGAATTGGTCCTGAACCTTGTGCTCCCCAACCTAAATACGATGGAATAAACACACGAACTTTATCACCAACATTCATATTAAGCATAGCTTCCCTAAACCCAGGAACTGTTCTGGAAGTTGCATTATAGGCGTCTTCTAGTGGTTTATAGCCACCTTGTTTGTCACGCTGTTCGTTATATACATTGTTCTCTTTAGCTACATCTACCCAACTTGTGTCGAACAAACGGCCATCTTCAAAATAACCTGCATAATTCAGTAAAACACGATCTGCACTACTTGGCTTTTCACCGTTGCTTTCGTTTATATAAATCATAATTACACCTGTGTCTAGTTTTTTAACTGGTCCAGGTAAATCACTATTGTTTTCAAGAAAAGCTTCTGCCGCTTTTGCTGCAGATTCTTTAACCTTTTGCTCGGCTTCAGCTTTAATTGCTGCTAATTTTTCTGCTAGTTTTTCTGATTCTTCAGTAAAAACTTTTGGTGCATCAAAAGCTTTAGCATCGGCACCTTTTCTAATAATATTTACTTCTTGAATAACAACATCTTCAATAGGCTTGTTATTGGACTTATTAACTTCTACATTTGAAATGGTATCTTGTACTTCTAATCCTATAACCAATTCTCCAAAAACATTATGACAGCCAACCCTTGGGTTTTCACAATTCTTTAAACTTCCATTGGCGTCTAAACCATCTAGCCAAGGTGTTGGTACTTCTGTAATAAAAAACTGACTCCCATTCGTGTTTACACCTCTATTTCCCATAGACAGTACACCTGGCTTATCGTGTCTTAAATTTGGGCTAAACTCATCTCCAAATGTATAACCTGGTCCGCCAGCTCCTGTGCCTAAAATATCACCACCTTGAATCATGAATTTATCCATAACACGATGAAACGTTAAACCATTGTAAAAAGGCTTTCCTTTTAATGAGTCGGCAACTTTTGGATGTGAGCCTTCTGAAAGGGATACAAAATTGGCAACCGTTACAGGTGCTTCTGTGTAAAACAGTTTGGCAACCATAGTGCCTTTGTTAGTTACTATTTCTGCATACAAGCCATCTTCTAAATCTGGATATTTTTCTTGTCCGCATGATGTTAGACTTAACAAGAGTGTTAGGACTAGTAATTTCATTGTTTGTTTGAGTAATTTCATACTGATAAATTAATTATTTGAATAGGTTTATTTATTTGGGTTAATTGTATGTACGGTTACATCACAAATTATAGGAACATTGGTGCCTATTTTATTTTCATCGCCATAGTAGCCATAAGCTTTTTGTGAAGGGAATAGAAAAGTGGCCGATTCGCCAGCCCTCATAAGCTTTAAACCTTCGCGTAAACCGCTAAATAATTCTTGTTTGTCCATTATATAGCGCTGCGTTTTTAAGTCGCCTTTAGAATAGATAATTTCTCCATTACTGGTTTTTACATTATAATCGAAAACTACTGTATCTCCAAATGAAGGTGTTATTAAGGAATCGCTCACACGATTTTTAAAACTATACCAAAACCCATTTTCTGAAGCTTCGTAATTTTTAGTCGTATCTGCTTCCATTAGGTCTTGAAACATGAGTTCTTCTCTCTCATTAAGTTGAATATTACGTGCGACCGATTTATCGATAAACGACCCTGATTTAGCAGAAATAGGCCTACGTGCTTCAGGAGATTTACAGGCAGTAAAAACTAGAAGTAACAATATTATATATGTTAAAGGTTTCATGAATTTAGGGCATTGTTATAGTTTGGTAATATACTAATAAATTTTTCAATGGTTTTTTGTAAATCCAATTCGCTTCGTCCACCAGCTGCATTGGTATGTCCGCCACCATCAAAATGAGCTCGTGCAAATTCGTTTACTGAAAAATCACCTTTAGAACGCAACGAGATTTTTATGATATTCTGCTGCTGGTCCTCAATAAAAATGGCTGCAAAAATTATATTATTCAGTGATAAACCATAATTAACAAAACCTTCGGTATCACCTTTTTTAAAGTTATATTTATTTAATTCTTCTTGCGATAAGGTAATGTAGGCTGTTTTGAACTCTGGAATGACTCTTAAATTTGTTAACGCACAACCTAATAATTGTAAACGGTCATAAGAGTTGGTGTCGTAAATGGCATTGTGAATTTCGGCGTGATTAGCACCATAATCTATAAGTGCTGCTGCAATACGATGGGTTTGGCTTGTTGTAGATGGAAACCTAAAGGAACCTGTATCGGTCATAATACCAGTATAAAGACAAGAGGCGATATCAGCATCAATTTTGTCAGTATAACCAAGCATTTCAAAAAAGTTGTAAACCATTTCGCAGGTAGAACTCATAGCAACATCAGAGTACATATATTGAGCATAATCGTCTGGTTGTTGATGGTGATCTATCATAATTTTAATGGCACGACTTTCTTGCAGTGCAAATTCCATATCACCGGCTCTGTTAAGTGCATTAAAATCTAAAGTAAAAATGATATTAGCATGCTCAATAAGTTTGTTGCAAACATTAGCTTGCGTATCAAATTTAAGAACGGTATTATCACTAGGTAACCATTTTAAAAAATCGGGATAATCATTTGGTGCAATTACTGTTACATCATGATTGAATTTTTTTAAAAAATGGTATAGTCCCAACGTAGAGCCCATAGCATCACCATCAGGGTTTTTGTGTGGAACAATCACGATTTGTTTTGGCGACTGTAATAAAACCTTTACCTCTTGTATTGCCTGTTCTGTCATAGGGCACGAATATACAATTTTTTAATATCGCTTAATATTGTTTTTCTTAAGAAATGCATTACTTTTGCACTCAAATTAAAAAAACAAATGGCAACAAATAGAACATTTACAATGCTTAAGCCAGATGCTGTTGAAAAAGGACACATTGGTGCAATATTAGAAAAAATTACAGCTTCAGGTTTCAGAATCGTAGCTATGAAATTAACACAAATGACAACTGCAGATGCACAGGAGTTTTATGCAATTCACAAAGAGCGTCCTTTTTTTGGTGAACTAGTAGAATATATGACTCGTGGTCCTATTGTAGCAGCTATTTTAGAAAAAGACAATGCTGTTGAAGACTTTAGAACATTAATAGGGGCTACTAACCCTGCTGATGCTGCTGAAGGAACTATTAGAAAATTATATGCAGCTTCTATTGGAGAAAATGCTGTACATGGTAGTGATAGTGATGAAAATGCAGCTATTGAAGGTGCGTTTCATTTTGCAGGGCGCGAGATGTTTTAAGACTTATAAAATATTCAATACACGAAGAAGCCTGAATTTATTCAGGCTTTTTTAGTTTAACGTAGCACCAGTTTTTTAATTAATATTTTACCTAAACTTTCATTTAACATTTCAATTATTTTCTGTTTGCCATAGCTTAATTCTTCACGCAAAACACTGGAACTTAACTGAACATAAAGAATATCACCTTTTAGCTGAATAGCCGTAGTATAATTATTTACACCATTTCCCATCATGTTTTTCCAGGCATCTTGAACATTTACGGCATCTAAACCTTTTTCCAGTCTATTGGTTTCAACAAACTCTTTAAGGGCTTCAGCCATATTTAAATTATCATTGTTGCGTTTTGCCATTTTTGTAATGTGTTTTACTCGATGTTTATGGGTTGATACCGTACGTAGGAATAAATAGCTCCTCTTTTATTGCTAACAACTAATTCGCTTTCAGATAATTTCAAAATCGTTTCTTTCCACGAATCAAAAGGAGTTTGATAATATACATTTACACTATCGTTTTCCAATTTAATTTCAAAGCGTTCAGAATCTTTTGAGGTTTCAAAATAGCCACTAAAATTAGGCTTCATTTTTTTCCTAATACCAAATACGCTATCGGTTAAAGATAAAAAATCTACGGTGTCACTAAACGTATATTCCTTTTTTGTGCCATCCTTAAAGGTAACCGATTTAATTTCCCAATAGCCATCCAGATGTGATAAATCAACATTGTTTTTTAATGAACAACTAGCCATTAAGCTCAATGCTACGATAAAAACGGTTTGCTTAAAGTTTAAATATTTCATAGGACTGGTGAACGTGTTTTACGGCTTCTTCTGTACGGTCGGCATGAGTATCACTTATAAAAAGTTGACCAAAATTTTCATCGTCGACTAATTTTAAAATCTGTGCAACACGATTTTCATCTAATTTATCAAAAATATCATCTAATAGCAAAATTGGGTTTGTGCCTTTTTGTGCTTTAATAAAATCAAATTGCGCCAATTTTAGAGCTATTAAATACGATTTCTGCTGCCCTTGGCTTCCAAATTTTTTAATGGGATGTTCGGCAATCTGAAAATTTAAATCGTCTTTATGAACTCCTACTGATGTATATTGTAGGGCACGATCTTTAGAAATCTGTTCCTTTAAAAGCTTATCAAGTGTATCGTGTTCTAAATCGCTTTCGTAAATCAAGTTAACAGATTCCTTACCTCCACTAATAGCCTCGTAACGTGATTTAAAAATAGGGATAAAGGTTTTTAAAAACCGTTTTCTTTTTTCAAAAATGTGCTGTCCAAAGATGTTTAATTGTTCGTTGTAAACAGCTAAAGTATCAGTGTTGAAGGTTTGATTAGCAGCGAAATACTTTAATAGGGCATTACGTTGCGAAACCGTTTTGTTGTATTTAATTAAGTGTTCCAGATATACTTTATCACTTTGTGAAATAACACTGTCTATAAATTTTCGTCTAGTAGAACTGCCCTCAATTATTAAATCGCGATCGGCAGGAGAAATGATTACCAAAGGTAAAAAACCAATATGGTCACTAAACTTATCGTAAACTTTATTGTTACGTTTTATAACTTTTTTTTGACCCCGCTTTAGACTGACAACAATTTTTTCGGTACTATCGTTTTTTTCGTATTCACCATTAATTACAAAAAAGGATTCATCGTGTTTAATATTTTGGGATGACACCGGATTAAAATAACTTTTACCAAAGGATAAATGAAAAATGGCATCTAATGCATTAGTCTTTCCAACACCATTATTTCCAACAAAGCAGTTTATTTTATCATTAAAAGTGAATGAAACACTATCAAAGTTTTTATAGTTAAGAAGAGATAACGATTTTAAAATCATGAATCTAGAACTAATTGAAGCAATTTTTAGAAAATTCGGTAAACGGTTGTGCAAATTATTGAAAAATAACAAATAAATACCCTTTTAAATCTAAAGAAAAATTATATTTTTGCGGCGCATAAATTTTAAATACATGGCAACGTACAAGAAGAGAGGATATAAACCTAAAACCAAAGTTGAGAAAGAGCATGAGATTGAAGATCACTCAACAACGGCTGAAGTATTTAACACACTAGATGAAACAGCTTCAAAAACTGAAGATTGGGTTATTAAAAACCAAAAGTACATTTTTGTAATTATTGGTGTGGTGGCTGCTGTGGTTCTAGGTTATTTAGGTTATAACGAATTTATAGCAAAACCAAAGCAAAGTGAGGCCATGAACGATATGTTCCGTGCTCAAAAATTCTACGACCAAGCTATAACGAATCCTACCGATAAAGATTCTTTATTCAATTTAGCTTTAAATGGAGGTGAAGGTAAGTTTGGTATGTTGGATATTATTTCTGAATACAATGGTACACAAGCTGCTAACATTGCAAACTACTATGCTGGAATGGCTTATTTAAACATGAAAGACTACAAAAATGCAGTATCATATTTAGGTGATTTTTCTAGCGATGATGAAGTTTTAGCACCAATGGCAAAAGGTGGAATAGGTGATGCCTTTGTGCAATTAAACCAACAAGAAGATGCTTTGGGCTATTATGAGCAAGCTGCATCCATGCGTTCTAACGATTTTACAACGCCAATGTATTTATACAAAGCTGGAATTGTGGCTATGGAGTTAGGTAAAACAGATGCTGCCCTTAAGCACTTTGAAAATATTAAGGAAAATTACCCAGAGTCAACCGAGGCTGCAAATATTGATGTATTTATAGGAAAAGCTAAAGCGTTGGCCAGCAAATAATTTACCGAGTATTCGGCAAGTATATATGGCAACTGCAAATAAAAATTTATCAGATTACGATAAGACAACAATCCCAAATGCGAAAAATTTTCGGTTTGGGATTGTTGTTTCTGAATGGAATGATACCATAACCGAAGGCCTTTATCAAGGCGCTTACAATACGTTGATCAAACATGGTGTTCCACCAGAGCATATTACACGTGCCAATGTGCCAGGAAGTTATGAGCTAATTTTTGGTTGCAAGAAAATGCAACAACACTATGTCGATGCTGTTATTGCTATAGGTAGCGTTATTCAAGGAGAAACAAAGCACTTCGATTTTGTTTGCGATGCCGTTTCGCAGGGTATAAAAGATTTAAACGTGCTACACAACATTCCGGTTATTTTCTGTGTGTTGACAGACAACACCATGCAACAAGCTATAGACCGCTCTGGAGGTAAACACGGAAACAAAGGAACCGAAGCTGCTGTTGCCGCCATTAAAATGGCCCATTTAAATCAGAATAACTAAACTTCAATTTTCTGTTTACAATACCTAGTTTAAGCAATTCTTCCTGTTGTTAACAATTTTTGGCAGTTTGAACTTTATGTTTGCCCGTAATTTCAGTATTTTTGAAAGGTATCTGCTTAAATAGTTACCATTGGCAAAGCAAAAACGAAGTTTTAATTATAAACCTAGATTTCAAGATAAAAATCACGATATAGATCAAGCCGATTTGCAGACAAAATGGCAAGATTTAAAACAAACGCGTAAGCGTAAAAACAGTTTCTTGACATCGCCATTGTTTTTGGTCTTGTTTTTGATTGCTATGTTGGTATTAATTTACATTTTAAGCCAATACGAATAAAACTAATATCATGGGGATTTTTAAAACACGACAAAATAAAAAGTTTAGTTATACACCACGGCACTACCAAGGCGATGGAAATCCTTATGAAATAAAGCATAAGTTTGACGATTTTAGAACAACAGTAGGCAGTAATAAAGGATTAAAGGCCAAATTAAATAATGCTTTAAACGATTATCGTCATAATTCAGATAAAACTGCAAATAAGCGTGTTTTAATAATCATAGCGGTTCTTGTTCTTCTCTTTTTAGTATTTATTGGATTCGATTTGTCAATTTTCTTTTCAAATAACTAATGGCAGATATCATTCAACTATTACCCGATCATGTTGCTAACCAAATTGCTGCAGGAGAAGTGGTTCAACGTCCAGCTTCTGTAGTTAAGGAACTACTTGAAAATGCTATTGATGCACGGGCGACACAGATTAAATTGCTAATTAAAGATGCTGGAAAAACACTTGTGCAAGTTATTGATAATGGCTGCGGAATGAGTGTAACCGATGCGCGGTTGAGTTTTGAGCGACATGCTACATCAAAAATCCGCTCGGCTGAAGATTTATTTCAACTGCATACCAAAGGATTTCGTGGTGAGGCTCTGGCTAGTATTGCTGCTATTGCTCATGTTGAACTTAAATCGCGTCAAGAAAATGATGAGGTGGGTACGCAAATAGAAATTGAGGGTAGTGAGGTGAAGTCTCAAGATGTTGTAGTAACTCCTGTAGGAACTTCTATAGCAGTAAAGAATTTGTTTTATAATATTCCAGCTAGACGAAACTTTTTAAAGTCAAATCCTGTAGAATTGCGCCATGTGATTGATGAATTTCATCGTGTTGCATTGGCACATCCTACTATTGGGTTTACTATGTATCATAATGGAAGTGAGGTTTTTAATCTACCCGAAAGCAATTATAGGCAACGTATTGTAAATATTTTTGGGAATAAGACTAATGAAAAATTAGTACCCGTAAATGAAGATACCGAAGTGTTAAAAATATCTGGTTTTGTAGGGAAACCTGAATATGCCAAAAAAACACGTGGCGAACAGTTTTTCTTTGTCAATAATCGTTTTATCAAAAGTGCGTATTTAAATCACGCTATAAATTCAGCATTTGATGGTTTGTTACGAGAGGGAACACATGCCAGTTATTTTTTGAATCTAGAAGTTGACCCTAAATCTATTGATATAAATATCCATCCAACTAAAACAGAAATTAAGTTTGATGATGAACATACACTTTATGCATTATTGCGTTCAGCTGTAAAGCATAGTTTAGGTCAGTTTAGCATTGCTCCTGTATTGGATTTTGATCGTGATGCAAATTTAGATACACCGTATTCGTATAAAAATAAATCAGTACAAACGCCAAGTGTAGAAGTCGATAGGTCGTTTAACCCCTTTCAGGAAGAATCCGTTTCAAAAACCACCTCTAGATCGAACTACACCAAACAACCAGTAGCAAGTTGGGAGGGTTTATATGTAGATTTAGAGTCAAAAAGCACAAAGTCCCCAAAAGACTTTAGCGAAATTCAATTGGAAAGTGAAGAGCATACACCCAGTATGTTTACTGACAGTTCTAAGTTAGAATCTAAACATACTACATATCAACTTCATAAAAAATATATTATTAGCCCTATAAAATCAGGTATGCTAATAATAGACCAAAATAGAGCTCACCAACGGGTTCTATACGAAGAGTTTTTAAAGCACATAACCATAAAAGAGAGTGTGAGTCAACAATTGTTATTTCCTGTTCAGGTGTTCTTTTCGCCAGAAGAGATTAATTGTATTGAACAAGTAAAACAAGATTTGGAACACACAGGTTTTGTGTTTACCCATTTTAAGGATGACCATATTGAAATTTCGGGTATACCTGTTAATGTACCTGCACAGGAGGTTTCAATAATATTGGAACGTTTAATAAGTGACATTCAAAATGAAGTGCCAGATACAAATTTTAGTGCAACAGATTTGTTAGCCAAATCTATGTCCAAAAGTTTGGCTATAAAGGCGGGTCAACAATTAACAAGAACAGAGCAGGAACATTTGGTTAATAGTTTGTTTGGATGTAAGGAACCTAATATGTCTCCTACCAACAAGCCTACGTTTATTACGATGGATATGAATGAATTAGAAAATAAATTTATTTAGTAAAGCATATGATGAATTCAATGACAGATACCGTAAAGCACTTACTTATAATAAATGTTGTTATGTTTATTGGTACACTAACTGTTGGAGGTGCGCCAATTGGTAGTAACGAGTTGTTTTACGAGTGGTTTGCCTTGCATTTTCCACAAAACGAAATGTTTAAGCCCTGGCAAATTATAACACATATGTTTATGCATGGTGGTTTTATGCATATTTTCTTTAATATGTTTGCTTTATGGATGTTTGGTACAGCTGTTGAGCAGCGATTTGGTAGTAAAAAGTTTTTGTTTTTCTACATATCCTCTGGACTTGGTGCAGCCTTGTTAATGATTGGGTATTACTATTTTCAGTTTTATTCCGGTATGTCTGTGTTAAATGAAGCTGGTCTTGACCAAGCACAAACTATGAGTACTTTAAAATCGGGATATAATATGTATGATACACGTTGGACTCAACATTTAAGCCAAGAGCAACTGCAGAACTTTGTTGGTGTTTTTAATAGTACTATGGTTGGTGCATCTGGAGCTATTATGGGTGTTTTAGTGGCCTTTGGAATGCTCTATCCAGAATCTAAACTTATGCTCATATTTTTACCAATTCCCATAAAAGCGAAATATTTTATTCCTGGTATTATTGGGTTAGATTTGATTTCGGCACTTACAGGTCAATCGTTTTTCAGCCCAAGCAACACAGCATATATGGCACATATTGGCGGTGCATTAACCGGATTTTTAATTATGTGGTATTGGAAGAAAACGCAGTTTAATAAAAATAGATGGAATTAATATGACATCGCTTAATCACGACATACAAGACAAATTAAAACGCCTTAATGTTTTTGAAAAGCTTATAGTGGTCAACTTGGTTGTGTTTATTATAGCCTTGTTGTTAAGAAATGTTTTCAGCTTAAGTCTTAATTGGTTTGAACTACCTAGTGCTTTTAGCGATTTTATTTTGCAACCTTGGACAGTTGTTACATACGCCTTTGTACATTACGATTTTTGGCACTTTGCTTTCAATATGCTGTGGCTGTATTTTATAGGCAATATGTTTTCCAATTTGTTTAATGCCAAAATGGGCTTGAATGTTTATTTTTTGGGAGCCATTTTTGGCGGATTACTTTTTCTTTTAGGGTATAATATGTTTCCAGACCTATTTCCAAATAAATCGCGATTGGTTGGTGCCTCGGCTGCTGTAAGAGCATTATTAATATTCCTTTGTGCCTATATGCCTAAAATGGAAGTTCGGTTTTTTACATTCAATATAAAGCTATGGTATATAGGTGTTGCAATTGTCATTTTTGATGTTTTGGGCGTGTTTGCCGGAATTAAAGATCCAATATTAGGCAATGCAGGAGGCAATTTAGCACATCTTGGAGGTGCGTTGTTGGGTTATTTTTATGCCAAGCAGCTATTGAAAGGTCAGGATATAGGCAAAGGTTTTGAAAAAATGATGGATAGCCTGTCTAGCCTCTTTAAAAAACGTGAGAAGTCAAATTTAAAAACAGTTCATCGTAAAAAACCTGGAAAGGTAGCAGGCTATACTAAAGCGGAATTTAACGAGTTTAATAAGCAAAAGAAGATTGATTTAATTTTAGATAAGATAAGTAAGAGCGGTTATGATAGTTTGACTGCTGATGAGAAGGAATTCTTATTTAAAGCTGGTAAGTAAGTATGAAAAACTTAAAGCTAATAGACAAAATTATTTACCTTATTAACGGTCTGTTGGCATTTATGTTATTGTTATCGTATTGCTTGCCGTTAGTTCCTCCAAAAACTTTCCCCATACTGTCTGTATTGAGTTTGGGTGTACCATTTCTTATTATTATAAACATTATTTTTTTCTTCTATTGGCTAGTTAAACTAAAAAAACAGCTATCTATTTCTTTTGTGGTACTGCTAATAGGCTATTTCGCTTTCGGATCACTTTATAAGTTTTCAAATTCTGAATATGCAAAAAGCAGTAATGATTTAGAAGTGATGAATTACAACGTCCGACTTTTCAATTTATACGATTGGATTCCAGAGAAAGATATGGTAGGTGAAATGACCAATCTTATAAAAAAACAAAACCCAGATGTTTTAAGCATTCAGGAGTTTCATCCGCATAATGATTTAGATTTATCGTTTTTCAAGTATAAATTTGAAAAGCTTTCTGGTAAAAAGGTCAAATATGGTCAGGCCATTTTTTCGCAGTATCCTATAATTAATTCGGGTTCTATAGAATTTCCAAACACCTCCAATAATGCTATATTTATTGATATTGTAAAACATGAAGATACCTTGCGAATATATAATATACACTTGCAATCTATGCGTATAGATGCTAATGTTGACAAGTTAAAACAAGAAGATTCTGAACGCTTATTTAAACGTGTTGAACGTACATTTGAAATGCAGCAATCTCAAGCGGAATTGTTTTTAGAGCACAAGACTAAATGTCCATATCAAATGATAATTTGTGGTGATTTCAATAACACGTCATTTTCCTATGTTTACAATGCCATTCGTGGCGATTTGGTTGACACATTTAAGGAATCTGGCAATGGATTTGGAAGAACTTATGATTTTAAATTTTTTCCCATTCGAATTGATTTTATTTTAAGCGATCCATCGTTTGAAGTTAAAGACTTCAAAACATTTGACGAACACTATTCTGATCATTATCCCATTTCAGCCACTTTACAATTACATCAATAAACAATCGGCTGTATCGGCAATAATATGGCAAACCAAACCTAGTCCAATTAATCGGGTTTGTTTTGGGAATAATAGTAGAATATAAATTGCTATCGCCCAATATGAATGTAAGGGATGAAAATTAATACTACATCTATTCGGGTCAAATATAGGGGTGGCCAAAAGGTGATCTAAATCAATCAACATGCCTGCAATCATAATCGCATAAGCCATGATAACTTTCTTGGGATAAAATTTTAAAGCTATAAATAGCGGAAGTAAAACATGTAAACCGTAGTGAACTAAAACCTGTGTCATAGTTCTAAAAGTGACTGGTTTTGCAAGTAATTTAACGTATTTGGTCCTTCATTAAACAATAAGTCAAGGATACTTAAATTGCTAATAAAGCCATGCTTGTCATTAAAAACTTGAGTATAGGGTTCAAAATGTTTTGGCTTTTCCTGTTTAGCATTCACCAGATGACGATAATCTAACTTGTTAGCCACTGTTTTTTCATACACTTCTGTTTTTGAAATAGATAATTCAAGTTGTAGGCAGTCACAAATAGTTTTAAAACACTTTAAGTTAAAATCTAATAGAAACTCAACCTGGGTTTGATAAAGTGGAGCAATGTCATCTTCATAAAATTCAAAAAAAGGGGAGGTGCGATATGCAGACTCTAGCGATTTCCAATGGTTTAATTGCCATTTTTCAGCATTGTAAACCCTGACATCGCGATATTTTTGACGTTTCTTTTGTGTATGGATTACAGGAATATTGAGCGATAACTTGCCATTGGCACCATAAATATACGCACGGTTTCTATACGTCTGTTTCTGGAAGTTGTCATCCATTTCAAAACAAACCGTATCAGCTTGTATAATAGCAGCAAAGTGTGCTATATTGGATAAATAAGTTGGATGGATGAGTATATCCATATAACAAATTAGCTATTCGCTTTTTTATGTTTACGCCATTTGCTGAAACCAAACCAACCCGCTAGTAAGATTAAAAATGGAATAAAGTAAGATGTTGGTTTTCCACTACCATTTACTGTGGTAAACAAGCGTTCCCAACGAATTTTTTCTTTAATACCTTTGCCGTTTGTATTCCAACTCATCCAAATAAATACAGGCTTACCCACAACATGATCGAATGGTACAAATCCCCAAGACCTTGCATCTAAAGAGTTGTGGCGGTTATCACCCATTAACCAGTAATAGTCTTTTTCAAACGTATAAGAATTGGCCAATTCACCATTAATAAATATTTGATTGCCTTTAACTTGTAAGGTGTTGTTTTCGTATTCCGTAATAATGCGTTTATAGAGTGGGAGCACATCTAAATTGAGTTTTACGGTAACTCCTGCTTTTGGTATATAAAGCGGACCTAGCCAATCATTATTCCAACTGTAATTTGGGTCGTGAGGAAATACACTTGTTTCGCGTTCACCTTTTTCACGTTTTAAAGGCTCAATACTTTTTACATTAGGATGATTTTTAAATTTATCAAGACTTTCTTGGCAAATACCTGGAAAGTAACTCATGGAATAATCCTGATTGTACTGTGGAAAGTCTGTAATATTATAGCGGTTAGCCAATAAATAGTTATTAAATGGCCCGTTTTTTGTTTCTACTTTATATGAAAATTGAGGCTTGGCACGATCGGGCAATACGTTTTGCTTACCATTAATATAAACATAACCATCACGAACCTCAAGCGAATCTCCAGGTAAGCCTACGCAGCGCTTAACATAGTTGGTTTTTTTATCTATAGGTTTGTAATAATTTCTATCGGCTTGCTTGTACATATTGTATAAGGTATCTACAGGCCAGTTAAACACTACAATATCGTTATGCTCGATTTCCTGAAACCCAGGCATACGCATGTAGGGTAATGAGAATTTATTGATAAACGAAGTATTCTTTTTGTTCACATCATCATCATATAAATACGATTTTTTATTTAAAATAGGAATCGTGTCATGTACCATAGGTGCTGAAACAGCTGTCATAGGCACTCGTGCACCATAATGAAACTTACTTACAAATAAGAAATCACCTACCAATAATGATTTTTCTAGCGACGATGTCGGTATAGTGTACGGTTGAATAAAATAGGTATGTACAATAGTAGCGGCTACAATGGCAAATAGAATAGAGCTTACCCAATCTCCAGCTGCAGATTGAGGGTGTAAACTTCTATCTTTTACGTGTTCAACATCTAGAGCGTAGTTAATGTAGTAGTTATAAAAGCCTAATGTTATAATAGCGAGAATAGTATCGGTAGTAGAATTTTTACCAAAACTTCTAGCGGTTTCAACCCATATTACGGGAAACATAATAAGGTTCACAATAGGAAGGAATAATAAAATAGTCCAATACCAAGGGCGATTAATAATCTTCATTAGTACTACCGCATTATATATCGGTACAAATGCTTCCCAAGCTTGACGATTGGCCTTTTGGTAGAGTTTCCAAGTTCCTAAACCATGTATGATTTGAATACTTATAAATACGATTAACAATTCAGTAAATGTCATATTCGTTTATTTTTATTGTTATAATTAGTTTGCTTAAGCAACCAATTGTTACAAGTTTATGTTTAATTAACCAATGTTTAACACATCTTTCATGCTAAACACACCAGTTTTACCCAATAACCATTCGGCAGCAATAACAGCACCTAATGCAAAACCTTCTCTATTATGGGCCACGTGTTCTATTTTTATACTATCGGTTTCGCTACTATAATTAATACTGTGAGTACCTGGTACATCAGGAATACGTTTTGCATTAATAGGTAAGGCTTTTTCTTCAGATGATTCCAAACTCCATTTGGAGTAGTCGTCATGCTCATTAATAATACTTTCGGCTAAAGTAATGGCAGTACCGCTAGGCGCATCTAATTTTTGGGTATGATGAATTTCCTCCATTGAAACTTTATAATCAGATAAGCCATTCATCATTTTGGCCAGTTGTTTATTGAGTTCGAAAAAAATATTAACGCCTAAACTAAAATTAGAAGCATAAATAAAAGCACCATCATGTTCGCGGCAAAAACGTAGGGCATCCTGATAATTATGAAGCCAACCTGTTGTTCCTGAAACGATGGGGATATTATGCTTAAAACAATTTATAATATTGTAAAAGGCTGCATCAGGTACGCTAAAGTCTATGGCAATATCTGCTTGAGTAATATCATATCCACCTTCTTCAGAGGTTTTAATAACGATATCATGTCCGCGACTTATTGCAATTTTTTCAATGGTTTTGCCCATTTTACCGTAGCCTAACAATGCAATTTTCATGTTTAAAATTTAAAATTAAAGGTTAATCCTAAATCACCACTATTATCAAATTCGTTGATTTTATAATGTGGTTTAAACGATAAATTATCGTCTACGTTAAACTGTAATAAATGGGCATCAACATTAGCATCAATAATATTCAATACATAAATACCAATGGTTACCAACAATGAAATTTCTTGATTTCGCTGTAAGGTTTTTTGGGCTTCTATTAAGCCGGAATCTGTAATGGTGCCATAAAACTCATCATCAGTAAAACCTGCTAAACGCCTTTTATAGGCGTCGCGATACCGGTCATACTCTTTACCATTATCAAAATAAAAATACAGACCCGTACCAAGCGCTGCATAAACTATAGGTATTTTCCAATACTTTTTATTATAGGCTTGTCCTAAACCAGGAATTACCGCAGAATAGAAAGCTGCTCGTGAAGGTGCTAAAGGGTCTATTGGGTCTGTAACAACAGTTCCAGATTCCACAACGAGCGATTCATTAGATTTTTTTTGTTTTTTATCCTCTTTACCATCTTGTGCAAAAGAAGGAAGAGAACAAAACAACATGAAAACAATTGCTATTGCGAATCTATTTAGCACGCTTAATAAGTTTTATTATACGATTAAAATCTTCTTCTGAATGGAACGGTATACTTATATTGCCCTTTCCATTGGCAGAAGCTTTAATGCTAATTTTATGACCAAAAAAATCTGAAAATTCCTTGATACCTTTTTTTACAAATTTAGGAGGTTCAACAGTGTTCTTTTCATGTTTTTTAGGGTTTTCATCATTCTGAAGTGATCGCACCAAAGCCTCTGTATCTCGAACAGATAATTTATTTGTAATAATTTGTTCGTAGATATCTAGTTGTGTGCTTTGGTCTTCAATATTTATAATGGCACGACCATGACCCATTGAAATAAACCCATCACGCATGCCTGTTTGGATAATGGGATCCAACTTTAGTAAGCGCAAATAATTAGCTATAGTTGAACGTTTTTTTCCAACACGTTCACTCATTTGTTCTTGAGTCAGATTAATTTCGTCTATTAAACGCTGATAGGATAAAGCAATTTCAATAGGATCTAAATCTTGGCGCTGGATATTTTCAACAAGGGCCATTTCTAACGATTCCTGATCGTTGGCAATTCTTATGTAAGCCGGAATGGTTTCGAGGCCTATTAATTTTGAAGCCCTAAAACGACGCTCTCCAGAAACTAATTGAAATTTATTGAACTCCAGTTTTCTTACCGTTATAGGTTGAATAACACCTAATTCTTTAATTGAGGAGGCTAATTCCCTTAAAGTTTCTTCATTAAAGTTCGTTCGTGGTTGAAACGGATTTATTTCAATACTATCAATATCTAACTCAACAATATTGCCAACAACTTTATCGGCATTTTTGTCTTGAGCAGAATTTATGTCGTTAGATGGATCTTTTAATAATGCTGAAAGTCCACGTCCTAATGCTTGTTTCTTCGTTGCCTTCGCCATAATTAGGAGTTTTTATTAATAATTTCTTTAGCCAAACTTAAATAATTACTGGCACCTTTACTACTGGCATCGTAATTTATAATGTTTTCACCATAACTTGGAGCTTCGCTTAAACGCACATTGCGCTGAATTATGGTTTGAAAAACCATATCGTTAAAATGCTTTTGCACTTCTTCTACAACTTGATTAGAAAGGCGTAAACGCGAATCGTACATGGTTAGCAATAACCCTTCAATATCCAACTTTGGATTATGGACTTTTTGTACACTTTTTATAGTGTTTAACAATTTCCCTAACCCTTCTAATGCAAAATATTCACATTGAATAGGTATAATTACTGCATCAGAAGCTGTCAAGGCATTTAAAGTTAATAAACCTAAAGAAGGTGCGCAATCAATTAATACATAATCGTAATCTTCTTTAATGTCTTCTAGTGCCTTTTTAAGCATATACTCGCGTTCGTCTTTATCAACTAGCTCAATTTCAATAGCTACTAAATCTATATGAGCAGGTATGATATCTAGATTTGGAGTAGAGGTTTGTACAATGGCTTCTTTGGCGTTATTGGTATGTTCCAATAACTGGTAGGTTCCAATTTCAACGGTTTCAACATCTATGCCCAAACCCGATGTCGCATTGGCTTGAGGATCGGCATCTATTAGTAATACTTTTTGTTCGAGTACACCTAGTGAAGCAGCTAAATTTACAGAAGTGGTGGTTTTTCCAACACCTCCTTTTTGGTTAGCAATTGCTATTATTTTACCCATTAATCGATTTGGTTTAAATACGCGTAAAAATACAATTATTTGTGGGTTTAGAAAACGTAAGTTGTTAACAAACGTTAAACTGTTGTGGCTTAATATTTAGCTAGTTTTAAACTACGATTTTTTCTTGTTACTGCGAATCATTTGTTCCAGTTGATCCCACATGTTTTGTGGTATATCTTCTAGCAAGTTAAACTCTCCTGCACCTTTTAGCCATTCACCGCCATCAATAGTGATAACCTCTCCGTTGATATAGCTTGAAAAATCGGAAACGAGATAGGCAGCCAAATTAGCTAATTCCTGATGATGACCTACACGATTTAAGGGCACTTTTTTAGCCATGTCAAACTTATCTTTTAAATTGCCGGGCAATAACCTATCCCAAGCACCTTTTGTAGGGAATGGTCCAGGTGCAATAGCATTAAAGCGCATGCCGTATTTTGCCCATTCAACAGCTAAACTTCTGGTCATAGCTAAAACTCCTGCTTTTGCTGCGGCGCTAGGTACAACGTAAGCAGAACCCGTCCAAGAATATGTGGTAACAATATTAAGTACAGTGGTATTGGTATATTTTGTGTCAATCCAATATTTCCCAATAGCAAGTGTACAGTTTTTTGTGCCCTTTAAAACAATATCTATTATGGTATCAAAAGCATTGGCCGATAAGCGTTCTGTTGGCGAAATAAAATTTCCGGCAGCATTATTTAAAAGTACATCAATTTGTCCAAATTTGGCAATAACAGCATCACGCATGTTTTCAACCTCATTATAATATCTAACATCACATTGTAATGGGAGACAAACTCCTCCAGTTTCTTTTTCTAATTCGGCAGCAGTATTTTCAAGTTTTTCGAGGTTTCTAGACGTAATGGCAACTTGAGCACCAAGTTCCAAAAAATATTTGGTCATGGCTTTTCCCAATCCGCTACCTCCACCTGTAACGATAATTGTTTTTCCTTTTAAGGCATCATCTCGTAGCATTTTCCCTTTGTAATCCATAAGTTTTCAATTTATGTAAATGTAATTATTTATTGATTAAAAAGATTGTTTTTAAAATTCAAAAAAATACAAACGAGATGTTTTATCTTTATAGTCTTAATCAATAATCTATTATGAAAAAATTAAACAATCTATTCAAAAGCTTACTAGTTGTTCTGTTGTTGTTTAGTGTTTCTGTTGATGGAAATGCTCAAATTAAACAAACGGCAAGTGTAGAAGGTATTACTGAATATATGATGGATAACGGTTTAAAAGTTTTACTGTTTCCAGATAATTCAGCTCAAACCATTACAGTGAACATTACCTACAAAGTAGGGTCAAGACATGAAGGTTATGGCGAGAAAGGTATGGCTCACTTATTGGAGCACATGGTTTTTAAAGGTACACCTAACCACCCTAACATTCCAGAAGAATTAACAGCACATGGTGCCAGACCTAATGGTACCACATGGTATGACCGTACCAACTATTATGAAACGTTTAATGCTACTGATGAAAATTTGGAGTGGGCATTAGATTTGGAAGCAGACAGAATGGTGAATTCTTATATAGCTAATGAAGATTTGCAATCAGAATTTACGGTAGTACGAAACGAGTTTGAAAGTGGAGAAAACTCACCGTCTGGAGTTTTAATGAAAAATGTAATTAGTTCAGCGTATTTATGGCATAATTACGGACAATCGACCATTGGAAACCGTTCAGATATTGAGCGTGTGCCGATTGAAAATTTACAGGCTTTTTACAAAAAATATTACCGTCCAGATAATGCCGTGCTTATGGTAACAGGTAAGTTTGATAAGGACAAGACTTTAGCATTAATTCAGGAGAAATTTAGTGGATTAGAAAATCCTGCTGTTGCATTAAGAGATATTCCAACCATTGAACCACCACAAGATGGTGAAAGACGTGTGGAGTTAAGCCGTGTAGGGGATTTACAAATTGCCTCGGCATTATACCACATACCAGCAGGATCTCATGAAGATTATGCTGCTATGGCAATTGCGGAAGAAGTTTTGACCGATAACCCTTCAGGGCGTTTGTACAAGGCTTTGGTTGATGAGAAAAAGGCTTCCAGTTTATACTCTTTCTCGCCATTTACCAAAGAACCATCATTCTTATATGTAAACGTAAATGTGCCTTCAGATAAGTCTTTACAGGTAGCCGAAGAAACCCTATTGAGTGTGTTGGATAATTTCTCAAAAGAGCCTGTAACAGAAGACGAACTTAAACGAGCTAAAGCTAATCTATTAAAACAAATTGATCAGATATCGAGAAACTCTTCATTTTTAGGCACCTACACAAGTGAGTTTATTGGTGCTGGCGATTGGCGATTAATGTTTATACATCGTGACCGTATTGAGAATATGACTTTAGATAAAGTTAATGCAGCAGTACAGCGCTACTTAATTAATACTAACAGAACTGTAGGACTGTTTAAGCCAACAAAGAATCCTATTCGTGTTGGTATAGAACATACCGAAGGTCTTGAAGATCTTGTGTCAAATTATAAAGGAAAAGAAGGATTTGATGCTGGTGAATCTTTTGATGTATCTTATGATAATATTCAAAACCGTTTAGATTCTGGAGTTTTAGGGCAAGCACCAATTGAGTATGGCTTTATTAAAAAGAATAACCGTGGTGAGACCGTCATGTTAAATTTCACCATTAGAAATGGTAATGTTGACGATTTTATGAATAAAGGTAAAATAGCCAGCTATACGGGTCGTATGCTTAACAAAGGCACAACAACAAAATCAAGACAAGATATTGAAGACGAATTAAGTGCTTTAAAGTCATCGGTTTATATTGGTGGTTCAAACGGTCGTATTAACGCCTCTGTAAACTCAACTGCAGAAAACTTAATCGCAACTTTAGATGTTATGACCGATATGCTAAAGAACCCTATTTTTGATGAAGCTGAATTAGAGAAGCTAAAAACACAAGATTTAGCGAGTTTAGAGCAGAATAAAACCGATCCGCAATTTTTAGCCATTCGTGAAATGGGGTTACTCAATCAAACTTTCCCTAAAGGTCATCCGTTATACAACATGACTATTGATGAAGAAATTGAAGCTATAAAAGCGGTTACTGTAGACGATTTAAAAGCGTATCATAAAGAATTTTATGGTATTTCAGATAATGCTACGGTAGTATCAATTGGTAATATTGATGAGCAAGTGTTGAAAACCTATTTCAATACAAACTTCAGCGACTTTAAAAATAGTCATAATTATGAACCTATTTTAGATGTGTATACTAAGAACACAGCAGCCAATGAGAGTATAATAACTCCAGATAAAAAGAATGCTATTTCGTTTGGTATGTTGGCTATGGAAGTTAGTCGAGAAGATAAAGATTATGCAGCACTTCAGGTTGCAGGTGAAATTTTAGGTGGCGGATTCTTATCGTCTAGAATTGCCAACAGATTACGCCAACAAGATGGTGTGAGCTATGGAGCAGGAGGCGCTGTAAATGTAGATAACAATAGTAAGGAGAAAAACTCATCAGCTTTTGTATATGCTATTTATGCGCCTGAAAATGCAGCAAAAGTGCAGCAAGGCTTTAAAGAGGAAATTGCCCGCTTTATAGCTGAAGGTATTACGCAAGAAGAATTGGAAACAACAGTTAAAGGTTGGGTTGAAGCACAAAGCGTATCACGTGCTAAAGACAATGAGCTTGCTGGTTTAATTGGTAGTAATTTATATTACAATCGTGATATGACTTTCCAAAAAAATATAGAAGAACAAGTAAAAAGTTTAACTGTAGATGATGTAAATGCAGCTATTAAAAAGTACTTTAAAAATTATGAAGAGTGGACAGTTACCAATGCTGGAGACTTTGAAAGTTTAGAGATTAAAAAAGAAGATAAAAAAGTCGATTAAAGTTCTTTTTACAGTTTTAAAAAGCCAACGCGTTAATAACAAGTTGGCTTTTTTATATCTAAAAGGTAAATCTTATAGCTTTAAGTTCTAACTAAAATAGCTAGCAAATAAAATTATCAAAGCTCCAAACAAGAAAATGTATAACAAGGTTGGTAATATGGCAAACCAAACAGTTGCTAGTTTTTTGTCAACATCGGTTAGGGTTGTAACACCTGTAAAACTTAAATAAATAGAGTGGAATATAAAAAACAACAAAAATAAAATAGAAACGGCATCAAATAACTGAAAGTCTTCAAATGGGTCGTACGGTTTTCTATTTTTTATGGTTTCAACTATACATATAAAAATGATAGTCAGATTTAAGTAAAAATTGGAATACAGATAAAGTCGTCTGGACAGATCAAGATTGCCAGAGCCTTTTGCCCATTTTAGCCTAACATCATAAAACCAGCCACCAATTAAATAGACAATATAGCCTCCGATAGCACCCGCAATTACAGCTGATATCCAAAAGCCAATCCAATCGTTTACAAAGGCAATTTGGTCTAGTTTACCTTTTATATCAAATCGGGTTAATTGTCTATTAGCTTGATCTATGCCATAACCTAAACAGAATATTACAATAGCAGTATTAAAAAAACGGACTTTGGTTTTATCTGAAAATTCGTTTATAAAAAATTGTTTGGGTGTAATTAGTAATGCTTTCCAAAAGTTTAATTGGTCGTTCATTGATGGTTGGTTGTTTATTGTTAATTGTAAGTATATATAAATAATGCTGAAAAAGCGATTTTCAGTCTATCATTTTTTGTTTTTTTGTTTTTATTACAATGTCTCGATGCAAGTTTGGAAAGTACTTTAGCATAGTTTCTTTGTTCTTTCCAGAAGTATCTATAAATGTCCAGTTTTGTCCATCATCATCTGATATTCCTATTAAGGTATATTCAGAAACAATTTTTCCCTTTGGAGTTTGCATTGTTATTATTTGGGTTAAAGAACATTGTAATTCCCCATCTTTTTTAAAAAAATCAGAAGCATTTTTAAAATTCAAGTCTGTAAGAATAAAACCCTCGCTCTTCATTTTTTGCATGCCTTCCTTTGTAGCTTTAACAACATTAGCTTTACCGCCCATCATATCTATAATTTTTGGATGTGTATAATTACTAAAGCTTACGTAATCTTCTGTTAAGAAGAATGTTTTCATTTCTGCAAGTTGAGTATTTAGGTGGGCATTTTCAGTTTGTGAAAAAGAAAAGGTTGAAACAAGTGTAAGGATTAATATCCAAAGGGTTCTGCTCATTGTGTTTGTTTGAAATGGGGTTTAAAGTTACTGTTTTTAAATTGAGTTTGCACGGCATTACTAATATTCCAACCCATGCTTTTGTAAGCGTCTACTTTTCAGGTAAGTACAATTTCATATTTCCAATTTCTAGTTCGTCTAGATGTCCCATTTTACGTTCGTCGATTGTAATTAAATGCATATGTAAAAATGAATCGTGATGTGTGAAAACACCTTTGTGTTCGGTTGAGAAAAAACCGACTATTTCTACAACTTCATTTTTTAATTTATAATTGGTTTGCCCTTGGTGAGCTTCATCTGGAGAGGATACTTTTGTCCCTTCCGGAAGGTTTTGGATATGTATAATAGCACTAGTAGCTTGTCCTACTAACTTAAAAACAAAAGGTCTTTTAAAATCAGCTGTATTTGTATCAATAAAGTTTTCTAAATCTTGAATGGTTTTAATCGAAGCAGGCAAGTTAATTTCATTCCATTCGGTTACGTTACCATAAACAAAGAATGGTGCTGTAACATCAATCTGTTTTTTAACGATCATTGTAGAATCGGAAATTACTTTTGAAACGTAACTTTCACCCTTGTTAATTAACAACTCTCCAGTGAGGTAGCTTTCGGGCCCTAGCCCATAAAGTCCATTTTTATTTGAAATAGTATCAAGGTTTATACTGGCTCCTAATTCGCCCTTCCACATTACATTTTTCATAGCACCTACAATTTTAATATCTGGGTAGGTTTCTGTGTTTTTGGTATGGTTTTCTTTTTGTGTCGAGTTGCAGCTTAATAGCCCGATTGTTAGAAGCCCGAATACTATTCGCTTTATATTTGAAATCATTTTTTTGTTTAATTAAATATTAATTGACAATTTAGGTTTCGATATAGTGCCAAAGAATCTGTAGGATTAATTACACATGTTGTTGTACTTCGTTTTTTTGTTTTATAATATATGTTACACTTAAAATTAGAGATAGTAGAATTAAAATCTATTGTAATAAAATTAGTTTTGATTGTGAAACAGCATCACTGTTTTTACTATATCTATTTTTTTTATTCCAATTAATGTAGTTTATGGCATTTTCTCGAATAAATTCTATATCAGTTGAATTCTTTATTTGATGTATTTGAGAATTTGTAATACCATCATTTTTAGTTCTAAATATATCAATTTGTTTAAAATTATTAACCCAAACATATATTCCAACACCAAAAGAGGAAACTAAAAAAAGTAAAATTAACTTTAATCTAATATTTCTCATATTTTGTATTTATTAGTTCAATATATTCATCATAATGATGTTTAAATTCAGTTTGTATTAATTCGGAAGAAGGTGAGAACAAGCAATGATTTATCGATGTTGTTGCCAATAGTTATTTTATTTTAATTCCTTTAATTCCAGTTGCACAACCATAAAAATATTCCACATATTCAACTTTAAATTCAGGTCGGTTAAAAATTTGAAATACATTTTTTGAGTTTCCAAATTCCTCTGTATAGACGCCCAACATTTTGTAAGTTTCAGGACTGCCTAAAAATAACTTCCCTAAAATCGGAATGATTTTTTTTAGATAAAACATATAAAATGGTTTTAAAAAACTTTTTTTTGGAACTGAAACATCAATCAATGAAAATTTTCCATCCACTTTTAATATTCGGTGGATTTCATTCGCTAATTTTCCAAGTTGTTGGTCATTAAATGTTTTTAATCCGAAACCAGAAATAACAAAGTCCGTACTTTCATTAGAAATAGAATTCTCAAAGACATTTTCTTTTAGGATTTCAATCTCATAATCACTAAAATTCAGTTTGTTTTTTTTAGCTCGATTAATCATTTCTGTAGAAAAGTCGATTCCGATTAGTTTTGAATTGTTATCCGATTTTTTGAGGATATGTTTCCAACATTCTCCCATACCAGTCATTAAGTCAACAACAATTTTTCCTTTTTCAATCCCAATTTCTTCAACACATTGTCGTCTCCATCTTTCACTAAATCCAAATGAGGTTATGTAATTCATTTTTGAATACGAACTACTCATTTTGTCAAATAGATTTTCAACAAATTTTGCTTCGTAGATTTCTTTCATTCTTGAAGTTGAACATTATTACTGATAACTTGTTATATAACTATAAATGCGATCAATAAACCGCTTGCTATTTTAGATATGAGTACATTTTAATGTTACTATCAATCAATTAAAATCTCTAAAATCTTAATTGCTGCTTCAGAAATTTTTGTGCCAGGACCAAAAACAGCAACAGCACCGGCATCAAATAAGTATTGGTAATCTTGTTTGGGTATTACACCGCCTACGATAACCATAATGTCATCGCGACCGTATTTTTTTAGTTCTTCAATAACTTGCGGTACCAAGGTTTTATGGCCTGCTGCCAATGACGATACACCCAATATATGGACATCGTTTTCCACAGCTTGCTTGGCGGCTTCTTGTGGTGTTTGGAACAAAGGACCAATATCAACATCAAAACCTACATCGGCATAGCCAGTGGCAACTACTTTGGCACCACGATCGTGGCCATCTTGTCCCATCTTGGCAATCATAATACGTGGTCTTCTACCGTCTTGCTCGGCAAATTTGTCGGCTAAAGCCTTAGCTTTATTAAACGAGTCGTCGTTTTTAATTTCTTTACTATACACGCCTGAAAACGATTTAATTTGTGCTTTATATCTTCCGAAAACAGTTTCTAGAGCATCGCTAATTTCCCCCAAAGTGGCGCGTTCTCTAGCTGCTTCAACAGCTAAAGCTAATAAATTTTCTTCACCTGTTTGTGCCGCTTTAGTTAATGCTGATAAAGCGTGTTCCACCTTTTCAGTATCACGACTGGACTTAATCCTGTTTAAACTCTCAATTTGCTGATTGCGAACAGTTTGGTTATCAACTTCTAAAGTTTGTATGGGTGCTTCTTCTGCTAATTGATATTTATTGACACCAACTATAATATCTTGACCAGAATCTATACGAGCTTGTTTTCGTGCAGCAGCTTCTTCAATGCGTATTTTAGGAATGCCAGCTTCTATAGCTTTGGTCATACCACCCAATTCTTCAACCTCTTCTATAAGCGACCATGCTTTTTTGGCAATGTCATGTGTGAGTTTTTCAACATAATAACTACCAGCCCAAGGGTCAACGGTTTTGGTAATCTGGGTTTCTTCTTGAAGATATATTTGTGTGTTTCTGGCTATACGTGCCGAAAAATCAGTTGGTAGGGCAATGGCTTCGTCTAGCGCATTAGTGTGTAAGCTTTGTGTGCCACCAAAGGCAGCTGCAGCAGCTTCAATACAGGTTCGTGCTACATTATTAAACGGATCTTGCTCGGTTAAACTCCAACCCGAGGTTTGGCAATGCGTTCGTAAGGCTAACGATTTCGAGTTTTTAGGATTAAACTGCTTAACCAATTTCGCCCAAAGCATTCGTGCTGCACGCATTTTAGCTATCTCCATAAAATGGTTCATACCGATAGCCCAGAAAAACGAAAGACGTGGTGCAAAGGTGTCAATGTCCATACCAGCTTCCAAACCTTTTCTAATGTATTCCAATCCATCGGCTAGGGTATATGCCAATTCAATATCGCAGGTGGCACCTGCTTCCTGCATATGGTAACCAGAAATACTAATGCTGTTGAACTTTGGCATATTCTGACTGGTATATTCAAAAATATCTGAAATGATTTTCATGGAAGGAGTAGGTGGGTAAATGTAGGTGTTGCGTACCATAAATTCCTTTAAAATATCATTTTGAATGGTTCCTGCTAGTTGTTCAGGTTTTACACCTTGCTCTTCCGCAGCCACAATATAAAAGGCCATAATAGGCAAAACAGCTCCGTTCATGGTCATGGAAACTGACATTTTATCCAAAGGAATTTGGTCGAAAAGGGTTTTCATATCTTCAACCGAATCGATAGCTACACCTGCTTTTCCAACATCGCCAACAACACGTTCATGATCAGAATCATAACCTCTATGTGTTGCCAAATCGAAAGCTACGGAAAGTCCTTTTTGCCCAGCTGCCAAATTACGACGGTAAAAAGCGTTACTTTCTTCAGCTGTTGAGAATCCGGCATATTGGCGTATGGTCCAAGGTCGCCTTACATACATCGTACTATAAGGACCGCGAAGGTTGGGAGCTATTCCAGCAACAAAGCCAAGATGCTCTACAGCATCTAAATCCGATTTGGAATAGGTGGATTTAACCTGAATGTCTTCAGCTGTATTATGTGAGAGAATATCACTATCTAATTCGTTTTTCGTGCCATTTTTAAGGCTAATATGTTGAATGTTTTTTCTGGACATTGTGTTTTTTTATTAATCATGATTATGCCCAGCATGGTCATCAGTTTCTTCTGTAGCAGGCTTTTGTTTAATTAAAGGCTTGCCTGGTTCAGTACGGTAGGTCGTTTTTTCTTGAACTTTATTTTCAGTTACTTGTGTTGGGTCAACATCAAATAATTTAGAATAGTATAAATCTAAGGCTATAAAAGCGGCTAAATAACGATCTGTATTTGCTGTTTTGATTTTATTCAGTAAAGGTGCTCCAAAAATATCAGCACGCATACTATTTGTGGAAATTAATGCTTTGTAGGTGGTTGCAAGACCTTTGTCTTTCATGTTGTCTCCTATACAAGTAAAGATATCTGCCTTGTAATTAAGAGTGTTATCAGTGTTCCACAATTCAGATTGGTTTTTAAGTGCATTAAAAACTTCCATACTATGTGGTGTTGCAACTTCTTGATACTTAACACCGTTTCTTTGTGTTGCTCTAAAAAAATTGGTGTATGCAACGCGCACATCTGAACTTCGTGTATTGTAGGTTTTCATAATATCATCTTCAAAAGACAAAAGTGCTTCATGAATTAATTTTGTATCAACATTAGGACAGTTTAAAGCATTTTCTGTTTCAGTATACTTATAATTAAAATCAACTGTTTTGGTTTCATTTTTACAACTTAACACTGTTAAAAATACGGTTAGAATGGTAAGTTTTAAAAAGGTTTTTTGCATGGATATTAATTTTCCTTTTAATAAGTAGTTTTTAATCGTCGATTTCATAGTTTTTGAAATTTTAAAATTTATTCGTTGTGTAATCTTTGTTGTTCCATAGTTTCAGATAAGCGCTTTTCTATAATAGGCTCGATGAGTGTTTTACTCGGTTTGGTTTTAACAAAAGGATATAATTCTAAATTATCCTTCATGCGGTCATCATTGTTTGGATACTTGTTCGAGCCGACCAAAACCAGTTTTCCTGAATAAAATTGCTCTTGTTCCTTTTGAGCTGATTCTTTAATCTTTCTTTGAATAATACCTTCTTTAAGTTGTGATAAAAATCCGCCTTGTGTTTCTATTTCTTTAAATAATGTTAATGCTTTTTCAGTAAGTTGTTTGGTAAGGGTCTCAATATAATAGGCTCCATCTGCAGGATTATTTACCATATTGAAATAACTTTCGTGTTTCAGTATTAATAACTGGTTTCTTGAAATTCTATCCCCGAACTCATTGTTTTTATGGTAAATGGCATCATAAGGTAAATTACAAATACTGTTTGCACCTCCTAAAACTGCACTCATACATTCGCTTGTGGTTCGCAACATATTAGTATTGTAATCGTATAATGTTTTGTTGCGTTTGGTTGGTACAGCAAAAATGTTGGTTTCTATTTTACACTCATAGGCATCTGCCAAGAGCTCAACTAGAGTCCGTAAGGCACGAAGTTTGGCTATTTCAAAAAAATAGTTGGATCCAACCGAAACGTTAAAGGTTAGGGTTAGCTTTTCATTTTGTAAAGGCTTTTCAGAATTTAAATAATTTAAATATTCATTACAATGAGCTAGAGTATAAGCTAATTGCTGTACCATATTGGCACCAGCATTTTGATATAAGCTTGTATCAACACTAAATTGTGTTGTACTGTTTGCTATTTTGGAAAATTGCGCGTGGTCTTCTTTTAGATTGTTATACCAATTGCCTGAACGCGCTAAATGACCAATAATATCTGTGCAGAAGTATATGCTTGCTTTTGTATCGTGATTTTGAATGGTTTTTATAAAATTAGCGTCACAAAACAAACATTCAAAATACAGGATTTTTGCCGTTATATTATTTAATAATTGGCTTATGGAAACTGTAGCGTTAGGTATAATGAATTTAATAGTTTCAGCACCACGGTTAAGGGCATCTGTAGCTATTTTATTAGCTATTGTAACATCGTCTACATAAATGGTTTGAGCTACGGTCCAAGAAGTTGCTTTTGTTTCGGGAACTTGTTCTAAAGTTTCAAATACTTCTAGGTGATAAAAAGGCTTAACATCTATACCTTCGTTAGTGTGCCATATTAAGGTGTCATTATAATCGGCACCTTTTAGGTCGGCTTGAATTTTTTGTTTCCATTCTTTTGCAGAAACATTAGGAAATTTGTTAAATAGTTTTTTAGTCATTTTTATCCTCTTTTGGAATGCTGTCTTCATATTCAATAATGAAGATTTCTTCATCGGCTTTTTTCATGTAATATTTTTCACGAGCTAACTTTTCAACACCTTCTTCGTTACTCAATTCTTTTATGGCCTTTTTATCTTTTTCAATCTCACTTTTATAATACTCTTTTTCGGCTTCAAGATCATCAATTTCAGAATTTAATTCGTGATGGATAAACCAGGAATTGGCATCAATAAATAACATCCAAATAGTAAAGCCCACAAAAATAATTACAAATATATTTTTGAATGGTTTGACGTATTTGTTTTTAAGAAACTTCATTTATTGTAAACGGTCATTTATTATGGTCTTAACAATATCAACTGCTACAGTATTGTATTTATTATTAGGTATAATAATATCGGCATACTCCTTCATAGGTTCGATAAATTGTTGATGCATAGGTTTCAGTGTGTTTTGGTACCGGTTTAATACTTCATCCAAATCTCTGCCTCGTTCTGAAATATCACGCTTTAAGCGCCTAATTAAGCGCTCGTCACTATCGGCATGCACAAAAATTTTAATGTCAAACATGTCTCGTAATTCAGGGTTTGTTAAAATTAAAATACCCTCAACAATCATAACCTTTCTTGGGTGTGTTAAAATAGTATCGCCTGTACGATTGTGTTTGACAAAAGAATATACTGGTTGTTCTATGGTCTGTCCTTTTTTCAATTCTTTGAGGTGCGATTCCAATAATTCAAAATCTATTGACCTTGGGTGATCAAAATTTATTTTTACACGTTCATCAAAACTTAAATGCGACGTATCTTTATAATACGAGTCTTGTGAAATGACACCCACTTCACCTTCAGGTAATTGATTTAATATTTGATTGACAACGGTTGTTTTACCACAACCTGTTCCACCAGCAATCCCAATAATTAGCATGCAAACATTTTTTGTTTAACAAATTTAGTTATTTACCCAATAAAAGAAAGGCTTTGATGCAAAGCTTTTAAATTTATTGTAATTTTATTTTTGTTTTAAAGAAAAGCTATATATTTGCAGTCCTAAAATGATAACCAAGTTTCGGGGTGTAGCGTAGCCCGGTTATCGCGCCGCGTTTGGGACGCGGAGGTCGCAGGTTCGAATCCTGCCACCCCGACTAAATTAATAATCAAATAACATCAAAGCCTTGGTAATCGTAAGATTATCGAGGCTTTGTGGTTTTTAGTAAATCATAAAATTTGATATTATTTGATTAAATAAGTGACCTATTCGGTTACCATTTAATAACAAATAAAAAGGTAACCGAATTATTGATTTGACTTTCGTCAGTAAACAAATGTTTAATTAAAGACGAAAGACATGAAAACTTCTACAACGTTTAGTATTCTGTTTTGGCTAAAACTCTCAAAAGCCAAAAATGGAAAAGCACCACTTTATGCTCGAATTACAGTAAATGGTAAAAGAGCAGAAATCAGCCTCAAAAGAAAAATCAAAATTGAGTACTGGAGCTCGGCCAAAAATAAAGTCAAGGGTACAAATCAGGAGGCAAGGATTATTAATGAGTTTTTAGATCAGGTATCTTCAGAACTTCATCAATCAAAAAATGAGTTAAAATCCGAAGGCAAAATTATTTCGGCCCAAACTGTAAAAGCAAGGTATTTAAAGGAAGATGAACTAAACTTCTCTTTAAATGATATTATAAAGTACCATAATGAAGATATGGTAGGGAAACTAAAATGGGGTACTCAAAAAAACTACTTCACCACACAAGGATATATTGCAGATTTCATTTTCATTAAATATAAGGTTACAGATATGTATTTAAAACAGTTGGACTATAACTTCATTTTGAGGTTTGAGAAATATTTAAGAAGCTACATACCAACTGACCATCAAAAGCCGATGGGAAATAATACGGTGATGAAGCACATTGAGCGCTTCAGAAAAATGATAACGCTTGCTTATAAATTAGAATGGATTGAAAGAGACCCTTTTATAAATTTTCAATCCAAGTTTGAAAAAGTTGAAAGAGGCTTTTTAACAGAATTAGAATTACTATCAATTGAGGAAAAATATTTTTCAATTGAAAGGCTACGACTAGTAAAAGATTTATTCATTTTCGCTTGCTATACGGGCTTAAGTTATATCGACGTTGTTAATCTTACTGAAAATGATATCAATTATGGAATCGATGGAGAGTTTTGGATAACAATGAAACGTGAGAAAACAAATAATCAATTAAGAATACCAATATTACCAAAAGCTTTGGGAATAATTATGAAGTACAAAAGGAACCCAAGAGCCTTGGCCAATGGAACAATTTTTCCTAAAATGTCAAATCAAAAGTTAAATGCCTATCTCAAAGAAATTGCCGATTTATGTGAAATAAAAAAGAATTTAACGTTTCATTTAGCACGTCATACATTTGCTACAACAGTTACTTTGAGCAATGGTGTTCCCATTGAAACAGTTTCAAAGCTTCTGGGGCATTCAAGAATTTCAACTACTCAAATTTATGCTAAAGTAATTGAAAGAAAAGTGAGTGAGGATATGGGTGTTTTGAAAAATGTTTTGCTGAAAAAGAACAAATTTGAAAAAAGTATGGTCAACTAATTAAAATCTTTGCTTTTTTGATTATCCTCAATCATTTATTGCCATCTTATAACTTGGGAACAATGAATTGAAGAGTTAAGGTTAAATAATATAATACTTCTATATTTTTAAAATATGAAATATTCATTAAGTTATGAGCGTATTACAATTATATAATTTCATACTTGACCAAAGTAAATTTAAGTTAATTATTTAGAAACTAAACAATATGAGTTTATTAAGATTAATATTGATAATAGAGTTGTTACTTTTATTTGCATTAATACTGAAGGGTAATCTCCAAATTTGGGTTCAGTATAATTGTATATGAATTCATAAATATGCCAGAAATTGTTGATTAATAAAAACAACATAGAATTTGGATGTAATTTGCTTTGGTTTTATGGCATAACAAAATAATGATTGAGACCATTGGAGTAAATTGAAGATTATATCAAAATTAAATTTTTATACACTGTTAAACCATAAGCATTATGAAATTAAGAATACTATTTCTAGTCGCATATTTATTTTTAGCAACCACTGCGAAACCTCAAAGTACTATTAACGATACAATAACAAGAAATCTCTCAAGTGCATTGAGTTCCTTTGCGAAAAACGGAATGTTAAGTGGAAATGTATTAGTAGCTCAAGACAATAAGATTGTTTTTCATGAAAGCTTTGGGCTTGCCAATTACGAATGGAAAATAGCCAACACACTTGAAACCAAAATGTACATTGCTTCAATCTCTAAACAATTTACATCTACTTTGATTTTGCGTCTGGTTCAGGAGGGTTTATTGGAATTGAATACACCTATTGTTAATTATATACCACAACTATCATCAAAGCACTTCGAGAAAATTACAATTCATCAGCTACTCTCGCATACTTCTGGATTACCACGCAGAATATTTTTTGAGCAGGAAGAATTAAGGTTTGAGCATACCGATTCCGAGAAGATTGAAAAAATAGATGAATTCCCTTTGCTTTTTGAACCAGGAAGCGACTTTAGTTATAGTAATATAGGTTATTATCTGCTACACTTAATTACAGAAGCAGTTACTAACAAGAAGTTTGAAAGCCTTGTAGAGAATAAGCTCCTAAAGCCTATTGGATTAGAGCACACTGGGTTTATGAATAACTCCTCAATAGTTGAAAATATGGCTAGTGGCTATTCTATAATTGCAGGATATCCAACCATTCCTGAATTCAGTGATATTTCAAACTCCATTGGTGCAGGGGGCATGTATTCAACAACACATGACTTGTATTTATGGGATCAGGCTCTTCGAAATCATATTATTTTGGATTCGATTCATACCGAAAAGCTATACGTTCAAAATAAGGAGCATTATGGATATGGATGGAAGATCAAAAACCTTTCTAAAAAAGAGAATGAACTTAATAGACGAGTCGAGCACAATGGTGATGGAAGGGGGTTCGCTTCCAATTTTACGAGGTATCTTGAAAGTAATTTTGTAGTCATAATTCTAGGTAACCATGATTATATTGAGAGGTCGTTAGTTTTAACTTATATCATCAGGATTTTAAATGACCTGCCTGTTAAACCAGTAGTTTCGGTGGCAAACGGTTACTATAAACAGTTGCTTGAAAAGAATATTGATTTTGAAAATATCAAGAGTCAGCTAAAGATTGACAAGGAGAAGAGAGAAGCTCTCGATATACCAAATTATATGGATTTCTTTAATCAAGGATCTAAACTTTACAATTCTGGGAGAAAGGAGGAAGCTCTGAATTATTTTAGATTTATGATTCATTTATCTCCTGATAACTATTTGGGCTATTTCGCATTGGGGCAACACTATCTACAATCTGGACAAATAGAGGAAGCAAAAAAATATTTGATGCTTTCATTAGAAAGAAAACCAAATGATCAAAATATTATTAAGTTAATTAATGAAACTGATGCTAATAATAAACGCAATTAAATTGGACGTTTGTTTTTGCAATTATAAGAAAGGAAAGCTATGACATTAATTCATTAAGAGATATTTTAAATAAATCAGCTTTAACAAAGCTAGCATAATTAATTTGCTTATTCACACTCTCTACTAAATATTAGAAGCGATAGTATATAATTGTTACCAGTTTATAAATTGGCACTAACTTAACTGGATTTCTTTTAAAGTGATAAGCCCACTTTTGTAGCTTTGAAAAGCTAAATATTTGCATAAAATGAAATATACTTTTATTGCAATTCTATTTTTTTTAAGCTCTAATCTTTTTTCTCAAAATAGTATTGCATATATAACTAATCAGTTAGGGAACTTTGATATTTACATAATTGACGAGGATGGCAAAAACCAAAAACAGCTTACTACAAATAAGGGTTGGGATTGGTTGCCCAAATGGAATAAGCATTTACAAGCTATTATCTATAATTCTAATGATACTTTGAAAAAATTTTCTATTAATGCTATCGATAGAAATGGGATAGAAAAAAACCTTGACACAAAGGGAATGGAAGAATTTATACTTTCCCCAGATGGCAAAAAGGCGCTTTACACATTAAAGGATAATAACAATAGATATATTGGACTTTTTGACCCAGAAAAGGAAACTAATCAACTTTTAATCATTGATTCTTCTTATAACGGACGACCAGATTGGTCACCAAATGGGCAATACTTCAGTTTTATTTCGAATAGGGATGGTAACAACGAATTGTATGTATTTGATCTGAACTCAAGGAATACAAAAAGGTTGACTGATTCTGAAAAAAGTGAAAAATACACCTCATGGATGCCTGATTCTAAAACAATTGTCTATACCTATCATTATTCTGATGAAAGGGATAATGAGCATAACGACATTTTTTCTATTAACATCAGAAATAATAAGAAACATCAAATAACCAATGATAAAAAATTCTATCAAGAAATTGATGTCTCACCTGATGGTAAAAAAATAGTATTTCATGCCAAAAGAAATGGTAAACACCATTTATACATTATGGATATAAACGGGAAAAATGAAAATCAATTAACAAAAGCTGATGCCTACCACGGTGAGCCTGAATGGATTTCTTCAAACTAAATGATTTTTTCATGATAAAAAAGTTTAGGTGCGTATTGACAGTTCTCGATTTAGAAAAATCAGTGAAGTATTATTCAGAAGTATTAGGTTTTGATGTTTATATGATAGAAGATCTAGATTGCTTTTTAATTGATAATAATAAATGAAGAATTAAATAGTAAAATCACAGCAATGATTAGAATAAAAATTTTACCGTTGTTAATAGTACTTATATTGGTTAATACAGTACAATCGCAAGATTTACTAGGTATAGCTACCTATATTTCAAAAAAAAAGCTTGATATGAAATTAGATACTACGAAGTATGATGTAGAAATGCGTAATAAGTTATCTGGCTTTTTTGAAAAACAGTTTCAAAAGACCTCCTTATTAATTTTCAATACCACAGAATCCAATTATAAAGAAGAAAGTAATCTGTCTACCCCTAATACTAATAAAACTACTGAAAGTTTAGATCTATTATATAAAGATTTAAAAAGTAAAAGGTTTGTACATCGTAAAGAATTGTTAGGTAAGAATTTCCTAATCAAAGATTCTATCTCAATGTATAATTGGAGTATAACTAGTGAAACAAAAAATATTGGAAATTATTTATGTTATAAAGCAACTTCAGTAATAAAGAAGAAAGTGTTAGAGGATAAAGAAATTGTACTTAAGGATGTTAAAATAGAAGCTTGGTTTACTCTTCAAATACCAATTGGTAATGGTCCAGGTTATTATAATGGATTACCAGGTTTAATTTTAGAAGTGAATGACGACGACTATGCTATTCTTTGTTCTAAAGTTGTGTTGAATTCAGGTGAATTGATTAATATAAAAGAACCTAAAGGAGGAAAAAAAGTTAACCTAAAAGAATTTGAATTAATTGAATTGGAAAAAAGAAAGGAAGGTCTAGATAGAGCTAAAATATATTTAATGGGAATTGAATCTGATAGAAATAATTAGTTTAGAATATGAATGCTTATAAAAAAGATGTTTTAGTTATTTTAATGTTATCATTATGTATTACAATCATAATCACATTTGCATTGTATCAGGCTGGGATAGCTCAAAAAGAAATTTTAAAAGAAGATCATTTAAGTGTAATAATAAATAAAAAAGAGCACAAAGAAATCAATGGAAAATCCAAATATAATAACTCAATAAATTCACAAAAAAGTCATTTAATATATGAGGTTAAACGCTCTTATTTTGGTGCTGTTTCAAAGCTTTACGATATCGAAATGTGGTCTTCAAAAAGTAAACTTTTAATTTCTAAAGGAAAAACGACAACACTATTCTTGCTTAAAGAAAAAAAACGTATAGTTTTTTCAGAAGATAAAAAGAAGTACGTTGAACTTCCATTAAGTATTAACAAAGACTTCCTCAACACAAGTATACATAAGGCAAGAGGGTACAGACCAACCTATCATTGGGAAGATATTAAAACACTGGGAGATTCCATAAATGCTGGTAATAAATATCAAAAAATTACTACCAAAGGAATTGCAAAATATTCTGAAATTGACCTGAAAGCTTTAGTTTTAAAGCTCAAAGCAACAGACTCAAATTCCTTTCCCAAAAACCTAACTAGCCTTATTTTTTTAGATGATAGAAATTTAAATCAACTATTAAGAGATGAGCTGTTTACAAATTCAATTTTTTATCAATTAAAGCAAACCATAATACCGCCCAATCCAGTTCCCGAAAGCTATTGGATAGAATTTAAACTTATCAAATTTGAAACTAAAAAAGTTTCTGAAGATCTTTTCAGAATTCCGGCTACAGCAATAAAAGTTAATACAATAGAAGAGTTATGATTTTTATAACAAATGACAGAAGCCTTAAGTTAATTTTACTTTTTGTGTTTTTTTCATCTCTAAAAATGAATTCACAATCCATAAGTAAAAAAGCCTACGAAAGAGATCTTTTAAGAATAGAGCAAGCATATATTCTATTGGAAAAACACGCAAAAAAAATATGGGATAATTGGAATGGTTATAAAGAATTACCATTTCACTTAAAATATCCAAATTTTAGTTTACTAATAAACCACCCTAATCCACTAAAAGATTATAAACCTATAAAATTAAGTAATCCGTTATTTAAGCTCTATCTCAAGCAAAATGATGAAACCGTTTTAAATAAAAATCAAAATTATCGTTACGCTGGTGCATTAAGCCAATTAGGTAGCTTGAACGATAGGCCAATTCATGTGGTTAATTTTGATCTGACACCAGTGGGAGAAAAAAAAGAAAGTTATGGCAGAGAATCTGGAACAGCTGAATATCAAATCATGACTATAATTCATGAGTTTTTTCATGATCATCAAAATAAAACATCAAAAATAGAATTCACTAATCCCGAAATAGTTGAGCCTAATGTCGATTTCCTCACTTACAGCAATATAGAAGGTTTAGCATTACATAAAGCATTGAAGGAACATAATGATGATAATTTTAAAACTTACGTTAGCGATTTTATTTTAGCTCGCCAACTAAAACGAGCTTCAATGACTCAAGAACAAATTAAAGGAGAATCAGAACAGGAAATCAATGAGGGCTTACCACAATACACAATGTATAAAATACTTGATTTCATGTCTGCTGATGATAAGTTTATTATAGATAAAAATTCAGATACTAGCTTTAATTATTTTATAGATAAAAATGAATTTATAGAAAGTTTTTATACTGAATTATTAAATGAAAGCAAAGAGGTGTTTAATGTATCTACGAAAAAGTATTTTTATGGAGCAGCTCAAGCTTTTATTTTAGATAGATTAAGTCCTAAATGGAGAAAAACGTTCTACCAAGATTCTATTTTTTTAGACAAAAAAATTTCTTTGGAATGTCAAGTAAAAGATAAAGGCTTTAAAAATAGACTTGAGACAGTATATGAAATTGATAATATAAGGAGATACTATAAAAATCAATTTAAAAAACGAGATAGTTTGTTTGAGGTATTTGAAAAACAAAAGGGTAAGGAACTTATTTTAGATTTTAGGAATATAGCACCATTTTTAAAAATTGACTCAAAAAAAATTTCTTATCCTCTCGGAATTTCAACTTTATATCCAAATGGGTTAGATACGTTAGAAATAGGCTCAAATAATTACTTGACAACAAAAAATTCTATTATGAAAGTAAGGTTTTCTTATTTAAGAGCCATTATCGATGAAAAAAAATTAGAAATTAAATATAAACGCAAAGTGGAAAACATTTTATATGATGGAGAGATATTGAGTGATGTTTTACATTTTTTATTTAAAAAAGTTGAAATTAAAAACACTGATAATTTTATGAAAATTTCAGTGATTAACTAATAAAGTGTAATAAAATACTATAGCTATAAAGATATAACTATTTAAAAAGAATAAACTTGAAAAATATAATTTAAAAATATGAAAATTAATAACAAATATGATTTAGTTAGTTTAATAATATTAAGCCTTATTGGTATAGTGATATCTGTTAAGTTGCTTTTAGCTACAAATGATAAAGAGACTTTTGTAAATGATAACGTATCAGAAAAATCTGAACTTATAAATACAAAAGAAATACAAATAGACTCTGGTTTTATTAAATCAGGTAATGCAAACTTATTTTATAAAACAATAGGTCAAGGTAAACCAATCATTGTTTTACATGGTGGCCCTGGTGGATATTTTAATCACGACTATCCATATCTTAAAGATTTAAGCAAAAACTACAAACTCATATTTTTTGACCAAAGAGGCACGGGTAAATCTAGTTGTGAGATAAATGAAAATGAAATTAAAACCGCAAAGTTCATACAAGATATTAATGTAGTTTCAGATAGTTTGGACATTAAAAAAATTAACCTTTTGGGAGTTTCTTGGGGAGGCTTATTAAGTATGATGTATACAATTGAAAACCCGCAAAAGGTTGATAAAATCCTTCTTATTGGGACTGCTGGTTTAGAAAAAGAGTCTTTGGCAGGTATGAATAACAATCTAAATGAAAGATTGAAACAAACAGATGTGGATAGTTTTATGGCTCTTGAGAATAGTATAAACGATACCAATAGAGTTACATTAAGAGAAAAACAAGCCAAAATACTGTATAAGGCTTATGTTAAGAATAAAGATATATTGGACACGCTACAACTAAATTTAGATAGCAATACTGCTAAATTTCAAAGCAAGATAAATCCTATGATCTGGAAAGAGTTAAGAGACAAAGATTATAACTTTTATCCAGAATTGAAGTCATTAAAAAATGAATTATTAGTGATTCATGGGGAATATGACCCAATTCCTACAATTTACTCACAAAAAATAGTAGACCAAATGCTAAATGCAAGAATGAAATTAATGGAAAAAATAGGTCATATGCCACATATTGAAGCTAATACCCAAACATTAGAAATAATAAATAATTTTTATAAATAATTAAAGAAAGCATGAAACGAAAAAACAAAATAGCTTTAACTACTTTAACATTAGCTTTATTCTTAATGCTTTTGGCAGGAAATACTCATCGAATTTTACCCACTTCATGTGATCCTTGTCAAACGGATATTTCACATAAAGATCATATAAACGAATTACCAATGTTCCACTGTTTTGGGCATACGGAATACATTGTAAATCCTGATAAGCAAGGTTTAGAAAGAGTTGCACAATGGGATCATTTGCATAGCTGGATGACATTAAAGTGGCATCTTGAAAAAGGTTTCACAGAAGATCATGCATTAGACTTGATTAAACGTTCTACAAAAAAAACAAATTGAGAATATGTAAGTTTATTTTAACCTTATTAAAACTTTAATCATTTAGCAGATGATAAGTTTAAAGTATTTAAAAAATATTAAACCATTAAAAACCAAAACTCGTATGCGGCATTATCAAAAAGTTATATTATGTCTAACTGCACTTATGGCACTTCAATCATCTTTTTCACAAATAAATTCTTCAAAAAAGATTGTTGAAAGTATGAAGTCTATGTATAATAATAAGTGGTATTCAAATTTAACCTTTAAGCAGAAAACCAGCTTTTATCAAAATGACACATTACAAAGGGAAGAAACATGGTATGAAGCTATGAAAATGCCTGAAGGATTAATTGTAAAAACAGGTTCAATGGATAGTGGAAATGGCTTTATATTTAAGAAAGACTCTATGATGGTATTTACTAATGGAGATGTTACCAGAAAGATGAAAACAATACATGATTTATTGGTTTTAGGTTTTAGTGTATACTTCGAAACTTCTGAAGAAACAATTGATAAACTTGTAGCATCTGGATTCGATTTATCATATTTTAAAGATTTAGATAAGTATTATGTTATTGGCAATCCAGAGAAAAAACAAGCATGGATTGAAAAAGAAAGATTGTTGTTTTATAAAGTTGAATATTTCGATAGATATAATAATAAAATGGTCACAGAGTTCAACAAATATCAAAGGCTTGGTCAAGCTTGGATTGCACCTGAAGTTTTATTCTTTAGAAATGGGAAATTATACATGAAAGAAGAATATTATGATATTGACAGTCCTAATGAGCTGCCTAAAGGTTTGTTTAACACAGCAACATTTAAATCTGCATCATGGTAATTAAGAATATAAATAGATTTTTAGCAGTTCTAACATTTTTATGTGTTACAACAAGCTTATGTGCCCAAAATAGCAAATCAATTATACAACTTGCCGATAGTCTTTCAAACTTATATGTGTTTAAAGATAAAGGGATAGAAATGTCTAATTTGCTAAAGTCAAATTTAGAAAGAAGAAATTATGATAACCTAAACCTAGAAGAGTTAGCAGTACATTTAGATAAAGATTTAAAAAAAGTTGTAAAGGATAAACATTTAAGAATTTCTTATGGTCAGCCGAAAAGAAATACAAGCCAGAGAAGACAAATACCAAGTTATTATTTATCCATTAGTGAATCAAAAGTATTAGATGGTAATATAGGATATATTGAAATAACTGGCTTTCAGATGCCAAATGATGACTTAAAGAATCACCTGTCAACCCAATTAATGAAGATAGCAAAATGTAAAGCTATAATTATCGATTTGCGTAATAATGGTGGTGGTGCACCTAAAGGAGTACAATTGTTATCCAGTTATTTTTTTGAAAAAGATACTACCCAATTACTAAATACTGTGGAATATAGAGGGTATGATGTAAAATATGACTTCTATGTTTTAGGAGATGCCGATATAGAAAGAATATTGGATAAAAAAACATATATCCTTACAAGTAATTATACCTTTTCAGCAGGCGAAGGTTTTGCCTATTTAATGCAAGCAAATAAAAAGGCCACATTAGTTGGTGAAAATACTGGTGGAGGTGCGCATCCTGTGAACTTTTATCCTTTAGACAATGGGCTTGTGGCAAAAATTCCGATAGGTAGAGCTATTAATCCAATTACAAACTCAAACTGGGAAGGTATAGGTGTAATTCCTGACATAAAGGTTGAAGAAGAAAAGGCTTTATCAAAAGCAATTGAGATAATAAGAAAAAATTGAGCAAACTCACAATTAATAGTTAATACAGCTTGATAATGCGATTTTTTTGAAAGTAAGAAAATGCTAAATAGGCTTCAATGTTTTTCCAACAAATTATAATAATTTTTAGTAGTTATTTTGTAGTTCAATCTTTAGTCAACATCTATAGGATATATAAATATAATGAAGGTATTGAAAGAACTATATTATTCGCTGTACTTTTATTGAGTATTGTATTCTTAATTAATATAGATTTTTTATATATCGCTTTTGGTTGGTATTCTAAAGCACCAATTTTTATGTGGTGGATAGTGCCTCTTTGGTTTAGTATAGCACCACTATTTTATCATGTAATTAAGGTCTTTTTGCTTAAGGAGAAATTTACAAAATGGGAACTGCTGAACTATTTACCAATACTATTAATTGCTTTTTCTTTAAAATATATTTATATATATCCTTCTGAAATTAAACTGTCTGTTTACAATAAATTGTTGATTAGAGGATTTAATTTAAATTGGTCGCATTATGTTCTCTTATTTCAGATGCTTATTTATGCAGTGCTTTCTTTACAAAAGATTAAAAAAAAAGTAACAAATAATAAAAGTATACATAGTAATACCATATTAGAAGACTTTGTAATTATTTATCTATTTATTTTAGCTTATATAGTATTTATAATTGCTTTGGTTTTAGATTTAGTTTTAATGCTTAACATAAAAGATTTTTATAATTATAATGGTTTAGAAATATTAGTAATATCTTTTGCAACAATTTTTTTAAATAACTGGTTAATTAAAAACAGATCAAAGTTAACTTATATAACTCTGCAGAATAGTAAGGAAAAATATGCCACATCAGGTTTAAATGATTTCGAGTTAAGAAAAATAGTAAGTAAGATTTCAAAAATAGTTGAAAGTAAAGAACTATTTAAATCTCAAGATTTAAAAATTTCAGATTTAGCAGAAATATCGGGTATAAAATCTCACCATATATCACAAGCAATTAATCAATTATTAAACAAGAATTTCTTTGACTTTATAAATGAGTTTAGGGTAAATTCAATTAAAAAGGCTATGGTCAACAGCCATGATTTAAAAAATTATTCATTAGAAGGTTTGGCAGCAAATCATGGTTTTAAAAGTAGTTCCAGTTTTTACAGAATATTTAAAAAGTTTACCGGTCATAGTCCTGGAGCATACAAAAGATTAAATAATTAAACTCCTCTTTTATAAATGAAGATAAAAAACCAATTGTTTTTTTCTTAATTAAGAAAATAAAACAATAAGTTTATCTCAAGTTTGGTTGGTATAGTGGTTGCTTTTTTTTGATTGATGATGAAGAATGAAAAAGTTAAATGCATGATATAAATGCATTTAACTTTTTCTAGTTTAAAAGAGAATTGAGTTATAAATACTGATTTCTTGTTTTATAAATTTATTTCATATTAAACAATGCTGCTTTTCCTTCTATCCATACGGTATTACTTACAGCCTGTCTAAAAGCGCCTTGGATGCTGTGGTGTTCTGAATCTTTTTGAAGTTGAGATGAATCTCCTGATTTAATGTATGATATATTTACAATATTAGGTAAATCTATAATATTCCCAAAGACTTCAGAAGGTGCGATACTACGTTCTAACTCAACACCATTTCTATTATAAAACTCTAAACTGTTTTTCTTATATAACTTATATTTTGAACCATCAGAATCAGAGAAATAAGAAAATTCTATCATATACAATCGTTTTGACGCCTCACCTTTAATAAGTTTACCTTCAATTGATTTGCCACCAACACCTACAATATCTATCGCTTCATCTCTTAAAGGGATTAATGATTGATATTCAGGATCTTTATTAAAGTTTTCATATGCTTCTTTATTATGGTAATAAACAATATTTAAAATATTTGGCTGTGATAAGCTAGAGCCATAGGAACCAGAATAAATTGACGTAACAGGATTTATCATTCGTTCTGTAGAGCCTCCGTATTTTTGAACAATTGGTCGCATTTTTTCACCATACTCTCTAAATTTCAATGGATCTTTTACCCATATGAGTACTACTTGATAATATTTATCTTCGACATCAATAGTGGTGGCTTCTTTTGGTCTAAAACCAAGACATGTAAAGATTATTAAAGCCAAAAAAAAATAGTTTAATTTAAATGTTTTCATAATTTTTATTTTTCAATTTATATTGCACTAAAATAGAAAGTAGTTAAATTTTTGAAGCAAAAATTTTTATCAGATAAATCTTGCTTTATTAATTGATAGTAAAATTGATTAATATTTTGCTAATCTTAAAACAAGTAATTATTCTACTTACGAAGATTTTGTTTTGATGAAGATCCATATTACTATTATCGATTGTCAATGACTTTTTTAATACGCTCAAAATCTCCTTCTTCTTGAAACCCTATAAAAGCATCAACTATAATACCTTTTTTATTGATTATAAAAACAGTTGGAAATTTTTTTACATTAAAAACATCTGCAACTTTATCACCATTGGGTAGATGAATATAGCTAAAGTCCATTTTATCAAAATAGTTTCTTGCAGAATTTAGGGTTTTCTCTTTTGCAGAAATGCCTATGATTACTATGTCTTTTCGATTTTTATATACTTGATGCAATCTTTCCATTGTTGGCATTGCTTTTTTACATGGTGGGCACCAACTTCCCCAAAAATCAAGTACGTATATTTTTCCTTCTAACTTTTTTGATGAATAGACTGACTGATTGTTTAAAATGAATTTCCATGCAGGTGCTTTTGAATTAACTCGTAATAAACCCTCTTTTTCATCAAGCTCTCTTTGAATTTCATCTGTGCTATATTCTTTAGTATCTCTTTTATCACTGCTTATAGTGAAAAAAGATTTTTCTTTCTTTTCTTTTTCTTGACCAAAAGAAGAAAAAGGAATTATAGCAACCAAAGTAAACATTACTAAACTAAAGAAAATATGTCTCGCTATAGTTTTGTTGTGATTACTCATAACTTAAAATGGTTATTTCTTTATATAGAAACCCATCAGAATATGCAACTGGTAAATAAGTTTCGGTATCGACCCACCAAATGTCTTTTGTTGTAAGGCTCTTTTTTTTAGTTTCAGGACTTGGATTTTGCGTTTTAAAAACAGTAACACTCATAATTTTATAGCATAGTTTTCCATTTATCTTTTCTATCCCCTCAAAGGTATATAAACCACTTCCACGAGGTTTAAATGGTTCTTCTTGAGTAAAAGGGAAAAACCTCAACATAAAAAGGTGTTGTTGTAGCATACTCATTACTGTTTTTCTTTTGGGGTTATTTACTTTTTTTATGTCACTACTCCCTTTTTGATAAGTAAAGCTATCTCCATCGTATGCATAACTAAAGTTTTCAACCTCGCTTTTTTCTTTTATAGTACCTATTGCTTTAATATAAGCATTATCAAAACCAATATTTATAGCATCAGCCTTTTGCTGAATTATGGTTGCTTCAATTGTTGGAAAACCATACTTTCCTTTTGCATTTCGCTGTTGTATTTCGTACTTAATTGATTTTAGAGATAGGCAAGCCTCTTTTGTTTTTTGTAATACTTCATTTATTGTAATCTCATTTTGAGCATTTAAGAATGAGATGAAAAAAAGTGCTATTGTAAAAAACAAAACTGATTTTCTGTTATTCATAATATAAATTAATTTTTAGTTCGTGTTTAATTTAGCAGTGAAGTCCTATCAAATTATGGTTCCAAAAAATAAGATTTTGTTTAATCATAATAATATTGACAGTCTATTCCAGGAGTTTTTTGATTCCTGTTTGCAATTGCTTCTTAATGCCTAGGTTTGCACCAAAAATGACTTCACGAACCACACCTTTCTCATCAATAATAATATGAGTTGGATACGATTCAATATTTAGCAGTTCATTCAACTGCTTGGAATCATAAAGAATATCGTACTTAAATTGTTTTTTTGTCAAAAACTTCTGCACTTCCTCTTTGGTGTTGAAGGTTGGCGCTATAAAGTTGACTTTGTCCTCATATTCATTGACCAATTCATTGAGTTCTGGCATTTCCCTTATGCAAGGTACACATCCCGTAAACCAAAAATTAAAAACCGTAACTTTTCCTAAAAGTTTTGTTTTATTAATGGTCTTACCATCCATATTACTTAAAGAGAAGCTTGATAAAGGTTTATTGAGCAATGTGCTCTTTAAGTTAGACCTTATAAGTTTCTTTTTGCCAATTTCATCCTTTGTTTTGTATTCTAAATAATAAACGGTTGTGTCGCCTTTTTTAACAGAATACATAGAAAATTGCTTTCCACTTTTCATTATTTTCTGCATATCGGCTTTCTTAAGAACTTTGCCGTCTGGGGCTTTAATAACTGTTAATGGGTCATCGAAGCTTATCTGGGAAAACGCCTGAAAACCAATAAATAAAATACAGTAGAGAATCTTTATTTTTAATCCTAAATTCATATTTTCAATCGTTTACCTTATGAATAGCATGATTTATTCTTGTATGTCTATAAGGTGGGCCATCATACTCTAAAAATAAGTGTAAAGTATTTTCAACTTTAATTAATCCACATGCCCAAATCGTATACCAATTGGGCACATCATTTTCACTTAAAACAGGTTTGTCTTGAAATCGTTCCCAGTTAAGACCATCTTTACTTTTTACCATACCATAAGCTGAATTTCCTCCCCAAGTACCATCTCCATCATCTGAACGATATAGCATTAATAAATTTTCATCATCTTCAATAATTTTTGGAACTCCAATTTTATGGCTATCAAAACCTGTTTTGGACTTACTTAATACTGGGGTGTTTTGTCTAACCCAATTTATACCATCTTTAGATTTAGCTAATCCTACAGCGGTTTCTCCATTAGGGGTATCATTCATAACACCCATATAATACAACCAAAATTCATTACCTTTTATAATAACATCAGCACCGGCTAAAGAATATGAATCCCAGGAATCTTTGCGTGGTTTTAAAACCATTTCTTTATGAACTTTCCATGGCCCTTTTAAAGATTTAGCAGTGGCCAAGCCTATACCAATATTTCTATCATTATCAAGAACATCCATGAATAAATAATAGATGTTTTTACGTTTGATTATACTTGTTGCAAAACCATTAGGTTTAGTTAGCTTATACGGTAAGTCTTCACTTGAAAAAAGAGGTTTGTCAAACCATTCCCAATTTTCTAAATCTTTAGACTGTAGTACTCCTACATTAATTTTCTTACAAGGCCATCCACCTACCAAGTCATTAATCAGGAGATAATACATTTCATCTTCATAATATAACTCGGTAGAACTAATGGATTTACCTTCAAAAAATGTGCTATTAATATTAGGAATTATTGAGTTTGATGTTGAACTTAAGGGAGTGAATTTTATTTCATTTTGCGCATACAAATAACTATGACTATTAAACACAAAAATGATTAGAAGAAAAAGTTTACTATAAATTTTCATATTGTTAGTATTTGATTAATTGCTTAATAGACTTGCCATTATTAGTGTTAACCTCGATAAAATAATTTCCAGCTGGAAGTTTTTCTAAATTCATAGATGGTATAGGTGAGTTGCTATTTATCATTAAAACCTTGTCAGTAATTAGTCTTCCGGTTAAATCATAAATAGAAATAGTTTTTAATTCAGATGCTTCTTTTAGTTTAAAAAACACCTTTCCTTGAGTAGGATTAGGATATATTAAAAAGCTATTCACAAAATCATTATGGGTTCCCAAGGAGGCAGAATTTTCAAAAAAGTATATAGCGCCAGCATTTGACAAAGTGTTCATGCCATTTTCATCTTCATCTTCTCTATGAGCCCCAATAATTAAATTTTCATTATCAATGGATATAGCGGCACCAAAGATGTCACCAGCTCCTCGATCTGAAGCATTTAATTTTTGAACTTGCTGCCAATTTCCTGATATGAATTCAAAAAGATAAGCTGAACCAGCATCGCTCAAAGTATTCATGCCATTTCCATCTTCATCTTCGTCATTTGCACCAACTGCCAAATAAGAACCTGAAAGTGATACAGAGTTACCAAAAGAATCATTGTCGCTTCTATCCAAAGCCACTCTTTTAGCATTCAGTAACCAATCTCCAGAATTTTCTCTATTAAAAATATATACAGCACCTGAATTTATTAATGTGTTCAACTCGCTAGCATCTTCATCCTCTCCAATACTTCCAATTACTACTATGTCATTTTCTATAGCAACACTATATCCAAAATTATCTTCAGCAGATCTATTACTTGCTACTATTTTTTTTACTTCATTCCATATTCCAGTACCATTTCTTTCAAAAACATAGGCGCTACCAGAATTATTCAAGGTATTACTCCCTAATTCATCTTCATCTTCATTATAAGCTCCAACTACTGCATAATCTCCTGAAATAGATACTGACCATCCAAATAAGTCACCAGATTGTCGATCTGAAGCTGTAAGTTTTTGTACTTCATTCCAAATGTCTGAACCATCTTTTTCAAATAAATAGGCAGAACCAGATGATGAAAGTGTATTATTACCCGTTACATCTTCGTCCTCTAAATTTGCTCCTACTATTAGATAGTCTCCATCCATAGATACTGATTGTCCAAATCTATCACTGGAATTTCTGTCAGAAGCAACTATTTTTTGAATTTCAATCCAAGTATCAGAAACATCACGTTTAAAAATATATGCAGAACCAGCACCATTAAGAGAATTATTACCATTAACATCATCATCTTCTTGGTATGCCCCAACTACAATATAATCTCCAGATATTGAAACACTTCTACCAAAGCGATCTGATGACTCTCTGTCTGATGCTACAATTTTTTGAATTTGATTCCAATTTCCTGAATTATCTTTTTGAAAAATGTAAGCAGCTCCAGCATTTGTTATTGAATTTAAACCACTAACGTCCAATTTTTGTTGATAAGCACCAACTACTGCATAATTATTATCAATCGCAACTGAATAACCAAATAAATCAGGTGATTCTCTATCTGGAGCAACAGCTTTTTTTATCTCAACAAAATCCTGTCCAAAAGTTAGATTGAAGGTCAAGAAAAATACAAAAACAAATAGTTTGTTAAAATTTGAGTAAAGATGTTTCATAAGATGTTTGGCTTTAGTGTTTAATAATCTATTTAATTCTTGTAGCAGTAAACCTTCCAAAGTTTTCAATCCAAGTCTTTCCATTATCATACGACCTATCCATTTTAAACTTATATGAATCGTTCTTTATATCGTAATACTCAAAACGCTCTAAAAAATCTCCTTGATAGTCATAACCTTTACCAGTGCTTACCAATTTTCCATCTTTCAACTCTGCTGAAATATCAGTTATACCTTTATACCCTGGCATAATCCAAACAATTTGATACTTATTGGTTCTAGGATTGTAGCTTCTTATACTAGTACCCCTAAAAACAATATTATTATTTTTATCAAGACTCAAAAAATCATCTTGTATAGCATATCCATCAAGAATATATTTAACAATAGATTTAGCTTTGCTTTTTTGATAGGTGCCGTTCGGTAAAATATCAACCGATTCAATGGACCATTCTCCAATAAAAAAATCTATTTTTTTTAGTCCTTCAGACTGGGCGTTAAGTAAGTGTGATAAAATAAAAAGGGTTAATAGTAAAAGAGTTGTCTTTAAATGCTTCATGTTTCTATATTTTTTTTCTACCAAAAATAAATTAGTTAGAAACTGTAGCAATGTTTAACCGTAAGAGGTTAGTACTACTTTATAAGTTGGAATAGATTTCTCTTTTTTAAAGAGTTATAATTAGGATAATTGCTCAATCTTTAAAATGAAAAATAATTAGATAATTAAACTATGCTCAATAATTTAATAATGAATGTTATCCAAGCAGCCCCAAACGGAATAGTTAATGAAAAAACAATTTTTAGGTTTAAGCAAAGAAATAATATAGTAAATGCAGAATATTCTGGAGGAAAAATTAAAAAAGGTTATCTGATAGGTTTTCTGCAAAAGAAAGTTTTAACATTCACCTATTGTCAATTTAGATTGTCTGGAGAGTTAGACCACGGTAAGTCTAAATGTGTTTTGTCTGTAGACCCAAATAACGGTAAGCTAAAGTTGACAGAAAAATTTGATATGAAAACCGAAAGCTCAACTGAAATAGGCATAAATGTCTTTATGGAAATTTGAATGGTATTGTAGCACTTATTTAATCAGTTAGGATTGCTTCTTTTACAATATAAATCGACAAAAAAATAATTCGGAAGTATTTTTTCAAAATAAATAACTTCCGAATTTAACCACTAAACTATACTAAATTAATTTTCGTTTTCTTTCCTTTCAACTACTACTATTTTATAACTATTTCCACAATAATCAGTTAAATTTGTAAGAGGACTCTTTTAAATTTTAACTCAAAAAGTTCAACTTTCGTTGAAAACATACATTATCTTCTCAAAGTAAGTATGTTTAAATATGAATTTCCTTTATAAGCTAAATTTTTACCTTCAATGCAGATTATGGTTAAACTAGCAATCCAAAATAACAATACTACTATTAAATAAGGTCCTAGGTAGCTTCCTTCTAATGTAAAAGTATAAAGCAATTTTGGTGTTAATTCAACTTTAGATGGGGGTGGTAAAAAAGAAATAACAGATAGCATTATACCATGCATTGAATGACATAAAATACCAAACAATAAACTTCTTTTAGTTTTATTAAAAATCCATGTCCAAATAATTGTTACAGGAATAACATATAAAAGAGCCCAAAATATAGGGACATTATGCATCCCATTTCCTAAAAAATAAGTTGGGAGATGCCATAATAGATGAACAAATCCTAATATAACACTAGCTTTAAGAGGAGAATAAATAATCTGCATTCTTTCAAGAGCAAAGCCTCTCCATCCAAATTCCTCGCCGAAGCCAGCTATTAATATTTGCATAACAAAGACCATTAGCAACCATTTCATTGAATATGGAGTTGTAGTTACTTCCTCGCCAGTTGCAAAAAACCAAAGTATTTTAGCTATTAAAAATATTATTCCGAAAGAGAATATTACAATGGGATACCAATACCATTTAACTCCTTTTTTTAAAAACTGTTTAAAGAACACTTTAAGCCCGTCAAGACCGTAATAATAAAGCATTAGAATAATAGCCGATAGTGTTGGCCCATAAACTGCAGGAATATAATAAGGGATTTCAGGTAACCCAAAGCCTATTATTGTGAATAAAATAGACCATGTAATAAGAAATGATAATCCAAAAAAAGTAAATAATTGATTTTTCATAATTTAAAGTTTAATTTTAATTTCATGATAGTGACGACTAATATCAAACTTTAGTTACTTGAATGTTTTGTTTTTATGTCTTATGTTATAAATTGAGATTTTTTTAAAATAATGAACAGTTCAAAGATTTAACTTTCGCTAGCTTTAGAATTTTGTTCAACATATTGTTTTGGTGTGCACGCAACATATTTTTTAAAAACACGATAAAAAGAGCTATTGCTTTTAAATCCCGATTCACTTGCAATTGCAAACAATGTTAAGTTTTTATTTTTTTTATCAAGTAATGTCATTTTTAACTCTTCTATTCTAAATTTGTTGATGTAGTCAAAAAAATTATCTTCATTATGATAATTTATTGCAGCAGATAATTCATGCATTGATACATCAAGTTTTTCAGCAACAGTGCTTATTTTCAAATCAGAATCTCTATACAGTTTTTCTTTGTCCATTAGGGCTTCTAATCTAGTTATAACTTCTTGATAATCACCAATATCTTCATTGCTAGGTTTGTTTTCCCCTTTTCTTTTATTGTAAGAGTTTTTCAATTGATTTTCTATATTATTATCATAACCTTCAAAAGAAAAATATACCTGAAGTAAAAGAACTAATATAACCAAAAGCGAAATCGTATAATTATCAACATCGGTATAGTAAACCTCAAAATGATCAGAAATTAAACAAACAAAAAAACTTAAAATTGATAAAGTAGAAATCAACAAGTATAGATTTTGCGATCTAATAATAATTTGCTGTTTTAAATCACTGGAACTATACAAATCAAACAAGGCTGATTTTTTTCTCAAAACCAAATACCCAAATAAGCAATATAGCCCAATATGAAGTACATATAAGTATTGCATTAGTTCCATTTCTGGTTTTTCAGTAGGTCTATAAAATTCTTTAATTATTTCTAATTTTTCTGGAGCAGATTTAATATAAAAGGGCAATATCCAAATAAATACTATCAAGAAAGGAATAAAATGCAAAGTGTCTTTCCAGGTTACTTTTCTTTTAACATGTAAAAAAAGTAGAGGGCCAACGGTAAACAATAAAGGGCCATTAATCCACATAATTTGCGGATAAATCAGAGATAAATCAACCAGTTCATAGTAAGAAAAAAAGAGACAAATAGAGAACATAATTGTCCCCAAAGCCATAAAAATACTAGACTTTTTTTTAACAGATTGAATTAAGTAATAAAGCCCTATATTAAAAGAGCTTATTGCGGCAAACAAAACTAGTATAGAATAAATATTTATACCTGTCACTTAAGTTTTTAATTGCAAGATAAAAATTAATTAGGTTTAGTTTAGTTTGTATGTTAAAAGAGCTTGTTAAATATTTGTTATAATAATTTCATGCCAAATAGTTTAGCTTTTTTCCTAATAAATTTTAGTTGAATAAATAACTATTCTTAATTTATAAGATGGTATGAAATTTTAATCGAAACCTATAATTTTTTTCCTTTTTAGAGGTAATTTTCGATGCTATTAATAATTCCTGACAATTGTATTGAAAAAAATTGAGGACATACTCCAAAACTTAAACCATTCAATCGATTTTTTAGAATCTGAATCCGAAGATATTTTATCCATTGCTGAAGAAGGAATAAAAATTTCTAAAAAAGCACTAGAATTATTAAGAGCTTTAGTTTCCAAAAAGAAATTCAATAAGAAAGAGGAAGAAATACATTTCTTTAAAAATATAAAACCACATATTTTCAGCAAGCTCATATATTATCAAAAGCTATTTAATATAGAAAGTAAAAGACCTCGATCAAGTAATAAATCACAAATAAAATATTTCAATAAATATATAGACAGATTACAAAACTATTTCAATGACCACCTCGAATTCTACCATTATTACCGTAGAGGAGCAACATTTTTAGACGATCATTACTTTGTAAGAGGGAAAATAGATATCCGTTTGTTTCCCGATACATTTTCTTTTTTCACTGATAATAAATTCTCTACAAGCCATGATAGTACTGTGGCTACAATATTGGCCTATGATATGCTTATTGTGTATTTAAAAACAGAAATTGATAAACTTGAAAATAGCAACGGTATGGAAACAATAATTAATCCCTTTCAAAATCAGTCAAGACTATTTTGGACTGCAAATAAAACTGATTTAATCGAACTCATTTATGCACTACATAGTTCAGGGGTAATAAATAATGGTGCTTCAGATATAAAGGACATTGCATTAATGTTCGAACAGGTGTTTAATATCAGTTTGGGAGATTTTTATCGAACCTTTCTAGAAATACGTTCCCGTAAAATCAATCAGACAAAACTTATTGACAAACTCAAAGAGTCACTGCTTAAACGTATGGAAGAATCAGATATATAGTCTATGGAACAATATTCTAATCATATAGAATTTAAAAAGGTATCGAGGTTTTCTGAAATTGCTGATCTGGAAAAATTAGCAAACATTATTTTTTATGAAGCCTATAATAAAATACTTAAAGAAGAGGAAATAGCTTTTCTATTAAATACTTTCCAAAACAAGTCAATCATAGATTATCAAATAAGAAAAGAAAACTATCAATATTATTTAATCTATTGTAATAATTACAAAGTGGGTTATTTTGGCTTTCAAATAAATAAAAATAGACTCATTTTAAGCAAGTTATATGTTTTGAAGTCCCATCGAAAAAAAAATATTGGAAAAGAATCAATAAACTTTATAAGTATAAAGGCTATGCAAGAAGGTGTGGACTTAATAGAGCTTTTGGTAAATGAAGGAAACATCAACGCAATCAGTTTTTATGAAAACTTCGGATTTAAGGTTCTAAAAAGAACAATCAATTCCTTTGATAATAAAATATTTTTCAAGGATTGCCTAATGGGTAAAAAGGTGTAATTGCGTGTAACAAAAAACATCAACTTGGGTGTGTCTTGGGTGTTACGATATTCAATTTTTTTTATTTTTTTTGGTGGCTCTTTAACTTAATATGGATATCAAATCATAATAATTTAATTCATTAAAAATGAGCTCATAAAATTACCCATGTTGGGTCAGTCTTGTGAATAAACCTCATTAATTCACTTCATATTTGCCTTACGAAAGTCAAATCATTATTAATAGCTACCATTGAGGGCGAGAGTTCGAGGTGGTAGCTTTTTAAACTAAAATCATTGCGTATGGCAGCAACAATTATCACTACCGAAGATCTTCGAGAATTTAAAAAAGAATTACTTGAAGACATCAAAGCAATCATGAATAATCAATCAGGTTTCGCACCAAAAAAGTGGCTCAAATCACCAGAGGTTCGAGACCTGTTAAGTATCTCACCAGGAACATTACAAAATCTTCGTATCAATGGCACTTTGCCTTATACCAAAGTTGGTGGTGTTATCTATTATGACTATGAGGAAATTTTAAAGGTAATGGAAGAAAACCGCATCCATAACAAATTTTAGTGTCATTGCGAGGAGCGTAGCTACGTGGCAATCTCACTCATATGGAAGAAGTCAACTACATCAAACACCTTAACGCAGTTTTCAACCAATTCTCTAAAGACAGTCGTTTAAACCCCACACATATAAGCTTATATATTGCTCTATTTCAATTGTGGAATTTAAACCGATTTTTAGAAGAGTTTTTTATAAACCGTGATGAGGTTATGCAGTTATCTAAAATAGGCTCTAAATCTACTTATCACAGATGCATCAAGGAATTAAATCATTGGAAATATATAATGTATTTCCCATCACACAATCCGTATAGAGGGAGTAAAATTAAGATGCTCAAATTTGGGACAAGTTCTGGACAAGTAGTGGGACACAACTCTACTCAAATTGAGACAAGCAGTGGACAAGCACTGGTACCTATATATAAACATATACAAACTATAGAAAACAAAAACATTAATAAACAGAAAAATTTTAAAAATTCAGATTTTAAAGATTCTGAAAATAACAGCAAACATAACAGCAGTATCCCAAATTCGGACAACCTAAAGACTACTAAAAATAAAAACTACAACGAGCCTTTATGAAAAATGAGCAACCACATATCATTATCGAAAAAGGAGTGCAATACAAACTTGGCGAACTCAAAGACAATCATATCCATTATGATTTCAAGAGCATACTCATTTACCTCGATGCAAAAGGGAAATTGATGTTTGGTAAAAACTTCAAGATTTATGAAGAAGATGAGGTGGTACTTTACAAACTGTGTATCTATTTCATTCGTGATTTTGAAGCCTGTGCAAAACTAAATATAGATCCAAACAAAGGTGTTTTATTATCTGGTCCAGTTGGTTGTGGTAAAACCAGTTTAATGAAACTGTTAAGGTATATTGTGCCTCACCATAAACCGTATGAAGTTATTCCAGCAAGAAATATCACGTTTGCATTTAACAATATTGGCTACAAAACCATTCAAGAATACGGAAACAGCAATTTCTATTGTTTTGACGATTTGGGTGTAGAAACAACAGGTCGCCATTTTGGAAAGGATTGTAATGTAATGGGCGAAATCCTCTTATCTCGCTACGATTTATTTCTTCAGCGAAAAATTAGAACCCACGCCACAACAAACTTAAATGCTCAAGAATTGGAAGAACGCTATGGTAATAGGGTTCGCTCAAGAATGCGCCAACTTTTCAATTTAATTGCTTTTGATAAAGAAAGTGTTGATAAGAGAAAATAAAGGACAACACCACCTCAACACCGACAAATCTACGCTAAAACACCAAATTAAACTTTGGCAAAAAACTCAAAATTTGCCAAAACTTAATTACTCTTTGAATAAACCAATTTTTAGTAACAAAAGTAAGTTTTGCCCACGTCTTTAAAACGAGGGCAATTTTTACCCTTGTGTGTAAAACGAGAGTAATTTTTCACTATATTTACCTTTGTATTAACATCAAGGACGTTTAACGCCCTTGTTCAAAACAAAAAAATAGGTAATAAAATGAGTTATAATCCCGAAGTGCCATATAATAGTTTACCACTACTTCCACCAACGGCAGAAGTAGAGAGTATGACCATACTTAAAAAAAACATTACGGCCAGTAGGGCATTGTCAGAATTAAAAGGAGCAATAACCAATCTCCCTAATCCAACATTATTTATTGACACTATTAACTTGCAGGAAGCCCGAGCAAGTTCTGCCATAGAAAACATTATAACAACCCAGGATGAACTGTTTAAAGCTTCAATTGCAGACTTAAAAAGTAATAACCCAGCGACTAAAGAGGTAATTCACTATAAGGATGCATTATGGTATGGGGTAGAACAGATTGAAAACAGACCAGTGCTTACAACAAATCTCTTTATAGCAGTAATGCGCATAATAAAAGAGAATAAATCTGGTATTAGAAATGCTCCGGGAACACAGCTTAAGAATCCAGCTACCAACCAAGTCATTTACACACCACCTGAAGGGGAAGAAAACATCAGGAAAAAACTAAAAAATCTGGAAGATTTCATTCATGCCGAAGATGATATAGATCCTTTGGTTAAAATGGCCATCATTCATTATCAGTTTGAAGCCATCCACCCATTTTTTGACGGAAATGGACGTACAGGAAGAATCATTCTTTTGCTATATCTAAAACTTACAGGTTTATTGGATTTACCTGCATTATATTTAAGTAGTTACATAATTGAGCATAAAAACGATTATTATACAAATCTTCGGAACGTTACCGAAAATGATAATTGGGAAGCTTGGATTTTGTATATGCTGGATATGGTAGAGGAAACAGCCTTAAAAGGACGTCAACAAATCGCTGATATAGAAAGGCTAATGAATGAAATGGGCGCCGAAATTCAAGAAAAATTACCGAAAATATATTCAAAAGATTTGTTGGAAGTACTGTTTAAGTTGCCTTATACCAAACGGAATCAATTGGAGAGTGCCGGTTTGGGTAATTTAAAAACAGTTGGTAATTATTTAAAAGAGTTGGAAGCCAACGGCTTCCTCACAAGTGAACAAGTAGGTAAAGAAAAGCTATATCTTAATTTTAGATTGTTGGAAGTATTAAAGGGTTAAAAAAACTCTATTGAAAAAGTGAAGGATGGATTTTTTAAGAGCTTATTCCAGCTAATTTAGCTTTAAAAATTTCTAAATCTAATTTAAGTATTTCTTTTCCAAAAGGTTTTAATTTTTCTACAGTTATCCAGCAGCATTTTTTATATTTTGGGCCACCACAAATAGGGCACTGTTTGTTTCTTTCTGTTTTAAATACCCCTAAAGAACAGTTTATGTATTTTACAATTAATTCGCAATCGGTTAAATTAAATTCTTCTTTATAAAATTGTACTACACCATCAGCATCATGTTCGTATTCTTCACCTGCATAGGATTCAGTTTTAATTTTATATTGATGATTTGCAAAAAATGGATAAACATATTTTTTATAAAAACTTATTAAAGTAATTCCTTTTCTTTTCTCAAGCATTAACTTATGGTGTATATCCAAGCAGCATTTCCCTTTTTTTGAAATGTGAAAATCATCATCACGTTCAATTTTAGTACTACTTTCATAGACTTCAGGAACGACATGGGGATATCCTAATTCTGGAATAACTATCCTTACTTCATAATCATTCCAGAAATCTCCATTCGTGTCAATTACATTGATAACACCATCTAAAACTAAATAGCCGTCATTAGTTTTATCTGCATTAATAATAAAATTGAAGTATGTATTTAGAAAATCAGTTAAATCCTTATTTAATCTGGTATTCATTAGAATTTAAAATATGGCTTACTTATCTTGGCAATTGGGCTTAAATAAGCAGGGTTAAGTGATGAGCTTTTTGTATTGCCAATATTTAAAAGCAAATTGCCATCAATATTTTGTTTAGCAAAATCATTATCAACTAAATATCTCTCCCAATCAAAATCATAATGATTATAAAATCTTCCATCTTCATGGTCCCATATAGGTTTGGGTTTTTGTTTAAAATATTTGTTAGTGGATGAAAGTTGATTGAAAATGTGCTGTCCGACAACAATACCATTACTTAACGCTGTCGCTTGCATTTTAGGGGCTAAACTAGTATGTAAACTACAGGTTGTTACTTCACCAGATTCACCTAACCCAGAATACATCCATAATACTTGATTATCATGACCTAAATCTAATCCAGTTCTTGTATAAATATCTTTAATGCCATTAGATTCAAAATAATCCTTGAGGTCATTCTTGACAAAATATGATATCATTGAAAAGGCTTTTAAAGCATCCTTTGTGGCTTGACTTTTTTCGATATTTTTTCCGCCAAAGTAAACCATAAGGCCGTCACCTTGAATTCTATGTACATAGCCGCCACAAAGGTTAACAGCGAATATAGATGCTTTTACTATGCCTTCTGTAATTAAAGCAACTGTAGCCAATGTAAATCGGTTATGTAATTGGGTGCTTTTTTGCACATCGACAAATCCTGATATTATCCAATGTTTTTCAGTAATAGTTGTACCCCTTAAATGGCCAAAATCGGGGTGATGTCCAAGTCTAGGTAAATTGGTTATAGTAGGTGTTCCATGCCCTTTGACTAATTGCACGGATTCATTTAGATTTTCTAAACCAGGAAGTTCGCTTCGAAGATCTTGAATATAACCCAAGTCGTAATCTTCATCTGGTGCATTACTAAAAAATCTATTACTGTATTTAGGATCTTTATCTACAGCTTTTTTTATAACGTCTAAATAAGGGTTAAAAATGTTCATGATTTTTGTGTTTATGAATTAATTAAAATTGTTAAAAGTATAATGAGCAACAAGGCAAATTGAGCAACAAGAAGTATTCCGGCAAATTTTAACCTAGTAAACTTCTTTGTTAATCCTTTTGAAAGAATATAGGTTTGTGACCTTAAATCTTTTAACTCATCTTTTTCCGAGTATTCTTCTGATGTTTTACTAAATTCAGATTCTTTCATTTGTGAAACCGAACCAAAATAATAAAGGGAATCTGGCTTTTTTGAAAAAAATGGAATACTCGCTAGCGACAAGATAATTAAGCTAACAACTCCTGTTAATAGCAAAAGACTAATACAGAACTTTCCAAATCCTGACATTTCACAAACCAAATTAGTTTGTGTTAATAGTACTATGATACCTCCAGTAATGAAAGTATTAATGGCAATATAAACCGCCGATTTATTGTTTACACTATCAAAATAATGGTCAAATCTGCCTATGGTGTATTGTAATCTATCTTTTTCCATCATCGCTTGTGATTAATTTAAATGCTACAAACCCGAGTGCAATTAAAAATCCATTGGTAACTTGACTACTTGATTCTTTACCATATTGTACCCAGTTTGCAAAATGCTCACAGTTAAAACCGAGAAAACTATATTTATGCCCAAGTTTTTGTCTTGCTCTTATAATGGCTTGTTGTATTTGAAATTGATTACCTGTAAAACGTCTTACTTTTACAGGCTGATATTCCTTTAGGAGTTCCAATAACTCATAATGCGAAATTTGTTTAACGCAGCCTTTAAGGTTTCCAACAAAAACTCCACTTCCAAGATGTACGACATAGTGATCTAAAATGCGTCCTATACCAGTCTTTTTTTTAGCTACAACCACATCTATAGGCTGTAAACTGTTTATTAGTTGTAAATAATTCGTCATATTATAAGTACTTATTTTTCTTTTCTAACACCCTTAAAAGGAGTTTTACTGGAAGTTTTGCCATCCATAAACCGTCCTGTTTCTGTATCACGCTTTACCCAAACATTAGTTTTTGGATTTTTTACTTGCGAGCGTCCTTTAACTGCTCCGTGTCTTCGGTTGTCACCGCTTTTTCCGTTTGTTGCCATCTTAATAAAATTTTGTGTACTTTAACATCATTAATGCCTCAAACTTTTTGGGGCGTTATATTTATATGAACAAAGTGTGACAAAAAATATTTGTCACAGAAAACACATATCATTATAGTGATTATGGATATAGAATTTCATTTACTTGCTATTTCCGAAAAGGAGACACATTTAAAAGAATCTAAAACTTCTTTTTCTATTATTTATGAGCATTTTAGAAAGTTTCTGTATAATGTGATAATAAAAAACATCCATTATAAGTCGCATAAAGAAGAATTTGCTAAAACAATACTTAATGAAGTATTTTGCTATGTTTGGAACAATCCTTTAGCGTGGGAATTCAATCAAAAAAAGCATAAATCACCTGACTCCGGTTTTAAAGCATACTTATCTACAATTGCTTACTACAAAACATTGGAGTACTTAAGGGCTAATGAATCATATTTAAAGAATGAGATGCCAAAAGTTGATGATGTTAACAATGATTGGCTCTTCAATTTAGAAGCTAATGAATATGAAACTTTAGAAAGCGAATTACAAAAAAAGAATAATGTTCTGGATGGTATTTTAGCTAATCTGGAACCAAAAAAACAAGACATTGTAAGGGTTTATTTTCAACTTTATGAAGGAGGCAAAAAAATGAGAAGTGAGAACATAAAGTTAATGGAGTCTATGTTTAACACAACTTGGGATAATATTCGGCAAATAATTTCTCGTGTTAAAAAGCAAATTAAAGAAGCAGCAAAAAAGACAACTAAAATTCAATAAAATGGAAACAAATAGCAATAAAGATATAGGTGAGTTATTAAAGAAATACGGATATGCTATGCCATTATCGGAAGAAGAAGTCATAGCTTTTGAAAATAAGTTTACTAAAGATTATGAGTTGCCAAGTGAGTGGTCATCCATTGATGATATCATTGAAAAAGACAACACTAATCAAAATAGAGTAATCTCCTTAAATAATAATCATTTAGAAAATAATTCTGTTAAACCATTATCTATGGCTGCAAGAGAAGGAAAAGAGATTACGGATGAAATAAGAAAAAGAATGAATAAGGACAAAAAGGATGCACAAAAATGATTTTCTCTCTAAATACGATGTAGTTAATTTAAATGATTTAGCCAGTGATATTTCAGATTTTTATTTCCCAGACAGCCAAATCGACCCTATAGTCATAGCTGAAAAAAAGCAAATCACTTATAGTTTTGGTAATTATTCAAATGCATTTGATGGATTGTTAGAATGCGAGAATAACAAGTTTCACATTTACATTAATGTTGACAAATTAGAACACGCTTATTCTGAAAGGGCTCGATTTACTTTTGGACATGAGTTAGGCCACTACTTCATTGATGATCACCGAAATGCACTAGTTTCTGGGCTTTCCCCAAGTCACTGCTCCTTTACGGGTTTCAAAAGTAAAAATAGAGCCGAAAGACAGGCTGATTTTTTCGCATCATGTTTGTTAATGCCAGAAACAAGATTCCGTGGCTACTGTTTTAGAAAAAAGTTTGAGTTCAGAATAATTCAGGAACTAGCTAAAAAATTTGGTACAAGTATTTCTGCTACTGCATTAAGATTCTGTTCAATTGGTTCTCACCCTATTATGGTTGTTTATGCATTTGATAACAAAATCAAATGGTATTGGTCGTCAGATGATTTTCCATTTAAGTATTTAAAGTACGGTAAGGATAAGTTGCCCGAAGATACAGTAGCGGGGGAATATTTTAGTTTAGGAAGAAAATTTAGTAATACACAACAAGTATTTGCAATGGACTGGTTTAATGTTTGGAAAGATAGTCAAGCAAAAAGACCTTTTTATGAACACTGTTTAATGAATGGAAAGCATACATTGAGTATTGTATGGGAAGATTAGTCCCCACAAACCAAAACCCAGTTTGTTGCAAAAACAAAAATCCTCTGTCTTTTGGTTTGTTCCGCTCGCCAATGCTCTTGTAGTTTTTGGCTGCCAACCTCACACAGCACATTACTTGTTTTGTTTAAAAGTACTATTTGTAAAAAATAGGTACAACAAAAAAGTAAAGAGCTGTTTCCAACACTCACACCAAAAACTACCCAAAGCTATGTTACATAATGCGCTGTTATAATAGCAGCCGCTACATCCACGCATCACCAAAGCTGTAGTTATAACGCCATTATGTAAAATATCCGCTTTCCCCGCGCTTTTTTCCCACTTTTCCCCGCCACCCATTTCAACGGTGTAGGTTACAGCAATTATTAATGTTAGCCTTGTGTCTGCGGTAAATACCCCACTATTACCCCTTTGGGGGTTAGGGGGCATCCACCTCAACACCGCGCATAAAAAAAGAGCATTTTTTAGAAAATGCCCTTTATTTATCTTTCCAACCGCTTTACATCAATAATCACTTCCACCTACGACACTTTGCCCCGAGAAAAGTGATTAGTTTTTTAAGCAGTAGGGAAATAAAGAAACTCACGATAGCACCAACAACAGCCAAAACAATTGTGGTAATTAAATCCTCAACACCAATATTAACGATTGATGAAAAGAAAGTACCACCAATAATGGCAGATTTGGTATTATAATCCATCGTCAACCTCATCAGTTTCTGTGTTTTCGTCATCTGCAACTACTGCTTGGCTTACTGCAGTGGCCACAGTTCCAGCAACGGTCATATAAGTGGCAATAGTTATTACTATGGCAGGCATTGCGATTGGAGCTGCAATGATAGCACCACCTGCAGTAGCTAACGCAATACCTATATTGCGTAAAGTTTTAAAGAATTTTGGAGTAGGTTTTTTATAACGTTCTACAATGTTCATAATTCTGTGATTTAATAGTTAATAAAATGTGTTCTTTTCGGTCTTTAGCTTGATACACCAAAGACAACAGTTTTTGCATAGCATTTTTAGAGTAAATACCCTTTCCTATACCACTCAAATAAGTTACTGGAGCAATACACCCTTGAAGCTCTTTTAAGGCATCATTCGCTGGGTGAAACAGAATAAAGCTTCTACCTTTTACAACCTTCAAAATCAAATGATGCTTAAACCGCTTGGAAAAACGTGGTTCAACTTCATAAACACCTTCAGGAATACAGGAAATGTTTCGCTTGTTATTGTTCCAGGGCAATTCAATGGTATGACAAAGGAATTTGTTAGAATTAAAGAGAGCACCATTGGTGCCCTCTTCAAAATAGGCTCTATGCAGCACTAATTCCATACTTACGGAGTATCTACAATAACAACTGCCAAAGCGTTGTAAGCACCGTTCTTAAGCTCGTACATTTGTCCGTTTACCTCTTGGTAAAACTCAATTCCCAACACCTGAACAACAGGCAAAGTTGAGTTAGCAGTCAAAGAAGCTGTTAAGGCAATAGCGGCAGTATCAGCAGCTGTATATGGAAGAATGGCAGTTTCATCACTCTCAAAAACTGAAGCCTCATTTGCAAAATCCAATTCCGCAGCACCCATAACCACTTTAAAATGTGTTGTTCCAGTAGGAGCAGCAATTCTCAAAGTAGGAGAGAATGGATCCAAGTTCAAAGTAGCATCACCTATTACACGGTCAAAGGCTTTTGTAAATGGAGCAAAAAGCGTTGTACCTAACTTCCCATTCAAATTGAATTCAAAGTTATCTAACAAGCTTAAATCACCATCCTGTAAGGTTCTCAAACCTCTTTCGTTGGTTGTGTCTGTTTTGGTAACAGCAACCAAAGTTTTAGTCAATCGAGACACTACACGCTTATCCTTTGCATTTTGTAAAAGAATTCGAATCGCATTTCTCAAAAGCTTACCACCTTTACCAGCACGTCCAAATTCAGACCCATTTTCACGCGTTCTCTGAAACGCTGGGTCGTTCGCAATACGATTGCCATCCACACCACCTTTTTCGCGTGCTAAATGACCATCAGTCGTTTTGTAAAAGGAAATACCACCGATAGTTCCTTTCAGTTTAATAATTCCAGTTTGTTTTGCCATAATAATTCGTTTTTTGATTTAATAGGTCAAAACAATTACATTTATAGCACGTTGTTAAAAAAGTAATTCCGTTTTCGGTCATCCATTCCGATACAACCAAAAACGTCATTAAAATGTTGAAAACCCATTCGGGTTTGCAACATTTTAACAACGCATCATCACCATAATCATAAATCAGTGATATATGGATGATGTATGGATAAAGCGTAGATAAAGTATAGATAGAGTACTATGGTCCCAAATAGAAGATTATGTATATATCCAAAAGACGTTCAGCTAATTACTGGCAGAAGTGAACGCTATGGACGAAAATTGCTCCAGGACATAAGAAATTACTTTGATAAGGAACCTCATCAATTTGTAACTATCAAGGAGTTTTCAGAGTATTCTGGGATAGAAATTGAAGAGTTTATTCAGTATATCAAATAGTTATAAATTACTTTTAATCCTCATAAAATTTGTGTAAATTTAGGTTGTATTGTTTAGTTGAGGTCATTATATTTGCACCGCTCAAGTATAAACTAATACAAAGCGAAAGTTCTTATCAATAAAGTTACCTAATCGGTTACCTCGTAATTTGATGAATGTTTAACTTATTGATTATTAAAGATAAATGGGAAGCAGTTATAATCCTGCCACCCCGACTTTTAAAGCTCAACATATGTTGAGCTTTTTTATTTCCATAAATATTTCCAGTAAGTGTTAAGGTTTCCTTAATGTTTCAGGATTATTCCAATTATATTCAGCTAACCGTATTATAAACTTTAGCTTTGCTTCAAATTTTAATATTATAATTATGAGTCACGTAAAAGAAAATGACACAGTAAAAGTTCATTACACAGGAAAATTAAGTAGTGGTCAAATTTTTGACAGTTCAGTAGATAAAGAACCACTAGAGTTTACTCTTGGAAAAGGCATGTTGATCCCTGGTTTTGAGAAAGCTGTATTAGATATGAAGGTAAACGATAAAAAAACTGTAGTGGTTTCTAAAGATGAGGCCTATGGTGACGTTCATAAAGAATTGTTCCACGAAGTTAAAAAAGACCAATTGCCACAGGACGTTCAGCCTGAAGTAGGTATGGGATTGTCATCTAGAGGTCAGGATGGAACAGAGCATAAGTTTCGAATTGCTGCCGTAAATGAAGATCATATTATCGTTGATGGCAACCACCCTTTAGCGGGTCAAGATTTGACTTTTGAATTGGAGCTATTGGAAATAAAATAGTTTTGGTATATATCTGAAAAAAAAAGCTTGGGTTTTCCAAGCTTTTTTTGTTAAAGAACTTTTAAAAGCACCCTTGGTTAAATAAATTTTAATTATACTATATTAGTGAATAATAATAACGCACGAAGGTTTTTTGTATTACATTTATTAACTTCTTAAAACAAAAAAGAGATGAGTGCTTAATTCACTTCAAATAGTTTATTAACATAAAATCTTTAAATTAATATTATGGGAAAAGAGAGCAGTACATTATTAGGAATATTGGCAGGAACCGCAATAGGAGCAACTTTAGGAATTTTATTTGCTCCGGATAAAGGTTCTGTAACACGTCAAAAAATAGCAGATGAGGCCGCAGCAGCTCGCGATAAAGTGTCTGAAACGGCTCATAATGTACGTGATAAGGTTGCCGAGAATGTAGCGACTAAAAAAGAAACGTTAGATGAACAAATAGAGTCTCTTGTTTCTGATGTGAGTCATAAAGCAGACGATGTTATTTCAGCACTTGAAAAGAAATTGGCAGAATTAAAAGCTAAAAACAAACAGTATCAAAAAAAATAATCCCTAATGAAATTTTTTGAATCTATTAATGAAACATCTGGCAAGATGACAGATGCAGGAGAGGCCTATATAAAAAAGTCTCAAGAATATTTTAAGCTAAAAGTATTTCAGCAGATTAGTGTTTCCATTACTTTTGTTATCAAAGCATTAGTGATAGGAAGTTTGTTATTGATTGGATTGTTTTTCGCAGCCTTTGCTCTCGCATTAGCAATTGGTGAATGGTTGGACAATCTAGCTTTAGGTTACTTAATACTTGGAGCGGTTTTTATATTGGGCTGCATTTTGGTGTATTACCAAAGACACTTGATAGAACGTAAGGTGATTAAGAGCCTTTCGTCTAAATTTTTTAATTCTTAATAATGAAACAATACGAGTCATTTAAAGATATTGAAAAAGATTTAAAGCGTTTGGATCTTGAGCGAAATATTGCTTTGGAAGAAATGAAATTGGTTAAAAGTGAATTCCAAGATAGTTTAAAGCCGATTAATTGGGTGAGCACTATTTTTAGTGTTTTGGGCAAGTATGGTTTTTATGCCCTTATAAAACGATTTCTGAAATAGGTTAATGTATTTTTTGCTCATTTCTTTGGAAATAAACTACTATTATATTTTCCAATAGTTACATAATAACTTTTAATAAGTTTCGTGAAAGTTTTTTGACAAAAACTCTACTTTTGTCGTATAAAATGTAATCATATTATGTCAGATACAATTGAAAAAGTAAAATGCCTTATAATAGGTTCTGGTCCAGCAGGATACACTGCGGCAATTTATGCGGCTAGAGCAAACATGAATCCAGTATTATATCAAGGGAGTCAACCTGGAGGTCAATTAACAACTACAAACGAAGTCGAAAATTTCCCAGGTTACCCTAATGGAATTACGGGTCCTGAAATGATGATTGAACTACAGAAACAAGCCGAACGTTTCGATACAGATGTACGCGATGGTTGGATTACTAAAGTAGACTTTTCAGGCGATGTTCATAAAGTATGGGTTAACGATACCAAAGAAATACATTGTGATACCGTTATTATCTCAACGGGAGCTTCAGCTAAATATCTAGGTTTGGATTCAGAACAAAAGTACTTAAAGCTAGGCGGAGGTGTTTCTGCTTGTGCCGTTTGTGATGGCTTTTTCTACAGAAATCAAGAAGTGGTTATAGTTGGAGCTGGCGATAGTGCTTGTGAAGAAGCCCACTATTTATCTAAATTATGTAAAAAAGTTACCATGCTTGTACGTCGTGATGAATTTAGAGCCTCAAAAATAATGGCAGAACGTGTTAAGAACACTGAAAACATAGAAATTCTTTTCAATACTGAAACCGATGAGGTTTTAGGTGATGGCCAAGTAGTAACAGGTGTTCGTGTATTTAACAACCAAACCAATGAAAAGCATGAAATTCCAGCAACCGGATTTTTTGTAGCTATTGGTCATAAGCCTAATACAGATATTTTTAGGGACTTTTTAGATTTAGATGAAACTGGCTACATCATTAACGTACCGGGGACTTCTAAAACGAATATAGAAGGTGTGTTTGTATCTGGAGATGCTGCAGACCATGTATATAGACAAGCTGTAACTGCAGCAGGAACAGGTTGTATGGCAGCTTTAGATGCTGAACGTTGGTTGGCAGCAAAAGATGCTTCGTTTGAAGTAAGTACGTCTACATATAATTAAATAGTTTAATCAATATTTATAATTTAAAATCCGGGTCCTCCCGGATTTTTTTGTTTTTAAAGTTAATTGGCTTTTCATGATATAAATCATGTTTTAGGTTTCTTATAACCCCGAAATTTGTACTGTAAAATTAAACTATAGAGGTATGAGAACAATAAAACAAAACAGAATGATGCGGCTATTCACCATTCTAATAGTCATCTTCACAAGTCAAAATGTTCTAGCACAACAATTCAACCTTAACAATGGAAAATCAAGTATGTCCATTTTTGGAACATCTAGTTTGCATGATTGGGAGGAAACTGTTGAAGAGCAATCAGGAACCATAAAACTAAATACCGAAGGACAGATAAGTATAACCGCTTTAAATATAAGTATTGTTGCTGAAAGTATTAAAAGTGGAAAATCTGCAATGGATAAAAATACTTATAAAGCTTTAGATACAAAAAACCACAAGTACATAACTTTTAAGATGTATGAGTCTAAAAAAATAATAGACTTGGGTAATTCTGAATATCAGGTTATTGTATCAGGTAAATTGAGTGTTTCGGGAGTAACAAAAACAGTTGATCTGTCTTTCAAAATGAAAGTTACTGCTGATACAGTGACTTTGGAAGGCGAAAAAACCTTTAATATGAAAGATTATGGAATTGAGCCACCAAAAGCTTTGCTCGGAACAATAACAACAGGTGAAGATGTTACCATAAAATTCAAATCAATATTAACTAATTAAAAAATAAATCTTTAAATACTAATACGTTATGAAAGCTACTATTAAAAAAGCAATAATTTTTTCGCTAATGTTAATTGGGGTCAGTTTATATGCCCAAAATAAAAGAGACCTAGATAATTGGAGAGCTCCAGACCAAAGAGGTGTCAACGTGTTTGAAGCACCAAAAGATACGGTGTCAACTTTTGAAAGAGTAAAAGTAAGAGTTGGTGGATCATCTACGCTTCAATTCCAAGCATTATCCCATGAAAATGGTGTACCTCAAGAGTTGATTGATGATGGTACTGTTATGGAGCTTAAGAGCATTGGGTCTAACTTTAATTTAGCTACTGCAAACCTAGATTTAGATGTGGCTCTAGCCAAAGGTGTAAGAATGCACTTAAGAACATACTTATCTTCTCGTCACCACCCAGAACCTTATGTAAAAGGCGGTTATTTCCAAATTGACAATTTAGATTTTATTTCTGAAGGATTACTAGACAATCTAATGAAATATACCACTCTTAAAGTTGGACACATGGAAAACAACTATGGTGACGCACATTTTAGAAGAACAGATAATGCACAGGCTATCTACAATCCATTTGTAGGGAACTTAATTATGGATTCTTTTACTACAGAAGTAGGAGCTGAATTGTATTATCAACGTAATGGTTTTTTAGGTATGATAGGGTTTACCAATGGTAAATTGAATCAATCTGTAGCAGAAGGTTCAAATGAGAAAACTGGAGGTGCTTCTTTCATTGCCAAATTAGGATATGACAATCAGTTGACTGAAGATTTAAGAGTGAGATTAACAGGTTCTGTGTATACAACAGGTTATGTTCCTAACAACTATCTTTATACAGCTGATAGAGCAGGTTCTAGATATTACTTCGTTATGGAAGATATAGATGCTAGTGCAAAATCTCCATTTAGATCTGGACGTTTTGATCCTGGATTCAGAAATAGAATTACAGCCGTAATGTTTAATCCTTTTGTAAAATATAATGGATTGGAATTTTTTGGCACAATTGAACTTGCAAATGGTAGAGCATCTGCTGAAACAGATAACCGTAGTACTACACAATTAGCAGGTGAAATAATCTACCGTTTTGGACAAACTGAAAACTTCTATCTAGGTGGTCGTTATAATACTGTAAGTTCTGAACAATCATTTGGCGATGTAGATATCAATAGATTCCAATTTTCTGCTGGATATTTCTTGACAAAAAACATATTGGCTAAACTAGAATATGTTAATCAAACTTATGATGGCTATCCAGAGGCTAATATTCTTTATGATGGCAAATTCAATGGTTTAATGGTTGAAGCGGTAATTAGCTTCTAAACCCATTGTATAATTATTATTATCAAACATGCCTTTTGGGACAGTTTTAAAATTTAAGATTTGTATCATAAGGCATGTTTTTTTAAATTGATTGCGTTTTTAATTTGTTACCATGAAAAGGTTTTTATTATTGATATTGTCTTTTACTTTAACTATTGTTACCATGTCTTTTTTTGTTGCAAGAAAATCCTTGGAAGTTGTAGTTAAAAATGATAGTGAGGTATCCATTTCAGGAACCAGTAATATAAACTCCTATAACTGTTGTTATAATATAGCCAAATTAGAAGATCCTATTCCTGTAAGTTTTGAATCTAATAATAAAATCATGGTTTTTCAATCAACAGTATTAGAGTTGAAAAGTGATTGTTTCGATTGTGGCCATAAGGCTATAAATAAAGATTTCAACAAGCTATTGAAAACCGATCTGTACCCTAATATAAAATTAAAGCTTGTAGCAATTGAAAAGACTTCAGAGTTTAAAAATACTTATAATGCTAAAGTTGAAATTAATATAGCTGATGTTGCTAATTCTTATACTTTTCCAGTACAAGTTACAAAAAATGAAGACATCCATATCATAGGCGATCTTTCTATAGATTTAAGGGATTACCAATTAGAAGCTCCAAAGAAAATGATGGGACTAATAGTTGTTGACCCTGATGTTGTTGTTAATTTTAACCTGTATTTAAAACAGGTTTAATACTACTCACTTATTTAATTACACTTTTTAATGTGTTTTCAATACGAGGTGCGTGACTCGAGCCCATAGTTACAAATACGGTTTCTCCTTTTTCAACAAGCTCAACAATTATATTGACCATATGCTTATCTCTTGCCAAATTGGAGTCGTTCCATATATCATGAAGATAACTGGGGTAGCCATATCCCGAATCAAAAGTACGCCAATCTTTTTCAGGGAAATCACTTTGCCAAATACTATCTACTTCTTCCCATGATTTTAGAGTGTTTTTAAGATGTTTCCTTTTGGTTCGTTCCTCAATTAAATCTTGTAATTTATCTTCAGGGTTATTAGCTCTTTCATTAAGTGGTATACCAAAAAAGGGGCGTAGCGAATAAAACATTGCCAATTTTTGAGCGGGATACTTTTTTATAAGCATGGCAATCTCATCATCCCTTGAGGGTTCCCAGGTATATAGTTTTATTCCATCACTTTTTGCTAATTCAGCAGTTAAACCACTTTCACCATATTGTTCTATTGAATTATGTAACCATTTACAGAAAAACCCTAATCGTCCCTCTACTAAAGCTACTGATGGTTTATGCTCTTCCCATTGGTTTTTAATAAGATCAAATTGAGGGGCTTTTGGATCATTAATGTGCTCTACACCTAAAACAATGACTTTCCCTTTTTTTTGAGAGGTTATGGTATACGCATATGGTCTGCTATGAACATTAATTAAGCTATCCATGTAAGTACCCATATCCATTATCGGGGCTTCATATTCTCTGGATTTTACTGTTTTGTAGTATGAAGGAGATTTCCATATAATATTAAAATAGAATAGTAATACAATTAGACCAATTAATAGGGTCAAGGAGTAAAGTAGCTTTTTCATGATTGCACTTTATTTTCTGGCAATACCACCTGACACACCTTCAGATTTTTCTACTTTTTCAGGATTGCCATAATAGGTAATATCACCACCACTATTAGCTTTAGCAATAAGTTCTTGTGAAGTATTAACAGAAATGCTGGCTCCGCTAGTAGCTTTAACTGTAGATTTTTCAGCTAATAAATCGCCTGCATCAATATCGCTACCGCTATTAGCTTCAGCTTTAAATGATACAACTGTTCCTGTTAATTCCAAATCGCTGCCACTAGTTGATAAGCAGTACAATTTTCGGGTATTTATTTCAAGATCCATATCACTACCGCTGTTGGTTTCCAATTCTAAATTATCTGTATGTATGGTATGGGTTGAAAACACATCGCTACCACTGGTTGCTACAATTTTGTCGATATTTTTAAAATTCACCAGTACTTTTTTTGAAGAGGCTGATCGTATATTATCTTCAGCAGTGATTTCTAAAACCCCGTTATTAATATTTACAATTATAATGTCGTGTAAATTGCCATCGGCTTCAATGGTAACTTTATCAGAAGTTCCTTGGGTAAGATACACATCAAGTCCGCGGCTTACATGAATTTCGTTGAATTCACTTTGTAGCCTTTGTTCTTTGGTTATTACATTACCATCACCTGTTACTCCAGAACCCCATCCTGTGTTAAACTCGCATGATAATAGGAGTAGAGATAAAATGAATGATACAATTAGTTTTGTTAATGTTGTCATGATTTTTGATTGATTTTATTTTTGATTGATTTTTATAATTAATTGTCTTCAGAAGTTATTTCAATACCGTTTTCGTCAATATTTACTTTTACCTCTTCGCCATTGGCTTTAACACCATCTTCGTTTATTTCTAGACTAGAGTCTGTTGATTTAATTTCAATACCCTTATCATTAATTTTAACACGTGCTCCATCATTATCGACATCTACTTTTAAATGAAAATCTTCGTCAGGACAATCGGAACAAATAACATCATCATCAATAATTTTTAAATAATGTTCTTCCATACCATTGTCTAGAATATCATTATAGTAGCTAGAATTTCTATGGAAGCTATAAGTGTTATCATCAGCATATAGTGTACTGCCTTCAGGTAAATACAGAATAATCTCAACCTCTTGGTCACTAAACTTATTTTCAATTTTTGTAGTTAAATAGCCGTCCAATAATAATTCGTTGTCCTTTAATTCGTAATTATAGTTGATGTTATTGGCACGTTTTTTTGCTAACTGGTAATCACTGCCTTCAGCGTTTTTTTCAATACCAATAGAGGCTAGCGAATCTTTAGTCGATCGTACTATTAAGCGAATATCTGATGAGTAAATAATTTTATCGTCATTCTCGTCGTGTAACAGTCTATAAGAACTACCGTGTCTATAAACACCTTTTCTGTAATTGTCGTTGCCAACCATTTTTAGGTTTAAGGTGTCACTGGCGCTTATATTTAGTACTTCTTTTTTAGTAACACTGGCATCAAAGGCATGTTCACTAGCTTGTCTAACGCCAATAACTACTAGACTAATAATGGATACCAACCATACACCAAGTAATACAAATTTTGCAATGTTTCCAATAGATTTAAGATTGTTTATAAGGATTTTTAAGCCCAAATAAAACACAAAGAAAAATGGTATGCCTATAGCAAATAAGGACAGCATAGACACAAGCCATACAGGTGTGTTGGCTGCATTGGCAGCATCAACAAAATCAAATCCAGGTACATGGAAAACATCAGATGCACCAAAAGTAAATAAGCCAATTATCAAGGCTATTAAAGCCGAAGCTCCAGTAATGATTAGTATAACGCCTATAAACTTTGCCAAAACTTTAAAGAAGAACATAAAAATGTCGCCAACGGCATCAAAAAATGATTGTGATCCAGATTTTATACGATTCCCCTGCTTTTGAAAATCGACATTTTTTGCAGCATCAGAAACTGATTCTGAAACATTTTTTGCTGCTCCAGTTACAGAATCAGTAACATTTTTTGCTGCGTCTGAAACACTACCTAATCCGTCTTTAATTTTTTTTTCAATGTTACTAATGTTAACAGGTTCGCCTGTCATCATTAATTTATCAGCAGTAGTAACGGCTTCTGGAACTAAAATCCAAAGTAGTATATATAGGAAGATACCGGTTCCCGCTCCAAAGATTAACACAATCCAAGCTAAACGAATCCAAATGGCATCAATTCCAAAATAGTGAGCTAAACCTGCAGAAACACCACCTACATAAGAGTTTTCGGTATCTCTAAATAGTTTTTTTGACGGACCAGTTTGTCTGTGATAGGATTGTTTTGGTTCATCTTCAAAAATTTCGTCATCAACCAAATAATCCTCTGGTTGTCCCATTATGGCAATAACTTCGTCTACCTCTTTATTGCCGATAACTTGTTTTTCGTGTTGTACGCGTTCGCTGAATAATTCGGCAATTCGTGCTTCGATATCCGATAGGATTTCAGATCGACCTTGAGAATCTGTAAATGAACGTTTTATAGCCTCAAGATAGCGTTGTAATTTTAAGTATGCATCTTCATCAATATGGAAGAATATACCTGCTAAATTTATGTTGACTGTTTTATTCATTATTTTTTGTTTTTTTGACTTGTTACTATATTAACTGCGTTTTGTAATTCATTCCAAGTTGTATTTAATTCGTTTAAAAACAACTTGCCTGTTTCTGTTAGACCATAATACTTTCTAGGTGGTCCAGAAGTAGATTCCTCCCATCGGTAATTTAAAAGTCCTGCGTTTTTAAGCCTTGTAAGCAAAGGGTATATTGTGCCCTCAACTACAAGCAACTTGGCGTCTTTTAAAGTGTCCAGTATTTCTGCAACATAAGCATCGTCATCCTTTAAAACCGAAAGGATGCAATACTCTAAAACACCTTTACGCATTTGTGCTTTTGTGTTTTCTATCTTCATATTCTAAAGCGTTTTAAATTTTTTAAACTGTTCATTTTTTGATTGATTGTGATTGATGAAATGCTGAAGCTAATCAGCTTGATTTATTTTAAAAAATTGATGGTTAATGGATAATCAAAATATTCGCCATCTTTTGCTGCTAAACTGGCTCTAACGATGAATACCATTTCTAAAATAAAGCCCATAAGGGCTAAAAATCCTAACCCACCAGTAATATATAATAGAGGAGAGGGTTTGGTAATGTTAAAACGAATGCTATCAAAAGCGTCAATATCCAAAAAATCGATGCCATTAAATAAATTAAAAACAAAAAACGGAATAGTAATCATGCCTATTACTAAAGCGTACAATAAAATACTAATCTGAAAATTGATAATCTGCTTTCCATGAGCATCAACAAACTCCGATTTGTCTTTGTTTGCAACCCATAATACAATTGGACCTATAAAATTTCCAAATGGAATTACAAACCTACTAAAGCTAGATAAATGAATAAAAGTGGCTATATTTTTTTGGTGATTATCTATCATTTTTTAAAGTATATAATAGTTTCTTATGCAAATATATATCTAAAAGAAGGTATTATGCAATACAAAGTACTAAAAATTAACAAAATATTAACATATTGTAGTTCGAAGATTTTCAATACTTTTAAGGAAAATTTATCTTGATATATGGAACTGACTCCAAGCAAAATAAACCTTTTTAATCTGTTTAAACTACCAGCGGCTTTCTTTACAGGTATTCGTGTTAAGGCAATTAATGAATCGTCCTGTACAGTTTCGGTTAAACACAGATGGGTTAATCAAAATCCATTTAAATCGATGTTTTGGGCTGTTCAAGGTATGGCAGCTGAATTAACGACAGGTGCTTTGGTTATGGCCAAAATAAAACATAGTGGGAGAAATATCTCGATGTTGGTTTTAAGCAATAATGCGTCGTTTACAAAAAAAGCAACGGGTAGAATTACGTTTCTTTGTAACGATGGCGAAAAGGTTGACGAAGCTATAACAAAGTCTATTAAAACAGGTGAAGGTCAAACAGTTTGGATGAAATCTGTTGGAACAAATTCTGATGGTGTAGAAGTATCTACTTTTAATTTTGAATGGACAATTAAGGTGAAGCCTTAATTTGTATTGTAACAAAAATGCTATTTAGTCAACGAATAAACGTATCAATCAATAAAAATATAAAAACATGAATGCACACGAAATAGATTATCACATTTATGGTGAAGAAATGCAATATGTAGAAATAGAACTAGATCCAAATGAGGGCGTAGTAGCCGAAGCTGGGAGTTTTATGATGATGGACGATGGTATAAAGATGGAAACCATTTTTGGAGATGGTTCTGAAAAGAACAAAGGATTTTTAGGATCCATTCTTGGAGCAGGAAAGCGTATACTTACGGGAGAAAGTTTATTTATGACAGCTTTCTATAATGACTTAATGGGAAAGCGAAAAGTAAGTTTTGCTTCGCCTTATCCAGGTAAAATTGTAGCTGTAGATTTAACGGCATTTGGTAATAAGTTTATTTGCCAAAAAGATGCTTTTTTGTGCGCGGCTAAAGGTGTGAGTGTAGGTATTGAGTTTAGTAAACGCTTGGGTAGAGGACTGTTTGGAGGAGAAGGGTTTATTATGCAAAAGTTAGAGGGCGATGGTTTGGCTTTTGTTCATGCAGGTGGAACATTGGCAAAGCGGGAATTGCAACGCGGTGAAACGTTGCGGGTAGACACAGGATGTATTGTTGGGTTTACTCAAGGCATCGATTACGATATTGAATTTATTGGTGGTATAAAAAACACCATTTTTGGAGGTGAAGGTTTGTTTTTTGCTAAACTTCAAGGACCGGGAACGGTATATATCCAATCGCTGCCATTTAGTCGCTTGGCTAGGCGTGTTTGGGCGGCTGCACCGCAAGGAGGAGGGAAAGATAAAGGAGAAGGAAGCATCCTTGGAGGTCTTGGCGATTTGTTAGATGGTGATAATAGATTTTAATAAATGTTATTAACAATTTTCTGTTGTTGTAAAAGCTATGTTATACTTGACTTCTGTTGGTTTTCGTTTAAATAAAAAAGGGTATTAGAGGTGTTAAAATTTTGTTTAAACCCAAAAAGTAATTCTTTTTTTTATTAAATTTAGAAAACAAAAAACCAAGATGGCCTATAAAACATATCTACTTTTTTTAACCTAAAACCTTAAGATTAATGGCAAGAGCAATGTTTGAGTACACCAAGACTGTACTAAATAAAGTGAGTTTTGATGCTACGTTGTTTTGCAAGGAAGTACAAAAAGCGCTTCAACGTCTATTACCCTACGAAATTGAAGAGTTAAAGATTTTTATACAATCTTTAGTACAGCAAAACCCCGATTTAAATCAATGTTTAATATATTTAAAACCATAAATAAAAAAAGCGACTCACGAGTCGCTTTTTTTATTTGGATATAGGGCTGATTATCTTTACGTTTTGAAACGCAATGGCACCGCGTATTATTCCAGAAATAACGCCCTGCATAGCCTCTATTATTTGCATTTTTAATTCACTTTTATGATAAATTAAGCTAACTTCCCTGGCAGGAGCGGGATCATTAAAGTAATGTAAATTCTGTTTAGCTTTTTCATTCAAATCCAAAGTGTGTAAATACGGAAGCAGTGTCATACCCAATCCTTCATCTGATAATTTAATGAGGGTTTCTATACTGCCACTTTCCAATTGGAACTGATCGTCAGTATGGTCTTTAAATGCTTTACACAAGTTTATTACACCATCCCTAAAACAATGCCCATCTTCTAGGAGTAGCATGTCATCAATTTCTAAATCAGATACATTTAATTTACCTGAACTGTACAACCTATGATGTGGCGGTATATAACCCACAAAAGGTTCAAAGTATAACACACGCTCTTTAATATTATCATGTTCGAGTGGTGTTGCTGCAATAGCAGCATCTAAATGACCGTCGTTAATGCGTGAAATCATTTCTTCTGTTGTTAACTCTTCAATTTTTAGCTTTATTTTAGGGTATTTTTTAATGAAAGTTTTCAAAAACATGGGTAAAAGAGTAGGCATAACAGTAGGTATAATGCCAAATTTAAATTCACCACCAATAAACCCTTTTTGCTGATCAACAATATCCTGAATTCTATACGATTCGTTAACAATATTTTTGGCCTGTGTTACAATTTTTCGTCCTACATCAGTAAGTTCAATAGGTTTTTTGCTTCTATCAAAAATCTGGATATCAAGCTCGTCTTCCAACTTCTGAATTTGCATACTTAAAGTAGGCTGGGTTACAAAACATTTTTCTGCTGCTTTGGTAAAATTCTGCTGTTCAGCTACAGCTAAAACATAGTATAATTGTGTAATGGTCATGTCAATCAATTTAGGCTATAAAAATATAAAAACTATCAATAAAATTTATAGAAGTTCCTGTTAATTATAAATTAAATTTGTAGTGAGAAAATTAAAACAAAAATTATGACACTAAATAGTATAGGTTTAGACGAAAATAAAACAAAGGAGATTGCTACCGATTTAAACCAGTTATTGGCAAATTTTCAAATTTATTATCAAAATTTAAGGGGCATTCATTGGAATATTAAAGGCAAGGGATTCTTTGATTTACATGTCAAATTTGAAGAGCTCTATAACGATGCCAATATGAAGGTAGATGAAACAGCGGAACGTATTTTGACATTAGGCATAACGCCACTTCATACATTTGAAGATTATACTCAAGCCGCAAAAGTGCCTGTGGGTAAAAATATTTCAAAAGATGAAAAGGCTGTTCAGTTGATAGTTGATTCGCTATCTGAATTACTGAAATTAGAACGCCAGATTTTAGAAAAATCTGGAGATGCTAATGATGAAGGAACAAACTCCATGATGAGTGACTTTATAACAGAACAAGAAAAAACGGTGTGGATGATGAAAGCTTGGTTGGGTGAAACGGTTTAATAGCTTTGATTAATAGTTTAAAAAGCGACCAAAATGGTCGCTTTTTTTATGGGTGATATGCTATGCTTGTGTGAGCCATTTGGTCATAGAGACTACTTTTTCCTTTAGAATAAACGATACTAAAAAAATATAATAAAGAAACTGCTTGAGGGAGAATCAATACTATCCATACCCATAGTGGGACAGAATGGTTTTGGAACTCATAAAAGTATATCCAATGCACACCTAAATGAGCTACTTCCCATGGTAAAAACTTTAGAATGGTACGTTTTAAAACAGAACCACCATTTGAACCTACGTGTATTTTTAAAGCTAATTTACCTAATGATGCCTTTAGTTTACTGCTCTCCATGATATAGAAATACAAAATAACAGGAAGCGTAAGACTAAAAAAACCAATTAGCTGACCATGAACAGGGTCTGTTTTTTTAGAAAGTTCATCAAATGGTACCAAGGTAATACTGATACTAAATAGTATTAGACCGTAAACCAGAATGATTATATAATCTATTAAAGCTGCTAATATGCGTTTTCTTAACAGCATTCTAGAATCGTATTTTCATTTCAGTGTCTTTGGTTAGTTCAAATTTTGCATCAGCAAAAGTTGGAGGACCATATAACATAGGGTTGTTTGACATACCATACGATTCCATAGGCATACCATTAGGTTCTAAATCCATGCGTTCGTTATCGTTTTCATCATGTAGTAACATAACCGCATAAGTACCTGGCGTTACATCTTTAAAGGTTACAGAAATCTTGCCTTCATGTATTTCGGCTTTGGCATTTTTAATGCCTTTGCCTTTCATAAAGGTATCTTCGGTATGTAGACCTACCAGTACATGACCGTTATTGTTTAAAACATTATCTACAGATACGGTTAACGTATACGTTTCTTGTGAGTAACTTAAAATTGTTGTTAATGTCATAGTAATGACTAATGCTAGTGTTTTCATAATATGGATTGATTTTATTGTTATGGTGTAAATATTATAACAATAAGGAAGTTGTCGAAATCCATTTTACTGAATTGTAGAATCGTGCAGATGAAATGTTAATTTCACTAATCACTAATCACTAATCACTAATCACTAATCACTAATCACTAATCACTAATCACTAATCACTAATCACTAATCACTAATCACTAAATTAATCCTCTAGCTTTAATTTCTAAATACTTATTAATGGTATTAATGGTAAGGTCTTCAGGAGCCGTTAAAATGCTTTGAATGCCATGCTTTTGTAATTCGGTTACAATAAGCTTTTTTTCGAAAATAAATTTTTCGGCAATGGTTTTTTCAAATATTTCATTGGTTTTATAGGCTGGCTGTTTAATAAACTGCGAAAGCTCGGTATTTTCAAAGAAAATGACAACGAGTACATGATTTTTTGCAATAGCTTGTAAATAGGGAAGTTGCCTGTGAAGTGCATCTAAAGTTTCAAAATTTGTATAGAGTAATAGTAAGCTACGTTGGTTAAGACTACGCTTAATGTCAATATATAGTCTTGAAAAGTCAGATTCAGCAAAATCAGTATTCAAATTATAGAGGGTTTCCATAATTTGATTCATTTGCGATGGTCTGCGTTCGGCAACTACTTTATCGGTTACTTTTCGGGAAAACGAAAACATACCTGCCTTATCCTGCTTTTTAAGGGCAACGTTGCTTATTACAAGCGTAGCATTTATAGCATAATCTAAAAGGCTTAACCCGTTAAAAGGCATCTTCATGGCACGCCCCATATCAATTACACTATAAATAGGTTGTGAGCGTTCATCTTGATACTGATTAACCATAAGTTGGTTGCGTTTGGCAGTAGCTTTCCAATTGATATTCCTAATATCGTCGCCTGCAACATAATCCTTTATTTGCTCAAACTCCATGGTATGACCTATACGTCTGATTTTCTTTAGTCCAAATTCAAAAATCTTGTTTGAAAACGCAATGAGCATATATTTCTTGAGTTGCAAAAACGATGGGTAATTGGGAACCATGGCTTTGTTGCCAAACTGAAATCGTCTAGATAAGAATCCTATAGGAGAGGTTGCATAAATATTTAAATTGCCGAAATGGTATTCGCCGCGTTCTAACGGTCTTAACGTATAGGTTATTTTTTTATAATCAGATTTAGTAAGGGTAGTAGTAATTTCAAAGTCTCGCTTTTGATATTGAAACGGTAATTCGTCAATGAGTTTTAGATGGAGATTAAAATTATAGCTGTTTTTTATGGTGATTTCTATAGGATTATCATCCCCATTACTTAATTTTTCAGGTAGTATTCTGGTTGCCGATATACCTTTCTGCTTGAACAGTAAAATGACATCGATTATTACAATGGCGGTCAAAACTGCACTTAGCATGTTTGCAATTCCTAATAAACCTGGAAAAAGGTAAGCGAGTATATAAGTGGCTATAAGGCCAATAACACCTATGAAAAAACGAAATTCTAAATATGTATTTTTAAAGAATAGCTTCACTAGCGCGGAATTTCTATAGTTTCAAGAATTTGGTCTATAACTTTATCAACAGTAAAAGCTTCCATTTCGCGTTCTGGAGTCAATACCAAACGGTGTTTTAAAACAGCTTTAGTACAACGTTTAATATCATCAGGAGTTACAAAATCCCGTCCGTGTATAGCAGCATTTGATTTTGCCGCATTTAGTATAGCTATAGACGCCCGAGGTGACGCACCCAAATATAAATTAGCATTTGTTCTGGTGTTATTGACAATGGCTGCTATATAGCTTAATAAATGGTCTTCAACCAATACTTGTTTAATTAAGTTTTGATAGGCTGTGATGTCTTGAGCCTTCAAAACCGAATTAATAGAATTAAAATCTAATTTATCTTCGCGTTTATGGTTGTCAATAAGTATCTGTACTTCTTCATCTAGAGATGGATAATCGACATCAATCTTAAACAAAAACCTGTCTAATTGAGCTTCCGGCAAACGATATGTGCCTTCTTGTTCTATTGGGTTTTGCGTGGCAAAAACTAAAAAAGGACTTTCCATTATAAACTTATTATTGTCAATTGTAATTTGACGTTCTGCCATGACTTCAAACAAAGCAGCTTGGGTTTTTGCAGGCGCTCTATTGATTTCGTCAATTAAAATAATATTTGAGAAAATAGGCCCTTTTTTATATTCAAAATCATTGGTTTTTACATTGAATATTGATGTTCCTAAAATATCGCTAGGCATTAAATCTGGAGTAAATTGAATACGACTAAAATCAACATCCATGGTTTTGGCCAATAATTTAGCGGTTACGGTTTTGGCAACTCCAGGAACACCTTCTATTAAGGTATGACCATTAGACAGGATTGAAATAATAAGAAGTTCAATCATATCGTTTTGACCAACAATTATTTTGCCTATTTCGGTTTTTATTTGCTCTACATGCTCCTGTAGCGGTTTTAAATCTATCCTATTGGTGAAGTTTAAATCTTCAGTTTCTGGTTGTAAATCGTCCATGTATTAGTGTCTTTTTAAAAATTCTTCTATTTTTTTATGTAATTCAATTAAATCGTTTTCTGTGTGTGCGGATTTTGATTTGAGATAGGCAATAAAATCGACTAAAGCTTTAGTGTCTGTCTTATTGTTTGATGATTTTATGGCTAGCTTTTCTATAAAACGCTCACTTAATTCATTGGTATCTAAATAATACGAACTTCTCACGTGCTCTAAAAAGTAAGTAATTTTTTTATTTATGATATTGGTAAAATCACCATGCTGGTAATATAAATCGCCCACAGTCTTGGTAAACTCTACCGTAGAATTTTTAAGTGGATCTATAACTGGAATTACACGTTGTGTGCGTTTGCCCTTAAACAATATAAAAAGTATAAGCGATAGCAAAGCTATATAAAAGGCCCATTTTAATGCTTGATTTGTTAATATAAAACGCAAAGGACTTGTTATAACTTTACGTCCGCTTTTATAGTAGTTGTCCCAAATTATAGGGTTGTCGGGTAAATAGGACAAAACAGCAGCAGCATAACATTCTTTGTCATCGAGTAAATGATAATTTGTAAAAGCAAATGGGTTAGTATGCAAGTAAAATGCGCCATCATGATCGCCAAAAGGTACTTTAATAAAATTGATTTCTTGTTTTGTTTTGTCTTCGTTTAAAACGTGGCCCAACACTACTGTATTTAAGGTGTCTATAGATGTTACAAAATAGTTTTCAATAACATCTTCAAATAATACATTATGCGATTTTAGACTTGGACTAGTGAATGTACTGTATGATGGACTTTTTAAAAACCCGTCGTAATCCTGGTCGAAATTAAGATTTAGTGTATCTGCTAGTTTGCCGTAAAAATAATTACTGCTAATAAAAACGGTATTGCCACGCTCTACAAAATCGAGTAAAGATAGAGTACCTTCATCTTCAATACTTATATAGTCATTGATTAAGAATAAGTTTTTTTTTGTAAAGCTATCAACATGCTTTAAGGATTCGTAAATACTTTTATTGGAAGTTTCAACATCAAAACCAGATGTGTTTTTTAGCTCATTAAACAGTACATAACAACCTAACGGAATTTTATCGGCAGCAGAGTAGGAGTCTCTCCAGTTTACGGCTTTCGGCTTTGTAATTTCTGCTACCATTAACAAAACGATAATGGCAGCAATAGCGTACAATGCTATTTTAGAGCGTTTATCCATTAGCGTTTGTGTTTAGTGTGTTAAAATCGGTTTGGTTGCGCTTAAATTGGTTTTCGTCAATTTCAAATTCACCATACCAAACATAATCGTAGATATAGGAAATGCGTTTAAAACGGTTCCGCGTAGTCTCGTTGGTTATCTCGTTTATATAATCGGAATTGGTTTTGTCGTAATGCCAGTCTATAATACCTTTTTTAGATAGAATTTTTAAAGACTTTAAGTACATATAGCGTGTGGCTAAACGGTAATTGTTTTGTTTTAAAGCTGAAGTAATAAGATCGTCAAAATTAACCGTGTTTATATTTTCTTCAACATAACTAAAGCCTTCAATATCGTGTTCTTCAGTTTTAAATACGGATCCTATTGGCGATTGAAGCATGAATTTTAGAAATAAATAAAGCGAACCTAAACCTAATAGACTGTAAATTATTATTTCTAGAGTTTGATAATCTACAAAGTCAATGTCAATGCCAAAAACATCGCCAAGCCATCGGAAGAATTTCCGAAACAAACCTTGGATTAAGTTTACACCACCAGTGTCATTGATGTCATAATTAAATTCACTGTCTTGATAACGGTCTTTAATATGGTCCTTAAAGGGCTTTATAGCTACTTCAGTACTATCGGTTTTTATGTTCTTGTCTTGACTATAATGGACTGATGTCAAACTTGCAAAAAAGCCAAGTAAATAAAACCGTATATGTTTAGGGCATTTAATCATTTATCCCAATTTGTTCAATGCGCTCACGTAAAAAGATGTTGTATTTTTCTTCGTGTAAATTAAAATAGAGAATACCAAAAGCTATTTGTGAAAGAGCTTGTGTAAAAACAAAGGCCAAAATAAATAAGGCAAAACCAATAGTGTATACAATAGTGGCAAAAACGCTAGTTGTAATATCTATACTGCTCTCAACAGAAAAGTAAGTATAAAAACCTAATATAAATGCTGGGATAGAAACAATTAAAAATGTAATCATTAAATTTAAAATCCCAATGATTAACCCGTAGAAAACCACACGTAAAAAATTTGAAAAAGTAAACGACCACCCTTCATTTAGGGCTTCAGTAACTGTATTTTTTCCTTTAAAAAGCGAAGTAAAAGCCAATCCAAAGAAAGCCGATAACGTAAAACTAATGGCATATTGGGCAAGCATTCCTAGTAAAGGAATAAAGGCCAAAATAACGGATATTATTAGGTAGCCCACATAAATAAACGCTCCAATTATAACAAATATAATAACGGCTCCAATACGTTGTTTTATGGCAGTTCCTATTTTTTTAGGCTCAACATCACCTTCCTCTTTTACGTATTCAATAATATAGGCGCTGGAAACACTATAGTTTAAAATGGCTGTTAACCCCAAAATAATGACTAGCATAAAAAGTCCGCCATACAAGTACATGTCGTTATCAACATTACTGCCCATGCCAAATCTAAAATCTCTACTGGCCAATCCCATAAAACCGGTAATCAATAAATATGAACCAATAAGAGTGAGTATTATACTTACCGCATTATAACGTAAATACAAATTAGTATAGGGTTTAAAATTGTATTTAAGCCATAAAAAATAAGTATTAATGATATCACCAAAACTGTTTCGCGTTCGTAATTCTAAATAGGGCTTTTTCACGATAATGGTTAAGAGGTTTTTAGGTATTGTTTGTTGAGTTTAATGGGATATAAAATGTAATAGTAAATTATTAGTGACAGGGAAACTAAAATAATACCGTAGGCTAAAACATGTGGCATTTGTTCTCCAAATCGGGTAAAAAATCCTTCAATGAATCCAGCGATAATAAAAAACGGAATAGTACTGACTACTATTTTTAAACCATCTTTAGCGCCTTTCATAAAAGCAACACGCCTACTAAATGTTTTAGGAAATAAAAAACTATTTCCCATAACCAATCCCGCACAACCAGCTATTACAATAACTGATATTTCAATAGTACCATGTAACCAGATTGTTGAGGTTTTGTCCAAAAGACCATAGTTATAGAAAAAGGTTATAAAAGCACCAAGCATAATACCATTGCTAAATAACACAAAAATGGTTCCTACACTAAATATAACACCCATGGCAAAGGCAATTATAGCTACCCGAATATTGTTGATTGTAATGCCTAAAAACGTTCCAACTTGACTACCACTTTTGTAAACCGCCATGGGTTCACCATTTTCAATATTTTCAATGGTCATGTTTACATAAGCATCTCCTAGAATCAACCGTACAAAGCTATCGTCGTTTAAAGTAGATACTATACCAATTAAAACTGCTGTCATAAAAAACAAAAAGGTGTAGAATAGGGTTTTATGATACTGCTTAAAAAACAAAGGAAATTCATATTTCCAGAACGAGACAACCTTGTTTTTAGACTCCTTTTTAGTAATGTATATTTTTTGATGGGCTTGCGAGGCCAACGAATTTAAATACAAAAGCGTCTTACTATCAGGATAGTAAGTTTGGGCGTATGAGAGGTCATTGGTTAATTGTATATAGTATGAAGCTAGGTCGTCTGGATTTATTTTCACATTATTGTGTAAAGCGGTTTCAAATCCTATCCATTTTTCCTTATTTTGCTTCACGAAAGATGCTTCGCGCATAGACAAATAAAATTTAAACGAATATACATTTCCATGAGCAAATTAGCAATTAACACGGCGCAAAATGTCAATTTAGATTATAAGCTAATTGGACTTGGTGAACGTGTGGTTGCATTTTTGATTGATGGCCTTATTTTAACGGCTTATATTACCATAATTGAAAATTTAGTAGAGGTATCCAAAATATTTGATGTTGACGATTGGACACGCATTGGGTTTTTAAGCTTGTTTTTACTGCCAGCCTTTTTTTACTCACTATTATGTCATATAATTTTTGGAGGGCAGACAGTTGGTAAAATCATCATGAAAATTAAAGTCGTTCGTTTTGATGGCTCGCCAACACAATGGTATAATTTTCTGGTGCGCTGGATGCTAAGAATAATTGATATCTGGATGTTTTTTGCGTCTATTGGTGTTTTAAGTATTCTGTTATCAGACAAAAAACAACGTGTTGGAGATGCTGCAGCAGGCACTATAGTAATTAGCGTAAAAAAGAAACATAAAATAACCAGTACCATTCTTGAGGATATAACAGATGATTATAGTCCAAAGTTTACTACAGTTACCCAGTTAAGTGATAAAGATGTACGCATTATTAAAGAAGCGTTTTTGATAGCTAAAAAGAACAACGATTTCAAAACGCTTACCGCATTAAAAAACAAAATTTGCGAGGTGTTGAATATAGAGTCTGAATTGTATGATAAAGAGTTTATTGATACCATTTTAAAAGATTATAACTACTATACACAAAATATGTAATGTTTTACACTATTGACATTTTAGGAACTATTGCATTTGCCATTTCGGGAGTATTGGTGGCTTTAAGTAAAAAAATGGATCCGTTTGGAATATTAATAATTGCTTTTGTTACAGCTGTTGGTGGTGGTACACTTCGTGATATTCTTATAGGGGAAACACCAGTCAGCTGGATGCAAAACCTCACCTATACCTATGTAATAATAGTTTCGGCAATATTTACCGTAATCTTTAGGTCTAAAATAGATTATTTAAGGCGATCCTTGTTTTTGTTTGATACTATTGGAATAGGCCTCTATACGGTTGTGGGCATCGAAATAGGTATTAGTGCAGGGTTAAGCCCAGTTATTTGTATTGCTCTAGGTACTATTTCGGCTTGTTTTGGTGGAGTTATTCGCGATATATTATGCAATGAAATCCCTGTTATTTTTAGAAAAGAGATTTATGCCACAGCCTGTATTTTGGGTGGTGTTACCTATTTTTTGGTCAGAAAACTACCTATAGACAATGGGCTTGTTTTTTTAATAGCAGGCGCAGTTGTTATTACCGTTAGGTTGCTTGCAGTACGTTTTAAAATAAGTCTGCCAAGTCTGTATAAAGAAAAATAGTTGTCTTATTTGTAATTCCTAATTCATTTATCACCTGTCATCTGTCATTATTCAATAATCTCAACTTTTTTAATATATACATTACGTAATGGCCATTCGCCTTCATCAGTTTCTTGGGCTGCAATTTCATCAACAACATTCATGCCTTTAATAACTTCGCCAAAAATGGTATATGCACCATCTAGATGATGGGCGCCATGCTCAGCCTGAACGATAAAAAATTCAAAAGGCGAGGCCAGTTTATAGGCGTTTTCAATTTCACTGCTAGGCATGCTTATAACGCCTCTGTTGTGTTTATAGCCACGTTTGGTGTCTGGCGGTAATAGATAGTAGCCAATATCTTTGCGTTTGCGCTTTACTTTAGGATCATCGGTATTTCCAGCCTGAATGATAAAGTTATTGACCACGCGATAAAATTGGGTTTTGTCAAAATAACCACGCTTGGTCAAGTAAATAAAGTTGGCACGATGGAACTTCGTTTTATTATAAAGCAAAACATCAATGTCACCAAATTTGGTAGTAATACGTACTTTATTTTCCTTGTTTTTCTTTTCGTATTCCAAAAAGAATTCCATGGCATTGTCGTCTGTCAAAAAGGGAAATTCGGGTGTGTCTTCTCTTATAATGTCCTTTTTTTTGACTTTAGTGTTTTTTTGAACAGGTTTGGGGTTTGTCTTTTTTTGTTGGGATTGCTTATCTTCACAACTTAAAAAAACAAGTAGAACACTAATTATTACGATACGTTTCATAAATGAATTTTGACCAATTTTTATATGCTGTTTCAAAAATAGAAAATATCCCTCTCCCAGCCGAAACATCGCAGTTTAAAATGTCACCACCCTTTAGGCTGAAGCTTCAGGAAATGCAAAAGGACAAGATTAAACAGGCTAAAAGAGCAGGGGTCATGGCATTGTTTTACCCTAATTTTGAGAACCAAACAAGCCTGGTGTTAATCTTGCGAAAAACTTATAAAGGGGTGCATTCTGCCCAAGTGGGATTTCCAGGCGGAAAGTTGGAAAAACAAGATGCAACCATAAAAGATGCAGCTTTGCGCGAAACCTATGAGGAGGTAGGTGTACCCGTTCACAGCATTGAAGTGCTAAAGGAGTTAACGCAGGTTTATATTCCACCGAGTAATTTTTTTGTTCAGCCTTATGTAGGGGTAACACCTAAAACTCCGATGTTCACAAAGCAGGATGATGAGGTTGAAGCCATTATTGAAGTGGCTATAAATGATTTATTGGATGATGCTAATGTTATAACCGAAAGAGTATCAACATCATATAAGGTTGATGTGGATGTTCCGGCTTTTAAGCTCAATAACCATGTGGTTTGGGGAGCTACCGCCATGATGTTAAGCGAGATAAAAGACTTGTTAAAAGAAATGCTCTAAACTATCAGTTTTACTACATTTGTATTCTTAACTAACAACAATATTTTCATGGGATTGTTTAAAACGAATCCTTTCGGACATTATCTTTTTTTAAAAAAATGGGTTATTCGAATTATCGGAACGCTAACCCATAGGCGTTTTAGGGGTTTTAATGAGCTGCAGATAGAAGGGTCGGATATTATTAAAAATTTACCAGAAAACAATGTGCTCTTTATCTCAAATCATCAAACGTATTTTGCAGATGTTGTGGCTATGTTTCATGTTTTCAATGCGAGTTTAAGTAATCGTGATGACAATATTAAGAATGTAGGGTATTTATGGCATCCAAAACTGAATATTTATTATGTGGCGGCCAAAGAAACCATGAAATCTGGATTATTGCCAAAAATCCTGGCTTATGCAGGTTCCATAAGTATCGAGCGGACGTGGCGTGCCGATGGTAAGGACGTGCAGAGACAGGTTAAAATGAGTGATATTTCAAATATAAAAAAGGCTTTGGACGATGGTTGGGTTATTACCTTTCCGCAAGGTACAACCACACCTTTTAAGCCGATTAGGAAAGGTACCGCTCATATTATTAAACACTACAAGCCTATTGTGGTTCCTATTGTTATAGATGGATTTAGACGTTCGTTTGACAAAAAAGGGCTACGGGTTAAGAAAAAGAATATTCTGCAATCTATGGAAATAAAAGAACCATTGGATATTGATTATGAAAATGAATCGATAGCAGAAATTGTCGAAAAAATTGAATATGCCATAGAGCAGCACCCTTCTTTTTTAAAAGTTATTCCGCAAGAAGAACTAGAGGAGCAAGAACGCTTGAACGAAAAACGTAGGTGGAGTTATAAGGAAAGCTAACTAGAACTCTAATTTTTTTAACTCTCTGTAATTTTTGTTTAGACGCCCTAAAAGGATGCCGTAAACTAACCAATAAAATAGTAGTAATACACCAATTGCAATGGCTAAAAAGGCCATAGTGGTTAGAATAACAATAACATAGTATTTTACCAGTTCACCATCTGCCGAAGCCTGTTGTATTTGTGCAATAAACTGCTCGTCTTGGTCAAACTGTATAAACATTACCAATACAACAGAAACAGCTAAATAAATTAAATTAAAAGCAACATAATGCTTTACAGAGCGTCTTGTTTTTAAAATATTTTCCATTAAGACTTTGGCGTTGTCTGTTACCGAAATGGTGCGATAATTTTTATAGAATAAATAAAAGAAGTAAGCTAAAACTACATAGCCAATAACCGTTAGAGGGATTAAAATTAAATCGGCATCATAGGTTTTAAAGCGCTCCATGCTTTTGTTGTCCTTTAGTGCAAACGAAATTATAAGCCACAAACCAAACTCAAGCAAACTAATGATGAATATCCACTTGACAATTGAGGATGATTTTTTTAAAATCATCTTATAAATATCATTATAGGATAATTTTGGAAAATCATCTTCTGTTTTCTTCCAATCCCTTTTTAATAAATCTAATTCATCCATAATGTTACGGATTTAAAATGGTTTTTAACTTCGTTTTTACCCTATTCATCTTCACACGAGCATTCACCTCGCTAATACCCATTGTTTCACTTATTTCTCGGTAATTCTTATCTTCCAGATACAAAAACACCAAGGCCTTTTCAATGTCGTTTAATTGATGCACAGCACTGTAAAGCAATTTGAGTTGCTGTTCTTCTGTATCATCATACTCTTCACTCTTTATTTTAAACTCAATATTGTCAAACTGCTGTGTGTCAATAGTGCGTTTTTTCTTTCTATAAAGCGTTATAGCGGTATTTAATCCCACTCTATACATCCATGTACTAAACTTGGCATCACCACGAAACTTTGGGTAGGCTTTCCAGAGTTGTATGGTAATCTCTTGAAAGAGATCGTTATGGGCATCTTGGTTGTTGGTGTATAACCTACAGACCTTATGCACAATGTTTTGATGCTTTTCAAGTTGCTCGATAAAACTATGTTCTAATTCTTCGCTCAATTTGGTAGTTTAGTTACTCTATAAGTAGCATAAAGTTTAAAATGTTACAGGTATTTGAAATATTCCATAAAAATAGTCTTTAAGATTGGTATGTTGTATCTTTGTCATACACTTTTTTTACTTCTTTAGTATGAATATTCCCAAGTCCAATTTTCCAAGACTAGTTATAGTTGGAGGTGGTTTTGCGGGCATTAATTTGGCAAAATCACTTAAAAACAAACCTCTTCAAGTGGTTTTAATTGATAAGCATAACTACCATACCTTTCAACCTCTATTGTATCAGGTGTCCAGTTCGGGTTTAGAGCCTGACTCAATTGCATATCCATTGCGTAAGATTATTAAAAAATCTAATAATACTTTTTTTCGCTTGGCTGAAGTTGAAGAAATTCAACCGGACAATAATCGTATAAAAACTACAATAGGGGAAATAACGTATGATTATTTGGTCTTGGCTACTGGTACCAAAACTAACTTTTTTGGCAATGCCGATGTTGAAAAGTATAGTATGCCCATGAAAACCGTTCCCCAGGCTCTAAATATCAGAAGTTTAATTTTGCAAAACCTCGAAAAAGCTACTATAGCTAAAACAGAGGCGGAGCGTAAGGCGTTTTTGAATTTTGTTATTGTTGGGGCTGGTCCAACAGGAGTTGAGCTTGCCGGTGCTATTGCCGAGCTAAAGAATCATATTGTGCCACGCGATTATCGCGATTTAAACGCAAATGACATGCAGATTCATTTGTTGGAAGGGGCTAATCGGGTATTGCCACCCATGAGTGAAGAGGCTTCTGCAAAAGCAGAACAGTTTTTAAAAGATCTAGGGGTTCATGTGCATTGTAATACCTTGGTTAAAGAATACAATGGAAAAAAAGTAGAAACCAATACCAATTTAGAGTTGGAATCCGAAACCTTAATTTGGGCTGCTGGTGTAACAGGAAGTCCTGTAAAAGGCTTGTCAGCAAATTCATTAATGGAGCGTTCAAATAGGTATAAAGTTAACCGCTATAATCAGGTAGAAAATTATCCAAATATTTTTGCTTTGGGAGACATCGCATATATGGAAACCGAAGCTTTTCCAAAGGGACATCCACAAGTTGCTCAACCGGCAATTCAACAGGGTCAATTATTGGGCAAAAATATCTTAAGGTTTATAGCTGATAAACCGATGCAAAAATTCAAATATAACGATAAAGGTTCTATGGCGACTATCGGAAGAAACAAAGCTGTTGTTGATTTAGGGAAGATAAAGTTTGGTGGGTTTTTTGCTTGGTTCGTTTGGATGTTTATTCACCTCATGGCACTCGTGGGATTTCGAAATAGAGTAGTGGTTTTCTTTAATTGGGTGTATAATTATATTAATTTTGACAAGGCTGCACGCTTAATTATTCGTCCTTTTCATAAAGTAAAGTAATAGTTTAAAATTGAGTTATTAAGTAATTGATAGATAATTATTTAAATGTTTACTATAAATAAAATCTATTGTTGTTTTATAAGCCCAAAAACGATAAAAAGCTGTGCAGAGGCGTATGTAAACATAATACTTATATTTGAAAATGCCAAAGGTGTATAAAATTTATTGACAGCAAGTAAACTATCTGAAATTAAAAATAAAATAGCACCAAAAAACACAAGATAAAAACTGATTTTAGGCACACGACCTTCACGTAAAAATGCAGTTGTTGCCATGGTTAGTATAACAAGCATATATAAAAATACCGGTAAAAGCATCGGGCCTAAATTGTCATTTAAAAGCCAAAATAAACCTGTGCCGTACACTAATAAAATACTTGCAAGAAGCCATGGTGATTTGCTTCGATTTCTAGCCTTTAGGAATACAAAAATATAGAGAATATGAGCGATTAAAAATGACGCCAATCCAGCGGTGAAATAATGAGCTGATTGATCGACAAACATGAGTGCAATATCACCTAAAAGTGAAAACAGCAAGGCTCCAAGTGTGAGTCGTTTTAAAGGTACAGGTATAGACTTACTTCGGGTATAGTAAAAGACCAATAAAGCTATAAGTAATGAGGGTTTTGCAAAATAGTGCCAAAAGGAGTGTAATTCAGCGGTTATCATTTCAAAACAAAGTAGAATGCAAAAGAATGCGGTAAATAGTTTTTCGATTTTGGTTAGCATGATGTATCTTTTCTATCAAAAATATGCAATTCAGTATTAAAATTTGACAGTTCGGTGCGTTTTAGTTTGATGATCTATATGTATACCGCAATTTTGGGGCATCAATTAAAGCAAACAGTAATAAATAATCAAAAATGAAAATACTAACCAACCTATTATGTGTGTTTTGCGTGGCTATGGGTATTGCCCAAACTGAAATATCAGGAGTTGTTGTCGATTCCAAAAACCTACCTATTGAAGGCGCTAATGTGTACTTAGAAGGCACTTACGATGGAGCCACTTCTGATGAAAAGGGCGCTTTTTCGTTTATAACAGAAGAAACAGGAAACCAAACCCTTGTGGTTTCGTTTTTGTCTTTTGAAACCTATCAGAAATTTGCAGATGTCAGCACATTTAATAATATTACAATTAAACTACGTGATGATGTTAATGCTTTGGATACGGTAGTAATCTCGGCAGGTACATTTGAAGCTGGAGATAACAGTAAGGTTTCGGTCTTAAAACCTTTAGATGTGGTTACTACAGCAAGTGCACTGGGCGATTTTGTAGGTGCTCTACAAACTTTGCCTGGAACGGCTACCGTTGCAGAGGATGGCCGTTTGTTCGTGCGTGGTGGTGATGCCAATGAAACCCAAATTTTTATCGATGGCATTCGTGTGTTTACACCATTCACACCAACAACCAACAATATACCAACACGTGGTAGGTATTCACCTTTTTTGTTCGATGGCATAACCTTTTCTACTGGTGGTTATTCGGCTGAATTCGGTCAGGCGCTATCCAGTGTCTTATTGCTGAATACTATTGAGGAACCCGACCAAGAGAAAACCGATATTGGTATTATGAGTGTTGGTGCTGCTTTGGGGCATACTGAAAAGTGGGAGAAAAGTTCCTTAAGCGTTAATGGTTCATATATTAATCTAGCACCTTATATAGCCTTGTTTCCTGATAGAAACGATTGGGATAAGCCTTTTTATGGAGGTTCTGGTGAAGCCGTTTTTAGACGAAAGTTCTATTCTGGTATGTTGAAACTCTATTCGGCTTTTGATGTTGGTGGGTTTGCCTTAACACAAGAGGATATTAATTTTCCTGAAGGGGTATATACTAAATTAAACAATAGCAATTTGTATTTTAACGGCTCGTATCGTGGCATGTTAACAGATAAGTGGTCTATTTTTGGAGGTATGAGTTATACTTATGCCAAGACCGATACGCAATATATTACAAATGATATAGTCGATACAGAAAACTCGATTCATGCTAAGCTCAAGCTTAAACGACGATTTAGTAGTCGATTTAAACTAAACTTTGGTGCTGAATATTTTACAACCGATTTTAACGAAAACTACAGTAATCCATTTACCGAAGCTATGGATTACGGATTCAATAACAATATAGCTGCAGGATTTACTGAAGCGGATATAATTTTCTCCAAACAATTGGCTTTGAAGGCTGGTTTGCGTTTGGAGTACAGTCAGCTGTTTAAGCAGCTTACCCTGTCACCACGCATGGCTTTGGCATATAAAACAGGTCAAAACAGCCAAATATCCCTGGCCTATGGTAATTTCTACCAAAACCCGAATAGCAGTATTTTAAAGTTCAATCAAGATCTGGTTGCCGAAAATACCCAGCACTATATTCTAAATTACCAGTTAAATCGTGAAGGTCAGATTTTTAGAGCCGAGGCCTATTATAAAAATTATGACGATTTGGTAAAATACGATACCGAGTTTACCATGTTTAATAGTAATTATACCAACAAAGGATCTGCATATGCTACAGGTCTCGATTTGTTTTGGCGAGATAATAAAAGCATTAATAATGTGGACTATTGGGTAAGCTATAGCTATTTAGATACGGAACGTGATTACCAAAACTTTCCCGAAATGGCAACGCCAAGCTTTGCCAATACACACAACCTATCTATTGTAGGGAAATATTGGATTGATGATTGGAAAAGCCAGGTAGGCATAAGCTATGCCTTTGCAACTGGCCGCACGTATACCGATCCTAATTTGGGTGGTTTTTTAAACCAAACAACAAAAAACTACAACAGTATAAGCATGAACTGGGCTTATTTAATTACCCAGCAAAAAATATTGTATCTATCGGTTAACAATGTCTTGGGCACACAGAATATCAATGGATATCAATTTGCCAATATGCCAGATGGTAATGGGTATTACAACAGTCGAGCCTTAAAACCAGCAGCAGATAGCTTCTTCTTTATTGGCTTCTTTTGGACGATTAGCGAAAACAAAACCGATAACCAATTGGACAACTTATAGAACATCATGCTTAATCACCAACTGACCAATAGTTACCAAGCCAATCAGAAGTATCAAAACCAATGAAATGACTCGGAATTTCGTTTGAGGGATATAGACCAATATCTTTTTACCAATGTACGAGCCTACGAGTCCTATGACAAATAGAAACGGTACATATTTCAATAGGTCGCCTTGTATATAACCATTTTGGTAATAAACAAAAGTTCTGGAGAAGTCTATCATAAAATCTATAAATGCCGACGTAGCAATAAACACACTCTTTTCCAAGTTAAAAGCGGCCATGGTCAAACCTCTTATGGCGCCACCAGTACCTAACAAGCCTGCCGAAAATCCTGAGAGCGTACCGCCAATAACAGCATTCTTTTTGTTGGGTAGTACAATCACTTTGCTTTTAATCAAAAAGTACAAACTAAAGACCACCAAAAACACGCCAAGAAAAATTTCAAGGTACGTGCTATCTAAATACTTCGATAAAAAACCGCCAATTATAACAAACACCACTGATGGAATTCCAATGTTTATCAGTAGTTTTTTGTCCAATCCTTTACGGAACAGGAAAATCTTACTCAAGTTGCTGGACAAATGGAACAGGGCAGTAAGCCCTAAAACCGAATAAAAATCGAAATAAAAATTAGCAACCGGAACAAAAAACACCGATGAACCAAAACCACCAATAGTACCAACTATTTCAGCAATTAAAGCTAGAAACAGAAAGATGTAGCTTATGTCCCGCACACCATTATTTCAGTTTCATCAACAAATACGATAATCCCATGGCACTTGATTTGGCACGCTGCTCGTTAGTTGAGGAGCCTGCATGGCCACCTTCGGTGTTTTCATAATAGTAAATGGGATGTCCCATATCCAACATTTTGGCCGCCATTTTACGGGCATGACCAGGGTGAACACGATCATCTCGGGTTGAGGTATAAAAAAACACTTCAGGATAGTTCGTGTCTTTATTAACGTTTTGATACGGTGAGTATTTTTTAATGTAAGCCCATTCCTCTGGAATATCTGGATTACCATATTCGCCCATCCAACTGGCACCTGCCAATAGTTTGTTGTAGCGTTTCATATCCAATAGAGGGACCTGGCACATAACCGCATTGTATAAATCAGGACGTTGGGTAAAGGCCACACCAACTAATAAGCCACCATTGCTGCCACCCATAATGCCCAAATGCTCTGGTGCTGTAACCTTGTTGGCTATTAGGTCTTCGGCAACAGCATGGAAATCATCATAAACACGTTGTCTGTTTTCCTTTAACCCAGCTTGGTGCCATTTAGGTCCAAACTCACCACCACCTCTAATATTGGCCAATACATATACGCCGCCATTCTCTAGCCAGTTTTCACCCATAGAACCCAAATAGAAAGGCGTTCGCGATACTTCAAAACCACCATAGGCATTCAATAAGGTAGGATTGCTGCCATCAACAGACATAGTCTTGGAGCCAACCACAAAATATGGTATTTTGGTACCGTCTTTTGAAGTAGCCATGAATTGCTTCACTTTGTACTTGTCGCCATCAAAATAGGCAGGTAACGATTGGAAGGCTTTAAATGTATTATTGTCTGCATTTGCTGTATATAATGTTTCCGGAATCAAGAAATTTTCAAACTGAAAGAAATAATCGTCAGACAACTCGTTGGTGTCTACAACCGATAAATTACCATAACCAGGTGCTTGTACCTGCTCGTTGGTCCATGCTGTAGCATTAAAAGAATATACATATAGTTTACTGGTTACGTTGGTTAATAGGTTTAAAAGCAACTTGTTTTTGGTGGTAGATATACCAGTAACACTGGAGTAAGTATCGGGTTGATAAATGATATGTGCCTTGTGTTTACCATTCAATAAGTCGGTCATGTTCAAACTTATTATGGTACCTTGTTTAAAGGTTTGTCCAGCAACGGTCCAATCAGACTTTAAATTTAAAATCAATTGATTGTTTAAAATACCACTAGGTGCAGCATCATCAGGAATATCTAACGTCACCATGTTATTATTGTGCCACACTTTTACACTTCTGGTGTAAAAAGTAATAGCCTGATAGACCATAATATAGCTTTTCTCACCATCGCGCATAACAGCTCCCCAAGATCCTACATCGGTTGGGTTGCCTTCGTGAATAAGCTTGGCATCTTTTAAAGCGGTTCCGCGTTTCCAAAGTTTAATTTGGTTCGGATAGCCTGATGTCGTCATGGTATGGTCACCAAAATCGGAAGCAACGAGTATAGTATTTTCGTGAACATAGGCAGAATTTCCTTTGGCTTCCGGAATATAAAAACCGTCTTCAATAAACTGTTTGGTGTTTACATCAAACTCTTTGGTTACCACGGCATCACCACCACCCTTGGATAAGCGGACCAAAAACCGATTATAGTCTGGGTGTAAACCGCTGACACCTTTGTAAACCCATTTTACATCATCCTGTTTAGATAGCACATCAATATCCAAAAGGGTTTCCCAGTTAGGGTTTCCGCTTAAATAATCATTACGTAAGGTTCTACGCCAAATACCACGTACATGGTCTTTGTCTTTCCAAAAATTATATACATAATTGCCATGCGTGGTTGGGTAGGCAATACGGTCGGTAGAATTGTAAATAGCCAAGGCCTTATCGTAAATGTCTTGATAATAAGGCAGGGTGGTAAGTTTGTCTTCTGTTTGTTGGTTTTGGGTATTTACAAAGTCAAGGGCTTTTTTGCCATCAACCTCTTCTAACCACAAATAGGGGTCGTCTTGGGCGAATAAATTCATACTCAAACATATAAAAAGTCCAGAAAGTAATAAAGATTTCATAAGGTGTTGGTTTTTAGTGGATTTTAAAGATACGAATAATAGAGTTATACCTAAACAAAAAAATATCGATGCTTAATAAGAATGGGGAGAATGTTGCTTACAGTATGGGCAAGGTTTGTTGCGATGTATAATACATCAATTGGCTTTATTTTATTATTTCGGTCAGATATACAACTCCGAATATCCAACCAACATAGAGTAGGGTATAGGTCATTGAGTAAGCTGCTGAAATTCCAATATCTCCTTTAGTATCTTTTGATTTTTTAAAAACTAGTTTCAATGCTCTAAAGAAAATCCAGTAAAGCATTGCTAAAATTATAAATAACGAAAACCAAAAAACGGCTTCCAGAACTATTAGTAAAATAACAAATAATATTGACATTGCTATCCATAACAAAATTGATAAAACTATTCCGCCAATTCCATCTCCGACTGATGGAATCTCCATTGTGGGTCCAGTTCCGCTATGAGCAAGCAAATCACCACTTTTAAAATTCCGAAATTTTGGAAAATTGTCAATCAAACCAATTCCAGAGTAGAGTCCGTAAGTCATAAACAGAAATATGGCTGTAGCGATAATTCCGAGAGACAAATAGAGATTAGAAGTCAAATCCCTATTGTAATTTGTTCCAGTCAAATAAACAGTCAGGATTGTAATTCCTATTACAAGTAATGAAACTATAAAAACGGATTTTCCTTTTAGGTATGGTTGTTTGGTTTTCAATTCAGAGCGTTTCGTTGAGCTTGTTGTCAACTAACTTTGGTTTAGCTAAAACTAGCAATTTTTTTATACGGTGTTGTAGCACGTTTTTAACTTTCTTCTTTTTTCAAAGGAGAATGATGTTCGTGGACCATTTTCCATCCGTTGTCCGTTTTTACGAATAACAATGTGATTTGGTCATTTACCACAACTAAATCCTCACCAAATTTTAAATGAAAATCAGAGTGAAAGGTTAAATTAGCAACGTCGCCATAAACTGCAATTTGCAAATCTTTTGCATCGAATTTTACAACTTCGGTTACTGAACCAAAAACATTGCGTTCATGGGCTTCATTAGCTTCACTGCCATTACGTGGTTCTCCATTTTTAAATTCAGTAAACTTTGGACTGTAGGCATGAAAAGAAATTAGTTTATCTATATCTCCGTCTTTGATGCTTTGAGCAATTGCTCCAAAGGTTTCCATTACCTCTTGTTTTGCTTCAGGAAATTCATCGTTGACTAAATCAATTTTAACTTTTTCAACTTCAACTATTTCTACTTTTTCCTCCTTTTGCTTACATCCCGTTATTACAATTCCGAAAATCATAATTAATACAAATGTCATTTTTGTTTTCATATTGTTATATTTAATTGGTTAATAGATATTTAGCAAGTTACAATTATTATGGTGAAAGTCAGCGTTATGCGTAGTTACGTTTTGGATTTTAAATATAGCGAATTTATTCGGTGTTATTTAAAATACAGAGTAAACGTAAACAAATTGCGTATAATGGCAGTTGGCTCACGTTTTCCCTAGATGGGCGGCTGGAGCTGTTAGTAATACAATCCCCAAGATTCCCGCGCCTGGCGCAATTTGGCATAACGCTGACGTTGAATCACATATCTTGTGTAATGGGATTTTGCTTGCAAAATATAGGGACACAAGTCAGCTTTAGCTGAATGTGATTCAACGGTTTTGTGTAAGCGTCAGTAACGGGAAAGTGCGCGAGTACTTTCCGCTGACGCATCTAATTTAGCAAAACGAGTTGAATTTCTGATTAGGAAATTCAGCCGTTATTGCGCTTACACGGTGTTGGCAACAGTATTTATTAATCAGATTTTTGTTCAATGAACTGTATAACATTTTCGTCTAAATCCTTAATTATAAAATACCTCAAATTAAATTCTTTGTCTTCCGTAATTCCTAAAACTTCTGTGACATTCATTTCTTTAATTCTTTTATAAATGGAAGCAATATTAGGAACAGAAAATGCGATTTTAGAAAATCCGATTAAAGGTTTGTTGTTTAGACTGTAATCAGCAACATATTCATTAATTGTGAAAGATGTTTTCTTTTCCATTAATTCAAGCTGAAAATATTTTCCTTTCAGAAAGTTAATCTTTAGACTGTCATATTCAGGAAAAGCCATTTCTTTATAAAGTTTTAATTCCAAAAGGTTTTCATACCAATCAGTAGACTTTTCAATATCGCTAACCACTATTCCGATTGTGTGAGGCTTAATAGATTGTCCAAACGAATAAGAAGTAATGATTAGGATTAAAATGAATAATACATTCTTTATTGTTTTGTTTTTCATATAGTTCCTTTTATTGTTGCCAACGGTCTCGTATAACCGTCAGTTACGGGTTTAAAGTTAATGTTTTTCGGTTAAGAACTGACGTTAGCAATTCCGAGTGGATTCGGACGTAGTCGAATCCGCCGTAATTGCGGTTATACATTGTTAGCACACGTTTTTTATTCAACTTTATATTTCGGATTTCGAATGTCACTTTTATGTACTTTCTGTACGTTTTTTATCATATCTCTTTCGCAAGCTCCAAATTCCGCAAAGTTCTTTTTCGCTTGGTTTAATGAAACTTGATTTGCTCCACCTTCATAATTCGGGTCTTCTTTTTGAATTGGGTCGTCTTCCCAGAAACAAGTTGTACAAATCTGATAAGTTCCGTTTGGTTTTTCATTCAGCGTATTGTAACCACAACAATCACAGTAAAATCTGCCATTCGCTTGAGCTCTTTGAAATTCCACAATTTCAATCAATTCTCTGTCAGAGTATTTTTTCAAAAAGTCAGCTATTGTTTTTTCAGAATACTCTTTAGCGAAGAAAAGTCGATAACTTTCGTAGTTGGTTTTAGCTAATTCAGGGTTTATTTCTTGGAAAAATTCATAGTCTATATCACATTCCTCACGCAAATAATCTTCGATAATGTCTTTCAATTCCCACGTGTCAATATCAAGAACAGTTTGGTTATTCATTTTGTGAAGTTTAATATGTGGTTTTTCAATTTTCACGATTTTTTTCTCAAATGTGTGCTAACGGTTTTGGCTATGGTTTCGTTGCGGAATGGTTCGGGAGAACTATTCCGCCGTAAACCAAAGTTAGCAAACACGTAGGAATTTCCGAGA
>NZ_JAINVX010000003.1 GCF_019880635.1 Hanstruepera marina
TAGCAGGTTCCGCCGGTTGCGTACCCGTCACGTCCCATGAACAGGTTGTATTGTTAAAGGTCGCGGTCTCCCAACATTCCGTAGACGGTTCCGCTGGTTGCGTACCCGTCACGTCCCATGAACAGGTCGTGTTGTTAAAGGTCGCGGTCTCCCAACATTCCGTAGACGGTTCCGCTGGTTGCGTACCCGTTACGTCCCATGAACAGGTTGTATTGTTAAAGGTTGCGGTCTCCCAACATTCCGTAGCAGGCTCCGCAGGTTGCGTACCCGTCACGTCCCATGAACAGGTCGTGTTGTTAAAGGTTGCTGTTTCCCAACATTCCGTAGCAGGCTCCGCAGGTTGCGTACCCGTATTTTCCCATTGGCAAGTTGAGTTGTTATAAACATAGTTGTCCCAACAGTTAGTTGGAGTAGGTGAAGCTTGTTGATTTACTGTAACTATTGCTATACAACTATCTGTATTGCTTGAATTACTTGGATCAGTTGCCGTTAATGTAACATTATTTGTTCCAATGTTTGTACAGTCAAAACTTGATATATCAATAGATAAATTTCCAGCACTTCCACCGTTATTAATATCAGAAGCAGTAATACTTACGTTACCGCCAACATCTAAAGTGATTGTGATGTCTTTACAGTCAGCGATAGGAGTAATCGAAGCATCAACTGCTGTTAAGCCAATGTCATCAATTGCCATATCACTTCTATTGCCACTAGCTGTACCAATAAACCGTAATCTTACATAGTTGTTTACATATGATGTCAAATTGATAGTATTTGGGTTCCATCCAGTTCCTTGATTTCCAGAAAGAGTCCATAAATTTGACCAATTTCCACCATCATTTGTAGATATTTGTAACGTTAAAGATCCCATTTGGTTACCATACATACTGTAATCAAAAGAGAAACTAGCACTTGATTTATTGTTAAGGTTAAAGCAAGGACTATTTAAGATGGCAGACTGACCATTCCTACTACTGGATTCAGTATACATATACCAAGTACCTTCAGAAGCTGAAGATGGTCCAGTGCTATTTGTAGGAGTTCCGTTTGAATCTCTCGTCCAATCAAAATTGTCTCCAGTGTCTTGATACCAATCTCCTAAACCACTTTCAAAACCTTCATTGTATGGGAAGGATACTATTAAAGTTCCAGAACAAGGAGGAGGTAAAGTTGTTGTAAATAAAACAGAAGCACTGTAAGAAGATGTGTTGCTATTACAGGTACTTCTCACTTGTACTTCATATTGTGTGTTTTGGGTTAAACCTGACAAGTTAATAGTTGCATTGGAAGTACTAACTGTAGTCCAAGTTGGTGAGCCAACCACTCGATAGCGATAATCATAATCGGCTCCTGTAATAGCATCCCAATTAATATCAGCAGTAGTAGCTGCCACATTACTGGCGGCTAAATTGTTTGGAGCTGATCCAGCCACAGGATTTAAAAGTATATCAGCTAAAGTTTTGGTTTCATAGTTTGCAATGGTTTGACTACTTAGGGTAAATGGTTCGTAGCAATCTGCCTCGAATAAAATATCATAAGTTCCTGCGTAAACAGGTCTATAATAATCACCATGAGGTAATGAACTTACTGTATGGGAATTTACATTATCATGGCCTACAAGAGTAATGGTAGCTTCAATAGGATTACCTGTTACGGCATCCTTAACAATACCATGAAATCCGTAAGTCCCCTGTATTAAATATTCAATTAAGGCTTCTTGATTATAGTTCCAGTGATTTACTAACTGATTAGCTGGAATTAATTTAACATCAGATAATTCTATAGTAGTTTCCTTACACTGATGGTAATAATTCATAAAATCCTGGCGACCTCCATAAACACGGTACCAATCGGCTCCATGAGTAATACCATTATTTAGATAATCCATATAGCCATTAGGGCTATTGGCTTGAGCATTATCGGCATATTCTCTTGAAATGTGAATATACCAATCATCATCTGCATGTCTATCATATGTATTATCCCAAGGATAGTTGACAACTTCAACACCACCATGAAAATTAGCAGAGATAACAAAGTGGTTGTTATCTGCTAGCGTCATGAAATGTTGTGTTTCTAATTCATATGAAGTATGTCCGTTTGCATGAGGACCAGCAACATTGTCTGGATAGTTTCTATTTAAGTCTAAACCATTGGCATTGGCGCGTCTGGCATTTGCTACAGAAGTATTTGATGCATTATTATAATAGGTTCCGTCTGGATTTGCCATTGGGTTAATCCATACTTCTGAATTATCTATAAGATTTTTAATACGTAAGTGGTCAGAATGCCCAGTGTCTTTATAAGCTGTAATAAAATAATTTATCAAATTAAGCATTAGGGGATAACCTGTAATTTCATCACCATGAATTGATGAAGTATACATTAGCTTTGGTTCTGCTTCATCTGTTGAAATATTATCTGACAACTTAATAAATAAAAGTCGTTTGTCTCCACCTCCAACGCCTTCAGTTGTTCCGCCTATATCAACAAGCTCACAAATATCCGGGTGATTAATGGCAAACTCCTGCATTTGTAATTCATAATCGGCATAAGTAGGGTATGCTGATAATGGGAAGGTCAATGGATAAGGACCTCTTCTGTTTGATGCTGGAAGTTGGTTTGACATAACTATGCCGTCTGCAATATTATCTGAAGCATTAACAGTTATGTTATATCCTCTTTGTTGAAATTGTCTAAATTGATTGCTATTTGCCCAAGCATAAACAGTTTGATTATTTGGGTTGTAATTAAGAATAGAAATTTCATTAGAGAATTGTTCTAACTGTCTTGCATTATCAATTTGAAAACTAAAGGTTACTTCTCCTTTACTTCTTAAATACTCTTCAGCTCTTTGTAAGTCTCTATTTTGAGAGAAAGTATTTGAGAAAGAAAAAATGATAATAATAAAAAGTAAAAATATTTTACTTTGAGGGTAATTTAATTTCATCAGATTTGGGGTTTAATGAATTATATGCGGCTAATATAAATGTTTTTTTAATAAAACATCTATGAAATGCAAAAAAAATCGATGAAATGCATTTTTTGATTTAAAATGATTACAATAGAAATTAAAGATGAAACGCTGTATTTCTAGATTTAATAGTAGGTTAACCTAGAAGCGACGTTTAATTACTGTAGAATAATTTTTTTGGTAACAATGCCAGTTGTGGTGTAAATTCTAACTAAACCATAAGGGGAATTCGTATTGTTTAGTTTTACTCTAACCGCTTTTGAGTTAATGTTTAGTTTTGAAAGAATTTTTTTACCCAATAAGTTATAAACTTCTATTTTGGTTATTAAGTTATTAGCTGAAACATTTAGCTCATTATTATTTCTATAATACTTTATTTGAGCTATTGGGTCTATTTGGTCGTCTATAGAGAGTACAGACTCACTTTCGTCACTATCGTTAGTTTCATTTTGATTGGTAAAAGTGATAAAAAAACGATCTAGATAGTCACCACTAAGAAAATCGCCAGAAAACGAATTATCATTAATTAAGGTATAGGTGTTTAATATGGAATCATATACAAACACATTAATAGAGTTGTCAAAATTTTCCAAAGCAGTTAAGGATATCTCAATCGTACCATCATTAGTTAAAAACATACCCAAAGGATATTGGTTGGTTTCATGAAACTCTCCAACGCCTTGTATTACAAAACGTTCTCCATCAATTATCCAGTTTAAATCGTCAGGAAAACTATCATAGGTTTGTGTGTCATATCCATAATCAACACCTTCTGTTGCTGCATTATCTGGAGTAAAGCCTAATAATAAATGCCTTACGTAACCATTAGGCATAGTAAAATCAAGGCGAACGCGTTGCATTTGACTATTGTATTCAGCAATACTTAAATTATCTGCTTTAATAGGTGAAATTTCAATAAATAAGAAACATAACACCAAAATGGATAAGTAGGTAGTTTTATTCATTTTATTTGGTTTTAAATGAATGATTTTTCGATTTGGGATAGCAATATATGAATTATATCAAAAAACATCCGTGAAATACATAAATATTCGATGAAATACATATTATATTATTCTTACCGTTGTTCAACTTTCTAATTAAAATTTTTGATGATACTTTGTTTTGGTGACACGTTGTGTCATAAAAAACACATAATATCCTGTCTACTTTTGCACCTTGTTACAAGATATTAGCCCAGTTAAACAGTTTTTTTTCATATTAATTTGGTTAATTTTATTGATGATTGTTTAATAATTTAATAGCTAATATTTTTAGAAGAGCCTTACTGTACAGTGAGGCTCTTTGCTTTTGTATATTAACTGAAAGGCATTAAAAAAAGCGACCAATTGGTCGCTTTTTGTTAAGTGATTTTGTTTTTTATTGCTTTACAATAATTTTCTTATTTATTGTTTGATTATTGTCTGTGACCACTTTTATAATATAGGTTCCATCTGTAATTCCTTTAACAGGAATTCTAATTTCAGGCATGGATAGATAAATACTTGCATTAGTAATTTCCCACGAGTTAACAGTTTGTCCAAGTATTTGAATTAAGAATACTTGTTTAACCCTAACACCATTAGATACATTAATATAAATCTCTCTAGAGCTATTTAAGTAGTTAACTAATAATGATTGCGATATTTCATTTTCTTCTATAGATAAAAAGCTATCATCTTTAAATGTAATAAAGAATCGGTTATTATATTCACCAGCATCCATTTCTAGTCTAAAATTACTATCGTTGATTCTGGTGTAAGTGCCAAGTAAAGAATCATAAACATAAACATCTATTTCAGTTTCAAAATTCTCTAAATCTGTTAATTTAATTTCAACAGTGCCATTATCAGTTAAGAACATATTTAACGGGTACTCCTTATTTATGTCAAAGTTACCTACGCCTTGGATAACATAGTTTTCATTTTCAATAGACCACGATAAATCACTATTGCTAGACTCGTCTAAATTCTTGGCATCATAAGCCCAATCTACACCATCAGAGGCATAATCACTATTGGTAAATCCTAATAGTAAAGGACGTTTTCCGCCATCTGGAGCTTTAAATTCCAATCTTACTCTTTTAATAATGTCTTCAGTTCTGTCTTGGTTATTGTTTGAATTTCTAATATAAACTGAACCTTCATAACTGTCTGCTGTATAGGCTTCGGTTGAATAAATACGTTGACTGTTTTTGAAAATAATATCTCTTGATGTATCTGTAAAAGTTTCAGCTTCTACAAAAAAGCCTTGCCCAACAGGAACATACCTTTCAGGTATCTTAGTGCCATTATTGCTTATTATTAAATCTGGATGCTGTACTGCACCAACTCCACCAGTAAAGTTTAGAGCTGCATAACCACCTTCATATAACTCTGTGATATGTGTAGCGTTTGATGTATAATGTTCCCAGAAGTATAATGTACCTTTAATACTGTTAGTACCACCTGGACCATTGTCTAAAATAAATTCTCTTGAATCTATTGCTGATGGATATGGATTCCCTACTAACGATTGTTGCGTAGAACCTATAGGTGTTGTAATAGATCCATTATTGGGCTTACCAACAAAAACATAATTTTGATCTGCAGTTGCATTGCCACTGCCTTTCATGGTATATCCTAATCCAATAGGAATTTGTCCAGAAGAGTTAATATACTCCCATGAATAGTAATCTTCAGCAGGATTATTGATATATGCATATAACCATCTGGTACTTACTTGAGCAGGGTTGCTAGCCGCAGCAGTATAACTACCTGTCCAATTAACAGGTCGCCCCATTGGATTATTAACTGTAGTCGTTCCATCGCGTAATACACTTCCTATTGAGTAACTATTGCTATTATCGCTAGCAGCGTTATTAGGTGCAACAGGAGAACTCCAATAATTATAATTAAATGGGTTAGCAGTACCTTGTTGGTCACGTTCAATATAGCCTAAACTAGTATTGTCAAAAGTACTTTCAATTATTTGTGTGGCATCATATTTCTTCTGAATTAATTGCGATTCACCTACTAAATCTATTTTACCATCTAAGTCTAAATAATGAGTAACCCAAAGCATTTGACCTGTATTGTCCTGATCTTGGGAACTACCAGGGTTTGAAATGGTTAATTCTTTATTGGTTGTATCAGAAATTAAACCAAGCACAGTAATATCCTTATTCCCCGAATCTATATCATGAGATATTTGCACGATATTCCAATCAATTGGAGTGGTATTGTCTATACCAACACTATTTGGCGCATCCCAAACTTGGAAATGTGTCCAAGTATCATCAGTTCCCCATTCTTGCCCATCTATACGTGATGTGTATGGTATTGGTGCATTTTCAGTTTGCTGCGAATTAATATTATGCAATTTACCAGAAATAGATCCAGCATATGGTGTTAGCTTACCACAATTATCATCCATTCTATAATAGCCTAAAAGATTGTTCCAAGATAATCCAGGAATATCAAGAGGAATAACTTCACCGGCTACTGCGCCTCCATTATCTCTAATTTCCTGATTCATGGTTTCCCTTAATTGATTAACGTTTAGTGCAATATTCCACAATCGTATTTCATCTATCCAGCCATTGAAAAACCGCTCTTTACCTGCGGGGCGTTCAACAGCACCAACAATACAATCACTAGTGTTAGCAGTTGGAGCACTTCCATTTGCTGAATGGATTTCAATACCATCTATATATAGATAATATATGTTGCCTTTATGAATTACGGCAACATGGTACCATCTATCATCATCCAAATAAATTGAGCTAGTATTTAAACTACTTCCGTTATAGCTAAAGACCAATCTTCCTAAATTATTTAGTTTAAGGTCATATCCCGTATTAACATTGTTAGGGTCTCTTTTTGAAATTATAGTTTGTTGGCCACCAATATTTTCTGGCTTAATCCAAGCAGAAATACTAAAATCACCAGATAAATCATAGTTGTCATCGAAAGTAATATGGTCATCACTGCCATCAAAATCGACATCATTACAATTAGCTATTTTTACATTAATAGTGCTACTACATGTTACAGCATCATTAGCACCAGGAGACGATTCAGATTCAACCACAACAGTCCATGTTAAGGTGTATTCACCAGGTTCACCAATAAATCTTGAGTTTGGACTATTGGCATTGGTAAACGAGTAGGTTGGGTTACAACCACCTAAATCATCGATTACAGTTGCTGTCCAAAATCCATTTTTGCCTGTTCCAACAGGGTGGTTCGGAGCTATAATATCTGGAGTTCCAGCATTATTATCATGGTCATAAGACTGACCGGGATAAATATAGGCTCCAGGCTCCCAAACACCATTATTATAATTATCTAATGCCGAAATGGTATTATCGTATGCAGCCAATTGAATATCAGCTTCGCCACATTCTTGTCCAGTAGTTAAGTCAACATCCAATCCAGCATAAGCTAAACTAGCGCTAACGTCAATAAATTCGGTTCCTTCATCACCTTCTGAACGACAACCATTAATTAATGATGTTACACCATATACTTGAACACCTGGTGTAATAGGTGTAATTGTAGTGGTGGCACCAGTAGTTACAACAACACCATTTTGATCTGTCCATTCAATGACCTCATCTATAGGTGCTTGAGGAATATTTATATTTTCAAGGGCCCAAGCACTATTTGCTGTGCCATAATAGGTGAATTTTATTCTTAAACCAGTCATACCAATATAATCCTGTAAATCAAGTGACATATGGTTATCTACATAAGTTGCTTCAATGGAGTTGTTACATTGGCCGCCTCCTATAGTATCATCAAAAACAGTTGTTGCAGGACCGTTTATTTGATCTAATAAAGTAATAGGATATGTTGCACCTGAATCTACAGATAGTTCAACTTTTATCCAAGCACCAGCTTCTAAATAGTAGGCTTGGTCAAATTCTAGAGTAGCAGAAGTTAGACCTAATGTATTAAAGATTGAAGTCTCTAACGTTGATAATGGAGTGATAGTATGATTGTTGTTTGGCTGGTTTACATAAGGTGGTATTCCGCTTACAATGGCAAATTTAGTGCCATCAAGTGAGGCATAACATCTTCCGTTAAATTTTTTAGGACTAGTTGTTTCTTTCCAGTAGGTATTATTGGTGTTACTTCCACCAGCAGACATTTCTGCGTCACCATCAACAGACCATCCTAGGTTGTTTAGATTGGCTTCATTAAACAAACCACCATCATTTAGATCTGGGTTTATACCAAATGCACTTTCTGCGGTTACAGTAATGACATCTCCAATACAGTTATCGAATGAACTTGGTCCTACAATTGTTGGTGGTACATCAGGAGGAACAACGGCTACATAAACTAAATTAGAATAAGCTTGACAAGAACCAATTTGAACAACGGCTCTAATTAAAGTGGTCTGTAAAATATCATTAAAGTTATAGGTATTTGTAGTGTTGGCAACAGAATTCCAATTTAACCCACCATTAATAGAATATTCCCATCTTACAATACTCCCTGTATAGCCACTTAATGTTAAAATTGCGTTTTGAGGTTCGTCCGGACAGGCTGTAACCTCAATAATAGTGTCTGCATCAGCTGCAGTTTGAGTATTGGTCAAATAGCCAACTGCATTTCCGCCATTTATATTAGGGCTTGTAATAGTTACTGTTGATATGCAAGTGTCAGTATTTCCACCAGCATCTGTAACTGTAAGCGTTACTATGTTAGGGCCAATATCCGTACAGTCAAAGTTTGATTGAGATAGTGTATATGTTAAATTACCAGTCCCGCAATTATCTGTCGACCCATTATCTAGTTGTCCAGCTGTAATTGTTGCTGTTCCTGTAGTGTCATCTAAAGCTACTGTTAAATCCTGGCAATTAGCAACTGGGTCTACAGTATCATTAATCACAACATTTTGGTCAACGTCTATACTATTGCCATTTCCGTCATCAAAAGTCCATGTAATAACATAAGCACCTTGAGTGCTATATGAAGTGGGATCACTGGTAGTTCCCGAAATGGTTCCACTACAACCATCAGTTGTTGTAGGTGTAGGAACTGTTGTGGAACATTGAGCAGTAATTACCGGTAGTGTTGGAATTGTAGGGTTATTATTATCAATAACGGTAACAATGGCAACACAGGCGTTACTATTTCCACTAGTATCAGTTGCTGTAAGGGTAATAGTATTGCTACCAACATCAGAACAATCAAATGTTGATTGAGAAAGGCTTAATGTAATTGTTCCACAGTTGTCAGATGAAGAATTATGTATATCGTTTGCTGAAATAGTAGCATTTCCAGAAGCATCAAGATAAATGGTGATATTTTGGCAAGTCACATTAGGCGCTGTAGAATCGATAACGGTAATGGTCTGTGTATCTGTAGTTGTATTGCCACCATCGTCAGTCACACTCCATTCACGAACAATGGTACCGACACCGTCAGCAACGGTATTGGATGTTTCGGTATAGTTTACCGACAGGGTGGTATCGCAGTTATCTGTAGCGGTAACCGTAGCAGGGGCCGGAATGGCATCACACTGTACGGTGGTATTAGCAGGTACGCCAACCAGAGCAGGCGCTGTAGAATCGATAACGGTAATGGTCTGTGTATCTGTAGTTGTATTGCCACCATCGTCAGTCACACTCCATTCACGAACAATGGTACCGACACCGTCAGCAACGGTATTGGATGTTTCGGTATAGTTTACCGACAGGGTGGTATCGCAGTTATCTGTAGCGGTAACCGTAGCAGGGGCCGGAATGGCATCACACTGTACGGTGGTATTAGCAGGTACGCCAACCAGAGCAGGCGCTGTAGAATCATTTATTGTAATTATTTGGGTAACAGTTGATGTTGCGCTATCACATATACTCGTATAAGTCCAAGTTCTTGTTATTGAACCTCCACAAGCAGTGCCATTAAGTGCACTATCTGTTCCGGTCACAGTACCAGAAGTTGAGTTGCAGTCATCATTCCAGGTTAAGTCAACCATTGCCGGAATGTCACCAATGCATTCAACTGTCACATCACTAGGGACGCTCGAAAAGTTAATATTGCGAAAGTTCGAATAGTTATTTTGAACGGATTCATAATTAAAAGACACGTAATTTTCTATCGATAAATTTGAATCTAAAGTAGGTAGACTCTCATCATATCTATGACTTTTCGATAGAATTCTTGAATAACCAAACACATTGATTACCAAAAAGGTTCCAAGAAGTAAATACAATGTAATTTTTTTCATACTCAAATAGTTAAAAGTTAGGGGCTTAAACCTTGTAACATAGCTAAACATTATTAAAATAAATGGATTAAAAAAGGTATAACAATGCTTAATCTGTTATTCGGTTTGCTATTAACCGTTCAAGAGGGATATAACAAATGTATTAGTAAAGTTGTAGGCTAAATAAAATATTCGATTAAATACACCAATACTCTATATACTGCTCTAAAATATAAATAAATACCTAAAAAACAAGAGTTTATACTTTTTTTGTATTTCTATAGAGAGTAGGTTATTATTGATTTCAAAAACAAAAAAACCAGAACATTTTGTTCTGGTTTCTAGCGGAGAAAGAGGGATTCGAACCCCCGGAGGTGTGACCCTCAACAGTTTTCAAGACTGCCGCATTCGACCACTCTGCCATTTCTCCTTGAGTGCCTCATTAGGTATTCCCTAAATGCGGATGCAAATATAGAACCCTTTTTCGTTTCTTTCAAATAAAAACTAAAATTTTTAACCAAAGTTTTTCAGGAGCCTACAATTAATAGAAAATCTATTGGTTGATGCCAAACAGGATTAGTACTTTTGTATACAAATTATAAGATATGGGTGTTATAAATAAGCTGCAATGGCGATACGCTACAAAATCCTTTAATCCAGCAGTGGAAGTAAGTGATGAAAAGCTTCAAATAATTAAGGAATCTTTTAATTTAACTGCTACATCCTATGGCTTGCAACCCATCAAATTAGTAGTTTTTGGAGATAAGGATTTACAAACCAAACTGATCCCTGCTACTATGAACCAGAAGCAAATAGCTGAAGCATCGCATGTGCTGGTATTTTGCATTGAAACTGTGATTGATGAAGAATTTGTTTTGGAGTATTTTAACCGTGTTCATGCTATTCGCAACACACCAAAAAGTATATTGAAACCTTTTCAGGATTTTTTAATTTCAGATTTTGAAAAGAAACCTCAAGAGTTAATTGAAGAATGGGCTACTAATCAGGCTTATCTAGCAATGGGCAATATTTTAACTGTTTGCGCTTTAGAAGGCATTGATTCCTGCCCTATGGAAGGCTTTGACAGTGAAAAATATGATGACATTTTAGGGTTGAAAAAACTCGGATTAAAATCTGTACTTTTATTACCAATTGGTTATCGTGCCGAAGATGACATGTTTGCCGATTTTAAGAAAGTAAGGCGGCAACTTAAAGATTCTGTAATTACCCTTTAAAAAATTAAATTATGCCAGGATTTGAATTGTTTGGAGATAAGGAACGTAAAGAATTAAGTGATGTACTAGGCAATGGCGTCTTGATGCGTTATGGTTTTGACGGAATGCGAAATGGTCATTGGAAAGCCAAGGAGTTGGAACAAGCTCTTGAAGAAAAATTACAGGTTAATCATGCGCAATTGGTTTCTAGTGGTACTGCAGCTGTTTCTGTAGCTTTAGCATCTGCTGGAATTGGAGCAGGAGATGAGGTGATTATGCCTACATTTACTTTTGTAGCGAGTTTTGAGGCCATCATGATGCTAGGAGCTATCCCAATTTTGGTAGATATTGATGATAGTTTAACACTTGATCCAAAAGCTGTAGAAGAAGCTATTACTGATAAAACAAAAGCCATTATGCCAGTTCACATGTGTGGTAGCATGGCCAATTTAGATGCATTGCAAGCCATTTGCAAAAGGCATGATTTATTACTAATTGAAGATTCTTCTCAAGCCACTGGAGCCACTTACAAAGGGAAGCCGTTGGGTAGTATCGGTGATTTGGGTTGTTTGTCGCTAGATTTTGTAAAAATAATCACTGCAGGTGAAGGCGGAGCTGTTTTAACCAATAACGAAAAGTTTTATAGACATGCTGATCACTATTCCGATCATGGACATGATCATATAGGTAATGATCGCGGCGCGGAAACCCATCCGTTTTTGGGCTATAATTTCAGGATTTCTGAATTGCATGCTGCTGTTGGATTGGCACAATTACGTCGTTTGGATGAGTTTGTGGCTATTCAAAAAAAGAATTACACTATTATACGTGAGGCACTTTCTACTATTCCAGAGGTAACTTTTAGAGCAGTTCCAGAAGGTGGTGAAGAAAGTTATTCCTTTTTGAATTTCTTTTTACCCGATTTGGAAATATCAAGACAGGTTATTCAGGCTTTTAAGGAAAATGGCATTGATGCTTGCTGGAATTATTATGATAATAGTTGGCACTACATCAGAAAATGGGAACACCTTAAAGAACTTAAAACACTTTATCCGTTATCAGCAGAAGTAAAAGCTGAATTGAAATATCTGGAATCCAAAACCTTTGAACAGTCTGACCATTATATTGGAAGAAACATTTCTTGCTTAATTAAACTGTCTTGGACAGAAGAGGAGGTTCTTGAACGTGCAAATAAGATGGCAAAAGCAATTACATCTGTTTTGTAATTAGGTTTTAAAATCTTTTTTTATACTTTTAAGTAACCAACTAACAATGAATGGGCTACTTAAGATTATTTTTTATTTGCTTACTTCCTGTATTGGGTTTTTCCCAACAGAATAAATTTCTTAACAACACATTTATTGCAGATTCCCTTGATAAAGTAGGAGAGTATGAACAATCTTTGAAGTATAGAAATTTAGCTTTAGAGGAGCCCGGTCATACTTCTCACTATATTAATTATTTAAATGCCAAATGGCATTATACCAACTCTTGTATTTTAGAGACAAAAGGTGGTAGAAAAAACATATTGGAAGGACTTGAACATTCTAAAAAAGCTTACCAATTAGTAGGGGATATGACTTCAAAAAATGATAATAAGCTTTTCTTTAAGCATGAAATACTGAATAGAATTTATCATCAATATGGATATACTGGACAGTGGCAAGAGACGTTAATACATGCTAAAAAAGACTATAGTGTTCTTCGAGATACCTTTCCTGAACATAGAATTGAGATATTATATATTTTAGATGATTTAGGTTTTATCTATAGTAAATTAGAAAACCCTGAAAAATCCAATGAGTACTATTTACGCTCATTTGAGCTTTATAAAGAATATCATCCTGAAAATTTAAAGGACGTTTATCTCAATAATAATAGAATCATAAACAATTACAGGAAGTTAGGTTTAAAAAATGAGGAATTTAAATTGTTGGCAGAATCGGAAAACTATTGGGATAATACCTATAAAGAAGACGATGCTTTCTTTCAGCGATTTAACTTTTATGACAAGCTCGCAGATTGGCACATTAATTATGGTAATAAGGAATTAGCAGAAAGCTATTTGTTTAAAAAAGAAGAACTTTTTGATTCTGTTGCTGACTCTCGAAAAAAAACGGAAAAAATCACCCTGGTTAGAAGAGAACGAGTCAACCTTAACGAGAATTACATTAAGTTATATTTAAAGCATAAAGATTATGATAAAGCAAAACGCTATATAAAAGAAACAAATGAACTTTTAAAGGATTCAACCGATAAATATAGATGGGACGTTATAAGTAAAGCCAACTTGTTTTTAAATGAATCTAAAATGCCAGATGTTGACTTTAATACAGGCGAAGATTTTCTTAAAAGTGCATTAAACTTAATCACAAAAAACACTGAAGAATATAACATAAACCCAATTCAATATCAAATTGAGTTGTTTGACTTCTATGTGAAGCATGCAAAGAAAGAACAAGCTCTAAAGTTATTAGAAGTGATTTTGCAAAATGAAGAGCTCACAAATCATGACAAGCTCCAATTGCTATTTAAAAAAGCTTTTCTATTACAAAATTCTTTACCTTTTGACGAGGTTGAAACTCATATTAAAATTGCCTTTTCAGTACTTTTGAATTCACCGAATTCGTCGTTTGATTTGAAAACACTCGATATTGAAGAATTTAATGAGTTTTATACGTTTGATATCCTAAATAATATCTTGGAAGTCGCCAATCTTTATCTTCAAGAATTTAATGCTACAAATGATACAGAGTATTTAGACACGGCTCAAAATCTTTTTGCACTTTCGTCACGCTTTTTTGAAAGAATATACAAAGGAGATGCTTTCAATGAGAACTTATATAATAGTTACAAGAGTATAGAAGAAGGCTTGCTCAATTGTGTATTGTCAAAGCCGTCAATAGAATTGTTTGATGAAACCTTGGAAGCTCTCGAAAATAATAGCTCTAGATTAACGTGGTCAAAATTTATCTATGGCAAAAATGGGAAGATGAATGTTCCTGATAGTTTGTTGCTTAAAGAAGAAAATTTAAAAGCGCTCGTAAACTATTATCAAGAGCGTATTTATGAAGAAAAACAATTACAAACAGCTAGTTTAGACACCTTAAAACTTCGTTTGACCGATTTGACTACCCAGTTGAAAAAACATCAAGACTATATAAGTAAAAAGTACATTCAGTACAACAATTCATTTACTATTCAAGACTTTAAAAACCATCTTAAAGCTGATGAGGTTGCCATAAAATATATTGTTTCTGAAAACGACATTTACGTTTTTACAATAACATCTAATAGTACTGATTTAAAGAAAATCACCAACGATGATGATATTACACTGTCAATTAATGATTTTGCAAAACAACTATCAACATTTAACTCCAATGTTGTGGTTCCAGATATACTGAAAAAGTTAGTGGAGCCAATAGCAGAAATGGATAAACAAAACATTGTTATTGTGCATTCAGGATTACTGAATATTTTGCCTTTTGAAGTGTTGTTGGCAGACTATTTTGATTCAAGTAAAGTTTTGCATTACACAAGTAGTCTTAAATTGTATGTTGAAGAAATAAACGCAAAACCTATCAACTCACAACTTAATGTAGGCATTTTTAAAGCTCAAAATGGTGGTTTGTTGAATCAAAATGGTTTTTTGCCAGAATTGGATAGAGAAATTGAAAGCATAAAAGACGTTGCTATTGCCACAGATTATTACATTAAAAATCGAGAAGACTTTTTTAAGAATGTAAAATCTCATAATGTGTTGCATTTTGGGATTCATACGACTATAGATGAAAACATGCCAGAATTGTCAGCATTAAACTTTGCTGAAAGTGAAGTCTTAATTGGGTCGCTTTATAGTGCTTCATTACAAGCCGATTTGGCTGTCTTGAGCGCTTGTGATACTGGAAATGGCGTTTTACAGAATGGCGAAGGAATTCAAAGCATTTCCAAAGCGTTTACTTATACTGGTGTACCAAGTACCGTTATGAGTTTGTGGAAAGTTGACGATAAAGCTACGGCAACAATCATGGGTAATTTTTATAAACACCTAGCTGAAGGAAAACCTAAAGATTTAGCTTTAAAACTGGCAAAGAAGGACTATCTTGATTCAGATATTGATGTAGAACTGAAACATCCGTACTACTGGTCTGGCTTTGTCATTTCAGGAAATATGCAACCGTTTAAGCCGCAAAATAAATTTAACTATTGGTGGTTGGCGTTATTAGTTTTACCAGCTATAGTTTTATATTATAAAAAATCAAAACTTGGAAAGTAAGTCTTTCGCTTTTATGTAGTTGTAGTTAGAAGGGGATTTGGTGATTTTTTCCAAAAGGTTTTTTGCCTTAACGGGTTCTTCATTTTTCAAATACGCCAATGCCAAGTACCATTTGCTTTTTTCTTGTAACCTATCATTCAGACTTTGGTGTTTTAAAAACGTTTCAATGGCTTTTGTAGTGTTTTCTATTTCCAAATAGCAAATAGCTTCATAAAACAATAATTCTGAATTATTTGAATTTTTATAGGCTTCATCAAAAAGTATTTGGGCTTGCTCATAAGCTTCACTTTCATAAGCTATAAAAGCAGATGTTTGATCATCTGAAATTGTATTACTCCTTACTATTGGATGAGAGGTGTTGCTGGCAACGGTGTAATAAGAATCAAAAAGCTTGTCAGGAGAACTTGAATTAAGATTCCATAGAAAACCTATGGAAATGAGTATCACAACTGAAGCTGCAACTAAATACCATTTAGTATTTGAGCTTTTATGCGAAATTTCATTTTCAACATCTACTAAAAATTGTTTGTTTTTTTGGTGTTCTTGTTTAAAAATCGCTTTTTTTACTTGAGTTTCAAACTCAAACTGTTCTTTAAAATCGTGATCTGAATCGAGTAATTTTTCAAACTCAATTATTTCGGATTTTGATAATTCATTCCGAAGGTATTTTGCTATTAATTCTTCCTTATCCATTATTTAATTGCTCATTAATCAATTCTTTTAAATTCTTTAGACAACGCGATTTTTGACTTTTCACAGTATTGTAATTACTATAGTTTAAATGCTCCTGTATTTCTTCCAAAGTCAAACCATTGTAATAGAAAAGCTTAAGTACTTTTTGACATTGTTCACCAAGTTTATCTAAACAAGATTCAATCAGCTTTTTATTATCATTAGTTGTTTCACTATATGTGCTGTCAATTGAGTTGACATAAAAATTCAATCTGTTTTCATCTAAATCTAAAGTTTCTAATTTACTGTCCTTTTTTAAGTTTTTAAAAATCAGATACTTTCCTATAGAAAATAAATAGGTCTTTACTGAGCTGTTTAATGCTAAAACTTTTCCATTAATAATATTTTCAGTAAAAGCGATAATGGCATCTTGATAAATATCCAATATTGTTTCCTTGTCCAAGTTGTATTTTAATCCAAAGTTTAAGAAAGCTTTGCGGTTTTCCTTATAGATAGCTTCAAGCACTTTTATGTCACCTTGCCTAATCAGTAAAAAAAGCTTTTCGGTTTGCTCTTTGCTCATTTAGTTAAATAAAAAGTAAAAGGTTAACCACATAATTGGAAAAAGATATCTAAAAGTAAGAAAACTATTAAAAAATTTTGGAAAAAGATGTTAACCTTTTCTTTAAGTAAACACAAAACTATACAAAGTATAAAGTAATTAATTGACTTTTGATGAAGCTAAACGTTTTATGAATAATTTAAAGACACAGATTCTTTTTTTTATATGGCCTATTGCTATGTTTTCGCAATATGTCAATAAGCAAATAACGTTTAGTGAGCTTACAGTAGAACATGGGCTTTCTCAAAATAGTGTTATAAGTATAGCTCAAGACCAAACGGGATTCATGTGGTTTGCAACACAAGATGGATTAAACAAATACGATGGTAAACAATTCATTCAATATCCCTATCAGTTTGAAGATGTAACGCGAAATACTTACAGTAAGTTAGGAAAAGTTTATATTGATAATTTTGACCAGGTATGGATAGTAACCAATTCTGGAATGCTTCACAAACATGAGCAAGCTTCGGGAAATTTCAATTTGGTTGACAAAATAGGTAATGTTAGTACACTTTTACAGTCTACAAACAACGATTATTTTATTGGTACTTATGGCTCTGGGTTGTATCATGTTTCAGAAAAAACAAAAGACACCATACAAATACTAAAACCAGAGGATAAACATTTAGTGGCTTATGATATGTATCAATTTGATGAAAGTATTTTGGTCGCCACTTCAAATGGCATTCTTGATATTAAAAGTGATGGAAAATATCAATTTATAGAAGTTGAAGACGGTACTAACTTTAGTTCGTTTTCAAGATTACCACAAAGCAAAAGGCTGTTTCTTGGAAGTTTTGGAAAAGGGTTGTTTATAGCTCATGAAGATGAAAAAAAGTTTGAACAGTTTACGGGTTTTAGTAACGATAAGCTTCCAGGAGATTTAATTATTCAAGATCTTTTGGTAGATAGTAGCGGAAAGCTATGGATAGCTACTTACGGAGATGGTGTGTTTTTGATTGATTTTTCTATAGAGACCATTCAACATTTTATAGCCAATAAAACCAATCCATTTGCTTTACATTACAATGATGTATTGTCTCTTTACGAGGATTTTACGGGTATTGTTTGGTTAGGAACAGATGGTTCAGGCTTGAGCTATTATGATAAAGATTTGGTGAAATTTAATGTCCTTACAAATAAACAAGCACCAGATAACGTGAACATAGATTTTGTAAGAGCCATTGCAGAAAGAAATGGAGATGTGTGGTTGGGCACTTCTAACAAAGGATTAACAACCATAAATTTTGAAACGGATGTTTATACGATGTACACTACAAAAAATTCATCGTTAGCAAGTGATAGAGTGATGAGTTTGCACAATAACGCAGAAGGGTTATGGATTGGACATCAAAACAGTGGTCTGCAAAAATTAGAGCACAACAAAAAGTTTAAAACTTTTGAGTCTACAAAAGGAATGTCTATTTGGAAAATTTATCAAGCCGAAGGCCAAAGGCTATGGTTATGCACTTTAAATGGTCTGATTCTTTTTGATGAACAGCAAGGCATTATTAAAAAATACCATTCAGAAAATTCTCTATTGCCATCAAACGCTATTAGAACTGTTGAAGCAGGTAGCAAAAATCAACTTTGGATAGGTACAGAAACTATTGGGTTATATCTTTTGGATACAGAAACCGATGCAATTACTGAAATCAAAGGGATTAAAGACAGAATAAAAACACTTTATTTTAATAAAGGAATTTTATGGATAGGCACCAATGGTAATGGTCTAAAATCATACAATACAAAAGATAAAACCATAAGACATTTTACAACTGAACAAGGCCTATCCAATAATGTTATTTATGGTATTCTATCAGCTTCTGATAACAATCTATGGTTGAGTTCGAACAAAGGGCTGATGGGAATTGCGATAGATGAAGATGAAATTATAGAGATTGAAAATTTTAATAATTATGATGGTTTACAGACTAATGAATTTAATACAGGTGCTTATTATAAAGATAATAAAGGCACCCTATATTTTGGAGGGTTAGAGGGTTTAAACTGGTTTGATCCCCAACAGCTATCTTATAACACTAGTAAACCCAAAACTGTAATTACAGGTTTTGAGATATTTGCAAAATCACATGCAATTTCGGAAAATCAAGTGTTTTCTGCGAAACAAAATACCATGACATTTACCTTTTCGGGATTGCATTATTCACAGCCCAATAGAAATCAGTATAAATATCAATTGGTAGATCATGATCCAGATTGGATTCTAGCTGGGAACAATAACAGAGCCCACTATACAAACCTACCGCCTGACGATTACACATTTAAGGTTATTTCAAGTAATTATGATGGCGTGTGGAATAAAGAGCCTGCTATATATAATTTTACTATTGAAAAACCTTGGTATTTAAGTTATCTAGCATTGATAAGTTATGGTTTTCTAGCCATCTTTATAAGTGTTTGGTTTTACAGATATTTGAAATGGCGTTGGCACGTAAAAATGCAATTAGAGCTTGAACATCAAGAAACCGAACGCTTAAAGAAGCTTGATGAATTTAAAACCAAGTTGTATACTAACATCTCACATGAGTTTAGAACACCGTTAACGCTCATTTCTGGCCCTATTGATAATCAATTGGCTAAACCTAATATTATTCCGAGTGATAGAAAAGAACTCTCATTGGTAAAGCAAAATGCAGATAGGTTACTTGACTTGGTCAATCAAATGCTTGATCTTTCAATGATAGATTCAGGACAGATTAAACTCAAGGTGTCAAACGGTAACTTAACGGTATTATTAAAACAGATTATCAGTGCGTTTCAGTATACCGCCAATAAAAAAGACATTGAAATTAAAAGCCACATTGAAAACCTTGATAATGTTTGGTTCGATAAAGATATTATTGAAAAGGTAATATCAAACCTATTGTCCAATGCTATAAAGTATACACCAAAAAACACCATCATAGTATTTGAAGCAACCAGGCAAGAGGATATCTTGGTTTTATCGGTGATAAATAAAAGCCAACAAGTAGGTAAAAAAGATTTGACTAAATTATTTCAGCGTTTTTATCAAGACAATGAGCTTTCCGATGGAGTAGGTGTTGGTTTAGCTCTGGTTCGTGATTTGGTAGACTTATCAAAAGGAACAATCATTGCCAATAATATCGATACTGACAAAATTCAATTTACAGTATCACTGCCCATAACAAAATCAGCTTTTAATGACAATGAAGTAATTATCCCTCAAAAGGATTTTAATATCCAGAAAAAATTAAATGGTTCTGTTCATTTAGATAAACATAAACCCATTTTGTTGATTGTTGAAGATGAACCAGATATTAGAACTTTTATAGTATTGTCTTTCAATGAAGATTACCAAATTATTGAAGCCGATAATGGAAAGTCTGGTATTGAAAAAGCACAAAAGCATCTCCCAGATTTGATTATTAGTGATGTGATGATGCCTGTTCAAGATGGTATTGAATTATGTGATAATATAAAAAATAATGAACTCACAAGTCATATTCCAGTTATATTGTTAACGGCAAAAGTTGGTGAACAAAACGAAATCACAGGAATAAGAACAGGTGCAGATGCTTATATAACAAAGCCTTTCAACAGTGAAAAGCTTAAAGTAGTGGTTAAAAATCTTATTGAGAGTAGACAATTACTGCAAAAACATTTCAGTAAAACACTAAATATCAATCCTGAATTAGCAATAACATCTACTGAAGAAGAATTTCTAAAAAGACTTCAAAATGTTGTAGAAACTCACATTACCGATTCTGAATTTACCAGTGACCGGTTTGGAAAGCTCATGCAAATGAGCAGAACGCAATTACATAGAAAGCTTAAAGCAATTTCTAATATGTCTACTAGTGAATTTATTCGTTCCCATCGATTAAACCTTGCTACAAACTTACTTGAAAAGTCAGATGCTACTGTTTCTGAAGTAGCTTATCAAGTAGGGTTCAATACGCCTTCATATTTTATTAAGTGTTTTAAAGATTCTTATGGGTTTACACCTAATGAATATCTCTCAAAATGCCTATAACTGTTACTGTTTCCAGTCAATGTAACATATCTTTTATCTTTTGGAACATATCTGTTATCCATTAGATAAGCTTCCACATAATTTTATCCTATTCTAAATATAAAATGTAATGGAAAGTGATATAACAAGCGCAGCCAAAAAAGAAAAAATATACTTAAGTATTGATCATCTTAAAAAGGGACAGTACGAGCTTGAAATATTGCTTAATAATAAAATAATAAAGACAATTAAAATCTCAAAACCATGAAAACAAAAATCAACTTTATTCTTTCCGTATTCATTTTAATTATCGGTTGCACATCGGATGACAATGACAACAATGATACTAATAACATAAATACTAATGATTTGTCTTCCATTCAAGGTGATTGGTATCGGGTAGGCGGTAATAACCCCAATAACAATGGTATGAAAGTGAATGTGGATAATGATCAAGGAATTATTGAAGTGCCCGCTTTGTCAAATTTTCAAGTTGATGATGTGAAATGGGCAGATATTTTACAATCTGATAATGATGATAATCTATTTACATATCAAGAATTGGGAAGTAATTATAATTATTTCGATGCTACCATGGAATTAGGAGTTGATGATACATTGAGAATCAATATTGCAAGTTCAGGGGTTGGTAATATTCAAAAATGGGTAAGAACTTATATTGAACCAAACGAACCAGAACAACATGACTGCGCTCAATATGGAGGAGATGGCTTTTCGGATGGACGAACTGAAAATTGGGACGAATTCAATGAATTTGATTTATACCCGGCTTTACTGGCAACACCAAGCGAACCAGGTGGTGGCTATTTCACATTTGAAATTGGTACACAATTGGTTCCAGGAGTATCCATATATTCTCCTTTAGGAACATCAGGTACAATTTTTACAGGCTCTTCTGCAGGTACTTCAGACCCTAATACTAATCGCATGGCATTTTTGGCACATCCTGAAATAGTCTATGATGTTCGAGTCAATCCAGCTCATGGTAGCGCCGCATTTCCCCTAGAATATACCATGTCTTGGTCCTATACACCAACTGAAGATTGTTATGAGCCAAACAATACGTTTCAACAGGCCAAGTTTATACCAAAGGATGAGACTCTTGAAGCTTATGGAATATCTGGATACGTGACTAATTATGTGTCTTCAGGAGATGAGAACACTTATGATTGGTATAAATTTACAACTACTACAGAAAGTAGATTACGTTTTACATTAGAAAGCTGCCCTTCAGATTTAACGGTTTGGTGTAATTTACTAAATAGTGACGGAAATTTTGTTAATAGTCCCCCAACAACTATATCTGGCAATACATTTTATGTTGAATCCAATGGTTATGTGCCATCAGGAACATATTACGTCCAATTAGAATTGACGGGTGACGTTGCAGTAGATTTAAACACGCGAAGTATTCCTGAATTCTGGACTACGCCATACGAATTCAGAGTTGAGGCTATTGAGTAAAGAGAAATATAAAATGCTATTAATCAAAAATATTATGAAACTGTTTTTTAACTTAAAAACCCCAATCCTCTTTTGTTTAATACTGTGCTTACCAGTTACATTGTTTGCGCAAGCCCCAACTGAGCCCTCAACAGCATTTGTTGTTGAAAGTACAACTTCATCAACAATTACAATAAGTTTTACTCCAGGTATTGGAAGTAGTAGGCTTATTGTTGCAAATGAGGGTACACATACCGGACCTGTGAGTGACTTCTCTACTTTTCAATTTCCAGGAGTCAAATCTTATGGATCAACACCATTTTCTCAAGGCTCTGGTTATATTGTTTATGTTGGTCCAGAAGCATCCAATATTACACTTACTGGATTTTCTGAAGGTACAACATATTATTTTACAGTATATGAAGGTAGTAGCTCTAGTTCTTTTTTTGGTAGTCCTGTATTACTTGGTGAAGCAACAATAGCTGCGCCTACAGTTCCAACTTTGCAAGCTAGTTTCACTTCTTTTGTTGCCAATGCTACCAGCATGACCCTCAATTTTGATAGTGGTGATGGTTCTAATCGCATTGTACTTGCTAGAGAAGGTGGTGCAGTAAATGCTGAACCTATAGATGGAATCACTTATTCGGCAAATACATCATTTCCTTTTGGGAGCCAAATAGGTTCAGGAAATTATGTGGTTTATAACGGTTCAGGAAATACAGTTCAAGTAAATAATCTTCAGTTTGGTAGTACTTACCATTTTGCTATTTTTGAGTATAATGGTTCTTCAGGTAGTGAACTTTATTTAAAACCTGGAGATACAGATTCAGAGAGTACTTATGTAGCTCCAGCTAGTCCAGCAACTTCTTTGGTGTTTTCGGGTATAGATACTGATGAGTTTGATTATGATTTTACTAAAGGTTCAGGACAAAGACGTATCACGATTGCTAGACAAGGTAGTCCTGTTAACGTAACGCCTCAAAATGGTATAGATTATTCTCATGATGTAGATTTTGGAGAAGGTGACAATCTTGGCGATGGCGGTGATGGTTCAGGGAATAGTAATTTTGTTGTTGGAGATACTAACTTTGAAAATGGATTTATAAGAAGTCTTAACCATAGCACAACCTATCATATTAAGATTTTTGAATATAATGGTAGTGGAACCCAAACATTATACAATACAACACCTTTATCAGGTAGTACAACCACTTTATCTAGACCATCTTCTCATGGTAGCTTTCAAACCACTACAAACATTGATGGGGACAGAGTAACTTTAAACATAACTGCTGGAGATGGACAAGGTAGAATTATTATAGCCAGAAAAGATGCTCCTGTTAATGTGGAGCCAGTAGACTTTTCTAGCTATTCCACTAATTTTACATTTGGAAATGGTGCTAATTTAGGTGATGGTGGAGATGGTACTAGTAATAATAATTTTGTTGTTTCCTACACCGGAAATTTGTCTCCAAAAACCATTACTAATTTAGATGCCAATAGCACCTATTATTTCAAAATGTTTGAATACAATGGAAATTCATTTGATAATAAACTGTTTTTAACCTCTCAACCCTCACAAGGAAGTGTATCAGGTGTAGAAACATCAGCAACAACGCTTGGTTATCCAGATCAGGCATCTACTGGGTTTACATACACAGCTTATGCCAGCAGAATATTTTATAACTTTTCGTCTCAAGGTAATGGCTCTAAACGTTTAGTAATAGCAAGGAAAGATACACCAATTGATGATGCTATTGTACCAACGTTACATAGTTCGAATTATATAGCAGATGAAAATTTTGGTGCAGGCACAGATCTTGGCAATGGACATTATGTAATATATAACGATAACTTCAATAGTGGCAATTTAAGAAATGTAGAGCCTGGTGCGACCTATTATTTTAGGATTTTCGATTTTAACGAAAATGCCACCGAAAGTTTTTATTTTACTTCAGCCGATGATAGCTCTAAAGGCACAGCTGTAGCTATGGACTATCCGTCAAGTCAACCAACCGATGTAAGCTTTAATAATGTATTGGGTAATGAAATGCGGATTAACTGGACTGGTGGCGACGGAACAGGAACTTTTATAGTAGCCAGTACCGTTGACCCAATTACATGGGAGCCACAAGATTTAGAGTATTATTATGCTAATAGTAGATATGCATTAAGTTCAACTTATAGAGTAGCTCCTAATACTTATGGTGTTTATCAAGGAACAGGTTCAACGGCGTTGATACGTAATTTGACACCAGGAACTACCTATTATTTTGCCCTCTTTGAATATAATGGAAATACGTCTTCATTTGATAAAATATATTTGCGTCCTGCAGCCTTTGCAAGCCAAACGACTTTTGGGCCTCCAACAGATAATGCCACAAACTTAACAACAAATACTATTGATGGCGATAGATTTAATGTAAGTTTTACCAAAGGAAATGGTAGTCGTAGAATAGTTGTAGCGACTATTGATGGTGCAACACCAATTATACCAACAGATGGACAGGACTATGAAGCATGGTATAAGTTTGGAGAAGTTGGTCCTATTCCTAATAACGATAATAATAAACTGGATGATTTTAATTATGTAGTATATAAAAATGAAGCATCATCACCATCAACAGCAGGATTTTCTTTACAAGGCTTACAACCAAACACAACCTATCATTTAAATGTTTATGAGTATAATGGTACAGTAGTAAACACATCTTATCTCACAGTAAACGATAACGATGGAGATCCCGTGGCAAGTATAAGTGAGACAACTTTAGGAACACCTACTGTACAAGCTCATACCATATCATTTTCAGAATTAACTGGAAATAGTGTGAAAGTAAATTGGGTAAATGGTGATGGCGATGGTCGTATTTTGATTGTTAAAGAAGGAAGTCCTGTAGATTTAGCAGCAGGATTCCCTGAAGACCTTGATGATTATAATGCATCATCTAGTTTTATTACAGCAGAAGATTTGGGTGGTGGTAATTTTGTGGTTTACGATGGTGCAGGTAGTAGTACACAAAATAATATTACAAACCTTAATCCTGGCACCACCTATTATTTTCAACTTTTTGAGTTTAATGGTATTAATGGTAAGGTCTATCTTCGTCCAGGTAGTGCTATAGAAAGTGTGACTACTTTAGGTTTAGAGCCCCCAACAATACCTTCTAGTAATATGAATTTCACTGATATAAGTACTACTAGATATAGAGTTAATTTTACACCAGGTGATGGGCAAAGACATATGGTCATAGCAAGAAAGGGAAGTCCGGTTGATGTTTCAACAATTCCTATAGATGGTATTCAATACAATGCAGGAGTTACCGGTGTTTTTGCAGATGGAGATGTAGTAGGTTCAGACCAATATGTAGTATATGATGGTACTTCTAGTACATTTACTTTAAGTGATCTAGACCATTCATCTACTTATTATTTTAAAGTGTTTGAATACAATGGGACTGGGACAAGTACCTTATATTTAACGGATAGTTTTTTAACTGGTAACCAAGCTACATTAACATATCCAACCATACAAGCTAGTAACTATTTTATCAATACAAGAACGCCTTACTCTATAGATGCTAGCTGGACTAATGGTAACGGACAAGGAAGATTGGTGGTAGTAAGAGCTAATGAGGAAGTGAATGTTGATCCTGTAGATTTAATTGAATATTCTGCAAACTCTAATATTACTTTAGGAGATGATTTAGGTGGGGGCAACATAGTGGTTCAACAAGGTCTAAATGATTTTATTTCAGTAACTAACTTACAACCACATACAATTTACCATTTCGCTGTCTATGAATACAATGGTACATTTAACAGCAAGTTATATTTAAAACCAGCATATACCTTTAGTACAGAAACCTATAGTGAAACACCTCCAACGGTTCAAGTGTCAAATGTTGGGTTTTCAAATATAGGTGGAACATCATTTGATATAGCCTTTACTAAAGGAGATAGACTGCACAGAATGGTGGTGGCAAGAGAAAGTGGTACAGCTAGTGTTGAGCCTCAAGATTTAACTAATTACGTGCCTAATAACACATTTGGATTAGGTTCAGAAATAGGCACTGGTAATTTTGTGGTTTATGATGGTTATGGAGAAAATGTACACGTACAAGGGCTTGATGTGGGCACCAATTACACTTTCGATTTTTATGAATATGCAATCACTGCTGATGGTAAATATTATTTAAGACCTGCCTTAACCGCATCACAAGCAACAGCTTCTCCTCCAAATCAAGCTACAAACTATAACAATGCGGATCCTTGTAATGCAAGTTCAAATATTAGTTGGAGTAACGGAGATGGAATAGGTAGAATAGTAGTAGTGAGTGAGGTACCCTTGAATGCATTACCTGTGCAAGGTGTAGAATACACCGCTCAACTTAATTATACTAGTGGAGATGCTATTGGCAATGGTTTTGTTGTCTATAAAGGTAATTCCGAAAGCATAAACATAGTAAACCTAACACCTTTCACTAATTATTATGTGAATATTTTTGAATACAATGGCTTACAAAATGATCCGGCTTATAACCTGACCGCGCTTTCAGGTGTTATAGGCGATACAGTAAACCCTGTAGCTTCCTGTGGCAATATAACAGTTGCTTTAGATGAATTTGGAGAAGCCACAATTACTGTGATTGATGTTGATAATGGTTCTTCTGATAACTGTGAAATAGATACTAGAACTATTGATATCTCCAGTTTTACTTGTGAGGATGTTGGAGAGAATACGGTTACATTAACGGTAACTGATTTATTTGGAAATACTGCTAGCTGTAATGCAACAGTTACAATTGTTGATGCAATCTCTCCAACCTTAACTCCAGTAGATGATGGAGTTGAAAGTTTGGATGCTAACTGTGAGTTTACAGTTCCAGATTATACAGGATTAACCACCGCTACAGACAATTGCGGAACAGCTACGGTAACCCAATTCCCAGTAGCAGGTACAGTATTAACAGGACATGACACAACACAAGAAGTCATCCTCACAGCCAATGATGGCAATGGAAATACAGCAGAGACAAGCTTTACCATTACCTTACAAGATGCTATTGCACCAGTACTAACAGCGGTAGCAAATAGAAATGAAAACCTAGATGCTAATTGTGAGTTTACAGTTCCAGATTATACAGGATTAACCACCGCAACAGATAATTGCGGAACAGCTACGGTAACCCAATTTCCAGTAGCTGGCACAGTGTTAACAGGACATGACACAACACAGGAAGTCATCCTCACAGCCAATGATGGCAATGGAAATACAGCAGAGACAAGCTTTACCATTACCTTACAAGATGCTATTGCACCAGTACTAACAGCGGTAGCAAATAGAAATGAAAACCTAGATGCTAACTGTGAGTTTACAGTTCCAGATTATACAGGACTAACCACGGCTACAGACAATTGCGGAACAGCTACGGTAACCCAATTCCCAGTAGCAGGTACAGTATTGACAGGACATGACACAACACAGGAAGTCATTCTTACCGCCAATGATGGCAATGGAAATACAGCAGAGACAAGCTTTACCATTACCTTACAAGATGCTATTGTACCAGTACTAACAGCGGTAGCAAATAGAAATGAAAACCTAGATGCTAATTGTGAGTTTACAGTTCCAGATTACACAGGATTAACCACCGCTACAGACAATTGCGGAACAGCTACGGTAACCCAATTTCCAGTAGCAGGAACGGTATTGACAGGACATGACACAACACAGGAAGTCATCCTTACCGCCAATGATGGCAATGGAAATACAGCAGAGACAAGCTTTACCATTACCTTACAAGATGCTATTGTACCAGTACTAACAGCGGTAGCAAATAGAAATGAAAACCTAGATGCTAATTGTGAGTTTACAGTTCCAGATTACACAGGATTAACCACCGCTACAGACAATTGCGGAACAGCTACGGTAACCCAATTTCCAGTAGCAGGAACGGTATTGACAGGACATGACACAACACAAGAAGTTATTCTCACGGCCAATGATGGCAATGGAAATACAGCAGAGACAAGCTTTACCATTACCTTACAAGATGCTATTGTACCAGCACTAACAGCGGTAACAAATAGAAATGAAAACCTAGATGTTAACTGTGAGTTTACAGTTCCAGATTATACAGGACTAACCACGGCTACAGACAATTGCGGAACAGCTACGGTAACCCAATTCCCAGTTGCAGGAACGGTATTGACAGGACATGACACAACACAAGAAGTTATTCTCACAGCCAATGATGGCAATGGAAATACAGCAGAGACAAGCTTTACCATTACCTTACAGGATGCTATTTTACCAGCACTAACAGCGGTAACAAATAGAAATGAAAACCTAGATGCTAACTGTGAGTTTACAGTACCAGATTATACAGGACTAACCACGGCTACAGACAATTGCGGAACAGCTACGGTAACCCAATTTCCAGTAGCTGGCACAGTGTTGACAGGACATGACACAACACAGGAAGTCATCCTTACCGCCAATGATGGCAATGGAAATACAGCAGAGACAAGCTTTACCATTACTGTTAAGGGGACAAATATATTTTACGCTGATACTGATAATGATGGTTATGGAGATGCTAATTTTTCAGTATTAGATTGTTTAGCTCCATCAGGATATGTTTCTGACAATACTGATTGTAATGACAATGATATAAATATTAATCCTGGGCAAATAGAGATACTTGATAATGGTAAGGACGACGATTGCAACCCCTCGACTTTAGATTCATCAGCAAATGTAGACAACGATGGAGACGGTCAAACGGAGAACGAAGGTGATTGCGATGATACGAATCCAGCAATCTATGCAGGTAACACCGAAGTGCCATACAATGGCATTGATGATGACTGTAATGCAGCTACGCCAGACGACGATTTGGATGGCGATGGGTATTTACAATCGGAAGATTGTGATGACAACAATTTCAATGTCAATCCAGGTGCAACAGAAATCCCAGACAATGGCATTGATGATGACTGTAACCCAGGCACGCCAGATAGTTCCTTGGATGTTGACAACGACGGAGACGGTCAAACAGAGAACGAAGGTGATTGTGATGATACCAATCCAGCCATTTTCGCAGGTAACACCGAAACACCTTATAACGGCATAGATGATGACTGTAACCCAGCCACTTTGGACGATGATCTAGATGGCGATGGTTACCCGTTAGCAGAAGACTGTGACGACAACAATGCGTTGGTGAACCCAGGAGCAGAAGAGATACTGGACAACGGTATTGATGACGACTGTAATCCAGCGACCCCAGACAGTGCGTTGGATGTTGACAACGATGGCGATGGTCAAACAGAGAACGAAGGCGATTGTGATGATACCAATCCAGCAATCTATGCAGGTAACACTGAAATACCATACAATGGATTGGATGATGACTGTAATGCCGCTACACCAGACGACGATTTGGATGGTGATGGTTACCCGTTAGCAGAAGACTGTGACGACAACAATGCGTTGGTGAACCCAGGAGCAGAAGAGATACTGGACAACGGTATTGATGACGACTGTAATCCAGCGACCCCAGACAGTGCGTTGGATGTTGACAACGATGGCGATGGTCAAACAGAGAACGAAGGCGATTGTGATGATACCAATCCAGCAATCTATGCAGGTAACACTGAAATACCATACAATGGATTGGATGATGACTGTAATGCCGCTACACCAGACGACGATTTGGATGGTGATGGGTATTTACTATCAGAAGACTGTGATGACAACAATTTCAATGTCAATCCAGGTGCAACAGAGATTCCAGACAATGGCATTGATGACGATTGTAATCCAAGCACGCCAGATAGTTCATTGGATATTGACAACGATGGCGATGGTCAAACAGAGAACGAAGGTGATTGCGATGATACCAACCCAGCGATCTATGCAGGCAATGTAGAAATCCCAGACAACGGTATAGACGACGACTGTAATCCAAACACGCCTGATAGTAATGATGGATGTATTGAATACACAGATGATTTTATTGTAAATCCATTAACACATTCTGGAACTGGATTTAATACGGTATCATTTGCATTGCCAAACAATAGTCAAGAGGTGTCTTTTACAATTTTTGAGATAGGACAAAAGTTACGAGGAAATCCTAATAACCAATATATAGAGTTTGTGGATGTGTATTATGTTGATGAATTTGGAGCTTCGATTTTGTATAATACGTATAGTGGTTCTAATACGAGTGAAGCATCAATTTTAATTTCCGATATAGTACAATCTGTTACGGTAATGTTATATGATGGTGAAAACAATAGTTCAGGAAATTCAACTATGAATATAAGTTTTAGTCCTGTAACTTTCTGTGTCAATAACGTGGCATGTGATTCAGATTCTGATGGTGATGGGGTATGTGATGACTTGGATGTTTGTGAAGGATTCGATGATATGGTTGACTCTGATACAGATGGAATACCAGATGGTTGTGATGTCTGTCCAGACTCTGCAACTGATGATAACGACAATGATGGTGTATGTGATGACTTGGATGTTTGTATTGGCTTTGATGACAATATAGATACTGATGGTGATGGCGTACCAGATGGGTGTGACGTTTGTCCAAATGATGCCACAGATTCCTGTAATTCAAATGTATGTGCACCAGATCAAATATTAATTTGCCATATGAAGAATAATGGAACCACAGTAGAAATGTGCGTAAGAGAAAACCAATTACAACGCCATTTAGATCATGGCGATACTTTAGGTAGTTGCAACAATCAACGTGATAGCGTTTTTAATAAAGAAGAGGTTGTATTATATCCTAATCCAGTTAAGCAATCATTAACTTTAGATATTAAGAATATGACCATTACGAATGCTAAGGTTTCTATTTACAATAAATTGGGGCAGTTGGTATATCAAGACTTAAAAGTTGATAAGAATAATATATCCATTGCGATATCTAACTATATCACTGAAGCAGGAGTGTACTTTGTCTTTATTGAACAAGATGGAGTCCGATTACAAGACCGATTTATATTTTCAAATAACTAATATTTATATAGTTGCTGTTAATTAATTTGAGGAGAAGGGGGAATAGGCTACTCATTTAGAGTGCCTTTCCTCTTTTTTAATTATATTTATTAAACATTAACCAAATAACTAAAAACATGAAATCAAAAATTTTATTACCCATTCTAATGCTATTTTTAGTAGTTTCTTGCAAAAATGAAAATAAGAAAACAGAACCTGTAGATGAAGAAATAGTAGAAGTTGCAGAAACCATTCAAGAACCTGAAAATGTCATAGACATAGTAACTCGAAGTATGGAATTCCAAATGACAGATACTATTCCGTCAGGGTGGAATACGTTTAAGTATGACAATAAAGCCAATGAAACCCATTTTTTTAGGTTTATTAAGTTGCCAGAAAATATTTCTATAGAGAATTACAAAGAAGAAGTAGATCCTGTTTTTGAAGAAGGAATGGATTTAATTAATGAAGGGAAACCAGAAGACGGATTTGCCGCTTTTGGAAAGCTACCAGAATGGTTTGGGAAATGTGTGCCATTTGGTGGTTCGGGTTTAATTGCGCCAAAGCATTCAACTGTAACAACTTTATTACTGGATCCTGGGAATTATATCGTTGAGTGTTACGTAAAAATGCCTAATGGGAAGTTTCATTCGACTATGGGTATGATTAAGGATTTTAATGTTTCAGAAGTTAATAGTAATAATGAGCAACCTATGGAAACTGAAACTATTAGCGTAAAAGAAGATGGTTTCTATTTTAATGAAATTATTTCAAAAGGGAAACATATTTTTAAAGTTCAAGTTGAAAGTCAAAAATTACATGAGAATTTCGCATTAACCGATGTTCATCTTGTAGAATTAGCTAACACGGCCAGTTTAGATGCTTTAGAGGCCTGGATGGTTTGGTATGACCCTAAAGGTTTTATTACGCCAGCTCCTGATGGAGTTACTTTTTTAGGTGGTTATAATGATGATACAGAAGGAAGCGTAGGCTATTTTTATGCAGATTTAAAACCCGGAAAGTATGCCTTGATAGCCGAAGTACCTAATGCAAAAGAAAAAGGATTGTTTAAAGTATTTAACGTAACGGATTAGATTAGTAATTCACGTATTCTACAATTTCCAAACCATAACCAATCATACCAACACGTTTGGTCTGTTCGCTATTGGAAATTAAACGCAGTTTATGAATATCTAAATCGTGTAAAATTTGAGCGCCTATACCAAAATCCTTACTATCCATTTCAATACGTGGTGCTTTGGTAATTTGACCAGGTACTTGAGAATTTTTTAGAGTGTTTAAGCGCTTTAAAAGGTTCATAGATTGTGATTGCTGATTGATAAAAATAATGGCACCTTTTTCTGCGTTGTTAATTACGCGAAACATATCATCCAGTTTTTGTTCAGCATTGTTGGTTAAGGTGCCCAATATATCATGGTTAACTAGGGTAGCGTTTACACGTGTTAAAACAGGCTCTTCAGCAGACCAACTACCTTTTGATAGTGCAATATGAACTTGATTGTTTGTAGTTTGCTTATAGGCTCTTAATCGGTATTTGCCAAAACGTGTCTCTAATTCAAAATCTTCAATTTTTTCAATAAGAGAATCGTGCTGCATGCGATAAGCTACTAAATCTTCTATCGACACGATTTTCAAGTCAAATTTTTTAGCGACTTTAATTAGTTGCGGCAAACGTGCCATAGTCCCATCTTCATTCATGATTTCAACAATAACACCGGCTGGTTTTAAACCGGCCAATCGGGCGAAATCTATTGCTGCTTCGGTATGTCCAGTACGTCTTAAAACGCCTCCTTCTCGAGCCACTAATGGAAAAATATGACCAGGGCGAGCAAGATCAAATGATTTGGTTTCTGGGTCAACCAGCGCTTTAACGGTTTTGGCTCGATCACTAGCCGAAATACCTGTTGTGACACCATTTCCACGTAAATCTACAGATATGGTGAAAGCCGTTTCCATTGGATCGGTGTTGTTGTTCACCATCATACCTAATTCTAATGCTTTACAACGTTTTTCTGTCAATGGTGTACAGATTAAACCACGGCCATGCGTTGCCATAAAGTTTATCATTTCAGGTGTAACTTTTTCGGCTGCAGCCAAAAAATCGCCTTCATTTTCACGGTTTTCATCATCTACTACAATAATGACTTTACCTTGACGAATGTCATTAATGGCATCTTCAATTCTATCCAACGTAATAGTTTTATTCGATTCGGTTTTGATCGTAGACATAACAATGTAATTGAGTTGCAAAGATATTGCTTATTTTCAACTTTCAGGTAAGACCGCTTTTAATTTATTTCGTCTGAAATAATAAATAACAGGGTAAAAAATCAAGCTTAAGAGTGTTGGAATAATACCTTGAATAAATAATTTAGTTTGAATGAGGTTCAGTATTTTTGACATTGCCCAACGTTCCTGAAAGAAATAGATCGTGTAAACAATCCAAGAAATGACACTTAATTGAATACTTATTTCTGCAAATTCAGGTAGTTTATTGTTTCTGAAAATAAAAAATAGAATTAAAGATATTAACCCAAAGCCATAGAATACAATAGCAATTCTGCTAATAGATTTATAGTTTTTGTATAGGGGTAAAAATGTTTTTTTAATTTCAGGTTCTAATTTAAGTTCTGATGGTTGTGTTTCAGAATCCCCTTTGTTTTTTACGATTTTTGAGCTTACTAATTTTTTTAATGGCTCTATTATATGGTCGAATTCAAATAGACCTCTGTCTGCAGTAGCTCTTTTTGTCAAGTAAACTCCCAATGGTAACATAATTAACGTGGAGAACCACGAAGCAAATACAGGATTTAAACTACCATCTTTCGCACTGTTCTTTGCGAAAATCCCAATAAAGTGATAGGTAAGGAATAACAAAATAGCAATTACCATTGGTAGACCTATACCACCTTTTCTAATTAAAGCCCCTAGCGGTGCACCAACAAAAAATAAAATGATACAGGCAAATCCTAAAGCTAATTTTTCATGTAAAGCAATAATATGTTTATTTAACCATATGTTTTTGTCTTGAAAGTGTTTGTCTTTAATTTCAACAATTTGCATAGAGCTTTTTGTTGCATTAATAGCCATATCCAGTAATTGCACCTTTTTTCTATTTGAAAATAATGATAGCACATCACCATTAAAAACTGTGTCTTTTTTAGTGTTTACGCCAACATTTAAAACAGGTAGGTTGGAACGGTTATACAAACTTGTTGCAAATTCAGAATATTCATTATTAAGCCCCGTATGTAAGCTGTCAATAGTATAGTTTAAATCTGAAATGTTAAGCATGTTGTATTTGTCAGAAATATTTTTTTCATCCAAATCTTCTTGATTTAATCCCGATAAATCAATATTAATCGTGTACTTTTTAAAGAAACTTTTTGTCATGGGATGACGCAAGCGCTCTTTTGAGTCTTTTGGTGGGGAATCGTCATAAAAATAGCCATCATAAAGAATAAACTTAAGTACGTCTGAATCTTCATTACCAATTAGTTCGCCTGTTTTTGATATTATAGTGGTGTAGTTACCAATACCATTACCAGTTTTTTTATGCATGACAACGCTATCTAAAAATTGCCCTCTGTCACCATGTTTGTTTGCTACTTTTATGTTGTAATCCATAACCTCGTTAAACTGGCCTTCGGCTATAGCCATGGCAGGTTTCAACTTGGCAATATTTTTTCTTAAGTTATAGGAATTAATTTCTGCCCAAGGGATAACATTATTTGAAAAAAAGAACGTTGTAATACCTAATACTACAATAAATATACTTAAACCAGCCATAGAGCGTTGGAGTGAAATTCCAGTCGACTTCATGGCGGCGAACTCATAGTTTTCGGCAAAACTTCCAAAGACCATAATGGATGCCAATAGTATGGTAAGTGGTAATACTAAAGGAATCAGCTTTGGTGTAAAGTAAAATAAAAACTTTGCAACAACAATTATATCTAAATCTTTACCAGCCAACTCTTTTATGTAGAGCCAGATAGTTTGTAAAACAAAAATCAGCATGAGAATTACAAACACGCTGATAAAAGTTTTTAGGTATGTAGATAGTATGTATCGATCTAAAATTTTCAAATGCTACCTAATCTAATTTATTGATATAATAATCTTTGTATTTACTCGCATCAAAAGTAAATAAGGTTTTTGATAACGGTTCGTTTGTTTTAAAAGAATTAACAGTTAAAGTGGTTTTTATGCCATCTTTACCTGTTTGAATTAAGTTATAGATATGATTTGTTTTAGCATCAATACCTAAAAGAATATTTTTTATTTCAGAATTAGAGTCGATAGGCGTCAATTTTACATATTGAATTTTCCTACCTTGAACATTCTGAACAATATCCATATTATAGGTATAGCCATCTTCATAAAACGATAGCATTTTACTTGGCGTAACATTGGAGTCGTCTTCAGTATTTTCACTCGAAATAGTCACCTCTTCATCTTCAGGGCTTATGCTGTATAGTGTTTTACCATCGTACATTCTAGTTATGCCGAGAATGTTTAAAAGATATTTATCGCCTTGTATTATGACATCCCCTCGTGTTTCTTGCCTAACGTTTTCCGCTACATTATTAAGCACATACTTAAAATCGATAGATATGTTATTGTAGCTTTTAACTTTTTCTGAAACTTTGTTTAAAAGCGCAATAGCTTCTTGGTCTTGCGCAAAAGCGAAACTTGAAAACAATATTATACAAGCCGTAACTAACCTTTTCATTATATTCATTTTTATATTATTGACCTTCATTGTCTAATAGTTGATTAAGTGCTGTTAAATCAGGGACTAATACTTGTCGTGCTTTACTACCTTCAAAACCTCCAACAATACCAGCAGCTTCTAGTTGGTCTATTAATCTACCTGCTCTATTGTAACCTAATTTTAATTTTCGTTGCAATAAAGATGCCGAACCTTGTTGCGCTGTTACAATAATTTCAGCAGCATCCCTAAATAGCGCATCTCTATCGTTTATATCAATATCAAGACTTGTGCCACTTTCTTCACCAACATATTCTGGTAACATATAGGCGTCTGGATAAGCTTTTTGTGCCCCAATAAAGTCGGTTATTTTTTCAACTTCTGGTGTATCTACAAAGGCGCATTGTATACGAATCATATCGTTGCCTTGTGTATATAGCATATCGCCACGACCTATAAGTTGATCGGCTCCAGATCCATCTAGAATTGTTCTGGAATCAATTTTTGAGGTTACCCTAAACGCAATACGCGCAGGGAAATTAGCCTTTATAATACCCGTAATAACGTTTACTGATGGTCTTTGGGTGGCTATAATAAGGTGAATCCCGATTGCTCGAGCCAATTGAGCTAAACGTGCAATTGGTGTTTCAACTTCCTTACCAGCTGTCATGATTAAATCGGCAAACTCGTCAACAACCAAAACAATGTAGGGCAAAAATTGATGCCCATCATTCGGATTTAATTTACGGGCTTTAAATTTAGCATTGTATTCAGCGATATTTCTACATAGTGCATTTTTTAGCAACTCATAACGGTTGTCCATTTCAATACACAAGGAGTTAAGTGTATTGATAACTTTAGTATTGTCTGTAATAATAGCATCTTCGCTATCGGGTAATTTAGCTAAATAATGACGTTCAATCTTATTGAAAAGTGTTAATTCTACTTTCTTTGGATCAACAAGAACAAACTTCACTTCGGCAGGATGCTTTTTGTATAATAGAGATGTTAGAACAGCATTTAATCCAACAGATTTACCTTGACCCGTTGCACCAGCCATAAGTAAATGCGGCATTTTGGCTAAATCAACTACAAAAGTTTCATTGCTAATGGTTTTTCCTAAAGCAATAGGCAGTTGCATTTCAGATTTTTGAAATTTTTGTGACGCAATTACCGAACGCATAGAAACTATAGTAGAATTTTTATTTGGTACTTCAATACCTATGGTTCCTTTTCCTGGAATAGGTGCAATAATACGTATCCCTAAAGCTGATAGTGATAAAGCAATATCATCTTCAAGGTTTTTGATTTTAGAAATTCGGACACCGGCTTCAGGAATTATTTCATACAACGTTACTGTTGGACCAATTGTCGCCTTAATATTTGAAATGCCAATTTTATAATTGTTGAGTGTTTCAACAATTCTATTTTTGTTTTCTTCTAACTCTTCTTGATTGATTGTAATACCCTCGGTATCATATTTTTTTAAGAGTTCTAAAGAAGGAAATTGGTAATTGCTTAATTCTAATGTTGGGTCAAACTGCCCAAAATCTTCAACAAGTTTGTTTGCTAAATTATCAGTTTCAGAAATTTCTTCTTCAAACTTTTCTACCTCAATCTCTACTTCCGTTTCTTCTTTTGGCTTTGAAGGTTCTATTGAAATACTCGGTTTAATAGTAGTTTCTTCGTTAGTTGTTGGTTTATCGACTTCTAAATCAAAAGCTGCTTTTATGTCTTCAGCCTCTGCGGTTAAATTATTGTCCAAATTAACCGATGTATTAGATTCAATGCTATCATCAGTATCATCAGACAGCTCTTTGGCTGCAGATTTAAATAGTTTTTTAAAACTTTCTGGAGTCATTTTAAAGCGGATGGCCAAATACACAATAAGCACAAAAGCAAGTAGGAAAATAGTGCCTATTTTCCCAAGATAAGTTTGAATAAAGGTGTTGATTTCGTAACCTACCGTTCCACCTAAATCATCGTTAAACTCATTAAAAAATCCAAACAGAACAGAAAACCATATTACAATAATAGTACCCCAAAACCAATGTTTGCGAAGCTTTACCTTATTAGCATTTGTTAGGGTAAAAACACCTGATAGAAAAATTAAGCCAGAAAAAATAAAAGCAGAAATGCCAAATCCACGATGTATGAAAAAGTCGCTTAACCAAGCTCCTGTTTTGTTAAGCCAATTTTGGGATTCCACTTGTCTTGAACTAAACTCATCAAGTGTGCTTTGGTCTATTTTGCCAGTAAAAAAGTAAGAAACAAATGATATAAATAGGAGTAGCCCTAAAATAATTAACAAGCTACCAAGAATAAGTCTTTGCTGGCTAGATAATTTAAAGCTTGGTGCTTTAAATTTCGATTTGGTTTCTTTTTTACTTTTAGTTTTTTTCTTGGCCATTCAAGCATTGTTAGTTTAGCAAAAATACAAATTACTAACGTTTATCCTAAAGCAAATAGTATTTAAAAAGCTTTTGGAAAATATATGATTATCCCTACAATTATTGCTGTTATAGCCATAATAAAAACCGCACCTGCAGAAATATCTTTTATCAATCCAATTTTGGGATGTTTTTCTGGATGAATAAAGTCAGATATTTTTTCAATAGCAGTATTAATGCTTTCTACGGCAATAATTAAACCTATAGTTAAGCATTGAATTACCCACTCCATTTTGGTCAGTCCGAAATAAAATCCTGCAATGGTCAAAAGAACACCAATAGATACTTGGATTTTGATGCTAGCTTCTGTCGTGATTAAAAACCAAGCACCTTTAAAAGCATATTTGATACTTTTTAATCGATTGACTAAAAATGTTTCTTTTTTTACCATGTAAGCAATTAACTATTTAAGAGCTTTTAGTGCGGCTTCATAATCAGGTTCTTGGCCAATTTCAGGAACTTGTTCAGTATATATTACAGTTCCTTCTTCGTTTAATACAATTACACAGCGGGATAGTAGTGCATCAAAAATACCATTTGTCATCAATAAGCCATAATCTTTTCCAAATTCCCCTGTTTTAAAATCTGAAAGCATAATAACATTTTCCAAGCCTTCAGCTGCACAAAATTGATCTTGAGCAAATGGTAAATCTCTAGATATACAAAGAACTTTTGTGTTTTCTAAACTACTAGCTTGTTGATTAAAGTGTCTTACAGAAGCTGAACAAACGCCAGTATTAACACTCGGGAAAATGTTTAGTATTAATTGGGTACCTAAAAAATCCGATAGGGTTTTGGTGGATAGATCTATTGCCACGAGTTTAAAGTCTTTAGCTTTTGTTCCTACTTGTGGAAGTTCTCCAGATGTTGTAACAGCGTTTCCGCCCAATGTTATATTTGCCATAATTTGCTTTTAAATTTGAATTATAAAAGTAACAATAAAAAAGTTGATTAGCTAAATGAATTTTAGGGACACCTCTCTAATAAATTTTATCAATTCTGATATAACATTTCAAAATAGGCAACAAATTTTTTTTTGAAAGGTATTTGCTAACTTTATGGAATTAGAATGCGATTAATCATTAATTAAACAATTAAATAGTATGGATAATTCAACCAAGGGCAAATGCCCTTTTATGCATGGTGCAAATACATCAACTGAAAAAACGGTTACAGATTGGTGGCCCAATACGCTAAACCTCGATATATTACACCAACACGACAATAAAACTAATCCACTTGGAGAGAATTTTAACTATCAAGAAGAGTTAAAAAAATTAGATGTTGATGCACTTAAGAAAGATTTAACTGATTTAATGACCGATAGTCAAGAGTGGTGGCCTGCAGATTGGGGGCACTATGGCGGTTTAATGATTCGTATGGCATGGCATGCTGCTGGTACTTATAGAGTTTCCGATGGTCGTGGAGGAGGTGGTACAGGTAACCAACGTTTTGCTCCTTTGAATTCTTGGCCAGATAATGTGAGTTTAGATAAAGCTAGGCGTTTGCTTTGGCCAATCAAGAAAAAATATGGCAATAAAGTAAGTTGGGCAGATTTAATTATTCTAGCAGGTAATGTTGCTTATGAGAGTATGGGCTTAAAGACCTATGGATTTGCTTTTGGTCGTGAAGATATTTGGCATCCAGAACAAGATATTTATTGGGGAGCTGAAAAAGAATGGTTGGCACCAAGTGACGAACGTTATGGGAGTGTTGATAATCCAGAAACTATGGAGAATCCTTTAGCAGCTGTGCAAATGGGATTAATTTATGTGAATCCTGAAGGCGTTAATGGAAAACCTGATCCAATTAAAACTGGAGCACAAGTTCGAGAGACCTTTAAGCGTATGGCGATGAATGATGAAGAAACGGTTGCATTAACTGCAGGAGGACATACGGTTGGTAAAATGCACGGAAATGGTGATGCTAGTATTTTAGGTCCAGATCCTGAAGCAGCTGATGTAACAGAACAAGGTTTTGGTTGGTCTAACCCAACTAAAACAGGTGTAGGCCGTGACACCGTGACTAGCGGTATTGAAGGGGCTTGGACATCGCACCCAACTAAATGGGACAATGGTTATTTTGAAATGCTATTTGGTCACGAATGGGAATTAACAAAAAGTCCAGCAGGTGCTTGGCAGTGGGAGCCTGTAAGTATTAAGGAAGAAGATAAGCCGGTTGATGTAGAAGATTTCTCAATTCGTCATAATCCAGCTATGACAGATGCGGATATGGCCATGCGAATGGACCCGGTTTATAGAGATATTTCATTAAGATTTAAAGATGATTTTGAAGGATTTTCGGATGCTTTTGCCCGAGCATGGTTTAAGTTGACGCATCGTGATATGGGACCAAAAGACCGTTGGTTTGGACCAGAAATACCAAGTGAAGATTTAATTTGGCAAGATCCAGTTCCTAAAGGCAAAAAAGATTATGATGTTAACGCTGTAAAAGCAAAAATTGAAGCATCTGGATTATCTATTTCTGAAATGGTATCAACCGCTTGGGATAGTGCTAGAACATTTAGAGGTTCTGATTTTAGAGGTGGTGCCAACGGAGCTCGTATTCGTTTAGTGCCACAAAAAGATTGGGAAGGTAACGAACCAGCTCGTTTATCTAAAGTGATTTCTGTTCTTGAGCCTATTGCTACCGAATTCGGTATTAGTGTCGCTGACGCCATTGTATTAGCTGGTAATGTAGGTGTTGAAAAAGCCATTCAAAACGCTGGGATGAATGTAGATGTTCCTTTTTCTCCAGGCAGAGGTGATGCTACTCAAGATATGACTGATGTTGAGTCGTTTGAACCTTTAGAGCCTTTAGCTGACGGCTTTAGAAATTGGTTAAAAAAAGACTATGTTGTTAGTCCAGAGGAAATGTTGCTTGATCGTGCGCAATTAATGGGATTAACTGCTCCAGAAATGACTGTATTAATTGGTGGTATGCGCGTTATGGGAACTAATCACGGTGGAACCAAACATGGTGTCTTTACCTATAATGAAGGAGCCTTGACCAACGATTTCTTTGTTAACTTAACTGATATGTCTAATAAGTGGAAGGTAATCAATGGTATATTTGAAATATGTGACCGTACATCAGGTGAAAGAAAATGGACGGCAACACGTATTGATCTCGTGTTTGGTTCTAATTCTATTTTAAGATCTTATGCTGAAGTTTACGCGCAAGATGATAACAAACAAAAATTTGTTGAAGATTTTGTAGCCGCTTGGACTAAAGTTATGAACGCTGATCGGTTTGATTTAAAATAATAAATTGTCAGAAAAAAAGCCTGCTCAATTGAGCAGGCTTTTTTTTATTAAGAAAGTTAACAGTGATTAGTTAACATGCTTTTCTAAAAATTCAGCAACACCTTCATGTGTAGCTTGCATACCTGTTTTTCCCTTGTTCCAGTTAGCAGGACAAACCTCTCCATTTTCTTCAACAAATTGTAAGGCATCAACCATACGTAAGGCTTCATCTACATTTCTGCCTAATGGTAAATCGTTTACAATTTGATGACGTACGATACCTTCTTTATCAATTAAGAACAAACCTCTGTACGCTATTAATTCGCCATCAGCTTGTAACATATCATTTTCATCGTAAAAATAGTCACCAGCTAAAACATCGTAGTTTTTAGAAATGGTTTTATTTGTATCGGCAACTAAAGGATATTTAACACCTTTAATACCACCATTATTTTTGTCTAATTGCAACCAACCCCAATGTGATTGTTCAGTATCTGTAGAGACACCTATTACGGCAGTGTTTCTAGCTTCAAATTCAGCTAATTTTTCTTGGAATGCGTGTAATTCCGTTGGACAAACAAATGTAAAATCTTTTGGATAAAAGAATAATACAACGTGTTTTTTACCAATGAATTGCTCCAAAGAAAAATCTGATACAAATTCTCCACCATTTACTACTGCTTGTGCGTTAAATTGAGGCGCTTTTTTTCCTACTAATACAGCCATTTTTAATTTATTTTTTTATGTTAAAAATTAATTTTCGGGTGCAAAGATACATATTACGATTGCCTTGACAATGCATTAGTATTTTAAAAATTTATGTAGCGATAACTTAAGCCAATTTACCTCTTAATTGTTTGATTTTAATATTGAATGCAGCAAAAAGAAGAGTGGTAAAAGGACTCAACCAGTTAAATATGGCAAAGAAAAAATATTGGCTTACATCTACATTTAAAACTTGAGATTGATAAGCTCCACAGGTATTCCAAGGTACTAAAACAGATGTCACAGTCCCTGAATCTTCCAAAGTACGGCTTAAATTTTCTGGAGCCAAGCCTTTATCTTCATAAGCTTTTTTAAACATTTTACCAGGTACAACTATGGCAAGATATTGATCGGATGCTGTAACATTCAGTGCCAAACAACTGGCAACGGTACTCGCAAATAGTCCAAATGTGGAAGAGGCTAAACTTAACAAGGCAGCACTAATTCTAGATAAAGCACCAATAGCATCCATAACACCACCAAAAACCATGGCACATATAATGAGCCATATAGTTCCCAACATGCCAGACATACCACCAGCAGTAAATAAATCATTCAATTCGGCACTGCTTGTTTCAACCGCTGTATCAACTGTCATGGCATCCATAACACCACGATAAGCGGATTGAAAAGTCAATGAATCAGCTCCAGCAATTTTCAAAACGATATCGGGCTGTGCTATAATTGCAGCAACTCCACCAAGAAGCGTACCTATTAATAAAGCAATTAGTGGTGATGTTTTTTTGATTATCATTAATATGACAACTACTGGAACTAAAAACAACCAAGGTGAAATATTGAAGGCAGACTTGATGGCAACCAATTTGTCAGAAATATCAGGAGTTCCTGTGGTGTCAATATTTAAGCCAATTATAACAAATACAATTAGTGTAACTGTTATTGTTGGAATAGTAGTGTAAGCCATATACTTTATGTGGTCAAATAACTCGCCACCAGCCATAGCAGGAGCCAAGTTAGTGGTATCACTTAAAGGGGACATTTTGTCTCCAAAATACGCTCCAGATAATACAGCCCCAGCAGTCATTCCTAAAGAAATTCCTAAAGTTTCACCAATACCTATAAGGGCAATACCAACGGTTGCAGATGTGGTCCAGCTACTTCCCGTAGCAATAGAAATAATGGCACAAATAATAACACATGCTGCTAAAAAAATGGTTGGATTTAAAATTTGTAGACCATAATAAATCATGGTGGGAATAATACCGCTTATTAGCCAAGTTCCTGCTAAAGCTCCAACCATAAGTAATATGAGTAAAGCACCCGTAGTAGATTTTACATTTTCGGCAACTTCATCCAGCATTTGCTTGTAAGATACTTTGTTGAAAAAGCCAACTATTGCCGCAACTGCTGCACCTAATAGTAATATAAACTGATTACTACCGCTTAAGGCATCGTCTCCATAAACAAAAAACACATTATAAAACAACATAGCCACCAAAGCAAACACAGGGATTAATGCTTCCCAAATATTTAATTCTCTATTTTCAACTATATTTTCATCTTGAGGTACTCTTGGTTTTATATCTTGACTTTCCATAAAGGATTATTTGGTTTATTTTTGTGAATTGTAATGTTACGATTTTCATATAAAGTATGCAAATGCGGTTAATTATAGCATTATTAGGATTTTATGGATTCACTTACCCAAATTGTATTAGGTGCTGCATGTGGAGAAGCAGCTTTAGGAAAGAAAATTGGTAACAAAGCATTGTTATTTGGTGCTATTGGTGGCACTATACCTGACTTGGATGTATTTGTTGGTAGTTGGCTTTTTGGAAACGAAATAGACGCCATGCTTTATCATAGAGGATTTATGCATTCTATTTTGTTTTCGGTATTGGGAGCTTTTCTTTTTGGGTGGCTTTTTTACAAGATGTATAATACTGGGAAACGGAAATATACCACGGCTTTAAAAGATTGGATTTGGTTGTTTTTCTTGTCATTATTTACGCATCCCATTTTAGATGCATTTACACCCTATGGAACACAGCTTTTTACGCCTTTTAGCGACCATAGAATAGCGTTCAACAATATTGCTGTGGTTGATCCTATTTATACTATTCCTTTTCTGCTATGTATACTAGTAATGCTATTTTTTAAACGAAACACTAAAGCTAGAACATTATGGTTGAAACTGGGTTTAGGCATTAGCTCGGTTTATATGGTGTTTACGCTACTGAATAAGATTTATATCGATTCAATATTTAGATCGTCATTACAAGAGCATGGGATTACTTATAATAGATATTATACTCAACCCACAATTTTTAATAATGTATTGTGGTATGGTACTGTTGAAAAGGAGGATTACTATTTAGCAGGATATTATTCTTTGCTGGATGAAGGGAATCGCTTTTCAGATTGGGTAAAAATACCAAAGGTAAGAGATTTGACACCTGAAGATTATCAGCGTATTGAAAGGTTAGCTTGGTTTAGTAATGATTATTATAGTATCTATAAAATGGAAGACAACTTGTATAGATATAATGATTTGCGTTATCCATTGGCAGATAAGAACAACCCTAATTCATCTGTATTTAGCTTTCAACTCTATGATAGTGAAGGACAGTTAAGCATGAAACCTTTTGAACGCAGTGAGGAAAAAGTGTCTGAAGCACTTTCTGAACTATGGGAACGCCTTAAGGGTAAAACAAATAACGCTTTAGGTAAGGACTAAAGCGTTATTATAAAATTATGTAAACGTCTGTATTTAAATTAATTCAGCTTGCTTTTTATCATCTAAAATGGATAATTCTACCATACAGGCTTTCATCATTTCAAATGTACGTTCAATATCAGCATCTAAACCAATTGAGAAGCGAATAAGTCCATCACTTAATCCCATTTCAGCTTGTTCGTCTTCTGGAATTTCTGAAGATGTCGAACTTCCAGGTGCGCTAAATAGTGTTTTATAGAACCCAAGACTTACAGCTAAATAACCAAGATTTTTTTCTTGCATAAGTTCCATTAAAGCATTGGCTTTATCCAAAGAGCCAACGTCAATTGTTAACATACCTCCGAATCCGTATTGCGGATTCATCATAGATTTAAACAACTGATGTGAAGGATGCGATTCTAATCCTGGATATACGGTTTTTAAGCCCAAACTTTCAAATTTTTTGGCTAGATACATACCATTTTTACTGTGTTGTTGCATTCGAATATGAAGGGTTCTTAAGTTTTTTAAAACAGAAGCAGCTCTCAAACTATCCATAGTAGAACCTAGTAACATACAGGCACCATCGTTAACATTTCGTAAATCGTTTATAAACTCTTGAGTTCCACAAACAACACCTCCAACAGTATCAGACGATCCATTGATAAATTTCGTTAAACTGTGTATTACTACATCTGCACCTAATTGAACCGGTGAAATTGACAAAGGAGAAAAGGTATTGTCTACAACCAACTTCAGATTGTGTTTTTTAGCTAATTCAGATAAGCCTTTTATGTCAGCAACCTCTAATAATGGATTACTAACCGATTCACAGTATAATACTTTGGTGTTTTTGGTAATGGTAGCTTCAACCACATCTAACTTCGTGATATCCACAAAGCTTGTTTCAATATTAAAACGAGGTGTGAAATTTTTAAGAAACGCATACGTTCCACCATAAATAGTCCTACTGGAAACAATATGGTCACCAGCTCCACAAAGCTGCATTATAACAGGTGTTATGGCTCCCATTCCAGATGCCGTTACGTTAGCGGTTTCGGTACCTTCCATAGCAGCTAAAGCTTCTCCTAAATATAAATTGGAAGGAGAGGAATGACGTGAATACAAATAACAACCATCAGCATTACCTTCAAAAGTATCGAACATGGTTTTGGCCGATAAAAAGGTGTAGGTAGATGAATCGGAAATAGAAGGATTAACACCTCCAAATTCTCCAAAATATTGTAAGTCTTGTATATTGTTTGCGGGTTTAAATGCCATATTTATAGAGTTTTAGTTATAATTGATGTAAAAATCGTTAATTATAGATAATTAATCAATAGTATGTTTAATATTTAGAAAATAAAACTATTATTTATTCTAAATGTAGTTTAAAAGTTATATATTTGAATATAGTCTAGGTTTTTAACGAAAAATTTTCAATTCATGCATTTAGATCATATTGACATTAAGCTATTGGGTTTTCTTCAAGGTGATTCCAAACAAACCAATAAGGAATTGTCAAATAAGTTAAATCTTTCTGTTACAGCGGTTTACGAGCGTATAAAGAAACTAGAACGTGAAGGGGTGATTTCGGGTTATGTGGCTTTAGTTGATAAAGCTGTTGTTAATAAAGACTTTGTTGCTTTTTGCCATATAAAATTGGTTAAGCACTCTCAAGAGTATGTGGTTAAGTTTGAGCAAGAAGTTGCTAACTTAATGGAAGTTGTGGAATGTTATCATATTAGTGGTGACTATGATTACTTATTAAAAGTTATTGTTAGTGATATGGAGGCTTTTAGAGAGTTTATGGTTAATAAACTAACATCTATAAATCATATTGGTAGTACGCACAGTATGTTTGTAATTAATGAAGTCAAACATACTACAGCGATAAATATTTAGATATGAAAAGCTCAAACTACAAGCTTGGTGAATTATTTATTTTGTTTGTCTTGTTTCCCATTAGCTTGGTGTTGGATTACGCAATATGGATAAAGTTTATTTTAGGAATTCTTGGGTTTGTTTATGTTGTATTTATTTTAATTCGGGTAGAGAAGAGTTCCTTAAAAATTAGAAAGGATATTAACTGGAAGTTATTTTGGCAAAGAACTCTAGTTAAGCTCATGCTAATTACAGTATTAACAACTGCTTTTGTTTGGTTTACAGATAAAGAAAACCTGTTTTTAGTAGTAAGGACAAAACCTCTATTTTGGGTATTCATACTTTTTATTTATAGCTTGTTTTCAGTATATCCACAAGAAGTATTGTATCGCACATTTTTCTTTCAACGCTATGAAAGTTTGTTTGCGGATAATAGGTTATTTCTTTTTGTAAATGCCATTGTCTTTTCATTAGGGCATTTATTTTTCAAAAACACCTTGGTTCTTGTAATTACCTTTCTTGGCGGACTACTTTTTGCATTGACATTTAAAAAAACACGTTCCACATTTTTAGTGTCTCTAGAACATGCCATTTATGGTTGTTGGTTGTTTACGGTTGGTATGGGAGAAATGTTAGGATTTCCCTCATAAGTATTCACAAAAAATTCACACAAACTCATTCGTTAATCATAAATCATTATCGTACTTTTGTACTCGTTTTAATAATTTCAGAATAAAAACAATCATATGAATTCTTACGATGTAGCCATTATTGGCTCTGGACCTGGAGGTTATGTAGCAGCTATACGTTGTGCGCAACTAGGCATGAAAACCGCAATAATTGAAAAATATGCAACACTTGGTGGCACCTGCCTGAATGTAGGTTGTATTCCTAGTAAAGCCCTTTTAGATTCGTCGCACCATTACGAAGATGCTGTAAAGCATTTTGAAGAGCATGGTATTGAAGTTCCAGGCGATATTAAGGTGAATTTAGAAAAAATGATTGCAAGAAAACAAGCTGTTGTTGATCAAACTACAGGAGGTATTGATTTCTTGATGAAAAAGAATAACATTGATGTTTATCAAGGTTTAGGTAGTTTTAAAGATGCTACGCATATTACAATTTCTGGTGATGAAGCTACTGAAATTGAAGCCAAAAACACCATTATAGCAACAGGTTCAAAACCATCGAATTTACCGTTTATTAATATCGATAAAGAGTGTATAATCACATCAACCGAAGCGTTGAAACTAAAAGAAATTCCAAAACATTTAATTGTTATTGGAGGTGGTGTTATTGGTTTAGAGTTAGGTCAGGTTTACAGACGATTAGGTGCTGAAGTTACAGTTGTAGAATATATGGATCGTATTATTCCAACTATGGATTCAGGATTGTCTAAAGAGCTTAACAAAGTCTTTAAGAAAGCAAAATTTACCATGAACGTATCTCACAAAGTGAAGTCGGTTGAGCGTGTAGGAGATGAAGTAGTTGTTAAAGCCGATAACAAAAAAGGAGAAGAAGTTGAAATAAAAGGTGATTACTGTTTAGTGTCTGTTGGTCGTCGTCCATATACAGATGGTTTAAATGCGGAAGCAGCAGGCGTGAAACTAAACGATAGAGGTCAAGTTGAAGTTAATGAGCATTTACAAACATCTGCCAGTAATATCTACGCTATTGGTGATGTAGTTAAAGGCGCTATGTTGGCTCATAAAGCCGAAGAAGAAGGTGTTTTTGTAGCTGAAACTATTGCAGGGCAAAAGCCACATATCGATTATAACTTAATTCCAGGTGTGGTTTACACATGGCCAGAAGTGGCGGCTGTTGGTAAAACAGAAGAAGAATTAAAAGAAGCTGGTGTGGATTATAAAGTGGGACAATTCCCGATGCGTGCGTTGGGAAGAAGTCGTGCGAGTATGGACTTGGATGGTTTTGTGAAGATATTGGCAGATAAAGCTACCGATGAAATATTAGGTGTACACATGATTGGTGCACGTGCAGCCGATATGATTGCCGAAGCTGTTGTAGCTATGGAATACAGAGCCTCTGCTGAAGATGTTTCCAGAATGTCACATGCACATCCAACATTTACGGAAGCTATTAAGGAAGCGGCTCTAGCTGCTACCGATGATAGAGCCTTGCATATTTAACAAAAATATTGTCATTCCGCACTCGATGCGGAATCTAGAAAAGCGAACCATTTGGTTCGCTTTTTTTGTTTACAACTGTTTTTCAATATTAAAAATAGTTTATTGACTTTATAATTTGAAAAAACTAACTTCGCTTATCATAAGATATAAAACATTAAAACGATTTCATATCAAGTCGATAAACGAAACTCGGTTTTTCTAATTAATACTGCTCCAAAATCTTTAAAACGTCTTTTTTATAACTTCTACTAATGGTTAGGGCTTGGTTGCCAACTACAACATGCTCGTTGGTAAACGATGCAATATGGGCAATAGAAACAATAAATGAGCGGTGAATACGTAAAAAATCGGTTGTGGGCAATTTGGCTTCAATGGCTGTTATGGTTTCTCGAGTTACTATGGTTTCCTTTGGTAAGTGTATTTTAATATAATCGCTGTAGCTTTCAATGTAGATAATGGCATTAAAGTCAATTTTAATCATACGCCTATCAGACCGTACAAACATAAACTCATTTGTTTCTTGTGGCTTTAAGCTTTCTTGAGGCGTGTTTTTATACACTTCAAAATAGGTATTTACAGCTTTTAGCAACCGTTCAAACGAAATGGGTTTCAATAAATAATCAACTGCTTGTAGCTCAAAACCTTCCACAGCATAATCGCGATAGGCTGTGGTGAAAATAATCTTGATATTGCTGTTTATGGATTTAGCAAAGGAGATTCCGCTAATATCAGGCATATTAATATCTAAAAACACCAAGTCAATGTCGTGGCTGCGAATAATATTAAAAGCTTCCATAGCATGACTGCAACTGGCAACAATTTTAATGTTATCAATTTTTGATACATGCGAGCTAATAACTTCGCGTGCTATAGCCTCGTCATCTACAATTAAACAGTTTATATTCTTATGGGTTGACACTTATTTGGTTTTTAAATGTAGTTCTACTTTAAACGATTTGTCGTTATTAATAATATTTAAATCGTACTTATTTCTGTAAAGCAATTCCAATCGCTTTTCAATGTTTTTTAGTCCAATGCCATGTAATGGTGTATCATCAGTCTTAAAACTAGTGTTTTCAATTAAAAATGAAATCGTATCAGCATGGGAAGTCAGCTTAATTTTTATGGTTAATACACCTTCCATTAAACTACCGTGTTTAAAACTGTTTTCAACAAAGGGTAACAACAACATAGGCGCAATTGTGGTGGTGTCGTTAACGTTTTCATAATCAAAGATAACATTTAAGGTGTTGTTGAAACGCATTTTTTCAAGCTCGATATAATCTTCAATATGTTGAATTTCATCTGTTAATAATACAAATGGTTTATTGGCCTGATAGAGTAGGTAATCGAGCAGATTTGATAGCTTTAAAATCATTTCTGGAGTTTCATCGGCTTTTTTAAGGGCGAAGCCATACATGGTATTGAGTGTATTGAACAGAAAATGCGGATGTATTTGCATTTTTAAATAGTTCAGTTCCTGTTCTTTAAGCTTTAGCTGGGTTTCCAGAATTTTAGTTTCAAGAGCCTTGGTTTTTTTGGCATGACTTAAATTTATTCGCATTAGTTTAAAGGCACTTACTATTACCACAATTAAATAAACAACAGATGCTACTATAATGATATTTTGAGTAAGCGGATTCATATTGGAGTATTCAAAACCAGCTAGGTAAATCAGACTAAAAAAAACGGAAACCACTATTAAATAAGTAGATACTATTAATGTGTAAACACTATAAATTACAAAAAGCCAATAGCGTTTTTTAACTAAATAATCAGGTATGAGTTTATAGATGGAAACGTAAGTGGTTGCCATTGTAATGGGCATTAAAAACAATGAAAACAGTAAAGTATCTTGATAATTTGACGTATTTGAATCGAAGAAATACGTAAAAAACAGCAACACACAACACCAAAACAGCGTGTGCAATATTCCTTTAAAAACTAATTTCTTGATTAATTGTTTTAACATCATGATAGACTGTTTACAAGTATACAACGAATTTTCGCTAGAATGTTAATTTTGTAGACAGATAACAAGATTAGGTCTGGTTTCTGCATTTTTGTTTTCTACAGTGCTAAATAGGTTAACTATCGCAAAACCATAATTTTATTTTAAAAAACGTCATAAGTTTGATGGCGTAACAAAAAAACAAAAATTATGACTTTTCTATTTCCGTTTTTATTTAGTCCATTTACAGATGGAGGCCCTTTAATGATGTCTCTAATTACAATATGTTTAATCTTGTCTGTAGTCTTTTTAATAAAAGGTTTTACAAGTTTAAAATCAAATGCTGGACAATCTAAAAAAATGCTCCGTCTAGCTATAGACAGCAGTTTGTTAGGTCTAGTAATTGGTTTTTTTGCATCTATTTTAGGGCTAATTACGGCTTTCGATACAGTAGAAGCCATGGGTAATCCAGACCCATCAATATTTGCAGCTGGACTCAAGGTTTCTTTAATTACGGCTACCTACGGCTTACTAACTTTTATTATTGCTCGAGTGGGCATTCTAATCTTAAAAGGCTTACAAAAAGACTAATCAACAAAATCAAATAAATCAAAATGCGAACAGTTTTATATTTAATTATTGCCCTTGTTTTACAACAAACTATCAGAGCCCAATCTGACTATTTATATCAAATAGGAAAAAAAGACAGCGTCTATTCTAATATCCTTAATGAATCTAGAGATATATATGTTCAATTGCCATATAGTTATAATGCAAATTCAAATAAAAAGTACCCTGTTATTTATATTTTAGATGGTGATGTACTATTGCCAACTGTTGTTAATGTTCACGATTTTTATAGTGGCGGTTTTATGCCAGAAATGATTATCGTGGGTATTTCTAATGCCGAAAACAGAACTAGAGATTTAACGACTTCAAAAATCACATCAAGACGCGGAATGCCTTATAATGAAGAACATGGTGAGGCAAAACATTTCTTGCCTTTTATAAAAACAGAGCTCATTCCGTACATAGAAAGCAAATACCCAGTAACCAATTACAGAACATTAATTGGGCACTCTTATGCTGGATTATTTGCTATATATACCATGTTAAATGAGCCAGATTTGTTTGCAAATTATATAAGTATCGATCCTAGTTTAGATTGGGATGATCAAAAGATTATGAAGCAAGCTAAATCAGATTTTCTGAATAAGAATTTTAATGGAAAAGGCTTATTTATGTCTTTAGGTGGACAATTGCACATGCAAGATTCTAGTATAACAATAGATAACGTTATGCAAGATACTTCGGATTATACGTTGTTTGCACGTTCTAATATTGAATTAGCTCAATTTGTTGATAAAAATGAATCAATCGGACTTAATTATGAATGGCAATTTTATCCTAATGATTTACACGGTACTATCCCACAACCGTCTATTAAAGATGGTTTAATAGCACTGTTCAAGTGGTTTCAAATGGAAAACACCTATGCCATAAATAACCCTGAAACAACTGTTAAGGAATTGCAAGGCATAATAGAGCACCGGGCAGAAAAATTAAAAAAACACTTTGGTTATGTTGTGCCACCTTATCCAGAAGAACTTTTAAATATGTCTGGATATATGAATATGGATATGGGACAACCCGATAAGTCTAAACTATATTTTGAAAAGGCTATTGAATATTATCCTAATAGTGCTAATGCTTACGATTCTATATCTGATTATTACGAGTCACAAGAAGATTTCGCGAATGCCTTAAAGTATGCCAAAAAGGCTTATGCAATTAGTGGAGACGACTATCATAAATCAAAAATTGAAAAGTATAAGAACATGTAGTTAGCAGTTTTTATATATAAATTTAAAGCGGTCTTATGGATCGCTTTTTTTGTATAATGAACTGAAAATGATGTTAATGGAATTGTTTAAATCTTTTCTAAAAACGTTAAATGTAAAGTTGTGTAATACATAAAATTTAAAGATATTACACCTGATTAATAGTGTAATGCAGATAATCAATTTGACTTTCAGAGCGAACTTATGTATGGTAATAAGTTATTGTTAGGAAGGTTTTGAAGACTAATGCGATTATTTGCGGGTCCCTTGCCAGCGGGCAAGGGATTTTTTTGATTAGTACTTTTTATAATTGAATTTGTTTGGGCTTGGATATTAAATTAAAAAAACTGAAATTCCCTGCATTTAGCAGATGTAAATTATTTAAACAATATTATATTAAGGCGTTGTAAATATTAAAGTATGATAACATCAAAACGACATCCTTTTAAATTTTATTTTCCATTATTATTCGGCTCATTTTTTTTTCTTGCTCTAGGAGTTGTCATGCTACATCTTTTTTTTGACCAAAGAGATGAAGGTAACACAGGTCTAAAAACATTGCTAATGCCTTTATTTTGTGTTATATTATTCTTCTTATGTTTCTATACATTACGTCAATATTTTAAAAACACGCCCAAGATTAGAGTTGATAGAAAACAAATTTTTTTTGGAACTGATATGTATCAATTATCAGACATATCAAAGATAAAGTTTAATGGGAAGTTTCCATTTAAATATTTAATTAGCTTTCCGATGGAAGGAGCGTCAATAAAGTTCAAAAATGGAAATGAAAAATTAATTTTCAATGATATGTACTCAAACACTTGGGAGATTAAACTTTTTCTTGATTCAGTAATTAGCAACAAACAATTTCAAAACAAGCTAGATGATAAGATTTCATCTGAAATCATTCGATTTGAAAGTTTCGAATTCTTTAAAGGCTTGCAGATTACAAGTTTCAGAGGAATAATGCTTTGGGGTTTTATTGGCGCAATTTTAATTCCATTTTTTATAAACTCAAAAACACCACCGATAGGATTTTTTATTTTCACAGTAACTTTTGGTGCATTTTGGATTGCACTAAACTCTTGGCTTATGCATTTCTTTGGCGTGTCAGATAAATATCTAATAGTCAAAAACCATAATTTCTTTTGGAGGCTTAAAATTTACCGGCTTTCAAATATTAAGGAAGTTGTATACGAATCCCAAGGTAAGCAACCAAATTGCTTAAGAATAATAACAAATAACTATCGAAATAAACTCTATCCTGCCTGTACACTCAGGGATAAAACTTGGCTTGAATTAAAAAAAATACTTGAGAAGAAGGGTGTAAAAGTTAGGAACGAATGCATTTTTTAAAATAATTACAGTTATAACAATGATTATAAATAACTGTTTTTCAAAAAAAAACAACCTAAATTTACTGACTGCTTTTCCCTTTTTTGAATTTTGTAACCCCTTCATGTGCAGGAATAACAAAGTCCAGTTCTATTGCCTATGCAGGAATGGCAAGTTACTTCCGTTTCTTCCGTTTATTATAATTTTTATCACCTCTGGTTTTAGGCTTTTTATACTTTTTGGCAATTTCCCGTTTGTATGAACCACCTAGGTTTACCTTTTTATTTTTGTCCTTCTTTTCATGAAAAGCAGGGCCAACTCCATCATCATCTTTACGTTTTAACGGATTGTTGCGTTCCTTTATTTGTGGACGTTCTTCTTCAATAAGTTCAGTTGAAATGGTAACGTCCTCGGGAAAAGAAACTTCAGGAATTACCATGTTCATTAACGACTCAATACGTTCTACAGCTTCAGTTTCTTTTTCGGTATGGAATAGCAGAGCGTTACCTTTTCTTTCGGCACGACCCGTTCTACCAATACGATGCATATAGTTTTCAGGGAAGTTTGGCGTATCAAAATTAATGACATGCGAAATGTTGTCAATATCCAAACCACGCGCCATAACGTCGGTTGCTACCAAAATACGATGCTCACCTTCCTGAAATTGCTCTATACTACGCAGACGATAGTTTTGCGTTTTGTTGGAGTGTATTACACAGGTTTCGTTATGAAACTGCTCCTCAAGGGCATCAAATAAACGGTCAGCCATTTTTTTATAGGCTACAAACACCAAAACTTTATTATAAGTCTCGTTATCCGTCAATAAATGAATCAATAAATTGAGCTTGGTGTAAAAATTTGGAACAGCATATTTTGCTTGCAAAATGTTTTCCAAGGGTGTTCCCGAAACGGCAATGGAAACCCGTTGTGGGGCGATAAAAAAATCAGTGATTAAGTTATCTACATCTTCGGTCATAGTGGCCGAAAACATGATGTTCTGTCTACGCTCTGGTAAAATGTCAAAAATATTGATAAGCTGATGCCTAAATCCTAAATCCAACATCACATCTACTTCATCAATCACCAGTTTTTGAATGGATTTTAATTGTAGTACCCTGCTAACAGCCAAATCGTACAAGCGTCCAGGTGTGGCCACAATAATATCTAAACCTTGGGCAACTGCTTGCTTTTGGGTGTTGATGTTGACACCTCCATAAACACCCAAAACACGAACATTAATGTATTTAGCCAATTTTTCAATTTCTTCAACAACTTGAACAACCAACTCTCGAGTCGGGACCAATACCAATACACGTGGATTATCTTGCTTCGAAAATTTTAAATTTCGAAGTATAGGCAACATATAAGCAAAAGTTTTACCCGTTCCAGTTTGGGCAATTCCCACAACATCTTTACCCGAAGCAACCACATTAAATGCTTGCTCTTGAATGGGTGTTGGCGTTGTAAAACCCAAATCGTCCAACGCATTGTACAATGGTGTGTTTAGGTTTAAATCTCTGAAAGTTGTTGTTTGCTCCATAATGCAAAGGTAATTTTTTATAATAGAGTTTTATGCTTGTTAATGCATACAATTATTCAGTAATTTGTGATTAACAATAATTAGTGAGAAAAAGTCAAACATATCAAGTTGAAAATCTTGAAGCATTCAAGATTCAAGTATTGCAATGGAGTCAACAATTTCGGGAGGTTGTCTGGATGGACTCTAATCATTACGAGCAAAAATATTCTAGTTTTGATGCTATTTTAGCCGTAGATGCCTTTACAAGTATTCAAACTGATTATATGGAGGCTTTTAATAAGTTAAAAGACTATCAAACCACAACGGACGATTGGATTTTTGGTTACCTAACATACGATTTAAAAAACGCTATTGAAAATCTGGAGTCTAATAATTTTGACGGGTTAAAATTCCCAGATTTATTTTTCTTTCAACCTCAAAAACTCTTTTTAATTAAGGACAATACAATCACGTTTTCTTATCTAAATGTTGTTGCAGATGAAATGGAGCTCGATTTTGAAACAATATCGAATATTGAATTAGTAGAACAATCAAAATCAGATAGTGTAAAAATAAAGTTACGTATACATAGAGATGAATATCTAGAGAAGTTAAATGCTATGCTGTCCCATATTCATAGAGGCGATATTTATGAAGCTAATTTTTGTCAGGAATTCTATGCTGGCAATACTGAAATTAATCCTGTAGAAACCTACATGCAACTCAATGCTATTTCAAAACCACCTTTTGCTACCTTTTTAAAACTGGATGATAAATTTGCATTGTCAGCTTCACCAGAACGGTATTTAAAAAAAACAGGAAATAGTATAATATCTCAACCTATAAAAGGCACAGCAAAACGTTCGGATAATTTAGAAGAAGATAATAAGCTTAAAGAATTATTGTTTCAAGATGAAAAAGAGCGTTCAGAAAACATTATGATTGTAGATTTGGTGCGAAACGATTTATCTAGAACAGCTATAAAAGGAAGTGTTCAGGTAAATGAGTTGTGCAAAGTGTACACATTTAAACAAGTCCATCAAATGATTTCTACGATTACTTCTGAAATTAATAAGGACATACATCCTGTTGATGTTTTAAAAACCACGTTTCCTATGGGTAGTATGACAGGTGCGCCCAAAGTGTCTGCCATGAAAATTATTGAAGAGCTTGAAGAAACCAAACGTGGGCTATATTCGGGAGCAGTGGGGTATTTTTCGCCTCAAGGCGATTTTGATTTCAATGTAGTTATAAGAAGTATTTTGTATAATGAAACCAATCAGTATGTCAGTTATTCGGTAGGAGGAGCTATTACGGCTAAAAGTGATCCGCATAAGGAATACGAAGAATGCTTGGTTAAAGCCCGAGCTATGCGTGAGGTTTTAGAGAATTAAGTTTATTTTTGAGCATGTTTAATCGCTTTAATGAACATATTGAAAACAATTTTCCATTTCTAAAAAAAGGCAAACTGCTTATTGCTATTTCTGGCGGATTGGATAGTGTGGTGCTTGCACATTTATGTCATCAATTGAAGTTGAATATCAGTTTGGCCCATTGTAACTTTAACTTGCGAGGAGCTGAAAGTGATACTGATGAGGAATTTGTGTTGAGTTTAGCTGAAGATTTAGATTTAGAAGTTTTTGTTGAAAGTTTTGATACAGAAAGTTATGCTAATCAAAGTAAACTTTCTATTCAAATGGCTGCTCGTGAATTGCGTTATAAGTGGTTTGCAGATTTAGCAGAACAATTGCATTTTGACTATATTCTAACAGCTCATCATGCCGATGATAATCTAGAGACATTTTTAATTAATTTATCACGAGGAACTGGTTTGGATGGATTAATAGGAATTCCTGAACAAAATAATAACATTGTTAGGCCTTTATTGCCATTTTCACAAGACGATATTTTGCAATATGCACAACAACATAAAATAGAATGGCGAGAGGACAGCAGTAATGCTTCAACTAAATATTTGCGTAATAAATTACGACACGATGTCATTCCCGTTTTAAAGGAATTAAACCCCAAATTGCTTCAAAATTTTAATAAAACCCAAAACTATCTTCATAGTTCAAAAACAATACTTGAAGATGCCATGTTAAGGTTTCAAAAGAAGGTGATTACGGTTGATGGCGATAATATTTTTCTGGATATTAAAAAAATTAAAACCTTTTCAGAACCGAATGCTTATCTGTATGAGCTTCTTAAAGATTTTGGCTTTACTGAATGGGAAGATGTCTATAGTTTACTCGATGCGCAATCTGGCAAATTTGTAAAATCAGAGTCATATCGATTAATTAAGGATAGACAACATTTAATAGTGACATCTATCACGGCTAATGAGTCTTTTCAACCTATTGAGGTTATTAAAAACGAGACTTCTGTTTTAACAAGCTTGGGTAAATTAACGCTACAAGAAGTAGAAGTTGTTGGCTCTGCCAATAGTTCGACAATTTTTGTTGATAAAGATTTGTTAAAATATCCGTTATCAGTAAGAAAATGGAAAAAAGGCGACTATTTTTACCCTTTTGGAATGACAGGAAAAAAGAAATTGAGTAAGTTTTTCAAGGATGAAAAATGGTCGTTGCCCGAAAAAGAAGAGGCTTTACTGTTAGTTTCAAATAAAGAAGAAATTATTTGGATTCTCAATAGCCGTATGGATAACAGGTTTAAACTAACTAATAATACAAATTCGATATTAAAAATAGAACTAACCCAATGAAGCATTTAATTACCTTATGTGTCGCTTTTTTATTTTTCAACACACTTTCAGCACAGCTGCAGCCTGTAAAATGGACTGCTGAATCTGAAAAAATTTCCGATACCGAATACAATATAATTTACAGTGCTATTATTGATGACCATTGGCATCTATATTCACAGCACTTACCAAAAGGTGGCGCAATTCCAACAGAGTTTACATACAATGAAGATGTTTTAGGAAAAGATTTTAAGCTCGTTGGTGAGGCAGAAGAAAGTGAGAGTATTACCAAGTTTGATAAGGTTTTTGAAATGGACTTAACCTTTTTTGATTATTCGGCTACGTTTACTCAAAAGATTGAGGTTTTAAATCCAAGTTTGTCGACTATTACTAGTGAAGTTGATTTTCAAGCCTGTGATGACAAACAGTGTATTTTTGATAGTCAGATTTTTAATATTCAATTGCCTAACAGTGCCCCAAAGACTTCGAATAAAGAATCGCAAATATTTGAACCTGTAACATGGACGTCAAAAGCCAAGAAATTATCTGAAGACGAATATGAGGTGGAGTATATTGCGACCATCGAACCTGGCTGGCACTTGTATTCACAGTATTTGGAAAGCGATGATGGACCCATTGCAACCGCATTTAGTTTTAACGAAAAAGTTGGATATACTGTAATTGGAAAAACAACCGAGCCAGAAACTAAAGCTGTATTTGATCCAGTGTTCGATATGAACATCAAGTACTTTTCTAATGAAGCGCGTTTTGTTCAAAAAATCAAATTAACTGATGCGAGTTTAAAAACCATTCCTGCTGAAGTTTTCTTTATGGTTTGTGATGAAACTCGATGTTTGCCTCCAAATACAGTAACATTTTACACGCCTATTGATGGTAGTTCAAGTAGCTTAAAAGCAGATGTTAATGTTGATGAGAAAAGTCAGGCGTTTTCTGAAGCCTTGAATTTAAATGTAACAGGTTGGGATAATTTTGAAGCCGAAGAAGTTAAGGAGAAAAGTAACTTCATGATATTCCTATTAGGATTTTTAGGAGGCTTAATTGCCTTGTTAACACCTTGTGTATTTCCAATGATTCCACTTACAGTTTCATTTTTCACAAAAAGCTCTGGCGATGGTAAAAAAGGATTGGCAAATGCCATGCTTTATGGATTCTTTATTTTTCTAATTTACTTTTTATTGAGCTTGCCATTTCATGTTTTAGACTCTTTAGATCCAGAAATTCTAAATAACGTTTCTACAAATGTGACACTAAACATTATTTTCTTTGTTATTTTTATTGCTTTTGCATTTTCGTTCTTTGGCTATTACGAGTTAACCTTACCAGCATCTTGGAGTAATGCATTAGACTCTAAAGCCAATAAAATTGGAGGTTGGATTGGTGTCTTTTTTATGGCTTTAACTTTGGCAATTGTGTCGTTTTCGTGCACAGGTCCAATACTAGGAACACTTTTGGGAAGTTCACTGTCTAGTGATGGAGGCGCAACGCAATTAACACTTGGCATGAGTGGATTTGGATTAGCCTTGGCATTGCCATTTACGTTATTTGCCATGTTTCCTAAATGGCTAAATTCTTTACCAAAATCTGGAGGGTGGTTAAATACCGTGAAAGTTGTTTTAGGATTTATAGAATTGGCATTGGCCTTGAAATTCCTTTCTAATGCTGATTTGGTTGAGCATTGGGGATTATTAAAGCGTGAAGTATTTATAGGCCTCTGGATTATTATAGGAATTGGCTTATTATTATATTTATTGGGTAAAATTAGATTCCCACACGATGGTCCTTTTCAAAAAATTAGCTTTAGTAAATGGAGTTTTATAGTTTTGGTTTTTGCCTTTGTGGTGTATTTATTACCTGGTTTAACAAACACTAAATATGCTAATTTAGAATTGCTAAGTGGTTTCCCACCACCAATGTTCTATAGTCTCTATGAAAAGGAATCGGAATGTCCTTTGGCGTTAAACTGTTATAAAGATTTAGAATCAGGTTTAGAGGCAGCAAAAGCAGAAAACAAACCTATTATGTTGGATTTTACCGGTTGGGCTTGCGTTAATTGTCGAAAAATGGAAGAACAGGTTTGGAGTCAAGATAAAGTATATGATGTTTTAAATGAAGATTTTGTAATCATTTCATTATATGTTGATGATAGAAAGTTTTTGCCAGAAGACGAACAGTTTAAATTCAAAAAAGCCAATGGAACTTTAAAAAGTATAAAAACTATTGGTGACAAATGGGCAACCTTACAAACCTTAAATTTTAAAAATAACTCACAACCATATTATGTCCTTCTTAACCATGATATGGAATTGTTAAATCATACAACAGCTTACACACCTGATGCAGATGAATATTATGATTGGTTGATTAAAGGATTGGAACGTTTTGAAGAATAGCTTTTGAAAATATTAGGTCAAATAGTTGATATTCCTAATCGCAGAATATACTCTGGAGAGATTACTATTGCTAATGGTAATATTTCTAAAATTGTAGAACGTCAGCACGATGTAAAATCATATATTCTACCTGGTTTTATAGATGCCCACATTCATATTGAGAGCTCTATGTTGGTGCCTAGTGAGTTTGCTAGAATAGCCGTTAAACATGGTACGGTTGCAACGGTTTCAGATCCTCACGAAATAGCTAATGTTTTGGGAGTTGAAGGTGTTGAGTTTATGATTGAAAACGGTAAGCAAACACCTTTTAAATTTAATTTTGGCGCACCTTCATGTGTGCCTGCAACTAGTTTTGAATCGGCTGGAGCTGTGATTGATTCTGAAGGGATTAAGGAATTAATGGCAAATCCAGAGATTAAGTATCTAGCCGAAATGATGAACTATCCTGGTGTGATTTATAACGATGCCGAAGTATTAAAAAAGATAGAATGGGCAAAGTATTACAATAAACCAGTTGATGGGCATGCGCCTGGAGTTTTGGGAGACGATTTAACCAAATATATTTCAGCAGGTATTTCAACCGATCATGAATGCTTTACCTATAATGAGGGTTTAGAAAAACTTCAAAAGGGCATGAAAGTCTTGATTCGGGAGGGTAGTGCTGCCAAGAATTTTGAAGCACTCATAAATTTATTGCCAGAATATTATGAGAACATGATGTTTTGCAGTGATGACAAACATCCAGACGATTTATTGTTAGGGCATATTAATCAATTATGCGCTAGAGCTGTTGCCAAAGGTATTAATGTTTTTAAAGTGCTTCAAGTAGCTTGTGTGAATCCAATAAAGCATTATAATCTAGACGTCGGTCTTCTAAAAGTTGGAGATCAAGCAGATTGTATTGTGGTTGAAGATTTAAAGAGCTTTAAAACGCTACAAACCTATATTAATGGTGAATTGGTTTTTGATGAGGGTGAATCCAAAATACCGTCAACCCCTTTTGAGATTCTTAATAATTTCAATACGAACAAAAAGCAAGTTTCAGATTTCAGAATTGAATCTTCTGCTGAAAAAATTCGTGTCATTGAAGCTTTAGAAGGCCAATTGATTACTAATGAATTGATAGAAGTTGCTACAATTGAAAGCGGTAATTTAGTATCCAATATAGATAAGGACGTTTTAAAAATGTCAGTTGTAAACCGTTATAACAACGAACCTCAAGCATTAGCCTTTATCAAGAATTTTGGTTTAAAAGCGGGAGCCATTGCCAGTTCGGTTGGTCATGATTCACATAACATAATAGCTGTTGGTGTTTCAGATGAATCTATATGCAAAGCTGTAAATCTTATAATTGAAAACAAAGGCGGTATTTGTGCGGTTTCTGATTCTGATAAAAAAATTGTCCCATTGCCTGTAGCAGGCATTATGAGTGATCAAGATGCTGAAACTATAGGAAAGCAATATGCAGAATTAGACCGTATGGCAAAACAATTGGGAAGTACTCTAAAAGCACCGTATATGACCTTGAGCTTTATGGCCTTATTGGTTATTCCTTCCTTGAAATTGAGTGATAAAGGATTGTTTGATGGTAATGCATTTCAATTTACACCACTAGAAGTTTAAATATGCCGATAGTTCAATCAGACTATAAAGCACCTGTGTTTTTTCGAAACGGTTTTGTTTCTACTGTCTATTCAGGATTAATAAGACGTGTGAATGGTGTTGTACAAGAACGTGAACGTATAACGCTTCCTGATGATGATTTTTTAGATTTGGATTGGAGTTTTTCAGCCGAGAAAACAACCAAATTAATTATAGTACTTCACGGATTGGAAGGCAATGCCCAAAGGCCATATATGACAGGAACTGCCAAACTATTCAATAAAAATGGTTTTGATGCTGTTTGCGTGAATTTTAGAGGTTGTAGCGGAGAAGATAATTTAAAGTATAGATCGTATCATTCTGGAGCGACTGAAGATTTGGATGCTATTATCAATCATATTTTAGAAACTCGGTCGTATTCAGAAATTTATTTAAAAGGGTTTAGCCTAGGAGGTAATATGGTATTAAAATATTTGGGAGAGCGAGACAACGTTCCAAATGAAGTTAAAGCCGGAATTGCTGTTTCTGTACCCTGTGATTTACACGGCTCGTGTAAAGAACTGCATACCTTGAAAAATAAACCGTATCATGACAGATTTAAAGCGCATCTAGTTGGTAGGTTAAAAATAAAACAAAAGCAACACGCTGATATACTGAATATTGAAGACATAAAGTCAATTAAAACTTTAATAGATTTTGACCATGTCTATACCTCAAAAGCACATGGTTTTATTGATGCTTTCGATTATTATAAGCAATCCAGTAGTCTTCAATTTTTACCAATGATTAAAACAAAAACGTTAATCATAAATGCCTTAAACGATTCTTTTTTATCACCTGAATGTTATCCTGTTAAGGAGGCAAAAAGTAACGATAATTTATTTTTAGAAATGCCAAAGCATGGTGGTCATGTAGGTTTTCATTTGTTTGGCAAACATTATTATAATGAAAAACGAGCCTTGCAGTTCTTTGCCAATTCATAATGAAATTGATTTTATCAATAGAATAAAAAGCAGTATATTTCATTCTGTTTTTAAATTAACATAACTAACTATTAAACCAATGACAGATCAAGAAATAGCTAAAGACATTCAACTAGAACATATTAGTAAAATTGCAGAAAAGTTGGGCTTAAATGTTGATGATATTGACATGTATGGAAAGTATAAGGCCAAATTACCACAATCAATCATTAATGAGGAAAAAGTAAAACAAAGCAACCTTGTTTTGGTAACTGCAATTTCTCCAACTCCTGCAGGAGAAGGTAAGACAACCATGTCTATTGGTCTTTCTGAAGGTTTAAATCAATCAGGTAAACAAACTACAGTTGTATTAAGAGAACCATCTTTAGGGCCAGTTTTTGGTATTAAAGGAGGAGCCACAGGAGGCGGTTATTCTCAAGTGCTTCCTATGGAAGATATTAATTTACATTTTACAGGCGATTTTTCGGCTATAGAAAAGGCACATAACTTATTGTCTGCTGTTATAGATAATAATATTCAGAGTAAAACAAATTCCGTTGGTTTAGATCCAAGAACTGTTACTTGGAAACGAGTTATGGATATGAATGATCGTTCGTTGCGTAATATCGTTATTGGGTTAGGAGGAACAACCTCTGGTGTGCCTAGAGAGACTGGATTTGATATTACGGCTGCATCTGAAATTATGGCGATTTTGTGTCTTTCAGATGATTTAGAAAATTTAAAGGAACGATTGGGAAATATATTCATTGGTTACACTAAAGATCGTGAACCCATTTATTGTAAAGACCTCAAGGTTCAAGGTGCTATGGCTGCACTTTTAAAAGAAGCCATTAAGCCAAACTTGGTGCAGACTATTGAAGGCAATCCTGCTATTATTCACGGTGGACCGTTTGCCAATATTGCTCAAGGTACCAATTCGGTTATAGCTACTAGAATGGGAATGTCACTTTCAGACTACACAGTTACTGAAGCTGGATTTGGTGCTGATTTAGGTGCTGAAAAGTTTTTAGATATTAAATGTCAAAGTGCAGGGTTGTCGCCAAAAGCGGTAGTTTTAACTGCAACAATTCGAGCGCTTAAATATCATGGTGGAGCTGATTTAAAAAATCTCACTGAAGAAAATGTAGAAGCATTAAAAAAGGGTTTACCAAACCTTGAAAAGCATATTGAAAATGTTAAACAATTTGGAATTACGCCTGTTGTAGCCATAAACAAATTTGTGTCAGACACAGACGCTGAAGTAGCTATTATTCAGGAGTTTGCTAAATCACAGGGAATTAGAGTGGCTGTTGCCGAAGTTTGGGCTAAAGGGGGAAAAGGCGCATTAGATTTGGCACAACATGTTGTTGATATTGTTGAAGAAGGTTCTTCTCAATTTAAGCCATTGTATAATTGGGATATGTCTGTGGAAGATAAAATTAAAACCATTGCCACAAAAGTTTATGGAGCTGATGATGTTGAGTATGCTGCTTTAGCCAAACGAAATTTAAGAACCATAGCTAATTTAGGTCTTGAAAACTTACCAATTTGTATGGCAAAAACCCAGAAATCACTTTCTGATGACCCCAAGCTTTTAGGACGACCAAAAGGTTTTACCATTACAGTTAGAGAGATTGAAATAGCAAGAGGTGCTGGATTTTTAATTCCTATAACAGGTGATATGATGCGTATGCCTGGACTTCCTGCTCATCCAGCATCAGAGAAAATTAGTATTGATAACGATGGTAATATTTCAGGATTGTTCTAAATCCTAATTTCAAAAAGGCTTTAACATAATCATGAAGTCTTTTTCGTTAACTTTATATATTAATTGAAAGGTTAAGTAATAAACCCATGGCGACGCGTAAATACGAAGGCAAAAAGTTTGATAAAGCTTCTATAGATAAGACGGTTGATAGTCTTACTGTTGAAGAAGCTTTGCAAATTGACATCAACAATAAGCCTTTTACAGTTTCTATGCGCACACCAGGAGACGATGCTAGTTTAGTGAGAGGCTTATTGCACTCCGAAGATTTAATTACTGATTTAGCTTATAGTCCTGAATTAATATTAAAAAAGGAAAATGATAATGGTGTAGTCACCATAGTTAATTTAGACATACCCGAAGATAAATTAGGTGATGGATATGCTAATAGTAGGAGTTTGTTGTCGGTGTCTTCGTGTGGAATTTGCGGCAAAACCGAATTAAATGATTTGGCGTTTATTGGTAAAACCATCGACGACAATAAAAAGATAGATATCTCCATAATACATCAGCTTTTTGACAAGATGAAGGTTAAACAACATGCGTTTAATAAGTCTGGTGGCACCCATGCAGCAGCTGCATTTACCATAAATGGACATTTGTTGTGTTCTATGGAAGATATCGGTAGGCATAATGCTGTGGATAAAGTTGTTGGGAAATTAATAAATTCCAATCAGTTGCAAGAAGCCAAAATCATGACCGTGAGTGGTCGTATTTCGTATGAAATCATTATTAAGTGTTTTAAAGCCCGAATTCCGTTTTTAGCAGCAGTATCAGCGCCTTCATCTTTGGCTGTAGATTATGCCAAGGAGTTGGGTATAACCTTATTTGCATTTTGTAGAGATGAACGTGCAACTTGTTATTCACATCCCGAACGCACTAAAAATAGTACAACAAAAACTAAAGCGAGTTAAAAAAATATGTCAGATAATTTAAGTGAACTATTAGGAAGAAAAGGTGTTAATGAAAGCCTGTTTGATAAGTTGGGCAATTTAGCCAAACCCGAAGGTGCGCCAAGTGAAGAGGCTATGGCCAAATTGGCTGATGACTTTCTTATAGGTAAAGCTAATGCTTTTGGAACCGCTAGTTTTTATGATTTCTTAAAACCAGAAAATAAAGGCAAGAAGGCTTATGTCTGTAACGGTACAGCTTGTGTATGTGCTGGCACTCAAGAAAAAGTTATTGATTCACTAAAAAATCATTTTGAAACTGATGAAATAGGACACATGACTTGTTTAGGACGTTGTCATGAAAATTCAGCATTTCATTATAATGGAAAAAATTATTCTGGTGAAGCTTTGAATAATTTGGAGCATATCATTGATTCTGACTCAAACTTAAATCAGGATAACTATAATGTTAAAGCAAATGGAAAACAAATATTAACCAAGCCATTCACTAATATTAAAGATTACTATCAGCCATTTTTAGAGGCACTTAAAAAAGATTCTGCTGATGTGTTGCAGGAAATAAAAACTTCTAATGTGCGTGGTCGTGGTGGTGCAGGATTTCCTATGGGAATGAAATTGCAGTTTTGCAGAAATGTTGAAAACAAGACCAAGTTCATTATTTGTAATGCGGATGAAGGTGATCCAGGAGCCTATTCAGATCGTTATTTGTTAGAGCATCAGCCGCATGCTGTATTGTTCGGTATGCTTATTTCTGGATATGTAGCACATGCTAACTATGGCATCCTTTATATTAGAGCAGAATATCCTGAAGCTGTTGAAATTGTTCAAAAAGCAATTGATGATATTCAAGATATGGGACTTATTGGAGAAGATATTAATGGAAGTGGTTTTAACTTTCAGTTTAAAATTATACAAGCGCAAGGCTCTTATATCTGTGGAGAGGAAACAGCTTTAATAAATTCAATTGAAGGTCAACGTCCTGAAGTACGTGTTAGACCACCTTTTCCAGCACAAAAAGGTTTGTTCAACAAGCCAACAACAGTTAATAATGTGGAAACTCTAGCAGCTCTGCATTACATTATTTCTAATGGTGGTCAAGCATGGAAAAACATCGGTACCGAACGATCTTCAGGAACAAAATTAGTATCGCTAGATAGTTTCTTTAATAATCCTGGTATGTACGAAGTAGAAATGGGAACACCACTATCAGTTGTTGTTAACGAATTAGGTGGAGGTTTCAAGCAAGATGTCAAAGCCTTACAAATAGGAGGGCCATTAGGAGGTTTAGTACCCGTATCAAAAATAGACGATTTAACGCTCGATTTTGAATCCTTTTCAAATGAAGGATTTTTATTGGGTCATGCTTCAGTTGTTTCGGTACCTGAAGATTACCCAATCATGAAATTTATTGAGCATTTATTCGATTTTGCAGCGTATGAAAGTTGTGGAAAATGTTTCCCTTGCCGATTAGGGACAAAACGAGGACATGAGTTATCTGAAAAAGCATTAAATTCAGATTATAAAATAGATAGAAAACTATTTACTGACTTATTAACGACTTTAGAAGAAGGTTCTCTATGCGCTCACGGTGGTGGGATTCCGTTACCAGTACGTAATGCCATGCAATATTTTGATGATGAATTAAAACCGTATTTTAATTAGACAATTATGAGTAAAACAGCCTATATAGATAATCAGGAATTTGAAATTGTTGAAGGTGAAACGATGCTGTCGTTTATTCGTCGTTATAAGGAAAAACATATTGTTCCAACCTTGTGTGATGCTCCTAATCTAGATCCTTTTGGTTCTTGTAGGGTTTGTAGTGTAGAGGTAGCTTTAGAAGAAAATGGTCCGGTTAAAACAATGGCGTCATGTCATTCGCCAGTCATCGAAGGTCAATACATTTATACCAGTACGGAGTCTGTAAAAGCATTGCGAAAAAATATAGTGGAATTGGTATTAACCGATCATCCATTGGATTGCTTGACATGTGAGGTTAATGGGAATTGTGAATTGCAAACTGTTGCAGCTCAAGTTGGAATTCGAGAAGTACGCTATCCAGAAGGGGATAACCATTTAGATAGATCAAAAGATTTAAGTCACCCTTACATGACATCAGATTTGTCAAAATGTATTAATTGTTATCGCTGTGTTCGTGCTTGTGACGAAGTTCAGGGTGAATTTGTTTTAAGCATGTCTGGGCGTGGTTTCGATTCAAAAATTATTAAAGGCTTTGACGATTCGTTTATGGATTCAGACTGTGTGAGTTGTGGTGCGTGTTCACAGGCGTGTCCTACATCTGCAATATCCGATGTGTTTCAATCCAAAGCCATTCAAGCCACTGAAAAAACAAGAACGATTTGTACCTATTGTGGGGTAGGTTGTAATCTTGAAGTTTCTACCCATAATGGTGAAATATTAAGTATTCAAGCACCTTATGACGCTGAAGTCAATCAAGGACATACCTGTTTAAAAGGGCGTTATGCCTTTAAGTTTTATGATCACCCAGAACGCTTAAATTCTCCAATGATCAAGCGCAATGGTGAGTTTGAAAAAGTGTCTTGGAATGAAGTTTACGATTACATAGCTGAAAAACTAACCGGTTTCAAAGAAGAATTTGGACCAGATTCCATGGCCGGAATTTCGTCATCACGCTGCACTAATGAAGAAAATTATTTGATGCAGAAGTTTTTCCGTGCTGTTATTAATACTAATAATATTGATGGTTGTGCTAGAGTGTGTCATTCACCAACGGCATTAGGTATGCAACGTACGTTTGGTACTGGAGCAGCAACAAATTCTATTGATGATTTAAAAGACACCAATTGCATTATGGTAATTGGAGCAAACCCGACAGATGCCCACCCAGTAACAGGAGCTAAACTGAAACAGTTTGCCATGAAATCGGATAATGTTACCATTGTTTTAGATCCAAGACGAACCGAATTAGCTAGATATGCAGATTATCATATAGCATTAAGACCAGGAACAAACGTAGCGGTTTTAAACATGATGATGTACTATATCATAACAGAAAATCTTGTTGATACTAATTTTATCGAAAGTAGAACAGAAGGTTTTGAAGATTTTAAAAAAGAATTACTATCCATTGATTTAGATAAAATTGAAGCCGTTTCTGGAGTTACTCGGGAAGAAGTTAGAGCAGCAGCTATTGCTTATGCTTCAGCACCAAACGCTATGTCATTTCACGGATTAGGGGTTACTGAACATTCTCAAGGCACCTTTACAGTCATGCAAATAGCAGATTTAGCACTTATGACTGGAAACATTGGTAGGCGAGGAGTGGGAGTAAATCCTCTTCGTGGTCAAAATAATGTCCAGGGATCTGCAGATATGGGAGTACAGCCGCATCAAGGTGCAGGTTATTTAGATGTTACCAATGATGAGGTCAACAAAAAATATAATGCATTCTATGGTGTAGACGTTCCAAAACACATTGGTTATAAAATTCCAGAAATGTTTGATGCTGCGCTAGATGGAAAATTAAAAGCTATTTGGATTATAGGTGAAGATGTTGTACAAACCGACCCTAACACTCAAAAAGTAATTAAAGCCTTGCAATCTACAGATTTAGTGATTGTGCAAGAGCTGTTTATGACAGAAACGGCAAAATATGCTGATGTGATTTTACCTGGAGCTTCGTTTTTAGAGAAATCAGGGACATTCACTAACGGAGAACGACGTGTACAAGCAGTTAGACAAGTTGTTAAGCCTATTGAGGGTTCTAAACCAGATGGGCAGATAATTGTCGATATCATGAATAGAATGGGTTATAAGCAACCTGATTATACTCCAGATGGTATGTTGGAGGAAATATCTAAAATTGTTCCATTTTTTGCTGGTATAAAATGGGATAGACTTGGTATTAACGGTTTGCAATGGCCTGTTTCACCAGATGGAAAAGACACACAAATTTTGCATAAAACCGAATTTAAAAGAGGTTTAGGGAAGTTTGAATTTAACCCATGGGAAGAAACTGTTGAGCTGAAAGAACATGCTAAAGATTATCCTTATATTTTGACTACCAATCGTGAGTTAGAACATTATAACTGTGGTGCTATGACGCGTAGAACAGCCAATGAACAAATTCTACAAGATGATTATTTGATGATTCACCCTGAAGATGCCAAGACACATTTAATTAATGAAGGTGATTTTGTGTGTTTAGAATCGCCTAGAGGTAAGGTAGATGTAAAAGCTAGAATTACTGATGAAGTAAAGCAAGGTATATTGAGTACCACATTCCACTTTCCAGATATAATGATTAATAATATTACGGGTGATGTTCATGATTCTGAAGCTATGTGCCCAGAATATAAAGTAGTGGCTGTAAGGATAAGAAAGAGTAAAGGTAAATACAAAAAGGAGCTAATATAGAACTTGCTAATTATAATTATTCGTTAAAAAAAATATTGGGTTTATAATTTTTGTATCTTGAAGAGATTCCAAATCAAATGTTGAATTTCTTACTAATTAAACTCATATTTTATGCCAACTTATAACCTTAAAGTTAACGGTAAACTTCATACCGTTGAAGTAGAATCCGATACGCCATTGCTTTGGGTATTACGTGATCATATAGATCTTGTAGGAACGAAATTTGGATGTGGTATCGCACAATGTGGAGCTTGTACGGTTCATATCGATGGTGTTGCAACTCGAAGTTGTGTAACGACAGTTTCACGTTTACAAGGTTCTGAAATAGTCACAATCGAAGGGCTTTCAGAAAACGGGAATCATCCTGTTCAAGCTGCATGGAAAGAAATAGATGTACCACAATGTGGTTATTGTCAAGCAGGACAAATTATGACAGCTTCAGCATTTTTAGAAAATAATCCGAATCCAAATAAATCTGAAATTAGAAGTGCTATGAAAGATAATTTGTGTAGATGTGCCTCTTACAACAGTATAGAAAAGGCTATTGAAGTAGCGGCTAGTAAAATTAAATAAATTACATCCAAATGAAAAAATCAAACCAAATACAGTTTAGTAGAAGAGCGTTCATACGAACGTCTGCTCTTGCCAGTGGTGGTATGCTCATTGGATTTAATTTATTTACCGCGTGTAAAGATGACGTTGTACCGCCTAAAGAATTAATAGACTTAAGTCAGTTAAATTATAATGATTTTAATGCCTACATAAAAATATCTCCAGAAGGGAAAGTAACCATATTTTCACCAAACCCAGAAATAGGACAAGGGGTAAAAACGTCCATGCCTATGCTTGTAGCTGAAGAATTAGATATACCATGGGAAGATGTTTATGTACAACAAGCGCCGTTAGATACTAAAAATTTTAAAAGACAAATGGCTGGAGGTAGTCGGTCTATTAGTCTGGCTTGGGAGCCATTAAGACAAACAGGAGCTACTGCTAAACAAATGCTGATTAATGCGGCGGCTACAAAATGGGGTGTAGATGCTACAGATTGTTCGGCCAAGCAAGGATTGATTACCAATAAAGTTAGTGGAGAAACTTTGGGTTATGGTGATGTTGTTAATGAGGCTGCTACTTTAGAAGTTCCAGAAAAGGTAACCTTAAAAGACCCTAAAGATTTTAATATTATTGGTCAAGGTAAGAACAATGTTGATATTGATGAGATTATAACTGGAAAACCATTATTTGGTTTGGATTATAAGGAAGAGGGTATGGTGTATGCCTGTGTGTTGCGACCACCTGCTTTTGGCCAAGAATTAGAATCGTTTGACGATTCTGCGGCAAGAACTATTGAGGGTGTAATTGATGTAGTTACCATTGGAGAAAAGGTAAGAGAATTGTTAAAAAAAGAAGATCTTCATTGGTCAGTAAACATTGGATCTAGTGATAAAGTTGTTGTTATTGCCAACTCTACTTGGTCGGCATTTAAAGGAAAAAAAGCTATAAAAGCCATTTGGAAGAATACGAGTCCGCTTGAAAGTTCAGAATATCATAGTCAAGAATTAGCAAAAGTTATAGATAGTGGAGATTTCAATACGCTTCGAGAAGATGGTGATGTAAAACAAGCCTTTTCTAATGCAGACAATATTCTTGAGCGGACTTACGAATCAACATTTTTGCCTCATAATTGTTTAGAGCCTATGAATTTCTTTGCCAACGTAACAGATGATAAAATTCATTTAGTTGGTCCAATTCAAACGCCCGAAGGTTCTGCTGACACAGTTTCAAAATTATTAGATCGTAATAAAGAGGATATTTATTTAGAAATGACACGAATGGGAGGTGGTTTTGGAAGACGTTTATATGGCGATTTTGTATATGAAGCAGCTGAAATTTCAGATGCTATTAGAAAACCTGTAAAGGTGATTTCGTCGCGAGAAGACGATATGACAACAGGCATTTATCGTCCACCAACAAAATACAAATTTTCTGCATCTATAAAAGATAATAAGGTGACTGGTTATCATTTAAAAGAAGCTTGTATTAATGGAAATAGTTGGCCTCAAATGTCGAATTTCTTTCCAGCTGGAGCTATTGAGAATTATAAATATGATATTGCTCAAGTGAATAGTAATATAACGGCTGGAGCTTGGCGCGCACCAATTACCAATTTCTTAGCTAGTGCTGAGCAAAGTTTTTTTGATGAATTAGCTGAAGAACTTAAAATTGATCGAATTCAATTACATAAAGATTTATTGCAAAATGTAAAAGGAACTACAGATGAGCGCATTCAATACAGTCCTGAACGACTAGAAGGCGTAATTGACCTTGCAGTTGATAAATCAAATTGGGGAAAAACTCCTGAAGATATTTATCAAGGTTTTGCGGTTTATTATTGCCATAACACACATGTGGCTGAAGTTGCAGATATTAAAATGGAAAATGGATATCCTGTTGTTAAAAAGGTCACGGTTGCTGTAGATTGTGGCGTAGTAGTTAATCCACTTGGGGCACAAAATCAGGTGGTAGGAGGTGTTATTGATGGGTTAGGCCATATGATGTATGGCGAATTAACTTTTAAAGATGGGGTACCGCAATCCAGTAATTTTAATTCCTATCAGCTGATTAGAATGAACCAAACACCATATGTGGATGTGCATTTTGTTAAGAGTGATATTGCTCCTACAGGATTAGGTGAACCTACATTGCCTCCAGTTGGTGCAGCAGTTGCTAATGCGATATATGCTGCTACAGGTCAAAGACTTTATAAGCAACCATTTATGAAATATTTTAAGCCAGAAGCCTTAAAAGCTTAATAGCATTTTCATTATGACTTTTGAATTTAAACAAATAGTTGAAGCTTATAAACGTGCAAATAAGTCTGGGTTAAGGTCCGTTTTAGCTACAGTAGTAGCATTAGATGGTTCATCATATAGAAAACCAGGTGTACGTATGCTTATCCTTGAAAACGGTAAAATTATTGGAGCTGTAAGTGGTGGCTGTGTAGAAAAAGACATTAAACGTGAAGCACAATCTGTTTTTAAAACAGGTAAAGCAAAAATGATGACTTATGACGGCAGATATCGTCTAGGATGTGAAGGAGTCTTGTATATTTTAATTGAGCTATTTCAACCTGATTTAGATTGTTTGGAAACTTTGAATTCGCATTTAAAAAGCAGAAAACCGTTTAGTATAAAATCCTATTACAAAAAACAACAAGGCATATTCGCAGGTATTGGTAGTATTATAAAGTTTGAAAATGGCATTAACAAACTATCTAATTTTGTAGTTGCTGAACAATCACGTTCTATATTTTCAGAGATACTACCACCTTGCTTTAAGTTGATGATCTTTGGTGCAGAGCATGATGCGGTAGCACTATGTCAATTAGCCAATTTTAATGGTTGGGAAGTAACTGTGGTTTCCGGACCATTAGAATCTAAAACAATTTCTGACTTTCCTGGTGCTACGGCATTTTACTCCGTTTCACCAGATGCTTTAGAGTTTAATTCAATTGATGACGAAACCGCTGTTGTAATCATGTCTCATAATTACGCTAACGATTTAAAGTATTTGATAGAGTTAAAGGACAGCCAACCAAGTTATATAGGTTTATTAGGACCTAAAAAGCGCAGGGAAAAATTACTATCTGATTTACTGGAATATTGCCCAAATATTGATGACAAATTTGTAGAACGTATTCATGGTCCAGCCGGATTAAATATTGGAGCAGAAACCCCTCAAGAAATTGCTATTTCTATAATTTCAGAAATTTTGTCTGAAGTACGAAATCAAACGCCTATACCGCTTAAAGTAAAGCAGGACGGAATTCATTCTTAAATTGTTTAGATTAGCTTGATTTATGTCAAATATTGCCACTCTTATTTTAGCAGCAGGTCGTTCGTCTAGAATGGGACAACCTAAACAGTTATTACCTTGGGGAACATCTTTTTTATTAGATGACATTATTAAAACGCTTTCACAGATTCCACAAGGGAAAATAATTGTTGTACTAGGATCAAATTATGGCATGATAGAGTCAAAAATTAAACATCATAGTATTGATATAGTATATAATGCGGACTACAATAAAGGCATGGGTTCTTCTATTTCAACTGGTTTGAGTGCTATTCAAAAACTATGTAATGACTGTGAAGGTGTTATGATTGCTTTAGCCGATCAACCATTAATACCTGTTTTGCATTATACAACAGTTATTGAAACGTTTAGTAAAGGTAAAAAGCAGATTATTGCTTCTGCTTATGAAAGCAAGAGGCTAGGTGTTCCTGCCTTATTTGATAGACATTATTTTAAGCATTTAATAGATCTGGACGGTGATCGAGGAGCTAAATCCATCATTAAACAAAACCGTGATAACGTTATTGCAATAGATGCCAAAGATTATATGGCAGATTTAGATACTTTAGAAGATTACAACTCCTTATATAAAGCTAACCACCAATAGTTATCATACTCCTATTGTTGCCATGCAAATCAGGTTGCTCTAATTTTTCTTGTGTATCCATACCACCTCGCATTTTAAATTTCGATTGAATGGCTTTTTTAATAATAGGTTCAATAGGTTTTCCTTCCCGTAATGGGGTTAATAAATCAGATTCTGAAGAAGAGAATAGGCAGTTTTTCAAGCGTCCGTTTGCTGTTAAACGAATACGATTACAACTATCACAAAACGGATTAGTCACTGAACTGATAATGGCAAACGACCCTTTGTAATCTTTAATGATATAATTTTTAGACGTATCGTTTGGTGCATCTTGTATTCGTATAATTTCTTTTTCGTTGAAATTTGTATAGACTATCTCCATAATTTCTGCATAAGATACCATTTTGGCTTTGTCCCATTTATTACCGTCAAAAGGCATAAACTCAATGAATCGAACAGAAATCGGTAGTTCTTTAGTGAGTTTAATGAAATCAATAATTTCATTATCATTGAATCCTTTAATTAAAACAGCATTTAGTTTAACATTAAAACTTTCTTTAATCAAAAGCATAATATTACTATAGACTTTTTCAAAATCGTTTCGTCGTGTAATGGTTTTAAATTTTTCGGCATTGAGAGAATCTAAACTCACGTTGATGTTCTTAATGTTACATGACTTTAGTATATCAATAAAACGGTCAATAATTACAGCATTTGAAGTTATAGACAACTCAACAGGCAATGTGGATAGTTTTTTAAGAATGATATCTGCATCGCGTCTAACCAAAGGTTCTCCACCTGTTAACCGAATTTTTGTTACACCATGATCTACAAACGTTTTGGCAATTTCATAGACTTCGTCGTAACTCATGATATGACTTCTCGGAGACAATTGAATACCTTCAGCGGGCATACAATATGTACATCGTAAATTACAGAGCTCCGTTAACGAAACCCTTAAGTAAGTATGCTGCCTACCAAAGCTATCCTGTAATATGTTGTTGTTTGTATTCATTAGTTGTGTCTTGCACCTTTTAGAATTCCAAAAACATGTAATACCGCAGGAAATATGGCATCCATAGATTCTTTGGCACCATTTGTAGATCCAGGTAACGCCAATACCAATGTGTTGTTAATTGTTCCTGCAACGCTTCTAGATAACATAGAATAAGGGGTTCTGTCTTGCCCGTAACTTCTTATGGCTTCCTCAATGCCTGGGATTTTACGCTCTATTAATCCTTCTAGTGCTTCTGGCGTTACATCTCTTCCTGATAAGCCTGTTCCACCAGTGAATATGATGAGATTAATACTTTGGCTTTCATATTGTTTAACTTTTTCTTGAATCGTGTCTTTTTCATCAGGAATAATAATATAGTCTGATACGCTAACATGACAAGTTTCTAACTTTTCAATAATAGCTTTACCGGCTTTATCTTCTTTTTGACCTTTTGAAATGGTATCAGAACAAACAATAACGGCAGCGGTAAGTTTTTCTCTCAAACGATCCTTAAAATCAGATTTCCCACCTTTCTTATTAAGTAGTTTTATATGATGAATTTCAACACCTTTATCTATGGGTTTAAGCATATCGTACATATTCAAAGCTACCACCGAAGCACCATGCATGGCTTCAACTTCAACACCAGTTTTGTAAATGGTTTTTATAGTACAGGTAACGGTTATTTCAAGTTCATTAATTTCATACTCAATGCCCGCATATTCAATAGGTAAAGGGTGACAATCGGGTAAAATATCTGGTGTTTTTTTAACGCCTAATAACCCTGCAGCCTTACTCATGGCAAATACATTGCCTTTGGGTACAGTGTCATTCTCAATAGCCTGAATGGTTTCGGGTTTACTGACTTTGACCACAGCTAGTGCTGTAGCTATTCTTAAGGTATTTATTTTATGTGTGATGTCGACCATTTATTTTTGATTTCTGATTTATGAATTTACTTTCCATTGATGTGATTGGTCCTCAAAGATTTCTTTTCCGAATACAGGAGCTTTTACTTTAATTTCTTCTACTACATATTCTAAAGCTTTAAACACTTCTTTTCGTCTAGGAGAAGACACAAACACAAACAAGCAAATTTCACCTACTTTTACAGTGCCTAAACTGTGATAAATATGCATACAGGTTAAATTGAATTTTTCAAAAGTAGCTTCTCTGATTTCATGGAATTTTTCATTTGCCATATCTTCGTAAGCTGTGTACTCTATTGCTGAAACCGCTTTGCCATCAATTTCATCTGCACGAACTTGACCTAAAAAAATGTTATGTGCACCAATACTTATTTTTGATTGGTGCTTCGCGATAGATTCTCCAATAAATTCTGAAGAAATAGCACCTTCTTTAAATACGTTTTTTATTTTTTTATCTTTCATATCGATTGTTTTTCAATTAAACTCATAACGCCACCTTTAAGGCTGTAACAATTGGTAAAACCTAGATTTAACAATATTTCAACAGCTTTTTTACTGCGTATTCCAGATTGACAATAAATAATTATAGTTTTCGAGTTATCAATTAAATTCAAATTGTTTTCAAATGTGCTTAACGGAATTCGAATACTTTTATTCATATCTAGTTTAGGTTGCTCGTGAGGTTCTCTGACATCGATTAATTGAACGTTTTCTAATTGTGATAATTTCTCTGAAGTTATTTCATTAATTGTAAAATGACATGCTTGGTCAACTTTTAAATGAAGTAAATCAGGATTTGCCATTATCTTGTTGAATTCCTCTTGTTTTTTTGTTATTGTTAATTTTGAAATTTCAGTGTTACGTGAATTATAGCATAATAGCTCTCCTGAAAGCACACCGTCAAAATTCAATACCATTTTTATGACTTCATTGGCCATCATGGTCCCTATAATGCCTGGTAACACACCTAGCACGCCAACTTCGGAACAATTAGCGATAGAACCTTCTTTTGGTGGAGTAGGGAACAGACAGCGATAACTTGGTCCATTATTGTAATTAAAAACGGATACTTGTCCTTCAAATTTGTAAATGGCACCATAAACACTAGGTTTATTGTTTAAAATAGCTGCATCGTTAATAAGATAACGTGTTGCAAAATTATCAGTACCATCAACAATAATATCATATTTATCAAAAAGCTCTATAGCGTTATTGGTGTCTAGTTTGTCAGTATACGCATTAATTGTTATGGTTGGGTTTAAATCGGATAAACTGGATTTTGCTGCTATAGCTTTATTTTCTCCGAGTGTAGAGTTTCCATATAATACTTGTCTTTGAAGATTTGATATATTAACAGTGTCAAAATCAACTATTCCAACGGTTCCTATTCCTACTGCTACTAAATATTGAAGTACTGGGCAGCCCAAACCACCTGCACCAATAACAAGTACTTTCGCAGCATTAAGTTTGTCTTGACCTACTTGGCCTACTTCTGATAAAATGATATGTCTGCTATATCTCTCCATTTTTAGCCTCCAGAAAAGGGTGGTAACAATGCTATGTCGCCACCTGTTACAGGTGATTTTAATGAAACAATTTCACGATTTTGTGCCACTTGAAAATCTTTAGATTTCAAATCAGGGTATTTGGTATTTAATAATTCAATAACTTCCTCTACTTTCGTTCCTTCAAATTCTAATTGCTCTTCACTGCAAGAGGTGAGTTCTGCAATTAGTCCAAAATATTTAATGTTTAATCGCATAGTTTATATCTTTTAAATCTTCTTTAGTATTTATATTTTTTATCCTTTCCTTCCAAAGGAAATCAATTACAATTGATTTTGTATGTAATTGATTGACAGCTTTACGAAGTCGCCTTTCATCATTTTGTATTAACTCTAAACATTTATTCGCACAGCGTTTATGGTATAAGGCTATTAAGGGCATGGTTTTCTCTCCACTTTGTATTTGTACGACATCGTAATTGGTGTAATCTGAACGCGTCAAGACCTTTAAAATTTCAGTATCAATAAGTGGAATATCACAACTTAAAACTAAATTATAATCAGTTTTAGTGTACTTTAAGCCAGCATATAATCCAGCTAATGGACCTGAGTTTTTTATGCTATCGTCTACCCTTAAATAGCCTAGTTTGTCATATTCTTTATTGTCGCTAACAATGAATACATCGCTAACTAATGGTTGCATGGCATCGATAATATGTTGGACAAAGGTTTTGCCATTAAAATTTATCATGCCTTTATCTGTGCCCATTCTTGAACTTTTGCCTCCAGCTAATAATATTCCAGTTATGTTATTGTGATTCATTAAGCAAAAAACAATTTAATTGCTGCTATTATCAATACGGTTGCCAGTAGTTGTCTTAATGCTTTGTTATTAAACTTTTTACTGCCATAATAGCTACCAAAAAAACCACCAAATAATGCGATAGCCACTAATATAAATGCTTGTGATGAAATTTCAACACCACTTGTTACTTGTCCAATTAATCCAGCTGCTGAATTTACCCAAATGAACAACGCCGAAACTGCAGCCGCTTCTTTCATGTTTCCCCAATGTAATAATAAGATTAATGGAGTAAGTATAATGCCACCGCCAATACCAATCAACCCAGAGAAAAAACCAATTATTCCACCAATAATTAATCCTTGCCAAAGCTTTACGTGTTTTATCTGTTCGCTTTCTTTTCCAAATACGTTCAGCGTTTTTAAAATGGCAAAAATTAGCAATACGGCTAAAATTCTTTTGTAAATAGTGGCTTCAATTTCAATCATACCGCCTATAAAAGCCAATGGAATTGAAGCAATGGCAAAAGACAAAAACAACTTTTTATTAAAAAATCCAGCTTTACTGTAATGATAAAATGCTATACCTGAAACAAATAAGTTAAGTAGCAGAGCTGTTGGCTTCATGGTTTCAGGAGCAAACGAAAAAATAGCCATTAGGGCTAAATAACCGCTGGCACCACCATGCCCAACACTTGCATACAAAAAGGCAACTATTGGAAGCATTAGTAGGAATGGCCAAATATGCTCAATTTCTAAAATCATTTAAGTTTGGATTGTTTTATTTGATTGTCCAAAAAAGCCCAACAATTTTTATTTATGGTTTCAAAAGTTTCTACTAGAGATTTTCCGTATTCAGTGAGCTCTGCGCCACCACCACCTTTACCGCCAATACTAGATGTTGTTACTGGCATTTCTGCACGCTTATTAACTGCATCTATCAACGACCATGCTTTTTTGTAGGACATACCAATTAATTTTGCCGCTTTTGAAAGCGAACCCGTTTCATCTATAGCTTTTAGTAAACTTATTCGGCCTTCACCTAATAATATTTTGCCATCCGCTTCAATCCAAATTCTACTTTTAATTTTATAATCCATAATCTTTATTGTATTGGTAATAGTATGGTTTCAACAAGATCGCCTTTTTTTATATGTAATAAATCTTTATGTAAATAAACTAGTGCATTGGCTAAAGCAAATGTATGAAGCATAGAAGAATTTTGTCCTTCTAAAATAGTCACCTTTCCATTATAGTATATGGCTTTTAAAAATTGGGCGCGATCTCCTTTTTTAACGAAGTTCGAGTTTGATTGCGCCTGGACTCTAGGCAATGAAAAGTTTGTGTTTCCTCTAAAGTATTCTAAAGCAGTAAGCACATAAATATAGAAGCAACTTAAAGCAGCAGCTGGATTTCCAGGTAGTGCAAAAATTAGTTTTTCGTCTTTTTTACCAAAAAATAAAGGTTTGCCTGGCTTTTGTTTCACCTTGTAAAAAAGTTCATTAACACCGATTTCGTTGAGTGCTTTCCCAACAAAATCATAATCACCGACAGAAATTCCTCCAGAAATCAAAACCACATCACTTTTATTAATGACTTCGCTTAATAATAGTAGAGTACTATTATAATTATCTTCAACCTTACTAATTGTTACATCCTTATAGTCAGCTTTTTCTAAAGCAGATTTTAGCATAATGGCATTACTTTCGTAAATCTGCCCATAGCGCAAGGGTTTACCAGCTTCGGCTAATTCATTTCCTGTAACCACTATGGCAACCGTTGGTTTTTTGTAAATAGTAACTTCTGTAATACCTAATGAGGTTAAGTATGCAATTGCAGCAGGCACCAACTTGGCTCCTTTTTTTAGAGCTAAATCGTCTTTAAAAACCTGTTCGCCTAAAGGCCTGATATTTGCGTTGGGTTTAATAGGTTCAGATAATACTAATATAGCATTTTTAACCGTTGTTTTTTCTTGCATAATAATTGCATTGGCAGAATCAGGAACAGGAGCTCCGGTAAATATTCTGACGGCTTCACCAGGTTTTAGATGCGTATTCAGATTATCGCCAGTTTTAATTTCACCTTTAACATAATACTTTAAGTCATCATGTAAATTGAGCGCGTAGCCATCCATAGCAGATTGTCTGAATGGAGGCATACTGATGGGAGAGAAGATATCTGAAGCCAACACAAAATTCAAAGCATTATTGATATTAACTGTCTCTGAATTAAGGGTTGTTTTACTAGCGTTTTTTACGATATCTAGTGCTTGTTCAACGGAAATCATATTCAATCGTTATATCTAATCAAATATAACGCTAAAATTTCATTTAAAGCATTTTTTATTACTTTTAAAAAAATAAGTATTTATGCTGAAAAAAGTTTTTGCTAGTGCCGTGTTTGGTGTTGAAGCCTCGACAGTGGTAGTTGAAGTAAATGTTGATAAAGGCATTGGATATCATCTGGTAGGATTGCCGGATAATGCCATAAAAGAAAGTAACTATCGCATAGCAGCGGCATTGCAAAACAATGGATATAAAATCCCTGGCAAGAAAATTATTATAAATATGTCTCCAGCGGATCTAAGGAAGGAGGGAAGTGCATACGATTTAACTTTGGCTATTGGAATTTTAGCCGCATCCAATCAAATTCAGACTGAACATTTAGAAGATTATCTTATAATGGGAGAATTGTCATTGGATGGTTCTTTGCAACCTATTAAAGGTGCTTTGCCTATTGCTATTAAAGCACGAGAGGAAGGGTTTAAGGGGTTTATTCTTCCTATTCAAAATGCCAAAGAAGCAGCTATAGTGAATGACCTTGAAGTTTTTGGTGTAGAGAACATTGGACAAGTAATCAATTTTTTTGATAAAGGAGAAAAACTAGAACAAACTATAATTGATACACGAGCCGAGTTTGAAAAACAACTTAATTATCCGGAGTTTGATTTTTCTGATGTAAAAGGTCAAGAAGGTATTAAGCGTTGCATGGAAATTGCAGCAGCTGGAGGTCATAATATTATTTTAATTGGTCCGCCTGGAGCTGGAAAAACCATGTTGGCAAAGCGTTTACCAAGTATTTTACCGCCAATGACCTTAAGCGAAGCTTTAGAAACGACTAAAATACATTCCGTAGTTGGACGTGTTAAGGATAACACAGGGTTAATGTCACAACGGCCATTTAGAAGTCCACACCATACCATTTCGAACGTCGCTTTAGTAGGAGGTGGTAGTTATCCGCAGCCTGGTGAGATTTCATTGTCGCATAATGGTGTTTTATTTTTAGACGAATTGCCAGAATTCAAAAGAGAAGTTTTGGAGGTGATGCGTCAACCATTGGAAGATAGAGAAGTAACAATTTCCAGAGCAAAATTTACAGTGACATACCCTTCGTCGTTTATGTTAGTTGCCAGTATGAACCCGAGTCCAGGAGGTTATTTTAATGATCCGGATGCTCCAGTAACATCATCACCAGCCGAGATGCAACGTTATTTAAGTAAGATTTCAGGACCATTGTTAGATCGAATAGATATTCATATTGAAGTTACTCCTGTGCCTTTTGAAAAACTTTCGGACGATAGAAAAGCGGAGTCATCAGTTGATATTAGAAAGCGTGTAACAGCAGCTAGAGAAATTCAAACCAAGCGTTTTAAGGAGTCAGATAAAGTGCATTATAATGCACAAATGAATACGAAACAGATCAGAAAGCACTGTCGGTTAGATGATGACTCTATGCAACTGTTAAAAACGGCAATGGAACGGTTGAATTTATCAGCTCGTGCTTATGACCGCATTTTAAAAGTAGCTAGAACCATCGCCGATTTGGAACATTCTGAAAACATAAACGGTTCGCATATAAGTGAGGCCATTCAATACAGAAGTTTAGACCGAGAAGGTTGGCTAGGCTAATTTTTTTACTAACTTTAAATTATTATTAACCAATTATACAAAACATGAAAAAACTAACACCACTTATTTTAGGTCTTATTATCGGAGCTTTTGCTACGTATTATTTTTGTCCGAATTGTGAAGGATCAATAGAAGAAGAAAACATTGCAATTACAAAACCAGCTGGGTTAATCACTCCCAAGCAAGCAATGGCATTAGACAAAGCTTATAATTCAAGATATAATTTGATTAGCGATTCTATTGTTACTCGAGAAGGTGGAGATAACCGTTCGGTTTGGTTTTCAAAGGTTGATGTTGAAAATTATTTAAAGTATGCCGATAGTCAATCTACAGCATTAGGTTATAATATGGATGGTATTCGTATTTATATGGCAGCCTATCCTGATGATCCTAAATTAGGGGCTGGTTATACCACAGTATTTATGGTGCCAACAGGTAGTGAATCATTATCAGAAGGCAATAGTTCTTTATTGAATTTTAAACGCGTTGGTGGTGATATTCCTGGTGGTGATGGGCTTAATAAAGGAGATAACGGAATTCCACCTTCTGCAAATTATCCACAATAAAAATTGTTTTAATTGATTGAATTTCTCAATAAACATAGCTCAACTCTTTTTTTTATTTTAGAATTTATTGCTGCTTTTACAGGTGTGATTTTATATAAAAAGTATCGTTTCACCAAAGCTAAATATTTTATTTACTTTCTAATTTATGTAGTTGCTTTTGTATTTGTAGGGAAGTATTCACATTACGTCAGGAATAATGGTTTTTTAAGTTTTTTAGAAGGAACTTTTATTGAAAAAAATTATTGGTGGTTCACGATATTCTGGGATATTGGAGGAACTATCTTTTTTGGATGGTATTATCATAATATTTTGGAAGAGAGACGTTCAAAATTAATTTTGAAAATTTCAGTATATGTTTTTGTAATAATTTCTCTATTAGAAATAGTGTTTACTTTCCCAAAATTCTTTCTGACATCAATGCCGATCATTACCTTAACAAGCGCAATAATAATATTACAATGTGTTTTCCTTTATTTTTTAGAGATATTACAAAGTGAAAGAATTCTTTATTTTTATAAGTCTCTAGGATTTTATATCAGTTGTGCTATATTGATTTTATGGTTAATTCAAACACCATTAGTATTCTTTGAGCATTATTTTAATTTAGAGGATGCCGATTATGTTAATTTACGAAACCGTATAAATTTAACAGCTATTACATTTATGTATATAACCTATACAGTTGGTCTAATAGTTTCAAATCCCGATTATGATTAATCAATTATTAGTTTTATTAGAACTGCAAAAACCAGTTTCTACTTCAGCAGAGCGTAATTTGTTGATTTATATGGTAGGTGTTTTGTTAGTATTGTGTGCTTTAATTATAGTCTTTTTTGTAGTTTTTCAAAAAAGAAAAAATAAACTCATAAGAGATAAAATACTGCAGCAGCAAGCTTTTGAAGAAGAACTTTCTAATACGCAAATAGAAATTCAAGAAGAAACTTTGAAGAACATTGGGCAAGAGTTACATGATAATATTGGACAATTGCTCTCTGTTGCTAATATGCAGTTGAGCATCATGGCTGCTTCTGTTGATGATGCTATCAAAAACCAATTTATAGAAACCAAAGATGTTGTAAAGGATAGTTTGCGAGAGGTAAGAGCATTGTCCAAATCCTTGAATAGCGATGTGATTGCTAATCGTGGTTTTTTGGAATCTATTAAAAATGAGGTTGATAGATTAAATAGATTACAGCTTATTAAAGCAGAATTTAAAGTGGAGGGCGATTCCACCAAACTTCAAAACAATAAAGATAGTATCATACTGTTTAGAATTTTTCAAGAGTTTTTATCTAATACTATTAAATATGCTTCTGCCGAGAACTTTATGGTTACCCTTCAATATTTAGATGATAAACTTATTATAAAATCAGAAGATAACGGTAAAGGTTTTGATGTTAAAACCATAGAAAGTGGTGCAGGTTTATTGAATATGGATAATAGGTCTAAATTGGTTAAAGCAAACTTTAAATTAGAGTCGGCTCCTGGAAAAGGAACCTCTATGATAATTGACTATCCTTATAGAGTAGCTGAAGCATTAAAGCTATAGACATGCATTCCAAACTGGATTGTCAGGTAAAGGAGCTGTTACAGATATGTTTTCTTTTGAAACAGGATGGGTAAATTCAAGTTTTCTGGCATGAAGGCTAATGCTAGCATCTTTATTGCTTCTGTTAAATCCATATTTTAAATCGCCTTTTATAGGACAACCAATGCTAGATAGTTGCGAGCGTATTTGATGGTGTCGTCCAGTTTCTAAAGCAATTTCCAATAGATAAAAGTTATCTAGTTGTTTTAATGTAGTGTAATGAAGAATTGCCTTTTTACTATCAATGGTATCTTTGATATATGCAGTAGATTTATTGTTTTTGGGATTCTTTTTCAGCCAGTGAACAAGGGTGTCTTTTGTTTTCGGCGGTTTGTTTTTAACCAAAGCCCAATATGTTTTTTTAGCTTTCTTTTCTGAAAACAATTTGTTTAACCTAGGGAGAGCCTTACTGGTTTTAGAGAATAGAACAATACCTGTAGTGGGCCTGTCTAAACGGTGTACGATCCCTAAATATACATTGCCTGGTTTATTATATTTTTCTTTTATAAAGTCTTTAACTACTTCACTTAAAGGCTTGTCGCCAGTTTTGTCGCCTTGAACAATATCTCCAGTACGCTTGTTTACAATAATAATATGATTGTCCTCGTAAAGAACTTGGAGGTTGTCTTTATTAGAAAGGGTTTTAGACACTAATATTGCTCGTTATTATTAGGGAAATCAATACTTTTTACATCAGTAACATATTGCGAAATGGCATTGGTCATGTCTTCATAAAGATTCATGTAGCGACGTAAGAAGCGCGGATTAAATTCATGTGTCATTCCAATCATGTCGTGAAGGACTAAAACTTGGCCATCAACACCATTTCCAGCACCAATACCTATAACAGGAATACTAACGCTTTCAGCAACTTCTTTAGCTAATTTTGCAGGAATTTTTTCTAGTACAATAGCGAAGCAGCCTGCTTTTTCCAACATTAAGGCATCTTCTTTTAATTGTTTAGCTTCTTGTTCTTCTTTGGCTCTAACCGTATAGGTTCCAAATTTATATATAGATTGTGGTGTTAAGCCTAAATGTCCCATTACCGGAATACCAGCATTTAAAATACGTTTTATAGAATCCTTAATTTCTTTACCTCCTTCCAATTTAACAGCATGTCCGCCAGACTCTTTCATGATTCGAATAGCAGATCGCAAAGCTTCTTTAGGATCGCTTTGGTAGGTTCCAAAGGGTAAATCAACCACCACCAATGCACGATCTATAGCTCTAACAACAGATGAAGCATGATAAATCATTTGATCTAAAGTTATGGGTAGTGTAGTTTCATGCCCAGCCATTACATTACTAGCAGAGTCTCCAACGAGAATAACATCAACACCAGCACCATCAACAATTTTAGCCATGGTATAATCGTATGCCGTAAGCATTGAAATTTTTTCTCCATTAGCTTTCATGTCAACCAATGTTTTTACTGTAATTCTTTTGTAATCGTTTTTTGCAACTGACATATCTATATAATTAAAATGGCTGTAAAAGTACTAAATTAAGTGATTAGTGTTAAAATTTTCTTTAATGCATAGTCACTTCAAGGCCGATAAGTTAAATTAGAAACAAAATTAAAATTATGACACGAATATTACTTTTAGTAGCAATTGTTATTTCCTCTACAGCTATTGGTCAAACCGATGAAACCAAAAATGTAAAAGCTGCCATTGATACGTTTTTTGAAGGGTTTCACAAAGGTGATACCGTTTTGATGAAAACTGTTATGATGGGAAAATTCCCAACCCAATCAACGTATAAAAATAAAGAAGGTAAGGACATTATTCAAACAGGTGACTCTAATGATTTGCTTCAAGCTATTGCCAAGCGCACAGCAGATCAGAAGTGGGACGAACGTTTATTGGATTATGTTATTAAAGTAGATGGTAATATGGCCAGTGCTTGGACACCTTATGAGTTTTGGTTCAATGGTAATTTTAGTCACTGCGGTGTAAATTCATTTCAATTATTTCATGATAACGGTCAGTGGAAAATAGTATACTTAATAGATTCCAGAAGACGCGGTGACTGTGGAGCTAATAAGGGTTAAGCAGTTAACAATCTGTTAGATTAACACCAACAGCTAAACCACCTTCAGAGGTTTCTTTATACTTTGAGTTCATGTCTTTGGCTGTCTCCCACATGGTATTAACAACCTTGTCTAAAGGCACTTTCATGTGATGCGGATCACTATCTAAAGCTAATTCTGAAGCGTTTATGGCTTTTATGGCACCCATGGCATTGCGTTCTATACAAGGAATTTGTACCAAACCACCTATTGGGTCGCAGGTCATACCTAAATGATGTTCCATAGCAATTTCGGCAGCTACTAAAACCTGTTCAGGAGTACCACCTTGAAGCTCACACAAGGCTCCGGCAGCCATAGCAGATGACACACCTATTTCAGCTTGACAGCCACCCATTGCGGCACTTATCGTGGCTCCTTTTTTAAAGATGCTTCCTATTTCACTAGCAACCAAAAGAAAGCGTTTTATGTCCTCAAAATTGCCATCGTGATTTTCAATTACCAGATAATACATTAAAACGGCAGGAATCACACCAGCACTCCCGTTAGTAGGAGCAGTTACCACACGACCGAGAGATGCATTAACCTCGTTCACTGACAGAGCAAAACAACTCACCCATTTAATTATTTGTCTAAACTTGACTTCGGTATTTCTAATTGCAGCAATCCATTCATTAGGATCATTATACGTAGTATCTCCAATTAACCTTTGGTGCATATCAAACGCACGACGTTTTACATTTAAGCCACCAGGCAAAATACCTTCAGAATGGCAACCAACATACATACACTCTAACATGGTGTTCCAAATACGTTGTAATTCAAAATCAATAGTTTCAATCGGTCTAATCGATTTTTCGTTTTCTAATACAACTTCAGAAATAGACATGTTTAAATCTGAACAAAATTGTAGCAGCTCTGTACCTTTAGCTATAGGATAGGGAAACGTGTTTTGAAAAATGTTTTTATTCTTCTTGGAATTTTTGCGTTCTTCTTTAACTACAAATCCACCACCAATAGAATAAAAAGTAGAACTACGTTTTCTGCCATTAATGGTTGCTGAAAATTTTATGCCATTGGAATGAAATGGCAGAAAGTTTTTGTTAAAGGTAATATCCTCTTTTGGGTCGAAAACCAAAGGGAGTTCATTATTAAAAAGAATGGTTTTTGAATTGGCGATAGACTTAATAATAACATCAATTGATTCAACAGGAACCAATTCAGGATCAGCACCACTTAAACCAAGCATTACGGCTAGGTCTGTAGCATGACCTTTTCCTGTTAATGATAAAGAACCGTATAAATCAACCGATATTTTTTCAACCTTATTAAATGTGTTATTCGCTTTCAGTTCTTCAATCCATCGTTCAGCAGCACGCCAAGGACCTAATGTATGCGAACTTGAAGGGCCAACACCAATTTTGAGCATGTCAAAAACTGAAATACATTCCATAAAAACATCAGTTAAAATTGGCCACAAATATACATTTAGTTCTTAATGACAGAACAAAAAAATGAAAAGTTTAAAACCGATTAGCGTTTTTCAAAACTCTTAATGTTGTAGGCATCCATAACAACGTTAATGTCAGTGAAGTTTTGTTTACCAACATTGTCAGCAGGAACAACAACAACTCTAAAAATTTGGTTTTGTGTCCATGAAGGATCTAATGTGTTAAAATCTGTTGTACCATCTAAAAAGAAACGTACATCATCTCTCGTAAAATCGTAATTATACACTAGTGTCCCATCATTAAACTCAACAGTTTGTGGTAATAAGCGCCAAATATCTTGACCATTTACAGTTTCCCATAATATGTAAACAAGTGTCATATCAAAAGGATAAATCTCAAAGCCATAAGGTTCAAAATATTCATAGTTGTTTCCTGGGGTGAAATCTATTTCAATTTCAAAAGCAGGAGCCACAATTAATCCACCATCTTGACCAGGAGGGCCAGTAGGACCTTCACACGATGTTATTGTTAAACCAATTAATACAAAAAATAAGATTGCAATTTTTTTCATAATAAATACGATTTGTTTCTGAATCTAAAATAAGAATAATTGAAGAGATGTCTTATGTTTTAACGTATTAATATTAAAATGTGACAAGCTGTCATATTTTTTGACATGGCACAATCATTGACTTATACAAACCAAATAAAAATGAACACAACTTTTTCGTTAAGAACGAAAATCTATAAAAAGTAACACAATATTATGAGTAAAATTATTGGAATCGATTTAGGAACAACAAATTCATGCGTATCTGTAATGGAAGGTAACGAACCCGTTGTTATTCCTAATGCAGAAGGTAAGCGCACAACACCTTCAGTAATCGCTTTCGTAGAAGGTGGTGAAATAAAAGTTGGCGATCCAGCAAAGCGTCAAGCCGTAACTAACCCAACAAAAACCGTTTATTCAATTAAGCGTTTTATGGGCAATAAATATTCTGAATCTCAAAAAGAAGCGGAACGTGTACCGTATAAAGTAGTAAAAGGTGATAACGACACGCCTCGTGTAGATATCGACGGTCGCTTATACACACCTCAAGAATTGTCGGCTATGATTCTTCAAAAAATGAAGAAAACTGCTGAAGATTATTTAGGTCAGGACGTAAGCGAAGCTGTTATTACAGTTCCGGCTTATTTTAATGACAGTCAGCGTCAGGCTACTAAAGAAGCTGGTGAAATAGCTGGTTTAAAAGTTCGTAGAATTATCAATGAACCAACTGCTGCAGCATTAGCATACGGTTTAGATAAAAAAGGTCAAGATCAAAAAATTGTTGTATTTGATTTTGGTGGAGGAACACATGACGTCTCTATATTAGAGTTAGGAGATGGTGTATTTGAGGTATTATCTACTGATGGAGATACACATTTAGGTGGTGATGATGTAGATGAAAAGATCATCAATTGGTTAGCAGATGAGTTTAAGGCTGAAGAAGATATGGACTTACGTAAAGACCCAATGGCTTTACAACGTTTAAAAGAAGCTGCAGAAAAAGCAAAGATTGAATTATCTTCTTCTGCTCAAACCGAAATCAATTTACCTTACGTTACGGCTACCGCTAGCGGACCAAAACACTTGGTGCGTACTTTAACGCGTTCTAAATTTGAACAATTAATTGACGATTTAGTTAAACGTACTATTGAGCCTTGTGAGTCTGCATTAAAAGCAGCAGGTCTATCAAAAAGTGATATTGACGAGATTATTCTTGTTGGTGGTTCTACGCGTATTCCTGCAGTACAAGAAGCTGTAGAAAAATTCTTCGGTAAAAAACCAAGTAAAGGTGTAAATCCAGATGAGGTAGTTTCTTTGGGAGCAGGAATTCAAGGTGGTGTATTAACAGGGGATGTAAAAGATGTATTGTTATTAGATGTAACACCATTGTCATTAGGTATTGAAACTATGGGTAATGTGATGACCAAATTAATTGAAGCCAATACAACCATACCTACAAAAAAGAGTCAGGTATTTTCAACAGCAGCAGATAATCAGCCGTCAGTAGAGATTCACGTTTTACAAGGTGAAAGACCAATGGCAGCTGACAATAAAACTATTGGACGTTTTCATTTAGATGGTATTCCACCAGCACGACGTGGTACACCTCAAATTGAAGTAACATTTGATATTGATGCCAATGGTATTATTAAAGTGTCTGCTGAAGATAAAGCGACTGGTAAAAAACAAGATATAAGAATTGAAGCGTCTTCTGGATTAACCGAAGAAGAAATCCAAAAAATGAAGGCAGATGCTGAAGCCAACGCGGAAGCCGATGCAAAAGCAAAAGAAACTGCTGATAAATTGAATCAAGCCGATGCTATGATTTTCCAAACAGAAAGTCAATTAAAAGAATTTGGTGATAAATTATCTGATGATAAAAAGAAACCAATTGAAGAGGCATTAGAGGAACTTAAAAAAGCTTATGAGACAAAAGATTTGGCAGTGATTGATCCAGCTTTAGAGAAAATAAATGAAGCTTGGAAAGTCGCTAGCGAAGAAATGTACAAAGCGCAAGCCGAAGCTCAACAACAAGGAGGAGCTGAAGCTGGACCAGATGCAAGTCAGAATGGACAAGCAGAAGGTAATGACGTTGAAGACGTAGACTTTGAAGAAGTAAAATAAATTGTCATTCTGAGTGTTGTCGAGGAATATCATAAAACAGCAAAACGCAACCAAAAAGGTTGCGTTTTTTTATATATAGCAATTAGCTAATCAAACAAAAGAACAATTACATAAGGTTTATAGATTATTAAAAATCAGTAAGTTGTTAGGTTATATCAAAAAAAAAACTTAAATTGTCGACATTCTCCTCGAATTGTAAAATTTTAATAGCAAATTGATTAGTAGCAACTCTTTAGCTTTTTTAAGTTAAAGCGCTCAAATACTACTTTTATTTAATCTTTCTTGGTTATGATTGTTTAATTAAACTATTTTAATCATGAATGCTATTTACACTAACAACTTTTTTAAGACCACACCCTTAAAAAGGAAATTTTCTTTTGTATTCCTGTTGTTTTTTGTTTGTTGCTTTAGCGTATTGCAAGCTCAAACAATTAATACAGGCACGTCTGTTCATGCAGATTTTGGGTTAGATGGTGATGTCTTTGATGATCAACTCTCGTATTGGCCAGTAAATGGCATGGGAGATTTTGATCCTAACAATCCGCCTTACATTGATGAAGCTTTGGGGATTGACGATTGGTTAAACTCTGCTCCAGACGGAAATACTTCAACAGGAGCGGGAGTAATTGATATTTTTTCTGCAGATGCGTTATCTCAAATTTCAGGTATAAGTGGAGGTCAGAATAATTTTGCTGAACTGCGAATGTCTGCTCCAATATATTCCACACCCGAAGGCGATGGAAGAATTTGGATAGATGCCGCTTATTTACGAGATCAATATGTATCGGGCTCAAATGAAGACGAAACGGTGTTTGAACAAGCAATAAATAAGAATTTTGACGACCCACGTGCTTGGACGCTGAAAACCGGTAATGTGCCCCCAAAAACAGATATTATAGATGTTTATGCACATTTGCGTAGAGATTTCCCTGTAACTTTTGAGTGGGCTTACATCGCTGCCTCTACATCAGATGCCGACGGTAGTAACCATTTAGATTTTGAATATTTTAGAAAAAAGATTCAGTTAAGTGATACTAAAATGATTGAGTATGTTGACCCTAATGACGGATTAGACTGTGGACATAGTACTTATAAGTTTGGTCCAACAGGTAATGTTGAAGAGCATGGTGATATTTTACTATCTGTAGATTACGAACAAGGTGGTAGAGAAGCTATAATCACATTATTGGTATGGATTGATAAAAATGATTTTCCTACAGATGCAGATTTTGATAATTTCAATACTTTAGGAGACAGACCATTTAACTTTTATGATGATGGAAATGGTTATGTTTTTGCAGCCTGTACTAATTCTGTAGAAGGTGATGAATCTAATTTTGGCTATGCTAGAATAGCTCTAATTGATGGGGCACCTCAAGCCATATTTTCTCAATTAAATAATTCAGGACCTGCAGATGCTCCATCTTGGGGAACAATTGATTCAGGAGGGAATCAAGTAGCTCAATACCCAACGGATACCTTTGTCGAGTTTGCAATTAATGCTACATTATTAGGATTTGACACCGAAAGTGCAGGTGAGGGTTGTGAAAGTGGCTTGGGAAGTGTTATTGTTAAATCAAGATCTTCAGCTTCATTTACATCCTCTCTTAAAGATATGGCTGGGCCATTCAATTTGGGAGATAGACCAGAAGTTGAAGTAACGGTTGATAATGCTGAATATGCTTGTTTTGAAACATCTGCTACATTAACTGCTACAACAGTTCCTCCTTCAGACCCACCAGGTGTATCCTATACTTACCAGTGGTATGTATGGAACGCCGTTACTGAAGAATGGGATGTAATTCCAGGCGCTGTAAATCAAACTTATGATGCCGCAGTAGGAACTTATATGGTGGAAGCTACAATAATTAGAAATGGTATTTCAGGTTGTACAGCTCCAAGTAACGCTGCTACAGTAACTCAAGGTACAACAGCAGAAATTTTAGTCCCTTCTTGTCCAGAAAACGATTCTGTTGACTGTGAAGATGATATAGATACAAGATTCAATGATTGGAGTGATTCAGCTGGTTTCACATATGAAGGCGGTGGAGGAACAGTTACTGAAGCCTTTATATATTATATAGATGATGAGGAAGTAACATTAGAAAACTTTACAGCTCCAAGTGTTTGTGGAGGTGGAATAGCAAAAATTAGATATACAGTAAGCGACGAATGTGAACAGTCAGAATTCTGTGAAACCACTTTTACAGTAGCTGCTGATGATGTTGATCCAGAGATCGTAGACGTACCGGATTACCAGTTGGCGAACTGTAACGATGATTGGCCAGCGTACTTGACGACCGATTGGACAGACAACTGTTCAGCAGGCGGTGTAGGCATCCAGTCGGATG
>NZ_JAINVX010000004.1 GCF_019880635.1 Hanstruepera marina
AGATTGTACACGTTCACCATTACGGATGACTGTGGCAACGATGATACAGAGACCACGCGAGTATCCAGAGAGTACGACATGACCGATCCAGTTATTACATGTCCTGAAGATTTACCAAGATTGTGTAATGATGAATTCCCGCCATTATCAGCCACATGGACAGATAACTGTTCAGCAGGAGGAACATTAAATCTTGATGGTCCAACAAGAATTGTAATGTCAGAGGATGGTTGTTCACAAATTGGTTATTATGACTTTGAAGTATATGATGATTGTGGTAATTTAGGAACAGAAACCTGTACCATTATTAGAGATTTTGATTTGGTTGATAATTGCGAAACTGCTTTTGCAAAAGCAGATTCGGGAGACCAATGCTTTATTCCTGATTTTAGTCGTTGGGGTTGGACGAATTATTTACCAACTTATGGTGTGTATAAAATGGATTTATGGGCTGGAGCAGCACATTGTGATACCAATAGAGGTGAGTTAGTTGGTGTTGTTCATGTAACATATACTGAATCACAAGTAGAAATTACTTATGAAATTTTTGATGGCTTCACTATGAATGAGGCACATGTATACGTTGGTTGTGATCCGTATCCAGAAAATCGTGGAAGACCAACAGTAGCACCAGGACAATATCCATTTAACCCATCATTTGAGGGTAATGTACAGAGCTATACGGTTGTTATAGACAACGATATGGCAGATAACTCAGAAGGTATTTATGTTATAGCTCATGCAGTAACTTGTGAAATAGTATGTATGTGTAGCGTAGAAAAAGGTGATATTTACTCTGATGATTCAGGTGAAACTGAATATTTGGATGCCTTTGAATGTGAAGAAGGAAACGAGACAATTTTCGGAATTGTTAATACTTTCAAGGCTTATCCAGTACCTTTTGATAAGGAAGTGAATATTGCTTACAATATACCTTATGAAACTGATGTAACTTTAGAAATATTTGATATTAAAGGTTCATTGATTAAAAAGGTTGAAAACGTGAGTTACATCAAAGGAACTGAAGCGATAACTACTATCGACATGACTAATACAGATAATCAATTATTTTTAGTAAGATTAACTACTAAAAAGGGAGTCATGATTAAGAAAATAGTTTCGTTTAAACCTAGAAAATAAGTTGTATAACTTTAATATAAAAGTAAAAGCCCAGCTATTTAGCTGGGCTTTTTATATTAAGTCGATTAGTAATATTAATTTTTAATAAACTTATAAGTTAAGTTAGCATCCTTAATGGTTAGCAAATAAATTCCATTTTTTAAATGGGAGACATCTATAGATTCAATTTCAGCATTTAATTTGCTATTCAAGACTTTTTGTCCTAAAGCGTTATAAACTGTATAATCTAAAGCTTCATAGTTGTTTAGTTTGACATTTAAGATATTTGTCGTAGGATTAGGGTAAATAGAAATATCTTCTGCACTATAGTCATCGATAGAAAGGGTTGAGTTATAAGTTGTGTTTTCAAACCAGTTTAAATGATTTTCATTTGAAGAGATACTTGCCATATCAAGATCCCCATCATTATCAAAATCATTTACTGTAAAACTATAAATGTCATTTTGAGTATTATCGATGATGTCTTCATTACTAGGATTTGAATCTAGATACCATGTCATTTTATCCGTAGGATCTGTGCTAGAATAACCAATGGTAACATCGTTTACCGAATTATCATCTAAATCAGAAACCATTGCTGCTGCAGGATATACATTAGACGTAGAAAAAACAGTTTCTGTAAATGTTCCATCTGACTGCTTATCATAATAAGCAGTATTTGTTAATAAATCTACTTTCAAAATCTCTAAATCACCATCATTATCAACATCACCAAAGGATACATCATTAATATAGTAATTACCAGAGACCACATTATTAGTTTCAACGGTAAAAGTGGCATTTCCCGTTTGAGAAAGATTATTATTATATAATTTAACACTGTAGATTTTTCCGAAACCTACAACTATATCTAAATCGCCATCTAAATCATAATCAGCTAGGTCTAAATCTCGTGGGCCTGAATTATTAAGACTGCTTATTGTTTGAGCTGGTCCAAAAGATCCTGATCCATTATTAGAGTACCAAGAAACTAAATCTGCATCATACGCAACAACAGCTATATCTATTGTGTTATCTCCATTAATATCACCAACTTTAACAGATCCAGCCCTTAAAAGTCCGTTATCAATTAATTGTTCAGTTCCAAAATTACCACTACCATCATTTTCAAACCAAACTACTTTATTTAATGATTCTGAAGTGGCAATGATATCTTTATCATTGTCATTATCTAAATCTGCAATAGCCAAACCATTTACATTTGTTAATGTTGATGAAACTAATGTTTGTAATGTGAAAGTACCATTTCCATTATTTTTATACCATTCTATAGTTCCACCAAGATTGGTTCCAATGACAATATCAGCAAACTCATCATTATCTAAATGATCTGATTCAATAAGCTTTGGGAAATTACCAGTATTAGTTGAAATACTTTGTTTTGCTCCAAATGGTGCTTGAGCGTTTATTACAGAAACACCTAAAACCCATAATATTATAAGTAGTTTATTTTTCATAATTAATTAGATTTAGTTCGTTCCAAACGTATAAAACTTATTTTATAATCATCGATTAAACGCAAAAAAAATAGATAAAAAACTAAAAATCAGTAGTATTGCACCTACATTTGTAATATATTTCTTTCTTTTATTAAAAAATTTATGTAAGATTTTTCTAGCTTAACAAACATAATAAAAATGTTCCCAATTTAATTTCTGGCAATTATTATGCATGCATAATAAAATAAATTATATTTGTGCTTAATCAATACTTTATGCAAACACAACTTACAGAAATACTTAAAATTAAGTTTCCTATTATTCAAGCACCTATGTTTTTAGTTTCAAATACTGACATGGTTATTGAAGCTATGAAATCAGGTATAGCTGGTTGTATACCTGCTTTGAATTATAGAACATTGCCTGAATTAAGAAATGCTATTAAAGAGCTAAAGGAAGCAAAAGTTGAAGGTGGTTCTTTTGGATTCAATTTAATTGTCAATAAGTCCAATGTAAGATATAAAGATCAGCTACAGGTTTTATGCGAAGAAGGATGTGATTTTATAATAACATCACTTGGCAATCCTGAAGAAACAATACGGGAAGCTCATGCGGTGGGCATAAAAGTGTTTTGCGATGTAACGGATTTACATTTTGCGAAAAAAGTAGAAAAGTTAGGTGCAGATGCTATTATTGCTGTAAACAATGAAGCTGGTGGACATCGAGGAAATTTATCCCCAAAGGAGATTATTTTATTATTAAAGGAGCATGTGTCAATTCCAATTATATCAGCAGGCGGAGTTGGCTGTAAAGCGGATATTGAAGAGATGTTGGGTTATGGAGCTGAAGGTGTTTCGGTTGGTAGTCCGTTTATTGCCTCTAAAGAGGCTGGAGTTACTCAAGAATATAAGCAGGCCTGTGTTGATTATGGCGCTAAAGACATTGTTGTAACCGAACGTATTTCAGGAACACCATGTACAGTGATTAATACACCATATGTTCAGAAAATTGGAACGAAATCACCTTGGATAGAGCGCGTTTTAAATAAAAACAAGAAGTTAAAAAAGTGGGTAAAAATGTTGCGGTTTTATATCGGCATGAAAGCAACTGAAAAAGCAGCACTTAAAGCAACCTATAAAACAGTTTGGGTAGCTGGACCAAGTATTCAATACACTACTGAAATATTACCTACGGCTAAAATTATAGATAAATTAACTACATAATGTTTAGTTTCCTATATCTTCAAGTCAAGTTTAAAGTTTTTTGATATTTCGAATTTATTAATTTGATAAATCATTTTGTTTAACATTATTTTGAATATGTTAAACAAAAATGTATCTTTACCTATCTTTAATAAAAATACTTGATATTATGAAAACAATTAAATTTTTTAAAACCCCAAATTTCAAACTTATTAACCTATTATCGTTAGTGTTTTTATCGCTTTCAATGATTTTTGTTTCTTGTAGTACAGAAGAATATGATCAGAATGATTTGAATAGTAAAGACTTATCAATTGTTGAAGTACTCAAAACTTATGAGCTTCAAGAGGGTTCAGATAATAGAAGTTCTAAACCAACATTCAAAACTCTAAATGTTGCTTTAGCAAGAACCGGATTAGCAGGTGTAGTTTCATCAAATAGATTAACAGTATTTGCGCCTACAGATGAGGCATTTGCTGCTTTAGGGCTAGATCAAAGAAATATTGCTTCAGTTCCAAATTTAGAAGAAATATTACTTTATCATGTGCTGGGAGATATTGTTTATAGTACTGATTTATCAAATGGATTTGTATCAACGCTAAATGGCTCTGCTGTTGAAGTTAATTTAGACAATGGTGTTGTGATTAATGATTCAAATGTAATATCTGCAGATGTTGAAGCACGAAATGGGGTAATCCATGTTATTGACCAAGTCCTTTTTCCACCATCAAACAATTTATTAGAATTAGCTGAAAGTTTTGATCCCGAATTTTCAATACTTGTAGATGTATTAGAACTAACAGGATTAGACACTGTTGTTGCCAACAATGGCCCTTATACAATATTTGCTCCTACTAATGATGCTTTTGTAGCTTTACTTTCTGAATTGGATGGATACGATAGCCTTGAGGATTTTGATACGCCCGAGGATATTGAGTTACTTACAAATGTATTGTTATATCATGTTGTTGAAGGTCGCGTTTATTCAAGTGATTTAATGAGTGGGCCAGTAACTAATTTAAACGGTGTTTTTGATTTAGACGTTGAAACTCTTACCATTACTGATAATAATGATAGAGAAACAGGATTAGTTTCAGATCTATTAAACGTTCAAGCTACTAATGGTGTTGTGCACGTTATAGATCGTGTACTCTTACCTTAAAGTAAATAATGAAAAAGAAAAAATTAAAGACTATTCGCAAGAGTAGTCTTTTTTAATTACAATCTTGAAATATTGTATGTTTCAAATTTAGCCACTCATCCTTTAATATGCCATAACAACAGGTGCTACGTCTAAAGCCATCAAGCATCAAGGTATCTTTGCGCAAAATACCTTCTAATGTGGCACCTAATTTTTCGACAGCTTTTCTGGAGCGTATATTGCGTTCATCGATTCTGAATTCTACTTTTTCAAATTGTAATTCCTCAAAAGCATATTGAAGCATCAGGAATTTAACATGTTTGTTTAAACCTGTTCCTTGAAATGCTTTACCAATCCATGTCCAGCCAATGTGTAAGGTTTTGTTTTTCCAATTAATCAAACCAAACCTCGTAGAACCTGCATAGGCCTGTTTTTGTTTGTCAAAAATTATATAGGGAATGGTTGTCTTGTGATAGTAACCATCAACAGCAGTTTGAACATAGCTCTTAAGAGTTTCTGGAGTTGAAATATTTGAAGGAGAATAGAATATTAGGTTTTCTTCTTGCGAAATATCCAATAACTTGGTGTAGTTACTCAAATCCAAAAGCGATAATTTTACACGAGAGTTTTCTAAAAGCTTCTCATTCATAACAGTTATATTAAACGCTTAATGACATCAGTATTAACAACATGTTTTCCATCAAAAGGAATTACGGATAGTTTATCGTTAAATAGGCTTTTAGCTTTTTCAACTTCATGCTTTATTCGGTCTTCATTGAGATACTCATCTTGAGTACCATATATCAATGATACTTTTCCATTGTAATATTTAAAATCATCTTGATTTAATTCAACAGGAATACCACCTGAATGAATGATTAATTGACTACAGTTCATTTGATTTAATGCAAGATACCTCATAGCTATACTCACACCTTGAGAATACCCTAAAACAATTAAGTTTTTATTGCTTGGTAAGTTTTCATGTTGTAGTAAACTTTCAACATAATTCATAACATTTTTGGTTTCTTTTTTTGTATTTTCTTTTGTGAGCCAACTGGCACCAACATGTCTGTATTTCGGGCCAATATAATATTTGCTTGGAGCTTGTGGAGCGATAAAATAGTTGTCTTCAGAATTTAAAGATTCAAAGTATTTTAAAAAGTAACGACTCAAATATCCCATGCCATGAAAAACCAACCAGACATTTTTAGTTTTATCTGTGAGTTCATTTAATACTGCATAGGTATTGGTTGAAGTATAGGATATTTCTTTTTCTGATAGATTCATATTAAGGTTGGGTTTTGTACTTTTACAATTCGATTTAAAAATACAGGAATTTTATGCAATTAACTAAAGAAGAAAAGTTGAAAAAAATTAATGAAGTTGCCAAAAACACATTATTGGAAACTTTAGAGATTTCTATTGTTGATTTTGGTGATGATTTTCTAATTGCAAAAATGCCTGTTAATTCCCGTGTGCACCAACCTGATGGCGTGTTGCATGGTGGTGCTACTGCTGCTTTAGCCGAAAGTGTTGGTAGTTTTGCATCGCATTTGTTTTCTAATTTAGAAGAAGTATTTGTAAGAGGAATTGAGATTACTGCCAATCATGTAAAAAGTGTTTCAGAAGGACATGTGTACGCTAAGGCTAGCTTTCTTCACAAAGGTAGAACGACCCAGTTATTGGATATTCGTGTAACTGACGATCATGATAATTTAATTTCTATTTGTCGCTTATCAACCATCTCATTGCCAAGAAAAAAGTAGGATGACTTCAGAGTCTTTTTTTAATTCTTTAGAACAGCATTTCGCTCAAGATTTACCTTTTGTAGTATATCGAAAAAGTAATGAGGCCAATGTAAAAGGCTTACTTCAAAAAAGCAAGACTATTAATTATGTGTCTGATTTTAAAGAGAGCGGATTTATTATGGCACCTTTTGATGATAAGCAACTCCCTGTTTTAATACCAGTTGCTGATTCATCGCTCATGGAAACCAATACTTATCAGCCGAAAGCGATGCATGAGTCTGAAATGAGTATCAAGCAAGCGTCAAAGAATAAGCAATTTCATATCGATTTAGTTTCAAAAGGTATTACTGCAATAAAAGATAAGAAGCTTGATAAAGTAGTCTTATCCAGAAAGGAAACTGTAGAAATTAAAGAAAATAATCCGTTTGTTCTTTATAAGAAGTTACTCGATCATTATCCAAATGCCTTCGTGTATTGTTGGTTTCACCCTCAAATCGGATTATGGTTGGGTGCTACGCCCGAAACATTACTTCAGATTGAAAACAGTAAACTAACCACCATGTCATTGGCTGGAACAAAGCCTTACCAAGGCGCTTTGGATGTGAATTGGAGTGAAAAGGAAATTCGCGAGCAAAAAATAGTTACTGATTATTTGGTTGAGCAGCTTGAAAACGATTTAAAAGACTTACAAGTTTCAGCTATTGAAACCATTCGCGCAGGTAATTTAACGCATCTTAAAACTATGATTTCGGGTTTGTTAAAGCCGGAAGGGAATAGTTTACAAACGGTTATTAATAAATTACATCCAACACCGGCCGTTTGTGGTTTTCCCAAATCTGAAGCCAAGGATTTTATTCTTAAAAATGAAAATTACGACAGAGAATATTATACGGGTTTTCTGGGAGAATTAAATTTAGAAAAAAGTCAAACCAGAAATCGAAACAGACGGAATGTTGAAAACAATGCTTATTCCAGTGTAAAAAAAGTCACAAATCTGTATGTGAACTTACGATGTATGAAATTGGAAGACCAAAAAGCTCAAGTATATATTGGAGGAGGCATTACTTTAGATTCTGTTCCAGAACATGAGTGGGAGGAAACTGTTGCAAAATCGGCTACAATAAAAAAGGTATTGCAATAATTTTATTGAAGCTTCATATTGCTTACTTTTGTAAGAGATTTGATTGTATATGCAACACCCTAAAAATCCGCTAGCTCAAACCATTATTCAGCTATGTAAAGCAAAACAAATTGAGCATATAGTTATTTCTCCAGGAAGCAGAAATGCGCCTTTAACAATCGGTTTTTCAAACGATGATTTTTTTAATAGTTACAGTATTGTTGATGAGCGTTGTGCTGGTTTTTTTGCTTTGGGTATGGCTCAAAAAACAAGAAAGCCTGTAGCTTTAGTTTGTACTTCTGGTAGTGCTTTGTTAAACTATTATCCGGCTATTGCCGAAGCATTTTATAGTCATATCCCTTTGGTTGTGCTTTCAGCCGATAGACCAAAATACTTGGTTGGAATAGGAGATGGGCAAACCATCAATCAAAAAGACGTTTACAAAAATCATATTTTATACTCTGCCAATTTAAAGTTGAACATTGATAATTCTTTCAGCGATCAAGATGACGATGAGCCAGCAATAATTAAGAATATTGAAAATAAAATCGAACGGTTTTTAGGCATCAAGCAAGAGTTACAGCAAGAAAACGAAATTGAAATAAATAAAGCATTAAATAAAGCTATTCAGAAGTCTGGACCGGTACATATTAATGTGCCTTTCGACGAGCCTTTATATGAGTTGGTGGATACTTTATCGGTTAAACCAAAAGTTGTTCAATTAGATGCCAATTCAACAAAAATTGATGATTATATATTTAATGAATGTTTGGATGAATGGAATAGTGCGGCCAAAAAAATGATTTTGGTTGGTGTAAACTATCCCAATGATATTGAGCAAAAGTGGTTGGATGATTTGGCAAAAGACAATAGTATTATTGTTTTTACCGAGACCACTTCAAATTTACATCATGAGAATTTTTTCCCGAGTATCGATAAGCTTATTGCACCTTTGGATGATGAAGATTTTAAGGCCTTGCAACCCGACATTTTGGTAACCTTTGGCGGTCTTATAGTTTCCAAAAAGATAAAAGCGTTTTTACGTAAATATCAACCTAAACAACATTGGCATATTGGAGAAGGTCAAGCCAATGATACGTTTTTCAAATTAGAAAAACATTTGGAAATTCATCCGAATACGTTTTTTGAAAATCTGTTATCAGAAACTACACATTATGTTAAAAGTGATTATAAACCGCTCTGGGAAAAAGTAAAAATGAGACGTGCTGAAAAACATGTTGAATACGTTAAACAAATTCCGTTTAGCGATTTTAAAGTGTTTGAAGCCGTTTTTAAATATTTGCCCAACGATTCAGTATTGCAATTAAGTAATAGTTCAACGGTGCGATATGCTCAATTATTCGATTTAAATCCGACACTTGAGGTGTTTTGTAATCGTGGTACAAGTGGTATAGATGGTAGTACGTCCACAGCAGTTGGGTTCGCAATGGCTTCAAAAAAACAAACAACTTTGATTACAGGTGATTTAAGCTTTCTGTATGATAGTAATGCCTTATGGAATAACTATATTCCAAATGATTTTAGGATAATTATCATAAACAACCAAGGAGGTGGTATTTTTAGAATTTTGCCGGGCAATAAGGATTCAGAGAATTTTGACAGGTATTTTGAAACTAAGCATAATTTAACGGCCAAGCATTTATGTAAGATGTACAATTTTGAGTATGATTCAGCTTCAACCGAAAAACAACTCAAATTACAATTAAAATCCTTTTTTGAAACTTCAGATGTACCAAAACTATTGGAAATTTTTACACCAAGAACTATAAATGATGACGTGCTTTTGGAGTATTTTAAGTTTATTAGATAAGCCTTTCATTTTTTTTAGATAGTTTTTAAACACAATATAAATTTGTTTAGCCGTTATATTTAGTACTAACCAAGTTAATAATGAAGATAACTTTCTGTTTAATATTTCTACTTACTCTTTGTAAAGGTTTCAATCAGGAAAAATTAAACTACTTTCAAGGTGATTTTGATGAAGCCTTAAAACAAGCCAAAATAACTAACAAAGACATTTTTTTTATTACCAAAGGAAATCCTTGTCCGGTTTATGATGTGTTTCAGCTTAATCTTAACAATGACAATGAGACCATTAATTTTTTAAATGACAATTTTATTGTTTTTGAGTTTGACTTGAACAAATCCAGTGATGTAACAGTAAAAAGGCTTAAAGACTATTATGATTCATGGAGAGGTTCACCTCAATTGTATTTTATAGATCAAGATGAGAACTTAATTACAGAAATAACTTATACTCTAGAGTATTCTCACGCTGAAAACCTAGGAATATGGAAAGATTATTTAAACATTGAAGAAAATTGGAAAACCATTAAAAAAGAAAAACGTAATAATTTAACATTGAAAAACCTCAAACAATTTTTACTCTACAGAAATATAAAGTACAGTCCTTATGGTTTAATGCAGATTAAAAATGTAATTGATAAATATTTTAAGTCCTTACCAAAGGAAAACTATTCTGATAGTGAAAACTGGGATATAATTCAAAAATATGTTACCATTTGGTCTAATAATGACCTTTTTAGTTTTGTTGCTGACAATAAATCTAAATTCCAGAAGAAAAATGATCCTGTTGAAGTTTCAAAATACTTAAGTTTAAATTACAACAAATATTTAAGCTCAAAATCTAAAGCTGATATTGAGAAACTATCCACAAAATACCCATACACAACCATTGAAGAAGCTAAAATAGCCATTCAAGAAATTCAAAATAGTGCCAAACCTCAATTGTGGTTGGAAAACTAAACCAAAATTATCAGTTTCATTTTTTAACATTAGTATTTTCCAAAAGGAATATCCTTACCTTTGCCACATGATAAAAATTGGAGAATATAATACCCTTACTATACTTCGTGAAACAGATCCAGGCTTGTTTTTAGCTGATGAAGAGGATAATGAAGTTTTATTGCCTAACCGTTACGTTCCAGACGAATTTAAAATTTGGGATAAAATAGAGGTATTTGTCTATTTGGATAACGACGAACGTTTGGTTGCAGTAACTGATAAACCTTATATTAAACGAGGTGATTTCGCTTTGCTGCGTTGCAATGCAGTAACCAAAATGGGTGCTTTTTTAGATTGGGGCATGCTCAAGGAATTATTTTGTCCGTTTAAGGAACAAGCCTTTAAGATGAAAAAAGGCGGTTGGTATTTGGTGTATTGTTATTTGGATGAAAAGTCAGAACGCTTGGTTGCTTCAAGTAAAACCAACAGATTTTTGGATAATAAGGAATTGACTGTCGAGCAATTTGAAGAAGTTGATTTAATTGTATCACATCCATCAGAAATTGGGATGAATGTTATTGTAAACAAAAAACATTTAGGACTTATTTACAACGACAATATTTTTCAAGACATCAGTGTAGGTGATAGACTGAAAGGTGTGGTAAAGAAAATTCGTCCTGGTAATAAATTGGATATTGCTCTTGGTCAAGTTGGGTACAGAAATATAGAGCCCAATGCCGAATTGATTATGAAAGAACTAGAAGACAACAGCGGTTATTTAAATCTTTCAGATAAATCAGATCCTGAAGATATCAAGCGCATACTTCAAATGAGTAAAAAAAGTTTTAAGAAAGCTATTGGAACCTTATATAAACAAAAACTGATTAGAATAGAACCAGACGGTATCTATTTGTTATAATTTTAATTTTCCCTTCAAACTTTTAGGAATAGCATCTTTGTGTACCATAATGGAGATGGTTTTAAGCTTCATGTAGGCTTCACTCATATATACATAACCATTATTGGCCACACGGCTAGCATCTGTTCCCCAAGAATTTTTCACTTTGTAATAGACGGTTCCGTTTTGGTCTTTGAGCATACCAGTTATGTGCATTAAATGATCATCGGTAGTATTGTAATTCTCAAATTCTTGCTGTCTAAAAGCTTGCGTGATGGATTTTTCAGGTCTCACGCTAATTATGGCTTCGGCTTTTTTGGTATCATCTTCAGGAATTACTGCAACACCATGTTTAGCAGAGAACGTGGTTTCACTTACATCACAATCCAATTCAACCGTGTAGCCATTTTCAAGTGCATGATTTATGATTGAGATCATTTCATCCAGTTTTACGTTGTGAAAGCTACCGTTTGAAAAATTATCTGGAATATTTAGAATAAATTTTGAATAAAAAGGCTCATGGGTAAATGAAGTGATGCTCACATAATCGTTAGGGTTTAACTTGGTCATTTCTAAAAAAGACATCGGCGTGTATGGTACACCCTCGTAAGTAAACGTTTCAACATTTTCACCTAAATAAGTGTCAAGAATAGCATTAATAACGGGTTTCCATTTTGGTGAAAGATTTTTTCCAGGGTTGTCAACATACACATCTAAAACACCTTTTAAAACTGGTAGCATTTCAGAATGATTGTGTCTTGATGCATCATCATCCAAGCCTGTATAAACAACTTGAGGCACAATACCGTTTTTGGCAACACTGTTTATAACATCATGGGCTAATCCGCCTTGGCTAAATTGAGCTTTGCCCTGGCGCATGATATAGTTTTCAGCTTTTACGGGATACGTGTTTCTAACAGTGTACATTTCAGAAATATCAATATTTTTTCCGGTGATTCGCATGATTTCACTTTCTAAAAATGAAGACGCCGAAAAACTCCAGCAAGTTCCTGTATTGCCTTGACTAATAACATCAGTAGCTTCTAAATCAATTATTGTTTTAAATTCATAAGACTGTGAAAAACCGCAAAATGAAAGGAATAATAAAAAGGAAAGAGAGATAATATTTTTCATGGACTGTAGCTGTTAATATAAAATAATTTATTTTTGACTAAAATATAAAAAATGAGTGTAGCAAACTGGAAAACTGCTAAAGAATATGAAGACATTACCTATAAAAAATGTAATGGTGTAGCGCGTATTGCATTTAATAGACCAAATGTTAGAAATGCCTTTAGACCCAAAACCACAAGTGAATTATATGATGCTTTTTATGATGCTAATGAAGATACTAGTATAGGTGTCGTTTTGTTGTCTGCTGAAGGTCCTTCAACCAAAGATGGTATTTGGAGTTTTTGTTCTGGTGGTGACCAAAAGGCGAGAGGCCATCAAGGATATGTAGGAGACGACGGTTATCACAGGTTAAATATTTTGGAAGTACAACGATTAATTCGGTTTATGCCAAAAGCTGTTATTGCAGTTGTTCCAGGTTGGGCCGTTGGTGGTGGCCACAGTTTGCATGTTGTGTGCGATTTAACGCTAGCTAGTAAAGAACATGCCATTTTTAAGCAAACCGATGCCGATGTAACCAGTTTTGATGGCGGTTATGGTTCTGCCTATTTAGCCAAAATGGTCGGGCAAAAAAAAGCGCGTGAAATTTTCTTTTTAGGAAGAAATTATTCAGCACAAGAAGCTTTTGAAATGGGTATGGTAAATGCCGTAATTCCTCATGATGAACTTGAGAGTACAGCTTATGAATGGGCTCAAGAAATCTTGGCTAAATCACCAACTTCAATTAAAATGTTGAAATTTGCCATGAATCTAACTGATGATGGTATGGTTGGTCAGCAAGTATTTGCTGGTGAAGCTACTCGGTTAGCCTACATGACAGATGAAGCTAAAGAAGGTCGTGATGCCTTTTTGGAAAAACGTAAACCAAACTTTCCTAAAAAGTGGATTCCTTAAATTGGTTATATGAGTAATATAAAACATTGGGTTGAAGCTGCTCGATTACGGACCTTACCTTTATCGGTTTCTGGAATTATTTTAGCAGGTTGTTTTGCAGAATACAATGGCTTTTTTAAATGGTCAGTTTTTTTATTGGCTATATTAACAACTATTGCTTTACAAGTGCTTTCCAATTTTGCCAATGATTATGGTGATGGCGTAAAAGGTACTGATAATAATCAGCGTGTTGGACCAGAACGTGCGATACAAAGCGGTAAGCTGACACCAAATCAAATGTTACGGGCTATAAGGGCAAATATTCTAATTATAATTGCCCTAGTTTTTCTTATGCTATTAGCTGCATTTGGTGTTCGATACATTCTGTATACTATTATTTTCTTTGTCCTAGCTGCCATATCTATTTATGCCTCAATTAAGTACACCATAGGTGATAATGCTTATGGCTATAGAGGGTTAGGTGATTTGTTTGTTTTTGTTTTTTTTGGACTTGTTAGTGTTATTGGGTGCTATTTCTTATTTGCACGACAAATAGATCATTTGGTATTTCTACCTGCATGTGCTATTGGATTGTTAAGCGTTGCCGTTTTGAATTTAAATAACATGCGAGATATTGATTCTGATAGAGAAACAAACAAAAATACTTTGGTAGTTAAAATGGGACTACAGAAAGCCAAAATATATCATTTTGTTTTGGTAATTGGAGCCCTGTTTTTAACAGCATTGTTTGCTTTGCTTTATTATTGGTCTCCTTTTAATGTAATTTTTCTAGTTGTTTTTATTCCGTTAATAAAACATTTAAAACGCGTAAAAAATACCAATCAAGCTAAAGAATTTGATCCTGAACTTAAGATTGTTGCATTATCTACGTTTGCTTTATCTGTATTGCTTGGCGTTGGTTATTTGTTGTAATTGCAATAGTCAATAACTTTTACAATTAATTTGATTTTCAACAAACTATTGATTAACTTTATTAGGTTAATGCAAGTTGTTGACAAAATGAAGCTATTACAGTTTCAAAACAGGGATTGAAGACTCAAGTAGTTTTTATAAAATTACTTGAGTTTTTATATTTTTAAGTTTAAAACATATTCTCATGAAAATTACATTTTACGGCCACGCGAGTTTAGGAATCACAATTAACGATGTAAATATTTTAGTAGATCCGTTTATTTCTGCTAATGAAAAGGCTTCTCATATTAATATTGATACATTGGATGCTGATTATATTTTATTGACACATGCGCATCAAGATCATATTTTGGATGTTGAAGTAATTGCCAAACGAACCAATGCCGTAATTATTTCTAATTATGAAATTGTATCACATTTCCAAAATAAGGGGCTTGAAGGTCACCCTATGAACCATGGTGGTTCTTGGGATTTTGAATTTGGAATGGTTAAATATGTGAATGCCATACATACATCTTCGTTTCCAGATGGAAGTTATGGTGGACAGCCAGGAGGTTTTGTAATCGAAGGCGAACATAAAAACATATATATAGCAGGCGATACTGCTTTAACTATGGATATGAAGCTTATTCCTATGCAGACCAAGTTAGATTTAGCCATTCTGCCAATTGGTGATAATTTTACAATGGGAATTGACGATGCTATTTTAGCGAGTGATTTTGTTGAATGTGATAAAGTTCTAGGATACCATTTTGATACGTTTGGATATATTGAAATTAATCATGAAGAGGCCAAACGAAAATTCTTCGATAAGGATAAAGACTTGATGCTTCTTGATATTGGGGAAAGTTTAGAACTTTAATTCTGCAACTATGAAATTTACCTGTACTATTGAAATCCTTAAACCTAAATCTATAGTGGCAGAGTTATTTGGCGACCCTAAATACCTAAAAGAATACCAAGATACTTTTATAAGCAAGGAGTTGTTGTCTGGTAAAGTAGGAGAAGATGGTGCTATTTCCAAAATGTTATACAAAATGGGTAAAGGTGAAATGGAATTAACCGAGACTATTATTGAAAATAAATTACCAGATTCCTTTTATGCTGAATACCACCATAAGCATATGGACAATACTATGTTATGCACCTTTGAAGCTTTGAATGAAAATACCACGAGATATAATTCCGAAATTCATTATACAGTTTTTAGAGGTTTTGTGCCAAAACTTATGGCTTTTCTATTTCCAGGAATGTTTAAAAAACAGGTCGATAAATGGTTGGTAAATTTTAAGAACTTTGTGGAAAGCAACTAATAAGCTATATGTTATCGATAAAACCAATCTTTAGCTTCAGTTTTCTTACGCCTTGAAATAGGTAACTCAAAACCATTTTTTAATATAAAAGCATCATGACTAATTGCTTTAATATAGCGTTTGTTGACTAAATATGATCGGTGACATCTAAAAAAGGCTTTATCTTTCAGAATTTCTTCAAAATAAGCCAAGTTTTTTGAAGACAGTTCTTTTTTGCCATTAACTATATGAATATAGCTGTAATTACGTTCACTTTCAATATATATAATTTGCTTAAGAGCAATACGAAAGGTTCCTTGCTGTGTGGGTAAAATTAATTTTTGATCATCGACAGACTTTGCTTTCAAGTTCGATAAAGCTGTTTTTATTTCCTCGGTTTTATCTTTAGAATTCCCTAATCGCTTAACAGCTTCTTTTAATTCTTCTTCATTAACGGGTTTAACCAAATAATCTAATGCATTAAATCTAAAAGCTTTAATGGCATAATGGCTGTGCGCTGTAGTAAAAATGGTTTTAAAATTAATTTCAGGCAATTTGTTTAGTAATTCAAAACCTGTCATATCTGGCAATTCAATATCCAGGAAGACTACATTGGGCTTGGTGGCAACAATCATTTCAAGCGCTTTTTTACCTGAATTTGCAACACTTAAAACCGAAATTTCTTTGCTATGCAACTGTAACAAATCTTGTAGCACAGCTGCCATGAATGCATTATCTTCTACTATTAAAGCCTTGAATGTTTTCATCTTACAAGTGAATATACACAAATATTTTCTACCGTTTGATAATTGAGATGACCTTCAGATAATTCACATTTATATTTATATGAATTCTAATAGTATCTTGATGATATAAATACAGAACAAATGTTTAAAATTAAATCTTTATTACTCTTTTTGCTTTTAGTAAGCCTGTCTTCTATTTCTTTTTCCCAAGAAAAAAATAAGGATTCTTTGTTTGCTGTTTGGAGCAATACAGGTAACCCAGCCAAAGAGCGTGTGAAGGCCTATTATCACAGATTTTATCCATTACAACAAGAGACGGCAATACCTGAAGTAATACGTTGGGCAGAAGGAAGCGAACAGCTACCAGAAATGGCCATACAAGCAGGACTAACAGACTATTTGCCCTTTCTTAAATTACTGGCATACGGAAAATACTTTTTGCTAAACGATTTTGAGACAGCTTGCCCAATTGCTAAAGAAGCATTTTATATGGCTTTGGAATATAAGGATTATGAAACGCTACTTCTTACTTACGATATTATATATAGAGTTTGTTATGAACAAGGTATTGGGACTACAACTAAAGACATAGAGGCATTTGAAAATATACTCTTTGACGTACATCAAAAAATGACCGATTCTGAATGGAAAATAAAGCTTTCACAATCGTTGGCACTTAAATTCTTTAGGAAAAGTAAGTATTCGCAGGCGTTACCATTGTATCAAACAATAGTATACTACTATGAAACCCAAAAAACACAAGACTTCACCTATGGAAGAGCTTTAAGTGATATTGGTGCTATACACCAAGACTTGCAAAATTTTGAAGAAACAAAGGAATACTATCATAGAGCTAAAAGGGTTTTTGATGATTTAAATGATGAAAAAAGTAAAATGGGTATAGACATGAGCCTTGCCCAAACGTTTGCTTTAGAAAAAAACAGGGATAGTGCCCAAATCTATATAGACAATGTATTTAAGTATTATGCCAATGTTCCGGAGTGCGAGCCCTGTTTAGGACGTGCTTATGTAATAGAGGCACAGATTATGAATTTAAAAAACAATTACGCCCAGGTATTAGAACGCTTATTACCTTTAGATCCTAGATTTGATGATACGGTTAAAACCTCTAGTCATAAATTTGTGGAAGCCTATTATTTCACACTAGCTGAAGCCTATTTTGGTTTAGGGCAATACCAAAAAGCTATTCAATCTGCAAAACTCGGAATTAACTATAAAGAAAAACGCAATATTTCATTCCGATTACGTAATTACGATGTACTGTTTAGGGCTCAAGAAGCTACTAGACAGTACAAAAATGCGCTAACAACATATACACACTATAATAAATTGAACGATTCTGTGGCGCAACTACGTAACAGTCAAGAAGTATTGCGTAAGGAATTGGGCTTTCAATTTGAAAAACAACGTTTGGCAGACAGTTTGAGTTTGGAACAAAAACGCCTTGAAAGTGAATTGAGTTTACAATCAGAAATTAGTGAGCAGAAAGCCACCAAAAACATCTTGATTGGTTTGGGGATTTTGGCAGCTCTTTTAGTTTTTGGGTTGTATTACCGCTTAAAACATATTAGAAAAACACAAAAGATAATTCAGAAAGAAAAAGAAAAAGCCCAAGCTTCAGAGCGCGCCAAACATCAGTTTTTGGCCAATATGAGCCACGAGATTCGTACACCAATGAATGCCATAAAAGGCATGACAGATATCTTGTTACGGCGTAAACCCAGAAAAGACCAAACCGAGTATTTAGATGGTATTAAGCAATCATCAGATTCTTTATTAGTTATAATCAATGATATTCTTGATATTTCAAAAATTGAAGCTGGTAAGATTGAGTTAGAGCATGAACCATTTTCTGTAAGTGAACTGATTAATAATGTGCAGACTATTATGCACTTTAAAGCCGAGGAAAAAGGGCTTCAGCTAAAAAAGAAATTACCTTCAGAAGAAATTACTGTAAAAGGTGATGCCACACGCTTAAAGCAAATACTCATCAATCTAATAGGCAATGCCATTAAGTTTACCGTAAAAGGCATGGTGACTACAACTGTAAATCCCAAAGAAGAAAACGGTAAATTAAATCTGCACTTTACGGTTTCCGATACAGGCATTGGGATTGATCAAGACCGTATAGATAAAATTTTTAAATCCTTTGAGCAAGCCTACAGTGATACTACGAGAAAATTTGGCGGTACAGGTTTGGGTTTGAGTATTTCCAAAAAGTTGGTAGAACTGCACAATGGCAAGATTTGGGTAGAAAGCGAAAAAGGAAAAGGCAGTGTATTTCATTTTACTATACCCTATGAAATTTCGGAAGTTGGGGAACAAGCCACTAAACCAACTGCATCTGAAAGCAATATTGCAAGGCAATTGAAAGGTATTAAAGTATTATTGGTAGAAGACAATCAATTTAATGCTGTAGTGGCTCAAGAAGAACTAGAAGATGCTATAGAAAGTGTTGAAGTTGAAGTTGCCGAAAATGGTGCTATTGCAGTGGATAAAGTAAAATCTTCAGACTATGATGCCATCCTTATGGATGTACAAATGCCTATAATGAACGGTTACGAAGCCACAAAAACCATAAGAAATTTTAAAAATGGAAAAGCAAAAACACCAATCATTGCTATGACGGCTAATGTCCTCAAAGATGAAGTAGATAAATGCTATGAAGCAGGCATGGATGACTTTATAGGAAAGCCGTTTGACACGGATGAATTACTTCAAAAGATATATAAACTCACAAAAACTAATTAATTATGCAAAATCAAAACCCTACGATTTTTATAGTAGATGATGAGCCCTTATTATCAGAAATGCTCTCTGATTATTTAAGAGAACACCATAACGGCTTCAACATAAAATCGTTTCCAACAGGAGAAGCTTGTTTACAGCAATTGAACGAGAATCCAGATGTCATTATTTTAGATTATTACTTGAACTCAAAAGAAAGGGATGCAGCTAATGGCATTGATATTCTCAAGGAAATAAAACACAGAAATAAAGCTTTACCTGTAATCATGTTATCAAGTCAAAAAAGTTATGGTACAGCCTCACAAACCATTATGTATGGTGCGGTACACTATGTGATTAAAGGTCAGGATGCTTTTCATGAAATTTATGAATTGATTAAAGCTAATGTATGATAGTAGATTTATGTTTTCTGGAGAAATTTACAAAGGGCGATACCAAAAAAATGCAACGCTATATCAACCTCTATTTAGATGTTGCACCAAAAACTTTTGCACAAATGCAACAAAATCTTAAAGATAAGGATTGGGAGCAATTGCGTATCCATGCCCATTCGTTAAAGCCACAGGCAGAATTTATGGGCATCCAGGAATTGAAAAATGCGCTTATTGCAATTGAAGATTCAATAAAGTCCAATAAATGTGAAAATTGTGAGGCGCTTTATAATTCAGCTTTTGAAATTCATAAAACTTCTGAAGTCATACTTAAACAAAAGCTGGAATCTATTTAAGGATTATTGTTTAGCCATTCATTACGTAAATCATCACTTACTTTGCCTGTTCCATCATGTCTCCAACCAGGTGGTTTTATTAAGTAAAGAAATCTGTTTTTTATAGATTTTTTTCCAGAAAAAGTATCTTTAAACATATTGTACCATTCAATAAATGCAATTTTGACAGGATTGTAAGTATTTATATTGGTTACTAAACCATATTGTACTTTTTCATCTTCAAGCTCGGGTTGAAACGTACCAAAAAGTTTATCCCAAATAATTAAAATTCCTGCGTGATTTCTGTCTAAATAAATTGGGTTGCTGCCATGATGTACTCTATGATGTGAAGGTGTGTTCATAACTGCTTCAAACCATTTGGGCATTTTATTTATGGCTTCGGTGTGAATCCAAAATTGATATAACAAGCTTATTGACATTTGCAATAGAATCATGGCAGGATGAAAACCAACTAGCGGCATCCATAACCAAAAGATAAAAGAATAAAATCCGCCCGACCAAGTTTGCCGTAAAGCCGTGCTTAAATTATAATACTGTGAGGAATGATGTACCACATGCGAAGCCCAAAATAAACGGCACTCATGAGATATTCTATGGAACCAATAGTACGATAAATCATCTGCAAAGAAAATTAATACAAAACTCCACCATGCTATAGGAATCGTAAAGATTCTAAAGTTTTCATAAATCAATACAAATGCCCAAAGTACAATGGCTTTACTCAAAAAACCTAAAAACACATTACCTAGCCCCATGGCTATAGAGGCAAAGGCATCTTTGGCTTCATACCCTTTTGCTTCTTTAAACTTTTCACGAGTTGTAACATACAATTCCAATAACATGGATAGTACAAAAAACGGGATGGCAAAGTGTATGATATTTGGAAATTCAGGCATTAAATAGGATATTTGTGGTTTAAAAATAATGCTTTTTTTCAAAATCTAAAGTCTAGATTTAAATCATTCAAAAGAAATTTTCAACGATGACAAAAACTTCACGTTTCGTATTAATATTCAGTTTTTTATCAATTTTTTCATTTCAAGAACTTAAAGCACAAAATCCAAATCAAATGGGAGCTTGGTACATGTACTTTTTTGACACAAAATTTGGAGAAGGCCAGTTTGGGATTCAAGGCGATATTCAATATCGCAATTGGAATATTATTGGAGATTTGGAACAGTTGTTATTGCGTTCGGGTTTTACTTACAGACCAAAAAACACAACTATAAAGTTAACACTTGGTTATGCTCACATTACCTCTGGTGCTCTGGGCGAAAGCAACGATACGTCCAGTGAAAGTAGAATTTACCAAGAAGCACTTTTGCCTCAAAAAATAGGAAAACGTATATATCTTGCACATAGATTTCGCTATGAGCAACGTTTTGTAGAGAATCAGGATTTTAGAACACGATATCGCTATAATTTGTTTATGAATATTCCGTTTAGCAAGGAAGCCTCATTTCAAAAGAACACCATTTATGCAGCCTTATACAATGAGTTGTTTATTAACGGACAGCAAGATATTGGAGACGGCAGAACCGTTGAATTTTTTGACCGAAACCGCACCTATTTAGGTGTAGGTTATGTGTTAAACCCGAAAATTAAATTTCAATTGGGTTGGATGAACCAAAAGACCAATGCACAAGGAAAAGGACAGTTGCAAATCAGTATGCACCATAATTTTTAGCTACTATGAAGGCCACTTATCACAAATACACTCTTAATTTTAAACGCCCAAGTGGTACTTCAAGAGGTGTGTTAAACACAAAAGAAACGTGGTTTATTGTATTGGAAAGCCAAGGTGAGTTAGGTATTGGGGAATGTGGCATTTTACGTGGATTAAGTGCCGATGACAGACCAGACTATGAAGAACAATTAAAATGGACTTGTAACAATATTCATTTAGGCTTAAAAGCACTCTATCTTGAGAATATTGAATTCCCAAGCATCCAATTTGGATTGGAAATGGCGTTTAAATCAATTGAAGCAGACAATCCTTTTGAATTATTTTCATCAAAATTCACGCAAGGTAGTGACGCTATCAATATCAACGGATTGATTTGGATGGGAGATGAACTTTTCATGAAATCCCAAATAAAAGAGAAGATTGAAACAGGTTTTAGTTGTATTAAAATGAAGATTGGGGCTATTGATTTTCAAACGGAATTAGATTTGTTGAAATCAATTAGAAATGAATTTACATCTGATGATATTGAATTACGGGTCGATGCCAATGGCGCTTTTTCTCCTAGTGAAGCATTAGAAAAGCTAAAACGCTTATCAGATTTTAATCTGCATTCAATTGAGCAACCTATTAAACAAGGACAAATAATTGAAATGGCTCAACTTTGTGAAAGCACACCTTTGCCCATTGCTTTGGATGAAGAACTAATAGGCGTGTTTAATGTAACAAACAAGGCTAAATTGATACAAACTATAAACCCACAGTTTATAATTTTAAAGCCAAGTTTTATAGGTGGTTGGAAAGGTAGTCAAGAATGGATTGATTTGGCCAAAAAGCATAACATAGGATGGTGGATTACAAGTGCACTCGAAAGTAATGTAGGTTTAAATGCTATTGCTCAATGGACTTATACCTTAAATAATGATATGGCGCAAGGATTAGGCACAGGAAGTTTATTTACTAACAACTTTGATAGTCCTTTACAAGTTAAAAGTGGTACTTTGCAGTATAAAAATAATTTAGAGTGGAATTTTAAGATTTAATATATGTATATAGCTCAAGCATTTAAATCACATCATGAAGGTTGGCGATATTTTATAGGTCTACTTATTGTAATCATTGCAATTATTGTAGGTCAGATACCATTTACAATTGCCATTTTCGCGAAAGCAATGGCAAATGGAGATAAAATATTTGGAATGGAAGAACAAGAAATGATGGGTTTGTTAGAACCTAATTTAAATTTGTTTTTAATGCTTTTGTCATTTGCTGTTGGGTTGGTAGGTGTATTAATTGTTGCAAAATACCTTCATGGTCAAACTTTAATTAGTCTTACCACATCACGTCCAAAAGTTGATTGGAAAAGGTTTTGGTTTGCGTTTATAATTTGGGGAGTTATTTCATCAAGTTTCATTTTTCTAGATTATGTAATATCACCTGAAAATTATGTGCTTAACTTTAAATTAGTGCCTTTTATTATTTTATGCTTAATTGCCATTGTATTGGTGCCCTTACAGACAAGTTTTGAGGAGTATTTGTTTCGCGGTTATTTAATGCAGGGGATTGGAGTAGTAACAAAAAGCAAATGGATTCCTTTAATATCTACTTCCGTTGTATTTGGATTGTTACATATAGCTAATCCTGAAGTAGAAAAATTGGGCTACATTATTATGGTATACTATATAGGTACTGGATTGTTTCTTGGTATAATAACCCTTATGGATGAAGGTTTGGAATTAGCTTTAGGTTTTCATGCCGCTAACAATTTGTTTACAGCGCTTTTAGTTACTGCAGATTGGACAGCTTTTCAAACCCATTCAGTATTTAAAGATGTTTCCGATCCGCAAGCAGCCGAATTTATTGATATATTTATGCCAGTTTTTATTGTATTTCCTATTCTGCTGTTTATTTTTTCAAGAAAGTACAATTGGACCGATTGGAACAATAAATTGTTTGGAAAAGTAATTGAACCTGTAGAGATTAAACCTTTAAAAGAAGAACTTACAAGTGATACCGAAATTTGATAAAGTACACAGACGATTTAAATTAAACGGTAACAGTTATAGCCATGATGCTTTAAAGGACGTTGCGTATAGCTATATAAAGGAAGGTGAACCATTTGAGAAGGTTATAGGAAATTTTGTTGCAGATTGGCTAGACCATAACAATTTTATTAAAACAAGAACATCAGGTTCCACAGGAAAGCCAAAAACAATAGAGGTGAAAAAACAGGCTATGGTAAATTCTGCTATAGCAACTGGCGATTATTTTAATATTAGTCCTGGCGATAAAGCTTTACTTTGTTTGCCTTTGGAGTCTATTGCGGGAAAAATGATGCTTGTGCGTGCTATGATGCTCGGTTTGGAGTTGGATATTGTAAGTCCTTCTAAATTCCCAAGTTTTGATAATTACAAAGCTTACGATTTTTCTGCAATGATACCAACCCAACTCTATAATTCCATTGAAAGAGTTAATAATATAAAAACAATTATTATTGGTGGTGCACCTGTTCCAATCCATCTGTTAAAACGCATTCAAAATATACAAGCAACAGTTTACGAAACATTTGGTATGACTGAAACTGTAAGCCATATTGCTGTTAGGCAATTAAATCACTTACAAGGTGGGGAGCAATCCAATGTATTTAAGCTTTTGCCAAACATTATAATAAGTCAAGATGATAGAGGTTGTCTGGTAATTAATGCACCAAAGCTTAATGACGAAACTATTGTAACTAATGATGTTGTAAATATTATTGGTGATAATGAATTTGAATGGTTGGGGCGTTATGATAATGTCATAAATTCGGGAGGTGTGAAGTTGTACCCTGAAGCAATAGAGGCCAAACTACAACCTGAAATTAATCAACGCTTTTTAGTAGCATCTAAAACTGATAAAGAATTAGGGGAAAAACTAATTATGGTTTTAGAAGGAGAGCGTTTTGATATTCCAGAAACTGTTTTTAAAGGCTTGGATAAATATGAAAAGCCCAAAGAAATGCTGTTCATCCCCAAGTTTGTTGAAACGGTTTCAGGCAAAGTTCAGCGCGAAAAAACACTAGATTTACTGTAATTTCCACTTTACGCATTAAAAAAGCATCTTTACGCATTGAAATGATGCTTTAACTCATTGTTATTATTTCCAGTATGTCTTTTTCGTATCTTTATAGTACAAGAAACAATCAAAAAAACTCTTGTTATTGTTGAACTAACTGTTTAATTAAAAACTAAAAGAAAATGAAAAATTTACTACTATTATTGTCAATTGTTTTGATAATCCCGGCATCTTGGGCTCAAGAGAAAGAAGAACAAAAAGAAAAACAAATTACAGGTATTGTTTACGCAACTGGTAATAAACCATTTCCAGGTGTAGATATTGCCAAAATTGGTAATTATCCATCTGTTAAAACAGATGAGAATGGTGAATATACCATTTTAGCAAAAGCTACAGATACATTGGTATTTACTTATGAAGGCTATTATCCTAGTTTAGCACTAGTATCTAATAATAGTGCTATTGCGGTTTATTTACAAGAAGAGTTATCACAAAAAAGAACCAAAGCTATTGAAGGCGCTTTGGGCATGAAGAAGGATCCTTTGTCTATTACCTATTCAGAGGATGTTGTAGAACAAACCGAACTTTTAAGGGGTCGTAATCCAAATACTATAGAGGCTTTAAATGGCAAGGTTAGTGGACTAACAGTGCGTTATGATGGAGCTGGAAACCCGAATTCGATTAATATTCGTGGGAATAGAACCATAAGAGGTGGTAATGATGCGCTTATTGTTATTGATGGGGTAATATCAAACTACCAAGTCTTATCTACTTTAGATAACAACATAATTGAATCTATAACGGTTAATAAAGGTGCTAGTGGAGCTGCATTATATGGAAGTCAAGGGTCAAATGGTGTGATTTTGGTTAAAACCAAAAAATCTGCTAAATCTAAATCACAACTTAACTCTCAGGCTTATAATGATGAAACCGTACCGAGATATAGCAAACGGCTTAAAGTAAATTATAAGGAAAGCACACCAAATTATATTGAAGACTTAGCATCAGTTGAAGACGCCTATTCTCAATACCAAGCCAATAAAAATAACTTTTGGGGACACTCGGCATATTTTGTAGACATGTATGAGTATTTTAATGAAAATGGGAAAAGCGCTTACAGTCAACAAGTATTTGACGACGTAATTAATTCAGATAAAGCAGATTATGCAACATTACGATCTTTAGCATATTATTTAGAGAGTGAAGGTAATTTTGTTCATGCCAATATTGCTTATAACAAAGTACTCAACTTTAAATCTGATGATGCTAAATCGTATAGACATATGGCGTTAATAAATCAGGAATTAGGCAAAAATCAAATTGCATTTAATACACTTAATGTTGTTGTAGATAATGATTACATGTACAATCAAGGTATATATAATGCTTCAAAAATCAAAAATATTGCTTTGCATGAGTTAAATAATTTATTGCAAACAGATACAGCCGTAAATACTGAAGAGCTTATTGGTGTAAACGAAATTAACACGACTTTCGATTTAAGAATTGTTGTAGATGCCAATAGAGACGATGTTAATTTGAACATCAAAGTTGTAGAACCATATCTTGAAATTTCATCTGCAGAAAATGAAACTACAAGAATAGGCGGTGAAATGAATGTGCTAGAAGGGCTTTCTGAATACAGTTTAAGAAATGCTAGAAAAGGTTCTTATTATATTGTTGCAGATTATTCTCAAAATCCAGAAGAAGTTGTAACTTTTGTAAAAGTAACGGTTTACAAAAATTATGGTAAACCTAATGCTACAAAAGAGGTTAAAATGATTAGACTGACCAATAATAAAAAGGAACAAATAATAGAAGAAATAAAGTTTTAATTACTTTATATACACGTTTTTAAAGCTAAAAAGGTTAAACAATTGTTTAACCTTTTTTTTAAATAATTGCCTCAACCAATGCATGACTTTACTCATTTCAGGTTTTTTTCAATATAGTTTTGTTATAGGTTTATTATAAACTTAAAACAAAATACTATGAGAACACTAATCACTATTTCACTGGTTTTATTTGTAATACATACCAGTTTATCACAGGAAAAACCAATTGAAACAAAATCAGTATTGCTAGATGATTTTGTATCATTTATAGCAGAAAACTATTCATTAACATATAATGCAGAAGAAGAAGAAGTAGAGGGTGGAGAGGAGGTTAAATCGAAGAACATTACTTTTTTAATTGAGACATCAAAACGAAACCCGTCTCAAGAAGATATAATTTCACTAAAACAAGCCTTTAGGTTTCTATCTAAACGCCTATCAGAAAGCGATAATATTTCAATTGTTGCCTATTCAGGTATGAATGGGTTGGTGCTTGCCAAAACAACTCCAAAAAGCATTAAAACAGTATTGAATGCATTAGATGATATTAAAGCACAAATAGATAAAAAATGTGATGATGGTATTGCTTATGCTTATGAGTATGCCAATAAAATCCATGACGATTTAGCAGAAAATTATGTTGTAATGGTTCGTAATCCAAACCCCAATTTGAGAAGCTATAAGTCGGTAAGTTCAACTTCAAATTTTACAGAGGAAGAGCCAAATTCTAAAAAAAATGGAGGCGCAATTATCTTGACTGCTATAACTCTGTTGCCAGAAATTATTGCTGTAATAAAAGATTGATTAACTAAAAAAATCAATACCATAATATGTATATTTGAGGCCAATAATTATTAATCTTTTATATAAATATTTAATAGAATGCAAAAGCAACTTATTGAGTGCGTACCAAACATTAGTGAAGGTCGAGATATTAATAAAATAAATGAAATTGCACATATTGTAGAAACAGTTGAAGGTGTTAAATTACTTGATATAGATCCAGGTGCAGCAACCAATAGAACAGTTATTACGTTTGTTGGTGAGCCACAACAAGTTATAGATGCCGCTTTCCTATTAATAAAAAAGGCTTCGCAATTGATAGATATGAGTAAGCATTCTGGTGAACACCCTCGATTTGGAGCTACCGATGTTTGCCCATTGGTTCCAATATCTGGAATTACATTAGAAGAAACAGCAAAGTATGCTCATAAATTGGGAGAGCGTGTAGGACAGGAGTTGGATATTCCTGTTTATTTATATGAAAAAGCAGCGCAGGAAGACAAGAGAAAAAACCTAGCCAATTGTAGAGCTGGAGAATACGAAGGATTGCCAAAAAAATTGTCTGACCCTATTTGGAAGCCCGATTTTGGACCTGCTGAATTTAATAGTAAGGTTGCAAAAACTGGAGCGACAGCCATTTCTGCTCGTGACTTTTTGGTGGCCTATAACGTAAATTTAAACACGACTTCAACCAGACGCGCAAATGCTATAGCTTTTGATATTCGCGAGGCTGGTCGTGTTAAGCGTGAGGGTAATCCCATAACGGGTAAAAAAGTTTTAGATGAAAATGGAGAGCCTGTTAGAATACCAGGAAAGTTGAAAGCTGTAAAAGGTATTGGATGGTTTATTGAAGAATATGGTATTGCTCAAATATCTTATAACCTAACAAATATTAGTATCACATCAATGCATGAAGCTTTTGATGAATCTTGTAAAGCAGCTGAATCTAGAGGAATTCGCGTTACAGGGTCAGAGCTTATAGGTTTAATTCCTTTAAAAGCTATGCTGGATGCCGCAGATTATTTTCTTGTTAAACAACAACGTTCTTTAGGAATTGCGGAATCCGAAAAAATTAAAATTGCCGTTAAGTCTCTGGGATTAGACGATTTAAAGCCATTTAACCCTGAAGAAAAAATTATTGAATATGTTTTAAAGAACAAGGATTCTAAACAGCTAATAGACTTAACCCTTACTGATTTTGCCGATGAAACTGCAGGAGAGTCCATGGCTCCAGGTGGAGGTTCTATATCGGCGTATGTAGGTACGTTAGGTGTATCATTGGGGACTATGGTTGCTAACTTATCAGCACATAAGCCTGGATGGGATGACAGATGGAAAGAATTTTCAATCTGGGCAGAAAAAGGTCAAGGTTATAAAAATAAATTACTGGCTTTGGTAGATGAAGACACCAATGCGTTCAATAAAATTATAGAAGGTTTTAGAATGCCAAAATCTACTGAAAAAGAAAAAGCAGATAGAGCAGAGGCTATAGAACAAGCTACTATTTATGCAACAGAAGTACCATTGTTAGTTATGGAAACAGCATACCAATCTATGGAGGTTATGGATGCTATGGCCAAAATTGGCTTGCAAAATTCATTGTCTGATGCCGGAGTAGGTGCATTATGTGCTAGAACAGCTGTTTATGGCGCTTATTTTAATGTGAGAATTAATGCCAAGGACATAAAGAACAGAGAAACAGCCGAAACACTTTTGGATAAAGCCAAATCAATATTTGATAAAACACTTTCTCTAGAATCTGAAATAATAGATTACATCAACGAGAAGATATAAAAAATAAGTACTCATTATTGATTAAAGGCTAAACTTTTGTTTGGCCTTTTTTTATTGTTAACTCATTCAAATTACAGCTTCACTCATTGCTTATTTTAAAAAAGGAGTGTCAATGATAGTTTTACAGTGAATTTAAAACATGTAATCATGAAAACGATAACACTAGCCTTATTTGTAATGTTGTTTAGCATGCAAATCTTTTCACAAGAAAAAACTATATCTGGAACGATTTCAGATGAAAACGGATTGCCATTACCTGGAGTCAACATCATTATTAAAAGTACTACCAATGGTACACAAACCGATTTTGAAGGTAATTATGAAATTAAAGCCAATGTTGGGGATGTATTAAGCTATTCATTTTTAGGATATAAAACGGTAGAAAAAACTGTTGGAGTAGCTAGTAATATAAGTTTTGCTATGGTTGTAGATTCTGATGCTTTAGAGGAAGTTGTAGTTACAGCATTAGGTATACAGCGGAAACCTTCTAATTTAGCGTTTTCGAGCCATTCTGTAAAGATGAATTCAAATACCTCTAATTATAGTAGAGGTTATAGCAAAAGGAGTAACCGAAAATCAAAAAATAAAAATAGCTATCCAAATATCGCTCAAAGTTTATCAGGTAAAGTATCTGGTTTACAAATTAACTCAACTAATAGAGGAATTAATCAATCAACCCGTATTCAATTACGCGGGTCAAGAGCGATAACTCAAAATAATCAAGCTCTAATAGTTATTGACGGTAAAATAGCAACGTCAGAAGAATTGGCCAATTTAAACCCGAAAAAAATAAAAGATGTCAATGTAGTTAAAGGCGCCAATGGAGCTGCCTTATACGGAAGTCAAGGTGCTAATGGAGCTATTATAGTACAGACGAAATCTGGTAAATGGAAAATGCCTAAAGAATTAAAAAAGGTAATTAATTCACAGAAAACAAGTCTGGTTGTTAATCAAGAATATGATACTGAAGAATATGAGGAAATTGAAGAAAATCAGTTTGAAAATGTTCGTGTAAGCCCATTGTCAACATTCTCAATAGATGTCGATAAAGCGTCCTACAGTAACATTAGACGCATGATAAATAATGGGCAACCTATACCGCCAAATGCTGTTAAAATTGAAGAAATGATTAATTATTTTAAGTATGACTATCCACAACCAACAAATGACCATCCTTTTTCCATTAATACCGAATTAGTAGTGACACCGTGGAATAAGGAAACACAATTGGTTAGAATTGGACTACAGGGAAAAACCTATTCAAATGAAGAATTACCAGCATCAAATTTAACCTTTTTGATTGATGTTTCTGGTTCAATGAGTTCGGCTAACAAATTACCACTTTTAAAATCAGCATTTAAGTTATTGGTAAATCAATTGCGAGAGCAAGATCATGTGTCTATAGTAGTTTATGCAGGTGCGGCAGGAGTTGTTTTAAAACCAACTTCTGGTAGTAATAAAGATAAAATTATTGCAGCTTTAGATAAGTTGCAATCAGGTGGTTCGACAGCAGGAGGAGCTGGGATTAATTTAGCCTATAAATTAGCAGAAGCTAATTTTAAAAAGAACGGAAATAATAGAGTAATCCTTGCTACTGATGGTGATTTCAATGTTGGCGCGTCAAGTGATAAAGCCATGCAAGAATTAATTGAAGAAAAACGTAAATCTGGTGTATTTCTATCTGTTTTAGGGTTTGGTTATGGCAATTATAAAGATTCAAAATTAGAAACTTTGGCAGATAAAGGTAATGGCAATCATGCTTATATTGATACCATGCAAGAAGCACAAAAGGTATTTGGTAAGGAATTTGGCGGAACTTTATACACTATTGCTAAAGATGTAAAACTTCAAATTGAATTTAATCCTACAAAAGTTGAAGCATACAGATTGATTGGTTATGAAAACAGATTGTTGGCTGATGAAGATTTTGTAGACGATACCAAAGATGCAGGTGAGTTAGGAAGTGGTCATACTGTAACGGCGTTATATGAAGTTATTCCAGTTGATACTAAAAGTGATTATTTAAAATCAATACCAGATTTAAAGTATACTAAAACTCAAATTTCAGCTGACTATGAAGATGAATTGTTTACGGTTAAATTTAGATACAAAGAGCCAGATGGTAATAAAAGCATTGAAATGGTTCATGTTCAAACCGATAAGGTTAGTAAAGCTTCAGTAGATATGTACTTTGCGTCAGCGGTGGCCTTGTTTGGTATGCAATTAAGGAATTCTGAATTTTGCAATTCAACAAATTATTCTACTGTGCTAGAACTGGCTGAAAAGGGAAGAGGTAATGATTCTAGTGGTTATAGATCGGAATTTATACGTTTGGTATCTTCATACAATAACTTATAATTTAAAAAAATAGCGACACCATAGTGTCGCTATTTTTTATTGTTGCATTTTAAAATAGTAATCACATGAATGTTTTCCTGAACCATAGAACAAGAAAAACAAACAAACCAAAAATGTAAGTGAGGCCATAATTAAACTGGCAACGTCCATTTCGCCCGCAAAGTTTATTATTATAGCACCAATTAGAATTGGAAGTTGTGCTACTATTGCCCAACGCGTTAGTAAACCAAACGCAATTAAAATACCTCCTATAAAATGTGCTGGAGCTACATAGTGAATGGTAATCATGCCACCTGCCATATTTTGTATTGGAGAAAAAAGATCAATTAATATCTGACTGTTAGCCATAAAGTGAATGCCTTTAATAAATAAAAACACACCAAGCGCAACACGTAACAAATCTAATGGGTAGTACGTATGTGCATTTGCCCATTTGTTGAGTGATTTAATAGTTCCCATGATTTAAATACTTGATATTCAATCAATAAGATACAAAAAAAACTCCAATAATGATTACACTTGTAAAACCCCCAAATTAAAAGGTTTTTCGATAGGGGCGTGGTTGGCAGCCTCTATACCCATACTAATCCAAGTTCTGGTGTCTAAAGGATCGATTATAGCGTCTGTCCATAACCTTGCGGCCGCATAATATGGTGATACTTGTTTGTCGTACCTATCTTTTATTTTGTTGAATAATTCTTCTTCTTTCTCTTTAGTAATGGTTTCACCTTTCTTTTTTAGTGAAGCTGTTTCAATTTGCAATAAAACTTTTGCTGCACTATTTCCGCTCATAACAGCCAATTCTGCACTTGGCCAAGCAAAAATAAGTCTTGGGTCATAAGCTTTACCACACATGGCATAATTTCCTGCACCATAGCTATTGCCAATTACAACAGTAAATTTTGGAACAACCGAGTTACTAACTGCATTTACCATTTTTGCGCCATCTTTAATAATGCCACCATGTTCAGATTTGCTGCCAACCATAAAACCGGTAACATCTTGTAAAAAGACTAAAGGAATTTTTTTCTGATTACAATTAGCTATAAATCGCGTGGCTTTATCTGCACTATCGTTGTAGATTACACCACCAAATTGCATTTCAGCTGGCTTGGTTTTAACACCTTTGGTTTTCACGATATGTCGTTGATTGGCAACTATTCCCACTGCCCAACCGTCAATTCGTGCATAACAAGTAATGATAGTTTTACCGTATCCAGCTTTATATTCATCATATTCACTATTGTCAACCAATCGTTTAATAACCTCATACATATCGTATTGGTCAGCTCTAGATTTCGGAATAATACCATAAATATCTTCAGGGTTTTCTTTTGGTTTTTTTGAAATTATTCGGTTAAATCCAGCCTTATCATAGTCTCCAATTTTGTCAATAATGTTTTTTATGGTATTCAAAGCATCTTTATCATCTTTTGCTTTGTAATCGGTAACACCTGATATTTCACAGTGTGTTGTTGCACCACCTAATGTCTCATTATCTATACTTTCACCAATAGCTGCTTTCACCAAATAGCTACCTGCTAAAAATATGCTACCTGTTTTATCGACAATTAAGGCTTCGTCACTCATAATGGGTAAATAAGCTCCACCTGCTACACAACTCCCCATTACTGCAGCTATTTGAGTAATACCCATACTGCTCATAATGGCATTATTTCTAAAAATACGTCCAAAGTGTTCTTTGTCAGGAAAAATTTCATCTTGCATAGGTAGATAAACACCTGCGCTGTCAACTAAATAAATTATAGGCAATTTATTTTCTATGGCTATTTCTTGGGCTCTTAAATTTTTCTTACCTGTAATAGGGAACCAAGCACCTGCTTTAACAGTGGCATCATTAGCGACAACCATACATTGTTTACCCTTTACATAGCCAATTTTTACGACAACACCACCAGAAGGGCAGCCACCATGTTCTTCATACATATCTTCACCGGCAAAAGCCCCAATTTCAATAGATTTAGATTTAGGATCCAACAAATAATCAATACGTTCCCTGGCTGTCATTTTACCTTTACCATGATGCTTTTCTATACTCTTTTCGCCGCCTCCAAGTTTTACTTTTAAAAGACGTTTTTTAAGTTCAGAAACCAATAGTTTATTGTGGTCTTCGTTTTTATTGAAGTTTATATCCATAGATTTTAGTTTGCCACGAATTTACAAAAGAGTACCGTGTTTAAAAAGTGAATATTTTGTTAAATAAGATAACAAGGAAATATATTCCTAGGAAAATAAAATAATTTATTATAGATTTGTACCAGATTTAAAAAATAGGAATAATGAAACGTAATAAAATTGTATTTTATACTTCAACAGGATTATTAACAGCTTTAATGTTGTTTTCTGTGAGTATGTATTTATTTAATCATAATGAAATTAGTCAAGCCTTTTCAGGTTTTGGGTATCCATCTTATATTATCTACCCATATGCTGGAGCAAAACTATTAGGCTTGTTCGCTATCTGGAATACTAATTTCAAAACTATTAAGGAATGGGCATATGCAGGCTTCTTTTTTGCATTTGTGTTGGCGTTTTTTGCGCATTATATGATTGGTGATGGTGAGCAAACAGGAGCTTTAATTGCTTTAGTGTTGTTAATCATTTCATATGTTTTCTATAAAAAAAAGTAATAGTTAGAATGAAAAAAATTTTAGCCTTTGCGGGAAGCAACAGTAAAAAATCGATAAATAAACAACTGGTAGAATATGCATCGTCTTTATTGGATAATGTTGAAACCAACATTTTGGATTTAAATGATTTTGAATTGCCATTATACGGTATTGATTTAGAAAATAAAAATGGTATTCCTAAAACAGCACATCAATTATTAAATCTAATTAAAAATTCAGATGGTATTTTGCTGTCGCTAGCCGAACATAATGGCGCATATACAGCTGCTTTTAAGAATGCTTTTGACTGGATGTCACGAATAGAAGGTAAAACGTTTTTTGGTAAACCCATGCTGTTAATGGCAACATCTCCAGGAGGAAGAGGGGGTGCTTCGGTTTTGCAAATCGCTTTAGATAGATTTCCAAGGCATAATGCACAAATTATAGCACATTTTTCATTACCGTCATTTGGTAGCAATTTTTCTGATGGTAAAATTGCAAGTAATGAATTAAATAATGAATTAAAAGCAAAAGTAGAACAGTTTCAAAAGGCATTGTAAAATGGAAGTAAAACACACAATCAATGATCAAAAAGGTGTCTTTTTTGTTGAGAAAGACAATCATAGATTAGCTGAAATGACCTACTCAAAAGCTGGCCCTGATAAGATTATAATTGATCATACAGAAGTAGACGATTCTTTAAGGGGGCAAGGAGTAGGTAAGCTGTTAGTTAAAGCAGCAGTTGATTATGCTAGAGAATTGCAAATTAAAATTTTACCGTTATGTCCTTTTGCAGCAGCTGTTTTCAAAAAGCAAACAGAATATAATGACGTTTTATTTTAATTAGAGATCTATGGGTGATTTTTCAAAAGATATAAATTCAAAATTTCCAAATAATAAGGTAAAGGCAACTTTAAATATTATTTATACGGCTAATTGGATTAGTAGCCATCAGAATCAGTTTTTTAAACCGTATGATATTTCGCCTCAGCAGTATAATGTGCTACGAATCTTAAAAGGAGCAAAAAAAGCCTTAAAGGTTCAGACTATAAAGGAACGCATGATAGAACGCTCTCCAAATGCAACACGGTTAATGGATAAGCTGTGTGCTAAAGATTTAATTGAGCGCGAACATTGTCCAGATGACAGACGTGTAGTGTATATTTCAATAACCGAAAAAGGATTGGAGCTTGTTAATGAAATATCTAAAAACTTGAAGCATGATCTTTTAGAAAATTTAACCGAAAAAGAAGCTGAACTCTTAAGTGGACTATTGGATAAAATAAGATAATGATACCGTTTCATAAAAAAGGAAAGGAGCAAAAAAATGAAATTAAATACGATTAAACATATAGGTAGAAGTGATTTTGTTAACATGGGACCAATTAGGTTACGTCAACCATTACCAACTAATCAGGTTGAGATGATTGATCCTTTTATATTGTTACATCACTATGGACCATATGAAATAAACGAAAAAAGTAATCCTTTTGATTTGGGGCCTCATCCGCATAGAGGTTTTGAACCTGTAACATTTTTAGTTCAGGGCGAACAATTGCATCGTGACTCACTTGGGCATGAAAGTATTGTTAAAGCAGGTGATGTTCAATGGACAACTGCGGGTCGAGGCATAGTGCATTCAGAAGGACCAACAAAAGCATTTGTTAAGCAAGGCGGTTTTATAGAAGGGATTCAGCTTTGGTTGAATCTACCTGCGGAGAAAAAGATGATTCCGGCTAATTATCAACATGCTAGACACGAAGAATTCAATATAATAACTTCAAAAGACCAAAAAGTTGAAACACGAATTATAGCTGGAAACCTTAAGGGTAAATATGGTAAAATTGCCACACAAACACCTGTGAATGCTTATATGATTAATGCCAAATTTGGTGGTGTTGAATCCTTACAGTTTGATGCATCTCATCAAGGACTTGTATATCTTTTAAAAGGGAAAGTTATAATAAATGATGATGTGACTTTGAAGTTAAATGAAAACCAATTGGTTCAATTTAACCAAGATGGAGAAGGTTTTAAAATAGAAGCGCTAGAAGATAGTTTATTGCTCTTCATTTCGGGTAAGCCTTTTAATGAAAGTGTAGCGACATATGGTCCTTATGTTATGAATACCCAAACAGAATTATTAGAAGCCATGAGGGATTATCAGATGGGTAAAATGGGGTTTCTTCCTGCAAATTAAAAAATAAAGAAATGAAAACAGTTGTACATAAAGCAAATAGTAGAGGTTTTGCTGACCATGGTTGGTTAAAATCGCATTACACGTTTAGTTTTGCCAATTACCAAGATCTAGAACGTATGAACTTTGGAATGTTACGCGTTTTAAATGATGATGTGGTGCAGCCTAAAATGGGTTTTGGAACTCATCCGCATCAAAATATGGAAATCATATCTATTCCATTAAAAGGCGCGCTATCACACAAAGACAGTATGGGAAATAAGCGTGCCATAGAGGTAGGGGAAGTACAGGTTATGAGTGCTGGAACAGGATTAACACATTCAGAATTTAATGATAGTAAGACTGATGAGGTTAATTTTTTGCAGCTCTGGATTATTCCAGAAGAAGTAAATGTTAAACCACATTATGAGCAACGTAAGTTTGATAGCGAAGACCGCCATAATAGATTGCAGACCATTGTAGCTCCTAAAAATAGATTAGAAGGTAATGCATTGCCCATAAGTCAACAGGCTTATATTTACAGATCGCGTTTAGACGCAGATACTTCTATTGCATTAAATTTAAAATCTTCTAAAAATGGTCTCTATATTTTTGTTGTCAATGGTGCCATTGAAGTAGCTAATCATCAATTATCTAATAGAGATGCTATTGGCATTTTCGATACAACAGGAGTTAATGTACTAGCTAATAAAGTATCAGAATTAATAATTATTGAAGTTCCAATGTCATAATTGGTATTTGATTAATAGCGAAAAAGCATCCTGTATAGGGTGCTTTTTTTGTTTAAAAACACGATATTTGTATTTCGACTAACTATCAAAAAAAATAAAAACAAGATTATGGCGATGAATAAAAATACTGTGTTGGCTTGGGCCACATGGATAATGATTTTTGTAGGATTAGGTTTAATTGCTTTAGGCGCATTTAGATATGATGATGTAGCCGGTTGGGGATTTGCAGCGGTAGGGTTAGGTTTCTTTTCTATAGCCTGGGTGTTTAACGCATTAAAAGGACGTGTGTAATGAGTGATGATAAGAAAGTAATATTTTCAATGTCTGGTGTTACCAAGACATTCCAGAGTGCCAATACACCAGTTTTAAAGAATATTTATTTAAGTTTTTTCTACGGTGCAAAAATTGGAATTCTTGGTCTAAATGGTTCTGGTAAATCTACTTTACTTAAAATAATAGCTGGCGTAGATAAAAACTATCAAGGAGATGTAGTGTTTTCACCAGGTTATTCAGTAGGTTATTTAGAGCAAGAACCGCAATTGGATGATGATAAAACAGTAATGGAAGTGGTTCGTGAAGGTGCGGCCGAAACTGTTGCTATACTTGATGAGTATAATAAAATTAATGATATGTTTGGCTTGGAAGAGGTATACTCCAATCCAGACAAGATGGAAAAGCTAATGAACCGTCAGGCAGAATTGCAAGACCAGATTGATGCAGCTAATGCTTGGGAATTGGACACCAAGCTTGAGATTGCTATGGATGCTCTTCGAACCCCTGAAGGTGATAAAAAAATAGGTGTTCTTTCCGGTGGTGAACGTCGTCGTGTAGCTTTATGCCGATTATTGCTTCAAGAACCAGATGTATTACTATTGGATGAGCCTACCAACCATTTAGATGCTGAATCTGTACATTGGTTAGAGCATCATTTAGCACAATACAAAGGAACAGTTATAGCAGTAACGCATGATAGATACTTTTTGGATAACGTAGCAGGGTGGATATTGGAATTGGATAGAGGAGAAGGTATTCCGTGGAAAGGAAACTATTCATCATGGTTGGACCAAAAGTCTAAACGCATGGCTCAAGAGGGCAAGGCTGCATCCAAACGTCAAAAAACATTAGAACGCGAGTTGGAATGGGTTCGTCAAGGTGCTAAAGGCCGTCAAACCAAGCAAAAAGCACGTTTGAAGAATTATGATAAGTTAATGAGTCAAGACCAAAAGCAATTGGACGAAAAGCTTGAAATTTATATTCCAAATGGACCACGTCTGGGAACCAATGTTATTGAGGCCAAAGGAGTTAGCAAAGCCTATGACGATAAATTACTATACGAAGATTTAAACTTCAATTTGCCTCAAGCAGGGATAGTAGGTGTTATTGGTCCAAATGGTGCAGGTAAGACTACAATTTTTAGAATGATAATGGGTGAAGAACAACCTGACAAAGGTGAGTTTGTTGTTGGGGAAACAGCAAAAATAGCTTATGTAGACCAGAGCCATTCTAATATTGACCCGAATAAGACCATTTGGCAAAATTTTAGTGAAGAACAGGATTTGATTATGATGGGTGGACGTCAGGTTAATTCTAGAGCGTATTTGAGTCGTTTTAATTTTTCTGGAAGTGAGCAAAACAAGAAGGTGGATTTGTTGTCTGGTGGTGAACGTAACCGATTGCATTTGGCAATGACACTTAAGGAAGAAGGTAATGTACTGCTTTTAGACGAGCCTACTAATGATCTTGATGTCAATACATTAAGGGCTTTAGAAGAAGGTCTTGAAAACTTCGCCGGTTGCGCTGTTATTATTTCGCATGATAGATGGTTTTTAGATCGTATTTGTACGCATATATTGGCTTTTGAAGGGGATTCTCAAGTATATTTCTTTGAAGGTAGTTTTAGTGATTATGAAGAAAATAAAAAGAAAAGACTTGGTGGCGACTTAATGCCTAAGCGAATTAAGTATAAAAAACTAGTGAGATAAATAAAAAAAGCCTGCTATTGCAGGCTTTTTTTATTTATTTGAGTTGTCGTATAAATGTCCTTCAGTAAAATCGGTATAAGGTTTGTCTTCTTCATCTAAAAGGTTTGTACTTAATTCATTTAAACGCTCGTTTTCCTTTTTTAATTTGTAGGATTTTCTAATTCCGAGAATTAATAAAATTAAGAAGAAAACTACAGTAATGGCTAGCATTTTTACAATGCTTAATTGCTCTATAAGTATTAAGAGAGGGTATACCGATATACGAATTAAATGAATCATCGTAGGTGCAAATTGGGGTTATAGCATGTCAAATATAAACAAAAAATTATTAATCAACTATAAATCATACTATTAAGCTATTCGTACCAGTTTAATTGTACAACTTTAATGTTTCTATTTTTTGAGTTCACTAAACGTTTGAATTTTTTTACATCACTTAAGCCATTGGTGCCTCGGTAGTGGTAGGGTAATACTTTTTTGGGCTTAAAGGCCAAAACTGCATCTGCTGCACTTGAAACGGTCATAGTATAGGGTAAGTTCATACAGACTAACGCTATATCAATGTTTTTAAGCTGACGCATTTCTAAAGTGTCTTCAGTATCTCCTGAAATATAGATTCTTTTTCCATTTATGGTAAGAACGTAACCAATTCCACGACCTTTAGGATGGTATTGTTTAGCTTCTTCGCGAATATTATACATGGCTACGCCTTCAACATCTAATGACATTTTTGATGTAGAAAACCCTCGGCTTAATCCGCTAAATAATGTCGTAAAGTTATTTTGCAGTGATTGTGGTAGTTTTTCTTTAACGGCTTTAGGGCCAATAATTATCGTATTAGGTGTATTAATGGCGTTTAAGGTTTCTACATTTAAATGATCACCATGTATATCTGTAATTAAAATAAAGTTAGGGGGCTTATGGCCTACAAAAGCATCTTGACCTCCTACGGGATCTACATAAATAATAGTTCCATTATATTCAATTACTAGTGTACCATGATTAATGGGGCTAATGGTAATGTCAGACTCTACTAAATAGTTTTTAAAAGGTTCTTTGGGTTTTTGTACTACTACTTTTGGGTTTTCGACTTTTTTTTCAACTTCTATAATAGTGTCCATATCCAGTTCTTCAATAGGCTCTTCAACTAAAAGTGTATCAGAAACTATTTCTTCTACAGGTTGAACAGTTTCATGTTTTTTATCAGTTTTACAACTAAAAAACAACAAAGGAATAACTAACGAACAAATGTATTTTTTCATGGTACTTAATGTTTAGTGTTTATGTAAAGCTAGTTAAAATTTAAAATCATTTTAATATTACTTCGCTCGTAAGGAGAATTATCCTCCACAGGAACTTCTTCAAAACCATATTTCCTATAAATATAAATAGCGTTTTCTAATTTTGTATTAGAGTATAGCATTAGTGCCTTGAAATTATTTTTTTTGGCAAAATCTATACAATGGTTCATGAGCTTCTGTCCAATTTTTAGCCCTCTTAACTCTGGTAAAACAGCCATTTTAGTCAATTCAAAAATATGCGAATCAGCTGTGGGCATTAAAGCTACAGTTCCAAGAATTTCATCTTCAGATATTGCAAAGAAAATATACCCTCCTTTGTTGATAATATAATGGTCTGGTTTACTTAATACCTCTTCATCAAAAGGTTCAACATAAAAATAGGTTTTTAACCATTCAATATTAAGATCATAAAAGTCTTTAGCATAAATTGAACTAAAGGGAATTATGTTAATCTCCATAAGGTATTTTATTGTTTTTGTATGTTTAACAAAACTTTAAGTACTAAATCTCAATCTCTTATAACGCTAGTTTTTAATTAGGTTTAGTAATATTACAAACCTATTTTTTAGCCCAAAATAGTATGGCAAACATCCAAATATTTAAGTCAGACGTATATACTTGTAAAGTTGGTTAACTATTTTGATTTGTTCTTTCGATTTTAATCCAATAAATACTCTAAAAAAAGAGGAATGATTTCAGTCTGAACAAATTTATATGAGTTAAAAAACGACAGAGTAAAAGTATGTAAAAAATACTTTAAAATAATTTAACATAAAAAACTAAACCTAAAAACAAGTTAACATGGAGAATAACAGTAAAAACAACACGGGACTAAAAGTGGCGCTAGGTATTGCACTAGTGCTTTTTATTGCAACAGGATTTTATACCTCTAAGTTGTATACAGAGAAGAAGGAAAATGAGGCTCAATTGAAACAAGAAAAAGAGTTGGTAATGAATGATTTGAGCAATATGGCTAAACAATACGATATCGTAATTGGAGAAAACGACATAGCAAATAGTAAGCTTGTTGAAGCAAAGGAACGCATTGAAGGACTTATAGATTCTTTAAAAGTATCAGAAACTAATGTTAAGAGTTTGTACCGTTACAAGTCTAAATATTTAGCCTTACAAAAGGAAATGGACGTTCTTTTGACTGAAAACGATCGTTTAAAAATAGAAAACGAGTTACTTGCTGTTTCTTTAGACAGTACGCAAATACGTCTTGAGGAACGTACAATGTTTACGGACTCATTGCTGGTTCAAAATACAGCTTTAGCTGAAGTTGTTGAAAATGCATCTGTTCTTGGCGCCGTTAATTTATCTGGTGAAGGTGTTATTGAGCGTACATCTGGAAAATTAATACCTACCGAACGCGCAAGACGATCAGACAAAATTAGAGTGTGCTTTACAGTACCAAAAAATACTTTGGTTGAATCTGGCGAACAAGAATTATATGTTCAAGTTATCGACCCTAAAAACAATACTTTAGGAGTTAATGAGCAAGTGCAGTTTGGTGAAAAGACATTAAATTACAGTTTGGTAAGTAAATTCAATTATGAAAATGCCAGCTTAAAAGTATGTGAGTATGTAATGAGTAAAGGTGACGAAAATTTTGAAAAAGGACGTTATGTTGTTAATGTATTTAACCAAAAGGATTTGGTGTCTACAACAGAATTCACATTACGATAACACCTCATTTTAATTAGTTAATATCCATAGATTAGTTATTATGAAAAAGCCCGAATACTTTATTGTTTTCGGGCTTTTATATTTTTTTAATTATGATATTAATTGGCCATTTATTATTACCCGATCTATGTGGTTGTCACCAAATGCATAAGGTAAGAAATTATAACTCGGTACTTCTTTTGTAATTATTAGGTTAGCCTTTTTGCCTTTTGTTATGCTACCATAACGATGGCTTATGCCCATAGCATAGGCACCGTTAATTGTTGCAGCATTAATGGCTTCTTCAGGAGTCATTTTCATTTTAATGCAGGCTGTACTTAAAACAAAGTTCATATTTCCACTTGGTGTGGAACCTGGATTATAATCTGTGGCAAGAGCTAATGGCAATCCGGAATCTATTATTTTTCTGGCTGGTGTATAAGGAATACTTAAAAAATAGGAGCATGATGGTAATGCGACAGGTATCGTATCGGAATTACGAAGAACATCAATATCTTCATCGTTCAATTCCTCTAGATGATCAACAGATAATGCGTGATGTTTTACACCCATTCCAACTCCTCCAAATGCATTAAATTGATTGACATGGATTTTTGGAATTAAGCCGTATTTTAATCCGGATTCTAAAATTCTATCGGTATCTTCCAAATCAAAGTACCCTTTTTCACAAAAGACATCTATATATTTTGCTAATTCTTTGTTAGCTACTTCAGGAATCATTTTATTTATAATCAAGTCAACAAAACCATTTTTATTGTTTTTATATTCTTTGGGTACAGCATGCGCTGCTAAAAGTGTGGCTCTAATTTTTAAATTATAATGCTGTTTTAAACGCTTGATTACACGTAACATTTTAAGTTCAGCTTCTATAGTTAGACCATAGCCAGATTTAATTTCAATGGCTCCGGTTCCTTGTTTCATAACTTGTTCAAGTCGTTTAGCAGATTGGCTATAGAGGTCTTCTTCGCTTATATTTTGTAGTTTTTCTGCCGAATTTAATATCCCTCCACCTCGGTTAGCAATTTCCTCATAGCTTAATCCATTTATTCTGTCAACAAATTCTTGTTCCCTATTGCCAGCATATACAATATGTGTATGAGAATCGCACCAGGTTGGCAAAACTATTTTTCCATTGGCATCAATTGTGGTATCGGCTTCAATTCCATTACATTCTGTCATACTACCATATTGAACAATAGTATCATCATCTATTAATAAATATGCATTTTTTAAAGTTGGTAAGATTTTCATGTCTTTACCTTTAACTATTGAAACATTGGAATCTCTAACCTGAAGTAGTTCTTTTATGTTGGCTATTAAAGTGGTCACGTTGATATTTTTTTCAAAGTTGATTATTTTTTAGGTAATAAAAAAACGCCTTCAAAAAAATTGAAGGCGGTTTAAAAATTTACGATAAAACGTTTAGTTTTTTATGAATTTAATGACTTCATTTGAATTGTTCAATCGAATGGTATATAAACCACTAGATAACTCTGAAACGTCTAAAACGGTATTGTTGTTAACTGTTTGTGATAGCACAATTTGACCTAACAAATTGTAAATAGATAGATTTATGGGTTCATTAAATGAGCTTTTAAAATTAAGCACATTATTTGTGGGGTTAGGGTAAATGCTTATTTCATTTGAAAGTGTATAATCATCCACATCAAGGGTTTCTAGTAGATTCTCAATCCAGTAAACACCATCAGATGGAGCTTGATATGATATTGAAGCAATGTCTTGATCACCATCGTTGTCAAAATCATTAATGGTCATGGCATAAACCTGTTTTTGTATTCCCGAGCCATCTACCGTTTGTTCCGCACCTATGGTTGTTGGAGCTGCGCCTTCCGCTTTATGCCAAGTTATATCGTCACCACCAGTTGCACCATTTGATAAAACAAGATCATTTTTTAAATCTCCGTCAACATCAACAGCCTCGGAAATACCTGGGTTAGGAATTGTGGAAGTAATGGTTGTTTTGGTATATGTACCTGCTACTTCTCGTTTGTACCAAGCAAAATCACCATAACTATCAGATACTAATATATCTAAACCACCGTCATTATCAACGTCTACAAAATCAACATCAAAAAGATAAGTGTTTCCAGAGTTTGACACATTATTTGAGTCCACTATAAACGATACGGTTCCACTTGGTACCAGGTTATTATAATAAACATCAATTACACCGTTAGCCCATTCAGCTGTTGTAACAACAGCATCTAAATCACCATCACCATCAAAGTCAGCCATATCAAAATCACCTGGTTCAGTAATTGGAGAAACAAGTGTTTGTTCACCTCCAGTAAAAGTTCCGCCACCATCATTTGAAAACCAAACAATTTTATTGGCAGAATAAGCTGAAACAGCTACATCAATGTTGGAATCCCCATCAATTAAACCAGTATATATACTACCGGCTCCAGCTACTGTACTAGAAATAACATTTTCGGTTCCAAAGTTTCCTGAACCATCGTTGGCGTACCAAACTAATCGTCCGTCGTTATATGAACTTACTATAATGTCATTTCCGTTTATTCCATCAATATCAGCAATAGCAATATAAGAGACTCCGTTTAATGTTCCAATTTCTACTGAAGAAGCAAATGTACCATCACCATTGTTTTTGTATAGTAAGACTTTATTTCCTACTAACATCCCGACAACTATATCAGGGTAAGAATCAGGATCTAATTGACCCGATGCCATAGCATAAGGATTTTCACCTGGATCACCATCTACAGTATTGTAGGATGACCAAACTGTTTGAGAAAATGTATTTCCAATAAGTATTAATGTAAATACAGTAAAAAGTAGTTTTTGTTTCATAATTTATTTGGTTTATTTAATCTAATATACTGATTTAAATTTACTTAAGACTACCTACCATATCTTCAGGTTTTACCCACTCGTCGTATTCTTCAGCAGTTACATAACCTAAATTAATGGCTTCTTCTTTTAAGGTTGTTCCATTTTTATGAGCGGTGTTAGCAATTTCTGCAGCTTTATAATAACCAATTTTCGTATTCAATGCAGTAACAAGCATCAAAGAGTTGTTTAATAACTGTTTTATAATGCTATAGTTTGGTTCAATACCAGAAGCACAATGCTCATCAAAGCTTACACAAGCATCACCTAATAGTTGAGCCGAATGAAGAACATTAGCAGCCATAACTGGTTTAAAAACATTTAATTCGTAATGTCCTTGAGTACCACCCACGGTAACAGCTACATCATTACCCATAACTTGCGCACATACCATAGTCATGGCTTCACATTGTGTAGGGTTTACCTTTCCAGGCATAATAGAACTCCCAGGTTCATTTGCTGGTATAATTATTTCACCAATACCCGAACGTGGTCCAGAAGCCATCATCCGAATATCATTGGCAATTTTATTTAAAGAAACAGCTAATTGTTTTAAAGCACCATGGGTTTCAACTAAAGCATCATGAGCAGCAAGAGCCTCAAATTTGTTTTTAGCCGTAATAAATGGTAAATCTGTAAATTCTGCAATATACTTTGCAACAAGTTCAGCATAACCATCGGGTGTATTTAAACCTGTACCAACAGCAGTTCCACCTAAAGCCAATTCAGATAAATGGTGCATAGTATTTTCTAATGCTTTTAAACCATGATCTAATTGCGATACGTAACCTGAAAATTCTTGTCCTAGTGTTAAAGGGGTAGCATCCATTAAATGCGTTCTACCAATTTTAACAACATCTTTAAAAGCTATTGATTTTTCATGTAAAGTGTTTCGTAATTGGATAATACCAGGAATAGTAATTTCTGTTATTTTTTTATAAGCAGCAATATGCATCCCGGTAGGAAACGTATCGTTTGAAGATTGCGATTTATTAACATCATCATTTGGTTGAATGGTTTTTTCACCTTCGCCTATTACATGTCCTGCAATTTGGTGCGCTCTATTGGCAATAACCTCATTGACATTCATGTTACTTTGTGTTCCAGAACCAGTTTGCCAAATAACAAGTGGAAATTGGTCGTCATGTTTGCCTTCTAAAATTTCATCACAGACTTGAGCAATTAAATCACGTTTGTCTTCAGATAAAACACCAAGTTCACAATTTGTGTAAGCAGCTGCCTTTTTTAAATAAGCAAAACCGTACACAATTTCTAATGGCATGGATGCGGGTGCACCAATCTTAAAATTATTTCTCGAGCGTTCAGTTTGTGCTCCCCATAGTTTGTCTGAAGGAACTTTAACGTCTCCCATGGTATCTTTTTCAATTCTAAAAGTCATGATTTTAAATATAATAAGTTGTTTCGCAAAATTACAATTTTGATACTAAATTCAGCTTGAGATAATGAGATTTTTGTATTAAATTATTTATAACTAATTAAGTTAAAATAAATGTTAATAAAATAGTTTTTACTATTGCGAAACAAATGACTTTGTTTTATCTTTGCGGTAAATTATAAAAAAAGCCACCATGTTTGATTTTGACCAATATTTAGGATTTTTAGCGTTTTTAACCATTTTAACCATAGGTTTTTGGCTAATGATATTCTTAATCACTTTTGTTATTCCTTATTGGATTGGTGGAGCTTTATTAGAACGTATGAAGGAAATTCGTGAAGAAAAGAAAGCTAAAAGACAAGCATAGTATTTATTATAAGATTATAAAAAAAAACGTCTAATGATTTAGACTTTTTTTTTATGCTTTAAAGTATGGGTAATAATCACCCTTCAAAATCAAAATCACCGCCACCATTATCACCTCGGTTTCTATCCTGACGCTTTTTCTGCTGATTGAATCGGTATGTGAATGATAACATTAAACTGCGTTCACGCCATTGAAATTCAGATTCACTTCTAAATGTTGGTGTATTGGTTTCTGATATACGTTTTCTACTGTTTAAAAGATCGCTTACGTTCAATGCTATAGAGGCATTATCGTTAAGTAAATCTTTACTAAATGCCATGTTGGAAGAGAAAACACCTTCACGCTTATTTTGAGCATCAGCTGAAGGCCCTCGATAATTTAGGCTGGTTTGCCATTCTATATTCCATGGCAATGTATATTTGTTGTTAATTCTTGCAAACCAACTGGTGTTATCATTATCCAATGACAAACCGTTAGGTGTGGTTCCTGTGGTAGATTGTTGAAAAATATTGAAATTGGCATTAATATTCCATTTTCGGGATTGGTTATAGGTAACCGTAAATTCAAAACCAAAACGATCCTCTTCGGCTAGATTTATTGGCGATCGTTCTATTATGGGTAATACTTGACCACCTACATTAACCGTCTGTCCAGTATCATAACTTACAAAGCTAAAAGCATCTGTAGCGTGCTGGTAGTAAGCAGAGGTGTTAAGCGAGACTTTACCAAACTTCTTGTAATAACCCACATCAAATAAACCGGAATAGCTAGGAGCTAGATTAGGGTTACCTCTAAAAATACTCGTTACACTAGAACGTGATGGAAACGGATTGATAAACCATGATCTCGGTCTTCTAATGCGTCTGCTATAACCTAGGGTTACATTTTCATCTTCATTAATTTCGTAACTTAAGTTCACTGTAGGAAATAACCCCAAGTAGTTGTTACGGTTAAAATCACCACTGGTGGGTTGATCAATAGTGATACGAGTTTCTTCAAGACGCAATCCTAGTAAGTACGAAAATTTTTCGCCTATTTTACTACCAAACTGTGTGTAAGCGGCATTAATATATTCTCTGTAATTTAAAAAATTAGATAAACCCGTGCTTAATTCAAATTCATTACTGTTTTGGTCTAAAAACCATACCTTATAATCTGAACTTTGGTCATTAAAATTACCACGATAACCTAATTCAAATTGACTTCTTTCGCCAATAGGCAATACATAGTCTGCTTGAAGCAAAATACGTTGTTGATCTTCTAGGGTTGAAACACGCTCTGTATTTACACCTTCTAATAACACTTCAGAATACTCATCTTCAGAATTGTCCTCATATTGGAAGTCCATAGTTAGCTTATGACCACTGGTGTTAAAATCCTTTTGGAAGTTTAGGGAATATTGAATGACCTTGTCCTCCTCCTGTTCAGGATCAAAGCGGTTGCTTTCAGACTCAAAATTGCCATTTTCATCATACTGTGTTAAAATGTTTGTAGTATTACTTTCATTATTACCATCTCTATATGAAATAGCACCAGTTAACGAAGCGGAATCTGTAATATACCATTCTACTCCAAAGTTGGTGTTAAGCCCCTTTCTTATACGGTCGTAATCATTGGTTTCATTGGCATAGGTGTCTGGATTATCGGCAATTTCATTACCGTTATCATCAAATTCCTTATTGAAGTATTGTGTATAAGACGATGAATTCCCAGGTACTTCACGATAATTATAACTTGTTGTGTTAAAAATATTGATATCACCTGTTCTGTAATTGATATTACCTGAAATACCGGCAGCTTTAGGATATCCTGCACTTGCCGTTACAGCACCATTAAATCCTTGCAATTTACTCCTTCTAAGGATGATGTTTAAAATACCTGCAGTCCCTTCAGCATCATATCGTGCTGACGGAGAGGTAATTACTTCTACGCGCTCAATGGATTCGGCAGGTAATTGTCGCAGGGCATCTGTACTGTTTAACCCAACTAATCCTGATGGCTTACCATTTATTAATATTCTAACATTTTCATTTCCTCTTAAAGATACATTGCCTTCTACATCTACGGCTACCGATGGTACATTGTCCAATACATCACTAACTGTTCCTCCACGAACCGTTAAGTCTTTACCAACATTGTATATTTTTTTGTCAAGCTTTATTTCAACCGTAGTGGTTTCGGCAATTATTTCAACTTCTTCTAGGGCTTCAGCACCTTCAGCTAAACCTATTTTACCTAAATTTCTATCTGCAGTCAACTCTTGATTGGGAATGGTTAGTTTTTCAAAACCAATAAATTCAACAGTTATATCATATGTTCCACTTGGAACAGGTATACTAAAAGCACCTTCAGCATCGGTTATACTACCTGTTTCTAAACGATTTTCGGCTATGTTAAAAAAAGCTACTGTAGCATATTCTAATGGCTGATTGGTAGTTTTATCATATACATTACCTGTAATGGTGATTTCATTTGACTTTTGAGAATAAGAAATAAAAGATATACCTATAAATAATAGAGATAAGAATATTCTTTGCATTGTAATGGTTTTCGCTATTTGACCGCAAAAATAGCCTTTGGTTTAAACGGCTTTGGTTAAAACTATGTTAAATAAAAAAGCTTCAATTTTGAAGTATTGAAGCTTAATAGGTTAAATGATTTCTAATATTTTTTCGGGAGGTCTACCTATTACAGCCTTATTACCGTTAATTACTATTGGTCTTTCAATAAGTTTGGGGTTTTCCAGCATGGCTTCAATGATTTGTGAATCTGTCAATTCCTTGTTTTTATAGTATTCTTTCCAAATACTCTCGTTTTTTCTAACCAATTCTATAGGTTTTATCCCTAACATTACAATAATATTCTTGAGTTCTTGCTTTGAAGGGACATCTTCAAGATACTTTTTTGTTGTAAAGGGTTTTCCAGATTCTTCTAAAAGAGCAAGTCCTTGTCTTGATTTACTGCAACGGTTATTGTGATATATTGTGATCATATTTTTTATTTATAAAGTTTCAGATTCCGATTCTTTTTGTCCCATCATCATAAGGTAGGCCTTTAAAAACGGTTGTATATTACCATCCATTACAGCATCTACATTGCCCGTTTCATGACTTGTTCTTACATCTTTAACTAGCTTGTAAGGGTGCATAACATAATTTCTAATTTGGCTTCCCCATTCAATTTTCATTTTTTCAGCTTCAATATCATCACGCTGTGCCATTTGCTTTTGCAATTCAATTTCATACAATTGCGATTTCAACATTTGCAATGCACGAGCTCTATTATCATGTTGAGAACGCGTTTCAGAACACTGTATTTGAATACCAGAAGGCTTGTGTAAAAGCTGTACTTTAGTTTCAACCTTGTTCACATTTTGCCCACCTGCACCACTTGAGCGAGCGGTTGTAATTTCAATATCTGCAGGATTGATTTCAATTTCTATAGAGTCATCAACCAAAGGATACACATATACAGAAGCAAAACTAGTATGGCGCTTGGCATTACTGTCAAATGGTGAAATACGCACGAGTCTGTGAACACCGTTTTCGCCTTTTAACCAACCAAATGCAAACTCACCCTCAATTTCGAGGGTAACGGTTTTAATTCCGGCAACATCACCATCCTGTAGGTTTAATTCTTTTACCTTAAATCCGCTTTTTTCGGCATACATCAAATACATGCGCATAAGCATGCTTGCCCAATCGCAACTTTCGGTTCCACCAGCACCAGCAGTAATTTGCAAAACAGCACTCAAACTGTCGCCTTCATCTGAAAGCATGTTTTTGAACTCTAAATCCTCAATAAGGGTTTGTGCTTTGTCAAAACGATTTTCAACATCTTCAGCAGTAGATTCACCCTCTTTGAAGAATTCGTAAATGACTTCTAAATCGTCAACCAATACTTTGGCATCGTTAAAGTCTTCCACCCATTTCTTTTTACTTCTTAAGGATTGCATAATAGCTTCTGCCACTTTGGAATCATTCCAGAAATTGGGATCAAAGGTTTGTTCTTCTTCGTTTTGAATTTCTATCAATTTAGCATCTATGTCAAAGATAGTGCCTTAGCTTGACTAGGCGTGTGTTAAGATCTTTTATCTGATCTGAAGTAATCATAGATTTAATTTTAAACAAAAATAAAATTATTATCAGTCACATAAAATTTAACGTAATATATTTTATAGTTTTATGTTTTAAAATAATATCATGATAATAGATTTACGAAGCGATACCGTTACAAGACCATCTCAAGGCATGTTGGAAGCTATGCTAAAAGCACAAGTAGGAGACGATGTTTTTGATGAAGATCCAACGGTTAAAATGTTGGAAGAACGCTTGGCTAACATGTTTGGGAAAGACAGGGCTTTGTTTTTCCCTAGCGGCAGTATGGCCAATCAAACAGCTTTAAAACTGCATACCAATCCTGGTGAACAGGTTATTTGCGATAAGTATGCCCATATTTATAATTATGAAGCAGGAGGAGCATCGTTTAACAGTGGAATATCCTGTAAGTTGATTGATGGTAATCGTGGTATGTTTACAGCCAATCAGGTAAGCGAGGCCATTAATCCTAATGCGTTTTATTATGCTAAAACCACCTTGGTAGAAGTTGAAAACACTGCCAATAGAGGAGGTGGGTCGCTTTGGGATTTTGATGAACTTAAAAAAATACGAACAGTTTGTGATGACCATAATTTGGGTTATCATTTAGATGGTGCACGAATTTGGAACGCCTTGGTAGAAAAGAAAGAAACTCCTAAACAGTATGGTGAACTTTTTGATACCATTTCGGTGTGTTTAAGTAAAGGTTTAGGCTGTCCAATAGGGTCAGTGTTAATAGGAGATGAAGCTATTATGGAAGATGCTGTTAGAGTACGTAAAGTATTTGGAGGCAATATGAGGCAAGTTGGCTATTTGGCTGCTGCGGGTTTATATGCATTGGAAAACAATTTGGAACGCTTGACTGAAGACCATAAACGTGCTAAAGAAATAGGAGTGGTGTTAAGTAAGCAACACTATATAAAATCAGTTGAGCCTATAGAGACCAATATCATTATTTTTGAATTGAATAATGATGTGAATGAAGTCCATTTTATTAAGTCTTTAGATAAAGAAGGTATAAAAATGATTGGCATGGGAAGTGGAAAGTTACGTTTGGTTACACATTTGGATTATACTGATGCCATGCATGATAAGTTTTTATCAAGCTTACAAAATTTGAAATTCTAACATAAAAAAGCATCAGAAATTCTGATGCTTTTTGCTTTTGCTCTTTTAAATACTAACTTAAGCTGTTTTGTCAACAACTTCAGCACCTGGAGCATTGGTTTTTACAGACTCAATACCATTTTCCATTCCAGATTCGCCGGCATACATTTGGCTACTGCCTATAATTTGTCCGTTACCGGCTTTTATATTGAAATGAAATTTACCATTTGAAGCCGTTTTGCGCTCAAACTTACTGTCGTCACCACAATTCGTCTTAACCGATTCAATACCGTTTTTAGCGCCTGATTTATCCGCGTAACCTTGACTGGATAGAATAATCTGACCGTTTTTGGCCTTTAAATTAAAGTAATACTTTTGGTTGTTTTCGCTTTGAAATAATTCGAACATAATTTTAAAAATTTGGTTAATTCATCAACCCTTAAAATACAAAATATTTGCTTAGGCTTTTATTGTTAAATCAAATTTTTGTTAATTTTCTAATTACTTAAACATATCCATTCCAGGAATGTTAGGCATGCCATCTTTGGCTACTGCTGCAATTTCGGTTTCGTGAACATGGGTTGCGCGTTCTATAGCTTTGTTAAGCGTAAGAATTAAGTAATCTTCCAATTGTTCTTTGTCTTTCAACAAGTCGTCATCAATAACAAGGTTTTTAATAGTTCTATTAGCTGTTATGGTAACCTTCAATTTATTGTCGTTACTTGATTCATCAAGCAGAACCGTATCTAAACGTTTTTTAGTGTCTTCTACTTTTTTCTGGGTTTCTTTTAATTTACCCATCATTCCCATTAAATCTCCAAACATAATATTATCGTTTTAATTACTCTGCAAAGCTATTTAATTTTTATATTTTTGGTGCTTGATTAATACGCATTTTTTTGAAAAAAACACTAAATCCACCACGTGCCAAAAAAGTCCCTCATGCACTGATTATCCATGATGATGAACGAATCGATAATTACTTTTGGCTTAATAATAGGGAAGACCAAGAGGTTATAGATTATTTAAACGCCGAAAATAATTACACCCTGCAGATTATGGCTCATACCGAAGATCTGCAGAAATCATTATTTGAAGAAATGAAAGCAAGAATCAAGGAAGATGATACGTCGGTTCCTTATTTCTATAATGGGTATTGGTATATTACGCGATATGAGGTCGGTAAGGACTATCCCGTTTATACTCGAAAAAAAGAGAGTCTGGATGCACCTGAAGAAATCATGTTTGATTGTAATGCCATGGCTAAAGGTCATGCCTATTTTAAATTAGGCGGTATTTCTGTGAGTCCAGATAATACATTGGCAGCCTTTTCTGTGGATACTGTTAGTAGAAGGCAATACACCATCCAGATAAAAAATTTAAAGACTGGAGAAATATATACAGATAAAATTGAAAACACCTCTGGAAGTTGCACATGGGCCAACGACAATAGCACACTATTTTATTCAAGGAAGGATGCTGTAACATTACGAGCATTTAAAATATTTAAGCACCAATTAAATACAGACGCTGAAAATGATATTGAAGTGTATCATGAAACCGATGACACGTTTAATACTTTTGTATATAAAACCAAATCTAGAAAGTACATTGTAATTGGAGCTTCAAGTACGTTAACTTCAGAATATAGAATATTACCTGCGGATAAACCCAATCAAGATTTTAAGGTTTTTAGTAAGCGTGAGCGTGGTATTGAATACGGAATATCACATTATAACGATACATTTTATATTATCACAAATCGCGACAAAGCCACCAATTTTAAACTTCAAAAGACACTTGAAAACCTAACCGACAAATCGTTTTGGGAGGATGTAATTCCTCACAGAGAAAAAGTGTTATTGGAAGACATCGAAATATTCAAAGAGTACTTAGTGGTTAGTGAGCGTGAAAATGGACTAAATAAACTGCGAATAATCAGTTGGGATGGTCAGGAAGACTATTATTTGCCTTTTGATGATGAGACTTATACGGTTTACACTGGGAACAACCCTGAATTCAACAGTTCCACATTAAGATATAGCTATAATTCATTAACCACACCAAGTTCTGTAATTGATTACGATTTTAAAACCAAATCCAAAACAATTAAAAAAGAACAAGCCGTATTGGGTGATTTTGATAAACGCGAATACGAGTCAAAACGATTATGGGCAACGGCTGACGATGGTACAAAAATACCAATGTCCATGGTTTACAGAAAAGGCATGGAGTTAAGCGGTAAAAATCCTTTACTGCTGTATGCTTATGGATCTTATGGTTCTACAATAGACCCTTACTTTTCCAGTATTCGGTTGAGTTTGTTGAACCGTGGATTTATTTATGTTATTGCTCATGTTCGTGGTGGAGAGTATTTAGGAAGAAATTGGTACGAATCGGGCAAATTATTACAAAAGAAAAATACGTTTTCAGATTTTATAGATTGCTCTAAATTCTTAATCCAGGAAAACTACACCTCAAAAGACCATTTATATGCCTATGGTGGCTCTGCCGGTGGTTTATTGATGGGAGCGATAATGAATTGCGAACCAGACCTATATAAAGGCGTTATAGCTGCGGTTCCATTTGTAGATGTTGTAACAACTATGTTAGATGATTCTATACCTTTAACTACTGGTGAGTATGATGAATGGGGAAACCCTAATGAAAAAGATTATTACAATTATATGAAGTCGTATTCGCCTTATGATAATGTTACTGACCAAGATTACCCAAATGTATTGGTTACAACGGGAATTCATGACTCTCAAGTACAATATTGGGAACCGGCAAAGTGGGTTGCCAAGCTTAGGGAGTTAAAAACAGATTCCAATATACTCCTGTTACACACCGACATGGATACAGGTCATGGCGGCGCTTCAGGGCGTTTTGAAAGCCTTAAGGAAGTCGCTTTGGAATATGCTTTTTTGTTAGATTTGGAAGGAATAAGTCAATAGTCGAAAAAAAATTGTATTTTTGCGAGGTTTTGGACTGCGATTTAAATCAATAGTAATCGTAGCTGTTTAATAAGCATTTATGAAAAAAGACAACCAAGTTTTTGATAATGTTTTAGACTTAATAGGTAATACACCATTAATAAAACTAAATACAATTACTGAAACTTTAAAGGGCAATTACTTTGCCAAAGTTGAGGCCTTTAATCCAGGTCATTCATCAAAAGATAGAATAGCATTATATATTATCGAACAAGCCGAAAAAAAGGGTATTTTAAAACCTGGCGATACTATTATAGAAACCACTTCTGGTAACACAGGTTTCAGTATTGCAATGGTAAGTATCATTAAAGGCTATAATTGTATTCTTGCAGTAAGTTCAAAATCATCTGCAGATAAGATAGATATGCTAAAAACCATGGGTGCCAAGGTTTATGTATGTCCTGCTCATGTAAGTGCAGACGACCCCAGGTCGTATTACCAAGTAGCCAAACGTCTTCATGAAGAAATAAAAGGTTCGGTTTATATCAATCAATATTTTAACGAATTGAATATTGATGCACACTATAACTCCACAGGACCGGAAATTTGGAGCCAAACCGAAGGTAAGATTACGCATTTGGTGGCTTGCAGTGGAACAGGCGGAACAATTTCAGGTACTGCTAAATATTTAAAAGAGCAAAACCCTAATATTAAAGTAATTGGTGTTGACGCTTACGGTTCAGTTTTAAAGAAGTACCATGAAACCAGAGAGTTTGATGAAAAGGAAATCTACCCTTACCGTATTGAAGGTTTGGGGAAAAATTTAATTCCATCAGCTACAGAGTTTGATGTCATTGACGAGTTTGTGAAGGTTACCGATGAATCAAGTGCACATACAGCTAGGGAAATAGCAAAAACCGAAGGGCTTTTTGTTGGGTACACTTCTGGAGCTGCCATGCAAGCTATTAAACAACTAAATGAAGACGAGGTTTTTGGATCTAACGATGTTGTAGTTGTTATTTTTCCTGATCATGGTTCACGATATATGAGCAAGATTTACAGTGACAAATGGATGAATGAACAAGGCTTTTTTGATAGTATTCATGAAGAAGCTGCAGAAAGCATTGAACATATAAAGTAGTGTTATTTTAAAAATATGGAGACAGCTAGCTTTTTTGTTAAAAAGTTGGCTGTCTTTCTTAATAATAAGGCAGTAAATAATTATGCTGGAACTGTATAAATATTTAATTTTGCCCAACTAACCAGATTAATAGCTGTGTATGAAAGATTTATTTGAAAAGATATATAGAGACAAAGGGCCTTTAGGAAAGTGGGCCTCACAAGCCGAAGGTTATTTTGTGTTTCCAAAATTAGAAGGTGAAATCTCAAATAGAATGAAATTCCAAGGAAAAGAAGTAATTACTTGGAGTATTAACGATTATTTAGGTTTGGCCAACCACCCAGAAGTAAGGAAGGTTGATGCTGAAGCTGGAGCAAAATATGGTTCGGCTTATCCAATGGGAGCCAGAATGATGTCTGGCCATACCGAATTACATGAACAACTTCAAAATGAATTGGCGGCTTTTGTGAACAAAGAAGCGGCTTATTTGTTAAACTTTGGTTATCAAGGTATGGTATCAACAATTGATGCTTTAGTGTCTAAAGACGATATTATTGTATACGATGTTGATGCACACGCATGTATAATCGATGGTGTTCGCCTACATATGGGTAAGCGATTTACCTATAAGCATAATGATGTTGAAAGTTTGGAGAAGAACCTGGAACGTGCTACCAAAATGGCAGAACAAACAGGAGGCGGTATTTTGGTGATCTCTGAAGGTGTTTTTGGTATGCGTGGTGAGCAAGGCCGTTTAAAGGAAATTGTTGCCCTAAAAGAGAAATATAACTTCCGCTTTTTCGTGGATGATGCACACGGTTTCGGAACGCTTGGAGCTACTGGAGCAGGAGCAGGTGAGGAACAAGGTGTTCAAGATGGCATTGACGTATATTTTGCAACATTTGCAAAGTCTATGGCTAGTACTGGTGCTTTTATTGCTGCAGACCAAGAAATAATTGACTACTTAAAATATAACTTGCGTTCGCAAATGTTTGCTAAATCATTGCAAATGCAATTGGTTGTTGGTGCATTAAAACGTTTAGACATGTTACGCACCATGCCAGAACTTAAGCAAAATTTATGGACTATTGTTAATGCCTTGCAATCGGGCTTAAAAGAACGCGGATTCGATATAGGCACCACGCAAAGTTGTGTAACACCTGTGTATTTACAAGGTAGCATTCCTGAAGCCATGGCCTTGGTAAAGGATTTACGTGAAAATTACGGTATTTTCTGTTCTATTGTTGTTTACCCTGTAATTCCTAAGGGATTAATCTTGTTACGTATGATACCAACAGCAACACATACATTGGAAGATGTAAAAGAAACATTGGATGCTTTTGATGCCATACGGTCACGATTGGAAAATGGAACCTATAAGCGCTTATCGGCAGCAGTTGCGGCTGCAATGGATAAGTAAGCAATAAAATATATAAATAAAAAACCTCTCATGTCGAGAGGTTTTTTTATAGTGTTTTTTTAAACGTTTTTCGTCTTTTTATTATTTCAGAATTAAAATCTTTCCAAATTTGTTGTTCGGCTAAATTATCTTCCAATTCTGGCAACCGTATACAGGTTTCAATATCCTTTTTAACAAACACATCGTAAATATCTTTAAAAATAATAGCAGTAACACCCTTACTTTGGTAAGTTGGGTCAACGCCAATTAAATACAACAAAGCGGTTTTGTTGTGTTTTTTGGCCTTTAACAATTTTAAAAACCCAAACGGGAACAACTTACCCTTTATTTGTTGTAAGGCTTCTGAAAACGAAGGTAAAACAATGGCAAAGGCAATCATGTTATTGTCCTTGTCAAAAACAAACTTAATATATTCCGGATCTATAAAGTTTATAAACTTTTTCTTAAAATAGGCTTGTTGTTTTTTGGTAATTGGCACATAGGTAGGCAGTTCTTTGTATGATTCATTAAATAAGGCAAACATTTCATCTACATGGGGAATAACTTCAGAAGTTTTAGTGAAATTACTTGACCAAAGATTAAAACGCTTTTTTACAATGTCTGCAACACGGGTAAAACGCTCTGTAGGTACTTCACTTACCATAAACTTACTTTCAATATAAACCTTTTCAGGGCTGTAACCCAATGTTTTAAAGTGCTCAATATAATAAGGGTGATTGTACCAAGTTGCCATAGTGCCAATATGGTCGAAACCTTCGGTTAGTGCACCATTTTTATCTAAATTGGAAAATCCTACTGGGCCTTCTACAAATTCTAATTGGTGTTCTTTACCAATGTCTTCAACTTTATTGAGTAAGGCTTTAGATACATCAATGTCGTCAATGGCATCAAACCAACCAAAGCGCATTTTCTTGACCTGTTGTTCGTTAATTTCAATAGTATTAATAATGGCCGCAACACGACCAACCATGTTTTGGTTTTTATAAGCTATAAAAAATCGAGCTTCAGCCGATTCAAAAGCAGGATTTTTATCGGCACTTAAGGTCTCCATTTCATCAGAAATGATAGGCGGCACCCAATACTTTGAATTTTTATATAATTGAAAAGGGAAGGTTACAAATGCCTTTAATTCTTTTTTGGTTTGGACTTCTCGTAATTCTATCATAAATCGTATCACTAGGGCTTAAATGCCATCATCATCAAAATTGGTATCTTCTTTTTGGCGCTTATTCTCGCTTTTCCCACGCGCTTTATTTTCACGGCGTTCTAATTCCTCTTCAGCCGATGTACCATCTTTTCCTTCTTTATCCTTATGAAAATCCAAGCGGTACGAAGCACCCAAAGTAATGCCAAAAACAGCAGGTGTATCTTTGGTATTGAAAGTAAGGGCGGTATCGAGTTGGAAATTTCTGGTCCATAAATAGGCACCACCAAATCGAATTAAATTGTCAGCATAAAAATCGCTACTAATACCTTGAAATTCGCCAAAAACAGCCCACTGATCAAAAATAGATTTGGTTAGGGTTAACACATAGGAAAAATCTTGCTGATCGGTTCCAATGCGGTCCAACATAAAATTCATGACATAAACCCAACCACTAGAAAAGTTGTTTTGCGAAGCAATTAAAACACGCGGACTAATGCCTTCAACGCCTGCAGCTGTATAAGGATTGTCTGACGTATCATAGTTAATGCCTGCATATACAGATATGGCTGGAATTAAGTGCCTCCATTTAAAACTATGGTTGGCTTTCCAGCTATAAAGGTTAGGCTGTTCTTCTCCAGAATTTTTATAAGGATCGTAAACAAGATACTTAACACCAGCGGTAAGCGACTTAAAGTTGCTATAGGTTTCTTCGCTATTAGGAATATTCGTGTAATTGCGTTTTGTAGATTGAAAAGCACCGCCTACACTTACTTCCAACTGCGGAAATAAAAAGCCATAACGAACGGCAAAGTCAACACCATAACTTTTGTCTTCACGATTAAGTGGGTTATGGTTTTCGTTTAATAAATAAGGGCCTACTTCAAATTGAACCACATTGGTTCCAACAGAAAACGCACTTAATGAAACACCGGGACGATTTGAATTAATAACTTCGGTATATTGTGAGAAGCTATAAAACGATGACAAAAAAACGAATGCCAACAAATAGGTTTTGATAGATTTCATGAGTTCTTGTTTAATGCCAAATATATAGATATTATATTTTTTTTAAGTATTTAAAACAGATTTTAAGCGTTTAGAATTGTATTTTTGTTTAAAATTTTACCTCATGTTACAATACGCATCTTTAACAGGCGTGATGAAAACCATTCTTATCATTCTTTTAGTCTATTATGGAATAAAAATTCTTTCTAGATTATTTGCTCCTGCGTTATTGCGTTATGTTACCAAAAAAGCCGAAAAGCAATTTGGTCAACAATTCAATCAATACAACAATAACCAAGAGCAACAAAAAAGAGAAGGGGAAGTCTCAATTGATAAAATGCCGAATTCAAAATCTTCAAATAAAAATGTAGGCGAATATGTAGATTACGAAGAAATTGATTAATTTTCGCATTCATTCATTAATACGTATTCATGCAATTTTCTCTAAAGAAGAGTATTCCACATATTTTAGTACTTATAGGCTTTGTGGTTGTTTCACTAGCTTATTTTAATCCTGTATTAAAAGGTAAAGCGATATTTCAAAGTGATATTATGCACTATATTGGAATGTCTAAGCAGCAAAATGATTATCGAGCAAACACTGGCGAAGAAACCTATTGGACTAACAGTGCCTTTGGAGGTATGCCTACGTATCAATTAGGAGCAAAATATCCACATAATTATATTAAGAAACTGGATTTAGCATTAAGGTTTTTACCAAGGCCAGCCGATTATCTGTTTCTGTATTTAATGGGGTTTTATGTGCTGCTTTTGGTTATGAAAGTCGACTTTAAATTGGCTGCTTTAGGAGCGTTGGCATTTGGTTTTTCCACGTATCTCATTATTATTTTGGGCGTTGGACATAATGCCAAAGCACACGCTATTGCTTATATGCCCTTGGTTTTAAGTGGTATCCTATTAGTGTTTCGAAAACAATATGTTTGCGGATTTTTATTGACAGCTGTTGCTATGGCATTGGAGTTGGTGGCCAACCATTTTCAAATGACGTATTATTTAATGCTGTTGGTTATTGCTTTAGGCGTAGTTTATGCAATTGATGCTTACAAAAAACAGTGTTTGCCTCACTTTTTTAAATCGATAGGAATATTAGTGTTAGCCGTAGTTCTAGCTTTAGGTTTAAATGCGACAAATGTATTGGCGACAAAAGAATATGCCAGTGAAAGCACACGTAGCCAAAGTGAATTGACCATAAAACCAGATGGCTCGCCAAAAGAAGTGACTTCGGGTTTAGATAGAGATTATATTACCGAGTACAGTTATGGGCTATTGGAAACCTTTAATTTGTATATACCACGTTTTATGGGTGGAGGAAGCTATGAAGATGTTGGAAAGGAATCGGCTTCTTACGATTTCTTTTTAAGTATTGGAGCCACGCCCCTTCAAGCTTTGGAGCAAACCAAGCAAATGCCAACATATTGGGGCGAACAGACCATTGTGGAAGCACCAGCTTATATTGGAGCGGTTATACTATTTTTATTTGTTTTGGCCTTGTTTTTAGTAAAGGGTCGATTAAAATGGTGGCTAGTTAGTGGAAGCATCATGGCTTTAATTCTGTCCTATGGAGATAGTGAGCCTTTTACGTTTATAACCAATTTCTTTATAGACTATGTGCCTTTGTATAACAAATTTAGGGCTGTAAGCTCCATTCAGGTTATATTGGAATTGTGTGTTCCTGTTTTAGCGATTTTTGGATTGGTACGCTTGTTTAACGATTTTGACAATAAAGCTGAAAAGCTAAAAGCACTTAAAATAACGGTTGTTATTTGTGCTGGACTAGCATTGTTGTTCTTGCTCTTTAAGTCGTCATTATTCAGTTTTGTTGGGGCTAATGATGGTGTATATCGTCAGAATTACGGACCTCAATTTATTGATGCTATCATTAAAGATCGTAAAATGTTGTTTACTCAAGACACCATTAGAACTTTAGTGTTAGTGTTGTTGGCATCAGGAGTGGTGTTTCTGTATATAAAGGAGAAATTATCACAAACAAAAGTGATTGTAATTTTAGGTCTTTTGTTAGTCTTTGATTTGGTGGGAGTTGATAGGCGATATGTAAACAACGACAACTTTGTTTCTGCTTTAAAAGTTAATAAGCCTTATAATGCCAATCAAGCCGATTTGCTTATTCAAAAAGACCCAGAACACTTTAGAGTATTAGATGTAACTTCAGGAGGTGCTAGGGCGGCTTATTTTCATAATTCATTAGGAGGTTATCATGCAGCAAAACTAAAACGCTATAATGATTTATATGAATTTCATGTTTTGCGAAACAACTTAAATGTATTGAGTATGTTGAATACCAAATACATTATTGCCGAAGATGATGAAGGTAATATATTTCCATATACTAATACGGAAACAAACGGTAATGCGTGGTTTGTTGAAGAATTGAAACAGGTTTCATCTGCTAATGAGGAAATTCAGTTGTTGGATAGTTTAAACACAAAACGCGTGGCTATAACGACCATGCCTGATGTTTCTAGTAAAACATTCACTGTTGATTCGTTGGCAAGTATTGCAGTAGAAGAGTATAGGCCAAATTATATTAGATATAAATCAAATTCCAGTTCTGATGGTTTTGCAGTATTTTCAGAAGTGTTCTATGATAAGGGGTGGAATGCTTATTTAGATGGCAATTTGGTGCCGCATACACGAGTTAATTATGTTTTGCGCGCCATGCCTATTCCTTCTGGAAAGCATACCATTGAGTTTAAGTTTGAACCACAAGTTATTAAAACTGGAAGTAGTATTGCTTTGGCAAGCTCTGTTGTTTTGGTTTTACTAATTATTGGTGGCTTATGGTATCAATTAAAATCTAACACAAAAGAAAGTGCGTAAAGAGGCGCTTATTATTACGTATTATTGGCCACCCGCTGGTGGTCCGGGTGTTCAGCGTTGGTTGAAATTTGTAAAGTATTTACCCGATTATGGCATAAAACCAATTGTTTATATACCGTCAAATCCTAATTACCCCATAATTGACGAGAGTTTAGAGCAAGAGGTTCCTGCCGATGTGACTATCATTAAGCAGCCTATAAATGAACCTTATAAGTTTGCTGGCTTATTGTCAAGGAAAAAGTCGAAATCCATAAGTAAAGGTATTATCCCAAATGAATCATCGCAAACACTGGTTGATAGGTTGTTGCTTTTCGTTCGAGGTAATTTGTTTATTCCCGATGCCCGAAAGAAATGGGTAAGGCCTTCGGTTCAGTATTTAAGCACCTATATCCGTGACTTTAATATTGAAACAGTAATAACGACTGGTCCTCCGCATAGCTTGCATTTAATAGGCTTGGAATTGCAAAAAAGTGAAAATATAAAGTGGATTGCAGATTTTAGAGACCCTTGGACAACTATTGGTTATCACAAGCAGTTAAAATTAACAAAGAATTCTAAAAACAAGCATAAACAGTTAGAAAAGGCTGTATTGCAAGCTGCAGATCAAATTGTGGTTACGAGCCAAGTTACGAAACAAGAATTTTCAGAAATCACAAGCAGACCTATTCATGTAATTACCAATGGTTATGATGTGTTACCACAAAACGAAAAAAAATTAGACACTAAATTTTCCTTGGCGCATATTGGCTCTCTATTGTCCGAAAGAAATCCAGAAGTGCTTTGGAAAGTTCTTAAAGATTTAATAGATACACATCCAGGCTTTGCTGATGATTTTCAATTAAAACTTGTGGGTCATGTAAGTGAAGAAGTATTAAAATCCTTGAATGACTTTGGTTTAACCAATTATTTAATAAATTTAGGATACATAACACATAAACAAGCAGTTGTAAATCAAAAAAACTCGCAAGTATTGTTGCTGATAGAAATTGATTCGCCAGATACTGTAAGCATTATTCCTGGAAAACTATTTGAGTACATGGTTTCAGAAAGACCTATTCTAGCCATTGGCCCAAAAGGTTCTGACGTTGAAGGTATTCTAAAAGAAACCAATACGGGCTCGTATTTCTATTATGATAATTACAAGGCTATTAAAGATATAATTTTAAAGCATTATTTAAGTTATAAAGAAGGTAACTTACAATCACATGGTATTGGTCTTCAAAAATATAGCCGAAAAGCATTAACCAAGACTCTAGCAGAACTCATATAAATGGGAATAGTTATAAATCAGTCTATTAAAAACACCATTACAACCTATCTGGGTTTTGGTATTGGTGCCATTAATGTATTGTTTTTGTTCACGCAATTTATGAGCGATGAGTATTTTGGTCTGGTGACTTACATCTTGTCTACGGCGAATGTATTGATGCCCATTTTTGCTTTTGGTGTACATAATACCATAGTTAAGTTTTATTCATCCTATAAAACACGGCAAGCACAAAATAGCTTTTTAGTGTTAATGTTGTTTTTGCCTTTAGTAATTATTATTCCAGCAACAATTGTGCTTTTTATTGCTTTTGATGGTATTAGTCATTGGTTGGCTGGATCTAATACAATTGTGGAGGACTATGTTTGGGTAATTTTTATAACGGCTATTTGTTTCTCATATTTCGAAGTGTTTTATGCTTGGTCTCGCGTACAAATGCAAAGTGTTTTTGGGAACTTTATGAAAGAGGTCTTTCATAGGGTTTGTATAATGGGGTTATTATTTGCTTTGTATTATGAGATGCTAACAGTGCAAGAATTAATATATAGCATTATGATAGTTTACATGTTACGTACACTAATAATGAAATTATATGCATATAGTTTAAGAGTTCCTAGTTTTAAGCTTTATAAAATAAATAACCTGTCATCAGTTCTAAAGTACACTTCATTAATAATAATTGCAGGATCAGTAGCCAATGTTATTTTAGAGATCGATAAGTTTATGCTAAACCGTTATATAGCAATAGAAAACATAGCTTATTATGGTGTTGCTATTTACATTGCCAGTGTTATTAGTGTACCATCACGCTCAATGCATCAAATTGTGAGTCCGCTGACCGCAAAGTATTTGAACGAGAAGAATAAGTTTGAACTAAAAACTTTATATAAAAAAAGCTCCTTAAACTTATTTATAATCAGCGGATTTATTTTTTTACTCATTATTTTAAACATCAATGAGATGTATAAGCTAATTGATGATAATTATGCCAATGGATTGGTGATTGTTTTCATTATTAGTTTTTCTAAACTATTGGATAGTTTGTTGGGCAATAACAATGCTATTTTATTTAATAGCGATTATTATAGAATGGTATTGCTTCTAGGTGTTTTTTTGGCAGTTTTAACGGTCGTTTTAAATATAATTTTTATACCTATGTATGGCATTAATGGAGCTGCCTTTGCGACATTTGTTGCTGTTTTCCTTTATGATTTATCAAAAATTATTTTTGTCAACTATAAATTTAAAATGCTGCCATTTAGTAGTCATACAGGTAAAGTATTCATGCTTATACTGGTAAGTATTGGTGTGTTTTATTTTTGGGACTTTGCGTTTCACCCCATTCTAAATATTGCATTGAAAACAATCTTGGTGAGCTTATTTTATGGTTTGGTCGTTTATGTTTTTAATTTTTCAGAAGATATTACTGCCATAATCAATAAAGTCTTAAAACGTTAAATGAGAAAATCCCACGAATGTGCTTTGAGGCGCATACTATTCGCAGGACTTTCTAACTAACCAACCAAAACGTTTATATTATCTACCAGATCGACCTTTAGAGTTGTTTCTGGTTTTTCTATTGCTGTCTTTACTATATGTACGAGAATTTTGCGCTTTTGGTTTTTCATAGCGCTTATTATTTTTCATTTTTTGCGTTCTACCAGATCTATCAATGGAAGCTACTCTTCTTGATGAATTATTTGGACGCTTTGTTACTTGCGACCGCGTTCTAGAATTATTTTTTATAGTACGTCTCTCGTTTCTTGAATTTTCTCTAACTGTTGATCTAGAACTACGTTCAGATCGAGTGGTTTGTTCTACAGATCGTCTATTAGTAGAACGGTTATTGATTTGAGACCTTCCAGAGTTAGACGTAACTTGACGTCTGCTAGGTGTACTGTTATTGGCTACAGTATTTCGTCTACCAGTATTAGTATAATTCCTTGTAGCTAAATTTCTGTTTTTTTGAACTGTTGTTCCACGTCTGCTGGCTACTGCAGTAGTGCGTCTGTAGTTGTTTCTATAAGGCGTTGTGTAAGTATACCTCACCGGGTTGTAATATTGTCTGTAAGGTCTATTGTAAACTACACAATGGTTATAGGCAGGTACGCGGTAATATCTGTGCCAAGGTCTGTACACATAAACTCTATTAAATGGATTTATAAAACCCGTACAATAAGAAAAACGATTGTAACTGTTGTAATAAACATATAGTCCGCCAACGCGTGAAACATAACCTATACGATTATAGTTTATAAAAATATCACCAACTTGTCGTACACGACCATAATAGTCATAATAAATAGGAACATTTTCAATTTGAATGATTGCCCCAAACTCGTCGTACTGAACATAGGGGTTATAATCAAAGCCAGAATTAAAGCTGATGCTTACACCAGGTGCGTTTACAGCAACATTTACGTTGGGACCATAATTAGGCATGTAAAAATCAAACTGACCATCAGGAAAAACCGAAAACTCAATTCCTGCTTCTACAAATATGAACGAGTTACCATAACCTGATACATAATTTGAAGCTGAATGGTCATTTGTTTTATTGGTTGTGGCAGCGTTTACAGCAAAATTGGATGCTAATAGAACTGTAAAAAGTAATAGAATACGTTTCATAATCGTAGAATTAAGGTTTAACATATAATTACGTTTCAAACAACGTGCCAAAAATTGTAATAGGGGTAAGAATGAGGTGTTTTACTTATTATAAAACAGGTGTAAAATACTGAATTACAATTTGTTATTGTAATCCTTGCATGATTTGATTACTTAAGTCTGTTCGCCCTTGCTCTTTATAAATTAGGGCTAGTAAATATTGATAGTCTTTGTTTGCGGGATAAATGGCAATTGCCTTTCGTGCAAACTGTTCGGCTTTTGTATAATCTTTATTCTGATAATGATATGTGGCAATATTATAAAGTGATTGTGCATCACTTGGGTTTAATTTCACAGCTTGATCTAAATCTAATAAGGCTTGGTTGGGGTTATTTAATTCAAAATGAAGCAGACCCCTTAAGTAATATGCACGACTCATATCTGGAGCTTTATTGATTAAAAAATTAAGTGTTTCCAAGGCTTTTTTTGTATTTCCAATGATACTATAACAGGTAGCTAAATTAGGGTAAGCCATAAGTAGTAAACTATCCTTTTTTATACTTTCGTTATATTGAATAATGGCTGCATTATATTGTTTTTTCTTAAAATAATAATCCCCCAATTGTAATCGTCCCGTAGAAAAATCAGCATTTGTAAGTAGCATGGCTTCTAATTCAACCTCGGCTGTATTCAAATCAGATTGATTAATTGTAGCAAGCAATCCTGAATCGATATCCGTGAGTAACTGTGCGGCTCCAATACGAACCATTTTTGTGCTGTCTGAAAGATGTTTCGATGCAATTTGAACACGTAATTCAGGAGGGGCTGTATTAAACTTATTTAAAGCATTATAACGCACTAGCGGCGAGGGGTCCTCCAGACGTTTTAAAATAGTCTCGTATTGACTTTCGTTTATAATTTCAATGTTGTTGATGGCTGTTGCACGGGCAATAGCGGGATAATTTAAATCATTAATAAAGGCGTTAACCTGTTCAATTTCGCTAGCAGTTAATCTAGAATTGTTAGTCAGAATTAAATAATCAGAAAAATGATTTTTTCGGTCACTACCATACCATTTTTCAATGGCTTTGGCAGCCCATGAGTTACTTTTATCGGTATGGCATTGGTTACAGGCATTAGGAGTATTGGCACTTAAGCTCTGATCTGGTCTGGGAATTCTAAAACTATGGTCGCGTCTAAAATCGTTACCCATGTAAGTTTTACCAGTCATGTGGCAATTAATACACTGTGCACCATCAGTATCATTCTCATGAAAATGATGACTGGGTGAATTGTATTCAGGTTCATGGCATTGCATACATAAGTTATTGCCCTTCATTTTTAACTCAAGTGTATGCGCATTATGACAATCGGTGCAAGTAACACCTTTATGGTACATTTCAGACTGCAAAAAAGAGCCATATACATAATCTTCTTCTAAAATTTGACCATCAGCATGATAGAAAGGCGTAGAAATAGTTTGTACAATATATTGATCTTCAAAATTTAGATTCGGTTCAAGGGTTTGTGTTAATTTAGTACGCCTGGCATGACATGGTGCACAGCTATTCATTTGGTTCAGTTGTGTGTCAAGGGTTTTTAAATAGGTATTAGTGTCAGAAGACATACTATCAGACTTGGCCCATTTAACATGGTTTTTTGCAGGGCCATGGCAAGATTCACAGCTCACATTAATAGATGAAAAGGTTGTGTTATAACTATTGGCTTCTACGTTATAGTTTTTTTCTAAATGGGTAGAATGGCACTCGGCACACATGGTATTCCAGTTTTGTGAACCACGGGTCCAATGCATCCAGTCATGCGGATCCAGAGTGTCTCCTGAATATTGATGGTACCATTTTTTTTCTATAGTATCCCAAGTTACACGAAGCACCTGTTTCTTACCATCTTCAAAATCAACCAAATATTGCTGAAGGGGTTCTACACCAAAAGTGTAGCTAATGACATAGGTATTTTCAGAGCCATCAATTTCTTTAGATATTACAATATAATCTGATCCTTCTCGAGTAAACAAATAATTTACACCATCAAGAGTTATATTAACATTATTAAAGTTGCCTAAAACAGTTGAGTCGTTAGCGATTTGCATGGCAAGGTCATGATGGGAACCCTCCCAAGCTTTGTATTCTGAAGCATGACAAGCTATACATTGGTCATCACCTACATAATCATTTTCTAAAGTTGTATTATGGACAAATTGGTCATGAAGGGGTTTGTCTACAGTTTTATCGTCCTTACATGCAAAACTTAAAATGAAAAGAAGGAGTAAAGTGTGTTTTTGCATGTTGCAGTCTTGATGATATAAACTTTTGGTTAAAAACAAATGTAATAATTTTTTAATCTTTTATGCTGCTACTATAGAGTTTTAATATGCGTTGGAACATTACAGAATTGTTGGTAAGAATACGTATAGTTTAATTATTTTTGTGATATGGTTGATAACTTTACAAACGAATTTTTTGGCATAGGTATCCAAAATGGAAAAACACCTGAAAATCTAGGAGTGCTCTGGCGTTCTGCTCAAAATTTAGGCGCTAGTTTTATATTTACAATTGGCAATCGTTATGCTAAACAAGCTTGTGATACACATAATGCGGTAAAAGCTATGCCATACTTTCATTATGATACCTTTGATGATTTTTTTAACAATCTACCTAAAGGTGCTAGGATAGTGGGAGTGGAGTTAACAGATGAAGCCCAAAATTTAGAAACCTTTCATCACCCAAGGCGCTGTGTATATTTATTGGGTGCCGAAGACCATGGTTTATCAAAACAGGCTATAGAAAAAAGTCACTATTTGGTTAAGTTTGAGTCCGAGTTGAGTTTAAATGTTTCGGTTGCAGGAAGTATTGTAATGTATGATAGAAATCTGGATAAGCCACGTTCATGATACGAAAAAATGAAATATTAAGCAGAGAAGAAGGGAAACCTATAGTTTGGGATGCTTTTTTTAATAAAAATAGCCAAAAAAAACCTTTGGTTGTATTTTGTCATGGCTACAAAGGGTTTAAAGATTGGGGAGCTTGGAATTTGGTGGCCGAAGAATTTGTAAAGGCTAATGTAATTTTCGTTAAATTCAACTTCTCACATAATGGCGGAACAGTTGATAACCCTATAGATTTTCCAGATTTAGATGCTTTTGCAGAAAACAATTATTCTAAAGAACTGGAGGATTTAGATGCTATGCTAAACCATTTGTTGGCTGCAAACAACCCCTTTCGTAATGAAATAGATACGAGAAATATAACAGTTATAGGGCATTCTAGAGGTGGAGGCATAGCCATTATTAAAGCCAGTGAAGATAATCGTATAACCAAACTGATTACCTGGGCTAGTATTTGCGATTTTGGAAAAAGAACTGCTACAATCGGTGATTTGGAACAATGGAAAAAAGATGGCGTAAAATATGTTCTAAATGGTAGAACCAAACAACAAATGCCCCATCATTATCAATTTTATGAAGATTATATGGCAAATAAAGAGCGTTTAAATATTAAAAAGGCCATTAAAAACTTAACCATACCTGCTTTAATTATCCATGGAACTGATGATCCTTCTGTGTTCTTTTCTGAAGCTGAAAATCTGCATGCTTGGAATACAGCTACAGAACTTTTTTCCATGGCTAACGCAAACCATGTGTTCAACTCCAAACACCCATGGAAAGAAAACAAGTTGCCAGATGCTTTACGGCAGGTAGTATATAAAAGCATTGACTTTATAAAATGATACCTTTTTAAGTTGGTATAGAGCGTATTATAAATTAGCTGTTTGTTTAATTATTTTTAATAAGCTTGTCTATAACGTCTTCGGTTAGTTCGTGGCCTTCCAGGTGTGGCCAGCCTTCCCAAACAACTATCCCTTCAGGATTTATTAAAACACAATGCGGAATGCCTTGAACTTCATAAATACGTTTTAAGCGTGCTTGTGTGTCTATGGCGCTATAATAGTCCATTTTAGGACTTTTCATGCTTCTAACTTTAGAACTTGGTTCGTCACTAATGCCTATTACAACCAGATTGTCCTTAAACTTGGTTTGAAATGCATTCAATTCTGGAATGGCTTTTTTACAAGGCCCGCACCATGTTGCCCAAAAATCTATTAAAACAAATTTTCCTTCGGTATCAGGTTTATCCGTTAGCCATGTTTCAACTACCAGTTCAGGTGCTTCTTGGTTAATAAACGATTTAGCCCAAATCTTTTTCTCTTGTGCATTGATATGGCATATTGAAAGTAGGGCAATAAGTAGAATAATTGGTCTCATGCTTTTTGTCTAAAGTATTGGTTTGTTAGTTGGTTAAAGCACTAAAGTAATCAATACAAATCTAAAATGAAACTTAATAAACAAATTCTATTTCTTTGATTGCACAAGTGGTTTAAATCCACCATAAACCATTCTGCTAGTATCAAAAATTAGCCGTTTTTGGTTAAGTAGAGATGTTACTAACTCGGTTATTCTAGAATCTAATGGCACTTGTTTGTTAGCTGAATCGCGTACCCTTTTGAAGGGAAAACAACCCAACCAAATATAGTGACTTCCCTTTCGAAGCACCAATAGTATCTGTGAAAGATTTTGTGCCTTCTAAAGTCAAATCATCACCTACATACTCAAAGTAGGCAATAGCACCATATTCTTTCCAAATGTCATTCACTTGTTCTGCTATTTTTTTGCAAGCTTTCAAATGAATGCTTGGAATTGGTAGAACAAAACCGTCAATATAGTTTGTCATAATTTTTTTCAGTTATTATATTTATTATTTGAAGAGCTTTTATACCTATAATGTCCTATGATTTTATAACTAAAAAGGCAATCCTCTAAAACTTGACCATTGCCTATATTGTGAACAATTAAGTAGCGCTTTCCATCGCTGGATTTTTTATTGACAACAATTCCAATATGGGTTAATGCTCCGCCTAAATTCCAACATACAATATCTCCAGGTTTGTAGTCATTTGCCAGTGTTGATATAGGCTTTTCGATACCTTTACGTGTAAAAAAAAGTCATTAAATTAGGTACTCTACGATGGTCAATATTTTTATCAGTTGTTTTAAGTCCCCAAATTTTAGGATATACACTAAAATTCGCTTTCATATCTTCGTGAACTTCTTTTTGGAGGTCAACACCTATTTTCCGATAGGCACGAATCACGACATCTGTACAAACACCTTTGTTGCTTGGAACATCTCCATTAGGATAATCAATTGAAAAATAACTGGGATCATAAGTAACATTTTGCTTTGTCAGCTCCAAAGCACATTGAGATAAGTCAATTTGTTCAACTTCTGATTGAGCAAGACAAAAGCTAGTACTTAAAAAGAATAGTACAACACGTATTATGTTCATATGTTTCCTAACGACTCTTTATAGGATTTGTTGTATAAAAACTATGATTTAAAAATAGGATATTAACCCTCAACTATTTTTTTAAGAGTGCTTAAGGCTTTTGGCCATATGCCATTAAAATAGTCAATATAATCGTCAGCTGTATCCATTTCAACTGTTACAGTTGTAATACCATTGCTTTCTTGAAACGAATAGTTTTCCAAACCTCCTGCCCAGCTGTCAACTTATTCACCAGAGGTTATTTCAGTATCCCCATCAAGTATGCCGTAGTGTCTAATAGATACGAATTCAAACGGTATATTTTCTGCAATTTCAGAAACCATTCCACCACGCTTGCCATTTTCATCTGTTCCAATAAAATAAATTTTAGCACCTTTATTCCAACTGCCTTCATAAGTAGAAGTGGGATTAAATTCAGCTGTCCATTGTTCATATGTGGAGATATCATTTAACCCTAGCATAGTTTCATATACTGTTTTAGAAGAGGCTTTTATATGTTCTTTAAATTCTATTTTTTTCATGAGTTCAAAATTCAATTAGTGTAGCTATATGAAATGGTTTAATTAAAGGCCATTGTGGTTCCAGAATAGTTACTCTGTATTATTCTTTTAGTCTGTTGTATTGCTTTAGGGTTTCTATGAGTAAATCGTGAGGTAGGGCATAGGCCTTATTCCCATTAATGCCTTCCATAGTTTCAGCCGCTACCATGGCATTTATAATGGCTTCTTCAACAGCTTGTACAGTGGCTTCAAAAACGGGCATCAGTAAATCATTTGACATAGTTTCTACAGTTCTCATTTCATCACGACTAAACGCATTTTCATTGGCTGTTGAAAATGCCAAGAATATATCTCCAGAGCCATTACTGCCACGACCACCAACAATACCCACACCTAGAGGAATCCTCTGTGCAACTCTTTTTAATTGATGTGGTAATAAGGGTACATCTGTGGCGATTATTACTATAATAGAACCGTCTCCTTCTTGTCTTCTTGATTGTGGAGGCGCTTTGTACTCATAGCCTAAGGTATCTTTTAATGCTATACCCACTGGAACACCGGCTATCGACAGGTTTCTTTTGGCGCCAAAATTAGACTGCACAATGGCACCAACCGTATAATCAGTACCTTTTATTTTAAAAACGCGTGACGATGTTCCGGTTCCACCTTTAAAACCCAAGCACATCATGCCTGTTCCGCCGCCAACATTACCTTCAGCTAGTTTTCCACCTGAAGCATTGTTAATGGCTTCCAAAACATGTTCTTCCTTGACATGAAACCCGTAAATATCATTTAAAAAGCCATCATAAGTTTCAGCTACTACTGGATACGTATACCACCAATCTTCACCATTGTACCAATCGGTGTCAACATACCATTTCAATACAGCTTGTCTCACCTCTCCAACACTATTGGTATTTGTTATCATTATTGGAGTTTCCAAAAACCCAGACTCGGTTACCCAAGTTGTACCGGTCATTTCTCCGTTGCCATTTAAACTATACCAATTGGCATAAACGGGACTGAATTTTTTAGCTTTTCCTCGCGGAAATAGGGCAGTAACACCAGTTCTAATTGGGCCTTTGCCAACAATGTTTTTACCTTCGCCAGAAATAATGGTGCTATACCCAACCTCAACTCCTTCTACATCGGTAATGGCATTGAAGGTTCCCGGTGTTCCCACAAACGGAATTCCTAAATCTCTTGCTCTGGGTTTTTGCCCGTAAAAATGTGAGCAAATAAACAGGGCTACAAATAATAAAATAGTATTTTTCATATAGGCTGGTTTTTAAAAGTTCATATATTATTAGCAACAGTATATTAGTAAGGGTTTTTCTACTTATGCTTAAATATAAAAGCTTTAGAAGAAATACTCATTATGGTTATAGTCTTTCAAAGTTTTTTGCGGCTAATATTATATCATTATTTAATTCATATTCTTTACAAAGTTCATTCATTTTTTTTCTAAATGCTGTTTTATAATAATTCGGCATTTCTGTACTGTTGGCAAAAAACCTTTCATATTTCTCTTTTAATTCAGGATAATGCTTATTAATCACATTTTGCATTAATGTTTTACTATGTGCCTTCCCATTTCCGAATAATGTAATTGTTGCAGGCAAGATATAATGAACGTTCATTTGTTTGAATTTGGAAAATGCTAAATGGAGCTGCTCTGTTGTATCCGAAATATAAGGAATCAAAGGCATCAGATTTATACCTGATAGAAATCCTTGATTAAGTGTCTTTTGAACTGCTATGATTCTTTGGGTCGGAGGTGTTGCTCCTGGTTCAAAGATTTTAGCAACTTCATCGTTAAGTGTCGAAAATGAAAAACTGACAATAACCCCTTTGTTGAGTTGTTTTAGATCTGTTGGTAAAATAGCATTTTGTTCTATTTGTTTTAAGAGATCAAAATCTCGTTCAATTAAATCTGATTTTGTAATGATATGAACAGGAAATTTATGTTTAAGAATGATCGCTAAAGCCTGTCTTGTCAGTTCATATTTTTTTTCAATTTGAATGTATGGGTCGGTTACAGAAGATAAAACGATAATTCCATATTGGTTTTTCTTCGCTCGATTGGTCAATTGCCTGTCCAAAATTTCAATGGCGTTTGTTTTAACAGCCAGACTTGATTCAAGATTGGTTCCATATTTACTTCCCCTTATATAGCAATACAGACAGTTAAAGGAACAACTACTATACGGATTAAATGTATAGTCATCCAAAAACCATTTATCTCTTTTCTTGGTTTTGTTGAGAACCGACTTAACTTCAATTTCTTTTGGCATATTCGTTTCGGTTAAGTCCAATTGAAATTTTTGTTCTGAACCAGTTCGCTACCATTTCTTTGTTCTGAACTTCCTTATCAAATTGGTCAATAATTTCCGGGTGGAATTTTGCAGTTGTTTTTGCGGCCCAACCAACGCCTTGCCTTATTTCTTTGTCCCTTGTATTAGCCATCGAAAGAAGAATAGGAAACACTAATGCAACGTTTTCCTTATCCAATCCTTTTTTAATGGAATAGTGGATGCCCGCTCCTAATGCCCGCACTACCCAATTTGCTGAATGCCTGGAAAGTTTTTTTATCTGCGGAATAGTCTTTTCAGGATTGTTAAGTAAAGCATAACCATAAACTCTTTCTCCAATAATATCACATACATACCACACGTCAGCCCGAGATATGTATTCGGTAGCTTTTTTTATGGATTGTTCAAAACAGGTGTTAAGTCTATTCTGTAAAATAATTCCAAGAATTACATTTCCTCCTTCCGTTTTTAGTTCCTCGATTTTATTACAAAGATCAATATGTTCTTCTTGTTTTACTTTTTGGTATAATTCATCTCCACAAAATTCTAACAAAGGAAATTTTATTTTTTTTGTTAAAATATAATTTTCCATTTCTAGCAAGCAGGCATTCAATCCTTTGGATTCGTATTCTTTTGTGCAAATATTTATTAATTCCTTTATTTCAGATTTCCTAGTTACAACTTGCATTAAGGCTTGTTTTAGTTGAAGCTAATGATTTTGAATGTAATTGTTTTCAAAAAATCAATTATGTTTTTTACTGAGATTAAAGATAAAAAAATACAAGGACATTCTTTACTGAAAATCAACCCATAAGGATTGTGTAACATGTTATAGGCAGCGTTATTCCAATTCTATGAGTACAGGTAAGTGATCTGATAAATAATTAGAATTCTTCATTTTATCATCAATATGGCGATAGGTAGTGACTTTTAGGTTTTTTACAAATAGATAATCAATACGTTTTTCAGCAAGGGTATTTTTATCAAACCCCGTAAATGTACCTGCTGGTCCATAAATACCATGGCTTGATTTTTCAGAAGCGTCTCCAAATGCGTTTGTTAGTATTGTAATGGTTTGGCTATTTGGTTCTGAATTAAAATCCCCCATCAATATTACCGGATAATCATTGGTATTAACTTCTCTAATTTTTTTCAGTATGAGTTCCGATGATTTTTCTCGGGCTAATTTGCCTATATGGTCATAATGCGTATTAAATATCCAAACATTTTTCTTGGTACTTTTATCTTTAAACAAACCATAAGTACATATACGTTCCATAGAGGCATCCCATCCAACGGAAACCGTGTCAGGTCTTTCAGAAAGCCAGAAGGTTGATGACTTAATTAGTGATAACTTATTATGATTGTAATAAATGGCACTAAATTCGCCTTTTTCCAATCCATCATCCCGTCCTAAACCTATTCTCGAGTATTCTGTTAATTGTGCGTCTAGATAATGTAATTGATGTATTAACCCTTCTTGTATACCCAGTACATCGGGTTTATAATAGCTTATTAAATGTGTTAGTTCCAGCTTTCTATTATCCCATGCGTTCAAACCATCTTCAGGGTTATCATAGCGAATATTATAGGTCATTATTTTTTTTAATTGACCATATATCTGATTATGGAGTCCTGTTATAAGTAAAAAACATAAGAGTACTTTATAAATAGTATGCATAGTGTTTTATTGAGTTATGACTTATAGATTAGTTAAGGAAAATATGCAATAATCTTTCATTTAAAATTAAGCCACAATTAATTTTACACGTTGTTAAACTTTCGCTATTTTTATTTATTATCAGTCTCTTTGATAGTATATAAAACATGATTTAGTTGGTTAGCTTCAAATTTATACCCACTTATTTCTTGAAGGCTATTAGTTCTGAACTCAATTGATACTTTTATACCATCAAATTCTGAGTTAAACAATTTATTTTCTTTATGAAAAAAGTCTACAAAAGTTCGAGGGTTTTTTATTGGGTAAATGCGTAAAAAATTGTCATGTGCTTTTACAGAAAAAAGTTCATCTACTTCCATTCCCAAAGCCTCACCTTCTATTTTGTTTATTTTATAAGAACCTTCATATTTTTCCAATTCTTTCTTATTGATTTCCGAAAAATTAGGGTCTTCAATGATTTTCAAGTCAGTCCTTATTGTTTCAAGCCTAGGAATATAAATCTTAAGGCTAGGAATATAGTTATTATAAACACGATTATAGCCAGTGGCTACTCGGTTTTTGTATTCCATACTTGTAAGAAAATAATTTTGTAAATTTTTACTACTGTTATCTTTCATTATGGTTTTACTGATAAATTCTGGGTACCATATGTACTTATCTTGAAATATAGCCTGAAGTTGTTTTCCCTGTTCGTCTAATTCTTTTTCATGGCGTAAGATGCTAGTATTTTCCATAAGGTCATACGTATTGATAATACGTAAGGAAAGTTCATCTTTAACGTTTAAATCTTTTAATTGCTGAATTCCTGTATTATTTAAATTAGTACGAGGCATAATAGTTAATAACCTTGAAAGACCAACATCGAAAAGGTCAGCACTCATCGAATCATTCATTACTTTCTTAAAAATGGGTTCCTTTTCTTTCCAAAAAATTAATGCCGAATTTAAGTCTCTTATATCATTATCAATGTCAAGTATTATTCGCTGATGTGTTTCTGAAAGTTCGTTTTTCTGTTTTCTAGATTCATTCCAATTATTAATCTGTAGTGCAATTAATATTCCAATAACCACAAGAATAATTTCTCCAATTGCATATTTCAAATACTTTCCAGTTTTTCCTTCTGACAGTAAATTTTGTCTAATTTTTCTAAAGAATTTTATCATTGGTTATTGATTGGTTATAATGAAGCACAAAGTGTTTGTGTATGATTTTGTTGCGTGAAAATCCACTATAATTTTCTGCCAAAACCTAAAGATAGCAAATTGCTATGACACGAGGATCAAATGCCAAGCAATACAATTCAATATCAGGAGCTTTATAGTTTCTCTATGAATAGGTTTAATTCTTTCTGTAAAGATTCTGATATTGTTTCGTTTTCCAGCCAAGTATGAAAATTACCCAAATAACACATACCTAAATAGTTGGCACTTTCTACAAAGGGCATTTCAAATCCTTTTTTTAATTCTGAATCCGAACCGCAACTTATCACACCCATTGCTTTTCCTCTTAATTTTCTTCCAAGCTCTTTTTCAATTTTTAAACAGTCAGCTATTCGGTCAAAGAAATTTTTCATAATTCCACTCATGGAATACCAGTATACAGGCGTTGCAAAAATTATGGTGTCATATTTATTGACTATTTCGTTCATTATAGGTATAAAATCATCATCCTGATTTTTGAAATCATAGTCAAAATTGGAGATGTTTTTCGATTTCAAGTCTATAATATCAAACCCTGTCTTCTTTGTTATAAAAGTTACAATCTTGTTTGTGTTTCCTTGGCTTCTAGAACTACCTTGAATAATTACACCGTGTTTATGCATTTTTTAATGTATTTAGTTAATACGGCAAAACTATGGTGTTTAATTAGGTAATCAAATAAGGGGTAAATTTTGCCCTATTAAAGATTATCTCCAAATTTTGAAAGTTCGTTAAAAACTGGAGAAAGTTTAATTCCCAAGGGAGTGATTGAATATTCGGTTTTTTTGGGGAATTGATTATACTCTTTTTTTTCAATTAGTTTATCTTCAATCATTTCCTTTAGCTGTTGGGTTAATGCTCTTTTAGAAGCTTCAGGTAATCCTTTTTGTATATCTTTTAATCGTAAAGTTGTTTTTAGAAGTCCGCTTAATATAGCTGGCTTCCATTTACCAGAAATTACATTTAGAGTTTTTTCTATTGAGCAATCATTTTTTAATGGAGTCTTTCGTTCGTACAATTTAGTATTGTTTTGAGGTATGTAACAAGTTGTGTTTGCTATTAGAAAATCTACGCGGTTATACAGTTATTGTAATTGCTTTTATAAATATACAATAATCTTTAATTTAAAAATTTAGCCATAATGAGGTATACACGTTGTTGTAGTCAGTTTTTATTCAAATGGGTCACTCCATTTTTCCTCCAAACTTACGCTATTATCTGTCAATGTCTTTAAGAATGCTACTAAAGCGGATTTTTCAGCATCTGTAAAATTCAGTTGAACAGGATTACCATTGTCATCTGTTAATGCTGGTGATAGTGTGGGATGAGCTTGTATTCCACTATTGTAATGCTCCACAACTTCTTCTAAAGTTGCAAATCTTCCATCGTGCATGTAAGGTGCTGTAAGTTCAATATTTCGCAATGTTGTAGTTTTAAAACGACTTTCAAAGATTGGGTTATTGAAAACTGCTCCAGCGCCTTCGTCTGTTGTTGCTAAATCAAGTCCATTGTTTTGTGGGCCTGGATTTGCACTAACAAATGCTTCTGTTGTATGGCAGCCAAAGCAAGCACCACCTCCATTTGGGATAGTCTGAAAAAATAAATTTTTACCTAAATTTTCTTCATCTGTGAAGTTTGGGAAATTTGCTCCAGGTGAAGCAGATAAAGCTCTTCCTTCATCGTATTTACTCGAATAACTTACAATACTTCTTACGAATTGGGATAAAGCTCTTGAAATTCTATCGCTATTAATGTCTTGTGAACCAAATGCGTTTTCAAATAATTCAGGATAAAAATCCTGCTCTTGCACTGCATTTACCACTTGTTCTAAAGTCATTCCCATTTCTACTGGGTCTTGAAAAGGTTGCAGGACTTGTTCTTCTAAAGTACTTGCTCTTTCGTCCCAAAAAAAACGACCTCTTTGATAAAACCTTGAATTTATTAAAGTCATTGAATGGCGTCCTGTAAACCCACCATCAAAGCCAACACTCAAAACAGCATCATCTGAAAAACCTTTGTCCTGTTTATGGCAGGATGCACAAGCTATAGTTCTGTTAGCACTTAAACTTTTATCATAAAAAAGTACTCGACCTAAAGTTGCACCTTCATTGGTTATAGGGTTGTCATTTGGCGTATTGTCTAATCCATTAATAGATGTTGGCAAAGGTTGTCCTGGCACATCATTAGTAAAATGACTTGGTAAGTTTAAATTGATATAATCAAATGTTTCATCAGGAATATTGATAACATTATTTTCAATCGGAACGTAATTTTCATCATCGCTACAAGAAACTAATCCAAAAATTAGGAATAGAAAAATAATGCTGAAAGTTGGTTTAATCATAATTAAATAGGTTGAATTTCATGTTTTAGACTTGGAGTATTGCCAAAGGTTTAATTTGGAGTTAAAATGGTTTAGCAATTGTTGGGTCGGGTTTTTGGTGTTTTCGACAGTGGAGCAGTAGGCTTCCAGTCCCGACCGTTGTGGCAATTTGGTTTAGCAGGGCGTTGGGACGGATGTCCAAAGGGCGGGAATTGCGTAGCAATGTAGCAACTTGGTTGAAGCCGCAGGCTTTCAAATCCGTCCCAACTCCGGATAAGAGCACTTTTTTGTATCCATTATCAGATTTTTATCTTTATTATTTACCTTTTTGCATGCTTGGCTTTGTGTATACCATTTTTAAGATTAAGAAAAAGTGTTGTATAATGATATCAGGATTTATGTATTAACCTGTATAGCTATTTTAGGACGGGTCAAGGACGGGTCATGTGCGAATCTTAAGTATAGCTTAAGTATGGATAGTGTATGGATAACATCGATTTTTCCTACAAATTATAGAATCATAAAAAGCATGTTTCTTCAACTCTTAAAAGACGTTAATTAACAATATTTTATTACTACTCAAAATGGCTTCTTTGTAACTTAATAACCAACTAAATTTCAAGGCTATGCGTTTCTCAACTATCCATTCAACTATCATGCTTGGTTTAAGTCTGTTGGTACTATCCTGCCAAGGGCAAACCAAACAACCAACAAATACCAAAACTACATCACAAACAACCAACGCCCTTGTTGGCGGCCCGTTTGAAAACCGCGACTTTATGTTTATTGGTATGCCCAAGAACCTTAAACCAACAGACACCTGTCCGGCGTGGGAGCAAGAAGGGCAGAAACTCCTTATTTCGGGAACCATTTTTAAAAGCGATGGTAAAACACCGGCTCCCAATGTCATTCTCTATTACTACCATACTGATGTATATGGCAAGTACCCCAATGCCAAAACCTTGGATAGCCGTATAGCAAGGCACGGGTATATGCGCGGTTGGGTAAAAAGTGATGCACAAGGGCAGTATGCGATTTATACCGTTAGACCAGCAAGTTATCCCAATACGGAAATCATGGCACATATCCATCCAGCAATAAAAGAACCAGAAATAGATATACCATATTATATTGATGAATGGGTGTTTGATGACGATCCCTTTTTAACCCAAAGGCAACGCCAAAATATGCGCAATAGAGGAGGAAGCGGCATTCTAAAAACGACTCAAGAAGGAGATTTACAGGTTGCCAAGCACGATATTATTCTGGGGTTGAACATTCCCAATTACCCTAATAAGTAAAAAAAGAAGAAAATTCCTTAAAATATTTTTATATTTTAGTGAGGTAGTTAATCCTGCCTCCAAGCTCTGCCGTTTGCTTTATTACGTCAATATTTTCTTGAAAGTATGAGTTCAAACACGTCCAACAGTGCCTTTCGTCCTAAAACAATAATTTCCCTCAAGTCTCTTTTTTTAACTGTAATTGGTGTCGTTTGTGCCGTTGTGGCCATTAAGGGGTTCATGATTCCCAATCATTTTCTGGATGGTGGTTTATTGGGAATCTCAATTCTTATCCACGAATTTTATAATATAGATGTCAGTATTCCATTGGTATTGCTTAATCTACCCTTTGTATATATTGGTTATAAAAAAATAGGTAAAAACTTCGCTGCACATGCCTTTTTGGCTGTAATTCTTTTGGGCATAGTCATGAATGTATTACCAGTTCCAGAGATAACCAAAGACCATTTTCTTACAGCTGTTTTCGGTGGCGTGTTTGTGGGTTTGGGTATTGGTTTTGTAATTCGAGGTGGTGGTGTAATAGATGGTTTAGAGGTTATTGCCGAGTATTCCAATAAAAAATTTGGACTCTCCACCAATGAAATTATTATGGCTATAAACACAACTATTTTTCTAATTATAGCCTTTTATTTAGGACTCGAAAAAGCAATGTATTCCATTGTAACCTATTTTACAGCCTTAAAAGTTTCAGATTATGTGGTTGATGGATTTGAGAAATTGATATCACTAACAGTTATTTCTCCAAATGCTGATTTGGTAAAGAAACTTATTGTAAACAATTTTGATAAAGCCATAACGGTTTACAAAGGCGAACGTGGTAATCTGCCAGGCTCATTTCATGTAAAGCACGATTGTGATATAATAGTTACCGTGGTATCCAGATTGGAAGTTCATAAAATTAAGAAAGCCATTCAAGAAGCAGATCCTGAAGCCTTTACCTATGTACAGAATATTGGCGAAATTACGGGCGGAATAGTAAGTAAACGGAAAACACATTAACAATGACCCCATCTCAATTTCAGGAAATCTATAACGAAGCATTAGATATATTGGCCGAAAACCTGCCAGAGTATTTATGGTATCATAGCCTAGAACATACGTTATATGTATTTGATAGAGCCATATATATTGGCAAAAAAGAAGGAGTCTCCAACGAAAATCTATTACTCCTAAAAATTGCGGCTTTATATCATGATATGGGTTTTATTAACACCCAAGTTGAACACGAACAGGAGAGCTGTAAAATAGCTAAAGCAAATCTTAAAAAATACAACCTAACTAGTGCCGAAATACAAACTATTTGCGGTATGATTACGGCCACAAAAATACCCCAAAAACCCAAAAACCATTTGGAAGCCATTTTAGCAGATGCCGATTTGGAATACTTGGGTACCACAAGGTTTCAAGAGGCCAGTGATAGACTTTACAAAGAGTTAAAGCATTTTAATCCAGCATTGTCAAAAAGTAAATGGAATACCATACAAAAGACATTTTTAACCAACCACCATTACCATACTGATTTTTGTAAACGTTATAAAACCCATCGTAAACATAAAAATATGGAAATGTTGAATTAAACCATAGCATCATGGAAAACCTTGATCAAGACATCCTCAATACCTTTAACGAGTTTTGGTATATGTGGGCCAAACGTGCCAAAGGAGAGGCTACTATTAATGATTTAAAGCAGTATTTTGATTCCGAAGTAAGCAGTATTGGAACTGGTGAACATGAAATAGGAAAGGATTTAGAAACGGTTATTGAAAACTTTTCTTACGATTTAAAGGAATTACAAAAGCCTTTTAAATTGGATGTGTTTTATGAAAAAGCCAAAGTATTGTCACCAACATCAGGTGTTGTAGAGGCTGAAGCAAATGTTGAAATAGATTTGGATGCCAACGAACCGCTTAAGCTTCATATTAGGTTTTCAACTGTTTTTATATTGAGGGCTGGTAAATGGCTAATAAAGCACAACCATGTATCATTTCCATCAAAAGACCAAGGCGTTGGCGAATCCTATCCATTAGACGCCTTAACAGCGCAGAACAATAGACTTCAAGCATTGGTGGAACAACGTACGCAGGAGTTGGAGGAAAAAACGGTATTATTAGAAAAAGAAAAGGATAAAACAGAAAAACTCTTGTTTAACATTTTGCCAAGAAAAATAGCTAAAGAATTGTTGGATAATGGATATAGTGTCCCGGTACGTCATGAAAACGTGAGTGTTATTTTTACCGATTTTGTAGAGTTTACAGAAATTGCCTCTCAAATCACCGCTAGAGAATTGGTTGAAGAATTAAACGATATTTTCTTCCATTTTGATAGTTTAATAAAAGAACAGGAATTGGAAAAAATAAAAACCATAGGTGATTCTTATATGGCTGTATGCGGTCTGCCAGAACCGCATAATGAACATGCGTTTCGATGCATAGTGGTGGCAAGACAAATGTTAAGCTTTATTGAAGACCGTAATAGTAAACGCGATATCAAGTGGCAAATGCGTATAGGTATCCATTCTGGTCCAGTTGTGGCTGGAATTGTAGGGAACGATAAATTTGCCTACGATTTGTGGGGCAGAACCGTTAATTTGGCAAGTAGGTTGGAAGGTGCGGGCTTAAAAGGAAGAATTAATATTTCTGAAGACACATACCATTTAATTAAGGAGTCAATTCCATGTGAGTATCGAGGTAAACAACTAATTAAAGGAAATAAGGAAGTTGATATGTACTTTGTAAATTAAAAGCCCGAATAACCAAATGGTAATCCAGGCTTTTTAAGTAATAACTAAATAGGGTTAAGTTACTTTGTCTTTATTTTCTTTTGCTTCTTTACTTTACCGTTTTGTTTGTAATAGTAAAAGTCTTCATCGGTATTCCAATCGTGGTCCCAGTCATCATCATAAGTATCATGGTGCCCATTATGATTGGTTGTACAACTTAATTCACCACAAACACCACACATGGTACTAAACGGGTTTACAAAACCAAAAGTGCTCATTATTTCACCAAATCGGTTATACCTAACTGTTAATCCGCCTACGCGTTTTAATAAGCCAGACCTATTATTATATTGCATGTATACTGATCCAGCACGTTTTATTTTACCAAATCGGTCATAATTAATAAATACATTTCCAATGCGTCTCACTTTACCATCACGGTCATGTTGAATGATTACGCCTCGATTTCTTGGTGTCGAAAAATGAACGCGGCTAACCGTTCCTGGAGCTCCAAAAGTTGTGTTAACAGAGCCACGTCTTGTTACAGTTGTGGAGCTTCTATAATAATTGTCATGGTATGGTACAGTATTAACCACATTGGTGTTAAAATCAAAACTACCATCAGGAAAAATCATAAATTCCACACCACGCTCTACAAACATAATAGGTTGTGCATAACGATAGCGTGTAATTAAATCTTCACCTTGAACTGTAGCATGTTTTTCTGTTGCTGTTACAGTTGTTAATCCTATTAACAACACTGTAATAAAAAGTACTTGTTTTTTCATAATACTAGGATTTTAGATTTTGCCTACTCATTAGCTTTTCGGCTTACGCTATTTGTTTAGCTAGTTTCAATTGTCGTGCCAAAATTTTAAATCATTGATTTACAACAGCATATGAGTTTGTGTGCTCTGCTAAAATTAATGATTGTAACATTTTTGGTGAAAACCCTTCTAATAAATAGAACTTGAATTTGGCTTTTAAAATACTATTAAATTAAAATTTTAGTAAATTTAAATCCTACTAACCATCAATTATGGAAACTAAACAGACCACGTGTAAAAATTGTGAAAAAGAGTTTCAGGAAGGCTTTGAGTTTTGTCCGCATTGTGGGCAGAAATCTAAAGACGAACTTACCATAGGTGTTTTATTTTACAATACCATAAGTAATTACTTTTCTTTCGATGCGCGTTTTTTTAAGAGTTTTATTCCGTTGATGGTAAAGCCAGGGTATTTAGCTAAAAAGTTTTTGGAAGGTAAGCGTCTGTTGTATCTACATCCAGCACAGATGTATTTATTTATATCGGTTATTTTTTTCTTTTTGTTTTCGTTTGTAGCTAGAGAACAGGAAGAAAGTATTGATAGAGCATTAAAACGTGATTTTGAAAAGGCCAAAAAAGTTATAGATACGCTTTCTGAAAAAGGTTTAGATTCTGCACAAGTAGCCAAACTAATGAAACCTTATGAAGCCAATAAGGATAAGTTAGGCTTAAATGAAGATGAACTCAAAGAATTAGATTCAGTTATTAAGACAGGAGGTAATACAAAAACCAATATGAATTTTGGGTTTGATAAAAACAAAATAGATTCCCTTATTGATAGTGGTGCATCAGATAAGGTTATCTACAAAGAAATGGGAATGGATGATGATGCGGGCTATTTTATAAAACGATTTTATGAACAGATGCTTAAGTTTTATAAAACCAAAAGTGGAGGCTCGGTACTTAAGGCGTTTTATGATACCATACCAATTGCCATGTTCTTTTTGCTGCCAATTTTTGCATTGATTCTTAAGCTATTTTATTTTAGAAAAGGGCCTTATGCTTACCATTTGGTGTTTAGTTTTTACTTCTTTTCCTTTTTGTTCACAGTATTTAGTATTCTATTGCTGTTGAATTTTGCTTGGGAAGCTTTTCCAGGTTGGTTAATCACGCTGATAATTCTATCAACGTTCATATATTTGTTTTTAGCCTTAAAACGGTTTTATGATCAAGGTTGGTTTTTAAGCTTTTTAAAAAGTGGTATGGTTACCTTTACCTTTTTTGTGTTTTTATTTCCAGCTTCTTTGGCAGTACTTTTTGTGGCGTTTTTATCGTATTAAAGTTTGTCTTTTAAATACTTGCCAGTAATGGATTGTTTGTTTACTACTAGCTCTTCAGGTGTGCCTTCTGCTACAAGATTTCCACCGCGTTTTCCACCTTCAGGGCCTAAATCAACAATATAATCGGCGCATTTAATAAGTTCCAGATTGTGTTCAATAACAATAATGGAATGGCCCTTGCCAATTAAAGCTTGAAACGATGTCAATAGTTTCTTAATATCATGAAAGTGTAATCCCGTAGTGGGTTCATCAAAAATAAATAAGGTATTCGTTCCTCTTGTACCTTTACCTAAAAAGCTGGCCAATTTTATACGCTGCGCCTCACCACCTGAAAGGGTAGAGGAACTTTGCCCCAAAGTAACATAACCTAAACCAACATCTTGAAGGGGTTGTAGTTTACCTTGAATTTTGGTTTGGTTATGAGTTGAAAAAAATGTTATAGCATCATCAATAGTAAGATTTAGAATATCATCAATAGTTTTGTCCTTAAAAGTAACTTCCAGAACCTCTTTTTTAAAACGTTTACCATTACAAGTTTCGCAAGTTAAATGCACATCGGCCATAAATTGCATTTCAATGGTCACTTCACCTTCACCTTTACAAGTTTCACAGCGGCCACCATCTACATTAAACGAAAAATGTTTGGCTTGGTAATTACGAATCTTACTTAATTTTTGGTTGGCAAACAGCGCTCTAATATCGTCATAAGCCTTAATGTAGGTTACAGGGTTAGAACGCGATGATCGACCAATAGGATTTTGATCAACAAATTCAATGTGACCAATATTGTTAAAATTGCCTCTTAACTCCGAAAACTGTCCGGCTTTGTCACTAAAATCGGTTAGTTTTTTTTGAATAGCTGGATATACAATCTTTTTGATTAGTGTACTTTTACCGCTTCCAGAAACACCCGTTACAACTGTTAACATACCCAACGGTAAGGTAACATTAATATTTTTGAGGTTGTTTTCTTTTGCCCCAATGATTTCTATGGCATATTTAGACGTACGACGTTTTTTAGGGACTTCAATTTTAAGGGTTTCGTTCAAATATTGTGCAGTAAGTGAATCAGAACTTAAAATGGCATCGTAAGTACCAGTAGCTACAACATGACCACCAAAAGTACCAGCTTCTGGACCAATATCTATAATTTCGTCTGCCGCTTGCATAATGTCTTCATCATGCTCCACAACTATAACGGTATTGCCTAAATCGCGGAGCGCTTTTAAAACACCAATTAAACGTTCGGTATCTTTAGGGTGAAGACCAATACTTGGCTCATCAAGAATATACATAGAGCCTACCAAGCTACTCCCTAATGATGTTGCCAAATTTATACGCTGACTCTCACCGCCAGATAAGGTATTGGATTTTCGGTTTAGGGTTAAATAATTTAACCCTACATTGGTAAGATATGAGAGGCGATTATTAATTTCTTTTAACAATCTGCTGGCTATATTTAAATCGGTATCAGACAGTTCCAATTGGTTAAAAAACAAGCTCAATTCGTCTATAGGCATATCAACCAAATCGGTAATGGTTTTTCCACCAACTTTTACATAAGTAGCTTCTGGACGCAAACGTTTACCGTTACAGGTTTTACATTTAGTTTTACCACGATAACGCGATAACATCACGCGATTCTGGATTTTGTAGGCTTTAGATTCCAATTCGGCAAAAAAGCTATTTAAGCCTTCAAAATAGGCATTGCCTTCCCAAATAAGTTGCTTGTGTACCTCACTTAGTTCAAAATAGGGCTTATGAATAGGGAAATCGAATTTATGGGAGTTGTTAACCAATTGATCACGATACCAACTCATGCTTTCACCTCGCCATGGAAAGATGGCATTTTCATAAACCGATAAGCCGGTGTTGGGTATAACCAAATCATCATCTATACCTATAACATCGCCATAGCCTTCACATGTAGGACAAGCACCATAAGGGTTATTAAAACTGAATAGATGAACGTTGGGCTCTAAAAATGTTATGCCATCCAATTCAAAAGAATTACTAAAGATCTTTTGGGAGTTATTGGAAAGCTGTTCAATAATGCAATTGCCTTTACCTTCAAAAAAAGAAGTTTGAATGGCGTCGGCCAAACGATTGTAGAAATCTTCGTCGTCTTTTTTTATAATACGATCTATTACCAGAAACAAATCAGTTTCATCAATAGCATCTATTTCTACTTCATCAATGCGTACAACATTGTCATTTACCTTAATTCTCGAATAACCTTGTTGGTTTAAAACCTTTAGCTTGTCTGAAAGTTTACGGCCTTCTTCCAAATGTATAGGCGAGAGTAAAAGAAGCTTTTCGTTTTCTTCAAGCGCTTTGATATAATTTAAGACATCGGTCACGGTATCTTTTTTTACTTCATCTCCAGACTTTGGTGAATAAGTTTTACCAATCCGTGCATATAATAGCTTTAAATAATCGTAAATTTCAGTTGTAGTTCCTACCGTTGAACGTGGGTTTGTAGAATTTACTTTTTGCTCAATAGCAATGGCAGGCGCAATTCCTTTAATAAAGTCTACTTTAGGCTTGTTTAAGCGCCCTAAAAATTGACGCGCATAGCTTGAAAGACTTTCTACATAACGCCTTTGACCTTCAGCATATAAAGTATCGAAAGCCAAACTGGACTTACCTGAACCAGATAAACCAGTAATGACAACTAATTTGTTGCGCGGAATAACAACATCAATATTTTTAAGGTTGTGTAATTTTGCACCTTTAATAATAATATTGTGTTTTGGATTTACTTCCGAAATATGAGTAGTCATAGGCTATTTAATGGAATAATTTAGCAAAGATACTACAAGAAAATTGGCTTAAAAAATGGATTTTAATTCAATTTTTTATAAAAAAAAATAAAAATATTTTTGCTTTTTAGGAATGATTGTTGTTATATTTGAGTTCTATTAACCTAAAAATCACATAAGTAGCCTATAAGCAGAACATTACTTTTTTAAAATTTAACCCCAACCCGGAATTATTTCTGGTAAAAAGTAATGACTATGCAACACGAACTTATCACAGATGCTACTTTAGTTTCAAATTACATAAAAGGAGACGAACGCGCTATCGAAATTCTAATTACTAGGCATAAACAACGCGTTTATAGCTTTATCTATTCAAAAGTTTTTGATAGAGATGTAGCGGAAGACATTTTTCAAGATACCTTTATTAAGGTTATTCGAACACTTAAACACGGCAAATACAACGAAGAAGGTAAATTTTTGCCTTGGGTTATGCGTATATCACATAATTTGGTAATTGATTACTTTAGAAAAAATAACCGTATGCCTAAATTTAGTAATACGGGAGACTTTAATATTTTTTCTGTTTTAAGTGACTCTTCATTAGATGCTGAAAAAAGTATTATAAAAAGCCAGGTAGAAAAGGATGTGCGTCGTGTAATTGAAGAACTACCAGAAGACCAAAAAGAAGTATTGGTTATGCGTATGTACAACGAAATGAGTTTTAAGGAAATATCAGAAAAAACAGGTGTTAGTATCAATACAGCTCTAGGTAGAATGCGTTATGCCTTGATTAATATGCGTAAGATAATTGATAAACATAATATAGTTTTAACGAATTAATACAATAAATAAAAAAAAGATACGTTAATGTAGAGTAGAAAACCATAAAAACAATTTAAATGGCAAAACTTTACTCTCAAAAAAATCCTCAAAAACAACTTAATCTAAACCCAAAAGAAGAAACTGTAAAATTTCTTCTTGATTACTCGAAGGCTTTAAGTGTTATAAATTGTAATAAGATGAAGTTTGAAGCACTTCTCAACTAAACTTTGAAAAAGTCCTGATTAGTCTCGGGACTTTTTTTATTTCTTTTTTGTATAATAATCTTTCAATACCGATTTTCTACCAATAGTTTTGGTTATCACATCTTTTTCCAAATCCCAACCTCTTGCAGGCGAATATTCGCGACCATACCATATAATCTGTAAGTGTAAATTATTCCACAATTCTTTTGGGAACAAGCGTTTGGCATCTTTTTCGGTTTGGACAACATTTTTGCCATTTGTAAAACCCCAACGATACATTAATCTGTGGATATGGGTATCTACTGGAAAAGCAGGAATACCAAAAGCTTGAGATAAAACAACGGCAGCTGTTTTATGGCCAACAGCGGGTAAGGCTTCCAGTTCCTCATAAGTTTTAGGAACCTCGCCATTATGTTTATCAATTAATATTTGCGACAAACCATGAATGCCTTTGCTTTTCATAGGTGATAGCCCAACAGGTTTTATAATCTCTCTAATATCTTCAACGGAAAGCTTAACCATATCATACGGGTTATCTGCCTTGGCAAATAATAAAGGTGTTATTTGATTTACTCTAACATCAGTACTTTGGGCAGACATAAGAACAGCAATTAACAAGGTGTATGGGTCTTTATGGTCTAAAGGAATAGGTATTGTAAGATATAATGTGTTTAACGTTTTTATAACGAAATCTACCTTTTCTTGCTTGGTCATAAATTGTATTTTTGAAAAAAATCAAAGTTAAGAATTATGACACAATTAAAGCCAGGAGATAAGGCTCCAGATTTTACCGCAAAAGATGAACAAGGAAATGATATTTCATTATCTGATTATAGAGGAAGAAAACTGGTATTGTTTTTTTACCCAAAGGCGAGTACACCTGGTTGCACGGTAGAGGCCTGTAACTTAAGTGATAATTATGAGCAGTTTAATGCGAAAGGATATGATATCTTGGGTGTAAGTGCCGATAGCCAAAGAAGACAATCTAATTTTAAAAGCAAATATAACTTCCCTTACCCTTTATTAGCTGATGAAGATAAAGCGGTTATTGAAGCCTATGGTGTTTGGGGGCCAAAAAAGTTTATGGGTCGAGAGTATGACGGCATTCACCGAACAACTTTTGTAATTGGTGAAAACGGAATTATTGAAGATGTAATTTTAAAAGTCAAAACAAAAGAGCACACGAGTCAAATTTTATAAAATTTGTATCTATAAAGTAGGAAATTCATTAATTATTTATGTAGTACATCGGATTAAAATGACGTTTTATCGACATTAAATTTGTTAAGTCAATGATTTTTAACTATTTTGCCGATTGAAATATTCATTTAAAACCCCAATCAAAATGAAAAACCTACTTAAAACCGCTACGGTTATGGCTTTGGCGCTTATTGTGTATAGCTGTGATTCTGAATCTATTACTGAAAATAGTTTTGAAGAAAATGTAAATAACGAGTTTTCAGATCAAAACTTATTTAATTGTGATGACGTTTCTTCCGTTATTAAATTTGTTAATCAGAGTAATATTCCAACAGATTTTGCTTTGTATACTGATGATGGAGAAATGATAACATTTGAATTGAGCATACAGCCTATGAATTCATCTGATTTAAAGTCATTTAATTCTGAATTATCTTTAGAAATTAATATTAGAAATGAAGAATTTTATGTTACAAGAACAGCTAAATTTGAAAGTTGTAGATTAATAACTATTGTTATTGACCAGCAAAATCAGTTAGAGATTATAGAAGCACAATTTTAGAATAGTCTAATAATAAAAAAGGTCTTTCGTTTTGAAAGACTTTTTTTATTAAAATATGGCAATTAATTTCTTAAAACTTCATCAGTTTCGTAGCCAAATAGGCATTTGTCCTCAATTATTTTTGCAACCCCTTCGGGCAACATAGTTTCCCAGCCGTCTTCACCTTCACTAATCATTTTTAGTACTGTTCTGGAGAAGATAGATAATGTGGATTCATCATAATCTGTAATATCAACAACTTTTCCGTTGTATTTAAAGAATTTATATAATTCTTTCATACGTGGGTGGACTTTTAAATTTTCGCTAGTAGTAAGTGTACCATCGTCATTCTGCATAGGGTATAAGTATACACGTAAATCCTTAAAGAAAAGCTTACCAAATGCTTCTAAAATACCACCGCTTAAGTGTCGGTAATACTTTTCATCGAAAATATCGACTAAATTGTTAACTCCCATGGCCAAGCCCATACGACTTTTGGTATATTGAGAAAAATACTCAACCAGTTTATAGTATTCTTGGAAATTTGAAATTAAAACGGTTTGTCCTAAAGAACACAGTAAACGCGCACGATCCATAAAATCTTGTTCGTCTATTTCGCCTTCAGCTCTTAAGTTAGAAAGGGTGATTTCAAAAACCACTTGCGTCTTGTCTTCATCTACCTTATTCTCTTTTATAAACATTTCGTATGATTTGTGGAACATATCCATGTTTACTTTGGTTACCGGTCTAAAACTACCACGCAAGGCTAAAATGTTTCTTTTGTATAATACACGGGCAGGTAGCACGTTATTACCGTCTGGAGAAAACATGACGGCATCTGTCATACCATTTTTAACTAACTGTAAACTCATTAATCGGTTATCAACTTCCTCAAATACAGGTCCAGAGAAATTAATGGTATCAATTTCTAATTGATCTTTATCTAAATGATCATATAAATAGCGTAATAGTTTTTTGGGCTCATTATACTTATAGAATGCGCCATAAATTAGGTTTGTACCAAGAATACCCAATGTTTCTTGTTGTAAGCGTGCATCATTTTCCTTAAAACGAAGGTGTAAAATAATTTCATTATAATCTTGATCGGCTTCAACCTGATAACGAATACCTACCCAACCATGACCTTTGAATTTTTTTGCAAAATCTATGGTTGTAACGGTATTGGCGTATGAAAAGAATAATTTGTGTGGATGTTTATCACGAATTAAACGTCTCTCAATTAAATCAATTTCATGGTCTAACATTTTAAGAAGACGCGCTTCTGTTACATAACGTCCATCATCTTCAATCCCATAAATGGCATCACTAAAGTCTTTATCGTATGCAGACATTGCTTTTGCAATTGTACCTGATGCACCTCCAGCACGAAAAAATTGGCGAACAGTTTCTTGACCTGCACCAATCTCGGCAAAGGTTCCATAAATGTTCTCATTAAGATTAATACGTAACGCTTTGGTTTTCAGCGAGGGAATATCATCAAACTCTCTATCTCCTTTTAAGCTAATTTCCATTGTAAATTGGGATTATTTCTTAAAGACAAAGGTATTAAATTACCATGTCAAACAAAAAAATAAGCTTATTTTTGTTTCAAACTTTGTAGTATTGAAAGTAACATTTTTAGGTACTGGCACATCACAGGGAATTCCCGTAATTGGAAGCACACATCCTGTTTGCTTAAGTTCTAATCCTAAAGATAAACGCTTGCGAGTTTCTGTTTTAATTGAATGGGATAATTATACGTATGTAATTGATTGCGGGCCAGATTTCAGGCAGCAAATGTTACGTGCTAATTGCCATAAAATTGATGGTATAATTTTTACTCACGAACATGCAGACCATACCGCTGGTATTGATGATATTAGGCCTTTCTTTTTTAGACAAGGCGATATTCCCATATATGCCCACAAACGCGTTTTGGGCGAGTTAGAGAGACGCTTTGACTATATTTTTGAAACCGAGAATAAATATCCTGGAGCACCAGGTGTTGTTAAAAATGAAGTAAAGAACGCATCTTTTGTATTGGGAAACCTACCTGTCATGCCTATAAATGGTATGCATTATAAACTTCAAGTATTTGGTTATAGATTTGGTGATTTTGCCTATTTAACAGACATGAAGACTATAGAAGATCATGAACTTAACAAATTACAGAACCTACAAGTTTTAGTTTTAAATGCGCTTCGCGAAGGAGAGCACATTTCACATTTTAATCTTAACGAGGCTTTAGATATTATTGAACGATTACAGCCCAAGAAGGCTTATTTAACGCATATTAGTCATTTATTGGGATTTCATGATGAGGTGCAACAAAAGCTTCCTGATAACGTTTATTTAGCCTACGATAACTTACAAATTACATTATAATGAAGAGTAGAATTTTTATGTACTTGTTTATTTTTTCAGTGTTATTAGTCATATTTCAATATGTAAACTCTAAAAATATATTGGATAGTTACGAATCTAGAATTGAAAAAAAAGAAGCTAAAATGCAAAAATATGCCGATACGATAAGCAATTTACGCGACAGAGTATTAACGCTATCTGAATTTTCAATTACTGAAAGTGAATCTGCTATGAGTTATTTTGAAGCTCGTGGTTATCGTGTTGATGAGTTAATTCCGTTTATTACCGATGAGTTGTACGAACTTAACATGCTGAAAGGTGAGGAGCATCCTTTGATTCCTTATGCTTCAATGACAGGAGGGAAGATGCTTATTAATTCGGTTCGTGTATTAAACCACAAATGGATTATTGCTAACTTCTCTGATGGTAAATATTGGGGTGAAATATTTTTAAAATATGAATTAACAGATGACGAACAGCTAAAGTTTAATTTAGTAGAGTCGTTTTTGTACCCAATTAATTAACCGTAAAATATTTAAATACTTGTTGTGTTTCTCCGCTTGGTAGAATACATTCCAATACAATTTGATAGAGGCCTTTATTATCAGATGTAAAAAAACTAATGGTAGTGTTTTCATTGCTGTTAATATTTGGAACCCATAATAGTTGCTTTCTGTAATCTGGTATACGCTCTAATGCAGGATTATTATCATAATTTGGCTGATAGTATTGCTTATTAGGTAATAGTGATGAGTACTCGACTAGTTTAGAAAAAGGGAGTTGTTCAATTTTAAAATCGCCATTATAAGTTTTAAATGAAATAATACCGTTGTAAAGGCTATTCCCATAAACATACTGTCCCGTTACAGTACTAATACTTTCAATATGAGAATTATTATAGTTTACAATGTCTAAATTATCTTGAATTAAAATACCATCAACCAAGATTAAAGGCTCTATGTGATTAAGATCTCTATTGTAATCTAAATTCACTAAATCTGGCACATTAAAAACAAAAATTGAATCCTGTTTTGTAAGTGATGCTGTATTGACGATCTCAACAAATGTTTCCCTAATGGTTTTAAATCGGGTATAATCGTCAAGATTAAAAATTGTCTCTATGGAGTTATAGAAATCTTTATTTCCTGTATTAGGAATTATACTATCAGCTTTAACAGCGAAATAGGCATTTTCTATTTGATGATTTACACTTTCTTGTTCTATCCAAGTTTTTAAATCACTATTGAGTTTTAAATCAGAGTACCCAAATTGATTGTAAAAATTAAATGTTTTATCCTGAAGGGTGATTGAGTATTCGTTTCTTTTTGAATCTTGAACTTGAACTGCCAAAGGTTTATTGCTATAATTACCTGTTATAATGAAGTGAAACACACCTTTGCTATTTGTTACAGCATTTTTATAAATAGCATCTTTTCCTGAAAACGATAATGAAACGGCTATATCATTAACTGGTTCATTATTAGGAGATTCTATATAACCAGAAATGATTTCGCCTCGTAGCTCTGGTAAGTAATGTTTTGCAGGTTCATATTGTATTTCATTTTTAATGGGAGGATTAATAATAGCAATAGAATCTACTTTTCTGACAGACAAGGTGTTAATTGAAGTTGTATTCGCACTTAATGCTATTTGAAGACTTACTTTTTCTCGACTTCCAAAGGTTGATTGATTCAATTTAAGGGAAGCAAAATTTTGAGCAACTTCATCAAGATGAATTATAGAGTCAGTTTTATTAATTTGAGTGATGTTTTGAGTATTGTTAACTCCATCAACATTTTTATTATCTGACAAAAATGGATTGATAATAAAAATATCTTTTTCTGCGTAGTTATCTTTTAAATTGTTTTGAGACCACAGAGTATAAGAGATAAGTTTATAATGCCCGCTTCTTATAGAACCTGGTATAAAAAAGTCACCAAAGGCAAAGCTATTGCTAACCTTAAGTTTATGTTTAAAAACACGATTGTTGTTGGCACCAACTAGTTCAACATAGGTGATTTTGCTAATGTTGCTAAATTGCGCATCCTTGTTGTTAAATAATATGGTTTTATAATATAAATACTCTCCAGCTAAAAACACATTGGAATTTGTTGTTAACAAGCTGGTTTCTTCAGGAATGGACTGTTTTAAAATGTTGTATTCCTTTGGACTAATTTGGCTAAACCCATATAGTGAAAAGGTTAAAAGGTATAGTATAATTAAGGTCTGTCTCATTTTTAGTCTTCCCAAAAATCGGGTCTTATGTTTGATGAAATGGATGTGCAATCACCACATTCGGGGTTTACAATATCATATATGGTTCCGCTATTATCAATACCTGATGCTAGTTTGTAATTATTGATGGTAATAAGTCTGTATAATGCGTTACGCTCATTTATATCACCATCACGAGCAGAATTATCATTGTAGTCAAGAGTCAACAAATCACATTCGTAAAAATAATCAGGTTGTGGTATGTCAAAATCAGTAAAGTTGAAATAAATCCGTTCAGAGGAAATGGTTGCGGCTTCAAAGTAACCTATTACCTTTTCAGAACTTTCACTACTTGGTTGAATGTTTCCTAATACATAACCTGGCTGTGTTTGCGATAGAATATTATTTAAGCTACCTAATTCATCAATGGTATTGTAATAGGTATATGCCTCTAGACTTTGTATGTATTGGTTAACTAAAATACTATAGCGCTCTAGTATTTTACTATCATTAATTGGTATAAAATTGACTTCAAATCTAGAAACATAATTGTTATTCAATTCGTTAGTAGTGGTTTGTATAATACCAACAGACCTTTCAGTTGAATAGCAAACACGTTCTTCTTGTTCGCGTTCAGTAACTACAATATCATATTCAATACCATTGGCATCTTGGGTTAAATTTGTTAGTTCAATGTCAAAATCAAAATGGTTGGGAGCAATCACTTTGTAGGTTTCTTCATAATCATATTTAAAGTAATTGGCTTCACCTGAAGTGTTATCACTATCTACAAAAATAGATATGCCTTGTTCGCCATTATCTTTTGTTGTTAATTCAGCATATAGATTTGAAATTTCTGATATTGGTGTTAATGTTACTTCAGAAGATTGATAGGTTTTACCATTTTGTGTTGTTATAAATAACTGATAAATTAAATCTTCTTCAGCTTGGAATTCTACATCAGAAACATAGATTCCTTCTTGATTTTGGGTGAACGCATAAATGTTGTTGTTACTATCATGTACTGTTACTTCAGCATTATTCTCTACTAAAGGCTCATTGTCTTCTAATTTATATGTGCGCGTTAACCTGACCTCTTGATTTTTTAGTTCATTTGTAATTACACTTTCAATAACTAATGCATCTAAAAACTCAATAGATTCTGGCTCAAAAGGTTCGCGGCAACTCATAATTACCATGAGTACTGATAAAAAAATTGAAATATGTTTGATTTTTGGCGACATTAGAATTTAAAATTATAGGTTATGGTAGGTATTGGAACTGCAAAAATTGAGGTTTGATATGCTTGTATTCTCCCTTCTTCATTAACGAAATATACGGAATACGGATTGTTTCTTCCCAAAACATTATAAACACTTATATTCCAAAAGCTATGGGCTAATTTTTTTATTTTATGATTGCCTTCAATATTAATACCTAAATCCAAACGGTAATAATCAGGAATTCTATATTGATTTCTATCACTATAAACAACTTGCTCTTCGTTTGCGATAACATATTTTCCAATAGGGTAGGTAATGGGTCTTCCTGTTTGGTAAGTGAAGTTTGCCGAAAAACTAAAACGATGGGTAAGCTTGTAGTTTAATACAGTTGTGAAATCATGGGGCTTGTCGTAGTTTGCAGGAAAGAAATCACCATTATTAACAGTTTCTTCATTTATTTTACTATCTAACTTTACAAATGACCTGGAATAACTGTATCCTAACCAACCATTAAACTTTCCTTTCTTCTTTTTTAATAAAAACTCAATCCCGTAGGCTTTACCTTCTCCTTGAAGTAGTTCTTGTTCCAAAAACTCATTTAAAATTAAATCAGCTCCAACTTTGTAATCAAGAATATCGGTCATTCTTTTGTAATATCCTTCTAAACTTATTTCAATATTTCCAGTATCAAAATTTTTGTAGAGCCCTAATGAAAATTGGTCGGCCTTTTGTGGTTTGGTATTAAAATCTGAAAGCTTCCAAGTGTCAATAGGAGATTCGGTTGTGTTGTTTGACAACAAATGAATATATTGAATAGTCTTGTTATAAGCGGCTTTTATGGATAATTCGGGAGCTAAAAAGTACCTTAAGGATAATCTGAATTCTGGTCCACCATAAGTTTTGGCAAAGGCATTGTTGCCATAGGTTTCCTGATCTATTATTGTTGATGGGTTTTTAGGCTTTCCTTCTTCATAAATATTTACGGTTGTTGGGCCTAATGAGGCATAAAAGGAATAACGCAAACCAAAATCCAGTAGTAGTTTGTCGGTCACTTCAAACAAATCAGCAATATAAATTGCAGACTCCAAACCTTTTTCCTTTTCAAGCGATTTGTATTCAATATCAGAATTGTTATCAGTAGGTTTAATGGTACCTGGGTTGATGTTATAGAGTTTACTGCTTATGCCGTACTTAAACTTATGCTTTTTACTATGGAAATAATCAAAGTTTAATTTTAATTGTGTTTCGTTTATTTTATAACCAAAATCAAAATTTCTATTGGCATCAGCTTCATAATCAATATTGTACTTATACTGACTATTTACCAAAATTAGCTCTGCTTTGTTTTTTTCATTAAAGGAATGGTCCCATTTTAATGAGGCCAGTCTATTATTGTATTTATAAATAGAATCTGAAGTTATACTAAACTTGTCATTACTATAATAAAAGGACGTTTGAATGGTGTTCTTTTCATTAAAACGGTGCTTGTATTTTACAATACCATCGTAAAATGAGGCTTCACTATTTTTTAAATTTTCATCGTCTATCGCTCGTAATATCCAATCGGAATATGTAGCTCTAAAGCCTGCAATAACTGATGATTTTTCTTTTATCACGGGAGTTTCAACAGATATGTTTGCAGTAACTGGACCTATAGAGCCTTCACCTGAAAATTTATTTATATTTCCATCTTTTGTTCTAATATCAAAAACAGATGATAAGCGACCACCATATTCAGCCGGAATACTGGCTTTATAAATATCTAAACTTCCTGTTGTAAAAGGGTTTAAAGCCGAAAAGAATCCTAAAAAGTGAGAAGGGCTGTAAATAACTGCATTATCCAATAATATCAGGTTTTGATCGGTTCGTCCGCCTCTTACATTAAAACCCGAAGCACCTTCACCAGCTGTTTTAACACCTGGCATAGTAGTTGCAATCTTTAATATATCTCTTTCGCCCAAAACAACAGGAATGTTTTTTAGTCCAGCAACATCTATAGTTGTTACACCAACTACTGCAGTTTTAACATTATCGTCTTTTTTGGCTTCTATTAGGACTTCATCCAGCTGCTCTGCACCTTCTAATACCTCAAAATTTAATGTGCCATTGCCATAAACAAGTACATTTTTTATAGTTGACTCATAGCCTAAAAGATTGGTTTCTATAACATTTATTCCAGCCGGAACCTCTAACGAAAAATAACCAGCACTATTGGTTGTTGTATAATTAGCTTTGTTATTGGTTGAAATAACCAAATTTTGAATGGGTTCGTTAGTACTTTCGTTTTTAACTATTCCCGTAATTGTATAGAACTCTTGTGAAGAATTTTCGTTTTGTTTGCCAATTGTTACAACGTCTCCTTTTATGTTGTTTGCTTCATATTCATTGTAAAAAACAGCAGATTTATCTTCTATAACGTTACTGTCCGTATTAAAATAATCATCAGGAAGAGTGTTATAAATATAGCTGTTGTTTGTAAGGATAACACGGTTTTGAGTAATATAGAAGTTAATAGATGATTCTTTAAAAACTCCTTTTAAAACTTGCTGTAATGGTGCATTGTCAAAACTTATGGTAATGGTTTGATCTTTTAGCCATTCATCTTGAAAGAAAAACGGGTAATTGGTTATCTGTTCTAATTGACTAACTGCCTCATTAAGCGGTGTGTCATTAAAACTTACGGTTATGGATTGGTTGGTCTGTGCGTATAAAAATTGACAAAACAAAACGCTAATTATGTAAAAACACCTCTTAATCATTTTGCTTATTTGTCTAATTCAGATTATTGATTAATTCAGAAAGCCTTGTAATAAATAAATCTGGGTTGCTTTTGTTCAATGATTTATTATTCTTGTAAAATGTATTAACAGCTTCCATTTTGTCTGGAAAAATTGATTTGAAATCTTTTTTTGATTTTATTGTAGCAATGGTTGTTCTATTGGTAACTATAAAGCTAGTTATAGGTTTAAATTCATAAATAACAGATTGCTCTTTAATTTTGTCTGTTTTCTTTTTGTCATGCTTTTTTAAAACAACAATATGTTCGCCTTCATATAGTAATTCTGCAAAGCCGGTAAAATCTTTAGAATTGATATAGTTGTTGATATTTACAAAACGTGAGTCATGAATTTTAAATTCTTGAACATCATTGGTAATGAATACCATATTAAAAAATTTCTTATCACCTTTTAGTTTGGTAATCAGAACACCTTCAAATAAATCATACTTTAAATTTAAATTGTAATAAGGCTGGTTGTTATATACAACATAACCATTAACAAACGTAAAATCTTTATAAAACCTATGGTTTTCTTTTGAAGAGCGAAACCTATCCACATAGCGCTTACCATTGTATAGTTCAGTGTTTTCAATACCTATTATGGAATCGAAAGCGACATAATAAACTTTTTCAGAATTAAGATTATTTGATTGAGAAAATCCAAATTGGAATAAGCCTAGCAAGAATAGGTAAACAATTAGGACAGATTTGTTATTAGGCATGGGTAAAGATTAGTCTGTATCAAAACTAATAAAATTCTTACAAAGCCCTGCCTTTAATTGTGTTAATTATTGTCTCAAAAGTATTATTGAGACTCAAATTTTATCAGCCAACCAATTCTTGAACTCATAAAAATTTTGAGGAGCAACGCCATGTCCTACTGGAAATTCAGAATATTTATGATTAATGTTTAGCGCTTCTAAAAACTGCGGAGCTTTTCTGGCCCAATCAACGGGAATCACTTGATCAACACTGCCATGGGAGCAGTAAAAATGTAGAGAGGAATAGTCTTTGCTTACTACATCAGCTGGTATAATATTTGGGTTGATGTATCCACTTAAGGCTACAATATTACTCACTGTTTCAGGGTAGGTTAGTGCTACAGCATAGCTTAATATTGTACCTTGGCTAAAGCCTAATAGCGTAACATTATTAGAATTAACAGGGTATTTTGTACAGGCATAGTTAATAAATCCTGCAATTTTATCACGAGATTCAATAGCTTGTTCGTCATTACTCCATTTTCCCTGATTTGTATCAAAATTTATGGCATACCATGCATTTCCAAAGGGCTGTAATGAATAAGGCGCACGTAACGAAATTATAAACAATTCTTCTGGCAATTCTGATGCAAACGAAAACAAGTCGTTTTCGTCACTCCCATAACCATGACACATAATCATTAATGGTGCGTTTTCCTTTAAACTTGAAGGTCTAGTAATATAGTATAAATCAGTATTCATTATTGGCCGATTCCTTTAAAGATTTTTTGAAAAAAATCACCAATAATAGGAACACTGTTTTCCTTTTTTGTAGCAGCTCCAATAATTCCGTAGATAAACAACACAAAAAAAACAATCCAAAAAGCATAGGTAATCATCCAGTTGTTAAAACCACTTATCACAAAGCCAAGAATCATGTAACTAACGCATAAACCAAGTCCTTGTCTGGAGTGAAATGCGACAAATGGATTCTTCATATCACTATTCATTATTATGGCAATTACAGCGCCTATTATAGTTAAATAGCTTACGATAGCCATGGTTTTTCCTTCTTCACGAATTTGATCTGTCATAGTTTTAATTTAAAACGGATTTGTTATTTGAAATAATCCCATAAGCTTTTCCTTTTAAGTTGAAGCCTTTAAAAATGGAGTTTTTAGATGTTGATACAATATTTTCATTTGAAAAAGTATAGCTGCAATCAGGATCAAAAAGTGTTAAATGGGCTTTGTTGCCTATAGAAATACTTGGCGTTTCTATACCAAACCGTTCACTTCCTTTAGTTAATAGTTCTACTGTTTTTTTAGTAGAAAAAATAGTATGCAAAGCGCCAAAGGCAGATTCTAGACCTATTGTGCCGTTTTTGGCATAATCGAATTCAATTTTTTTATGCTCAATATCAATAGGGTTGTGGTCGCTTGTGACCATATCAATGGTGCCATCTTTTAAACCTGCAATTAAGGCATCAATATCCTCTTGTGTTCGTAAAGGCGGGTTTACTTTAAATTGGGTATCAAATGTGCGTAATTCATTATCCGTAAAAATTAAATTATGAATAGCTACACTACAAGTGACATCCAGTTTTTTCGTTTTAGCTTCTCGAATTAAATCTACAGACCTTGCAGTAGAAATCGTTTGAACATGTAATTTTCCGCCAGTATACTCCAACAAAAATAAATCCCTCGCTATTTGTAGTTCTTCAGCTAAAGCAGGATTTCCTTTTAATCCTAGAGAAGTACTCATAACATTTTCGTTCATCACACCAGTACCGGCAATTTTAGGTTCTTGAGGAAACGAACATACTAAGCCATCAAAATTGGCAGCGTACTGCAACGCAATTTTCATGAGGTTTGGATTCTCAATTGGCTTTTTATAATCATAAAAACCAATAGCTCCTGCTACATGCATATCATACAACTCGGCTAAATGCTCGCCTTTGGATTGCTCTGTTACTGCGCCATAAGGAAAAACTGATACAGCATGTTTTTGAGATTTAGATTGTATAAACAATATATCTGCCTGCGAATCGATTACGGGATTGGTATTGGTATTAATACAAACACTTGTAAAACCAGAACAAGCAGCTGTTCTTAAACCGTTTTTAAGTGTTTCACGTTCTTCGTAACCAGGCTCACCAAAACTAACGCTACTGTCAAACCAACCTTGGGAAACATGAAGGTTTTTGTTTGAAATTTCTTTGTAGTTGTTGGTGTTGTTTATGCGTTTTGAAATCTTGGTGATAACGCCTTTTTCAATTAAAATATCTGCGGTTTGATTATGGAAATCACTTTTGGAATCAATTATTGTGGCAGATTTTATAAGTACGTTCATTTAAAATATTTTAAGATGAGCATTTCAATAATTAAAAAAGCTAGTGCAAAAATAATAAACCATTTCCATAGCTCATTAATTTTCGACTCACTTTTTATGGTTGTAAATACTTTGGCAACCGAATTGCTTATTGAAGCCTGATTAAAGTTTGAAATATCTTGATACGTTAAATTACTTTCTTCACGGTTATAATTATAGCTAACGTTTTCAATAACGGTATCTTTATCAATTACACTGTAAACACCTGCTTCATCAGGCACTTCATGGGTGAAAACAGATACTTTATTGTTAAAATATTGCTGCTGTGGTATAAGGTTTAAATCGCCTTTTTTCAAACTCAATACAGCATCTTGTTGCAAGGTGGTAGCTATGTCAAAGCTGTTGGGATTTCCAATTGTGTAGTACAGTTTAGGCATTTGTAAGCTTTGTTGGGCTATATTATAAAATGTTGGAACTATAAGAGGCGATTGCTTGAAGTTTGAATTTTCTGAATTTAAAGCAGCAGAAAACACAAATACACGCTGCGCTTGTAATAAAAAAGCTCTGTTATCCTCAAATGAAAGGGCTTGGTTACTTGTATTGGTGTTAACTATATGATAACTGTTAACTTTTGGATATTGAAAATTAGATACTTGCTTATCAAAAACATTGTCAAAAATAGGATGCGAAAAGTTAATTTTGGTAACATGCTTTTCTGAATTTAATAAAGGCATGAAATTAATGCCATAATGATTTAGAAATGAAGCATAGGATTCTACTTCAGCATCTAGTGAGGGTATAACAATAACAAGTCCGCCTTTTTCCTCAAATACTTTTAAGGAATTTGATAAGGAATTGGGAATATTACTCAACTCATTTAAAACTATGAGATTTTGCTTATCAATATCACTATAGTTTAATTGTGCTAAAGTGGTTTCGGTATGTTCAAATTCATTATCGTTATAAATTTTACTTAAAAATGAAGCATCTTCTTGCGATATTACTAGTGTATTGATTTTTGAGGGCTTATTAATATTAAAGTAAAACGTGTTGTCAAATTGTAGGCCATTATCGTCAATACTAATCAACCCATTGGATAGTAAAGGATTAGTTATGGTAAATTCTGCCGTTGCAGCACCATCAACGAGTTCTACAGCAGTTTTAGCCAATAAGTTTTCACCATCATATAAGGAAACAGGTAAAGTATTGCTGTTGGGTGTATTACTGTTTATAACGGCTTTTAAAACGGTGTTATTATTGGTGTAATTTGCAATAAATACACTGTCAATACTTGCGTTGGAAGAGTTGACAGGTTTTAAATGAGCTAGCTTTATGTTGAATAAACTATCCACATTAATTGGAAAATCATTATCCTTTAATTGAAAATCTGAAATAAAAACGAAATTTTTTAATCTACTGCCGTCTTTACTAAATAGTTTATTGCCTTTCAGTAATGCAGCCTCATATGGTAATTGATTTGATGAATAGGACAATTGTAACAATTCATTCTGTATGGCTTTCAGATTTGTGTTTTTAAATGTTTTATCGTTAGTAATTAGCGTAAACTCTTCAGTTTCGTCCAGATTTTCTATTATTTCCTGAATGGCTCGATTTAATAAAGTCCCTTTTTCTCCTTTAGCTTGCATGCTAAAAGAATTGTCTAAATAAATTATATTTTCAGGTTTGGTGTTCTGTACATTTTTTTGCGAAAAATACGGTTGGGCAAATGCTATAACAATACAGGCTAATAACAATAATCTGGTAAGGAGCGTTAACCATTTTTTTATTTGTGAGCTTTTTCGGGTTTGTAGTGTAACTTTTTTTAGGAAAGCTACATTGGTAAACGCTTGTTTTCTAAAGCGCCTTAACTGGAATAAATGAATTATAATAGGAATGACTAGGATGAAAATGGCGTAAAGAATTTCGGGATGTTTAAATTGCATTCCTAGTTTGTTTAATACAAAAATAGTGTTTACTCTGAAATAGAAAATCTTTTAACAACAAATTAAAAACTAACAAAAGAAAAAATAATCCTGCATGGATTGCATACCCTGAATACTAAAATATGCCTTTATTTCTTTTTGTGCTTTAGAATTGGCAACAGTTACAATACTTTGTGGTTTACTCAATTCGTTTAAAAACTCAAAGGATTTAAGTGTTTGACCATATATGTCTTTGCCTATTTTTTTGGGATTGTCACAAATCCAATAAAACGGAATATTACTGTCAACCAATTTTTTTGCAATGGTTTTTCCTTTGTAACCTGCTCCCCAAACTGTAAGCGGTCTACCGTTATCAAAATCTAAATTTAAAAAATAATGCAGTTTAATATCCAAAAAGTAATTTTGGGCATAATGCTCATGTGTTCTGGATGTTCTTGAACTATAATCGCGCCAATAGTGCAATAACTCATTACAAGGGATACATGTTAAATGATGTTGGTAAAACCTAAAGGTCAAATCGTAATCTTCAGGGTAACGATCAGGATTAAAAGCATCACAAGCAATTAAGTCTGTTCTATGAACCATCCAACACGGTGAAGGAATGACACATTCTTTATATATTTCGGAATAATTTACACCTTGGCGTGTTAATGTATTGAGCCATTTTTCATACTTATAGTAGCCATTACTTATGCCTTGTTTGCTAAAATATTTCACTAACCCAACTGCAACATGCTTTTCACCATGGCTCATTAGATTATTTATAAGTATTTCCAATTTATTAGGAGCCATAATATCATCGCTATCCATACGTGTAATATACGTACCATCACTCTTGCTAAAAGCGAATCGTAGGGCGTCAATTATACCATGTCCAGGATTACGATAGAGTTTTATTCTGTGATCAGATTTTGAGTACGCACTAACAATGCTAAAACTATTGTCGGTTGAAGCATCATCAATAATGAGTAACTCCCAATTTTTATACGATTGATTCTGAATAGATTCAATACATTCTGATAAGAAACCTGCAGTGTTTTTAAACGGGGTTAGTATGCTAATAAGTTCGCTTTGCACAGAGCGAATATAGCAAATACTCATTTTAACAAAAAGTTAAGGTTTAAAATTGTAACACATTGTACATTTGGGCGTCAACTTAAAAGACATAAATTAATTAACATGAAAAAAATATTTACCATTTTTAGTTTGAGCCTGCTATTGGTAGCCTGCGGTTCCTCTAACAAATCGGCTACTTCTAACGATTTAGCTACAAGTACTGCCATTGAAACATCAATAGATTTAACCAAAGTTACCGACGATAAAGCACCAGTAACAATTAATCCAGGACGTTTTACTGTTGAAACCGTTACCTATAGATTGCCTAAAGTAGTGCAAGGAACGTATTCTGTAAGTGATTTTGGAAAATATGTAGATGATTTTAAGGCGTTTGATTACAGCGGAAACGAATTATCGGTAACAAAAGAAGACACCAACACGTGGACTATAAGTAACGCTAAAGAATTGGACTACATTACGTATTATGTAAATGACACCTTTGATATTGAGTCTACAGGTGGTATAGGTGGTGAGCAACCTTTTTCTCCTGCAGGAACTAATATTGAACCAGATAATTATGTATTGAACTTACATGGTTTTATTGGTTATTTTGATTCATTAAAGAATAGTCAATATAAATTAGATGTGACTGCCGATGTGACTTTTAAGCGTACATCAGCTTTAGAAACAGTAAAATCTACTACAAGTGCTGATGGTAAATCTATGACCACAAGTTATTTTGCGCCACGCTATTTTGACATTACAGATAACCCAATGATGTATGGGAATTTAGATGTTGAAGAATTTCAGGTTGGTGATATCAAAATTGTATTGAGTGTGTATTCACCTAATGGAACACATTCCGCTACATCTATGCGAAATGCCATGGAAACCATGATGCAAGCTCAAAAAACCTATTTGGGCGACATTAACAGTACACCTCGTTATGATATATATGTGTATTTATCTGAAGGAACTGCTAAATCACCAAAAGGGTTCGGTGCTTTAGAGCACCATACGTCAACGGTTGTGGTAATGCCTGAAGCTATACCTGCAGCTGCATTGGACAAAAGTATGGTCGATGTAGTGTCTCATGAGTTTTTCCATATCGTAACGCCTTTAAGTGTACACTCTGAAGATGTTCATTATTTCGATTATAATGCACCAACATTCTCAAAACATTTATGGATGTACGAAGGTGTAACCGAATATTTTGCAACTTTATTTCAAGTAGATCAAGGCTTGGTTACTGAAGACGAGTTTTATAATACCATCATGGGTAAAATAGGAACTGCAAATGGTATGAACGATTCCATGAGTTTTACTGAAATGAGCGAAAACGTGTTGGATGAGCCTTACGCCAGTCAATATTACAATGTGTACCAAAAAGGTGCATTAATTGGTATGTGTATCGATATTTTAATTCGTGAAGGGAGTAATGGTAATCGTGGTGTTTTATCATTAATGAAAGAATTGTCAATGAAATATGGTAAAAACAAACCATTTGAAGATGACAAAATCATTGATGAAATAGTGGCCATGACCTATCCGTCTTTAAGAGGATTTTTTGATACACATGTTATTGGTGATACACCAATTGACTACAATGAATTTTTTAATAAAGTAGGTCTTGAAATTACTGAAGGTAGAGTTACAACAAACTATATTCAAGCTGGAGGAGGTTTAATTGTAGCTCCAGATCAAGGTAGAGGTGTTATTTATTTTAATAATGCTGTAACCGATAATAGTTTTTGGAACGAGCAAGGTGTAAAACCTAACGATGTTATCAAATCTATTGATGGCACAAAAGTAACCATGCAAACAGCTAATGAGATATTTCAAAAAGTTTTCATGTGGAAACCAGGAACAGATGTTGAAGTGGTTTTAGATAGAGATGGTGAAGAAATTGTAATTAAAACAACACTTACACAATCTTATACTACAGGAAAAGGGTTGATGCCAAAAGCTGATGCTTCTCCAGAGCAAAAAGCGTTGCGTGAAGCTTGGTTAAAAGGATAAACAAATAAAACTAGATTAATAAAAAAAGCCTGACTAATCTGTCAGGCTTTTTTATTTTAATACTTTGCAGATTTTCCGTTGGGTAAAGAATTTTTAATAAATGTTCTTAAGTCCTCATTGGCTTGAATTAAATCTTCCTTGCGCAAGTACATCATATGTCCACTTCTATAGCCTTTAAAGGACAGACGATCTTTCATTTTACCACTTGGGTCTATTTGCGATAAAGAGTATTTAGCTGCAAAATAAGTTGTCGCACCATCATAATATCCAGATTGGGTCATTACATGTAAATAAGGGTTTTCAGCCATGGCTTGACGTAAATCCTCTCGTACTGTATTGTTTTGCCTGTTCCATGGGTGAACATCTCCAAACATATTGTACTTAATATCGGTTTTAAAATTAAGATGCTCACGTATATAATAGTTTATGGCGGGTGTAAACGAATGTAGCCAAGAACTTAATTCAGCATTATAATCCGGACTCGATCCAGCTTCAATCTTGTCAATTCCTAGGTAGCGTGAGTCCAATCTACCAATAGTTTGACCCGTTTTGTCGCGTAATAGTTCTTTCCAAAAATATGGTGTAGGGACATTTAAGTTATGTTGTAGTATAACTTTTTTTGATATGCCTGAATACATAGCCATCTGCTCGGCCACTTGTTCTCGTTCGTTTTGAGTAATTGAGCTTCCTTTTGCAAGAGCTGGCATTAACGTATTGATGGCAAAGTTTTCAGCACTTGGTAAAACATCATTTAAATCTTGGCTCAGTAAGTTGGCATCCAACATATTGTGATACCAAGCTGCTGCAGTAAAATAAGGCAGGTTTAAGGCAGAATAAATAGGTTGTCCAGTACTGTAAATATTATAATCAGCTGGTGAAACCATAATAACACCATTTAAGTACATCCATTGGTTGTCTTGTAACGCTTTTGCAAGCCCCATAACACGCGTGCCTCCATAACTCTCACCAATAATATATTTTGGTGATTTCCAACGGTCGTGTCTACTAACAAAGGTGTTCATCCAATCAGCCAAATAACGGATGTCTTCGTTAATTCCAAAAAACTGTTTTCTATCTGGATATTCGCCATCTTTATTTTTTACCATTCTAGAATATCCTGTATTTACGGGATTAATAAAAACTATATCGGCTACATCAATAATGGAATGGTTATTCTGTTTAACACCATAAGGCTGCACTGGATAGCCTTCATCATCAATATTCAATATCTGTGGTCCTGTATAGGCAATATGCATCCAAACCGAAGCAGAACCAGGTCCACCATTAAATGAAAAAATAATGGGTCTGTTTTTTCTGTCTTTTATATTATCACGGGTGTAATAGGTATAAAACAATGTGGCCATAGGATTGCCATCTACATCCCAAATAGGTTGTGTACCAGTTTCGGCTGTATATGAAAAACTGACACCTTTAACTGTGGTGTTATGTTTAGTAATGACTGTGGTGTCTAACGGGATTTGTATGTTTTGAGCTAAATTTAGTCCGGAATAAAAAAGCAAAAATAATAGTGTAAGGTGTTTCATTATATTATGAATTGATTTATTATAAATATAATGAAGAATAATGGAATACAACTATTAAAATTACTTAACAGGTTGTTCTTGTTGAGTTATTACTTCCTCAAATTTTTTAATTGATTTGAAAAATACTTTTTTTTCATGTCCTGGCAATAGTTCAAGCTGAAATGTAACATAATCATTAATAAGATTATAAGTACAATAGGTAGGTTTTAAGTTGGATTCAAGCTCAATAAAATTAAGAATGGTAATTATTGAGTTGTAAACATCGTTTTTGTTCTGAATGGTTAGACTATTAAACCCAAGTTCGTTTTTAAATACAGCTTTTAATACTTTTCTTTTAATTCTAAAAGAATGCTTCATGAATAAGTAGGTTAGATATTTTGGCAAATATACTAATTCTAGAATTTTTCAAAAACGCCTAGTCCAAAAAGCGCAAAATCATATTTTACAGGATCATTTGAATCCATAGCTCTTAAACTATTGTCTAGTTCTTGTAGGGCTTTGGCATCATTTTGTTTCCGATTTAGTAAACCTAGTTTTCTTGCCACATTCCCAGAATGAATATCTAAAGGGCAGGAGAGTTGAGATGGTTTAATATTTTTCCATATACCAAAGTCAACACCTGTGGTATTGGGTCTTACCATCCATCGCAAAAACATATTGATGCGTTTGGCTGCAGAATTTTTTAAGGGGTCTGAAATATGTTTTTGGGTTCTGGGCAGGTGCTCTATTTCAAAGAACACCTTTTTATATTCGTGAATAGCATTTTGAAGACTGGTTTTTTCAGCATACTTTTCAAAAACAGACTCTAGACCTTTATGGTTTTTATAAACATGTTTCAAACCTGATATAAAGGTTATAAGGTCAATACCATTAAAGGTACGGTGTACAAAGTTTTCTAGTTTTTTCAAGTCGGTTTCTTGATGGTTTATAACAAAGTCATAAGGAGCATTGTCCAGCAAATCCATCATCTTTCTGGAGTTATTGATAATACTCTTACGGTTTCCCCATGCAATAGTAGCTGTAAGAAAACCAGAAATCTCAATATCTTCTTTATTAGAGAATTGATGAGGAATTTGAATAGGATCAGATTCTATAAACTTGGGATTGTTGTATTGAAAGACTTTGGAGTCTAAAAAGTCTTTTAATTCAGAATTTCTCATAACTATACATAAGGCTTATGGTGTCTTTTTTTGGACCATTTTTACAGTAACTGTAGTAACGCAATAATGATAAATTACAATACCTAGAATTAATAAAATTAATGGCACAATTAATGTCAATATGATACTCATAAGATCTTGGTCAAAATAAATTTTTATTAAGCCGCCAATGAATGTTATAGATGAAGAAATAATAAGTAATGCAGCAAAAATTTTAATGCCAAGTTTTGCATACTGACTTTTAGTGAATATTAGCATTAGGATTAAAAACTGAAAAACAGCTCTTAAAATAGATGGCGTTGAATCTGAAACTAAAAAAGTATAAATATTCCATAGTACTAGTAAGGACAGTAAAAGAATTACGAAAATTTTATATAATTGACTATTAAAAACAGTTTCTTTCATATTTTAAGTTTGTAAATGGCATTCGAATTTAATTACTCAATAGTAATCAAATCTGTAGTGCTTTCCAAACTTCTGTTTCTATCCAATTCAATATTTATAGTGAAGTTTAATGTAATATCACTTTGCAACGTTTCATTAAAAACCATTGTTAAAGGAGATGTAGAATACCCTTTATTGTTATTTATAAAAACTATCATCTCTTCTAAAGGTTCCTGTTCTAAAGTATTTGGATTAATAAACAATATGAATTCATTTAAAGATTCACCAGGATCGACATTGAAAATTTCCTCGTTAGATGAGATGTTAACATTTAGAACTGTATCTCTATAAAAGTATTCGTCGTCACAGCTCGTAGCGTAAGCAGAATTTGAAAGTTGCTTAATTTCTTCCAGTTGGGAAATTTGAATATAATCAAACAAAAAATTTAGACTTAACTCTAAATCTTCTACAGCTACTGATGATGCGTCTAAATCAATACGATCATATGCATAAAAATTAACAGATTCATAATATACATTGTAAGTATTACTGCAGCATGAAAAGATGAGTACCTGCAATACGGCAAAAAAGATAAAAGCCTTGAAAGTCTTTTTTATCATAATTGGGTTTTCTAGTTAGATGCAAAAACATAAAAAGGTTGCGTAAAGAGATGATTATTTTTTTAATGCTTTAGAATAAAATCCATCGTCTAGGCTGTTAAAGTGTTTTTGAGGAACGACTTTAAAATGAGTTTTAAAATAGTTGAGTTGTTCTTTATTAAGTGCTGGTAATGGAATATTGCCAGTTCCCCAAAAGAAATCCATTTGCGTTGGTGAATTGAATTTTAAGTTACCTTCTTCTATAACCTCATAACCCGAAGGATATTTACTTAATCCAAATGGTTGAACTAAATAATCAGTCGAAAATTGACTGTTGACAATATGATATTTGTTGTTTGTAACTTGTTGATTGTTAATAGCGAATAAGATTGGTACTGCTGCTAATAAGGTGCAAAGAACTAATATCACACGAATAGTATTTTTATGAAAAACAAGGAGGGCTAATACTAATAAGCCAAACAGCATGATAAAAGGAAAAAAGAAACGGTATTGAGGTGAAGTGGTCAACAATAATAACATGCTAAATACTGTAAGACTATAAATAAGCCAATACACTTTTTTATTATAAAACCTCATTAAAACAAAAGGAGCAAGAACTAAAATAGCAACTATGGCTTTGTTAAATACACCATGCAAACCAGAAGCCAGCAACCAGTGTTTTAAACGACTTACCCAGGAGGCATGTTCAAAATTTTCTGGCAACATATTATAAGTGCTAGCTTTACCATATAATGAAAAATAGGATTGTATGTTTTCTGGAAGGTTCCAAGACGCTTGAAATATATCGAGACTCTTTATAGGGAATAACGGATTTCCGGTTATAATTATATTCTTCACAAGTATTAAAAGTATAGTTAATGTTGTTAGGCCTAAAGTTTGAAGTCTTATACCTCTGGTGAATACATAATACCGTTTAAAAAGTATTATAGGTAGCAAACAAAACGGTAACGCAGTAAGTTTAATGAAAATCATAAACAACACTAGAGACAAAATAATCATAAATGTAGAGCGATTATATTCATTAAAACACAAAATGAATTGGTGAAACACTATAAGCGCTAATACATAAATGGCTATATCTGGTGAAGGTGTACTAATAAATTGAAATAAAAATATATTGAAAGCAGGAAATAAACCTATAGCTAAATTAACTTTTGATCTATCTGTTTTCTCTGTGTAAAGGTTTAATTGATTAATAGCGTAAAAATTTCCTAAAAGCAAGGCTAGACCACTTATATCGTTAAATCTGTCATATAAAAAACTAAAATTAAAAGCACTTTGTAGTATATGCCAGCCAGATGTTTGTCCTAAAAATAAATGTAAATTTACTAGTCCCTTTACATAGCCATATTCATTAAGCCATTTTATGGTTTGAATGTAGTATGATTCATTATCAATTACAAAGGGAGGTGAAGCGCATTGCGCTAAAATTAGAATAGATACACAAGCAAGAAGTATTTTGTTGAAAACATTTATATTTTTTATTTTTTGTTTAAGTAATAAAGCGTAACTGATTGTTAATGATTTATTTACGAAAAACGAAATAATGGTTAAAAATATTACTATAATTTGAAAATATACATTAATAGGAAACCAAATTGCATAAAAAGCTGCCAGAAGGGTAATGCTAAAAAAACCCAAGAAAATTGTTACGCTAGGGTGTTGTTTGTTAATCTTGAATAGGCGATTAAAACTTATGCCAATTACACTTGAAATGGTTAGAATATATATCCATGATAGTAGAATAAATAGCATGTACTAAATGTACTATTTAATTTATAATCTTACCATCAACCATGGTTAATTTTCTGTCAGCCATATTGGCCAATTCTTCATTGTGGGTAACAATAACAAATGTTTGCCCGAATTCATCACGTAGTTGAAAGAATAGTTTGTGAAGGTTTTCAGCAGATTCTGCATCTAGATTACCAGATGGCTCATCGGCAAAAATAATTTTCGGATTATTTATTAGAGCTCTCGCTACAGCAACACGTTGTTGTTCGCCTCCAGATAATTCATTTGGTTTATGGTCGTAACGATGCGATAATCCAAGAAAGTCTAATAATTCTTTAGCACGTTTTTCAGCATCCTGTTTGTTAGTCTTTTTTATAAAAGCAGGTATGCAAACGTTTTCAAGTGCAGTAAATTCTGGTAATAGCTGATGAAACTGAAAGATAAAACCTATTTGCTCATTACGGAACTTCGCTAGTGCTTTTTCGTTAAGCACATTAATGTTGGTATTGTTTAATTGGAATTCTGTATCTGAAGTAATTTCAGGCTTGTCCAGTGTGCCTAATATTTGAAGTAAAGTTGTTTTACCTGCACCAGAGGCGCCAACAATTGAAACTATTTCACCATGTTTAATATCTAAATCTACACCTTTTAAAACATGTAAATTGCCGTAGTACTTATGAATATCTTTAGCTGTTATCATCTTGAGTTATTGCTGTAGCAAGGTAATACAATAAAAGCTGCTGTACAATTAGGCATCTGTTTTCTTACGGAAGATTTTTTTAACATTGTTATAGTCAATAAAGTATTGAATTTTCAATGAAAATGTATTGGAAATAGGCTGTTCAAATAATCTGTCTAAACTATCAATATAACTCGCCTGCGACTCACTGTTACTATTGAATAATTGATTTCTATATAAAGCCGTAATAAAACTACCGGGAGCAAATTGCCATGAATAACTTAAGTCTAAATTCCAAGTACTAAAGTTAATATTGGGATTAGATAACCCAGCATCTTCAAAACTGGTTTGTGTTTCTTGTAAATGGCCATTTTCTTGAAGCAGATAAATGTTATCATCATAATCAACTGTACTCCAATAATTCCTAAAGGTTAACCCTACAGTATGAAACGGGTTAAAGCTGTAACTGCCAGATAAACTATTTACCATGGTATAGCGATCTCGCTGACCAAAAACTATCTCGTCACCCAACATATTGGCGTAACCCCTGTCTTTTTTGTTATCATCTACGCTAAACGAATACACAATTAACATTTTATCATTAAATCGCACTCTTGGACTTATACTATACCATAGATTTGTAGTTTCTCTGTTGTCTTCAAAAAATACAGCTCCACCAATATTAGCATCTAAAGCAAATTTTTTATTGTAATTTGAAGAAATCCAAAAGTTTCCATTTAGCCTGTTTTCATAAATAAAATAACGACCTTCTACTCGTGGTTCAAAATAGTCGTACTGTTTTCCTGGTTGAAAATTTAAGTTACCACCAAAACTATGTAGTGATTTTAAGTTTCCCCAGGCACTAACACCAAAGTTGCTACCAGTGTAAGTATTAGGAGTAGCTAATCGTCTATGCTCGTACCAAGCTTGAATGTTATAATTATTAAACTTACCTTTAGGCTCAAACGTTCTGTAGGTAATATTAGCACCATAATTGCTGAAATTGTTTCTAAACTGCAACCCTAAATCATTAATGTCGTAAATATCATCAGCATATTCATGACCAACCCAAAACTGCAAATTACCATAAACCTTACTAAACTCTACCTCATAACTGTATCCTGTTTCAGTGCCGGTTTCTTTATTGACATTACTCATTTTAGCTTCGATACCAAGATTGTAAGTATTCTTTTTTGTTGTTAAATCGGCTAGAATTCCAGTAACATTAGCATCTCTAAAATGACCGTTCCGTGTTACGTTGGTGTTAATTATTCCTACAGATGAATTTTGATTGAACTGTTGGTCTACCACAAGAATATTATAGTTTGTAAAGGGTTCTACTACAGCACTTCGTACAGTGCCAGTATTAACATTTCTAATATTTGCGCTTGTTTTCTCTGTTATTGCATTAAAAATACCTGCACCAAATCCGTTTTTTGTTCTACCCGATACCTTTATGGCATTTAGTACTTTAACAGATTTAGGGTATTCCACAAACTCTTCTTCGCTTGTAATATCTCCATCTCCTGTTGGCCCACTACCAACACGTCTGGAAAAAAACAAACCGCCTTTTGTGAACAAATCAACTCCCTCTGTAAAAAATTGCCGTTGTTCAGAGAACGTTTGCTCAAAAGGGCCTAAATTCAATACGACATTATCAAAGCCAGCTTGACTAAAATCTGGTATTAAGGTAGCATCTAATGTGAAATTTTCTGTTATGCCATACTTTACATCCATACCTGCATTGAACTCGGTTTCGGTTTCACCATCATAAGAATTTACAATTCCTGAAACAAATGGGTAAAATGTTAGACGAGTAGGAGGGTCTATATTCTCAATACCTTTTATTTCACCATTGTATATACCAATATTACCTTTGGACACATCAACAGGACTCCAAGTATATTGCGAACGATCACGTCTAAAATGCCTATGGATTTGCATGCCCCAAGTTTGTACTTCCTGATTGGAAAAACGGAGTGTTCTATAGGGTAATTTCATTTCTACTATCCAGCCATCATCCACTATTTTCACTGCACTGTCCCAAACGGCATTCCAACCAAAATCCTCACCAATACTTGGGGATTCTAACGCATCAGCTTGAGTACCCGAACTAAAAACAAAAAACTCGGTGTTGTTTTGGCCATCATTGTTTGGGTTTAAGATAAAACCAAAAAAATCAGATTGACCAAAATTGTCACGACTAGTAAACTGTCGCATTATTTTTGAAGGATCATCATATAAATAGGCGCCAACATAAATGGCGTCATCATCATAAGTTATTTTTACTACCGTGCGTGTTTCTGGAGTTTCTTTTATGCCCATTTCTGGTCTAAACTGAACAAAATCTGTAGCGGCTTCTTGAGTGTTATTCCAAACGGCATCGTCTAAAATACCATCTATTTTTGGTGGCGTAGAAGTCTTGGAGATATTTAAGACTTTCTTTTCTTGAGCTATTGTTGATAACGTAGACAGCAAGAATAATACAATAAATAAGTAACGGTTCATTTAAGTTTGGTTGATCCTAATTTTTGATTGATGTTATATAAAGACAATCAAAAAAACAGATTGTTACAGTATACAAAGCAAATCTAATAGGCTTCCCGTTCTGAAATTCATAACTAAAAGTTAAATACATATGTATTATGTTAATCTTTTGGTAAGGTTATATTAAAATTTAAGACATAATTGTTTTTCACTACATTTATAATTAATTATTTTCAACTATGCCATATAGAAATTTTGAAGAATACAATATTCAAGTTACCGATGATGTGAAAGCGCGTTATAAAAAAATTATTGAAGATTTAGGTGAAGACACAAATAGGGATGGTCTGCAAAAAACCCCTGAACGGGCTTCAAAGGCTATGCAATTTTTGACTCAAGGGTATAATCAAGATGCTGCAGCAATTCTTAAAAGTGCTATGTTTAAAGAATCGTATAACGAAATGGTAATTGTAAAGGATATTGAATTGTATTCATTGTGTGAGCATCATATTTTGCCTTTTTTTGGCAAAGCACATATTGCTTACATTCCAAATGGGCATATTGTTGGTTTAAGTAAAATTCCACGAATTGTTGATGTTTTTGCAAGACGCTTACAAGTTCAAGAGCGATTAACCGAACAAATATTGGATTGCATAAACGACACTCTTAAACCACAGGGCGTTGCTGTAGTAATTGAAGCATCGCATATGTGCATGATGATGCGTGGTGTTCAAAAACAGAATTCGGTAACCACTACATCTGGTTTTCGTGGTCAGTTTGAAAAAATTGAGACCCGAAATGAGTTTTTAAAATTAATTAGTGAGAAATTGTCATAATCAATATTTTGGAACGTTATTTGTTTGTTAATGAATAGTTTATAATAGTTTTATATGTCATTACAAAATAGTTCAAAATCAAAAAAGCTCATTTTTGGGATTGTATTTGATTTGTTAGGTTATGTTTCCATTATTTTTCCACCTTTTGATATTGTTTGGGCACCGTTATCGGCCTATCTTATGATAAAGATGTATGAGGGTACACCTGGTAAAGTGGCTGGTGTGATTTCTTTTGTAGAAGAGGCTTTACCGTTCGTTGATTTTATCCCATCGTTTTCACTTATGTGGTTATACACATTTGTTTTCACACGAAAAGAAACCGATTCTGAAGATTTAGTTGAAAAAAAAGACGACCCGCAATAGGTCGTCCTTTTTTTATTGACTTACTTTTATTTAATTACTCTACTGTAACAGGTGTAAACGTTTCTTCTATATCTGTTTCACCACCTGCGTTGGTAATATCACCATCACTAACACCTGCTGCATCTTTGTTAGGCTCATGTCTCAAGGTTACAGTTATGTCACCATCAACTGCAGATCCAGTGTCTATGGTTTGAAATGTAATATCTAAACCAATTGGGTTTCCATCTGCATCCATATCATTATAAGTTACAGTACCCAAGCTATTTGTTACCGTAAAAAATACTTGGTGTTCTAAACCTTCTGCCTGTACTTCTTCAGTAATGTCTTCAGCAGGATCTTCCAATTCATTTAAAAACTCAACTGAACCTGTGTATGTAGTATTACTTGCAAAAGGTCCAGAAATGGTCACTACTGGTGGATTTGGTCCATCACCATCTAAATCTTGTGTTTTTAAAACAACGTCTGTTCCACCGCCTTGAGGCATAAAAGTTATGGTCATAGTTGTAATAACTTCTTCTTCATTTACAGGAGGTGGTGGTGTATTGTCATCATCGTTTGAACACGATACAATAAGATTTGTGATTAATAATAATGTCAATAATTTTAAAAATGATTTCATAATTTCTTTTTGTTTTTTATTTAATAATTAAGTTGTAATTGTATAGTTATATTCCTTCCGGTATCATCAGCAAAATACCTTAACCTGTTTAAATACTCTCTATACGATGTATTAAAAATATTATCCACTCGTGCTAAAACATTAAGTTTACTTTTCTTAAATACATCAAACGTCATGTCTGCCTGAAAATTAAATAGGTTGTAAGCAGGAGGAGGTGTGCTTATATCGACTAATTCATACGAGTCTGTAGTGGGAATATAGGTTTCGAAATTATAATCGGGATACCTATTTTGCTCCGCAACAAAAACATAATTTAAGCTTGCATTAAATGTGTTCCACTCCTTCTTACTGTAAAACACTGCGGTGTCTAACCTAAATGAAGGCATATCTATTAGTGGTAAATCTTCATCAAGATTTTGCCCATGGATGTAAGATGTTTTAACGTTAAATGAAATAGCTTTATTGAGATAATAATCTATGTTAGCATCCAATCCAATGAGATTGGCATCTGTTTTAGTGTATTCCCATACAGGGAAGGCACCTCTGTTGGTTTCTTCTGTTCCAATAGGTTTTAAAAAAATAAAATCATTAACCCTATTGAAGTAAGAATCTAAAGTTATGTTGAATTTGTTGCTGTTAAAAAGATAGCTCAAACCAAATCTGTTAGAAGTCTCCTTACCTAATCTTAAATCACCAAGTTCTATTCTTGCAGCAGAGTGGTGTAAGCCATCACTGAATAATTCAGATGGGTTTGGAGGTCTTGAAGACAGGCTATAATTAAATTTAATTTCATGGTTTTCGTTAATATCAAAAAGTAAACCTGTTGAAATGGCAAAATTATTAAATGTAAAAACAGGATTGGTTAAATATTGAATCCCAACCTCATCTATAATAATATCTGAAAAGTCGTCATCATAACCACGTTCTTCCCATCTGCTTTTATAGTAGTATTTATACGCATCTATATGGTTTAAATCGTAACGCACTCCAAAATCACCAATTAAACGTTCAGAAATATTTGCCTTTAAAATAAAATAGGCTCCTAAATCGTATTTGGTATAATCTGGAATAAGACGTTTAACACCAGTATCTGGATTGGCAAAATTATCTTGAAAACGACCAGACACCCCGAAGTTTATTAAGTATCTGCCTAGTTTGTCAACTTTTGCATCACCTTTGATACTGTGTGTTTGCAGTCTTAAATCAACAGCAGCTTTATCTCTGTCATTACCAACACGTTTATCAAATTCATACCTATGGTTGTTTTGGTAATCATATTGGAAAGTTACCTTACCAAATGATTTAAAACGCATATAGCCTTTAGCTTTAGCTAGTAAATGACTAACGTCTTGTTTTGGCGCATTTATAGTATAACTGAATGGCTCATTAATTAAAGGTTCATCACTATTTATGGCATTTACCAAGTCGGCTGTATTCCCAATATGAGAACTGCTTAATATACCTAGTTCACTATCTATATAACTTAAATAGACTTCAAAGCCTTTTTCAAAACTTTTATAGCCACTTTGGAAACTACCCGATAAATTTTTGGCGCCTGTATTATTCAAATAATAATCAGGAGCCTTTAAATCACCATTCTGTTTATATCCTAAATTTCCGTTTAAATACCAACCCGAATCAAAGTTTTTGGCCAACGAACTATTAACATTAAAACCTCTACCGTTACTTTGATATCCCATAATTGTTTTGCCAAAAAGGGTGTCAATAATGGCTATGTTCTTGGGTTCTAATATAATAGTGCCACCTATGGCATCACTACTATAGGCCAGCGCACTAGATCCTTTGATTACTGAAATAGAATTTGCCGAATTAATATCAATATTGGGTGCATGCTCAATTCCCCATTCTTGGTTTTCAAGCCTTACTCCATTGTTTAGAATGACAATTCTACTACTATGTAATCCGTTAATCACAGGTTTAACAATTTCGTTACCTGTGTTTATTGAGCTAACACCAGATACTTGCTTAATAACATCACCAAGACTAGCCGAACTGTTATTATCAATGTAGTCCTTTCTAATAATAGTTTCTTGGCCAGTATCTGTTTCTTTAGATACTGATGCACCTTCTACATTTACAGTTTCCAACTCTTCTACATGATGTTCCAAATACACAACTTTATATGAATCATCCTGTAAGTCTATCTCAACAACCTTTGTTTCACATGAAATATGCGAAATAGAAAGTTGATAAACACCTTTACATAGATCGTTGATATTAAAATTACCTTCTAAATCAGATGTTGTATACGAATCTGTTGTCTTATTGTATATGGTAGCATTAACTATTGGTTCACCATTATGAAAATCTTGTACTTTGCCAGATAAATTCAGTTTACAGGTTTGACCAATTGCACTAAAACCTATAATAAACACAGCTATTGTAGCAATGCAGTGCTTCATGTTTTAATTTATTAGTTTTTAAATTTAATTTTAGTGTACGTTTTTTTGTGGATATATTATTCACAAAACGTCACATAACTTTATTAAACTAATATTTGAGGAGGTGCCCTTAAGGAAAAGTATAAATGCTGATGATTATATATGAAGTTATATAACCCAAAAATTTCTATAGAAGAATAAAAATCCATGAAAGGAATTTTATACTGAAAGTCTGGAATTAGTAAAGGATTACTTATATTGAATTTATAGAACTCACACTCTAAATCTAATGTATGCAGGTGAGTGGTAGAACTATCAACACATACTTCATGCTTATGGTCTTCAAAGGCATGGCCTAACTTAACAACAGAAGGTGCCAATAAGGTGAGTACAATACTTATTGTAAGGCATTTAAAAATTATATGTTGTAATAGGTTGTGCATTAATCTATAAACCGCTTAAAACCAAATCTACGTAGCATCTTTTTTTCAAACGTCCAGAAAAACTGAAATTGTCCAAATAACCATCCGAAAAACACCAATAGAATTTGGTAGAAAATTAGCCCAATAATAATGAATAATATCCAATAAACAATAGGGTTTAAGTTTTCTTTAGTTATACCAAGTAGTTTAATTATCGGTCTTCCAACAAAAAGAGAAGATGTTCCCGTAATGGCAAAGACAATAAAAATACGTATCATTTCCCATTTGTAATCTACAACCCATTTGTTTTCAAGTTTTTTAAACAGGAACAATGTTATTTTAAAAAAAACAAAATAGAGTGCCAGTGTTACTAAAACAGTAAAGGCAAGATGGTAATCTGACGTGAATTTGTATGCCAATTTAAACGAACTATAAAGGAGGCCCACTATACCAAGAAAAGGGAACAATAATTGCCAATTCTCTTGTATTTCCCAACGCTCTTTAAATTGCTTCATGGTTTAAATTTGGGTGCAAAGATAATTCAAAATAAAGGAATGATAAACTAAAATCGTGGATTATGGGTCGTTAACTTTTGATTGTATTTTTCTTCAAAAAACACAAAGTAATGATAAAGTGTATAATTTACGTCAAAGCCATAATCAACACCTTGGGCATAATTTATTTGCATGTCATATAAACGCGTACTATAGCCAGACGTTACCACACGTCTATTCCATTCAGTGACATATTGAATATTTCTGGCTTCTAAAAACGACTGCGTATAATATGATTTTGGTCTGGCACGACGTAGCATCCATGAATCAAACCCAGAGTCAATAATGATAACTTCATATTCCAGTTCATCATTGGCAATACGAATAGTGTCCTGGGTTTCTTGTTTATTAACTTGAGTGTTTGATGATACACCAGTATTTTTTGTTTTACAGCTTGCAAATAGGAGAACAATAATCAAGATGGGAAATAGCTTTTTCATTTTGCAATTTTTATTAAAAATACAAATAATAACCGGTTTTGTAAAAACTCCAATGCCCTAAAATTAAAAAGCCAAACTTGAAAAAGTCTGGCTTTAATTAAAATATTTCATCAAAAATCATTTTCCGAATAGTCCGCCTAATAAGCCTCCAAGGCCGCCTTTCTTTTTGTTTCCGCCTAGTACCATTCCTGCAACATCGTCAACAACACTGCCGTCACCATCAGCATCTAAAATGGATTCCAAAAAGCTTTGTTCTTGTTGTTGCGAATTCCCAGTTAACAAACCACCTAAAAGACTTTCTAATCCAGAAGGACTACTGACTTGTTTTTCGCGGGTTTGTTTCCCGAGCATACCCAATAGTAATGGAGCAGCTATTTTCAATATTTGAGCAACCGAGTTTGAATCTACACCTGCTTTTGCTCCAATAGCATTTTGTACGTTGGCTTGTTTGTTACCTAAAACATGACCCAAAATTTTACTACCATCATCTAAAACACTACTATCAACACCGCCTCCAAATAAGCCGTCTAGGTTATCTAGAATACTACCATCGTGTTTGCTGTTTAATGCTCCCATTAGGCCTTCAGCACCTTGAGGTGTTGAAGCATTGCGCTTCATGGCTGCCATTAAAACTGGTAAAGCCATTGTTAAAACATCGTTTGTTTTATTCTCTGATTCGTTAGTTTGTCCAGCAACACCACTGACTATGCTCTTTCCAATATCATTGTTTAATAAATCTAAAATTCCAGACATGTGTACTTAATTTGATTAATAGATGTTCAAGATACTAAATATCAATGAATTGTTTACTTGTCTTTAACTTTTAATAAGCTAATAATTTGCGATGCCAATTCTGTTCCAATTCTATCTTGAGCTTCGTTGGTTGCAGCACCTATATGAGGTGTTAGTGAAATACGACGATCCATTAAAACTTTGATGGCTGGTTTAGGTTCTTCTTCAAACGTATCCAATCCAGCAAAGGCTACTTTTCCAGACTCTAAAGCTTCAATTAGTGCTACTTCATCAATTACACCACCTCGTGCAGCATTAATGATACCAACACCATCTTTCATGATTTCAAAATGATTCTTCCCAATTACATAATCGTCTTGTGCTGGTACATGCAAGGTCACAAAATCAGAATGTTTCAAAACTTCTTTCATGGGCTCGGTTTCAATCTCGACATTAATATACTGCCCATTATAAAACTCAACCTTAATATCAGCTTTGCCAACAAACTTATCACTAGCAATAACTTTCATGCCAATACCTAAAGCTATTTTGGCGACTTCTCGACCAATACGTCCAAAACCAATAATACCTAAAGTTTTACCACGTAATTCAGTACCATTGGCATAATTTTTCTTTAATGACTTAAATTGGGTGTCACCATCCAACGGCATGTTTCTATTGGAATCGTGTAAAAAACGAGCACCACCAAACAAGTGTGCAAACACCAACTCCGCCACAGATTGCGAAGATGCTGCAGGCGTATTAATAACATGAATGCCTTTTTCTCGTGCGTAATCTACATCAATATTATCCATGCCAACACCACCACGTCCAATGATTTTTAAAGATGGGCAACTATCAATTAAATCTTTTCTAACTTTAGTAGCACTGCGTACTAAAAGCACTGCAATTTGGTTGTCGTTAATATAGTTAGCTAATTGCTCTTGGGCTACTGTTGTTGTTAGCACTTCAAATCCACCGGCTTCTAACGCCTCAATTCCGCTTTTTGAAATACCATCGTTTGCTAATACTTTCATAATTATTTCCCACGTAAGTGGAAGTTCATTTTTAATTAAACTTAATATTTAAAAGTTTTCCAAGGTTGTGGAAACACTATGCTTTACGTTCTAATTCACTCATAACATCAACCAAAACACCAACGCTATCTAAAGGCAGGGCATTGTACATTGAGGCGCGGTAACCACCAACACTGCGATGTCCATTTAGGCCATTAATGCCTTCTTCCTTTAACATGGTTTCAAAGGTTTCCTTTAAGTCCTCATTGGTTAGGTTAAAGGTAGCATTCATAATTGAGCGATCTTCTTTTGTTGAAAACCCTTTGAACAATGGGTTTAAATCAATTTCAGAATAAATTAATTGCGCTTTCTTTTCGTTTTCTTTTTCAATAGCTTCAATACCGCCTAGATTTTTAAGCCACTCTAAATTAAGCATAGAAGTATACACTGCAAAAACAGGAGGCGTATTAAACATGCTACTTTTACTGATATGTACCTTATAATCCATCATGGATGGTATTTTACGGGATACTTTGCCTAAAATATCTTCACGTACTACTACTAATGTGGTTCCTGCAGGACCCATGTTTTTTTGTGCACCTGCATAAATTAAATCAAATTTTGTGAAGTCTAACTGACGTGAAAAAATATCACTGCTCATATCACACACCATAGGTATATCACACTCTGGAAACGCTTTCATTTGTGTTCCAAAAATGGTATTGTTGGAAGTACAGTGAAAATAATCGTAATCTTCAGGAATATCGTAACCCTTTGGAATGTAATTATAGTTCGCATCTTTAGATGAGGCGACTTCGTAAATATCATCAAAAATACGGGCCTCTTTTATAGCTTTGTCGCTCCAAGTCCCTGTATTTAAGTAGCCTGCTCGCTTTTCCAAAAGGTTAAGGGCAACCATTAAAAATTGTGTACTGGCACCACCCTGCAAGAAAAGTGCTTTGTAGCCTTTGCCTTCAAGACCTAACAATTCTAAAACCAAAGCACGTGCCTTTTCCATGACATCTACAAAAGGTTTGCTTCTGTGCGATATTTCCAATAATGATAAACCGTTATCGAAATCTAAAATAGCTTCAGATGCTTTTAGCATAACTTCCTTTGGTAAAATGCATGGTCCTGCACTAAAATTGTGTCTTTTCATAGTGAGTTTTTTAATAAGCACAAAGGTGCTAAATTCTTATAAGAATGCCGTTAATAAATTGATAATTTATCAACTATATTTTTAACAAAAATGCAATGGTATCCACATTATCGGCATAGTCCCAAAGCTGTGGATTTTGAGTTTGCCCAAAACCAACAGACTGTTCTATTATGTCTTTTGATACCACGCATTGAATTTTGTCGGTTTCAGCTTGTAATCTATCCTGTAACTGTTCTAAACTATCGTAGTATTCGTAAAAAACGGTAGCAATCGGCGAGGCGTAGCTTTTATCTTCCTTAATCATTAAAAAGCCATTTTCAAGCATATCAAATTCGCTCATTAAATACACGGCTTTGTTATAGTCGTAATTGTTGGCATATTTAGTTTGCTCGATTATAGGATGCCATTTATACATGCCTTGAAAAAAGCCATCAAAATTATAGTATTTAGGCACAAATAATTTCGATACATTTCGGCAACCCAGACCATAATATCTAAAAATATCTTCAGATAGGTTTTCAAAGTCTTCAGGCGTTTCATTACCAGTCAATACCGCAACTGAATTTCTGTTCTTTCTAATTATGGAGGGTTTTCCTCTAAAATAATATTCAAAATAACGCGCTGTATTATCGCTACCAGTGGCAATAACCGCATCAAAGTCGTTTAGTTTGTCTTCGGTAAATGTAATTTTACCTTTAAAGCTTGGTTCAACATACTCCAAATATTTGCTCAAATAGGGTAGTAGATGCTTATCGTTAGACGACTGTTTAACCATAACCTCATGGCCAGAAATTAATACTGCCAAAAAATCGTGAAAACCAACCAGCGGAATATTCCCTGCCATAATTATAGCCACTTGTTTGGGCTTGTAAACATTAAAGTTATACTTTGAAACCCAGGTTGTAATATTGCTTTTAGTCAAGGCATTAGCCCAATTATTAAAAGCAAAGGTTATATTTTCTATCGTAAACCAACCGTTGTGTTCTTCAGCCAGTTTTATTTGGTGTTTAAAGCCATCAAAAAAAAGATCGTTATGTAGCACAGCATCATTTTTGGTAAAATTAGGTGTGCTAAATTGCCCAAGAAATTTTCCCAGTTCTACAAACACATTAATTCTTTTTTCTAAATCCATAGTTCATTTGGTTATGAATGGTTTTGGCTTTATTTTTGCAGCTGCAAATTTAAGCAAACTAAAACGAAAAATTACTATGGCAATTATAATAACAGACGAATGTATTAACTGTGGCGCATGTGAACCTGAATGTCCAAACACGGCTATTTATGAAGGTGCAGACGATTGGCGTTATAACGACGGTACAAGTTTGTCGGGAAAAGTGGTGCTTCCAGATGGAAAAGAAGTTGATGCTGACGAAGCCCAGGAGCCTATTAGTGATGAGATTTACTACATTGTTCCAGATAAGTGTACCGAGTGTAAAGGCTTCCACGAAGAACCACAATGTGCGGCTGTATGCCCTGTGGATTGCTGTGTACCAGACGACGACCATGTAGAAAGTGAAGAAACCTTATTGGGCAAACAACGTTTTATGCACCCAGAAGATTAATATATTTTTGTGACAACTATATTTAAAACCTCAAGTATTTGCTTGAGGTTTTTTGTTTAGAAGCTTTAATAAAATCTTTTTCCTAAATTAGACAACAAACTCATTATGAACAAATAAACCTATCCACATCCTTAACAGATAACCAACCAACCCATGATAAAATTCTTTAGGAGAATACGCCAGCAATTACTATCAGAAGGCAAAACAGGCAAATACTTAAAATACGCCATTGGCGAAATCATTCTGGTAGTCATCGGTATTCTAATAGCCTTACAAATAAACAACTGGAATGAAAAAGAAAAACTAAAAGTTGAAGAAGTCAAGTTTCTAAAAAACTTCAAGCAGAGCCTAATTGCTGATATGGATTTCAATAATTTTAGATTTGAAAAGTATGCGCTCACCAAAGAATCTATTTCTTTTTTGTTAAACCATATTGAACAAGATTTACCTTATCAAGATGCCTTGAAATATCATTTTGGAAGAATTACACAAACTTGGACACCTAAAATAAATACAGAAGTGTTTGAAGCATTAAAATCAAATGACTTAAACCTCATATCCAATGATGAATTGAGAGATAAATTAATCAGCTATTATTCTTGGTCAAGTAATGTGTTAGATGCACAAATTAATAAATATGTTCAAAGAATTGAAGATGCGAATTCAACTATCTTTAGTACACGATTTAATGCTTTATGGAACGGAGACTATAAAAAATATAAATTAACTGGAAATTTTGCCGATTTAAAACTGGAAATGACGCCTAACAACTTTGATGAGCTTAAAAGCGATTTGGAATTTATGTATTTTCTACGCAGCCTTAAGAACCAATTTTATTGGGACGTAGAAGTGAGTCAAAATGAGATTAATAAAAAAATAGACGATTTAATAAAGTCAATCGACAATGAATTGAATGTTAACCATAATTAACCCATGATAAAATTCTTCCGTAAAATCCGCCAGCAATTACTTTCCGAAGGTAAAACAGGCAAATACTTAAAATACGCCATTGGCGAAATCATTCTGGTGGTTATCGGTATTCTCATTGCGCTACAAATCAACAATTGGAATGAGACTAGACAAACTAGAAAAATTGAAAAAGAAATTCTGAATGTATTACTGGAAGATTTAAACTCTGCAAAAGCTTATTCATCTCAATACATTAAAAGTGAGCAAAGCTACCTCGATATTATTGAAACAATACTACATAACGATTCCATAAAAACAATTTTAAACAGTAATGATAGAACGATAGAATATTTCAACAAAGCGTTTTGGGACTTCGAAATAAAAATTCCTGTAATTAATACGTATTCAGATTTAAAAAATGCAGGAAAAATTGCCATTGTTCAAAACGATTCTATTCGAGATCGATTAAGCATTTTAGAGGCAAATATTTATAATTTAGATAAGCTAATCCAAGATAGGATGAATGTTCATCAAATAAGGATTGATGAAATATGCGTGGAAAATGTTAATTTTCTTCAACTTTTAAAATTTAAAATGCCTGATTATAATATTTCATTAGGTACCCAAAACGACTATATCGAAATTATGGCACAACCAAAAGTACGTAACTTAATGGGAATTAAAGCTGTTCTGACCAATGAAGCATTAGGATATAGAAAAAACCTTCACAACGAAATAGTATCTATTATTCAGTTGATAAAGACCGAACTAAATGAAAGTCAAAATTAAAAAGCATAACCAACTATTCCATGATAAAATTCTTTAGAAAGATTAGACAAAACTTACTGTCAGAGGGCAAAACAGGTAAGTACCTAAAATATGCCATTGGCGAAATCACCCTCGTAGTAATTGGTATTCTAATTGCCTTACAGATAAACAACTGGAACGAAAACCGAAAAAACAGGATAACAGAAGCAGACTATTACTGTAGAATTTTGGACGATTTTGAACTCAATGAAAAATTAATAGATGATACCGCGGAGCTCACAACCCGCAAAATAAAGCTTTGTAAAGAGCTGATTTTAGATTTAAACACCATTCCTAATGATAGAAGTGACATACTCAATAAATTTGTATTGGCCTTAAGACAGGACGTTTTTGTACCCAGTAATATTGCCTTTGAAGAAATAACATCCTCTGGCCAATTAAAGCTGTTAACAGATTTAGAACTTAAAAACAGACTGATTAGGCATAGTACCTTTTTAAATAATATTTTAAACCTGCTTCAAGAGAACAGGAATGAAATTATTAGCAGAATGGGAGATTTTGATTCAGTTACTAATTTTGGCTTTCAAGATTTAGATTATCTCAATAAAGCACTTGATAAAGAACATTTAGACCTATTGCCAAAAAACAACTGGAACAACGAGCCTGATAACCCTTTATTTTTAAAGTTTCAAGACAATCTGATTTTTTTTGTAGGTATGCTTGTTAGGCAAAAACAGCATTTAGCAAACTTAAAGGCCGAAATGCAAGAACCTCTAAAACTGTTAAAAGCCAAAAATTGTCAATAACGTAAGACCAGACCAACCAACCCATGATATTGCCGCAATGTAGTTTTGCCATGCAAAACCGAGCGTCTAGTAGACGTTCGATGGAGGCACCCGCGTTAGCGGATAACTTATACTTATTTAAAGATAGCCGCTTGCGGAAAGCTCAAAATTAAAATATGTGAAATATGATTAAGTTTTTTAGACACATACGATACAACCTTATGGAACAAAACAAAACAGGCAAATACCTAAAATATGCTATTGGTGAAATAATACTGGTGGTTATTGGTATTTTGATAGCGCTTCAAATCAATAATTGGAATGAAGATCAAAAAGCCAATCATAGACAGTCATTAGTTTTAAAGGAACTTGTCAATTCAATAAACAACGATTTAAGTGAATATGAAAAATATCTAGACCCAAGGCTTAAGAAAAAGAAAAGCGGTCTTGATAGCCTTCAGGCTTATATTCTTGGAAACAAAAAAATTGAAGATTCCCTTTTCTTTAAATTTTTCAACAAGATACAACAAGATGTTCATTTTCGTTATGGCAATGGTCCTTTTGAAGCGCTTAAATCAAGTGGTTTGGATTTAATTAGGAATGATGCCTTAAGGTCACAAATCAATAACACCTACACAGGAGATTTACCTAATGTGGTATTATTCGCCAATGAGTTATACTATGAAACCAAGCCTAAAATAGACGAGTTGTACTATAAATTTATCGGAATCAAACCTATTTATCTCGAAGATGGAACAAAAGCCCTTGCTGAAACCTTAATTGTCGATGATATCCTAAACAATCAAGATTTTCTTTTGGCTTTTCATTTAGAGAAAAACAAATACGAACAATATATATCTCGTTTAGAACAAATTAGATCTATTTTATTAGGCATAAAATCAGTAATAGAAAAAGAATTAAATAAATAACCAAAGCACAACCCATGATAAAATTCTTTAGACATATTCGCCAAAACTTGCTTTCAGAAAACAAAACAGGCAAGTACCTAAAATATGCCATTGGCGAAATCATCCTTGTAGTTATTGGTATTCTTATTGCACTTCAAATAAATAACTGGAATAATGACAGAAATGACAGAAAGTTGGAAAAGCAGTATTTGGCAGGCCTTCTTAATGACCTTCAATCGGACTCTATCGCGATTAATGATCTCATAATAATGTCTAATGAGCAAGTTCGAAGAAAAGAAAAATTGCACAACTATTTTGATGGACATCAGTTTTCAAATGATTCTATTGCTCACTTCTTTGCACCTCAATGGGGAATGCCTGTTGGATTCGTTCCAAATACTGTCACGCTTGATGAAATGAAGAGTTCCGGTGGGATTAGTTTGATTGGGAAACAAGACATTCGAAAGAATATTATTGAAATGTATAATACGTACCAAGAATTTATAAATGGTGACCAAGCATACTATGAACGAAACAGGTTCGAATTGAGAAAAATGGCATTTAAAATTCCTCACGTATTTGACAGCGCATCATTGAATAATGCAATTAAGCCAGATATAGTAGAAGCTTTAAAAAATGATGAATTAAGGAATGGTATTTTGGCTAATTATGCCATTGGGGTGAATAAAGAACTTATAACGTTGCAAGAGAAAAACCACGAATTATTAAAACTACTAACTACATATCTATCCCAACTTTAAAAAATAACAAAAGCACAATCACGTTGTGCTTCATTATAACCAACCGCTAACCAATGATTAAATTCTTTAGAAAAATTAGGCAAAATTTAATTTCAGAAGGAAAAACTGGAAAGTACTTTAAATATGCCATTGGTGAAATCCTTCTCGTTATGATAGGCATTCTATTGGCCTTACAGGTAAACAACTGGAATAATAGCAGAATTGAGGATAATCGTGAACAAACGATTTTAAGGAATTTACATTCCGATTTTCGTGAAAATATTACCGAATTGAATAGAATTTATGAAGGCACAGAGGAATCGTATAAATCATCTGTAAGACTTCTAGAAATTGTTAAAGATAGCATTCAATTAAAGCCCAAAGAGATAGAAGCTCTTCTTAATTCTATTATTAATGGTTTTTATTCCTTAGATCTAAATTCTGCCTCAGTGGATGAAATTATAAATACTGGTTCACTTAATATTATTAAAGATGTCGAGCTAAGGAAACATATTTCCAATTGGTCATTTATAGTAGCAGATTCGGAAGATGATATTGAAATTTTCTACGATTATATGTTCAATTTTTTTATTCCTTCGTTAACAGACAAAACAACTTTAAGAAATATAGGCATTCCAGATTTCTTAATGAAACGACTTGACATTCCACAAGTCTCTCCTTCTAATTTCAAATTAGATCAAAACACTACATTAAGGACAGTCGAATTTGAAAATGAACTTTACAATAATTCTTTGAACCTTGTTTATATTTTGGATAATTATAAAAAAATAGAGGAATACTTAAATGACACATTAAAACTCATTGAAAAAAATATTAAATGATCAAGTTCTTTAGAAAAATTAGACAAAATTTACTTTCAGAAGGTAAAACTGGAAAGTATCTAAAATATGCTATTGGAGAGATTATTCTTGTTGTCTTTGGAATTTTAATTGCACTTCAAATCAATAATTGGAACGAACAACGTAAAATTGAAAATAAAGGCAAAGATTATATTCAAGAAATATATAAAGAATTAAAAATTGAGAAATCAAATATTGATTTAATACTAAATAGTTTATCAAATCAGTATAATGGTACAGAACATGTATTGTCTTTTTTCGAATCTGAAAACAAGCAATTAAAAGACACTGTTCAATTCACAAAGAATTTTTGGTCAACAACAAGATTATTTATTGTAGATAGAGACTTAAATACATTTGATAAATTAAAAAGTTCAGGGGAAAGCATACTACTCAAAAACGACTCTTTATCAAACTTGTTAGACAGGTTCTATAAGAATTTTGATATTCGAATTTTGAATTTCAAAGAATTTCCAATACAAGTTAGAATGGATTTAAGAAGAAAATCGTTTCCTATTGGAAGTATGAAAGACTTTAAATATGAAAATGAAAGTTCTAAATTAACACATCCATATATTAAAGAATATTTAAATAATAGTGAGGTATATGAACTTCTGTTGTCTATTTTAAAGACCTGTCAATACAACACTCTTTTTTTCGAAGAACTATCGGAAGAGGCTTTACAGGTAATTAATTATATGGAAGAAAAATATCCTGATTTAAAGCTAAAATAACGAAAGCACAACAACTTGTATAATTAATTACTTCTGAATTTCCTCATCGGAAATTCCTCGGAATTAATTAACTTGTGTACTCATCGGAAAATCAGTATGATTTTCCGTAACACAATTATACACGAACACGTTGTGCTTCATTATGACCAACCACTGATAAAATGAAATTAATTTTGCATATCTTTAAAACAAACATTTAACATAATCACTAACTCAAAATTTTATTATTATGAAAAAAATACTTTTAATCTTTTTACTGTCAATTCTACAATTTTCGGTGTTAGCTCAAGAATCTGAAGTGATTCTTTTTAAGAATGTCAATATTTTTGATGGAACCACAAATAAATTAATAAAAAATCTAGATGTACTTGTTGAGGATAATTTAATTAAAGAAATTGGATCAAATTTGTCAAGTAGTACAGCAAAAATAATTGAATGTGAAGGAAAAACATTGATGCCTGGATTAATCGAAGGGCATTCACATTTAGCGCTATCGGGTGTTACTTTTGGTGATATTTTGTTTCAAGAAAATGAATACACAACAATACAATCTACACTAATAGCACGTGATATGCTTATGAATGGAGTCACAACAACACGTGACATGACTGGCCCTGTGTTTGGCTTGAAACGCGCTATTGATGAGGGCATCATTCCTGGTCCAAGAATTTACGCTTCTGGAGCTATGATTTCCCAAACAAGTGGTCATGGTGACTTTCGTTTTCCTGCTCAACAAAACCCTAATTTAGGAGGACCTATACCAATACCTGATATGAAAGGATTTGGTGTTCAGGCAGATGGAGTTCCAATGGTACTAGCAGCAGTAAGAGAGCAATTACGTTTGGGCGCTTCACAAGTTAAATTGGCTATTGGTGGCTCCGTAAGTGGCCCGAATGACCCTATAGATACTACACAATTTACATTGGCTGAAATTGAAGCAGCTACTGCTGCAGCAGCTAATTGGGGGACTTATGTTACTGTACATGGATATACTAGTCGTGCAGTGAATCAAGCCATAGATGCTGGTATAAAATGTGTAGAACATGGACAACTTTTGGACAAGGCAACCCTAGAAAGAATGGCCAAAGAAGGAATTTGGTTAAGTATACAACCATTTACTGAATGCCATGAAGATGGCCTCACGGAAGCGCAAAATGAAAAGCAAGCTGTTGTTTGTGAGGGAACTGGAAAAGTATATCAGTGGATCAAAGAAATACCTAATTTAAAAGTAGTACATGGAACAGATATTTTTATTAGCCCTGGTCCAGGAATAGGTGTAAGCGAACAAGTTGAGCAAATGGAACGGCTCTTGGATTGGTTTAGTCCATATGAAATCCTTAAAATGTCTACAGGAAATTTTACAGACCTTTTAAATTTGTCTGGTCCTCGTAATCCTTATCCTGGGGATTTAGGTGTTATTAAAGAAGGTGCTTTAGCCGATATTTTAATTGTTGAAGGCAATCCGCTGGATGACATTAAAGCAGTTACCAATAGGGATAATATAAAAATAATCATGAAAGACGGTAAAATTTATAAAAACACATTAAAATGAATCATGTAAAAGAAGTACTCAAAAAGAGAGGACGATTGCAAGAGGGTGCTGTTGCAGATATAACGATATTTAATCCCGAATCAGTTACAGATAATGCAATTGCCAAAATTGGAGAAAACTCTTTACCGTCAACAGGAATCCCTTATGTTATAGTAAATGAAAAAGTTGTAGTTGACGATTCTAAAATTCAACGAATTCCTGCTGGAGTAGCCATCAGAAACACTTCAACTGATTAATAAATTATGATATCAAAAAAATATAAAATGGACAGGTTTTTAAAACAAGGAGCTTTTCTTTTATTGCTATTAGGAGCTTCATCGGTTATTGCGCAAGAAAACATCAAGTCTACCGATACTATTGCTTCAGGCATACAAGGCTCTATCAATCCTTTAACTGACAATACAGCAGTCTTAACAGGAATAGAATTACTTGATGAGAGTTTTCCTAATTCAATACCATTATTTGGATCTGACGTACGTATGAAAATTGGCGGCTATGTAAAGGCCGATTTCATACATGACCTTGATTATGTGGGTGATCGCTATGAATTTGAGTTAGGAAGTATTGCCGTTGAAGGCAGTCCAGAACGTGAACTTGGTGGAATAACAACCTTTCACGTAAAGCAAACAAGGTTAAATTTTGATTTCCGATCAAAGGCAAAATGGAAAAATGGCAAGGAATTTCCTATGCAAGTGTTTCTTGAAATGGACTGGTTCTTTGATTCAGATGACTTAAAACTAGTTCCAAGAATGCGCCATGCCTATGGTGTGATTGGACGATTATTGATTGGTCGAACTTGGACCAATTCTGGAGACTTGGCTACTTTGCCTGGAACAATCGATTTTTCTGGTGGCGATGCTCTCTATGGAGGAAGAGTATCACAGATACGTTGGCAAGATTCTTTTGGAAAGAACTTTACCTATGCTATTGCCTTGGAAGAAGCTGGCGGACAAATAGACAACCCAAATGCATTAGACGGAGCTTTTAGAGCTCAATATCCTAATCTTGCAGGTAATGTTAAATACAAAACAGAAAATGGATCTTCCTTCCAACTTGGTTTTGATCTTTTTACTTTGAATTGGAAAGGATCAACAACCACACCAAATGTTACTGAAACTGGCTATGCAATTACAGGCACTGGGCGATTTGCATTTAAACTTTCACATTATAAGGATGCATTTATGTATGGAGCTGGATATGGAAAAGGTCAAGCTCATAGAATTATAGCATTGTCTTGGGATGGTAAAGCATCAGGAGTTATTACTGAGAACGGTTTAGATCTTTCACCATCATGGTTTGCTTATGCAGGTTTCAATCATTATTGGAGTAAAAGTTTGAATTCTACAGTGTCTACAGCTTGGGCTGGCACAGAATTATCTGAAGACCAACTTGATAATACAATTCAAAAAGCTGGTTCTGTTCATGCTAATCTTATTTGGTTTCCATATCCAAGAATTTCAACAGGAATAGAATACATGTGGGGAGTTCGGGAGAATAAAAATGGCATTGAAGGCACTGCCAATAGAATACAATTTATGGCAAAGTATAAATTTAATTAAAGTTTTTTTAATTAAAATAAATAAAGGGATTGTAATTAATTATGACTACAGAAAAAATCCTAAAAAAGAACTACACAAATAAAAAAATCAAAAATACTAGAAGGATAAATATGTTATTTATTGCTTTGATGTCAATAATTGTACTTTATGATTCATTTATTTATGCCCTACCTTTTTATTACATAGTCTTTTTTTTCTTTGGGGTGTTCATTGGTCATTTTGTTTCTTATACAGAAACAATACTAGTTTTGGAAAATGAGAATATAATGACTCTAAAAGTGAATAGGTTAGGTATTGTCATTAAAGTTCTTTTATTAATATTAAGATTTTATATTGGAAAAATAATTTTGCTTAAATTATCTGTAGTTTGGATTACAGATGCTCTGTATTTGTTTTTTATAGGTATTTATTTCTCTAAACTCAAAGGTCTTAGCAAACAAATTAATGAACAATTTTTCAAATTTTTGTATAAGAATTAGAAAATAAAAATAACGAAAGCACAACAATGGCTATAAGTAATTGCTTGAGATTGGTAAGTGCCAATCGGAATATTCTCCGAATATTCCTCACTCTGTGTCTTTTTGCTAACTTTAGTACTTTAAGCAACTACCCATAGCCTAACCGTTGTAGGTAATTGAAACGAGCTATACCAATAAATTAATAGTTGCCTAACTTATTGCGCCTTATGCAAAAAATGCTTCCACTTATTAATTTATAGTAAGCAACAAACAGCATATAATCCACATAAGTCTTTTTTGATGACATAAGAATTAAAGTTAACTTCGAAAAAACAATCATTACTATGAGTTTAATATTTCTGACATACGGAATTTCATTTTTCATGCTTTTTAAGAAAGATAAAAAAAAGGCGTATTTCTTCTTCATCGTATCTATAAGTGCTAGTTTATGCATGTTTTTTTACCACTCAAATTCTTCACTTAATTTAAACTTTTAAGTCTATGAAACTCTTGAAATATTTGAATAGTGCATGTATCCTTGTTGTATGTAGTATTTTAATCGGAGCATTTTATTTTCAATTTGGACTCAATGAAGCCCCTTGTCCATTATGTCTTTTGCAACGCATGGCTATGATAGGTGTAATTTTCGGGCTTTCATTAAATATTTTCTTTGGGTTTGACGCAAAACATTTTGGCGTGGTAATTATTTCAGCTATTGTGGGTGCAATATTTTCAGGAAGGCAGGTATTATTACATATTAACACAATAGATGGCGATATTGGCTATGGGACACCTTTTTTTGGAATGCATTTATATACTTGGGGTGTACTTATTTTTATAACGAGTATTTTAGGTTCTGCCTTATTTCTATTTTTTAATGATAGGTTTAAAACAGGAGCTTCACATATGATTCTAAATTTTGAAAAATATGTGGTATTTCTGGCTACTTTACTTGTTTTGGTAAATGTGATTGCTACATTTTTCGAATGTCAATTAGGTCCTTGTTGTGATAACGGGCCATGCAAATAATTTTTTTATTAATATTAATGCGTAAGAGCATTAATTAGTAGATATAAATTGCTGTTTTCTAAAAAGTTGTAAGACCACAACTATATTTTTTGAAAAAACTAAATTTATGTACCAATTGTTTTAGGTAATTATGACCCATCCTTATTACAGGCTGCATGAAACAACAATTAAAATTTTTATTATATTTTTGGCTAATTATAATTCTGTAAGAATTAATCAAAGTAATTTAAAAAAATCATGATAAAATTATATCTAGCGATAATCCTAGTTTGTATAACATGTAATATTAACTCACAGTCCAAATTAAGTAAAGAGAATTCAGAAAAGTGGGAGTTGAATTTAACACCATATATTTGGACAGTTGGTATGAAAGGTGACATTATAGTTAATAACATAGATGCACCATTGAATTTGCCGTTTTCTGATGCTGTAGAGAATTTTACAATTGGAGGTATGTTCCATGCAGAAGCTAAAAAAGGTAAGTGGTCAGTTATGACAGATATATTTTATGCAAAATTAAATCAAAATGAATTCCCTATCCAAGAGTTAGAATCTCTTAATACAGAAATAACTGTAACACAAACAATGATTGAATTAGGCGGTGGATATACTTTTGCAGAACTCAAAACACTAAAATTTGATGTTCTTTTTGGTGCCAGATATTTTGATCTCGATATGGAAATCAGTGCCGATAATATTTCATCAATTGCAATTGATGAAAATTTTATTGATCCATTTATAGGATTGCGCATTATGAATTATTGGAACAAATTCTTTATTCAAGGTCGGATCGACGTAGGAGGCTTTGGAGTTGGGTCTGAAGTTAGTTACAAATTCAATGGTATGCTTGGATATCAATTCACAAAATTATTCCAACTAAGTTTAGGCTATCAAGTTTACAATCCGAGATATGAAAATAAGAGTCAAGACTTAATTTATGATTTAGCATCTCAAGGATTTATTTTAGGAGGTAATTTTAGATTATAACTAAATTAAAAACTATCAATTAAGCTCAAATTATTTAAAAATTAACAAATGAAAAACTCAAATACTTTATCCCTAATAATTATTTTCATTCTCACGATAAATATGCCAGTACTTGCTTGTACTGGAATTACATTATGCTCTCAAGATGGAGGTATCGTTGTTGGTAGAACAGTAGAATGGGCTTTAAGCAACGCACATCTTAATGATATTTTAGTAGTCCCAAGAAATAAAAAATTCAGAGGTTTACCGCAAGAAAGTCTTCAATGTAAAGAATGGACAGGTAAATATGGGTTTATAACAATGACTGCTTATGGCCAAGATTTTGGACCAGATGGATTAAATGAGAATGGTCTCTATGTTGGTGTATATTATTTGCCTAATTATACAGACTATGCCGAATATTCTGTTGAAGATGCTAAAAAATCCCTAAGTTTAGGAGGATTGATGCAATGGGTACTGTCTTCCTTTAAAAATGTTGATGAGGTAATGGAAAATCTTGACGACATTAAAGTGGTTCAGTTTGATAGCAAAGAATATGGAGGAGCGCCAATGCCATTTCATATGAAAATAGCGGATGATAGCGGAAATAGTAAAATAATTGAAATCGTCAATAATGGAGAAATCAAAGTATATGATCCCTTTTTAGGTGTTATTACTAATGCTCCTACTTACGATTGGCATATAACAAACTTAAGTAATTACCTTAATCTTTCAACCTCACCTAACCAAGCAAAAACTTTAGATAATTTTAAAATACAAAATTTTGGAGGAGGATCTGGTTTAATTGGATTACCTGGTGACTACACATCACCTTCTAGATTCGTTAAAGCGGTAGCATTAACGGCTACCTGTAGACCTTTAAAAACAAGTACTGATGCCGTTTTTGAATCGTTTAGAATATTGGATAATTTTAATATTCCAATTGGAGTTCATGTGCCTGCTGAAAAAATCCCTGAGAATATGGAGAGTGTAACCCAAATCACAAGTTCTTCTGATTTAAAAAACAGAATATATTATTTTCACACAATGGGAAACAGAAATATTCGGAAGATTGAATTAAATAAAATTGATTTCGCAACAGTTAAAGAATCATTAATTAAAGATAACTTTGGTAATAATCAAGAAATAATAGACGTAACACCAATCAATAAAAAATAACTACCTACAGCAATGGCTATAAATAATTGCTTGTTCTCGCTTACTTCTGAAAATCCTCGGGGATTTTCAGTTTGGTGTGTACTTGCAAAGTTAAGTGCTATCCCACGCAACTACTCATAGCCCAACCGTTGTGGGCAATTTAAACCAACTGTCAGAAGCTAAATACTGAATGAACAAAATTTTATTAATACTACCCTTTTTTCTACTGACTATTTTAGGCTGTAAAGCACAGGATAAAGAACCATCTGATTTCATTCCAAAAGGGTATGCTGAATTTGAAAAATATTTTGGAGACCTAAATAAAGATGGATTGGAGGATTGTGTTCTTATAATCAAAAATACTGATACAACTAACATTGTCACAAATCGATTTGAAAAAGAAGTTGACAGAAATAGACGTGGAATTGTTGTCTTATTCAAAAATGAGAAAGGTTATGAACTTGCCGATAAAAACTACAATTGCTTTTCGTCAGAAAATGAAGATGGTGGAGTTTATTTTCCACCAGAATTATGGATTAAAATTGAAAACGAAAAACTTTATATCCATTACGGACACGGCAGGTATGGATATTGGGAATTTACCTTCCGATATCAAAACTCGAATTTTGAATTAATTGGATATGATTCAAGTAGCAATCGTGGACCAATCACAATGACAGAAACAAGTATCAACTTCTTGATAAAAAGAAAATTAGTCAAAGAGAATACAAATGAAAATGCAGAAGGTGGAGATGAAATATTTAAGGAAACTTGGAATAAAATTAAAATAGAAAATCTAATCAAACTGTCTGAAATAAAAGACTTTGATGAATTAGATATGTATAATTATTAAAAAAAACTGCCCACAACAACGGCTATAGTTCATTACGGCTGAAATTCCTAATCGGAATTTCGAGCCTTTTTGCTAAATTTATGGTTACGGCGGAATGATACTCGCGTACCATTCCGTAACGAAACCATAGCCAAGACCGTTAGAGCACATTCAGCTGAAGCTGACTTGTGTTGCTACGTTCTACGAACTCCCACACCACAAGTAAATGTGCTCTAATGACCTGCTAAACCAAATTGCCCTCTAACAATCAGCCTAATACAGCTCCAGCTGACGGACTCAAGTCCTTAACGTGCCATAACAATAGCTAAAAGCAATTTGGATCGTCTTCTCTAACTCCCAATACAAATAAGTGACTTACACTATCAACTTCGTTGATCGGTAAGACGAATAATGGCTATCGTGCTACCGCACGATTTAACGCTTCATTATTATTCACTTTTTGTATCTTCGTTTTCAAAGTCGAACTGCGTTTAGCAGGTCATTGTAGGTAATTAAAGCAAAAACATGAAAAAATCAATATTCTCTTTAATAGTCATTCTTTTATTATTTGGTTGTGAAAATAAATCAACAATTGAAGGATTATGGATTATTAAATCGGTAAAGGTGGGAAAGGAAGAAATGACCCCAAATGCAAGATGGACTCGTTTTAATTCCGATTTAACACAAGAATCAGGCAATGGAAGATTTCAACATTCATACGGGACTTGGAATTTGGATAAAAAATCAAATGAGTTATCAATAATAAACGCAAACGGATTAGAGGATTTAAATGATCCCTTTGTGATATCGATTAATGAAAATGAAATGATTTGGGAGAGAACTGAAGAAGGACAAAACATCAAAGTCACTTTAGAACGTTCATCTAAACTTCCAGAAACATATGGTGATAAAATACTTGGGCTTTGGAAATTAGAAAAAGTAGTAAGTAATGGCAATTATTTTGAGGAATCGGATAAAAAAGAAATTAACGGTTATATATTTTTTAGATGGGACAGACGATTTGTTATAGAGTCTGAAAAAGGAAGAGTAAATGGGGTTTATAATGTTCATGGACATAAACCTGAAGTTGAATTAATTCCATATGGGGACCAAGTCAAAAGAGATTTTTGGAAGATTCAATTTGAGGAGAACCTGATAACTTTAAGGCTCTTGAATTCTGACACGACAGTAATAAGACAGTTTAGAAGAATTAATAAGTTTCCTAACTAAAAAAACTACCTACAACAATGGCTATAAGTAATTGCTTGTTCTCGCCTACTTTGGAAATTCCTGCGGAATTTCCAACTTGGTGTGTACTTGCAAAGTTAAGTGCTAAACCACGCAACGAAATCATAGCCGAGACCGTTATGTACAAGTCAAACAAAACAACATAGAAACATTAAGTAATGAACAAACCTTATTACCTTACTCTTCTCATCTCTCTTTTATTTATTTCAATTTTCACTTTTCCAATTTCAGCTCAAAATAATAATGGAAAAGAACTTATTGCTGGGGAAAAAATTGACAAGACTATTTCTGCACTAGACGAACATACTTATACTGTTGAATTAGAAAACGGAATGGCAATAGTTGGAGAAGTTCTTCAAAAAGGAATAGACCTTGTAATTGATGTCTATAGACCAAATGGCGAACTTCTAAAACAAATTGATAGTCCAAACGGAACAAATGGAGTTGAACCTATTGATATTACTTCAGTTGAATCGGGAGAATATAAATTGATAGTTCATACTCTAGATAAAAACGTAAAAAAAGGAACGTACACTTTGACTACTAAAAAAATCTTAAGTTTATCAGACAACACCAAGCGTATTACAAAAAAAGAGCTGCCAACAAAGACATTATACAACTTATGGGAATCTTCGCTAACTGATAAAAATGCCATAGACACCTTCATTGCCAAGCAAACAGACAAACATATTATAGAACCAATTGAAGGGAATGACACAGATATGTTGGTTACATACTTTTGCATACCTAATGATAATACTGAGTATGTAATGTTAAGTGGCGGTCCTGATTTTTTGGGATTAAGATTTCAGCGATTACCAAACTCAAAACTTCATTTTGTAACGCAGAGAGTTCCTAAAGACGCTCGATTCAATTACGGGTTCAATTATTTCAATCTAGATAAAGCTGGGCCCCATAATGAAATTGAATCAAGGAATATAGAGCACGCTTATGATGGAACAGTTGAGATGCCAAATGCACCCAAGCAAATTTACATTGGTGAAAGAGAAAATGTAGCTAAAGGAAAAGTACTACCAACTTCAATTAAAAGTAAAATTTTAAATGAAGAAAGAAAAATCACAATACATACACCAGCTAATTATAATCCAAAACAAGCACATAATTTAGTAATAATATTTGATGGAGAATCATATGGTGCAAGGTTAAATCGAAGGTCGAGAATTCCAACACCTACAATTATGGATAATCTTATAGTAGACAACAAAATAGAACCTACTGTGACGGTTTTAGTTTGGAATCTTGGAAAGCGAGGTCAAGATTTAATTAGTAAAAATTTTGGAGATTTTATTGCAACCGAACTTATTCCTTGGGTTCGTTCAAAATACAACATTCATACTACATCAGATAAGATAATATTAGCAGGTTCAAGTCGAGGTGGTTTTGCTGCTAGTTTCATTGCCCTTAATCATTCAGATATTATAGGAAATGTTCTTTCGCAATCTGGTTCCTATTGGATTAAAGGCTCGAATAATGAAAATCACTGGATTTATCCTGAAGATAATGGTAAACTTATAAATGCATATATGAATAGTGAACGTCTACCCATAAAATTTTATATGGACGTAGGACTTTATGATGCAGGAGCTTCTATGCTTGGAATGAATAGACAGTTTCGAGATATTCTTAAAGTAAAAGGTTATGATGTGGATTATCAAGAATTTAAAGGAGGACACAACTATGTGAATTGGCGTGGAACTCTTTCTGACGGATTGATATCTTTAATTGGAATAAAAGAAAAATAAAAACTAATAAAGACCTGTACATAACAATGGCTATAAGCAATTGCTTGTTCTCGCCTACTTCTGAAAATCCTCTCGAATTTCCAACTTGGTGTGTACTTGCAAAGTTAAGTGCTAAACCACGCAACGAAATCATAGCCGAGACCGTTGGCAACAATATGAAAAAAGGCATTTTCCATATCATAATTCTTCTAATTTTAACTAGTTGTAATAACCAACCTAAAAAAGTGGTGATAGAAACGACCGAATCGATTCAAACGGAAAAAATCGATAGCGTGGTAGATTATCGTGCTGATGGAACGATGGAATTTAAAGTCAAAACTCAAAACGGACTGAAAAACGGAAACGGTTATTATTTTGACTCAAATGGAAACGTTATCGGATTTAAACACTTTGAGAATGACTCTGTGAATGGTTACGGATTAATTTTAAACGAAAACACTTTACGACCGAAATACTTGTATGAATCAAACAACGGAAAACGAGACGGAGTGATAATCGAATTCTATGAAAATGGAGTTATTAAAAAGTTCAGAAGTGCCGACATTTTTAATGATAGCCAAACTATCAGGTTTCACGAAAACGGAACAATAAAAGAAATAGGACAAACAAAAACAGGAAGAGGACACGGAACAGTTTACTATTTCGATGAAAGTGGTAAATTAGAAAAGACTGTGGAATACGAAAATGGGAATATTAAAAAATAATAAACTACTTCCAACAATGTGTAACCGCAATTACGGCTATTCATTCCTGTATTTTTATTGACCATGTTCCACTTTTTATTGACTATGTTCTACTTTTGATTACCCATTCCAGACTTTTGATTAACCGTTCCAGTCTTTTGATTGGTCGTTCTAGACTTTTGATTGGTCGTTCTAGACTTTTGATTAGTCGTTCCAGACTTTTGATTACCCATTCCAGTCTTTTGATTAACCACCGCAAACTTGTCATTCCGCACTTGATGCGGAATCCATATAAGGTCACAGGGTAGAAGCACAACTACCCACCTTGTCCCGACCTATAGCGTCGGGAGATTCAGCATCTCACAGTCAACAAGCAAACAAACAAATTACTTCGGTCGTACCTCACTTGTCATTCCTGCGCAGCAGGAACCCGCTGTAGTCAGTATAAACAACCAAATACCGTTAAAAATTTTCGAAGCCTTGTAGCAAATTTAGGTATTTGGTTATGGTTTTTATGGTTAGTGTATAACCATAAAAAATACCTACCTACAGCAAAGGACTTTTTGGTTCGTTTTTGGTCCCTCAAAAATGAACATACAATAAAATACCACGACAAACTTGTCATGCAACCAACTAACACCTAAAAACTAAACTTTTTGTTTCCACTAACGGTAACTATAATTATATTTGCATCCTGCAAAAACCACTGTCTAGGTTCTTGCTACTTGAATCTAATTATCTAAAGAAAATGAAAGCAGGTATTGTCGGGTTACCAAACGTAGGAAAGTCTACCTTATTCAATTGTTTAAGTAATGCCAAAGCGCAAAGTGCCAACTTTCCGTTTTGTACCATTGAGCCCAATATTGGTGTGGTAAACGTACCAGACCCCAGACTTCAAAAATTGGAAGAACTCGTTAAACCAGAACGTGTATTGCCAGCAACCGTTGAGATTGTTGATATTGCCGGCTTGGTAAAAGGTGCCAGTAAAGGCGAGGGGCTGGGCAACCAGTTCTTGGCAAACATCCGCGAGACCGATGCCATTCTACACGTATTGCGTTGTTTTGATAACGACAATATTGTGCATGTAGATGGTAGTGTAAACCCCATACGCGACAAGGAAACCATTGATATGGAACTCCAATTAAAGGATTTGGAAACTGTAGAGAAAAAGTTAGACAAAGTAAAACGTGCAGCCAAAACAGGTAATAAAGATGCCCAAAAGGAAGAAGCAGTTTTGTTGCAAATAAAAGCCGGTTTAGAAGAAGGAAGGTCAGTAAGAGCATTGGAGTTTTCTGAAGACGACGATAGAGACTTTGTAAAACCAGCACAGTTCATTACCGATAAGCCCGTTATGTACGTGTGTAATGTAGACGAAGGTTCGGCAGTGTCGGGCAACAGCTATGTAGAAACCGTTCGCGAAGCCGTTAAGGACGAGCAAGCCGAAGTATTAGTGTTAGCCGTTGGTACCGAAGCCGATATCAACGAACTAGACGATTATGAAGAGCGCCAGATGTTCTTGGCAGATATAGGGTTAGATGAACCAGGTTCAGCAAAATTGATTCGTGGAGCCTATAAACTCTTAAATCAGCAAACGTATTTTACGGCAGGTGTAAAAGAAGTACGTGCTTGGACTGTGGATATAGGAGCAACAGCACCACAGGCGGCAGGCGTGATCCATACCGATTTTGAAAAAGGCTTTATTCGTGCCGAAGTCATTGCCTACAATGATTATGTGCAATATGGTAGCGAAGCCAAAGTAAAAGAAGCTGGTAAAATGCGCGTAGAAGGAAAAAATTACATTGTAAAAGATGGCGATGTCATGCACTTCTTGTTTAATGTATAAATTACAAATAAAAAATTAAATAAAAGGCCAATGTTCTCAACAAACACTGGCTTTTTTTGTTAATTACTTTAGTAAAATCGGGTTTCATTTTTTAAAGTGAAAATGTATATTAGCAAGGTCTCAAAAAATGCACCCACATAATGGCTAAAGAAACCAAATACACCGAAGATAATATACGTTCACTCGATTGGAAAGAACATATCCGTATGCGTCCTGGTATGTATATCGGGAAATTGGGTGACGGCTCTTCTGCAGACGATGGTATTTATATCCTGATTAAAGAGGTTTTAGACAACTCTATTGACGAATACGTTATGGGAGCTGGAAAAACTATTGAAATATCAGTTCATGGCAACAAAGTAACCGTTCGTGATTATGGACGTGGTATTCCGCTAGGAAAAGTGGTTGATGTAGTTTCTAAAATGAACACTGGTGGGAAGTACGATAGTAAAGCGTTTAAGAAATCAGTCGGACTTAATGGTGTAGGTACTAAAGCGGTAAATGCTTTGTCAACCTATTTTAGGGTAGAATCGACGCGTGATAATAAGTCGGCTTCAGCAGAGTTTGAATTGGGTAATTTAACCAATCAAGAAGTTTTAGAGGAAACCACACGTAGAAAAGGAACTAAAGTATCTTTTGTGCCTGATGAAACCATTTTTAAAAACTACAAGTTTCGTAATGAGTATATTGTTAAGATGCTCAAAAACTATGTGTACCTTAATCCAGGTTTAACCATAGTTTTTAACGGCGAAAAGTATTATAGCGAAAATGGTCTAAAAGACTTATTAAGCGAAAACATTAAGGAAACCGATTTGCTGTACCCTATCATTCATTTAAAAGGTGATGATATAGAAGTGGCTTTAACACACAGTAAAACCCAGTATTCCGAAGAATACCATTCGTTTGTAAACGGACAAAACACCACACAAGGTGGAACACATTTAGCGGCTTTTCGTGAAGCATTGGTAAAAACGCTACGCGAGTTCTATGGCAAAAACTACGATGCATCAGATGTTCGTAAGTCAGTCGTTTCTGCTGTATCCATTAAGGTTATGGAGCCAGTATTTGAGAGTCAGACCAAAACCAAACTGGGGTCAACTGATATGGGTGGTGATTTGCCAACTGTAAGGACTTACATCAATGATTTTGTAAAAACACACCTCGATAATTACTTACATAAAAATCCAGATGCTGCTGAAAAGATTCAGCGTAAAATCATGCAAGCCGAGCGTGAGCGTAAAGAACTGTCTGGTATCAGAAAACTAGCGAAGGATCGTGCTAAAAAAGCGAGTCTGCACAATAAAAAATTACGCGATTGTCGCGTGCATTTTGGTGATACTAAAAACGAACGCAATCTGGAGACCACACTATTTATTACGGAAGGCGATTCGGCTTCAGGGAGTATAACAAAATCTCGTGATGTGAATACGCAAGCCGTATTTAGTTTAAAAGGAAAGCCTTTAAACTGCTATGGCTTAAGTAAGAAAATTGTGTATGAAAACGAAGAATTCAATCTTCTGCAAGCGGCATTGAATATTGAAGAATCACTTGAGGATTTACGGTACAATAACGTCGTCATAGCTACCGATGCCGATGTAGACGGTATGCATATTCGTTTGTTGCTGATTACGTTTTTCCTTCAATTTTTCCCTGAACTGATAAAAGAAGGTCATTTGTACATTTTGCAAACACCTTTGTTTAGGGTTCGCAACAAAAAGAAAACCATTTACTGCTATTCAGAAGAAGAGCGCTTAAATGCTATAGAGGAATTAAAGCCCAAGCCAGAAATTACCCGATTTAAAGGGTTAGGTGAAATTTCACCGGATGAATTCAAGCATTTTATAGGTGAAGATATTCGCCTAGACCCTGTAATGCTCGACGACAACATGTCAATTGATGAATTGTTGCAGTTTTATATGGGTAAAAACACACCAGACCGTCAAGAGTTTATAATTAACAACTTAAAAGTGGAGTTAGATTTAGTTGAGGATAATTAATGAGGACGAACAACGCTAAAGTTAAAAATGTAATTATATCGGTATATTTTATACTGATTGTCTTGGCTATACTTTTGGTGACAGTTTTTAGCGCATTTAAAGACATGACCGATAATCCATTAACAGCATTTTTAATTATATTATTAATATTGGCAGCTTTGTTTTTTGTTATTCATTGGATAGCCAAATATTTTGAATATGATAGTGATGGTTTAAAAGTGGTCATAACCAACAAAGGGTTATTGCTCTCTGATTACTTTAACTATCGTGAACATACTATAGAATTTGAAAAAGATAGGTTGTCCGGTTTTAAAATCCACAATTATTTAATTTACAGAGAATTAGTTTTATACATTAAAAACAAAAAACATGACCATGTTAAAAAAGAACGTTTCAACGTTACTTTGGTCGCTAGAAAAAAGCGCAAATACATGAAACAATCTTTGAGTAAAATGGTTAAACACAATAGAAAAGCCTACAATTCATGAGTGAAGAGAACGACGATTTGATAAATGAGCAAGAGGAATCTAACGAAACCATTACTAGGGTAACTGGTATGTATAAAGATTGGTTTTTAGATTATGCCTCTTATGTTATTCTTGAACGTGCTGTACCAGCCATAGAAGATGGTTTTAAACCGGTACAACGACGTATCATGCATTCTATGAAAGATTTGGACGATGGTCGTTATAACAAGGTAGCCAATATTGTAGGGCATACCATGCAATACCATCCGCATGGAGATGCCAGTATTGCGGATGCCATGGTGCAAATTGGTCAAAAGGATCTGTTAATTGACACGCAAGGAAACTGGGGAAATATTTTAACTGGCGATAGTGCAGCTGCTTCGCGTTATATTGAAGCGCGTTTATCAAAATTTGCGTTAGACGTTGTTTACAATCCTAAAATCACCGAATGGTCTGCAAGTTATGATGGTAGACGCAAAGAGCCTGTTAATTTACCAGTAAAGTTTCCATTGTTGTTGGCACAAGGAGGAGAGGGAATTGCTGTTGGGTTGTCCACAAAAATACTACCTCATAATTTTATAGAGTTAATTGAAGCTTCTGTAAAGCATTTACAGGGTAAGCGTTTTAAGTTGGTTCCTGATTTCCCTACAGCCGGAATTGCAGATTTCACGGATTATAAAGATGGACTTCGGGGTGGAAAAGCGCGTATACGGGCTAAAATTTCACAGGTTGACAAAAACACCTTGGTTATTACCGAAATACCATTTGGAACCAATACATCATCTTTAATTGATTCTATTTTAAAGGCTAACGATAAAGGTAAAATCAAAATAAAAAAGATTGAAGATAACACAGCTGCTGATGTTGAAATTTTAGTGCATTTACCATCTGGAATATCGCCTGATAAAACCATAGATGCACTTTATGCGTTTACAAACTGTGAAACATCTATTTCACCTTTAGGTTGCGTGATTGAAGACAACAAGCCTTTGTTTATTGGTGTTTCTGAAATGCTTCGACGTTCAACAGATCATACGGTTCAATTGCTTAAAAATGAGTTGGAGATTAGATTGGGTGAGTTTGAGGAACAATGGCACTTTGCATCTTTAGAGCGAATTTTTATTGAAAATAGAATTTATCGTGATATAGAAGAGGAAGAAACTTGGGAAGGTGTTATTTCGGCTATAGACAAAGGACTACAACCTCATATCAAACATTTAAAGCGAAAAGTTACAGAAGAGGATATTGTACGTTTAACCGAAATTAGAATTAAGCGTATATCTAAATTCGATATCGACAAGGCTCAACAAAAGATTGAAGCTTTAGAAGAACAAATAGCTGAAGTAAAACATCATTTGGCAAATTTGATCGATTATGCTATTTCATATTTCGAGCGTCTAAAAAAAGATTATGGAGAAGGGAAAGAGCGTAAAACGGAAATTCGCACGTTTGCTGATGTAGATGCTACTAAAGTAGTTATTAGAAACACCAAGCTTTATGTCAATAGGGAAGAGGGTTTTATAGGTACTTCGTTGCGTAGGGATGAGTATGTCTGCGATTGCAGTGATATAGACGATATTATTGTGTTTACCAAAGAAGGGAAGATGATGGTAACCAAAGTAGACACTAAAACTTTTATAGGTAAAGACATCATTCATGTTGCTGTATTCAAGAAAAAAGATAAGCGCACCATTTATAATATGATGTATCGTGATGGTAAAGGAGGTCCGACCTATGTCAAACGTTTTGCGGTGACATCGGTTACTAGAGATCGTGAATACGATTTAACCAATGGAAACAAAAACTCTATGGTTTGGTATTTCTCGGCCAATCCAAATGGTGAAGCTGAAGTGGTCACCATAAACTTGCGTCAAGTTGGGAGTATCAAGAAATTAAAATGGGATTTGGATTTTGCCGATATTCTTATAAAAGGTCGTGCTTCTAAAGGAAATTTAGTAACTAAATATGCGGTTAAGAAAATTGAACTCAAAGAAAAGGGTGTTTCTACCTTAAAACCGCGTAAAATTTGGTTTGATGACACAGTTCAGCGTTTAAATGTCGATGGTCGTGGTGATCTAGTAGGTGAGTTTAGAGGTGAAGATCGCATTTTAATTATACGACAATCAGGTTTAATCAAAACCATTATCCCAGAAGTAACCACACATTTTGATGATGATATGATTGTTATGGAAAAATGGATTCCCAAAAAACCCATTTCTGCTATTTATTTTGACGGTGAAAAAGAACGGTATTATGTTAAACGTTTTTTAGTTGAAAATGAGGCGAAAGAGGAAAGTTTTATTTCCGAACATCCAAAGTCCCAATTGGAAATCGTTTCAACAGATTGGCGTCCAATGGCTGAAATTGAATTTACTAAAGAACGTGGTAAAGACCGTAAGGATAATGTACAAGTAAATCTAGAAGAATTTATTGCTATCAAAGGCATTGGCGCGCTTGGAAACCAATTGACCAAAGAGAAAATAAATCAGGTTAGTTTGCTTGAACCATTGCCCTATGAAGCTCCTGAAGAAGTTCATGCCGAAGATATTGAAGTTGTAGGTGAAACTGAAATTTCAGAAGATGCAACTGAAAATAGCGAATCTAATACAACTAATGAAAAACCGAGTGAGACGTCAAATGATGAAAGTACTTCAGATAATCATGATGACCAAGGGCAAATCACTCTATTTTAGTTACATAAGATAGGCAGATACTGTCATTACAATTAATGTAAATACCACTAATATTATAAATAACGGCATTACAAATTTCAACCATTTGTCATATCCAACCTTGGCAATAGCTAATGATGGTAAAATAAGCCCTGTAGGACTAATTAAATACAATAACCCCATTCCATACTGATAAGCATTGACAACAAGTTCTCTGCCCACACCTACTGTATCTGCTAAGGGTGCCATAATGGGCATGGTTAAAACAGCCATGCCAGATGAACTTGGTATAAAAAAGGACAGCCCAGAATAGGTTAACGTCATAACGCTTGCAAATAAACCTTTGTCCATACCCGAAGTAACATCACTGGCATAATACAACATGGTATCACTGATTAAACCATCAGACATAATTACAGTAACACCTCTTGCAATACCAATAATTAGCGCAACACCCAATAAATCGCCAGCACCTTTAACGAAAACTTCAATAAAAACGTCTTCCTTTATTTTGGTAATGATCCCTATTACTATTGCACCAACCAAAAAGGTAGTAGTCATTTCTAAAAACCACCAGTCTAATCTGGAAACACCTATAATCATAACTATAAAACATGCTGTAAAAACAAAAAGCGCTAAACGTAAGCGCCAATTAAAAGAGGATACTTTAACATCACCTTGGTGAAAAAGAGCTTCAATTTGTGCCTTTTGATTGTAAATTATGGATTTTGTCGGATCTTTTTTTACACGGTTGGCATAACGCAAAACAAAGATAAGAGTAACAAGTAATGTCATACTTAACATAAATACACGACCTTGCCAGCCGGTTGTCCAGTTAATGCCAGCAGCATCGGATGCTATAATGGTGCTAAATGGATTTATTGTTGAACACATTGTACCTATGGACGACCCCAAAAATATACAGGCAATAGCCACAAGGGCATCGTATTTTGCAGCCAAAAATACAGGGATGAGAATAGGGAAGAAGGCAATGGTTTCTTCAGCAAAACCAAAAGTTGTACCACCTGCAGCTACTAAAGTTGTAACTAAAATGATAAGAATATACTCGTGACCTTGTAAGGCTTTGGCCAACCAAGCTATACCAGCATCAAAAGCACCTGTATGGTTCATAATACCAATTAGGCCACCTATAATTAAAACAAGAAAAATGATGTCGGCCGCATCAATGATTCCTTTAATAGGTGATTTTAAAAAGGCTAAAAGCCCTTGAGGCTGCGCATCCAATTTCTTATAGGTATTAGGAATATTAATGGCTTTGTAAATATCACCATTGGTAAACTTCTCTAATGGGATTATGATATTCAAGGATTCTAACGTGGCTTGAGTCGCCGGAAGCGTTTCTTTGTTTTCTTGACTTATTTTAATAAAAGAATTGGCGCTACTATCATAAGCTAGTGTATCGTATTTTCCTGCAGGCACAAAAAAAGTCAAAAGCGCTACTAATCCAGCAATAATTAATAAGATGGTTTGGGCAGAAGGAAATTTTAGTTTTTTCAAGGTCATTGGTTTTAATAAACTAAAGATAGTATTAATTTAGAAGTCTCTTAATAAAGTCTGTAAAAATGACCGTAAATATACACGATAGCTGGAAACCGTATTTAAAATCAGAGTTTGAAAGCCCTTATTTTAATCACTTGGTGAGTTTTGTAAAAACGGAATACCGTAGTCATACTTGTTATCCTCCAGGAAAACAAATTTTTAATGCTTTTGAACATTGTCACTTTAATGATTTGAAAGTAGTTATAATAGGTCAAGATCCTTATCATGGCCCCAATCAAGCAAATGGATTATGTTTTAGTGTTCACGATGGTATTCAACATCCGCCTTCGTTAATCAATATTTTTAAAGAAATAGAGCAAGATATAGGTGTTTCTTATCCCAAAAGTGGAAATTTAGAACGATGGGCAGATCAAGGTGTTTTATTATTAAATGCAACTCTAACTGTTAGAGCCCACCAAGCTGGCAGTCATCAAAATAAGGGTTGGGAACAATTTACCGATGCCGTAATAAAGGCAATAAGTGATAATAAAGAGAATGTTGTTTTTTTGCTTTGGGGAGGATTTGCTAAAAAAAAATCAAAATTGATAGATACTGACAAACACTTTATTTTACAAAGCGGACATCCATCCCCATTAAGTGCTAATAGAGGATATTGGTTTGGCAATAAACACTTTAGTAAAACTAACTCCCTGTTGGAGCAAGTTGGGTTGAAGTCTGTGGTTTGGTAGTGTTTTTGGTTACGGTAAATGTTGGGTTTTTCTCAACTATAGCTTTACGTTTTGTAGTTTTATTACAACTAAAAAATAGTAATAAAAAATTTATAGCTACTAGTATTGAAAGTATTAAAGTAATTGTTAATAGCATAAGCAATTGTGATTTGGTTATAGAACAAATATAAAGCTTTTGTGTTAAAAACATAGAAAAAATTAACATTTATCCATTATTTTATTTAGTATAACTCTGTGATTGTAAGTGCTTTTAAAAAAGTGAAAATCAAAAATTGTTAAAAAAAGTAGTTTAAAATAATTTAGATTTTTACTACTAAATTCTCATATTTTTCAATTTTTGGTATAATGTTTAATGCGTAGAGTTGCTTTTGAACTTCCGTTATAGTATCAGAAGATATAAGACTTTGCGACCATTCTGTTAGAGATAACCATTCTTGAACGTCTTCTAATTTTTGGTTATAACGTTTCGATATCATCTTATCTATATCCTTAAGGTCTTTAAATTCTGTTGTAGCGTTATTAATAATACGCAAAATGGCTTTTAAGTCATCTCCAGAGTTTTTTATAAAATTATCGCTAGCAGCAATTACAAAACAAGGCCAAGGAGTAGGGCAAGTGCCAATTCGATTAAAAATACCATCATCAACAATAGGTTTTGTTGTAAACTTTTCCCACATAAAATAATCCGCTTCACCATTTGTTAGCCCTTTAATAGCACCTTCAAGGTTTTCAATAACTTCAAACTTTAAATCTTTATCTAAATCCCAATTGTTGTTTTCTGCATTGATGTAGGCCATTAAATGTGAACCCGATCCATAACGGCTAATAGCGGCTTTTTTTTCTTTTAACTGGTTGATGGTTTTGAAATTTGAATGTGCAGCTACATGTATTCCCCATATTAATGGCGATTTAACAAAAGTCTGTACAATTTTACTGGGATTACCATTGATAATGTCTTTAATAATGCCTTCGGTTAAAATAACAGCAATATCTATAGCGCCAGACTCTAATGCTTGGCACATAGCGCCAGTGCCTCCATAGTAGTCATGCCATCGTAAATTAATACCTTCTTTTTTATATAAACCTTCTTTTAAGGTAAGGTACCAAGCTAAATTAAAATGTTCAGGAACACCACCAATATTAACTGTTCTCATTAACTTATAAGTTTATTTAATGTATAGTTTATTAGCGATTCCACCACTTGTTTAGGATCTTTACTAAACTCGCCAGTTGCTCTGTTGGCTATAATAGCATTTAGAGATAATGCTTTATGCCCCAAAAGTTTTGACAAACCATAAATAACAGATGTTTCCATTTCTAAATTTGATATTCTATGGCCCTCAAAGTAAAAAGAATCAATTTTTGAATTTAAATTGGCATCTTGCAATGGTAGGCGTAATACACGACCTTGAGGACCATAAAAACCTCCGGCCGTTGCTGTAATACCCTTAAAGGTTTGGTTGCTGTAAAACTTGTCCTCCAATTCTTTGCTATTATTGATAACAATTGGTCTTGCCTTGTCTACGTTCCATTGTGTATGATTAATAAAAGCATTTTCAATTTCCGGATTGGAAATAGTTTTTACCTGATAAAAATGCAACATACCATTAATGTCAAGGCCATGTGAACTTAATACAAATGAATCAACAGGTATATCTTTTTGCAAGGAACCAGAAGTACCTACCCTTACAATATTTAGTGAGGTTAAATTAGGTTTTGGCTTTCTGGTTTGTAAATCGATGTTTACTAAAGCATCAAGCTCATTTAATACAATATCGATATTGTCTGGGCCAATTCCAGTTGAGATAACCGATAAGGTTTTTCCCTTGTAAACGCCCGTTTGTGTTTTGAATTCACGTTTTTGCGTAGTAAACGTTACCGTATCAAAATGTTTTGTGATTTTTTCAACCCGGTCTTGGTCACCAACAAAAATAATATCATTTGCTATGTTTTCGGGTTTTAAGTTTAAGTGGTAAACACTACCGTCAGGATTTAATATAAGTTCAGATTCTTTAATTGGCATGGAATGGGGTTTTTAATAAGCTTGTTTTCTTCATCACTAAAAAAGAAATCTAATCGGTTTACTCCGCCAAATGGAATATTGTTATTGATTTCTAGTGCAAAATTATTTGTGTTGTGAAGTGCTTCGTGTCCTTTTCTATTTAGGGTTATACTATCTTCAGATTCATTAAGAAACAACCTAAGGTTTTCAATTATTCGATTGATTTGTATGTCACCAAAACCATAGTAACCCTGATAATTTAAAGCATACCCAAGTAAATGATGCCTGGATTTTATATCATTATCCTTAACGATTCGTAATATATTCTCTTCTAAATCTGAAAGGCCATTTTTTAAATTCGGAAACCGTTTTAAATGGGCCTTTAAACAACTGCTTAAATAAATAAATGATGATTTTTTAACAATATAGGGCTTGAGTAAGTTATGATCTCTGCCACAATATATTCGCCAAACATCTTGGGCTAATTCAGTATCGCTTTCAGAAAGTAAAATCTTATTTTCATAATGCTCAATTAATGCATGTTGCGATAGTTCGCTTAAGCCTTTTAAACTGCTTTCGCCATCAACGCGGCCACTACAAACCAGGTAAATGGGCAAGTCGATATGTTTTTCTTTTAAAAGACTTATAACCGCGATAAGGTTTATGTGGCAAAATAAATCATATTCAAACCAAAGAATAATTTCATCAAACTTTTCGGTGTGGTTTAATATATCTAACTCTTTATGGAAGGCATTTTCATCAATTTCAATATCGTAATAGGTACTCAAAAACGCTTTTCGTTGGTTTAAAAACTCTTGACTGTCAACTTTAGAAAAGGTATTCCCTTCGCACAACATTTCATGCCAGGTAAGCATTTCGCCCTCTATATCTAATTCTTTTAGATAATTAGTAAGACTAGTGCCATTTGTGATATGTAGGGTTTTGTTAGCCATTAACCACCAACACGCTTAACGTTAAAGCCTTTTTCTTTTAAGATGGTCATTATTTTATCGCGATAATCACCTTGAATTATAATTTTATCATCCTTAAAGCTACCCCCAACACTTAAAGTTGTTTTTAGCTCTTTGGCCAATAATTTAAAGTCTTCAGTAGCACCTGTATAACCTTCTAAAATTGTAATAGGCTTACCTTTACGTTTTTCGTATTTACAAATTATAGGGTCGTCTTGAAGCCAAATTTTAGACTCGTTTTCTTGAGATTCCGGAGTTTCTTCTTGAACATGATCTGGAAAAAGATTTTTAAGCTGATCTTGTAAATCCATGTTTATTTCTTAATTAAACCTAATTCAATTAAGCGTTCATTTAAAAATTCGCCTGCAGTAATATCATCAAATTGTTTTGGATTGTTTTCATCAATACAACTGTCTAAAACATCTAATTTCATATCACTTATAGGGTGCATGAAAAATGGAATGGAATAACGTGACGTCCCCCAAAGTTCTCTAGGTGGATTAACAACACGGTGTATGGTTGATTTTAATTTATTATTGGTGTGACGTGAAAGCATATCTCCAACATTTATCATCAATTCGTCAGGTTCTGCAATGGCATCCAACCATTCACCTTTATGATTTTGAACTTGTAATCCACGACCTTGAGCTCCCATTAACAAGGTAATTAAGTTAATATCGCCATGGGCAGCTGCACGAACTGCGTTTTTTGGCTCTTCAATAATGGGTGGATAGTGTATTGGTCTTAAAATACTATTCCCGTTATGAATATATTGGTCAAAATACGTTTCTTCCAATCCTAAATGCAAGGCTAAAGCTCGTAATACATATTTGGCTGTTTTTTCGAGCATTCTGTAAGTTTCTTTACCAACTTTATTGAAGTTTGGCAATTCTTCAACTTCTACATTTTTTGGATATTCTGCTTCTAATTTAGGATTGTTTTCAACATACTGCCCAAAATGCCAAAACTCTTTTAAGTCGCCTTCTTTTTTTCCTTTAGCACTTTCTTTCCCAAATGAAATATAGCCACGTTGTCCGCCAATACCTTCAATCTCATATTTTTGTTTGGTCTCTAACGGTAAAGCGAAAAAGTTTTTTACTTCTTCGTAAAGATTGTCTACTAATGTGTCATCTAAAAAATGGCCTTTTAAAGCCACAAACCCAATTTCTTCATAGGCTTTACCTATTTCATCTACAAATTTCTGTTTACGTTGAGGGTCGCCTGAAGTAAAATCGTTTAGGTTAACGCTAGGTATATTATTCATTTCTATAAATTTCTTGTGAATCCTTACAAAGGTACAAAAACATTATAAAGTTTCGTACAGATATTCTTTATGGATTTTCGTTTTGTAATTATCATTTTATGCTATATTTGACAAACAATTTTTAAAGTTCCCAAGTGACTTCAACTAGCGAATTACAGTACGATATTTCAGGATTAGAAAATAAAGAGCTTATTACATTATATACAAATATGCTCAAACCGAGATTGATAGAAGAGAAGATGTTAATTCTATTGCGTCAAGGTAAAATCTCCAAATGGTTTTCGGGTATTGGTCAAGAAGCTATATCTGTGGGTGTAACCATGGCTATGCGAAAAGATGAATATATATTGCCTATGCACCGTAATTTAGGTGTGTTTACAACCCGCGAAATTCCGTTGTATCGCCTATTTAGTCAATGGCAAGGGAAAGCCAATGGGTTTACCAAAGGACGAGATAGATCATTTCATTTTGGGACTCAAGATTATAAAATTGTGGGCATGATTTCGCATTTAGGACCACAATTGGGTGTAGCAGATGGTATTGCTTTAGCCAGTAAATTAAAAAACCTAAACCAGGTCACAGCAGTTTTTACAGGCGAAGGCGGAACTAGTGAAGGTGATTTTCACGAAGCCTTAAACGTAGCTTCAGTATGGCAATTGCCTGTGATGTTTTGCGTAGAAAATAATGGTTATGGGTTGTCAACCCCTACAAGAGAGCAGTATAATTGTGAACATATAGCCGATCGAGGATTGGGTTATGGTATGGAATCGCATATTATTGATGGCAATAATGCAATAGAAGTTTATACTAAAGTTAGTGAAATAGCAGATAGTATTCGTGAAAACCCGCGTCCAGTGTTATTGGAGTTTAAAACTTTTAGAATGCGTGGCCATGAAGAAGCCAGTGGTACAAAATATGTGCCACAGGATTTAATGGACGCTTGGGCAAAAAAAGATCCTGTTGAAAATTTTCAGGCCTTTTTAAGAGATGCCAACATATTATCAGAGCGTGAGGAAGTAGCTATTAAAGAAGCTATTGTTCATGAAATTAACGAACATTTACAAAAGGCTTTTGATGAAGAAATTATCTCACCAATTGAAAGTGTCGAATTAAATGACGTATACAAACCATTTGATTATCAAAATTTTGAAGTAAATTCAAAAACTGAAGAGCTACGACTGATAGATGCTATTTCTCAAAGTTTAAAGCAATCTATGGAACAACACGAAGATTTGGTTATTATGGGTCAGGATATAGCTGAATATGGTGGAGTGTTTAAAATAACAGATGGGTTTGTAGATCAATTTGGAACCGAACGTGTGCGTAATACACCCATTTGTGAATCTGCTATAGTAGAAGCTGGAATGGGCTTATCTATTGCAGGTATGAAAGCTGTAGTTGAAATGCAATTTGCAGATTTTGTTTCTTCGGGTTTTAATCCAATAGTTAACTATTTGGCCAAATCACATTACAGATGGAATCAACATGCCGATGTGGTAGTTAGAATGCCTTGTGGAGCTGGAGTTGCTGCTGGACCATTTCATTCACAAACCAATGAAGCATGGTTTACCAAGACTCCAGGATTAAAAGTGATTTATCCGGCATTCCCTTATGATGCTAAAGGTTTATTGGCAACAGCTGTCAATGACCCTAATCCGGTATTATTCTTTGAACATAAAGCCCTCTATAGAAGTATTCGCCAAGAAGTTCCCGTTGATTATTATACGTTGCCGTTTGGAAAAGCTTCCGTATTACGAGAGGGCGAATCTGTTACGATTATTTCTTATGGCGCTGCTGTACATTGGGCATTAGAAACACTGAATGCCAATGTTGATATACAAGCTGATTTAATTGATTTAAGAAGCTTACAACCATTAGATACTGAAACTATATATGAATCGGTTAGAAAAACAGGCCGTGTGATAATATTGCAAGAAGACTCCTTGTTTGGAGGAATAGCTTCTGACATTTCTGCACAAATAATGGAAAACTGTTTTGAAGATTTAGATGCACCTGTAAAGCGTGTGGCGAGCATGGAAACACCTATACCATTTATCAATCAATTGGAAGAACAATATTTAGCAAAAGGGAAGTTTGAAAACGCTTTAAAAGAACTTCTAGCTTATTGATTTAATTCTTTTGCTATAGCCTGAACTTCATCTAAAACACGTAGTAGGTTGCCACTCCAAAGCATGGCAATCTCATCTTCAGTATAACCACGCTTAACCAATTCCAGAGTCACGTTAAAGGTTTCTGATGCATCATTCCAGCCTTCAATACCACCACCACCATCAAAATCACTACTAATACCAACATGCTCAACACCTATTTTTTTAACCATATAATCTATATGGTCAACAAAATCTGACACATCAGGAGCCGGAGGGAATCCTTCAACTTTTGCCGCTTTTTTGTTGGCTAAATCTATAACTTTTCTATAATATTCAAAAAACGCATCTTGTTCATCATTACTCAATGCCATAACTTCCTCACGAGTTGTGTACCACATAACTCCCAAAGAGTCCGCTACTTCAAGAGCAAGTCTTTGCAAATGCCCATCTCTTTCTTTCACTTTTTGAGTGTGTACATAACTATCTAATGCAACGGTTTGTACAACGCCTCCTTTTTCTTTTAACCATTGTAATTGCTCATCATCTAAATTTCGACTTTCATCACTAACAGCTCTTGCAGCAGAGTGTGAAGCTATTATTGGTGCTTTACTTATTTCTATCATTTGCAGCATAGCTTCTTTTGATGGGTGCGAAACATCGATCATCATACCCAAGCGGTTCATTTCTTTAACAACCTCAATACCGAGTTCACTCAAGCCATTGTGTAGCCACTTGTCTCTGGCTTCACCTGTGTGGCTATCACATAACTGGCTATGACCGTTATGTGCTAATGACATATAACGGCCACCTAAATTATAAAATTCTTCAACACGGCTAATATCCAAACCAATAGGGTAACCATTTTCTATACCAATCATGGCTACTTTTTTGCCAGATGCATGAATGCGACGAACATCATCAGAAGTTAATGCCAATTCTATATCGTTTGGTGCAATTTCTTCCACAAGCTTATGAATAGCATTAAATTTGGATATCGCATTATCATAAGCTTTAGCATAACCTTCAGGAGATAAGGAGTCCTGACCTGTATAGACTATAAACCACGCAACATCTAAACCGCCTGCTTTCATTTTGGGAAGCGTTACCTGTGACGATAAGTCCTGCGTGTAATTAATAGAATCTGTAAAATTTTTAACATTAATATCAATATGAGTATCAAGGGTAATAACTTTATCATGAATAGCCTTGGCACGTTCAATAAGTGCTATTGAGTCTTTATCTTTTGTGATGGATTCTTGTAATTTAGGTTCATTTTTACAAGAGGTTGATATCAAAATAATAAGACAAACTAAAGTGGATAATTTATTCATAAATGGTTGGTTCAATTAGTTATGGTCAAGTTACAAAAAAGAAATCTTATATTTAGAATTGTAAAACTATGAGAAATCAAATTTTTATAGCCATCTTTTTTGTTACACTTAACTGTAACAGCAAAAAACCTGAAGTAAATTATTCTTGGAAAACTATTCAGGTAACAGCCACGGCATATAATTCGCTACCTAGTCAAACTTATGGAAATCCAATAATTACAGCTTATGGAGATAGTTTGAAACCTGGTATGAAGTGCATAGCCATTTCAAGAGATTTAATGAGCTTGGGTTTAACTCGCAATACTCCTGTTGCTATTCAGGGTCTTGAAGGGCTCTACATTGTCAACGACAAAATGCACAGTCGCTGGCGCAACAGAATTGATATATATATGGGTGAAGATGTTCAGGCTGCTAGAGCTTGGGGAAGACGTAAGGTTGAAATTACGTATGGCACGATAAACGAAACAATTAAGCAAAACTAAATGAATTCTTATCATTTATTTTTTGTTTCTTTAAGCTTATATAAACACTAAATTAATATATCGTATGAAAATTTTAGGCTACTTTTTTGCCTTATTATTGGTGTTGGGTTGCAAATCAGAAAAAGAATCTGATACAGATAAATCAATCCAGCCACCAATCGCAAAAAAAACTCCAAAGGAATTAACAATTCATGGAGACACCCGATTAGATAATTATTTCTGGATGCGTTTAAGTGATGAGCAAAAAAATGCCGAAACACCAGATAGTCAAACGCAAGATGTACTAGATTATTTAAATGCTGAAAATGAGTATTTAAACCAAGCTATGCAGCATACTGAAAACTTACAAACACATTTGTATTCTGAAATAGTTGGACGTATTGAAAAGGATGATCAATCAGTCCCTGTAACAGAAAACGGATATGCTTACTATACACGTTACGAAGAAGGAAAAGAATATCCTTTGTATTGCCGTAAAGCCATCGATTCAACTCAAGAAGAAATTATACTTAATGGTTCAAAAATGGCAGAAGGTTTTGCATACTATGGCATAGGCAACCGTTCAGTAAGCCCTAATAATGAACTTTTAGCATTTGGTATAGATACCATTTCAAGACGCCAATACACCATCCATTTCAAAAATTTGGTAACAGGTGAGTTATTAGAAGACAAATTGTCTAATACGAGCGGTAGTGCTGTATGGGCTAATGATAATAAAACCGTTTTTTATGCTACAAAGGACCCTGAAACTTTGCGCCAAAATAAAATATGGAAACACATTCTTGGCACACCTCAAGAGGATGATGTTATAGTGTATGAGGAAACCGACGAAACATTTAATTCGGGTGTTTATAAAACCAAATCCAAAGCTTACATTATGATTTATAGTGGGCAAACCTTGTCTACAGAATTTAGATATGTTGATGCCAATAAACCTGATGGTGATTGGCAAGTTATTCAATCAAGAGAGCGAAATTTAATTTATCAACCTGATCATTTTGGTGACCATTTTTATATTCGGACAAATTTAGACGCTACTAACTTTAAACTTGTTAAAACTCCTATTTCGTCAACAACCAAAGACAATTGGGAAGATGTTATTGCCCATCGTGATGATGTACTTTTTGAGGGGTTTGAGTTATTTAAAAATCATTTAGTTCTTCAAGAGCGTCTAAATGGCTTACGCACTATTAGGGTAACCAGTTGGGAAGGTGAAGATTATTACCTTGACTTTAAAGATCCAGCTTATGTGGCCTATACGACATCAAATTTGGATTTCGACACTAATGTTCTTCGTTATTACTATACATCCTTGACTACTCCGGGTAGTACTTTTGATTATAATATGGATACAAAAGAACAAGTGTTATTAAAACAAGAGGCTGTATTAGGTGGCTTTAATTCCAATGATTATTCTTCAGAACGTTTGGAAGCACCAGCAGCAGATGGTACAAAAGTACCAGTTTCCTTGGTGTATAAAAAAGGGGTAACGTTAAGTTCAGATACGCCATTACTATTATATGGTTATGGATCGTATGGAAATAGTTCTGAACCGACCTTTCGTTCCGATCGTTTGAGTTTGTTAGATCGTGGTTTTGTTTTTGCAATAGCCCATGTGCGTGGTGGTCAGGAAATGGGACGATATTGGTATGAAGACGGAAAACTATTAAATAAGAAAAATACATTTACCGATTTTATTAATGCTGGCGAGTATTTAGTAAATAAAGGTTACACTAGTACAGAACATTTATATGCAATGGGAGGAAGTGCAGGCGGACTATTAATGGGCGCCATAGTTAATATGAAACCAGAATTATGGCATGGTGTTATAGCTGCAGTTCCATTTGTTGATGTGGTTTCAACCATGCTAGATGAAAGTATTCCCCTGACAACGTTCGAATTTGATGAATGGGGAAACCCAAAGGATAAAACATATTACGATTATATACTTTCGTATTCACCATATGATAATGTGGTGGCTCAAGATTATCCTAACATGTTAATTACAACGGGTTATTGGGACAGTCAAGTACAATATTGGGAGCCTGCAAAATGGATTGCTAAATTGCGTGACATGAAAACCGATGATAATCTATTGGTAATGGATTGCAACATGGAAACTGGTCACGGTGGAGCTTCAGGGCGCTTCGAGCGTTATAAAAGAACGGCATTGTACTATGCCTTCATATTGGATTTAGAAGGCATAGAAGAATAATTATTTCACAATTTCAGAAATTGAAATAGGGTAGGCCTTTTGAACTATAATTTGGTCTACGGCTTTTAAATCTGAATAGGGTTGATTAAAACGATTAAGGCTATAAGCTTCACGGAGTTCCATTATAGCCTTTGTTGTTTCATCTTGCACTTGAATGAAAACCTCATAAGGGGTTTGGCGGGTATGCGTTATAGCGATTACAGCTTTTTTTGGATTATCAGAAGCTAACGGGTTTTGAATACCATGGCAATAAGAACAACTAGAATCTCCATTGTTATCAATAAAATCCATAAGAATTTGTTTTAATTTTCCAATTTCAATTAGTTGCTCATTTACTAGAATTTCATTACTGGCATTTAATTCAATATTAATGAGGTTACGCTCAGCAACTGTTTTTGTGCAGTCATCGAGATCGGAACAGGGCGATGGTAGCTGTCTTTTAATGCCTGCGTCTATGCTTATGGTAGTAGTTACCAAAAAGAAGATTAGTAATAAAAATGCAATATCTGCCATTGATCCTGCATTAACTTTTTCTGGAGTGCGATAGTGTTTCATAATAGTGTGTTTTAGGTTATCGAATAATTAAAAATTATCAAAAACGATTCCATTATTTTTTTAAACAAAAAATGCCAGTATAAATTACTGGCATTCTTCACTTTAACTAACTAACTCAAACTATATCATTAATGGATATGTCTTTTAATTCCTGTCCAAACAGTATCACACCGGTTAATTGTGCTCACTTTTATTTTGTGTTTAAGAGCATGATTTATAAAATCACTGGAATCTCTTGATATTTTAACTAACGCTTGCATGATACTGTTTTTTTTGATTGATTAATTTTTTAAGACGTTTATCTAAAACGTCTTTTACTGTTCCAAGTATTACTTTTTGTTTTACTTAATCTACTTGTTAATTGGTTGCTGTCTAAAGTTCTCATGATTTTATGTTTTAATTGATTGATGTTATACCTAATAGACGACCAAAAACCACAATTGTTACAGTACTATGCATTACAAAGTAGTAATTTAACATTTTTTAACAATTTTAGTATTAATAATCAATGGGTTAGGAGTGAGCTTGAAATGACATTTTGACGAATAACATTGTAAAATTGACAGTTTTAAGACCTAAATTTTACTTGGCATTTAATTTGTTACTCAATTAATAAAAATGTTTAACTAAAAATTTGATAGACATGAGAGCATTAGTAACATTGCCTAAAAATGACACAAATCATGAACAAAAAAAAGTTACTGGTTTGCCAAGTTTTTCATCTTGGATAGACAACTTTTTTGATACCGATTTAGAAACCGGTTTATTATCTAACTTTAATCATGGTATAACGTTACCAGCAGTCAATATTAAAGAAGACAATGAAAATTATAGTTTAGAATTGGCTGTACCTGGTATGACCAAAGATGATTTTAATTTGGAGTTAGATAACGAAATACTATCTATTGCAGTTGAAAAGCAAACGGATAATAAAATAGAGAACGAAAACTATACAAGACGAGAATTTGGATATTCATCATTTAAAAGAACATTTACATTACCAGATACTGTTGATACAGAAAAAATTAATGCCAAGTACGAAAACGGTATATTATATGTTCATATTCCAAAACGAGAGGAGGCCAAAAGAAAGCCTGCTATGCGTATAGACGTTTCTTAATTACGACCGTTTTATAATGTTATCTTAAAAAAAGAGAAGCTTATTAAGTTTCTCTTTTTTTAATTTATATTTGAAACGTTAGTTTTAGGTATAGTTTTTGTTTGTATTGCAGCATATAGCTATAATAATAAGGGGTTGAAAAATTTAGTATTAACATATTGTTTAATAATATTTAGCGGTTTATTTGCTTTACATGCTCAAATAACTGACTCTAATAATTCGTCATTATCTATACCTGCAGAATCCAATTCTAAAGGAGAAAATAATTCCACTTCTTTTGATATCAATCCAATTTATAATTCTGGATTAACAAAGCCTAAATCCAATACCGTAAATGGTATGTCTGTCCCCAATTCATCATCAAATTCCAATAGTGAGTTTTCCATGTTTGAAAAGGAAGAGTATGGTGATCCTGGTGAAATCTATGAAAGGAGAATGGCTAAAGTTTCTAAAGAATTAGAAAAAAGACCAGATGAAAGTGTAAGTGGAAAAACGACTGATCAGTATTTGGGAGACTTTAAAACCAAATCAAGATCTGTAACTGTGGCTTATAGGGATTATGGAGGAGTTGATGGAGACCGTATTCGAGTTTTTGTTGAAGGTGATGTTGTTAAATCGAATGTGTTACTGGGTGGAACGTTTAGTTCATTTAAATTGGATTTAGTTACGGGTTTTAATAAAATAGATTTCAAAGCCTTAAATCAGGGCGAGGTCGGTCCAAATACCGCAGAATTATTAGTACTTGATGAAGACGGCAATATATTGGCTTCAGAATATTGGGCTTTGGCAACAGGTGTAAAGGCAACAATTATTTTAGTTAAAGAATAATATCCAATTCTTTTACTGCTCCAGCTTCTAGATTTTGTAGCATTATTGTACCTATTCGTACTCTAACTAATCTTAAGGTTGGAAAACCAACGGCCGATGTCATTTTTCTAACCTGTCTAAATTTCCCTTCCCTTAGTGTTATACGTATCCAAGTAGTTGGACCATGTCTGGCATCGCGTATTTTTTTCATGCGTTCAGGTAGGTCAGGAACTGTCTCTAGTTTATTTACATTACAAGGCTTGGTTACATACTTTTTACCATCAAAACCAATTTCAACACCTTTTCGCAAGTCATTGATGGCCGTATCTGTAATGGCACCATCAACTAGCGCATAGTATTCCTTTTCATATGCACCACTGGTAATTTTGGTACTAACCTTTCCATTTGTAGTTAGTAACAACAAACCCTCTGATTTTTCGTCTAATCGACCAATAGCCATGGTTCCTTTAGGAAAATCAAACAATTCTCCCAATAATTTTTTCTTACGTTTTTGTTTCCCATTAATTACAAACTGACTGATGTAACCATAGGGTTTGTAAAGCATAAAATGTCTATGGTTTTGATTGTGAATGGTTTCCATAAAATAAATAATAATTCCTGCTTGACAAAATTAAGTTTTAAACGACAACTGTTGAAAAAGTCTACATTTTAATTGAAAAATATGCTACAAAAACTTACAAAAGAACTTATTTTTGCACATCGGAAAAATTTATGAGTCAGCATATTTCAACATTAGAGTTAGAAGATAGAAAGGTAGGGAAGGACCTCTATAGTTATCAAAAAGGAGCCATTAACAAGATATTCAAGAGTTTTGAAGAAGCTCCTGAAGACTATCATTTACTATACCAGCTACCAACTGGTGGTGGTAAAACTGTTATTTTCTCCGAAATCGTACGCCAATATTTAAAACATCATAAAAAGAAGGTTTTGGTAATGACACACCGTATTGAGTTGTGTCGTCAAACCTCTGGTATGTTAACCGAGTTTGGTGTGGAAAATAAAGTGGTTAATAGTAAGGCCAATCTGGACGATCAAGATCAGTATAGCTGTTTTGTGGCTATGGTTGAGACACTAAATAACCGATTGAACGAAGACAAACTGGATATTTCAGATATTGGTTTGGTAATTATTGATGAGGCACATTACAATTCATTTACCAAACTATTTAAGTTTTTCGAAAAGTCATTTATTCTTGGTGTAACGGCAACACCTTTAAGTTCAAACATTAAATTACCAATGAAGGATAATTATGATGAACTTATTGTAGGCGAAAGTATAGAGTCTTTAATAAAAAACAGATTCTTGGCTAAAGCAGATATATACTCATATAACGTGGGCTTAACCTCATTGGTGGTTGGTGCCAATGGTGACTATACCGTAAAGTCATCTGAAGATTTATATACCAATACCGATATGCTTTCCAAGCTTATCATAGCCTATGAAGAGCGTTCAAAAGGAAAAAAGACACTAATATTCAATAATGGTATTAATACATCCTTACATGTTTACGATGCCTTTAGGCGTGCAGGATATCCAATTGCACATTTAGATAATACCAATTCAAAAAAAGAGCGAAAAAAAATATTAAAATGGTTTAAAGAAACTCCAGATGCCATTTTAACTTCTGTAAGTATTTTAACAACAGGGTTTGATGAACCTACAGTTGAATCTATTATCCTTAATCGTGCCACCAAATCGTTAACACTCTATTATCAAATGATTGGTAGAGGTTCACGTATTCTAAAAAACAAAGACCGTTTTTCGGTCATAGATTTAGGAAATAATTTACACCGGTTTGGACCTTGGGGAGCAGATTTAGATTGGCACCGTATTTTTAGAACACCAAACTTCTATCTGGATGGTATTTTAAGCGACGAAGAGATTGAAGAAAATTTCCGTTATGTTATGCCAGATGAACTACGTCAATCGTTTGCAAATTCGGAAGATGTGTATTTTGATATAAAGAAGACGTATATTGATGCCGTGAGAGCAGGTGAGTCCTCCAAAGTTGTATTGGAACGTTCTATAGCTCATCACGCCAAAATATGTATTGAAAATAGCGAAGATGTCTATGACGCTCTAGACCTTGCCAAGCAATTAGGAGAAGATATCGATTATCGTATTCAACGCTACACCAAATGCATCAGTAAGAGTACATTTAATTTTGTAGAGTGGTTAAAAGACGATTACCGCAAAAAACTACGTGCTTATTTACGCACTAATTTTGATGACGTGTTTTTGGAAATTCATGGCAGGCCTGCAGAGTAAAATTCCATTTTATGTTGTAAATTTAGGGTATGAACAAACAACTTATCCTAAACGAACGTCCCAAAGGGATGCCAGACAGCAACACATGGAAATTGCAAGAGTCACCAATTCCAGATATTAAAGAAGGTGAACTTCTTATACAAAACCACTACATTTCTTTAGACCCTGCCATGCGTGGCTGGATAAATGATTCTAAATCATATATAGAACCTGTTCAGTTGGGTGATGTCATGCGTGCTGGAGCCATTGGTAAGGTAATACAATCTAAAAATTCACATTTTAAAGTAGGGCAGACTGTAACAGGTTGGTCAGGTGTGCAGCAATATACCGTTTCAAATGGAGAGGGTATATATTCAGTTGATGATAGCCAGTTGCCTATGCAAAAGTTCTTAGGCATATTGGGAATGCCAGGTATGACGGCCTATTTCGGTATTTTAGAAGTTGGAAAAATACGGGAAGGCGATATTGTGGTCGTTTCGGGAGCAGCAGGAGCAGTAGGTAGCGTTGTAGGGCAGATTGCAAAAATTAAAGGCTGCTACGTAGTAGGTATAGCAGGAGGGAAGAAAAAATGCGATTATATTGTTAACGAATTAGGCTTTGATACTGCTATTGATTATAAGTCCCAAAACATATTCGAGGCCATTAAAGAAGCCTGCCCAAAAGGGTTGGATGTCTATTTTGATAACGTTGGTGGTGAAATTCTTGAAGCAGCATTATCTAGACTTAAAAAACATGCACGAATTGTAATTTGTGGCGCTATTTCGCAATACAATACTATTGATGACATGAAAGGACCTCGAAATTATATGTCGCTATTGGTCAATCGAGCAACCATGCAAGGTATGGTGGTTATGGATTACGCTGAAAAGTACCCTATGGCTATGCGAGATATGGCAGGTTGGATCATACAAGGTAAACTAAAGAGTAACGAGAGTGTTTATGATGGTATTGAAAATTTTCAAGAAACTTTTAAACGCTTATTTACTGGAGAAAAATTAGGTAAACTACTCTTAAAGGTTATTGAAAAATGATAATTTTAAACTAACTTGTACACAATAAAAATAAGAATAAAACTAAATTCATGAAAACCATACTACTCCCAACTGATTTTTCAGAGAACTCATGGAGAGCAATACAATATGCCTTACAGTTGTTTAAAAGTAATGACTGTAAATTTTACATTATGCATGTATTTGAACCACAAGCCTCTGCACCTTCAACAGGTATAACATCTAAACGGGCTTATCAGGCTATTCATGATTCTAGAGCCAAATCATCACAAGAAGGTTTAGATAAGATTTTACAGCAAGTTCAAGACTACTCCAATAATCCAAAGCATACATTCGAAACCAAGTTGGCATACGGTTCGCTTACAAATTCTGTTCAAGGGTTTGCTGACAATAATGATATAGATCTAGTTGTGGTAGGGAACAAAGGGGCAAGTGCCATACAAAAAGCCACTTTTGGAAGTAATGCAGCACAGTTAATCCTAAAATTAACATGTCCAATCATTGCGGTTCCAGAATCAGCTACCACCAACATTAATGAAATTGGCTTTGCCACTGATTATTCCATTGATGATTACGGTGAAGGGCTAAACCTTCTTAGAGAAATAACCTTGTCTAATAAGGCAAGGCTTGCCGTAGTAAATGTTGTTAATAATTCTGAATATATAACAGATTTAAATGCAAAACGCGAAATGTTGGAGCAGGTTTTAAAACCATTAACATTAGAATATTACACATTGACTGATGTACCTGTAGAACAAGGGATCCATGTATTTACTGAGAGTAGAAAGCTAGATATGTTGGTACTCATCACCAAAAAAAGAAGCTTTTTCGAAAAGCTAACAACCAGGAGCCATAGTAAGGCTATTAGCCACAATTTGGATGTGCCATTGATAGTGTTTGATCAACGATCATTTTAGTAACATAAAATAGCAACAAAAAACGCTCCAACAATATCAGTTGGAGCGTTTTTTTGAGGGACTAATTAAAATAATATATAATATTGTATTACTGGTTATTGCTTTCCATCAAGGCAAAAAACTTATTGATGTTTGGCAATATAATTATTCTTGTACGTCTGTTTCTAGAACGGTTTTCTTTGGTATCGTTATCAACCAAAGGCTGGTAAAAACTTCTACCGGCTGCAATCAACTTTTCTGGAGCTACACCAAAATCCTCTTGTAACTTTTTAACTACAGATGTCGCACGAAGTACACTTAAATCCCAGTTATCTTTTACAGCAGCGCCTGGAACCATAGTTTTATTATCTGTATGACCTTCAACCATAACTTCAAGGCTTTCTTCTGAATTGATAACATCTGCCAATTTCTGTAAGATACCATTAGCTTTATTGCTCACTCGGTAGCTTCCAGAATTAAATAACATTTTATCAGATATGGAGATCATAACTACAGTTTCATCAATATTGATGGCAATGTCTTCATCTTCATTCATATCGCTGGTGTCCATAGACTTACGCAAGTTATACCCAACAGCCAAGTTCATGGAATCCTTTAAGGTTTTAGCTTCAGCTAAAGCAGCAGGATCAACATGTTTAAGTGTTTCATTCATTTGCTCACGCACATCGTTAGAAATAACTAAATCGTCACCAACGGTTACGAGTTTTGCATCATTTTCTTCAGAAAGGGAATTAATTTTAGAATTGTAAGTGTCAATTCTAGCTTGTATTTCAGCAAACTTGGCCTCTAAATCTTCTTTTTCAACACGTGTTTTGGTTAATTCGCTTTTTATTTCACCATTTTCCTGTTGTAGTGCAACATACTTCTTTTTTGACACACAGGACATTACAAAAAGACTTGATAGTACAAGGATTGAAATTTTTTTCATAATTGTTATTAGTTTTTATTAAGGTTATATCTCTATCTACGTCCAAAAGCACATATTAGACGTTGAAAAGCCTTTTTTATATTTTTTTTAACAATTATATGAGGTCACAATAAGTTTACATATATTTATAAACCTTTACATCTTTCAAATCATGAAAAAAGTAGAAGTAACCGTTACCATCAAATCCAAGCCAGAAACCATAATAGCAGCTTTTATTGATCCTGATATGCTAAAAGCCTGGTGGAAAGTCGATCGTACTTTTATTAACACCGAAGTAGGAGGTGTGTACGCCATTACTTGGCAGACTACTGCAAACGGATTTAAATATGTTACGCTTGGTAATATTAGACGGTATCAACCGAATAGGGAATTGGTCATTAACAACCTTACGTACTTTAATCCCGAAAAAGAAATCATGGGAGAAATGACCCTGACCATAATAGCCAAACAAAACGGTGAAAGTGCCGTATTATATTTATGCCAAGAAGGCTATCAAACCAGTGACGATTGGGATTGGTACTATAATGCCGTAAAAGAAGCTTGGCCTTTGGTAGTTCAAGATTTAAAGCAGTATTTAGAAAACCTATAGGCAATTAGGCACTCTGCAATTTTTGTCTATGAAGCACAGTATCTTTTATATGTAAAAGGCTATTTACTACCGCAATCAATTCAAACTTTAAAAAATTCTTATTCTTTTTACTAAAATGGCTAATTAAATGGGTGTAGAGAATGCGTTTCCCTTTCTTAATGGTAACATAGTATGTGTCCTTTTCGGCATCAAGTACTACAGAACATTTGTAATTACTTTCAACTAAAAACCAATACGATAAACTGTTAATTTGATTAAAGAGAGATAAATTCGCTTCCATAATACATAAGTTTTATAGGTTTGGGACCCTGTTATAAATTAAATATACAAATGGAAATAAAGTGATTTCTAAAATGTTTGTTATAACACCGTTTTTTTCGTTGTAAAACAGTTCGTTACCGTTTATCGATGATTTTCTTAACTGTAAAATATAATCTTACTATCAATAGTTGCAAAAGCCAAATAGAGCATAGGGTGTAAATATCCAATCAGACTTTTATAAATATAATTTATAGCCCTATAAGCTACTGTAATACAGTTGTTTATAGTGTTAAAAAATAGTAAAAAACTTGTGAATACGGATTATGATTTGTATTTTAAATAGAAAACATAACAACTATGAAAACAATATTAATAACACTTGTAACATTTTTTACGATCCAAACATTTGGTCAAGAGCGTTTGAGTAGATTTACTGAACGAACCATTGATAGTGAAGCCAAAGCTTTAGCTACAGAATACAATAAGGAACTGTCCCTGAATGACGATCAAATAAGAATATTTGAAATTAAAATTGATAAATTCTTAAAAAGGAGAAAACAACTTGAAAGTAATTTAGTTGGGCGCGAATTACTAACAGCCTTATATCATGTAAGAATGAAGGAAATAAATGAAATGTCTACCATTTTAACTTATAATCAACTTAAAACATATGATAAGGTCAAACAAGAATTACAGCCATTACAAATAAATAATAGGGTTTTAAGTACGCTGTAAATTTCAAAGCGTCAGACTATCTATTGCTTTAATGTAACGCGTTTACCTTGTCGTAAAACTTCAAGTGTTAATTTTACATTATCATTTAAACTTTGCGCTAATTGTGCTAATTGTTCAAGGGTTTTTTCATCTGTGTTAAATGTTATTCCGTTTATCGAAAGAATAACATCACCACCTAAGATTAGTTTTTTATTCCCCAATAGCCCTTCAACAGTACCACCTTGTACACCCATTTTACCAAAAATGGATTCTTCAACAACGCGCTGTACTAGAATGCCACTGCTTTGTGGCACATTAAGGAGCATAGCTTCTTGAGGCGTAAGCGTGTGCATGTCTGCACCTACCCAAGGTAAATTATCATTTAATAATAGGCGAGCGGCCAAATTTGAGCTTGTGGCATAACCTATTCCATCTGAACCACCGGATTGTGTGATAATTTGACTAACAATACCCACAACTTCACCTTTTAGGTTAAACATGGGACCGCCAGAATTCCCTTGATTTATTGCTGCATCGGTCTGAATAAAGTCGGTAGTGGTAAACGGATTGCTCATACCTGCGTTACTGCGTCTAAAACTGCTAACATACCCTGAAGATAATGACGCATCAAGTCCAAAAGGTGCGCCAATAACAAAAATGCGTTCTCCAATTTTTAAAGCATCAGAATCTCCAAAGCTTACTGTAACAGGGTTTATTCGCGGCCTAAACAATTTAATTAAAGCAATATCTGCACTTTTATAAAAAGAAACCACTTTGGCAGGAATAACATCGCCATCAGGAAATAAAACCTTAATGTCTTCGGGTACGGTAACCACATGTGCAGCCGTAACAATAAGCCTATCAGATATCATAAAACCAGAACCTAATCCATTTTGACTCACTTTATGGGAAATATGATTGGAGTCTGGAACTATTTGCTGTTCAGAGGTGTATATTACTACCACCGCTGGACTAACCTTATTGTAGATTTCCGAAAGGTCTTGAGCAGCAAGAGTTGTCGTAAAAAGGCCTAGAAAAAAGAAGAACAATAATCGCATAATAATTGGTATGTATTAAAAGGCTAATGTAAACATTTATAAGGATAACAGGTATTGAAATTACCACCAAACCACAAATAAACGTTCCAATTCACCATCAGGATGGCGTATCCAAATCAATGGTGATCGTTGTGCATCCAGCAAGTCCCGTAATTCCTGTTGAAACAGGGCATAGGGCATCCAGCTGACTGTATTGTGAGCCATAACCAACCAATCTAGCTTACTGGGTATATAAAAACTACAGTCGGTATAGGCTGATAAATCAGGTAAACGCACATAGGTTCCTAAAACGGCTTTGGCATTCAGTTGCTCTAAAGGTATGGCAGTCGCGGAAGCTCTGGGCACAAACAGTTGGGCTAGAAACAACACTTGCTGCTGTATGGAAGCCGGATTCAATCTATGACCTTCTAAATACGGTTGTGTTTCTGGAGCATATAACAAGGGTAGTTGCTTGTTCCGTAATTTATCTAGCTTATAAATCAGACTATCTTTTCGGTTAGGGCCAATCCAATGATCCAGTTCGGTGGTACCAACTAGCGGATCGCACAAATAGAACTTATAAATGATCTCTAAATGAACGGGTTGTTTATTCACCAGAAGCAAAGCATCCAGTTCACCCAAGGTTTGCTTATTCTGTTGTATCTGCAAATTAGTTTCCAGAATCTGGATGTGCGATTGCTGTGCCAAACTCTGAAACACAAAATATTCTACACGGTTGCCCAAACGATTGGGCGCATCTTGAGGATGCAATGGCACCGAATTATCTAAAGCCACATGACCAAATTGCTGTAAGTTGGTATCTAACTGGCCAAACCATAACGGTTGCGTTTGAATAAAACCCTGATATTGCAATTGCAATTGTTGTTGCTGTGAGGTGAGCGTATCCATAGAATGGATTAAAGATACCATTTCTAGATGATTCTCATGAATGTTATATAACCATGGAATAGGTGTGTTCTGAAAAAACTATTTTACATACTATCAAGTAGCGAACATCCAGTGGATTTTTGATGGCTAGATACAAAAAGGGGAAGTAAACACTTCTATTAAGAAATAGTCTATTTTACATAATATAAATTATAGTACATTTATAACAAGCTGTATTTATCATAATTCCAGATATCTTTAGAGTTATATCAATAAGGAATTTGTTTTAACGTGTTTATGAATGACATCATTATTAAATACCCAAAACACCTTTTTTTCCTTCTTGACCAAAATACCACTTGCGATAAGCTTATCTAAAATTTCGTTTTTTATCGTACGTTGCTTACTTCCTAATTTTTGTAACAAATATTTAAGTGAATGTTCTTTTTTTGAGTTTCTTATAACGTCTAAATATTTGTTCAGTAACGGGTAATTAATCCTGCTCCTAGTATTAACAACAACTTTTTTGTCTACTATTTTAATTTGCTCTTGTAATGAAAGTTCTAATAATATAGCACCAGCCATTCCATAAGTTAAAGCAAATGGTTGAGCGGTAAAAGTTCCTTTGCCATCATCTAATGCCAATAGCAGCAATTTATCTGCCAAGTTTAAGTCTGTCATAAAAATACGTTTATACCTATATCGTAGATAATAACATAAAAATGTTACATACTATTAAAATCCTCTTATTTATTGATAAAAAAACCGCGTTCATTGATTTTTTTTTATTGAACAACCACTACTCTATAATATTGTAGTGTCAATAAAAAAGATATGATACATATAAGCAATTTAAGTTATCGATATTCCAAGAAGGTGGAAATCTTAAATGATCTTAATCTTGAATTTCAACCTGGGAAAATTTATGGTTTATTGGGGAAAAATGGCGCTGGGAAATCTACTTTAATTAAGAATATTACTGGCATGCTTTTTCCTACGAGTGGAACCTGCCAAATCTTTGAAGAAACGCCTAAAAATCGTAGCGTTAACTTTTTAAAAAATTTATTCTTTGTTCCCGAAGAATACTACTTACCAAACTTGTCTATTGTTGAGTTGGTGAATATATACAAAGATTTTTATCCCAATTTTGACACCAATCAGTTTGATGGTTATATCGAACAATTTAAAATTGAAAAACACAAAAGGACTACCGAGTTATCCCTAGGTCAGAAAAAGAAAATCTTAATAGGTTTTGCGCTTTCTGCAAATACCAAAGTGCTCATTATGGATGAGCCCACTAACGGACTTGATATTCCTTCTAAAATCTTGTTTAGAAACATGATTAACGATTCTTTTAATAAAGACAGAATTGTGATCATAACCTCACATCAGGTTAGAGATTTAGATGAGTTAATCCATTCTATCATTATTATGAATGATGGAAAAGTACTTTTAAATGATGATAAAGCGCATATTGCTAAAAACCTAAAATTTCAGTTAACAGACGCCAAGCAAGAATCGACTGATTTAATTTATCAGGAGAAAGTGAGTAACGGTTTTGCGTCTATTAAAGAAAATAAAACGGATACTGCGGGCTATATAGACATTGAGCTTCTGTTTAACGCTGTATTAACCAATTCGAATACCATTAACAACTATTTAAACGCTTAATTATGACTATTTCAACCATTCAATTATTAACAAAAAGGCAGTTTAGAGAGCATTCTAGAATTTACATCATTGGACTTTTAGTATTAGTTGCTCTGCTATTATTTATGTTTCTTATTGTGCATCAATGGAAAGATAGTTTTGCTGGTGCTGTACAAAATGGTGTGTTTGTTATTGGTTTATTTATAGCTGGAGGCGTATTTACAAACTCCATGTTTCAAGAGTTTTCTAATCCGCAAAGTGGTATGTGGTTATTGAGCATTCCGGCAACACATGCAGAAAAGTTGGTCACTAGTTTATTGTTTTCTGTTGTTGTTTTTCTCCTAGCCTATTTTGTTGTGTTCTATGCTGCAGATGTAATGTATTTATTAGTAACAGGGCAGTTGAGTTTAGAAACAATTTTAAATCCGTTTAAAGATGGGTTTTATCAGTTTTTATTTTTATATCTCATCTTTAATGGAATAATTCTTTTAGGGAGTGTCATCTTTAAAAAGCATAGTTTTATTAAAACCTTATTGGCAGGAATTTTACTCCTTGTTGTATTTAACTACGTTAACATGTTTATCCTTCAATTTCTAATACCAGATGCGAACATTGTTTCAGGAACTGCATTCGATAGCTTTTTATTTTCTCATGAAGGAGAACGCGTTAAAGTCTCTTTACTTGGAAATTCTAATTTAATAAGTTCAGTGTTTGTGAGGTTTATATTACCAGTTGCTATCTGGTTTACTGTTTGGTTAAAATTAAAAGAAAAACAAATTTAGTGATGAAAAGAAGCAATGTATTTATCAGCGTATTATGTGCTGTAGTTATAGGTGGAATGTTCATGTCAAATTCGGTTTTAAAACAGGAATTTGAAAAGATAGATTTATCTGATGTGTATAAAAATTATATGTCTATAAATCATGGTGCATACTCTGTACTTGATATTTCTGGCAGCAATGGATATCCAATTCAAATTGTTCAAAAAGACAGTAGTACTATTAAAGTATTACGATCAAGATTAGATCATTTTAAAAAGGAATTAAAAAACGATACATTATTTGTGAAATTTGCGGGATCTAATGTGCCTTTGGAGCAACGCTATAATTCGTCTACTCCTTACGGAATTATCATTGAGAGCAACACGCTATCAACCATTATTAGTACCAATACACACAATCGCGTTTTTAATTTTGAGGATACCGATTTACAGGTTTTCCTAAAAGGGAATTCGTTAATGGAAATGAGCAATTGCAATATCAATACATTGGAAATGGATTTAGAGGATTCGAGTTATATCAATTTCACAACTCAAAACAAAGTAGATTCTTTAGACTTAAAAATGAATCACAAATCTGTGGCTTCTATTCAGCATATTGAGTTTAAGTCCATTCATCATGCTTTAAGTGATAGCATTACCATTGTATTGTCTAAAGATGCATTTAATAAAATTTTAAAGTAACTATCATGCAATCAAAACCGTTAAAAATTGCACTTAACTTATTTACAATACTCTTTATTGTAGTCTTTCCTCATTTAGGATTGATAACATTCTTTCCAATGGCCTATACAATTCCTGTATTATTATTGGTTTGGTTGTGCATAAAAGTAAATAAAGAAACATTTAAAGATATTGGATTTAGCTTTAAAGCGCTAAATATAAAACCTGTTTTAATAGGCATTGTATTAGCTGTATTTATCTTTTTATTTATGAGAGGTATCTTCTTCCCTATTTTAGAATACTTTATTGAATTTAAAGAGGTTGAAGTTGATCTCTACAATGACTTAAGAAATAATGATACAACCTATTATATTAGTATGGTAATTCTTGCCTGGGTTGTTGGTGGCTTCTACGAATCCATTGTGTTTCATGGATTTATGTTTACACAATTAGAACACGTTGTTATTGAAAAATATAAGACACCTATCAGTTTTATTATTACCAGTCTTTTGTTCGGAATTTATCATTACCAATTAGGAACAGCAGACATGATTAATGCGCTTATAATTGGTGCTGGTTATTTGGGACTATTTTTGTTTTATAAAAGAAATCTGTGGTATACTATAATTTGTCATGGTGCATATAACACAATAGCAATGACTTTACTATATTTAGGCTACTTATAAATCTATGGGGTTAGAGGATATACTTAAAAAACGAAACGAATCTAAAACAGTTAGAATAGTTTCTCACATACTATTTTGGTTTGCCTTTGTAACCAGTACATATTTTATTATTCAAAACTCGTTAAGTGTCTATAAAGACACACCTTTAATCTATATCACTCCTATTAGAAATACTATTGGATTGGTCATGGTTTTTTACCCATTAATGTATGTAGTTATCCCAAAATTCTTAAAGAAAAAACGATTGCTGTATTTTATCGTATCGTTTCTCTTTTTAGTGTTTTTGCATGTCTCTTGGGATGCTTTAAGTGAAAAGTTAACCTTTTATTTTTGTGAGAGTTGTACAGCCATGGCTCAAAATTACAATGCTGATTATTTAAGTGTAATTCAAAAAAGTCTAATTGATAATATTTTATTTAAAGGCTCCAACTTTGGATTGTATTTTAATTTACTTTCTGGTCTCGTATTACCAATAGCTATAAAAACCAGTTTAGGGTATTATCAGTTTTACATAAAAACATTGGAATTAGAAAAAGAGAATGTTCAGTTAGAGCTTAACTTTTTAAAGGCACAAGTAAATCCTCATTTCCTATTCAATACATTGAATAATTTATATGGTTTAATCTTACAAAAACGTACTGAAAAATCATCGGAAACGGTTACTAGATTATCAAACTATATGCGTTATTCCTTGGACAATGCACATAAAACGGCTATCAAACTTTCAGAAGAGATTGCTTTAATCAATAATTACATGGCATTAGAAAAATTACGATTAAACCATACTGACATAGCTTTTACAACTGAAATTGATAATCAAAATCAAAGCATTCCACCACTCTTATTTATTCCATTAATCGAAAATGCGTTTAAGTATTCTGTAGATAAAGATGGTGCTGAAATTGTGATTGACTTCAAAGTAAAAGAAAACAACTTAGTATTTACAATTATAAATAGTTTTAATAAAGACAAAGAACCAAATTCTATAGGTGGATTGGGCTTGAGTAACCTTAAAAAACGATTGAATTTATATTTTGCTGATAAATACGATTATCAAGTAAAACTTGATGGTTCAATTTATGAAGCCTGTTTAAAACTCAAATTAGATTAGATGAAAACAGTAAATGTTTTAATTATAGATGATGAACCTCTGGCTAGAGAAATCATTCAAACGCATTTAGAAAAAGTTCCTAATTGGCATGTTGTAGATACCTGCATTAATGCTGAAGAAGCATACGAAGCACTTTTAAACAATGCCATTGACGTTATTTTTTTAGACATACAAATGCCAGTAATTACTGGAGTTGAGTTTTTACAGTCTTTACAAAATCCACCATTAGTCATTTTTACTACTGCTTACAGCGAATATGCTTTAAAAGGTTTTGAACTTAATGTGATTGACTATCTATTAAAACCCATTACTTTTGGGCGTTTTTTACAAGCTACAGAAAAAACAAATGACAAATTAGCTTCTCTTTCAAAAGTACCAGAAACTAAAAATGAACCCACCTACTTTTTCGTAAAGCAAGATGGTAAGCTGTTAAAAATAAACTTTGATGATATACTGTATGTAAAAGCAGAACAAGAATATAGTTTTGTGTTTACTAAAACTGAACGCTTATTAGTTAGTATGCACCTCAAACTATTAGAGAACATTATACCAGAGTATTTGTTTACAAGAGTACACAGGTCTTATATTATAGCACATCAGAATGTAGTTTCTATCTACGGCAATAGAGTTCAAATAGATGAAGAAACGCAAATTCCCATTGGTAACACCTACAAAGACGCTTTATTTAAAAAGCTCAACATCAAGTAATAATCACTTGATATTGAGCATTCAATTTAATTGTTAACTCCCAATTCTCATTGGGAATTTTAATGGTATCTTTTAAAATTAGTTTTTATTAATTGGAATGTTAATATAACTATCTGTATACCATTTAATCTCTAAAGGCTCTCCAGCATCTTGAATGGTTTCATCACTAACATTTTTACCAGTTCCGTAGTTTATTTGCGAAAACGGATGCTTAATCCCATTAATAACAACAACTATGCGACTTCCTTTTTTAATTTTCTTACTAGTCATTCTAAAATTTCTAATGGGTATGGGAGTCTTTTCATTTGGAGTCAGCAAGTGTCTGTTTTCTATATCGTTAGACATACTGGCTCGTGTAGTAAATGGCAGTGTCAAACTAAAGAACTTACCATCTGCGGTTTGTTCATATAGTAACACATTACAATCAAAATCCTTTTTATTGATAGCCACGTTTAAAACACCACGTACTGCTCCTGTAATCTTCGTATCTTCATCAAAGGGTTCTGTAGCAAACGAAAACCCTTGACCAAGCGTTAAAGTTTCTGATACTATACTACGATCACCACTTAAGTTCCATGAGAATTGACTGCGGTCAGACATATCTATCGTTTGCTCTATATAATTGGTGGCATCAGCATTATGAGTTAAACTAAAGTGTTCATCTACACCGAGATTTCCGGTATCATATGTCGATTTAAACACCACTCCAGAACGTTGCTTACTAAAATATACCTGCAATGAGTCCGTAGCCATGTCATCCAGTGATGGTGCATGTTTCCAGGTATTGGTACCCATCATTTGATAATTGATTTTATCCTGTAATAAAGCGGGTTTCTGGGCACCTTTAAATATGTAATCAAACCATTCAAAGATGATATTTTTAATATCTATCTGCGCTACGGGATCAATATCATAACCCAGAATATGCTTTTCAGGAAGTTCTTGCGCCCCAAAATGCGAATAAGGTCCAATCAAAAGATAATGCTCGGCATTAGGATTATATTGATAATGGGATTTCAAATAATGCATCGTCCCAAACTGCCCGCCATCATAATACCCTGTGGTACTTAAGATGGGTATATCAATTTTTGAAAAATCTGCTTGATTATAAAGTGTCATATTTTTCCAATAGGCATCAAAAGTTGGATGCTCCAGTGTCTTATTAAATCCCGGATTGTGTACACCATCTAAACTATCCAATTGTTTATACGCCACACCGTTTTGATACCAATCAACATACAAATCATTCCAGCGCTTGCCATTATAATACGACACGGTATCCAGGGTTTTGTTATTCGTCACATAATGCCACCACGGATAATGAAAGTTAAAATAAACCCCATTTTCCATAGGTTCAGCAATACCTGGAGCCGCAGCAACCGATGGCACAATTGTTTTCAAGGCCGGATGCACAGCTTCCTTCATCGAAGCCCACTGTACAAAACCGGCATAACTACCACCATACATCCCCACTTCAGCACTGCTCCATGCCTGTTCTGATATCCAATCAATAACATCGTACACATCTTGACCTTCATACTCATAAGGCGTTATCTCGTTCGGACTTAAGTACTTCCCTCGCGTATACGACACCACACCTACATAGCCTTTATCAGCTGCTTCATAAGCCCTACTTATGTCCTCTGCTCGAGTATATATGGTATGAAATAGTATGGCTGGCTGTGGTTTTGTTTCCGATTTGCTCCTAACAACTATGGCAGATACTTTCGCACCATCTCTGGTTGTGATTAGCACAGAATCCTGCACCAAATACACTTTACCATCTCTACTTACGATTCTAGGCTCTTGCTGTTCTTCTGGTGTTGAGTTACAGGAAACCAACCCGACTAACAGTAGAACAAATGCGACCTTTAATAATTTAAATGCTGTCATGGTTATGGATTGGTTTTATTTGGAATATTCAATTAACTCTTCGGTATAAGAAAAACCATCTTGCACTTGGGTCATTCTTATAAAGTTCTTGACTTCTGGAGCATACACCCATACTTCATCTGTTTGGGCACTATAGCCTCTTGAATTGGAAACAGTTCCTTTATACTCAATCGTATAAGCCATAAACGTCCCTGCTCCCACGGTTTCTTCTTTATAGGATAACACGACTACGTTCTGACTTTGTTTCCCGGTAGTACCATCTTGACTGGTCCAGTCCTTTTCATAGGTCCATGTTTTACCAACTCCCAAAGGCCATTTATAGCGTGGTGTGTCACTCGTTTCGGGCTTTACAATGTCAGACACCATTACAGTATCCGTCCCTACCGTCATTGCCAATGCGCCATTTAAATCAACAATTCTTCTGGTGTCGGTTCCATCCGATCGTACTTCGCCTGCATCAGTAACACCTTTGTATTTCCACACCCACTTCTCACCTAGCGAATAATCAGCTAATACAGGTTGTTTTGCCACGGTTGATGCCTGATGACTTTTACACGATGCCAAAACCAATAGTGTTAAAGCCACTATGAATGTTACAATGTAATGTTGAATAAAAAAAGGTTTCATAATTCTAGTTTTTAATGATTAATGACACAAAGTAAAGGCCATTAAACGTGGCAAAAAACAAAAAGTACAGGAGCGTAACATAACGCCATTAAACGTCAATAATTGGGGTATTTTACCCTTACAGACTATTCCAATTCCGAAACTTAACCGACTGACGGCTAGACACATCTATCGTTTCACCCGACGTCAGTTTAATCTGCAACCTATTATTAAAATGCGGATGAATTTCTTGTATGTAATGAGTATTGATTATCTGACTTCTGTTCGCTCTAAAAAACACCGTAGGATCCAATTTTTCCTCCAAAAGATTTAACGAGCGCTTAATCATAGCCTTCTGCTCGCCAAAATACAAGCGCGCATAATTCTCCATAGATTCTATATACCGAATGTCAGCCAACGGAATAAAATAACAAGCCTCACCATCCTTGATAAATATCTTGCGGTGCATGGGCAACACATCAGGTGTCGCCTGACGTTTTTTAAGCAATTCCTGTTTTACCTTGGCAATGGTTTTGGCAAAACGCTCTTCACGCAACGGTTTAACTAAATAATCTAACGCATTCAATTCAAAGGCTTTAACGGCATACTGGTCGTAAGCCGTGGTAAAGACCACCTCTGGCACCGTACCCAGCTCCTCCAACAAATCAAAACCCGACTTTTCAGGCATATGGATGTCCAGAAAAATAATATCGGGCGCTTCGGTTTCTATCAGTTTTATAGCCTCGTCCACATGCGAAGCCTCCCCAACTACATGAAATTCTTGGTGTGGCTTTAAAGCACGCTTCACCTCTTCTCTGGCCAAACGCTCATCGTCTATAATTAGGGTTTTAAATGTCTTCATGGGTTTTTAAAGGTAAAATAAGCTGCGCCTCTACAGTATGGTCATCCAGTGCTGTTAAGGTGCAGGCTGCTGTTGTTTTGTATTGCAAGGCCAGGCGTTCTCTTAAATTCTTTAGCCCTACCCCTTTCGTGTTCCTTGCTGTCAGCTTTCCAGGATTTTGTACGCTTATCAATAATTCATCATCACGTTGACTAATCACCAATCTCACAATCCCACCTTTAACCGACTTATCTATACCGTGTTTAATGGCATTCTCAACCAGTAATTGAATACTTAAGGTCGGTATTTTAACAAGCTCCAGACTAGGGTCTAATGTAATGTCTAAAGATAAGCGTTCTTCAAATCGCAGTTTCTCCAATTCTATATAATCGCTTACCAAGGCCAGCTCGTCCTTAATGGTTATTAATTCGGCATTGGTTTCATAGAGCGACGAACGTAATAAATCCGATAATAAATCTATAGCCCGTCTGGCTTTACTGGGGTTCTCTTCTATTAAGGACTTAATGGAGTTTAACGAATTGAACAAAAAATGCGGATTCAATTGCGCCGAAAGATTATCCAGCTGTATCTGTTTGGTCAATATAGATAGTTGGGCATTTTCCTGGGCAGTAGCCACCTCTTTTTGGTAATAATGGTAAAGGTGGTACGCCAGAATCCAGATAGACATCAAGCGTAAACCCGTAAGCAATATAGGATCCCAATACACCAGGGCTTGCCCCAAATCTTTATCTTCGCCGGCAATAGCCGTCCAATATACGTACCATTTTATATTGTTCAGCAACACATATAACACGGCCAAAACAAGGATGCTGGGCACCACGCGATACAGCAAGCGCTTCAGGGGCAGTTGGTTCCACTGTCTATGTAACGCAAACCGTCTGTAAGCATGTGTTAAACAAATACCAATGGCAATATCCAGCACATAGTTTATAAGCGTGTAAAACGCCCCATAGTTATCGCGTGTATACACCGTATAGGCCCAATAGATGGACACCAGGCTCCATCCCAGGAGCTGACAGGTCCAATACAGCGATAGTTTGGTCGTACGGGTATGTTGGGTGTTGCTAGTAGCCATGATGTAACAAAGCAACAAAATACTTTTTAATACTAAAAATAAAAGTACAAGGACGTCAGTTATCAGGGTTAAGCGTTATTAATTAAAACCATATGCTATTTAACAACTATTATTACACCAGATTGCGATTAACTCCTTGCGTATAAAACTTGTTTTATTGCCTCTATATCACCTATAGCTTTACTAAATTATCAACTAAATTCTCATCAGATCGTGTTCCATAAGCATCTATGGCTACATAAACAGGTTCTTCATCTACGATTATCGTAATTTGTGACTTGTCTTTGTTAAAAACGTAGTTTGATGTGTAAATAGGCGTTTCATTTAACCCATAGCTTTTTGGATGTTTTTTGAATATGCCAATTTTTATAGGTTCGTTAATTGCAATTTTTGTTTCACTGCCATCTTTATTGACTTGAAACCTTTCAGTACTGACATCGATAACGACTTCAAATTGATTACTAGATTGTTTTTTGGTTACAGATACATTATCAATTTTTAAATCATAAGTAATAACACGTTTAAACCAATCGTCAATTAACGTATGATGCTCTTGAGGTGCTACTTTATAAATTTCGTTTAAAAAAGCTACTGAAGTAACTTCTAATTCAACTTGATTTCTATATGTATCTGTAAAGATTTTTATGACTTTATTCAGAACATCTTCTCCAATTAAATCCCTTAAGGCAAGCATAACTGTGTAATTCTTACCATAAGATAAAAACCCTTGGCCACTAACTTGATAAATTGGCGGTTCAACCGCACTATCATAGGTTCGCCATGTAAAGTACTTTTTATTGGCATTTCTGCTTAATTCCCAAATGGCCGATTTCCCATACATGTTTTCCATGACTACGGCTTCAGCGTATTTTGCAAAACCTTCAACAAACATTGAGCCGCCTTCTACGGGTTTTGGCCCTAATATATGACCAAACCATTGGTGTGCCACTTCATGAATGGTACGTTTGGCTACTAAATCAAAATCTGTAGAATCTCGTAAATCAACCAAATGCAGCATATCTTCTGTCATACTAATAGTTCCAGGGTGTGCAAATCCACCAAAACTCCAATGCGATGGTATTTGGGCAATACGGATGTGCTTAAATGGATATGGACCAAAATTTTCAGTACAATAGTCTAAGGTATTTATGGTACTCTCTTCTATCCTGTCATTATTATAAGCACTTTCTGGCATAAAATACTGTTCTATCTCAATGCCATTATGTGTTGTGCTTTGCAGGTCATAATTTGCTGAAAAATAGCCCATCATAGGCATGATTAACCCTTCGGAAGCATACTCAAAATAGTTTCTATTATTATCAGTCCATTTTTTCTTTAGCTCTCCTGTTCCTAAAGCAATTTGGTCGTATTCTGTAGATACCACCGTTTTATAATACACGCGTCCCACACTACTCTGCGTAGTTACAATATGATCATCAGAAATAGTTTCTTCTTCGCGTTCTGGCAAGCCTCTCTTCTTTCGTTCTATCGGGTTAGAAATCTCTAAAGCTGTTCTATAACCCAAAGCTGGTTCAAAATCTCTGTGCTGCATATAAGTGCCATTGTCAACGATGTTTTTTGAGGTCTCAAAGCCTTTAAGTTGTTTATCTAATGTATAAGTAAATAGCACTTCATCATCAGGCTCAATGGGTTTTTTAAAATCAAATACGTAGGTGCCAAGATCTTCATTATGTTCTACTAATTCTCCTCCAGCAATACTGATGCTTTTTAGTGGTTCTTTTTCTGTTATTAGGTATTGCTTTAATGTTTCCGAGCTTTTATTTTTAAGAATATATGTGGCCTTAACCACATAGCGTTTGTCTGAAGGATAAAGATCTACTTCGGTTTCCATTTTTACAGGAAATAAACCTCTTAATTCTTCATATTTCTTAAATAATCGTTCATAATCTTTACGTAAATCCAAATTTTCTTGACTTGTGATATAGTGAGTTTCTACATTTGTATTGTAGTATACAGCCGTAGCGGATGTACCAAATAATAGCAATAATGACGTAAAAACTATCGTAGATTTTTTACTCCAATTAGAAAACATGAGTTTAAATCTAAATTTCAAACTCGTAGATACGCCTCTTTTCCATAGTTTAAAAGACAGGAAAGCGAGTAAACTTCCAAATAGCAACCAGTAAACCGCTAAATAATTATAGCCTTTTACAATACCACTAAAACCATTCATTCCAGAGATATTAATTTTTGGCAAATTTCCTAATAAAAGCATAGGGTGTTGCAAGCCAATTGATGACGATAAAGAGGTTCCCAGAAATACGATTATTAAGCCCGTAATTCCCATTCCTAAATATTTATTTGGGATTAGAGATTGAATAACTAAAGCCAAAAGCGCATAAAATACTAAGGTTAACCCTGGGTTATAAAAGAGAGAAAGGTATGAGCCTATTTCAAATTGATCATAACCAAATACACCTTGTAATAGCATTGAAACTGCGATTCCCATAACAATTAATACCAATGGTAAACCCAGAATGGCTAAAAACTTTGAAAAGAAAAAAGGCAGGTTTTTTGTAGGACTACTATCTATGATACCATTAAAATTCAAACTGCGTTCGCGCCACACAATCTCACCACTATAAAATATGATTAGAATGTAACTTAAAAATAATAAGGGATCTACAAACAGCTCAATGAGCTTGTACATAGCTGGGTATAAACTATCATTATAAGGGCCACCTTCAACAATTCTGGAAAACACTTCTATAATTACAATTGCAATCCATAATAAAACCACACCAATAAACGGCAAGCTCTTCATACTGTTGGCCATCTCCAATTTGAATAAGGAAAAAAACGCCCTTATTTGTGATTTGTTAGAGGTATTTACCATAACTGTACGGTAAGGGACTGTATTAATAAGCTCTTGGTCTTGGCTTACGCTTTTCTTTATTTTTTTCTGAATGGTTCTGAATGAAAACAAGCGATACGTCACTACAAGTGTGATTACACCAACGAGTACCCATAATAGTCTATTCCACATAAAGTTACCAGCAAACGCAATGTATTTACTATTCTTCTCAAAAACAGTCCAGTATTGTGTCTGTTCGAAAAGCGCAGATAAGCCAAACGGATCTAATAAGGCTGCCATAACATAACTATCTGCTGACAATTGCGCTGAACTTGCCATTATTGGCGAATTTAAAAACAAGGAACAAAGAAAATAAAACGCATAAATTAAGATGGCACTGGCATAGGTAGCAACGTTACTTTTGGTTAAAATACTAACCGAAAAAATAATAGCCGTGCATATAAAAATATTAGGCAGCACTATAATGAGAATTGTCCAAAGGTAATCTGTAATTTGAAACGCATTTACCAGTTCGGGATCCAAATTAGGGAGTTCAGTTGTTATTGCAAAACCTATTAAAAAGGAACAAAATGCTAATACACTCGCCATAAATACGCCTAAAAACTGACTCCAGAAATAGTGCTGTTTTTTTACAGGAGTACTAAACATAATGGGTTGCATATTATAGCGACTATCTTTCAGCACACCATTTATAACAAAAAACATGATGATAAAAACAGCACCTAATGTTAGAATTCCTGTGATTTCTGAAATAGATTGTGGTGAATTGTAAATGGTAGCACCTCTTCCATAGCCTTGTCTACCTATTTGAATTCCAATTATTAAAAACAATAGTGACAGGAAGACAAAAGCTTTTTGTTTAAACTGATACGATATTTCAAATTGAATGAGTTTTTTAAACATAATGTTGCGTTTTTTGATTGATTAATGAGTCGCTAGCGTGGTAAAATAAAAATCTTCTAAATCTGCTCTAACTAGAGAAAACCCTTCTTCTGGTTTAGTTTCAGACAACACTTTTATTTGAGTTTCACCAGACACTAACGTTGATGAAATAACAGAGAAAGCGTTTTTATAAGCTTCTACATCTGTTTTAGCTATAATTTTAGACCATATTTTACCCTGAATACCGTTTACTAGTTCTGCAGGGTTTCCAGTTACTAATATGTTCCCATTAGATAGTATAGCCATGTTCTTGCAGAGATTATGTACGTCTTCAACAATATGAGTTGATAAGATGACAATTACACTCTCGCCTATTTCGCTTAATAAGTTTAAGAAACGATTGCGTTCTTCTGGATCTAATCCTGCAGTTGGTTCGTCAACAATTATTAATTGCGGATTACCCAAAAGCGCTTGGGCTATTCCAAACCTTTGGCGCATGCCTCCAGAAAAAGTGGCAACAGCTTTTTTGCGATGTTGGTATAAATTGGTTTGATGCAGTAAACTTTTAACTTGTTGTTTTCGCTCCTTGGTATTAATTATCCCTTTTAATATGGCTAAATGATTTAATAACTTTTCAGCTGATAATTTTGGATATACACCAAATTCTTGGGGTAGATATCCTAAATTTTCGCGAACATATTGAGGTTTTGATATAATATCAATATCATTGAATGTAATCGTCCCATTTGAGGGTTCTTGTAAAGAGGCTATTGTGCGCATTAAAGACGATTTTCCAGCACCATTAGAGCCGAGTAAACCAAACATACCGTTTGATATTTCTAAAGAAACACTTTTGATGGCTTGTACACCATTAGGATATGTTTTACTGATATTATTAATTTTTAATGTGTTCATTTTCTTTAGTTTAATAATTGTGAGACAAATAAAACAGGAAATAAATCATTACGAAATTAAAAAGGACACACAGGTCATTTTATGCTATAAACACGGTCGGTTTTAGGTTAAGTGTGGTTCAACTAAAATAAGACGGTGTTCATGCCATTTTTTATACTGTACATCAATATAATTGTGTTTAGACCCTAACATTTGTAATTTCGCTTTATGATTAAGTTTTTTAAAAAATATAAAGCCTTTGTTATTGGCCTAGTTGTTACCAAGGTTTTGGCATTACTATTAGAATATAAGGGTGCTATTATTGTTGATGAAGATGAACACCTAACTAATATACTAGGGTTTCTATTTTACTGGTTTTTAATCTCAATTTTCATTCATAAAATCGCTTACTTAAAAGAAAACTTTAAAACAGTCATTAAGGTTATATGTCTAATCCTCTTTTTAATAGCCATACTCGTAATAGATTCTAACGCTGATATGCCAGATAATCCAATTACCATCTTATTGATAATTGTATTTTATTTGGCTGTAGTTTATGTCATTGTTCCTGCCTTTTTTAAAAAGTACAAAGTGGCTATTCTTTCCACTTATGCTTTGGCATATTCCGTTTTTCTGTATTTCAGATTGTTTTCTGATAGTTTTGAATTGTACAGACAGCAAAGCAAGGAATTGTTTATTCTTTTTATGTTGCCAATCCCAATTTTTGCATCGCTATGGGCTTACCAGCAATGGAAATGGTTTCAAAATTTGAAAAGTGAAAAGTCTCAAGCCGAATTAGCCATGCTGCAAGCGCAAATGAACCCACATTTCTTTTTCAATACCCTAAATAACTTATATGCCTTAACCATTAAACAGTCTGATAAGGCACCTGAAGTCATTTTAAAATTGTCTGATATGATGCGCTATACCATTTATGAAGGCAAAAAGGACTTTGTTACCATAGGTGAAGAAATAGCCTATTTAAATAATTATATCCAATTGCATAAAATCCGTTATAAGAAAGAGGTTGATATTCAATTTAACCATGAGGTTGATAATGATTTAAAAATAAAACCCTTACTATTCATTATCTTGTTAGAAAATGCCTTTAAACATGGCGTTGAATCTTGGTCTAAAAACAACGCATACATTCACATGAATCTGACGTATACAGATGATTTTGTACAATTTGAAATTGAAAATAATTTCGATGGAACTCATACTAACAAAGTTGGTATCGGTCTGGAGAATCTCAAAAGGCGCTTACAGTTATTGTTTGGAAAAAACTATGCTTTATTAATTAATAAAACGGAAAACACCTATAAAGTAACTTTAAAAATACCACCACATGCTTAAGTTTATAATTGTAGATGATGAACCGCTAGCTCATGAAGTCATAACGGAATTATGCAATATGATTCCGCATATAGAATTGGTTCATAATTGCTATAGCGCTATGGAAGCTATGCAGTATCTTAATGAAAACAAGGTGGATTTTATGTTTTTAGATATTAATATGCCAAAATTAAAAGGTCTCGACTTCCTCAAAACCTTGAGCCAACCACCAAAAACAATTATAACAACAGCGTATAAGGAGTATGCTTTAGAAGGTTATGAATTAAACGTGGTCGATTACCTTTTAAAACCCTTTAGTTTTGATAGATTAGTAAAAGCCGTGAATAAGGTTTCAGAGTTGCAGGCATCTAAACCGTTCATTCAAGAAGTATCAAAAGATGATACGAATCCTACTAGCCTATTTGTAAAAGGTGATAAAAAATACCATCAAATAGAATTAGACAATGTGTTATATATTGAAGCCTATGGTAATTATACCAAGCTATACCTAAAGGATGACATGATTGTAAGTCATGAAAAAATATCGCACTATGAAGACTTTTTAAATCCTTCGCATTTTCTGCGTGTTCACAAATCCTTTATCGTTGCCATTGATAAAATAAAATTTATTGAAGGCAATCGCATGGTCATACAAGATCACAAAATACCCATTGGTCAAACCTACAAGAGCCATGTCAACAAGCTCGTTAACAAGTAAAAGCATCCTGCTTCCCACCTGCTTAACTTGAAGTTTACTCTAAAGGAATTGTTTAAAAAATACGCTAAAACTTAATATATTTACACTCTTATATAGTTTTTATGCTTAAAACAGTAGATGTCACTTTTTCTTATACTAAAGACACTTCTTTTAATTTTCCTGATATTGAATTATCTCCTAGTCAGCCATTATTAATTCTAGGTAAATCTGGCATTGGCAAGACCACTCTTTTGCATTTACTGGCTGGAATATTAAGTCCGGATAAAGGCAGTATTTTCATCAAAGACACCAATATTGCCAGTATGAGTATTAAAAAATTAGACCGTTTTAGAGGAAAGCATATTGGCATTGTTTTTCAAAATACCATTACAGTGTCGTCATTGACTGTTTACGAAAACCTGCAAGCTAGATTATATTTTAGTGGCATTTCCAATCAAAAAGGGGCCATTGAAAACATATTGGAGCAATTAGATTTAGTTTCTGTTAAAAACCAAAAACCTAATACATTAAGCACAGGTCAATTGCAACGTTTAGGAATTGCTTTAGGAGTTATTCATAAACCAGATATTATTCTTGCGGATGAACCTACCTCAAGTTTAGATGATGAAAATTGCGAATTAGTTATTGAATTATTAAAAAGTCAAGCAAAAAAGTCGCATGCGAATTTGATTATTATTACCCACGATCAACGTATAAAAAATTCATTTACTAATACTATTGTTTTATGAACTTTATAAAGCTTAGTTATAAAAATATTATTGCAAAACCCTTGCAAACGTTTTTAACAGTCTTGATACTGTCTTTAAGTATTGGACTACTCCTTGGGGTTAAACAATTAAACAAAGTATTTGAATCTCAATTACAGCAAAGTTTAAATGGCGTTGATATGGTTGTTGGCGCCAAAGGAAGCCCCTTACAATTAGTACTTTCTGCTGTGTTACATATTGACAATCCCACTGGTAATATTCCTTATAATGAAGCAAAAAAGATTGCAGACAACAAGTATATTGGTGAAGCGATTCCCATTTCAATTGGCGATAATTATAAAGGTTATAAAATTGTTGGAACGACTGTTAGTTTCGTCAATCTACATAAAACGGGTATAGCTACCGGAACCATGTTTAATACTACTTATGAAGTGGTTATAGGTAATGCTGTTTCAGAAAACTTAAACCTAAACATTGGCGATACGTTTTCTAGTTCGCATGGCATGATTGAAAATGCTATTGAAAGCCATGATGAACATCCGCTTAAAGTTGTAGGGATTTTAAAGCCTACACAAAACGTCATTGATAGATTGATTTTAACAAATCTAGAAAGTATATGGCATATGCATGAGCATGAAGGTGTAAATAATAGCCCTGATCACAATCACGATAATGAAGAAATAACAGCATTATTAATAAAGTTTAAAAACAAAAGGGGGTTGCTGCACCTTCCACGAAATATTAATAAAAACACAAACTTTCAAGCAGCATTACCAAAATATCAGTTAGATAAACTTTTTAAACTTACTGCAATTGGTGCAAAAGCCATTACATGGATTGCGTTTTCTATTTTATTTGTCTCAGGTATAAGTATGTTTGTCAGCTTATATAGAATGGTAAAAGAAAGAGCTAAAGAATTGGCTTTAATTAGAACTTATGGAGCTAGTCGAAACAAGTTAATTTTACTCGTGTTTTCTGAAGGACTATTAGTTGGTCTTTTTAGTTTTATCCTCGGAGCTTTGTTAGCTACTTTTTGTTTACAAACAATATTTTCTTTAATTAAAGATACCTATAAACAACAAATCTATTTACTGGAATACCATAAAGATATTTTAGATTTGTTTTTGTTTATTTTTGGCATCATTATTTTTGCAACCTTAATAGCCATTCGTCCAATATTTAAAATGGATATTTCTAAAATTATAAGTCATGAAAGTTAAATCTGTATTAGTTCTTTTAATATTTACTTTAGTTTACACTACGGCATTTAGTCAAAAAAAAATAACTTGGAAAGAACTCAGTACCGCATATCGCAATGAGCTTTTCCCTAAAGAAAGTGACGACAAAAACACATTATCTCTAAAAGATATTGAAGGTAAAGAGGTTACCGTTAGAGGCTATTTTTTAGATTTAGGTGCAGACTCCATGTGGTATATGCTCTCAAGATTTCCTTTCGAAAATTGCTTTTTTTGCACCGGTGTTGGTCCTGAAACCGTTATTGAACTTGGAGAGTTTAAAAACGAAAAGTCAGAATTTAAAACCGATGACATTGTTATAGTTACTGGCACCTTATATTTAATGGAAGTAGATGGAGAATATTTCTATATTTTAAACAATTGTACTGTAAAACTTTTTGAATCTTAATTAATAGGTTTTGAGTAAAATTAAAAAAAGCCTTTTCATTATGAAAAGGCTTTTTTTAATTCATTAGTTACGCAAAAATGTTACATCCCTCCCTTTCTTGTTGGTGATCTTTGCGCTGGCCATTCGCGAGGTTCTCCCGTTCCTGGATTAATGGGCATGACTATTTTTTCATTTGAAGCTCTTTCCGGATCTTCAGATGCCATATAAGCTAAAATCGCCGTTAGAATAACATTATTTCGTACATCATCAAATACTACTTTATCGTATGTATCACGATTTGTATGCCATGTATAGTTCCAGTACGACCAGTTTAAAGCACTTAAATTAAATGCTGGCACACCCGCAGCTAAAAAAGATGCATTATCAGAACCTCCTCTACTTGGGCTTCCTGGAAAGCTGGTTTCTATATGTGTGGTAATGCTTCTCGGTACCGCATTTAGCCAACGTCCTAAATAATCATAAGCATGTAAAAATCCAGCTCCTGAAATATCTATAACACGTCCTGTTCCATTATCTTGGTTAAAAGATGCTTGTATATTTTCTACAATCTCTGGATGATCCTCAACAAAAGCTCTGGAACCGTTCAAGCCTTGCTCTTCACTTCCCCAATGACCAACAATAATAGTACGCTTTGGGTTCGGATAAAACTTTTTAAGTAAACGCATGGCTTCCAGCATCACAAGAGTTCCTGTGCCATTATCAGTAGCTCCTTGGGCGCCATCCCAAGAATCAAAATGTGCAGATAGCACAATATATTCGTTTGGTTTTTCGCTTCCTTTAATTTCGGCTATGGTATTAAATGTAGGTACTTCTCCTAGCTCTTTGGATTCTGCCTCTACTTTAATTACGGGTTTGTTTCCGTAAGTAGCCAAACGATATAACATACCATAATCTTCTAATTCAACATCAATAGTCGGTATGTTTTTAACGCGAGAACTAAATATTTTGTTAGACCCAAATGCTTTAGACCAATAACTTGATACGAGACCAACGGCACCTGCTTCTTCCAAAGCGCTACCAATAGATCGTGATGTGTAACCCGTATTTCTTATGTTTTCACGCCATGCCTCTGTTTGTGCATCGCGCGCTTCCTTCATTTTTGTAAATGACTCTTCTGTTGCGAATTCTTCCCAGTTATAATCTGGACGGCCTGTTGGTTGTGGCATCGAAATCATCACAAACTTACCTTTTACACTAGGTAACCAGTTTTTAAATGCAATGGAATCCTTAATATTCTCTGGTAATGTAACAACCTCTGCGGTCACGCCTCCTTTTGGAGTACTGGCACTCCAAGCCAATTGCGTTCCATCAAGTGATTGTACCCTTGGTGAGACCATATCTATATGTGTAATCCCACGTTCCCATCCACGCCATGTTCCATAGTTTTCTCTTCTTGCTGGAATTCCCCATTCGGCATATTGGTCAATGGCCCATTGACTGGCATGTTCCATTTGAGGCGTTCCTACTAATCTTGGTCCAACAACGTCAAAAAGTTCATGGGCTAATCGTTCAAGTTGAGAATTTTCGTTGGCTTCTTTAATCATGCCTTCAATCACTGGGTCTTTTTCCTGCGCAAAAACTATTCCGCTCGTTAATAGAGCAAAAGTCATTAAGAATTGAATGTATCTTTTCATTTAAAAAATTAATTGGTTATTAAGACTAAGATACAATATGATTAGTAGTTTGTAACCACCATTATAAAATTTAACAAAAAAAGAGCCTTAATGCTTATGGCTCTTATAAATTATGACTTTAGTTAATAGATGAATCAAAAGATATTCCAAGATACAATTCAAATCTTATTTAGATGCAACCCGAGCACCAAATCAAGTTATTAAAATGAATTAGTAAAACGTTGTTTTCCCCATTTGTAAGTTCGAAATGAACAACTACTTAAGAGTAACTAACTATTAAAAACAATTGAAACCTTCCCAACCGCTATCATAAGCACCAACGGTCTTAAGAAATAATGAGCCAACAATAACTAAATAAATGTAATAAACAATCCCAACCACGCTGTCGTAAGCACCAACGGTCTTAAGACATAATGAGTCAACAAAATAGTTTAAGCAATCCAAAACAAGGGAGTAATTCAAAAAATAAAGTGAACACGTTCAGAATTGCTTAAAGAAAAAGGCGAATGGTCTGAAAGAATGTCCTAAAGACCGTTTTGATTTTTTTGGTTCGTTTTTGTATCAAGACAAAAATGAACAAAACAAAATACTACCTCACCTTTTGGTTCTTTTATGTGCTTTATAAAAGAACATATAAAAAAAGAAAAATTAAAAACCCCTACACAACCCGTTCCTCTAAAAGAATATTAACCCGCGAATAAAAATGAACATATAAAAAAATATTTAGCGTATTAGGTACTAGCAGCCGTTGTAGCCGCAATGGAAGACGAAATAATCACAACCAGCATGGCTAAAATAATCTCATGCACCTCTTTAACAGTTGCACTAATAACCTGACTGTTTTTGGCATCAGCTATAACGGTTTTTATTTGGTCTTTGCAGCGCTTGGCACGATCCTTACCATAAACCGTTCGGTTTAAATTACAGGCATCAATAAGGCTTATAAGCATAAGCTCATCTAACTCGGGCTTTTTATCATGTTCTATAATGTCATATAAACGATGTCGTAGGCTGTTTTCGGGCTTCGCGTTAACGGTTGGAAACTTATCATTATTAAAAACCCATAAAAACTTTTCTTCGCGTTTGGTTAAAATACCTTTTAGAATAAGCTTATCCAAACTATCTTTTTTAATAGCACGCTCTTTATTTCCAAGTTTTTCTACCCAGTATTTAAGCGAGCGTTCTTTTTTTGAATCCCTTATGACCTCTAAATAACTATTAAGCAACCCATCATCCAGACCTTTTGTGGTAGTTACCACCACCTTTTTGTTGGCTATGCTTATACAGTTCTGTAATGAGAGTTCCAACAATATAGCGCCTGCCAATCCATAGGTTAAAGCAAATGGCCCAGAAACAAAGGTGCCTTTATCATCATCTAATGCCAATAGTAGTAATTTATCTACCAAGTTTAAGTCTGTCATAATATAAATTTGATTACTTCTATAGGTTGTTTAAAATTAAGAAATGTTACAGGAAACGAGTTAGTAATTAGCATGCTCCTTGTCATCCAGCATTTGTCACCCTGAACGGAAATTGAGGTCCTCGAAATGCGTTTCAGGGTCTACTCGTCCAATAACAAGTTTAAGGTCACCGTAATATTATCACGAGTAGCCTTACTAAACGGACATATTTCATGGGCTTTTTCAACCAGTTCCTCACCAGTTTCTAAATCGACACCCGGGATATAACAGTCCAGCGTAGCTTCTAGGCAAAAGCCATCCTCGTCCTTACAGAACCCAATAATAGCCGTTACACTCAAGGCTTCATCATCAATATCCAGACCTTGCTGTTGGGAAATAGCTTGTATGGCTCCTCCAAAACAGGCGCCATAAGCCGCACCAAATAATTGTTCCGGGTTGGCACCGTTACCGCCATCGCCACCCATAGATTTAGGCACAGACAAGCTAAAGTTTACGGGGCTGTTTTCAGATTTTACGTGGCCTTTACGCCCACCAACCGCTATTGTGGTTGCTTCATATAATGTTTTCATGATTTGTTTTTTATGATTTATCCTAAAGATACCAAGCTCTGTATATTTAGTAAAAGGATTTGTCTTAAAGTTCTCTTAAATTACTTTGCTACACTAATAAGGTAGACTGTTTATTTGGTTAATAACGACGTCTATTTCTTGGTGCAATCGGTCCAAGTTGTTAAAGTATATATTGGTGTCTTCCTTAATGGCCTTTCTAAAGAGTTTAAAGGTTTCTAGACGTAGTTCGGCATAATCCAACAGCAGGGCATTTCGTTCTATCAGTTCAGGTGGTAAATTAGCTATCTCGTTGGCTTTTTTTGCAATGGTTATGTTTTCTACCCATTTGGGAATGGTGCTAGAGTCTAATTCATAAAGCTGATCGTTTCTAGTGGCTGTATCCATACGGTCGTAAAAGCCCAGTGTTTCCGATTCGTTCCTGAAAAATGGCTCCATTTGTGCATCATACTGCTCATAAACTTCATCATTGTCCAATAAAAAGACACCAGCAAACAGGGCTATAAAAGTAATTATAAGCGATATGAGCCCAATACCTGCGGCTCGCCATCCCGAGTAAAAGGGTTTGTTTTCTTCTTTATGATTTTTGAGTAGGTCGCCCATTTGCCATTCCACCAAAGCCATTCCAATAGCTGTATATGCAAAGGGTATTAAAATATTAGGTATTTTATCTAATATGTCTTGAGGAACAAAAAATACAACTGAAAACACGGCAATAGTTACTAAAATACCAATCAGTAATGCGTTACGCCCTTCGGCTGGTTTGTTTATGGCCTTAAAGTTTTCACTAACCATATAGCCTCCTGCCAAGGGGCCTGCTAAAAAGGTTGCACCACTTATAGCTCGTGATGAATAGAGTTTAATGTCTTCTGAAGGGCTTTCGATTTCTGGTTGCTGTGGGTTTTCGTTCATGATAATTGGTTAGGCTATTTGCGTAGCAAATATAGCAGTTTGTAAATAGTAGGCACAAAAAAAGGCGCTCAAACTGTCTATTTAAGCGCCCTATTTAAGTAACTATTTCTTCTTCAATCTGTTATTTAAAAACTTCTAACAATTACCACCGCATTACTGGCAAAGCAGGTACCTAAAAATGCCGAACCACCAAACATACTTGGGTTAAAACTCATAACATAAGGCTGGTAACCGTCTTTAGTTGATGTCCAATAGAATTGGGCTTCATCAAAATTACCCATACCCTGTGCATGCACATTATTAAAAATGGCTTCCATAGAACCGCTGCTAGGCACATACCAATCTGTGTAGCCCTCATGTTCTAAATCGGTTACAATTTTAAAGGCATAATCGTCACTACCAAACTCGAGTCCGTTTGGTACATTGCTGTTATCATTTAGGTTGCCATCCACTATTTGTTGGGTGTTGTCGCGACCGGCACCAATTTCGGCACTATTGGTTAAATCGAAATGATCGCCCCATGACTTTGTACCAATAGAAGAATAATCGGTAGCAACCATTAGCGTACCATCGGTTTCGTTAACATGGAATATATAGCCGCCACCATACTCAATGCCATATAGAGCTTCTATGCCCACTTCTGCAGTAATATCCAATACCGCTACACCATTATCCAGATTCTCAACAATGGTGAGATCAGGGTTGTATTGTGTAAGGTCTATGGTAGGTTCTATTTGGGTGTTGTTGTCATCAGTTGAGCAGTTAAAAAATGCCACTGCAAAAAGCATAAAGAGTACCTTTTTCATGTTGTATATTTTTGGTTTATACCTATATAACAACTGAATACTTAAAAATCCTGAACGAATTTTGGTTTTTTACAGTTTAAGCCTAAAAATATAAGCGCATTAGCCTTTTAAGGACTTCATATCAATTACAAAACGGTACTTAACGTCGCTTTTCAGCATACGATCATAAGCTGTATTGATGTCTTGCATATTGATAACCTCAATATCGGATGTAATGTTATGCTTGCCGCAGAAATCCAATAGTTCCTGGGTTTCTGCAATACCTCCAATTAGAGAACCCGCTACGGTTTTACGCCCCATAATCATAGGTACGGTAATTAATGCTGGGTCTAAAGGTCCTAAATACCCCAGGATCACTAAAGTTCCGTTTGTGCTTAAGGTATTGATATACGGATTAAAATCATGCGCATAGGGTACGGTATCTAAAATCACATCAAAGCGACCAGCAGCAGCTTCCATTGCAGCAGGGTCGGTTGATATAATCACTTCATTTGCACCGAGTTGCTTGGCATCATCTATTTTATTAGTTGAACGAGAAAACAAGGTGACATGAGCTCCTAAAGCTGATGCTAATTTAATAGCCATGTGACCTAAACCGCCTAGTCCAACAACAGCTACTTTACTACCCTTGCCCACATTCCAGTGTCGCAATGGTGACCACGTGGTAATGCCAGCACATAGTACTGGAGCGATACCGGCTTTATCCAGATTTTCAGGAACACGCAACACAAAGTCTTCGTCTACCACAATAGTTTCAGAATACCCTCCATGGGTGTTGGTATCTAAATGTTTGTCGTAACCACCATAGGTGCCAACCCAACCACCAGTACAGTATTGCTCTAAATCGGCTTCGCAATTACTACAGGTTCTACAGGAATCTACCAAACAGCCCACAGCAACCAAGTCACCTACCTTGTATTTGGACACCTCACCTCCTACTTGTGTAACGCGCCCAACAATTTCGTGACCTGGAACAACGGGATACACGGTCATACCCCAATCGTTTCGGGCAAAATGTAAATCGGAATGGCAGACACCACAGTATAATATATCGATTTCTACATCCTTTGGTAGAACGGTACGACGGTCTATTTGCATTTGTTTTAAATCGGCTTCAGGAGAATCAGCACCAAAGGCCTTTACGTTTTTTACTGACATGATATTAATGTTTTTATGATTAGAATTTATATTCAAATAACGCTATATAGGTCGTTTATGAAATGAGGAAACTAAAGGTAGTGAATATTTTAGTTTGTTGGGCTAACAATGGAAAACTTAATAATACCTGCATCTGTTTCGGTACGTTGCAGTACGCCATTTTGATAGTGATAGGTACTTTTATGACCACTGTTGGTAGTTTTTAAATAGGTACTATCCTTAATTTTTTTCAAGGTGTGAAACGTACCGTGTTCTTCTGAATATATTCTTGTAAGTCCTATAGGCTCTTCAAACAGTAATTGTACAATACTATGGTTAATACTGGTTTCTGGAATGTTTTTTTGTAATTGGCCATCAGAATAAAAATTGTAGCCTTTATTGGTTATTAGGGTTTTAGTATTGGTTTTTTCGTTACCCTTTACCATAATATTCGCTTTAGCTTCACGAAGCTCTTTATTATTAAATGACACCTGGTAATCGTAAATTATCTCTATGGGAACAATTAAATGATATTGAATTTTAGTGTGGCTTGCGTAAGTTGTAATATCACCATCAGTGGTTTTGGTGGCTTTTAAAGTACCCAACGATTTACCATCATGAAGAATATTAAATTGTTTGGTTTGCGTTTGAGCTGATACCAATTGATAACTTACAAAAACAATACTAAATAACCATCTTTTCATAAACACTAAAGTACAAACAATTTTAGAACCTAAATGCTTAATCGATTTCTAATTTATAGCCTACACCATGTACATTAGTTAATTTAATGCTTTTATCATCTTGAAGCTTTTTACGCAATTTTGAAATATAGGTATCCAAACTGCGACCAACAATTACACCATTATCTTCCCAAACGGCTTTTGTAAGCTCATCACGCTTAATAATTTCGTTAGGTCGCTCTACAAACATAGCCAGTATCTCGCACTCTTTTTTAGAAAGACTGATTTCTGTAGCTTGTTTTACCAATTTGTTTTGTTCTGGATAAAAATGAAAGCTTCCAATTGTTACATGGTCATTATCTTCATTGATTTGGGTTTTATTGTACTTTCCTTTAATAAAGCCTAAGGCTATTAGTACAAATCCTGAAATCAACAAAATATACCACCATATCGTGTAATTGTTTAGTTCTTGTGTGGTGCCTGTAAAACGAACGGTTATGGTATAGCAGCTTTTTGGTAGATCTCGAGTCCTGCAAGGTATAATATCAGTATCTACATTCTTTTTCATATCGAAACTGTATGCCACTTCCCTATCGGAACATTGTAAAACTTCAGTTAGGTATTTATCAGGGAGATTAACTTTTTTGATGCTTCTCGACATGATATTCACTAAACTATCTGGTTCAATAGCCAAAGGCTTTTCAAACGAGAGTTCGTATTTTAAGGGTTCTAGCTTTTTAATGGGTAGAATTACAGATGTTGAATCTTTAAGGTTTAGTAATAATTGATTACCTGCATCTCGTAATGCCAATTTTGCCTTTTCGGCGAATGTTATAGGATTTGTTTTTGTACTTGACAAATTGTACACAGATAAAACAATGATAATCAAACCTATACCAATATAAATGCCTTTTTTACTCATAATAGTGGTAAATTACAGACAATTATAGGACTTTTTACACCTATTGACAGTTCTTTTACATTTTTTTGACACTTTAAACACTTGTTAGGCCTAGTTTTACGAATGAATCTAAAATACTAATATTATGAACAAATATCTTGTTATTCTTGGAATTGTACTGATAACTAGCTGTACTACCAAAACCGAAAAACCTGGAGAACTCGCACTAGCTATTAACCACACTGATGCTATTAACGCTGAAAACAATCCGCTTTTGTATTCTGTTTTTAATAAACCTGATATAGAAAAGGACTTGTATGCCGTAAAATTTAGTGCCTATTCACATGGTAATGCTTTACATGACTTAACAATTGATATGCGGTTGAAAAATGATGGCCATTTTGTATCGCCAAACGCAACAAGAGACTTTAAAGGAAAATTCACTATGATAATTGATAAAAATTCAGATTTTAATTTAGTAGGTAATCTTATTGAGTCGCCACGCTCTGTTGAAGAAATTGATTTGCACCCTTTTGTTAATGGTCCCGTTAACTGGGTAAGGAAAAATACAACATACACTCAACAGATACGGCTAAATAGCAGTGATGACTTTGAAGTTATAGGTTTTATTCAGTTTACTATCGAGCCTGCTTGTACATTAGAAAAAGTTCCCTTTATTATTAAACAAGTTAATGGTGTTTTACAATTTGAATTTTTTGAATGTTAGTTCCTAAATCAACCCTAGAAAAACTGAAGATTACCATGAAGAGACTTGCAATACTGCTTATTACATTACATCTTTTTGTCATAGGTTCGTCCTGTAGCCAAGAAGCAAATAGTACAACACCTACTAATGATAAAGCCCATAAAATAGATTCCCTAATAAGCCTTTATGCCGATTATGAAGGCTTTAATGGATCTGTTCTTGTAGCTCATGAGGGAGAGGTTATTTTAAAAAAAGGTTATGGTTCTGCCAACAAGGAATGGGATATTCCTAATACTGTTGATACCAAGTTTCAAATTGCATCGGTTACCAAGCCTTTTACAGCGTTCTTAATTTTACAGTTGGCTTCTGAAGGCAAGATTGATTTGCATGAGCCTATAACGACCTATTTACCGTCATATCCTAATAAAATTGGCGATAGTATAACTGTGCAGCACCTTCTTACCCATTCATCTGGTTTGTCTAGAAGTTTTATAAGCACACAGAAAGGCAATAACCCAAAAGTTATGATGGAAGATATTGCAGCTATGCCTTTAGAGTTTGCTCCTGGTGAAACGTTTAAATATAGTAACTCGGGTTATAACCTTTTGGGCTATTTAATAGAAACCCTAACAGGCATGGCCTATGAAGATGCTCTACAAGATAGAATTTTCAATCCTCTTGGCATGAAAAATTCTGGGTTATTTAATAACAGGGCCATAATAAAGCACATGGCATCGGGTTACTATAAGGGTTTTGGTGATTATTTTAATATTGAGCGTAATTACAACTTATTAGCTTATGCTTCAGGAGGCATTTACTCAACCGTTGAAGACCTTTTTATTTTTAATCAAGCCCTAAATAACGATGAAATACTATCTAAAACCTATCGCGATTTGATGCAGAAAAAACACATTGAAGATCCTGGGTATAGTGGCTATTATGGATATGGTTTGGAAATCATGGAAAAGCCCATAGGTAACTCTGGAAAAATGATAGAGACTTACGGACACAGTGGAGCAATTGATGGTTTTTGTGCATTATTCACTACAATTCCGTCTAGTAACTCCACAATTATATTTTTAAATAATACACGACGTGCTTTTTTAAATAGTATGACCACTGCTATTACAGGTGCTTTGTATGATGAAACTTATGATTTTCCTAAAATACCTTTGGCCAAGTTTATGTCTCAAACTATTGATAAAGATGGTATTGACGCTGGGATTTCATATTACAAAACGCATCAAGACCACCCGGATTATTATATAAGCGAACAAGAGCTTATTGTAGCAGGCTATAAATATTTACAAGCAGGAAATGCACAATATGCGGCTGATATATTTAAATTGAGTATAGATGTTTTTCCAGACAAAGACAACCCTTATGACAGTTATGCGGAAGCTTTAATGGTTTTAGGGCGTAATGACGATGCTATTAAAAACTATAAGAAATCTTTAGAACTTAACCCGAACAATCATAATGCTAAAGCCATGCTTAAAAAATTGCAGAACAAATAATAGCTATAAAAAAACCACCTTGAACTAGGTGGTTTTTTTATAGTGAAAAGTTATGATTAGAGTACTTCTCTAAAGAAGTCCATCATTTCTTCCTTTAAATCGTAATGCAACTTTATGTATGTACGCATGTCTTCCCGCAATGGGCGTTGCTCATTAGATAAGCGACCATCAATAGTTTCGCCAATATCAGCATTATTTATGGCGACCATCTTGTTACGACAACGATGCAACAATTTTGATATGGCATCTTTTTCAATCATAATGCGATTTTGAAAAACTTCTAATTTCTTAAGCGCAATAGGATCTTGCTTATATTGTACTACTTCCTCTAATTTTTCTTGAAAAGTATCCATTTCGGTAAAATGAAATCTTAACTCACGTCTCCAAGTTTCAATGTTAAACTTCAAATCGCTTAAATACATTATTTTTTCTTGCATGATAATTTTGTTTTATGAGGTTATTACTTCTTGTTTTACTATTTCTTTTTGAACATGAACAGGCACAGCGCCATAGTTTTCAAATTCAGATGTATAAGTCGCTCTACCTTGTGTTAGGGAACGTAATTGCGATGAGAAATCGGTTAATTCAGCGCTAGGAATATTACATTTTAACTGTTGGTAATGTGCTTCAGATTCTATGCCCTGAATAATGGCGCGTCTACTTTGCAGTTCTGTCATTACGTTACCAATCATGTCTTCAGGAACACGTAAAATCATTCTTTCAATAGGCTCCAATAATTTTGGCTTGGCGTTTAAAAAGGCTTCTCTAAAGGCATGAGAACCGGCTATTTTAAACGATATATCATTTGAGTCTACTGGATGCATCTTACCATCGTAAACCATAACGCGAACATCTCTGATAAATGAATCGGTCAATGGTCCTGATTCCATAACCTCTAATATACCTTTCATGATAGACGGTAAATAACGTTGGTCTATAACACCACCAACTATACAGTTGTAAAACACAAGCTTTCCACCCCAAGGCAAGTTTACTTCTTCTTTACCGCGCAATGAAAACCCTTCAGGGTCTGGCATGCCTTCATAAAACGGATCTATCTTTAAATGAACCTGACCAAATTGACCAGAACCACCACTTTGTTTTTTGTGTCTATAGTTGGCTGTGGCACTACGCTGAATAGTTTCTCTGTAAGAAATTTTTGGGGTTTCGAATCGGGCTTTTACATCGTAAATGTTTTCTAAAATCCAGACCAAAGTCGCTAAATGCAATTCACCTTGTGTACCCACTAAAGTTTGGTGTGTTTCCTTATTGTACTTAACATCTACTGTTAAATCCTGACTATGAATACGTTTTAAGGCATCACTTAATTTCTCTTCTTCAGTTGTACTTTCTGCAAAAACAGCTTTCACCAAACGTGGTTGTGGAAATTTAATTGGTCTGATAATACCAGCACTTTCAGATTGGGCTAACGTATCATTTGTGTTGGTGAACTTTAATTTGGTAGTTGCACCAATATCTCCAACGGTTAGCTTTTGAACGGCATGTTTTTGTTTGCCATCCATAATATATAATTGATTGAGCGTTTCTAAATCGCCTGTACGAGCATTATACAGCTTATCGTTAACGCTTACTTCGCCAGACATGACTTTAAAAAATGTAATCTGACCTAAATTAGGTTGGTAAACGGTTTTAAAAACAAACAATGCTGTTTCAGCATCTTTTGTAGGGTTTAATATTTTTCCATCAAGTGTTTGCTCGGGTTTTAAATCGGCTGCAGCTGGCGCTACATTATCTATAAAGCCCATTAAACGTCCAGTTCCCATATCGTTTAAGGCTGAAACACAAAATACAGGAAAAACATCATGGTTAAGCATTCCTAATTTAATGCCTTTTCGAAGTTCATCTTCATTAAGTGTGCCTTTATCAAAATACAACTCCATAAGCTCTTCATCATTTTCGGCTGCTTTTTCAACCAATTCATTATGCAATTTATTGGCGTATTCCAATTGATCATCAGGTATTGCCAATTTTTCAGGCTTCCCTCCTTCAGGTTTAAACTTGTAGCACTTCATTTTAAGAACATCAATAATGCATTGTGCGCCATCTATCTTAATTGGGTATTGAATGAGCACAGCGTTATTTCCCACGAGTTCCTTTAAACTATTCACGCTCATATCGTAATCAGCTTTTTCGCTATCAATTTTATTAATAACAAATAATGTGGGTTTGTGGTAGCGATCTACATAGTTCCAAATTATTTCTGTACCAATGTCTGCACCATGCTTTGCATTAATAACTGTAACAATGGTATCTGCCACACGAATGGAAGACATAATTTCTCCAATAAAATCATCTAGACCTGGTGTGTCGATAATGTTGATTTTATAGTTGCGCCATTCAGTATGCAAAGGGGTAGCAAAAATAGAAGCACCGCGTTGGTGCTCAAATTCATGGTAATCGGAAACTGTGTTTTGCTGCTCTACAGTACCTCTTCTGTTTATTAGGCCAGCCTCAAAGAGCATGGTTTCAGATAAGGTTGTTTTCCCAGAGCGGTGTGTACCTACGAAGGCCACATTTTTGATGTGTTTATCGTCAAATACTTTCATAAGTTGTATGTTTTAATTAAGAAAATTGGTGTGTAGGTTTTATGGTATTAAAGGTATTAATTGTCCAGACCATAAAACATGACATAAGTTAGGTTTTTTTAATTTGAAATGCAAAAAGGGTTGATTATATTTAATTAATAATCAACCCTTTAAAAAAAACTACAACTAAAACTTATTTACTTTCTGAAGTAAAATTTGGTAAAACAATATTGTATTCAGCTACATAAATATCTCCTTTTTTGGGTGTTTTAAGAATGTTATTTATGCCTTTTTTGCTTAATTTTTTGCGACATGCTTTTGTTAAAAATGGATCGTCATCAAATAACCATGCATTTAAAGCGTATTCAGGTTTTCCGGCTTCTTTAATTTCTGCATGAATTATACGTTTTTCTCGACTATGAGGATAAGAGCCTGGCACAAAAGTGTAAAAGGTATACTGGCCATCTGCATCGGTTTTAATCCAACCTCTATTGTACACATAACGTTTATCGTCTTTGGTTTTCATATCAAAATAACCATCTTGGTCTTGATGCCAAATAAATAAGATAACATCTTTTGCTGGTGTAACACCATCACTCTTATAAATAGTTCCGGTTATCTTAAGCTTGCTTTCCTGCAATTCATAAGTTGGTATGGTATCTACATTACTTAATGTATTGGGATTGTAATCGTAAATAGGACTTCTATGTAAATAATCAAAAGGAACTTCTTCTAAAACATTAGAAGCTGCATCTTGTGCGCTCAACTTATGAAAAACTATTGAAACAAATAAACAGACGAAAAGAAGGATTAATTTTTTCATGGAGCTTTACTTTTATAATTCGTTCAAAATTAAGCACTTCAATAGGTTTCTACCTAAAAAATCATGTAAACTCAAAAATATTACGACAAAAGGATTGGAGTTGTAAAAATCTTCGATGAATAACTAAAATAATTTAAAACAAAGCTCTAATTCAAGTTTGAAGTAACATGGTATAATGTTAATTTTTAATAATCTAACAATACATTAACACACTTTATCGTTTATTTTTTTAATTTCGTCGATTGAAAATTTAAAAATCGATACATTCATCAATCAATATAGAATAAGATTAATAGCAAATGAAATCACTTTTTTTTAACCTACTTATCGTTGGTTCAGTACTAACAAGTTTTGCCCAAAGTAGCCCAGAGTTTAAAAAAGCAGATAAAATATTAGAACTTTTTGAGGGCATTGAAAATCAAGAATTTTCTCAAGAAGCACAATCTGAAGATCAATTTTCAGTATTTGATATCACGGCTGAAAACTGGGATACCAAACACGTAAAAATTGAATATAATAAAAAAGTTAACTTTCCTTTACAGATAGCCTTTAACGATTCTGTTTATGTATCACCCATTTCAAAAAACAAAGTTATTACTTCGCGTTATGGATGGCGTTGGGGTCGTGCACATAGAGGTATTGATATTGACTTAATAACTGGCGATAGCCTTTTTGCCATGTTTGATGGTATTGTACGTTTTGCTAACTACAGTTCTGGACATGGGCGTACTGTTGTTGTAAGACATTATAATGGTGTAGAAACCTTATATGCGCATTTATCTAGCTATGGCGTAAAAGCCAACGATACTGTAAAGGCTGGTGATTTTCTTGGTAAAGGTGGTCGTTCGGGTAATGCTCGTGGAAGTCACTTGCATTTAGAGATGACCTATAACGGTGTTCATATCAATCCAGAGTATCTATTAAAATTTGATGATAATAATGATGTTAATGCATCTGAACTATGGGTTACAAAAAAATGGACACGTCCTGAACTCCATAACAGTAAACGACAAAGTAAATTGGATTTGTTAACAACAGAGGAAGAACTTGAAGCATATCTAGAAAGGCCAACCGAGGTTTATGTTGTTCGTAAGGGTGATACACTGTCTAGAATATCTGCACGAAATAATGTGAGTATAACAGCCTTGTGTAAAAGTAACCACATTCGCGAAAATTCAACATTGCGTATTGGGCAAAAGCTGGTTATTGAGAAAACACTTTAATTTTTTTTAATAGTACTTTTTACGCAACCAAAAAGCAACACGTACTAATAAAATTAAAGCGGGAACTTCTATAAGCGGTCCTATTACTCCTGTAAATGCCTGACCTGAATTCAAACCAAAAACGGCTATAGCAACGGCTATGGCCAATTCAAAGTTATTACCTGCTGCAGTAAAGGCAATAGCCGCATTCTTATCATAACTTGCTCCAACGGATTTACTAACAAAAAACCCAATAAGAAACATAAAGGTAAAGTAAATCAGCAATGGAATAGCTATAATTACTACATCCATTGGAATCTCTACTATTAGCTCTCCTTTTAATGAAAACATAACAATTATTGTGAACAATAAGGCAATTAACGTTATTGGAGAAATAGTTGGTATAAACGTTTCCGTATACCACTTCTCACCTTTCCATTTTACTAATAATAGTCTACTTAATATTCCCAAGACAAATGGAATACCTAGATAAATGGCGACACTTTCAGCTATAGTTGCAATTGAAATATCCACAATAGCACCATCAAACCCAAAGTAAGGTGGCAAAACGGTTATAAACAACCAGGCGTAAAAACTATAGGCAAATACTTGAAAGATACTATTTAGAGCTACCAAACCAGCTCCATATTCACTACTGCCTTCTGCTAAATCGTTCCAAACCAAAACCATGGCAATACATCGTGCCAAGCCAATTAATATTAATCCAACCATATATTCTGGATAGTCTTGCAAAAATATTATGGCCAAAACGAACATAAGTACTGGACCAATAATCCAATTTAAAACTAGGGATATAGATAAGGTTTTGACATCTGAAAATACTTTGGGCAATAGAGCATAATTTACTTTAGCCAAAGGGGGATACATCATTAATATTAAGCCAATTGCAATTGGAATATTAGTTGTACCACTGCTTAAAGCATTAATATTGTTAGGTATTGACGGTATAAAATAACCTAATGCAACACCTAGAGCCATTGCCAAAAAAATCCAAAGTGTTAAATATTGATTTAAAAAGCCTAACTTCTTTTGCTGTGTCATTTTACCAGAATTTTAGAGAATACGGCATATAATTCGGTTGCTATTTGTAAGCTACGCTCATTGTATTTTTCTATTTGCTTGGGAGTTCCATCAAATAGTTTGGGGTCATCAAAAGTCAATGGTATTCTAACATCGGCATTTGGAATAAAAGGACAATCGGCATCAGCTTCAGAACAGGTTAAAACAGCCACAAAATCTGAAGATGGATTAAATTCATCATGGTATGTTTTTGAAAACCCAATGATTGGTTGCCTATTAGAACTGTATTTAATGGCATAAACTGGGTTTTCGCCTTCGGCAAGTGTTTGAAAAACAAAGCCTTGGTCTTGTAATATTTGAGCCGTCATTGGAAACATGGCTGTAGCTTCTGTTCCTCCCGAATAGCAATTAACATTTGGAATGTTGAAATATGAAGCCATAGTTTGTGCCCAAATTTGTGATAAATGACTTCGCCTTGAATTGTGGGTGCATATAAAATTAAGATTGATATCCTCTTTTTTGTCAGTCTTATTTTGAATATACGTAATGAGCCGATTGTGTGTATCTTCTCTATTTGGACGAATTGTTGATAAATCTAGATGGTCTATAACGTCCTGAATTTTTTGATATATCATTTTTTGCTTTTTATACTCCAATTATTTTACTGCGCTTTTCCATAATAACATTATCATGCCAAACGTCTTTTAATTTCCCTATACGTTCTCTGTAACCTATAGTTCGAAAGCCACAATTCTCGTGCATTTTTATGCTAACCTTATTATTACTAAATATGGCAGATTGCAGTGTCCATATTCCATTTAATTCGCTTTCTTCTATTAACTTTTTTAGAAGCGTCGTTCCAATACCTTTTTGTTGAAAGTGTTTTGCAACATAAACACTAACCTCTGCTACCCCATAATATACTTCCCGTTTAGAAACAGCACTTAACGCTGCCCAACCAACAATTTGGTTTTGTATTACTAAAGCTATTCGAGCAAAGGGTAAATATTTGGAATCCCATTCTTTCCAATTAGGGATTTTAGTTTCAAAAGTTGCAGAGCCTGTTTTAATACCATACTCATATATTTGAGTGATTTCGAGGTAATTTTCCTTGCTTATGGTTGTAAAGGTCATACTTTCAATTAACAGCAACCTGAATCTGGTGTGCAACAACTCTCAACTTCACGACTTAAATCAGACAGAGCTACTTTTGCTTTAGAAACTGGAACACCACAAGCACTTTTTGCCAAGCAGTCGGTTTTTTTTGTTGTCAACAAAAAATTAGTTCCATCAAAATCCAATCCGTATTTGCCTATTGTTTCTCCTTGATATTCAACTTCAATTTCAGAATCTGGTAAGTTTAGTGTTTTCTCAGATAATTCAATAATATGAACAAGCTTTTCAGGGTGCAACCTATGGTTATAGTCATTGGCTTCCCAAAGCTGAAAACTAACAACATCCTCTTTCCTAACTGTTCCGCCACAATCAATAAAATGTTTGTGTATTTTACCTATTTCTGTAACATGAAAATGACTTGCAACCAATTCGTCATTAGGTAATTTAAATGCAATGGTCTCTAAATAGTTTAAGTGTTCTTTAATTTCTGATAGTTTCATAATATCGCTTTTTATATGTTTTAACAGCAGTCTCCTGCCCTATTTACTTTTTGCCCAAAAAAGACCTGAAACAGTTCCGCTACTTCAGACCAAGTATCTTGATCTATACAATAGCAAACACTAGTGCCTTCTATATTGCCTTTTATGATTTTTAAATTTTTTAGCTCTTTTAAGTGTTGAGAAATGGTTGGTTGCGCCAATCCTATTTCATTAACTAAATCACCACATACACAACTATTGGTTTTAAACAAATGCTGCATAATGGCTACTCTGGCTGGATGACCTATAGCTTTAGCCAATTGGGCTATTCTATTTTGTTGCTCTGAAAATATTTCTGTTTTAGTGAGTCCCACAAATTATTTAATTTATTTATTGCAATATTACGATTAATATTTTTATTAAGTGTTTGTTTTTCGAAAAAAAATATAAATAAAAGTTAAAATTTCTTTATTAATAGTATTACTATTATATTTGCAATATAAATAACTTTTAATGAAAAATTTATTATCCACTATTAAAATAGTCGTACCAGAAAAGATATTCATTAAAGATCCAGAAACATCTGACCTCGGTAAACGAATAATAGAGCATAGTATTCAATTGATTGATGAAATTGGTTTTGATCATTTCACATTTAAAAAATTAGGTGCAGAAATAAAATCAAATGAAAGTTCTATTTATCGATATTTTGAAAGCAAACATAAACTGCTACTTTACCTATCTTCTTGGTATTGGTCTTGGATAGAATATCAAATGGTATTTGAAACCCATAATATCTCTGACCCCAAAGAGAAATTAAAAAAAGCTATAGAAATAGTAACTAGAAGTGTTGTTGAAGACTCAAACTACAATCATATTAATGAAATTGCATTACATAGGATTATTGTAAATGAAAATTCAAAATCTTTCTTAACCAAAGAAGTTGACCAAGAGAATAAAGACGGTTACTTTATAGTCTATAAACGCATTATTGGCAGATTGAATGATATGATTTTAGTGGTTAATCCTGATTATGAGTATTCATTAAGTTTAGCCAGCACTATAACCGAAGGTGCTTTACATCAACATTTTTTGAATGATCATTTCAAATCCTTGACAAATTGTAACGGTTTAAAAACACCAGCAACTTTTTTTGTAAAGCTTGCTATTGACACTTTAACTCATTAAAATATGAATAAAGAAAATTTAACGCCTTGGAATCGGTTTTTGGGTTTATTACAACTTGAACGAAAAGATATTTTTCAAATATTTTATTATGCCATTTTCTCGGGAATTGTAGCCCTATCTTTACCGCTAGGTATTCAAGCCATTATCAATCTCATTCAAGGGGCACAGATATCAACCTCCTGGGTAGTTTTAGTTATATTGGTAACATTGGGAGTTGTTTTTTCTGGCGCATTACAAGTCATGCAACTTCGCATAATTGAAACCATACAACAGCGTATTTTTACTCGTGCTTCATTTGAATTTAGTTATCGCTTTCCAAAAATTAGAATGAGTGAACTACGTGATTATTATCCACCAGAGCTTGCCAATCGTTTTTTTGATACGTTGACCATTCAAAAAGGGCTTTCAAAAATACTTATAGATGTGCCTTCAGCCCTATTGCAAATAATTTTTTCATTAATCCTCCTGTCTTTTTACCACCCCTTTTTTATTGTATTTGGCATGTTTTTATTGCTACTGGTATACATCGTCTTTAAATTCACAGCAAAAAGGGGTTTAGAGACAAGTTTGGAAGAATCAAAACACAAGTATATGGTAGCGCATTGGATTCAAGAAGTAGCTAGAACCATTGTAAGTTTTAAACTGTCTGGAAATACAAATCTTGCCATCACTAAAAATGACGCTTATGTAACCGGTTATCTAAAAGCGAGAGAAAGCCATTTTAGAATATTAATAATTCAATTCATACAAATGATAAGCTTTAAAGTTGTAGTAACTGCAGGCTTATTATTAATTGGCGGTGCACTTGTACTTAATCAAGAAATGAATATTGGACAGTTTGTAGCTGCCGAAATTATCATTCTGCTGGTCATTGGCTCTGTAGAAAAACTCATTTTAGGTCTAGAATCATTTTACGATATTTTAACATCTATTGAAAAACTTGGGCAGGTAGTTGATAAAAAATTGGAATCACAAGAAGGAGAAAGACCCAGCTACAACGAACATTTAGAAATAGAATTAAACGATGTATCTTTTAGTGTTGTCAATAGAGAAAAAGCAATTTTAAATAATATAAGCTTACATATTTATCAAAAAACTAGAGTTCTAGTACGAGGAGAAAGTAGCTCAGGAAAATCAAGCTTGTTGCGTCTTATTTCTGGCATTATAAAACCTACCAAAGGTCAAATTACGGTAAACCAACATTCCTTAAAAAGCATTAACCTTAATCACTATAGGTCACATCTCGGCATGTCGCTTTCAGAAGAAACCCCTTTTATTGGAACCATAAGGGAAAATATTACATTTGGGAATACTAATATAACTGACGAGGCCATATATTGGGCTCTTGATAATGTCGGCTTATCAGAATTCATTAAAGAACAAGACGAAGGATTACAAACTATATTACATCCTGAAGGCAGACAGATGTCATATACAACATCCAAAAAAATTATTTTGGCAAGAGCAATAGTCAATAAACCAAAAGTATTGATTCTAGAAGATCCATTGGATCAATTTAGTGCTCACGAAACAACAAAAATCATAAATTTTTTGACTCATAAAAATCAGCCATGGGCATTAATTGTTGTGAGTAGCAATCCAGAATGGGAAACTGTATGCGATCAAATTATTGAGTTGGAAAACGGAAATATTAAAAGCAATACCAAATAGTCATGCTAAACATTTCAAATAACGAATTGCATAAAAAAATACCATTATCCGATTTTAATTCGGGTAAAATGGTATTTAATAAAAACTACTATAAAGTTTTAAACAAATTTTTATTGGTATTTGCCATCATTGTTTTAATCATATTGTTTTTGCCTTGGACCCAAAACATAACTGGTCAAGGTCAAGTAACAACATTAAAGCCCAACCAAAGACCACAAACCATTCAATCCCAAATACCAGGCCGTATTGAAGAATGGTTTGTACAAGAAGGGAACTTCGTGAGCAAAGGCGATACCATTTTAAGAATTTCAGAAGTTAAAAGTGAGTATTTTGATGACCGATTGGTAGAACGAACAGGAGAGCAAATCAATGCAAAGACCTCCTCTGTTTCTGCCTATCAGGGGAAAGTTGAAGCTTTAAACAATCAAATTGTAGCCTTACAACAAGAGCGACAATTGAAATTAAAACAAGCTGAAAATAAGCTTTTACAGTCAAAACTGAAGGTTAAAAGTGATAGTATTGACTTTGAGGCTGCTAAAACCAATATGGCTATTGCAGAACGCCAATACAATCGTACTGTCACACTTCAAGAAGAAGGGCTTAAAGCGGTTAAAGATGTTGAAGAAAAACGCTTAAAACTTCAAGAAAATCAGGCAAAATTAATTTCGCAAGAAAATAAATTACTGGCAAGCAAGAATGATGTCATTAATGCTGAAGTTGAAATAGGTCGTACTCGAGCAGAATATACCGATAAAATATCAAAAGCTCAAAGTGATATGTTTACAGCTCAATCCAACCAATTTGATACGAAAGCTCAAGTAACAAAATTAGAGAATGATTATACCAATTATCAAAAGCGAAATAATTTACTATACGTTACGGCGCCTCAAAGCGGCTATATCAATAAAGCATTACGTGGTGGTATTGGCGTAACTTTTAAAGAAGGTGACGAGTTGGTTGGTATTATGCCCTCTCAATTTGAACTTGCAGTTGAAACCTATGTTCGGCCAATTGATTTGCCGTTACTACATATAGGTGAAAAGGTACGCGTACAATTTGATGGTTGGCCTGCCATAGTATTTAGTGGTTGGCCCAATGTATCCTACGGAACTTATGGTGCAAAAGTTGTAGCCATTGAAAATTTTATCAGCGACAATGGGCGTTATCGTGTGTTACTAGCCCCAGATGAGACAGATTACGAGTGGCCAGAAGCCATTCGCGTTGGTTCAGGTGCGAGAACCATTGCTCTATTGAACGATGTCCCAATTTGGTATGAGGTTTGGAGGCAGCTAAATAGCTTCCCTCCTGACTATTACTCTCCCCAAATAAAAGAATCTAAAGACAAAAAGAAATAAATTCCATGAAACAGATTGTATTTGGCATTTTCTTATCCTTTAGTTTGAATATATCTGCTCAACAACCTGTCGATTCCATATTGACCTTGTCAGAATATTTGGGCTATGTAAAAGCTTTTCATCCTATTGTAAAACAAGCCAATTTAATTGTAAATGAAAGTGAATTAAAGCTATTAAAGTCTCGTGGCGCCTTCGACCCCAAAATTGAAGTCGATTATGATCGTAAGAAATTTAAGAATACGGAGTATTATGATAAACTGAACGCCACTTTTAAGATTCCTACGTGGTATGGTATAGAATTTAAAGGAAATTTTGAAGAGAATGAAGGTGTTTATTTAAACCCTGAAGCCACATTGCCAGACAACGGACTATATAGTGTTGGTGTTTCCATAGATATTGCCAAGGGATTAATTATGAATGAACGCATGAATATGCTTAAACAGGCAAAATTGTTTGTTAAACAAGCAGAAATGGATAGGCAATTACTCGTCAATGACATACTATTTCAAGCTTCTGTAACTTACTTTAATTGGCTTAAAGCCTACAATGAAAAACAAGTTTTTGAATCTTTTGTAGAAAATGCACAATTACGATTTAACGGAGTTAAAAAAAGTTATGAAGTTGGTGAGCGGGCTGCAATAGATACAACCGAAGCCAGAATAGCACTTAACGATAGACGCCTAAACCTTGAAAAAGCACGCATCAATTACATAAAAGCAACCCTTGATTTGTCAAACTATCTTTGGCTGGACAACAATGTACCTATTGAATTACAGGATAATATTATACCAGATGTAAATACACTTGTACAAATTGATGCAGTATTAAGCACTTCAGAATTTGATATGGCTACATTTAATATTGACACACATCCTAAAATGCTATCATTAAACTATAAATATGAAGGTTTAGATATTGAGAGCCGCTTTGCTTCTAATAATTTATTACCCAGAGTGAATCTTGAATACAATTTTTTATCAGAAACACCAGAGATTATTAATTCCTTTAACACAGCAAATTATAAAAGCGGTTTAAATATTAGCATGCCTTTGTTCTTAAGAAAAGAACGTGCCGATATAAAACTGGCAAATCTTAAAATGCAGGATACTGAATTTGAAATTGAAGCTACTAGAGTTACGCTTAAAAATAAAATTTCAGCTATAGATCAAGAGCTTGATTCATTTCAAGTACAAAATGCTTATAATAGTGATATAGTTACAGATTATGAAAAGTTATTATCTGCAGAAGAGCGCAAATTCTTTATAGGCGAAAGCTCTATATTTTTGGTAAACAGCCGTGAATCTAAATTAATTGATGCCAAATTGAAAGCCATAAATTTAGAATATAAATTCTTTGAAACTAAAGCCAAATTATTTAATGTGCTATCTACTTTGCCCTTCTAAAAAAGTAGGTGTTATACATCTGTTATTTTAGTAAAAACTGTTATTTTGCAGCTTTCAGAATCTAATCTTTTTAATGAAAGTTTGTATAGCAGAAAAGCCTAGTGTAGCTAGAGAAATTGCCAATGTTTTAGGAGCAAAAACTAAACACGATGGTTATTTTGAAGGTAATGGCTACGCAGTAACATACACTTTTGGACATTTATGCACGCTTAAAGAACCTAATGATTACAAACCACATTGGAAACGTTGGGATTTAAACAACTTACCCATGTTGCCTGAAAAATTTGAAACTAAAATTGCAGGCGATTCAGGAATTAAAAAACAGTTTAACATAGTAAAATCGTTGTTCGACAAAGCCGATGTTGTTATTAATTGCGGTGATGCTGGTCAGGAAGGAGAGCTTATACAGCGTTGGGTATTTAACCAAGCTAATTATAAGGGAAAGGTGCAGCGCTTGTGGATTTCATCCTTAACTACTGAAGCGATAAAAGAAGGCTTTGAAAATTTAAAATCTTCTGAAAACTACAACAATCTATATTATGCTGGATTTTCTCGTGCTATTGGAGATTGGTTGTTAGGCATGAATGCTACGCGGTTATATACGCTTAAACACGGTGGCTACAAACAAGTATTGTCTATAGGACGTGTGCAAACACCAACCTTGGCTATGGTGGTGAATCGGTTTAAGGATATTGAAAATTTCAAGCCACAACCCTATTGGGAATTGCAAACCATGTACCGTGATACACTGTTTGCTTATGAAGATGGACGGTTTACCAAAATGGAAGACGGTGAAATTCTTGCAAATAAAGTCAAGGAAAAAGATTTCGAAATTATATCTATAACCAAAAAGAAAGGAAAGGAATACGCACCTAAACTGTTCGATTTGACGGGTTTGCAAGTGTATTGTAATACCAAGTTTGGGTTTTCAGCCGAAGAGACTTTAAAGATAGTTCAACGTTTATATGAAATGAAAGTGGTTACCTATCCAAGGGTTGATACCACATTTTTACCCAATGACATTTATCCAAAAGTCCAAGGTATTTTGCAGAAATTAACCAATTACAGTGATTTGGTTCAACCACTTTTAGGCAAGAAAATAAAGAAGTCCAGCAAAGTTTTTAACGATAAAAAAGTAACCGATCACCATGCCATTATTCCAACTGGCATACAAACCAGTTTACAATACAACCAACAACAGGTTTATGATATTATCGTTAAACGTTTTATTGCTGTGTTTTACGACGAGTGTTCGGTCTCCAATACAACGGTCATTGGAAAAGCAGCTGAAGTAAATTTTAAAGCTACAGGAAAAGAAATACTTAAAAAAGGTTGGCGTATTGTTTTTGAAACTGAAAATACAGTAAAAAAAGAATCTGGGATTCTACCTACTTTTACAAAAGGAGAAAAAGGACCGCATGAGCCTTCGTTTCTAGAAAAGCAAACCAAACCACCTAACCAATTTACTGAAGCCTCTCTCCTACGCGCTATGGAAACTGCAGGTAAACAAGTTGATGATGATGAGCTTCGCGATTTGATGAAAGAAAATGGCATTGGAAGACCATCAACCAGAGCCAATATTATTGAAACCTTGTTTAGGCGTAAATATATTAAGCGGAATAAAAAGCAAATCTTACCAACGATAACTGGAATTCAATTAATTGACACCATTCAAAATGACCTTTTAAAATCTGCTGAATTAACCGGGACTTGGGAAAAGCAATTAAAGGATATTGAAAAAGGTACCTATAGCGCCAGTGACTTTATTAAAAATATGAAACAGATGGTTGATAATTTGGTCTATGAAGTCCGTAGTGAAACCCAGCGTGCCAATATCACACACATCAATAATAAGGCTAAAGTTCCAAATTCTAAATCAACTAAAAAAGCTATAAAAGAATTAGCTGGAAAATCATGTCCTAAATGTAATCAAGGTACTATTTTAAAAGGGAAAAAGGCTTATGGCTGTTCCGCATATAAAACGGGCTGCAACCTTGTGCTTCCGTTTAAATATAAAGGCAAACACATTTCAGAAAAACAACTTATTAGATTATTGGATAAGGGCTCTACAGTAAACCTAAAAGGCTTTAAAACAGATTCAGGTGCCATTGAGGGATTGTTGCGTTTTGATGAAAAATTCAACTTAATACTTGAACCCAAACAGATAAAACAAAACATTCCTAATAAAATTTCCTGTCCAAAATGTAAAAAAGGAACAGTTATCAAAGGCAAAACAGCCTATGGTTGTTCTGAATATAAAATGGGCTGTGATTTTGTTTTTTCCTTTGAAGCTATTAAGGAGCATGCCAATGGAAAAAAACTGACTAGAGAATTAGTTTATAATATAATTTCTAAACCCGTAAAATAAAATGTGATAAATGTCATTTTTATGACAAGACTCACGTTGTAAATTTACAGTCAGTTAATTTAAAAATCTATCGATATGATCAATCAATTTCTTACAATGTCTAATTGGAATAACGGCGTAATCATGATAGCCATTTTTGCTCTAGTATGTATTGTTTTAATTGGTGTATTAGTAAATTTTATGATGGGAGGTAAAAAGAATTCATCTGGAGATGATAGCGATACAGATTAAACTGTAAGCTCCTTAAACTGAATATCTAGTGCCTTTTGTATATCATATACGGGTTGTAGCTCATTGGGCAATATAAGAGCTATGGAACGGCCCGTTTTACCTGCTCTGGCAGTGCGTCCACTTCTATGTGTATAGTATTCCAACTGTTCGGGTAACTGATGGTGAATTACGAAGGCCAAATTATTAACGTCTATTCCACGTGCTGAAACATCTGTAGAAACCAATACCTTTAGTGACTCATTTTTAAAAGCACGCATCACTTTATCGCGTTCTTTTTGTTGCATATCTCCTTCCAAAACATCAACCGCAAAACCTTCATTACGCAACGTTTCTGTTAGGTTTTTGGCGCCTGCTTTTGTACGGCAAAAAATGATGCCGCGTTGCTCATCAAAACGATCCAACAAACCCGTTAGAACACTTGTTTTATCCTTTATAGATGTTTTTATGAATTGATGCGTAATATTGGCATTTACCAAACTATTTTTATTGACTTCAACCTTTATTGCTTTGGGTGACATATAAGTCTTAATTATACGTTGAATGTCTTCAGGCATAGTAGCTGAAAACAGCCAAGTATACCGTTTCCCAGAGGTATATTTTAAAATTTTGTTCAAATCGTGTTTAAAACCCATACTCAACATTTCATCAGCCTCATCAAGCACCAAGGTTCTTATGTTCTTAATATCAATATGACCTCTTTCAATTAAATCCAATAACCGACCAGGAGTTGCCACAACTATATGTGTTGTACGTTGCAGGTTTTTAATTTGTCTATCAATTTTTTCACCACCATAAACCCCTTCTGCAAAAATTTTAGAATCGCAATATTTTGTAAACTTAAATAACTGTTTCTGTATTTGTTGGACCAATTCCCGTGTTGGTGCCAAGATTAAAGCTTGAATATGAGAATCATCAGGATTAATTTGATGTAGAACAGGTAAACCATACGCTGCCGTTTTTCCAGTGCCTGTTTGTGCCAAACCAATAAAATCAGTTTCTGTAGTTAATAAATTAGGTATTGTCTCTTCTTGTATTTCAGTTGGCGTTTTAATATTAAGTTCTTTTAAAGCTTTAATAAACTCTTTTCTAACACCTAAATCTGCAAATGAACCCATAACGATAAAATTGTAACGCAAAGGTATAGTTATTTATATGTATGGCTCTATGGTATTTCAATTATATTTGCTTTTATCCAGCATAAATAAACATGCATAAACATAATAAACATCAAAAATCTTATGATTTTAGTGCTTTAGTGAAGGCTAATTCAAGTTTGCATCCCTTTGTGTTTACAAACAAACACAATACAAAAACTATTGATTTTGCTAATGCTGAAGCGGTTTATCAACTGAATAAAGCAATACTCATTTCGGATTATGAATTGATTGATTATCAGTTACCACAGGGTTATTTATGCCCACCAATTCCTGGACGAGCAGATTATATACACCATTTAGCTGACTTATTACAAAAAATGGACTCACAAATAACAGGATTAGATATAGGAATTGGTGCCAATGGCATTTATCCTATTTTGGCTTCCCAAATTTATGATTGGAAAATGGTTGGTTGTGATATTAATCTTGATGCTGTTAAAATTTCACGGCATAATGTGAGTTTAAATGATTCACTTTCAGAAAATATAGACATTCGCCTTCAAGAAAATCCTGCCCATATTTTTAAAAATATTATTAAACCAAATGAGTACTATCATTTTACTATGTGCAATCCACCTTTTCATGCATCTGCAATAGAAGCTCAAAAAGGTACGCAACGTAAATGGAGTAATTTAACGGGTGAATCTAGTTCTGAATTAAATTTTGGTGGGCAAGCTCATGAATTATGGTGCAATGGTGGTGAAGCACTATTTATTAAGCGTATGATAAAGGAAAGTGCACAGTTTAAAGCACAGGTTGGTTGGTTTACAACTTTAGTTGCTAAAGGATCTCACTTGCCAAAACTTATTAAGCAATTAGACAAACTAAAAGCAACTTACAAGATTATTAATATGGCTCAAGGTCAAAAACAATCACGGATTTTAGCATGGCGTTTTGAAGATTAATCGAATTTATAATATCCACATTTTAAATAAGCACCTTCAGGAAATCCTATAGGATGATCCGAGTCGTGTTGCGTCTTTAAAACGACTTTAAATTTTCGATTTGTAGCTTTTAAAACCTGTTGATTGATATCAAAAAACGAATCGGCTAAAACACGAGACGAACATGATGCTAAAACCAATAGACCTTTTTTTGCGGTTAGCTTCTCTCCAAGTCTAGCCAATTGAGTATATTTTTTCTTGGCCAGAGAAATTTCAGATTGTTGTTTTGCAAAGCTAGGCGGATCAATCACAACCACATCAAAGGTTTTTTGGGATTGAATAAGTTTTTCAATTTCTTCAAAAGCATCGCCAGCAATAGTATAATGTTTTCCAGAATAGTCATTGAGCTTGCCATTTTCTACTGCAATCTCTAAAGCCTGTTTACTAATATCCAAACTTGTAACTTCTTTGGCTTGGTTGGCCAAGGCATGAACTGAAAAACCACCAGCATATGAAAACACATCTAAAACGGTTTTGCCTTTACTTAATTCACCTACTCGTTTTCTATTATGTCTATGATCTAAAAAATAACCCGTTTTATGACCTTTAATGACATTAGCAGAAAAATGCACACCATGCTCAATAAACTGAACAACCTCATTCTCTAATTTACCGTAAATAACTTGACCATCTTTTAAAATAGAAGCCGCTTGCTGTAAACTGCGGCTTAATCTTACGACAACAGTTTTTGCTTTAGAGATATCGATTAAACTTTCAATAATTGGCTTTAAATAAGGAAACCAAATAGCTGAATACAACTTTACAACCAGTACATTGGCATAAACATCAGCTATGAGTCCAGGAAAACCATCATTTTCTCCAAAGAGTAAACGATAACTGTTGGTATTGGTTTTTAAAAGCAATTCCCGTTTTTTAAACGCCCTCTGAACAGACTTGTTAAAAAATACACTATCAATTTTTTGCGAGCCGCCATGATGCAGCATTTTTATACGAATAGGTGAAGTTTTATCATGTAAACCAATACCAATAACCGAATCATCACGTTTTCTGAAAATGATACAAATATCTCCTGTCTGTCCTTCCTTGTTCTGTTTGACAATACTGTTTTCAAACACCCAAGGATGCCCTTGCAATACACTGCGTTCGCCATTAGTGTTGAGCTTGATAGCCAAACGATAAATAGGTTTGTTGTATTCTGGTATGCTTAATGAGTTTTTCAAAATAAAAAAGTAATTACTAAATATTTATTTCTATCGGAATTGAATAGCTTACATTAATTTTTGTTTCACCTCGTTTAGCAGGTTTAATTATTATAAAATCATTCTTTATTATCTTTTCAATTTTCTTGTCAAGAGAAGTATTGCCAGTATGGCTAATTACGGTATTGATAATTCCGTTTTCATTAATATTTATTTCAACAATACTTGATATTTTATGTTTTATAAATTTACTTTTTTTAAGTTGCTCGTATAACAGATTATTTATGGCTATTTTGAAACATTTTTTAAAATCTTCAGCTTTTTCACATCCTTCACAAACAGCATGTTTAAAATCCCAGTCAGCTAGATTTGGATATGGAGTATTTTTTGGGTCAAATTTAGTTTTAGCTCCCATCAAAGAATACTTTCCCTCTTCTCTTTTAATTCTTACATAAAAACCCCATGACCGAGTTATTGGTTTAGATTTCTCTTTAGAGAATGCTGGTTCTATGATCGGAATATTTTCAAGTGCTTTATGGGTAATGAGCTTTAATTGTTGATTTTCAACTTCATTTTCCAAAACAGTAGCATTTCCTAAATTGTCAACACGAATTAATAGCTTGATAATTTCTTTATCAAAAAGAACCTCACTTTTATTTAATTCATTAATAATTAGATTACCTATTGCTTTTTCAAAGCATGAGTCTTTGTCTTCAGCATTTTCACATCCGGGATAAGTAAAAGCTATTTCATTTAAATAATCTAAATATGTTTTCTCTTGTCCTTGAATATTGAAGGTAAAAAAGAATACGAGAAAATTAAGTAGTAATTTCTTCATTTAGTTTCAGCTTTTAATAGGCTAAAATAAAAAATGCACAGCAAACAAAAGCCTACTGTGCATTTATATTATTTAATAAGTTATTATTTTGAGATAACAGGATTACCAAAGATATCCAATTCAATAACGGTTTTGCCCAGTTTTTGAACTTCGTCCCATTGCGTGGCTTTGTCACCAACAACAACATAAATCATATCGTCCTCAACTAGATATTTATTGATAATGTTTTTGTAATTGTCAACTGTCATGGCAATAAGTTCGTCTTGGTCTTGCTCTATATAATCCATGGCATAACCATATTTGCTAATATTGCGTAAAATGCTCAACTTGGCTCCTAAACTTTCGTAAGCTCTGGTATTGGCTTTTAACAACTTGTTTTTAGTTAACTCGACTTCTTCTTCACCAAAACTTTCAGCATACGTGACTAACATATCTTCAATAATTTCCAAGGATTTTAAAGTAGCATTGGCTCGTACACTTGAGCGAACGGTGTAAGGTGCAATTTCTAAACTATTTCCAACTCCAGAATAGGCGCCATAAGTATAACCTTTTTCAATTCGCAAGGTTTGAAACAAACGTCCACTTGAGCCTCCACCAATAATCTCGTTGGCAAAATCTAGATTGTTTGCTTCAGGATTTTTCGCTGATAATGCCAATTTTCCAATATTTAAAACCGATTGTTTAGAGTCTGGAACATCTATAAAGAAGAGTAGGTCCTTTTTATCGTTACCGGAAATAGTGTAATCTAACATTTCTGGTGCTTCTCCTGTCCAATCATTTAGAGTAGCTAAAACGTTCTTCGTTTTTTCAGGAGTAATGGCTCCTGCAATATGAAATGACGCATTAGCCGGAACCAAGTTTTTATAATAGGTTTTTAAATCATCCATTGTAATATTTTCAACGGTATTCAACATACCGCTTCCTGGTACAGCAAACGGATGGCCGTCTCCATACAATAATTTGTTATAAGCCAGACTAGCAATAGCATTTGGGTTGGCTTCACGATCTTTCAATCCTGTTTCTAAAGCTTGTTTTAATCGTGCATATTCACTTTCGTCCCAACGTGGTTCCAAAAGAATTTCTTTTACCAATGCTATGGTCTCTTCAAAGTTTTTTGTTAAACAAGAACCTGTAATGTGAAAATCTTCGTTAGCACTATACATACCAATACTTGCACCTAATAAACCTATGGCCTCCTCTAATTCAGCTGGTGTTTTAGTAGCAGTACCTTCCATCATTAAATCACTCAACAAATTAGCAACTCCAGCTTTACCTTCCGGATCTAATACATGACCACCTGGAATAGTAATATCAAACTGTACTAATGGAATTTCGTTGTTTTCAATACCAAATAAATCCATGCCGTTTTCCAGTTCTGCGGTCCAAATATCAGGCATTTTAAATTTTGGTAAATCACCGAACGGCGGTTCACTTCTATCATATTTGCTTGGTGTTTTTTCGTACTCGGCTTCTTCACCTTGGCTAACCTCTTCGCTGGCAACGTTCTGTTTAACTTCTTCAATCCAAACGGTTGCCTCATTAGAGTTTTCAACAGCTAAATCTAATTGACCTTTCGGTACAACGCTAGTCATTACATAGTTCTTACCTTTTATATATTGGTTGTAAACACGCATAACGTCTTCGGCCGAAACTGCATTTGTTAATTTCGCTGTTTTGGTAATATAACTAGGGTCTCCTCCAAACTCATTATCCTGTCCTAATTGAAAGGCTTTATTTAAAACAGTACTAATTCCTTGATATAAGTTGGTTTCCAATTCCGCTTTAATGCGCTTTAAGTCACGCTCATTAACACCTTCGGTTTCAAACTTCTGCAAACCAGTATTGATTGCAGCTTGTACAGCATCTAGATCGGTACCAGCATTCGCACGTACACGGAAAATGAACTCTCCAGCTAGTTCACTGCTATATTGATAAGTTCCAATATTAGGCGCTAATTTCTGTTCTTCAACTACTGTTTTATACAACGGTGATTTTTTACTGCCACTCAACAATTGGCCTAAAATTTGAAGTGCATAGGAATCTTTATTGTATTCTTCAACTGTTGGATAAACCATTCGAAGCTCTGGTAACTTGGCAAAGTTATCTTCAAAATACAATGATTTGGTCTCGCTTAAAGTCACTAGCATTGGATTTTGCTTTTCAACTTCAGGACCACTAGGTATTTCACCAAACCACTTCTCTACTTGTTCTTTGGTTTCATCAAAATTTATATCACCTGCAATAACCAACGTAGCATTGGCAGCACCATAATATTTCTTGTAAAACTCCTTAACATCATCAATAGTAGCAGCTTGTAAATCAGGTAAAGAGCCTATAACTGTCCAATTATAAGGATGTCCTTCTGGATATAAATTTGAACGAATAATTTCATCGGTATAGCCATAAGGTGCGTTATCTACACGTTGGCGCTTTTCATTTTTAACAACTTGTTTTTCACGTTCTAAAGCCGCTTCGGTAACTGTATTAATCATATATCCAAAGCGATCAGAATCAATCCACATGATCTTCTCAAAAGCATCTTTTGGAACCACTTCATAATACACGGTATAATCATTTGATGTGCCTCCATTACGGCTACCTCCCCATTCTGGAATCATTTTCCTGTTGGCCCCCACAGGCACATTTTCAGAATCGTTGAAACTCATATGTTCAAAAAAATGTGCAAAACCTGTCTTTCCTGGTTTCTCACGATTTGAACCCACATGCATGATAGTGGCAACTGCGACTATAGGGTCGCTTTTATCTTGGTGTAAGATGACTTCAAGACCATTATCTAAAGTGAATTTTTCATAATCGATAGCAAATTCTTTTTCAACTATTTCTGCTTGGGCTGTTTCTTTATCGTCTTTACAAGAAAGAGCAACCAATAAAATAGCAAAAAGGCTTAATTTTAAAATACGCATGGTTTAATATTTTTGATTGAAATAAAACTTAATCTATAAATGTCAGATTTTTATCGATAGAATCGACGAAAAGAGAGTATAATTAACATTTTTTTATACATTTAAAAAAATTTTAAAACATGCATAAAATTACCCGTATCATAGTCTTTACAATTGTTCTATTAACTTTTAAAACTCAAGCCCAACAGTCTGTTGCTAGGGAATGGAATGAACAATTGTTAGAGGCTATTAGAAATGATTTTGCAAGACCTACTGTTCATGCGCGGAATTTATTTCACACATCATTGGCTATGTATGATGCCTGGGCTGTGTTTGACCCACAAGCTGAAACAATTTTTTTGGGTAAAAATTTTGGAGGTTACTCGTGTGCTTTTAATGGAATAGCTACACCTAGTGATGTAGAATCTGCAAGGCATGAGGTTATAAGTTATGCTATGTTTCGATTACTGAGCCATAGATTTCAAAACTCACCAGGTTCTGTAGAAACATTAGCTGCATTTAATAATCACTTTACATCTTATGGTTATGATGATACATTGACATCTACTGATTATAGTTCTGGCTCTTATGCTGCATTAGGTAATTATTTGGCTAGTGAAATAATAGCTTTTGGAAATCAAGATGGTGCGCATGAAGAATCTGGATACAATAACCTTTATTACTCACCACAAAATCCACCTTTAGTTTTAGAGTTGTATGAAGATAATACTGCAATAGACCCAAGTAGATGGCAACCATTAGCTTTTGATGTTTTTGTGGATCAAAGTGGAAATGTTTACCCTTTAAATACCCCAGATTTTGTTAGCCCTGAATGGGGTGAAGTTGTTCCGTTTAGTCTTACGAGTGATGAACTTGAAGTATTAAACAATGGGTTTGACAGCTATATTTATCATAATCCCAGTCCTCCACCAACAATACAAAACTCTAATGAAGATGGATTTGATGACCCTTACAAATGGTACTTTTCATTAGTGGCTTCATGGTCTTCACATTTAGACCCCAATGATGCAACTATGATAGATATTTCGCCTAATGGTGTTGGAAACGTAAATTTTAATGATTTTCCACAAACATTTGAAGAATACCGTTCCTTTTATGACTATATGGAAGGAGGTGATCCTGGCACTGGACATAGCATAAATCCTTATACAAATATGCCTTATACTCCACAAATGGTTAAGCGAGGAGATTATGCACGAGTGCTTGCAGAATTTTGGGCTGATGGTCCAGATTCTGAAACTCCACCTGGTCATTGGTTTACCATTATGAATTATGTTAGTGATCATCCATTGATTGAAAAGCGTTTTAATGGTCAAGGCCCTATTTTAAGTAATCTGGAATGGGATATAAAATGTTATTTAACACTTGGTGGTGCTATGCATGATTGTGCTGTAACCACTTGGGGCGTTAAAGGATACTATGATTATATTCGACCAATTTCGGCTATTCGCTATATGGCTGGGAAAGGTCAAAGTTCTAATGCAGCATTACCCAACTATGATCCTCATGGCTTACCATTAGTTCCTGGAAGAATTGAACTTATTGAATCTGGCGATCCTCTTGCGGGTTCTGGTGATGAAAACGTTGGACAGATAAAGATATTTGCTTGGAAAGGTCCTGATTTTATTGCAGATCCAGATACAGATGTTGCACATGTAGATTGGATTTTAGGGACGCATTGGTGGCCGTACCAAAGACCTACTTTTGTGACTCCTCCTTTTGCTGGCTATGTATCTGGTCATTCTACGTTTTCAAGAGCAGGTGCTGAAGTTTTAACATTATTGACTGGTGACGCATATTTCCCTGGAGGTATGGGAACTTTTGAAGCGCCACAGAATGAATTTTTGGTTTTTGAAGAAGGGCCTTCAGAATCTTTAACGTTACAATGGGCAACTTATAGAGATGCATCAGACCAATGTAGTTTATCACGTATTTGGGGTGGCATTCATCCTCCTATTGATGATATTCGAGGACGAATAATTGGCGAGGAAATTGGGGTTGAAGCTTATAATTTAGCTTTAAGCTATTTTAACGGTACTTTAAGTACTGATGAATTTGCCCAAATTGATGATATCATATCAATTTATCCTATTCCATTTGAAAACGAATTTACTGTGAAGCACCATTTAAATGAACCTCTTAAAATGGAACTATATAGTATTGATGGTAAAATTGTAAAAAGCGATACTATTTTGACCAACAACCAAAAGGTTACAATAACTTCACTACAAAAAGGCATCTATTTTGTGAGATTAAGTAATTCACAAAATGAAATAGTAAGTATTAAAAAAGTTATAAAGCAGTAAGGAGTTAGTCTATTATTAACTTTTTCATTAAGGACTGATTCTCATAATAGACTTTAAGCATATATAATCCTGAACTAATGGTACTTAAATCTATTTGATTAAGACCTTTGTTTAAGCTTTTTGATATAACTGACTGTCCATTTATGTTGTAAATCTCAAAATGGCTCGCAGTATTCGTTATACTAATATTCAGTATATCGGTAACTGGATTTGGGTACATTTCAAAAGCTATATCGGCTTTAATATCATCTTTAACATTCAATGCATTACACTCTTGAGGTGTTTCCACAAAAGTTGTTGCGGCATCTATATTCCAGTCATTTAAATACACTGCATCTATATCATCAACAAATAAACAAGTCATATTTGGATTATTTGTTGCGTTAAAATCAGAGATTTCAGAATTCATTGCATTACGTATATCAACTGAATGCAGATTATTACCATCAAGATGTACGTACTTTAAGTCTGAATTATTAGATAAATCTATTTCTGTCAATTGGTTTCCACTAGCATAAAACAATAACAAATCATCAGCTGTGCTTAATTCAAAATCTGAAATAATATTGTTGTTACATAATAATCGCTTTAAAAACCCATTAGAGCTTATATCAAGTTCACTTAAATCATTACCACTAGCATCTAAATATTTTAAGTCAAAACAATTAGAAATATCTAATGTTTGAAGATTATTGCCACCACATGAAATAGATTGCAATAAACTGTTGTTACTGATGTCTAGATTTGTAATATTATTTTCTCCACAAAACAAGGATTCCAATAATACATTGTTATTGAAATTCAGTTCAGAAAGATTGTTTGAGTAACACCAAAGCACTTCTAAATTTAAATTTTGAGATATATCAAGTTCAGAAATATTGTTCAAATTACAGGATAACAACTCTAATTCTAAATTATTAGAAATATCAAGCTCATCCAATAGATTATTACTGATGTAAACTTGTTTTAAGTTTACATTGTTTGAAATATCCAACCCTTCAATACTATTGTTTTCAATATCCAAAACCTCTAATTCTAAATTATTCTGAACATTTAAATACTCAATATTATTAAAATAGCAATACAAATATTTTAAATCGATAAAAGCTTCAATGCCTTCTAAACTGGTTATATTTTTATTGAAAATATTTAGAGTAATAACGCCTTCGGCATCAGTGTTTAGTATGTTTCCGTTAAAACCATTGGAATCAATATTAGCTTCAATTAAAGCTTGTTCAAAACTTGGATCAGGAATTAAAGTCGTTTGAGAAAAAGTGGTACAATGAAATATTATAACACATAAAATGGTTACTATACGATTAGATGCTAATATTACTAGTTTTGAGGCCACTACTGAATACATATTCGTTTCTGGCGCTAAAAATATGCGTTACAACCTCTTGTAACGATTATATTCGTTATTCGTAACTTTTAATCGGTAACCGACTTGATTGTATGATTTTTACAGATTAAAAACACTTATTCATAAAATTATAGAATTGTAGTTATAGGAATTGTATTTTTGTACCTATAAAATTTAACCTATGTTACAATTGTTTCGTGTCATTGCACTTTTTGAAGGTATTTCATATATATTATTACTATTTATTGCTACTCCAATAAAATACTTTTTAGATGAACCAAAATATGTAAAATGGCTTGGCATGCCTCATGGTTTGCTGTTTATTGCCTATATAGTGTTAGCTGTAATAGTTGGGGCAAATTTAAAATGGGATAAAAAAATAATGCGCGTAGTATTATTGGCTTCAATTATTCCTTTTGGTACTTTTTATGTGGATAGAGCATATTTAAAACAATAAAAACATGTCCAAATACTCACGTTTTTTTTACGATTATTTTATAAGTTCAAATATATCTGAATCTACAGCAGAGTTTTTGAACATGGCTATACTTTTGGTTATACTAATTGTAGTGTTATGGATTACTGACTTCATTACAAGAAAAGTATTGGTTCAAGCGTTTAATAATTTTGCCTCAAGAAGCTCTACCAATTTTGATAATTTATTAGTTAAACATAAAGCTCCAAGGAATATTGCCCATATTGTTCCGCTTCTAATAACTATTAAATTCTTTCCAATTGTATTTTATGATTACCCGCATTTTGAGCAACCCATAGAAACCATTTTAAAACTTTACACAGTTTTTTTAATCATCTGGATTATTAGAAGTGTTTTAAAAACCTTTGAGTCTTATTTTCAAAGTATAAAAAGATTAAAAGACAAGCCTATAGCAAGTTATATACAGGTTGTAATGATTGCTCTTTGGGTTTTAGGCATTGCTGTAGCTGTAGTTATTGTAACTGATATTTCAATACTAAAATTTTTCACCACACTAGGAGCTGCATCTGCAGTAATGCTATTGATTTTTAAGGATACCATTTTGGGTTTTGTAGCCAGTATTCAGTTTGCCGTTAACGACACTATTAGAATTGGAGATTGGATAACTATGACAAAATATGGCGCTGATGGTGATGTTATTGCTATAAATTTGAATAATGTACAAGTTCAAAATTTTGATAAAACCATAACTATTATTCCAACTTATGCTTTTATTAGTGAAGCGTACACCAATTGGCGCGGCATGGAAGAGTCTGGCGGAAGACGAATAAAAAGGTCATTAACAATCAAAGCCAATAGTATTACCTATTTAACGGATGAGGATATTCAAAAACTTAAAACAATAGATTTAATAAGTAATTATATTGAATCTAGACAAGACGATATTAATGCTTACAATGAAAAAATTGGCGCCAATAAAGAATTGTTAATTAATGGTAGAAACCTAACTAATCTAGGTGTATTTAGAAAATATGCACAAGAATATGTCACCAACCATTCTGCCATTAATAAAGATATGACCATTATGATTAGACAGCTTGCGCCAAATTCAAAAGGAATTCCTTTAGAGGTTTATGCCTTTAGCAGTGATAAACGTTGGGCAAACTACGAATACATTATGGCCGATATTTTTGATCATTTACTAGCCGCTGTACCCTACTTTCAACTTGAGATTTTTGAGGATATTTCTGGTAAGGTAAACTAATCTGTTTCCAATCTATCCTTTACAAATTCAACTTGGGTTTTACCATGAGGTTTTGGTTTTCCTTTTTCATCCAGATTTACCATTATAATTTTATCTATGGTCAATATGGTTTCTCGGGTCATTTTATTTCTGGCTTCACAGCGCAAAGTGATTGAAGATTTACCAAATTTAACAACCTCCATTCCCAACTCAACTATATCACCTTGTTTAGCAGAACTCATAAAATTGATCTCTGATACAAATTTGGTAACAATACGTTTATTTTCAAGCTGAATTAAAGTATACAAGGCTGCTTCTTCATCTATCCAAGCCAATAATCGACCACCAAATAATGTCCCGTTAGGATTTAAGTCTTCAGGTTTTACCCATTTTCTTGTGTGAAATCTCATGTTTTAAAGTAAGGTTTGTTGCGAATCATCATTGGGGATTTTCAAATTACACCCTAATTCAGCATTTAATTTTTTTATAAAATAGGCAGAAAGCAAAGGTGATTCTTTCTCTATATTTTGGTGTACAAAAAAATCTATTTCCTTTATGCCCTGCTCTTGCCATTCTTTTAACCTAGTAACCCAATCATCTAATCGTGAATAATCACTCGGATGATTAGCGCCAACGTACCTAACAAATGCTGTTGGGTTGGTTAATCGCATGTGCATTAGATCTCTTCTTCCAGCAGTATCAACAATAACGTTTGAAATATTATTGGATTCCAGTAAATCATACAATTGATTTGAAACGGCTTCATCATTGTACCAATCAGTATGCCTAAACTCAATGGCCAATGGCAACTCTTTTGGCCAACTTTCAACAAAGTGGACCACCCTGTCAAAATCTTTTGGCGCAAAATTATTGTGCATCTGCAAAAAAATTGTTCCCAACTTTTCTTTTAGATTGGACGCATTGTAGAGGTAATTTTCAACAACAGCTTGTACGTCGTTTAGACGTTTCCAATGGCTAATTTCCTGATTGAGCTTAGGGAAAAACTTAAAACCTTCTGGTGTTTTCTCATACCATGCTGCAAATTGTTCTGGAGAAAAAATCCTGTAAAACGTTGCATTCAATTCTATGGCATTAAACTGTCTGGAATAATAGCCTAATTCATCTTTAGTTCCTCTGGGATAAAAACCTTTCAAATCGGCTTTGTTCCATTTGGCACAACCAACATATATACTGGGAACATTATCATCTTTTACCCTATTCAATACCCGTGCTGTATCAATATGATCGGGTTTTAGAGTAAAATCTATGCTTTCAGGATTGTCAACGCTTCCAAACTTCATTTTATCGGGTTTTAACCAAAGATAATGGTTACAATTATTAAAATAAAATACTTTAAATAATTAAGCTTGATTTTAAAATGCAAAGAATCTATTGTTGATAACGCTGTTAATATTGAAATTGAAGTTGACCGGTATAAGCTATTTGAATTTATATTTTTAATAAAACTAAAATCATGAACCGATCTACAAGCCTATTGCAATGCCGACCAGAAATTTCATCGGCATTATTTTTTGACACCATGAGTCCTGATGAACGTTTTCAAAACAAGACTTTACGACCTATAATTAAAATGCAAAGTGATTTGTTTGTGGCTGTATTTAAAAACTATGCTGCCAAGCACAAAAATGTTTTTTATGGTTTATCTGTTGAAAAGCAGATTCACTACATTGAAAATGCTATTCACAAAGACATGAAGTTTAGAAACTCACTAAAAGGAATGATAATTGGTCAATTTACTGTAGAGGAATATAGTTTTTATATAACCAACTCTTCAGCTTTGAATAAACGTATGATGAATATTGTTAAGGAGCGTTTTATTAGCGACATTCAATTATTCCAAAAAGATACAGTTTTAGAAGCTATTTGATAAGTGATTCGCCATTTAGATTTGTAGTGAGTACATCGCTCATGTAATCAAAAAAAGGTCTAACAGCCTTAAACGAATTATTAACTTCGTCCAAGAAATTATTGGACAAGACCTCTGAATCCTTATATTTTTTGGTAAAAATGTATTGTTTTTTTCTAATTAAATCTATGTCTGGATGATTTTTATCAAAATCTCTTGGTGCTGATTTTAGTTCGTCGCCCACCAAATTCCCCCAAATAGTTTTAAAAGAAACCTCATTCATAATATCCCTCATTTCCGAAGCATCCATTTCAAACTCCTTTCGCATTCTTAACAAGTCATCTTTATTAGGTTCCCAAAAACCTGTAGCGATAAACGATTCATTGTTTGGAGCAATATGCAAATAGTAACCACCTCTAAGCTGCGGTTTTTTTCTATGAAATGAGCCGCCAAAATGTGTTTTGTAAGGCTGTTTGTTTTTTGAAAAGCGAACATCACGGTATATTCTAAATATTTTGGAACTGTCAACATCATCGTGAGTCTTTAGCATAGTAAATAGCTCATTATAGAAAGCCTTTACTTGTGTTTCTAATGCTTTAAATTCTTTTTTGTTATCGTTAAACCAGTCACGATTATTATTTTTTTCTAATTTCTTTAAAAAGTTTAAGACGCCTTTGGAAAGTGTTTTCATACCAAATATTTTTTATAAAGTTATAAAAAAATGCCTCAATAAAATTGAGGCATTGTTATTAATCTATAACAGTCTATTATTTACTAGACTTTAGAGTCATAAATTTAGTTGTCATTAAAGAATTGGATTCCGTATCATAATATTCTATAACGAAATTTCCTTCGTCTGTAAAATACCCAATGCCCGAATAATCCTTATTGTTAAAAATATAATATCTGTCATCCAAACTTGTTTTTAAGGCATTACCAAAAACACTTTTAGAACTATTGCTAGTTACCGAAAATCCGTTAGATTTTTTTATAAAATCATACTCCTTTCCATTTCTAATATAAGTTACCAACTCAATTTCAGAATCGTAAAACGGATCATTATCATTATCAATTGCAATGGTTTTAGTCACCGTTTTATCGTCATGAATAACCATATCCTGATTTACTTTTCCGGCATCAGCCTTATCAAGCTTTATTTTCTTTTCTTCTTTTGTTGTTACTTTAATTTTGTTTTCTACAACCTTCTCGCCATTGTTAATCTTAACGGTTTTTACTTCAGTTGTTTCAGACATGTCTTTTGGTTTTTCTTGTGCAAATAGAGCACCAGAAATTAAGAATACTGATATATAAATTAAATTTTTCATTGTTAAATAGTTTTTAAGGTTAATAATATAGTTTCAAATAAGGAAATGGTAATTAATCGTCTACTACATCTTCAACGGCATCGCCAACTTCATCTGCAGCATCTTCTACATCATCTCCAACTTCCTCTACTGTTTCTTCAATTTTTTCACTTGGTTCTTTTTCATCTCTACATCCTGTAAACACAGTTGATACAGCGAATAAGAAAACAAATGCTACTAATATTTTTTTCATCGTATTTAATTTTAATGGTTAATAATCTCTTGTTTTTGTTTCTATTTAGTGCTCAATAAACCCTTTAGTAAGGATAAAACAAACAGTACTAAGAAAACAAAGAAACATATTTTAGCAATTCCTGCTGATGCTCCAGCTATTCCACCAAAGCCAAGTATTCCAGCTATAATTGCAATTATTACAAATGTGATTGTCCAACGTAACATAATTTTTGTTTTTTAAATTAGTATTAAGGCTTTTATTTTTAGCCTACTCTAGTTATTAGAGAATTCTTCTTGAAATTTGACAGGATTTTCAAACTTTAGTTTGTTGTCAAATTGTAAAGTTCGAATTGGGAATGGTATAATTATACCAGCTTTATCATAAGCTTTTTTTATCTCGATAATGGCCTGTGTTTTAGCACGCAGTTTTTCCAACATGCTTTCTGCATCAATCCAAAAGCGGCATAAGTAGTTAATTGAGCTATCACCAAATTCTGTGAAGTAAAATTCTACATCTTCAGCAGATTCTACTTGTTCAAAAGTTTTAGCAATAACCTTTTTAGTTAATGATTCTACTTGTTCAAGGTCAGAATCGTAATTAACACCACATTCTAAAAACACACGCATTTTTGTTGTTAATGAATAATTTTTAAGTGGGTTTTCAAGAATCATCTTATTAGGAATGACCACTATATTGTTATCGGCTTCCTTTAAAGTGAAATCTTTCATATTAATATCTATTACTTCACCCGAATATCCATTGGTTTCTACCCAGTTACCAATTTGAATTTTCTTTCTAAACGATAGAATAATTCCAGAAATGGTATTCGCCAAGGTCCCTTGTAAGGCCAAACCAATGGCTAAACCTGCAACACCGGCACCAGCTAACAATGATGTAAGTGCTTTGTTTAAATTCATTATTCCTAACGCTAGAAATAATCCGGCTAAAACAACTACTACAGCAGTTATTCTAGAAATCATACTACTTACCGCTTCATCACTAACACGTTTGTCTACGATTTTTTTAGTAAGCTTGTTTACATATTTAGCGATAAAAAAAGCAGTCGCTAATACTATTAATGCTAGTAAAAGATTAGGAAGATATTCCACTATTGTATTAAACCAACCTTTTAATTTGCTTACTAAATTACCAAATGCTTCTGCTAATTGCTCTTTCATTGTTCAATGCTTTTAGTCGTTAATAATTCAGTTAGGCATATACTAAACTTCCATAGGCGCTTCTTTTAAAGAGTCTTTAGTGTCCTTTAACCAAGCATCTAACATCCAGCTTGTTTTTTCCAATTCTCTAATGTAAGCACCTATCAAATCAATTGTTCCTTCATCTGAAACAGATTCCGCTTTTTTAATTACTTGACTCATTTGCTTTAAAAGAATTTTATGGTCACTTAATGTTTCTTTTACCATATCAACATCGGTCTTTAAATTGTCTTTTTCTGTTATGGCAGACACTTTAAAATAATCTTTGAATGTACTCATTGGATGAAATCGTAATGTTAATATTCGCTCTGCTATTTCATCAATTTTTACTTTAGCGTCATTATACATCTCTTCAAATTTCATATGCAAATCAAAGAAGTTCTTGCCCAAAATATTCCAATGGTTACTTCTTAACTTTTGATAGTATATATGGTAATCTGCTAATAGTGTATTTAATTCTTCAACAACTGGTATTAGATTTTCATCTTTCATATTCAAATAACTCATAATCTTACTTTCTTTTTTGGTTTTACATTAATTACGAGTATAAACTATGGGCTAGATGAGAAATGTCAAGCGATTTAACAAGCTTTAACGGCATTAAGATTTATTTAACTTAAATTATGTTAAAGGAAATATGGTACTGTTAAACAATTTAACAGAAATTACATCAAGTATTTCTATATAAATTCAACTTTATTTAGGATTAATCCCGAAGCTGGAGCGATATAGTTTATTGGTATATTATGATTAGGATGTAGACTGTCCTCTACATCCTGAAGCGATAACTCGCCTTTACCGACTTGTATTAGCACTCCCATCATTAGCCTTATTTGGTTACGCATAAAACCTTTGCCTTTTACACGTAACAAATAAGATTCTTCAGGAAAAAAACTTGCAGTAAACGTTTTGTTTTCTGTTATTTCGCAAACATCAATTTCCCTATCATAAACACCTTTGTCTGTAGCTTTATAGCAGTACGATTTTAAATAGTGTTTCCCTTCAAACAGTTTAGCTGCGATTGTCATTTGCTCGACATCCAAATCATCTAGAATTGTTGTCATAATAGGTGCGCAAAACGGATGGAACTTACCACCACAAGCAAAAACATAGAGGTACTCTTTAACTTTTGAATCTTGAATGATATTGAAGTTTTCTGTAACAGGCTCAATACTTAAAGCACGAATGTCTTGGGGCAAGTTGTAATTAAACAGCTCTAAAAAAACATTAAGGTCTTCAATTTGGTGGTATATAAACAATTCGAAAGCTGCTTCATTAGCAGAAACCATGGCATCTGTTCTACCTGAAGTCAGTGTTTTAAAACGTATACCTTCTAATATATAATTTAAGGTTTTATCTATCATTAAGTGCAACGTTTTTAAATTAGGCTGCTTTTGCCAACCATGGAATCTGTAACCCAAGTATTGACATTTAATAAGATAATAGAAACGCTTTTTTTCAAACACTTTATAGAATTTTAAAACCGTTCGAAATTACTGTATTTTAAGTATCTAACAAATTTTTTATAAATTGTAATATATAAACTAACTAAATACTTAAAAAAATGACTGAATCAAACAAACCTGCAATCTGGTTTTGGATTGTAAGCATTATTGCTTTGTTATGGAACTTAATGGGTGTTAATGCCTATATTCAACAGGCTTACAGAACAGAAGCTGTTATGTCTCAAATGACACCTGAACAAATTGCTTTACTTGATGCTAGACCAACTTGGGTAACTGCACTATTTGCTATAGCTGTTTTTGCTGGAGCAATTGGTTGTTTATTATTGCTTTTAAGAAAAAAGCTAGCCACTAATGTTTTAATTTTATCTTTTTTGACAGCGACAATTCAGCAAATATGGTGGTTCACAACTGATGGGCCTACAACTATGGATCAATTTTCAGGGACAATCATGCCTATCATGATTATTGTTATCTGTTTATTTTTAGTATGGTTCTCAAAAAAATCTGCTGCTAAAGGTTGGATTTCATAATTGAATCTATAAAGATTAAAAAAGGCATTAGAAATTCTAATGCCTTTTTTTTAAGACCTTTTCAATATCACATAATTTATAACCTTTAGCTTGCAATAAAATTAAATAATGAAAGAGTAAATCAGCACTTTCATTTAAAAACAAATCATTATTGTCGTCTTTAGATTCGATAACTAATTCCACAGCTTCCTCACCTACTTTTTGCGCTATTTTATTAATGCCTTTTGCAAATAATGATGCCACGTAAGATTCATCTTCTAAAGAATTATTTCTTCTGTTTTCAATTATAGATTCCAATTTGGAGATAAATCCATGTTTTGATTTGTTTTCTTCATTCCAGCATGTATCAGATCCTTTATGACAAGTTGGTCCTTCTGGATTTACTCTAATAAGTAGCGAATCGTGATCACAATCTGATTTAACAGATACAAGGTTAAGTACATTGCCACTCTCCTCGCCTTTTGTCCATAGTCGATTTTTAGTTCTGCTAAAGAACGTCACCAACTTGGTTGACTTTGTTTTTTCTAAAGCTTCTTTATTCATATAACCTAACATCAGTACAGCGTTAGTTACATCGTCTTGTATAATTGCTGGAACTAGTCCGTCGTTATTTTTGTTGAAATCTATATTCATAGCCTAACTTCTATATTTTTATTCTTTAGTTCTTGCTTCAAATCAATAATATCAATTTCACCAAAATGAAATACACTTGCTGCTAAAGCTGCGTCGGCATTACCTCTTCTAAAAACATCAGTAAAATGCTGAACTGTGCCCGCTCCACCAGATGCTATTATTGGTATATTAACGAGTGTTGATAATTTGGCTAATGCACCATTTGCAAAACCTTTTTTAGTTCCATCATTATTCATAGAAGTGAATAATATTTCTCCAGCACCAAGTTGTTCGACCTCTTTTGCCCAATCAAATAGATTGAGTTTTGTACGAATAGTTCCACCGGCTAAATAAACTATCCATTCATCATTATTTTTTTTTGCATCAATTGCCACAACAACACATTGACTTCCATACCTGTTGGCCAACTCGTTTATTAATTCTGGACGCTTCACTGCTGATGAGTTTACCGATATTTTATCAGCCCCATTTTTAAGCAATATATCCACATCTTCTACAGATGAAATACCACCACCCACAGTAAAAGGAATATTTACTTGTTCCGCCACCTTTAAAACTAGATCTTGCATAGTTTTACGTCCTTCTCTTGTAGCCGAAATATCTAAAAACACTAATTCATCAGCTCCTATCGTTGCATATTTCTTGGCTAAAGCAACAGGGTCACCGGCATCACGTAAATCCATAAAATTGATGCCTTTTACGGTTCGTCCGTTTTTAATGTCTAAACAAGGAATGATTCTTTTAGTTAGCATTAATAATAAAATTTTCCAGTTCTCTTAATGATATTTTATTCTCGTAAATAGCTTTTCCTATGATTGCTCCTTCACAACCAATACTCTTTAGATTTTGTAGGTCTTCAATTTTAGTTACTCCTCCAGAAGCTATTAAATTTAGAGATAACGTATTTAGATTTGTTTGGCAATATTTTATTATTCTTTTGTAGAGCTCTTCTGATGCCCCCTCTAACATGCCATCTTTAGAAATATCAGTACAAATCACATAAGTAATTCCAGCCTCTAGGTATTTTTTAATGAATGGTATTACATTAATATTACTCTTTTCTGTCCATCCACTTATAGCAATTTTTTGCTTGTTACAATCAGCTCCAAGAATTATTTTTTGAGCTCCATAACGTGAAATCCAATTTTTGAAGGTGTCTTCATGCTTAACCGCAATACTACCGCCAGTAACTTGTTTCGCCCCAGAATTAAAGGCAATTTGTAAATCCTCGTCTGATTTTAATCCTCCTCCAAAATCAATCTTCAAATTTGTTTTTGAAGCTATCATTTCTAATACTTTATAGTTAATAATATGTTTTGCTTTAGCCCCATCTAAATCTACTAAATGAAGATACTCTACACCAGAATCTTCAAATTGCTTCGCTACTTCCAGTGGGTTTTCGTTGTATACTTTTTTGGTGCTATAATCACCTTTCTTAAGCCTAACGCATTTTCCTTCTATAATATCTATTGCTGGTATTATTCTCATAATTCTAAAAAATTTTTTAAAATTTGTTCTCCTGCCTGACTACTTTTTTCTGGATGAAATTGTACACCATAAAAATTATTTTTTTGCAAAGCAGAAGCATACTCTAATTGATAATTGGTTGTTGATATACACTCTTGACAATTTTCAGCATAATAACTATGCACTAAATACATAAATTCATATTCATTTACATTTTTAAATAATTCAGATTTTAAATTATAAATAGTATTCCATCCCATTTGAGGCACCTTTGAACTTGTACTAAATCGTTTAACCTTCGTGTTAAAAATCCCGAGTCCTTCTGTATTGCCTTCTTCAGTTTCCAGGCACATAAGTTGCATGCCTAAACAAATTCCCAAAACAGGTAGCTTAAGTTTTGGAATCAATATATCGAGACCACTGTTTTTAAGCATTTTCATAGCTGAACTCGCTTCTCCCACACCAGGAAATATAATCTTATCTGCCGATTCAATTTTTTCAGGATTATTTGATAAAATGGCATCAACTCCCAGTCTTTTGAACGCGAATTGTATACTCTTTATATTTCCAGCACCATAATTTATGATTACAACATTCATTATAATACGCCTTTAGTGGATGGTAGAATCATTCTTTCTACATCGCGCTTTATTGCCATTTTTATAGCTTTAGCAAAGGCTTTAAAAATGGCTTCTATTTTATGGTGTTCGTTAGTACCTTCTGCTTTAATGTTGAGATTGCATTTGGCGCCATCTGTAAACGATTTAAAAAAGTGCATAAACATCTCTGTAGGCATTTTACCAACCATTTCACGTTTAAAATCAGCCTCCCAGACCAACCAGTTTCTTCCTCCAAAATCAATAGCAACTTGTGCCAAACAGTCATCCATAGGCAAAGAGAAACCATAGCGCTCTATGCCTAATTTATCGCCTAACGTAATTGCAAATAGTTCGCCTAACGCTATTGCAGTATCTTCAATGGTGTGGTGTTCATCAACCTCTAAATCACCGTTAACCTTAATATTTAAATCTAGTTGACCATGTCTAGTTATTTGATCCAGCATGTGATCGAAAAACGCAATACCTGTGTCTATTTTGCTTTTTCCAGTTCCGTCTAGGTTCAAATAAATTTCAATATTCGTTTCGTTTGTATTTCGTTTAATACTGCCTGTTCTATTTTTGGTTTTAAGAAATATGTATATTCTCTCCCAATCATTACTTTCCAATGCTATAAACGAATCTAGCTCATCTCCATGAACGGTAATCTCATTGGCGCCTAAATTGGTATTATTATTTATAAAGATACCTTTAGCCCCTAAGTTCTTTGCCAGTTCTACATCTGTAAGGCGATCACCAATAACAAATGAATTTTCTAAATCGTAATCATTAGAAAAATATTGAGTTAGTAAACCCGTATTTGGTTTACGAGTTGGTGCATTTTCATTTGCAAAAGTTCTATCAATAAATTGTTCTTTAAAAACAATGCCTTCTGCTTCAAATGTTTTCAATATAAAATTGTGAACTGGCCAAAATGTTTGTTCTGGATAGGTTTCTGTTCCCAATCCGTCTTGATTTGTAATCATTACTATTTCAAAATCAAGTTCTTTTGCAATTTTACTTAAGTATTGAAATACTTTTGGATAAAACACTAGCTTTTCAAAACTATCTATTTGCTCGTCTGCTGGTTCTTTAATAAGTGTGCCGTCTCTATCTATAAATAATACTCTTTTTTTCATATTTATCTTGTTTATATTGTAAAATCAGGAATCTATTTGATTTATACTCTATTATGGATTTCACAATAAGTTTGGATTGACCATTTTATTTAAATTCATTGAAAATTTTTACTAATTTTTTGTTCTCTTTTTCTGTTCCAATAGTAATGCGCAAGCAATTATCGCAATTGGTTTCATTTGTCCTATTTCTGACAACAATGCCTTTTTTAATAAGTTGATTGTATCGTTTAATTGCACTATCAACTTTTATTAAAATAAAATTGGCATCAGATGGGAATATTTTTTCAATACATTCAATGTGTTTTAATTGCTCGACTAATTGTGCTTTTTGTTCTATTAAATAATTTACCTCTTGAACAACATTTGAACTGTTCATTAGTCGTTTTATAGCCTTTTGTTGCGTTAATTCATTTACATTGTATGGTGGCTTAATTTTATGTAATGCATCTGTAATAGTTTTTGAAGCGTAACAAATACCAAGTCTAATTCCTGCCATTCCATATGCTTTTGATAAAGTATGTGTTACAATTAAATTTGGAAATTCATCGAGCCTGCTTAACCAACTTTCTTGCTTTGAAAAATCTATATAGGCCTCATCAATAATCACTATACCTTTAAATTGGTTTAATAATTTTTCAACTAACTCTGGATTAAAGCTATTGGCTGTTGGGTTATTTGGAGAACATAAAAACAAAAGTTTAGTACGCTTATTCGCGGCTCTTAAAATTTCATCAATATCGGGCTGAAAATCTATACTGCGCAACGGAATTTCAATATTTTTTACTGCATTGATATTTGCCAATACATTATACATTCCATAGGTAGGTGGTAACGTGATTACTTTATCCTGATTTGGTTCGCAAAACACTCTAAAAATTAAATCTAAAATTTCATCACTCCCATTACCTAACAAAATATTATTAATTGGAATATTCTTAATTTCAGACAACCTGTTTTTTAAAACAAATTGTTGGGGATCTGGATAACGATTCATATCATTATCAAAAGGATTTTCGTTAGCATCTAGAAAAACCAAATCGCTTGATATATCCTTAAATTCATCTCTAGCAGATGAGTACGGTTTTAGTGATTTTACATTGCCTCTTATTAAAAGTTCTATATTCATTGTTTTAAGTCTTTTAGTCGATAAGAAACCGCATTCTTATGAGCTTTCAAGCCTTCTGCTTCTGCCATTAACTCAATAACACTTCCTATATTTTTTATTCCTGCTTTAGTTATTTTTTGAAACGTGATGCTTTTTGTAAAACTATCAAGATTAACTCCTGAGTACGCTTTACAAAATCCGTTTGTCGGTAATGTGTGGTTTGTCCCAGACGCATAGTCACCTGCGCTTTCTGGTGTGTAATTACCTATAAAGACAGAACCTGCATTTTGAATGCCATCAACAAAAAATGTTTCGTTTTTAGAGCATATAATAACGTGTTCTGGTCCATAGCTGTTTATTAATTGCAAAGCATCTCTATCAGATTTTAGATGTATGGCTTTTGAGTTTTTAATTGCTGTTTTTGCGATTTCCATTCGTGGAAGATCTACAACTTGTTTTTTAATTTCTAAAGTCACTTTTTTAATCAAATCTTTAGAAGTAGATACTAAAATAACTTGGCTATCTGTTCCATGTTCAGCTTGACTTAATAAATCTGAAGCCACATATCTTGGAATTGCAGCATTATCTGCAAAAATGAGTAGTTCACTTGGTCCTGCAGGCATGTCTATAGCTATACCGTATTTCGTAGCTAATTGTTTAGCTACGGTAACAAATTGGTTTCCAGGACCAAATATTTTATACACTTCTGGGATACTATTTGTTCCGAAGGTTAAAGCTGCAATAGCTTGAATACCTCCTACTTTAAATATTTTGGTTATGCCACATAAATTTGCTGCATATAAAACTTCATCTGCAATTTTTCCATTCTTATTGGGCGGTGTACACAAAACAATATCTTCACAGCCTGCAATATTAGCTGGGATTGCTAACATTAAAACCGTAGAAAATAAAGGTGCTGTTCCTCCAGGTATGTATAATCCTATTTTATTAATAGCCCTTTTTTCTTGCCAACATTTAACCCCAGTTGTGGTTTCGACTTCTATACGCTTAGTTTTTTGAGCTATGTGGAATTTTGTGATATTGGATTTTGCAACTTGAATAGCCGCTTTTAAATCATCGGATATACGCGAATTAGCTAAATCAATTTCAGCTTTGGCAACCCTAAAATCATTTAAAATTGCACCATCAAACATACAAGTATATTTAGAAACTGCTTGATCTCCGTTACGTTTCACATCATCAAAAATTAGATTTACTGTATTTTCTATATCATGAACCGTTTGGGTGGGTCGTTTTAATATTCTTGACCAATTTTCTTTTTTTGGGTTTTCAATTACTATCATAATACCATATTTTCAATTGGGCAAACTAAAATTCCTTCTGCACCATTATCCTTGAGCTCATTAATTACATCCCAGAATTCATTTTTATTAATTACAGAGTGAAGGGAACTCCAACCTTCTTTTGCCAAAGGCAGTATTGTTGGACTGTTCATTCCAGGTAGAATACTAACAATTGCATCTAGCCTTTCATTTGGGGCATTCAGTAAAACATATTTGTTTTGTCTTCCTTTTAAGACGGATTGAAGTCTAAATTGAATTTTATCCAAAATAGCTTGGTTCTCATCAGATATTTTTGGTGAGACCGCTAAAACGGCTTCTGACTTTAGTAACACCTTTACTTCTTTTAAACCATTTTTAAATAGCGTGTTGCCACTAGATACAATATCTACTATAACATCAGCCAATCCAATATTAGGCGCTATCTCAACTGACCCATTTATAATATGCAATTTTGCTTTAATTTTGTTTTTAGCCAAAAAATGATTTACAGTATTTGGGTAAGATGTAGCTATGCGCTTTCCTTGTAAATCTTTTATAGATATAAAGGTTTGTGATTTAGGAATGGCTATAGAAACTTTACATTTAGAAAAACCTAATTTCTCAATTATTGAAATTCCATTCCCTTTTTCTATAAGGACATTTTCTCCAATAATAGCAGCATCTACAATACCATCTTTAAGATATTGTGGTATATCACCATTCCTCAAATAAAATACTTCTAAAGGAAAATTTCTGGTTGATGCCTTAAGTTGATCTTTACCGTTGTCTATTGAAATACCTATTTCCTTAAGGATTTTCATTGAATCGTCGTGTAACCGACCCGATTTTTGAACTGCAATTTTTAATTTACTCATTATTCTTTTTTTGTTGTCTGAGTAAATCTTTTGGAGAGATTTCTAATGTGATAGAAATAAAAAACCGCTTGATTTACTCAAACGGTTTTAAAAATATCTTGGTTTTTATTCAATACATCTTCAGCTCGCTTGAGTGCAAGTATGAAAATGATGATGATGTAATTGAATAAAATTCATTTGTCTTTTTCTTCCGAACAAATTTTCAAAAAATAATTTTATATATCCAAATGTTTTTAGGTTTTTTTTGAACTCTACTGATTACCAAGTATAATAGGCATTCCTGAATCGCCAGAACCTATAACGATTACTTTTGAGTTTGGTGACTCCGATAATTTAATGGTGGCTTCAATACCTTTGTCTTGTAAAATCTTATCAGTTAACGAGGCGCTTAATATTCTGTTTGCATCTGCTTTACCTTGAGCTTCTATACGTTGGCGTTCGGCTTCTTTTTGGGCTGTAACCAATCTAAATTCATATTCCAACGATTCTTGCTCTTGTTTTAATTTGCGCTCAATTGCATCTTTAATAGTTGGAGGTAGTGTAACATCTCTAATTAAAATACTATTCAATTGAATGTATTGATCTTCAACAATTTTTTTGGTTTCTTCATAAATTTCTGCCTGAATGGCGTCACGTTTCGTAGAATACAACTGCTCTGGTGTATAGCGCCCTACTACACTTCTAGCTGCAGAACGAACCGCTGGCTGTAAAACACGTTGCAGGTAATCTTTTCCTTTTTCTTTATGCAATCGTGGCAATTGTGAGTACTTTGGCTGATATAATACTGAAGCATCCAATTTAATATCCAATCCGTTTGAAGACAAAACTGACATTTTCTCTGGTATTTCCTGTTGTCGTACCTCGTACTCAATAACACTATTCCATGGTGCTACGAAATTAATCCCTTCTCCAAGAGGATCGCTATCGGGATCTACTCCTCCACCCAACTGATATAAAACTCCAGCATAACCAGAATCAATAGTTACAATAGATTTTGTAACAAGAACAAATAAGACTATAACTGTAATAATAATTGGCAACCCAATTTTTGGCAATTTTTCCATTTTTGAAATTTTAAATTAAATAAGTCCGTTATATTTTCTAATAAACCATTCCGAAGCTAAACACATAGCTATTAAGGCAAGTAAATATTTCCAATCTATCAAAGGTACTGTATTTTTTGTGCTTTTCTCAATAGCTACAAAGCGATTATCATTTAATAAACTACTAATCAAATCTTGAGATGTATTAGGGAAATAGGCTTTTCCATAGCTATTATTAGCCAATGCCTGCATTTTTGTTACATCGGCATTTAAAAACTGTTCCTCAATATTATATTCCAGGATTTTAAATTTACCTGATTTACTTAAATTATCCGTTGTGGTTTTTACAGTAAAACTATAATCTGAAGGTAGTAAACTACTTAAATCGACTTCAAAATTATTATTTCGCAAAACAAACGGAAAATCTCTAACAACTTTTGTACTGTCATTCATTACAGAAACAACTAAATTTTCACGATTGTCAAATTCATAGTTTTTATTGTAATACTGTGCCTTAATAATCACGTTTGAGTTGCCTTCGTAAAAAGAATTATAGTCTAAAGTCAAGCGTTCTTTGCGTTTATTTGTAGATAAATATTGAACCAACTTTCCTGTGAAATTATCAAAAGGATTAAACGAATTTTTATTTAAAAAGGACTGTGCTCGCCATTTCCAAATATCTTCTCCAAAAATAATGGCTTCTCTCCTTCCATTTATTTCAAAACTAGCCATCAATGGATTGTTGGTTGTTGTGTTTCTTATTTTTTTAAATAACACGGTTTCAAAAGGAATCGTAAACTCAACATTACCAAATTTTGATTTTAAAGGCGGAAAGGATTCAAAATCTAGCTCATTTATAATAAATACATTGTAATTTTGATTTGGTGATGCTAAATAATTTTCTGTTTGTGCCGAGTTTTTTTGCGTGTAAAATGAATTCACTTGATTTAAGAAATTCCAATCAGTTTTTGTACCTGTAATAACCAATTTATTACTTTTAGAAGCCTCAAGTTTTTCATAAATTGACTTAAAGCGATTGTTAGGCTGATATAGAACAACTAATTGAAAATCGTTAATTTGATTTTCGTATTCTTTTGCAGTTAAAATACTTACTGTTCGCTGTTGATTACTTTCAATACTCTTTTTTAAGGCGCCAATATCTGGATGAAGCCAATCGCTAACAATTGCTATTTTAGATTTCTCATCCACAACCTCAATAGCAAAATTTTTAATATTGTTTTGTGTATTTAATTCACTTGTTATGGGTTCTACACTAACTTGATAAGAAAATGTCCCAACTTTATTTGCCGGCAGTGTAAAATTCACAACAGCTGAATTGCTATTCTTATCGAGCTTTAATACTGACGAATAAACCGTAGAGCTACCACTTTTAACTGTAAATTTTGGGTTGAACTCTTCATCACCATTATAAACGACTATAGCCTCAACAGGAAATTTATTCTTCAAAAATGCATATTTGTTGACGTTTAATTGCTCTATCTTTAAATCGATGTGCGCTACTGTATCACCCAATATTACAGGGAAAATAGGCTGTTTATATGCTCTTGTTGCAAAACTATAATCGCTACCATAGGTTTGATTTCCATCAGACAAAATAATAGTTGGAGCAACCGTTTGTTTATAAACATCATTTAAACCATCAAATAAGTTGTCAAGATTGGTTTGTTTATCTTGAAATGACAAGCTATCAGAAAGCTTCAATTCATTTCCAAAAGCATAAAAATCAATATTAAATTTTTCATTTAATTCTTGATGGTTTCGTATTTTACCGACTATATTTTCAACTAAAGAATCTTGGTTTAAGAACGATATAGAATTAGAGTTATCTACTGCTACAACCAAACTAGGCTTTTCATAAAAAGTAGACAACTGTTCAATTTTTGGATTTAACAATAATAGAATGACCGCAAATACTGTAATAAATCGTAGCACCAATAAATAATTATTAACGGACAATTTATGTTTCACCTTATATCTATACTGAAAAAGCGCTACTAATAGCGCTATAATTCCAGATATTACAATATATAAGATTACTGTATTTGACATTTTATGTTAACATACCTCCATCTACATTTAAAGTTTGACCAGTAACATAAGCAGACATATCACTTGCCAAGAACACACAAGCATTAGCTATATCTTCTGGAGTTCCACCTCGCTTTAACGGGATTGCTTCTCGCCATCCTTTCACGGTATCTTCATCTAGTTTGGCGGTCATTTCAGTCTCAATAAAACCTGGAGCAATAACATTGCTTCTAATATTTCTCGAGCCTAATTCTAAAGCCACTGATTTGGAAAATCCAATAATACCTGCTTTTGAAGCCGCATAATTAGTTTGTCCAGCATTCCCTTTTACACCAACAACAGAACTCATATTTATAATTGATCCCTTACGTTGTTTTAACATAGTACGCTGTACGGCTTTGGTCATATTAAAAACAGATTTTAAATTCACTTCTATAACTGTATCAAAATCTTCTTCGCTTATTCGCATAAGCAAATTGTCTTTAGTAATTCCTGCATTATTAACAAGCACATCTATACTTCCAAATTCAGCTACAACTGCATCGGCAAGTTCTTGAGCTTCTTGAAAACTAGCAGCATTGCTCTTATACCCCTTTGCTTTAATACCTAAAGCGTTTAATTCTTTTTCTAATTCATTTGCTGCTTCAACAGAAGAGCTATATGTAAATGCTACATTAGCACCTTGTTGTGCAAAAACTTGAGCTATCCCTCTACCTATTCCTCTACTAGCTCCAGTTATTATGGCTGTTTTACCGTCTAATAATTTCATGTTTCAATGTTGAGATTGGTTGTTTGTCAAATATAATAAATACAAGTTGCATCAAATAAAAAAACCTTACAAGATTTTGTAAGGTTTTTAACAGAATATTATAAGCTTTTAAGCTAAAACTTCAGCTACTTTCTTTCCTATTTCAGCAGGTGAATCCACGACATGGATACCGCAAGCTCTCATGATTTTCTTTTTAGCTTGAGCTGTATCATCACTACCACCCACTATAGCACCAGCGTGTCCCATAGTTCGCCCTGCTGGAGCTGTTTCGCCAGCAATAAAACCAACTACAGGTTTTTTACTTCCGCTTTCTTTATACCAATTGGCAGCATCAGCTTCCAACTGACCGCCTATTTCCCCAATCATTACAACTGCTTCAGTTTCCGGGTCGTTAATTAATAATTCAACAGCTTGTTTGGTTGTCGTTCCAATAATTGGGTCACCACCAATACCAATTGCTGTGGTAATACCTAAACCTTGTTTTACAACTTGATCTGCCGCTTCGTATGTTAGGGTTCCTGATTTAGAAACAATACCAACTTTTCCTTTTTTGAATACAAAGCCTGGCATAATACCAACTTTTGCTTCCTCTGGTGTTATAACACCTGGACAGTTGGGGCCAATTAAACGACAATTTTTATCTTTTATGTAATCTGAAGCAACAATCATGTCTGCAACAGGAATACCTTCTGTAATCGTAATAATAACTTTAATTCCTGCGTCTGCAGCTTCCATAATAGCATCTGCGGCAAAAGCCGGAGGAACAAATATTATAGTCGTATCAGCACCTACTTTCTCCACAGCTTCCTGTACTGTATTAAAAACAGGCTTATCTAAATGGGTTTGTCCACCTTTACCAGGTGTTACTCCTCCTACTACATTTGTACCATACTCAATCATTTGACCAGCGTGAAAAGTACCTTCACTACCAGTAAATCCTTGGACTATTATTTTTGAATCTTTATTAACTAAAACGCTCATTTAAGTTTGATTTTTGTTGTTTTTTAATCGACTACAAAAGTAGTCTTTTGCATACTATTTGTAAAAGTATTTTACGAATTTATTTTATTGAATGCATTTGAATTTAGTGTATCATTATCTGCAGGCTGACTCATTTCATAAACACGATAAATCTTATTATCTTTAATTTCAATAATGCACATATAGTGAGCCAATGGAATTTCTTCTTCAGTAGATTCTATTGTTCTTGCGTACAATGTATATCGTGTTGTTACTTGGTTTCCTTCTGACAATAGATGACTTAACTGAAATCTTAAACTATCATAAGATTCTGTTACGCCCTTAAAAAAATTATAAACTCCTGAAAAATCGCGTTCACGAAATCCCATGCTACTATTCCAATATACCTTACAGTCTTGGTGATAAAACTTTTCAATTAAGCCTAAATCATTTGCCAGATCGGATTCGTAAAAAGATTGTATTAATTTTTTAGGGCTCATTTATTTTTTATTTAATTTTTCCAATATTTCAGGAATCTTTTTAATTGATGCTATTTCTTTATATTTTGATCTAAAATCATCTGCAGGAGTACCAAAATAGCTTTTACCACCTTCTAGTGATTTACTGACTCCTGATTGCGCAGAAATAACAGCCTTTGCTCCGATGGTAATTCCACTGGTCATTCCAACTTGTCCCCAAATGGTTACTTCATCTTCTATAATAACACAGCCAGCTATTCCGACTTGAGAAGCAATAAGACATTTTTTTCCAATTATTGTATCATGCCCTACTTGAATTTGGTTATCCAATTTAGAACCTTCGCCAATAGTAGTATCACCAGTTACACCCTTATCAATTGTACAAGCAGCTCCAATATGGACATGATCTTCAATTATTACACGACCTCCAGATAATAGTTGGTCAAAACCTTCAGGACGGTTTTTGTAATAAAAGGCACTGGCTCCTAAAACTGTTCCTGCATGAATTGTTACATTATTACCTATAACCGTATCATCATAAATACTGACATTGGAATGTATAACACAGTTATCACCAATTGTAACATTATTTCCTATAAAGCAATTGGGTTGAATAACAGATCCTTTTCCAATTTTTGCTGAACTGGAAATTGAAGAGTTTGATGATTGAAATGGTTTAAAGTGTTTGGTGAGCTTATTAAAGTCGCGAAAAGGATCATCACTAATCAATAATGCCTTACCGTCAGGACAATCAACTTCTTTATTAATTAAAACAATAGTTGCAGCAGATTGCAAGGCCTTATCATAATACTTTGGGTGATCAACAAAAACAATGTCTCCAGGTTCTACAACATGAATTTCATTCATGCCCAATACCGGAAAATTTTTATCACCAACAAAATCAACACTGATTAAATTGGCAATTTCTTGTAAAGTATATGCTTTTGGGAACTTCACCTTATTCCTTAATACGTTCTTTGTACGTACCTTTTTCGGTTTCTATTTTTATTTTATCGCCTTCATTTATAAATAAAGGCACATTAACTTCAGCACCGGTCTCAACAGTTGCAGGCTTTGTAGCATTTGTAGCTGTATTCCCTTTTACACCAGGCTCTGTATGCGTTACTTCTAAAATCACACTCGCTGGCATTTCTACAGAAAGCGGCATATTATCTTCTGAATTGATTAAAATAGTAACCACTTCGCCTTCTTTCATTAAATCGGGCCTATCTAAAGCAGCTTCCAATAATCTAATTTGCGTATAATCTTCTTGGTTCATAAAATGATAGAATTCACCATCGTGGTATAAAAACTGAAACTTGTGGGTTTCTACACGAACATCATCAATTTTATGTCCTGCTGAAAAGGTGTTGTCAATAACTTTCCCTGTTGTTACACTTTTTAATTTTGTTCTTACAAACGCTGGACCTTTACCAGGCTTTACATGTAAAAACTCTATAATTTTATAAATATCATGATTATACCTGATGCATAATCCATTTCTAATATCTGATGTACTAGCCATAAACTTAATTTGATTTAAAATATCCTTTCATAATACCACGCTGCGAATCTTTAATAAATTGAAGAATTTCGTCACGTTCTGGAGTAGCTTCCATCTCTGCTTCAATAATTTCTGCAGCTTGGGTATTGTTATAATTCTTTTGATAAAGTATTCTATATATGTCTTGAATCTCTCTAATTTTTTCTGTTGAAAACCCGCGTCGTCGCAATCCCACGGAATTAATACCAACATAAGATAAGGGCTCTCGTGCTGCCTTAACAAATGGCGGCACATCTTTTCTTACTAATGAACCTCCTGTTACAAAGGCATGGTTACCAATTGAGCAAAACTGATGCACAGCGGTCATTCCAGCAAGCACAACAAAATCACCAACATTAATATGACCAGCCAAAGTGCTATTATTTGAAAAAATACAATTGTTCCCAACAATACAATCGTGAGCCACATGGCAATAGGCCATTATTAAGCAATTATTACCAATTACCGTTTTCATTTTATCGGTAGTACCTCTATTTATGGTCACACACTCTCGAATAGTTACATTATCTCCTATTTCTACGGTTGTATCTTCGTCATTATATTTAAGGTCTTGTGGAACTGCAGAAATAACTGCGCCAGGAAAAATATTACAATTTTTACCAATTCGCGCACCTTCCATAATAGTGACATTACTACCAATCCATGTACCCTCACCAATTACAACATTATTATGAATAGTTGCAAAAGGTTCTATAACGACATTTTTGGCAATTTTTGCTCCAGGATGTACGTATGCTAAAGGTTGATTCATTTTAGTAATTTTATTATTGATATATAGGAAAACATATATTCGCCTATTAGTTTTTCAGAACTAACCCAAATTTTCACATTGGCTCTGTTCATTTGTTTGTTTATTTTACTTTTGAAATTTGTGCCATCAATTCTGCTTCAGCACATAATTTGCCATTAGCATATGCATAACCTTGCATATGGCAAATACCACGTCTAATAGGCGTTATTAAATCACATTTAAAAATCAAGGTATCACCAGGCACCACTTTCTGCTTGAATTTAACATTATCTATTTTCATAAAGAAGGTTAAATAGTTTTCAGGATCTGGAACGGTACTTAATACTAAAATCCCTCCTGTTTGCGCCATAGCCTCTACTATTAGAACACCTGGCATGACCGGAGCCCCTGGGAAATGACCAGCAAAAAAAGGCTCATTCATCGTTACATTTTTAGTACCAATGACATGAGATTCACTTAACTCGAAAATTTTATCGATTAACAAAAAGGGTTGACGATGTGGCAACATAGCCATTATTTCATTCACATCTTTTAAAGGCTCTTGATTCAAATCGATATTTGGAACATGGTTACGGCGCTCATTTTTAATGATTTTAGACATTTTTTTTGCAAATTGCGTGTTGACAAAATGTCCGGGTTTGTTGGCAATAACCTTTCCTTTTATGGGTGTTCGTATAAGTGCCAGGTCACCTATTACGTCAAGCAACTTGTGCCTAGCAGCTTCGTTAGGGTGATGTAACGTTAAATTATCCAGAATTCCGTTTGGTTTTACAGCAATATTGTCTTTTTTGAAAGCTACGCGTAATTTATCCATAGTTTCAGGTGATAACTCTTTATCTACATAAACTATAGCATTGTTCAAATCGCCGCCTTTGATTAACCCATGCTCCAACAACATTTCAATTTCATGTAAGAAACTAAAAGTTCTAGAATCTGAAATTTCGTCTTTAAATTCTGAAATATGTTTAATAGAAGCATTTTGAGTACCTAAAACTTTAGTGCCAAAATCTACCATAGTTGTAACTTGATATTCGCTAGATGGCATAACCAAAATTTCACTTCCTGAATCTTCATCTGTATACGAAATGACATCGGTTACTTCATAAACTTCGCGCTTTGCATCTTGCTCTACAACTTCAGCTTTTTCTAATGCTTCAACAAAGAACTTTGAAGAACCATCCATTATTGGTGGTTCAGAAGCGTCAAGTTCTAAAATAGCATTATCAATATCTAAACCAACCAATGCAGCTAAAACATGCTCACATGTTTGGATAGTAACACCATTTTTTTCTAAACAGGTGCCTCTTTGTGTGTTGGTTACGTAGTTAGCATCTGCTTCAATTATTGGACTGCCTTCTAAATCAATACGTTTAAAAGCAAATCCTGAATTTTCTGGAGCAGGTTTAAATGTTAACACAACATCTTTGCCTGTATGTAATCCTACGCCTTTAAGCGACACATCATTTTTGATGGTCTTCTGCTTAATATCAGTATTAATTATTCCCATTTACTTTTTTTTCAATATCATTTATAGTTTTTGCCAATCGTGGTAGGTTTTTAAAATACACATAAGATTTATTGTAGTCGCCATAACCAAGAGCTGGAGAACCCTGTAAAACCTCATTATCTACTACATTTCTACCAATTCCAGACTGTGCCTGTATTTTTACATTATTGCCAATGGTAATATGCCCTACTATACCGACTTGGCCACCTATTTGGCAATTCTCGCCAATTTTGGTTGAGCCCGCAATTCCGGTTTGAGCAGCTATAACGGTATTCTTACCAATTTCTACGTTATGGGCTATTTGAATTTGATTGTCTAATTTAACCCCACGTCTAATAATAGTTGACCCTAATGTAGCACGATCTATAGTTGTTGCAGCACCAATATCAACGAAATCTTCGAGTATTACATTACCTATTTGAGGCACCTTATTATACTCACCTTTTTCGTTTGGTGCAAAACCAAAACCGTCAGCTCCAATTATGGCTCCAGAGTTAATTACACAATTCTTACCTACAACACACTCTGAATATATTTTAGCACCAGAAAACAAAATTGAATTATCACCAATTACTACGTTATCACCTATATAACTATTGGGGAAAATCTTTACATTGTCACCTATTTTGACATTGTCTCCTATAAATGTAAATGCCCCTACATAAATATTATCACCCAAAGTTGCTGATTCTGAAATTGACGTTGGATTGTCAATCCCTAACTTATTCAACTTAATCTGATTATAATACTCCAATAATTTAGAAAACGATTTATAAGCATCCTCAACTTTAATTAAAGTTGTTTCAAGTTCATGTTCTGGAACAAAGCTTTTGTTTACAATAGCAATTGAAGCTTTTGTAGTATATATATATTGTGTATATTTTGGATTAGCCAAAAAGGTCAAGGAACCTTCTGTTCCTTCCTCTATTTTTGATAGTTTAGAAACTTCAACTTGTGCATTACCTACAATGTCACCTTCTAAAATACCTGCTATTTGTTCTGCTGTGAATTTCATTAGGAGCAAAAATAGAAAAAATGTATCACATTTTATCTTTAGGGTAGCATATAAAATATTTAGTAACTGGTTTTGTGAGCGCTTTTAAGTTTAATTGATCTGAAGCCTTAACAATATCTACAATTTTACCAGATTTATACAGGATATTAATATCCTGCGTACCTTGCTCGTAAGCTTGGTTTGAAATGGATCCTGAAAAAACAAAATAGCTGGCTTCATAATCTGAAATTCTGTATTCAGTTTTTAAGTTTTCAATATGCTTTGAAAGCTGTTTAGGCTTTATACTGTTCTTTTTAATTTTAATTTTCAACAGATGCCTATTGATTATCATTTCACTTAAATTACTTAAAACAAAATCCGGATGGTGCTGCCAAGCTTTCATAGCCGATATAATATCATAATCATCAAGTCTGGCAAACATTTTAAGTTCATCAGACTTAAAATTATCGAATGACACATCATGTTTTAAAAAATATGTCAATGGTTCACTAGAATCCAGTTCCACACCTTGTTTGGTTAATTCCTTGGCTCGTTGCAACATGCGTGTTAATAATTGTTCAGCCACCAAACCTGTTTTGTGCAAGTAAACCTGCCAATACATCAATCTGCGAGCCACTAAAAATTTTTCTACGCTATAAATTCCTTTTTCCTCTATCACCAAGGCATCATCAACCACATTAAGCATGGTTATCAAGCGTTCACTATTTATATTACCTTCAGATACACCTGTATAAAAACTATCACGCTTTAAATAATCGGCTCGATCCATATCCAACTGACTCGATATTAGTTGACACAGAAACTTGCGATGATAATCGCCCTTAAAAATAGTTATGGCCAGCGTTAAACTTTCGTTAAATTCACGGTTCAAATCCTCCATAAACAACAACGAAATCTGCTCGTGGGAAATGCCATTTACGATACTATGCTCCATGGCGTGCGAAAAAGGGCCGTGACCTATATCGTGCAATAAAATAGCTATATACAAAGCATTTTCTTCGTCATTGGAAATGCTAACACCTTTAAAACGAAGTGTCTGAACGGCTTTTTGCATTAAATGCATACAACCTATCGCGTGATGAAAACGGGTATGATGAGCTCCAGGATATACCAAATATGACATGCCCATTTGTGAAATACGTCGCAGGCGTTGAAAATAATTATGCTCAATTAAATTAAAAATTACCGAATTGGGAATGGTAATAAAACCGTAAATTGGGTCGTTAAATATTTTAAGTTTGTTAGTTTTAAGCAAGTCTTTTAAATTCTATAATTACATAAACAAATATACATGAACAATATAAATATTCTTTGGGTTGACGATGAAATTGATTTATTAAAGCCTCATATTATTTTTCTTCAACAAAAAAACTATAATGTTACAACATGCAAGAGCGGAACCGAAGCTATTGAAGTTTTAGACGATAAAACCTTTGATATTGTATTTCTGGATGAAAACATGCCTGGTCTAACCGGTCTTGAAACCTTAAACGAAATTAAGGCCAAACGCGACACACTTCCTGTGGTTATGATTACCAAGAGTGAAGAAGAATACATCATGGAGGAAGCCATAGGCAATAAAATAGCCGATTATCTCATTAAGCCTGTAAATCCCAATCAGATTCTTTTAAGTTTAAAAAAGAATTTAGACCACTCTCGATTAGTTTCCGAAAAGACAACTTCTAATTATCAGCAAGAATTCAGAAAAATTGCCATGGATTTAACTATGGTAAATAATTTTGAAGAGTGGGCCAACCTCTACCAAAAATTGATTTACTGGGAAATGCAATTAGAAGATATTGAGGATACGGGTATGTTTGAAATTTTAGAATCCCAAAAAACGGAAGCTAATACACAGTTCGGAAAGTTTATTGACAAAAACTACCCGAGCTGGTTTGAACCACATGTAGATGCACCTACCATGTCGCATAATTTATTTAAAAACAGGGTCGTTCCCGAATTAAGCAAAGAACAACCAACATTATTGGTAGTAATAGATAACTTGCGCTATGACCAGTGGAAAGCCTTTGAACCTATTGTAAACAACTACTACAAAAAAGAACAAGAGACTCCGTTTTATAGCATTTTACCAACAGCAACTCAATATGCTAGAAATGCTATTTTTTCAGGTTTAATGCCAGCCGACATGGAAAAAATGCACCCTAACCTATGGAAAAATGATACCGACGAAGGGGGTAAGAATTTACATGAAGCTGAATTTTTAGAGGCTCAAATGAAACGATTGGGATTAAACCACCTTAAACATGAATATTACAAGATTACCAATCTAAAAAACGGAAAAAAATTAGTTGACAATTTCAAAGGACTAAAAGATAATGATCTTACTGTGGTTGTCTATAATTTTGTTGATATGCTTTCGCATTCTAAAACCGAAATGGATGTTGTTAAAGAACTCGCCTCAAATGACAAAGCCTATCGCTCACTTACAACAAGTTGGTTTAAAAATTCACCATTACTTGAAATGATTCAACAAGCACAACAATTGGGCTTTAAATTAATTTTAACTACAGACCACGGGACCATAAATGTCAAAAATCCTTCTAAAATTATTGGTGACAAGGATACTAGTTTAAACTTACGCTATAAAACTGGACGCTCGTTAACTTATGAAGACAAGGATGTTTTGGTTGCTAAAGACCCAAAAAACATACATCTACCAACAATAACCATGAGCAGTTCGTTTGTGTTTGCTAAAAACGATTTGTTTTTTGCCTATCCAAACAACTATAACCACTATGTAAGTTATTATAGAAACACCTATCAGCATGGTGGTGTTTCATTAGAAGAAATGATTATTCCATTTGTGGTTTTAAACCCAAAATAACTCCACGTAACGCAAAAAAATCCGATGAAATACACATTTTTTTAGTTTTTCTCAATTTTAATATGTATAATTGCATGGAAAGATTACAGAACGTGACTATTGAATATAGCTTAAATGATGTAAAAACTGTTGCAGACCAGATTATTAAATTGGTAAAATCCAAGACCATTTTGTTTAATGGTGAAATGGGATCTGGAAAAACAACATTAATCAAAGCTTTGGTTGAGCAATTGGGAAGCGATGATGATGTGAGTAGTCCAACCTTTTCAATAGTAAATGAATATGTAACAGACAATGATGTTATTTATCATTTCGACTTGTATCGTATAAATAGTATTGAAGAAGCCTACGATTTTGGAATTGAAGACTATTTAGATACAACACACTGGAAATTTATAGAATGGCCAGATTTAATTATTGAGAATTTAGATGATGATTATTCGGAAATAACATTAAAAATTAACGATAATAATAAACGAATTTTAACGCTGAAATAACGAGTTTTTATAAGATTAGAAACAACAAATTGCCCCAAATTGATTGCATTTACGGAAAAACCGTAACGGAAAAATCGAAAAACGTTGATTTTAACATAATTTTAACATTTCGACCCGATTTCAAAGTAACATCCTACATACTTTTGGATTATTAATTAATTAATCCCTTAATAAAATGAAAACAAAAAAGTATGTATTAGCAATCGCAATTTTTGGCGGTATGTTGTTTACGGCTCAAGCAGCTAACATGATTGACACTGATGGAAATCAAACAACAAAAATCGACGGAAGGAAAATTAAAGTTCCGACAAACGGATAAAAAAAATAATAAAGTTATACTGAAAGGTAGCCTTATAGCAACTTTTATAGCTTTAACTCCTTATTTATTTTATTTATATGAAAGTGTTCCTGACGTAAAAGTTTGGAACACTTTTTTATTTACTTATGAAAGTAAAGTCTACGAAAGTGCCCATGTGGTAGCTTGGACACTTTCTGGTAAATTAATTCCATTATTATTATTGTTAATCTGGTTTTTTACTTGTCGCCATTGGTGGTACCATGTTTTATTAGTACCAATAGTTATGTATACTTATCAAACCATTTCATTTATAACATCTGACACTGGGATCTTTGACGAATTTCAATTACTTTATTTAGTTCCTGTTATGGCTATAGTTGTACCATCAATTTATCTTATTAGAGCACGTATGTTTAATAAATTGAACACAGCTAATAAAACACTTGAAGAGCTTGAGGAAGAATTTAAAATTAAGCCAACTACTTTCTGGGAAAAAGTGAAACAGTATTTTTAATTTTCATATTATTCTTTACAAAATTAATTCGTAATTTGACTATCTGTTTTTAACTAGTCAACTATGTCTAAATCTTTGTCGCCCTTTACCAAGCAACAACTGTTGCCACAAGAGGAAACTCTTGAAATTCTTAAAAACAAAAGCGAACTTTTTATAGGTATTCCTAAAGAAACAGCGTTTCAAGAAAAGCGTGTTTGTTTAACGCCAGATGCTGTATCTGCATTAACAAGTAATGGTCACCGAATTTTAATTGAGTCTGGCGCAGGTAAAGGCGCTAATTTTAGTGATAAAGATTATAGCGAAGCTGGAGCAGAAATCACAAAGGATAGTGCCAAAGTATATGCTTGTCCAATGATTTTAAAGGTAGAGCCTCCTACTCTAGATCAAATAAAGCTGATTAATCCGCAAACTATTTTAATTTCGGCATTACAGCTTAAAACACAATCTAAAAAATATTTTGAAACATTAGCCGCAAAACGTATTACGGCTTTGGCCTTTGAATTTATTAGAGATGAAGATGGGGCTTATCCAGCTGTGCGATCGTTAAGTGAAATTGCCGGAACAGCTTCCGTTTTAATAGCTTCGGAATTGTTAAGCAACGTCAATGATGGTAATGGGCTCATGTTTGGTAATATTAGTGGCGTTCCTCCGGTTGAGGTGGTTATTCTTGGCGCTGGAACTGTTGGTGAGTTTGCTGCGAGAAGTGCACTCGGACTTGGAGCCAACATTAAGGTTTTTGATAATTCCATAACTAAATTACGTTGCATTCAGGCCAATTTAGGTAGAACCGTTTTTACCTCTACTTTACAACCTAAAAATTTATCGAAAGCGCTTAAGCGCTGTGATGTGGTTATTGGTGCGGTTCGTGGTAAAAACAGATCACCAGTTTTAGTACGCGAATCTATGGTTGAAAGCATGAAAAACGGCTCGGTAATAATTGATGTAAGTATTGATATGGGAGGTTGCTTTGAAACTAGTGAAGTTACTTCGCATAAACAACCTACATTTGTAAAACATGGTGTTACACATTATTGTGTCCCAAATATTCCTGCGCGATATTCACGATCGGCCTCAATTTCAATTAGTAATATTTTTACACCATATCTTTTAAAGATTGCTGATGATGGCGGTTTAGAAAATTCATTGCGTTTTGATAAAGGATTGAAAAATGGTTTGTACATTTATCACGGAATTTTAACCAGCAAATCTGTTGGTGAATGGTTCGACTTAAAACACAGTGATATAAACTTACTTATTTTTTAAATTTTGAAATTAATTAATCGTATTGGCTACTATTTAGGTGGCTTTTCTATTGGGCTTATTATATTGGCCTTTTTCTTAAATGGCAAAAAGGTTTCTTGTAATTATGGTCCTGAAGCCCGCGTTTTGAAAAACATTAATTCTAAAGAATTAGTTTATGATGAGTCTGTTCTACAAGCCTTTAAAAACAAACAATTAGATACATCTGGTGCTAGACAGGTTTTGCGTTACGGTGACCTTACAATAAATAGTGAGTCTAGAAAAAAACCTTGTGGTTTTTATAAGATTGAAGGACTTATTTCTGAACAAACAGTATTATTTACCATTGAAAATTGCGATAGTATTGCAACCGTAAAACAAGTAGAATTCAAATAAAAAAGCCCAGTAAAAAACTAGGCTTAAAGATTTATTCTTCTCTTATTAGTTAGTTTAGTATTATTCGCTTTGAAAACGTTGTTCCATTTTTATTAATGCTCAATACAAATACTCCACGTGGTAAATTAGATACATTAATGGTTTTCGTCATTATTTCTGTATTACCATTTGAAATCCCTTCAGCATATAATTCTCTGCCTCGTAAATCGTAAATTTTTATATTTGTATCAGATAAATACCCTGTAACCCTCACATTGATTTCAGATCTAGCAGGAATTGGATATACCTGTATTTCAGAATCCAAAACAGTATCCTGTTCTGTTTCTGTTTCACATACATTTAGAGTAACTAATACAGATGCCGTGGCTGTTTGACTTCCATTAGAAACTTGAACATTATATTCTGTTGTTGTTTCTGGATTTACCGTTATACTTGCCGTAGTTTCACCAGTACTCCATAAGTAAGTAGTTCCACCTGAAGCATTAAGGGTAATAGATTCGCCATTACATATCTCTACATCTTCACCTGCTGATGCTTGTATGGGTTCTAAAACTGTAACTTGGACGCTATCTGAATCACTACATTCACCAATATATACGGTTACCGAGTAACTAGTTGTTTCTGTTGGGCTAACCGTAATTTGTTGCGTGGTAGCGCCATTGCTCCATAAAAAGCTATTCCCACCTTCAGCTGTTAATGTGATTGACGATCCTAACTCAATAGTTTCATCTTCACCAGCATAGGCTACTGCCAATGGGTTTACCGTTACTGTTACGCTATCTGAATCAGAACTTTGCCCGTTTGAAACGGTTACCGAATATGTTGTTGTAGTTAGCGGGCTAACCGTTATGCTTTGAGTGGTTTCCCCTGTGCTCCATACATAATCAGTACCGCCTGTAGCTGTAAGGGTTACATAATCATATTGACAAATTGTAACATCTTCTCCTGCATCGGCAATAACAGTTGTATTATTAGGAATTACAGTAACAATTACGCTGTCAGCTTGACTTGTACACCCGTTATCAGAAACCGTTACAGAATATGTTGTAGTTTCAGTTGGATTTACCGTTATACTTTGTGTGGTTTCTCCTGTATTCCAAGAAAAACTTGTGCCTCCAGAAGCTGTTAGCGTTGTACTTTCGCCTTCGTTTATGGTAACATCATCTCCCGCATTTGCTGATGGAATTGGATTTACAGTTACAATTACTGAATCGCTATCTGAGACGTTTCCTTCAGAAACTGTTACCGTGTATGTTGTTGTTGTCTGTGGATTAACCGTTATGCTTTGTGAAGTTTCACCTGTACTCCACACATAATCTGATCCTCCCGATGCCGTTAAAATAGTGCTTTCACCAAAACAAATGGCAACATCTGCACCAGCATCGGCTTCTATGGGAGTGGGTATTACAGTCACTGTAACTTCGTCTGGTTCGCTTGTACACCCATTATCTGAAACAGTTACAGAATATGTGGTTGTTTCTGTTGGACTTACAGTTATGCTTTGTGACATTTCGCCTGTACTCCATAAAAAACTACTTCCACCTACTGCAGTTAAATTAACAGACTCTCCTTCGTTTATAGTTATATCTGTTCCTGCATTCGCAATTGGAACAGGATTAACGGTTACAGTAACATCATCAGAAACACTATTTCCTGAATTATCAGATAAGGTTACTGTATATGTTTCAGTTGCATTTGGAGATACAGTTATACTTTGACTTGTTTGACCAGTACTCCATGCATAATTTGTTCCACCGGTTCCAGTAGCCGTTAATGTAATGGTATTACCGTTACAAATTTGTCTGTCATTCCCGGCGTTTACTGTCATACCAACATTACCTTGTGGATATTCTAATACATAAGCTGGCGGATTTGGATCGTTCATTATAGAACTATCATTCCAATTACTAGCAAATAATATTTTTGTTCCATTTCTATTAGGCACCGCTTGAGCCGAATGTCCTAAACCTCCTGGAGAAACGTCATTATGATGTTTTGCATATCGCTCTATAGTACCTGAATCGTCTAGCTTAATAGCAAATATTTCTCTTGGAGCAACTGGGTTTGTTGTACAGCATTGCTCACTTACATAAGCCCATCCTGGTCTATTAACATTTCTACAACTTATATGTCCACCCCAAATTCCTCTATTATTAACATATGGGAATAAATTAGTGACACCTCCTCCATCTAATCTAACCATGAAAAGACTATAATCGGCATCCCATTGACTTTGACCTCCATAGCTCACGAATACTTCATTTCCATTTTGATCTACTCCCAAATCTCCATGTTCGGTAGTGTTATATAAGTGTTGTTCGTTTGTAAAGTCTAAATTATAACTCTTAATTCCTTGTGTTGCACCTGTACCATCATTTCTCCAAGAAATAACCGCATATTGACCAAGTTGCGATACAGAAAACCATGCTAAATCCCCTTGAGAACCAACATTTTTAGTTCCCACAATATTATCATTCAATATATCATAAACAATAAGAACACGGTCACCATTACCCAAAATGCCAATCAACCCTACATATCTATCGTTATTATCTTGTGTACTTTTTCCAAAACCAAAATCGACTCTTTGATATTCGCTAAATGTTCTTAAGGTTGTTCTAGAATTGGTATTAACATCGTGTGCCACAAATTTATCCACCGAAGTTCCATAAATTATATGAGGTTGTGTATTGCTCCATCGACCATAACTCGGAATGTTACTCCAATACAAAAACTCGAATGTCTCTGCATCTAAAATAGCTGCAGGATAACCGGCTAATTTAATTAATGTTCCATCACTATTCCATGTTTGGTCTAGGGCATAATTGTGTCGTAAGCGCTGTGAAGTTGTACCAAACACATCCCTATCACTAATTCTAGTTATATTACTCCCAGAAAGTGATTCTGTAATGGGCTCTAAATATTCTGGTAATCCACCTGTTGGCAATTGATAGTCCTGATATTCTATATCAGACAACAATACTTCTGGCGGATAATTTTGACCTTTTACCGATGAAATGAAACATAAAAACAACAATAAATTTGAAAAAATCCTTGAATTAAGGATTTTTAAAAAATAAAAATTCTCCATTTGGGGCGATTTTGCTATTAATCGCTGCTAAACTATAATTTCATCAAAGTAGCCAAAACATTTAAGCAAAATATTCGATGAAATACATAATTTTTGTAAGTATATAATTACTAAAAATGCATTTTGTAGTATTTTTTGCACTTTTAATCGATGATTTTTATTTTTTAGATTAGGCTTCTAAAAAAGAGGGTCAGCAAATATACGGTTAAAAGAAGGTTTTGGATTATTATTAAACTGATAATATTTACAACTTATCCACATGTGTTTAACAAAAGATGCTGGTAATGATGCAGTTTGCATTATAAAACCGCAGTTTATCTAATATAGATGTACACATATCTTAAAGATTTAAAAAAATATATACTTTTAAAAAAACTTTAGTGTCTAACAGCACAGATTATATAAAATCAATTGAAGAAACGAAAAATAGCATTTATAATTCCAAGTCTTCAAACTGGTGGTGCCGAACGTGTTGTAGTAACCTTATCCAACTCGTTATCTACACGTTTTGACGTTACGATTATTGCCTTGTACAGTAGTGAAATATTTTACGCTTTAAACCCAAACGTTACGGTTAAATTTTGCTCTGGCACTTATAAATTCAATACTAATCCTATAACGAGAGTTCTTAATCATTTTAAGCTAATTAAGGGCATATATTCAATCGTAAAACAAAATAAAATTGAAGTTATGATTGGATTTATGACTACCCCAAATGTTTATGCTGTTATAGCATCGAAAATAGCAAAAGTGCGTTGCATAATCAGTGAGCGTGTACATCCAAATCATATTCAAGCATCTAAATTTTGGGGCTTGATTAGAAAAAAGATATATCCCTTCACGGACTATATGGTGATACAGACCCAAGAAATTGCTGACTATTTTTCAAGTTTCATAAAAGCTGAAAAGATTAAAATCATTTTAAATCCTTTAAATCCAGAACTACTAAATAAAATACAATCTGATAATAAGCGAGAAAATGTAATATTAAATGTTGGACGATTAGATTACCAAAAAAATCAAGATATGCTTATTAGAGCGTTCTCCAATATTGAACGAAAAGATTGGAAGCTATTTATTGCTGGTGATGGATCACAAAAAAACAACTACTTGAAATTAATTGACGAATTAAATCTAACTAATTCAGTAGAATTACTAGGAAATATAGATGATTTATCCCATTATTATAATTCAGCAAAAATATTTGCGTTCACATCACGATACGAAGGATTCCCAAATGCTTTAACCGAAGCTATGGCATTTGGGTTAAGTTGTATTTCTACTGATTGTCCCTCTGGTCCTTCCGAACTAATAATTGATAACAAAAATGGAATTTTGATACCTGTTGAAGACCAAACCTCATTAGAAGTTAAGTTGCAATTATTAATGGATAACGAGGCGTTAAGAACTGATTTAAGTTTAAACGCTCAATTAGACACTCAAAAATTCGAACATCATGCAATTGCCAACCAATGGGAGTTGCTAATAGAAAATTTATTACCTGCATGACTCTAACCGAATTAATACCAACTTTTAAGGGTGTCGTAAATTTTGAACCACACTATACGTTTACTGTGTTTACACCTGTTTTTAATCGTGCCGACACATTGGAACGGGTTTTTAATTCCTTGAACAATCAAACGTTTAAAGATTTTGAGCTTGTGCTAATTAACGATGGATCAACAGATAACTCACATGCAGTTGCACAAGATTTAATAAAAACTGCTGAATTTCCAATTCAATACATTAACAATTCGAAGAATCAGCATAAAATGGCGTGCTTTTTTCAGGCTATTGAGATGGCTAAAGGACAATTTATTTTACCCTTTGATTCAGATGATGAATGTTTACCAGATGCATTACAGATCTTTCATGAGGAATACCTTGCTATCCCAAACGATAAAAAAGATAAAATAAGCGGTGTTACTTGTTTATGTGAAGATCAAAACGGAAACTTAATTGGCCAAAAATTTCCCAAAAGCCCATATTACAGTAATACATTTTTGCAAAATATTGAATCGCCACTAACATCTGAAAAATGGGGATTTACAAGAACCAATATTCTAAAAGGTATTCATATCGATAAAAATGTTTTTTCTAAAGGGTATATTCCTGAAGGTATCATATGGGAACTTCTATCGAAAGAAGGCTATGGCACCAAGTATATTAATGAGGTTTTAAGAATTTATTATCTCGACACCGAAAATAGAATTTCTATACAAAACCATGAAAAAGATGCTTTTGGAATGGCTATATACTCATTAGCAATATTAAATTGGTTTCAAAATGATTATTTATTAAAAACTCCAAAATTATTTATTAAACGTTGTTACACTTTATTACGAGCAGCCCATTATTTAGAATTTAATTTAAAAGATTATTTAAACGCTATAGAAAACAAGATGCTAAAATTTGTTTTTTTTATGGGATGGCCATTTAAAAGATTGTTCTAGAAAAATAACCATCGTGAAAGGACAAAAACTCATATCAATATTTCATTCTTTAAAAAAGAATCCTACTGTTATAAATATTATAACGGTAGGTGCCATCTCCATTTTTGTAAAAGGTTTTGGTTTTTTTAAGGAAATTGTAATCGCTGGAGAATTCGGACTGTCTGAATTGTTGGATACTTTCTATATTGCATTATTAGTACCCGGTTTTATAAATGAAGTTTTTATAAACGCCTTTAACACGGTTTTTATACCTAACTATATTGCTGAAGAGAAAACTCAAAAAGCTATAGGGCCATTTCAATCTACAAGTTTTATTGTCACTATTTGTAGTTCTTTGGTTTTTATGTTTATTGCCTTCCTATTTACAGATGTTTATTTAAATGTTTTTTTTAGTGGTCATACAGCTGAATATTATGCCTTAATTAAATCTCAATTCTATTATTTACTTCCTTGTATTCTATTTTGGGGGTTAACGTCATTTTTAAACGGACTTCTTAATATATATGACGAGTTTAGGTATTCTACAATCTATCCAGTTTTAACATCAATAGCCATGCTAATTTGTTTGCTTGGCTTTCAAGATGAATTAAAGGACGATGTTTTGGCGATCGGCATGTTAATTGGCGCTATCAGTCAATTTCTGTTTTTACTTGTAGTTTCATTTCAAAAAAACATAATAACGTTGGGCATCCCAGATTTTAAAAACAAGAATGCTGTAACCATGTTTAAACAAGTTCCTGCAAAGGTGTCTTCTGGTTTTTTAACTGGTTTGATTCCAGTGGCAGATCAGTTTTTTGCTGCACAGTTGATTATAGGTTCTATTGCTGCATTAAATTACGGATTAAAAATACCAGCATTTATAACCACTATTTTACTGTTGGCTCTAGGGAATGTTCTGCTTCCTTATTTTTCAAAGTTATCGGTTGACAATATTAACCAAGCATACAAGAAATTATACCAATTGCTTAAATGGTTATTTATATTGTTAATTTCTATCACCCTCATTCTAATCATTTTTTCGAACAATATTATTGAATTGGTTTTTGAACGTAATAATTTTTCAGAATCTGACACCAATATAGTTTCCAATGTTCAAAAAATGTTTTTAATAGGCTTACCATTTACAATATGTGGCAATATTGTAGTTCGCTTTTTAACCAGCATAAATAAAAATGCCTATATGGCTTATGTATCTTTAGTAAGTATCATTTTAAATGTTATTTTAGATTGGATTTTGATGAAACAGTACGGTATTATGGGAATAGCTTTGTGTACTGCTATTTTACAAATTTTAAGAAGCTTGGTATTGTTTAATTACACTAGAAAACAGCATAAATTAATTAATTCGCATTAGTGAAGGTCTTTAGATACATATTACTTGGATTAATTATTTTAAACGTACCTACGTTTAGCTTGGCTGTATTTGGGACTACTGCTGGAGCACTTACCAATTCTATGATGTTTGTTGGTTTGGTTGTATATTTTTTTATGGAAAAAAAATATACAGTAATTATCCCTTTTCTCGTTCTTGGGATAACTTACTTTTCAATTTCTGGCTTTAATTACACAGGCATTACTGAAGAATATATAAAAGATGTTATTCGTTATTTTGTGTTTATTATTGGAGCCATAAGTTTAGCCAAAAGCACCGACAGAAAGACCTTGCTTATTTTATTTATAATTGGGGGTGCAAGTGTTTTGATTAATGCACTAGTTTTCCCAAATTCCTATGGACGTTATAGTGGTCTTTACCTTAACCCCAATCGAGCTGGTTTAGTATGCTTAATTGGATTCGTATTGACTTATACAATTGATAAAACCTATCTTCGGTTACTTTTTCAATTTGTACTTACCATAGCCGGAATACTGACATTGTCTCGATATTTTATACTTGTATTGGTAATCATAAATGTTGTTTCAGTTTTTGTAAACAAGAAAAATTCAGCTGGATTACTTGCTGGTGCTGTTGCACTAATAATCATTATCGGCACGTCTTCACTACAACTTAATACAGACAGATTTAGAGCCTTAAAAAGTATATTTAGTGGCAATACAGATGTAAAAACCATTACAAAAGAGTCCCGCGATGAAACTTGGGCACTTTATCATGATATCTTAGTAAACAACCCACTTATTGGAGTTGGATATAGAGAAATGCAGGGAAAAAAAAGTCATAAAGTTTCCATTAAATCGGGTGTTCATAACACTTATTTAATGGTTTTGGGGGAATCAGGAATAGTACCATTTTTAATAATTATAGTATTTTATTTGTCTATGCTAGTAAAAAGCAGGCGATTTTTGGCTACACATCAGGAGTTGGCTTACATGGCATTTACATTAACCACCTTTTTACTAGTCTCCCATAATTATTTTGACAATTATATAGTTCTGTTTTTATCTATTTGGCTTTATAGTTCTCTAACCATTTCAGATGAAAACCCAATTAATCAAAACAATATTATAGCTTAAATTATGTGTGGCATATACGGCGTAACATCAAACAAATACACAGAAAATCAAATTCGATTAAAACTCGAACGCACTAAATTTCGCGGCCCAGATAAACTTGATTTTAAATTCTTGGGAGAGAATAACCACATTGTTCTAGGCCACAATAGACTTTCAATTATAGATTTAGATGAAAGATCCAATCAACCTTTCAGCTATGACAATCGCGTAAGTATTGTTTTTAATGGTGAAATATATAATTTTAAAATCCTAAAATCTGAATTAGAACAAAAAGGCTATACTTTTAGAACGACTAGCGACACCGAAGTAATTTGCGCCGCATATTTAGAATATGGTGAGGCGTTTGTAAGCAAACTAAACGGCATGTTTGCTTTTGTTATTTATGACCATATAAAAAACTTACTATTCGCAGCGCGAGATAGAATGGGGCAAAAACCATTTTATTATCATTTTAATGGCGACTCATTTGAATTTGCCAGTCAATTATCATCTATTCAATTATTCAATGCAAACCTTTCTATTTCAAGTAAAGCTATAAGTTATTATTTGGCTTGGGGCTTTGTACCAGATCCTTACTCTATTTTTAATGAAGTTCATAAGCTAGAGCCTGGTCATTCACTTCGATATGACTTATCAAAAAAGAAGTTAGAAAATAACCAATACTGGGATATAGATTACAATGGCTTGAACAAATTTAATGGTAGCTATACAGAAGCAAAGGCTGAATTAACCGAAATATTGAAAGATTCTGTATCTAAACGATTATTTGCAGATGTTCCTGTTGGTGTGTTTTTATCTGGTGGTATCGATTCTTCTTTGGTTGCCGCATTAGCTACAAAATCTACGGAAAGTAAAGTAAAAACCTTTTCTGTTAAGTTTAATGAAAAAGGGTTTGACGAAAGTGTTTATGCCCAAAAAGTAGCAGACCATTTACAAACCGAACACCATGTCATACAGTGTAATTATGATGAAGGTTTAGATTTAATTGAAAATTTTGATTATTACTATGATGAACCCTTTGCAGACTCGTCTGCAATTCCATCTATGTTGCTTTCAAAATATACTAGAGAGAAAGTAACTGTTGCTTTATCTGGAGACGCTGGCGATGAAAGTTTTATTGGCTATCACCGTTATCATTGGATGAAACAAGTAAGCCCTATTTATAAAATGCCTTCGGTATTGAGAAATATAGGATCAAGTGCTTTAAGTAAAATGCCATATTATAAGCTTAAAACTATTGCGAAAGGCCTAAAATATGAGTCACTGGAACGTTTGTACTTGGCCTCTGTAACTGGAGTAGATTTGTCATGGCTTAACACTAAGTACGATTGTCTAAATATAAAAGAGCTCAAGTATTTGAATCACACCAACAAAAATGTTTATGAAAGAATGTCTGATTTTGATCTGAAGACCTATTTAAATTGTGATATTAATACTAAAGTTGATAGAGCGTCCATGGCGTTTTCGTTGGAAGCCCGTGCACCACTAATGGATTATCGAGTAGTAGAGTTTGCAAGAGCCTTACCAACTAATTTTAAATATTCTGGAAGCAATCAAAAACGCATTCTCAAAGATATTCTTTATGACTTTGTTCCAAAAGCGTATTTCAACCGACCAAAAGCTGGTTTTACCATGCCGTTTTCAGATTGGTTTAGAAACGAATTAAAGGATTTAGTATTGGATGAACTTAACGATTCAAGCTTGAAACAAATTCCAAATATCAATGTAAATGAAGTGAAACTTCGTATTAAACAACATATGGATGGTAGCTGGAATCGTTACCCTTTAATATGGAAATTACTGGTTTTAAAACAATGGCTAAACAAGAATGGTAAAGCGTATACCATAAATTAATGGACAATAAACGTGTACATATTATTTTTGTGCTCCCATCGTTAGCTGCTGGTGGAGCAGAACGTATTTTGTCTTACGTAGCCTCGCGTCTTGATAAATCTATTTTTAGCGCAACTTTGGTTATTACCGGTTATGAAAAAGACACGGTTTATTCGGTTGATAACCTAAACGTTGTATACTTGAATATGCCAAGGGTTTTGAAAGCATTTGGAAGTCTATTCAAATACCTAAAAAAAGAAAAACCAGACATTGTTGTAAGTTCAATAGTCCACTTGAATACCATTATGGCCTTTATGTCTCCTTTTTTCAGCAATACAAAGTTCGTGGTCAGAGAAGCTAATGTTTTAAGCGTATTGAATAAGTATAATCCTTATACCAAATCTATTTTTCCAAAGTTTATGGTAGTATTGGCCTACAAACTTGTCGATTGTATTATTTGTCAATCTAAAGATATGAGAAATGATATGATTAATAATTATAAGGTTAAAGCATCTAAAATGGTTTTAATCAATAACCCCATTACGCAGGCGTTTAAAACTAAGGTTGAAACCCCTAAAAATAAAAAAACCTTAAAGTTTATTACCATTGGCAGGTTAAGCAAGGAAAAAGGTCATATTAGAATTATTGAAGCCTTATCAAAATTGAACTACCCATTTCATTATACAATTATTGGAAAAGGCCCTGAAAAAGGAGCCATTTTTGATTACATCAATCATAAAAACTTGATTAATTCTATTCAATATATTGAATACACCAATGAAGTTGAGCACTATCTCACTGATAGTGATTTGTTTCTGCAAGGTTCGTATTCTGAAGGTTTTCCTAACGTACTTATTGAAAGTTCTGTAGTTGGCACTCCAATTTTAGCTTATAATGGTGTTGGTGGTTTGGATGAGATTATTGAGATTGAAAAAAACGGGTATATAGCTAATTCGCTCGATGAGTTTGTAAATTACCTAAATGTCATTCATGATAATTTCCCTTTTAAACCACATACAGTGAGTCAAGTAGTTGTAAATAAATTCAGTAGTTCAAAAATCATGGCTCAATACACTAATTTATTTTTAAATTTAACCAAACAGAATTGATGCCTCAAAAAAGAAAAATAGCCTTATTTGTTTCAGCCATTGGGTTTGGTGGTGCAGAAAAAGTAGTTAGCCTATTGTTGGATGAGCTTACAAAATACTTTGATGTCACTTTAATTCTGCTTTACGATGAAATTAAATTACCCTTAAACAAAAATGCTAAAATCGTAATTTTATCAAAGCCTGGAAGCTCATTTAAATCTAACATCCTTGCGCGTTTATATGATAACTTTAAGTTTATTTTCAAATATCAAAAAGCATTAAGAAAGCATAATATAGAGGTTGCCGTTTCCTTTTTAGTGAGACAGAACATTATGAATGGTATTGCTAAAATGAACAACAAACAATTAAAAACTATTATTAGTGAACGCTGTTTTCCTTCAATAATGTATAGCGACCAAATGGCAACTTCATTTTTAACAAAATTGCTTATACCCTACTTTTACAATAAAAATGACAAATTATTTTCTAACTCAATTTATATTAACAACGATTTAGTTTCCAATTACAATATCAAAATAGATACATCGGTAATTTACAATCCTATTTTAACCAAAGACAGAAAGCCTAAACTAAAATCGTATAAAAATTTAGAAGATATCTTTAATGTCGTCACTGTTGGCCGTTTAATTCCTGTAAAAAATCAGAAGAGTATTATTGAGGCGCTTAGCTTATTGCCAAGCAACTTTATATTAGATATTTATGGTGATGGCGAATTGCACGATGATTTAAATTTGCAATCTAAAGAACTTAACATTCAAGATCGTATTCATTTTAACGGTAATGTCAATAATGTAAAATCCCATATTGTAGAAAAACATTGCTTTGTGTTAAGTTCAATTACTGAAGGTTTTCCAAATGTAGTATTAGAAGCTATGTCAGTAGGTTTACCTGTAATTTGTACCAATTGTATGTCTGGACCATTAGAGTTACTAAACGATAATGAAAAAGTAAACATCCTATCTGGCTCTTTTGTAAAAGCCAAATACGGTCTTTTAGTAAATGTTGATGATGCTGTTGGTTTGTCACAAGCTATAAAATACATGCAAAATAATATTGAAGAGCGCAATATGTATAGTAAGTTAAGTTTTGAAAGAGCAAAAACCTACGATGTATCAAATATTGGAATTCACGTTAAAAACCTAATAGATAGTCTATAAGTTCTATGTGTGGTATTAATGGTATAATAAGTCAAAAAAAGGATAGACAAGATATTGTGACTTCTCTAACCCAAATGAATGATTTAATTGTTCATCGTGGTCCAGATGATGACGGTATGGTTACGCATTCACAAACTAAATGTACGGTTGGTATGGCTATGCGTCGACTATCCATAATTGATTTAAACTCTGGTAAGCAACCTATTTATAATGACGATAAATCCATTGCAATTGTATTTAATGGTGAAATTTACAACTACAAAGAATTGCGTAATCAATTAATGGAAGAAGGGGTTCAATTTAATACCCAAAGTGACACCGAAGTTATTCTGAAACTCTATATTAAACATGGTACTGGAGCATTTAGACTTCTAGATGGCATGTATGCGTTTAGTATATTGGATACAAACATAGGGAAGGTATTTATTGCTCGAGATTTTTTTGGAGAAAAACCCTTGTACTACTATGTGAAGAATGATGAGCTTTATTGGGCTTCAGAGTTAAAATCAATTATACAAAGCTTAAAACTCAAACCTGAACTATCTAAAGCAGGTTTAAACTTATTCTTCAAACTAACGTATATACCAGCTCCATACACAATTTATAATGATATTTACAAGCTAGAGGCCAATCATTTTATTTCTTACGATTTAAATTCGCATAATTACAAAACATCTGAAATTTTCACACTTCAATCAGAACCATCAGACATAACATTTGATGCTGCTGTATCTAAACTTAACAATCTTGTTATAAACAGTATTGAAAGTCGATCTGTAAGTGATGTGCCTATAGGAACTTTTCTATCTGGAGGAGTCGATTCATCAATAGTAAGTCTAGGACTTTCAAAATTATCAACTCAAAAAATTGACACCTTTTCTATTGGTTTTGATAAAAAATCATTTGATGAAACCGATAAATCCAAATTAGTTGCCAATCTTATTGGGAGTAACCATCATGAATTTATTATATCAGAAAAAGATATTGAGTCACATATTACAGATATTATTCTAAACTTTGATGAACCATTTGCCGATTCGTCAGCTCTACCAACCTATTTAGTTTCAAAAAAAACAAGCGATTTTGTTAAAGTAGCTTTAACTGGTGATGGTGGTGACGAAGTGTTTGGTGGTTACAATAAGTATTATATTGGTAAACTCAATACAAATTATACCAAATGGATTCCTGAATTTGCCCATAAAACCTTTAAACCATTAATCAATTCAATTTTAGCAACACGTGATGACAATAGAGGCAAACGCTTTAAAGCTAAAAAGTTTATTAATGCTATTGATTATAACGATAATAATTACTGGAACATCATATCATTAGGATTTGGAAGCGAATTGTCGCAACTTATAAATTCTAAATTTCACGTTAACAACCCTTTCCAATATTTTAAATCTAACTTACCAAAAGCCAAATCGTTACATGATTTTCGAGAAGTTGATAGACACATAAGTTTAGAAGGCGATATGCTTGTTAAAGTAGACCGAACTAGCATGCTTAACTCTCTGGAATGTCGTACTCCTTTTTTAAATAAGACACTTTGGGAGTTTTCCAATAGTTTACCGGAATCGTATTTGCTAAAAGGCTGGAGTAAAAAACACATTTTAAAAGAAGCTTTTAAACATGAGTTCCCAGAAGGTTTTCTTGATAAATCCAAAAAAGGATTTGTTGTACCCGTTGGTGATTGGCTACGTTCAATATTAAAAATAGAATTACAAAGTTACACTGAAACCGCTTTTTTAGAAACACAAGGCATTTTCAATATAAACTATATTCAAAAAATAGTTAACGAACATATAACTGGAAAAATTGACAACAGCTACAAAGTGTGGACATTCTTTACGTTCCAAAAGTGGTATAAAAATATTTATCTTAACACGTACTAAGTGTACTTAAATCAATTTTAGACCCCAACTCCAAATCCCAAGATTCGGGATAAATACGTTCACAGCCTCCTCCATGATGGAAGGTAATTTCACCAAAATAAATGGCACCATCAACATTATACAAGTCAATTCTAACGTACACAAACGGTTTGGCCAATTGTTCTGCCAAATCTATCATTGTTTGAAAATTTGATGGCTTATCAATACCATGGCCATTAGGCCAAAGTGGATTATTATCTTTCCATTGCGACCACGTAAAAGGCATTAGATTCCAACTACGATCGTAAAAATTACGCTTATGGTTTGAAAACCGATCCAAATCAACTTGAATAGCTTCTACCCTACCATTAAAGCAATGAAATTTGTAATCAAATGGTAAGTCGCCATTTTTGTCTTTCAATAATTTTTCTACCAAAAAAGCTGGAACAATATTCTTGTACTGCCACTCTTTACTCTCCAAATAATAATTTTGCTTTAATAGTTTATTGATTTTTTTTCTAATCAATTTCCAATCTGTTAACTGCGAATTTGAAACTATAAAACCCCCTGAACTATTGTGATTGGTTTTAATAATATAAGGGTTGTCATTTGGGAAATTTTCAGGAGTTAGATCGCTAATGTCAGAACTGTGGTAATAAAGCGGAATTAAATACTTTGAACCAATGACACTTTCCACATAGTTCCTAACCAACAGCTTATCTGCACATTTTGTATGTAAATCTGTACGATCGTTTAATTTCAACCAAATAATTTTTTCGTTTAAAGTTTTTGGACTATCTAAATCTGGGAATTTATTAAAATTAGCTTTATACTGATTAATTACATACTTTCTTTCATCCATAAAACGGATTTCAAAATACTTTCGCATTTCAAAAAAAGCATTAATAATTGTGTTTCCAAGTGAAGTATTATGATATAAATACTTAACTGCTTTTAGCATTCTTAACTAATTTTAACTGATTGTAAATTAAAACAAATTTTCATAAAACGATGAACTTATAATATATTAGTCTAAATTTTATTTATGGCTAAAAGAATTTGCTTTGTTGGTGGTGAAGATGTGCACAAACGCATACCCTTATCAAAACATTTGATTCAGGCAGGTTATCATGTAACCATAATTGGAACCAGTACATCACAATTTCCAGAGCAAATTAGATATTACAATTACAATTTAGTTAGGCACTTCTCTCCTACTTCAGATTATAAAACTATAAAATGGTTAAGAAATTATTTTGGTGAAAACCAATTTGACATCATTCATACTTTCGATACTAAACCTGCATTTTTAGTGCCTTTAGCCCTTAAAAATAATAATACACCCATAACAAGAACCATTACTGGATTAGGAACATTGTTTATGTCTAACAATATATCCAGTTCAATATTAAGGATTGCATATAAACAACTTCACAAAAACGTACAAAAACGTGTTTTTAAAACTGTTTTCCAAAATTTAGATGATTATGAATTGTATTTAAAGAACAATCTCGTAAAAAAAGAAAACTGCGAATTAATTTACAGTAGCGGTATAGACTTAACCGAATTTAAAGATAAGGCAGCAAGAAAGCAAAATCCATTTACATTCATATGTGTAGCCAGATTGGTTTACGAAAAAGGTATAATAAATTATCTTGAAGCCGCTAAAATTTGTAACAATAGAAAATATGACTTTAAATTTTTATTGGTTGGTCCATTGGAAGAAGATTCTAAAAAATTAAACAAACAGATATTGAATTCATACAACGACATTGTTAGTATTTTGGGAGCTCGAACCGACATTATAGAATTACTGCTAAAATCTGATGCATTTGTATTACCTACTTTCAGGGAAGGGTTTTCTCGTGTACTGTTAGAAGCGGCAGCTGTAGGACTTCCTATTGTATCTACGAATGTAACAGGTGTAAGAGATTTTGTTACGCATAAAAAAGAAGCTCTTTTAGTTGAACCTCAAGATTCTGAAACACTAGCAGAATCCATGATAGAAATTGCAACGAATACGGCGTTATCTGAACAATTAGTTAAAAACGCATTAAAAAAGGTTGAAACGTATAGTATTGAGAATGTATCTAAACAATATATAGCTATCTTTGATAATGCTATTAATTAGATTAAAAAATGAAAATTCCTTTTTCTCCTCCTTATATAAATGATGCTGTAATTAATGAAGTAACAGATGCTTTAAAATCAGGATGGATAACAACTGGGCCAAAAGTAAAACGACTAGAAGAGCTGGTTTGCGAATATATTGGAGTTCCAAATTCGTTATGTGTAAATTCAGCTACTTCTGGACTGATTTTAGCCTTAAAATGGTATGGTGTTGGCCAAGGCGATGAAGTCATCATTCCTGCCTATACTTATGCCGCCACTGCACTTGCTGTTATTCATGTTGGTGCTACTCCAATCCTGGTTGATGTTAATGATGATTTTAATATTTCAGTTTCTGAAATTGAAAATGCCATTACACAAAAAACCAAAGCCATTATACCTGTTGACATTGCAGGTTGGCCATGCGACTATGATGAAATAATTAACTTAACAAAACAAAAGAATCACCTGTTTACTCCAAAAAATGCCAATCAAAAAAAGCTAAACAGAATATTGATTTTATCGGATTCAGCCCATGCTATTGGAGCAAAATATAAAGGCAAATATGTTGGAACAACTTCAGATATATGTGTGTTTTCATTTCATGCGGTAAAAAATGTTACTACTGCCGAAGGTGGTGTTGTTTGTTTGAACCTTCCAGAGGAAACCTTCGACAATAATGATGAATACACATATTTACGTTGTTATGCCCTAAACGGTCAAACTAAAGATGCTTTTACTAAATCTAAAGCTGGTGGTTGGAAATACGATATTATTTATCCTGGTTTAAAAATTAATATGCCTGATGTTTTGGCTGCTATTGGCTTGGCACAGTTACCAGACTATTTTGAATTCATTCTGGAAAAACGCGCTGAAATCTATAAGTTTTATCAAACTTTTTTTGAATCTAAATCATGGGCAATTATTCCACCCTATAAAAGCGCAGATAAACTCTCTTCCTGTCATTTGTATGCTTTGCGAATTAATGGAATTACCGAAGATCAACGCGATATAATAATAAATACGGTTTCTCAAAATGGTGTTGCTGTAAACGTCCATTTTCAACCTTTACCATTGTTGAGTCTTTTTAAAAACATGGGCTTTTCTATAACAGATTATCCGAATGCGTATAAAAATTACAAATCTGAAATATCACTACCTATTTACCCACAATTAACTAACGATGAGTTGCATTATATAGTAAATATTATAGAGAGTGCTGTTTTAGCTCAATTATGATAAAACGCTTATTTGATATCATTTTTTCTGCATTAGGTTTAATATTATTATTACCTTTACTCCTGCTAATAGCAATTCTCCTTAAAATAGAATCCAAAGGACCTGTTTTCTACAAACAAGTTCGAGTTGGACTTAATAGCACAGATTTTAAAATATTTAAGTTTAGAACCATGTTTGTAGGTTCAGACAAAAAAGGCTTGTTAACAGTTGGAGATAGAGATCCAAGAGTTACAAAAACAGGTTATTTTTTAAGAAAATACAAGCTTGATGAATTTCCGCAATTAATAAATGTTTTTATAGGGAATATGAGTTTTGTTGGACCTAGACCAGAAGTAAGAAAATATGTGAGTTTGTATTCTAAATCTGATTTAGAAATACTAACTGTAAAACCGGGCATTACGGATTATGCCTCTATTGTTTTTAGGGATGAAGCCGAGTTATTGAAAACTGCTGAAAATCCTGAAGAGTTATATGTTAATGAAATTATGCCAAAAAAAATAGCCTTAAATAAGCAGTATATTAATAAGCATAATACTCTTGTTGACATTAAAATAATATTAAAAACCATTAAAACAATTATTAGTTAATGCCTTCTAAAAACGGATATTTATTAATTTCTTTAGACTTCGAATTGTTTTGGGGAGTTAGAGATGTTAAGACCAAGTCTGGCTATAAAGAAAACTTATTAAATGTTCAAAAAGTTATTCCAAGACTTTTAGAATTAGCTGATAAATATGAGGTTAAATTAAATTTTGCAACAATTGGTTTTTTGTTTGCCACCAATAAAAAGGAATTATTAGACTTTGCTCCTAGCATTAAACCCACCTATAAAAATTCCATTTTTAATCCGTATCAATATATAGACAACATTGATGATGGTGAAAATTATAACTTATATCATTATGCCCCAAACTTAATAGACTTAATCAACTCGAATAAAAATCATGAAATAGCCACACATACTTTTAGCCATTTTTATGTTAATGAAACAGGGCAAACCATTGAGCAGTTTGAAAATGATTTATTGGCCGCTATTGCTATTGCAAAACAGAAAGGTATTACATTTAAAAGCATTGTATTTCCAAGAAATCAAATTAACGAAGATTATTTAAGTGTTTGCCTCAAACATGGAATAACCAATTATAGAGGAACAGAGAAACATTGGATGTTTGATACAACAGATACCAATAGACTTGAGCGTCCTTCCCATAAAATGTTTCGGTTAATGGATGCTTATTTTAATTTATCTGGTTACAATACATATCCCTTATCAAATATAAAATCGATAAACGGTGTTTTAAACATACCCTCAAGTAAATTTTTCAGACCCTACTCAAAATCTTTAAAAGCTCTAGAGCTACGCAGAATTAATAGAGTTAAAAAAGGTTTGACTTATGCTGCAAAACATAATGAAATATACCATATGTGGTGGCATCCACACAATTTTGGGGCTAACATTGAAGAAAACTTCAACAATTTAGAAACAATTTTCAAACATTTTACTACTTTAAAAAGAGACTATAGCTTTAACAGTTTAACCATGTCAGAAATAGCATCGATTGTTAATGCTAAATAATTTCTATACTGTATAAAGAAGCCTTTCCGACAACATAGTATGCTAGCTTACTACCCCTAGATTTATAAACTTTTAAGTTTTTAAAGGGTTCTGGGTTTTTAAAAAGTCCGTCATAAACTATTCTGTTAAGAAAGGGGTACTTAATGCTTTCTTCTTCTAAATTAACCTGTAAAAGACTATCAATATTCTCTAGTTTTTTAATAGGTTTTAGCACAAATCGCTGTTTATTTTTTGTACTAAGTATTATATGTTTAAGCTTGTACTTAACTTTAACTAAAAGCAAATTAAAATTCTTGTCCCTTAAATACTGTTTAAAATTAAAAAAGCGCGCCAACAACCTGGCAGTCATGCTACTGGTGAAACTTGAACTATCGTATAAAATATGACAATTATAGTTATACTCACTATTGGTCCATCTATCCTTATATTTATAGGTCCCTTTAGAAAAATCGAAATATTTTAAATTGTTTTGCAGACAAAACTCTATTAATTTACTGATTTCAATATGGCCAACATTAAATTTATAAAAATCTGAATCAAAAGCTTTAATGGCTCCCACCAATGATACACTTCCTAAAAAAGCCAATGACATAGAAACAGGCTTTCCATTAGCTTTTATTGAAACCAAAATAGCCTTTTCGTCAAGTATCATTTTATAAATCAATTCAGTATAAAATGGCCATTCAGCAATTAAATTCGTGTCTAATTTTAAGGTTTCAAAGCGCCTTACTATTATTTTCTTAAACTCATTAATAGTTCTGATATAATCTTCTTTAGTAATAAAGTCTTTATAAATATTATATTCTACATCAAAACACGTTTCAAATTTTCTTAAAGCACTTCTAAATTTATTTCTTGATTTGGTGTTGAGCTCTTTTAATAAATAACTTTCCAGATTGTCTACACTCTCTAAATTGGCCAAATAGCCTTTATACTGCTTAATAGAATATAATTTAATGGGACTGTCTTCTGCCGGAGGATTTATTTTGTAATAACTTGGAACATCATAGATTAACAGTGTTTTACTTTTATAATCCCTAGCATTATGGTCTAGGTTATATGTAATTCCATTTGTAGAATTACGCCCAACATTTATAAAATAAGGCAGAAATAAATGCTTATAAAACTTTAACCCATCAACAAAATTAAAGGCTATACCTTCTTTATGTCTTGAAAAGTGCTTTAACCACGTTAATTCGTATGTTTTAGATGTAAATGGGTTATTTATCATCTTTTATGATTTTTAAGAGGCTTGTTTCACTTTTAGCAAAATAAGTACTGTCATTTAATTTGTAAAACGTGAAATTGCTAACTTTTTCTGGATTCATATATAGAAAATCATATAAACTTCTTCTCAAGTTATTAAATTTATCTCCAGTAATATCAATAGGATTTGAAGTGCTAACATCAAAATTGTTTGGCTGAATACTCTCTATTTGAAACATGGATTGATCTAAACTAGCTCGGGTTTTATTTCCAAAAAATTTATACTTCCAACTATGATACAGTTTATTAAGCTTCAATTCCCTAAACGCTCTCTTTACTTTAAAGTAGGCAACCATACTATTAGCCAACACCTTACTTTTTAAGGAATTGGAATCATAAAGTATATGGTAATTTGTATTATATTCACTATCACTCCAACGCTTTTTGTACTCAAAATCGCCTTGGGTATAATCAAATAATTTAATGTTGTTTTTAAAACTCCACTCCAACATTTTTAAAATAGTGGTATGACCTATATTAAACCTATAAAAATCAATATCGAAGACCGTAAGTGCCTCAATCAAAATATCTCCTATATGATAACTAAACGTAATACCAACTGGTACTTTGTCACAATATATGACAAACAGCGAAGCTTTTTTATCTTTAATCAATGTAAGCCCTAATTCTGTATAATACGCCCAAACCTTTGGGTCTAATTCTCCACATGGTTCACCTTTATCTGTATAGCGCTTTTCGAATAATTTATAAAAGTTTTTAAAAACAGAATGATATGTAGTTTCGGAAATATCACCGTAGTACATAATATATTCTACATCAAAACAGACTTCCAACCTATTAATGTTTCTTCTTAATTTTGATCGAGTATTCGATTTGTATATAGTTCGTAAATACGCATCCAAAGAGCTGTAATCACTAACCTTTGTTGTATATCCTTTATATTGGAAAACAGCTTTCTGCTTTAAACTATCTAATTCATTTTTTTTGATGTTATGGTACGACGGTACATCACGTATTAAGAATGTTTTCTCTTTATAATCATCATTATCTGATAAACTATAAAAATTACCATTGGTAAGCTTGTTTCCTACATTGTAATATACTGGTAATGAGCCATGCTTGGCAAACAAGATTTGATTTAAAAAATCGAATTTCAAGGCGTTACTTGATTGATTAAAATGCTTTGACCATATCTTTTCAAAAGATGTTGTAGCAAAAGGATTTTGAATCATTTTATTAGCATTTTCTTGTTAAAATTAGTCTTTTAAAACAACATATTTTAGAGGAATATATTTTTTTAGTTGTATGTAAAAAAAAACAACATGAACGGTAATTTTATAATTTATTAAATCAATATTTCTTTTTTAGTATATTTACTTATAGTATTCAGTTAAAACATTTTACTTCCCTTTATAATAGAAATATCAAATAGCAATAGCTTTTTATCACGGTCCAAAATATAATATTGAACGATTAAATGTGTGTAAAAAACGATTAAATCAATACATTTAAAATTTGAAAATCAAAAAACGTAGAAATTAGTTATTTATCGTATTTATTTGAACAAGACTATTTAAACTTTGATATTTACTATGGCAAAACAGGCTTCAAACATGAATTCAAAAATATATTTGTCTGCTCCGCACATGAGTGGTTATGAGCAAGAATTCATTAATGAAGCTTTTAAAACTAATTGGGTAGCACCAATAGGACCTAATGTTAATGGGTTTGAAATTGATTTGGAAAACTATTTAAAATCAAATTCTTATGCCACAGCATTAAGTTCTGGAACAGCTGCTATTCATTTGGCTTTAGTTATGCTTAATGTTGGTAAGGACGATGAGGTTATTTGTCAAACAAAAACATTTGTGGCTTCAGTAAATCCAGTTATTTACGTAGGAGCCAAACCTATTTTTGTTGATAGTGAGTCTAAAACATGGAATATGTGTCCTGATTTATTGGAAAAAGCAATTCAGGATCGAATAAAACAAGGAAAGAAACCAAAAGCTATAATAGCTATTAATCTATATGGCATGCCATACAATGTAAAAAAAATACATACTATTGCTAAAGACTATAACATTCCTATTGTTGAGGATAGCGCTGAAGCTTTAGGCAGTTCATATAATAATCAGCCATGTGGTACTTTTGGAGATTATTCAGTTTTCTCTTTTAACGGAAACAAAATAATTACTACTTCTGGTGGTGGTGCTTTAATATCTAGAACCCAAAAAGATAAAGAAAAAGCTGTTTTTCTTGCTACTCAAGCTAAAGAAAGTGGTCAAGATTATAGTCATAAAACTATGGGGTATAATTATCGCATGTCTAATATTATTGCTGGGATTGGTAGAGGCCAAATGAAAGTTTTACATAAGCGTATTGAGAGCAGACGTAAAATTTATAATTATTATTATCAACAACTCAAACATATTGAATCTATATCTTTTTTAGAAGAGCCTGGCGGTTATTTTTCAAACAGATGGTTAAGCTGTATTCTTTTAGAAACTGAAACTATGCGGAATGATATAATAGATTTATTGAGCAAAAATAACATTGAATCTAGACCTTCGTGGAAACCTATGCATTTACAGGAACTCTATAATGGTTATCCCAGTTATTTAAACGGTATTTCGGATGATATATACAAAAAAGGGCTTTGTTTGCCTAGTGGGTCTGGATTGTCTGAAACCGATTTAGAACGAATAACATCAATTATAAAAAATTACTTTGGATAAATTATATACCATATTAAGAAAGTTATCCAACCGCTATGCGTCAAAGTGGCTTGTGCTATTATTTGATTCTTGCATTGTGGCATTCACCTTCTTTTTGGCTTATTTAATTCGATATAATTTTCAAATTAATTTTGATTTTTTCATGTTTTTAAAACAAATTCCATTTGTTTTAATTGCTGCTATAGTTAGTTTTCTTCTTGTTAGTTCGCATAAAGGAGTTGTTCGTTTTACAGGATTTAAGGATGTTGTTAATTTAATTATTGGTGTAAATATATTGGCAACCATATTAATTATTTCGACTTTTATGAGTCGAAAATTTCAATTTAATAACGTTTTTGACATACCTGGATCCATTATCTATATTCATTTACTACTGAATATTTTCTTTTTAATTGGCTCTAAATTTTTTATAAAATCAATTTATAGAAGCCTAGTAACAGATTATAGCATAAGAAGTACAGTTCTTATATATGGTGCCGGTGATTCGGGAATGATTACCTATAACGCATTAGTTAATGATGCTAAAAGTACCACCGAAGTTTTTGGTTTTATTGATGACAATGAAAGAAAAGTTGGTAAAAAAATCAACTTATTAAACGTTTATCATCCATCAAAAATAACAAAAGAGTTTATAGAAAAACATGGTATTGATGATGTTATTATTTCTATTCAAAACATCAACTCAAACAGGTTATTACAAATTACAAGTAAACTTTTTGCCTTAGGACTGAAAGTAAAAATTGTACCAGCTGTTCAAGATTGGATTGATGGCGATTTGAGCGTTGGTCAAATTGAAGACATTAAAATTGAAGACTTATTAGGCAGAGAACCTATTAATATAGAGAACCCTATATTAAGCGATGAATATGATGGTAAAACTATATTAGTCACAGGTGCTGCAGGTTCTATAGGTAGTGAATTAGTTAGAAAATTAAGTCTTTTTAATTTTAAAAAATTAATCTTAATAGATAATGCTGAATCACCACTTTATAACATTCAACAGGAATTAGTACGTAACAACATTAAAAATGTAACTGCTATTGTTAGCGATATTAGAAATAACGTAAGACTGGATAACATTTTTAATGCCCACAAACCTCAAATAATTTTTCATGCAGCGGCATACAAGCACGTACCTTTAATGGAGCAAAATCCATTTGAAGCTGTAAGCGTTAATGTAAGAGGTACAAAAAATGTTGTTAACCTATCGGTTAAATATGGTTCAGATAAATTTATTCTTATTTCAACCGATAAAGCTGTAAACCCAACCAATGTCATGGGAGCAACAAAGCGTATTGCAGAAATGATTATATGCTGCCAGAAAAATTTAAATAATGTAAAAACCAAATTTATAATAACACGCTTTGGAAATGTTCTTGGCTCAAATGGTTCAGTAATACCATTATTTAAAAGTCAGATTGAATCTGGTGGGCCTATAACTGTAACACATAAGGATATTATAAGATATTTCATGACCATACCAGAAGCAAGTCTTTTGGTTTTGGAAGCAGCAGCAATGGGATTAGGACATGAAATTTTTGTGTTTGATATGGGCAAGCCTATTAAAATATTTGATCTGGCTTTAAACATGATTGCTCTTTCAGGTCTTAAATATCCAGAAGATATAGATATAAAAATTATAGGCCTACGACCTGGTGAGAAAATATATGAAGAATTACTTATTGATGGCGAAAACACCAAGCCAACCTATAACGAGAAAATCATGATTGCCAAATGCAAACCTATTGATATAGTTACAGTTGAAAAAAACATAAAAGAATTATGTTTACTTGGTTCCAATACTCAAAATATAGAAATTGTATCGAAAATTAAAGATATAGTAGAAGAATACAACCCAAACAATTCAACATACGACGTTTTAAACTAACATAGTATTAATATGAAAACGAATACCAAACACCATATAGTTATTAAATTATTATTCTCCTTTGCATTATTAGCAATGGTTTCATCTTGTGTAACAAGCAAGGAAATTATATACTTTCAAGATGAACCCGTTACAAAGTCAAATCAAATGGATATAAATTCTGCTATAATCTACAAACCAAACGATTTACTTTTTATTAGTGTTGGTGGTGAAAAAGATGCTGTTGCTCCATTTAACCTTCCTGCTATTTCTTATAGTGCTTCAGAACTAAATGCCAATGGGCAATTAAAAATGCCAACATACCTAATTGATAATAACGGAAATATTGAATATCCAGTTTTGGGAACAATTAAACTAGGTGGTTTAACACGAATGCAAGCAACATCTTTATTAAAGAATAAGCTTTCTGAATATGTTAAAGATCCTATTGTAAATATTCGGTTGATAAACTTTACAGTTACCGTACTAGGCGAAGTTAACTCACCTGGCACATTCACAATTGAAGATGAACGCATCTCTTTAACTGAAGCTTTAGGCATGGCTGGAGATTTAACCATACATGGTAAACGCGAAAATGTTTTTTTAATTCGTGAGAATGATGGCAAAAAACAGTTTACTCAATTTGATTTAACTTCCGTAAATGTTGTGAATTCCCCAAATTATTACCTCCAACAGAATGATGTACTTTACGTACAACCAAATAAAGCAAAAGTTAGATCGGCTTCCTACAACCAAAATAATGGCATTATAATTTCTGCTGTTGGAACACTAGCTACTATTTTAGCTATATTTTTAGTTCAATAATCTAACATTAAATGAAAGAGACTGAATATTTTAGTGATTTAATTGAACCTTATGTAAGAAAGTGGAAATTTATTCTGCTATGTGTAATTAGTGCGCTATTGCTATCCCTATTATATCTGCGCTATGCCAATTACGAATACCATGCTAAGGCAACCATTAAAATAAAAGACGATAAGTCTCAAAACAAGCTACCAGAAATTTCATCATTACAAAACTACGGCCTCTTCAGCAATGACAAAAACAATGTACTTGATGAAATAGAAATAATAAAATCCCGAAATTTAATAAAAAGCGTAGTTAAGGATCTTAAGTTTAATGTTCAAATGTTTGTTGAAGGTCGTGTACAAGCCCATGAGGTTTATGTCAACAAGCCATTGAATATCAATTTTAGTATAACGGACTCTATTCTGCACAAAATTGATACAACATTTAACATTAGAATAAACTCATCAAAAGACTTTTATATTAAAGGATTAGATGAAGAAACTGATAATGATGGCGAACTATATGATTTTGGTGAGAGCGTCCCAACTACATTTGGAGACGTCATTATTACCCCTAACATTGGTCAGTATGCAACAAAAATAGATTCCAAAATAAAAATAAAAGTATCACCATTAAATGGTATTACAAGTCATTATAAAAACAAACTACAAATTGAAACCAATGAGCTGTCTAGCATCATTAAGCTGTCTATAAATGATAATGTAAGGCAAAAAGCTGAATTGTTTTTAGATAAACTTATTGAAAAATATAATGAGGATGTGGTTAACGATAAGCAAATGGTTATCAAAACTACTTCAGATTTTATAAACAACCGTCTTGAAATTGTTTCTCGTGAACTAGGTCAGGTAGATTTGACTGCTGAAGATATTCAGCAAGAAAAAAAATTAACCGATTTAGCTACGCAATCCAATTTAATGCTTCGCAACGAGCGGGAAAACGAAAGCAAAATAATTGAAGTCGCGAATCAAATTCAATTAATTGATTATATGAACGATCACTTATCTGAAAGTACAGACGTAGGTGATTTGTTACCCGCAAACATTGGTATTGGCGATGATAATATTGCTCAAGTAACCAAACGTCACAACGAGCTGGTTCAAGAACGAAACCGCCTGCTTAAATATTCAAGTGAAAAAAACCCAACTGTTGTTAATTTAACCAATCAAATTAATCAGTTAAAAACCAATCTTTCGCAAAGTTTAAGCAGTATAAAGTCTTCTAATGAAATCACTTATAACAGCTTGTTATCTGAAAATGCAAGAATCAGTTCACAAATTTATTCAGCTCCAGAAAAACAACGTGAATTTAGAGATATTAAAAGACAACAGGACATTAAAGAATCTCTTTATCTTTATTTATTAGAAAAACGTGAGGAATCTGCAATAACGCATGGTGTGTCGTCTCCTAATGCAAAAATTGTAGATAAGGCATTTGCCTCAAGCAAACCTGTTTCACCGAAAAAAATCATTATAATATTAGCTGCTTTAATACTAGGATTTTCTGCGCCTATTGGTTTGATTTACCTAATGAATTTATTAGATACTAAAGTTCATACTGTAAAAGACATCAAAAAACAAGTAGACGTACCGTTTATTGGTGATATACCACGTTCTAACAAGCGTATGCAGCTCATAAATAAAGTTGACTATTCTCCAAAAGCAGAAGCCTTTAGAATGGTTCGTACAAATATTGATTTTATGCTTAAGAGTGTTGATAATAGAGCCAAAACCATCTTTGTCACATCTACAACTAGTAAAGAAGGAAAATCGCACACGTCAATAAATTTAGCCCTATCACTATCGTTTTCAGATAAGAAAGTATTATTGGTAGAAACAGATATTAGAGTACCAAAAGCTACAAATTACTTAAATGTTAAAAATGAAATTGGTCTAACAAACTATATTAGTGATCCACATTTAACCCTAAAGGATGTTATAAAAAATCTAGAAGGCAACGAGTTTCTTGATGTTATTCCATCAGGTGTTATACCTCCAAACCCAGCAGAATTGCTCATGAGTGACCGTATGCAGGAATTATTTGATGAGGTTAAGAACAAGTACGATTATATTATTGTAGATACTGCTGCAGTAGGTTTAGTAACCGATACAATGCTTATTGGCCATCATGCCGATTTATTTATTTACGTAGTACGTGCCAATTATATTGATAAGCGTCAATTACACCTGGCGGAAAACATTTATAATGAAAAACGCCTTCCAAATATGACCATACTTTTAAATGCCGTTAATCACAAAAAAGGAAATGGATATGGCTATGGCTACGGAAAGAATCCGAATAAAAGAAAATGGTGGAAATTTTCTTAACCCTACTTAAGCTTGCGTCTTTCTTTTTCTCGTTTAATCAAAGCCAGTTCTCTTCCTGTTTGTCCAGCCACAGATGTGTTTTCTTCTGCTCTCCTAATTAAATAGGGCATAACATCCTTTACAGGGCCAAAAGGGACATATTTTGCAACATTATAACCGTAGTGTGCTAAATTAAAGCTAATATTATCACTCATACCGAACAATTGACCAAACCAAACACGATTGTCATTTTTTGCTATTCCTTTTTCATCCATCATATCCATTATGAGATAACTACTTTCTTCATTATGAGTGCCAGCAAAAAGTGAAATAGTATCTAAATGATCTAAAATATATTTAGCTGCAGCATTGAAGTTAATATCAGTAGCTTGTTTAGATTCACAAATTGGAGTTGGATAACCTTTTTCAAGTGCCCTGTCGTTTTCCTTTTCCATATAGGCTCCTCTAACAATTTTATAACCTAATGAAAAACTTTCTTTCTTTGCTAACTCGTGCTGCTGTTTTAAAAAGTCCATACGGTCATGCCTATACATTTGTAGCGTATTATACACTATAGTTTGATCTGTATTATACTTTCTCATCATATCGGTAACCAAATCATCTGCGGCATCTTGCATCCAGCTTTCTTCAGCATCAATTAAAATCTCAACATCGTTTTCTTTAGCTAACTTACAAACCGCATCATATCGCGCTACTACTCTGTCCCATTCTACTTGTTCAGCTTCGGTAAATGGCTTGCCTTCTCCTTTCTTCTCATACAAATAAAACCGTCCAAAACCAGTAGGTTTAAACACAGCAATTGGCATAGCGTCTTTTTCAGCAGCAAAACGAATGATCTTTAAAGTCGTTTCCATTGCAGCATCAAAATGCGATTCCGTTTCCTTACCTTCAACTGAAAAATCTAATACAGAACTTACACCTTTTGAATACATGGCATCAATAACATCCAAACAATCTTCTTCATTTACGCCACCACAAAAATGATCAAAAACCGTAGAACGGATAAGTCCTTCAACAGGTAAACTAGCCTTAATAGCAAAATTGGTAACTGCAGTTCCTATACGAACAAGTGGTTCTATTGAAATCATTTTAAATAAAAAATGAGCTCTTTCTAACTCGGTATCACTCTTTAACTCAAAAGCGATTTCAGTATTGTCAAATATTTTTTCACTTGCCATTAGCACTAGGTTTATTGTTACAAATATAATTATGATTCAGCTACTTTTTTATAAAAAAAACCTCTTATTTTTACATCGATATTTAAAATATTTAATGGACTCTATACGAACTTCAGATTACGACATTCATTTTAATTCCACATGCTATAAAAAGCTCAATATACATTTAGCCGAACGCAACTATTCCATAATTTTTGTTTTAGTAGATGAAAACACACATAACTATTGTCTTCCTTCTTTTTTAAGTCAAGTTGTAACAAACTCTCATATCGAGATAATTGAAATTGAGCCAGGAGAACACCATAAAAACATTGATACTTGTGTTGGGGTTTGGAATGCTTTATCTGAATTGGGTGCTGATAGAAAAAGCTTACTTATTAATTTAGGCGGTGGTGTTATAACTGATATTGGAGGTTTTATAGCCTCTACTTTTAAACGCGGAATTAATTACATTAACGTTCCCACATCCTTATTAGCCATGGTTGATGCCTCTGTTGGAGGTAAAACTGGAATAGATTTAGGGCATTTAAAAAATCAAATTGGTGTAATAAACACTAGTGAAATGGTATTGATTGATACAGCCTATTTACAAACACTTCCACAAAACCAACTAAACTCTGGAATGGCCGAAATGCTAAAACACGGTTTAATAGCAGATAAATCCTATTGGGATGAGTTTAAAAACCCTAATGAAATAAATGCCAATAATTTAAATTCATTAATCTATGATTCGGTTTTAATCAAAAAAAATATAGTAGAAGAAGACCCTAATGAAAATGGATTGAGAAAAACGCTTAATTACGGCCATACTTTAGGACATGCTATTGAATCCTATTGTCTATCTCATCCAGATAAAAATAGTTTGCTGCACGGAGAAGCTATTGCTATTGGTATGATTTTAGCTACTTATATATCAGTTAAAATTAGTAGGTTTTCAATGGAACAATGTGAAAACGTTAAGCGAACCATACTAAACTACTTCCCTAAAGAAACCATTCAGGATTCTGATTACCTACCAATCATTGAGCTTTTAAAATTTGACAAGAAAAACGAGCATGGTAATATAAATTTTGTTTTACTTGAAGAAATAGGTAAACCCAAAGTTGATTGTAAAGTTTCCAATGAAATAATAATAGAGGCATTTAATTATTATAAAGCATAAATTAAATTAAGAATTAATTTGTAACTTTAAGACATTGCATGAAAGGAAATAATTAAGGGATTATTACAATCAAATAGTTATGAATCATGAAACGCGTTATAGTTGACTACAAAAAACTAACTCCTAACCTGTTACAACTTCTTACCGAAAAATATCCTGATGGGTATGGAGATGATGATATCATTGTTTTTGACAATCATAAAAATGAAACCATTGAAGCTGTTGAAATTAAAACAGAAGAAGCCATATATCTGGTTAAAGTAAGTAGTAAATTACATTATACAATGGCTAATTTTGATGTTAATGATGATTTAGAACTAAACGACCTTGGCCATATTATTGTAAATGAAGATATAAGAAGTGAAAAACTAACAGATGAAGAAGAATAATTAAAGATAACGCTCTTTAATAATTTCAACATGATGTTTTTCATGACCTATAATTACAAAGCCTATTGCACGTACAGACATATCAGAACCACTAGCCTTACCTACCTGTAGCAACATATCAGTTGTAAAACTTTCAAACAAACTAATGGTTGATACCCTTAATGCTTTATAAGATTTCAACAATGCTTCCATATTAAGACTATTAGCATTACTATAACGAACATAATCATTCTCATCAAAACCGGGTAGTGCAGTGAGATCTTGACGCGCAAAGCGCAATGCCCTGTAAGCAAAAACACGTTCAGCATCAATTAAATGGAGTAAAAGCTCTTTAATAGTCCATTTATCCTTTAAATATGCATATTCAAGTTTTTCATTTGGAACAGCCTTAAAAAATGTCAAAGTGTCTTCGCCACTTTGCTTTAATCCTGTTAGAAGATTCAAATCATTTGCCCTATTTATGTAACCACTGTAATAGTCTGCAAACTCATTGGTCTTTAAATCAGAAATTGTCATAATATATGGATATAAAAAAAACCTTAATTTTTTAAGGCTTTACAGTATTTTAAGTTACATATTATTGAATATGGAATGCATTAAACGTTTCTTATCATTAATGCTTTCCTCTAATGAAATCATGGTTTCAGTTCTGTAAACACCCTCTATATCATCAATCATAAAAATCACGTCTTTAGCATGTTCTGTATTGCGAGCTCTAATTTTACAAAACACATTAAACTTACCTGTAGTTATATGGGCAACAGTAACAAATGGTATTTCATTAATCCTTTCGATTACAAATTTAGTTTGAGAAGTTTTATTTAAAAACACACCTACGTAAGCAATGAAAGAATACCCTAACTTTTTATAGTCTAAAGTTAAAGAAGAGCCTTTTATAATTCCAGCCTCTTCCATTTTCTTTACTCTTACATGTACAGTGCCTGCTGAAATCACCAACTTTTTGGCTATATCTGTAAAAGGAACTCGTGTATTATCAATCAGCATATCAAGGATTTGGTGATCAATCTCGTCTAATTTAAACTTTCCCATTTGTTAATTTTATTTAGATAAAAATCAAAAATAATACAATTTTGTTGAATTATATCTATCTAAAATCAAGATTCACTCAATAAAAGTGAATATTTTTCATTGTTTATTAAAACGAAATCGTTTGCGAAACCCAATTTTATCTCCTGTGAATTTGGCGACGAAACAAGACTACCATTGGCGTTGTATTCCTTGTGCCCAAAAAAATCATCTAATTTTTCAATTTTTTCTAAAATGGGCTTGAAAATTATGGTATTATCAACCAATTGTTCCTGATATTGAAAAGCCAAATCCACAACATGTTCATTTTCAATGACTTTAGCATTCCGAATTATAATATCAAAAAAACATTTTTCATTTTGAGGAATATCAAAGTATAACTCATAATTATTACCACTAACCTCTTTTGTCGCTATGTTATGCAAGGCAACCATTAAAGATTGGTAAATAAGTTCACGCGTATATTCCCTGGCATAATCATTTGGGAAATGTCCAGCCTCATAAAGGATTGTTGGCACGTTTAGGCTTTGAAATGTGTCTCCAACACAGTTTTCGTTATAAGTGTCGTCATATCGCCCTATTTGATTTGGAATAACTTGTTGCATATAATTATTTACAAGAGAAATGACTTCCATGGCTTTTTTACGTGTATCTGTAACCAATCTAGATGTTTCTTCTGCTGGTGACAAAAATGATAGTGTAGCGACGTTATCGTCATTACCTGCCGAAAATATAGTGCGTTGCCCGTGTAAATTAAAACAGAAATGTGGTTTAAACTCATCAAATAACTCCCGTAATACAACACTTTCTGGCTGCGACAAAGCTTTTGCATCACGATTTAAATCAACTGAATTGGCATTAACACGCGTATAAGCGTGTGCACCGTCAGGATTAAGAATAGGCACAAACAACAATGTACACGTGTTCAATATATCAAAACAAGCACGATCTGAACTTTGAATGGCATTAAAAACGTCAAAAATGGCTTTTGTTGTTGTTGATTCGTTTCCATGCATTTGAGACCATAACAAAACGCGTTTATTTCCATGACCTATTTTAACAGTATAAATCGGTCTATCCAAAACGGATTTCCCAATACTATTTAGATCAAAGTTTTTAGGTAGGTTTTTTAACAAAGGAAGTATCATTTCATTATGAATATACCTATGAAATAATTGACTTTCCTTATAATTTTTATAGGCTGAAAAAAGCGTATGTAATGCCATAGTTTTTGTTTGCAGTTACAAAGGTAAACAAATCAATATTTACAAATGTAAACATGAAATTGTATTCGAAAATACACATTTGTATACCGCAGATCATGAAATAGTTGTAAAGCAATCGATGAATTAACCCTCTGCTTTTGAATTTAAATTTAATTATTTATTTTTCAGTCTATTACATCGTATAGTGTAAACTATATATTTAAATAAATAATAGCAATTTATTTGTTTTTTTAAATTAATAATATATTTTATTTACATTTGTAACATTAATAACGCCTGCTTTTAGTTTACAATGATAAACGCCGAAGATTTCTCCAAACGCCTACAAAAAGTGATTAAATTCTACGATGAATCTGCTGCATCTTTTGCAGAAAAAATTGGTGTGCAACGCTCTAGTATTTCTCATATTCTTTCAGGAAGAAATAAACCCAGTTTAGACTTTGTTTTAAAAGTACTTTCTGCCTACCCTGAAGTTGAATTGTATTGGTTACTAAATGGCAAAGGAACTTTTCCTAAACAAAAGGAAACCGTAAAAACTATCAATCCTGAGCTTACTATTCCAAATAGTCCAGAAAATACTTCTACACATAAGGAAATTGACAGAATTGTTGTTTTTTATAAAGATGGAACTTTTAAAAATTATAACGAGACTTAATATTTAGACAAAAAATTATGACGGCAACTATATGTTAGAGTTTTAGTTTATTAATTTTGTAAAAATTAATTTATTCAATGAGAGTTATTTTTGTGTGTGTTATTTTGTTCATGTTTGTTGGCTGTTATGAAGTTGAACGTAATTGTAAAGATTACCAAACTGGAACATTTAAAAGCGAAATAAAGATTAACGATTCCACATATATCTCACTTTTTGTTAGAACGAACAACCTTCAAATTGAAACATATAACAATAAAGTTGATAGCTCTGAAGTACGATGGATAAACGATTGTGAGGTTGTTTTTAAAACCATAAATCCTAAAAACAGAATAGAACGAAAAGATATTCACTTAAAAATTTTAACTACTACAGATTCATCGTATACCTTTGAATACTCTTATGTAGGCGACAAAACAAAACAAAAAGGTATTGCTAAAAAAATAGATTAACATGCTAGATTTTTTACTTACTAGCGACGCAATAATGGCATTGCTAACATTGACCTTTCTTGAAATAATTTTAGGGATTGACAATATTGTATTCATATCTATAGCAGCCAACAAACTCCCTGAATCACAACGCAGCAAAGCCACTAATATTGGTTTATTGTTAGCAATGGTACAGCGCATAATATTATTATTTTTTGTATCATTCTTAATAAGTCTCAAGGATCCTTTTTATACCATTGAAACAGAATGGCTATATGTTGGTGTTAGCTGGCAAGCTTTAATACTATTTTCTGGTGGCTTATTTTTAATTTACAAAAGCACTTCAGAAATTCGTGAGAAAGTTGAGGAGCCTACTCATGATGAGGATTCTGTAAAACAGAAAAAAATTAAATCGTTTTCACAAGCTATTACTCAAATTCTAATTATCGATTTTATTTTTTCAATAGACTCTATATTGACAGCTGTTGGAATGACAAATGGTTTACACGAAAATCACAATTATAATCTTTTACTTATGATAATAGCTGTGGTAATATCTATTGCGATTATGATTGGTTTTGCTAACCCAATACGCAAATTTATTGATACACACCCCAGCATTCAAATGCTTGGCTTGGCGTTTTTAATTCTTATTGGCTTTATGCTAGTTACAGAGGCTGCGCACTTATCTGAAACTGAATTATTTGGTAAATCTGTAGGCGCTATTCCTAAAGGATATTTATACTTTGCAATAGCATTTTCACTATTTGTTGAATTTTTAAATTATAGAATAACTAGAAAACAAAAATAGCTAGAGCTAGTTCTTTAGAAATTCTATCATTTTGGCATTTACTGCATCTGCTTGGTCTATTGAAAGAAAATGGCCTGCATTAGAGATCACTTCAGCTTGCCCACTTCCAATAAGTTCTTTTGTCAGCCGTATTGACTTATCGTTATTAATCATATCATCATCGCCAATTAAAACCAAAACCGGCATTTTTAAAGACTTTAAATCGTTTTTGCTAAATGGTGTCATGTCTAAAGTAAATTCGTTTAAAGAGTCTCGTTTAGTTGCTAGATAGTATTGATCCAGATATTTTTTTTCAATATTGGCTGGGTTTATAGACATTGTTTTCAAACTGGTTTCAAATTGTTTGTCATCTGAAGAAAACAAACTCACAATGTTTTCAAATAAATTGGCACTGGGCCTAATCCAAATAAACGTTTGGGCAGGACTTAATAATACCATTTTTTTAATCTTATCCTGATTGTATAAAGCTAAATTAACAGCCATCCACCCGCCTTTTGATGCACCAATAATACTATATTCTTTAAGCTTTAATTTTTTAATAACTTCAAAATACCAAGCAGAAATCTGCTCTATTTCATTAATCTCGGCTTCTTTATACGATTTCCCTGGCTCTAACAGAAAGTCTATGGCAAATACCTGAAAATCTTCAGATAGCGCTTTTATATTTGGATACCACATAGTACTACTAGCATTCATACCATGCAACAATACCAGTGATTCTGAATTTCCTATGCCACTAGCTACAACATGAGCAGTACCATATTGAGTGGGAATATACAATTCTTGATAAGCAACATCCCAAAGCTCAAGGGCATCATTATAAGCATCAAAATATTTTTTGTCTGCAGGCGGCATATTGTTGACATATTTTGGTACTTGGCTGTATTTTGAATAGTCTTCATTGCAACTAACAAAAACAGATATTAGCAAAATAGAGATGATTAATTTATATAGTTTCATAATTTAATCTATAAAATTCCAAATCTACATATTATAAAAATATCAAAACAATAAATTAGCCATTTTACTTTAAGTATTATACTTAAATTTGTACGTTAGTAAGAAGCAATACATGATAAACATTCATAAAAAAACACTTCAAGATTTAGAGTTTGCTACTGTTTTAGAACAAGTAAGCGAACTTTGCATTACAAATCTTGGCCATCAAAAAGCACTACAAATAACACCTTATAAATCTAAACATGAGGTTATTGATGCTTTGAGCTTAACCAATGAATACGTCTCCTCTTTTTTTAATGACAACCGCATACCAAATCATGGTTTTGAAAGCATTGCCAAGGAATTACAACTTTTAAAAATAGAAAACACATTTTTAGAAACCCATAGTCTTAAAAAAATTGCTTCAACTTCTTTGACCGTAAACGAAATCCTTCAGTTTTTTAAGAAGTTTAAAGAATATTATCCAAACTTACAAGCTTATTCTGAAACAGTAGATTACACCAAAGTTATTATTGAAAAAATAGATAGTATTGTCGATAGGTTTGGAGATGTAAAGGATGAAGCATCTGTCTTGCTTTCTGAACTGCGCTTACAGATAAACAAACTTAAAGGCAAAATAAATCAAAGTTTTGCAACAGCATTGAATATGTACCATGGCCTAGAATACCTAGATGATATCCGGGAGTCTGTTGTAGACAACAAACGTGTTTTAGCCGTAAAAGCTATGTACAGGCGTAAAGTTAAAGGCGCTATCATGGGTGGCAGTAAAACTGGAAGTATAGTTTATATTGAACCGGAAACTACGTTACAACACACTCGAGAACTTAACAATTTAGAGTATGAAGAGCACGAAGAAGTAATTCGGATCCTCAAAGAAGTTACTAATTTTATTCGTCCATATCGCAATTTATTGATACAGTATCAAGATTTTTTAACTGAATTGGATGTCATTTCATCAAAAGCCAAATATGCAAAAGCCCTGAATGCTATACTGCCAGAATTCACAGACGATAGATCAATGTATTTGCGGGATGCCTTTCATCCGCTGTTGTTATTAAGCAATCAAAAGAAAAAAGAAAAAACATACCCGCAGACTATAGAACTTAACCAAGACAATAGAATTATTGTTATTTCCGGTCCTAATGCTGGCGGAAAGAGTATTACACTAAAAACTGTTGGCCTATTGCAACTTATGCTTCAGGCCGGCTTTTTAATACCGGTTCATGAGCGTAGTAAAGTGTTTTTGTTTGATAGGGTTATATCAGATATTGGCGATAACCAATCAATTGAAAATCATTTAAGCACGTATAGCTATCGTTTAAAACAAATGAACTATTTTTTAAAAAAGTGTAATAAAAACACCTTGTTTCTAATTGATGAATTTGGAACTGGAAGTGACCCAGAATTGGGTGGGGCTTTAGCTGAAACCTTTTTAGAAGAATTTTACCACAGAGAAGCTTTTGGCATTATAACAACGCACTACTCCAATCTTAAGATTTTGGCTAATGAGCTGCCCTACATGCAAAATGCCAATATGATGTTTGATGAAAAAACATTAGAGCCTATGTATAAACTGGCTTTAGGTCAAGCAGGTAGCTCTTTCACTTTTGAAGTGGCACAAAAAAACGGCATTCCCTATAGCTTAATTAATCGCGCTAAAAAGAAAATTGAACGTGGTAAAGTGCGTTTCGACAGAACAATTGCCAAGCTGCAAAAAGAACGCTCAAAGCTTGAAAAAACAGAACAATCCCTAAAAGTCAATGAGCGTAAAAAACAAGATGAAGCAGAAAAACTTGAAGAGATTAACAACAAAATTCAAAAAAAATTGGAAAGCTACCAGGAATTGTACGATAGCAACCAACGATTAATTTATTTGGGACAAAAAGTAAACGATTTAGCAGAAAGATACTTTAACAACAAACAGAAACGTGAGTTAATGAACGAACTATTTAAATTAGTTCAAATTGAAAACTCTAAACGCAAAAAAGTTTCAATAAAACAACAAAAGGCAGAAAAAGCGAAAGTTCAACAAGTCAAACAAGAAGCAGAAAAAAAGGTAGACGTAATTAGAAAAAAGAAAAAAGAAGCCAAAAGAAAAGAAGCTTTAAAGCCTCCTGCGCCAAAACCAACACTCAAAATTGGAGATCGGGTTCGTTTAGAAGATGGACGTGCCATAGGTAGCATTGACAAAATTGAGAAAAACAAAGCCACAGTTAACTATGGCTTGTTTACCACAAATGTAAGCTTAGAACAGTTAGAACTGGTTGAAGCGAAAAAGTAAATTGCCATTTAACGAAATTTTTAAATTCCATTAAAGTTTATAGCTTATTTTTGTTATATGCTAAACCTGATACCAACAGAAAAAAGTCTTATTTTATTTGATGGTGTTTGCAATTTATGCAACTCGAGTGTTCAGTATGTTATAAAACATGATAAAAAAGACCATTTTCTATTCGCACCACTACAAAGTGAGATTGGGCAAAATATAATAAACCATTATAATCTAGACACTTCAAAAGTCGATTCTATCCTAGTTTATTCTGAAGAAAAGGGAATTTCTTATAAGTCGACAGCAGCGCTTAAAATAGCTTCAAAATTAGGTTTTCCAATTAACACCTTATCAATATTTTTTATTGTGCCTCTATTTATTAGAAATTGGGTATACGATTTTATAGCCAAGAACCGCTATAAATGGTTTGGCAAACAAAATGAATGCATGATACCCACACCTGAATTAAAATCGAAATTTTTGAACTAGCCCTAAAAATATTTCTTATTTTTATACTACATTTGAATATATATGAAAACTACAATCAACCTATTGTTATTCGTTCTTGTTTTATTCATGTCCTTTTCATCTTTTGGACAGGAATTAGAAGATGATAATACAACTCGAAATGTAAAGAATGAATTTTCTTTTGAACTTTTACAAATAGTTAATGGTGTTTATCAAGTTTCATACGAACGCCATATTTGGAACAATTTTTCTGCCGCAATTGCATTTGGCTATAAAGGAAAAGAAGGGTTGATAAAACTTTCAGGAATTGATGGGGAAAAAATAAAAACTGGTGATGTTTACTATACAGGCTTTCAAATTGTACCAGAAATTCGCTATTATATAAATGGTACCAATAAGTTTAACCAAAAGCTTAATGGGTTTTATTTAGGCCTCTATTACAAATATTCGAGTTATACATCTGAATTAACAGGTAGGTATATTGCTTCAGACAATACCAATTACGACTTGGCTTTTGATATGGATTTAGACATATCTTCTGTTGGCTTGCTTATTGGTTATAAATTAGCCATTACTAAACGATTTACTATAGATTTTATGATTGCTGGACCTGGAAGTGGTGATTATAAATTCAAAATTGTCAATAAAAAAGATTTACCTGAAGAGTTTTATGATGACTTAAATGAAGCTTTAGAGAATTATAATTTACTGGATTTTATTAATGGCGACTTTAGGTTTTCTGATGTTAATAACAAATCTCAATTTAATGCCTTTTCATTTCGATATGGCATAGCTGTAGGATATACTTTTTAATCAATAAATAACAATAAAATTAATTATGAAAAAAACTTTTAAATTATTCACTTTATTATTCATGGTGCTATTTGCATTTGGTTGCTCCGGTGTCAAAGTACTAGATTCATGGAAATCAGATAATCTTGCCGATATAAAAGATAATAATATTTTGGTTATAGCCAGAACAGAAAATAAGCAAGCGAGAATTGCTTTTGAACAACAAATATCAGAACAGTTAAGAGCAAATGGTGTTAAAGCCACTGAAAGTTTTAGAGAGTTACCGGATTTTAATCATGACAATAAGGAAATAACTGAACAGCAAAAGAAAAACTTTCAAGATTTTCTAAAAAATGAAGGTTACAATGGTATAATATTGACTGTTCTTAAGGATTACCAAGAACGTACTGAAACAACTCAAGATGGTGGTTATTATGCTGGTGCTACCTATATGCCAGCTTACTATCCTGGGTATTATGGTGGTTTTTACGGTTATTATTACCATCCATTGTCGTATTCAACGTATGGGAGCTATGTGCCAACTTCAACTACTACACGAACTGTAAAAACTTTCATACTAGAAACTGTTATCTACGATTTAACTAAAGATGAAAAACAACAATTAGCAGCAGTGGTTACAACACAAATTGAAGACCCTCAAGATGTTACTAAAAATGCTACAGAATACACACAAAAGGTTACTAAAGCTTTAACTGAATAAAAACACACACTTTGTATATACAAAAAAAGGTCTTGATTTTCTCAAGACCTTTTTTCATAACTTAACTAACCAAAAAAATTAAACAAACAAAATTTGTGCTGATATTTAAGCATTTAGCACTTTATTTTGATATTTAAATTTAGTAATACTTATTAATCAATCCCCTTTTAATCGATAAACAGGTAAAATTAATTGTTAACCTATAATTTTTTGTAAAAAAACTCCATGAAATACATAAATAACTCATATTTAATAGGTTACAAAAAAATAGTATTGATTATTTTAAGCTCTTTAGAATAAAATCTAAATTCTTATTAACGTTGGCATCATTACGATAAGAATCCGTATAATATTTCGAAACATTTGCAAGCCCTAAATTTTGCAGCTTGTCTATGGTTTTTATATACTCCAGAGACACCTTTCCTGTTAACAACGGATTTAGATCCTTACCTTTTTGGGCGTATTTATAAACCTTTTTTAAACCTGAAAGGTATAAATGGTCTTTTGTGAATCCGCCTCCTCTATGCACGCGTAATGTTATTGCAAAAGCTTTATCACGATCTAACTTATATTGGCTGTATAGCAAATCAAATGTATCTGAAAATGTATATCCTTTTATCAAGCTATCTACAGCTATAACACGGTATGATAATTCTTTTAAACGTGATAAGGTTAAACAACCCGACATATATTCAGAATAAACCGCTAACCCCTCTTGAGTTTCAACATTATTAGGAAAACCATTTGAAAAAATATGCAATGGTTGATTTGCCGCATTAAAAGTTGTAACCAAATGAACACCTATTTCATGATTGGCAAGAACTTGCAATTGATTCCTACTGTATTTATGATTTTTTCTTAAAACTAATGTTCTAGCGTGGTTTTGAACCATTGCTGCTGCAGAAATATTGGTTGAAAACTTGATATTATAATCAAAATCATAACGTTTTGAAAAGTCTTCAAAATATGCTTTTGCATCTTGCGCGTTATATAATGGCAACATATCCTGATCAAAATCACCATCATCAAAACGCAAAATAAATTTGGCGTTATCTAAACTTTTCTCTGTTGGAGTTCCAAAACTTTTTAAGCTATTATAATAAAACTTTCTCCCTTGATTAATGGTTTCAATACACTCTATCAATCCAGAGTATTCATAAATTATATCTTCATACAAATTTCGAATATCCTCATCCTCAATTCGTTCAAGACGTTGGGAAAAAAATAGCCTATGTAATTTATAACCGTTGAATTTTAACTTTGGATAATGAAAATTAGGCTCATAATTAAACTTCGAAGTATAAAATTGTTTTTTCTCACTTTCAATATTAAGCGGATTAATATAATTAAGCAATTCTATTTTTTTTACCAGTCGGTTTAAATTCGCATCAATATCAAATAGGTCTTGATATTTATTCGTTAACTTTTCTGAAATCATTTACCTTGAAATGTTTTATAAAATGCATTAGCATGTTGTGGCAATCGCTGCTTTAGTTCATATTCAACTGCAGCAACTACTTCTGGATATATAACTTGTTTGTATTCATCGCAGTAAACTTTAGCAATTTCTGTTGCCAAAACTAATGTATTTTTAAAGGTATTGGTTATGTATCTTAAAAAATAGCCGTTACCGTAAAATGTGTCGTTAATTTTAGCTGTTGATTTAATACCATTAGGTAATTTAATCTCTTCAAGATTTTGTCTCCAAGACTCAATAATATCTGCAAACCGCTCGTTGTCAACATTGCTCGTGCCTAAATTCCAAGTTGGAACTTCCCTATCCCAACGCTGCCAATTGTAACTATGCATATCATAAACAATACACACGCCAAACTTTTCTTCAATTTTTGATATTAATGCATGAACAACCTTATAAAAATCTCTATGCTTTTTTAAGCTTCTTTGTTTTTCTCCTTCCATTAAAGGCTCTCTCCATAATTGTTTTCCCCAAGCAGTGTCAAAAATAGCATCTTCAGGAAAACGGTTTAAATCGTATTCAAAACGAGAATCACATCCAGCAATTACAATGGGATGCGAGCATACCATGTTTTTTGTTTCCGGATCTTCCTCATACCATCTATCATACTCACTGTGCAAACAATTACCCCATAATTCTTTTCGAAACTGATGGCCATCATGAACAGCACCACATACATAATGCACATAACTGTCAATTTTTAACGTAAAGCTATAATCATCAGAAACAGCATGAAAAATCTCTTCCGCCTCTATTTTTTCAATAATTTTACTAACGGATAACTTTATCATGCTGCATCGTTTATAATTCGTTTTAACCAATTGAATACAACATGCTCTACCTGATCAAATTCACCATCGGCAAAAAATAGAATTTTTATATCCAAAAACAGTTGTTTTAGATCTAATTTCGAATAATCATGTGTTTCGAGACCTTTAATAATTTTTTGAATGCATTGATAATCATTGTCATTTTTAAACTCATCATAAACCATTTGATACGTATCCATGTCTACTTTAGATAAAATAACATTACGCTCCATATTTGTTTCTGATAAATTTGAATTTGCAGCATAAAACAAAATATATACTAACAATTCCTCTTTCGACCAACTTTGAACACTATCCATATCTTTTTGTTAAGTTAAAGTGCCATATTCAGTCCATGAGCCATCATAAACAGACACATTGTTTTCTCCTATTAATTCTGCTCCCAATGCCAAAACGCAAGCTGTAATTCCAGAACCGCACGAAAAAACCATTGGTTTTTTTGCGATTTGAAAGCCTTGAAAAATATCGCGAATTTCATTTTCTGACTTCATCTTTCCATCATTCAACACATGTTTAAATGGCAAATTTTTTGAATTAGGGATGCTTCCACTTCTTAAACCTTCACGTGGCTCTGCTTCCATACCCCTAAAACGTGATTCAGAACGTGCATCTATAATTAGATGTGACTTTTCTTCAATGTTTTTTTGTATGTCATCGAAAAAGAACATGTTACCCTGTCTTTCTAAAGCTGAAAAATTTCCATTTGGGCCATTATAAGTTGTTTTTCTGCTAACTGGGTAAAACGCTTCTATCCATGCTGGCAAGCCTCCATCCAGAACCGCAACATTATTAAAACCAAACGATTTAAACAGCCACCAAGCTCTTGGGCTTGAATAAATTCCCTTATCATCATAAACAACAATAAAACTATCATTGTTGATGCCTAAATTTTGAGCTTCTTTTTCAAATTGTTCTTTAGATGGGTATGTTGTAGGAAAAGGCGCTGATGTATTACTAAACTTGTTTTTTAAATCAAAAAAACGTGCTTCAGGAATACATAAATCGCTAATTTTATTATCTATCTCAGTAACTTTTGGAATAGAGGCGTCTAGTACTATTAAATTGGTTGCGTCTAAATTTTGATTTAACCATTCCACAGAAACAATGGGCTTATGGAATTTTGTTATCACCATGGTACATATCTAGTTAGGCATCTTCAACAGTTTTTCGTAATCTAGAACGTCTGTTAAAAGCTTCTAAATTATCTAAAACCTTACTTTCAAGAAAATCAATAACCCGCTCTTCTACCCTGTATTTATTCTTATAAACCTTATTGATATAGGTTATACCGCCAGGCGACATAACATTTACCTCTACAAGCTTACCACCAATAACATCAATACCCACAAAGTACAATCCGTCTTTCACTAATTTTGGCCCAATTTGTTTACAAAGGGCCTTTTCAGCTTTTGTTAGCGAATGTTTTTGAACCGACCCTCCTGCCGAAACATTAGAGCGATGATCATCAGTGCCAGGAACACGCTTCATAGCTCCAATTGGCTCGCCATTAAGCATTAAAATTCTAACATCACCTTCATCTGCACCTTCTATATAATCTTGTAGAATAACATAATTTGATGTGCCATCACCGCTGTTAATATAGAAATCCAACAGTGAATTAATATTACTCATCGCAGATTTTTCAATTAAAATAACTCCGGAACCACCAAAACCATTTAATGGCTTTAGTATCATTCTATCGGCTTTAGACTCTTTTATCTGCCTAATAAGGTAGTTCTTGTTTTTAGAAACATGCGTATTCGGAATTATATTACTGTGGGCATCGCCAAAAGCTGCAGTATATAGCTTATTATTTGCCTCACGCATACCTTGCAAAGAGTTGATAATAAACACATCATCTTTTACAGAATCTAAAAAATTAAGCATTAACGGGTCTAAAGGTGGATTAGCTCTAAAAAAGATAGCATCAAAGCCCGCTAAAGGCAGCATTTCTTCTCGCAATTGAGCTTTTTTATAAAATGCTTTTAATGAAGAAGGTACTTTTTCCATACGCCCAATAACTGTACAAAACGCATTTGTAACGCTATCTCTAATGGTTAAATTTGCTGGCGTGCAAATGGCAACACCATGGCCTCTTTTAACACACTCTTTTATCAGCGCTAAACTCGTATCGTTTTCAGGATCAATATTCTCCCACGGATACATTAAAAAACAAACATTCATACTATAGGGTTTTGTACGATTACTATACTACTAAAAGTAATTATTTTATTTGACTTCATCATAGTGGTCATCCCAATTCTTAACTTTTGGATCCCCTAACTTACCTACAGATTTTGCTACTAACATAGATACTGTAGCATCTCCTGTAACATTAACAACAGTTCTACACATATCCAAAGGTCTATCTACTGCAAAAATCAAAGCTAAACCAATAGGCAATAATTCTGCAGGCATCCCAACAGATTCAAGAACAATAACTAGCATAACCATACCTGCTCCAGGTACGGCAGCACTTCCTATTGAAGCTAATAATGCAGTTAAAACAATGGTAATCTGGTCGGCAAAAGTTAATTCTAATCCCAAAGCTTGAAAAATAAAAACAGCGGCTACAGCTTGATATAAGCTAGTGCCATCCATATTTATGGTAGCACCAACGGGTAAAACAAAACTTGAAACTTCCTTATCAACACCTATGTGTTCTTCAACACGCTCCATAGTTACAGGCAATGTTGCTGCACTACTACTTGTTGAAAAGGCCAGTAACTGCGCTGGGCTAATCTGTTGCAAAAACCAAAATGGATTCTTCTTTGTTATGGTGCCAACCAAAACACAATAAAAAACTATCATTAAAACCAAACCTAATAACACCACACCAGCATATTTTATTAAAGCCAATAAAATATCTGGATCATCTGAACTCACAACAACATTAGCCAATAACGCAAAAACAGCTACTGGTGCTGTTAGCATAATTAAATCGACCATTTTGAGTACGACATCATTTAGGGAATCAAATATATCCTTTAGCGGTTTTGATTTCTCTTCTCCAATCAACAGCATAGAAATACCAAGAAAAATTGAAAAGAAAATTACTTGAAGCATTAATCCATTATCACTTAATGCTGAAAATGCATTATCTGGAACCATATCCTCTAAAAACTGTAATGGCCCACTCTCTTTTTGTTTCGAAGCTTCTGCAATTTTACCTTGAACACTACTATTCGTCGAGTAAGTTTGTGTTAACTTCTCAATTGTTTCGTCAGAAACACCATTACCTGGGTTAAAAGTATTAACCAAAAGTAAACCGATACTTATGGCTATTACAGTGGTAAATACATAAGTCACTATGGTTCTTAAGCCAATATTCTTGAACTTCGAAATATCTTTTAAATCTGAAATCCCTTTAATTAAAGAGGCAAGAATTAAAGGAATGGCAATTAACTTCAAAAGCTTTACAAAAATACTTCCTATTGGCTTTATCCAATCAACTGTAAAATCTTTTCCTCCAACTTGAAGCATGATAAATCCGAAAACCAGACCTAAAACCATGCCTATCAATATTTGCCAATGTAATGCGAGTTTTTTCATAATCTTATATTACAATCCTAAAGGATTTATATTAGTTATATATTTTGTTTAACAGATAAAAATCAGCTAAAACCAAAGCGGCCATAGCTTCCACTATTGGGATAGCTCTTGGAACCACACAAGGGTCATGACGTCCTTTTCCTTGCATTTCTACAATGTTTCCAAATTTATCCAATGTATTTTGTTTTTGAATAACTGTAGCTACTGGTTTAAAAGCTACACGGAAGTAAATATCCATTCCATTGCTTATACCGCCTTGAATACCTCCTGATAAATTGGTTTTGGTACTGCCATCTTCATTAAACAAATCATTATGCTCACTACCCATCATTTTAGCACCACAAAATCCACTGCCATATTCAAACCCTTTAACGGCGTTTATAGACAACATAGCTTTTCCTAATTCGGCGTGCAACTTATCAAAAACCGGCTCACCTAGCCCTACTGGTACATTTTGAAGTGCACAGGTAACGGTTCCGCCAATTGTGTCACCAGCTTTACGAACATCTTTGATGCGATTTATCATTTCATCAGCCACTTCAGCATCAGGGCAACGTACGATGTTGGATTCTATTTTTGAAAAATCTAAATCTTGATACGGTCTTTCTAAAAATATATCTCCTACCGAAGACGTATAAGCGTTTATTTTAATGTCAGAAATTATTTGCTTGGCTAATGCCCCAGCAACTACGCGACATGCTGTTTCACGTGCCGAACTACGGCCACCACCTCTATAATCGCGAATTCCATATTTTTCTTCATAAGTATAATCTGCATGGCTAGGCCTATAGACATCTTTTATATGCGAATAATCTTTTGACTTCTGATTCGTATTTTTAATTACAAAACCAATTGGAGTACCTGTAGTAACACCTTCAAAAATACCAGACAAGAATTCAACCGTATCGGGTTCTTTGCGTTGAGTTACAATTTCAGATTGACCAGGTTTTCGTCTATTTAGCTCATTTTGAATAGCTTGAAAATCAACTTTTAAACCCGAAGGGCAACCGTCAATAACGCCTCCTATTGCAATACCATGCGATTCTCCAAATGTGGTTAATTTAAAAATGTTTCCAAAGCTATTTCCAGCCATACTTTTGATTTTAATGCTAATGTAATTGTAATATTACAGAAACAAAAATAGAATTCTTTCAACTCATACTATTTATCACTGTTTCTAGTAACAATTAATTAACAAACTCCTCACAGTTAATTAATTAGTCCTTAATGTTCAAATAACATTAGCAAGCGACTTTTGTATCGATAAATTATGTCTTATTTGAAAAATAAAAGAAAAATAGAGATTGCCGTAATCTCAGATGTCCATTTAGGAACCTATGGTTGCCATGCCAAACCGCTACTAACTTACTTAAACAGTATTCAGCCCAAAAAACTGATTTTAAATGGTGATATCATTGATATTTGGCAATTTAGCAAACGGTATTTCCCCAAATCACATATGAAAGTTATTAAACGTATCATGGATATGGCTTCAAACGGTGTTGAAGTCATTTACATTACCGGAAACCACGACGAGATGCTACGAAAATTTAGTGATACTTCTATTGGTAATATTTCAATTGTAGATAAAGCGGTTATTGAATTGCATGGCAAGCGTGCCTGGTTCTTTCATGGTGATGTTTTTGATTTATCAATCCAAAACGCAAAATGGCTGGCCAAATTAGGAGGTTACGGTTACGACACGCTTATTCTTTTAAACCGAATGGTTAATTGGTGTTTGGAAAAATTAGGACGTGAGCGTTATTCGTTGGCCAAACGCATTAAAAACCGTGTAAAAGGTGCTGTGAAATATATAAGTGATTTTGAAAATGTTATAACAGATTTAGCCATAGAAAATGGCTACGATTATGTGGTTTGTGGACATATACATCAGCCAAAAATGCTTATAAAGTCTAACAAACACGGTAAAACCCAATATTTGAATTCAGGTGATTGGGTTGAAAACTTTACGGCTTTAGAATATCAATTTAAACGTTGGAAATTATACCGCTATAGTGAAGACAAGCTCTCTCCATTTTTTGCAGACGAAGATATAAAGGAAATGGAAATGAAAGACCTCATTGCCGCTATTACTATTGTCGACCAAAAGAAATCAAAGTAAAGCTTCTTTTAAAATACTAATTGGATGTTTAGCCTCATGTCCAGTTCCATCTTTTATTTGATGTCTGCAACTGGTTCCATTGGCTGCAATAGTAACCGCCGTATCTGCTTTTCTAATTGCTGGAAACAAGGTTTGCTCACCAATGGTCATACTTATATCATAATGTTCTTTTTCGTATCCAAAACTACCAGCCATTCCACAACAGCCGCTTGGTATAATGGTAACTTTGTAGTTTTTAGGGAGGTTTAAAATATCAAAAGTGGATTTTTGATTGCTCAAAGCTTTTTGATGGCAATGTCCATGAAATTTAATAGTTTTAGATTCTGAAGTGAATTGTTCTGCACGAATGTTACCTAATTCTATTTCACTCTGAATAAATTCTTCAATAAGATATGTGTGAGCTGCTATTGACCGCGCTGCATTTTTATCATCTACTAATTTTAAATATTCATCCTTAAAAGTTAATATTGCAGAAGGCTCAATACCTATTAAAGGTGATTCGCTTGATATTAAACCTTTATAAATCCAAACATTCTCATTAGCAACTCGCTTGGCTTGTTCTAAAAAGCCTTTAGACAAAAACGCCCGACCAGACTCCTTATTAGGCAACACATTTATCTTATAGTTTAGTTGTTCTAAAAGGTTAATTGTATCCTGACCAATATCATTATCTAAATAGTTAGTAAACTCATCAACAAATAAATACACTTCTTTTATATATTTGTTTCTAACTAATTGTTTTTCTTTTGATTTGAACCAATTATATAAACTATTACTTGATAAATTGGGTATTGTCCGTTTTGATGCAATTCCCAGTGTTTTTTTTATTAGAGATCCAAAAAAAGGATTGGAAAACATAAAGTTGGTCAAACCAGAAAAAGAGCTTCCTATAGCATTTAGTTTATTATTGTATGCAAATACTTTGGTACGCAAATTCGTGCCGTTTGCTTTTTGGTATTGATATTCAAATTCTGCTTTTAATGCTGAAATATTCACACTACTTGGACATTCACTAGCACATGCTTTACAACTTAAGCACAAATCGAAAACCTCAACTAATTCCTGATGATTGAATTTGTTAATCTTATCAGATTGAGTTAAAAACTCCCGCAAAGCATTTGCCCTAGCTCGTGTTGTGTCCTTTTCGTTTCTTGTAGCTCGATAACTTGGACACATAGTCCCTCCAAATTCAGGCAGCTTCCTGCAATCCCCAGAACCATTACATTTTTCTGCTTCACGCAAAATGCCCAATGATTCTGAAAAATCCAAAAGCGTTTCTATTTCAGGCTCCACTCTATCTGACACATATCGCAAGGATTCATCCATGGGGAGTGCATCTACAATTTTTCCTGGATTGAAAATATTGTTAGGGTCAAAGGCTTTTTTTATTTGCTTAACAATTTCATAATTTTTTTCACCAATCATTAACGGAATAAATTCGGCTCGTACAATACCATCGCCATGTTCGCCACTCATAGAGCCGCCATACTTTTTAACTAAATGCGCGACATCGGTTGTTATTTTTCGAAATAATTCAACATCTGCTTTCTTTTTTAAATTCAGAATCGGTCGTAAGTGCAGCTCACCAGCTCCAGCATGTGCATAATAAACTGCCTTTTGTTGGTAACCATCCATAATTACCGTAAAGTCATTGATGTAATTACTTAAGTCGGGTATAGCTACCGCAGTGTCTTCAATACAAGGGGCTGTTTTTTTATCTCCAATCATATTACCTAATAAACCCAAGCCTGCTTTTCGCAAATCCATAGCCTTTTCTATATCGTCATCAATCAATATTGGATGGGCATAACTCAAACCATTAGACTTCAACGTTTGCACCAATGCAATAGCTTTTGTATTTGCCGCATCAAAGCTAACATCGCGAACTTCACACATTAAAATCGCTTTAGGATCACCTTGTATAAACTGTCGGTTTGCCTCTTGTGTTTTATTGTGTTTCGTAAGGTCCAAAATGGTTTTATCCATCATTTCACAAGTATATAAATCATGTTGCATAACCGACTGAACAGTATTTAAGCAATCATCAATACTTGAAAAATGCGCAGCGACCATAATACTGTAATTTGGCGGTAAACTATCTAACTTTAAAGTGATTTCAGTTGTAAAAGCTAGAGTCCCTTCACTACCGGATAAGAGTTTACACACGTTTAAAGGTGTGTCAAAGTCTGAAAACGGCTCTGTTTTAATGATTTCATCAATGGCGTATCCTGTATTACGCCTATGAATCGTTTCTTTTGGAAATTGGGTTCTAATTTCGCTTTGAACATCTTCTGAATGCAACTCTTGATAAATTGCCCTATATATACTACCCTCTAAACTTTTTAAGTTTAATTTTTCTTGAAATTCTAACTTGTTGATATTACTAAAGGCAACCTGACTACCGTCAGACAACAGGGTTTTTAAAGCCAAAACTTTATCACGTGTCACACCATACTTAATAGATGTTGTTCCTGACGAATTATTGCCTACCATACCACCAATCATACAGCGGTTCGAGGTTGAAGTATTTGGTCCAAAAAACAGTCCGTATGGCTTTAAAAAGTTATTAAGTTCGTCACGAACCACACCTGGTTGTACAGTTATAGTTTTGTTGACTTCATCAAAACTTAAAATCCTATTAAAATACTTTGAAACATCAACAATAATACCTTTACCAACACATTGCCCTGCCAACGAGGTCCCTGCAGTTCTAGGAATTAAAGACGTATTATGTTGGTTTGCAAAATCTATAAGACATTTTAAATCGTTTTCGTTTTTTGGAACGGCAACAGCCAGCGGCAACATTCTATAAACTGAAGCATCCGTAGCATAGAGTGTTTTCATTAAATCATCATAATGAAATTCACCTTCTAATAATTCGTTCAGTTTATTTAAGTATTTTAACTCCATACTAGCTTCAAACGCATATGCATTAAAAAAATAAAAGTAATATTAATAACGTTATCACTTTCAAGTAAATTCAATTAATTTGTTATTATTATAATCTATTTACAGGTGAATTTACGTATATAACATGAAATCAAAAAAACTATAAGTATGAAGAAAATAATCTTATCAGCGATTGCTGGATTAGGTTGTATTACATTAGCAAATGCCCAAGAAATCAGTAAAAATGCTATTGGTTTGCGTTTAGGAGACAGTGATGGATTTGGAGCTGAAATATCCTATCAACGTGCTATAGGACAAAACAACAATCGATTGGAATTTGACTTTGGATGGCGAGATGGCAAAAATTACGATGGTATTAAACTCATTGGACTCTACCAATGGGTATGGAATATTGAAGGTGGTTTCAATTGGTATGCAGGACCTGGTGCTGGATTTGCCGCATTTAGACATAAGTACGAGAGGTACGTTCCAGGTCAGAATGACTACTATTATGAGGAAAACAGAGACGCCTTCCCTATTATAACCGGAACTATTGGTATTGAATACAACTTTGATTTCCCGTTACTTTTATCTTTAGATGTTAGACCTGAATTAGGGTTTGGTGATGATGTATATGATAATAACGATTTAGATTTCGATATTGGATTAGGCGTTAGATATCAATTCTAAAATTCTTTTATGATAAATTATAAACCACCACTTGTTGGTGGTTTTTTTGTTTAGATTTGTATTATGTCAGAAAAGGCGTTATGCATAATGGCTGCAGGCCTAGGTACCCGGTTTGGTGGGTTGAAACAGCTATATCCCTTAATAGATGACTTTTCAATTATTGACTTCTCAATTTATGATGCGTATTGTGCTGGATTCAATAAAATAATATTAATTATAAGAGAGCAAACACAGGCTTTATTCGAAGAACATTTTTCTAGATTAGATACGTCTCTAATCCAAATAAGCTATATCCACCAGTCCTTCGAGCTTCCTGTGAATTATAATGACAAGATTATTCGTCAAAAACCATGGGGAACAGGGCATGCCCTTTTAGAGCTAGAGGGTCATGTTTCAAGTAATTTTGCTTTAATAAATGCTGATGATTTTTATGGTAAAGATGCCTTTAAATTGATGCATGACAACCTATACAACAACAGATCAGACTGCAATTATTTAATTGGTTACAATATTACCAATACATTATCAACAAATGGTTCAGTCTCGAGAGGTGAATGCATAATAGACAATAACAATAATTTAAAACATATTATTGAGCGCCATAATATTAGATTTAAAAATAATGAACTCATCTATGGCGAAAATAACCCTATTTCAAATGAAACAACCGTTTCAATGAATTTTTGGGGGTTTACAACATCAATTTTCAATACTGGAAAAGAGGCTTTCAATGATTTCCTTAAGGAGGCAACAAATTTTGTTTCTGATGAATTCTACATAACAACCATAGTAGATAAGGCCATTGATCAACATCAGCATTTTAAAGTCCTTAACAACAATGCACAATGGCACGGTATAACTTACAAAAAAGATGAGGAAGCAATTAAGCATTACCTTGAATCACTTATCGAAACAAATCACTATCGTAAACGGCTATGCAATCACAAGATCAACTCTTTTTAATTTGTGCACATTTTTTAGAATCGGAATGCATAAAACGCATTGAGCCTTTAACTTCGGGTCATATTAACGATACGTACCATATAGTTAGTGAAAAAGACGAGTATGTTTTACAAAGGTTAAACACTCATGTTTTTAACAATTATATAAGTCTTATTCAAAATAAGGTAACCATCAGCAACTATATAAAAAAATTTTATAATAAGAATGGTTCTCCATACAAAACCATAACGGTCATAAAAACCAAAGGGGATTCGTTTTACCTAGAAAACAATGATTCTATTTGGATACTCATGCATTACATAAGAGAATCACAAGTTTTTTATAAAGCCCCAAATAAGGATGTAGTTTTTGAGGCAGGAAAGCTCTATGGCAATTTTACATATGCTACAACATCTGTTGATTGTTCAAAAATAAGTGAAATATTGCCTGATTTTCACAGCGTGCCTTTGCGCTTAAAGCAATTTGAAAAAGCTCTAAAACTTGCTAGCAATAAGCGTAGAAAAGCTTCTCAATCTTGGATTGACTTAATAAATAACTACCGTAGGTCTATGTGTGAATTATGGAAATTGAAAGAAAACAATACTCTTCCTAGACGAATCACGCATAATGACACAAAATTATCCAATATCCTATTTAGCAAAACGGATCCGGTTAAAGGTTTGGCAGTAATAGATTTAGATACCGTAATGCCAGGACTTGTGCATTTTGATTTTGGAGACTCCATACGTTCAATTTGCTCCACCGCTACTGAAGATGATGACAACCTTAACAAGGTATCCATAAACTTGGACTACTACAATGCATTTTGCATGGGATATGCCAACGAGACTAAAAATATCCTTACTCCATTAGAGATTTCGTATTTGCCTCTTGGTGTTCAAACCCTGATTTTTATTATGGGGCTACGTTTTCTAACCGATTTTTTAAACAATGACACCTACTACAAAACGGATTACCAATTGCACAACCTTGTAAGAGCGAGCAATCAGTTTACATTGTTTAATAGCGTAATAGAAAATTTAGATAGCATAAAAACCATCACAAAACAAAACTTTCAATTATAGAATATCGCGAAGCACTTCATTTTTTCGAGGTTTTTGCCAAGAACCCCCAGTAAAATCTGGAACAACAGTTGGCGCACTCTTATTAGCTACTGATAATTCTGAAAGCGGAGTAATAGCACTCCATAGTACACTATCGTAAGCATTGATATCTAGTGGCAAACCTTCATTTAAGCAGCGTATTAAACGATAAACCATAACAAAATCCATTCCTCCATGCCCCACCGCATTGGCGTCTATTTGCTCTCGCAATTTTTTCCAGAGTGGATGGTCATAACGCTCTCTATAATCTTGATACTCCTCTGCTTTTAGCCAAGAATGTCCCCATTGTAATTCTTCATGCCCTATATAAAGCCTCGACGGATAACCTTGATGTACTGCTTTTGTTCCTGTAACCGTATTGAGCCTTGAATATGGCCTACCAGTATGCGTATCAAATTGCAGCATAATGGTCTTTCCATTCTTCGTTTTTATTAGTGATGTATTCATATCACCACACGCAAATTGAGTGGTTTCAAAATTTTCCATTTTTGCGGCACTGCTTAAACTCTGTTCACGAGAACTCATGCTTACCAAAAAATCATACGCATCACCTCGACCAATATCCATATAAAAACTAACGGGTCCTAAACCATGCCCTGTATAAAAGTTACCATTTTTAGTCTCATGATGTTTAATACGCCATTGGTTTTCATAATACGTTTCATGCATCATATGTTTACGTAAATCGTGGATATAAGCGCCTTCAGCATGGTTAATTTCCCCAAAAACACCTTCGTTTATCATATTTAAAACCCAAAGTTCTTCACCATTAAAACAACAATTTTCCATGTAAAAACAATGCCTTTGGGTTCTTTCTGCTACCTCTACCAACTTCCAACAGTCATCTAAAGTCATAGCCATAGGTTGCTCACAAGCTACGTGCTTACCTTTTTCCATACCGTAAACAGACATTTCTGTATGATACTCCCAGGGTGTAGCAATAATAACTAAATCAACATCATCGCGATCTACTAATTTTTTCCATTCTTTATCATTACCATAATATAAATCGGCTTTAGATGTTTGGATAGTCTTTAGGTAATCATTATTCTTTTTTACCTTGTCTTCTTTTAAATCAGAAAGCGCAACTATTTCAGCGTGATTATTCTTTATGAGATACTCAAACATTTGAATTAGCACACTACCTCTATTCCCCATACCAATCATACCAACCCTAACTTTAGAAATCGGTTTTGAGGTTAAACCAACTAGGTTGCCTTTAGCTTTTTGTTTTAAAAGCATTTCATTCAATTCATCTGTATCTATCGTATTCTTTTCTGTATTTTGTGCTAGCAATGACGGTGTTAGACCCAAAAAAAGTCCAGCTCTTGCAGTTAAGTTTAAAAAGGATTTTCTATTCATGATTGGTATATTTTACGTAAGAAAGATATAAATATATAATCAATTAAAACTATTCTATTATCTTTCACTAATGAAATTTCAAATATTGAATACTGCTAGATTACAACTACGTCCATTAACTATTGAAGATGCTCCTCAAATTCAGTTTTTGAGATCAAATGCAATTGTCAATCAATTTGTAAAGCGGCAAAAAACAGAAACCATAGAGGATGCTTTAAATTTTATAAAACGTATAAGCTCATCGGTTTCAAAACAAGAAGTTTATTATTGGAGTATTACTTTAAAAAACAATCCAGAGCTTAAAGGGACCATTTGTCTGTGGAATTTTTCAAAAGATTTAAAAACTGCTGAAGTTGGTTATGATTTACACCCTGACTTACACGGTCAAGGCATCATGAATGAATCGCTTACTGCTGTGGTAAATTATGGTTTTAAAACCCTAAATCTGGATACTATTGAAGCTTATACCCAACAAGACAACTTAAGCTCTGTTTATCTTTTAAAAAAACTAGGGTTTCAGCACCAACCCAATCGTATTGATGAAGAAAATGTAAAAAACATGATATTCGTTTTAGAAAACAAAGCCTAGAAGCAATCTAAATTTACAATTGCATACATTTTGACAATGTGTTTTCGTAAATAGCTTCATACTTGGGAACAATGTTATGAATATTAAACTTTTGTGCCTGTTGTCTTGCTTGTTGCTTAAACTGCCTTAAAACTTCAGGATTACTTAATATAGAAATAGCATTATGACTCATATCCTCTACATCTCCAACATTACTTAAATAACCCGAGAAACCATGTGTATTAACCTCAGGGATTCCACCAGAATTACTTGATATAACAGGCACTCCAGATGCCATAGCCTCTAATGCAGCCAAACCAAAGCTTTCGGTTTCAGATGGAAGTATAAATAAATCTGAAAAGCATAAAATACGATCTATTTCGTTACTGTTGCCAAAGAATACAACCTTGTCTTCAATACCTAAATTTGCACAGAGGTCTTCGGCTGCTTCCTTTTCTGGGCCCTCTCCTACCATCATGAGTTTTGCTGGAATGCTTTTTTGAACATTATAAAACACTTTAATAACATCCTGTATGCGTTTAACTGGTCTAAAATTACTGATGTGGGTTATAATTCTTTCATCGTCATTAGCCATCATTGAACGTTGACAATCTGTAAAACCATAGTTATGCTTTTCTAAATCTATAAAGTTTGTAACAACATGAATATCATTTGTAATATCAAACAATCTTAAGGTGTCTTGTTTCAAGCTTTCTGAAACCGATGTCACTGCATCTGATTTATTAATACTAAATTCAACAGCAGTTTTATAAAACGGATGACTACCAACTAAAGTAATATCTGTACCATGAAGTGTAGTAACTACAGGTAAATACACACCTGCTTCATGAAGCATTTTTTTTGCCATATATGCCGCATAGGCGTGTGGAATAGCATAATGTACATGCACAATTTCAATTTGATGTAATTTAACCATATCTACCAACTTACTGGAAAGTGCCAGTTCATATGGTTGGTAATGAAACAAGGGATACTCCTGAACAACTACTTCATGAAAATGCACATGGCTTCCAAGCAGTTCCAATCTTACGGGTTGCTTATATGTGATAAAATGTACTTCATGACCCCGTTTAGACAATTCTATTCCTAATTCCGTAGCTACTACACCACTACCTCCAAAGGTTGGATAACAAACTATACCTATTTTCATTTAATTAAATTTATTACTCTTTGGTCGTAAGAAACGAGATTTCTGTACACAAAAGTTACATATCTTTTTTTAATCTATTATCGACTCGTAAATAAGTCGTTGTATTTCTGTCCTAATATTTTCTCGAAGCAATGTATTAGTGTCCGAGCTTGGAAATGTTCTATTGGCCAAAAACACATATACAATTTCTTCTTCAGGATCTGCCCAAGCATAGGTGCCAGTAAATCCAGAATGACCAAAACTGGTCATGGATATACAACCACATGTTGGACCAGAATCACCTAATTGAGGCTTGTCAAACCCAATACCTCTTCTATTATCGTTATCACAATAATAGCAGGTATTAAACTTATCTAGGGTCTCTGTTTTGAAATAACGCTTGCCTCCATAATATCCTTTTTGCAAGTACATTTGCATAATTTTTGCGACATCGTTTGCATTACTAAAAACTCCTGCATGACCACCAACACCGCCTTGCATTGCAGCTCCCATATCATGAACATAACCTTGTACTATTTGGTATCGATAATACTTATCATCTTCTGAAGGCACTATATTTTTATTGCTAAACTTACTACTTGGGTTGTAGGTTGTATAGTTGGCGCCTAAAGATTTATAAAAATGGTCCTGTACCAACTCGCTTAATGATTTATTGTAATGCCCTTCAATGTACTTTTTTAAGATATAGTAAGGCAAATCGCTGTAACGATAACGCAAACGATTTAATAATTCTGAATCCTTTATAATAACCTGCATGCTATCAACATAATCCTTACGCAAATATAACTCATTGGCAACCTTAATATTAAAATCTTCTGTTGGTGCTTTTCTATAATATTTAATGCTTGGGTGTTTTGTTGAGTCAAGAGTGGCAAAATAAAATGGAATCCAAGGTTTTAACTTGGCATAATGTGACAGCATTTCCTTTAGGGTAACATTGGCTTTATTAGAATTGGCATAATCAGGGAGGATTTCGGATAATTTAGTATCTAAACTTACAACCCCTTTTTCTTCCATTTCCATTAACAAAGGTAACGTTGCCAAAATTTTTGTTAATGAAGCCACATCATAAATATCATTAAACTTAACCGGTTCTGCATTTTCACCATAGGTATGTCGCCCAAAGTTCTTGTTATATATAACTTTACCTTTTCTTGCAACAAGCAATTGAATTCCCGGAGTCATTTCTTTATCTACAGCATATTGAGCAACAGAATCAATTTTACTTAATCGATTAGAATCCATTCCAACACGTTCAGGAATACTGTAACTTAAGTTTGATAGCATATTATACGTTATTCCATCTCCAAATTTATAAACATCCTGTATAGAAACCGGCAACACACCTTTCGCCGGAACTGAACCAAAAATAATTTGAGCCGACTTTTCTTGGGCTGTCTTGCTATTTTGATAGCTAACCACTAATCCTTCTATATTTTCAAAAGTATCAATGTCAATAAGTGCATATGGTTTAACGAAGACATCCAAAATAACCGTATTGTTGCGCGCAATCTCATACAGCCATACCAATTCAGTATCTGTAAATTTATAATCTTTCCAAGGGTGATCGTTAGAACGATGGAAACCTACAACCACAGTATTGTATGATTTTAACTTTGTAATTAACTCGTCAAGATTTTCGGCTGAAACTTCATGTACTTTAGTGTATTTCTGAAGTTCCTTAAAAAAAGGCGAGCTATCATCATCGCCCAATTTCACATAAGCAACTTGTTTAGACTCTAATTTTCTAATAGGAAGGATACTGTTTTTGTTTTTAACAACAGTAATCGCATTTTCAATGGCAGTTTCATACAGTAACTGATCTGAAATACGATTTAAATCTTCAACTAGATTTTCTGTTTCAATAGGCTTAAAGTCATGTAAGTCTACTTTGTATTTTGCCATCAGTATTTTTTTTACTGAATACGCCAACCGTTCTTCAGTTATAACTTCATTTTCATAAGCTTCTTTAATTTTTTCGACTGCTTTAGGCACATCTTCAGAGATTAACAACACATCATTCCCAGCCAAAAAGGCCGCCAAATCAATGTCTCCAGGTTCACTGAATTCTGAAACGCCTTTCATTTCTAAAGCATCAGTATAAATAAGTCCTTTAAATCCCAAACTGTCTTTTAAAATATCTGTGACGATATGTTCAGAAATTGACGATGGGTATCCAGAACGTGATTCTAAAGCAGGAACATTTAAATGTGCAACCATAACACTAGATAAACCATGCTTAATAAGTTCACGATAAGGGTATAGTTCAACAGAATCAATACGTTTTTCATCAAAACTTATAGTTGGCAACGTTTTATGTGAATCGGTTTCGGTATCGCCATGCCCAGGAAAATGTTTTGCATTTGCCAAAACTCCTGCATCTTGCATACCCTTCATAAAAGCCAAAGCTTTTTCTGTTACATTGTCTTTATCTTCCCCAAAGGACCTATTGCCAATTATTGGATTTAATGGATTGGTGTTGATATCAACCACTGGAGCAAAGTTAAAATGTACGCCTATTCGCTTGCAATGTTCGCCTATGTGATAACCAACTTGCTCAACTATTTTATTATCTTTAATAGCTCCTAATGTCATATTCCACGGAAAAGCAAAAGTAGAATCCAAACGCATACTTAAACCCCATTCTGCATCCATTCCTATCAACAATGGTGTTTTAGATAACTCTTGCAATCTATTGTTTAATTTTGCCTGCGCGACTGGGCCTCCTGTAGAATAAATAATCCCGCCTATATGCTGATTCATTATAAGCTGACTAATAATGTTTTCATGCTTTAAACCTTGATTAGAAAATGCTCGAACCATGAAAAGTTGTCCAATTTTTTCGTCAACAGACATACTATTATATACACTATCAACCCATTGTTCTTGTTTGGCTTCATTATCTGCCAACAAAGGATTGTTTGTGTTTTGAGCAATATTAAAATTAAAGGTTAGGATAATGGTCAAAAGGACTAATATCTTGCGCATAAATTAAGGGCTAAATTTTTAAAGTTAAATAACGCTACCAATTTAAAGTATTTTGTAGACAGAATGCGAAACTTTAAGATAGATTTATAAAGAAGGTAATTAACAATTTACTTTATGAATCGCGAATGCCAGCTTTCACTCGCAGGTACTTCCCAATGTTCTTCAAACTCTGCTTTGTTAGCCACTAAATTATTGAAGACTATAGTATTTTTAGAAACGGCACGGTCTTTTGCCATTTGCCTGAAGTCGGACAATGACTTGTAAGCTACATATTCCCCTTGCTTGTAGGATACGTTCATTTTGTCCATTAAATCAACATTGTAATCGTTCTCCAATTGCTGAATAAAATGCACAGACGCATCAATAGAACAGCCTGTAGCCTTATTTAAGTTTTGGTTTAATCCAATAACTATAAAACGCTTATATTTAATAGTATATCCTGATTGTAAATCGCTACCATGTGCTGTCCAATTATCAATGAATATATTTAACTTATCTTCAATTTCCGAAATTTCATCATCTGTAAATGTACGGTTGGCTTGATATATCCAAACGCGTGACTCTTCGGGTAAATTTTTAAAATCTACTAGCATTATTTCTTTTCTTTAACAACTTTATATCTAAACATCCAAGACATTAAAAGAGGAAACCCAACTCCTTGAAAAACATACCTTCCATATTGTAATTCGTCTCCTTTAAAGTAATCCCAAAGGCCTATACCAACAGTTAAGGCAATGGCTTGAATAATTCCGACAATAATTCTAGCTTTTAGAGGTATTTTCTCTCGCTTATAATTCACTTTTTTTCTTTTTTTACTTTATACCTAAATGTTAAAGTCATAAAAAAACCAAAAAAAGTACCATGAAATAAAAAGCGCCATATTGAAAATGAGTCGTCATCAAAGTAATACCAAGCTTCCATAGCAATGGCAAAAAACAAACCTTGTATTGCCCCTTGCTTAATACGTGTCTTCAATGATAACTTCTCTTTTGTCATTTATAAATCTTCAGCGTTTGCTATTAGTTCGGCAATATCCATAACCTGAACACTAGCTTCTTTTTCTTTGGCTTTTACACCATCTGTCATCATAGTATTGCAAAATGGGCATCCAGCAGCTATTATTTCAGGTTGTGTCTCTAAAGCCTGTTCTGTGCGCTCAACGTTAATGTCCTTATCACCTTTTTCAGGCTCTTTAAACATTTGGGCCCCTCCTGCTCCACAACATAAACCACGACTTTTACAACTTTTCATTTCTACCAATTCGGCATCCAACTTTCGAATTAAATCTCGTGGTGCTTCGTACACATTATTCGCACGACCTAAATAACACGGATCATGAAACGTAATTCTCTTACCTTTAAACTCACCGCCTTCAATAGTTAATCTACCATCAGATAGCAATGATTTTAGGAATTGCGTATGGTGCATGACTTCATATTGACCACCAAGTCCAGGGTATTCATTTTTTAAAGTATTAAAACAATGCGGACAGGTAGTAACTATCTTCTTTATTTCGTAAGCATTAAGAACCTCAATATTAGTTACAGCCTGCATTTGAAATAAAAACTCATTACCAGCACGCTTTGCAGGATCACCTGTACAACTTTCTTCAGTTCCCAGGACTGCAAAATCAACATTGGCTTTATTTAATAACTTTACAAAAGCTTTGGTTATTTTTTTTGCTCTATCATCAAAACTTCCCGCACAACCAACCCAGAATAAAACTTCAGGTTGTTTGCCTTCAGCCATATATTCTGCCATTGTTGGCACTTTTAATACTTCGCTCATAACTTTCTAATCATCTTGACCATCATCAAATACTTGGATGGTTACGTTTTTATCAACTAAATCTGTAAATTTTCCTTTGTATCGGGTAGCCTTAACCAGGTGGTTATCAATCCAATGATAATTTCCGCCACGTGGCTTCCCCATTAATAAGCTGTGGAATTTAAAACCATGCTTATTTAACCACTTTTCGGTTACTTCTCTATGCTCCTCCGTTCTAGATGTGAAATAGCATATTAAATGCCCTTCATCATACCATTTATTACATGTAGCCAATGCATCTGGGTATGGTTCGCAAGTTGCCATACGCTCTGGCTCTTCGTTAGGAACATCATCTGTTATTGTGCCATCAATATCTATTAAATAGTTTTTAACACCTTCAGGTAAAATTGGACTAACTTTTTCTCCTGCCTCTACTTTTTCATGTAATAATTTATCTGCGTCTTCTCTTTTCATAATACCTCGTGTTAAATAATTTATATTGAATCGTTTTCTATTTCTTTGAAATCGTCTTTAGAAATACGGATTATAATTGCCAATTTTTTCGTCCCGTTTTCCAGTACATTTTCAGGGTAGTAACGTTCGGTATGTGCACGCCTTAAAGCGCCATACCCAATTTTGCTTATTTGCGCATCTGTACAGTAATCGCAAAACACTTTAAGCAATCTTATATCTTTGGCCTCTCGGTTTACATAATCTATTTCGGTGTACACTTTTATTTGTAAAGAATCTTTACTGTAACCCGTATTATAAGTTTGTGCTTCAATAGTATTGAGCCCAAAACCTAAAATCATAAAAAACAGATATGTAATTCCTAATTTACTCATTTTTCCAATTCAATCTATCCATTTGATTGTATGGCCATGGCGCTCCATTGTTTTCAATGTTTGTCATCATATTATTCAATTCTACAGGTGCTGCAGACTGCTCCATGACTAAATAACGACGCATGTCTAAAATTATAGATAATGGATCTATACTAACCGGACACGCCTCAACACAGGCGTTACATGATGTACAAGCCCATAATTCCTCACGTGTAATGTAATCATCCAAAAGCTGTTTACCATCTTCCTTGAACTCACCTTTATTAGCATCAATGTTTTTGCCTACTTCTTCCAATCTATCACGAGTATCCATCATGATTTTTCGAGGCGACAATTTTTTTCCAGTTTGGTTTGCAGGACATTCGCTAGTACAACGCCCACATTCTGTACAGGTATAGGCATTTAACAATTGAACCCAGTTTAAATCTTTAACATCACTAGCTCCAAACTTTTCTGGCATGACGCTTTCTGTACCTTCTGCTGGTGCGGCAAATGGATCTACGTTAGGATCCATCATCATTTTAACTTCGTTTGTTACTGCTTCTAGATTATCAAATTCTCCTTTGTGATTGACACGACCATAATATGTATTTGGAAATGCCAATAGAATATGTAAGTGCTTTGAAAAATACAAATAGTTTAAAAACACTAGTATACCCAATATATGCAACCACCAAGCGCTTCTTTCAATAAAATGCAAAGTGGAATCTGACAAGCCATTAAATAATGGTACTAAATACTGACTAATTACATTTCCCGAATCCATGGCTTGAAACGAAACATCAGTAGCATTCATTACCAAAAACAAGGTCATTAAAACCATTTCGAAGTACAAAATATAGTTGGCATCATTTTTTGGCCAGCTTGTCATTTCGGCGTTCCAAAACCGTTTGAGTTTGATTACATTTCTTCTTAACCAGAAAATTATAACCGAAACAAAAACCAATGCTGCAAGTATTTCAAATGAACCAATTAAAACTCCATATAAAGGCCCTATTGATGAAAATATACGATGTGTACCAAAGAGGCCATCTATTATTATTTCTAAAACTTCTATATTAATAATTACAAAACCAACATAAACTACAACATGTAAAATTCCGGCAATGGGTCTTTTTACCATTTTGCTTTGCCCTAAAGCTATCATGGTCATGTTTTTCCAACGTTGGGATTTATTGTCACTAACGTCTTTGCCTCTCCCCAACTTAATATTTCTGATAAGCTTCTTTACATTTCTGGCAAAATATCCTATACCTATAATTAAGGCTATAGCAAAAACAATATTTGGAATGAAATTCATGATTGGTTGGTTTTATTGACGTTCGTCTTCAGGTTTCTGGTAGTCATCTTTATTTTTCCCACCAAAGACAGAGACTTTTACATAACGGCTTGGATTTAATTTGAAATCCTGAAGCAGTTCTTTTAATTGATGGCTTGCTACTTCTAAATTATTATATAATTTTTCGTCCTTTAAAAGCAGACCCAAACTTCCTTCTCCATTTTCTAAATCTTCAAGTAAGCCATTAAAACTCAATAACGCTTGATCTAAATCGTTAATAGTTTTAGAAATTTCTACCTCTTTTAAATCTTTAGAAAGGCTCGCTAAATCTGCGCTAATAGAATCAAAATTATTGATAACCGCCGTTAGTCCCTCTTGATTTTTAGCCACTAAATTATTTACAGAATTAGACATCGACCTAAATGAGATTAATGTTTTATTGAGTTCTGCTATGGCTTGTTTAAGTCCATTTTCCGATTCGTCTTCAACCAAACTATTCAAGTTGAGCAACAATGAATCGGCTGATTTTAGTGTTGTGTCTAAACCTGTACTTAAACCCGAAAAGTTATTCGTTAAACTATTTACCAATCCCGTTTCAACTTCAGACTCCAAAACATCACCACTTTTTGCTAGCTCGTTATCGTTGGCTGGAATAATAGCCAAACCATTACCTCCCATTAAACTGGTTTCGTACAATCTTATCTTACTGTTTTTTGAGAATTTAAGCTTATTATCTACCGTAAAAGACACACGTGTTTTTCCAGTATTAAAATCGTATTTAATCTCTTTTATTTTTCCAACAGTATTACCCTTTATTGTAACTGGAGATGCTTCAGTTAGTGCATTATAGTCAAATTCAGTATAAAAAGTACTATTTGAGTCTAATAAATCGATGCCCTTTAAATAATTGATACCATAAATTAGAAAGACAATTCCTAAAATGACTAAAATTGCAGTTTTTACTTCGTTAGATATTTTCAAAAGCCTTTTTTTTGGTTACTAAACAAAATTAGAAATAAATTTATTAAGAATAACTTTAATTAACGGTAGATTTCAGTGCTTCATCCATACTTATTTGCCTACCATCCTTATAAGCCACAATAAAACAACTGTTATAACCTTTAGATTTGGCTTGCTCCTGCATTTGTTTAATTTTGGTGTAATCTGATGTATTTCCGTAATAGTACTTATAAAGGTTGTCAAACTGCTCTCTAGACATATCATCTAGTCCTTTAAAGTTATAAGGTTTAGGTTCTAATTTTCTGGAACTTGCTGCTATTTGAACCTTAAAGACTACACCATCATAAATTTCAGATTTATCGACTTCATTATTTATGTCTTCTAAAGATGGGCTAGAGACTAATCCAACATTTAAGTCTAAATTATGCTTGTAAGAAAGAATAGCATCTTTAATAGCATTGGCCATATCAGTTTGCCCTTTATTTGAGTTTAAATAAACACCTTCAGGTTTGTAGGTCAAAAATCCAGTTTCTACTAAAACACTGGGCATAGCTGTTTGATGAAGAACTATAAAACCTGCTTGTTTTACACCTCTACTTTTTCTTTTAAGCCTTCCTTTGAAGTTTTTTTCAATTAAATCTGCTAGTTGAATGCTCTGATCCAAATACTCTTCTTGCATCAAAGTTAAACCAATATATGACTCAGGCGAACTAGGGTTAAATCCCGCGTAATTCTTCTCATAATTTTCCTCCAAATAGATAACTTCATTTTCAGCTTTTGCGACTTTAAAATTTCGTTCGTTCGCATGCAATCCAAGCACAAAAGTTTCAGTACCGTGAGCACTGTTACTAAAAGAATTACAATGAACAGATACAAACAAATCAGCTTCAGCATTGTTAGCAATCTTCCCTCTTACAAATAAATCTATAAAAACATCCTTCTTTCTTGTGTAAACCACTTTTATATTAGGGTGTTTTTCGAGTTCTTTCCCAACTTTTAAAACAATATTTAAGGCGATATCTTTTTCTTTAAACCCATTTCCTAAATTTCCTGGGTCGTGTCCACCATGGCCAGCATCCAAAACAACAACAAATTTATCTGATTTGCCTTGAGCAAAAAGACTATTATTAGACACTACTGTTAAAAGTATCGCAAAACAAAAGAAAAGTAATATTTGGTTCGTTTTCATATAAATGTATAACAACTTTTTCGAGGGTTTATTTTAAATTTCAAATTTTTGCCTTTATTAAATTAATCACAAAAAATATATGTAATTTTGGCAATTCAAAAACCGAGCCATACTTTTACAAAAATACATTTAAAAGCGTTGCGTACAAACAACTTGAACATACTTTTTTTCTTAAGTTTTACAGTGTTTATCAACACTTTTGGCTTCGCTCAAGATATTCCCAAACAAGGTGGAACTGTTAAGCCTGAAAAGCAAAATGACACCTTAAACTTAAATACAAACGACCTCATAAAACCTGAAATTTCAGAAAAAGGTCAGGACTCTATTTTAACCGATTCAGTTAAGCCTATTAAAGAAACCTTAACAGGCCCAGTTACTTACAAAGCTACAGATTACACATCCTTCAATAATAAAGAGCAAAAATTGTATTTATATAATGAAGCAGAAGTGTATTATGAAGACATGGAGATTAAAGCTGGGGTAATCATAATAGATTACAATACACAAACAGTTTTTGCCACTGGAATAGTGGATACTTCTGGTGTATACACCCAAGCTCCTATTTTTAAACAAGCAAACAATGTAGTTGAACCGGATTCTATTAAATTTAATTACGACAACCAAAAAGCTCTAGTTTTTAATTCCAAAACAGAACAGGCAGGCATGCAAATTTTTGCACCTGTTACCAAAAAAATTAACGATTCCACTGTTTTCTTATACAAAGGTCGCTTTACCACATCAAAAGATATTGAGGATCCTGAGTATTACTTTAAAGCCAATAAAATAAAGGTTGTACCTGGTGAGAAAATTGTTGTTGGACCAACCAATATGGTTATACAGGATGTCCCAACCATTATTGGTTTGCCTTTTGGTTTTTTTCCATTAACAGACAAACAAACTTCTGGTGTTATTATACCAACATTTGGAGAGGACAATAATCGCGGTTATTTTATTCAAAACGGTGGGTATTATTTTGCTCTAAGTGATTATTTTGATCTTGCCGTATTAGGAGATTACTATACCAATGGTAGTTATGGCCTCCGCTTTGAAAGTTCATATGCCAAACGTTATCGCTTTAGTGGTAATGCAGGTTTTAGGTATGAAAATCTTATTAATAGCGAACGTGGTTTTCCAGATTATAGTAGATCAACAATTTACAATATAAGGTGGTCGCATACTCAAGACGCTAAAGCAAATCCGAGTTCTAGATTTACTGCTTCTGTTAACTTGGGTAGTAGTAGATATTATCAACAATCCGTTAATCAGGTTAACACGCCTAATTTTTTAAATAATACTTTGGCTTCGTCTATATCATATTCTAAAACATTTTCTGGTGAACCTGAAGTCAACTTAAGTGTTGCGGCCACGCACTCCCAAAACACGAATACCGAAGTTATTAATATGACTTTGCCTACTATTCAGGCGAGTGTTAACCGTATTTTTCCTTTTGAGCCCAAATCGGGTATAAAAAAAGGGGTAATTCAAAATATAAATTTTCAATATAACGTAAGAGCTGAAAATCGAATTCAAACTACAGATTCATTGTTCTTTAAAAAAGAAATGTGGGATGATGCAGAAAATGGAATAAAACACAGTATTCCAATAGCAACAAACTTCAAGCTTTTAAAATATTTAAGCTTAAGTGCTAATGCCGCTTATGATGAAACTTGGGTTTTTGAAACAGTTAACAAATATTACGATGTTAATGAAGATATTGTGGTAACCGATCCTGTAAAAGGCTTCGATGCCTTTAGAACCTATAATTTTAGCACTAATTTAGGTACTACACTATACGGCATGTTTGATTTTAGAAAAGAAGGTAAAGACCCAAAAATTCAACGTATTAGGCATATTATGAGACCTTCAATTAGCTATAGTATCAATCCAGCTTTCAATAACTATTATGAAACCTTTAATGTTATTGATGCGGATGGAAACACCCAAGAAGTTGAATATACCCGATTTGAGTCTAGTATCTATGGCGCTCCAAACAACCGCTATTCAAGTTCTATGGGTATTGCTATATCAAATAATATTGAGGCTAAAGTTAGAGATCGTGATTCTACAAAAACAGAAGCCAAAACCATAAAATTATTAGACAATTTAAATTTTGCAACTTCTTATAATTTTGCTGCTGACTCTTTAAAATGGAGTCCACTGCGCGTAAGTGGTAATACACAAATACTGCAAAACAAAATGAATATCAATTTTGGTATGACATTAGACCCCTATGCACTTGATAATGAAAATAGAAAAATAGACATGTACAATATTGATAATGGTGGTAGCTTATTTAGGCTTACCAGTGCCAATATTACAATGAACTATACCATTAATAGTGATATTTTTAGTGATAATGCCAGTGAAACCAGTAGACAAGAAACATTACAAAGCGGTGGTCGTGCTGATGATTTATTTGGTCGTGCCCAAGATTTTTCTGACTCTCGATTTAATGAGGATTCTGAAAAAGAAGAGCAAACAAGTCCTAGCGCATTATATACCTCTAAAATTCCTTGGAATTTAAAACTGGCCTATGCTGTAAATTATACCAACATTGCCAGAGAAGATGAAATTTCGTCCCACTCTTTAATGTTTTCAGGTGATATTGAATTTTCACCGAGATGGACAGTTGGTGCTTCGTCTGGTTACGATTTTAAAAACAAAGGTTTTACCTACACCCAATTACGATTTGAACGTGATTTATTAAGTTGGCGAATGAGTTTTAGTTGGGTGCCTTTTAGTTCACGTACATCATGGTATTTCTTTATAGGAATAAAATCAAACATCCTAAAAGACATTAAGTACGATAAGCGTAGACAACCCGATCAACAGTTATAATTAAAAACATAAGGTTTATGAAAAAAATTATACAAACGCCAAAAGCACCAGCTCCAATAGGGCCATACAATCAAGCGATTTTAAGTGGTAACACCTTGTATACTTCAGGACAAATAGCCATAAATCCTACAACTGGCGAATTGGTTTTAGATAATATTAAATCTGAAACCAAACAAGTTATGGAAAACATGAAAGCCGTTTTAGAAGCTGCAAACATGACGTTTGACCATGTTATAAAAACTTCAATTTTTATAAGTGATATGCATAATTTTTCGCAAATCAATGATGTTTATGCAACCTATTTTAATGAAGAAACAGCACCTGCACGCGAAACCGTAGAAGTGGCAAACTTACCAAAATTTGTTAATGTTGAAATCAGCATGATAGCGGTAAAATAATTGAATTAAAACATTACTGAATAACCAAAGCCTATAGAATTTGTATCGGAGCCGATTGATTTAACAGATTCTGAATGCAAATAAAAAACCTTCACACTCTGCCTTTTTGTTATAGGTGCTCCCAGAGCTAGAGACGATAAAAAATCTCCTCGCTCATCATTATTAGGTTGACTATTAACAATTGACTGACCGCCTAGTCCGTATCCTGCACTGATAGATGCCCACATTCTATTTTTAAATCGTTTAATCAAATGGGTTTGGATTGCAAAAGTGGGATCTTGTTTTCTTTCTTGGTTATTGAAAAAATCAGAATTTATAGTATAGAAAAATACTGAAGCCGTAAGTTCATAGGACCATAAGCCCCAATTATGGACAAATCCAATTTGTGGTCTAATTACAAATCTATTCTGACCCAAATTCAACAATCTGTCTTCAGCATATTGTCCTAAAGGAAACGTAACAGAAACCGATGCGCCTAACATTGTGCTATTAGGATTCTCCTTATAATAATCAAGCATCCCTTTTGCATCTAATGCTTGCGGGCCAATTAAATTAATTGAAAAACGCACTCTTGGATCACTAAAACCTGTTCGCCGAATGGCAGTGGGAACACCTCGCAATAACCCATCCCACTTTGCGTCAGCATAAGGCAACAAAACATCTATTCGGCCTAACTTATTTCCAACTTTTAACGGCTGTACAAAAGACAATGCTGCAGCATGTATTGCTATGGTAACATCTTCAGCCTGAAGCACAGGATCAAAAATCAAATCGCCAAACGTATGAACATAACCACCTCCAATTACGTGAACTCCCAACGGTATTGGTGTCCATCGTCGCGGCTCTATGTCTTGGGCATTCAATGTCGCAAAACAGCTAAATAAAAAGGTGAATACTACTAAAAAACTATAAGATTTAGAAACTAAAAACTTATGATTATACATATTGATAACAGGCGTTAAAAAAACAAATGTAATGAAAAAATATATGCGTTTTTCTGTTAATAAAATTGCTCTTCAATGGCCATCCATATTATTAATTAAATATATGAAAAACGTATATTTGAGTATAAAAGGCTAAATAATAAACTATGCGCATAGAGTACGATATAAAATTAGGTTTTAAGAATGTGATGATTCGTCCAAAACGATCGACTTTAAAAAGCCGATCTGAAGTAAATTTAGAACGTGATTTTAGTTTTATGCACAGTCCGCTTAAATGGAATGGTATACCCATAATGGCTGCAAATATGGACACAGTAGGCACTTTTAAAATGGCTCAAGCACTTTATAGGCAAAAACTGTTTACAACAATACACAAACATTATTCAGTTAAAGATTGGACTGATTTTTTAAAAAATACACCAAATGATTTAACCAATTATATAGCGGTTAGTACTGGTACAAGCCCTAAAGATGCAAAAAAACTAAAAGAAGTCTTTTTGGCTTGTCCACAGCTTAACTTTATATGCATTGATGTAGCCAATGGTTATTCAGAATATTTTGTGGCATTTGTAAATAAAACTCGTGAGCAATATCCTGATAAAGTCATTATTGCTGGAAACGTGGTTACTGGTGAAATGGTTGAAGAATTGCTTTTGGCCGGGGCTGATATCATTAAAGTTGGTATTGGACCTGGTAGTGTATGTACCACTCGTGTAAAAACAGGAGTTGGCTATCCGCAATTGTCAGCCATTATTGAGTGTGCAGATGCCGCTCATGGTTTGGGAGGACAGATTATTAGTGATGGTGGCTGCACAACTCCAGGTGATGTTGCAAAAGCATTTGGAGCTGGAGCCGACTTTGTTATGCTTGGCGGTATGTTTTCTGGTCATGAGGAAAGTGACGGAGAATTAATTGAACGCGATGGTAAAACCTTCAAAAAGTTTTATGGAATGAGTTCTGAAACTGCGATGAAAAAATATGTTGGTGGTGTTGCCGAATATCGAGCAAGCGAAGGTAAAACTGTTGAAGTACCATATAAAGGCCCTGTTGAAAATACCATACAGGACATTCTAGGAGGTTTAAGAAGTACCTGTACTTATGTTGGGGCACGACGTTTAAAAGAACTTACAAAACGAACTACCTTTATTCGAGTTGAAGAACAGGAAAATAAAGTTTATAAAGAATAATTATAACTAAAGTGCTTTCATAAGCAATTCAGCTGTAGCAGGGTTTGTAGCTAAAGGCACATCATGCACATCACATAAACGCATAAGCATTAAAACATCGGGTTCATGCGGGTGTTTCTCTAATGGATCTCTAAAAAACAACACCATATTACATTGCCCTTCTGCTACCCTAGCTGCAATTTGAGCGTCTCCTCCGAGTGGTCCTGACAATAATCTCAAAACTTCAAAACCAGCTTTTTTTACTTTTTTACCAGTGGTTCCTGTGGAAACCAACGCTATCTTCTTTTGTAAAAGAATGTTTTTATGTTCATTTAAAAATTGAACCATTTCAGCTTTTTTACCATCATGTGCAATTATAGCTATTTCCATTACTTAGAATTTGTATGATAATTTACCAAACCCTCAATTGGGCGACGCACAATGTTACCTAAGGTAAAATTAAATTCTTTTGCAACCTCTTCAATTTCTTCACGTGAAAAATAGGCAATTGATCCCGCAAAGTGGACGGGAACAGATTTGATTTCTGGTTTAAATTGAAGGATCATGTTTTGAGTAAATATGCGTAACCCTTTTTTAATAAGTTCTCTTATATATTCTGAATCCTTATTTAAAAACATAAATTCTGCAAAAGATGCCAAATAGGCATTTGGGTTAGGTTTTTTATATAGATTTAGTTTAATAAAATCTGCGTCTAAATTATATTTATGAGCAAATGCAACATGAATATTTTCTGGCATGTGGTTAAAATAATAATCTCGAATTAATTGCTTACCATAATAGTTCCCGGAAGCATCATCCATTAACGTGTACCCCAAAGAATACACTCGTTGGTGTAAGTCCTTACCATCAAAATAGCTACAATTTGAACCTGTACCGAGTATACAAACCACAGCTGCTTCATCTGGTTGATTTAATGTAGCCCTAACAGCAGCAAAGGTATCTTCTTGAACTTCACATTCTGCGTTAGTAAAAATGGACTCTAAAACACCTTTGAGCATTAATCGTGGCTTTTTTGTGCCACAACCCGCTCCATAGAAGTAAACTTTTTTTACTTCGTCCTTATATTTGTTTAGGTCTTTATGACTAGTTATAATTTCAAACAATTTATCTTCATCCAAAATAGCTGGATTAAGCCCATCTGTTCGCATTTTATCTAAAAGCTGGCTTCCATTTTCATCAACTGAAATCCAATCACACTTTGTGGAACCACTGTCAACAATTAAAATCATATATTATTATAAAAAAATCCGTAGTTTAAATAGAATGGAAAACTACAGATTTATATTCATTTTTAAATCATTATAACGTATTAATGTGTAACGCTAAATCTACCAATTTACTAGAATAACCATACTCATTATCATACCAAGATACGACCTTAAAGAACTTAGAGTTTAATTCAATTGCAGCATCAGCATCAAAAATTGAAGTACGCGTATCTCCAACAAAATCCTGAGATACTACCAACTCGTCTGTATAGCCAAGTACGCCTTTCATTGTGGTTTCTGAAGCTGTTTTAAACGCTTGTTTAATTTCTTCTAATGATGTCTCTTTTTTAGTTCTTACAGTTAAATCTACTACTGAAACATCTGCTGTTGGCACACGAAAAGCCATTCCGGTTAACTTACCATTTAAATGCGGTATTACCTTACCTACTGCTTTTGCAGCTCCTGTTGAAGCTGGAATTATATTTATTAGCGCACTTCTACCGCCTCTATAATCTTTTCTTGAAGGCCCATCGACAGTTAATTGTGTGGCAGTTGTAGCATGAACAGTGGTCATTAAAGCCTCTTCAATACCAAAATTATCATCCATCACTTTAGCAACTGGTGCCAAACAATTAGTAGTGCAAGAAGCATTTGACACAATAGTGTCACTAGGTTTTACTTGGGTGTGGTTAACACCCATAACAAACATAGGAGCATCATTACTTGGCGCAGATATAACAACTTTTTTTGCACCAGCATCTATATGGTATTGAGCCGTTTCCAATGACTTAAAAATACCGGTACAATCAGCAACTACATCTGTATTAAGTTCATCCCATTTTAGGTTTTTAGGATCTCTTTCAGCCGTGATTCTAATATATTTTCCGTTAACAATAAGATTCCCATCTTTTACTTCAACTGTTCCATCAAAACGACCATGAACAGAATCGTATTTTAACATGTAGGCCAAATGCTCTACATCTAACAAATCATTAATTCCAACAACCTCAACATTTGATCGTTTAACAGACTCTCTGAAAACTAATCTTCCTATTCTACCGAATCCGTTTATTCCTAATTTTAAACTTGACATATATTTTTCGTTAATTTAATTTATTGATTTAAGTTGTCATGATATCTGACACTCGTAATAACTCTTTATTTATTTCTGTTTTTCCTTTTACAGCTTGGTCTAAAGGTGTTAACTCCATTTTGTTATCTAAAATACCAACCATATAATTGGTTTTTCCATCTAACAGTGCTTCAACAGCTTTCACACCCATTCTAGATGCTAAAACACGATCGAAACACGATGGTGAGCCTCCACGCTGCATATGACCTAAAACTGAAACCCGCACTTCATACTCGGACATGTTTTCTTCAACATAATCCTTTAATTCAAATACATTTTTTCCAATTTTATCGCCTTCTGCTACAACAACAATACTTGATGATTTTCCTGATTGCTTACTTCTACGTAAGGATTCCAATAATCTATCTAGACCTAAATCTTCTTCTGGAATTAATATTTCTTCAGCACCAGCTCCTACTCCAGCATTCAAAGCAATATGGCCCACATCGCGTCCCATTACTTCAACAAAAAACAATCTTTTATGAGAGCTCGCCGTGTCTCTAATTTTATCTATGGCATCAACTACTGTATTTAACGCCGTATCATAACCTAAAGTAAAGTTTGTTCCAAAAATGTCATTATCAATAGTTCCTGGAATTCCAATTACAGGAAAGTTAAATTCTTCATTAAAAAACATTCCTCCTGTAAAAGTTCCATCACCTCCTATTACAACCAAGGCATCAATACCAACACTTTTTAATTGCAAATAAGCTTCTTGCCTACCTTCCTTGGTTCTAAATGCTTCAGATCGTGCTGATTTTAAAATGGTTCCTCCAGTATGAATAATATTGTTTACACTGCGGGCAGACAAAATTTTAAAATCACCTTCAATCAATCCCTCATAACCACGATAAACACCTATACATTCAACATTATGAAATGCACAAGTTCGAACCACCGAACGAATAGCTGCATTCATTCCAGGAGCATCTCCCCCAGAAGTTAAAACACCTATTTTTTTTATAATTTTCGCCATAAAATTTACTTTAGCAAAGTAAAGCTACTAAAGAAAAACAATATAAAACAAGGTATTTGGGATAATTTATGAGACAAACAAAAACTCAAACGTTTTCGTTAATAAATAAATTAAAAAAAGGGAAGTAATGGCTCAAAAAAGTATAAAATTAATCTTCTTTTTTCTTTTTGAAGCCTACATATTCTGGATATAGATTATCGGAATTATCAGCTTTCTCTTCATCTTCTTCATTCAATTCTTTCTCCTTTCTTTTTTTGCCTTTAAAAATAATATCTATTAATTCTCCAAACCTATCGAAATCCACATTCCAAGCAATACCAACACCTTGAGTATACCCAATTTCTTCTCCAAAATTTCGTATACTATTTTCTCTATTAAAAACTTTGGCAGTTAAAGTACCCTCTTCGTTTAATAGAAAGTCTATTTGAACATCTCCAGCAATTACGGTTTCACTAACACCTCCAACTGGCACACCAACTTTTCCGTTAATTAATATACGATCGCTAATATTAGTTTGAAGGGTAACACCCAACCTATCATCGGTATTGTATTCTGGTGTGTTTTCACCAGCTTCAAAATTTAGACCAATATTTACCTTATTGTCACTAGATGCAAATAAACCGTTAATAATACCATTTAAACGCTCTGTAATTGTACCTGTAAAACTTATGTTATTCAATTGGCTCGAAAAGGCTCCTGTAGCCAACAAATACAAAGCCTGGTTATCCCTGTCTTCTTTTGAGTCTAGTCTATAAGCTAATTCTGACCGAATTGTAGAGTTAACAGATGGAAATTGAAAATTAAAATCGATTTCCGGTTTTTCTAAAGGCCCACTTAAGCTGGTTTCTACCAAAACAGGTATGCTTCTATTTATTGGATTGTCCAATAACGGAGAAGGATTGGCTTGTGTTTTATAAATAGCTTTTATCTCTAACTGTGCATTAAATGGATCACCTTCCCATGCTAATGTTCCACCTGGTTGTACTGTGAATTTTTTCTCAACTATCCCTGCATATTTAAAATTATAAATTCCTTCGAACACAGAAAAGTCACCATAAATATTAAATTTACCATTTGTGTTTATATCTATCAACAAGTTTCCAACACCATTACCTTCAATAGTACTTCCTGAAACTTTATCTATAACAATTTTTATATTAGCATCTCGAGTAATATCCAATTCAAAATCAAGCTCAAGTCCAGATACCCTTTTGGTTTCTAATTCTGTTCCTGCCAATTTTGCTCTTTTCTCTTCAGGAGTTAAAAAGTGAATAAATGAATTATCCCCAAAAGTTTCAGCATCAGTTAGTGGAATAACAAAATTGGTCCCTTGTTTAGTTTCTCCAACTACATTAATAACCAATTCATCTGCAGGTCCTTTAATTGACGCGACACCACCAATAAAACCTGTACCATAATAAGGAGCATCTTCAGTTTCTTCTTGAGTATTGAGAACCAACAATCTATTTGTAGAAAGATCTAAATCTAAACTCCAATCAGAGAAATTTACATGATTAATAGATCCGTCTAACTGGCCTTTAGTATTGAATGCTGTATCTGTAATTTGTATATTGTTAAATATAAAACTTTGGTTCTCTAAAGTAACTGATGAGCGTGGATCAAAATCGAAATCTACATTTAGGTACGGAACCGTCAATCCAGCATTATTTAGTGCCAAATCACCATTTATTTCAGGCTTTCTCAAACTACCTTGAACTTTTGCAACACCATCAACATAACCCCGTATGTTTGATAAAACATCGGCTAAAAATGGGTTTAATGGTTCTATACTAAACTTATTAAAATTCAAATCAACATCAATTGAGGAGGTGTTTGAAGCCACATTAATTTTACCAACTGCACTGAAAGATTCAGAAACATCGTCTTTTATTTTAGCATTTACCTGATAATTTGTTAGAGATTCGTCACCAATAATATTGGCCTCAAAGGAACCCAACGCAAGATGATTAACTTTTAAATCGTCTATGGTTATTTCTGAATTGGGTAAGTATTGCCCTTTACGTTGCGTGATTACAAGCTTACCGTTAACATTTCCGGCCAAATCTAAACTATCAATTGAAGGGGTGATTTTCGCCAAATCAACATCTTTAAAACTCAAATTAATATCTTTATAGGTAGAGTCCCGTAAAACACCTGACAGCTTAATTTCTTCATTGTGATGGTTCATCCTAAATGAATCAATTTTCATATTCTTTAACCCCTTGTCAAATACTATTTTGTTATTAAAATCACGTCTTTCATTAATAACCCATTTATTCCCCTTAAACGTGGCATCAGATCGTTTAAAACCTATAACGCTTTTATTATCTTCATTAATGGTATGGTATAAACTTAAATCGAAATTATCATTGTTGTTCTTTCCCCCACGGAATTCGGAACGCATAAACAATGTATCATTTAACGTAACATTAATTAATTTTAATTCCGATAAGTTATAGAAATTAGTATTAAGGCTATCTACCTCTACATAAGTATTGTACAGTGGATTATTGTTATCCAATTGCAATGTAATTTGATCGGCAAAATAATCGAACAGCTTTATCTTTGGTGATTTAAATGTGAGCTTAAACTCTTTTTCATCAGACTCTACCCTACCACGTATATAAGTATTCTTTCCCAATTGAATATCAGGTACAAATACCTCAACAATTTTATTGTAGATAGTAAAATTAAAATCTATATACTCGTTCTCTGCAACTTTATACGGAATGTAATTGGTATATATATTGCCTAATGCATTTTCGAATAATTTTTCTATATCCTCAAAAAGAAAAACACCACTTAATTTACCAGTGATTATATCGGGCGAATTTACGTGAACATGTCTAACTCCATCTCTAAATGATGATGTTACTTGAAAATCCTCAAAGTAATAATCATCATATTCATTCTTGTACAAGGTGTTTTCAAAATTGATAAAACCAACAGCGTCATTAATGGTTTTTCCCTTCATTTTTGTAGTTACAAGACCTCTGAATGTTGCCAGGCTATCGTTTTTAACAAACTTCATAGCCTTTAAATTGGCATATTCAATATCTGCAATAAAATCTACTTCATTAACTTCGTTAGAAAAATCTGCCAAACCATCAAAGCTAAACTTAAAGTTTTCATCGTTAGACACTAATTTACCGTCGTAGACATTATCTCCTAAATTACCCGACAACTCTAAATCGTTATACTCGTAACCTCTATATGTAATTTTATGTACATCGCCCAACAATTTAGTATCCAGACTTTTTACCGAAAATCCTTTCCCATCAACATCTAAATCCAAAGATGTTAATCCCCATTTAGGGTTATTCATAAACTCGCCCAAGTTGAAATCAACAAAAACAATGTTACCAACATACGATGCATTATCAATCTCATTAATTTTATCCAGCTCTAGATTAGAATTAATAAACCCTAGTTCTGTATTTATATCTATATTGGCTTTAATATTGGTGGTTGTAATTTCTGAATTACCCACTATGGTAAATTCACCCAATTTATCAAAAGCGCTTGGTATAGACTCACCTAAAACGTTAGGCAATAAAGCCTTTAAATCTCTATAATTGGAAGATAAGTTTTGAAACTCCCCATTCATGTAAAAATTATCGTCTTCAGCATTGAATAGATTTACAAAATTTATATCGCCATAAATTTTACTATTAGAACTTGTTCTAAGTTTTAAGTCATTAACATACATATTGTTTAATGTACCTGTAATACTTGCTGAAAGTTCTGCACGTTGGTTAACACCAAATTCATCGTAAAATGTGTTCAACTCATTAAGCGATATATTAGCATCTGTAAAGTTGGCTTCTACCTGGACTTTATCTGTAAAATATTGTAAGTCTTCACGCTTGTAATTAAACTTAACCGAACCTTCCAATTTAGATTGGGCCGTATTGATTTTAAGATTATCTAAAAATATTTGTTCTCGTGTATATGAAAAATCTGTAACTAGATTTTTCATCTGTAACCCTCTACTATCCTGAAAAGCAAGAGTATTTACCCTTGTACTGACATTTGGGCCATTAATCAATAAATTGGTTGTATTAGTAAATAATTCTGTAAACTCAAGAATTAAAGGGGTTTCCTTATTGTAGTCAATAAGCCTAAAGGTACCATCTGATATGGTAACATCACTTGAAGACAATAAAAAATCACTTGGATCTTGTTTTTGCTCATCATCATCAAAACGTGCAACAAAAACATCTAAATTAGTATCTGTTTCTCCCTTGTAGGTAACAATATTAAAAACCAACCCATACAAATCAATATCTCCAAAAACCAGATTGCCTTGATATAAGTTTCTAAAATTTAAAATTGAAGTGTTTATTTCTGTTGCCTGTATTAGTGTGTTCTTTTTATAATCTTTAACATGAACACCTTTAAGCTCTACATCGCCATTAAACTGTAAACCAATTTTTTCAATATTTATGTTGGTTTTAAAATCTTCATTTAGACGTTTAGTTACATAGTTTCCAATACCAGATTGCACAAATGGTAATGAAAGTATCAAAACCAAAATAATGAATAGCATCACAAGCGTGGCTACAATTCTCTTTAGTATTTTTAAAAATTTTTTGATACGTATTAAAGTTATAACTTTGAAACCAAAATTAACAATAATTATGCCTAATTTTCAGTAATGGCTTCAGAAAATATTTACATATTAGGAATTGAATCTTCTTGTGATGATACTGCGGCTTCAATAATTAACAACGGTACTGTTTTAAGCAATGTTGTAGCCAATCAAAAAATACATGAAGAATATGGTGGCGTAGTTCCTGAATTGGCTTCCAGAGCACATCAGCAAAATATTGTTCCCGTAGTACATGAAGCCTTAAAAAAGGCTGGGATTTCTAAAGACCAACTTCATGCTGTAGCATTTACCAGAGGTCCTGGATTAATGGGGTCGCTTTTAGTGGGAACTTCCTTTGCTAAATCGCTAGCCTTTGGTCTAGGTATTCCTCTAATTGAAGTCAATCATATGCAAGCCCATATTCTAGCACATTTTATTAATGAAGATGGTTTCAACAAACCTTCTTTTCCCTTTTTGGCTATGACTATCTCTGGAGGACACACACAAATCGTTAAGGTTTCTAGTTATTTTGATATGGAAGTTATAGGAGAAACCATTGATGACGCCGTAGGAGAAGCTTACGACAAAAGTGGCAAAATATTAGGTTTGGGTTACCCAGCAGGACCAGAAATAGACAAACGTGCACAATTGGGAAACCCTAAAGCTTTTTCGTTTACCAAACCTAAAGTAGATGGTTTAAACTTTAGCTTTTCTGGATTAAAAACAGCCATTATGTATTTTATTCAGCGAGAAACAAAAAACAATCCAAATTTTATAACAGAAAATTTAAATGATATTTGTGCATCCATTCAATATACAATAATTGGCATTTTAATGGATAAACTAAAACTAGCCGTTAAAGAAACCGGAATTAAACATATTGCAATTGGTGGTGGTGTTTCAGCTAATTCGGGTATTCGAAAAGCCTTGAAAATAGGGGAACAAAAATTTGGTTGGACCACATATGTTCCAAAATTTGAGTTTACAACAGATAATGCAGCCATGATAGCCATTGTTGGCTATTTAAAATATTTAGAAGGTACTTTTTCTGAAAGTGATGTTACAGCTTCGGCTAGACTAAAAATTTAGTGCTTAAATTGCTTAAAATATTTATAGTATTGTATTTTTAAAGTGTTATTAATCACATCTTATGAATAAACTTCAATTTTTTATCATCATTTTACTACCCCTATTTAACGTTTTTGGTCAAGAAGATTTTACTGAACAAGAATTGGATTCCATTTTAAATTTAAACCAAGCCGAACGGTTTTTAGAAACTCACCCTCAAAAGGGTAATGAAATAATAACTTTTAATGAAGAAAACCATCAAACCAATATGGTTCGCGATCTTTTTAGTAGAGGTCGTGTAACTATCGAATCTGGAACTTATAATACACACTATAAAGTTGTAGAACGCAATTCAATTCCACACTACCGTGCTAGTTATATTTATTTAGATGGCTCAAAAATGAATGACTCTGAAATAAATACAACTCGAAATCGAATTATTGAAAAATTTAAGGAAGGTACTCCTTTTAGTCAATTGGCCTTGCAATATTCCATGGATAAAAACGCCAAGAAAGGCGGTGATTTAGGATGGTTTACAAAAGGAACATATTATCCTGAATTTGAGTATGTCATTACCAGTGGCAATCATCAATTAAATGATATTTTCACTTTAGACATTGATGAAAAAAATTGGCATTATGTAATACTTATAACATACGATGTTAAAGAAATTAGAGAAGTGAAAGCATTAAAAATAGTAACGCCAAAAAATTAATGCAACTGTTTTATAATCCAGATTTAACCAAAGAATCCCATCAATTTATTTTTGATAAAGACGAAAGTAGGCACATAGCTAAAGTCTTAAGAAAAAATATAAATGATGAATTACATATTACCAACGGTAATGGTCTGCTCTTTACTGCAACTATTTTAGAAAACCATGTTAAGCAATGTATTGTGCAAGTTATAAATGTAGAAACTAAAACTAAACCAATATACAACCTACATCTTGCCGTTGCACCAACTAAAATGAATGATCGTTATGAGTGGTTTTTAGAAAAAGTAACCGAAATTGGTGTTTCTGAAATTACACCTATAATATGTGACCATAGCGAGCGTAAGTTAATAAAACAAGAACGTTTTGAGCGTATTATTCAATCTGCATTAAAGCAATCTTTACAGTGTTATATACCAAAGCTTAATCATGCGGTTAGTTTTAATGATTTCATACGTCAAAAACATTCCAATCAATTATTCATTGCTCATTGCGAGGAAACAAAAAAGCAATCCTTAAAGCAACTTATTCAACCCAAAAAGGATGTAACCATTTTAATTGGACCCGAAGGCGATTTTAGTGTTAAAGAAATTGAAACTGCAATAAAAAATAATTTTATTCCTGTAACTTTGGGAGAAACACGTTTACGAACTGAAACAGCTGCCATTGTTGCTTGCCATAGCGTGGCCTTTGTTAATGAATAATCTATGAAATACTCATGTATCTTTTTAATTGTTTTATTGTCGGGACTTACCTACTCACAAGAGATTGCCGTTTTAAAATATAAAGGTGGTGGCGATTGGTATAGTAATCCAACTGCAGTGCCAAACCTTATTGCCTTTTGCAATAACAGTATCAATACTAAAATAAATCCAAAACCTGAAACTGTAGAAACCAATAGTATCGATATCTTTCAGTATCCCTTTATACACATGACAGGACATGGCAATGTATTTTTCAATGATGAAGATGCCAATAATTTAAGAAACTACCTTATTTCTGGAGGCTTTTTACATATAGACGATAACTATGGTATGAAACCATATGTAGTTGAAGAGCTCAAAAAAGTATTTCCCAATACGGATTTAGTTGAACTCCCTGCAACACACCCTATTTTTAGTTCAGCTTATAGTTTTCCACAAGGATTACCCAAAATCCATGAGCATGATGGTAAACGTCCTCAAGCTCTTGGTATTTTTTATGAAGGTAGATTAGTTTTACTATTTACAGTTGAAAGTGATTTAGGTGATGGTTGGGAAGATCAAGGCGTACACAACGATCCATCAGATGTACGAGAAAAAGCTCTAAAAATGGGTGCAAACATTGTTAAATATGCTTTTGAAAATTAAACAATGAAATTAAGCTACTATTGTAATTATTGCAGGAAGGAAAATTACCTAAAAACAAAATCGCATGACAGACATGGCTTGTTATTGGAATTAGGTACAAATGAAATTGAAAATACCTGTACAAATTGCAACAAAACAACAACCAAACACATAAATCGTTTACACGCTGAACCAAGCTATAAAATAATAATAGGTAGTCTTATTGCGGCAGCTATAGGAACTGTATTACTTTGGAATTATGGTTTTGTAAGTGTTTTAAGTGGTACTATTCCCATAGCTGTTTGGGTAGACCAAAATAAAAAGATCAGCATTTTTAATAAATCTCGTGTAAAGTAAGTTCTGTTTTGCAATTAACTCATTACAACTCCAAATTCAAAGAACATGTGTTTCCCATAACCATAATTTGTGATAATATCTCTAATGCACCCAATGTTGGTAGTTTATTTCGTATAGCTGATGCCTTTGGTGTTAAAAAAATTATATTCTGTGGCAATAACATTACTATGGGTCGCAAAATGACCAAGACATCAAGAGCTACAGAACAATATGTTAGTTATCAAGTTCAAGATTCAGCTTTTACAGAAACTATGGCCTTAAAAGAAAAAGGCTATCAAATAATCGCTTTAGAAATTACCGATAATAGCACTCCCATTGGAGATATATTGTTTTCCAACAGCCAACCTATTGCGCTTTTAATAGGTGATGAAAACTTTGGGGTTTCTGAAAATGTATTGAAGTTATCTGATAAAATTGTTCACATTGAAATGTTTGGAAAAAATAGCAGCATGAATGTTGTTCAAGCCACAAATATTGCGCTCTATGAAATTACCAAACAATTAAATGTAAATAGCAACCTCATTAAAGAGTAATACGTATATTTACTTTATGAATTCTAAAATTATTGCCAACGGAATATTAAGAGCTCTAGCCATAATCTTTGGTCTATTTATCATCTGCTTTTTTTTGTACAAAATACAATCTGTAATTGTCTATATTGTTTTAGCAGCAGTTATTTCATTAATAGGACGCCCCATTGTGTATTTTTTAACCAATAAATTAAAGCTTAAAACTGTTTTTTCTGTAGCAATTACCATGGCGTTACTTTTAGGATTAGTACTAGGACTAATTGGTCTTTTTATTCCTTTAGTGGCCGAACAAGGCCAAAATTTATCCCTTTTGAATATTGAGCAGCTAGAACTTAATGTTAAAAATTTATATATAGAGGCGACCAAACATTTTGGCATAACAACTATGGAAGTTGAAGAATCTCTAAAAGAGAGTCATATTCTATCTAGAATCGATTACAGTATAATTCCTGATTTTCTGAATACTTTTTTAAGTGGTCTTGGTAATTTCAGTATAGGCTTGTTTTCAGTACTATTTATTTCATTCTTTTTTTTAAAGGACAGCAAACTATTAGAAAGCAGTGTTTTAACGCTTTTTCCAGATAACAAAGAAGAACGGATAAAAAAATCTTTTTATAAAATTAAAGATTTGTTATCTCGTTATTTTGTTGGACTAATATTACAAATTACCGTTTTGTTTATTATTTATACTATTGGCTTATTAATTATTGGTGTTGAGAATGCTGTAGTAATTGCTTTTCTATGTGCATTAATTAATTTAATACCATACATCGGCCCACTAATTGGTGGAGTACTTATGGTGTTTTTAACTATGACAAGTAATTTAGGGAATAGCTTTAGCCTTGTTATACTTCCTACAACATTAAAAGTTTTAAGTGTTATTGTTATAGGTCAATTGTTTGATAATTTTATAAGTCAACCTGTAATTTTTTCAAAAAGTGTCAAATCGCATCCATTAGAAATTTTTCTTGTTATCATAATTGGCGGCATTCTTTTTGGAATTGTAGGAATGGTTATAGCAGTGCCAACTTACACAGCTATAAAAGTTATTTTAAAAGAGTTTCTTTCAGAGAACAAAATTGTTCAAAAACTTACCAAAAATCTTTAAGTTAAAAGTTGAATAACGCTTTATTAAATAAAGAATATCAAGATTACATTAATGCGAATTTAAATTCTGATATTCAAAGCTTAATTTTAAATCCAAGAATAAATCCCCCTTTTGATTTTAAGGATTTAATTCTACAAATTGAATCTAAAAAAAAGTGTGAAAAAAAATTGCCAACCTGGTTTAATTCTGAAAACATATATTATCCCAATAAACTCAATATTGAACAGACCTCTTCCGAAATTACCGCAAAATACAAAAGTCAATTAGTATCAGGAAAGCGGTTAATTGATATTACGGGAGGTTTTGGCGTAGACGCTTTTTATTTTTCAAAAGTTATAGATCAGGTGATTCATTGTGAAATATCAAACTCTTTAACTGAAATTGTAGCTCACAATTTTAAGGTATTACAAGTCAAAAACATCAAAACTGTATCTACAGATGGGCTAAAGTTTCTAGAAGAAAGTGATTTGGTTTTCAATTGGGTTTACATTGACCCATCTAGACGTCATGACACAAAAGGAAAAGTATTTTACATGAAAGATTGTTTGCCCAATGTGCCTGAAAACCTAGATGGAATATTTAGTAAATGTTCTAACATACTTATCAAAACATCACCATTATTAGATTTATCTGTAGGTCAAAACGAATTAAAGCACATAAAAGAAATCCATATTGTCGCTCTTGACAATGAGGTTAAGGAGCTACTTTGGGTTTTGCAAAAGGATTATTCAGGACATGTAGAAATAAAAACTATAAATTGCTTAAGAAACGAAAATCAATTATTCCGTTTTAACTATGATCAAGAAAAAGATGCTACAGCAAACTATTCAATACCACAAAAATACTTGTACGAACCTAATTCTGCTATATTAAAATCTGGCGCTTTCAATTTAATAAGTACTGAATTAAACCTTTACAAACTTCACCAGCATTCGCATTTATACACATCTAATGATCAAATTAAGTTTCCTGGTAGAACCTTTGCTATTAAAACTTATTCTCCATACAATAAAGAAACCATGAAGCGGTTTAAAAACTTAAAAGCAAATATTAGTATTCGTAATTTCCCAGAACCCGTTAAATTATTACGAACAAAATATAAGATAAAAGATGGTGGGAATCTATATTTATTTTTCACCACAGACTTAAATGAAAAACGAATTGTAATTGAATGCGAAAAACTCAACTAAAATAACCTATGCTAAAAGCTGTAATTTTTGATATGGATGGTGTTATTGTAGATACCGAACCACTACACCATAAAGCCTATTTTAAAATGTTTGATGAAGTGACAATAGATGTTTCTGAAGAGTTATATCAATCTTTCACTGGTCAGTCCACAATGAATATCTGTAAATACTTATGCAATCATTTTAACTTAAATAAATCACCAGAAGAACTTGTTCAGATAAAACGAAAAGCTTTCACGCACTTGTTTTTTAACGATCCTGATTTGCAGCTTATTGACGGTGTTCGAGATTTAATTGAAGACTATTACAGTAATAATTTAACTTTAATTTTGGCATCGTCTGCATCAATGTTTACAATTGACAATGTTTTTTCAAGGTTTGAGTTAAACCCCTACTTTAAAGCTAAATTAAGTGGTGCAGACCTAAAAGCCTCTAAACCACATCCCGAGATTTTTATAAACGCTGCCAAAGCATCAGGATACAAAAAAGAAAACTGTATAGTTATTGAAGATTCAACAAATGGTATAAAAGCAGCGCATTCAGCAGGTATCTATTGTGTAGGATACAAAAGCTTACATTCAAAAAATCAAAACTATAGTTTAGCAAATAAAGTTATTTCAGATTTTAAGGAAATAGATTACCATACTGCCGCAAAATTATTATAATCTAAAAATTAAGTATTTACGTTTTATTTTAATTCCATAAATTTAATTCTCGTTAAAATAGAATAAAAAAACAAAAAAATAGTTGCGTTCTTTACTATGAAAAGTTACATTTGCATCCGCAATAAAAGGACGTTCTTTTATATTTTTATTGGAGAGGTGCCAGAGTGGTAATGGAGCAGATTGCTAATCTGTCAACGCGTAAGTGTTGCCCGGGTTCGAATCCCGGTCTCTCCGCAGATAGTTTAAATGCAATAAAACTAATTCGGGGTGTAGCGTAGCCCGGTTATCGCGCCGCGTTTGGGACGCGGAGGTCGCAGGTTCGAATCCTGCCACCCCGACTTTTTTTATTTACTAAACTTATTCGGGTCGCGTAGCTCAGCTGGATAGAGCATCTGCCTTCTAAGCAGACGGTCACAGGTTCGAATCCTGTCGCGATCACAAAAAGCCTCAACAATTATGTTGAGGCTTTTTTGTTTATTCAGGGTATTCAATTCGTAAATGGTAAATATTGGCCAACTTATGCTTTAAAACTTTTTTGATTGATTGAATTTCCTTAAAGGTAATATTAGCGTTTAAAAATTGTTCATTTTCCATTTGCTTGGTAATAATACTTTCAACAAAATCATCAATTTTACTAGATGTTGGTTCTTTTAAACTTTTTGAAGCAGCTTCAACACTATCACACATCATTAGTATTGCTGTTTCTTTACTAAAAGGCCTAGGGCCAGGATACCTAAACGAAGCCATATCAGTATCTTCAAAGCGTTCCTTTTCTTTCATATAAAAATAATATACTAAGCTTGTGCCATGATGCGTTCTAATAAAATCTATAACACGATCCGGAAGATTATTTTTTCTAGCTATTTCTATACCATTAATAACATGATCAATTATTATGGAAGCACTTTCTTTTGCTGATAGCTCATCATGTGGGTTTATACCCGTAGATTGGTTTTCGGTGAAATATGTGGGATTCTTCATCTTACCAATATCATGATACAATGCTCCCACCCTAACTAGCATAGCGTTTGCTCCAATTTCATTTGCAGCTGCTTCGGCTAAATTAGCAACATTAAGTGAGTGGTGAAACGTACCTGGTGCTTTATTTGATAGTTCTTTAAGAAGTTTTGTGTTTGTGTCTGAAAGTTCTAACAAAGAAACATCAGAAACCAGCCCAAATAACTTTTCGTAAGCATAAATTAAAGGCTGTACAAATAGAGTTGCCAAACCACATAGTATAAACAAACCAAAGGTTTCCCATTTTAAACTTTCAATACTGCCTTCATGAATCACAAAAAATGCGAAATAAGCTACAATATAAATTAAAGTAATTTGTCCAACCGAAATAAACAAGTTTGCTCGCTTGTAAAGCTCAGAAACAGTTAATATGGTTACTATACCAGCTATAATCTGCAGAAACATATACTCATAGCTATTTGAAACTATAAAACCGAGTAACAGAACCGTGATGACGTGTGCAAACAATCCTAACCGAGCATCAAAAAAGGCTTTTAACACAAGAGGCAAAATACAAATAGGAACTATATATATATATTGCGAATTATAACCTACTACCAATGTAGTTATAAGAATCATCAAGAAAATATTAAAGAAAATAAAGGTCACTTTAGTATTGTTATCAAAAACTTTCCGTCTGTATTTTCGGAGAAATAACAACAACATAAGTAAGGCCAGTGCAACCAATACGGTATAAGCAATTACAACCCAAAAATAATTTGATTTACTCCAAACCTGCGACTCATACTCTGCTTCTAACGATTTTAATATTTGAAGTTTATCACCTTCCACAACTTCACCTTTGGAGATTATTAATGTTTCTCTTTCAACAATTCCACGTGCAAATGATATTTTATTAAGTTCATCTTGTAAAGCCTTATCAGTAAGTTCCTTATTGTAGCTCAAATTAGGATTTACAATATCAAAGAAAAGTGAGGTATATTGTTTATCATAATCAAGCAACATATTTCGTGATAGATACTCCTTAATAATTTTAGTAACTTCAGCTTGATCAACCAATGAAGAAAATTGAGTCTGAGCAGTTTCTATTCTATTATTTAAAACAATCACCGTTTGATTAGCCGGAAAGTCATAATCTTCGCTCAATACTCCAAATTCATAAAGCTTATTTAAAATTTGGTTTCCCGTATTATATATTGCTGAACGATTAGATAAAGTAATTGAATCAGGAAACACTTTCTTAAACGCACCGTCGTAATTATTTTTAACAGCATTAAAAACTTGCTCGTCTAAATCAAAATACAATACACTATTTTCCTTTATCTGTTTTCTTTCTTCATTTATTTCGGCATCAGTTTTCTTGATAGCGAAATTAAATGGTGCATATAAATTTTCAGATTGCCAAGGTTTACCCTTTTCAAAATCATATTTAAACTTTCCACTTTTAGGAAATAGGTAAACAATTAAAAATGTAGTAGATAAAAACAATAGCAATTTATACCCCAAAGAATGGTTTCTGTACAAAAAATTTATAAGGTCTTTCATGTATTGCGTTTATATTGTCAAATGTAATAAAAATATAGTCTTAAATGAGTTGCTATAAAATGCTAATCATTCTAAATTCTACCAAAAAATGATTAATTTTACAGCTTCAAAAATTAAAAACACATAAAATGAGTAAAGAAGTCGTTATTGTTTCTGCAGCTAGAACACCAATAGGAAGTTTTTTAGGATCTCTATCCACTATTCCTGCTCCTAAATTAGGAGCCATTGCTATAAAGGGCGCATTAAATAAAATAAACTTGAAACCAGAAATGGTACAAGAAGTGCTTATGGGTAATGTGGTACAAGCTGGAACAGGTCAAGCACCTGCAAGACAAGCGGCTATTTATGCTGGAATACCAAATACTGTACCTTGTACTACCATAAATAAAGTTTGCGCATCTGGAATGAAATCTGTTATGCAGGCTGCGCAATCTATTGCTCTTGGAGATGCCGACATAATTGTCGCTGGAGGTATGGAAAACATGAGTTTAATACCACATTATTTACACGCAAGAACGGGAACCAAATTTGGACCAGCAACTATGATAGATGGTATGCAAAAAGACGGCCTTGTTGATGCTTATGATCAAAATGCTATGGGTGTTTGCGCCGATGCTTGTGCTACTGAATATAATTTCTCAAGAGAGGATCAGGATGCTTTTGCTATTCAATCTTACAAACGCTCGGCTGAAGCTTGGGAAGCTGGAAAATTCGATAACGAGGTTGTCCCTGTTGAAGTACCACAAAGACGTGGTGAACCATTAATAGTTTCTAAAGATGAAGAGTTTACTAATGTTAGAATGGAAAAAATTCCAGCCTTACGTCCAGCATTTACAAAAGACGGAACAGTAACAGCCGCAAATGCTTCTACAATTAATGATGGTGCCGGAGCCATGGTTTTAATGAGTAAAGAAAAGGCTGATGAACTTGGTTTAAAAGTTCTTGCAATCATTACAGGTTATGCTGATGCCGCACATGAACCAGAATGGTTTACTACTGCACCAGCAAAAGCATTACCAAAAGCTTTAAATAAAGCAGGTATAAAAATTGACGACGTAGATTTCTTTGAGTTTAATGAAGCTTTTTCTGTTGTGGGCTTGGCTAACATGAAAATTTTAGGATTAAATGACTCTAACGTCAATGTTAATGGAGGAGCAGTTTCTTTGGGCCATCCTTTAGGTTGTTCTGGTGTTAGAATCTTAATAACATTACTTAATGTTCTTGAACAAAACAATGCTAAAGTTGGTGCCGCAGCTATTTGCAACGGTGGTGGCGGCGCTTCAGCTGTTGTAATTGAAAGAAACTAATCCATGCAATACGGTATTTGCAATTTAAGCATTGTTCCCTTAAGGCTTGAACCTTCAGATACATCTGAATTGGTTTCGCAAGTATTGTATGGCGACTATTTTAAAGTATTAGAAAAACGAAAATCTTGGAGTAAAATCAGATTTGGGTTTGATAAATACGAAGGGTGGATTGATAATAAGCAATACCTCGAAATAGTAAAAGAAGACTACGATCGTCTAAAGAATGAAACGCCTAAACTATCAACAGATTTAGTTGAATTTGTTCAAGATCAAGACAAACAGCTCTATCCTATTCCTTTAGGTTCTGCACTAAATGGTTTAGATATTGTTAAGCATACCTTTGATGGCAATTTCATTCAAGAACAATATACAAAAGACCATTTAGTTAAGACCGCTTTTTTATATTTAAATGCTCCATACCTTTGGGGTGGTAAAACGCCATTCGGAATTGATTGCTCGGGTTTTACGCAAATGGTTTACAAATTAAATGGATATAAGTTGTTGCGTGATGCCTCACAACAAGCTACTCAAGGTGAGGCCTTGAGTTTTATAGAAGAAAGTGATCCTGGTGATTTAGCTTTTTTTGATAATAATGAAGGGCAAATTGTCCATGTTGGGATCATTATGAAAGATAATTTTATAATTCATGCCCATGGTAAAGTTCGCATTGATAGGCTAGACCATTCTGGCATTTATAATGTTGAAAGAGGCATGCATACCCATAAACTTCGAGTTATAAAGAAAATATTATAATAAAAAAGTCCACTATAAAATAGTGGACTTTTTTATTTAGTTAATTTTAATTTAACCTAATTAATTTCCAGATAACTCCTGAACTCTAGTTTTCATTGCTTTATACTTATCAGTATCTCCAATGGCACTATAAATATTCATTAAAGTTTTCGAAGCTTGAAGATTGTTAGGCTCTTCTTTGAGAACATTCTCTAAATAAGGGATAGCATCATTGTAAAGTTGCATACGTTCTTCTTTTAGCTCGTCATAACGTTTATTATCAGCTGCAGAACTACCTAAACTATTCATTTCCTCAATTAAGGCTTGCTCTCCCTCTAATATCATAGCAGCCATGTTGGTTTGAGCATTAACATAAGTTGGATCTAATTTTATAACTTTAGAATAATAGCTTTTAGCAGCTTCATTATCTCCTATTTGCGAAGAAATTACACCCAAATTATAAAGTAAATCTACATCATTTGGGTTTAATGCTACAGCTTCTTCAACCAAAGCTTTGTAACTATCAATATCTCCTAGTTTATAATATAAATCTGCTTCAGTCAATATTAAACCTACATTGTCAGGTTCATTTTCTCTAGCTTTCTTTATAGCAGCAATAGCTTCATCTTTTTTGTCTAATTGCACGTATATCAATGCAATGTTTTTGGTTATCTCTCCTGACTTAGATTCCGTTAAGCGCTCACCTGCTTTTATATACTCCCCAGATTTTAAATACAAATCACGAGTTTGCTTATCCATTACCTCTTCTTCTCCAGTCTCCTTATTAGTGGCAAAATACTCTTTTTGTTGTCCTTTATACCCTAATTTATCCAACTCTAAATAATAATCTAAAGCCTTATCATAATCCTGACCAGTTACAGCACTTACAGCAGCATAATACAAATAAGTAGTATCAGACGGTACTGCTTGATATAATTGACTAAATTTTCTGGCAGCAGAATCATAATTTTTACCTTGGTATAAATCATTTGCTTTTGTTAATAATGAATTCTCTATTACTGACTGAAACTCAATAACATCAGAATCACCCATATTTGATTTATTAAGATGCTCTATAGCACCGTCAACATCATTATCATTTCCTGTTCCATTGGCAAATAATGCTTTAGCTCGTAATAGGTTATATTGAGCCTTTTGCTTATCGTCCATAGCTGATATCATTGATTCAGCTTGATTTAATGCTGCATTAGCTTCAGCATAGTTACTGTTTTTTATTGCTTTATCAGCCGCTTTAAGTTCTTTTTTCTGTGCAAAAGACAGTGTGCTAATCAATACTGCTAAAGCAAAAAATACTGATTTATTCATTTTTTCAATTTTAATTTTCGTTGTTATTGTTTTCATTCTCTGCATCATTATCAATTGCTGTGCCATTTTCATTTTCGGCCGTTAAATCTATTGCATCTTCATTAATTTCTTCTTCTTCATCTTTCATTACTTTAGCAACAGCTGCTATAGAATCATTACCCTTTAAATTAATTAACTTAACACCTTGAGTTGCACGACCCATTACACGTAAATCATTTACTTGCATACGAATGGCAATTCCAGATTTGTTAATAATCATTAAATCATCATCATCTGTCACAGACTTGATGGCTACTAAATGACCTGTTTTTTCTGTTATTGAAATGGTTTTAACTCCTTTACCACCGCGATTGGTAATTCGGTAAACCGCTTCCCCATCTTCTGGATCGTCAATATAAGTACGCTTACCATATCCTTTTTCTGAGACCACCAAAACAGATTCTTCCTGCGGGTTTTCAATGGCTATCATACCTATCACTTCATCATAGTCATTAGCTAAAGTAATTCCTCTAACACCAGATGCATTTCTACCCATAGGCCTGGTTTTTGCTTCTTCAAAACGAATAGCCTTACCAGACTTTAAAGCCAACATAACTTGACTGTTTCCAGTTGTCAATTTAGCCTCTAAAAGCTCATCACCATCCTTAATGGTTATGGCATTTATACCATTAGTCCTTGGTCTTGAATATTGTTCAAGTGATGTTTTCTTTACTTGACCATTTTTAGTCGCCATAATTACATAATGGTTATTAATGTAATTTTCATCCTTAAGGTCTTGAGTACAAATAAACGCCATAACCTTATCATCTTGTTCAATATTAATTAAATTCTGAATGGCCCGTCCTTTTGATGTTTTACTGCCTTCTGGAATTTCATAAACACGCATCCAGAAACATTTTCCTTTTTGAGTGAAGAATAACATGTATTGATGGTTTGTTCCCACAAATAAATGCTCAAGGAAGTCTTCATTTCGAGTAGTTGAAGCCTTTTGACCTACACCTCCTCTATTTTGAGTCTTATATTCGGTAAGCGATGTTCTTTTAATATATCCAGCATGTGAAATAGTGATTACCACTTGTTCGTCTGGAATCATATCTTCAATACTTAAATCACCACCTGCATATTCTATTTGAGAACGACGCTCATCACCATACTTCTCCTTAACTTCAAGAAGTTCTTCTTTAATGATATCCATACGACGTTCCTTTTTATCTAGGATATCTTTTAAGTCTTCTATGGTTTTCATCAATTCTTCATATTCAGAACGTAACTTATCTTGTTCTAGTCCGGTTAATTGACGTAATCGCATTTCTACAATGGCTTTTGCCTGAATTTCAGATAACTCAAAACGTTCAATTAACTTTTCACGTGCTTCTTCAGCATTAGAAGATGCACGAATTAAAGCAATAACTTCATCAATATTATCTGAAGCTATAATCAACCCTTCTAAAATGTGAGCACGCTCTTCTGCTTTACGTAGTTCGTAAGTTGTACGTCTTACCACAACCTCATGCCTATGCTCAACAAAATGATAAATTAAATCTTTTAGATTTAATAACTGTGGTCTTCCATTTACAAGTGCAATATTATTGACACTAAACGAAGATTGCAGAGCTGTGTATTTAAAAAGTTTATTTAAGACTATGTTTGGAATGGCATCACGCTTCAACACGTAAACGATACGCATACCATTTCTATCAGACTCATCACGAATAGTTGATATCCCTTCAAGTTTCTTATCGTTAACTAAATCTGCAGTCTTTTTAATCATGTCTGCTTTGTTAACTTGATAAGGGATTTCTGTAACAACAATAGACTCACGACCTTGTACTTCTTCAATATTAGCCTTACCACGCATGACAATACGTCCACGTCCTGTTTTAAAAGCTTCAATTACACCATCGTAACCATAAATGGTTCCTCCTGTTGGAAAATCTGGTGCCTTAACATGCGTAATTAATTCATCTATTTCAATGTCATTATTATCAATATAGGCAACAGTGCCGTTTACCACTTCAGACAAATTATGAGGTGGCATATTAGTTGCCATACCTACAGCAATACCAGATGCGCCATTAACCAATAAACCTGGAATACGAGTTGGCAATACTGTTGGCTCTTGTAATGTGTCATCAAAATTTAATTTGTGATCTACTGTTTCTTTATCAATATCAGCAAGCATGTCTTCAGAAATCTTACGCATTCGCGCTTCTGTATAACGCATTGCTGCAGGGCTATCACCATCAATTGATCCAAAGTTACCTTGACCGTCAACTAACATATAACGTAAACTCCATTCTTGTGCCATACGAACCATTGTGTCGTAAACTGAAGTATCACCGTGCGGGTGATATTTACCTAATACTTCACCAACTATTCTAGCTGATTTCTTGTGAGCTGAATTTGCTCTAACACCCAATTCATGCATACCGTAAAGTACACGTCTATGAACAGGCTTTAAACCATCTCTTACGTCAGGTAAAGCACGTGACACAATGACCGACATTGAATAATCAATGTAGGCTGATTTCATTTCATCTTCAATGTTAATCGGAATCAATTTTTCTCCTTCTGCCATATATAAATAAATTAGTTTTTGTGTAGGTTTTCAAAACGTGCTAATATAACCATTTCATCAGTGATAGCAAGACCTAGCTTTTTGTTTTTTCGTTTTTTTTATTAACAATTTCACATCGTATTATGGTTAATAAGTATGCTGTTAATTATTTTGATTTTATAAACTTTTTTTTGTCTATTAGCAACAAGGTATAATTTAAGGTATAGTTTTTGCCTTATTAATTATGTTTAGTACATTTAATGCAGAAAGGATTTTTTTATGGACGATAATTTTTCACCACGAGTTAAAGATGTAATTGCCTACAGTAAAGAAGAAGCTTTAAGGTTAGGGCATGATTTTATAGGAACAGAACATTTAATGTTGGGGTTGTTGCGTGATGGCAATGGAAAAGCTATCAATATTTTAAATGCCCTTGATATAGATTTAAATCATCTTCGCCGTAAAGTTGAGATTTTAAGTCCTGCAAATCCAAATGTAGCAGTAGCTTCAAATGAAAAAAAGAACTTACACCTTACGCGTCAGGCAGAACGCGCTCTTAAAACAACCTTTTTAGAGGCTAAGTTGTTTCAAAGCAACTCCATAAATACGGCACATTTATTACTTTGTATTTTAAGAAATGAAAACGATCCTACCACTAAACTTTTAAATAAGTTAAAGGTAGATTATGATAATGTAAAAGAACAATTCAAGTTTATGATAACAAACGATGATAATTATATAGAGCCAAAAGCCGAATCGTTTCAAGATGATGATTCTGCGGCTGAAGACGATACATCAAAAGACAATTTATTCAATTCACCTTCTGGAAAGTCTAATAAAAAATCTAAAACGCCTGTATTAGATAATTTTGGGCGCGATTTAACAGCTCAAGCGGAAGAAGGTAAGTTAGACCCTGTAGTGGGCAGAGAAAAGGAAATAGAGCGCGTCTCACAGATTTTGAGTAGACGGAAAAAAAACAATCCTTTACTTATTGGTGAACCTGGTGTTGGTAAATCTGCTATTGCTGAAGGTTTGGCCAATAGAATTGTTAAACGAAAAGTCTCTAGAATTTTATTTAACAAGCGTGTTGTAACACTTGATTTGGCCAGTCTTGTAGCTGGAACCAAATACCGTGGGCAATTTGAAGAGCGTATGAAGGCCGTCATGAATGAGCTTGAAAAAAATGATGATATCATCTTGTTCATAGACGAAATTCACACCATAGTAGGTGCTGGTGGTGCAACTGGGAGTTTAGATGCTTCCAATATGTTTAAACCAGCCTTGGCTAGAGGTGAAATTCAATGTGTTGGCGCAACAACTTTAGATGAATACAGACAGTACATAGAAAAAGATGGTGCTTTAGAGCGTCGTTTTCAAAAGGTTATCATTGAACCAACTTCTGTTGAGGAAACAATCGAAATCTTGAATAATATCAAGGAAAAATACGAAAATCACCACAATGTTGATTATACACCAGAAGCCATTGAAGCTTGTGTTAAATTGACGAATAGATATATGACAGATCGTTTTCTTCCAGATAAGGCTATTGATGCTTTAGATGAAGCTGGTTCTCGTGTTCATATTACCAACATCAATGTTCCTGATCAAATAATTGATTTAGAAAAACAACTGGAGGCTGTAAAAGAAACCAAATCAACTGTAGTCAAAAAACAGAAATACGAAGAAGCAGCTAAATTACGTGATGATGAAAAACGCCTAGAAAAAGAATTGGCCATAGCCCAAGAAAAATGGGAAGAAGAAACCAAGTTACATCGCGAAATAGTAACTGAAGATAATGTTGCCGATGTGGTTTCCATGATGACTGGGATACCTGTAAATAGAATTGCGCAGACTGAAAGTAATAAACTGGCACAATTGCCAGAACTAATTAAGGGTAAAGTTATTGGTCAAGATGATGCTGTTGCTAAAGTTGTAAAAGCCATACAACGAAATAGAGCTGGATTAAAAGACCCAAACAAGCCTATTGGTTCGTTTATATTTTTAGGTCAAACAGGTGTTGGTAAAACACAGTTAGCTAAAGTGCTATCTAAAGAACTTTTTGACAGCGAAGATTCACTTGTTAGAATAGATATGAGTGAATATATGGAGAAATTTGCTATTTCTAGATTAGTAGGTGCACCTCCCGGATATGTTGGATACGAAGAAGGTGGACAACTAACTGAAAAAGTAAGACGAAAACCATATGCTGTAGTGCTTTTAGACGAAATTGAAAAAGCGCATCCCGATGTGTTTAACATGCTGTTGCAGGTTCTAGATGATGGTTATTTAACGGATAGTCTTGGAAGAAAAATTGACTTCCGAAACACCATAATTATCATGACCTCCAATATTGGCTCACGAAAGTTAAAAGATTTTGGAACTGGTGTTGGATTTGGTACTGCATCGCAAAAAGCACAAGAAGATGCCAATGCTAGAAGTGTTATTGAAAATGCCTTAAAAAAAGCTTTTGCTCCAGAATTTTTGAACCGTATTGATGATGTGGTTGTATTCAATGCACTAGAGAAAGAAGATATCAATAAGATTATTGATATTGAATTGGAAAAACTGGTAAAACGCATTAAAGATTTAGGCTACACACTTAAATTAAGCAAATCTGCTAAAGACTATATTGCTGATAAAGGTTTTGATAAGCAATATGGTGCCAGACCACTTAAACGTGCTATCCAAAAATATATTGAAGATGCCTTAGCAGAAGAAATCATTAATTCCAAAATTTCTGAAGGCGATAAAATTATCATGGATTTAGATTCAAAAAGTAATGAATTAAAAATCAAAATTGAAACACCGAAAAAGAAAACAGAATCATAAATCTTTTATATAAATATTGAGTATAAAACTCCGTTTAACAACGGAGTTTTTTATGCTTTGCTTATAAATTCTTATCTTTAAGTATGTCACAAGAGTTAAAATATCCGTTTGGCAAGGTAACAATATATGATAATTATGTAATTGCCGTAATGAATGAGGGCATTACTGTTACACCAGATCTTAATGATGTTTTAGAAGATATTTCTGAATTGTATTTCTTAAACAAAAACTTTGTTTATATCACACACAGAATTAATTCCTATGCTGTTGATCCAAATATTTATTTTAGAACTTCTAAAATCAAAAACCTAGTTGGTTTTGCAGTAGTTTCTGGAAAAAAAATAGTTATAGATAATACAGCTTTAGAAAGTATTTTTCTAAATAAACCATTTAAGTCTTTTACAAGCATTGACGGTGCAATTAGTTGGGCTAATACACTTTGCGAATAATACATTTTAGCCTATTTGTTTTAAATCCAATCAATTTTATTGCATAAAAAAAGGAGCAACTTTTAAGTTGCTCCTTACTTTTTATCTAATTAAAATTAATTTCTTGGAGTTGTCGAGATAATATTTTTGGTAATAACACCTCTACTTGTAGTTACTCTAACTACGTAAATTTGGTCGCTAGCATTATTCATATTTATTCTCGTCTTACCTTTTGTTCCCTTCATATAGTTAGTATTCGTTATGGTTTTAAGTACAATACCTCTTAAATCAAATACTTCAATTTTAACATCAGTATCAAACTTAAACTCATAGCTTATAAATACTTCTTCATCAAATGGTACTGGTGAAGCAGTAAAATCTAACTTATCATTAAATGAAACATTAGCTTCTCTCTCAGGAGCACAGTCTATACTGTCATAGTTAGATGGGATAAACTCTCCACCATCGTTTTCATTTTCAGAGCACTCACATAATACTTCACATACAACTGCATGTGCAATAACATATATAGGACCGCTTGCGTCAATTGGACCAATAGAATAGCTAGATACACCACCCAGATTACTTGGGTTGAAGTTATATTGCCCTGGAGCCACTGTCGGGCTACCATTATTACCAGTAGGATACATATTGCAACCTACATACAAGTGAGCTTCATTCATGGTATAACCATCGTTAATATCGAACATAACATTTACTTGTCCATTTTCATATGTTATATGAACATCTCCTGCATAAGCCCCTCTTGTAATATCGCAATGAGCAGCACCTGCATACATCTGTAATGTATACTCACCTTCTGTTTCAAGATAATTTGTCCAACCCCAGCGGTTAAATCCATTATCAATAAAGCATATGTTATTGTCATCATATCGGCCAAAAGCAGTCTCACAAGATCCATACGAATCAAACTCTCGTATTAATGTTAAGGTTTCTGTTGCAATATTACCACATGCATCCGTAACAGTAAATACATAATCTGCTGTTTCTTGACATTCCGAAGACACAATATTACCAATATAGCCAGTTACAGTTCCACCTTCTGAACAGTTATCAGTCCAATTAGCATCTATTGATTCTGGGAAAGAATCATTACAAAGCGGATCCATTTCAGGCACGTCAATTTCAGGAGCATCATTATCCACTATCCAAGTGTATGTTACACTCAACTCTTCTGCCATATTACCACATGGATCTGTGTAATTAGCTGTCCAAGTTTGGGTGTAATTACAACCGTCTGCCATAGGACCTTCTGTTTCAGGCTCTAACTCTACCTCTCCTGCACAATTGTCTTCAGCTTTAAACAGAGGAGGCGTAATTTTTGGGTTACAACCTAAATCACCGCTCTGTGAGTCTGATGTGATGACTGGTGCTTCATCATCCATTGTCCACGTATACGTTACACTTAACTCTTCTGCCATATTACCACATGGATCTGTGTAATTAGCTGTCCAAGTTTGGGTGTAATTACAACCGTCTGCCATAGGACCTTCAGTTTCAGGTTCTAATTCTACTTCTCCCGCACAATTATCGTCTGCTTTAAACAGAGGAGGTGTAATTTTTGGATTACAACCTAAATCACCGCTCTGTGAGTCTGATGTGATCACTGGTGCTTCATCATCCATTGTCCACGTATACGTTATACTTAACTCTTCTGCCATATTACCACATGGATCTGTGTAATTAGCTGTCCAAGTTTGGGTGTAATTACAACCATCTGCAATAGGACCTTCTGTTTCAGGTTCTAATTCTACTTCTCCCACACAATTATCGTCTGCTTTAAATAGTGGCGGCACAATCTCTGGGTTACAACCTAAATCAGCACTTTCAGAATCTGAAGTAATTACTGGTGCTTCATCATCCATTGTCCACGTATACGTTACACTTAACTCTTCTGCCATATTACCACATGGATCTGTGTAATTAGCTGTCCAAGTTTGGGTATAATTACAACCATCTGCCATAGGACCTTCAGTTTCAGGTTCTAATTCTACTTCTCCAGCACAATTATCGTCTGCTTTAAACAGAGGAGGTGTAATTTTTGGATTACAACCTAAATCTCCACTCTGTGAATCTGATGTGATTACTGGTGCTTCATTATCTGGTTCTACACTGAACGTTGCACTTCCTGATATTGTATCTGCACATGAACTTGTTGCTGTCCATGTTACTACTGTTTCGCCTCCACATGCATCTGGTGCTCCTGGATTATCGATTACTATATCTAAATTACAACCACCTGTAATAGTGCCTGTTGCTACCCATGCATCAAACGCTGCATTCACTTCATCTT
>NZ_JAINVX010000005.1 GCF_019880635.1 Hanstruepera marina
ACCGATGGTAATAACACGTACACGTATTCAGTAACAGAATTTGACAATATAGTAGCTAATGTAGCCTTTGGAACATACAACTACATATTTACCCGACCAGGTGCATGTGATGTTACGGGAACAGTAGTGGTAGACTGTAGTACCATAGAATCACAATCAGGCAATGTATTCTTACCGATAGTATCAGAAGATCAGACATCAGCAAATGTATTTGTATCGACATCGAGCAATCCAATAATAGGAGCTTGGGTAGATGGCGATATAGAATTGACCGATGGTAATAACACGTACACGTATTCAGTAACAGAATTTGACAATATAGTAGCTAATGTAGCCTTTGGAACATACAACTACATATTTACCCGACCAGGAGCTTGTGATGTTACGGGAACAGTAGTGGTAGACTGTAGTACCATAGAATCACAATCAGGCAATGTATTCTTACCGATAGTATCAGAAGATCAGACATCAGCAAATGTATTTGTATCGACATCGAGCAATCCAATAATAGGAGCTTGGGTAGATGGCGATATAGAATTGACCGATGGTAATAACACGTACACGTATTCAGTAACAGAATTTGACAATATAGTAGCTAATGTAGCCTTTGGAACATACAACTACACATTTACACGACCAGGTGCATGTGATGCAACAGGAACAGTAGTAGTAGACTGTAGTACCATAGAATCACAATCAGGCAATGTATTTTTACCGATAGTATCAGAAGATGCTTCAGTAGATGTTTCAGTAACGCAAAATGCAGAGATGTTTACTGCAAATGCTAGCGGTGCGGGAATTGAATATCAATGGATAGATTGTAATAATGGAAATGCGCCGATTGATGGTGAAATTAATCAAATGTTCACAGCAACATCAAATGGTAGTTATGCAGTTATTATCACAAATACTGATTGTGGCGTATCTGACACATCAGCTTGTTTTGAAGTAAATACGTTAAGTGTTTCTTCATTTGAAAGTCCATTAAACATTAAAGTATATCCTAACCCAGTAGTTAATAGCGTTAATGTATCATTAGGAAGAACTTATGAAGACGTTAACATTAAAGTATACTCAATTACTGGACAATTAATTAATTCTATTAATAAAACAAATAGTATTGACTGTAATATAGATATGTCAAACTTACCATCAGGAAATTACATATTAAAGATTAATGCAGATGGTAGCACCAAAACGTCTTTAATTATTAAGAAATAAGAATTAAAAATTGAATGCACCATTTCTAAAATGGTGCATTCTTAAATTAAAACTACTATGAAAAAAATAATACTATTCTTAATGTCGGTATTCATGATGAGTCTGACATTTGCACAAACTACATTAAATGAAGGTTTTGAAACCTGGCCAGCTAGTGGTTGGGAAATTTATCTTGAAGGACCTAGCACCAGAGGTTGGCGTCAAGATTTTGAGAATATTTCGCATACAGGCGAGCATTCAGCAGATTCGAATATTTCTAACGCTCAAATGGATAATTGGTTGATAAGTCCATTAATTAATGTGGTAAATGGAAATTATGAGTTAAAGTATTGGGAAATAAGCGATGAAAGGGATATTGAATTTTATGATAAATCTTCTGTTCTAATTTCTACTGGAAGTCCAAATCCAGCCAATGGTGACTATGTTGAAGTTTACGAAGCTAATGTTTTGAATACCACAGATTGGGAACAGCGTACTATAGATTTAAGTGCATACAATGGCGAAACCATATACATTGCATTTAGGCATGAAGGAACCTATCACCAATGGTTTGTAGACGACGTGACAGTAGCTCCATCTAGTTTTTCTGATGCCGCATTGATTAGCGTAAGTAATCCAGTTGGAGTTTCTGAAACTGGCGGAATTCAGTCTGTGGAGGTAGAACTACAAAATTTAGGAACTACAGTAATTAACGATTTTACCATAACTTGGGAAATAAACACGGTTTCACAACCTACATTTAATGGGACATCTCTTAACTTACAACCAGGACAAAGTACAACCATCGTATTGGGAAACTATGATTTTGCTTCAGAAGGATTTTACAATATTGATGCTCAGGTTAATTTATCCGGAGATTTTGACACGTCAAACGATCAAATAATTTCTACATACGAAGTTTCATCGTTTAAAGATGGTGGTATTGTTGCTATTACACCAGACGGGATGATTGCCAATCCAACAACGTTGGATGTTTTGGTTGCTGTTCAGAATTTTGGTATCAATACTATTGACATAGCAGAAATTGAGTGGTCTGTTAATGGTATAAATCAAACACCATTTACAACTAATAATTTAAACTTAGCTTCAGGGCAAACCACAACTGTTAACCTTGGACAATATGTATTTACAACAGGATTAAACGATTTAATAGTTACTTTAAATGTGTTAGGAGATATAGACTCCAGTAACGATCAATACCAACAAACTATACCCGTAGATGTGTTTTGGGAGAGCTTTGAAGGAGCGAGTTTTCCACCAGAAGGTTGGAGTATTAATTTTGGCGTTAGAGATGATGTTAATTTTGATGATCCAGTAGAAGGTAATTATTATTATGCATCGCAACCAGCTGAAAATTATTTTGGTGTTGTAACAGATACCTTATATACACCGTTACTAGAAATTGACAATGGTGATCATTTTAAATTTTTTATAAAAAGTAGCCTAGCACAAGCAACTAATCAAACTTTGGTTTGGAAAGATGGCATTTCAGGACAAGTCAATTTTATTGCAGATATTCCAAATACACCAGGGATGAATACATGGGAGCAACGCGATATTGATATTTCAGCCGCAGCAGGAGTGAACTATATTGGAATAGTTACAACATCCAGTAATAGTGGATTGACCAAATATGACTTATTTACTTCTGATGCCAAATTGTATCAGTTTAACAATGATTTAAAAGTGGTTAATGGGGAAATGTACTTTTTGGCAAGGCAGAATATTACTGAAAACTTTCCAGTTCAAATTAAGAATTTAGGTCAGAATAATGTTTTAGGTTCAGATTATACGATAAAGCTCATGGAAGCACCAAATACTGAATTAGCCTCTGTTAATGGTGTAAACCTTAATTCACTTGAAGAAGTAATTTTAAATATTAATCATTCTTTTTCTACAATAGAAAATAGTAAAAGGCTTTATTTTGAAATAGCTTTTGTAAACGATGACAACCCTTCAAACAATACATTTAGAGAAGCAGAAGTTAGTGTCGTACCTAACACAGTCGAAATTAATACTATTGGTGAATTAGAACAATATCTGAATATGCCTTTTACCCCAGGAGGTAATACTTTTTCCCTAGGCGAAGACGACTTAACAGAAGCCATGTACTATAATGAAGAGTTTAGTACCACAGGAGGATATGCCTATGGTGTAGCCTATAAATATGACAACCTTTTGCTTACGGATGAAGCGAAAGAATATCCATTACAAGTCTGGGTTACGCAAACAAGTGAAGAAAATTTGCAAGGAGGATGGACTGATAATGAAGACTTAATACTCGTATTTGATGGTGTTGCTGAAATACTACCAGGCTTCAACAAAGACTTATACATTCCTTTTAGTCAACCCATATTACTTAACGGAACTGAAAATGTCGTCATCAGGTCTTATCAGTATGATCCAGAATGGCCACCATCTATACTGCGTTTTATTGGTGATTTAGAAACTAGAGGTGAAACAAGAAGCATTGGTGCATTAGATGTTTTTGATTTAGATCCAGATAATCCACCAACAGGGTTTTTTGAAGACACAAATTATAATCAGACCCGATTTGTAATAGATCCAGTTTCATCAAGTGCGACAGTTTCAGGTACGGTATATGATTTAGCTACAAACGATCCTATTCCTGGAGCAACAATAGCTTTTGAAGGGTCTTCTATAACTGCGCAAACTGATATAAATGGTAATTACACATTGCCAGCATTACCATTTGGTTCATATAATATAACAGCAGGAGCAGATGGCTATTTAGATAACAACGAAACAATAGATTTTAATTCTTCATCCCAAACGCAAGATTTCTTTTTGAGTCAACTACCAGAAATTGTAGTTACAGGAACTGTTTTTGGGAACAATGCACCATCGACACCATTAGAGTCTGTGGAAGTAACTTTAACAAAAAACGGCGACATATTAGAAACAATATCGACGAATAGTTCTGGAGGTTTTACGTTTCCACTTGTTTATGGCGGTTCAGATTACGAGGTTAAATTATTCATGTATGGTTATGATGAAATGATAATACCTTTTGCAGCTGTTGACGCCGACATCAATTTTGGTAACATTATTTTAAGTGAAGAATTCATTAGTCCATTTGATGTTCAAGTTGATGGTAATACGGGGCCAACTGTGTCATGGAAAAGCCCAAAATTAAGTTCAAAAGTAAAATTACAACACGATTTTAATGAAGAATCCAATGGTTATGCAAACGAGCCTGATGAGGAAGTTTGGCTTGGTAATTATTATTTGGTGTCAGAGCTAACAACAATTACAAGTATTGAAATACAAACATCTATTTATCAAGGTGTAGAAGATTTTGTTACTATTGATATTATAGATTTAAACTCTAATGAAATATTAGCATCTAGTGAACCATTTTTAATTTTACAGAACAGTACGCAAGTTATTGATGTACCTAATATTGTAGTTAGTGATGCCTTTATGGCTGCAGTGCATTGGCAAAATAATGCTGAAACCACAAACTTTTTATCTGTTGATTACTCTGATGCTAATATTTTTAACGGAGCAGTTATTCGTTATCCAGGAGAGTTACCAGGATTATTATCAGATTTAATTGGAGTACCTAGTTCTTTTTTATTACGGGTTAATACTTTAGATGATGGTTCGCCAATTACAAATAACGAATCGGTAACATATAATATTTATCGTGGTTTAGCAAGTGAATTTCCAGATACATCCAACTGGACACAATTGAATGCTTCACCAGTATCCGATTTAGATCTAGTAGATACAGATGGAACCAATATAGACCCAAATGTGTTATACAGATATGCAGTTGAAACCATTTATACCAATGGTCAATCTGAAGTTACATTTTCTAATGAAATAATAGGTAGTCTACTAAGTACGACGGATTTCGATTTTATAGCATCTGATATTCAAATTTATCCTGTTCCAGCCGAGGATGATATTACTATTAAAATTTTGTCTAACATTCAATTAGACAAACCGGTAGAAATATATGATTCTCTAGGTAAGCAGGTATTAAGTATTTCACAATCAGAATTTAAAAATGGAGAGGTGACTAAAAGCGTAAACACATTGCAAAGTGGTATTTATTTTGTCAAGTTATATGCAGATAATACCGTTTTAACAAAAAAAATAATAGTGAAGTAGGTTAATATTTAGTAGTAGTTTTTTTCAAAAAGGCTCCAAGATCATGTATTTGATAAGGAGCCTTTTTATGTTTAAAAATTTGTCATTATTTAATTATTCATTTTGGCCAAGCTTTAGTATTTTTATGAAAAATGAGGTCATGCCAACGTCACCAAAATTAGTTCGGTTTAAACAAAATGTGCTGTCTAAATTTCAGATTTACAATAGTATTTTCATGACCCTTCCATTCGACTCCATTACAAAAACGGGAGCTTTATTACCACTTTTTCATGAAACTTGCGAATTGGGATTTAAACAGGGAGATAATCCTACGACCATAGTTGAAACGTTTTTTAAAAAATATCAAGCCAGACGTTCGGCAGAAAGTCAAATTAATTTATTGTTTCGATTTATCCAATATATCGAACGTCAAGTGGTTTTGTTTGATGCCATTGAAGACGCCGCCTTTCCAATAGTCAATAACATGGATGGTATTGGAACCTTACGGAGTTTAAAGGAAACGGCTGCTTCAGAAGGTAAAATGGAACAATTGCGTAATTATCTCAAGGCCTTTAAGGTTCGCATTGTATTGACAGCGCATCCTACCCAATTTTATCCAGGTGCTGTTTTGGGTATCATAACTGATTTGGATAATGCTATAAAAACCAATGACTTGCTAAAAATAAATGACCTATTGGCTCAATTAGGCAAAACGCCTTTCTTTAAGCATAAAAAACCAACGCCTTATGACGAGGCCGTTAGTTTAATATGGTATTTGGAAAATGTATTTTATAAGTCCTTCGGAAGCATTTTTGATTACATACAACAAAATATTTTTGATGATGAGGTCATTGAAAATGATATTATTAATATTGGTTTTTGGCCAGGAGGCGATCGTGATGGGAATCCCTACGTAACACCAGAGATTACCCTAAAAGTAGCGACGAGATTAAAACAAACCATTTTAAAAAATTACTATCGTGATGTCAGAAAACTTAAAAGGCGTTTGACCTTTGAAGGCATTGAAGATTGTATAACCTTATTAGAGCAAAAACTATATGCCATAAGTTTTGGTTCCAATATGGAGAGTGTCCTGACGCTATCCGAATTTAAAGAAGAGCTTCAGGAGATAAAAAATGAATTAATAGATAAGCATCAGTCATTGTTCGTTTCTGATGTCTCTAGTCTCATCAACAAAGTGCATTTGTTCGGGTTTCATTTTGCGGTATTAGATGTTCGTCAGGATAGTCGTGCCCATGATGCCGTATTTACCAGCATGGTTGATAGCTTAATTGCTCATGGTAGTAATATTTTTCCGAAAAATTACCACGACCTTACCCAAAAAGAACAAGTTGCAGTCCTATCTAAAATTCAAGGCGAAATAGACTTAAACCTTTTTGAAGATGAAGATGTTTTAAAAACGTTACAGACCATTAAAGTTATAAAAACCATTCAAGATGCCAATGGTGAGCGTGCTGCAAACCGCTATATTATTAGTAATAATCAAACGACTTTAAATGTCATGCAATTGTTTGCCATGCTCAAGTTAGTGGCTTTTCATGATGAGTTAACCGTGGATATTGCGCCATTATTTGAAACAATCGAAGATTTGGAAAACGCGCCTCAAGTGATGGAAGAATTGTACACAAATCCAAATTATGCAACTCATTTAAAGAAGCGTGGTAACAAACAAACTATCATGTTAGGATTTTCTGACGGTACCAAAGACGGTGGGTATCTTATGGCTAATTGGGGTATTTATCGAGCTAAAGAGCGCCTGACCGAAGTATCCAGAAAATATGATGTAACAGTTATTTTCTTCGATGGTCGTGGCGGACCACCAGCTCGTGGTGGCGGTAAGACACATCAGTTTTATGCATCCCTGGGCCCTACGATTGAAGATAAGGAGGTGCAGTTAACCATTCAGGGGCAAACTATTAGTTCCAATTTTGGCACGTTGGATTCTTCACAATACAATTTGGAGCAATTAATAAGTTCCGGTATTTATAATCGCCTGAATGAAAGTAATTTGGCCATGTCACCTGAAAACCGAAAAATAATTAATGATTTGGCCGAAAGAAGCTACAAGGCCTATTCAGATTTCAAAAGTCATAGCATGTTCTTGCCCTATTTAGAGCGTATGAGTACTTTGAAATATTATGCTAAAACCAATATTGGGAGTCGTCCATCAAAACGAGGAAAATCTTCTGAACTGGTGTTTTCTGATTTGAGAGCCATACCCTTTGTAGGAAGTTGGAGCCAGTTAAAACAAAACGTTCCGGGATTTTTCGGCGTTGGTACAGCATTGAAACATTATGAAGATTCAGGAGTATTTGATAAAGTAAAACAACTGTATCAGAGTTCCAGTTTTTTCAAAACCTTAATTGAAAATAGTATGATGTCCTTATCTAAATCATTTTTTGATTTAACCAAGTATATGGCTGATGATCCTGAATTTGGGGAGTTTTGGAAAATTATATACACTGAATATGAAACATCAAAACGGCTCATACTCAAACTGACGGGATATAAGGTTCTTATGGAAGAAGAACCAGCTGGAAAGGCGTCAATTGATGTTCGCGAGTCTATTGTGCTACCGTTATTAACTATTCAACAATATGCACTCAAGAAAATTCAGGAATTGCAAAAAACAAAGCCAGAAGCCAAAGAAGAAATTGAGGTTTTTGAAAAATTAGTGACCCGTTCACTTTTCGGAAATATTAACGCCAGTAGGAATTCAGCATAAATTTTAGGCGATTCGTTTGGATTATTAACTCATAAAATGGCATATTTGTACCACAAATGAGAAAAACAATAGTACATAAAGCACCTTGGTCACTGTTAAGTCAGTGCGATTATCGTGGAATTGAGATGAAAAATCTATTTCCAAAAGGGACGTTTATTGCTATTTTTAACCGAATTTAAGTGTGAATTAAATCAACTAAATATATAATAACAGTAAGCGTCCAAGAAATTGGGCGCTTTTTTTATGAAAAAAAACAATTTTTTTGAACAAAATTTTAAAAAACTAAAATAAAAGGCATTGAAGATTAAGCGATTGAGAGACAGTCTATTGCATAAAATCTAGAATATCTGAAGTAATTCGGACAGGAATAACTATGACTTAAATTACTGAAAATCAAATAGTTAAATCAAAATTTTATTTGCATAATAAAAAAATCCATTTCATATTTGCATCGCAGAATTAAACAATCCATCTGCTAACAATTTTTAAAAACAAGAAGCCATGCTAATACATAACATGTATCAAAATGAGAGTTGCGAGTTTAAATCGCAAAATGGGCTTCGGACGTTTCTGTAAAATTCTTTCCAGAAATAAATCCGAAGCAAATCAAACTGTTTCGGATTTTTTATTTCACAAAAAATCAAGAAAACTAAATCTAAACAGTTTTGCATTCGCATATATCATGCGAAGCATTAAACAATTAAAATTTTAGAAAGAAATTATGGAAAATAATTTACATAACGTCTATTTGTTTCGCGCAATAGAAGCTTACCCATGGGAACTTGAAAAAGCTATTGAGGCATTAAATTACGCTTTGTCTTATGATCCTGAAAATGTTAAAGCTTTAAGTCTCATGGCTGCGATACAAATTGAACAGTTAGGAAACTATGAGTTGGCAAAAAGCTATTACCAAAAAGCTTTGTCTGTGAGTTTGGAAGTTCCGTTCATATATCCTGAATATATCAGATTGTTGATTAACTATGGAGACTATGAAGAAGCTCAAAACTTAATTGAATTTGCTGTAACTGTCAAGGGTATTGATAAGGCTGGTATTATGTTGAATCAAGGTTTGTTGTATGAGGTACAGGAACAATTTGATTTGGCAGAGAATACCATAAAAGAAGCAAAGCAATTAGCTATGAATAATGATTTCATTAGCTATGCTGACGAGATATTATCTAGAGTAAGTAAAAAGCATAAGTTCCAAAAAAATAAGGAACGAAAACTCGAAAACTTACAAAAGAAGGTAGAAGAAGAAACCAAAACAAACTGGTTTCAGAATAGGTTGAATAGTTTATTATAAAAAAAGGAGGTTTTAATAATCGGCAAACGTAATTGTTTGCCGATTATCAAGGGAATTCGTCAGCGTGGGAGAGCTGAAGCAGTCTGTAACACTGTTGTTTAATAACTGAGTAGGTTCGAATCCTACAATTCCCACAATTGGACAAGGTGGCTGAATGGTTAAGGCAGCAGATTGCAAATCTGTTTTATATGAGTTCGAATCTCATTCTTGTCTCATAATCGATATTGTAGCTCAATGGTAGAGCAAGTAGCTGTTAACTACTAGGTTGAAAGTTCGAATCTTTCCAATATCGCAAAAAGCGTTTGTGGTGTAATGGGTAGCATATAAGTCTCCAAAACTTATGGTTGAGGTTCAAATCCTTACAAACGTGCAAATAGTACCGTAACTCAATGGTTGAGTGCTCGACTGTCTCTCGAGAAGTTGCGAGTTCGAATCTCGTCGGTACTGCAAAATATTGGAGAGTAGGCAAATATTGGTTTGTTGTGCTTACCTGCTAAGTAAGTTTACCAAAAGGTAATGAAGGTTCGATTCCTTTGCTCTCCGCATAATGCTCTATTAGCATAGTGGTTAGTGCATCTGGTTTTCTCCTAGAAGACAAGGGTTCGATTCCCTTATAGAGTACAAAATGAGATATAGCTTAACTGGTAGAGCATCGCTCTCATAAGGCGAAAAGTTTAGGTTCGACTCCTAATATCTCAACTATAATTGAGGTGTAGCTTAATTGTTAAAGCACCGAGCTTTTAACTCGGGTGATTTAGGTTCAAGTCCTAATACCTCAACAAATAAACTCATGGTGTAATTGGAAAGCATCCAAGGCTACGAACCTTGTGGTACAGGTTCGAGTCCTGTTGGGTTTACAAAAGTAATCCGTGGTGTAATGGTGGCATTCAAGAATTTGACTCTTGAGGTAAAGGTTCAAGTCCTTTCGGATTATCTAAATAGGAACAGTAGCAAAGTTGGTCAATGCAACGCACTGAAAATGCGAGGATACAGGTTCAATTCCTGTCTGTTCCACAAGAGCTGAATTAAAACAGTTAAAAATATACGTTCATTGAAATATACGATCTCTAATATTTTAGGGTTCGTTTAACAAAAAATCGTCATTATTAAATGATGGGGCGGCTTATCGTCTTTAGATAAACTTGGTAACAAGGATAAATCTGTTTGCAGGTACTGTAAATGGAGACTGTAATCTTTTGAAAGCAGTACAGGTAAGCAAGCAACAAACATAAATCACAATTTTCAAGGGGCAACCGCTGAGGGAAATTAGGGTTCATAGCCAATATTTTGGAAGCTTGAGATGGAGACATCAATAGGAAAAGTTGTAGTAGAGGGTTACGTGGAGGTCATCCAGCCTTACGGAGCATTCTGCAGTATAAGAGTTATCTGATTGGAAACAATTCGACAACTTAAAATACCGTGTGTTGGGAGACATGCAAGAAGAAGGTTGGTATTTTGTGGGCAAAAATCCACGAAGCCATTTCCGAAGCCCTTCTTCTAGGCCAAAATCTTAATAGTCTAGGTTCGAGTCCTGGTATCAAAACCATTTTTGAAGATAGCTCAATTGGTAGAGCACTGTACTTTTAATACAGAAAAGATAACCGCAAAAGACTTCGGGCACTGTAATAGTTAGTAGTTGCCTAAACCCATTGTAATATATGGGATAGTTGAGGTCGCAAACCTTTACTATGTGGTAAACATTCTAATAGGCCGCCTTGAAGAAGGACGCCTATGAATGGTGAGGGAGCCAACCCTTGTAATTGCAAAGCGTGGATAATAAGCCACTATGCAAGCCAAGTCTAAGTTGCCGAACAGTTACAGTGTATTTTGGCATCAGACAAGTACGTGATTCCTTAAGCAATAGGAAGATCGTGGAAAACTAAGGAAAGGATTGTCTATAATCTTAGGAAAGCTTGTCTATAAGTGAAGGTATTCTCAGCGCACTTTTTAAAAATATCAAGCTAGTCGTGTTGGGTGTTTCGGTATAGCACTATTGTATGAAAGGTTGCGGTTTCGTATCACAGTTTCATATTCAACTAGACTTGAAGGATGGACTGTTATCCAAAAAATAGTCGCGACTCTATAGGTCGTGGGTTCGACTCCCACTCTCATTTTTTTTGAGATAGTTCAGTTGGTTAGAACAATAGATTATTTGTGCAGGTTCGAGCCCTGCAACGGTTTTAGTTACCGTTTAACTCAATTGGCAGAGTGCTACACTTTTAATGTAGAAGAAGGGTTTAGTAGATCCACCAAAGCTTATCATCTTGTAAAACTGATAGCCATGCAGTTTGTCAAAACTGCTCATCAAAAATTGACAAAATAGTCAGGTTGTGAATCGGCAAGTAATAAACCAAAAGGTTTTTGACTGGCAATCTTGAAAGTACCTTGAAATACTGATTTGTAATATACCAAAGCTAAATTAAGTTTTGTAGTTAGATTATTAACTAGAGCATGCATTTGATTTCGCATTTTTAATCCCATTGCTCAACACGTTTAGTCTCAGTTATTACTATGAGAATTTCCGTACCGAAAAGATGATTTACAATCTGCTATTTTATATATAAAAGACTAAAAATTTAAAAATAAACTTCAAAACCAAATGAACTCGTTATTTGGCGATGAAGCGTGCAACCCTTCCGTTACAGGTTTTGCCACGTCCATAGTGGACAAATTAGAATGTTTAATTTAAATAATTAGAAACAATGAAACGAGTAAGAATTAATGCAGGAAAAGTAGGTTTAGTTTTCAAAAATGGTGATTACTTGAGAGTAATTACACAAGGAAAACATTGGCTTGGTTTTAATCAACGTGTATTGATGTACGACCTTGCAAACACCTTTGTGGCTCCAATAGCGTTAGAACTCTTACTAAAAGACGAAACGCTAAAAGCGATGTTAGACGTGATTGAGGTTAAAGATGGTGAACTAGTTTTAATTTATGAAAAAGGTAACTTCAAAACGGTTTTAACTGCTGGACGTTACGTGTACTGGAAGGGTTTGATTGAGCGTGAGTTTGTACGTGCCGATTTGAGCAAAATTTATATTACTGAAAAAATTGACAAGTCACTATTCAGCAATTATGAATTGAGCAAATACATTCGCGCATTTGAAGTTGCAACTTATGAAAAAGCAGTGCTTTTGGTTGATGATGTATATACCAAAACTTTAGAAGGTGGTACATACAGATTTTGGAGAAACGATACAACCATTAAAATCGCTAAAGCCGATTTGCGTCAATTGCAATTGGAAATTTCAGGTCAGGAATTGTTGACAAAAGACAAAGCTGCAATCCGTATCAACTTTTATACACAGTATAAGGTTACAGATATCGAAAAAGCACTTTTGGAAAACAAAGATTACGAAAAGCAACTGTACATTACAATGCAATTAGTATTGCGTGCATATGTTGGAGCTTACATTTTGGATGAATTGCTGGAGCGTAAAGATAATATTGCAGAAGCGGTGTTTGAAGACGTAAAAACGAGTGCAACTAAATTGGGTGTAAGCGTTTTGAACTGCGGAATTAGAGATGTGATTTTAACAGGTGAAATGAAAGAAATCATGAACCAAGTTTTGGTTGCACAAAAACAAGCTCAAGCCAACATCATCACACGTCGTGAAGAAACAGCTTCTACACGTAGTTTGCTAAACACAGCAAAACTAATGGAAGAAAACGACATGTTGTATAAGCTTAAGGAGATGGAGTATGTTGAAAAAATCGCCGATAAAATTGGCGAAATTACCATAGCAGGTAATGGCAACATCGTAACACAATTGAAAGAGATTTTCTCTGGAAAATAGGTGGTGTAGAAAAAATGCGTTAGAAATTTCTAACGCATTTTTGTTTTATATAAACAGTAGCTGACAACCTTCTTGGTCTGCCCTGCTATAAAAATCGCCTATGGTAAGTATGCCATCCAAATCATCTATTAAGTCTTCACGATCAAGGTGGAACATATCCACGGCTAACTTACAGGCCCAAAGTTTACAACCAGAGTCTGATAGGATTTCCAAGAACTCATCAACAGGAGGCATATCCAATTTATCCATTTCTTTTTTCATCATTTTTGTCGCCAAGGCCTCCATTCCTGGTAAACCACCAATCATGGTTGGGATATGCATTCCCGGATTACCAACTGTGGCTACTTTTAGGTGTTCAAGTTTTTTCTTTTGAATGGCTTCTAGTCCAAAAAACGTAAAGAATATTTCAGATTCTATACCTTCCATTCTAGCTCCATTAGCCATTACAAAGGCAGCATACGCATTTTCTATTGTTGCTTTTGATAGTATAAAAAGCATCTTCTTAACTTTTGTGCTCATAGTTTCTACGTTTTAAATACAACTTTTAGGTTTTGGAATTCCAGCAATTAACGTTGCTTTTTTTAATGGTCCAGCTGGGAATAGCGCATAGAACTCTTTAATGTTGATGACACCACTTTTTTTGATTCCTCTAATAGACAAAGGTTCTTCATTTTTGTATTTATCGTGTATATAGTCTATTACTTCCCAATGCTTGTCAGTCATTTCTATTTCTTGTTCTTTGGCCAGTTCATTTCCAATGTCTTTGTTCCATTGTGAGAAATCGGTTAAATAGCCTTCGTCGTTTACATCAATTTCTGTATTTGCTATAAATTTTTTCATGATCTTTAGTATTTAATTATGTTGTTTTTTCAAATTCTTTTCCTTTTTCTGACATGGTAGCTGATACAAAAGGAATATGAATACCTTTAATGAGCATATTCCAATAAATCCATCTAAATGCCATTTTACCCATATGATTTGTTCTGCTTTCTTTTAATAGTTTTAATGGACCAACTCCTGGAAATGGGAATGTGCCTTCAACAGGCTCGTGGGTATAGTTAAAATCAATCAAAAGCGCCTTTCCGTTTCCTGTTTCAATAAAGCAATTGGCGTGTCCGTCAAACTCTTCTTTTAAAGGTTCTCCTTCAATAAATCTCAATATGTTTTCGGTTAAAATTTCGGCTTCAAAATGGGCTACAGAACCAGCTTTAGAAGCTGGTAAATTTGTAGCATCACCTATGGCAAATATATTTTCGTAGTCTTTAGTTTGAAGGGTAGCTTTATGAGTAGGAACAAAATTTAAATCGTCTCCCATTCCAGAACGCTCAATTAATGCGTCTCCCATATTTGTAGGCACAGTAACTAATAGGTCATATTCAACTTCAGTATCTGCATAGTCTATTATTTTGTTGTTTTCATAATCAACACGCTCAATATTAAAGTCAGTAACTTCTTTAATGTTCTTTTCTTCCAATAAATAATGAAGCGCTTCGGTAGCTTTAGGTTTGGTAAATGCGCCACCCAATGGTGTTACATACGTAATATCTACCTTATCTCGCATACCTTTGTTTTTAAAGTAAGAGTCTGCCAAAAAAGCAAATTCCAAAGGAGCAACGGGACATTTAATGGGCATTTCGGTAATGTGAACGACTAATTTTCCGCCTTTCCAGTCTCTTAATTTATTTCGTAGTGCTTTAGCACCTTCATAGGTATAGAAATCGAATACACTTTTATGCCATTCAGGGCCATTCATACCTTCAATTTCGTCTGGAGCTATTTTAGTACCCGTAGCGATAATTAGGATGTCATAATTTAAAGTTGTTCCGCTTTCTAGTTTAACCTGATTATTTTCTGGAACGATTAATTCAATCTTTTCCTGAATATAATTAACGTGTTTAGGGATAAATTTTTTGCCCTTTTTTTTAACTTGTTTTGTAGTATATATATCAAAAGGCAAGAACAAAAAACCAGGTTGATAATAATGGGTTTTGTATTGATCTATTACAGTAATTTTCCAATCCTTTTTTGGGAGTTTTGAAACCAAATGATTAGACATCATAGTTCCTGAAGTACCAGCTCCCAGAATAACTAAATTTTTCATAATCTTACGTTTATACAGTAAAATTACGACCCAAAAAGTTTTTAAAACATGATTTTAGTCATGCTAAAATGTAATCAATAATTCTGATGAGAAGTTATAACTAGGCTACCTTTTTAAGTAAATCAAAACAAGGGCATTTACCGCAACGCTTGTTCTCGCCTTTTTTATATTTTTTGCAACACTTACTTTTTACCTTATCAGCATTAATAACACCTGCCTTATGTAAGGTTTTTAAAGCCTTTTTATGTTGCTTTTTTTCTTTTTTCTTCTTGCCCAATGTATGCTAACTTGTAGAATGTGAGGCAAAAATAATTATTTTTATTAATTCTAAATAAACTTAATTGTTAAAATTATTCAGGGCTTTCAGAAGCCGCTGTGCTGACAGTCATTTGCTGAATGTCTCTATCGAATAAATACAAACCACCTTTATCGTTTCCTATCATATTTATTTTATCAAGAATGGTGCGAGCCATAGCTTCTTCCTCAATTTGTTCAGCAACATACCATTGTAAGAAGTTATGCGTAGAATAGTCTTTTTCCTGTAAAGCGATATGAACCAATTCATTAATACTTTCTGATACAAACACTTCATGTTCAAATAATTTTTCAAACATTTCCTTGAATGATTTAAAGGTCACATTAGGTGCTTTTAATGCTGAAATATGAGCATGTCCACCACGCTCGTTTACATATCTAACTAGTTTAAGCATATGCGCACGCTCTTCATCAGATTGTGAATACATAAAACCGGCTACACCTTCAAGCCCTTTTACTTCAGCCCAACAAGCCATTGCTAAATAGATTTGAGAGGATTCAGCTTCAACTCTAATTTGATCATTTAACGCCTTTTCTATTTTTTTTGATAACATAGTGTCTTTGATTTTACGTAAAGTTAATCAATTAAGCTATTAGAATAAATTTAAATTAGTCTGTTATTTGTGCAGCTTTAACTGAATACGCTTACGCGGAATATCAACCTCTAAAACTTTTACAATGACCTGCTCATGCAAACTAATATGGGCACTAACATCACTTACAAAACCATCGGATAAGTTTGAAATATGAATTAAGCCACTTTCTTTAATGCCAATATCAACAAAAGCTCCAAAATTGGTTACATTATTGACAATCCCAGGAAGTAATTGACCTTCTTGCACATCGTTGATGGATTTTATATTTTGATTAAAGGTAAACACTTTGGCTTGTTCTCTGATATCTAATCCTGGTTTTTCAAGTTCTTTTATGATGTCTTTAAGTGTTGGCAAACCAACTGCATTTGTACAATACGGTTTTAAATCAATACCCTTCAAAACGGTAGAATTTCCTATAAGTTCCGAAACACGTTTTCCTTCATTTTTTGCAATAGCTTTTACAATACTATAGCTTTCAGGATGCACAGCAGAATCATCTAACGGGTTTTCAGCCTCTTTAATTCTCAAGAATGCGGATCCTTGCTCAAAAGCTTTGTCACCTAAACGTGGCACTTTTTTTAAATCGTTTCTTGAAGAAAATGCACCATGTTCATCGCGATAATTCACAATGTTTTCGGCTAATTTAAGGCCAATTCCAGAAACATAACTCAACAAACTTTTACTGGCTGTATTTAGATTAACACCAACAGCATTCACACAACTTTCTACAACCGTATCCAATTCGGTTTTTAGCTTGGTTTGATCTACATCATGCTGATACTGCCCAACACCAATGGATTTTGCATCAATTTTCACCAACTCTGCCAACGGATCTTGCAATCGACGACCAATCGACACAGCACCTCTTACCGTAACGTCATAATTAGGAAATTCTTCTCTAGCAATTTTTGAAGCCGAATAAATACTGGCTCCTGCTTCACTTACCACAAATACTTGAATATCATTTTTAAAACGAATACGTCTAATCAGCGATTCTGTTTCACGCGAAGCGGTTCCGTTTCCAATAGCAATAGCTTCAATTTTATAAGCTTCAGCAAGTGTACTTATTTTTTTTATTGCGCCTGCGCTATCGTTTTTAGGCGCATGCGGATAAATGGTTTCATTGTGTTTAAGTTGCCCTTGCGCATCTAAACACACCACTTTACAACCGGTTCTAAAACCAGGATCTATAGCTAAAATACGCTTTTCTCCTAATGGCGAACCCAACAACAATTGTTTTAGGTTTTTGGCAAAAACCGTTATTGCAGCTTCATCGGCTTTTGCTTTAGCATTTTGTAATGCTTCATTACTTAATGAAGGCAACAATAAGCGTTTGTACGCATCTTTTATAGCCATCTCAATTTGGCCGGAACACGCATTGTCAGATTTGATAATCCGTTGCGCTATTTTATCTAAAGCACGTTCATCATCAATTTCAATTTTTACACGAATAAACCCTTCGTTTTCGGCACGTAAAATAGCTAACAAACGATGTGAAGGAATACGACTCAAAGACTCGCTCCAATCAAAATAATCACGAAATTTTTGAGCGTCTTCTTCAGTGGCTTTCTTTTTAGCAACTTTAGTCGTAATGGTTGCAAAACGTCCTAATTGATAGCGTAGATTATTACGAACATCGCTACGTTCATTAATCCATTCGGCAATAATATGTCGTGCACCTTCAAGCGCATCTTCAACCGAATTTACAGCACCTTTTACGTATTTAAAAGCGATACTTTCAATATCATGGACATTTTGACTCATGATGATTTTAGCTAATGGTTCTAATCCGTTGGATTTGGCAGTATCTGCTTTGGTTTTTCGGCTTTTTTTATACGGTAAGTAAATATCCTCAAGCGTTGTGATATCTTGAGCATCTTTTACTTTTTGTTCTAATTCTGGAGTTAAAACACCTTGTTCTTCAAGGGCTTTTAAAATAGCTACTTTGCGTTTTTCCAAAGCTTCAAAGAGTTCTTTATATTTTACGATATCTCCAATTTGAACTTCATCTAAATTTCCGGTGGCTTCCTTTCTATACCGTGCTATAAAAGGAATGGTACAGGATTCATTAAGTAAGGCAACTGTATTTTTTACCGAGATGTCATTTAAATTGCTTTTAGAAACGATATAATGTATTATACTTGACATATTTTCAAATTGTTTTTTGTGCATAAAAAAAGCGTTGACAAGATTAACATGTCAACGCCAATAAAAAAAATATTTTTGAGTTTTTAATTGCCAGCTTGTTGTTTGGCATTTTCAACCATTTCGTCACTTGGCAAGATAGCCACGTTAACACGTCTGTTTTTAGCACGTCCAGCAGCAGTGGAGTTGTCATGCATAGGTTGTGTTTCTCCAAACCAATTGGTATTTAAACGTCCTTGGCTAATACCATTACCAGAAAGATAATCAGTTACTGCATAAGCTCTGTTTTTAGACAGGGTCATATTATAATCTTCGGCACCAACAGAATCCGTGTGGCCTACTACGAGTATATTGGTGTCTGGATATTCCTTGAAAACCCCAATAAGCTTATTAAGTGTTTCTTGAGAAGCACTGTTAATATTGTACTTATCAGTGGCAAAATAAACACCGCTGTTCTCATCAAAGGTAACCACTATGGCATCATCAACACGTTCTACTTGTGCTCCAGGAATTTCTTCCTCAATTCTTTGGGCTTGTTTATCCATTTGGTTTCCAATAATAACACCAGCAGCACCTCCAACAACACCGCCAATTACCGCGCCCAATTCACCATTGCCACCTTTTCCAACATTGTTGCCAATAATGGCTCCTAATACGGCACCTCCTGTGGCACCAATTACTGCACCTTTTTGTTTGTTATTTGCATTTTGAACAGATTTGCAGTTGGTTAAACTCATGACAAGAATTCCAGTTATTGCAAAAAGTTTAAAGTTTTTTATGGTTGTTTTCATGATTTTTTAAAGTTTTGTAAAGTTCATTGTAATAGTAAAAGGCTTGTTGTCTACTGTGACTGTTTGTTGCCATTGCATGGATGTGTCAGAAATAGCAGATAACCTTAATCTAAAACCTTGGTTGGTTTCAGACTTCCCTTTTTCGTTTGTAGGCTTTAATAAAAAGTCGTATAGGCCTGTTTGCTCGTCAATTTCTTGAATGGTAAATATGAAATAACGATCGCCCATTTGGCATGAGGAGTCTTTAATGTTGTAGCTTCCAGTGTTGTTGTTTGGAATAAAATTCCAAGTACTATACTCAAAACATGTTTTGGACACATCGTTAAGCAAGGTTACATTATAAGTACCTGCTTCACTGTAATTAATGGAGTTTAAAACCCATTCTCCTTTTATGACTTTTTTGGAATCTCGAACTGTTTTTGAAGAACCACACGATAAAAACGTTATGGCTATCAATAGTACTAGTAGTTGCTTCATAGTTTTATAATTAGTTATAAGAAAATGCTTCTTTACTTTATTTACGATTATAAACTAGAGACAGATGTTAAAGAAATACTATAATTTTTTAACACGTAAAATATTATAGGTTTAATTACCGGAAAGTATTTTAGTTTAAATTAAAACTATACAATCTATAAAACCCAGCTGTTTTATTGTATGAACCCCAAATATACTGGTCTTTGAATTTAAAAACAGTTTGATGTTTTAAATACTTGAGTTTATTATTGATAATGAAATGATTTATTTTATCGAATCCGTTTAATAGAATATCTCCAGATACATGGTTGAAATTTTCATCAAACAAACAATTGATTCTAGTAGATTGTGTTTGTGAGTACGAATAAAAAGCCGCAAAAATAGCAGCTCCGACCAAGCCACCAATTACAGCACCAACAAAAATAAACCCTCCGTCACTTTTGGGACTAACTGAACCAAGTGTTAATATAAAACTATCATTAATCTTATATGCAGAAACACCAATTAAAGAACGGGATACATTTTTTATGAATTTAGAAGTCTTTTCTGTTTCACGTAAATTATTGGGATTTCCATTTTGGATAATAATAGGGGAGTTTTTAAATGTAATTTCTTCGTCTTTGTTTATAACAAATGTTTTTAAAAGTTCAGAACCACCATTTTTATATATGTCCAAGAATACATTGTCACTATGTGCGTAGGTATTTAGAATAAATGAATCAATAACAAAAGAATTGGAAATAGCCGAGTTACGTTCTTTAACAAAATGCGTATTTTCTATTTTTGATAACGAGTAGGAATCATTAGTTATATCAATATCAATATTATAGGTGAATTTGTCATATAAGTTGTTGGTGATTATCAGATGATTATTTTGATAGTATGCTTTTGTAATAGATGAAGCAACTTCCAAAGAAGTTGGTACACCAGATTGTACGTACATGAATTCATTATTCGATACATTGTTATTGTACAGAAGCGTGCTTAAATCGTATTCTAATCCATTATCATTTACAAAGATTTCATTAGACAGATCGAAACGGCTAGTCTTTACACTACCATCCATTTTGAAAGTATATAATTTTAGAACAGAAGAAAGGTGTTCTAAAGTTAAGAGGTACAATGTATTTTGATGATTGACATATTTAATAAACTTCTCTCCTTTAATCTCAAGGCCTAGGTCTTCAGTTATTTGATACTCCCCAGTTTTAAAGTTCAATGAAACAACACTAAATTGAGATTCCGAGTTATTGGAAAAAAATATCTGATAGTTCATACCATGATAGGCGTTTCCTATTACAACATCCGATTTAGAAGGTAGCTTATCAATGGAGATATGATTTACAAGTTCTTGCTTATCGTTGTATAAATATGCTTCAAGCCCTTTTTTTGTTTTAAAGAAAAGAGCAAGATTGTTTTCTTCTTCATTAACAATTGGAATGACTTCTTTTATTTTTTCTTCAGGGAAATCTGATTTAGCGTCAACTATAATCCAATTCTGTTGAGCAACACATATATTTAACACCAAGAATATGAAGCTAAAAACAACAAGCTTTTTTCTCATAAACACTGTTTAAGAAATTTGTAGCCCATTAGTAGTTTCTTGATTGGCATCTGGGTTTACAAATACCAATTTGCCTTCAGGTGTTTCGGTCATTAAAATCATACCTTGACTTTCCACACCTCTTAAAGCTCTTGGTGCTAAATTCACTAAAACGGTTACTTTTTTACCAACTACTTCTTCTGGCGTAAAGGTTTCTGCAATACCAGAAACAATAGTACGCACATCAATACCTGTATCAACTTTTAATACCAATAGCTTTTTAGTTTTTGGCATTTTTTCAGCTTCCAAAATAGTGCCTACACGAATATCAAGTTTGGTAAAATCCTCAAATGTTATGGTATCCTTTTGTGGTTCAATTGTTTTGTTGGCTGCTTCGTTAGCTAGTTTACTAGCTTCTAATTTATCTAATTGCGCTTGAATGGTTTTATCTTCAATTTTGTTGAATAACAGTTCAGCTTTTCCTATTTGATGTCCTGCAGGAAGCAAAATATCTTTAGTTGAAATGTCTTCCCAAGAGTTCTCGATACAATTCTCCTTTGTCGAATCACTCGAACTGACGTTGTCATTCAGAGCAACGCGAAGAATCTTTTTCAATTTTTCTGAAGTAAACGGTAAAAACGGTTCGCTTAAGGTGGCCAATGCGGATGCTATTTGCAGTGCCACAAACATAATCGTTTTTGTACGAGCTTCGTCTTCTTTAATAACCTTCCATGGTTCTTCATCAGCTAAATACTTATTACCCAATCGTGCTAAATTCATCAGTTCCTGACTAGCTTCACGAAAACGGTAACGTTCAATAGAACTAGCAATAACAGTAGGATACGCTTTTACAGCAGCTAACGTTTCTTCGTCAATACTTGTATAATCTGAAGGTTCGGGAATAACACCATTGTAATATTTGTTGGTCAATACTACAACGCGATTAATGAAGTTTCCAAAAATGGCAACCAATTCATTATTGTTTCGTGCTTGAAAATCCGCCCATGTAAAATCGTTGTCTTTAGTCTCTGGGGCATTGGCTGTTAATGCATAACGCAAGACATCTTGTTGACCAGGAAAATCTTCAAGATAATCTGGTAACCAAACGGCCCAGTTTTTTGAAGTGGATAATTTATTGCCTTCTAAATTTAAAAACTCGTTAGCAGGCACATTATCTGGTAAAATATATGAGCCTTCGGCTTTTAACATACTTGGAAAAATAATACAGTGAAACACAATATTATCTTTCCCAATAAAATGCACCAATTTGGTGTCTTTGTCTTTCCAGTATGGTTCCCAATCTTTTCCTTCGTGTTCTGCCCATTCTTTGGTTGCAGAAATGTAACCAATTGGTGCATCAAACCAAACGTAAAGCACTTTGCCATCAGCGCCTTCAACTGGTACTGGAATTCCCCAATCTAAATCGCGTGTTACAGCTCTTGGACGCAAACCGTCATCAATCCAAGATTTTACTTGTCCGTAAACGTTGGGTTTCCAATCTTTTTTATGGCCTTTTAAAATCCATTCTTTTAAAAAATCTTCGTGTTTGTCCAATGGTAAAAACCAATGTTTGGTTTGCTTTAAAGTAGGCGTGTTTCCCGTTATGGCCGATTTAGGATTGATTAAATCGGTTGCATTTAAGCTGGTTCCACAATTCTCGCATTGATCGCCATAGGCCTCTTCGTTCCCACATTTTGGGCAAGTTCCTGTTACAAACCTATCGGCTAAAAACTGATTGGCTTCTTCGTCGTATAATTGTTCCGTTACTTCTTCAATAAATTCACCTTTATTATAAAGCGTTTTAAAAAACTCTTGAGCTGTATTGTGATGAATTTTAGCAGATGTTCTTGAGTAATTATCAAAGGTGATTCCAAAATCCTCAAACGATTTTTTAATTATAGCATGATATTTATCTACAATATCTTGAGGTGTTACACCTTCCTTTTTTGCTTTTATTGTAATAGGAACACCATGCTCGTCACTACCACACATAAATGCGACATCGTTTCCTGTTAAGCGTAAATAACGCGCATAAATATCGGCAGGCACATAAACACCTGCTAAATGCCCAATATGTATAGGGCCATTTGTATAAGGTAATGCAGCTGTAATGGTATATCGTTTTGACATGGTATTTTGATTTTACAAGCCACAAAAGTACGTAATTTAAGAGCGTTTCTGAAAAAAAATGTACATTTACAATATGTCAAAAATCACCATATTATTTAGCTTGTGTTGCCTTCTTTTTTTAGGAGAAAATAATCAATCGCAAGTGCATGAATCAAAAAAAATAAAACCGATAACTTTGATACAACCACCATATTTAAAAGCTGGCGATACAGTAGCTATTGTTGCGCCTTCGGGCATTTTAAAAAATAGGCAAAAAGAGGTTCAACAAGCTGTTGATTTATTAAAGAGTTGGGGTTTACATGCCATTGTTGGAGATCATGTGTTTAGTCAAGATAATCACTTTGCAGGTACAGATGCCCAACGCTGTGAAGATTTTCAAAAAGCTATGGATAACCCAACAGTTAGTGCTATTTGGTGTGCTAGAGGCGGCTATGGAACCGTTAGAATTTTGGATAAATTGGATTTTGCCACGTTTAAATTAAAACCTAAATGGCTTATAGGTTATAGCGATATTACAGCCTTACATAATCAATTTCATAATGAAGGTTTTGAAAGTATACACGCCTTAATGTGTACCAGTTTAACAGATGATTTGAACGATATTTCAGAGTCTATAGAAACTTTTAGAAAAGCGATTTTTGGAGAACCGTTGACATATACTTTAGAAGGTTCAAAGTATAATAGAGTTGGTACAGCATCGGGTGAATTGGTAGGGGGAAATTTAACGATGTTGCATACCATGTTGGGTTCAAAAACCAGTATCGATACCTCTGGAAAAATTCTATTTATTGAAGAGATAGGCGAGTATAAGTATCATATAGATCGCATGTTGCAAAGCATGAAACGCGCAGGCTATTTTGATGAATGTGCAGGTGTTTTGGTTGGAGACATGAGTAAGCTTCGTAAAAACACAACCCTTTGGGGAAGCTCAATAGAACAATTGATTTTAGATGCCTTATCTGAATACGATTTTCCTATTGCGTTTAATATGCCTGCTGGTCACGAAAAAGATAATCGTGCTATGATTTTGGGACGAACGATTGAAATGAAAGTTGGTAAAGAGCAATCTACTGTGGTTTTCGAGGAGTAAATAAGATTCCCACTTTCGTGGGGAATGAGTATGGCACAACACAACGAACTTGGCAAAAAAGGAGAAAAGTTAGCTGTAGATTATCTTTTAGAAAACGGGTATGATATTGTTGAGCGAAATTACCGATTTGATAAAGCTGAAGTTGATATTATTGCACAGCTGAATGACGTATTGGCCATTGTTGAGGTTAAAGCCAGATCAACAGCAGATTTTGGTGACCCGCAAGATTTTGTTAAGCCCAAGCAAATAAAAAATCTTGTTAAGGCAGTTGACGAATATGTTACCGTAAACGATTTAGATGTAGAGGTTCGTTTTGATATTATTGCTATAACAAAAGTAGGCAAGGGCTACAACATTGAGCATCTAGAAAACGCCTTTTTCCATTTTTAGTTTTTTTCCAAAAACACCTTTAGCTCTTCAACATCATCAGGTTTAGCCACTATGGTTTTGTCCTTGTCTAAAATAAAATAACTGGGAGTTCCTTGTATCCCATAATCCACCACAACCGGATTATCCCATTTTTCAAGTCCTAAAACATGAATAAATTCTGGGTAACTTTCTATTTCAGCCTTCCAGCTTTCAGCGTTATCTTCAATACCAAAAGCAACAACCTTAAAATTAGGATAGCTTTCCATAAACGATTTTAAAATAGGTAGTTCATTTAAGCAATGCCCACAACTGCTACTCCAAAAAACCAGGACATAATTGTTGTGCGAATTTAAATCGTATAGGGATTGTTTTGTAGTAATATTAAAATTAGGCGCTTGAACGCCAACAGCTGTTTTTTTATAGTCCATTAAGGTTTCTACAAGTAGCTCATTGTTTTGCTGTTTGGCAAGTTCCAATAAATAGGTGTCACTAATATAATGGGCAACTTCAGAAAAATCGTTTTGTATCATGTTTTGCCACAGTTCCTGTAAAATGGTCAGTTTTATTATTTGGTTATTACCAATTGCTGTAACGGTTTCATCAATAGCTTTTTTGTAATAAGTTTCATTAGGAGGCATGGCAAAAACATAAGCTACAATACGGTCTGTAATGTAATCTGAACTTTGAATCCATGTATTACTGAAATCTACATGGTCAAAATAATATGAAATAATATTTTGAGAATAGGTTTCAACATCTTCAGCATTATTGGGTATATACAATCGGTTTGATGTGATAAAAGCATGTGCAATGGTTCCTTGCGATTGTGATTCGAAAGAATCTTGTATGCTTTTTAATTGCTGAAACAACTCTAAAAGTTGCGTTTCGTTTTGTTTGTTATTGCTGTAATACACACTAATGTCAGCATTTATTTTTGAGATGGCTTCAGAATAAGACGTCCAAAGTAAGTTGCTTTTAGATGATGAAAAACTCAATCCTTTTTCTAAATCAAATTGAAGTTCAACGTCTTCATTGCCTTCATAGAAAATTTCAAAATTATTGTCTTCTGGTGGTACGGCGTATACAATTTTATAAACACCTTTTTTTACTGAAGCGTCTAACGTAATTTCAAAACTGCCATCAGGGTTTACCTGTGCTTGGTTAATATAATTTACTGAAGTTGGTGTAGCTTGATATAAAAATGCATAAGTAAATTCACTTGCTGGTGAAAAAGCACCGCTTATTTTATGTTGAGCAATTATCAATGACGGCATTATACAGAAAATGTAAAACCATTTTTTCATATCAAGATGTGTTGTTTTAAAACTGTTTTCAATAGCTATGCCAAAATTTGATTTAAAGCCGATAAAGCTTGTTCTACATTTTTAATGTTTTCAAAAGTCAATAATAATCGTAAGCCTTGACGGGTTTGTTTTTCTTTCATCTTACAAGCCTGTGGGTGACTTTGAATAAACTGTAAAACTTTAGTGAAACCAATACTTTGATAAAAAGCACTTTGTTGATCTTTTATAAAATAGCCAACCAGTTTACCGTGTTTCATAACTACCTTTTCCAATCCAAGTTTAGTGGCAGCCCACTTTAAACGAACACTATTTAGTAGGTCTACAACCTGAACAGGTAATTCCCCAAAACGGTCTGTGAGTTCGGTTTCAAATTGCTCTAGATCTTCTTCTGTTTTTACATTGTTAAGTTGGGTGTACAAATTTAAACGTTCTGTAATGTTGTTTACATAATCATCTGGGAACAACAATTCAAAATCAGAATCTATTGTAATATCCTTTACAAACTCTTTAGGTTTTCCATCATCTTGGTAAAGATCTTTGAATTCGTTTTCCTTCAATTCATCAATGGCTTCGTTAAGGATTTTTTGATAAGTGTCAAAACCTATTTCATTAATAAATCCACTTTGCTCTCCGCCTAATAAATCACCAGCGCCACGAATTTCCAAATCTTTCATAGCGATATTGAAGCCACTTCCCAATTCGGTAAATTGTTCCAACGCAGTAATACGTTTTCTAGCATCGTTGGTCATAGCTGAATATTCTGGTGTTATAAAATAACAAAAGGCTTTTTTGTTACTTCTACCTACGCGGCCACGCATTTGATGTAAATCGCTTAATCCAAAATTATTGGCATTATTAATAAAAATGGTATTGGCATTTGGTACATCTAATCCGCTTTCAACAATAGTTGTGCTTACTAATACGTCAAACCCACCATTGATAAATGAGAGCATAAGCTGTTCTAATTTTTTACCTTCCATTTGTCCGTGGCCTATACCTATTTTGGCATCGGGTACCAACCGCTGAATCATACCAGCAACTTCTTTTATATTTTCAATACGGTTATGGATAAAGAAAATTTGACCACCGCGTTCAATTTCATAACTAATGGCATCGCGAATGGTTTCCTCATTAAATCGAATGACATGGCTTTCAATTGGATAACGATTTGGAGGAGGTGTTGTTATAACTGATAAATCTCGTGCCGCCATTAAACTAAATTGCAAGGTTCTTGGAATTGGCGTAGCTGTTAGTGTTAAAACATCTACATTTTCTTTTAAGGTTTTAAGCTTTTCCTTTACGGCAACACCAAATTTCTGTTCCTCATCAACAATCAGCAATCCTAAATCCTTAAACTTTACATTTTTGTTTACCAGCTGGTGTGTGCCAATAATAATATCAACACCGCCTTTTTCTAAACTTTCAAGGGTTTCGCGTTTTTCTTTTGCTGTTCTAAATCGGTTGAGGTAGTCTACAGTTACGGGGAAATCTTTTAGCCGTTCTTTAAACGTTCTGGAATGTTGATAAGCCAAAATTGTTGTGGGCACCAATACGGCAACTTGTTTCCCGTTATCTACAGCTTTAAATGCAGCTCTAATGGCGACTTCGGTTTTTCCAAAGCCAACATCGCCACAAACTAAACGGTCCATTGGTCTGTCACTTTCCATATCAGCCTTAATATCAGCAGTAGACGTTATTTGGTCAGGCGTATCTTCATATAAAAATGAAGCTTCCAACTCATGCTGCATATAGCTATCGGGTTTGTACTGATAGCCTTTTTCAAGTTTACGTTTGGCATATACTTTAATAAGATTAAAAGCAATTTCTTTAACCCGTGATTTGGTTTTTTGTTTTAGCGTTTTCCACGCTTTACTACCTAGCTTATAAACTTTTGGGGGCTTACCATCTTTACCGTTAAATTTGGTGATTTTATGTAGCGAATGAATACTTAAATAAAGGACATCGCGTTCACCGTATATAAGTTTAATGGCTTCTTGCTTTTTACCTTCGACATCAATTTTTTGAAGACCTCCAAATTTTCCGATACCATGATCAATATGTGTGACGTAGTCACCTATTTCAAGATTGGTTAACTCTTTAAGCGTGATGGCTTGCTTTTTGGCATAACCATTTTTGAGATGAAATTTATGATAGCGTTCAAATATTTGATGATCGGTATAGCAGGTTATTTTATTGTCATTATCAATAAATCCTTGGTATAATGATAGTACAATGGTTTTATAATGGACCTCTTCTTCTACATCTTCAAAAATATCATGAAATCGTTTGGCTTGTTGTTCGCTAACGCAAGCAATGTAATTGGTGTATCCTTTTGCGTGTTGGGAATTTAGGTTTTCAATCAGCAAATTAAATTGCTTATTAAATGCTGGTTGAGGTACTGTATTAAAACTTACTGTATTTGAATTAAAATAAGATGCTGTTCCAAACTCAACTAGGTTAAAGTCTAGTAACTGCTTTTTTAAGAGTTTGGAATCACAAAAAAGTTCGTTAGGTTCGGCATGTTTTATTTCGGTTGATAGGTTTTTGAATGCTTCTTCTGCCTTGACAAAAAAATCGTCAATTCTCGAAAACAATATATCTGCATTTTTTGTAAAAACTACCGTTTTTTGAGCGATATATTTTAAAAAGCTTTGTCTGCTCTCTTCCAAAAACTTATTGGCCACGTTGGGGATAATGCTTATTTTTTTAATTTGATCGGTTGAAAGTTGTGTTTCTACATCAAATGTTCTAATACTGTCTACTTCATCACCAAAAAACTCAATGCGGTAGGGTTCATCATGTGAGAAGGAGAAGACATCAACAATACCACCACGAACAGAAAATTCACCTGGTTCGGTAACAAAATCGACTCGTTTAAATTTATATTCAAACAGTACTTCGTTTACAAAATCAATAGACAACTCATCATTAACCGAAATCTTTAAAGTGTTCTTTTCAAGTTCTCGTCTAGTAACCACTTTCTCAAATAAAGCGTCAGGATAGGTAATAATTACTGCAGGTTTTTTACGTGAGTTAATACGGTTTAAAACTTCAGCCCGCAATAGGACATTGGCATTATCTGTTTCTTCAATTTGATAAGGCCTTCTATAGCTTCCAGGATAGAACAATACATCCTTGTCATTTAACAATAACTCTAAATCATTTAAATAAAAAGCAGCTTCTTCTTTATCATTAAAAATTAACAAGAAGGGTTTGTCGGTTTGTTTAAAGGTTTCGCTTACTACCAAAGAAAACGATGATCCAACGAGTCCTTTAACATGTGTTTTGGAATGATTTTGGGTAATAGCAGTTTGCAGATTTTGCGTTTGCAAAGCCTGTGCATACCTTTGCGAGAGATAAGATTTACTCAAGACAATTTATTTTGTGCAAATATAAAATTTTGTTTAACAGTTTATTGATTAAAACTATTATTAAAATTATCTTTGCATCACTTTAAAACAAGAATATATGTCATTTTTAGATTTATTTGATAGCGGATTTAAAAAACGCAACGAAGACCATTTTGCTGCCATAGTTAGAGTAGCTATGGATGACGGTATAATTACTGATGAAGAGAAAGCATTTTTAGACCGATTGGCTCATAAATTAAATGTTAGTGAGAGTGAGTATAAAGCCATACTTAAAGACTATAAATCGCACCCTATAAATCCACCAACCTCATACGATAGACGTTTAGAACGTTTGTATGATTTAGCTAGAATGGTTCATGTTGACCACATTAAAGGCGATCATGAAGAGTTGGTTTTAAGAAAAATAGCTGTTGGATTAGGTTTTTCACCCGACAATGTGAAATATGTTGTAGATAAGGCCTTGACATTAGTTGGCAATGGTGTGGATTTAGACACTTTTGTAGAAGAAATAAAAAATATGAACAGATAGTAATTCTGTACATTAAGAAAAAAGCGAACTTTTTAAGTTCGCTTTTTTTATTCTGCTAAACGCATAAATTCTTCAGCTTTTTCTACCATGTTTTTACTGCCGCAAATAAAAGGAACGCGTTGGTGCAATTCTGTTGGTTCAATATCTAAAATACGGGTAAAACCATCGCTTGCTTTTCCATTGGCTTGTTCTGCAAGAAATGCCATAGGGTTACATTCGTAAAGCAATCGTAATTTCCCATTTGAATTTTTTGAGCTTTTAGGATATAAATATATACCACCTTTTATCATGTTCCTGTGAAAGTCTGATACCAACGAACCGATGTATCTTGACGTGTAAGGCCTATCACCTTCCTCCATCTGACAGTATTTAATATAATTCTTTATACCTTGAGGGAAGTGGATATAATTCCCTTCGTTTACAGAATAAATCTTGCCGTTTTCTGGAAATTGCATGTCCGGATGAGATAAGTAAAACGTACCAATTGCAGGATTAAGCGTAAACCCATTAACACCAGCTCCAGTTGTATAAACCAACATGGTTGATGTACCATAGACTACATAGCCTGCTGCCACTTGTTGATTTCCTTTTTGAAGAAAATCTTCAAGGGTAACCGGAGTTCCAACAGGAGTAACACGACGATAAACCGAAAATATCGTACCTACTGAAACATTAACATCAATGTTTGAAGAACCATCTAAAGGATCAATTAAAACAACATATTTATTATTGTTGTTTTCATCTTGACTATTTATGGAAATAAAATCGTCTTCTTCCTCACTTGCTATACCGCAAACAATATTTCTGTTGGTAAGTGTTTGAATAAACTTCTCATTGGCATAAACATCAAGCTTTTGTTGATCTTCCCCTTGAATATTGGTGTCTCCAGCAGCGCCAATTATATCAACTAATCCGGCTTTGTTTACTTCATGGTTAACTACTTTTGCAGCTAATCGTATAGAGTTTATAAGTCTTGATAATTCACCTGAAGTGTATTTAAAAGAAGATTGGTTTTCAATAATAAATTCACCTAAAGTTTGATTTTTTTGAGACATAAATCTGCTGGATGTTGTTGTTTGTACAAATATCGGATTTTTTAATAAACTACAACGTTTTCGCGAAATATTAATCGGTTAGAATAAACTATATTTGAAGGCAAATTCAGTTTATGGATATTAAAATAAGACAAGCTACTATTGAAGATATGTCTTCGGTTTTAAAACTGATAAAACAACTTGCTGTTTTTGAGAAAGAACCAGAAGCCGTGGAAGTTACTTTAGAAAATTTAAAACAGGATGGTTTTGGTGAAAATCCAGCTTTTAAATGTTTTGTTGCTGAAGTAGGAGAGGATGTGGTTGGAATTGCATTGGTGTATCAGCGCTATTCAACTTGGAAAGGTAAAGCTTTACATTTAGAAGATTTGATTGTAGATGAAGCCATGAGAGGAAGAGGCATAGGAACTTTATTGCTAGATGAAGTTGTAAAATATGGCCACAGTTTAGGCGTAAAACGAATAAGTTGGGAAGTTCTTGATTGGAACGAACCAGCCATAACATTTTATGAACAAAAAGGAGCAACCATATTACGAGATTGGGATGTGGTTCAACTAGACGAGCAAGGAATACAAAACTATTTATTAAAAGTGTAATGCGAGTATTTAAATTTGGAGGCGCATCGGTTAAAGATGCAGAAGGAGTTAAAAATTTAATTGAAGTTTTAAACGCAGTAGGCTATGACAATACATTAATTGTTGTTTCTGCCATGGGTAAAACCACCAATGCATTAGAAGGTGTAATTGATAATTACCTAAATAATAAATCTGAATTGCAGAGTTCTTTTCAGGATGTGAAAAAATATCACAATGCTATTTTATTAGATTTATTTGAAAACGAGAGACATCCCGTTTTTAAAAAAGTATCTGATTTGTTTGATGAACTGGATGGGTTTTTTAAAATCAACAAATCACCGGATTACAATTTTATTTACGATCAAGTAATTGGTTATGGTGAATTAGTTTCTACAACAATTGTTAGTGAGTATTTAAACGAAGTAAATATTAAGAACAATTGGGTTGATGTTAGAAATTATATAAAAACAGATAACTATTATAGGAGAGCAAATGTTGATTGGGAGTTAACACAAAAAAATATCACTGAAAACTTTCAACGCAATACACTCAATATTACACAAGGATTTTTGGGTAGCGATTCTAATAATTTCACCACGACTCTAGGGCGTGAAGGAAGTGATTATACTGCAGCTATTTTCGCCTATTGTTTAAATGCAGAAAGCGTAACGATTTGGAAAGACGTATTGGGTGTTCTTAATGCGGATCCTCGATATTTTGAAAACGCACAATTACTTCATAATATTTCGTACCGTGAGGCAATTGAGTTGGCCTTCTACGGAGCATCGGTTATTCACCCTAAAACGCTGCAGCCTTTACAGCGTAAAGAAATACCATTATTTGTAAAATCGTTTTTAAACCCAGATGGCGATGGTACAAAGGTTTCAAAAGGTATTGGAATTGAACCCAATATTCCGTGCTTTATCCTTAAAAGAAACCAAGTATTAATATCCTTATCATCTTTAGACTTTTCGTATATAGTTGAAGAGAACATCAGCGAAATTTTTAATTTGCTTCACCTTTATAAAATGAAGGTAGATGTTATTCAGAATTCTGCTATTAGTTTTTCAGTTTGTGTAGATAATATTTACAATAATTTAGAAAAATTACTTCAGCATTTAAAAGCGAAATTTAAAGTAACTTGTCATGAAAATGTAGCTTTATACACTATTAGGCATTATGATAAACAAGCTATTGAACAGATTGAAAAAAATAAAACGGTGTTATTAAAGCAGTTAACACAAGAAACCATGCAAATGGTTACAAAACCAACTATTTAATTACATTTGTATATATGACAAAAGCTCAAGACAAAGGATTAGTTTCGGCTAAAGAAGTTGCTTCGGCCATACAATTAGATAAGTATGGTTTTGTAGGTACTTTTATAGGTTGGATGCTCATGAAGGTCTTGAAAATATCTACTTTAAACGCTATTTACAATCGTAATAAGCATTTGTCTGATTTAGAATTTTTGGATGCCATTTTAGATGAATTTCAAATAAAATTTGAAATTCCAGAAGAAGACTTAAAAAGGCTACCAAAAGATGGAAGTTATATAACAGTTTCCAATCACCCATTAGGAGGTATTGATGGGATATTACTGCTTAAACTTATGTTGGAGCAACGAAAGGATTTTAAAATAATTGCCAATTTTTTATTGCATAGAATAGAACCCTTAAAACCTTATATTTTACCTGTGAATCCTTTTGAAGATAGAAAAGATGTAAAATCTAGTATAGCAGGATTCAAAAATGCCATTATGCATTTACGCGAAGGGCACCCTCTTGGTGTTTTTCCCGCAGGAGAAGTTTCTACATATAGAGACGGAAGGCTAGTAGTTGATAGACCTTGGGAAGAAGCGGCCATGAAATTGGTAAAAAAAGCAGAAGTACCTGTAGTACCTATATATTTTCATGCTAAAAATAGTAAGCTATTCTATAAGCTTTCTAAAATTAATGACACTTTTAGGACAGCAAAACTACCTTCTGAACTTTTAACCCAAAAGCGAAGAACCATAAAGGTTAGAATTGGGAAACCGATTTCTGTTAACGATCAAAAGGAGCACGAGTCTTTAGAGTCATTTTCTGAATTTTTAAGAAAAAAGACCTACATGCTCTCTAATTCTTTTGACGATAACGAAAAATTGTTGGGTAACATTTCTACTACTTTAAAAGTGCCAAAGCCTCCAAAGCGAATTGTTGGCCAAGTAGATAAAGCCTTAATGGTTAAAGAAGTTGAAGCGTTGCGAGAGGAAAACTTTAGACTACTACAGAGTAAGAACTACGAGGTTTTTCTCGCCCCAGCTAAAAAAATACCTAATATACTTCAAGAAATAGGACGATTACGAGAAATTACTTTTAGAGAAGTTGGTGAAGGTACTAATGAAGCTATAGATTTAGATGCGTTTGATACGTATTACCATCACATGTTTTTATGGGATGGAGATGAAAAACTTATAGCTGGCGCTTATAGAATGGGATTGGGTTCCGAAATATTCCAACGTTATGGAATAGATGGGTTTTATCTACAAGATTTATTTCGTTTTGAACCCGAATTGTATAAAATGATGAGCCAATCCATCGAGATGGGCCGTGCGTTTATAATCAAAGATTATCAACAAAAACCAATGCCGTTATTCTTACTATGGAAAGGCATTGTTCATACAACACTACGTTTCCCCGAACACAAATATTTAATAGGAGGCGTAAGTATAAGCAACCAGTTTTCTAATTTTTCAAAGTCATTGATGATTGAGTTTATGATGTCGCATTATTATGACCCTTATGTTGCGCAATATGTGCATCCTAAAAAGGCTTTTAAGGTGAAGCTTAAAGATGCCGATAAAGATTTCGTTTTTGATGAAGCCGAAGCCGATTTAAATAAGTTTGATAAAATAATTGATGAGGTTGAACCAGGTGCTTTACGATTACCTGTATTACTTAAAAAATACATTAAGCAAAATGCCAAATTGGTAGCCTTTAATGTAGACCCATTGTTTAACAATTCGGTTGATGGTTTGATGTATATTAAAATTGCTGACCTTCCTGAAAGTACTGTAAAACCAGTTATGGAAGAGTTTCAAGCCGAGTTGGAGCGAAAAATATCTGAACAAAATGAAGATTAAGTTAGGTCTGTTTCTTTTTCTTTTCTGTATTACAAATCTGTTTGCCCAAGAAATATCGGGTGTTATTATTGATAATAACTCAAAGCAACCAATTGAAGGCGCATCAGTCTATTTTGACAATACTACCATAGGCGTAATTTCTAATTCTGATGGAGCGTTTACAATTCCGTTTGACGAATCTATCAATACACCATTGGTTATTTCCTTTTTGGGATATAAGAAACAGGTTTTTTCAAATTATAATAAGGATGTTATTCTCAAAATAGAACTAGAGGAAGATTTAAACACATTAAATGAAGTTGTTATTGGGTCTAAAGACTCATGGTCGAGAGAGAAAAAGTTAGAGCAATTCAAGCTACAATTTTTGGGGTTTTCAAGTAATAGTTTGTCCTGTAAAATTCTAAATGAAGATGATATAAACTTACGGTATTTAGAAAATGATAATTTGTTGGTGGCCAATGCAAAAAGGCCTATTAGAATACGCAATTCAAACCTTGGATATGATATTGAATATGATTTGCAAGACTTTGAAATTCAATATGAAATATCATCTGGAGATTTGAAAATTAATACGGTTTCTTCGGTGTTTTATTCTGGAACAACATTCTACAGATCTAATAAGACAAATCGTAAAACAATAAAAAGGAGGCAAAACGCTTATTACGGTTCTATGTTACATTTTATGCGTTCGTTGTTGTATGATAAATTAGAAGACAATAAGTTTACTTTATTCTATGAAGATAAAGTTGTGCCTGCCGAAAATTTTATTAGTAAATACGTAACTGATGATCCAACAATTTATAAGGTCAAGGTATTTAAACCCTTAACAATTGTCTACGATTTAACGGTTTCTCGACAATCAACCATAATACCAAACAACGAGTATTTTTATCTTAATTTAAAAGGTAATTACTCACCAATAGAAGCTGTAACTTTTACTGGCGAGATAGGTATGCAACGTGTTGGAGATAATTTACCATTGGATTACGATCCAATGTCACAAATCTAGAGCTAACGCTTTAACTTATTGAAAAGCACTATCAATAGGTTCCCAAAGCTCTATTTTATTGCCATCATTATCTAAAATCCAACCGAATTTCCCGTAGCTGTATTCTTCCATATCTCCAACAATGGTAACGCCTTCTTCTTTTAGAGCCTCTAGAAGTTCTGCTAGATTTTCAACACGGTAATTGAACATAAAGTCTTTTTTTGAAGGCTCATAGTATTTGGTGTCTTCTGCAAAAGGACTCCATTGTGTAGAGCAATCATTACCATCCTTATCTTGCCACCAAAAAGTGCAGCCATAATCATCGGTATTGAAATCTAAATGCTTTTTATACCAATCTTTAGTTGCTTTTGGGTCTTTGGTTTTAAAAAACAAACCACCTATTCCTGTTACACGTTTTTTCATAATTATTTCTTTTTTAAAGCTGTTTCGTAAATATCTATCCATTCATCACAAGGCATTTTTTGGGTAAGTTCACCAATGAGTTCAAAAGGAATTTCATCAACCTTTTTAAACCGAATACAACTTTTGCCCATATCCAGCTTTCGTTTACAATGCTTCGGATATTCGCTTACAAACCAGTCATGTAGTTCTTTTTTAGCATAAATACCGCTATGGTAAAGGTTCACCGAATTTTTTTGGGAGGCAAAACTCATAAACGGTAATGGTGTTTTTGGATCGCAGTGGTAACCATCTGGATACACAGAATGTGGTACATAATAACCAATCATTTTATATTGTATGCCTTCTTCAAACCCTTTTGGTAAATTATCTTTAATGGTTTTTCGTAATTTTTTTAAGGCTTCCTGTCGGTCTTCAGGAACCTGACTTATATAGTCTTCAGGAGATGTAGCTTCGTATTGCATAATATTAGTTTTTACGTTGTAAAATTAATCCGGAAATTAAAGATATAACAAATCCTATCATTACAACAGTTGCAAACATGATAAAAGCCATAAACCCGGAACCACCATAAGCTTCCATCTGTTCAGATAGTTTAACTTTTTCAACATCGTATTCTTCAGCTGACATTGTTTCTTTCATGGTTGCCAGAGTTTTATCTAAATATTCGGTAGCAAAATCTGGATTGATTACGGTTGTGTAGATGTAATCAATAATGGCCACGCCAATTCCAACAAATATGGAAATCAACAATCCAATCACAAGGGCTTTTCCAAAGGTTACAGTTCCTTGATTTACTTTATCACGATAGTGTTTAATGCCAAAAAAGATAAATGAAAGTGATACAACCATAGATGTATACCCAATGATTTCTTGAACGGAGTAGGATAGGTTGTCGCCAAGTAAAAAGGCTAGCCCAAAAAATATAATACCTGCTAGAAAGCCATAGCTTCCATATTTTAAAACTGTGTTTCTCATAATATTTAAATAGTTAGTTGTTAAACATGTTGGTCGACTAAAATGGTATTTCCATCAGGATCGCTTATTACAAAGCTAGCTGGACCTTTGGAGTTTTCATCTGCTTCCGAATGAAAACTGATAGCATTATTTTTTAGATGCTTTTGAATATCTCTAACATCTGTAAAATTTTCAAGCGTATTCGCATTTTCATCCCAACCTGGATTAAACGTTAAGATGTTGTTTTCAAACATCCCTTGAAACAAGCCTATTAAAGCATTGCCATTTTTCATGATGAGATAGTTTTTGTCCATATCTCCAGCAAATACCTGAAAGCCTAATTTTTCATAAAATTGTTTTGAAATTGTTAAGTCTTTTACACTTAAGCTTATTGAAAAAGCACCTAATGTCATAGTTTAAAAGTTTTAATTACGATTCAAAAGTAGGAGAACGGTAGAAAAAAAGCTCATACTAAAGTACCAAATGCCTCATACTTTAGTCTAAAAGTAAAAAAATTAAATAATTTGAAGTTGTTTGGCGATATTTACAGCTTCTGTTCGTCGTTTGGCATTCAACTTTATCAAAAGATTGGATACATGCGTTTTTATGGTACTTTCGGAAACGAATAATTTTTCACCGATTTCTTTATTGGATAACCCTTCTGAAATATGTTTTAAAACTTCATATTCTCGAGTTGTAATCTCTAATTCTTCAATCTTATGTTTATCAATTGTATGAATTGCCACAGGCTTATTGAGTATACTTTTTTTATGAATGAAGACACCAATAAAAAAGAAGACCAAAGCTATTATGGCAATGATTGTTTCAATTTTTAAATCGCCAGAAAGCACAGAAAATTTACTTAATTGAAATAAGATAAGTAACGCTATGATGAGCAAACCAAAAACAAGAACTGTTTTTTTCATTACTGAAAGTTAGCAAAATTTTGCTTTAATTTTATCTACTATAGTTTGAGCTAATTTTTCTTTGCTTTCTATAGTCCAACCAGCAACATGAGGTGTTAATAGTACATTCTCGGCTTTTATGAGATACTGAAGCGGTAGGGATGTCTCGACTGCGCTCGACATGACACTTTCAAAAGACGACTTTTCGTATTCTAAAACATCCAATCCTGCACCCAAAATTTTGCCCGATTTTAAAGCAGAAACGAGATCACTTGTCACCACACTTTTGCCTCGTGCTGTGTTAATAAACCAAAACGGTTTTGTAAAAGAATTGATAAATGTTGCATTAATCATGTTAAGGGTTAAGGGTGTTTGAGGTGTATGTAAACTCACCACATCAACACGTTCTTGGAATTCTTTTAAGTGGACTTGCTTGGCATTTTCGTCACCAACCTGTTCTTGTATATCATAGCACAAAACCTGAACATCAAAACCGCGTAACTTTTTGGCAAAGGCTTTTCCCATATTGCCATAACCAATTAATCCAACGGTTTTTTCATCTAATTCTATGCCACGATTTTCCTCACGCAACCATTTACCTTGACGCACCTCTTTATCGGCTTTGTTGAGTTTGTTGAAAAGTGACAACAGCATGCCCAATGTGTGTTCGCCAACTGCATTGCGATTGCCTTCTGGAGCAGAAATTAAATAAACATCTTTTTTTTCAGCGTGCCCACAATCAATGTTCTCTAGACCAGCACCAACACGAGCTATAAATTTTAGGTTTGTAGCTGCATCCAAAAACTGTTTATCAATAGTAAAACGGCTTCTAATGACAATACCATTATATTCATGAATTTTAGCTTCAATAGCTTCTCTAGAAGAGGTGTAATCCTCATGATTAACAAAACCTAGTTCATTGAGTTGATTTAAGAGTAATGGATGATTGGTATCTAGATGAAGAATTTTCATGGTTAAATTTTAGGATAATGGGTTTGGGTCTTTTCGTGTTGTACATTACCTGTATGGGCAGTTGATAATTTTTCAAACAAAAGCACATGGACTTCTTCATCATTTTTGGTCATAGGATTGTGCTCAACTCCTTTTGGGACGACTATAATTTCACCTTTTTTAATAACTTCAATTCGGTCACGAAATTGCATGTATAAGGTACCTTTTACTACTTGAAACAGTTCGTCTTCATCCTCGTGTTTATGCCATACAAATTCACCTTTTAATTTGGCTAATATAACTTGCATGTTATCCACAATTGCAATTTGATGCGGATGCCAGTTTTTTGAAAATTTTGAAAATTTATCTTGAATATTAATTGCTTTCATAATGTAAAGGTACGAAAGCTAGGGGTATTTAAAACCCGATAATTAAACCTGCCAAAACAAAGAATAGGTAGATACCCAATATATCATTACTGGTTGTAATAAAAGGTCCTGTTGCTATAGCTGGATCTATGCCTCGTTTGTCTAAAACAATAGGCACAAATGTTCCTACGAGTGCTGCGACTACAATTACTGACATCATAGACACGGCAATGGCGAAACTTTCCGTGGTGTCTTGACCAATAATAAATCCGAACAGCATAACCAATACTGCCAATGCTAAACCATTGATGAGGCTTAAGCCAATTTCCTTTAAAAGTCTATTTAGCAAACTGCCTTTTACATTGTCATTTGCCAAACCCTGTACAATAATGGCACTGGATTGTACACCTACATTTCCAGCCATGGCAGCAATTAAAGGTGTATAAAAAAATAAGGACGGTACGGTAGACATGATATGCTCATAATCTTTCATAATAAACACACTACCAAGACCTCCAAACAAACCTAAAACCAACCAGGGCAATCGTGCTTTAGTGAGTTCAAGGATACTATCATCGGCTTCAACATCCTGTGATATACCTGCTGCTAACTGATAATCTTTATCGGCTTCCTCTCGAATAACATCTACAATATCATCAATAGTAATACGGCCAACAAGCGTGTTGTTTTTGTCTAAAACAGGAATGGCTTCCAAATCATATTTTTGCATGATTTTGGCAACATCTTCAACATCTTCATCAACATAAACATAATCCACATTGGAGTTAGATATTTCAGCAATTTTCTGGTCGCTTTTTGCAGTGATGAGGTCTTTTAAAGAGAGCCTTCCAATAAGTTTATCTTCTTTATCGACAACATAAATGGAATGCACACGTGTGACATCTTTGGCTTGGCCACGAATACGACGCATACAACCTGCAACGGTCCAGGTTTCATAAACTTTTACCAATTCCTTGGCCATGAGACCACCAGCCGTATCTTCATCATAAGCTAAAAGTTCTTCAATTTCGGCTTTGTGTTCGGCATCTTCAATGTTGGAGATAACTTCTTCCTGACGTTCTTCGGGAAGTTCTGAAATCATGTCAGCAGCATCATCGGTATCGAGCTCTTCAATTTCTTCGGCAATTTCTTTTGCTGAAAGATTTTTTAGAACTTTTTCCCTGATATCCTCATCCAATTCCATTAAGACATCCGAAGTAGTTTCAGAATCTAGCAATTTTATGACATAGACCGATTCGTCTTGATTGAGTTCATCAAGAATTTCAGCAATATCCGCATAATGAAACTCTTTAAAGAGGTTTTTTAATTCCTTATCATCTTGTTGTTCAATAAGGGTCTCAACCTTTTCAATAAGCTCTTCAGTTAGTTGAAATTGTATGTTTTCGTTTTCTTCTACCAAAGGATTTAGTCATTTTCAATTCGTGAAGTCAGCTCTATGAATTCTGCAACACTTAATTGTTCTGGTCTTTTGTCAAATATAACATTTGCTTTTAAATTATCTGACAAATTGAATGTTTTTAAACTGTTGCGAAGGGTTTTGCGACGTTGTTGAAAACTGGTTTTTACAACTTTAAAAAATAGACTTTCGCTGCAAGGTAATGTGAAATTATCCTTTCGTTTTAATAATAGTACACCAGAATCTACTTTTGGAGGCGGGTTAAAAACTGAAGGCGGAACGGTAAAAAGGTATTCGGCATCATAAAAAGCTTGTGTAAGTACCGAAAGAATACCATAAACTTTGCTGCCTTCTTTCGAGCAGATTCTTAAGGCGACTTCTTTTTGGAACATGCCTGAAAATTCAGGAACCTGTTGTCGTATTTCCAGTAACTTAAAAACTATTTGTGAAGAAATATTATAGGGGAAATTTCCAATGATGGCAAACGGGTCATCCTTAAAAACAGTTTTTAAATCGTACTTTAAAAAGTCTTGTTCAATAATTCTGTTGGCTAGATTAAGATAATTGGCCTTTAAATAGTCAACCGATTCGGTATCAATTTCAATAACGTGGGTTGTAATATCTTTTTCAAGCAAGTATTTGGTTAAAACACCCATCCCTGGTCCAATCTCCAAAACATGATTATAACCATTGTAGGACAACGTATCTGCTATTTTTTGAGCAATATTTTCGTCTTTTAGAAAGTGTTGACCAAGATGTTTTTTTGCTTTTACTGACATAATTGATTACTTAAAATTTACAGTAAATTCATCTATTATTTCCAACTCGGTTCTAAACGCCAGCATTTTATCGGCAAACTTTTTCAAGCTTTCATTTCGTAAAGCGTCTGCATAATTATTATAGTAGTCGTCTAGTGCTTCACGAGAAAACGCTCTAAACTGGGTGGAATACGTTGTTCCGCCTTGTTCTTCTTCAACCAATACTTTTGTTAAACGCGCTTCCTTAAACTTGCCTGTAGCTAATACTTGAGGAATATGTTCGGTTTTCATCCAGTCTAACCATTGGTCATGAACACTATCGTCTATGTTTACTGTTACGTTGTATATTATCATAATATTAAAGATAATGGATTCCTGTCTTACTAAAGTTTAGTTTTGTAGAAAATAGCAAGAACAACCAATTAATTTAAGTTTTTTGCAAATAACAGGAGTTCTTCGTCGTCTTCAAAGGGTTTTATCTTTTTTTCAAAGGATAGTCCCAGTTTTTCAAGTAATTTAATGGAATTTGTATTGTGTTCCAAAGTTATGCCTAAAACTTTGTTTAATTTAAATGTTGTTTTGGCTAATTCCAGTATTTTTATAGAGGCTTCATAGCCATATCCTTTTCCTTCATATTCTGGAAGAAGGGCAAATCCTATATCAGGAAAATCTAATGTATCTCTTTTTATTAGGCCGGAAGTTCCAATTGGTCTATTACTTTCTTTTTTAGTTAATTTATAGAAGCCAAAACCTTGCTTTGCATACGCAGGAATGGTTTTTTCTTGTAGGTAATTTTTGGCATCGTCAACGGTTTTTAAATGCCTATCGCCAATGTAGGTTATCCATTTAGGCGTATTTAGCAACTCTAAATAGAACGCAGCATCTTCTGGTGTGAATTTAGAAATTATAAGCCTTTTGGTTTCGGCAATAATCATATGGGTTTAATTTATGGCATCGCCACGTAGTAATCGGTAACGTTTTCTTGCTTCAACAAAGTAAATACTATCTTCATGATTAAACAGTATTTTTTCGTAATAGGTTTTGGCTTGTTGAGATTGGTCTAATTTATATTGATAGATTTCAGCTAGAGCAAAATAAGCATCGTCAGCTAAAATATCGTCTTTAAAATTTGTTATAATAAGGTTGTAATTTTCTTCAGCTTTTTCATAAAGCTGTTTGGTTTCGTATAATTTACCTTGTTTGAATAAAGCCTGATCTTCAATTGACTCGCCTTTATGATTTGCTAAAATATCATTTAAAACCACAATAGCCTCGTCTGTTTTGTTCTGAAAAGCTAACAAATCTGCCTTGGCATATAGTTTTAGTGCAGTTTGAGTTGAGTCTTCATATTTGTTGTCGCGAATAAGTAACATAAGATCCAAAGCATCATTGGCAATAAGTTGTGATGTAGATGATTTTAATACTTTAAGCTGTGATTCAGCCCAATCAAAATCACCTTTAAAAAAACTTGTTCTAGCAACTTTATATCTAGCTTCTTGCGATATGGTGCTGTTTTTTAAATTACGTTGAATTTGAGTGTAATTAATTAATGCTTCGTTAAACTTTTCTTGAGAAACCAATATATCTCCAAGTTCTAATTTAACCTGACCAATTTCAAGGGCCGATAATGGTAAATCTAGACTTTCCTTTAAAATTCTGATGCCTTTATCAGGCTCATTCTTATAAAAAGCTAAAAAGTGAGCATAGGATATTTGGAGGTTTATAGTTTGGGTTTGCTTGCCATATAAATTGAATAGATTGGTGTATTTGTCTTCAATTATTTTAAGGTCAGACTGTGTCTTAAGGTCTATTTGCAATAAATTATAGTAGGCATCGATTTTTGTATCTAAATCTTGAGCGGTTTCTGATAAATAGGTGAATATTTCTGTAGCAATTTCATAATCTTCGTCGTTAGTTGCAATAAACGCCAATTCGTAAATGCGGTCTAAAGTTTCAGGTTGTCGTTTAAAAATTGCTTTTTCCTGTAAGAAAGCTTTTTTGTATTCTTTTTGCTGAACAAACAACCAACTTAATAGTTCGTTCCACATGATATCAGGATTCTGTTGAATTTTTTTCAATAGAATTTTTTTAAGCATTTGGTTGTATTCAGTTTCACTATCTTCAGATATAAACTCATTAAAAGCTCTCTTTATGGTATTAATGTACGTTTCGTTGTGTCCAATAAAGTTTAAATAGCTTTCAAACATTTTTTCAACATTGCCCTGTTCTCCATAAATTCGGGCAAGGTGTGAATTGAAATTTAGACTAGGCTTTAACAGCATAGCTTTTTCGTACGTGATAACTGCTTGGTCTAAAAGCGAACGGTCTTCAAAATATTTACCAATAGTAAAAGCGTAATTAACGTTCTCATCAATATACGATATAGCCTTGTTGTAATTAGAATTGGCTTGGTCTACTTCACCTTTTAAATAATAATTGTAGCCTAGTTCTACATACAAAGCAGGATAAACTATACGGTCTATTTGATTTAATAATAATGTTTCGGCTTCATTAAACTGTTCCAGTTGTTGATGTGTTTTAACCAGCCCTACCAAATAAGTATTATTGTTTGGGGTTTTATTATAAATAGATTGATAGTATGTCAATGCTTTTTCGAACTCTCCATTTTTAAAATATTCTTTAGCAAGAATATCATCTTGAGATAGGCTCAAAAAGGGGATTAGAAAAAAGGCTAAAACAAAAAGGCGCATAACAGACATTTGTGTAAATATAGCAAATGTAACTTGTAGTATTTGTGAATGTTTTTATAAAAAAAATGCCTGATTTAAAATCAGGCATTTACCAACCAAAATAATAGTGCTATTAACCATTGTTACTTTAACATGATTCAATTACTCGATTGGGGCATTTAAGTTTATTCTGCCAAAGTTAAAGCAGCAGTATGTTTTGTTGTTTGTTCTGGTGTAAATTCAAAGTCTGTTAGTAGTACTTTGTTGGCTAAAAAAGCCAATGCTATTAAAAGAAAAACTCGTAATAAATTTTTCATGGTCAGTAGGTTTTGGTTTTTGGGACTACTAACTTCAAACTATTTTTTAAAAAAACAAAAAAAATCATTGTTTTTTCGTTAAACGGCATGCGTTATTTGTATTTAATCGATAAAAACAAATAAAATTGAATCGAAAAGTAAGAAAAAACCTAACAACTAATTGATTATTGAAAAGCCTGTGTAAGGGATTAAAACTTCTGGAATTTTAATGCCATCAGGAGTTTGGTAATTTTCAATAATACCTGCCAACACTCTTGGTAATGCCAAAGAACTACCATTTAAAGTGTGCGCTAATTCTTTTTTACCTTCAGCATTTTTAAAGCGTAATTTTAATCGGTTAGCCTGATAGGTTTCAAAATTTGAAACAGAAGATATCTCTAACCAACGATCTTGAGCCGTAGAAAACACTTCAAAATCGTAAGTTAAAGCCGATGTAAACCCTAAATCGCCTCCACACAATCGGAGGATTCTATAAGGTAATTGTAATTCTTGTAGAATGGTTTTAACATGGTTCACCATATTGTCTAAAGCCTGATAAGATTTTTCTGGGTGTTCCACACGTAAAATCTCAACTTTATCAAATTGATGTAGACGGTTTAAACCACGAACATGAGCACCATAACTGCCAGCTTCGCGACGGAAACAGGGTGTATAACCAGTGATGCCAATAGGCAATTCGTTTTCGTTTAAAATAACATCTCTAAATATGTTGGTTCCAGGAACTTCAGCAGTTGGGATAAGATATAGATTGTCTTCTGTAACATGGTACATTTGGCCTTCCTTGTCTGGTAACTGACCTGTTCCAAAACCTGAAGCTTCATTTACTAAATGCGGTAATTGATATTCAGTGTAGCCAGCTTCTGTATTCTTATCTAGAAAATAAGCAATTAAAGCCCGCTGTAATCTGGCACCTTTGCCTTTATAGACAGGAAATCCAGCTCCTGTTATTTTGTTGCCTAATTCAAAATCTATTATGTCGTACTTTTTAGCCAATTCCCAATGAGGAAGTGCGTCATTATGTAATTGCGGGATAGTCCCTTCTTGAAAAACCGTTTCATTATCATCTTCAGAATTTCCATTAGGAACTAATTCATTGGGAACATTTGGTATTGTGTATAACAACTGATTTAATGCATTGGCCGTATCATTAAGTTTATCACTTAATTCTTTAGAGCTGTTTTTTAAATTGGTAGTTTTTTCTTTTAAAATATTTGCTTTTTCAACCTCTCCAGTTTTAAACAACATGCCTATTTCTTTTGAAATAGAATTAGATTCGGCTAAAATAGAATCTAATTGAGTTTGAATACCTCTTCTCTCTTCATCTAATGCTAAAACCTCCTCAATTATTTGAGTAGCTTCAATATTTCGTTTTGCTAAACGCGCGATAACTAACGTTTTATTTTCTCTTATAAAAGGTACTTGTAACATGTGCTTTAAAATTTAAGGCACAAATTTAAGGAATTACAAACAGATTTATTCTTGTTTTAAAGGTAAAATCCAAGGGCTATGCTTAAAAGCAGACCATTCTATTGCAGCAAGGTCTGTTTCAGGATTTATTAAGGTTTTGTGCGGCTTACCATTTAAACTTGTTCTGCAATCAACAAAAACTGAAATGTCCTTACCTTTTTTAGCGTAATCTTGTTTTAGGCGTTGTGCAAATTGCCAGATAAAATCTGGCTTTGTAGCTACATGGCGCTGTTGTTTTTTGGTTAGATAATCATTTAAATTAATGGTTGTCTTTTCGTTGGTGTCTTTATCAACCACTTGATAAATGGCGAATCCGTATTTAGAACGTAACATCATACGCCAGGACATACGATGCCCTTCTTCTGTCCAAAACACATTGCCTTCAATAAAATGATGACGTATTGGTAAAAGAATTTGAATTATAAAATAAACTGAAAACACCAATAACATAGGTTTTTTATATGATGGAATTTCTATGTCATTGCCTTCATAATAAGGTTTGCTTTTTAAGAATATCCTGTGAATTGTTTTAGCCTCAAAGAAAAATAAAGTAAATGCTAAAGATAGATATGGAAAAATACCAACTTGAAATACAATGGAATTAAATAAATGAAAAAATATTGATGCAAAAAAAGCCAACTTTCTTGTTGGTTTAAACAATAGGAGCGGAATAATGAGGCCATCAAATAAAATGCCACCATAAGCTAAAAAATAGTGTAGCCAGTTTTGTTGCAAAAAGTCTCCAATTAAAACATAATGTTGTTTGCTTTTCATCAAGATACCAAGCACACTGGCATCTAACCAATCAGGATATATTTTGGCTATTGATCCGTAGGTATAAACAATAAACATTTGTAAAATTAAAATCCATTTACACCAATTGGGCATTGAAATACGTTTAAGCGAGGGATTCTTTTTTACATCTAGAGAGGCATAACGATTAGCCGGTAATATGGCCATTATTGCGCTTAATAAAATTAGCAGATAATAGTGATTGTTATACGATGATTTTTGCATGAGGTATGTGCCTAACCACATGGTGGTAAACATAATGGCACCAAACCGATATTTGTAGCCAAGCATTATAAACAAACCAAAAACACCCATAATAATATAATAGACATACATACTATATCCTGGTAGTGGTTGTATCCATTCAAAACCAATAAAAGAGAATGTAAAATCAGGATCTACGAGTGTTTTTCTTACCCAACCTGTAAAAATGGCTCCAACCGATTCTAAAAAACAAAGCAATCCGAAAATGATACGGAACACTATTAAGGGACTGTTATCAATTTGTTTAAAAAGAAAATTATTTGCCATCTAGATTTTTTATATAAGCTAATGATGTAATTTTATCTTGTTCAAGCTGTTGCGATAGAGTTTCGATTGAATCGAATTTTTTTTCATCACGTATTCTAACAAGCAGCTCTATTTTTAATTCTAAATTATAAATAGAGCGATTAAAATCAAAGAAATGAATTTCAATATTTTGACTTTGGCTGTTATTAACTGTGGGATTTTGACCAATGTTCATCATGCCATAAACACGTTTGTTGCTTATAGTTGATTGAACAATATAGACACCTTGTTTTGGTATTAGTTTATAAGCTTCTTCAATATATAAATTAGCTGTTGGGTAGCCAATATTTTTCCCAAGCCCCTTCCCTTTTACAACTATACCATTTAGCATAAAATTATAACCTAAATAACTATTGGCGTTTGCTATATCGCCTTCTAATAGAGCCTTACGTATTTTGGTAGAACTGACAGAAACATCATTGACATCTTGTGCACTAATTTCTTCAACTTCAAAATTGTACTGTTCTCCAAAGGCTTTTAAATCGTCAATATTTGCAGATCTATTTCTGCCAAAATGGTGGTCATAACCAATAATTACTTTTTTAGCGTTTAGCTGATTTACCAAAAGCTTTTGAACAAAATCTTCAGCAGACCATCTGGAAAAATCTTTGGTAAATTGTTTTAAAAAAAGGCAATCAAGACCCAATTCATCCAGAATGTCTTGGCGTTCTTTTATGGTGTTTATGAGTTTAATGTCAGCATCATTTTGTAGGACCATTCTAGGATGAGGAAAAAAGGTTAGTACAACAGATTCTAACCCTTCTTTTTTTGCAGTGTCAATAAGGCGTTTTATTATTTTCTGATGACCAATATGTACACCATCAAAGGTGCCAATGGTAACTGCCGAATTTTGTAAGGTCTCGCTTTTAGACGATTGTATAATTTTCAAGTTGAGAAACGTGTTTTTACAAAAATAAAAAAGAGGATTGACATAATAGCCAATCCTCTTTTGAAGTTATTAAAGCGTTTAATTACTCCTTAACAAAAGGAAGAGTTAAAGCACTATTACCTTTGGCAATTTTAATAAAATACATACCATTGCTCATAGCAGATGTATTTATTATAAGATCCAAATTGCTATCAATTGTTTTTTCGGTAACTAATTGACCTAACATGTTGTAAATTTTATAACCATTAGGTAAATCATTTGTATTACTCAATTTAATATTTAATTCAGAAGTTGTTGGGTTTGGGTAAATACGAATACTGTTTAAAGTATACTCATCAACACTTAATGACTGTGTAGCCATGTTTGTTGTTTCGTCAGATCCAAATTCGCCGCCGCTAAAAATAACAGTGTCATCATCAGTTGTTAGTTCGTAAGATCCATTTCCAAATCCGCAGCAAATTCCATCGCCATAAGCATCAAATATTATAAATGAATAACACTCACCTGGAGTTACATCAAAATCATAGTTAAATGTTGTATTGTCTTCAGCATTTTGAGCATAAGGACCACCATTATATAATACGTTACCATCTACATCACGGAACTCCCAAGTAGTTTCTTCACAGTAATTATCTGTAGTTAATTCTAAATGGACTTGAGTAGTGGAAACCATGCTAGGTGCAGGATTTAATGTAACACAAGCACTTGCATCATCATTACATGTACGTGCATTTCCTGGGTTAGAAATACTAACATTTAATGTGTGGTCACCAGCTGTAGAAGCAATTGTAGGCAAGTCAACATCAACAGAAGCGCCTGCAGCTAATGAGCCTGACCAGTTATAATCTGTTGAAGAACCACCATCTACATCATAAGAAATAGTTGCTGATGTCATTGTTGAAGTACCATAATTTGTAATAGTAACCGAAGGTGTAAATTCTGGCCCACAAGTCGATGGGTTGACAGCGGCAACTTGAATAGCACCATCATCAGAAACACCAGGTAATGGGTCTGCACCATCAGAAGCTGCTAACGTTGAGCGGTTTGCGAAAGTAGCTAAAACAGCTTGAACTCTATCTTTTTGCCCTTGAGTAAAAGTGTTCATACACGTATCATCACTGTAATCCATATAATTTTCAACCATATCTCGAGAGCCACAGGTAATATTATTTGGTGGACATCCAAAGTTTGGAGACTGAACAGCAGGTGTATCATCTACTTCATCGCCAGGAGCTGTACAGCCACCTTGGAAAGTATGGTATAAGCCTAAATAGTGCCCAACTTCATGAGTCATGGTTCTACCCTTATCATATGGTGGGCTTAACTCAAAAGATCCATCGTCATAATCAGAACTTCCAAAAAAGGTATGACCAGCACTAACGCCATCAGTATTGCCTGGTCCGCCTGGAAATTGTGCGTAACCTAAAATTCCAGCTAAATCTCCAACATATTTAGAAGACCACATATTCATGTATTTGCTTGGGTCCCAAGATGTTTGTGTTTTCCAGAATTGAACATCAGATTGGTTAGTACCATCCTGACAAATATTTACACGGTTAATACCATTTGTAGGACACCCATCTGGAGTACGTTGAGCCATTACAAATTCAACTTCAACGTCTACACCACCTTCAGTACTTTCTCCTGGAGTGCCCATCATCATTCTAAAGTCTTCATTCATAACGGTAACTTGAGAAAGTACTTGGGCATCAGATATATTTGGACCAGTACCTACAGGCTCACCATTGTGTAATACGTGAACAACAAGAGGAATAGAAATAACAACCCTACGTTGAGGCGTGTTTTGCATTTCTTGAATTTTAGACTGCAATTGTTGTTTGAATGTTTCACTACCCATCATATTTGGGTTAGTAGCAATTAATTCGGCATTATAAATGTCGGTTAGACATTTAGTGTTTGCACGTGAATTTTTTTCTTGAGCCAACAAAAAACTTGGTATACACACGAGTATAAAAAGTATTTTGGACAGAGTAATTTTTTTCATAATTAAGTATTTGATATTCAGTATAAGAGAAATTAAAGCCTTAAAAATACAAAAACTAGCTTTAAATAAAGTGTTATTCCTATTTTTTTAACTTAAAAACGATGGTTGTAGAAAAAAAAGTTAATCAATTGTTAATACATCATTTATTATTTAGTAAATTCAATCCCTTAATTAACTAAATTAAAACTACTTACAATGCGAAAAACTACTAAAAACAATTTTAATTATTATGGTTTTAGCCTTACTGCTTTAATCATATTATTTTTTGGCCAAGTGTTGGTGGCTCAAAAAGCTATGCCAGAACGGGCTTTAGAAATTTCATTAGAAGCAGATGAAAAAATAGAAACAGAAATTAGGGCAAACGGTCGATTTAATACTAATACCGGAAAGCCTCTTTCGCTTTATGGGTTGGATTTTAGTGTGCCGCAGGGCACACCAGAATCTATGGCTATGTATTATATAGAAAGAGAAGCCAAAAAGTTAGGTGTCCCAACCAATGAGATACCAAATTTAAGATATCATGCTACACGTTCAACTAATGCTGGACACGTTGTAAGATATCGTCAGTATTCTGGGAATTATCCAGTTAACAAAAACGAAGTTACGATTACCATATCGCCAGAAAATAAGGTGGTTTATGTAATGAACAGTTATGAAAGTAATGTTGATATGGCTAACGTTCAACCTAGAGTATCAGCTAATGATGCGTATTCAGCAGCTATAAATTATTTAAATGTGCAAAGTGATATTAGTTATTCTAACACAAGTTTAGTGGTTTATAAAAACACTAAAATAAAAAAACTAGCTCATGAAGTCACAATATCAACAACAGAACCTTTAGGTGAGTGGCATGTTTTTGTAGATGCTTTAAATGGTGAGATTTTTAAAGTAGTTGATATGAATCATTATTATAATGAACATAGCGATTATGGTAAAAGTGATTCTCATGATGTTGAGGTGATTTATCCTATGCCAAGAGAATACTATAGAAGAATAGATGGTTCAGGTTTTGTATTTAACCCAGATCCATTAACATCAAATACGGTTGCTTATGGAGGTCAATATGTAGATGGTAACGATGCAACCAATGCCTCATTAGATGCGGCTAGATTTAATGTGACGTTAAGAGATATTACTCAAAACGGAAGTACATATTCTTTGGTTGGGCCACGTGCAGAGATTATTGACTTTGATTCGCCAAACACAGGGTTGTTTACGCAAAGTTCATCTGTATTTGAATTTAACAGACAAGATCAAGGTTTTGAACCTGTAAACGTGTATTATCATATTGATTATTTGATAGGTTATATAAATGATGATTTAGGTTGTGATGTATTACCTTATCAATATAATGGCGGTGTTCAATATGATCCGCATGGAGCAGGAGGAGCAGATAATTCATATTATACAGGAGGCGCTGGACGATTGTCTTTTGGAGAAGGTTGTGTTGACGACGCTGAAGACTCTGACGTAATACATCATGAATTAGGTCATGGATTACATGACTGGGTTACTTCTGGAGGCCTATCACAAGTAGATGGTTTAAGTGAAGGTTGTGGGGATTATGTCGCACAGTCTTATAATAGAGGTGTAAATATTGCTAATGGGTATTGGACTTCTGCTGACCCAGCTTGGAACTATGTGTTTAATTGGGATGGGCATAATACATGTTGGCCAGGGAGGACAACAGGTTATGGAGCGGTATATCCTGGTGGACTGGTAGGTCAAATTCATACCGATGGTCAAATTTGGGCTAGTTGTTTAATGACGGTTTGGGATGAAATAGGTCAAGAAAGAATGGACAAGATCTTTTACGAAGGATTAGGAATGACCAATGGCTCTACAAATCAAAACGATGCTGCAAATGCGGTTTATCAAGCCGCATTAAATTTAAGTTATACAGATGTTGAAATTCAAGCAATCCATTCAGGATTGACGGCTTGTGGATATACATTACCACCTTTAGATGGCCCACCAATTATAGCTTTTAGTGCAGATATGGAGACACTTTGTTTAGATTCTGGAAATACAGTAACCTTTACTGACGAGTCTGCCCCTGCTGGTACATCTTGGTCATGGACTTTTGAAGGCGGTACGCCTGGAACATCAAACGATCAAAACCCTGTTGTAACTTATGCTGCTGAAGGTGTTTACGATGTAACTTTAGAGGCGACTAATTCACATGGTACGAGTTCTCTAACACTTACAGATTATATTACTGTGGTGTCAGGAGATGCTTGCCCTTCTTGTATAACTTATGATTCAGCTCCTAATTTAGGGCTTTCAATTCCTGATGGGGTAGGTTCTAATTCTCCAGGCGCGCCAATTACACATACTATAAACGTACCAATGGGAGATGATACCGTTATAGATTTCATTACTTTAAATACAGATGTTTCGCATACTTACATTAATGATTTAGAGATTACATTAATTCATCCTAATGGAACTTCCGCAGTAATTGTTTGGGATAGAAATTGTGCCAGTGAAAATAATCTAGATGTAACGTTTGAAGATGGAGCAGATCCTATTGCGTGTGCAGAGCCTACAGTGGGAACCTATAATCCGGCTAATCCGCTTTCTGTCTTTTCTGGATTGAATAGTGCTGGAGATTGGACCATTTCCATACGTGATTTTTGGAATGCAGATTTAGGGACTCTAAACGATTGGTCAATTTATATTTGTGGTGAAGCTGGACTATCTGTAGATGAATTTTCTGTAGATGAATTTGCATTGTATCCTAACCCTAATAATGGAGAGTTTACACTTAGTCTTAACTCTTCTAACCCAGAGATTAATGTGTCAGTTTATGATATTCAAGGGCGTTCAGTGTTTAACAATTCGTTTCAAAATGCAGGTGCATTTAATCAAGTTATTAGTTTAAATAATGCACAATCTGGTATATATTTGGTTAAAGTAACTGACGGTGATAAGCAAACAATCAAAAAGATTTTAATAGAATAAGTTTATTATATTCACATAATATAAATAAAAAGGGAAGCTTACGAGCTTCCCTTTTTATTTTCCGTTAAATGTATTCATGGTATTGTTTACACCTGCTGTACCAAAAGATTTTATGAGTTCAACAGATTTTTCCAATCGTTCAGGGAGTTTTAAAGATTCTTCATCATTCCATTCACCTAAAACATAATCTACTTGTCTGCCTTTACTAAACTCATCGCTAATACCAAATCGGAAGCGGTTATATGTAGTGGTTTGTAATTTATCCTGGATATCTTTAAGGCCATTATGACCGCCATCACTTCCTTTTGTTTTTAAACGAATACTTCCAAAAGGGAGGTTTAAATCATCGGTAATAATTAAAAGGTTCTCTAGAGGAATTTTCTCTTTAGTTAGCCAGTACTGAACAGCTTTGCCACTCAAATTCATATAAGTACTGGGTTTTAATAAAATAAACGTTCGTCCTTTAAATTTATAGGTGGTTAAATCGCCTAGTTTTTGTGTTTCAAATTTTAAATCTTCTTTTTCGGCTAAAAAGTCTAGTATATTAAAACCTATGTTATGTCTGGTATTGGCATATTTTTCACCAATATTCCCTAATCCAACAATCAAAAACTTTTTCATGGTATCTGTTTCTTCTGTTATAGAAGTGTTTTTATGTTTTCTAAATAACTTCCAAATGAAATGACACATAACAGTAATTTTTGTAAAAATAAAAAAAGCACTCTGTAATCAGAATGCTTTTTAGTCATTTCAAGTGAATGAAATCTATTCTTGAGCTTCAGTAGCTTCAGCTGCTGGTGCTTCTGCTCCTTCAGCAGTAGCTTCAGTTCCTTCTGCACCTTCTTCTGTTTCGTCTTCATCATCTTCAAGCGTTGCCAATGCCATAGCAGCTCTAGCGCGTTTAATTTGACAAACAACAGTGTTTTCAGTATGCATTATTTTGTAAAGATCGTTTTCTAAAGCGGTAACGTATAATTTATTACCAATTTTCATAGGAGTAATATCTACTTCAATAAAATCTGGTAAGTTTTTAGGTAAAGCTTTAACACGTAATCTACGTGAGTTTTTACGTAAAACACCACCTGCTTTAACACCTTTAGAATTTCCTACAAAGTGTACAGGAACCTCCATTGTAATAGGCTTACCTTCGTGCAATTGATAGAAATCTATGTGTAAGATTCTATCTGTTACTGGATGAAATTGAATGTCCTGCATGATAGCGTTGTAGCTTTCACCATTGTCCATAGTAATCACAACTGTATGCGCGTTAGGCGTATAAACCAGTTTTGAAAATGCAATTTCATCTGCAGAAAAATGCACTGGTTTGTCACCTCCGTATAATACGCAAGGTACCTGTCCAGCATTACGTAAGGCTTTTGTTGACTTTTTGCCCACGCTTTCTCTTTGAGATCCGTTAATTGTAATTGACTTCATTTTAATTTATATTAATTATTAATTTACATGATAAATTTAGAACTAATTGATTCGTTGTGATGCACATTATGCATCACTTCGGCAAATAGATCTGCACAGCTCAATACACGTATTTTGCTGCTTTCTTGTTTTAAAGGAATTGAATCGGTAACAATTAACTCCTCTAGTTTTGAATTTTCCAGACGCTCATAAGCGTTACCTGATAAAATAGGGTGCGTACAAATAGCTCGAACACTTAAAGCGCCGCGTTCCATCATTAAATCGGCAGCTTTAGTTAAAGTTCCAGCAGTATCCACCATATCATCAACCAAAACAACATTTTTGCCCGTTACATCTCCAATTAATTCCATATGAGAAATTACATTGGCCTTAGCACGTTGCTTATAACAAATAACCACATCGCTTTCTAATGCTTTAGAATAAGCATAGGCTCTTTTAGAACCACCCATGTCTGGTGAAGCTATGGTTAAATTATCTAGGTTTAAGCTTTTTAGGTATGGTAAAAATATAGTCGATGCAAATAAATGATCAACGGGCTTTTCGAAGAACCCTTGAATTTGATCGGCATGCAAATCCATGGTAATAATTCGGGTTGCACCAGCTGCTTCAAGCATTTTAGCTACTAATTTAGCCGCAATTGGAACTCTAGGTTTATCTTTTCTATCTTGTCTCGCCCACCCAAAATAAGGTAAAACAGCTGTAATATGTCTAGCTGAAGCACGTTTTGCAGCATCAATCATTAACAGCATTTCCATTAAATTTTCTGGCCCAGGATGTGTAGAGCCTACAATAAAAATTCGAGTGCCTCTAATAGATTCTTCGTACGATGGTTGAAACTCGCCATCACTATAGGTTGATGTGATTACATTGCCCATACTAATGCCATAGGCATCAGCAATTTTCTGTGCTAATACTTTACTTTGTGTACAAGTAAAAATTTTGGCTTCTGTGGCGAAATTTGGCATCGTTAATCTTTTGTTTTAAAGCGAATTATAGCGCTTTTTGTAAATGAGGTGCAAATTTATGAATTTATTTCAACTGCAAAAGCATAAAAGCGACTATTTTTAATTGTTAGTCCTAATTTATTTTATAATTTTGCAATCTCTATCGCTCAAGTGGCGGAATTGGTAGACGCGCTGGATTCAAAATCCAGTTTCTTCGGAAGTGTGGGTTCGATTCCCACCTTGAGTACATAATAAGCCTGATAAACTACTGTTTTTCAGGCTTTTTTGTTTTTATTAGTAACAGAAAATAAACACTAAATAGAAGCAAAGGATTTCCCTCTGTAATATTCCAGCACAATTACCCGTAGAAAATATTCATATTTAGCATTGGCTAGGTTTGTTTGTGCACTGTCTAGGTTGTTCTTACTGGTTATATAGGCTAAAAAATTTGAAGCGCCATTATTAAAACGAATTTCGTTTATCCTGTAAGATTCCTTAAACGCTTCTACTTGTTTTAGCAAACTTTCATAACGCAAAAAAGCAGCTTCCATATCAAAGTGGACTTGCTTTATGGCATTTTTAATTTCCAGTTGTGTACGCTCTAGCTCAATGAGGGATTCTTCAACTTGAATTTTTTGTAATGCTACATTGTTTTTTGCTCTAAAACCATTAAAAAGTGGGATAGAAACAGAAAGTCCTAACACTGTATTTACATTGTTTTCAAACTGGTCCGTATAACTTATATTTTGACTGCTAAATTGTGTGCGATTTGAAAAAACAGGGAGATTGTTATTGTTTACGACTACAAAATCATCGGTTTCTACAACTGAGGAGCCTGTTTCTGTAAACGTTTCTGCAGCACTAGAGTAATTAGTGTTGAGCTGCCCAAAAAGTGATATTTCAGGAGCAAATTGTGCTTTGGCAACACTGATTCCCTTTTTTGCAGCATCTATTCTGAATGTTCTTGCTTTAAATGTAGCAAGATTCTCTAGGGCATCATTGTAAACATCTTCTGATGAATATGGGTATTTTTCCAAACCCATAATCAAATCTTGTGTGTTTATTGACAATTCATTTTGCAAGTTTAATAACCTAACAAGATTTAGTTTTGAATTATTCAATGCACTCTCGGAGCTTAAAATGTTGGTTTCATCAATAGACTTCTGCCCAACAATGTCTGCATAGTCTGCAGGATTGCCTACTTCTTCATTATATAGATTTTCTTGACGTTCTAATTGTTCATTGGTTGCTATTAAACGGTTTTTTGCCAGCTCTAATAAATCACGATTGTTTAATACTTGAAGGTAGGCTAGGGTAACCCTTAATACTAAATCTTGTTTCGATTCTTCAACCTCCATTTCTGAAGCGAGCTTGTTCAACTTGTCTTGTTTTACAGAATTTAGTAATCGAAACCCATTAAAAATGGTAGCGTCCAAACTTAAATTCGCATTGGAGAATGTTAGTTTTTGATTTATAAATCGGTTGGTATAAGGGTCAATGCTTCTTCCATTATTTACACCAATATTATAGTTTCCATTTAGGCTAGGTAGAATATTTGCTTTGGATTGTTTTAGATTAATGTTAGCTGAATTAGCCAATAACTCAGAAGATTTTAAATTCAAATTATTCTCTAAAGCCATGGAAATACACTCGTCCAACGTATAACTTCTATTCTGAACGGTTTGAGAATAAACAGTTCCGTAAAAAACCAATGCAATTATAAATAGTATTTGTTTTGAAAACATTTTTGATGTTGTTTTTAATCAGTGACAATTTTGCCATCTAAAAGATTAATAATTCGTGAACCATAAGCAGCATTGCTTTCAGAATGTGTTGCTTGAATAATGGTCACACCTTCTTCTTTGTTTAATTGCGAAAACAACTCCATAATTTCTATGCCTTGTTTTGAGTTTAAATTTCCAGTGGGTTCGTCTGCCAAAATGAGTTTTGGTTTTGATATTAAGGCTCTAGCAATCCCTACCAACTGCTGTTGACCACCACTTAATTGAGCTGGAAATAAATCTTTTTTACCAACAATATTAAACTTATCCAACATATCGGCAACCATAGCTTTACGCTCGGAAGATTTTATGTTTTTATAGAGTAAAGGGGTTTCAATGTTTTCCTGTACGGTTAACTCATCAATAAGATGGTAAGCTTGAAAAACAAACCCAATATATTCTTTATAAAGTTTGGATTTATTTTTCTCTTTCATACTATGAACGGGTTCTTCCAAAAACACATAACCTCCATCAGTAAAACTGTCAAGCATACCTATGCAATTTAACAAGGTAGATTTTCCAGATCCTGATGGTCCCATAAGTGAAATAAACTCGCCTTCTTCAACTTTTAAATCTATAGAGTCCAACAGGGCAATTTTCTCACTACCATTTTTAACTTCCTTTGTTGCTTGACTTAATCTTAATAACATAATTTTTAATGTGATTTTTTATTCTGTTCGTAGACTGTTCACCGGATTTTTCATTGCTGTTGAAACAGTTCGGGCGCTCATAATAGTTACTGCAATTAACACCATACCTAAACCGCTTAAAACAAAAATCCACCAACTCAAGCTTGTTTTAAAAGCAAAGTCCTTAAGCCAATTGCTTAACCCTAAATAAGCTATTGGAGCAGCAATAATGAAAGCAATTCCAACCAATACCAAAAACTCTTTGCATAGCAAAACGTTAAGTTGCGATAATGAAGCCCCTAGAATTTTACGTATGCCAATCTCTTTTGTTCTGCGTTCTGTTGTATAAATTACCAAACCTAAAAGCCCTAAACAGCTTATCAAAACGGAAAGTCCCATAGCCCAATTAAGTAGTTTGGACAGACTGCGCTCTTGCTCGTAGAAGCTTTCAATGGTTTCATCCATAAAATGAATTTCAAAATCAGAATCAGGATAAATTTGCTTATAAGCGTCTTCAATTTTTGAAATAGTTCCAGACATGTTGTTGTTACTGTTGGCAAAAGTAAAATGTAAAACACCAAATGATGAATGCTCCCAATCTCCAACAAGTGCAAGAGGCTCAATAGGGTCTTTTAATGAACGCTGATTAAAATCTTTAACTACACCTACAATTGGATACAGTTTTTCGCCTCGTTTTATTTGTTCACCAACAGCTTTTTCAGGATTCTCAAAGCCAATGATGTTTAGGAACGTTTCATTGATAACATATTCTCGTATGGTATCATTCAATGGAATTCTTCCAGCCAATAATTGAATATCATAAAGATCTATATAATCTTTTCCGCCTCTTAACAGTTGTAGTCGAGATTGAATTTCATTACCATCTTTTTGTATATAAGTTACCAAGGTAGAATTAGAATTATTAGAGGCAGGTGAGTTTCCGCCTCTAGCAATTTTTGACAGTTCAGGTATTTTTTTAAGTTCTTGTTCAAGGCGTAACTCCTTGTCGTATGTGTTATTATACCAAGAGGTTTCGATACTCGCAATAGCTTCTGTTTTGAAGCCCATATCGTTATTCATCATAAAATGGATTTGCTTGGCTACCAAAATTGTTGATATGATAAAAACTTGTGCAATTGAAAATTGAAAAACAGTAAGAAAGCGTCGCAAAGCAGGTTTACCAGTTTTATTAACCACTTGGTTTTTTAATACTGAAATGGGTTTGTACTGGGTTAGAACCAAAGCTGGATAAATTCCAGATAGAAGCGTTACAACCAGTAAAAGAATTACAGAAAGCCCTATCATTAAAGGATTTTTAAAGAGCGAAAACTCCAATCCTTCTGGTGTAAAATCTGAAAATACTTGAAGCAGCCAATATGCTAGAACAACAGATATTACAGCTGCTACTAATGTTAGTAAAAATGTTTCGCCAAGAAATTGAAAAACAAGCTGTTTTTTTGAACTACCCAATGTTTTTCTAATACCTATTTCTTTGGCTCTTTGGTTTGCTTGAGCTGTATTTAGATTAATGAAATTAATGCAGCCTAAAAGCAATAAAAACAAGGCTATAAAACCCAACCCAACCATAACGGACTTATCAGCCGGACGACCACTGGAATTAAAAACGCCATACGTAGTATTAAAATGCAAATCTGACAACGGTTGAAGTTTAAAATTGCGTTTTCGGTTAAATTTTATTTCATAATCCGAACGGTTTGCCTCTGACAAGTCATCCAATTGTTTTGCAATACCAGAGACAGAAGAGACACCAGTCATTTTTAGAAACAATTGATCTCCAGAATTTGTGCTGTCCCATTGTGGGTCAAGAATCGTTCCGCCACGATTGGTTTTTTTAGAAGATTCGATAGACAAAAATTCTTCAAAAACAAAATCAGTTCGTTCTTTAAAATCTGCAACAACACCCAAAACAGACGTTTGGATAGAGTCGTTGTAAATCAAGGTTTTTCCAAGTATTTCACTTGGAGATAATGATGGGAAATATATAGCAGCCCTCTTTTCAGTTAATACAACTTGATTAGGTTCTTTTAAAGCAGTGTTTGGTGAGCCAGCAAGCCAATCGTATTTAAAAATTTGGAAATATTCTGGGTCTGTAAAAACGGCATGATCAATATCTCTAAATGTTTTCTTGGCAACCTCTTCTTCAACTTTCTGAAAGTAAGCTGAATGAATACCTGAAGCAATAGCAACACCACTCATGTTATTTTTTGCTTCAGCAATTAAAGGTACAGCAACACCACGATTACCTCTTTCACCTTCGTTGGTTGAATAGCTTGAAACCACTCTATAAATAAGTTCCCCATCTTCATGGAACTTATCAAAAGTTAAATCATAATATACCATTAAACCAATAACAAACGATGCGCTAAACCCAATCGCTAGACTAATAATATTTATGGCAGAAAACACCTTGTGCTTCATGATATTTCGCCAGGCTATTTTAAAATAATTCCGTATCATAATTATTCGGTTTTTAAGGAATCTACTGGGTTGGCAATAGCTGCTCTAATGGCTTGAAAACTCAACGTAATTAAAGCAATAGCCAAAGCGGTTATTCCGGTTATGGCAAAAATCCACCAATTAAGTTCAATTCTATAGGCAAAGTCTTGAAGCCATTTATGCATAAACCACCAAGCGATTGGAGTAGCAATGACAAAAGCAAGCATTACGAGTTTTACAAAGTCTGTAGATAGCATTCTTACAATGGTTGTCACGGAAGCACCTAACACTTTTCTGATGCCAATTTCTTTAGTACGCTGTTCGGCGATGTAAGTTGCTAAACCAAATAAACCTAAACAGGCAATAATTATAGCTAATAATGAAAAGGCTAGTGCTACGGTTCCTACACGTCTTTCCTGACGGTACATATCATCAAAGGCTTCATCCATAAATTGGTATTTAAATGGCATTCCAGGAGCAGCAGCTTTGTACTTGTTTTCAATGGTGGATAATAAGCCACCAATATCAGCTGTGTTGAATCTGTAGATAGTTTCCCAACTATTATTGCCTAACTTCAAGCTTAATGCACCAACATTTTCTCGAAGCGATTCGTAATTGAAATTCTTAATAACACCGATAATAGTATTTGTGATTACAGTTCCATCTCTTTCGGTGGAGTATAGTTTTTTGCCGATCGGATTTTCAAATCCTGTTAACTTAAGTGCTGTTTCATTGAGTATGATGCCTGTTGAATCTGACCCAAAATCTCTTGAAAACATTCTGCCATCAAGAACTTCTATACCAACAGTTTCTATATAATCATAGTCAACTCGCCATGTTTGCATATTAAAACTATTGGATTCTGTCATTACAGCATCCATTGAAAACGTATTGTCTGATCTTGAGGAATTGGCAACTGGTAAGTAGCCACCAAAAGAAGCCGACTTTACATCTGCTAATTGTTCGATTTCATTTTTAATGGATTGTCTGGTTTCTCGTGGAACTCCAGAGTTGTCCACAATTAAAACATGGTCTTTATTGAAACCTAAATTTGCTGACTGAATATGGTTTATTTGTTTGTAGATTACAATGGTACCTACAATTAAAACGATTGATGTTGCAAATTGAAAAACAACCAAAAAGTTACGTAATGAGTTTTTTTTATGTCCAGTTGAAAGTTTTCCTTTCAGTACTTTAATGGGTTTAAAAGACGATAAAAAGAATGCAGGATAAACACCAGCCAATCCGCCAACCACAAAGGGCAGAAGTAAGATGAAAATCACAAATTTTGGAGTCAATAAAGAAAAGAATTCCAATTCTTTACCGGAAATAGAATTAAACCAACCTAAAGAGAGCCACACAAAGAATAAACCAACTACTAAAGCCAAACCTGCAATTAAAGTAGATTCGGTCAGGAATTGCCAGATAAGCGCTTTTTTTTCGGAGCCTAATACTTTACGAATGCCTACTTCCTTTGCTCTTCCGGATGAGCGAGCTGTAGTTAAGTTCATAAAATTAATACAGGCAATAAGTAAAATAAACAATGCCGCTGCCGAAAAGATATACACATATTGAATGCTGCCATTCGGGCTTATTTCAGCATATCTAGCAGAATGTAAATGAATGTCTGTTAGAGGCATTAGTGAATATTCTAATTTGTTCCCGCTCGCTTTAAAATCATCCATACTCTCAATTTGCATAACTTGTTTGGCTTGAGGTAGAATATATTTATCTATTACTTCTATAAAATGGTTGTTGAAAGTTTTGTGATTGGTGCCTTCTTTCAAGACAACATACGTATGGAAATTATGACTTAAGTAAGTGCCGAAATCGTAACTAACATTTGCCATTGAGAAAAAGAAGTCGAAATTGAAGTGCGAGGTTTTAGGCATGTCTTCGATAACCGCAGTAACTTTATAGAGCGTTTTGCCATTGTCATCGGTTTCCAACATTTTACCTATAGCCAATTTTGGGCTTCCAAAATAGCGGTTGGCTGCTGTTTCTGTTATTACGACTGTATTAGGTTCCACCAACGCTGTTTTGGTATCTCCAATAATTACTGGTAAAGTAAAAACATTAAAAAGAGTAGAATCTGCATGCGTAATAGCACTCTCCCGTATAAATTCGTTTCCTTTTTTAATGAGTTTAGGACCGTTGGAAGCATAAAATCTAACGTATTCTTCTATTTCAGGATAATCCTTTTTTAAGGTGGCTCCCATAGGATCCGAACTTACGGCCAAATTCAATTCGGTTCCTCCCATAATTATATCGGCATCTACACGGTAGATCCGATTAGCTTTTTCATGGAAACGATCGTAGCTCAACTCATCTATCACGAACATCGATATTATGATAAAGCAACCTATTCCGAGTGATAAACCAATAATGTTAATAGCGGTAAAGCCTCTGTTTTTGAGGAGGTTTCTCCAAGCTATTTTAAAGTAATTCCGTATCATAACTATGCGTTTTTTTGATTGATGTTATTCTGTTTTTAAAGAATCTACTGGGTTTGATGTTGCAGCTTTAATGGATTGAAAGCTTACTGTAATCAATGTGATGATTAGAGACCCTAAACAGGCTATTAAAAATACAGTTAGTGATATATCTGTTCGATAACTAAATTTCTGTAACCATTGGCTCATAATGTAATATGCCAATGGAGAGGCAATTATTAAAGCAATAACAACCAAAGAGATGAAGTCTTTTGAAAGCAATACCCACAGTTGACCAATTGAAGCACCCAACACCTTTCTGACGCCAATTTCCTTTGTGCGCTGTTCGGCAACAAAAGCAGCTAAACCAAAAAGTCCCAAGCAACTAATAAATATGGCCAGTCCAGTAAACACTTTAGCTAGGTTTGCTATGCGTTCTTCTGATCTAAATTTTCTACCGTATTCTTCGTCAACAAATTGATAATCGAATGGAAGATTTGGAAAATTCGCTTTGAAGGTATTCTCAATCAACTCTAAATTTTTACTGACACTATTTTGAGGGTTTAACCTTAAATTGTAATAAGCAATATTGCCATATCTTTCAAAAACATACATGGCCTGTTTTACTGGGCTGTAAGGTGATCGTACAACCATATCCTCTATGACTCCTACAATCTGTAAAGGTTCATCAGGGTCTTCCGTGTCTGTGTCCCTAATGTATTTCCCAATTGGGTCCTTAAGTCCCATATACTTTACAGCAGTTTCATTAAGGATAACCGCATTGGAGTCCGTTGCAAACTCACGTGAGAATCCGCGTCCGGCTTTAACTTTTAAGCCTAATGCGTCAACAAATTCATAGGTTACTGACGTATAAGCCAAATCCTCCTGAAAACCTTCAGGTTTCCCGTCCCAAGTATAGCCACTTCTATTGGACCAAACATTTGTTGTTGGGCTACTCATACCAGCCATTTCAATGGCACCACCCGAAGCAATAAATTGCTCACGCATGATATCATTTTTGCCAACAAACTCGGTGCTCATTACAGGTATTTGAATAAGCCCTTCTTTGCTGTAACCTACGGGTCTATCTTTACTGTACTGAATTTGATTCATAACAACCAATGTTCCAATAATAAGCGCAATGGAAACCGTAAATTGCGTAACAACCAGTATTTTTCTTGGGAGTGCTGCAAAACGTCCAGCCTTAAATGTTCCTTTTAAAACACTAACAGGATTGAATGAGGATAAGTATAATGCAGGATAGCTTCCAGCCAAGAAAGCGGTAATGACTATAAAGATTACAGAAGCTCCCCAAAATGTGATATTTATCCAAGGGAAAGCAATTTCCTTGCTGGCTAGATTATTGAAGCCGTTCAAGAATAACAATACTATGGCTATTGCAAATACAAAAGATATAATGACAATTAAAAAAGATTCACTTAAAAACTGAAAAATTAACTGACTGCGTTGCGAACCAATAGATTTTCTGATACCAACTTCTGTAGCTCTTTTTTCAGAACGAGCGGTGCTTAAATTTACAAAATTGATGCATGCCAAAAGCAAAACAAAAAGTCCGATAACACCAAACAACCATACATTTTCAATTCTTCCACCGGATTGTACACCATTTTCAAAATTAGATCGTAAATACCAATCCTTCATGGGGAGTAAAAACAACTGCGGATTATGTTCTGTGACATCATCTGGTGCTAGCTTTTTCTTAGCATCTCTTATTTTTGCTGTCACAACATCCATAGTTGTGTTTTCATTTATCTGAACAAATAATTGAAATGAGTTGTTGCCCCAGCTTTCAGCAGCATTTCTTATCCATTCTTGTGATGTTGCATAATGCTCCCAAGGCATTAAAAAATATGTATCGCTAAACGAATTGTTTCTAGGAATATCCTCATATATAGCAGTAACGGTCATGTCAAACTCATTGTTAACTTTGATTATTTTTCCCAATGGGTTTTCAGAACCGAATAAGGCTTTTGCAGTAGATTCAGATAACAGAATAGAATTCTTCTCCTTCAAGCCATCTTTTTTTTCGCCTTTCAGAATGTTTATGTTAAGCATATCAATGGCACCTTCTTGCATGAAATTGCCTTCTCTATTTAAGTTTATATCGCCATATTTCAAATACCTACTTTGTGTCCAAGATGACATGACAATGTGCTTAAAATTATCATCGTAGCCTTCTCGTAGCGCAAACTCTAAAGGTCTTGGAATAGCAGGACCTGTTCCTATATCGCCATTGAATTCTTGATTTTGGAACACTTGTGCAATCTCTGCCTTGTCCTTAAAATAATTGTTATAACTTAACTCATCAGCAATCCAAAGACCAATCATAATGGTTACTGCCATACCTATGGCCAGACCAAAAATGTTGATTAGTGAGTAAACCTTATTTTTTATAAGATTTCTGAAGCCTACTTTTAGATAGTTTTTAAACATGATTGCAGATTTTGATTGTTCGTTTTTTGATTGATTGAAATTTTATATTAAAATGTTTTCAGTGACTTTTTGGCCATCCAACATGCGTATAATTCTATGGCTATATTTTGCATCATGTTCACTGTGGGTTACCATTACTATGGTTGTGCCTGCTTCGTTTAAATCGATTAACAAATCCATCACTTCGTTTCCGTTGGTACTATCTAAATTCCCTGTAGGCTCATCGGCTAAAATTAATTTCGGATTATTAACAACGGCTCTTGCTACTGCAACACGTTGTTGCTGACCACCAGACAATTGTTGCGGAAAGTGATTGCGTCTGTGCATGATTTGCATTTTTTCCAATACTTTTTCAACTTGAACTTTTCTTTCAGCAGCTTTAACACCAGTATAAATCAACGGAAGTTCAACGTTTTCAAAAACGGTAAGTTCATCGATGAGGTTGAAACTTTGAAAAACAAAACCTACATTGTGCTTGCGTAATTCTGAACGTTTACGTTCGTTGTATCCAGAAACTTCTTCACCATTGAATTTAAAGCTGCCACCATCAGAATTGTCTAGCAATCCAAGAATATTAAGTAGGGTTGATTTGCCGCAACCTGAAGGGCCCATAATGGCTACAAACTCTCCTTTTTTAACCTCAAAGGATAATTTGTTTAATGCAATGGTTTGAACCTCTTCGGTTCGATAGAATTTTTCTAGATCGGTTATTTGTATCATTGTGCTCATAGTATTTTGTTTTCTTATTTTAATATTAATTCATCAACGTCGCCATAGCTGTCATAGCTAGAGGTTATTACTTTATCACCTGGATTTAGCCCATCAAGTACTTCGTAGAATTCGGTATTTTGACTCCCAAGTCTGATGTTTACTTTATATGCGGTATTGCCATCTTCACTGACCTTAAAAATCCAATTGCCACCTGTTTTTTGGAAAAATCCGCCTTTGGAAACCAATAAGGCTTCCTTCTCGGCACTTAAAGCGACACGAATTTGAAGATTTTGCCCACGACGAATGCCTTCAGGTGCTTCACCTTGAAATTGCATGTCAACTTGAAAACGACCATTGGTTACTTGGGTAAATACTTTTTTGATAACCAAAGTATATAGTTTGTTGTTGAATGTAAATGTTCCGGTTTGACCATTATAAATTCTAGAAATGTAATGTTCGTCAATATCCACGCGTACTTTATAACCACTCAATACATCAATTTGTCCCAGGCGTTCACCTTTGTTTTTGGATTGTCCAATTTCGGCATCCAAAGCAGTTAATTGACCATCAATAGGTGCTCTAACAACCAAATCGCCAACTTTTTTGCGCATTAATTCCAGGGCACTTTGGGTACGTCTGTAAGAACTTTGGGCTTGATTGTATTCTTGTTCCGAAGCAATGGAATCTTGAACCAATACTTTTTCGGCCAGAGCCATGCGTTCCTTTTGGTAGTTATAGTTGTTTTCTGATGATTCAAAATCCTGCCTGCCAATGGCATCTTTTTCATAAAGGCGTTTGTTTAAGTTGTAAACACGTTCGGCTTCAATAAGACTATTTTCAACATCGGTATAATTATTTCGTCTGTTAATAGTGTTTTGGCGTGCTGCATTTTGTGAAATTTGCATTTGCGTCAATAGGTTATAAACCGATGTTTCCTGGTTTATGAGACTCAACTCCAAATCGGTGTTTGAAAGGCGTAAAATAGGTTCGCCTTTTTTCATTATGGCACCATCTTCAACAAACTTTTCTTCAACGCGGCCGCCTTCCAATGCATCCAAATAAATAGTTGTTATGGGTAGAACAATACCATTTACAGGAATGTTTTCCTGAAAAACAGCATTTTTTACGGTGTTGATGGAAATGCGTTCTTTTTCAACATTAAGTTTTGAACCACCACCAGTTGATATAATGACAAAAATGATTAAAGCTATGATTGCCAATCCACCTCCAAGTATTAGGATTTTTTGATTTGAAAATTTCTTCTTTTCTATTGGAACGTCCATATATGGTTTTTTAATTACCTATTTATATAGGGAAGATGATGCCAAAACTGTAAATGATTGACAATCAAAAATTAAAGCGTTTGTGTTAAATTAAAAAGTGTTCGGTTTTGATACACTTGTGTTCGAATCCAACACACTTTTTTGGGCTAGAATAATTTTAGTTTTCTAACTTTTTTAAGCTTAAGATAATGTTGTAATATTGTAGAAATGGTATTACGAGAAGTTAAAATATTGGTTGTTGATGACGATTTGGATGTATTAAATGCGTTACGCTTGCTATTGAAACCTTTGGTGAAAGAGGTGGTGATTGAGAAAAACCCAAGCAATATAAATTTTCAGATAAGCAATAATGAATTTGATATTGTCATTCTGGACATGAATTTTAATGGGCTTGTTAATACTGGAAATGAAGGTATTTTTTGGTTGAATAAAATCAAGCAAATGCAACCTGATATTTCTGTTATTCTGATAACTGCCTACGCAGATATTGATTTAGCCATTAGAGGACTAAAAGAAGGTGCATCCGATTTTTTGGTCAAACCTTGGAAGAATGAAAAAATTATTACCACCCTTAAGGAATTGACCGAAGCAAAAACCTCTGGAAGTAAAAAGAAACACATCACAGCAAACGAAGCCCTAATTGTTGGTGAGAGTGAAGCGATGAACCATGTTTTTTTGAAGCTCAAAAAAATAGCACCAACTGACGCCAATGTGCTTATTCTTGGTGAAAATGGCACAGGGAAAGATTTAATTGCCAGAGCCATTCATGAAAATTCAAACAGAAAAGACAAACCTTTTGTAAAGGTAGATGTTGGTTCTTTGTCAACATCGCTTTTTGAAAGTGAGTTGTTTGGTTATAAAAAGGGTGCTTTTACAGATGCTCGTGAAGATAGAAAGGGTCGTTTTGAAGCAGCCAATGGCGGCACACTTTTTTTAGATGAAATAGGCAATATTAGTTTGGGTCAGCAAGTACGCTTATTAACGGTTTTACAAAACAGACAGGTGACTCCTTTAGGTTCCAATGAGGCTGTACCTATTGACATCCGTTTGATATGTGCAACCAATATTGAACCGAAGGAACTGGCTGATGAAAAGAAGTTTAGAAAGGATTTGATTTACCGAATTAATACTGTTGATGTTATTGTTCCGCCTTTACGGGATAGAGAGAATGATATTACTCTTTTGTCAAAACACTTTATCGCTATTTATGCAGATAAATACAATAAAAGTCCTTTTTCATTAGATTCTGGTTTTATTTCAAAACTCAAAAAACATCCATTCCCAGGGAATGTTAGAGAGTTACAATATGTTTTGGAGCGTGCCGTGATTATGACCGACGGTAATGTTTTAAAGCCTGATGATTTAGTGTTTTCGGCTATTGAACAATCATCAAACAAAAACGCTATTCCTACAACTAATTTAGACGATTTGGAGAAACAGGCTATTATAAATGTTTTGGAAAAGAACAAAGGCAATATTTCAAAATCGGCAAAAGAATTAGGTATTACCAGAGCTGCTTTATACAGAAGGTTAGAAAAATATGAATTATAGCGGCTACATCTTCAGACTTTTTTTAAGGATTGTGCTTTTGGTCATTGGGATAATTACTTTGGCCTATACTATTTATTTAAGTAAAAATGCCATAGCAGTTGTGATAGGTATAGGCATATTGTATTTAGGATATAATATTTACGAATATGTCAAAAGGCGTTTTGTAGCTATGGACGATTTTTTTGAAGCGGTAAAATATCGTGACTTTTCAAGGTGGTTTCCAGAAGATCGAGGTCCGAAAGATATTCGGTTTTTGTACAAGGGATTCAATGAAATTAACCGAACAATCAAAGAAATAAATTCGCAAAACGAGGCACAGTACGTTTATCTGCAAAAAATATTAGAAATGGTAGATATTGGTATCATTTCCTATAATTTGGAAAATGGCAATGTGCTTTGGTCCAATGATACTTTTCGGGAAACGCTGGATGTGCCATCTTTTAAAAACATACGTTTTATTGAAAGTAGAAAACCCGATTTATACAATACCATTTTTGAAACATACCACAGAGAGCCAAACTCTATAACTATTGCGGTGCAGAATGACAAAATTAAAGTTTTGGTTTCCGATACGATTTTTCAGGTTGATGATGATACCTATAAGCTGGTCGTGGTTCAGAACATTGATGACACTTTGAATAAAAACGAATCGGATGCGTGGAAAAAATTATTGAGTGTTATGACCCATGAAATTATGAATTCCATAGCACCTATTTCGTCATTGGCAGATACACTTCAGAGAAATTTACAAATGTCACTGGATAACCCTTCAGAAAACACCCTTGATTTAGAAGATATTAACTCTGGAATAAAAACCATTAAGGGCAGGAGTGAAGGTTTATTGAAGTTTGCTAAAACATATAGAAGCTTGAGTAAGGTTACTCATTTAAATTTAGAACGGGTTATGGTTTCAGACCTTTTTAAAAGTATTCAACTCTTGATGGAGCCATCAATTAAAGCCAAAAATATTGAGGTGGAGTTCAGTGTTTCATCAAAGAAATTGGAACTCGATATTGACAGACATTTAATTGAGCAGGTTTTAATCAACTTGATTCTAAACGCCATTGATGCTTGTAAAAACCAAAGTAAACCGCTGATAAAAATAATAGCTCAAAAAACACCCAATCGTGATGTGGTTATAAAGGTTTTTGATAATGGTACAGGCATACCACAAGAAATTATGGAAAATATTTTCGTACCATTTTTTACAAGTAAAGCAGTAGGAAGCGGTATTGGGTTGAGTTTATGCAAGCAAATAATGCTACTTCACAAAGGAAAAATATTGGTAAACAGTAAAGAAGACGAAGGGTCTGTTTTTAGTCTTGTATTTTAGACTAGCATCTTTGGTATTAAAATAATTTTGCTATTCCAATACCAATATTAAGTCCGTCATAAGCATCTATTACAATGTCATAATCTAAAGAAAGAAGGACTTCTAATTTATGTTTAGGGATTTCGATTCCATATTCGGCGCCAATTCTGGCAACACCAAAGCTTTCGTTTTTATCAAATTCCAATCCACCTCCAAGTTCAACACCAAAGTTTTCAAATATTTTATATGTTCCAACAATAACAGATGTGATAGGCGTATTTCGTTCGAGGATTTCATCACCAGAAGTCTTTTCAACGACAAAATTTTCAATAATAATGTCGTTGTGCAACCCTAAAGCCCATTTTTTATTAAACATGTAGTTGTAATTTAAAGACCAAGAAGGTTCTGATTCTGTCTTTCTTTTGCCATTTTCAAAACCTTGAAAAATTGTTGTATGGCTTATTAAAAGGGATATGGAATGATGATTGAAATCTTCAGGACCTTCCTCTTGTCCAAAACTGTTTGCGCTTACAAAAAGGATTATTGTACAGACAAAAGCATTAAAGTTTTTCATGTTTTACGTTTGTTATTGAATATGTTGTGACTAATATATTCAATAATTGTTAATTATTTATTCATTTGGTTTTATGTTGTATATTTGAGCGCACCCTATAAACTACATAAACAATGCTTGAAGATTTTTGGTTTAATGTGGAATATGGTATTAACCACGTATTGGATATTAATGCCTATGACCATGTTTTATTTCTTATTGTATTAACTGTTCCTTATTTGTTTAAAGATTGGAAACGGGTTTTATTATTGGTTTCGGTATTTACATTGGGTCATACATTGTCTTTAATTTTAGCTGCCTATGGCGTGGTGAGTGTAAATGGCCAACTGGTTGAATTTTTAATTCCTGTGACCATTCTTATTGTAGCTCTTTTTAATGTGTTTACGGCAGGAAAAGGAGCTCAAAAAGAGCGTGTAGGCGTATTGTTTTTCTCAACGCTGTTTTTTGGTTTGGTTCATGGCTTGGGCTTTGCTAGAGAGTTTCAAATTTTAGTTGGCAAGTCAGACAACAAATTAGTCACGCTTCTTGAGTTTGCATTGGGTATTGAAATTGCCCAAGTTATTATAGTTTTTATTGTACTATTTTTGGGGTATATTATGCAAACTGTCTTCCGGTTTTCAAAGCGCGATTGGATTATGGTTATTTCTGCTATTGTTGTGGGACTGGTGATACCTATGATTTTAGGCAGTGATTTTTTGTCTTGATTAATTGTATTCCATAACCTAAAGTTTTCATAAATCTTTAATCTTCTGGTTGTAATTAAAATACGAACCTATTATATTCGTTATAAGCATTCAAATGTATGAAAGAACAGAAACAGCTCAAATATGATAAGGCGTATTTGAGAATGGCAAAAGAATGGGGAAAACTCTCTTATTGCAAGCGAAAGCAGGTTGGCGCGATAATTGTAAAAGATAGAATGATAATATCTGATGGCTACAATGGAACACCAACTGGTTTCAAAAACTACTGTGAAGACGATGAAGGCTATACCAAATGGTATGTGTTACATGCTGAAGCCAATGCTATATTAAAAGTAGCTTCATCAACACAGTCAGCAAGAGGTGCTACGTTGTACATAACATTGTCGCCATGCAAGGAATGTAGTAAACTTATTCATCAAGCTGGTATTGTGCGAGTGGTTTATGGAGAAGCGTATAAGGATGACTCTGGGTTGCGTTTTTTAAAGAAAGCAGGAGTAGATTTAACATTAATTGAAAATTTAGAAACAGAATAATGCGAATTCAAAGAAAATATTTGCCTTTAATTATAGGAGTAGCTATTGCTGCGGGTATTTTCCTTGGAGGTAAATTAAATTTTTCTGATAATTCAGACAAGTTATTCTCATCTAATAGTAAAAAGGATAAACTTAATAGGTTAATAGATTTTATAGACTACGAATATGTTGATGACATAAACACAGATAGCATTGTTGATGTAACTGTAAATGGAATACTCGAGAATTTAGATCCACATTCTGTTTACATTCCAAAAGAAGATATGCAGCGTGTTTCTGAAAATATGAAAGGTGATTTTGTGGGGATAGGCATTAGCTTTTATACCTATAAAGACACTATTACGGTTATTAGAGCCATTGAAGGCAGTCCTAGCGATAAAGCTGGAATTGTAGGAGGAGATCGTATTATCACGGCAAATGGGGATTCCATTTTTGGTAAGGATTTAAGTAATTCAGATATACTTAAAAAACTAAAAGGCCCAATAAATTCGAAAGTTGTATTAGAGGTTTTACGTCCAGGTGAGTCAGAACTGTTGAAATTTACGGTTAAAAGAGATAATATTCCTATCAAAAGTGTTGATGCAGCTTACATGTTAACAGAAACGTTGGGTTATATAAAAATTAATCGTTTTGCAGAATCAACCTATAAAGAATTTAAAACCCAGTTAAAAAAGCTTAAAGATGAAAATGTAAAAGACATTGTTTTGGATTTACGTGGTAATCCAGGTGGGTTTTTGGGCATTGCAGAGCAAATAGTTGACGAGTTTTTAGAAGATGACAAACTAATTTTATTTACAAAAAACAAAAGCGGTAAAATAGATAAGAGTTATGCTACTAAAAAAGGTGATTTTGAAAACAGTCAGGTATATGTTTTGATTGATGAAAATTCAGCATCTGCAAGTGAGATTATAGCTGGTGCTTTACAGGATAATGATAAAGGTCTTATAGTGGGTAGACGGTCTTATGGGAAAGGATTAGTTCAGCGTGAAATGGAATTAGGCGATGGAAGTGCTGTACGATTAACCGTTTCAAGATATTATACACCAACAGGACGATCCATACAACGGTCTTATGCAAAAGGGAATAAAGACTATTATGACGATTATTTTGATAGGTTGAAAAGTGGTGAGTTTTTGAATCCTGATAAAATTGAAGTGGCAGACTCACTCAAATTCACTACACCAAAAGGAAAAGTGGTTTATGGTGGAGGCGGTATAATTCCAGATGTTTTTGTGCCGTTGGATTTAAACATGCAAAACGAAACACTAACATTCCTGCAACGTAGAGGGTTTATCAGTAATTTTGTGTTTGAAGAATTAGAGAAAGACCGTAATCTTTACCGTGACATACCACGCCAAGATTTTATTGCACATTTTGAAGTTTCTGATGATATGGTTAATGCTTTCCAAGACTTTTTAAATACTAAAACTAAAGCCAATATTACATTTGTGGCCTACAAAGAGGAGGTTAAACAGTACATTAAGGCTACATTGGCCAACCAAATATATGGAGGCGGTGCTTTTGAAGAAGTGCTAAACCAAAAAGATATAATGATAGAAGAAGTCATACAGCTGGATAATGAGCAGCACTTTAAAAACTAAACTTTGTCGTGTACTTTTACATGCTCTCCATTATTCCAAAGGGTTAAAATATCTGTAGCTACATGAGCGCCACTGCCCGACGCAATAGCAAATTGACTGCGCCATCCGGCAAGTGTTCCTGCAACATACAATCCATTTTCTATAAGATGATTTTCATTTTTTAACCAAATACGTTGCTTTTCGGCTTTGGCTCTTGGGTGAGGCTCTATATAATGCTCTAAACCTTTAATAGTGATTAGGTTAGTATAGCCAACTGCTATAACTACTATTTTAGATTGATAGGTGTTTTTGTTGGTTATAACATTAAAATCATCGGTATTGTTTTTAACGACCTTTAAAACCTTTTCCTTTTCAATTTGCTTAACGTGAGGGTAGAGCTCTGTCAGTTGTTTTTTGCCACTTTCTAAAATTGATACTCCAGTTGTTTTTGGACTTAATCCTAAAACATTATTGAACAAAGCATTTTGTAGGTGTGATGTTTTTTGGTGCACTATTATTCCAATCTTTTTATTGGTAGCAAATGGTTTTTCATGAGCTGAACCCAAAACAAGTGCGCAGCTTAAACCCGCTGCTCCGCCTCCAATAATTAGAGTGTCAAACATTATTTTTTAGACTTAATAGATTTCTCAATTTTTTTTGAAACAACTAAAATACGAAGCAATAAAATAGCACACAACGCCGCTAAAATGGTTATCAAGGCAATTAGACTATCACCATTAAAGGGATTGTCAAAATTAATTTGAGTGATGTTGTACCCAATTAATGCTAAAGCTATTATTGTTAAAATTATATTTAAAATCTTCATATTATACAAGTAATGCTTTTATGTTATGTGCAAAAAGTTTTACTGCTATAGCTAGTAAAATAACGCCAAATACTTTTCGAATAATGTTAATGCCATTTTGGCCAATTAAACGTTCTATTCTGGCAGAAGTTTTTAGTACCACATAAATAATAATAACATTTAATATTACGGCAACAATTATGTTTTCTACACGAAACTCTGCACGTAAAGAAAGTAATGTTGTTAAACTACCAGGACCAGCTATTAAAGGAAACGCCAATGGGAAAACTGAAGCGGTCATAGCCGAGTGCTCATCTTCTTTATAAAGCGTTATGCCTAGAATCATTTCTAAAGCAATAAAGAATAGAATAAAAGCACCTGCTACTGCAAAGCTATTTACACCAATACCAATTAATGATAAAATATTTTTACCGACAAACAGAAATAAAATCAAAATTACACCGGCAATAATTGATGCTTTTTCGCTCTGTATGTGGCCAGCTTTTTTTCTTAAATCGATTATAATGGGTATATTTCCAATAATATCAATCACTGCAAATAAAACCATAAATGCTGTGAATATCTCTTTTAAGTTGAGCTCCATTTAGTTGGACTTTAAATTTTTCGCAAAATTAGCTTATTATAAATGATATTCCATATAAAATACAGTAAAGTTTAGCTATTTTTGCTGCATGTTTCAACTAGGAAAAACAATAGTTTCAGAAGATATTATTCAAAAAGATTTTGTTTGCAATCTAACAGCATGCAAAGGTGCTTGTTGTATTGATGGTGATGCAGGAGCCCCGTTAGATGAAGAAGAAGTCAAAATACTTGAAGAGATATACCCAAAAGTGAAGCCGTTTTTGCGTGAAGAAGGTATTAAAGCCATTGAAGCGCAAGGAACATCTATAATTACAGAAGACAATGAATTTGAAACACCATTGATAAATGGTGCTGATTGTGCTTATGTAATTTTTGACAACAAAGGAACAGCATTATGTGCTATAGAAGAGGCTTATAATCAAGGAGAAGTTTCTTGGAAAAAGCCTGTTTCTTGTCATTTATACCCTATTCGAGTAAATGATTACAGCGAATTTTCTGCTGTAAACTACAACAAATGGCACATTTGTGATGATGCCTGTGCTTTAGGGAAAGAACTTCAGGTTCCCATTTATAAATTTGTAAAAGAAGCCCTAATTAGAAAGTTTGGGGAAGATTGGTACATGGAATTAGAAAAGGTTGCTGAAAATTATAAGTAATTAGGCAATTTTAAGAGAATTTATTTTGGTTGGAATATTAACCACTACTTGTGTTCCAATTGCATTTCCAGATTCGTAGAGATCATTAATTTTTAAATCATAATCGTAAGTGTAATTTTTAGAAAAGTTTTCTAATCGAGCACGGGTAATCTGTATGCCAAGAGATTTTCTTTTGAGCTTTTTGGTCTCTTTTATTTTTTTAGAAGCAACTCTACCAATACCATTATCTGTAATTGTAATGGTAACATAATTTGGATTATCGCTTTTTACATGAAGGCTTATTTTTTTGTTTTCGGCTTTAGAGGATAATCCATGCCAAATGGCATTTTCTAAAAATGGTTGAAATATTAATGACGGTACTTTAATGAGAGCCGGGTTTATACTATCATCAATTATAACGTTATAATCAATGGCATTGGAGAATCTAATGTTTTCAATGTTAATGTATAGCGACATGGTTTCTAGCTCGTCTTCCAGCGAAATTTCTTTTTCGTTTGAAGCCACTAAAATTTTTCTGATAAGCTTTGAAAATTTGTTGAGGTAGTAAACCGCATTTTCCTTTTCATTATTTATAATATACAGCTTAATTGAATTCAACGAATTAAAAATAAAGTGCGGATTCATTTGGTTTCGCAACATTTCTTGTTCAAGCGTAACAATTTTCTTATCGTTTTTTAATTGACGTTGTCTGTTAAGTACAAATAATATAATTAGCGCTAAACAACCTCCTAATAAGCTTAAAATTAGAGTGCGTTTGTTTTGAGCTAATTTTAACTTAACTATTTCATTTTCATTGGCTAAAGCTTTTATCTGACTATTTTTTTTCTCACTTTCATACTTAATAATCAAATCGTTGACATATTGTAGGTTTCTTTCGTTTGTAAGGGTTTCATCAAGTACAACATGTTTTTTGTAAAGTGTAAAAGCTTTTTCGGGATCGCCTATTTTATCATATAATTCAGAGAGGTATAAGTAGGTTTCAATTTCAGTTGACTTTAGATTGAAGTTTTTTGAGATTTCTAATGCCTTATTAAGATTTATCTGCGCGTTATTGTAGTCTTGTTGTTTTAATTGTAATAATCCTAAATTTAAATATGAAGTTGAAATATAATATTGGTCATTAATTTCGAGAGCTTTTTTTAAAGCGTCCTTAATAAAAGCCTCACTTTTTTTAAACGCTTCCTTTTGGATGTATACCTTGCCAATACTATTGTAACATATTACTTGACCTATTTTTGAATTAATTTCATTATTGTATTTCAGAGATTTTTCATAGTAGCTTAAAGCTTCATTTAAACTACCGAGCTTTTCTTTGGCATAGCCAATATTTTGATTGTTAATGGCTAGACCAAGCTTGTTGTCCATCTCTAACTCTATTTGAAGCGATTTATTAAACTGGTCAAGAGCTAAATTATATTGTTTAAGAGCTAAATATATATTACCCATACTATTTTGGGAAACAGCAATGTTATACTTAATTTCTAATGACGGATTATTTTGAGATTCCGCTATGTCTAATGCCTCTTTGTGATAGTCTAATGCCGACCGAATAGCATCCATTCGCCTATATACAACACCAAGCATATTTAAGCTTCTTACTTCTAACTCAATGCTATTTGAGTTTTTGGCATATTCAAAAGCGTCTTTATGGGATTCAATTGCTTTTTGGTAATTAGAGATGTTTCTATACGTTTCTCCTAATTTGTTTAAAGCATAAGATGCACCTTCATTATAATTAGCTTCTAAACTTCTTTTTAGAAGATAATTCATTTTAACGGTATCTTTTGTTGTGCCTCTAAAAACCGTGTTGATTTCTCTATAGTCACTTGTTTTACTTACCAAAATACTATCAACCAATGCGATAAATTTACTTTTGCTTTGAGGCTGTGTAAACCCCTTTAAGCCTAATATTAAGCTAAATGAAAATAAAGCAATTTTTAGAATAAGTTGATATTTGTGACACTGATGCATGGGTTAACTTATAATTTATCTAAAAAGTCCGATTTTCGTTGTCTTGCAACTGGAATTTTGTAATTAGACTGCATAACAACATAACCATCATTTTTTATAAACTCTTTTATTTTATTCAAATTTACAATGTAAGAGTTATGAATTCTAAAAAAATAGCTTTCAGGTAATATGGCATTTACTTCTTTTAATTTTTTTGTAACGACAATTTTTTGATTATCATTCATAACAAAAGTGCTATAATTACCTTCGGACTCTATATAAAGAATGTCGTCAGTTTCTAAAAACACGAGTTTGCCATCTGTATTAATGGAAATTCGCTTTTGATTAAAATTCTTGTTGAAATTAATGAGTACTTCCTCAATTTTAGATATTGGAACGTTATTAGAGTTGTGTTTTTTTATTTTATAAATGGTGTTTTTTAAATCATCAGAATCAATGGGTTTTAACAGATAATCTATAGCTTCGTGTTTTAGTGCTTTAAGGGCATACTCATTATAGGCAGTTGTAATTACAACCGCAAAATCCCGTTTGGCTAACTTGTCAAGAAACTGAAAACCATCCATGGTAGGCATGTTAATGTCAAGAAATAAACAATCCAATGAGTTGGTGTTTAAGTAATGGATAGCTTCTTCAGGATTGTTGAAGGTTTTTATTATTTCTAATTCATTACTAAACATGGTTAATTCCCAAGACAAGCTATCAATAGCTTTCTGTTCATCGTCTACAATTACGGCTCTTATCATATTCCAAATATACTAATATAATATGTTGATGTGGTTTATTTTTTCTTAATACCAATTATACAAATTTCATTACCAACTATACATTTATATACGTCAACTATTGAAATATTTTAGATATTAGCATTGCTATTAAATTATTTAAGGATTTATACATTTATTAAAGGGTATTTGCTATTGATCTGTAAAAAGCTAGACTCGTCTAGCTTTTTATTTAGAATTTCATTAAATTTATTAGTTAGTTAGTTAGTTAGTTAGAAAAAGAGCGGTTATTTTAACCGCTCTTTTTCTTTTAATTTCATCAGTTTTTTTCAAGTAATAATTGTACTGTTTATAATGCGTTAGGATAGTTTTAATGCGTAAAATCTTACGTGTTTTTAAAATTAAATATTTATTTCAACATACTGAAAATCAAACAAGTACACTTTGTTTTTTTTATCCTTGAAGTATTTCTTTCCAGAGTGTTTTTGTTAAAAACTTGTTGACAATGTTTATAACTTAACCTTTCATTTTCAAACACATTTTTCAATCTTTGTTAGTCCCAAATCACACCAAATTATTCATTAAATTTTAATAAAAATAAAAGAAACATGTCTCAGGCAACAGAACCAATTTTACAAGAAAACAAAGATAGATTTGTAATATTTCCAATTCAACATCATGATATTTGGGAGTGGTATAAAAAGTCTGAAGCTAGTTTTTGGACCGCTGAAGAAATTGATTTGCATCAAGATTTAACAGATTGGTCTTCTAAGTTAAATGATGACGAGCGTTACTTTATCAAACACATTTTGGCATTTTTTGCAGCTAGTGACGGTATTGTGAATGAAAATTTGGCAGAAAATTTTGTTAACGAAGTACAATATAGTGAGGCTAAATTCTTCTACGGTTTCCAAATCATGATGGAAAACATTCACAGTGAAACCTATTCACTGCTTATTGATACCTATGTTAAGGATGAGAAGGAGAAAGATGTTTTGTTTAAAGCCATTGAAAATTTTCCAGCTATTAAGAAAAAAGCTGATTGGGCTTTGAAATGGATAGAATCACCAAGTTTTGCTGAACGTCTAATTGCATTCGCGGCAGTTGAGGGTATTTTCTTTTCTGGTGCATTTTGCTCAATTTTCTGGTTAAAGAAGCGTGGGCTAATGCCAGGTTTAACGTTCTCTAATGAATTAATCTCTAGAGATGAAGGTGTACACTGTGATTTTGCTGTACACTTACACAATGAACATTTGGTAAACAAAGTGCCTAAAGAACGTATTAGAGAAATCCTTGTTGACGCCTTAAATATAGAACGCGAGTTTATTACAGAGTCACTTCCGGTAAGTTTAATAGGTATGAATGCTAAACTTATGACCCAATATTTGGAGTTTGTAACAGATAGATTACTGGGAGAACTAGGTTGTGAGAAAGAGTACAATGTGTCAAATCCATTTGACTTTATGGATATGATTTCGCTACAGGGAAAAACCAATTTCTTTGAAAAGCGTGTGTCTGAATACCAAAAAGCAGGTGTACTTAATAAAGAAGAAGAAAAAGACAAATTCAGTTTTGATGCTGATTTTTAAATAGATCCTTATTATAATAGGTTAATAGCAATTCGTGATAGATTTTCATCTATAGTATCCTGTTATTCCTTATTATAATTTTTTAGTCAGTTTTCATTATTGAAAATTGACCGCTAAACCAACTAATTAATCCCAATCCTGACAGGTGTATCAGGAAAATAAAAACCATTAAAAAATATGTATGTAGTAAAAAGAGACGGCAGAAAAGAACCAATGATGTTCGACAAAATTACAGCTAGAGTTAGAAAGCTGTGTTATGGACTGAATGAATTAGTAGATCCTGTAAAAGTAGCCATGCGAGTCATTGAAGGCTTGTATGATGGTGTAACAACTAGTGAGTTAGATAATTTGGCTGCAGAAATTGCTGCAACCATGACAACAGCTCATCCAGATTATGCGCGATTGGCTGCACGAATCTCTGTTTCTAACTTACATAAAAACACTAAAAAATCGTTCAGCGAGGTAATGAGCGATTTATATAATTATGTAAACCCTAGAACAGGTAAAAAGGCACCGCTTTTATCTGATGAGGTTTTTAAGGTTATTCAAGAAAATAAAGAGAGACTTGATTCAACAATTATTTATAATCGCGATTTTGGTTACGATTATTTTGGGTTTAAAACATTAGAGCGATCATATTTATTAAAACTAAACGGACAAATTGCCGAACGTCCACAACACATGCTTATGCGTGTTTCAATAGGTATTCATTTAAATGATTTGGATGCTGCTGTTGAGACCTATGAGTTAATGTCTAAAAAATATTTTACACACGCTACACCAACACTATTTAACTCTGGTACACCAAAGCCACAAATGTCATCTTGTTTCTTATTAACTATGAAAGAAGATAGTATTGATGGTATTTATGATACGCTAAAACAAACTGCAAAAATTTCGCAATCAGCCGGAGGAATAGGTTTGGCTATTCATAATGTTCGGGCTACAGGAAGTTACATAGCTGGAACCAATGGAACGTCTAATGGTATCGTTCCTATGTTAAAAGTATTTAATGATACAGCCAGATATGTTGATCAAGGCGGCGGAAAGCGTAAAGGTAGTTTTGCCATTTATATTGAAACTTGGCATGCCGATATTTTTGACTTTTTAGATTTAAAGAAAAACCATGGTAAAGAAGAAATGCGTGCACGTGATTTGTTTTATGCCATGTGGATTTCCGATTTATTCATGAAACGTGTTCAGGAAGATGGGTCTTGGACATTAATGTGCCCTAACGAATGCCCAGGTTTGGATGAAACCCACAGTGAAGCTTTTGAAGAATTATATTTAAAATATGAGTCAGAAGGTAAAGGACGTAAAACCATAAAAGCACGTGAGCTTTGGGAAAAAATATTAGAATCCCAAATTGAAACAGGTACGCCTTATATGTTATATAAAGATGCAGCCAACCGAAAATCTAATCAACAGAATTTAGGAACTATCCGCTCGTCAAATTTATGTACAGAGATTTTAGAGTATACGTCTCCTGATGAGGTTGCGGTATGTAACTTGGCATCTATTGCTTTGCCAATGTTTATTAAAAATGGTGAGTTTGACCATAAAGAGCTTTTTCGTATTACAAAGCGTGTTACCAAAAACTTGAATAAAGTAATAGATAGAAACTATTATCCTGTTAAAGAAGCCGAAAATTCAAATTTCCGTCACCGACCAATTGGTTTAGGAGTTCAAGGTTTGGCCGATACGTTTATTAAATTGCGTATGCCGTTTACCAGTGATGAAGCCAAAGCTTTAAACCAAGATATTTTTGAAACGCTTTATTTTGCTGCTGTTACCGCAAGTATGGAAGAAGCAAAAGTAGATGGGCCTTATAAAACTTATAAAGGTTCGCCTATTAGCAAAGGTGAATTCCAGCATAACTTATGGAACATAAAAGATGAAGAGTTAAGCGGTCGTTGGAATTGGGATAAGTTGCGTAAAGATGTTAAGAAACATGGTGTTAGAAATTCATTATTGGTAGCACCAATGCCAACAGCAAGTACATCGCAAATACTTGGAAACAATGAATGTTTTGAACCGTATACATCTAATATCTACACACGCCGTGTGTTATCAGGAGAGTTTATTGTAGTAAACAAGCATTTATTGGAAGATTTAGTAGAGCTTGGTTTATGGAATGAAAGTCTAAAGCAGGATATTATGAGAGCCAACGGTTCTATTCAAGATATCGATATCATTCCTCAAGACATCAAGGAACTTTACAAAACCGTCTGGGAATTGAGTATGAAGGATATTATTGATATGTCTCGCCAACGCGGATATTTCATTGATCAATCTCAATCATTAAACTTATTTATGGAAGGCGCAACAATGGCTAAATTAACCTCTATGCACTTCTATGCATGGAAGAGTGGTTTAAAAACAGGTATGTACTACTTAAGAACTAAAAGTGCCGTAGATGCTATTAAATTCACCTTGTCTAAAGATAAAAAAGAAGAACCTGTTGCAGAAACAGTAGCTGTAGATCAAACTGTGGTTACGCAGCAAAAACAGCAAGCTGCAAAAACAGCAGAAAAGTTTGCAAAAAGTCAAGCTACAGAAGAAGTGGAACCTATGACTGCTGAAGAGATGAAAGCTTTAATTGCTCAAGCCAAAGAAGCAGAAGGAGACGATTGTCTGATGTGTGGTTCTTAATTAAATTAAATTTAAGTGTTAGAAAAAGCACCTCGAAAGAGGTGCTTTTTTTGTTTTTTAAAAAGATAGCAGTACTTTAATACAATCTTACAAATGCATATAGTCGACAATCTAAACTATGTCTTACGGTTTTTATGACATCTTACAGTTAATGGGCGCATTAGGCTTGTTCCTTTTTGGGATGAAGGTTATGAGCGACGCCTTGCTAAAACTGGCAGGTAACAAACTACGGTCCATTTTGGCGTCTATGACATCAAACAGGGTTTTTGGTGTTATTACAGGATTTTTAATCACAGCGGTTATTCAATCTTCTTCGGCAACAACCTTGATGGTAGTTAGTTTTTCTAATGCTGGGCTTCTTACTTTAACGGAGTCTATAAGTGTAATTATGGGAGCCAATATAGGGACGACCATAACAGCTTGGCTAATAACCATTTTAGGGTTTAAAGTAAGTATGAGTACAATAGCTCTTCCTTTAGTAGGATTTGGATTTTTATTTACGTTTTCAAAACGAAAAAAAGCAAGTGATTGGGGAAACTTCATTATTGGATTTGCGTTATTGTTCATAGGGCTTCAGTTTCTTAAAGAGGCCATGCCAGATATAAAAAGTAATCCAGAAATTTTAGCTTTCCTATCACAATACACCAATTTAGGATATGTTTCTATTTTACTTTTCTTATTAATAGGAACCGTTTTAACTGTGGTTATACAGTCGTCTAGTGCTACCATGGCATTGACACTAATAATGACAGCCGAAGGTTGGATTCCGTTTGAATTGGCTGCCGCCATGGTTTTAGGTGAAAATATAGGAACGACCATTACTGCTAATTTGGCGGCATTGGTAGCCAATTACAAAGCAAAACGAACCGCAAGGGCACATTTGGTTTTTAATGTATTGGGTGTATTGTGGATGCTCGTTCTATTTCATCCTTTTTTACAGTTTATTGATTGGTTGAGCCAAGCATTCGGATCAGATTCACCATACTTGTCTGCTGCAGCCATTCCGGTGGCTATTTCATTATTCCATACCGCTTTTAATATAATTAATACTTTTTTATTGATTTGGTTAGTTAACCCAATTTCAAGATTGGTAGAGCGTTTAGTACCAGAAAAATTAGAACCCGAAAAGCCTGTTAATGAACCTAAATTTCTTAAAAAGTCAATATTAAAATATCCAGAAACAGCAATTGCTGCACTATTAAGAGAATCAAAGTATCTGTATAAAAAGAGCATATTTGAGATTGTTGCACATGCTTTAAATATTCATAGAAAAGACATAAAATCTGAATTGAAATTAAAGAAAGTTATAAAAAAATCTAATGTATTATTTGAGTTGGATATAAGGGAACAGTACATTACTAAAATAAAGAGTGTTTATGGGCAAATAATAAATTATGCAACCAAAGCGCAAAGCCAATTAGATTTAACAGAAGCTCAAAACAGACAGATTAGCGAGATAAAAGTAGCTAACCGTAAAATGGTTGAGATTATTAGAGATGTTAGTGAATTAAGTAGAAATGTTACATTATACCTTAATTCTGAAAACAAGTACATAAAAAAAGAGTATGACAAGTTGAGAAAACGAGTTGCAAAAGTATTGCGTACCATCCATTTGTTTAGAACAGAAAAAGAAAAAGACGCATATTATAAAACCTTAATGGTACTAAAAGCAGAAGCTAGAGATAACATTCACAAAGGGAATTTAGAGATTGATACTTTAATTAGAAAAGACCTCATAACTGTAGATATGGCTTCATCTCTTGTTAACGATAATGATAATGTTAACGATATGATTAAAAAACTCATTACTGTAGCCGAATTATTGTATGGTAATAAAGATACATTGTTAGAAAATGGACATAAAAAAACACCTAGTTAAGCTAGGTGTTTTTTGTTTTATGGAAGTTCTAAATATTATTCAGATTCTGTATCGTCAATATCTTCAGGGAGTTTTGCAGGTTCTACAGAACTGTCATGCGAATCATGGTATTCTTGTAATAAATACATGGTAGCATTTAATAAGTCTTTAGTCTCAAGTAAAATACTAAAGTACAAGGTTGTATTTTTTGGACTCGATTCTTCAGTTCGAGTGCGTTTTACTTGCTTTTGTATTTTATCTTTAACTAAATCGTAAACTTCTTTCTTTTCATTTAAGATAAACTGAATTTGTTCAAAAGATTCTGTTTTAAAAGCTTTTTCAGTATCACTAAATAATATTTCAAGCTTATCGTCAATCTCTTTCAGTTCTTTTATTTGATTGAACTTTAATTTTTTATGATTATTGTTGATATGCTTGTAGCTTACTTTAGAAATATACTCTAAAGATTGAGTCATATCCTGTAAATAGCCAAGTACATTTATATAAAAATTACTTGCTCCAATGCTGGACTCATCTAAATTTTTAATGAAATAAAAGATATTATCACGTAATTTATCAACCTCATCAGATAGCTTAACAACATCTTTTTTACTCTTCTTTAGTAAATCAGTGTTTTGTCTAGCCAAACCAACTATAGCATTTGAATAAATTTTGTTTGTTCTTTTTACAACTTTAGCAATGTTTCCGGCACTTTCATGTATAACCCCTTGAATAGAACTGCTTTCAGCCATTTTTAAGCTATCCTCATCAATTCCTTTTGTAGTTTTATTTTTATGGGACATGTAGTTTCTGTACAGTAAAAATGCAGTAATTAGAAGTAAAATAGGAATGATTACTTTTGGGTTCCAATTAATTAAGTAAACTACCGTTCCAGAAGCAATAAAAGCACCAATGGCAGTACCAAACCAGCCTCCAATAACATTTAAAACACCTGCAACTCTATAAACTGCACTTTCTGCACCCCAAGCTCTATCGGCTAACGAGGTACCCATGGCAACCATAAAGGTTACGTAGGTTGTTGAAAGCGGCAACTTCATGGACGTAGCAATGGCAATTAAAACACCAGCAACCATTAAGTTAACAGAAGCCCGTATCATATCAAAAGCAGGTGCGTCTATACTCTGGTCTTTTGACAGGTATTTTTCGTCAGGTTTTTTAAAGCTATTATTTATATTGTCTTGTAGCGACTTTGGGAAAATTGCACTAAAATAAGACGCTAAATCAGACGATCCTTTAACCAAAGCTCTTGAAAGCATATTGGGTTTAAACTTTTCATGGGTATCACTTTGGCGTGATAAGCTAATTTCTGTTTCTGCAACTGTTTTGGCCTTTTTTGACAACCATAAGGTTAATACCATAATGCCACCAGCTATAAATAGTAATAATGGTTCAGCAGGAACTTTTTTATCTAACACTGACATGGACATTGCGGTATCCATACCACTAGCAATCCATGCTTCATAAGAATGATAAGCGGCCATTGGTACACCGATAAAGTTCACCAAGTCATTTCCTGAAAAAGCTAGTGCCAATCCAAATGTTCCAACAGCAATTACTGCTATTAGAACTGTTTTTTTGGTTAGCTTTTCAAAGATAAAAGAGAATAATGTCCAGAAAACAAAACTTCCTAATATTATTAGAACTTCATTACCTTCTAATAGCCCTTTTAACTCATTGTAATAAGGTGTCCCTTTAAGTCCTTTTAGAAAAATGAAATAGGTAATAGCTGTTAATGCGACACCGCCAAAAACAATGCCAAAATTCTTTATTTTCTTTTCATAATTGAAGGTAAAAATAAGACGAGAAATCCATTGTACCAGCGCTCCAACACTAAAGGCAATAAAGACAGATAATAAAATTCCACTAATAATGGTAAGTGCTTTTTCTTGATTAATATACTTGCCTAAATCAGCAAAAGTTTCAGTGGAAGAATGGCTAATCTTTATTAAAGACATTACAACTGCAGCACCTAATAAATTAAATACTATAGAAACCGTTGTTGAGGTTGGTAAGCCAAGAGTATTGAAGAAATCTAATAATAAAATATCAGTAATCATTACTGCCATAAAAATGAGCATGATTTCGCCAAATTCAAATTGTTCAGGCACAAATATTCCCTTTCTTGCAACTTCCATCATACCACTTGAGAAAACGGCACCAATGAAAATACCTAAACTTGCTACAATCATTATAGTTCTTAAAGAGATTACTTTAGAACCAATAGCAGAGTTTAAAAAGTTAATAGCATCGTTACTTACACCAACTACAATATCAACAACTGCTAATACTGTAATGGCAATTAACATAAATAAATAAATATTATCCATAAAGCTTATTAAAATTGTTTGCAAATATCTATAGTGAAAACCACTATAGTGTTATGTTATTGTTATTATTATGTTTAAAAATGAATGTCAAATTGCAGACGATATAAATATTGGTCTGTTCTATCATTAAAATCAATAAAGCTAAAATCGGTTTGAACTTTTAAACTATGCCCAACTATAAATTTTGAAAACCCAAGCGTATATTGTTTATCAGGGGTTCTTCCGGTAATTTCATCTAATTTAACGTATGAGTATCTACCTGATACTTCCCAATTATTTTTAAAAAGATAGCCGCTCTGTATGTTTATACCTGTCCCCACTTGAACAATATCGCCTGTTTCGGTTCCATCTGAATTTTTTGCTACAGGGTCTGCAGCATCCCGATCTGCATATTCTGTCATTAAACTAAATCCTTTATATTTAAACATGGCATCTATAAAGAGCGTGTTAATGTTGGTTTCATAAAACCCAGTATCTGTTTCCATCCAAGAGCCCATGTTACTTCGCGTTTTTACTGCATTGTTGTTATGGTCGTAAGTAACTCCGACAGCTAATTTTGGAGTTTGCTCTCTTTTCAAGTCAGAACCAAAATAATCACCTTTTCCTTCAAATCTGCCAAAAGGTAAGAATTCTATTCTACCCGTATATTGATGGCCACCTAAATTTCCAGTTACAACATTTCTACCTTCTCCTTGAGACAATGCAAAAATTTCCCGCACTTCAAAATTATTAAATAGGGTAAAATGATGTCTTAATTGGAAGCCAATATCACGATCAATATTAAATCTTGCATTCAATACAGAACGGTCAACTTGTTGCATATTAGCAGACGATATAACACGTTCTCTGTTGCCTGGTAACTTGGTCTGTCCAACCCAAAGTACAAAATTTCCATAAAAATTATATTTAATAACAGCATCCATTACATAACGTGGAGTATTTCTTGTAAATGGTGTAACTCCAGACATGTCTCTATTGGAAAGTCCAAGCTCAATTTTATATTTTAATTTAGGTGAAACAGCAAAACCATCAAATTTTAAACGTGCGCGACGAATAAGGAAATTTGTTTCTGGGCTTTGACCTTCGCTCATCAGATTGCTTGCTAAAAACTGAAACCGTGTTCCAATTTTCATGGTCCAGGAACTATCTTTTCCAACTAAGTTAAATAAGCCCTTTCCAAATTTAGGTGATTGTAATTCTTGAGAATGAGAAGTTGCTGTTACCGCAAATAGCAGTACTATTAAAGCAATTTTAAATTTCATATATCAGATGTTAGTTTTTGTCGCTGCAAATAACCAACTCTAATGTTAATTTAATGTTACGTAATTATTAATATTAAGAATAAAAAAAGGCCGCCTTGGCCAGAGGCAGCCATCTAGAATTCATGATAATATAGTCGACAAAAACTAATAGATTATATGAAATAACTAAATTGTTGTCTTAAGACAGAGCAAATGTCATGATTAAATAACACTTTAATGTAATGCTAATATTAATTAATTATTAAGGAAGTTTAAATTTTAAGTAATATATAATTGATTGAAAAACAGCTATTTACATTTTTAATGTTAAATTAATGTTATGTAAATGTTGCTTAAATATTAACTAATTACTATATTTGAAATATAATATTAAACCCAAATAATTATGAAGAAGTTTGTTTTCTTTATTGCCTTTTTAATTACAGCGGTTTCGTTTGCGCAACAAGAGCGTGAATTAAAGCTTAATAAGGACACCAATTTAATTGAGGTTGTATACTATCATGACAATGGAGTAGTAAGCCAAACAGGCTATTACACTTTAGATGGTAAACTTCAAGGTGAGTGGTTATCTTTTGATGCTGAAGGCAATAAATTAGTTTCTGCGAATTATGATAATGGGAAAAAAGTCGGCAAGTGGTTTTATTGGACAGATAAAACTTTAAAAGAAGTAGATTATAGTAATAATGCTATTGCAAGTGTAAGTGAATGGACTAATAAGTCTAAACTTGCCATCAGAGATTAAATAGCAAAATAGTATAATAAAAAAAGCGTCCAAATTAATTTGGACGCTTTTTTTTGAGATAAAAGCTTTCTTATTCAACAGTCCAGTTAGCTCCCCAAGTAGCGTAATCAGTACCAGTTCCATTTCCATTTCCTGAAATAAAATCAGCTTCAGTAAAAACTTCACCTGTATCGTTTTTCATGTTTAAAGTTACATCTATAAACGTTACATCAGTTACACTTGTGTCTCCATTTAAAACACCAGCACCTGTTGGGTTGTCACCAGAGTCACCATCTAAATCAAAGCCTTCTTCAAAACCTTCAATTAATACATTGTTAAAGATTCCTTGAGTACCAGCTCTTAAACGAATAGCTTCATTACCTGTTGAAGAACCTAAACCTATTATAGTTAAATTAGTAACAGTTGGTTTTGAAAAGAATCCCGCAGCATTACTGAAATCTGTATTATAACCATCAGCCTCAATACCTTTATCGTGGCTAGCACCATGTTTAACATAAGCATTTGTAATTGTACCTGTATATCCTTCTGTCCAGTCAATTGAATCATCTTGACAATTCACAACAGACATGTAGTTAACATTTACAGTTCCACCAAAAAATTCTACGCCGTCATCTTTACCTTCGTAAGCTTGAATATATTCTACAACAGTTCCACGACCTACACCGTAAAATGAGATTCCATTGTTTTCAGATTGACCATCAGCAGCACCACCTGAATACTCAACACGCACATAACGAATTATCCCTGAATCATCATCGCCATCTTGACCACCGAATGGTAAAGCTGCTATTTCAGAAGTTGCAGTTGCTGTTCCTGTTACAGAGTTTATTGGAGCTCTTCCCAAAACAATTAAACCACCCCAATCTCCAGCAGATGGGTTAGAAGCATCTGAAGTTAAAACAATTGGGTTATCGGCAGTACCGTTTGCTATAATTGTGGCATCTTGAGCAATAGCAATATAAACATTAGCTCCAGCAGCCAAAGCCTCAATAGTCATTCCAGCTGGAATAGTTAATGTAGTTCCGGCAGCCATTATTAAAGGACCGTTAACTTTATAAGTGTTGTTGGCGTCTAAAGTTAAATCTTCAGTATAAGTTCCTGATAAGAAAATCGTTTCTGGATCAGTAGGTCCACCACCGTTTCCATTATTGTTAATCACACTGTTGTCATTAATAACAACATCAGCAGTATCATCTGTAGTACAAGAGAAAAGCATTGATACAATTGCTAATCCTAAAATTAAATTATTCTTCATTGTTTTTGAGTTTAATTATTGTCTTTATTTATTATTATGGTTTCTAAAAATTATATTTTAATTGTAATCCTATGTTCATGCCGCGTTTGTAATCAGAAACGCCATTACCATTAGCTGAGTTTACTACAACTTCACCTAAAGTAGTTTCACGAACATATTTTATGGTTGGATTTAAAAGGTTTTGAAAGCTTAAATTAACTTGGAAGTTTTCCTTTATTGTATTTTTCCAAATAAAGTCTAAAGTAGGTACGCCATTTTCAATAATATTACCAAGCTGGCCACCGCCTAAAGCATCAATTCTGTCTGAAAAATATGAGAACACTAAATTAGCTACTGGCTTATAATTATTGAAAGTAGGAGAGAAGCTAACATCGGCATTTATTAAAAACGGTGATGCACCTTGAAGTTCGTCTTCATCAGAATCGAAGCTTACGCTAAATGTCCCATTGATTTCATTATACAAATCTTGATTGGTGTGCATATACGTTGCATTCAAACCTGCAGACAATATAGTGTCATCATCAGTATTTTTAAGTAGGTCTTTTCTAACTTCAACTTCAACACCGTAAACTTCGGCTTTATCTCCAGTTCGGAAAAAACGTTGTGTTCCCGTTGCGTCTGCTGCTACAACTAAATTTACAGGATCGTTAATTTGCTTGGCAAATAAACCAACAGAGAAAATTTCACTGCTGCTAAAGAACCATTCGTACTTTAAGTCAATATTGAATATTTTAGAAACTCCTTTGTCTAATAAATCTGGGTTACCACCAATTCTAGTTGAAATATTCTCGTAAACAAAAGGAGCAACTTCTTTAAATTCAGGAATTGAAATGGTTTGACTTGCTGAAAAACGTAGGTTCTGATCTTCGTTTAAAGCATATTTCACATTTAAGCTTGGTAAGAAGAAGTTGTCGTAAAATCCAATTTCTGCTTTTCCGTTGTTACCTAAATTAATAACATCGTAAGCAATTTTTTGATTTACAGATTCTAATCTTACACTAGGAACGAACAACCATTTTTCACCAGCTTTAATTTCTGCATTCAAATAGCCAGCGTAAATATCTAAATTACCTGTATATGTGTTTTCTGGTAAGCCTGGTCGGTTGGTGTTAGATTGTCCTGGATAGCTGTTTATAACTTTAATTTGGTAAATACCGTCGCTACCTTCACTTATATTTAAGTTTGATAAGTTGAAGATGCTATTTAAGTTGTTAACATTTGTAATTTGGTAGTCTGTATCAAGTATTTCGTACCCATAACGAATGTTCTCAAAGTTACGTTCTTTGGTTTTACCGTTATATCCTAAATTTATTTTTACGGTTTCACTAGGCTTATAAGATATGTTTAACCTACCATTGTATTCTTCATCCTCAATATTTTGGAAATAACGTTGGTTGTCAAAATCAATGTTATTATAAAATGTTGGATTTGTAAGTGGGTCGCTATCTAGTGCGTATTGATAATTTTCAATACTCACACGTCTTCTATCTGGTTGATCTGAAAAAACAGAATTGTAACCAAATCCCCAATCTACTTCAAAATCACCCGATTTGTGGTTGCCCAACAATTGATTAACAAACATTCTGGTTTGATCAAACTGAACGTTCATTTGGTAAAAACCTTCATCAGTATTTAAAATAGCATCTCTGTTTCTACCTTTACCGTCTATACCAAAATATCCTACCACATCACTAGAACTATTGATAAACAGCGAGTTGAACTTTAAAGTATTGCTATCATCAATTCTGTAGTTTAAATTGGCCATTGCAGTAGATGTAGTACTGTAATCAAATTCTTCAGCGCTATCTATATATGCTTTCTTTTCAACCAATGTGAAATCTGCATTGGTTCCTTTTCTATATTCAAAACCGTTTTCAAAAGAACCGGTAATAAAAATACTTAAGCGCGAATCATTTTTGAAATCAAAGCTTTTACCAATAGAAGCACCATAACCAATATTAATTGGTGATCCAGCATCAACAGGGTCTACACCATGTGATAATATTACAGCAAAAGGATTGTGCTCATAACGGCCATAATATCCCCAATATCCCGTACCTTCACTTCTAACAAAGTTTTTATCAATGGCATTGGTGTTAAATCCAGAACTAACAAAAGCATCTACATAAAAATCACCTTTGTAATTTTTTGAACTAATATCAACATTACCTGCTGAAAAATCTCCGTAGAAATTAGTAGAATAGGCTTTGCTAATAGATACATTTTCAATTATATCTGATGAAAATAAATCTAAATCGATATTCTTTTTATTAACATCATTTGATGGTAACGATAAGCCATTCATAGTTGTGTTTAAATAGCGATCGCCTAACCCACGTACATAAACGTTACTAGAACCTTCTTGCTTCGAAACACCTGAAATTTTAGCAACAGCACCAGCTGCATCACTAACACCCTTTCTTGATAGCTCTTCTGCGCCAATACTTTGTTTGATTTCTACTGCTTTTTTCTGCTCCAAAAGCAAGGCAACTTCACTATCTCTTTTTGTAGTTGTTTTAATTACAACTTCATCTAAAGAAGCTGCAGAAGCTGACATTGAAATGTTAACTTCGGTTACTTTATCGGCCTCAATAGTAACTTCTATTTCTTGAGTTTCATACCCAATAAAACTGTATTCAACAGTATATACTCCTGGTTCAATATTTGCGATACTGTATAATCCATCTAAATCAGAAGTTGTTCCTTTAATAGTCCCTTTTAATAAAATATTAGCGAATGCTAAAGGTTCGTCGTTGAAATCTTTATCTGTTAATTTACCAACAAGCTCTCCTGAACTTTGACCTTGAATAAATGAAGTCGAAATAAGTAGAATAAATAGTAATATATGTCTCATTATATTTTCTTGAATTTTGATGTCGCAAAGAAACCGGATAAATGTAAAGTCAAGGTTAATTGCGGGTTAAACCTAAATCATAAAACTGTTATCTAAACGTTACCGTAAGACTTGAAAAAATCACTTTTAAAAACAATTTCTTAACATTGAAAAAATGTATCTTGCAAATCAATTTTTAGTATTATGAATTGGGAACAATTACTTTCTTTAAAACGATTTGGTGATACCAACAAACGCCTGCGAAAAGAGCAGGATGAAACACGATTGGGCTTTGATGTAGACTTTGACAGAATTATTTTTTCTACAGAGTTTAGGAGTCTTCAAGATAAAACTCAAGTTATTCCATTATCACAAACCGATTTTGTTCACACACGGTTAACGCATAGTTTAGAGGTAAGTGTTGTTGGTAGAACGCTAGGTAGACGTGTAGGATTGAAATTATTGGAAAAATATCCCCATTTACAAAGTATACATGGTTACCAAGCTAATGACTTTGGGGCAATAGTTGCAGCTGCCGCTATTGCTCATGATATTGGTAACCCGCCTTTTGGACATTCTGGCGAGAAAGCCATTGGTGAGTATTTTAAAACGGGAAAAGGATTTAGCTATAAAGATCAGTTAACAAAAAAGCAGTATCAAGATTTATGTGATTTTGAAGGGAATGCCAACGGATTTAAAATTTTAACTGAAAGTAGAGCGGGTAGAGAAGGCGGCTTACGCTTAAGTTATGCTACTCTGGGAGCATTCATGAAATATCCAAAAGAATCGCTGCCTAAAAAACCCACCAAGCATATAGCAGATAAAAAGTACGGGTTTTTCCAAAGCGAAAAAAAAGCTTTTCAAGATATAGCAAACGAACTTGGTTTAATAGCTACCAGTTCTGCGGATAGTTTAAGCTATTCTAGGCACCCGTTAACTTTTTTGGTTGAAGCAGCAGATGATATATGTTATACTATTATTGATTTTGAAGATGGTATAAATTTAGGACTTATTCAAGAAGAATTTGCTTTAGAATACTTAATTAATCTTGTTAGAGAATCTATTCATACCAAAAAGTATAATCAGTTAGGCAGCACCCAAGATAGAATTAGTTATTTAAGAGCGCTTGCTATAAATACATTAATAAATGAAGCTGTAGAGATATTTGTATCTCATGAAGAATCTATTTTAAATGGTAATTTTAATACAGCGCTGCTTGATAAAAGTAAATATGAGGCTCAAATAAACGACATAATAAAGATTAGTATTGAAAACGTTTATCAATCTGATGAAGTAGTGAATAAAGAAATTATTGGTTATAAAGTGATAAATAGTCTGATGGATACTTATATTCAAGCTTTAACAAATGACTTTAATAACCAGGTTTCAAATTACGATAAACTTATATTAAAAACTCTACCAAAGAATATTGTTAGAAAATCACAAGATACTATTTATGATAGATTGCTAAATGTTAGTAATTATGTGGCCTCGTTATCAGATAGTCGTGCTATTTTAGAATATAAAAAAATTGAAGGAATAGGATTGTAGTTACTAAAACTGCGTATTTCATCGATTAAATTTGCTTTTAAACGATATTTAATTTATGTTTAGTGCCCCAATCATAATACGTAGATTATCATGAAAAAAAACTTGCTTGGAGCTATTGTTATTTTCTTTGTAACCTTTGCTTTTTTATTAGTAATTAAAGAAGTGTCGAATACAGAGAACGCTTCAGATTTCGAGAGTACGGAGTTTTATGCTGAAGATTAGTATTCTACTCAAGTAATTTATTAATGTATTTACTTAAACTTTTAGAGTCAAGACCAATGCTAGTTTGGAGTTCTTGTATTGTACCATGTTCTATAAACTCATCTGGGATGCCTAAGACATTAATATCATTTTTATAATTATTTTTATTGGCAAACTCTAAAACAGAACTGCCAAATCCACCAACTACAGCACCGTCTTCAATTGTTATGATTTTAGTGTAGTTAGAAAAGATTTCATGTAATAATTTTTCATCTAATGGTTTTACAAAGCGTAAATCATAGTGCCCAACAGAAGGCGTATTCTGAATGGCTTCACTTACATTTTTTGAAATGGTTCCAATACTTAAAACAGCTATATATTTTCCTTTTTGTAATTCCTCGCCTCTACCAATTTCTACTTCTTGAAATTCACGATTCCAATCTAAAGTGACACCAGAACCTCTAGGGTAACGTATTGCAATAGGATTTTTAGTTTTTTGTAATTGAGCTGTATAGAGCATATTACGCAGTTCAACTTCATTTCTAGGAGCAAAAATTATAAGATTAGGAATGCATCGCAAATACGCTAAATCAAAAACACCGTGATGGGTAGCGCCATCTTCGCCTACTAATCCAGCACGATCCAAACAAAAAACAACAGGAAGATTCTGCAAGGCGACATCGTGAATAATTTGGTCGTAAGCACGTTGTAAAAACGTTGAATAAATATTACAAAATGGCATAAAGCCTTGAGTAGCCATACCTGCTGAAAGTGTTACAGCATGTTGTTCAGCAATACCAACATCAAAAGCACGTTCCGGAAGCTCCTCAATCATATATTTAAGGGAGCTTCCTGTTGGCATTGCAGGCGTAATGCCAATAATTTTTTTGTTCTTTTTTGCTAACTCTAAAATGGTATATCCAAAAACATCTTGATATTTTGGAGGTTGCTTCACATTGCTTTTTGGAGTAAGTTCTCCAGTAGCCGAATTAAATTTGCCAGGTGCATGATAGGTAACTTGGTTTTCTTCAGCAAGCTTTAGACCTTTTCCTTTAGTGGTAACAACATGCAATAATTTAGGGCCTTTTAGATGTTTTAACCTGTTGAATTCTGCAATTAAGCTTTTAAGGTCATGACCATCAATAGGACCTGAATAGTTAAAGTTTAAGGCCTCAAAAATGTTATCTTGGTCATCCTTACCTTTTTTAACATTCGTTAAATATTGTTTTAAAGCCCCAACACTAGGGTCAATACCAATTGCATTGTCATTTAAAATCACCAATAAATTAGCTTGGGTTACTCCAGCATGATTAAGTCCTTCGAAAGCCATGCCGCTGGCAATTGAGGCATCTCCAATAACAGCAATATGGTGTTTTTCTTCCCCTTTTAATTGGGACGCAATAGCCATACCCAAAGCTGCTGAAATAGATGTTGATGAATGACCAACACCAAAAGTATCATAGGTGCTTTCAGATCTTTTTGGAAAACCACTAATACCATTAAGCTGCCTATTGGTAATGAATTGGTCTCGTCTTCCAGTAAGGATTTTATGACCGTAGGCTTGATGACCAACATCCCAAACCAATATATCGTCAGGTGTGTTAAAAACATAATGTAGCGCAATTGTAAGTTCTACCGTTCCTAAACTTGCACCTAAATGGCCTTCCTTTGTTGCAACAATATCAACAATAAACTGCCGTAATTCTTTTGTAAGCTCGATTAGCTGTTCAACCTTCAATTTCCGAAGGTCTTTTGGTGAATTTATTGTGTTTAATAAGTGAGAATTCATTGATGCCAATTATGCCATAAAATTATCAAAATAGACTGAATTAAAGTTGATTTAAATATTTATTTAAGAATAAGTTAATTTATCTGTCACACTTGACTATATTTGTGAAATTATCAAAAAATAAGAATTACTAACATCATAAAAAATGAAAAACAATTACATTAATTCTGTTTTATTTTTAGTAATTGCTTTACTTACCAACATCGGTTTTGCTCAAAGTAATTTAACTAATTCAGAATATGGTTCGGTTATCCAATCGTATTTAGACCAAAAGAAGGAATCCTTAAGTTTAGTTAGCACAGATATTGCTGATTTATACGTTAGTAAGGAGTTCTTTTCCACAAAATCAAAGATAACCCATGTTTATGTTAACCAACGTTATCAAGGCATCAATATCTTTAATGCTATTTCAAGTGTAGCTATTAAGGATAATGTTGTTTTTTATTATGCTAATAATTTCATGGGTAATATTACCCAACGGGTAAATGCAACCGCTCCACAATTATCTCCTGAACAAGCTATTCAACGAGCTGCTTCAGAGTTAAATTTAGGAAGTGCTCAAAACCTTACATTATTAGAAACTGTTGAAAAGAAATTTGTGTATTCTAATGGGAATATTTCTAAAGTTGATATTCCAGTTGAATTAGTTTACTATAATAGTAATGGAGAATTAAAATTAGCTTGGGATGTTAGTATTTATACTTTAGATGGTACTACGTGGCCAAGCATTCGTATAGATGCATTAAATGGAGAGGTGTTAAGCCAAAATGACTGGATTTTAACGTGTAATTTTGGAGATTCTAATCATACTTCCCATAACCATGATGTGAAAAATAAAACAGCAGCTAATAATTTCACTTTATTTAAAGACGATTACCGTCGTGTTGACGGATCTCAATATAATATTTATGAATTACCAGTAGGAGGACCAAACGATGGAGATAGAACACTGGTAAGCGAACCTGCAAATCCTAATGCATCGCCTTTTGGATGGCATGATACAAACGGAGTTAGCGGTGCAGAATATACTGTTACCAGAGGAAATAATGTTTGGGCACAAGAAGATAGAGATGCCAATAATGATGATAATGGTTATATGCCTGATGGAACAGCTACTTTAAACTTTGATTTTCCACTGAATTTGAACCAAGCTCCAGTGTTGTACGAAGATGTATCGTTAACAAATTTATTCTATATGAATAATATGATGCATGATGTTTGGTATCAATATGGATTTGATGAAGCAAGCGGTAATTTCCAAGAAAATAATTATGGTAATGGCGGTATTGGTGGCGATTTTGTTTTTGCAGATGGTCAAGATGGCGCAGGTTTAAACAATGCTACTTTTGGAACGCCTGCTGATGGTGGAAACCCAGGAATGACCATGTTCTTATGGTCGGCATCAGGCCCTGCAGGCGACCCCTTAACCATAAACAATGGCGGTTTGGCTGGAGATTATTCTGGTTTACCAGCAAACTTTGGTGGCACATTGTCATCTACACCAATTACTGCAGATTTGGCATTGGTTGTTGATAATAATATAGGTGGAATGAGTTCGACAGATCCTCAAGATGGTTGTAATAATATTACTAATGGTGCTGATTTAAATGGTAAGATAGTAGTTATTCGTCGTGGTGTTTGTGAATTTGGATTTAAAATATTAGCCGCAGAAAATGAAGGTGCTGTTGCCGTTATAATGGTAAATAATGTTGCTGGTGACCCTATTACAATGGGAGGTGGAGCTGTTGGTGCCAACGTAACTATCCCTTCAATAATGATTAATAATATTGATGGTGAAGCACTTATTGCAGCTTTATTAAATGGTGACACTATTAATGCATCTCTATTAGATGCAGGGCCATACCAAAAGGATGGAAGTTTGGATAATCTTATTGTAGCACATGAATATGGTCATGGTATTTCCAACAGATTAACAGGAGGTGCAAATACAACTAATTGTTTGACAAACGTAACTCAAATGGGAGAAGGTTGGTCAGATTGGTTTGCATTAATGTTAACAATGAAAACAACCGATCTTCCGGAAGATCCAAAAGGGATGGCTACGTATTCAGTAGGACAAAATCCTGAAGATGTTGGTATAAGACGTTATCCTTACAGTACTGATTTTGCGATTAACCCATTTACTTATGGCGATACTAATGACACTTCTAATTCAGTTCCTCATGGTGTTGGTACCATTTGGGCAACAGTATTATGGGATTTAACATGGGCTTATGTGGATAAATATGGTTTTGATGAAGATCTTTTAAATGGAACTGGAGGAAATAATAAAGTTATGCAAATTGTTATGGATGGTTTAAAACTCCAACAATGTAATCCAGGTTTTGTTGATGGAAGAGATGCTATACTTGCAGCCGATACTGCATTAACTGGAGGTGAAGACCAATGCTTAATTTGGGAAGTATTTGCTAATAGAGGTTTAGGTTTAAATGCTTCTGAAGGAACACCATTTAGTAGAACAGACCAGGTAGAAGATTTTACATTGCCACCGGATTCTGATCCTTCGTTGGCTAATTGTACAAGTTTAAGTGTTGATGAATTTAATCAAAATGATTATAAAGTATACCCTAATCCAACAAATGGTAACGTTTTCATTAAAACTAACAGAAGTTTAGGTGAGGTAAGAATTACGTTAACAGACTTAAACGGAAGAAAGGTTTATTCAACTCAAACAGAGTTGTACAACCAAGTTGAGATTAATATGAGTCAATTGCAATCTGGTATTTATATTTTAAATATTAACGGACAAAACATTAACTCAAATAATAAGATTATCAAAAACTAACACGTTATAAAATAATTGAAAAAAGGCGACTAAATTTTAGTTGCCTTTTTTATTTTTACACAAATGGAAAGCATCTTTGATCATAATTATTTCATGAAAAAAGCCTTGCAAGAAGCAGAAATTGCTTTCGATAAGGGTGAAATACCTGTGGGTGCCATTATAGTTATTGATAATAAAGTTATTGCTAGGGGACATAATCTAACCGAGCTTTTAAATGATGTGACAGCCCATGCTGAAATGCAAGCTATAACAGCAGCTTCAAATTATTTGGGAGGTAAGTATTTATTGAATTGCACCTTATATGTTACTTTAGAGCCTTGTCAAATGTGTGCCGGAGCCTTGTACTGGAGCCAAATTAGTCAAATTGTTTATGGAGCTAGAGATGAAGAAAGAGGGTGTATTAATTTAAAAACAAAATTGCATCCAAAAACAAAAATTGAGGGAGGGATACTAGCAAAAGAATCTTCAGAATTATTAAAGCGTTTTTTTATTGAAAAGCGAAACCTAAATTAATTATCGTCATTAAACTCACGCATTTTATCTAAATTTTCTTTAGTCAATAAATAGTCTTTTACGTTTCTGTCTTTCCAACGATACCAAGAAAATATAGGAAATACTATAAATACTAAACCAGCGACACCACCACCTATTAATTTTTCTGAATAGTGCAGATCTAGAGCAAATCCCATAATAATACTTCCAATTGAAATGATAAAAAGAAAAGCAATAATATATTTCATCACAACCATATTTTAAGAGGTAAAATTAATTAATTCACGCCTGTAAGCTGTTAATAGTTTAGATTTAGACACAAAACCTAAATAACATCCGTTTTTAACTACCGGTAAATTCCAAACATTTAAATCTTGAAATTTCTGCATAACAGTTCGCATGGTATCTTTTTCGTAATCAATAACACCAGGAGGTATTTGCATAAAAGTTTCAACTGATGTTGATTTGTATAGGTCTTGGTCAAACATAATAGTTCTAATATCATCCAATAATATAACACCAACAAGCAGGTTTTTGTCATCCGTTACAGGAAACAGGTTCCTGTTGGATTTAGCTACACCAGAATGAAGCATTTCACCAAGTGACATTTCAGGGTTTAAGGTAATGAAATCGGTTTCTATTACACTATCAATAGTCATTAGCGTCAATACATTTTGATCCTTATTGTGTGTTATTAAATCACCGCGTTCTGCCAATTCACGTGTGTATATGGTGTGTTCCATATAATTTTTTGTAATCATATATGAAATAGCCACAGTAATCATTAGTGGTAAAAACAATTCATATCCTCCAGTAATTTCGGCAATTAAAAATATTGCGGTTAAGGGTGCATGAATTACTCCGGCTATTAATCCTGCCATTCCGATTAATGTGAAATTCGCTTCAGATACTTGATGGCCCAAACCGATATTGTTAATAATTTTTGCAACAACATTACCCAGTGCACTACCCATAACCATAGTAGGTACAATTACACCACCAACTCCACCTGCAGCAAAAGTAGTAGTCATGGCGATAGCCTTAAAAAAAGTAAATCCAATCAATAGGAAAATGACAACCCAAATATTGCCCAAATAGTCATCAAATAACGTTGAACCTAGTGCGTGTAAATGATTGCCATCAAATAAATCTCTGGTAAAGCTCAATCCTTCACCATATAGAGGCGGAATAAAATAGAGCATAACACCAATTGCCAATCCACCAACTAGTAATTTGGAAAAACGTGTTTTAAAACGGTCAAAAAAAGTATAAATAGCGAAATAAATTTTAGTAAAATAAATAGATGCTATACCTGTGCCAATACCTAAAATTATGTAAAACGCAGTATCATACAAAGTAAACTTATCAGAGACATTAAAATTAAAAAGCACCTCATCTCCTAAAAAGAAATAAGATGTTAATACCGAAGATATTGAGGCGATAAGTAATGGCAGTAATGAAGCGAATGTTAAATCCAAACTAAATACTTCCACTGCAAATACAATAGCTGCAATTGGCGATTTAAACATCGAAGCTACAGCACCAGCTGTTGCGCAGGCAATTAATAAAGTTCGTGTTTTTTTATCAACATGTAACAATCGACTTAAATTAGAACTAATTGCAGAACCCGAAGTTATTGAAGGCCCTAAAAGCCCAACCGAACCACCAAAACCTACAGTAAGAGGCGCCATAATTAAAGGGTGATAGATAAGTTTATAAGACAATAGCCCTTTTTGGCGCAGTAAAGAGTAAAGCAAGGAAGGAATTGCTCTTTTTACGAATTTTGGAACCGAAGGCTCCAGAGGTTTATTAAAAAAGAATTTCTTTAAAATATAAACTAACAGCAAGCCTATAATTGGTAAAATGAAATAGAGCTGATTTTGCGAAAACACAATACCATGCTCTAATGCAGATTGAATGGTAAAAGTAATATTCTTTAAAGTTACAGCTGCAATTCCTGCAAGTAAACCAACAACTACACTTAGTATATAAACAAAGTTTTTTTGAGAAATATTTTTATACTTCCAAATCAAAAATCGCTTAATATAGTTCTGTTTAGCCATCAATTAAATCTACTAAAAAATCCTGCAATTGCAGGATTTAATTATTTAAGATTGTAAATTGAGTTTTAAGTTTAGCTCTTTTAATTGTTCCTCATCTATAGGGGCAGGAGCATCAATCATAACATCGCGACCATTGTTGTTTTTAGGAAAGGCAATAAAATCCCGAATGGTTTCTTGACCACCTAATATGGCAACCAACCTATCCAGACCAAATGCCAATCCGCCATGTGGCGGTGCGCCATATTGAAAGGCATCCATTAAGAATCCGAATTGCGCTTTGGCTTCTTCTTCTGTAAAACCTAAATAATCAAACATTAAGGCTTGGGTTTCTTTATCGTGAATTCTTATAGAACCTCCGCCAATTTCGTTTCCGTTTAAGACTAAATCATAAGCATTGGCCTTTACGGCGCCAGGATCTGTTTTTAAAAGGTCTAGTTGCCCGGGTTTTGGCGATGTAAATGGATGGTGCATGGCATGGTAACGCTCGGTGTCTTCATCCCATTCTAAAAGCGGGAAATCCATTACCCATAGTGGGGCAAATTCATCAGATTTTCTTAACCCTAAACGTTCAGCTAACTCCATACGTAGGGCACTCAATTGCGTTCTTACTTTGTTAGTGTCACCAGAAAGCATACAAATTAAATCGCCTGGTTTGGCGCCAGTAGCTTCAGCCCATTTTGCTAAATCATCTTGATCATAAAATTTATCTACAGATGATTTAAAGGAACCATCATCATTACAACGACAATACACCATGCCTAGAGCACCAACTTGTGGTCGCTTAACCCAATCAATTAACTTATCTATTTCTTTTCTGGTGTAAGTGTTTCCTCCAGGGACTGCAATTCCCACAACCAATTCGGCTGAATTAAATACATTGAAATCTTTATGTTGTGCTACCTCGTTTAGTTCGCCAAACTCCATCCCAAAACGGATATCCGGTTTGTCATTTCCATATTTTCGCATGGCGTCATCGTATAACATACGAGGAAATTTATCAATTTCAACACCATTAATTTCTTTTAACAAATGACGTGTTAAACCTTCAAAAGCATTTAAAATATCTTCTTGTTCAATAAAAGCCATTTCGCAGTCAATCTGCGTAAACTCTGGTTGTCTATCAGCACGTAAATCCTCATCTCTAAAGCATTTTACAATTTGAAAATACTTATCCATGCCACCTACCATGAGCAATTGCTTGAAGGTTTGAGGTGATTGTGGTAAGGCATAAAATTGACCTTCGTTCATTCTACTAGGCACTACAAAATCACGAGCGCCTTCTGGAGTTGATTTTATTAAATAAGGGGTTTCAACCTCGATAAAACCTTCGTTAGAAAGATAATTACGAACTTCTTGTGTAACCTTATGCCTAAAGATTAAACTGTTTTTTACAGGATTACGACGAATATCCAAATAGCGGTATTTCATACGTAAATCTTCACCTCCATCAGTTTTATCTTCAATAGTAAATGGTGGCAGTTTGGCTTCATTTAAAATAGTTAATTCAGAAACTAGTATTTCAATATCGCCTGTAGGTATATTGGGATTTTTAGAAGCTCGTTCAATAACTTTACCTGTGACCTGAATAACAAATTCACGACCTAAATTTTGAGCTTGTTCAATCAATGTTTTTGAAGTACGCTCTTCATCAAATACCAACTGGGTAATACCATACCGATCTCTTAAATCTACCCAAACAATAAATCCTTTATCACGAGATTTTTGAACCCAACCTGCTAATGTTACCTCTTCGTTGATATGCGATGCTCTTAATTCACCACAATTATGACTTCTATACATAACCTAAATTTAGAGTTGCAAATTTAATGAAATACCCAAGAGTATAAATTTTTTTATACTAAAATTGATGTCTGAATATTTTTTAAAAATCAATCCAAGAAAATTCATTTTTAATAATATAATCTTTTTGAGCATCAAGAAAATCAAGATAGGCTTCGGCTACAGGTGATAATTTTTTTGATTTTAACCATATTAAATTCCATGTTGTGTTAATGGGTAGGCCTTTAACGGGTATTATTTGTAAATCCTTATTTTTAAGTTCATTTTTTATTCCAATTAAGGGCATGATGGAGCATCCTAAATCAGATATAACAGCTTGCTTTACTGCTTCATTTGAGGTAAGTTCAATTTTTTTATGAACAGAAAAGTTGTTTTTAAGTATGAATTTTTCCATAGCATTTCTGGTGGCAGAACCCGTTTCGCGATAAATCAAAGGGTAGTTTTCGAATAGTTGCTTTTTACTCCGCCATTTTTTTAAATCCAGTTTTGTACTGCCTATTAACATGAGTCTGTTTTGCATGAGTTCTACCTTGTTAACATTTAGTTTTTCGGGTAATACGGAAACTAATGCAAAATCAACTTCATTAAGTTCTAAACTTTCAATTACTCGAGATTTATTAGTTACATCTATGTTCAATTCAACACCAGGGTTTTCTTTCATAAAGCCTGATAAGAAATAAGGCATTACATACTTTCCGGTAGACGCACTGGATATTTTGAGACGTCCTGACAACTGCCCTTGAAATGAGAGTGTTTTATAGTTTATGGCATGTACATGGTTAATTATCTGTTCTGCAGCTTTGGCAATATCTTCTCCAAAATCAGTTATATAAAGCTTTCTTCCTACAACTTCAGTCAAAGGAATCGGAAACTGATCTTGAAAATTTTTTAACTGAATGGAAACAGCAGGCTGTGTGAGATTTAAAACCTCTGAAGCCTTGGTAATACTTTTTAGTTCAGCGATTTTTAAAAAAATCTGAAGTTGATGCAATGTATAATTCATAAATATAATTTATGTATAGCATTACAAATATAAATAAAAATATATGATAATACTTTCTAATATTTGCATCAGATTTAATTGTTTAATTATAAAAATTCAAAAAAATGGAAACCAAAGAATTAGTTAAACCTGAAAAAATTAGTCAAAAAATTCAACTTGTTAAAGGTGAATTTACACCTTCTGAAGCTTCTCATGTCATAGGATCTTTGATAGATGAGAAGATTAATTTTCACAAAATTCAGAGACTTCAACAATGGGAAGGAAACCATTACAGTAATTCTGATGAGTTAGATGGTAGAATAAGTGAACTTCAAAAGGAAAAGGGCATTGCCAAAGAATTTATTGCGGAGTCATTTCGAAAAAACCAGATGATAAAAATTAATGGCGTTTTAGAAATTTCAATAATTGATAACGATTTAAAAGATAATTAAAATGGATTTACAAAAGTCAATGCTTCTACCAGTTTTAGGCATGTTCACATTAGCCATTTTTACATGTTTGGCCTATATGCGCAATTCAGCTTTTATTGATGAACTTTTAATATGTGGATTTGTTTTCTCTGCTATTTTCATTATGAAAATTCGTGCAAACACTTAATGACTTCTGAGTTATTTAACACTAATAAATTTTTAATTATGTCAAATATGAAAATTTCCTTTTTTTCTATTCAAAAAATCATCACTCGTTTTATGTGGTTGTTGTTCATCTGTATTTTTTCTTATGTGTTGTTCAACTTTTCCAATATTCCACAAGTAAAGCTAGGTGATTTATTTAGATTTAATGGTTTTGTAGCTCTTATTTGGTCTGTGGTTACATTTTTCAGTGGATTAATAGCAAGCTACAGTGAGAACTATTTGTCGGGCTTTAGATACCAAAACAAATTTTCGCTGTTGAGTTTAGGGTTTATGTTGTCAATAATGGTTTTTGTTTCGGCAAACCATATTCTCATATTTTTAGCTATGTGGCTTTTAATGGGTTTCATAATGTCACGATTGATTGGGGTACATTCTGATTGGGGTGAAGCTAAAGAGGCATCAAAATTTGCTTTTAACAACTTTCTGCTTGGCAGCCTTTTTTTAAGTTTAGGTCTAGTGCTTCTGGCTCTAAATACAAACTCGGTTACATTGAGTGATATTTTAGCAAACTTAAATAGTGTTCCTCATTATGTCCTTCTATTCGCGGCATTATTTGTTATAATAGCAGCAATCGTACAATCTGCAATTTTTCCATTCCATAAATGGTTGCTTTCAGCCATGACAGCTCCAACTCCTGCATCGGCACTGATGCATGCAGGTTTTGTTAATGGCTCTGGTATATTACTAACGCTTCTAGCTGTATTATTGGTAGAATCAAAATCGCTTAATATCCTTTTTTTAGTTGGAGGGTTGACAGCCATACTTGCTCAATTCACTAAACTCATTCAAGTTCAGGTAAAACAAAAATTAGCTTGTTCAACAATTGCCCAAATGGGTTTTATGATTATGCAGTGTGGATTAGGATTCTTTAATGCAGCCATTGCACACCTAATACTCCATGGGTTTTATAAAGCCTATTTGTTTTTATCATCTGGAGAAGAAATAAAATCATCTGACATTCAGAAACCACTAAATATCACTATAAAACCATTACAAGCATTGGTGGTATTGTTTTTTGGAATCATGGGAGCTTTTTTATTCAATTACTTTACGGGTAAAAGCTTTGCTCTTGATAGTAGTTTGTTTTTAACACTAATTGTTGCAATAACCGTTGGTCAAGCAACTTATAATATTGTTAAAGAAAAACACCTGACACCGCTTCAAAAAACGTTTTTGCCAACAATGCTGTTTTTTATTGGTATTTCAACCTATGCGCTAATGTACAATGCTGTAACAATCTTGATGGATGATATGGCTATTGTCTCACAGTCATATAAAATGTCTTTTATGGAAGTAGTTTTTGGTGTAATATTTTTCATTGGGTTTTTCATAATGAAATTGGGATTCTACAAAAACTATCCTTGGCTATATGTTAAGCTATTAAATATGTCACAGCCTCAAAAGAAAACTATTTTAATGTACAAACCATAATTATTATGATTGATATATCTATAAAACATAGTATAGAAGAAGCCTCAAAAGTTATAGGAAAAACTTGGCCGCTTTATTCATTTGTCACCTCAAACCCATTATCTGGTTATGAAAATCAACATTTCACTAAAGCTATTAAACAGGCAAGATTATTTTTAAACGCCCAAGTTTTTCCTAATGCAAGTCTCTTTCGCGATGCACTAGACCAAGGTGCTATTAATAGAAAATTACTTGTTAAAATGTTAAAGGAAAATGCATTTACAGAGTCGCCAGAGTTTTATTTGTCAGAACTGACTACTGGCAAAAATGAAGCTACCAATGATACTCATAAACTAGACAGAGTTATGTCAAAATGGTTGTCAGTTTTTATGGATGAAGGCCTGGCAGAATGGGAAATGCCAAATAAGCAAGAAGGATTCTTTAAGGCCTGGAGAAAGCTTGCTGTGTATGATAACAGTCTACCAAAATTGAGCCGTGATGATATCCCCTTATCAAGTGAGGAGGCCTTGAGCAGTTTTTTAAAAGATTTTCCAAAAGAAGATCACATAAAAATATTTACTTACCATTTGGCGGCTTTACCAGGTTGGACAGGCTACATCAATTACCGAAATACAACTAAATCAATAAGGCAAGAAACCTATCCTATTACTTTACAAGATTATTTAGCGGTCAGATTATGTATTGGAAAAATTACTAATGCCAAAATTGCTCCCGAAAAAACAACTATACCAGATGAAGATAAGCTATTTAATCTTCAATATATTTGGTTACAGGCATGGGAAAAAAGTTGGCAGAGTGAATTAGAACGTTTGCTGAAATCCCAAAAAATCACTCATGATTTTAACAAGGAGAGCACTGATGATTTAGAAGCTCAGATGGTGTTTTGTATTGATACCCGTTCAGAGCTCATTCGTAGGCATGTAGAATCTGCCGGCAAATATGAAACTTTTGGTTATGCTGGTTTTTTTGGAATTGCCATGGATTACAAATGTTTGGATAGCGAATTGTCCAGAAAGTCATGTCCGCCCATATTAGACTCATCCTATCAAGCTTCTGAAGTAACGTTAGAAAATAAAAAAGAGCAATTTGCAAAATATACTAGGATTACCAAATTGAATCAGTTTAAGGAATATTTTCTTAAACGCATGAAGAATATGTTACCGTCGGCTTTTGGATTTGTTGAGGGCAGTGGAGTTTTATATTTTTTATTCCTAATTGCTAGAACATTCGCACCAGGTTACTTGCTTAAGATTAATAAGAATAACGCTGTTGATCATGAATCGTTCTGTGAACCACAGCTAAAAATTATTGATAACACTTCAGATAATGAAGAAAAAATTTCATTGGAAGCGAAGGTGAACATCGTAAAATCTGCCTTTGATTTGATGGGTTGGAAGTCATTTTCTCCCATTGTACTTCTGGTGGGCCACGGAAGCCACTCTGCCAATAATCCCTTTGGATCTAGTTTAGATTGTGGAGCTTGTGCCGCTAGTCCAGGAAGGCATAATGCCAGAGTTTTTGCCAAATTGGCTAATGATTTTGAAGTGAGGGAAAACTTAAAAGAACTTCATGACATTGACATACCTGAATCAACAGTCTTTATTGGAGCAGAACATAACACAACGACAGATGAGATTATTTTATTTGATTCTGACGTTCCAAAGAGTCATTTAAAAACTGTTGCCAATTTAAAATTAAATTTAGCTAAAGCCCAACAAACAGCAACTCAAGAGCGAATGGGAATCAAAAACGGTAGCGTTGCATTAGCAAACAAAAAAGCAAATAATTGGTCTGACACACGTCCAGAATGGGGATTAGCAAAAAATGCATCGTTTATAATAGGCCCACGATCATTAAGTCAAGGTAAAAACCTAGACGGTCGATGTTTTTTACATTCCTACGATTGGCAAACAGATGAAAACGGTAAAGCACTAGAAGCTATTATGCAAGGGCCAATGGTTGTGACACAATGGATTAATAACCACTATTATTTTGCAATGGTAGATAATGATATTTTTGGTGGAGGATCAAAAATCACACATAATATTACAGGTAAATTTGGTGTTGTTCAAGGAAATGGTGGTGACCTTAAAATGGGTTTGCCTTTACAATCACTACAAGAAACAGATTCTAAAATGTATCACCAACCTTTGAGGTTATCTGTTGTCATTCAAGCACCTATTTCACGGGTGAGTGAAATTCTCTTAAGAAATGATAATATCAAAACCTTACTTGACAATGAATGGATTTATCTCATGGTAATGGATCCTACGGATAATAATAATTTTCATTATTATAAAAAACGTCTAGTATGGAAATCAGAAAATACCAAAATAAATAATCGCAATCAGCATCAAAACACCCATGTTTTTGAACTGGAGGAAAGCATTATTTAATAAAGAAATTTTAAATTAAATGAAAAAAGCCATAACAATTGTTACGGCTTTTTTCTGCTATTAATCAATCCTTATTTAAGGGATAAGGATTCACTTTCAATTTGTAAACTACCTTTACGTTTTTTGCGTAACCACATCTTCAACTTCATGACTAAGAAAAATAAAACGGGCACAATAACTAAAGTTAAAAATGTTGCAACAAATAGACCATAAATTACAGTCCAAGCCAATGGACCCCAGAAGATTACGTTATCTCCACCAATATAGATGTTTGGGTCAAAATCTTTAAATAAAGTAAAGAAGTTAATATTGAAACCAACTGCCAATGGAATTAAACCTAAAATAGTAGTTATTGCAGTAAGTAAAACAGGACGTAAACGCGCTTTACCAGCTCTAACAATAGATTCAAACAAATCATCTATTTCCAGATAGTCGCTTTCATCTATATTGAGGTCAACTTTTTTACGGTCAATTAGCAATTGCGCATAATCCAACAATACAACCCCATTGTTAACTACAACCCCAGCCAAAGAAATGATACCAACCATGGTCATCATAATTACAAAGGCACTACCTGTTATAACTATACCTCCAAAAACACCAATTAAGCTTAAGAAAATGGCCAACATTATAATTGTTGGTTTGGATATAGAGTTAAACTGGAATATCAATATGAAGAAAATAAGACCTAAACCTGTAAAGAATGCACCCATTAAAAAAGCCATTTGCTTGTTCTGTTCTTCAATTTGACCAGTATAATCGATTTTTATGTCTTTTGGAAGGCCTTCAAAACTTTTCATCTCGTTTCTAATTTGATTAACTACGGCTCCCGCATCTGTGTAACCTGGTGCTAGCGCAGAATATACGGTAACCACACGTTTGGTGTCTTTGTGTTTTATAGCACTGAAACCTGAAGTGTTTTCATAGGTCGCTATTGCAGAAACAGGTATTTCTTTAATTTGACCTGAAGCCATATCCCTAAACGTGATTTTTTGATTAAACAGCGCACTTTTGTCATAACGGTTTTCTTCATTAAACCTCACATAAATATCATAATCGTCACCATCTTCTTTGTAAATTCCAGCTTTAGATCCAAAAATCGAATTTCGAAGTTGCTGTCCTACTTGTGAAGCACTAATGCCTAATTCACCAGCTTTTTCACGGTCAACTACTACGCGCATAATAGGCTTGTCCTTATTGACATCAATTTTCAATTCATCAACACCAGGTACATTTTTACTATTAATAAACTCTCGCATCTTTTCAGCTATGTTAATTAGCTGATTATAATCCTTTCCTTCAATTTCAATATTGATAGGAGCGCCTGCAGGAGGTCCAGCAGCGTCTTTTTCAACTGATATAAGAACACCTGGGTAAATACCTACCAATGATTTTTGAACTTTTTGGCGTAAAATTTCACTGTCTTCACCTCGACGATATTTAAACTCACGCATAGAAGCGGTTATCTTGGCTTTATGAGGCATTTCGGCTGCAGATCCACCATCAGTTTGCGGATTACCAGCACCCTCACCTACTTGTGATACGGCACTTTCTACCATAAAGTTATGAGTGCCGTCTTTGTAATGCGAATCGTCCAACACCTTGTAAACACGCTTTTCAATTTCTTTTGTTATGGCATTGGTTTTTTCAATGGCTGTTCCTTCAGGATACTCAATGTAAACAATAATCTGATTAGGAATATTATCTGGGAAAAATTCCACTTTGGTACGTTGTGTTGATAGCGACATTCCAAAAGTCATGAATGCTACAATCAATAATAAAAATGTCCCCATACTCAATGCTATGGGTCTCCACCTAGATAATGACCAACGTAGTGTTCTTTCATAGAAACGTTCCAATTTTACCAGAGTCTTGGTTTGGAAATTGTTAGCCCATTTACGTAAAAATATTCGATAAACCCACAGCATAATAGCCGTAAACACCATTAAGGAACCTAAAGCTCTGTATTCTCCGGCAACAAAATACACCAGTAATCCAAAGACAACCATAATTGATGTAGTTGTTACAATTTGTTTAAGTGGCATATCCTTATCTTCAATACTCATAAACTGCGATACCAATACAGAGTTGAAAAATATGGCTACAAATAGTGAAGAACCTAGTACTATAGAAAGTGTTTGGGGAAGTATAATCATAAACTCACCCATAATACCCGGCCATAACCCAAGAGGAATAAAAGCAGCAACTGTAGTTGCCGTCGAAATGATAATAGGGAAAGCAATTTCACCTATACCTTTTTTAGCTGCTTGAATACGGCTCATGCTTTCTTCGTCCATAAGTCGGTAAACATTTTCAACAACCACAATACCATTATCAACCAGCATACCTAATCCCATAATAAGTCCAAAAAGTACCATTGTATTAAGGGTAATGCCGAACATATTTAGAATCATGAGGGACATAAACATGGACATTGGAATAGCAAAACCAACAAAAATGGCATTTTTAAAACCGAGGAAGAACATTAAAACGGTTACAACCAAAATAACACCAAAGATGATATTGTTTACCAAGTCATCTACTTGTCCGATAGTTACTGAAGATTGGTCGTTTGCAATGGTAACCTCTAAATCTTGTGGAAATACATTCTCTTTGGCGTTCTTTACAATTTCATGAATCTGTTGAGCCGCTGCAACCATATTTTTGCCAGCACGTTTTTTAACATCAAGCATTACAACAGGTTCACCATATTCCCTTGCAAAAGTTGTTTTATCTTCTTCTTTAAAACTGACAGTAGCAATATCTTTTAAGTAAATAGGATTGTCATGTTCTGATTTAACTACAAAATTTTCTAAATCAGAGGGGTTTTCAATTTCCCCTAGTATTCTTATGGTTCTTCTCTGTCCACTTGCTTTTATGTTTCCTGCAGACATGGTTACATTACCACCGTTAATAGCTCCAATGACATCACTAAATGATACCTGAGCAGCCATCATTTTATAAATATCTACAGCAACTTCAACTTCTTTTTCTTGTGCGCCACGAATGGCAACTTCTTTGATTTCTAGTAAATCTTCAATTTCATCCTGTAGGTATTCACCAAATTCTTTTAACTTATCAACAGGATAGTCACCTGAAATATTGATATTAAGTATGGGCATTTCTTCAGACATACTTAAATCGAAAACATCGGGTTCTACTTTGGCATCATTAAATGTAGGCCAATCTTCGCCTGTTGTTTTTGATTCGACTTCGTCTTTGACTTTTAGTTTTGCTTCTTCAACGGTCACACCCTCATCAAACTCTACGATGACCATGGAGTAGTCTTCTTGAGATGTTGAGGTAATTTCTACAACATTACTAACAGTTTTAAGTTCATCTTCTAATGGGTCTGTTATAAGTTTTTCAATATCCTCTGCTGTGTTCCCAGGATAAACGGTACTTACATAAATTTTGGTTTCGTTTACTTCAGGGAAATTTTCTCTGGGCATTTCAAAGAATGCTGAAATACCTAAATAAAAAAACACTAAAATAAGGACATATATCGTGGTCTTGTTATTTATGGCCCAAGATGACAGCCCAAATTCTTTATCGACTTTTTTTTGTCTTTCGGTCATGTTTTAAATCTTTTGACTTATGGTTAGTTTATTGTGCAGTTTCATTGTAGTCAATCACTTCAACTGATTGGCCATCTTTTACACTTCGAGCACCTTCTTTGATAATTTCAGCGTTGTTTTCAATTCCAGACAGGACTTCAATAACATCGCCTTGTGTTTTTCCAGTAGTGATTATGGTCTTTTTAGCAACACCTACATTTTTAGCATTCTTTTCTGAAACGGTATATATATATTGTTCACCTTCGGCATTTTCCGAAATAACGCTTTGAGGAATTAATATAGCCTCTTTATTTGTGTAGTCGTTAATTTTTAGTTTAGCCGTTAAGTTCGGTTTGATATTTTTTTCAGAGTTTGGAATACCAACTTCAACCTTAAATGTTCTATTTGAAGGATTAATAAAGTCACCAGCTTGGCGTACTTCGGTTTCAATTGTCTTTCCTAAAACCGGAAACTCCACTACCACGTGTTTTCCTCTGGTAACATCTTCAATATAGCGCTCTGGAACTTCGGTTTCAATATACATGTTGTTAAGGTTTACCAATCTAAAAAGTTGGGACTGACCAGCAGCAACTACGCTTCCTTGTTCGGTAATGACATCGTCAATAGTTCCGGAAAAGGGTGCTTTTACAACAGTTTTTGCAATTTGTTGATTAAGTTGGTTTACAGCTTTTTCTTGAGCTTCATAATTAGACTTGGCTTGTAAATACTGAATTTCACTACCTATATTTTGATCCCATAATCGTTTTTGGCGTTCATAGGTAGTTTTGGCTAAATCGGTTTGGATTTGTAATTGAGCCAATTGTTGACCTAAACCACCATCATCAATTTTAGCGAGTGTTTGTCCTTTGCTTACTTTTTGACCTTCTTTTACATAAACTTGGGTTAATATGCCATTGTATTCAGGAGTAATAACCAAAAGGTTTTTGGTAGTTACATTTCCCTGAATTTCAAAATAATGGTTAAAAGGTTCTGTTTTAGCTTTAAAGGTTGTGATTAAAGGTACTTTTTTTACAGTATCAATTTTAGATATGGCTTCATCTAAAGACGCCAATTGACTGTTGATGGTCTGTTGTTGTTCTACAATTTCAGCTCGTTTTTGGCGCATGAGTTCTAAATCGTCAGAGCTTAATACGTTTTCGAGTGAGTTTTTTTTACCTTCTCCGCAAGAGGCTAAAAGAAGTGTTATTATAATTAATGTTAGTATGTTTTTCATGTTATTTAATGACTTAATAATTAACGGTGTTAAGTATGGTTTCTAATTCGGCTTTTTTGGCAATAACGTTAAACATAGCTTGTAAATATTCTTGTTGAGCCGTGTATAATTGGGTTTGTGCCTGTCTTAATTCAAAACTTGTTGCTATGCCTTCGAAGAATTTGGTTTCATTTTTGGCTTCTATTCGTTCGGCAAGATTTAAATTTTCTTTTTTATTGGAATAATCATCAATTGCAAATTGATATGCGCTTTTTGCATTAGCAATTTGAAATTGCAACTGTTGCTCTACTTCTGTTAACTCTTCTTCTGCTTTGGCAACTTCAATTTTAGCACGCTGTACTGAAGCACGTCTTAATCCAGAGCTAAAAATTGGAATATTCATGGACACACCAAACTGTGCTTGACCAAACCAATTTTGATTATTGTTTGCAAAAGTAAATTCTTCACTAAAACCATTGTAACCAGCAGTTACAAAACCATTTAAACGTGGTAAGTACGCGCTTTTTTCCAGTTTTAGTAAAAGCTCTTGCGTTTCCATATAATTGGATGCAATGCGATAATCGATAGCATTTTCTACACTGTCATCTGTATTTAATAAATCAAGCGAAATGTTTTGAAGGGTTAAAGTTTCCAAATCGTCTGATAATGTAGTAATGGAGTTTACATCTAGACCTAATGTAATGTTGAACATTTTATAGGCTAAATCTTTTAAGCGAATATTATTGTTTAAGTAGCTTTTTAAACTCGTTAAAGTTATTTGAAGCTGCTCAACACTTTCTTCTTCACCCAATCCGTTTTCATATATTTTTGTAGTTTCATTAAGGTTCTTTTCTAGAACAGCTATATTGTTCTCTACAATCGTTAAACTTTCATCGGCAAGTAATACATTGCCATAGGCATTGATAACCGCCTTGCGAACTTCTAAATCTGTTTTTACTTTAGAGTTTTCAGAGATCAATAAATACACTTTAGCAGCTTGAAGCCCAACTAGGTAAGAGCCATCAAAAAGTAATTGATTTAAAGTAGCACCAGCAACCATACTTTGTTGTGTTCCAAATGTTACTGGTACAAATGTGCCTGGTTCTCCACCAGCAATTTCGCCTGGCAATAACGAAATTTGTTGTTTGATCCAATTTTGATAGTCTATATTACCATTTATTTGTGGTAAACCTGTTGCAGTGGTTTCCCATTTTTCTTTTTCAGCAATTTTAACATCGCGAATGGCATTTTTTGCATTTCTATTATTTTCAAGAGCGAAATCAATTGCTTCTTGTAATGTAAAGCTATATGAGTTTTCCTGACCAAATGTTATTGTGGTGAAAAGAAAACCTATTAAATAAATAATATGTTTCATGAATAGTTTTTTCTGTAGGTTTTTAATTTGATTGATTGACTTTTAAATATTCATTTAGCAGCTCAAGACCTTTAGGCGTACAAATACCGCGTAAGTGATATTCGAGATAGTTGTCCATAAGGGTTTTCATTGAAAAATTCTCAAGAGGAAAAAGACCCTTGTCCTTTAATGACATCATACAATTAAAATAGATTTTAGAAATAAAGGTTACATTCAGATTCTCTCTATATAAACCAATTTTTTTTCCGCGTTCTAAATTGCAGCTCACGCAATCATCCATTACACAATATTGTTTTTCTTTAATATCTTTAAATATCTTGGGATAATATTTTTCCAATTGGTATTGTGGTGATGACTTTTCATCTTTAAGATTATGCATCAGGAATTTTTTGATTTCGTAAATCTCCTCAATAGGATTTTTTTCCATATCCCTAATATCTTCAATACCACTTGAAATAAATTGGAACAAGTACATTACGGATTCTTCTACCAAGATGTTTTTGTTTTCAAAGTATTGGTAAATGGTTTTTTTAGATATGCCCAAATTATTGGCAATATCATCCATAGTCACACTTTTAAAACCATAGGTTAAGAATAAATCAACAGCTGTTTTTAAAATATCTTCTTTCATAATTGTTGGCAAAAGTACAGAAGGAAACTTTAAAAACAAAAAAAGTTTCCAAAGTTTTAATGATTTTTTAACATTGCAATCAAGAAGTTGTTTTAATCCTGCCAATTACTTTACTTTTGCATAATGCAGAATATTTCATTTTATCAAGAGGCTTTTACGAATCATTTAAAGGAGTTTTTAAAGGAGCGAGAGCCAGCGAGTTTATATAATCCCATAAATTATATTCTCAAACTGGGAGGAAAACGCTTAAGACCTGTTTTGACCTTAATGACAGCAGAAGTTTTTGATGTGGATTTTAAAAAAGCGCTTGATGCAGCCTTAAGCGTTGAAGTGTTTCATAATTTTTCTTTAGTTCACGATGATATTATGGACGATGCACCTTTGCGTCGCGGACAAGAAACGGTTCATGAAAAATGGGATGTTAATACAGGCATATTGTCTGGAGATGCAATGCTTATCATGGCCTATAAATTATTTGAAAACTATGAGAGTGAAACATTTCAGTCATTGGCTAAATTGTTTAGCAAAACGGCCTTAGAAGTCTGTGAAGGGCAACAATACGATGTTGATTTTGAGACTAGAGACGACGTTGTTATAGCTGAATATCTAAAAATGATTGAATACAAAACAGCGGTATTGGTAGGGGCTGCAATGAAAATGGGAGCTATTGTTGCTAAAGCCAATGTGCAAGACCAGAATAATATTTATGAGTTTGGAAAAAATTTAGGTATTGCTTTTCAGTTGCAAGATGATTATTTAGATGCTTTTGGGGATCCTAAATCCTTTGGCAAGCAAATGGGTGGAGATATTATCGAAAACAAGAAAACTATTCTATACTTAAAAACACAAGAACTGGGTTCAGAAGAAGACAAGAAACAAATAGAACATTTATACAGTCTAAAACCCAACGACCATACAGATAAGATTGAAACTATAAAATCAATTTTTGAGTCTTCTGGTGCTGCAGCTGCCACAAAAAATGAAATTATGTTGTTTACAAACAAGGCTTTTAGTGTATTAGACAATCTAAATATTTCTGATTCAAAAAAAGCAGTATTAAAAGCTTTCGGAGTACAATTAATGAACCGTTCTGTTTAATGCAATTACCACAGACATTCAATGAATTAATTGCTGAAGCCGAAAGTCTTAAGCTATATAAACAGTTGGTTGTACAACTTAACAAGGATTTAGCCTTAGCTAATATAGATTTAAGCTTTTCTGAAGATGTTTTGCCTACGAGTTTAAAATTGTTATTGCACGAAATGATCTATAAATTAATACAGGAACGATTTATGGATTATCTTAATTTACTGTATATTATTGATGTTTCAGAAAAGAGAATTAAAACACTTGATGGTATTGATACTCTTGAAATGTCTGAGAAAGTTGCCTTTATGATACTTCAGCGTGAGTGGCAAAAAGTCTGGTTCAGGAACAAGTACTAAAAGTAAACCCGCACAAATGGAGCCCATGAGTTAGCATAAATACTTTTATCTCTATCATAAAGAACATCAAATCGAATACCCATGGCTACAGGCCCAGCGTTATAGCCAACACCCATAAACAATGCTGGATACCAATAATTTTCATCTAAAAAAGGAGTAGAACTATTGTAATTCCTGTTCACATTTAACTGTTCAAACTCTGCTGAAAGTTGTAGCTGTGGTATGGGGTTGTATAAACCAATTAAGCTGCCTCCAATAATTGAAGACCTATAAAAGTTCTTTTCTTCATTATAGGTATAATTGGCGCCCAATCCCATGGCGAATTGTGGATTAAAACGGTAGATGGCACTTGGTGCAATAGTTCCGCCAAAAAAGCCATCGCCAAAACTTAATCCAACGCTGCCTCCAAAGGCAACATGCTGCCAAAATTCACTTTTGTTTTGCGACTGTACAGAAAATATCAATCCGAATAAAAGCACAAGAAAAACGCTTGTTTTTTTTAATGAATTACTTTGAGTATTCTTTTTCATTTTAAATATTTTAAATCTATGTTATAAAAATAATAAAAGCATACCTAATTTTCTTAAAAGTTGTACTTTTGTACAAATTTATTAGAACGATTTAGTTTTAACCTATTTTATGGATAAATATTCCTTTTTAAACGCCGCTCATACAGCCTATTTCGCTGATTTGTACGAACAATATTTAGAAAATCCTGATTCTGTTGAACCAAGTTGGAGAGCCTTTTTTCAAGGTTACGATTTTGGTAGTGAGAATTATGGGATGGATGGCGAAATTATTGAAGGTGTTTCAACACAAATTCCAGAACATGTTCATAAGGAATTTCAAGTTCTTAAATTAATAGATGGCTATAGGACTCGCGGACATTTATTTACAAAAACAAACCCTGTTCGAGCGAGAAGAAGATATGCGCCAACACTTGAAATTGAAAATTTTGGGTTATCACAAAATGATCTGGATACCGTTTTTAATGCCGGTGAGATTTTAGGAATTGGTGCCCAAAAGCTAAATGTAATTATTGATCATTTAGAAAAAATATATTGTGATTCCATTGGTGTAGAATATATGTATATTAGAAAGCCAGAAGAGATTAAGTGGATTCAAAGTAAATTGAATATAAATGACAATCAGCCAAACTTCACGGCTGAAGAGAAAAAACATATTCTAAAAAAATTAAACGAAGCGGTTTCGTTTGAAACGTTTTTGCATACAAAATATGTGGGTCAAAAACGATTTTCATTAGAGGGTGGCGAGACTCTAATCCCAGCTCTTGATACATTAATTGAAAAAGCTTCAAAATATGATGTTAAGGAGTTTGTGATGGGTATGGCTCATAGAGGCCGTTTAAGTACACTTACAAACATATTTGGGAAATCGGCAAAAGATATTTTTAGTGAGTTTGATGGTAAGGATTATGAGCAAGAGGTTTTTGATGGTGATGTAAAGTACCATTTAGGTTGGACAAGTGACCGGATCACCGATTCAGGTAAAAAAATCAATCTTAACATAGCGCCAAACCCTTCACACCTAGAAACAGTTGGAGCAGTAGTAGAAGGAATAGTTAGAGCTAAACAAGACGATAAGTACCCTGAAAATCCGTCGCAGGTTTTACCAATTGTTGTTCATGGCGATGCAGCCATTGCTGGTCAAGGCTTGGTTTATGAGGTTGTGCAAATGGCACAGCTTGATGGTTATAAAACAAATGGAACAATTCACATTGTAGTTAACAATCAAATAGGGTTCACAACCAACTATTTAGATGCGCGATCTAGTACTTACTGTACAGATGTTGGTAAAGTAACACTATCTCCAGTTTTACACGTTAATGCAGATGATGCCGAAGCTGTAGTACATGCTATGTTGTTTGCTTTAGATTTTAGGATGACGTTTAAACGCGATGTATTTATAGATTTGTTGGGTTATAGAAAGTATGGTCATAATGAAGGTGACGAGCCACGTTTCACGCAGCCCTTACTATACAAAGCAATTGCAAAACATCAAAATCCGCGAGATATATATGCTGCACGATTAATGTCTGAAGGTGTTGTTGATCAGGCATATGTAAAGCAACTGGAGGAGAATTATAAATCTAAATTAGAAGAGAATTTAGAAGATTCTCGAAAAGAGGATAAGACTGTTATAACAGCATTTATGCAGAATGAATGGGAGAATTATACATCTGTTCAAGAAGATGAAATGATGAAGAGAATAGATACCACCTATTCTAAAGAAGGTTTGTCTAAAATTGCCGATGTTATTTCAACATTACCTAAAGACAAAAAATTCATCCGTAAAATATCACGATTGGTTGAATCTAGACGAACTATGTTTGATGAAGATAAGTTAGATTGGGCTATGGCAGAACATTTAGCTTATGGAACACTTTTAGAAGAAGGGCATGATGTCAGAATTTCAGGTCAGGATGTTGAACGTGGAACATTTTCACACCGTCATGCAGTAGTTAAAGTTGAAGATAGCGAAGAAGAAGTTGTGTTGCTGAATACTATAAGTGACAATCAAGGCAAATTCTTTATTTACAATTCGTTGTTGTCAGAATATGGTGTTGTTGGTTTTGATTACGGTTATGCAATGGCTAGCCCTAAAACCCTCACTATTTGGGAAGCACAGTTTGGAGACTTTAGTAATGGAGCTCAAATCATGTTGGACCAATATATTTCAGCTGCAGAAGATAAGTGGAAATTACAGAATGGTTTGGTTATGTTATTACCTCATGGATATGAAGGTCAAGGCGCAGAACATTCATCAGCACGTATGGAACGCTATCTGCAATTGTGCGCTAAAGACAATATGTATGTTGCCGATTGTACAACACCAGCCAATATGTATCATTTGTTACGTAGACAAATGAAGGCTAATTTTAGAAAACCACTTATTGTTTTCACACCTAAAAGTTTGTTGAGGCATCCACGTGTTATTTCAACAGTTGATGAGTTTGCAAATGGAAGTTTCCAAATGCTTATAGACGATAAGCAAGCTGAAGTTTCCAAAATAAAAACATTAGTTTTTATGACAGGTAAATTCTACTACGATTTATTGGAAGAACGTGAAAAATTGGAACGCGATGATGTTGCATTGGTAAGAATAGAGCAATTGTTCCCATTACCAATTGATGAAATACGAAACATTTTAAGCAAATATAAAGGTGCTGATGATGTAGTTTGGGCACAAGAGGAGCCTAGAAATATGGGTGCTTACAGTCATATGCTTATGCACTTGGATGAAGCCAAAACGTTTAGAGCAGCTTCAAGACGAGCATACAGTGCGCCAGCAGCTGGTAGTGCCGTGCGTTCTAAAAAAAGACATCAAGAGGTGATAGATTATGTTTTTGACAAAACAAAAAACAACCAACGTTAATTAAAGAATACTAAAATAGGAAACAGAATGATTTTAGAAATGAAAGTTCCCTCTCCTGGGGAATCTATAACAGAAGTCGAAATTGCTACTTGGTTAGTAGAAGACGGTGATTATGTAGAAAAAGATCAGGCTATTGCAGAAGTAGATAGTGATAAAGCTACATTAGAACTTCCAGCAGAAGCAAGTGGGGCAATTACACTAAAAGCCGAAGAAGGCGATGCCGTTGCAGTAGGTCAAGTGGTTTGCCTTATTGATACTAGTGCTGAAAAACCAGAAGGTCAAGCTTCAGCTTCTATAGATATAAAAGATAAGGCTCCCGAAGCACCAGCTCAAACAACTGTTGTAAGTAGTGAGAGCAATACTTATGCAACAGGTACGGCAAGTCCAGCTGCAAAAAAGATATTGGCTGAAAAAGATATATCAGTATCGAATGTTGTTGGCACAGGTAAAGATGGCCGAATTACTAAAGAAGATGCTGTTAAAGCAGTTCCATCAATGGGTAAAGAGGTAAATGTAGAAGGAAGAGGTACATCAAGAAGTAAAATGTCTATGCTACGACGTAAAGTAGCGGAGCGTTTAGTGGAAGCAAAAAATACAACGGCAATGTTGACTACTTTTAACGAGGTAGATATGTCACCTATTTTTGCCTTACGTAAAGAATATAAAGAAGCGTTCAAAGAAAAGCATGGTGTGAGCTTAGGCTTTATGTCATTCTTTACTTTGGCTGTTGTTAGAGCATTAAAGATGTATCCTGCAGTTAATTCAATGATTGACGGTAAGGAAATGATTAGCTATGATTTTGTTGATGTTTCTATCGCAGTATCTGGTCCAAAAGGCCTTATGGTACCTGTTATTCGTAATGCTGAAAAATTAACGTTTAGAGGTGTAGAGGCCGAAGTAAAACGATTGGCAATTCGTGCTCGTGATGGTCAAATTACTGTAGATGAAATGACAGGCGGTACATTTACCATTTCTAATGGTGGTGTTTTTGGCAGTATGTTGTCTACACCAATTATAAATCCACCGCAAAGTGGAATACTAGGCATGCACAATATTGTTGAAAGACCTGTTGCAATTGATGGCAAAGTTGAAATCCGACCAATTATGTATGTGGCACTATCTTACGATCACAGAATTATAGATGGTAAAGAATCTGTAGGATTTTTAGTAGCTGTAAAAGAAGCTTTAGAAAATCCAACAGAACTGCTAATGGATAATAATATTAAGCAAGCACTTGAATTATAATATTTTCAGGATAAAAAAATAAAAAGCGCCAGCTCAATAGTTGGCGCTTTTTTCTTGTAATTAACTAACTAAAAAAAACTAACAAGAATATTTATCGAAATTACAGTAATTACAACTATGACTAATCCAATTATAAAGTACGTATTTTTGCTGCTATTTGTTTCCATAATATAATTGTCTTCTGGTAGTTCAGGCATTATTATAAGAATTTTGGGAATGTAAATTTAAGATGTATTTACTGTATAAAAAATACGTACTTATACGTATTTTTTGCAAAAAAGAAGCTCAAAACCTTTTTAATGGTAATGAGCCTCTAACAATTCCCTGTAATAATTAATAGCAGTGTAAAAGTACGTTGAATTAGAACTAAAAAAAATACGTACTTATACGTATTTTTCATAAAAAAAGGCTTCAAAACAATTTGCTTCAAAGCCTTTAAGTTCTCCCTAAATATAGAACTTGATTAATAGCAATGTAAAATTACATAATAATCAGGTATTAAAAAATACGTACTTGTACGTATTTTTTATAATAAGCTTTTGTTTTTTGTTGCCCAAAGAAATAAAGATGAAGGACGGTTCTCAAGCTTTAATTTATGGACAATATTGCTTCTGTGCGTTGTTACCGTTCTGATAGATATTTTAAGAGTATTAGCAATATCTTGGCTGGTGTAATTATCTGCTATATACTTAAGTATTTTTAATTCAGATTTAGTTAAACCTTTTATGTCAACAGGTTTGGCCAAAGGGATAGATTCAGTGAGGTAAGTAGCTATTTCATCACTAAAGTAAGGATTTCCTTTTTTAACATTCTCAATACACTTTTCTATTTCTTCTATGGCAAATTCTTTCAATATATAGCCATAAACATTTAAATCTTTAGCCCTGTCGTAAAGAGCCTCACCTTTATCAAAGGTTATTAAAATAATTTTTGTTTCAATATTGTTTTTTTGACACTCCTCTGCTACCTCCAGTCCTGTTTTATAAGGCATTCTAATGTCTAAAATAGCTATTTGTGGTTTTAGCTTTATTATAAGATTGTATGCTTCTTGACCATCAGTAGCACTTCCAATAATGTTGTACCCTTTTGATTCTAGAAAGTCGTTCAGACCTCTTAACATGAGTGGGTGATCATCAGCAATAATTATAGAAGGGGTCATGTGTAGAAGACTGATTTGGATTATGCCATAAAAATAACAAATTATAAGAATTGCATTACATTTTTAGATACAAATATTTCTTTTCGTAATCAATGATAGCTTTTGATTTTTTTAAAATGTCTGCACCAATTATGCCATCTACAGGTTCGGCATTATGATTTGTAAGTGCGGTGTTAACATGAGACAAATTAAATAGGATTAAAGCGACCTTATCTTGTTTCCATTTGCCTATTTTTAGTTTATTCTTTTTTGAAATTTGTGTTAGCATATCAATAGCGCCGGCACCAGCTGCTTTAACTTCAGAGTCTTTAGCCTTTAATTTAAAATTATCAATAGCATCAAACCCAACACAAGAATTAGATGCGCCAGTATCTAAAATAAAACGCCCTTTAACACCATTAATAGTTGCTTTAATTTCAAAATGATTGGTTTTGGTTAGCTTTAATTTAACCTTGGTATAGCCTTTATTTAGGAGAAAATCTTGAATGCTTTCCATAACTAATAGTTTATAGCAAAGATAGTAATGTAAAAAGATATATTTTTGCCTTATGATAATTACCGATACCCATACGCATTTATATAGTGAAGCTTTTGGCGAGGATAGACCAGAAATGATTAAACGCGCTTTAGATAATAATGTTACACGTTTTTTCATTCCAGCTATTGATTCTTCATATACAAATTCCATGCTACAGTTAGAGCAGGAATTTCCGAAACATGTTTTTTTAATGATGGGGTTGCATCCCACTTCGGTAAAAGAAAATTATAAAGAGGAATTAGCCCATGTGGAAGATATGTTGGCTAAAAGATCATTTTTTGCAATTGGTGAGATTGGAATTGACTTATATTGGGATACATCAACATTGGAGATTCAAAAACAAGCATTTAAACACCAAATACAATTGGCTAAAAAGTATAAACTGCCCATAGTTATTCATTGTCGAGATGCCTTTGATGAAATTTTTGAAGTTTTGGAAACAGAGAAATCAGACGATTTGTATGGAATTTTTCATTGCTTTACAGGAACAAAAGAGCAGGCAGAAAGAGCCATTTCCTTTAATATGAAATTAGGTATTGGTGGAGTAGTAACCTTTAAGAACGGTAAAATAGACCAATTTATTAATGAGATTGATTTAAAACATATTGTTCTAGAAACCGATTCGCCGTATTTAGCTCCAAAACCTTATAGGGGAAAGCGAAATGAAAGCAGTTATATCGTTAAGGTTTTGGAAAAGCTTTCAGAGTTATACCAGTTGCCTCAAGAAGAAATAGCCGAAATTACGACTCAAAATTCAAAAGACGTTTTTAATATTTAATTCATGGAAAGCAACAACCCAAACATTCTATTGATATATACAGGAGGTACTATCGGGATGATTAAAAATCCCAATACAGGTGCATTAAAATCATTTGATTTTAATAACCTTTTAAAACGAATTCCAGAATTAAAACTGCTTACCTGTAATATTGAAACGGTATCTTTTGATGACCCCATAGACTCTTCTAACATGAACCCAGATTATTGGGTTCGGCAAGTTACTATTATTGAAAATAATTATAATAACTATGATGGTTTTGTGGTGTTGCATGGCAGTGATACCATGAGTTACACGGCTTCAGCATTAAGCTTTATGTTAGAAAATTTAGCAAAACCTGTTATATTAACGGGATCTCAATTACCCATAGGAGATTTACGAACCGATGCAAAAGAGAATTTAATTACTTCTATTCAAATGGCATCGTTGCAATATAGAAACAAGCCCGTAATTAGGGAAGTGTGTTTGTATTTTGAATATAAATTATATCGGGGTAACAGAACCACTAAAATCAATGCAGAACATTTTGAAGCCTTTGAATCTCTAAACTACCCACATTTAGCCGAATCAGGTGTGCATATCAAACTAAACAACGAGGCGCTTTTCCTTCCCAATGCAAGAAAAAAATTAGTTGTGCATAAAACATTTGATACAAACATTGCCCTAATAAAATTATTTCCAGGAATTTCAGGAACCATTTTAAAAAGTATTTTAAAGACACCCAACCTTAAAGGGGTGGTATTAGAAACATATGGAGCCGGCAACGCTTCAAATGAAGACTGGTTTATCCAACCTTTAAAAGAAGCTATTAAAAATAATATACATATTATTAATGTAACTCAATGTTCGGGAGGTAGTGTTAATATGGGTCAATACGAAACAAGTTCGCAGCTAAAAAATATAGGTGTAATTTCAGGAAAGGATATTACAACAGAAGCAGCTATAACAAAGCTAATGTATTTATTAGGTGAAGAAATTTCATCAAAAACCTTTAAAACCGTTTTTGAAACACCGTTAAGAGGGGAGTTAACCTAAAAAATGGCAATAAATTAACTTACAAAATTTTCAGCTTTGCTAGTTTTTTTGTTATTTGGCACACTGTAATAAAATTAATTACAGAGAGGTGGCCGAGTGGTCGAAGGCGCACGCCTGGAAAGTGTGTATACGCCAAAAGCGTATCGAGGGTTCGAATCCCTTCCTCTCTGCTGTAATTTTAATTTTTTAATTACAATTTTTTTATATCTTTAACACTTTAACTAATAAAATTAAGAACAAGAACAATGAAAAGATTATTTTCTATCCTAGCCATTTTATGTTTTATGGCATTCGGAACAGCTAACGCAACTACAAATGCAAACACAAATGCAAATACAGTTGTTACTACAATTCAAGATGATGCTGCTGATGATACGGCTGCAGAGGAATTAGGATTTCACCAAGAGCTTAAAAAACGTTTTATAGAAGGTGGACCAGGATTTATGGGTATTGTACTTTTATGTTTAATTCTTGGTTTAGCCATAGCCATCGAGAGAATTATCTTTTTAAACCTTTCTACTACTAATACTAAAAAATTAACTCAAGATGTTGAAGATGCATTACAATCAGGTGGTGTAGATGCAGCAAAAGAAGTTTGTAGAAATACAAAAGGACCTGTTGCTTCTATTTTCTATCAAGGATTGGATAGAACAGACGAAGGTATCGAAGCTGCCGAAAAAGCTGTTATTGCTTATGGTGGTGTTCAAATGGGACAATTAGAGAAAAATGTATCTTGGATTTCGTTATTTATTGCTTTGGCACCAATGTTAGGGTTCATGGGAACAGTAATTGGTATGATTCAAGCATTCGATAAAATTCAAGCAGCTGGAGATATGCAACCATCACTTGTTGCGGGAGGTATTAAAGTAGCACTTTTAACAACTGTATTTGGTTTAATTGTGGCGATTATTCTTCAAATTTTCTACAACTATATTATTGCTAAAATTGATAGTATCGTAAATGATATGGAAGATGCTTCTATAACATTAATGGATTTATTGATTAGAAACAAGAAGTAATTACTAACAGCAATAATTTTTAAATTATGAATTTACACAAAATTTTAAAAATAGTAGCAGCTGTTTTAGGACTGGCAGGAATTGTCTTTTTAATTAGAATTATTAATGAAGGAGATGAGGCTATCAAAGCTGCTGCCGAAATGGGCGATACTGCTATTGTTGAACCAATGGCAATTGTAGCTTACATTATTATGGGCATTACGTTGTTATTTGTATTGGTCTTTGTTTTAAAGAATCTGTTTACAAATACAGCTACACTTAAGAATACTTTAGTAGGAGTAGGAGCCTTTGTATTGTTAGCATTAATTTGCTACTTCGCGTTTGCTACAGGCGTTGAAACACCTTTACGAGACGGCGAAGTTTTATCTGCAAATGGTTCTAAAATGGTAGGCGCAGGTTTATACATGTTTTATTTTCTGGTATTAATTGCCGGAGGAGCCATGTTATTTTCAGGCGTAAAAAAAATGTTGAATAAATAAATATTATGGCAAAACGATCAGCACCGGAAGTGAATGCAGGCTCAATGGCTGACATTGCTTTCTTATTATTAATATTCTTCTTGGTAACAACTACCATTGAAATAGACTCTGGTCTAAATCGAAAGTTGCCACCAATAGAAGAAACCGAACCGCCTATTATTAAAAAAAGAAACATTTTTCAAGTTACTGTTAATAGATATAACCAGCTTCTTTTGGAATCAAATGGTAATGAAGGTAGAGAGATTAAGTTGAAAGATTTAAGAAAAGAAGCCGTTGCTTTTTTAGATAATGGAGGAGGTACAGGTGAAGATGCATGTAAGCGTTGTAAAGGAAAACGTAATCCAAGTTCTTCAGATAATTTTGATAAGGCTATTATTTCTTTACAAAATGATAGATTTACAAGTTATGAAACTTATATAGCAGTTCAGAACGAGATTATTGCAGCTTATAACGAGTTGCGTAATAGAGAGTTTGTGATTGATTATCCAAACTTGAATATGAGCTATGTTGAAGCGGAAAAGAAATACAACGATGCTAGAACTACTCGCGAAGAGAAAGCGTTCTTGAAGGATAAGTTAGAAGCTATTAAGCTTTTAATCCCACAGAAATTCTCTGAAGCGGAACCAAGAAAGTCTAATTAGATAAAAACGTATAATTTATGTCTAAATTTAAAAAGAAAAAAGGAGGTGATTTACCGGCAATTTCTACAGCATCATTACCTGATATTGTATTTATGCTGTTATTCTTCTTTATGGTTGCAACAGTTATGCGTCAGAACACATTAAAAATTGAAAATAGATTACCAGCTGCAGATCAGGTTGAAAAGCTAGCTAAGCGTAATTTGTTAATGTATATTTATGCAGGTAAACCTAGTAGTGCTTATAAAGATATGGGTACAGTTGCTAGAGTTCAATTAAATGATAAGTTTGCTGATGTGTCAGAAATTGCAGCATTTATTGCAGCAGAGCGTGCTAGTAAGCGTGAGGAAGAAATTCCGTTTTTAACCACCGTTTTAAGTGTGGATAAAGAAACGAATATGGGACTTGTTTCTGATATTAAGCAGGAATTACGTAAAGTTAACGCCCTTAAAATTAATTATAAAACTAGACAAGGCGATGCTATTGCAAGCCTTAACCAATAATTTACTCTTAATTTTATAATTTAAAGACGTATTGAGAAATCAGTACGTCTTTTTTTATTAAATTCATCTTGTTAGTCAATACCATGAAGCATATATTTTTATTACTTGTCGGAATTCTTTGGTTTCAACAATCTATGGCACAAAAAGAACAAGATACTATTTCTAAAATTGAAGATCCACGCTATTTAGAAGACCAATTTTATGCAGCCATTACCTATAATATTCTGGGTAAAAAGCCAAACGGACTCTCTCAAAGCGGATTTTCGAGTGGATTTCATTTAGGGTATATTCGAGATATTCCGTTAAATAAAAATAGAAACTTTGGACTTGGTGTGGGTTTAGGTGTTTCGGCAGATTCCTATAACAACAATCTATTAATCACTAAAGATAGCAATGGAAATTACGATTACATCATTTTGGATGAAGAGAATATAGGGTACTCTAAAAATAAGTTCACGATTTACACTGTGAATTTACCAATCCAAATAAGATGGCGAACATCTACCCAATCCGAATATAAATTTTGGCGAATTTATACAGGTTTAAATATTGAGTATGTTTTTGCCACCAGTTCTAAATATAAAGGAGAATTAGGAAAAATTAAAAATAACAATATTAAGAGCATTAGTGATTTTCAATATGGGTTAACCATAAGTGCGGGATATAATACATGGAATATTTATTTTTATTATGGACTTAATCCAATTTTAGGTGACATCAATAGTAGCAGTAATTTTAGTACCGATATGAATGCGCTTAAAGTAGGACTAATATTTTATTTGCTATAACCAATAATTTACCAAAATAAGCTGTGGTACAACACCTATAAAGAAGCCAACAAGCAATTCTTTAAAGTCATGAGCATTTAAATCTAAACGAGAAGTGGCAACAGCCCCAATAATGATAGCCATTAAAGCTAATGTTCCATTTATGTTAATACTAAAATGAATACTTAAAGCCACAAAAAACATAAATATACCTCCAACCGCAATCATGTGTATACTGGCTTTGAACTTCAAAATAGCCAAGAACAAACAGGTAAGATTTGAAAACAGAATACCAACAAAAAAGTAATGGAGTTCTATAATCTCATCGCTAGGGAGCACGCGAATTAAAATTAAAGCGGTTATAACCGAATTTAATAGTAATGGAATAATACGCTCTTTCGTGTTTGATAAATAAATAGATGTAGCTTTGCCTAAAGTTTTAAGTAAATAGTAAAGTAGTATTGGTAATAAAACCGTTAAAATAAATAGTGAGATAAGTTTAGCTTGAACTATTTGATAGGGAATATAGCGTGGCGATTTAGAAAAGTAAAATACAACACCCAATAGCGGCATTATTATAGGGTGAAAAACAAACGATAAACCTTTTAGTATTTGATGCATTATATTTTTTTACGCAATCTGGCAACTGGAATATCCAATTGTTCTCTATATTTGGCCACTGTTCGTCTTGCTATAGGGTATCCTTTTTCTTTAAGAATTTTAGCTAGAGCCTCATCGGTAAGCGGTTTCTTTTTGTTTTCTTCTTCAATAACCGTTTCTAGAATTTTTTTAATCTCTCGAGTAGAAACTTCTTCACCTTGATCATTTGTCATAGATTCAGAAAAGAAATCCTTAATGAGTTTTGTACCATAAGGCGTGTCAACATATTTACTATTGGCCACACGAGAAACAGTAGAAACATCCATGTCAATTTCATCAGCTATATCTTTTAAAATCATTGGACGTAATTTACGCTCGTCACCAGTTAAAAAATAGTCTTTTTGGTAGTGCATAATGGCACTCATGGTGACAAATAAAGTTTGTTGGCGTTGCTTAATGGCTTCAATAAACCATTTGGCAGCATCTAATTTTTGTTTGATAAATTGAACAGCATCTTTCTGCGATTTCGATTTTTCTTTAGAGTCTTTATAACCCTTTAGCATATTGTTGTACTCTCGGGAAACATGCAACTCTGGAGCATTTCTGCCATTTAAGGTTAATTCCAATTCACCATCAACAATTTTAATGGCAAAATCGGGGACAACATGTTCAACTATACGGTTATTACCAGCGTAAGAGCCTCCAGGTTTAGGATTTAAATGCTCAATAATACCTATGGCACCTTTTAATTGGTCTTCGGTTATGTCAAATTTCTGAAGCAGTTTTTTATAATGCTTTTTGCTAAATTGCTCAAAGGCATTATCAATAATTTGTATAGCAAGTTCAGTATCTGCAGTTTTTTCTTTTCGGTGCAATTGAATGCTTAAACATTCTTGAAGATTTCTAGCGCCAACACCTGCTGGGTCTAACTGATGCACAATTTTAAATACCGCTTCAATTTTATCTTCTGTTGTGTAAACATTCTGGGTAAATGCCAAGTCGTCCATAATATCACTTACTTCGCGACGTATATAACCGCTTTCGTCTACACTACCTACTAAAAATTCAGCAATATCACGTTCCTCATCGGTTAACCTAAAGGTGTTTAATTGATTGATTAAATGTTGGGTAAACGACGTTCCTGCAGCATAAGGCACAGACTTTTCATCATCGTCGGCACTATAATTATTAGCTTGGGTGCGATAATCTGGTATTTCATCATCACTCAAATATTCATCAACGTTGATGTCTTCAGAGTTAATAGACTCATTATCGTCATAGTCGTCAGTACTATTATCAAAATTGTCATCAAAATCATCGTCTAGCGATTCTTTACCACCTTCTAAAGCTGGGTTCTCCTCAAGTTCTTGTTTTAAACGTTGTTCAAAAGCTTGTGTAGGTAGTTGAATCAGTTTCATTAACTGAATCTGTTGAGGGGATAATTTTTGCGATAATTTAAATTGTAAATACTGCTTTAGCATGCTGTTATTTGGGTTTTTATAAAAATAAAAAAAACAATCTACATAAATAATTTAACGCAGATTGTTTTTGATAATTATCTTATAATTTGATTAAGTGTAATTCCTGTCTTTATTTCGACAAATTCAATGTGGCACACAGGAATACAATCTAGAATTCAGCATTTTGCGGTGTTCTTGGATATGGTATAACATCACGAATATTACCCATTCCTGTGGCGAACATAACCAAGCGCTCAAAACCTAGACCAAAGCCAGAATGAACAGCGGTTCCATACTTGCGCAAGTCTAAATACCACCATAATTCTTGTTCATCAATATCTAAAGCAGCCATTTTCTCTTTTAAAACATCCAAACGTTCTTCACGTTGTGAGCCACCTACCATTTCACCAATTCCAGGGAATAAGATATCCATGGCGCGTACGGTTTTTCCGTCTTCATTTAAACGCATATAAAACGCTTTAATGTTAGCTGGGTAATCAAATAAAATTACAGGGCACTTAAAGTGTTTCTCAACAAGATAGCGTTCATGCTCACTTTGTAAATCGGCTCCCCATTCTTCAATAAGATATTTGAATTTCTTTTTCTTGTTAGGCTTACTATTTTTTAAAATATCAATAGCTTCCGTGTAGCTTACACGCTTGAAATTATTATCGACAACGAATTTAATTTTTTCAATAAGGCTCATTTCAGAACGCTCGGCTTGAGGTTTAGTTTTTTCCTCGTCCAAAAGACGTTTTTCTAAAAAGGCTAAATCATCTGAATTATGTTCTAATACATACTTTAAAACATACTTCATGAAATCTTCAGCCAAATCCATATTGCCATCCAAATCCATAAACGCTACTTCAGGCTCAATCATCCAGAATTCAGCTAAATGACGTGATGTGTTAGAGTTTTCGGCTCTAAAGGTTGGTCCAAATGTATAGACTTTACCCAATGACATAGCGTAGGTTTCGGCTTCCAACTGTCCTGAAACTGTTAAGTTGGTTTCCTTTCCAAAAAAGTCTTCTTTATAATTTACTTCACCATCTTCTGTTAAAGGTGGATTTTTAGCATTCAATGCGCTTACCCTAAACATTTCACCTGCACCTTCGGCATCGCTACCTGTAATAATTGGCGTATGCATGTAGTAGAAACCATTCTCATTAAAATATTGGTGTATGGCAAACGATAACGAAGAGCGCAGTCGCATAACGGCGCTAAACGTATTGGTTCTTGTACGCAAATGAGCGTTTTCTCTTAAAAATTCAAACGAGTGTTTTTTAGGTTGAATAGGGTAGGTTTCAGGATCTGAATCGCCTAAAACATCAATTTTAGACACCTGAATTTCTACATTTTGTCCTTTCCCTTGACTTTCGGTTAACTCGCCTATAATATGAACAGCAGCACCGGTTGTGATACGTTTTAAAACCGACTCGTCAAGATTTTCAAAATCTACAACACATTGAATGTTATTTAAAGTAGAGCCATCATTTAAGGCAATAAATCTGTTGGCTCTAAATGTACGAACCCAACCTTTAACTTCTACTTCTTGTAAAACAAGATTCTTCTCAAGTAATTCCGCAACTGTGTACGTTTTCATGTGACTAAAATTTTGATTGCAAATATAAAAAAAGCCTAGTGGCTTTCAAGCCTGACCATGATATTTATTCAAGCCAAAAGTGTATAATTTTTAGTTGTTTTCAATTATATCGTTGTCATCATCATCGTCAGGAATAATATTAATGCTTGGCTCTTTTAATACTTCTTTATTAGCGATACTGCGTTCTAATGACAATAACAAAGAGGGGAGCAATAACAAGTTAGATAACATGGCAAACAACAAGGTGGCAGAAACCAGAGCTCCTAATGCCACTGTGCCACCAAAACTGGATATTGTAAACACCGAAAAACCGAAAAATAAAACGATGGATGTATAAAACATACTTACACCAGTTTCACGTAAGGCAGCATAAACGGAAACTCTAATTTTCCAATGATTGGCTTGTAACTCTTGTCTGTATTTTGCTAGAAAATGAATGGTATCATCAACCGAGATACCAAAGGCAATACTAAATACTAAAATTGTTGAAGGTTTTATAGGAACACCTAAAAAACCCATAAGCCCAGCTGTAATAACCAGCGGAAGTAAGTTTGGGATTAGGGATATAATTATCATTCTAAAGGAACGAAACATATAGGCCATAAATAAGGATATCAAAAATATGGCTAAGGTCAGTGATATAGCTAGATTTTTAACCAGATATTTGGTTCCTTTTTGAAAAACCAAAGCTTTGCCAGTTATGGTTATGTCGTACTTTTCTTCAGGAAAAACTTTGTCGATTTCGGTCTGTATATTCTCTTCAATACGCTCCATTTTGTCAGTTCCTACATCCTTCATAAATGTGGTAATTCGGGCATATTGGCCTGTGCTATCAACAAAATCCTTTAACAAGTCAACTTCTGAAGTTGAATTTTTTATGTAAGAAGAGATAAATAAGTTTTCCTGACTGGTAGGTAACTGGTAGTATTTTGGATTGCCATTGGTGTAGGCTTGTTTGGCATATTTCACAAGGCCAACAACAGAAATGGGTTTGGACAATTCTGGAGTTTCTATTATAAGTTCCTCTAACTCATCCATACGTTTTAAAGTTGATAATTTAGTGACGCCCTTTTTACGTTTAGTATCCACTAGAATTTCCAAAGGCATAATACCATTGAACTCTTCTTCAAAAAATCGAATGTCTTCAAAAAAACCAGAGGTTTTAGACATATCCTCAATAAGGCTACCAGAAATTCTAATTTGGTTCATTCCAATCATACTTACCACCAAAAGCACTATTGAAGCAATATAGATGGTAATACGTCTTTGTTTTACCATGCGCTCCATCCAATCAACAAAACCGCCAATCCAGCGTTTGTTTAAGTGTTCTAAATGGCGATCTTTTGGGTAAGGTAAAAAGGTGTATATAATAGGAATAATAAGAAGGCACAAAATGAATATGGCCAAAATACTCAAGGATGCTACCAAACCAAATTCTTTAAGTAAAGTGCTTTCTGTTAACATAAACGTAGCAAAGCCAGAAGCAGTAGTAACATTGGTCATTAGGGTTGCGTTACCAATTTTGGTAATAACGCGTTGTAATGACTTGACTTTATTACCATGAAGTTTTACCTCATGCTGATACTTGTTAATTAAGAAAATACAATTTGGTATACCAATTACTATAATTAATGGTGGGATTAAGGCCGTTAAAACCGTTATTTCATACTCCAATAATCCTATAATTCCAAATGTCCACATAACACCTAAACACACCACAAACATGGAAATTAAGGTGGCCCTAAACGAACGGAAAAAGAAAAAGAAAATAAGTGAGGTGACTAATAATGCAGCACCAATAAAAACACCTATTTCATCAACTATGTTTTGTGCATTTAGTGTTCTTACATAAGGCATACCCGAGGCACGAACATCCAGGTTGTATGCGCTTTCAAACTCTTCTATAAGCGGAATTAAATCGTTAAATACAAAATCTTTACGAACAGCAGTATTGACAATATCTTTCTTTAGATAAATGGCTGTACGAATAGTTTGAGTCTCTTTATTGAATAGGAAATTATCGTAAAAGGGATATTTTTCAAATAAATCTTCCTTAAGCTTTGAAATTTCCTCTGCGCTCGAAATAGAATCGGTTATAAAAGACTCCAGAACAAAGCGTTCGTGTTCGGTATCTTTTTTAAGTTTTTTTAAATCTTTTAATGAAATTACGGCTTCAACCTCATCAAATGTTTTGAATTGCTCTGAAAAATTATTCCATGCATTAAGTTTTTGGACCGTAAATAATGACGAATCCTTAACACCTAATACAACTAGGTTGCCTTCTTCGCCAAAGATTTCAAAAAATTCATTATATGTAACCGTAACAGGATGATCATCAGGCAATAAATTGGCTTCTGTATAGGTGAAACGCATATTGTCCCATTGTCTGCTAAAAAAAATAGTGGTTATTAAAATAACAACCAGAATACCAATTTTATTTCTTAAAATTAGTCTAGCAACAACGTCCCAAAAATTCTTTGTAAGTAATTTAAACATAAGGTTTCAAACGAACGGCAAAGGTAGCAAAAACCTATGTATTTGTTGAATACTTAAGAGATAATATATACTATAATTATATAAAAAAAGCAACTTCAAAAAAGTTGCTTTTAAAAATTATACGGTCATAATTTCCTTTTCTTTGTTTTCGAAAATATGATCAATTTTTTCAACATATTTATCGGTCATCGTTTGAATGTCTATTTCAGCATTTCCTTTTAGGTCTTCAGAAGCGTCTTCCAATTTTTTAATTTCGTGATTAGCCTCTTTTCTGGCATTTCTAATTCCAACTTTAGCATCCTCGGCTTCAGCCTTTGCTTGTTTGGCTAGAGAAGATCTGCGCTCCTCTGTTAAAGGTGGAACATTTATAATTATAGACTCACCATTATTCATAGGGTTGAACCCTAAATTAGCATGCATAATACCTCGTTCAATTTCTTGAAGCATAGCTTTTTCCCAAGGTTGTACTGTAATAGTTCTTCCATCAGGAGTGTTTACGTTGGCAACTTGGTTTAATGGCGTTTGAGAACCGTAATAGTCAACCATAACGCTCCCTAACATGGCTGGACTTGCCTTGCCAGCTCGTATATTGACCAATTGTTTTTCTAAATGCTTAATAGCAGCATCCATGGCTTCTTTAGCAGTGTCTAATATAAATTGTATGTCTTCCATTTCTAAAAAATTAAATTTAAAATAACGTACTCAAAAAATACGCCACAATTATAAATTAACTTTGGTTCCTATTTTTTCTCCTGATACGACTTTAAGCAAATTACCTTTTTTATTCATGTCAAATACAATAATTGGTAATTCATTTTCCTGACTTAATGTAAAAGCAGTTGTATCCATAACTTTTAAACCTTTACGCAACACATCATCAAATGTTATGTGGTCAAATTTAATGGCGTTGGCATCTTTTTCAGGATCTGATGTGTAAATACCATCAACGCGAGTGCCTTTTAAAATAACATCGGCTTCAATTTCTATGGCACGTAACACAGCAGCTGAATCGGTTGTGAAATATGGGTTACCGGTTCCGCCTCCAAATATCACCACACGACCTTTTTCCAAATGGCGCATAGCTTTTCTACGTATAAAGGGCTCGGCAACTTCATTAATTTTTATGGCTGTCTGTAATCGGGTTGGTACACCTGCATTTTCCAATGCACTTTGCAAAGCCAAACCATTTATTACAGTTGCTAGCATACCCATGTGATCTCCTTGAACACGATCCATACCATTGCTCGCACCAGCAACACCTCTAAAAATATTACCACCACCGATTACAATGGCAACTTCTACACCTTGATCTGTTATGGTTTTAATATCATTTGCATATTCAGCTAAACGGTCAGGATCTATGCCGTATTGGCGATTTCCCATTAAGGCTTCTCCTGAAAGTTTTAAGAGTATTCTTTTGTATTTCATGGTTACTTTTGAGCGTTTAGCAAAACTACACAATTTTTTTGTTTTTGAATTGAGATTTTTTAAACGGAATTGCAATAAAAAAGCCTCCCAATTTCATGAGAGGCTTTAGTAAATTATATGATAAATAATTATCCTACTGTAGCACGTTTGAATCCAGTGATTTCAACATCACCATAGGAAGCCACATATTGTGCAACCGTTTGCTTTTCATCTTTAATGAACTTTTGGTCTAAAAGACATTGCTCTTGGTCTAATGTTGTGTTATCAGAAATATAACGCTCCATTTTACCTGGAAGAATTCTATCCCAAATTTGTTCTGGCTTACCTTCAGCTTTTAATTCGGCTTTAGCAGCTTCTTCAGCTTGTGCTAAAACTTCAGGAGTTAATTGTGCCATAGAAATATATTGCGGTACATTTTTTAGGGTTTTTCCTAAACGACCTAATTCAATATTTTCTTTTTCAATAACAGCAATTCTTGCTTCAGTTTCTGCTGCAACGTAAGCAGGATCAAAATCTTTGTACGATAATGAAGTTGCTCCCATTGATGCTACTTGCATAGCGACATCTTTAACTAAAGTTTCAGCATTATCAACTTTAGAAGACAATCCAACTAAAGCAGCAATCTTGTTAATGTGAACATACTGTCCAACATAAGGAGCTTCTAATTTTTCAAAAGCAGTAATGTCTAGCTTTTCACCAATTACACCAGTTTGCTCTGTTAATTTTTCAGCAACGGTCATACCCCCGAAATCAGCAGCTAAAAATTCTTCTTTAGAATTGTAATTTAAAGCAGCTTCGGCTAAATCATTAGCTAACGCTACAAAGTTTTCGTTTTTACCAACGAAATCTGTTTCACAACCTAAAACAATAGCAACGCCAGCTGTATTGTCATCATTAATTTTAGCAATTGCAGCACCTTCAGATGAATCTCTATCGGCTCTTTTTTCGGCTACTTTCTGTCCTTTCTTACGAAGTACTTCAATGGCTTTGTCAAAATCACCTTCAGCTTCAACTAAAGCTTTTTTACAGTCCATCATTCCGGCACCTGTAGCTTGTCTTAATTTATTTACTTCTGCTGCTGTTATTTTTATAGCTTCCATAATATTTTTTAATTTAAAAAAGTCGTTTAATGTTATTTCTTAAGGAAGAAACGTATTAAACGACTTTAATAGTTTTGTTTATTTTTTTATTCTTCCTCTTCTGTTGCAGCAACTGCTTTTTTAGCAGGTGCAGCTTTTGCTTTAGGTGCAGCTTTTTCTGCTTTAGCACCATCTTTTTCAGCTTTACGTTCAGATAAACCTTGAGCGATTGAATCTGCAACGTATGATAATACTTTGTCTATTGATTTAGAAGCATCATCGTTTGCTGGGATAACATAATCAACCTGACGTGGGTCAGAATTGGTATCAACCATAGCAAAGATTGGAATGTTTAATTTTTGAGCTTCTTTAATTGCAATATGCTCACGCTTGATGTCAACAACAAATAAAGCCCCTGGTAAACGTGTCATATCTGAAATAGAACCTAAATTCTTTTCTAATTTAGCACGTTGACGATCAACTTGTAAACGCTCTTTTTTAGATAAAGAATTAAAAGTACCATCTTTCTTCATTCTATCAATAGAAGCCATTTTCTTAACGGCTTTTCTAATAGTAACAAAATTGGTTAACATACCACCTGGCCATCTTTCAGTGATGTAAGGCATGTTGATAGCGCCAGCTTTTTCTGCAACGATATCTTTTGCTTGTTTTTTAGTAGCTACAAATAAAATTTTACGACCCGAAGCTGCAATTTTACTTAATGCTGCTCCAGCCTCTTCCATTTTAGCTGCTGTTTTGTAAAGGTTGATAATATGGATGCCGTTACGCTCCATATATACGTAAGGAGCCATGTTTGGATCCCACTTACGTGTCAAGTGTCCAAAGTGTACACCTGCTTCTAGTAGTTCTTTTACTTCTACTGCCATTTTTGTAATAGTTTACGTTCTGTTGAATTAGCAATGATTAAGTGGTCTTTGTTTAAATCGCCTTAACCATTTAGATGCTAAACTAAACCCTAACACATAATGTCATGGGCAACAATAACTGGGTTAAAATTTGTGTTTTGATTTAACCAGATTGAGAAAGTATTGTAAAACTTTCCCAATCCAGTTGATAAAATTAACGTTTAGAGAATTGAAATTTCTTACGAGCTTTCTTCTGACCGAATTTCTTACGTTCAACCATTCTTGGATCTCTTGTTAATAAACCTTCTGGTTTTAAAATTAATCTGTTTTCTGCATCAACTTCGCACATAGCACGAGATAATGCCAAACGGATAGCTTCAGCTTGACCTGTAATGCCACCTCCATATACATTTACTGTAATATCAAAGTTGCCATCATTGTTAGTCATAGCTAAAGGTTGGTTTACTTTGTACTGCAATGTTGCAGTAGGAAAATAAACCGCCATGTCTTTTTTGTTCACCGTAATGTTACCTTTTCCTTTGGCAACGTATACACGAGCAACAGCCGTCTTTCTACGGCCAATTTTGTGAATTACTTCCATTAATTAAATTCGTTTAAATTAATTGTTTTTGGCTTTTGCGCTTCGTGAGCGTGTTCTGAACCAACAACAACGTTAAGGTTACGGAATAAATCGGCACCTAATTTATTTTTAGGTAACATTCCTTTAACTGATTTTTCTACTAATCTTGCTGGATCTTTTCCAAACAATTCAGTAGCAGATAAACTTCTTTGACCACCTGGATAACCTGTGTGACGGATATAAGATTTATCTGTCCATTTGTTTCCAGTTAAGTTGATTTTTTCTGCATTGATAACAATTACGTTATCACCACAATCAACATGAGGTGTGAAGTTTGGCTTGTGCTTACCTCTTAAAAGTTTTGCAACTTTTGATGATAAACGACCAAGCGTCTGACCTTCAGCATCAACCAAAACCCACTCTTTATTAACAGTAGCTTTGTTTGCTGAAATCGTTTTGTAGCTTAATGTGTCCACACGTATTAATTTTTCTTATTAAACATTCCTCTCCCAAAAAGAGTTTGCAAATTTACGATTATATATTTGATTACCAAATAGTGTAGGGCTATTTTTTATTGGCTGTGTATAAGGTGTTTGATTGCTTTAGATGATTATGAAGTGTTTATTAGTCGAATTTGTATATAAAAAGCATACTATAAGGTTTTAATATATTATTGTAACTCTTCGCAATAAAAACCTAAATGGTGGAATAATGATGCAATAGTAATGGCTTTTGCGTTTTGGGTTTCAACCCGAAGGATATTGTCACAATCCTCTAGGTCAAAATTCCAATAATCGGTTTTGGTCAACAACTTATTTAAAAAAGGTGTTACAAAACGGACTTCTCTTTTTTTTGTTATAGATGTTTTAAAAACCAAAATAGTTTTCATGTTGTATTTTTTAGCGTTCATAAAAAAATGGAGGTTCAATACCTAAAGCACGTAAATACACAAAGCCTTGTCCGCGATGATGGATTTCATTATCAATAAAATAAAAGATTGATGACCAAACCGTACCTTCATATTGACCAAAGATTTTAATGTTTTGTTGAAACTGCTCTGGTTTTATCTTTACCCAATAGCTGTTTATTTCATCAGTGGCTTCATCCCAAAGTTCTAGAATTTTTGCCTTTTTGTTGCCGTGGTCTACTTCTTCAATTAGTTTTTGGACTTCTCCTGTTGCAATTTCTTTAATACCAGGTCCAGCTATACCTAAAAGTTCCATAACCATATCGGCAAAAGTGCGCATACCTCCAATAGAGTAGCTAAAAAAAGCTTCTTCAGGAAAAGCTTCAATAGCTCTTCGGGTTAAACCTCGATGTCCTTGCCGGTGTGCTAATAATTCGGAAGGAGTAATTACTTGTTCTAATAATGTGTTTGCTGTTGATTCCATAATTGTAAATTTTATTATTTGAACCAAAATTATAATGAGGAGGTGACAGCTTTATGTCAGTAGCAAAAAATAAATTTTAAAATAGACTATTGACAAGCGGTTGTCACTTACTGTACGTTTATTTGCATATAAAGTATAGTTATTATGTTGAAGCTAAAATTTGAAAAATACTTCGGCCTGAAATCCTATCTTTGGGAAATATGTTATCACATTATGAGTTTAGACACGGTAAAACGTTTTGATAGAATTGTAGCCATTCTCATTCAGTTACAATCTAAACGTATTGTAAAGGCACAAGAATTAGCTGATAGATTTGAGGTGAGCCTGCGCACCATTTATCGTGATATACGAACTCTTGAAGCTTCGGGAGTACCAATTATAAGTGAGGCAGGTGTAGGCTATTCAATTATGGAAGGATACCGTTTGCCTCCTGTTATGTTTACTAGAGAGGAAGTAGGGAGTTTTGTGGCAGCCGAAAAATTAATGCAGAAGTTTGTAGATAAATCATTAGGGAATTACTACGAGTCTGCTATGATGAAGCTAAAATCAGTGTTGCGTGGTCGTGAAAAAGATTGGATTTCTGCTTTAGAATCACAAATACTGGTTGACCCTACACATAAATTGTTTAATGATAGTCTGCCAAATGCACTTGAAACCTTGTTTGAAAGTATTGCTGAAAAAAGACAGGTATTTTTAAAATATCAAGCATTAAATAGAGAAGCACCTTCTGAACGTTTTGTAGAACCTGTGGGTATTTATCACGAATCAGGATTTTGGTATGTATTAGCTTTTTGCCATTTAAGAAATGATTACAGACAATTTAGAACCGATAGAATGCTAGCTATAAAATCAACTCAAAATAATTTTACGAGAGAACACATTACGTTAGATGAATACCGCAGTCAGCATGAAAATATACCAAAAACAAAAGTTGTGATTTCTGTTGATAAAAGTGTGGTGCGATATATTAACAATAGTAAAATGCAACATGGTTTTGTCTCTGAAAAAGTAAAAGGAAACCAAGTAGAAATGACATTCATGACATCTTTTGTTGAGCATGGCTTTTCAAGATGGTACATTGTATTTTCAGATTATGCCAAAATAATTGAACCTGAAAGCTTAAAACTTCAAGTAAAAGAGATTTTAGAAAAGGCAATTACAAAAATTTAATGCGCTTCCAACCAATTGTCACCAATATCTAAATCAACATCTAGTGGAACTTCCAATTTGAAAGCGTTCTCCATTTCTGTTTTAATAAGCGATTTCATGGTTTCCAATTCAGGTTTGTAAATATCAAAAACCAATTCATCATGAACCTGTAAAAGCATTTTACTTTTATATTTACCAGCTTCTAGTTTCTGATAAATATTTATCATAGCTATTTTAATAATGTCTGCAGCGCTACCTTGAATAGGTGCATTTACAGCGTTGCGTTCCGCAGCACCTCGTACCACAGCATTTCTGGAATTAATATCCTTTAAATACCTTCGACGCCCTAAAACAGTCTGTACATAGCCATGGTCTCGTGCAAAGTCGACTTGTTTGCCTATATAGCTTTTTAATTTGGGATAGGTTTCATAATACGTGTCTATGAGCTCTTTGGATTCACTACGTGACAAATCGGTTTGGTTGCTCAAACCAAAAGCAGAAACACCATATATAATACCAAAGTTTACGGTTTTGGCATTACTGCGTTGCTCACGTGTTACTTCAGAAATAGAAACATTAAAAACTTTTGAAGCTGTTGAGGCGTGAATATCCTCACCGTTTTTAAAGGCTTCGATCATGGTTTCTTCTTCACTCAAAGCAGCGATTATGCGGAGTTCTATTTGGGAATAATCGGCAGCTAGAAGCGTATAATCCGCATTTCTGGGGATAAATGCTTTTCGCACTTGTCGACCACGTTCTGTTCGGATTGGTATGTTTTGCAAATTTGGATTGTTGCTGCTTAAACGCCCAGTTGCTGCTACGGTTTGCATATAATCAGTATGTACGCGACCCGTAGAGGGTTCTACTTGAAGCGGTAAGGCATCTACGTAGGTGCTTTTGAGTTTACTCAAACCTCTAAAATCTAAAATATTCTGAATGATTTCATGATCTTTTGCCAAATAACTCAAAACGTCCTCGGCGGTCGAATACTGACCTGTCTTGGTCTTTTTAGGTTTATCGACCAATTTCATTTTTTCAAATAAAATTACTCCTAATTGTTTAGGCGATGCAATGTTAAATTCTTCGCCTGCTTCAGCGTATATTTTTTGTTCAAGATTTGTAATGTCTTTATCGAGTTGATCTGATAGAGCGTTTAAAAAGTCTTTGTCCAAGTTAATGCCTTCCAATTCCATTGCTGCTAAAACACGTAGCAGTGGAATTTCAATCTCATCAAATAGTTTCTGAGTATTGGCTTCGCCCAATTCATTTTGAAAATGTTCTTTTAGTTGAAGGGTAATATCGGCATCTTCAACAGCATATTCAGTTTGTTTGTCCAAAGCAACGTCTCGCATGGATAATTGGTTTTTGCCTTTCTTTCCAATTAGGGTTTCAATAGAAATTGGCGAGTAATTCAAATAGGTCTCTGCCAATACATCCATATTGTGTCGCATATCAGGATTGATCAGATAATGCGCTAACATGGTATCAAAGAGTTTGCCTTTTACGACAATATTATATTTGGCTAAAACCTTGATGTCGTATTTTAAATTCTGACCAATTTTTTCAATGGATTCACTTTCAAAAAACGGACGTAATTGCTCAATTAATTCTTGGGCTTCATTTCTATCTTCAGAAAAAGCTACATAAAAACCTTTACCTGTTTCCCAAGAAAATGCAATACCAACCAATTCCGCTTCAATAGGATTGATGCTTGTCGTTTCGGTATCAAAACAGACACTGGTTTGAGTCATTAAATTTTTAATAAACAGCTTTGTCGCCATACCTGGTGTGACACTTTGGTAAAAATGACTCGTGGTTTCAGCAGTTTTTCTTGTAAATGTATTACTTGTTTCGCTGCCAGTTTCTGAAGTGTCACCATTGTTTCCAAATAATGAAAATTGCCCAGAACCAGCGGTGCTTGTTGGTTTTGGCTTGGGTTTTTCTTCAGGTTTAGCAGCTCCAGCAGTAGTTGTATGAGTTTCTGTTTCAGTGGCAAATGTTTTCAGGAAATTTTCGGTTAATCTTCTAAACTCCAATTCCTGAAAAATAGTTTTTACGGTTTCAATATCAGGATGATCCAATTCAAAATCTTTAGCATCAAATTCAACCGGAACATCCAACATAATGCGCGCTAATTTTTTAGATAGCAACCCCAATTCTTTATTGGCTTCAACTTTCTCTTTCATTTTGCCCTTAAGCTCATGGGTGTTTTCCAATAAGCCTTCCATACTTCCATAAGCTGCAATAAATTTTTTGGCTGTTTTTTCACCAACACCAGGTAACCCAGGAATATTGTCACTGGAATCGCCCATCATACCCAAAAAGTCTATAACTTGTTCTGGGCGTTCTACTTCAAACTTTTTCTGAACTTCGGGAATGCCCCAAACTTCATAACCACCACCAAAAGATTTGGGTCTGTACATAAAAATATTTTCTGAAACCAATTGGGCAAAATCCTTATCTGGTGTAACCATAAAGGTTTGGTATCCTTCTTTTTCGGCTTGTTTTGAAAGCGTTCCAATAACGTCATCAGCTTCATAGCCTTCTTTTACCATAATAGGTATGTGCATGGCTTTCAAAATTTCTTGAATGTAAGGCACAGCTACTTTAATAGCTTCGGGAGTTTCATCACGATTGGCCTTGTAAGCCTCAAACATTTCGACACGATCAGCACTACCACCTTTGTCAAAACAAACGGCCAAATGATCGGGACGTTCACGTTTTATCACATCTAAAAGTGAGTTCATAAAGCCCATAATGGCAGAAGTGTCCACACCCTTAGAGTTTATTCTTGGGTTTTTTATAAAGGCATAATAGCCTCTAAAAATTAGTGCATAGGCGTCAACTAGAAAAAGGCGTTTTTGTTCAGACATAAATTCGATTTTGTAAGAAAATCAAAGCTACAAAAAGTTATGCTTTAATGAATGCCAATTGGTTTGCAATTTGTAATTTCACATTTTGAAAAAATTATTGATGAAAACATTTTCTATTGCCATACATGGTGGGGCTGGAACCTTGATAAAAGGCATGATGACCCCAGAATTAGAATTACATTACAAGCAAGCCTTAAAAGATGCTTTAGATGTTGGTTATTACCAGTTGGAAAATGGTGGCACTGCAATTGATGCAGTTGAGGTTGCTGTAAAGTCATTAGAGGATTCACCTTTGTTCAATGCAGGAAAAGGTAGTGTTTTTACTGCTGAAGAAGCACATGAAATGGATGCGGCCATTATGGATGGTAAAACATTGCATGCCGGAGCTGTTAGTTTAATTTCAGGCATAAAAAATCCAGTAAGTTTGGCTCGTGATGTAATGGAAAAAAGCGAGCATGTGTTTTTAGCAGGTGATGGTGCCATGCAGTTTGCCAAAGAATTAAACTATAAACTAGAAGATGCTGATTATTTTTATGATGAGTTCCGTTACAAGCAGTGGTTGGAAATTAAAGACACAGATAGTTTTCAATTGGATCACTCAGCCAAAAAAGATTCAAAATTTGGAACGGTTGGCGCTGTAGCGTGCGACCAAGAAGGTAATATAGCTGCTGCAACATCTACAGGAGGGATGACCAATAAAAAATGGGGGCGTGTAGGTGATAGCCCCATGATTGGTGCTGGTAATTATGCCAATAATAAAACCTGTGCGGTCAGTTGCACGGGAAGCGGTGAGTTTTTTATTCGTGGTGTTGTGGCTTACGATGTAGCTTGTTTAATGGAACATAAGGAGATGTCCCTACAAGAAGCATCTGAAATGGTTATTAATAAACGCATTCTTGAAATAGGAGGTGATGGTGGTTTGATAGCCGTTGATGCTAAAGGAAATATTGCCATGCCTTTTAATACAGAAGGTATGTATCGCGCTTGTAAATCTTCAATAGGTAAAGAAGAAGTTTCTATTTATAAATAAAATTCCTGCGGAAGCAGGAATCTTTTGTAAATTAATGAGTGCAAAATTTAATCAAAAATTTCTTCCCTTTCAGAGTATTCAGATTGACCTTTATAGAACTTGACATAAAAAACATCATATTCTTTATGGTTCAAAATTTCAGTTTCAACTTTTTTCTTTAGTTCATTAAAGTGATTAGTTAAAGATTTTTCATCTAAATTTTTAGTATTCTTAAAATATAAATTCATAGCAAGTTTGTTGATGCTAGAACTGGATAAAAACTTCTTTTTGGATTCATATTTCATGTAAATTATTGCGCTGTCGCAAAATTCAATACTTTTTAGAAATTCTTCTTTGGAACTTTTGTACTCTAGTTTTACAAAATTCGGTTTCGATTGAATCTCTTTTTTACAACTAAATGTTAATAATGATAAAACCGATAATAAAGCTAGTTTTTTGAACATTTAGGTGTCTTCTTGAATTTCATATTTGGTTAGTAATAATTTAAATTAAAACGTTACAAACTAACTGAAAATTTAAGATAAAATAATTTCGTTATCGGAAGAATTTAAATAAATGGTTCTGCAACAGGTAATACTTTAACTTTTTTCTTTTTTACATTAAATCGGTCGCCATTAGCCAAAACATGTGTTTTTAGATTGGTTAGGGACATTGGTGTTCCTTCTTTCAGGATCTTTTCGTTATTGTGTTTCAATTTTCGTGGATCAAAAACGATAACCATTCCAGAACCAATCACACGAATAACATTATTCTTAATAATTAATCCTGTATCTTCTGCCAATCCAATTCCAATAAGCTTGGGATATTTCGCAACAGCTTCAGCCAAACGCCCAAAACGACCTCTACGGATAAAATGGGTGTCAATAGTTAATTGCGGAATTAAGCCAAGACCTTTACTCATTTTTACTGCGCCTTTTACAAAAGCTTCAGAGGCGCTACCTCCTATAATCATTTCTTTTGCCATAGCCATGGCACCAGCACTTGTTCCGGCAATTACAAAGCCTTTTTCGTTTTTAAAACGATCCAGCATAATATTGTGAATAGTTGAACCGCCTATTTTTTTAGCGATTTTGGATTGGTCACCTCCAGAAAACATGATACAGTTTGCAGCTTTTATTAGCTCAATGGCTTCAGGTTTTTCAGCATCTTTTTGATTTCTGATGTCTAAAACAGTTACGTTATTGCAACCTAGAGTTTTGAAAGCTTCCATGTAATTTTTACCAACTTCAATAGGAATACTTGACGCAGTAGGAATGACTACAATATTGGCATCGTTGCCTCCAGCTTCACGAACCACATGCGACAGAATACCTTCCTCTATATAATCAACTTTGTTATAATCATCTTCACTATATCCTTTGTCTTCATTTCCTCCAATAGGAATTAGCGTGCCCTTTATTAACTTCATGTAATCACGTTCAAAATTATTGGACAAAAATAAACTAATTTTTTATTAGAAAAATGTATATATTTATAATCTTTCACTAAAAAATTAACAAGTCTAACCACATGAAAATACGAGAAATAAATGCCATGAGAGGACCAAATTATTGGTCAGTACGTCGTCATAAATTAATTGTAATGGTTCTTGATCTTGAAGAGATTGAAGAACGGCCTTCAAATACTATTGATGGGTTTTACGAACGTCTTACAACTATGTTTCCAACAATGTATGAGCACAGGTGTTCTGTTGGTGAACCTGGTGGTTTTTTTCAACGTGTGGAAGAAGGTACCTGGATGGGTCACATTATTGAGCATATTGCTTTGGAAATACAGACCTTGGCAGGAATGGATGTTGGTTTTGGTCGCACACGAGGTTATGGTGAAGAAGGTGTTTACAGTGTGGTATTCGCTTATATGGAAGAGTCGGTTGGGCGTTATGCTGCAAAAGCAGCTGTACGTATTTGTGAGGCATTAATTGAAGGTGAAGATTATGATATGACTGACGATATTCAAAAAATGCGCGAGTTAAGAGAGGATGATCGCCTGGGACCAAGTACAGGTTCCATTGTTGAGGAAGCTGAAGCTCGTGGTATTCCATGGATTCGATTGAATAAATATTCCTTATGTCAATTGGGTTATGGTGCCAATCAAAAACGCATTCAAGCAACTGTAACTAGTGAGACCAGTAGTATTGGTGTAGAATTGGCCTGTGATAAAGAAGATACCAAATATTTGTTGGAACAAGCTGAAGTAGAAGTGCCGCGTGGTGATATTATCAGACGTGAACGTAGCTTGGAGGAAGCTTGTGATTATGTAGGCTTCCCTTTAGTAATAAAACCAATTGATGGTAATCATGGTCGTGGTATTACGGTTAATATTCAAAATTATGATGAAGCTTTGGAAGCGTTCCGTCAAGCCAAGGAAAGTTCAAGAAGTGGAGCCATAATTGTTGAGAAGTTTATAACAGGTGAAGATTATAGGGTTTTGGTTATCAACAACAAAATGGTAGCCGCTGCCAAGCGCACACCTGCTCATGTGATAGGTGATGGCAAGTCAACGGTTCAAGAGTTAATTGATGAAGTCAACAAGGATCCACGTCGTGGATATGGTCACGAAAATGTGCTTACGCAAATTACTGTTAATGAATTGACTAAAACCATTATTAAAGATGCTGGTTATACTTTGGATTCCGTAATTCCTGAAGGTGAAAGGCTGATTTTAAAAGACACGGCCAATTTAAGTACAGGAGGAACAGCCGAAGATGTCACGGATATTGTACATCCTGCCAACGTGAGTATGGCAGAACGTATCTCTAAAATAATAGACTTGGACATATGTGGTATTGATATTATGACAACTGATATTTCCCAACCGCTTTCAGAAACAGGCGGAGCAGTTTTAGAGGTCAATGCTGGTCCAGGGTTTAGAATGCACTTGGCACCTACAACAGGTTTGCCGCGTAATGTAGCAGCACCAGTAATAGATAAGCTATTTCCTCAACAAGGAGATACAGGACGTATTCCTATTGTTGCCATTACAGGAACCAATGGAAAAACTACTACCTCACGTTTAATGGCACATATTGCCAAAATGAAAGGTTATCGTGTAGGATATACAACCAGTGACGGTGTTTATATACAAAACCGTTTGCTAATGACAGGTGATTGCACAGGTCCAGCAAGTGCCGAATTTGTATTGAAAGACCCAACAGTGAATTTTGCAGTATTGGAATGTGCTAGAGGTGGCTTGCTTCGGGCAGGACTAGGATTTAAAAAATGTGATGTAGGTATTGTAACCAATGTGGCAGCTGACCATTTAGGGTTAAAAGGCATCCACACTATTGAGCAGTTGGCAAAAGTTAAGGGTGTTATCCCAGAAACAGTTCTTCCAAGCGGATATGCCATTTTAAATGCTGATGACGATCTGGTTTATGACATGCGTCGTTCGGTTGAATGTAATGTGGCTTTATTTTCAATGGATGAGAATAATCCTAGGATAAAAGCTTTACAGCGTCTTAATGGTATTACGGCAGTTTATGAAAATGGCTATGTTACCATTTGCAGAGGCGAATGGAAAATGCGTATTATGAAAGCCGAGCATATCCCATTGACTTATGGTGGTAAAGCGACATTTATGATACAAAATGTGTTGGCGGCAGTATTGGGAGCTCATGTTCAAGGGATAAGTATTGAGGACATGAAAGCTGCATTGGAAACCTTTATACCATCAGCCTCACAAACACCAGGACGATTGAATTTGTTTGAGTTTAAGGACTTTACTATATTACTAGATTATGCACATAATCCAGCGGGCATGATGGCGTTAAAGAAATTTACCGATGAATTGGAAGCTACCGTTAAGGTTGGAATAATTGCAGGTGTAGGTGATAGGCGTGATGAAGACACTAATCAAGTGGGTAGTATTGCAGCAGAAATGTTTGATGAAATTATTATCCGTCAAGATAAACGATTACGAGGGCGCACAGAAGAGGAGCTTATTAAACTTTTGAATGATGGTATTCAAATGAAAGACCCGAATAAGAAAACCACCATTATTCCTTCGGAAAGAGAGGCCATTACTCATGCGGTTAAAAATGCTAAAAAGGGGTCGTTAATTATTTTATGTAGTGATGTTATTCCTGATGCATTGGAACTAGTGAAAAAATTTAAGGAACAAGATTTAAAAGGAGAGCCATTCATGGCCTGATGAATTTATGAGTTATTCTGACAATATGTTTGCGAGTTTGTTTGATAAACAAAAAGCAAACCAATTCAATATTGGCAATACCAATTATAAGGAACGTGTCAAAAAACTCAAAAAATTAAAACACGCATTAGAGTACACTTATAAACAAGATATTCGAGATGCGCTGTATGCTGATTTTAAAAAACCCCAATTAGAGGTTGATCTCACTGAAATTTATCCCGTTATTGACGAAATCAAGTTTGTTTCTAAAAACTTGAAAACATGGCTTAAAAAACAACAAGTTGACACACCATTGGCCATGCTGGGAAGTAGTTCATACATTATCAATGAACCTAAAGGCGTTTGTTTGATTATTTCGCCTTGGAACTATCCTGTAAACTTGACATTCGGTCCGTTGGTATCAGCAATTGCTGGAGGTAACACGGTTATCTTAAAGCCCTCTGAAATGACACCAAATACATCAAGCTTGATGGCTAGAATAGTCGCTGATTTGTTTGAGGAAAATGAAATAGCACTAGTCGAAGGTGAAGTGAAAACGTCAAAAGCGTTATTGGAATTACCCTTTAATCATATTTTCTTCACAGGGTCACCAACAGTAGGGAAAATCGTGATGAGGGCAGCCTCCAAACACCTCACTTCGGTGACGTTGGAATTGGGAGGTAAGTCGCCAACCATTATTGATGATTCTGTTGATATTGATAAAGTCGTAGGTAAAATAGTTTATGGCAAGTTCATGAATGCAGGTCAAACCTGTATTGCGCCAGATTATGTTTTGATAGATGAGCGTATTAAGTCAAAATTTATAGCCAGTTTTAAAAACCAGATAAAGACCTTTTATAATGAAAATCCTGAATCTTCTGAATCTTACAGTCGTATTGTGAATGAGAAACACTTCAAACGCTTACTGGAGAGTCTTGAGGATTCAAAAAGTAGAAATTCAAAAATAGAATCTGGAGGGCATACCAACGAAAGTGAAAACTATATTGAACCAACATTGATTAGTGATTTAGATTCCAAAAGCCAGTTAATGCAGGAAGAAATTTTTGGTCCCGTTTTGCCATTGAAAACGTATAAAACCCTTGAAGAAGCTGTAGGCTATATTAATTCAAAAGAAAAGCCATTAGCTTTGTATATATATAGCAAGAAGAAAAAGAATATCAATTATATTTTAGATAATACACGTGCTGGAACCACCTGCGTCAATCATAATTTATTACAATACTTAAATCATAATTTACCATTTGGTGGATCTAACAATAGTGGCATTGGAAAATCCCATGGCTATTTTGGTTTTTTAGAGTTTACCAACCAACGATCATTATTAAAACAACATACTTTAGGTGCAGTAGATTTATTGAAGCCACCATATACAAATTGGAAACAAAAAATAGTGGATTTAACGATTAAATGGTTTTAGGATTTATTGAAAAAATCTGACTGTATTTGCTCGTTGACACCATCTTGGTATTTAGTCATACTGAACCATTGATGAATCGAATAGCTTCCTGTTTCTCCTTGTTTGTTTACGGCAATATAACCAACTTGAAAATCCTTATAATTACTATTAGGTTTATTTACAATACGACTGATGGCTTCTTCACAGGCTTCTTGAGGCGTTTTGCCTTGACGCATCAATTCCACAACCAAAAAGCTGCCAACGGTTTTAACTACTTCTTCACCCAAACCTGTGGCTACACAAGCTCCAATTTCATTATCTACGAACAATCCAGAACCAATAATTGGAGAGTCTCCTACACGACCGTGCATTTTATAAGCTAGTCCACTAGTGGTGCAAGCACCAGAAATATCACCATTTTTATCAATGGCCAACATACCAATGGTATCGTGATTTTCAATATTTATTATGGGTTTGTACTCACTGTCAACTTTCCATTCTTCCCAAGCTTTTTTTGAGGCTTCAGTCAATAAGTTCTCTCTTTTAAAGCCTTGTTCCAAGGCAAATTGTTCAGCACCTTTTCCTGCAAGCATCACATGAGGTGTGTCTTCCATCACTTTTCTGGCTACAGAAACAGCATGAACAATATTTTCTAGAAAAACAACAGAGCCACAATTGCCATGTTTGTCCATAATGCATGCGTCTAATGTCACATGCCCATCACGATCTGGCAAACCACCTTTACCAACAGATTGCCCTTTTTCGTTAGCTTCTTCAACCATGCAGCCTTGTTCTACGGCATCGATAGCAGTTCCACCAGCTTGTAAAACTTCCCAGGCTTTGGCAGTTGCCTCCTCCACATGCCAAGTGGCAATAACCAATGGTAAGCTTGCTTTTGAATCTGCTGTTAGAGTTGCCACGTTTGTTTCAACGTTTTTATCACTATCAGCACAACTTAATAGGGTACTGCCTACAGCAACACCTGCTCCAGATAATGCTGCATTTTTTATAAAGAGTCTGCGTTTCATGTTAATTCTTTTTATATGTATTAGACATTTCAAAAATAAGTTCGCCACCATTCATAATATCTTGATGTGATATCAAGTTACTTTCCAAAGCATTTCCGTTAATTAAAATACGTTTTACATAAACGTTTTCTTTGCTTTGGTTTTTAGCCGTGATAGTCAGTGTTTTTCCATTATCTAAATGAATTTTGGCTTCTTTAATCAAGGGACTACCTAATGCATAATGGGCAGATCCTGGTGTTACCGGATAAAATCCAAGACTACTAAAAATATACCAGGCACTCATTTGTCCGGCATCATCATTGCCACAAAGTCCTTCCACGGTTGGGCCATACATGGAATCCATAATCATACGCACGCGAGATTGAGTTTTTTCAGGATGACCTGTCCAGTTGTATAAATACGGAATATGATGTCCAGGTTCGTTGCCTTGAACATAGTTGCCAATGATTCCATCGCGAGTAATATCTTCATGCTTTTCGATGTATTTATCTTCAATTTCCATCGTAAATAGCGAATCTAAATGTTGGGTAAATTGCTCTTTTCCACCCATCATGCTCACCATCTTGTCAATATTTTGAGGGACGTACAAACCATAATTCCAGGCATTACCTTCAATAAAACCTTGCCCATGCGTATCCATTGGATCGAACTCTTTTCTAAAAGTGCCATCACTCAATTTTGGTCGCATAAATCCAATAGTTGGATCGTAAACGTTGTTGTAGTATTCGGAGCGTTTTAAAAATTCTTCTTCAGTTGAAGTGTCTCCCACTTGTTTTGCTATTTGAGCAATACACCAATCGTTGTAAGCATATTCCAGCGTTTTTGAAACAGAGGAATGACTTTTGTCATCTGGGACATAATGATAATCCAAATAATCTCCCAAACCATCAAAATAACGCACATTAGCCGTATTTACCGAAGCCTGTAAAGCTCTTTTATGGTCAAAATCACCAACGTTTTTTACCATGGCATCCGCAATAACCGATGTGGCATGATACCCAATCATACACCAGTTTTCATTGGCATAATGACTCCAAATAGGAAGCATGTTATGGACGCTTTGATCGTGATGGGCCAACATACTTTTTATCATATCGTTATTACGTTGCGGTTGCGTAATATTGAACAATGGATGCAAGGCACGATAAGTATCCCAAAGCGAAAAAATAGTATAGTTGGTAAATCCTTCTGAAGTATGGATGTTTTGGTCTAAACCACGATATTGTCCATCCACGTCCTCATATATAACAGGCGAAAGATTGGTGTGATACATGGCTGTGTAAAATGTGGTCTTTTGATCTTCGGTTAATGTTTCAACTTCAATTTTAGAGAGTTCATGGTTCCATTTGTCACTGGTTTCTTCATACGTTTTGTTGAAGTCCCAATGCGGAATTTCGGTTTCCAAATTGTTTAAAGCACCAGCCGAACTAACATTGGAGAGTGCAAATTTTATCTTGATTTGTTCACCTTCTTCAGTGTCAAAATTGAAATAAGCTCTCAAATCTTTTCCAGCCATTTCAGGGAAGTTCTCCTCTTGCTTAAATCGTCTGTAAAACCCCTCATATTTTATTTGGTCATATTTTTTATGGCCATAACTTTTAAAGGGCTTGGAAAATTTCGCAGCAAAAAATACTTTTTTATCGCGTGCCCAACCTTTGGTTTGCCTATAACCCGTTATGGTAGAATCATTTTCTACTCGAATAAACGTCCACACATTTTTATTGTCGTGATGGTATACATTGTAAACCATATCTAAAATAATATGAGCATTATCTGATTGAGGAAAGGTGTATTGATGAAATCCCACGCGCTCACTGGCAGTCAATTCAGCTTGAATATCATAACTGTCCAATTTCACACTGTAATAACCTGGAGACGCTTCTTCATATTTATGCAGAAAAGTAGAGTAAAACCCCTTTTTCCCTTCATCAGTTTGTAAAGGATCCATCACCAAATCACCAACTGTTGGCATCACTAAAAAATCGCCCAAATCAGAATGTCCAGTGCCACTAAAGTTGGTATGCGCAAAGCCAATAATGGTTGAATCTCGGTGTTGATAACCAGCACAGTATTCGTAGGTTTCACTGTTATAGCTTCCGTCTTCATTATGCATGACTTCAAAATTGGTTTGCGGACTTAATTGCACCATACCAAAAGGTGCTGTGGCTCCAGGGAAAACGTGACCCATTTTACTGGTTCCAATGAATGGGTTAACGTATTTTGTATAGTCTTCATTGGTTGGGTATGAGTCAGTTTGTTCTTCTGTTTTCTCTTTAGAAACAGTTTCGTTTTTACAGTTAAAACAAATTGCTAAAAGGAATAATACTATTAGTTTTTTTACCATAATTATTTAATCGAGATTTCATCTACAAATAGCCAACTTCTACCATCATGTTCATAACCAAGATGCCATTCTGGGAGTTTGCCCAATTTTTTGGCGATTATTTGTACATAACGAGCACTACTCTTATTTAACTCAAAATTTAAGGTTTCTATTTGTGAACCTTCTACAGGTTTTGGAGTATCGATTGTTTTTGAAAACACAGATTTGAAATTTTTACCATCAGATGATATTAAAAAATCGACTTCTGTAGGAAGAAAAATCCAGCTCTTTTGGTCTTGAAGAAAGTTAACAATAATAGTTTGAATATCCTTTTTACTTCCTAAATCAACCGTTGCTATGACATCAGTATCAAAATACCCTTGCCAAGTGCCTGTTCTAAAATCTTGTGTGCCATAAATGCCATCAATAAGAGCATTGTTGCCACCACCATTGTATTGATTCGCATATTCGGTATCCAGTTTGATGGAAATATTAGGGTCTATTTTATAAAATTGGGTCGTTATTTTAGCACTTTCTGCACCTGCTTTTTTAGAATAAATTTCTAGTGTTGTAGGTTCTGAAATGGTAAACGGATTCTCATACGTTTTAAATTCACCATCATTCAATCTATAGAGGATTTGAGCTTCCTTATCTACATTTTCCAACATAACCTCTGTTTCACCTTTAAATGCGACATCGCCTTTGGCAATAAAGGGCACAGGTACAATCAAATTGTCAGAAATACGTGTTACGGGTTCTTCACCTTCTTGTGTCGCCCAATCCGTAGGTTGATTGGTCATATTGAAGACTAATTGACCGCCTTTCATAATATCTTCATGAGAGATATAGGAATGGTTTAATGATTGGCCATTAAGTTCTGCTGATGCAATATAGATATTGTCGTCAGACAAGTTATTGGCTTGAATAGTGAATTGCTTGCCATTTTCAAAATTAATGGTAGCTTTTTCAAACAAGGGTTTACCAATAATGTATTGATTACTGGCTGGAGTAACTGGATAGAATCCCATGGATGAAAACACATACCACGCACTCATCTGTCCGCAATCTTCATTCCCTGAAATACCATTAGGTTCGTTGGTATACAACTCCGTTAAAATCTGATGAACTTTCTCTTGAGTTTTATGAGGTTTATTGACAAAGTTGTACAGGTAGGCCATGTGGTGGCTAGGTTCATTACCATGCGCATACTGGCCAATTAAACCGGTAATATCGGCTTGATCGCGTCCTGAAGTTTCCGCTTGGGCTGTAAATAATTTGTCTAGATGTGCATCTAATTTATCTTTTCCGCCTAACAAATTCATGAACCCTGTATTGTCTTGTGGGACATAATAACTGTATTGCCAGGAGTTAGCTTCGGTGTAATTGAAATTGACTTCGTAAGGATCAAAAGGCGCAAACCAGGTGTTGCGAAAACGACCACGCATAAATTGGGTTTCAGGGTCAAACACGTTTTTATAATATTGTGCGCGTTCTGAATAAGTCTTATAATCGTCAGTTTTATTCATGGCCTTGGCCATTTGTGCAATGGTCCAGTCGTCATAAGCATATTCCAAAGTTTTGGAAACCGATTCACTTTCCTCCTCAACAGGAATGAAACCGAATTCCTTATAGCTTTTCAATCCTAATTTATCACGAGTAGCCGAATGTTTCATAGCTTCCAATGCCTTTTCGGTGTCATAATCCTTGATGCCTTTTAAATAGGCGTCTGCAATCACGGGAACCGCATGATACCCAATCATACAACCAGTGTAACAGGCTGATAAATCCCATATGGGCATGATGCCGCCTTCGTCATATTTGGCTAAAAAGGTATTGATAAAATCATTGGTTCGGTCTTCTTCAATAATGGTGTAAAGTGGATGTGCCGCACGATAGGTGTCCCAAAGTGAGAACACGGTGTAATACTCAAAGTCTTTAGTTTGATGGATTTCTAAATCCATGCCACGATAGCGACCATCAACATCTTGATAGAGGTTAGGTGCCAACATGGAGTGATATAGTGACGTGTAGAAATTGGTTTTGTAATCGGTATTGGTGCTTTCAACTACTATTTTTTCAAGCTGACTTTCCCAAGCATTTTGAGCTTCTTGTTTTACTTCTTCAAAGCTTTTGTTACCTATTTCAGTTTCTAAATTCTTTCGTGCACCTTCTTCATCAACGGCTGAAATACCAATTTTAATATAAACGGGTTCGTTGTTTGGATTTTCTAATCGAAAAGCGGCCTTGGTTGCTCTAAATTTATCGTTAATTTTGGAATCTTGTCTGCCCATTAATAAATAATCAGTCCCAACAATTGGTTTAGAAAAAACTATATAATAACTCAACATTTGATTTGTAGCCCAAGCTTTACTGTTGCGAAATCCAGAAATTGTTGAGTCATTAATCTTTCTGATTTGAAGTGATGTAAATTCATCTCTGTGTTCCAAATCCAAAACCACGATTTGATTTTCTGGAGAGACAAATTGATATTTGTGCATGCCACTCCGTTTGGAAACGGTTAATTCTGCATCGATATTGGTTGAATCTAAATGCACTTTATAATAGCCAGGTTCTGCAATTTCATTGTCGTGACTAAAATGAGCCCGATAGCCTTTTTTGCCATCGGCTCCATTATTAAAGTTCACTTCATTGGTTGGCATCAATAAAATATCACCATAGTCGGATACGCCTGTGCCGCTTAAATGAGTATGTGAAAAACCATAAATATAATTATCGGAATAATGATAGCCCGAACAGCCATCCCAGCCGTCCAATCGCGTATCTGGACTTAATTGCATCATGCCAAAAGGCATGGTGGCGCCGGGATAGGTATGGCCATGACCACCAGTTCCAATGAACGGATTGACATAAGAGATTAGAGATGTGTCTTTTTGGGCTGGTTTAATGTCTTTATTTTCCTTGCAGGCAGTAAATTGAATTACTAGTGCAAAAAAGAACGGAATCGGGAGTTTCATTTAAAATAGGATTGCTAAATTTAAAGCATCTAATATACTAAAATGCCAATCAAGAAATTTACTGTTTTCATTGTTTTTGCCGTCCTATTTTCGAACTGTAAACAAAAACCATCTGAAATAATTGTACTGCAGATAATTCCTAACCCTCAAAATCAATCCATTAACGAAGGAAATTTTGTTTTAAGAGATGGAATGGGCATTCAGAATGATTCGGATTTTAATATTTCTGCTGATTTTCTGAAGAATTTTATTCAAGAGGGAAGTAATATCACGTTAAAAGAAAACGATGATATTGTTTTTGTAAAAGACTCCAATATTTCCAATGCTGAAGGATATGTTTTAGATATTAGTACATCACAAATTCAGATAAAAACTAATTCAGCCCAAGGTGCTTTTCATGCTGTACAGACCTTAAGGCAGCTATTACCTGTTGGTTTTGAAAATGGTTCATTCAATAAGAATGAAGTGGTAATTCCTTGTTTAAACATTGAAGACGCCCCGAGATTTCCATATCGTGGGATGCATTTGGATGTAGCGCGTCACATGTTTTCAGTTGAATTTATAAAAAAGTATATTGATGCCTTGGCCTTACTGAAAATAAATACCTTTCATTGGCATTTAACCGATGATCAGGGGTGGCGGATAGAGATTAAAGAGTATCCAAAACTTCAGGAAGTGTCGGCCTACAGAGAGCAGACGTTAATTGGTCATTTTTCTGACCAACCGAATGCCTACGATGGGAAACGCTATGGCGGTTATTATACCCAAGAAGATATTAAGGAAGTTGTTGCTTATGCGCAAAAGCATCACATTACGGTTATTCCAGAAATTGAAATGCCAGGTCATGCCCGAGCTGCCATTGCAGCATATCCAGAATTGGGTTGCACAGGAGATTCCATAAAAGTAGCCCAAACTTGGGGTGTTTTTGAAGATATTTTCTGTGCCGGAAAAGACAATACCTTCAACTTTTTGGAAACAGTTTTAGATGAGGTTGTGGAATTGTTTCCTAGCAATTATATCCATATTGGTGGTGATGAAGCTCCCAAAACACATTGGAAACAATGTCCAGATTGTCAAAATCGAATCAAAGAAGAAGGTCTAAAAAACGAGCACGAATTACAAAGTTATTTTATCCAACGTATTGAAAAGTACCTGAATAGCAAAGGCAAACAGATCATTGGATGGGATGAAATTTTAGAAGGTGGTTTAGCTCCAAATGCCACGGTTATGTCTTGGCGCGGTACGAATGGTGCTGTTGAAGCTGCTAAAGAAAACCACAACGTAATCATGACACCAACAAGTCATTGTTATTTTGATTATTATCAATCAACCAATGAAGGCGAACCTCTGGCTATTGGTGGCTATTTACCATTGGAAAAGGTGTATGGTTTCAATCCCATTCCAGAAGAATTAAATCAAGATGAGTCGCAATATGTTTTGGGCGTTCAGGGCAATCTTTGGACAGAATATATTCCAACCGAACGCCAGGTTGAGTATATGGTATTTCCAAGAATTTTGGCCATGAGTGAAGTCGCTTGGAGTAATTCAGAAAACAAAAACTACGAAGATTTTGTTAATCGAGTTGAGGAATTCAATAAGCGTTTGGATGCTTTGGATGTCAATTATGCCAATCACTTGTATGAAGTAGAGGGTGATTTAATTTCAGAAAATGGAGAGTCTTTTTATACTTTAAAAACACTCACCAAAGACAAAGTTATACGCTATACCACCAATGGTTCTGAACCAAATGAACAATCAGCCATATATGATGACCCGATTCCTTTTAATGAAAATATGACTGTGAAAACCGCTGTATTCAAAAATGGAAAACAATTAGGAAAGACATTTACAGAATATTTCAATTATCATAAAGGAGTAGGCAAAAAGATTACCATAAGTCCTGAACCTAGTAAAGTGTATGCTGGAAGTGGTGCTCAAGGTTTAATAAACGGTATTTCTGGCAGTGACACGCGCTATGGTGACAAAGAATGGTTAGGATTTTGGGGTGATGATGTTGAAATCACTATTGATTTGGGTGAAGAAATAGAAATCAATACAATTAAAACACGATTTCATAATGGACAAGGCCAATGGATTTATGCACCGAAACACATTGAATTTCAATTTGATCATGACAGTCAAATTATTGAAGTCCCTCATTCAAAGGATATTTTAGTGAATGTTTTGTTCGATAAGATGGTAAGAACAAGATATATTAGATTAAAAGTTCCCAATTATGGCATTATTCCTGAAGGTAAACAAGGTTCTGGAAATAAAGCGTGGACTTTTATTGATGAAATAATTGTGAAATAATATGCTATTAGAAATTTGTGCCAATTCCTATCAATCTGCTGTCAATGCTCAAGAAGCAGGTGCACATCGTATTGAGTTGTGCAGTGAATTATCAGTAGGAGGGATTACGCCTAGCTATGGACTTATAAAAGAAGTTGTTGCTGCTTTATCCATACCTGTGTATGTTTTGATTCGTCCTCGCAGTGGCAATTTTTGCTATTCCACGGCTGAATTCGAAATTATGAAGCAGGATATCCATATTTGTAAGGAATTAGGATGTCAAGGTATTGTGTCCGGTATTTTAAATGAAGACAATACCATCGATATAAAACGCACGCAGGAGTTAATAAAATGGGCAGATCCATTGCCATTCACATATCATCGCGCCTTCGACTGTGTGCCAAACCCTAAACAAATGTTAGATGTACTCATCAGATTAGGCGTTAATCGTGTATTGACTTCAGGACAGCAATCTAAAGCTATAGATGGCATACAATTGTTATGTGACTTAAAGGAACAGGCTAAAAATAACATTACTATTTTGGTAGGCAGTGGTATTAATCCTGAAAATGCGATTGATTTTAAAAAAGCAGGATTTAACGAAATTCACGCTTCGGCTTCCACATTAGTGAGTAATGCTACTTCAGAATATTTTGGAAATACACCACAAACCGTTTCAGATATGAAAACCATTCAGGACATTTTAAACGTTATTCAATGAGATATGGTCTAATTGCTTTTCTACTAGTCTGCTGTTTGTCATGCCAAACCCAATATGAAACGCCAATAACTACAATACTCCATGATAGTTGGCAATTCAAGCAAGCGGACTCTGATACTTGGTTGCCTGCTAATGTTCCTGGAAATGTATTTTCAGATTTAATAGAAAATGGACTTATCAATGACCCTTTTATTGGTAATAATGAACAATTAGTACAAGGTATTTCAAAAACCAATTGGGAATATAAAACGAATTTTAGTATAGATGATAATACATTACATCGTAAACATTTAGAACTGGAATTCGATGGGTTGGATACCTATGCTTCGGTGTACCTAAATGACAGTTTGATTTTAAAAACAAATAATGCCTTCAGACGGTTTGCTGTTGATGTGAAACCGCTTTTAAAAACAGATAATGAATTGCGAATTCTGTTTGAAAGTACATCTAAATATGAAGAACAAGCCAAAGCAAAATTAAATTACACATTACCAGAAGGGAATCGTATTTTTACAAGAAAAGCCCAATTTCAGTATGGTTGGGATTGGGGCCCTAAATTGAATACCCATGGTATTTGGCGTGATGTGAAATTACAGGCTTGGGATGATTTTAAGATAGAAGATGTTTATGTTAAACAATTTGAATTGAGTGAATCTTTCGCGCATTTAGGGATTTATATTGATGAAAAGTTAGAGTTTGATTCTGAATTAAATTATCTAATTTATTTAAATGATTCTTTATGTAGTTCATCAAGTATGAATCCGATATTGAAAAATGATTATCACAATACTCCACATTTACTTGTAACTATAGAGAATCCAAAACACTGGTGGCCACATAATTTGGGAGAACCTTATTTGTATGATGTAAAAGTGGTTGTAAAAGATGGTGAAACCGTTTTGGATAGTGTGTCTAAAAAAGTTGGTTTGCGAACTATTGATTTAGTCACAGAAAAAGATAGTATTGGTGAATCGTTTTATTTTGAAGTAAATGGTGTTCCTGTGTATGCCAAAGGTGCCAATTACATTCCGCAAAACAGTTTTCAAAATCAAGTAACAGATAAGCATTATGAAAAATTGTTGAATGATGTGGTGGATGCCAATATGAATATGCTTCGTGTATGGGGTGGTGGTATTTATGAGAACGACATATTTTATGATTTATGTGATGAAAAAGGCATTTTGGTTTGGCAGGATTTTATGTTTGCCTGTGCCATGTATCCAGGGGATGACGCTTTTTTAGAAAATGTTGAACAAGAAGCTATCGATAATGTTACTCGTTTACGAAATCATCCATCTATTACGTTATGGTGTGGTAATAACGAGAATAGCGAAGGCTGGCATCGTTGGGGTTGGCAAGCTGGAAGAAGCGATGAAGAGAAAGAAAAAATTTGGAACAGTTATTTAAAAGTCTTTGATTCCATTTTGCCTCGAACTGTAGTACTATTTTCTGATACTGATTATTGGGAATCGTCACCGAAATATGGTCGTGGTAATCCAAAGTATGAATTTGAAGGCGATGCACACGATTGGTGGATTTGGCATGATGGTTATCCTTTTGAGCATCTTGAAGAACACGTACCACGGTTTATGAGCGAGTTTGGCTTTCAAAGCTTTCCGAGTTATGAGGTGATTAACTATATTAATCAAAATGATACTTTGGATTTTACTTCGGAAGGGTTTAAAAATCATCAAAAGCATGCTCGAGGATTTCAAATTGTCGATGCCTATATGCAACGTGATTTTCCGGTTCCTGATAATGCTGAAGATTACATTTATGTGAGTCAGTTATTACAGGCATATGGCACTACAAAAGGCATTGAAGCACAACGAAGGGCAAAACCCTATAATATGGGAACATTGTATTGGCAATTAAACGACTGTTGGCCAGCTGTATCGTGGTCTAGTATTGATTTTTTTGGCAACTGGAAAGCCTTGCATCACAAAGCCAAACGAAGTTTTGAAAATATACTTGTTTCTTCAAAAGTTGAAAATAGCATGCTGAAAACCTATGCTGTTAATGATGGTTTAGAAAGCGTTTTATTAGACCTAAATATTCGATTAATGGATTTTGATGGTAAGAGTATCTTGCATAAACAGATTCAGGATGTTGTCTCATCCGATGACAGTAAACAAATCTTTAGTCTGGATTTAAAAAATCTCAATTTTGATAAGTCGTCAACTGTTTTATGCATAGAAAACGACAATCAAATCTGGCTATATTATTTTTCAAAACCAAAAGATTTAAAGTTGAAACCTCAATCCATTCAGAAGAAAATCACTATAACGAATCAAGGTTTTGAAATAGAACTCTCAAGCAATACGCTACAAAAAGATGTGTTTTTATTTTGTAATGAAAAGGGGCATTTCTCCGACAACTATTTTGATTTGTTGCCAAATGAAACTAAAACCATTGTGTTTTTTACAGCAGTAAGGGACATATCATCATTGAAAATAAAGACACTAAACGGAATAAAAAATTAACAGAGTATTAAAACACTTCGCTTTTTTTGCCAGTATATTTGTAAAGCCTTAAGAGAAAGAAATTTATGTCGCGTTGGATTATAACCCTTATCATATTTTCAGCAATATTTTTATTTGTTGAATTGTATGCTTTTCAAGCCATTAAAACCTTAACAAGAAACCGATTAATTAAGTGGACTTGGATTTTAGTTTCCATTGCTATTTATGCCAATTTTCTCTATACCATTTTTTCTACTCCACGAAGCGCTGGTCAAACAGTTGGTTTTCAAATGGCAGCAGGACTCTTGCTCACGTTTTTAATACCCAAAGTTGTTTTATTAATTATTATGTTTGGCGAAGATATTGTTAGGGTAGTCAGTAAATTATTTTCGTTACTATCGCCTGGTGAAACAAACGACTTTGCTGGACGTAGGGATTTTATTTCAAAAATTGCTTTAGGCCTTGCCGCTATTCCGTTCGCTTCTTTTTTATATGGTATTTGGCAAGGACGTTATAATTACAAGGTTTTAAAATATCAATTATCTTTTGAAGACTTACCTGATGCATTTGATGGGTTTACAATCACTCAAATTTCCGATATCCATTCAGGAAGTTTTACTAATAAAGAAAAAATTGAGTATGGTGTTAAGTTGATTAATGAGCAACAATCAGACTTGATGTTATTTACTGGTGATATTGTTAATAATATGGCAACTGAAATGGATGACTGGATCGATGTTTTTAAAGAGTTAAAAGCACCATTTGGGAAATATTCCATTTTAGGGAATCATGATTATGGAGACTATGTGCAATGGTCACAACCTGAAGATAAAGCTGCAAACTTTCAAGCAGTAAAGGACATTCATCCAAAAATAGGATTTGATTTATTGTTGGATGAGCATCGGTATATTGAAAAGGATGGTCAAAAATTAGCCCTTATTGGTGTTGAAAATTGGGGAAAAGGGTTTAACCAAGCTGGTGATTTGAAAAAAGCTTCGTCGCATGTTAATAAAGAAGATTTTAAAATACTCATGACCCACGATCCTTCCCACTGGGAATACCATGTTAAGAAAGATGACTTTAACTATCATCTTACCTTAAGTGGTCACACGCATGGCTTGCAAATGGGAATTGAGATACCAGGATTTTTTAGATGGAGTCCTTCGCAATATGTTTATAAACAGTGGGCAGGATTGTATAATGAACTTGGACGATTTATTAATGTTAATCGAGGTTTTGGTTATCATGCGTTTCCAGGGCGTGTTGGAATTTGGCCAGAAATAACAGTTATCGAGCTTAAAAAAGGAACGAATAACGTATAATCAACTGAAAATATTATATTTGTAATAGAGGATTTGACTAAAAACTTTAACGTATGTCAAAATTTGGGGAATTAATAGATGTAAACATTCCTGTACTGTTAGATTTTTTTACAGAATGGAATGAGCAATCTACCGCTATGCATGCCGTATTGAGAGACGTAGCTGCTGCGCTTGGCGACAAGGCCAAAGTCATTAAAATTGATGTTGATAAAAATAAGGAGTTGGCTGAAGCGCTTCGTGTAAAAGGATTACCAACATTGATTATCTACAAAAATGGCGAAATGAAATGGCGCCATAGTGGTGAACAAGATGCCAATACATTAATTGGTATTATTCAAGAGTACGTTTAGGTATTTAAAGCTTTAAACGTGTATCCCTTTTCACCAAAATATTTCAAAACTTTTGGGAGTGCAAATATTAAGTTTTTTGACGCTTTTAAACTATCGTGAAATACAATAATACTACCTGGTTTGGATTTTGTTGTTACATTATTTAAGCAGGTTTCGGGCTTTACATTCTTATCCCAGTCAAAAGACAGTACATTCCACATAATTATTTTGTAGTTTAAATCTAAAAGGGCTTTGCCTTGTTTGGGTTTAATTTGTCCGTAAGGCGGTCTAAATAGTTTAGGAACTACTGATTGTTTATTGCTGATTGTTGATTTTTGATTCTTAATCCTGTCTTGAATAACAGATTCAGCTTTTGAGACATTATCTAAATAGTCAGCGGTTCCGGTTTGCCAACCTTTAATATGGTTATGGGTATGATTGCCTACGGCATGTCCTTTATCCAGTATAGATTTAAAAATATCAGGATGGTTTTCTATGTTTTTGCCAATGCAAAAAAAGGTTGCTTTAGCGTTGTGTTCATTTAACGTTTTAAGCGTCCAATTAGTAATTTCTGGTGTGGGACCGTCGTCAAATGTAAGATAGAGTACTTTTTCAGTTGAGGGAACCTCCCAAATGTAATTTGAGAGGAACTTTTTAACAACTGTTGGGGTGTTTACAGGTACAATTCGCATTGCTAGAGTTATTGAACTTACTCTTCGTTTGGAGCAATGGTTGTATCGGTCTGTAAAATATCAATGTCCAATGGTTCAGGCTCATCAGGTTCTAAATCATCATCGCCATAAAAATGCTTAAAGAGATTTAGGTAACTGGTAAATGTTTTTACTTCAGTTTCGGCAAAATCAGGATCGTATTCCATAAGTACATCTACTATACTTTTATAACGTTCAATATCAGTGTAGATTTCTTCAAATACTTGTTGCTGCTGCTCTTGGTCTAGTTTACTGTAATACGTTAAATTCTCTTGGTATTTGGTTGCGACATCTTTAAAGAGTTTTTGAGCTTTTTCTTTAGCGCCAACCTCATAATAAGCACTAATATACGGTTCGAGTAGTGTGTAAAAACCAAAATAATCTACAGGCATTTTCTCCATAGCTATATCAGCTATTTCTTCGGCTTTTTCAAGTTTCTCTTCATTGATTAACTGCTCAATTAAACGAGCCAGATTCCCTCTATAAGTAATTGAATTTCGGCGCGTTTCTGTATCGTAATAAATATCTGGGCTGCCGCTATTACCCCAATCCCAATTTACTACTTTATTATACATTAAGTCACTATCCACACGACCCATGTCAAACGGATTGGCTTTATCTACAGGTGTTTTTATTGGTACAAGCTTATAGGTCATACCGTCAAGTTGTAAATAGTCTTTCATCCATATATAATCGTCATTACCAAAAGCACCGCCAGTAAAATAAATAGGACGTTTCCAATCATTATTGGCAACAACGTCCAACATTAATAGGCGGTTTTTATACAATGCACCATCTGTAATTTTGACGGTAATGAAGTCAACAATATCTGCGGAATCCTTTTCTTTAACAATACCATATTTAAGAGCATTTTCCTTGTTTACAGGAATTTGTACATATTCAACAGGGAAATAATTTGAATTGACTAACTGTGAAGGATAGTAACTAGGATCTTCACCTTGTTGCTGTAGTATATATTTGAATTTTGTTTTAGGATTATCACTCGTTACAAAATTCATGAAGTCTTTAATATGCAACGTGTCTGTGTTTAGTAAACGCTGTTTTCTGCCCATGGCATCATAGGCAAATAATTTTTTCATTACGTAATCCCGAGTCCCATAACGGTATTGCTCATGTGTTAGGGATGAAGGAATAGGGTCGCTCTCATAAGCTTTTCGTTTCATTTGGTCTATATACCAATCGGTTTGAAATAAGCTGGTATTGACAACGCGAACATCTGTTCTGTAGCCTTCAATTTCCTGTGCATACCATAAGGCAAATGTATCATTATCTCCTATTGAAAAAAGAATGCCGTTTTCATCGCAGGAATCTAAATATTTTTTAGCCATGGCTTTAGCCGTATATTTATCTGAACGATCATGATCATCCCAATTGTTGGCGGCTAAAATACCTGGGACTAATATTAAACAAACAAGTGTTATGGCAGGTGCTAAAAGTTTAGATTGGACTTTAGATTTTAATGCATCAACTATGGCGTATACTCCAAATCCAATCCATAATGCAAATACATAAAACGAACCTACAACCGAATAATCCCGCTCACGAGGTTCAAAAGGTCTAACATTGGTGTAAACCTGAATGGCTAAACCTGTAAACAGGAAAAACACTAACATGACCCAGAATAGTTTTTTGTCTTTATTGTATAAAAAGAACAAGCCAATTAAACCTAAAATTAAGGGTAAGAAATAATACGTGTTTCGTGCTTTATTGTTTTTTACATCACTAGGCAAGTTGTCTTGTGGTAAACCTAAATGCCATTCATCAAAAGCATCTATACCACTTAACCAATTGCCATTAAAATCGTCTAATTTGCCTTGTACGTCGTTTTGTCTTCCAACAAAATTCCACATAAAATAGCGCCAATACATATATCCTAATTGGTATTCTAGCATATAGGCAATGTTGTTTCCCAGTGAGGGCTTTTCAACATCAATGTAATCTCTAAATTGTAATAAGAAATTATGATAATCTTCATAATCAACCATGCCACTCGCTACTTCATTTTTAAACTTGCTTATGGCACCACGAAGTTCGTTCTCCATTTGGTATTCAGACTTCAATTTAAAATCTAAATAACCGGTAAAAATCATATAATTCTCGGCGTTTTCACCGCTCCACATTCTAGGTAAAATTGAGGCGTGTTTAGAGTTGTAGTTTTGTCTTGCTTTTTCCCAATCGTTTACAATAACATACTTACCTGTTTTTTCATCTTTTTCATAATTGGGCTTATCATCTATATAAGGTTTGTTTTCATCCAATCCAGAGTATTGATCGGTAAACTGTGGTCCATAAAACAAATGCGTTTCAGGGTATTGTTCAAGATTATAGTAAGCCAACAATTCTCTGGCGTCTGAAGGATCATTTTCATTAATAACAACATCTGCATTGGCGCGAATTGGTAACATGAGCCACGACGAAAACCCAATAATTACAAACGTTAAGCAAAGAATGCCTGTGTTTAAATGTTTGTATTGCTTTTCACGTGTATATTTTAATCCAAAATAAACCAAACCAACGAGAAGGATTCCTGCAATAATTGAACCTGAATTAAATGGTAGTCCAATAGAGTTTACAAAGAAAATTTCCATGGCACTAAAATATCTTAAGATATTTGGTGCCAACAATTTAAAAATGAATAATAGAATGGCAACAGAAACAACGTTGGCTATTATAAAATTCTTTAAGGTAATCTCTTTGTAGTTTTTAAAATAATAAATTAATCCAATAGCAGGAATAGTTAGTAAGCCCATAAAATGGACCCCAAATGATAATCCTATAACAAAGGCTATTAATATTAACCAGCGATTACCTCTAGGCTTATCCATATCGCGTTCCCAACGGAGTCCTAAATAAAATAACACCGACATAATTAGGGTTGCCATAGCATAAACTTCAGTTTCAACAGCATTAAACCAAAACGAATCGGTAAACGTAAATGCTAAACTACCAACTAAAGCACTTCCCAAAACAGCAATTTTTTGAGTGCTTGATAAGGTTTTAGGGGCTCCAACAAGCTTTTGCAATAGCATGCTAATGGTCCAAAACATAAACAGAATAGTAAATGCACTGGCTACGGCACTCATCATATTCATCATGTAGCCTACCAATTCATTATTGCCAAAAGTAAAGGTTGAGAAAAAAGCTCCAAACATTTGAAATAAAGGAGCTCCTGGTGGGTGTCCTACTTGAAGTTTAGAGGATGTTAATATGTATTCGCCTGCATCCCAGAAACTTACTGTGGGTTCAACGGTTAGACTATATGTAATTAAAGCAACTAAAAATGAAAACCAAGCTAATAAATTGTTCCATTTTTTAAAGCTAATATGTGCCATGAAATTGATGTTTGTTAGACAAGGCGAATTTAACAATAATTATCAAATGAAGACTAGTTTTAAGGAAACGTTAAGTATTTTAGATATTATTTTATTTAAAAAATGTTTGTGCAAATAAAACTTTGTTATAAATTTGCATCCTCAATTACACAATGGCCTATGGTGTAACTGGCAACACGTCTGGTTTTGGTCCAGAAGAGTCTAGGTTCGAGCCCTAGTAGGCCAACAAAAAAAGTCTTTCAAGATATTTGAAAGACTTTTTTGCTTTTATTTTATAAGTGTTAAATTTTAAAAGTTACCACTGGTCTTTTGGCGTGGTTTACCAAATCTTCACTTATACTGCCATTAAAGAAATGTGCTATGCCTTGCCTTCCATGTGTGCTAATACCAATTAAATCGGCTCCTATAATATGTGAGAAATTCAAAATGCCTTTTTCTACGCTTTCGTCGTTGTAAATAGATATGGTGTAATTATCAAAGTCTGCATCTTTTATAAAATCTAAAATACGAGCTTTAGCAGTCGCTGTTGTGGTAAAGTTGCTGGCTGTATTTACAAATAGCAAATGAATTTTTGCATCAAAAGCTTTGGCTAAAGAGGCCGCTTGTTTAAAAGTTTCTTTGTTATCGTTTTTAAAATCAGAAGCAAAAACAAAATTATCTATTCTAAATTGGTCATGGTGGTTTTTAATAACTAATACTGGGACTTCAGCCGTTCTTACAACTTTTTCAGTGTTTGAGCCAATAAACATTTCTTTAAAGCCACTTGCGCCATGAGATCCCATGATAATTAAATCAATATTGTGTTCTTTGCATGTGTTTGAAATACCGGTAAGCGTATTATTAAAGTCTACGGTTTCATGAACAGTAACATCTTTTAAGTAATCTTGGCTCATGGTTTGCTCAAACTTTTTATGGGCCAGTTTCATGAAAAATACTGCTTCAGGCAATTCGCTATGGTTGCTTAAAGCATCAACTTGATGTAAAGGCAACTCCAGCATATGTAGTAAATAAATTTCGCTACCATGCTTCTTTGCTAATTGAGCGGCAACTTGTAATGCGTTTTCGGCTTGTTTTGAAAAATCTGTTGGAACGAGTATTCTTTTCATTTAAGAGAAGTTTTTAGTTTAATTAGTATGTTTAAAATTAAGAATAAAAATTGATATTTTAATCATTATGCAAATCAATTTAATTATTGTATATTTGCATCGTTGAAAGAATAAAGAATAAATGAGGGGACGGAAAGTCCCCTCTTTTTATACCAAAAAATGTTTAGAACAACTGTTGAGAATTTGTTGCAAAAGGCTTTAGATGAGCGTAAGGATTTATTTCTAATAGATTTGTCCGTTGGAAATGATAATGCCATTAAAGTAATTTTGGATGGCGATAATGGTGTAACGGTAGACGATTGTGTTTTTGTTAGTAGAGCTATTGAGCATAATTTAGATCGAGAAGAGCTGGATTTTTCTTTGGAAGTAGCTTCCGCAGGCGCAACAGAGCCATTGAGCCACAAAAGGCAGTATGTTAAAAATATTGGTAGAGATTTAGAGGTAAAAACATCAAACGATGTTGTAAAAGGAAGCCTTGTAAAGGCAACCGATAAGGATATTACTGTGCAATGGAAAGCACGAGAGCCAAAACCAGTAGGTAAAGGAAAGGTAACGGTTCAAAAAGAAGCTAATATTCCTATAGATAGTATTGTGGAAGCAAAAGTTATGATAAAATTTTAATTCAAATAGAGATATGGAAAATCTTGCGTTAATTGAATCTTTTTCAGAATTCAAAGACGATAAATTAATCGATCGTGTAACGTTAATGGCGATTTTAGAAGATGTATTTAGAAATGCATTAAAGAAGAAGTTTGGTGATGACGATAATTTTGATATTATTATAAATCCAGATAAAGGAGATTTAGAAATCTGGAGAAATAGAATAGTTGTAGCCGATGGTGAAGTTGAAGATCCAAACCAAGAAATCTCTTTAACAGAGGCTCGTAAAATCGAACCAGATTTTGAAGTAGGTGAAGATGTTTCTGAAGAAGTTAAACTTATAGATTTAGGGCGCCGTTCAATTTTGGCCTTACGTCAAAATTTAATTTCTAAAATTCATGAGCATGATAACACCAACATTTATAAGCAGTTTAAAGATTTAGTTGGCGATATATATACTGCAGAGGTTCATCATATACGTCATAGAGCTGTTATTTTATTGGATGATGAAGGCAACGAGATTATCTTGCCAAAAGAGAAGCAAATTCCTTCAGATTTCTTTAGAAAAGGTGATAATGTTCGTGGTATTATTGAAAGTGTAGAGCTTAAAGGAAACAAGCCAGCCATTATAATGTCTAGAACAGCTCCAGAATTTTTAGAAAAATTATTCGAGCAAGAAATTCCTGAAGTTTTTGATGGTTTAATTACCATTAAAAATGTAGTGCGAATTCCAGGAGAGAAAGCTAAAGTGGCTGTAGATTCTTATGATGACAGAATCGACCCTGTAGGAGCGTGTGTAGGGATGAAAGGATCAAGAATTCACGGTATCGTTCGTGAGTTAGGAAACGAAAATATTGATGTCATCAATTATACAAACAACTTACAACTGTATATTACAAGAGCATTAAGCCCTGCACGCGTAACATCAATAAAGATTGATGAAGAAAATAAACGTGCCGAAGCTATTTTAAAACCAGAAGAGGTAAGTAAAGCTATTGGTAGAGGTGGTCATAACATTAGATTGGCAGGACAATTAACAGGTTACGAAATTGATGTGTTTAGAGAAGGCGCTGAAGAAGATGTGGAATTACGTGAATTCTCTGATGAAATAGAATCATGGATCATTGAAGAATTCAGTAAAGTAGGTTTAGATACTGCTAAAAGTATTTTAGAACAAGATGTTCAAGATTTAGTAAAAAGAACAGATTTAGAAGAAGAAACAATTATTGATGTTATTAGAATTCTAAAAGAAGAATTTGAAGATTAACATATATTTAGGTTATATTAAAGGCAATTTATGGCTGACACAATTAGATTAAATAAAGTATTACGAGAGCTTAATATTTCTCTAGATCGTGCTGTAGAATATTTAGATTCTAAAGGCATTGAAATAGAGAAGCGACCGACTACAAAGATATCTGAAGAGGTTCATCAACTTTTACACGATGAGTTCGAAACAGATGCTAATAAAAAGGCGAAGTCGCAAGAGGTTAGCGAAGCTAAACAAAAAGAAAAAGAAGCTTTAAGAATACAGCGCGAAAAAGAGTTAGAAGAGAAAGAGCAGGCAAAGGCAAAACAAGCTGCTGCTGTAAAAGAGGAGGAGGTTGTTAAGGCTAAAACAACCCTTTCCGGCCCTAAACAAGTCGGCAAAATAGATTTAGATGCGGATAAGAAAAAAGCACCTAAAACTAAAGAGGTGGAAGCGGTTAAGCCAAAAGCTGAAGTTGTAGCAGAAAAACCTGAAGAAAAAGAAGCTGTAAAAGTCAAACCAAAAACTGAAGATTCATCAGGAAAAGAACCGGCAAAAAAACCTAAAACTTCTGCTGAAAAAGTCAAATCAAAAGAAGCTGAAGCTTCTGAAGAAGTTGTGGCTGATGAGAAAGTAGAAACACAATACCAAAAACTTTCAGGACCTAAAATTGCTGGTGATAAAATTGATTTAAGTCAGTTTAATAAACCTAAAAAGAAGAAAGAAGAAAAGAAAGCAGATTCTAAAAATTCTGAACCTGGCAAGAAAAGACGTCGTAGAATTAGTAAGGCAGGAGCTCCAGGAGCTGGAGGTAACGCAGGTAATCGAGGAGGAAACGATCGTTTTAAAGGAAAAGGTAAAGGTAGGCGAAATGTTGTTAAAGAAGAGCCTAGTGAAGAAGAAGTACAAAAACAAGTACGTGAAACTTTAGAAAAACTTCAAGGTAAATCGAACAAAGGTAAAGGTGCCAAATACCGTCGTGAAAAACGTGATCAGCATAGAGAACAAACTGAAAAAGATTTACAGGCAGAAGCTGCAGAAAGTAAAATCCTTAAAGTTACCGAGTTTGTAACCGCAAGCGAAGTGGCCACCATGATGAATGTTTCGGTTACTGAAATTATTTCGGCTTGTATGTCTCTTGGTATGATGGTAACTATGAATCAGCGTTTAGATGCCGAAACGTTATCTATTGTTGCTGAAGAGTTTGGTTATGAAGTAGAATTTGTAACTGCCGATATTGAGGAATCCATTGAAGAAGTTGAAGATAAACCTGAAGATTTAAAACCACGTGCTCCAATTGTAACCGTTATGGGTCACGTAGATCACGGTAAAACATCGTTGTTGGATTATATTCGTGAAGAAAATGTAATTGCAGGTGAGTCAGGTGGTATTACGCAGCATATTGGAGCCTATGGTGTACAATTAGAAAACGGACAAAAAATCGCGTTTTTAGATACACCTGGTCACGAAGCCTTTACGGCTATGCGTGCTCGTGGTGCTCAAGTTACCGATATAGCTATTATTGTGATTGCAGCAGATGATGATATTATGCCGCAAACTAAAGAAGCTATTTCTCACGCCCAAGCTGCTGGAGTGCCAATTGTTTTTGCAATCAATAAAATAGATAGGCCAACGGCAAACCCAGATAAGATTAAAGAAGGTTTAGCAAACATGAACTTGTTGGTTGAAGATTGGGGTGGTAAAATTCAATCTCACGATATTTCTGCAAAAACAGGTGACGGTGTTAAAGAATTATTAGAAAAAGTATTGCTTGAAGCCGAATTATTAGAGCTTAAAGCTAATCCAGATAAACCTGCGCAAGGTACCGTAGTTGAAGCCTTTTTAGATAAAGGCAGAGGTTATGTTTCAACAATTTTGGTGCAAGCAGGAACCCTAAAAGTTGGTGATTATGTACTTGCTGGTAAAAACAGTGGTAAGGTAAAAGCTATGCATGATGAGCGTGGGAAAGAAGTCAAAGCAGCTGGACCATCAACACCAGTTTCAATTTTAGGTCTTGACGGTGCGCCTCAAGCAGGTGATAAATTTAATGTATTTGAAGATGAACGTGAAGCTAAACAGATTGCCACTAAACGTACGCAATTACAACGTGAGCAATCGGTTAGAACACAACGTCATATTACATTAGATGAAATAGGTCGCCGTATAGCTTTAGGTGATTTCCAAGAGTTGAACATTATACTCAAAGGTGATGTGGATGGTTCTGTTGAAGCCTTAACAGATTCGTTCCAAAAATTATCTACTGAAGAGATTCAAGTGAACATTATACATAAAGGTGTTGGTCCAATTACAGAAAGTGATGTATTGTTGGCTTCTGCATCAGATGCAGTTATTATTGGGTTTAATGTAAGACCAATGGGTAATGCACGCCAAATAGCAGATAAAGAAGAAATCGATATCAGAATGTATTCTATTATCTATGATGCTATTAATGATCTTAAGGATGCTATGGAAGGTATGTTGTCTCCTGAGTTGAAAGAAGAGATAACCGGTACTGCTGAAATTAGAGAAATATTTAAGGTTTCTAAAATTGGAAGTATAGCAGGTTGTATGGTGACAAACGGAAAGATTTATAGAAATTCTGGCGTGCGCTTAATTCGTGATGGTGTTGTGGTTTACACAGGTGAACTGGCTTCATTAAAACGTTTTAAAGACGATGTTAAAGAAGTTTCTAAAGGATACGATTGTGGTATGCAAATCAAAAATTATAACGATATTAAAGAAGGCGATATAATTGAAGCATTCCAAGAAGTAGAAGTGAAGAAGAAGCTGAAATAAGTTTTAAATACTATAAAAAAAAGCGACCAATTGGTCGCTTTTTTTTAGTTTTAATCTTTTTCTTTTTTAGGCTTAAAAACAAAAGCGCTTTTAAACTCTTTTTGAACTTTCAATAATGCTCTGTCTGCTTCTAACCGACTTCTAAAATTTCCGACCCAAACTTTATAATTTGGAGTTTCAAATACAGTTATTACAGGTAATTCGCTCATTTTGGTTTTAACTATAGACTTTGCCTTCTCGGCTTCTGCTTGACGATTTCCAGAAAAGACTTGAATTTTATAGCGTTCGGAATCAGTTTCAGATGTGTTCATGGCCGTTTTAACCACCAGCAATTTGTTAATTTTTGGGTCTTGATTAATGTTTAAACTGCCTTCTTGTGCAAAGCTAATTTGCGTAGTTAAAATTAGACATGAGGCTAGAAACAGCATATTTTTAGGTTTCAATAAATTCATTTTCAATAGTATTTAATACAAAAGTAAATTATAATAACTAAAACTCAGTCTATTTTATTATTTAGAATTTCTCTAAATTAGCAATTAACAGTTCTGTAACATTTCTAAAATCGACTTTAAATGTTACTTTTGCGTGAGATTTTATTATTGTATTTTTTTCTTTTATTAAATGAAAAAATCATACCAAAGTTTAGAAGTTAATTCAACTAATAATATGAAACAGGTGAATCACCGAAAATTAGGCAAAAACATTCTCCGTTTAAGTTTAATTATTTTACTAGCGTTTTCAACCTCACTTTCTGCTCAAGAAGGCGATCCAGCAAAAGGAAAATCTTTATTTAATGCCAACTGTGCTGCTTGTCATAAATTAGACAAGAAGATGACAGGGCCTGCACTGCGCAAAGTAGAGCAAAGACTTTCAGATGAACAAGGCTTGGATAGAGAGTGGATTGCAGCTTGGATTAGAAACAGTGCAGCTGTAATTAAGTCTGGAGATGCTTACGCAAGCAAAATTTATGACGAATATGGTGGAGCGGCTATGACTGCCATGCCACAGTTGACAGATGAAGACATAAGTCATATACTAGCTTACACAGCTGAAGATGTACCCGAGCCAGTAGTAGCGCAGGTAACAGGAGGTCAAGATGGAAGCGGAAACCAGGAAGGCGGAATTTCAAATAAAATGATTCTTGGAGCTTTAGCCGTTTTATTTGCGCTATTAGCCATGGCGCTAGTTTTGGTTAGACAAACACTTAACCGTTTTGCTGAAGCTAAAGGTGTAGACATTTCTGAAACAAAAGGCACACCAATATGGAAAGCATTTGTGCAAAACCAATTTTTAGTATTGGTTACTGCTATTTTCTTATTGTTGGCTAGTGGTTATTTTGTTTATGGTTATTTAATGCAGGTAGGTGTTGATCAAGGATACCAACCTGTTCAGCCTATCCACTATTCACATAAAATACATGCTGGTGATAATGGCATCGATTGTAAATATTGCCACTCATCTGCTAGAGTAAGTAAAACTTCAGGAATCCCTTCGCTTAATGTATGTATGAATTGTCATAAATCTATTTACGAAGTTGCTCCAGAAACAGCTACGGCAGAATACAGTAAGGAGTTTTACGATGGTGAAATTAAAAAGCTTTATGCTGCAGTTGGTTGGGATGATGCTGAACAAAAATATACAGGAGAAACTCAACCGGTTAAATGGGTAAGGATTCACAATTTGCCAGATTTCGCCTATTTCAACCACTCTCAACACGTTTCAGTGGCTGGTATTGAGTGTCAAACGTGTCATGGTCCAGTTGAGGAAATGGAAATTATGTATCAGCATGCGCCGCTTACAATGGGATGGTGTATTAACTGCCATAGAGAAACAAATGTAAACGTTAAAGACAACGCATACTACGAGAAAATTCATGCAGAATTGTCTAAAAAGTATGGTGTAGACCAATTAACAGCTGCTCAAATGGGTGGTCTGGAATGCGGTAAGTGTCATTATTAATTTAATAAGAAGTAATTCAATTATATAATATGTCATCAAACAAGAAATACTGGAAAAGTGTTGAAGAGCTAAACGAGAATAGCTCTATTGTTGAGACGCTAAAACAAAACGAATTTGTTCAAGAGATTCCTACTGATGAATTTTTAGGAGATAAAGATTCTTTAGAGAGCTCTAAAACAACACGTCGTGATTTCTTAAAATATGTTGGTTTTAGTACAGCTGCAGCTTCGTTGGCTGCCTGTGAAGGGCCAGTTATTAAATCAATTCCTTATGTAGTGCAACCTGAAGAGATTGTGCCTGGAGTAGCAAATTATTATGCTACAACTATTGCAGACGGATTTGATTTTGCAAGTGTTTTAGTTAAAACTCGAGAAGGTCGTCCAATTAAAATTGAAAATAATGCTTTAGCTGTTACTCACGGTAGTGCAAATGCTAGAGTTAATGCTTCTGTTTTGGGGTTGTACGATAGTTTAAGAGTGCAAGGTCCAATGAGAGAGGGTGAAGCCATTTCTTGGAGCGATTTTGAAGTTGAAACAACTCGAGTGCTTAATAGTTTAAAAGGTTCTGGTAAAGATGTTGTGTTGTTAACACAAACGTATGCAAGTCCTTCAACAAGAAACTTAATAGCAGATTTTAGAGAAGAATATGGAAATGTACGTCATGTAGTTTATGATGCTGTTTCAGAATCAGCTGCAGTAGAGGCTTTCCAAAAACAATATAACAAAAGAGGTTTAGCTGATTACGATTTTTCGAAAGCTATGACCATTGTTTCTGTTGGTGCCGACTTTTTAGGTGACTGGCAAGGTGGTGGTTTTGATTCTGGATACTCAAAAAACAGAGTGCCAGATCACGGTAAAATGTCACGTCATATTCAGTTTGAATCTAATATGTCACTTACAGGTGCAAATGCAGATAAGCGTGTGCCAATGACACCAACACAACAAAAATTAGCTTTAGCTAAATTATATAGTGAAGTTGTTGGTGGTTCTGTGTCAGTTGATTTACCTGAGCATATTGCTCAAGCTGTAAGTCAAGCTGCAGCAGAATTAAAGAAAGCAGGAACGAAAGCAGTTGTTGTTACAGGTATTCAAGATGTTGATGCCCAAACAGTTGTTTTAGGTATTAACGAACACTTAAACAGTGATGCTTTTGATAGTGAAACTACTATAAAAACAAGACAAGGTAATGATAATGAAGTAACCCAATTAGTGGCAGATATGAATGCCGGTAAAGTAGGTGCCATTATTATGAGTGGTGTAAACCCACTATATACATTACCAAATGCAGATGAGTTTGCTGCTGGATTAGAGAAAACACAATTATCTATTGCGTTTTCAATGAAAACTGATGAAACATCAACGAAATGTCAATATATAGCTGCAGCACCACATTATTTAGAATCTTGGGGTGATGTTGAAATAAAAACAGGGCATTATAGTTTAATGCAGCCTGCTATTCGTCCGTTATTTGATACAAAACAATTTCAAGATTGCTTGTTGAAATGGACCAATAATAGCCAGTCTTATAATGATTACATTAAGCAAATCTGGTCAGAAGATATTCTTCAAGGTAGTTCATTTAATAAAGCTTTACACGATGGTTTCTTTGTTAATAATACTACGGAATCTGATGATTTAGATGTTTTAGAAGGCGATATCGATGCAGAAGCAGATACTTCAACTGCACCTAGCTTTGGAGCTGCTGCAAAAGCCTTGGCAAATGCTAATGCGGGTCAAGGTCTTGAATTAACTCTATATTCTAAAGTATCGATGGGAGATGGTCAACAGGCCAATAACCCATGGTTACAAGAAATGCCAGATCCAATTACAAGAACAACTTGGGATAATTATCTAACAATCTCTCAGGCAGATGCTGATGAGTTAGGAATTAAAAACTGGAATGTGGCTAATGGAGGATTAAATGGAAGTTTAGTTGAATTAACTGTAAACGGTATTTCAGTTACTATTCCAGCGCTTATACAACCTGGGCAAGCTAAAGGTTCAGTTGGACTAGCATTTGGTTATGGTCGTAAAGATGGATTAAAATCTGAAATGCAAACGGGTAAGAATGCCTATCCTTTCTACAAGGATTTTAACCCAGTTCAGTCAGGTGCTCAAATTACTGCATTAGCTGGGGAGCATGAGTTTGCATGTGTTCAGTTGCATAATACGTTAATGGGTCGTGGCGATATTATAAAAGAAACCACATTAGAAATATTTAACACATACGATAAAGAGGATCATAAACATGGGTGGAATAAAGTTCCAGTAGTTTCTCTTAATCATGAAGAAACACCAGTAACGTCGCCAGAGGTTGATTTATGGGATGAATTTGACCGTTCAATTGGTCATCATTTCAACTTGTCAATCGATTTAAATGCCTGTACAGGATGTGGCGCATGTGTTATTGCTTGTCATGCTGAAAACAATGTGCCAGTAGTTGGTAAAACTGAAGTACGTCGTAGTCGTGATATGCACTGGTTACGTATTGATAGATATTATTCTTCTGAAGAGTCTTTTGAGAATGATAATTCTAAAAAGGATAATATTTCAGGATTAGGAAGTTCATTAAGCGAATTTGGTGAAATGGAAAGTCCATCAAATAATCCTCAAGTAGCATTCCAACCTGTAATGTGTCAGCACTGTAATCATGCGCCTTGTGAAACAGTTTGCCCAGTGGCGGCAACTTCACACGGTCGTCAAGGTCAAAACCACATGGCGTATAACCGTTGTGTAGGTACGCGTTACTGTGCAAACAACTGTCCGTATAAAGTACGTCGTTTCAACTGGTTTTTATATGCTCAAAACGATGAGTTCGATTACCATATGAATGATGATTTAGGACGTATGGTTCTGAACCCAGATGTAACAGTTCGTTCACGTGGTGTAATGGAGAAATGTTCAATGTGTATACAAAAAACACAGAAAACTATTCTTGATGCTAAACGTGATGGTCGTGAAATTAAAGATGGTGAGTTCCAAACAGCTTGTTCTGCAGCTTGTAGTAATGGCGCAATGGTATTTGGTGACATTAACGATAAGAAAAGTAAAGTTGCAAAACTTAAAGAAGATAACCGTATGTATCACTTGTTAGAACACGTGGGAACAAAACCAAACGTGATGTATCAAACGAAAGTGAGAAATACAACCGAAGCATAATAAATTAATTAAGAAACAATTATAAAAGGATTATGGCGTCTCATTACGAAGCACCTATTAGAAGACCTTTAGTTACAGGCGAAAAATCATACCACGATGTATCTGTGGATGTAGCAGCTCCTGTTGAAGGTAAAGCAAACAAATCTTGGTGGATTGTATTTTCTATATCACTTGTAGCTTTCCTTTGGGGAATAGGCTGTATTATTTATACAATTTCAACAGGTATTGGAACTTGGGGTTTAAATAAAACCGTAGGTTGGGCTTGGGATATTACTAACTTTGTTTGGTGGGTTGGTATTGGTCATGCAGGAACACTTATTTCTGCGGTACTTTTACTATTCCGTCAAAAATGGAGAATGGCAATTAACCGTTCTGCAGAAGCAATGACAATTTTCTCGGTAGTTCAAGCCGGTTTATTTCCAATAATTCACATGGGTCGTCCATGGCTTGGGTATTGGGTATTACCTATTCCAAATCAATTTGGATCGCTATGGGTAAACTTTAACTCACCGCTACTTTGGGACGTATTTGCAATTTCAACGTATTTATCGGTGTCATTAGTATTCTGGTGGACTGGTTTGTTGCCTGATTTCGCTATGATTCGTGATAGAGCAGTAAAGCCTTTCCAAAAGAAAATTTATTCTTTATTGAGTTTTGGTTGGTCTGGTCGTGCTAAAGATTGGCAACGTTTTGAAGAAGTATCATTGGTATTAGCTGGTTTAGCAACACCTCTTGTACTTTCGGTGCATACTATTGTATCGTTTGACTTTGCTACGTCTGTTATACCAGGTTGGCATACAACCATTTTTCCACCTTACTTTGTTGCAGGTGCGATTTTCTCTGGTTTTGCAATGGTAAACACCTTATTAATCATTATGAGGAAAGTATGTAGTCTTGAAGATTACATAACGGTTCAGCATATTGAATTGATGAATATAGTTATCATGATTACAGGTTCTATTGTTGGTGTGGCTTATATTACAGAGTTATTCATTGCGTGGTATTCTGGAGTAGAGTATGAACAATATGCATTCTTAAACAGAGCGACAGGACCTTACTGGTGGGCATATTGGGCAATGATGACGTGTAACGTATTCTCTCCACAGTTTATGTGGTTTAAGAAACTACGTACCAGTATCATGTTCTCATTCTTTATTTCTATTGTTGTAAACATAGGAATGTGGTTCGAGCGTTTCGTTATTATCGTTACCTCATTACACAGAGATTATTTGCCATCATCTTGGACAATGTTCTCGCCAACATTTGTAGATATTGGAATATTCATTGGAACTATCGGTTTCTTCTTTGTATTATTTTTATTATACGCTAGAACATTCCCTGTTATTGCGCAGGCAGAAGTTAAGACAATTCTAAAGTCCTCTGGAGAGCGTTATAAGAAAATAAGAGAGCGTGGCGATAGTTTAGTTGGAACAGGTTCAGATGTAAGAACATCTGGAGAGAATAATAAAGAATCAAAAAATTAGAAAGTAGCATATGGAAGCTTCAAAAGTAATTCACGCTATTTATACAGATGATGATGTATTGATGTCAGCCGTTAAGAAGGTTAAGTCAGAAAAACATCATATCGAGGAAATATATACACCATTTCCAGTTCACGGACTAGATAAAGCCATGGGCTTGGAACCAACTCGTATAGCAATTGCATCATTTATTTATGGATGTATTGGTTTAACAGTTGCTATCGTTATGATGAATTTTATCATGATTGAAGATTGGCCTCAAAATATTGGAGGTAAACCAAGTTTTAGTTATTTGGAAAACATGCCAGCATTTGTTCCTATTATGTTTGAGTTAACGGTATTTTTTGCGGCGCATTTAATGGTAATTACGTTTTACTTACGTAGTAGAATGTGGCCATTTAAAAAAGCTGAAAACCCAGACCCAAGAACAACAGATGATCATTTCTTAATGGAAATTGCTGTTCATGGCAATGAACAAGAGTTAGAAAGTTTGTTAAAAGAAACTGGAGCTGTAGAAGTTAATTTAGTTGATAAAGAAGAAGCACATTAATATGAAAGGCTTATTTAAAATAGTAGTTATAGCATTAGTATTAGTAGTTGTTGTATCATGCAAAAAGGATACAAAACCAAACTATCAATTCATGCCTAACATGTACGAACCTGTATCATATGAAACTTATATGGAATCTGATGCATTTAGAAGTGGTTGGGAAGCACAATTACCGGCTGAAGGAACTGTGCCTAGAGGATTTACTCCATTCGATATAGCTAACACTACCGAAGGTTATAATTTCGCTAAAGATTCATTATCGAGTCCTTTGGATTCTACAAAAGTAGATTTGGCTAGAGGAAAAGAGTTATATGATATTTACTGTGGTATTTGTCATGGTAACAAAGGGGATGGCCAAGGTACTTTAGTGAAACGTGAAAAAATATTAGGTATTCCTAGTTATGATGATGTAGGTAGAGCTATTACCGCTGGAAGTATATACCATACTATTTATTATGGTAAAAATGCCATGGGTTCTTATGCTAATCAATTAAACGAAGAAGAGCGTTGGCAAGTAACAGCTTATGTATTGGACCTAAAAGCTAAATTAGAAAAATAAGATAGATAAAGTTTATATATAGATATGTACACATTCTCAAAAAAATTAAAGACCATTTCTATCGCACTAATGATAATTGGAGCGTTGGGTGTTGTGTATGGTTTCATGACATCTCATAAATCTTTTGATGAGGTTGAAACCATGCTTGCAGAAGAAGCTTCACATCATGGTGGAGGTCATGGTGAAGACGTAGCACATGCTGCTCCAAGTCATGATGAACATGCTTCAGAAGATGCTCATGCAGAAGGTGGTCATGCCGATACTGTTGATGAGCACACCAAACATGTTGAACATGTACAGCACCAAATAGCAAACAGACCGTGGTCTGCTGTATACGTAGCTGCATTCTTTTTCTTTATGATTGCGTTAGGTGTTTTGGCATTTTATGCTATTCAATTTGCAGCGCAAGCAGGTTGGTCTCCTGTTTTGTTTAGAGTAATGGAAGGGATAACGGCTTATGTCTTACCTGGAGCACTAATTGTTTTGGCTATTGCTGTAGCTTCACACTTTTTAGGACATAATAGCATTTTTGTTTGGATGAATGAAAACATGACGAATCCTGAACATCAAGATTATGATAAATTAGTAGCTGGTAAATCAAGTTTCTTAAACTTACCTTGGTTTATTATACGTGGTTTAATATTTATCGCAGGATGGAGTTTATATAGACATTTTGCTCGTAAGTTTTCAATAGCTCAAGATAATGCCGATGTAAATGATAATAGTAATTTTAAGAAGTCGTTTAGAATTGCTGCAGGATTTTTAGTATTCTATATCTATACAGAATCTATGATGTCTTGGGATTGGATTATGAGTGTTGACCCACACTGGTTTAGTACCTTATTCGGGTGGTACGTTTTTGCAAGTATGTTTGTAAGCGGTATTACAGTTATTGCATTAATAACAATGTACTTGAAATCTAAGGATTTATTACCATTTGTAAACGATAGTCATTTGCATGATTTAGCAAAATTCATGTTTGCTATCAGTATTTTCTGGACTTACCTATGGTTCTCACAATTCATGCTTATTTGGTATTCAAACATTCCAGAAGAGGTTACGTATTTTGTAACGCGTTTTGCAGATTATAAGTTACCATTCCTTGGTATGGTAGTAATGAATTTTGTATTCCCATTATTAGTATTAATGAATAGTGATTATAAGCGTATTCCCTGGTTCGTTGTAATGGCTGGTATTGTAATTCTATGCGGACATTATATTGATGTGTTCAATATGATTATGCCTGCCACAGTTGGTGATAGATGGTTTATTGGAATACCAGAAATAGGTGCCATAATGTTATTTGCTGGTCTATTTATATTTGTAGTATTTACAGCCTTAACAAAAGCACCATTATTAGCTAAAGGAAATCCATTTATTAAAGAAAGTGAGCACTTTCATTATTAAAAATTAATTAAAGAAGAGAAAAGACAATGACAGCTTTTTTAACAGTTATAATTTTAGTTTTTATTGCCGTTGCAATTTGGCAAATGATAAAAATATTTGATTTAGCCCAAGTTGGTGCATCAAATAGTCAAGTTGCAAACGATCAAGACAATAAGCTTAATGCTTATTTAATGATTGGATTTTTAATTTTCATTTACGCAATTACTATTGTGTGTTTTGTGAATTGGGGCGATTTACCGTTAATGTCAAATTCAGCTTCTGAACATGGACCTGGAATTGATAATTTAATGATCATATCTATGGTCATCATTTTTATTGTTCAAACAATCACACAGTTTTTATTACACTATTTTGCTTACAAATACAGAGGTGAAAAAGGAAAAAAAGCATTATTCTATGCTGACAATAATACTTTAGAGGCTATTTGGACAATAATACCGGTTATTGTTTTAGCAGGTTTGATTATTTACGGATTGTTTACCTGGACTACCATTATGAACGTTAACGAAGATGATGATCCTTTAGTAGTTGAATTATATGCCCAGCAGTTTAACTGGAAAGCTAGATATGGTGGAAATGACAATACATTAGGAAAAGCTAATGTGCGTTTAATTAATTTAGACAATGCCAATATTTTAGGTGTTGATGAATCAGACCCAAATGCACAAGATGATGTCATTACTACAGAATTACACTTACCAGTTGGAAGACCAGTATTGTTTAAAATGCGTTCGCAAGATGTATTGCATTCTGCTTACATGCCACACTTTAGAGCACAAATGAACTGTGTGCCAGGTATGATTACACAATTTGGATTCACACCAACTGTTACGACTGCAGATATGAGACAGCGTGAAGCTATAGTTGATAAAGTTGCAAACATTAACAACATTCGTAAAGAGAAGAGTAAAGAATTAGTAGCCAATGGAGAAGAGGCACTTGAGCCATACGTATTTGACTATCTTTTGATTTGTAATAAAATTTGTGGTAAATCACATTACAATATGCAAATGAAAATAGTAGTTGAGACTCAAGAAGAATATGACGCTTGGATGGCTGAACAAAAAGAATTCAAAAATTCTTTAATTAAGTAATTTATAAATAGGTTTTAAAAAGTATATAGAAGATTATGTCAACACACGCAGATACTCACGAACACGACGATCACGGACATCATCATAAAGAAACATTCGTGACTAAATATATTTTTAGTCAGGATCATAAAATGATTGCCAAGCAGTATCTTATTACAGGTACTATTATGGGTGTTATAGGTGTTTTAATGTCTCTAATGTTCAGAATGCAAATTGCATGGCCAGAAGAACCAAATGTGTTATTTGAAGCTTTATTAGGTAAATGGGCTCCTGATGGTGTAATGGATGCTGACATTTATCTAGCATTAGTTACAATACATGGTACTATAATGGTATTCTTCGTTTTAACTGCTGGATTGAGTGGTACGTTTAGTAACCTGTTAATTCCGTTACAAATTGGTGCAAGAGATATGGCTTCAGGATTCCTAAATATGGTTTCTTATTGGTTGTTCTTTTTATCTAGTGTTATAATGGTAATCTCATTATTTGTTGAAGCTGGTCCAGCAGCAGCAGGATGGACAATTTATCCACCGCTATCTGCGTTACCAATGGCTCAAGGTGGCTCAGGAATGGGTATGACGTTATGGTTGGTATCTATGGCTATTTTTATTGCATCATCGTTATTGGGTTCATTAAACTATATTGTAACTGTAATAAATTTACGTACAAAAGGAATGTCAATGACACGCCTACCTTTAACTATTTGGGCGTTTTTTGTAACCGCCATTATTGGTGTGGTATCATTCCCAGTATTATTATCAGCAGCATTATTATTAATAATGGATAGAAGTTTTGGAACATCATTCTTCTTATCAGATATATTTATACAAGGTGAAGTATTACACTACCAAGGTGGTTCACCTGTATTATTTGAGCACTTATTCTGGTTTTTAGGACACCCTGAAGTATATATTGTAATATTACCAGCAATGGGATTAGTGTCTGAAATTATGGCATCAAATTCACGTAAACCTATATTTGGTTATCGTGCCATGATTATGTCTATTTTAGCTATTGCGTTTTTATCTACAATAGTTTGGGGTCACCACATGTTCGTTTCAGGGATGAATCCATTTTTAGGTTCTGTATTTACATTTACAACCTTATTAATTGCCATACCGTCAGCTGTTAAAGCTTTTAACTGGATAACAACAATATGGAAAGGGAATCTTCAAATGAACCCAGCCATGTTGTTCTCTATTGGTTTTGTTTCAACATTTATCACAGGTGGTTTAACAGGTATAATTTTAGGTGATAGTGCTTTAGATATTAACGTACATGATACATATTTCGTTGTAGCTCACTTCCATTTGGTAATGGGTATATCAGCATTGTATGGAATGTTTGCGGGTATTTACCATTGGTTCCCTAAAATGTTTGGACGTATGCTGAACAAGAAATTGGGTTATATTCACTTTTGGGTAACTGCAATTTGTGCATATGGAGTTTTCTTCCCTATGCACTTTATAGGAATGGCCGGTTTACCAAGACGTTATTATACCAATTCTAACTTTCCATTATTTGATGATTTAGCAGATGTTAATGTTATTATTACCATTTTCGCTTTAATAGGTGGAGTTTTCCAATTGGTTTATTTATATAATTTCTTTGCTAGTATTTTTACAGGAGAGAAAACAGTTCAAAACCCATGGAGATCTACAACTTTAGAATGGACAGCACCTGTTAAGCATATTCATGGTAATTGGGAAGGTGAAATTCCTCATGTTTACCGTTGGTCTTACGATTATAGTAAGCCAGGTCATGATGAAGATTTTGTACCTCAAAACGTTCCGTTAAAAGAAGGAGAAGAAGAATTACAACATTAGTGTAATTATACAATAATATTAAAAAGCCTTTCTATTTTTAGAGAGGCTTTTTCTTTATATTTGTTTTGTATGAACGAAAATTTAGACCCAACTAACGAGCATTTTTCTCCTGAAGAACTTGATGTAGAAAAAAAATTGAGACCATTATCATTTGATGATTTTACGGGTCAAGACCAAGTTTTGGAAAACCTTCAAATTTTTGTTCAAGCCGCTAATGGTCGTGAAGAGGCTTTAGACCATACTTTATTTCATGGTCCTCCTGGACTTGGTAAAACTACTTTGGCGCATATTTTAGCAAGTGAATTGCATGTAGGCATCAAAGTAACATCTGGTCCCGTTTTGGATAAACCAGGAGATTTGGCAGGATTACTTACAAATCTTGAAGATCGTGATGTCCTGTTTATTGATGAAATACATAGGTTGAGTCCAATTGTAGAAGAGTATTTGTACTCTGCTATGGAAGACTACAAAATCGATATCATGATTGAGTCTGGACCTAATGCCAGAACCGTTCAAATTAATTTGAATCCTTTTACATTGGTTGGTGCAACAACACGTTCGGGATTGCTTACAGCTCCTATGCGTGCACGTTTCGGTATTCAAAGTCGGTTACAGTATTACAACACTGAATTGTTGACTACCATTGTTCAACGAAGTGCTAGTATTCTAAATGTTCCGATTACCATGGAAGCAGCGGTTGAAATTGCAGGGCGTAGTCGAGGTACGCCACGTATAGCTAATGCCTTATTGCGCCGCGTTCGTGACTTTGCCCAAATTAAAGGTGATGGAAAAATTGACATTAAAATTTCTCGTTTTGCTTTGGAAGCCTTAAATGTGGATGCCCATGGTTTGGATGAAATGGATAACAAAATTTTATCGACCATTATAGACAAATTTAAAGGAGGGCCTGTAGGCATTACAACACTAGCTACAGCCGTTAGCGAAAGTGCTGAAACTATTGAAGAAGTTTATGAGCCTTTTTTAATTCAGCAGGGCTTTATTATGAGAACACCAAGAGGGCGTGAGGTGACCGAACAAGCCTATAAGCATTTAGGGAAAATAAAAGGGCCTACGCAAGGTGGTTTGTTTTAATGGCATCTAATAAAAAGATACCTGAAGTTTCAACTTTCACCTTTTTAAGGCAAGCCCTAAAAATATTGAACAACCCTTTGCCATTTCATCGTAAAAATTTTGAGCGTTACGGCGATATTTTCAAGCTAAATGTTGGTTTTGGTAACCATGCCATTTTTTCTAGAGATGCAACGCTAGCCGAATATGTGCTTCAAAAAAACTGGAAAAACTACAAAAAATCTACAATTCAAACAGAAGACCTTGCCAAGTATTTAGGAAAAGGACTATTGACTTCTGAAGGCGATACATGGCGTAAGCAGCGTAGACTTATTCAGCCTGCTTTTCATAAATCGAATTTAGAAACTCTTATAGAAACCGTTAAGGATACCGTAATCCATGAAATTAAATACATTCAACCTAATACAAATGTTAATGTCTTACCTGTTTTTAGTGATTTAGCATTTAAAGTCGTTGTAAGAGCTCTATTCAGTAATGCTGCAACCGATTCGGAAATTAGAACCTTACAAAGTATTACAGAAGAAAACCAGCTTATGTTGGTAAAAGAGTTAAGGCAACCTTACTTAAAATGGTATTTTGAATCTTTTGGTATTATTGATAAACATTTAAAGCGTTCAAAAGAATCCAGAGATATCCTAAAGAATATCATTGTTAAAAGGAAACAAGAGCAAACAATTTACAACGATTTGTTGGATGTGCTGCTGGATGCACGATATGATGATGGTTCAGCTATGAGTATGGAACAACTAATAGACGAAATTTTGGTGCTATTTGTTGCAGGGCATGAAACAACGGCTAACGCCTTAAGTTTCACTGTGCAGTTGTTGGCTCATAATCCCGAATGGCAAAATAAAATACGTAAACAATATCAGACTATTTTAAACGATAACAAAGATGATATAATGGCTGCTATTTTGCAATCGCAGTTTGCAAAACAAGTAATTGAAGAATCTTTAAGGTTGTATCCGCCTGCGTATTTTATTGATAGGGTTAATATTGAAGAGGATTCATACAATGGGTTTCATTTTAATAAGGGCAGTAATTTATTGTTTTCCATTTTTGAGATTCATAGGCATGAAGCATTATGGGAGCGCCCCAACGTATTCGCTCCAGAACGGTTTACTCCAGAACAAGCTAAACAGCATTCATCACACTATTTTCCTTTTGGTGCTGGTCCTCGTAAATGTATAGGAAATAATTTTGCAATGTTTGAAATGATATTGACCATATCTGAAATAGTATTAAAATTCAACATTCTGCCAGTTAGAAAAACTATTGAAATTAATCCGTTGATTACTTTGAAGCCAAAAAATGCTATTGTAAGATTCGAGAATTTAAAAGAATAATTCGTTTTATAAAGGCATTGTTTTTAAAACAAATTAAAGATGTTGTAAAGCAAAAAAAACTGAAATTCAATACTTTACACGGCTTGTGTTTTAAAATAAAGACGAGTTAGACAGAGAATTTTCTGGATTTTTCATTATATTTAAGTACCACAAACCACTGATTTTATGAAAACAATAACTAACGATTCATGTCCTCTTATTGTTTTTAAAAAAAACAAAAATTTAACAAGAGGATTGGCTCTAATTTTGACATTTACATTTCTGAATTTAATAATAAGTTGTTCTTATTATAATGTAAAAGATTTAACCACAAGTCCAGAGACCCTATCAAAACAAATAGAAAATTTCAACTCTGAATCTAGGTATGCTGTAATTCATACAGGTATAACTATATGGCATTTAGAAAACATAATTTTAAATGAAGATAACAAAACTATTACCGGTATTGCACAAGAACTAAGTTTAGAACACACACCTTTACAACCAAGAGAAAAAAAAAGAGTACATAGGTACAAAAGAGATAAGCAAGAACCATTTAACGAGTTGCATTTGTATTTATCTTCAAATGTAGATGCTAAATTTGGAAGTGAGGTTACCATACCTTTTTCAGATATAACATCGCTATCAATCAATGAAAGAAATAGCGGTAGATCTGTAGCTAATGTAACCTTGGGAGTTGTAGGTATCATTGCCGGTATAACTATCATTGTATCGGCCTTAAAAGGTTCTTGTCCCTTTGTTTATATTAATAACGGTGAAGAGTTTATTTTTACTGGGGAATTATATCCTGGTATTATAACTGCAAATCAGCAACGAGATGATTATTTAAACTTGCCGAATCTAACTTCAAATAATGGTGATTTTATATTAAGAATCACTAATGAGTTAAAAGAAATCCAATATACCGATCAGGTTCAACTAATATTAGCGGAACATCCAGAGAATGTTGAAATATTATTGGATAAAAATGGTGTTCCACATTCGTTTGATTCAATTTTGCCACCTAATCTTACAGATGGAAATATTAAACCTCTATTAAAAAAAGATAATACTTCATATCTGTTCAATTCTGAAACATCAAATCACTCGCCATTAAGAGATATTACACTAGAGTTTGATAAGCCTAAGCAGAAATCTCAGGCTAAACTTTATTTAAAAGTAAAAAACTCTATGTGGTTGGATTATGTTTTTGGTAAGTTTAATGAGCAGTTTGGGAGTTACTACAATAAATTTCAAAAAGATCAGCAATCAATTTCAAAAGAAGAAAGTGAAACATGGATAAAAGAACAACACATCCCACTTTCAGTATACATACAAACAAATAAAGGGTGGGAATTGGTAGATTTAATTAATTCAGTTGGACCAATGGCCTATAGAAATATTGTAGTGCCAATTGATTTAAAAGATATCGAAACTGATAAATTGAAGATTAAACTCGAAACTGGTTTTATGTTTTGGGAAGTGGATTATGTAGGTATAGATTATTCTAAAAATATACCCTTACAACTTCAATATTTAGAACCAGTTACAGCAATTACTCAAGATGGGGATAATGTAAGAGAGCTTCTTTCTCACGCAGACCGAAACTACTTTGTTCAGCCAGAAATTGGAGATCAAGTTGAAGTATTATTTAAATACAATGCACTCACTTCTAAATCTAAAAAATCATTTTTCTTAAAAAATAGAGGTTACTATAATTATATAAGAGAATATAAAGGACAGCCAGACTTTAATAAACTGAAATTATTTAGGAACCCAGGGGCTTTTACTGAATTTTCTAAATTAGAGTATGAAGCTTTAATTGATTATAGTAACAGTTCTTATGACAATATTTACTAATTGATAAGTTTATAATTTATGCTAGTAGAACTTCAAAAAGAACTTGTTGAAGATGAAGTAGAAAAAAAGGCTGCTGCATTTGACAATTATAATCAATATATTATTTCAGGATTAAGTTTAAAATTCATTCATTTAAAACTTAAGTTAAGTCTCTTGAAGATTGCTATTATTTGTTATAACAATCCTCTTGATTGGGTTAAGTCATTATTCTATTTAGTAAAATTGCGTAGACGATTTTTGGGAGATAATTTTCTAAAAAAAATGATTTACTCTAATGGTAGATATTATATGGGGCTCTATACACCTGGATGGAACAGTAATGTTTACAAACAATTTATCGCTTCACAACTTAATGATTTTAAAACTGTAAAAATTAAAGCAAATAGATTCAATACTGTTTTTTTAGCCATAACGAAAAAATGTGCTTTACAATGTGATCATTGTTATGAATGGGATAATCTTAATAAGAAAGATGTTTTAACTTCCAAAAAATTAAGACTTATAATTAAGAAACTACAACTAAAAGGAGTTAGTCAAATTCAACTATTGGGAGGAGAACCATTATTAAAAATGGATTTGTTAACAGAATCCATCAAAGGGGCACATAATAAAACGGATTTTTGGGTAACAACATCTGGGTTTAAGCTTACAAATGACAATGCATATCGCTTAAAAGAAGCTGGTTTAACAGGAGTAATAGTGAGCTTGGATCATTACATGCCAGAAAAGCATAATTTCTTTAGGAAATTTGATGATGCCTATTACTGGGTAGAAGAAGGTCTTAAAAATGCTGCAAATAACAATTTAGTTACCGCACTTTCCATTTGTGTTACTAAAGAGTTTATTTCTGAGGATAATTTAATGAAATATATGAATCTGGCTAAAAAACTAAATGTTGCCTTTGTTCAATTTTTAGAACCAAAAAGTATTGGTCACTATGCAGAGAAAGATGTTGCATTAAGTCAATCACACATTAAAATATTAGAGGGTTTTTTTCTAAAAATGAACTTTAGCTCTGCTCATAACAAGTACCCAATAATAACTTATCATGGTTATTATCAAAGAAGGCAAGGTTGTTTTAGTGCAGGTGTTAAAGGTCTGTATGTTGATACAGATGGAGATATTAACGCTTGCCCATTTTGTCATAAAAAGACAGGGAATGTTCTAGACGAGACATTTGACAAAAACTTGAATGTGTTAAAAGAAGAAGGCTGTCCTACATATAGTTCAAAGACATGTTAGATGATTTTTCAAAAATTGAGTTATGGCTTTTAGGGACTTTTAGTTTTATAATTAGATATTTTTTAATTGCAGGTGTTTTATTCTATATATTTTATATGTGGAAGAAAAAAGAAATGTTAAAATTTAAAATTCAGCAATCAACTCCTAAATTCAATCAAATAAAAAAAGAAATTTTGTATTCCATAAGTACGTTTCTTATTTACGGTGTCGGAATTTTTCTATTTTTATTTTGGATAGATAACGGTTATACTAAACAATATAAAAGCATTGATGAATTTGGGGTTTTGTATTTTGTTTTCAGCATTTTGATTATGATAGTTACCCACGATGCTTATTTTTATTGGACTCATCGCTTAATGCATTATTCAAAATTATTTCAGTATGCTCATAAAACCCATCACCTATTCAATAGTCCTACACCTTGGGCTTCTTTTGCCTTTCATCCATTAGAGGCTATTATTTCTATAGGTATAATACCAATAATTATTTTTGTTATACCTTTTCATCATTGGGCTCTTGTAATTTTTGTCACCTTTTTAATGGTTTACAATACATTCATTCATTTGGGCTATTTTACTACTAATCTTAAATTTTTTAGGTTCCAGAATACATCTAAAGATCATGATTTACACCATAATGGATTAAAAGGAAATTATGGATTGTATTTTACAGTTTGGGATAGATTGATGGGAACTTATAAGCACAATATACCAATATCAAAAAATTAAATAGTTTAACTTTACGCTGTGAGTTATAAACAGCAATACAGCAAACTTATTAAAACTGAAGCCAAACGTTTAGGTTTTATATCATGCGGGATTAGTAAGGCAGAATTTTTGGAGGAAGAAGCACCACGATTGGAAAAATGGTTAAACAATAATAGGCATGGTGAGATGCGATATATGGAAAACCATTTTGATAAACGTCTTGACCCAACCCAATTGGTTGAAGGATCAAAAAGTGTGGTTTCCTTGTTGCTTAATTACTTCCCTTCAGAAGTTCAGAATTCAGAAAGTTACAAACTGTCAAAATACGCTTACGGAACAGATTATCATTTTGTCATCAAGGATAAGTTAAAATCTCTGCTTCATTTTATCCAAGATGAAATAGGAGAGGTAAACGGCCGTGCTTTTGTCGATTCTGCTCCAGTATTAGATAAAGCATGGGCTGCTAAATCTGGGTTGGGATGGATAGGGAAACACAGTAATCTTTTAACTCAACAAGTTGGGTCGTTTTATTTTATAGCCGAATTGATTATTGATTTAGAGTTGGGTTATGATACACCTACAACAGACCATTGTGGGACATGTACAGCTTGTATTGATGCATGTCCAACAGGTGCCATTATTGAACCTTATGTAGTAGATGGCAGTAAATGTATTTCCTATTTAACCATTGAATTAAAAGAAAATATCCCTACGGAATTTAAAAGTAAAATGGACGACTGGATGTTTGGTTGCGATGTCTGTCAGGATGTTTGTCCATGGAATCGGTTTTCAAAGCCACATAATGAGCCTTTATTTAATCCTCACCCTGAACTTTTAGAAATCTCTAAAAAAGATTGGGAAGAGATTACCGAAGACACTTTTAAAAAGGTATTTAAAAAGTCAGCGGTAAAGCGTACCAAGTTTTCTGGGTTGAAACGCAATATCAATTTCTTAAAACAATAGTTATTTAAGCATTAGGTTTAGTACATTTGTAAGTCATATAAAAAACTATTTATGAGCAAGCAAAGCAGAAGAAGAGAGGCCTTGGTTTACCATGCCAAGCCTACACCAGGAAAGATAAAAGTAGTTCCAACAAAAAAATATGCTAGTCAAAGAGATTTGTCGTTGGCGTACTCGCCAGGTGTGGCAGAGCCATGCCTTGAAATAGAAAAAGATAAAAATAACGTCTATAAATATACTACAAAAGGGAATTTAGTTGCTGTAATTTCAAATGGTACAGCAGTTTTAGGATTGGGTAATATTGGACCAGAAGCTTCTAAACCTGTTATGGAAGGTAAAGGCTTGCTGTTTAAAATATTTGCTGATATTGATGTTTTTGATATTGAAGTCGACACTGAAAACATCGAAGAGTTTATAGCCACAGTTAAAAATATAGCACCAACTTTTGGAGGTATAAACCTTGAAGATATTAAAGCACCCGAAGCCTTTGAAATTGAACGCCGTTTAAAGGAGGAGTTAGACATTCCTGTTATGCACGATGACCAACATGGTACAGCAATCATATCGGCAGCAGCATTAATAAATGCTTTGGAATTGGCCGAAAAAAAGATTGATGATGTAAAAATTGTGATTAGCGGAGCTGGTGCGGCAGCCATTTCGTGCTCGCGATTATATCAAGCTTGTGGTGCTGTTAGAGATAACATGGTGATGCTAGATAGCAAGGGAGTAATTAGACAGGATAGAGAAAATCTAACTAAAGAAAAGGCGGAGTTTGCTACAGATAGAAAAATAGATACTTTGGAAGAAGCCATGCAAGACGCTGATGTTTTTATTGGCTTATCCATGGCAGATATTGTTACGCCTGGTATGCTTAAAACAATGGCTGCTAATCCTATTGTTTTTGCTATGGCAAATCCCAATCCAGAGATAGCTTATGATTTAGCAATCGATACTCGAGATGATATTATAATGGCTACAGGACGAAGTGACCACCCTAACCAAGTAAATAATGTGCTAGGTTTTCCATTTATTTTTAGAGGCGCTTTAGATGTCCGTGCCACAAAAATTAATGAAGCTATGAAAATGGCTGCTGTAATGGCTTTGGCAGAATTGGCCAAAGAACCCGTTCCAGAGCAAGTTAATATAGCATATGGGGAAACACGTTTAACATTTGGCCGAGATTACATAATACCAAAACCATTCGATCCAAGGTTAATTGCTCAAGTGCCTCCAGCTGTTGCTAAAGCTGCTATGGAAAGTGGCGTTGCACAACAACCTATAACTGATTGGCAAAAGTATGAAGATGAATTATTAGAACGTTCAGGTTCAGATAATAAGATAGTTCGTTTGTTATTAAACCGTGCCAAAATAAATCCAAAACGTGTGGTTTACGCAGAGGCAGATCACTTGGATGTATTAAAGGCAGCCCAAATTGCATATGACGAAGGAATAGCACATCCCATATTATTGGGTAGGCGAGACGTCATTGAAAAACTAATGGAAGAAATCGAGTTTGATGCTGAAGTTCCAATTATCGACCCTAAATCTGATGAAGAAACCGATCGGAAGAATAAATATGCTGAAGTCTACTGGAAACAACGTAAACGTAAAGGAGTAACACGTTATTCAGCTCAAAAAATTATGCGAGAGCGTAATTATTTTGCTGCTATGATGGTTAATGAAGGTGATGCCGATGCTATGATATCTGGTTACTCCCGAAGTTATCCTTCAGTTGTAAAGCCAATGCTTGAGTTAATAGGTCTAGCACCTGGCTCTACTAGGGTGGCAACTACCAATGTTATGATGACGCAACGTGGTCCTATGTTTTTAAGTGATACGTCTATTAATATTAACCCTTCTGCTAGCGACTTGACCAAGATTGCGCAAATGACAGCTGGAGTGGTTAAGATGTTTGGTATGGAGCCTGTAATGGCTATGATTTCATATTCAAATTTTGGGTCTTCAAAAAATCAAACAGCAACAAAAGTTGGTGAAGCCGTAACATATTTGCATAAAAGGCATCCCAATTTATTGGTTGATGGTGAACTGCAAACAGATTTTGCATTAAATAGTGAAATGCTTCAAGATATTTTTCCGTTTTCTAAATTAGCAGGACGAAAAGTAAATACACTTATTTTTCCTAATTTGGAATCAGCCAATATTACTTACAAATTGCTTAAAGAATTAAACAAAGCAGATTCTATTGGGCCAATTATGATGGGTATGCGAAAACCTATTCATATTTTACAGTTAGATGCTAGTGTAGATGAAATTGTTAACATGACTGCCATTGCTGTTATTGATGCGCAACAAAAAGAAAAAAAAGAGCAAGAATTAAATGCAGGAATAGGGCTGTAAACAACTTTGTTTTGTAAATAATTTTATTACATTTGAGAGTTAATAGATTCCTATTTAATGATTTCACATATTCAAGGAAAACTTGTAGAAAAAAAACCAACTAATGTAGTTATTGATTGTGGTGGAGTAGGCTATCATTTAAATATCTCGTTACATACTTTTTCGCAAATTCCCGATCAAGAAAATTTAAAACTTTTTACACATCTTCAAGTAAAGGAAGACTCTCATACGTTATTTGGTTTTTCGTCAACCGAGGAACGTGAAATATTTAGACTTTTAATATCTGTTAGTGGTATTGGATCAAGTACAGCGCGAACCATGTTATCATCGCTAACACCAGTACAAGTTCGTGAAGGAATTGCTGTAGGTGATGTGGCTTTAATTCAGTCTATCAAAGGAATTGGAGCAAAAACCGCTCAACGAGTAATTCTGGATTTAAAAGATAAAATTTTGAAAGTATATGATATTGATGAAAATTCCACAGTTAAAAGCAATACTAATAAAGATGAAGCGTTATCTGCTTTAGAAGTTTTAGGTTTTTTAAAGAAGCAGTCAGAGCGCGTAGTAGACAAAATTCTATCGCAACAACCAGATGCTGATCTAGAAACGATAATTAAACTAGCGCTAAAAAATTTATAATAGATTTTGAATACAACCAACCATAATTTATTAAAAATAAATAAACATTTTCTATTTACAGCTTTTATGCTGTTGTGTTCTGTTTTAGTTTGGTCTCAAGAGCCTGCTACGGAGCAAGACTCTATTCCTACTGGGTATAGTTTAGGCAACATGCAAATGCCAAACCCTAACAGTATTGAATCTAAATACACTTACGATCCTATTACTGACCGTTATATTTATACGGAAACGGTTGGTAGGTTTAATATTAATTACCCTGTTATTTTAACTCCAGAAGAGTTTCAAGAGCTGGTTGTAAAAGAAAATATTAAATCCTATTACAAGCAGCAAATAGACGCTTTTGATGGAAAAAAAGAAGGGTCTGAAGAAGAACAGCGAAATTTATTGCCGGAGTTTTACGTAAATTCAGGCTTTTTTGAATCTATTTTTGGGAGTAACACAATAGAGATTATACCACAAGGTTCCGTAGAGATAGATTTAGGGATTTTATACACTAAACAAGATAACCCTGCCTTTTCACCACAAAACAGAAGTAGTTTTACATTTGATTTCGATCAGCGTATCAGCTTAAGTTTATTGGGTAAAATTGGAACAAGGTTGCAAGTAACGGCCAATTACGATACGGAATCAACTTTTGATTTTCAGAATATTATTAAATTAGAATATACACCAACTGAAGACGACATTATTCAAAAAATTGAAGTAGGTAATGTAAGTATGCCATTAAACAGCTCCTTAATTACTGGAGCACAGAGTTTATTTGGTGTAAAAACAGAACTCCAATTTGGTAAAACAACCATTACCGGAGTGTTTTCAGAACAAAAATCTGATATGCGTACGGTAGTGGCCCAAGGAGGAGGTACTATTGAAGAATTTGATTTTTTTGCTAGAGATTACGATGAAAACAGGCACTTTTTCTTAAGTCATTATTTTAGGGATAATTACGATAGAGCTCTTGAAAGTTATCCATTTATTAATACAAATGTCCAAATTACAAGAATAGAAGTTTGGGTTACCAACAGGGCAAATAGAACAGAAAACGTTAGAAATGTTGTAGCCTTACAAGATTTAGGTGAATCTAATCCAGACCCTAATGAAAACAATGTTTATTTAAACCCAATTCCACCAGGATTTATTAACGTAGGACCCAATGCGTATCCAGATAATGGTAATAATGATTTTGACCCAACGGCAATTGGATCAGGCTCTGTGTTAAATGAAATGATTCGGGATATTGCAACAGCACAACAAGGTTTTGGTAGTTTGTCAACACAGGTTAATGAAGGTTCAGACTATGCAAAACTAGAAAATGCCAGAAAATTACAGCAAGGTCAGGAATATACTGTAGACACGCAATTAGGGTATATTTCCTTAAATCAGCGCTTGAATAATGATGAAGTTTTAGCCGTAGCTTACCAATTTACTGTTGGAGGTCAAGTTTATCAAGTTGGTGAATTTGCTAATGATGGTGTTAATGCTACCGATGTGGATGACAATAGTGGCATTACAATGGTAACAAATAATGCCCTAGTTCTTAAAATGTTAAAAAGCCCAGTTACTAATGTTGACCAACCTATCTGGGACTTAATGATGAAAAATATTTATGATACAGGGGCTTATCAATTGGAAAGAGATGACTTTGTAATCAATATATTTTATAATGAAGCTTCTCCGTTAAACTTTATTACTCCTGTTGATGGTACGCCTTTTCCGGATTTTAACGGAAATCCGATTCAGGAAACCACACTTTTAAAACTTTTCAATTTTGATAGGTTGAACTTTAATAACGACCCTCAACAAAATGGGGATGGATTTTTTGATTTTGTTCCCGGTATAACTGTTATTCCCTCTAATGGTAAAATTGTATTTACAAAAGCCGAGCCATTTGGAGAGTATTTATTTAATACGTTAGCATTAGGTGGTGAGGATTATAATAACCCTTTGAGCTATAACGATAACCAAAGTAAATATGTTTACGATATACTATATAAGGAAACCAAAACAGCAGCTTTAGAAGAAGCTGAAAAAAACAAGTTCTTATTAAAAGGAAGATACAAATCATCAGGTGGTGACGGAATTCCAATTGGAGCATTTAATGTGCCACGTGGTTCGGTTACAGTTACAGCAGGTGGACGTGTTCTGGTAGAAGGCATTGACTATACCGTTAACTATCAGTTAGGTACAGTTCAAATTTTAGATGAAGCCTTAAAATCATCAAACACGCCTATTCAGGTTTCTACAGAAAATAACGCGGTTTTCGGTCAGCAAACAAAACGTTATACAGGAATAAATGTAGAGCATGCGTTTAATGAAAATTTTGTCATAGGCGGAACATGGTTACATTTAAAAGAGAGACCAATAACCCAAAAAGCAATCTATAGTCAGGAGCCAATAAACAATCAAATGTTTGGTTTTAACGGGAACTATTCTACCGAAGTTCCTTTTTTAACACGTCTTGCTAATAAAATTCCGACTATTGATACCGATGTGCCTTCAAATGTTGCCTTAAGAGGGGAATTTGCATATTTATTGCCGGGTGCACCAAGCGGAACAGATTTTAATGGAGAAGCCACTTCGTATGTAGATGACTTTGAGGGTTCGCAAAACAACATAGACTTAAAGTCGCCACAGTCATGGTTTTTATCCAGTAGACCAAAAAACATTAATAATAATAATGATGACCAAAACGGAATTGAACAAGGTTATAACAGAGCTTTGTTAAATTGGTACTTTATTGACCCGATTTTCTATGGTAATCAAGCACCATCTGGAATTTCAGATGATGACATATCTGATTTGTATACCAGTAGGGTTTTTATTAACGAATTATTCCCTCAACAAGATATAGCCCAAGGACAAACAGCTGTATTAAACACTTTAGATTTAACATTTTATCCAGATAGAAGAGGGCCGTATAATTTTCAAACAACGGGTGTTGATATAAGTACCAATACATTATTAAACCCTGAAGATAGTTGGGCAGGTATTTCTAGACAGTTAACATCAACAGATTTTGAACAGGCGAATGTTGAGTATATTGAATTTTGGTTACAAGATCCTTTTCAAGATAATCAAGCAAACCCTGGAGGAAAGTTAGTATTTAATCTTGGAAACATATCAGAAGATATTATAAAGGATGGACGAAAACTTTATGAGAATGGGTTGCCAGCCGATGGTAATGTTGTAGGAGTATTGCCAGAGTCGCCTTCTTGGAATACGGTTTATCCTCAAGACCAATCGCTTATTTATGCCTTTGACACAACTGGTGATGAGCGTACAAATCAAGATGTTGGTTATGATGGTTATAATGATAACGATGAGAGATTGAAGTTTGTTGACTATAGTGGGTTGGAAGATCCAGCGGCAGATAACTATGTGTATTACTTAAATAGAGATGGAGATATTTTTGAACGATACTTGCAATACAATGGTGTAGATGGTAACTCACCTGATACATTTTCAAATACAAATCGTGGTTCAACTACACAACCTGATGTAGAAGATATCAATAGAGATAATACCATGAACACTATTGATAGCTATTTTGAATATGAATTAGATTTAACGCCTGCTACACTTAACCTTAATAACCCTTACATTGTTGATATAAAGGAAGATGAAACTAGACAGTTGCCTAATGGGCAATCGGTTGTTCCAAAATGGTATCAGTTTAGAATCCCTGTTGAAGAATATAGTGATGCTATTGGAGGAATAACAGACTTGCGTTCTATTCGTTTTGCCAGAATGTACCTTAAGGAGTTTTCTGAAAAAACAGTTTTCAGATTTGGAACATTGGATTTAGTAAGGAGTGAATGGAGACGATACTCACAAACGCTAGATTCAGATGGTGGTGATCCAAGTTTGGATAACACCGAATTTACTGTAGGAGTAATTGGAACGATACAAAACGATAATGCTTATCAATCACCTCCTGGAGTTGAACCTCAAGAATTATTCAATAATAATACGGTTATCAGGCAAAATGAACAATCCTTATTGGTTAATGTTTGCGATTTAGAGCCTGAAGATGGTCGTGCAATTTTCAAGAATGTAAATGTTGATATGCGTCAATTTAACCGCTTACGCATGTTCATGCACGCCGAACCGGGTGATGTTCCTGGATTAACTGATGATGATCTTTTTGGTTTTATTAGAATGGGTAACGATTTAACCCAAAACTATTACGAAATTTTAGTACCGCTTAAAGTATCCCAAGGCACATCTAGAGAACAACTGTGGCCTCAAGAAAATGAAATTAATTTGCCTTTGGAAGTCCTTCAGCAAATGAAATCTAAATCTATTGCTCAAGGAACTATTACAGCAACAGATCCAACTTATTACGATGTTGTTAGAGAGCAATTAAGCGAAAATCCTGTTATGGCTTACGATCCATTACCTAGTGGGATAGGTTCGGGAGACGAATATCATCGTGTTGGTATAATTGGTAATCCAAACTTTGGTGATGTAAGGGTTTTAATGGTTGGTGTTAAAAACCGTTCAACAATGGATAAGTGTGCAATATTGTGGTTTAATGAATTGCGTTTATCAGATATGGACAGTGAGGGTGGTTGGGCTGCTACTTTAAGTTTAGATGCTAATGTGGCCGATTTTGTTAGCGTAAGTGCGGCAGGACGAAAAAGCACATCGGGATTTGGAACCATAGAGCAAGGACCAGAGCAACGTAGCAGAGAAGATGTTCAGCAATATGACGTTGTTACTAATGTAAATGTAGGACAATTATTTCCTGAAAAATGGGGTCTTCAAATCCCATTTAATTACGGTGTAGGTGAAGAAAAAATAACACCAAAGTTTGATGAGTATTATCGCGATATTGAATTGCAAACCCAATTGGATAATACCAATAACAAGGATTCTATTTTAAATGTCAACGAGAATTACACCAAGAGAAAGAGTATCAATTTTATTGGCGTTAGAAAAATAAGAACAGGGGAATCTAAACCGCAATTTTATGACGTTGAGAATTTAACTTTTAATTACTCCTTCAATAAGGTTGAACACCGCGATTTTGAAATTGAGAGTTCAGAAGATAAAATATTGCGAACAGGAGTAAACTATGCATTTAATTTTGATCCTTTGGTAATTGAACCATTTAAGAATAACGATTCAATTTTCAGAAGCAAATATTGGAAATTACTCAAGGATTTTAATATTAACCCTTTACCAGCAAGTTTTACGGTTAACACTAACATTAACAGGCAATATAACAGGCAGAAGTTTAGGGAAATTGATTTAGGTGGTGCTAATATTGGGTTAGAAGAATTGTATAAACGTAATTATACATTCGATTTTCAATATGCCTTAAATTATAATTTAACCAAAGCATTGAGTTTTAATTTTACGGCTTCTAATGTTAATATCGTTAGGAATTATTTTAAAGATGGCATTATTAATGGAGAACAAGACCCGACTTTAGATATATGGGATGGTCTTTTTGATTTTGGTGATCCTAACACACAGTTTCAACAGTTAGGTGTAAACTATCAAATACCACTCAATAAAATACCAACATTTGCATTTATTGATGCCACGTATTCCTATACCGGAGATTTCCAATGGCAAAAAGGGTCAGATTTATTTAGAGAGCTCGAGGTAAATGGTCAAACATATGATTTGGGTAATGTGGTTTCAAATGCCAATCAACATAATTTAAATACAACATTAAATATGAATAAGTTGTACGATTATATTGGTTTGAAGAAAAAACCAGTAAGGCGTACACCAACAGCAAGTCAGCCATTATCAAGGGAGGCCGCTGCAAAACAACAAGCTGGAAAAAATGACGGTGAAAACCCTAAAAAGCAGCAGAAGATTAAAAATGATACAGGAACCAAATTATTAAACGTTGGTGTAGATGTTTTAACTAGTATTAAGCGTGTAACCTTAAATTATTCTGAAACAAACGGGACATATTTACCAGGCTATTTACAAACACCAGGCTTTATAGGTACATTAAAGCCTACTGCAGGATTTACATTTGGTAGCCAACGTGATGTACGTGAAAAAGCAGCAAGGAATGGATGGCTTACATTATACCCAGATTTTAATGAGCAGTATACTACAAACCATATAGAGCAATTTGATTATTCAGCAAATTTAGAACCAACAAGAGATCTTAAAATTGATTTGGTAGGCAACAGAACCTATGCGCAAAATTATACCGAGAATTACCGTGTTAATCAAATAGGTGACGATTTAGAGTATGAGTCGCTTACACCGAATACCTTTGGGAACTTTTTAATATCTACCGTTTTAATTAAAACAGCTTTCAGTAAAAGCGATGAATTTCAATCTAAAGCTTTCGAGACCTTTAGGGATAACAGGTTAATAATAGCTAATAGATTAGCGGAGAATTTTTATGGAACCACAAACTTCCCAGTAGATGCCGAAGGCTATCCAGTTGGGTTTGGAAAGAATAATCAAGCTGTATTGCTACCTTCGTTTTTATCGGCTTATACAGGAAAAAGTTCAGATAAAATTTCACTTTCCGCTTTTAGAAGCTTCCCTATTCCAAATTGGGATTTAAAATACACGGGCTTCATGAACTTCAAATGGTTTAAAGATAAATTCAAGCGTTTTTCAATAGTTCATGGTTATAGATCAACTTATAGTATTAATCAGTTCAGAACAAATTTAGATTACGATGCTGAAAATCCAACCGAATTAGACCAAGGTGGTAACTTTAAAAATGAAAAGTTGTATAGCAATATTAACTTGACAGAAATGTTTAGTCCATTGTTTAGAATTGATATGGAAATGAAAAACTCCATAAAAATTCTTTTAGAAATGAAAAAAGACAGATTACTTTCATTAAGTTTTGATAATAATTTAATGACTGAAATTCAGGGGAAAGAATATATTGTAGGTTTAGGGTATAGGGTAAAGGATGTTAGAATTAAATCTAAACTTGCGGGACCTAAAAAAATGATAGTAAGTGATTTAAATTTAAAAGCCGACGTTGCAGTAAGAGATAACCTAACCATAATTAGATATTTAGATTTAAATAATAATCAGGTGACTTCTGGACAAACAATCTGGTCAACAAAGTTTACTGCAGATTATGCGTTTAGCAAAAACCTTACAGGGATTTTCTATTTTGATTATGCCTTTGCAGAGTATGCTATTTCTACGGCATTTCCGCAAACAACTATTCGTTCAGGAATAACCTTGCGATACAATTTTGGTAATTAGTCATGAATTGTTTGATTTTAAAAACCTATTAAATACATTTGCGAAACTCTTATTATAAAACATTATGAATATTCCATCAGATTTAAAATACACTAAAGATCACGAATGGGTGAGATTAGAAGGCGATGTTGCCGTAGTTGGTATTACCGATTTTGCTCAAAGTGAATTAGGTGATATTGTTTATGTAGAAGTAGAAACAGTTGACGAAACTTTGGAAGCTGATGAGGTTTTTGGAACTGTAGAGGCTGTTAAAACGGTTTCAGATTTGTTTTTGCCAGTTTCTGGAGAAATCATTGAATTTAATGAAGCTTTAGAAGATGAGCCAGAAAAAGTAAATGGAGACCCTTATGGTGAAGGTTGGATGGTAAAAGTAAAATGTGCTGATATCTCTGATGTTGATGGCTTAATGTCTGCCGATGAGTATAAAGAGCTTATTGGTGCTTAAAAAGCAAGCCTTACTATTTTCAACCCTTTATACAGTTACACTTTTAATATTCAGCTTAATCACTATCGATTTAGGTGGAATAGAATCGTTTGCACCTTCGTTTGGAGATAAAATATTTCATTTTTGTGCTTATGCTTTGTTAACCTTTATTTGGGTTTATACTTTAAACACGCGATTTAAAGTGCAAAAAAATAAAGCTATTGCTTACGTTTCTGTTAGCGCTATGCTTTTTGGTATAATTATTGAAGTACTTCAAAAAGTGTTTACAAACACGCGTCATTTTGATGTTGAAGATATAACCGCAAATGTACTAGGGGTATTACTAACTGTGCTTGTTTTCTTATTTAACATAAAAAGAGACGTTAAAAAATATTAATCACTTGTTTAATTTCCATTTAATTGGTTATTTTAGCGAGCAGTAATAAATTTATAATTATGGAACCGAAGAAAAACCCTAAAGCTAATGTTGGAAGAAACAGTTCGCTGTTTTTTGCTATTGGATTAGCGTTAATGCTTTTTTTAACAAATTATGCAATTAACTTCAAAACTTACGATAAGGCCGCAATCGACATTGGTAAGTTAAATTTAGATGAAGAATTAGACGAAGAAGTTCCAATTACCGAACAGATTGCAACACCTCCACCACCTCCACCACCTCCTGCAGCTCCAGAAGTAATTGAAGTTGTAGAAGACGAAGAAGAAGTTGAGGAAACTGTAATTGAATCTACTGAAACTAGTCAGGAAGAAGAAATTGTAGAGGTAGAAGAAGTAGAGGTAGAAGAAGTAGAAGAAGATATAGAAGTTCCGTTTGCAGTTATTGAAAACGTTCCGGTTTTTCCTGGGTGTGAAAAAGGTGATAACAATGCAAAAAAGGCTTGTATGAACGAAAAGATAAATAAGTTTATTGCTAAAAAGTTTAATACAGAATTAGCACAAGAATTAGGCTTATCTGGTATTCAGAAAATCAATGTGTTCTTTAAGATTGATAAAAATGGTAATATAGTAGATATTCAATCTAGAGCGCCACACCCAAGTTTAGAAAAAGAAGCTAAACGTGTTGTAGGTTTGTTACCAAAAATGAAGCCAGGAATGCAAAGGGGTAAAGCCGTAAGAGTTCCATATTTCTTGCCAATAAAGTTCCAGGTACAAGATTAAAAATACCTCATAAAGGTTAAATATAAAATCCCGTTACAATTTCTGTAACGGGATTTCTTTTTTGGTATGCTTATTGTGTTTTTATCATAATATTAACAATTTAAACTATAGTATTATGATTTTTTCAAAGAAAAATCACGACATCATTCGGCAAAATGATAAAGTCGTGAAAAAACCTCACAAGCATGATGCAAATTTACAAAAAAACTCTGCCCTTTACTTTCAGGTAGGATTAATTCTGTGTCTATTATGTGCCTACGGATTATTAGAAATGAAGTTTTATAAATCCGAAATTGTAATTCCAGAATTCACAATGGTTGAAGAACCACAAACCGAATTCACGATGGATAAATATGAAATTTACAAAAAACCTGTTGAAAAGGTAGTTGAGCTTCCAAAAAAAGAGCCTAAAAACCCAGAAGAGTTTGATGTAAGGGAAAATGATTCAGATGTTAAAGAAACTGCAAGTCAAGTATTCACTGAAGACTCACCAAATACAGACAAGGCATTAGATCCAGGAGATATTGATGTTCCTAAAGAACCTGAAGAATTCAATATTATGTTGGTCGAGCAAGTTCCTATTTTTCCAGGGTGTGAAAATGCTATTTCAAATGATGCCCGCAGACAATGCATGTCAGATAAAATGGGTAAGTTTATTCAGAAAAAATTTGATACACGAAAAGGAACCAATTTGGGATTGTCAGGTGTTCAAAAAATTTATGTAAATTTCAAAATAAACAAATTTGGCGATATAGAAATTTTGGAAACCAGTGCTCCACATGATAATTTGGCTAAAGAAGCCAACAGAGTAATTAACAAATTACCAAGCATGATTCCCGGGCAACATGGTAATAAAAAAGTTGATGTATTATACACCATTCCTATAATTTTTCAGATTAGGAATTAAATAGAGCAATTTCAATATTTTAAAGCCGTTATTGTAGTACTATGATAACGGTTTTTTGCTATGTGGCTAATCAAAAAAATAGTATCTTTCACCACGAATAAACGCGATTTACATGATTAAAAAAGCATTTTCCGTATTACTTTTTTTAATAGGTTTCACCAGTGTTGCACAAAATAATTTATTTAACGAAAAGCCGCCAGTTTTTCCTGATTGTGCAACAGTTTCTACAGATTCTTTACAGCAATGTTTCGATACACAAGTTTTTAAACACATCTTTAATAATTTTAAGGTTCCAGATGTGGTTTCAGAAAACAATTATAAAGGAGAAGTAGTTGTCTTGTTTGAAGTAGATAAGGAAGGCGCGTTTCGAGTGATTTATGTAGACGCCATGTATAATGAGCTTAAAGATGAAACTAGACGTGTTTTTAATGAGTTTCCAAAAATTGAACCGGCTACATATAATGGTAATGCGACGTTCAAACAATATTCCATGCCTATTCCAATTCCGTTAATAGATAAATCCGTTCAAACAAAAGATTTAGCATCAAATGATGAGCTGACCGAATTGGAACAAGGCGCAAAAACAGAATATGACCAAGTCAACCAAAACCTCAAACCTTTTTCCAATCGCGAGTATACCAGTCAATTAAACATTCCGTTTACGCATAGTTACTATGCACAATTTGAACGCAGTGTAAATTTAGTGGGTACCAACAGTCATACAGGTTCTAAACCATTTATATATGAAGATATTGCTAAATATTATGATTTTGGTGCGGAGAAAGAGGCTTTAATGAAAGACAAATCTTCATTTGCGGGAAGAAAACTATGGAACGAGCGTTTGGTGAGGGTAGAAGGAAAGGATTATTGGTTTGCCATTGATCCTATTTTTGATTTTGAGTTGGGAAAAGATACTGAAGCAGATTTTAACAACACCTACAATAATACGCGAGGTATTAACATACAAGGTGGTCTGGGCAAACGATTCAGTTTTTACACCTCATTTTTTGAAAGCCAAGGGCGTTTTGCACAATATTACAATCAGTACGCCGAGTCTATTAAAGCAGCTGACGAAGTAGCCATTATTCCTGGACGTGGCATTGCAAAAGATTTTAAAGATAATGGTTACGATTATCCCGTTGCTGAAGCGTATTTGTCTTATACGCCAGCTGATTTTTTAAATATACAATTTGGTCATGGTAAAAATTTTATAGGTGATGGTTATAGGTCTTTATTCATAAGTGATGCCGCTACCCCTTATCCATTTTTAAAACTAAATGCGACATTTTGGAAAATAAAATATACCAGTACGTGGACGTGGCTGCGTGATGTAAGACCAGAAGTTGAAGAAGATGGTGCGTATTTGCCAAAATATATGGCCACACATTTTTTAAGTTGGAATGTTTCAAAACGCCTAAATGTTGGTTTTTTTGAATCGGTTATCTGGAATAATGCTAATAATCGTGGTTTCGATATTAACTACTTAAATCCAATAATTTTCTTCAGAGCTATTGAGTTTGAAACAGGACAAGGTGCTGGAAATGCCTTGTTGGGATTGTCATCTAAATTCAAGTTAAATGACAATATGAATGTTTATGGGCAGTTAATAATTGATGAATTTTCAACAAGTGATGTTTCTGGAGGCGAAAAAAGTTGGAAAAACAAATTTGGTTACCAATTGGGATATAAATATTACAATGCCTTTAAAGTTAAAAACTTAATGTTGCAATTGGAATATAATCGTGTTCGTCCGTATACCTATTCACACAACACCATTGTATTGAATTATGGGCATAGTAACCAATCTATGGCGCATCTTTGGGGATCAAATTTTAGTGAATTGGTGCTTATTGGTCGTTATCATTATAAACGTTGGTTTGGAAATGCCAAGTTAATTGTTGGTGAACGCGGTTTGGATTTTAATGATGGTATAGATAATTTTAGTTATGGAGGTGATATTTACAGAAATTACAACGATAGACCTTTTGATACAGGAGTTACAGTAGGTCAAGGAAACAAAACAACCAGTTTGTTTGCCAACATACAAGCAGGATATCTTATAAATCCAGCAACTAATTTGAAACTTTTTGCAGATGTAACCTTTAGGGATTTTAATCCAGAAGTTGAAAACACAGCTACTAGAAGTAGTAATACAATTTGGTTTAACATAGGTATTCGAACGGACTTATTCAATTGGTATTTTGATTTTTAGATACCCGTTTACTCAATGTAAAAACTACTTTACTAATTCTATATTAGATATTTTATATAGATGCTATAATTTTACTTTATGAGAAGTTTTATTGTTTTATTATTAATTACTTCATTTAGTTGTGCATCTCAAACTCCAGTAATATCGATGACAAATTATGAAAATGATGACGATATTGAATTAACTGATGGTTGCTATGTAAAAGATGTAGAAAATAAATATGCCCCATTTTTAGGTATTTGGGAATGGGTCGAAGGCAATAATGTACTTACTATTATTGTGGAAAAAGTTGAGTTAGTTAATAGACCACATAGTAACCATTTTAGAGATTATTTAGTAGGTAAATATAAATACGTGGAAAATGGAGTGGAAATTATTAATACTTTAGATTGTAATATAACAAGTACAAATATGTGGGATGGGGCTACCGTTCCTTTCTACACTAGTGGGTATTATTCAGACACAGAGTTAATTTTTGATTTTATTGATATTATTAATGAAAAATTTTCTAATTCTAGTATTGAGCTCATTAACCCGCTTGAAGTGCCTGGAGGAGGTATTATAGCTACTGAAGCACATTGGAGGATATCAAATAAAGAACAAAAAATGATTAATAATTTACCGAACATCTCAGAAGGCTTTTCTATACCAACAGATGTTGTTTTAACTAAACAATAAACTACTAAATACCATTAGATTTAAGGTTTTTTAAAAGTATTTAATTGCTCAATACTATTTTTACAAGTATCTTTGCGGTCGCAATAAACCGCGATAAATAAAAGAGCAATTGACTACTAAAAACCAGACTATAACTTCTGTTTCATGGATAACAGATTTTAAAGAAATCACGAAGATGCGTTTAGCATTAAGCGTGGTGTTTTCCTCACTAGCTGGTTATCTTTTAGGTGCTGAAACTATTGATGTAAAAACGTTAGTGCTTTTGGCTTTTGGTGGTTACTTTATGGTAGGAGCGTCTAATGCGTTCAACCAAATAATTGAGAAAGATTTAGATGCCTTAATGGATCGAACCAAAAACAGACCTGTTCCAGCAGGACGCATGTCTGTAACCACGGCTTTTATTATTGCATCAATTTTTACGCTTCTAGGAATAATCATTCTGTATGTCATTAATCCGCAAACAGCTATGTTTGGGGCTATTTCAATATTTCTATACACCTGTGTGTATACACCATTAAAAACCAAAACGCCTTTGTCGGTTTTTGTGGGTGCTATTCCAGGAGCCATTCCATTTATGTTAGGTTGGGTTGCCGCTACAGACGATTTTGGTATCGAACCAGGAACCTTGTTTGCTATTCAATTTTTTTGGCAATTTCCGCATTTTTGGGCTATCGGATGGTTTTTATATGAAGATTATAAAAAAGGAGGTTTTTTTATGTTGCCAACAGGAAAACAAGATAAAGCAACAGCTGTTCAAACTATAATGTATACCGTTTGGACTTTGTTAGTATCATTAATTCCAGCTTTTGGTATTACAGGACGTTTATATTTAACACCTATTTCAGCTATTGTTGTTGGGTTATTAGGAATAGGAATGTTGTATTACGCCATTCAGCTATATAAGAAAATGACCGTTCAAGCTGCAAAGCAATTAATGTTGGCCAGTGTTTCATACATTACATTGCTTCAAATAGTTTACGTTTTAGATAAATTTATTAGATAACCATGGATTTAACCCAAGGAACCCAAGAAGAGAAAAATAACAGAGCAAAAAAAATGATGCTATGGTTTGGTATTATTTCACTTATCATGTCTTTTGCCGGCTGGACCAGTGCTTTTGTTGTAAGTAGTAGTAGACCAGATTGGCTGTCAGATTTTGAATTACCACAGGCTTTTATTGTAAGTACAGTAGTTATTATAATAAGCAGTATAACATTTTTATTGGCAAAGAGAAGTTTAAAAAATAATAATGCCAAAACAACTTCATTGTGGTTAATTATAACCTTTGTTTTAGGGTTAATTTTTATTTACAATCAATTTAGAGGCTTTCAAGAAATAATTGATTTAGGTTACAATTTTACAGGGCCAACAAGTAATGTAACCATGTCTTATATATATTTAATAGCTATAATGCATATTTTGCACGTGGTTGTTGGGCTAATCTGCTTGTTGGTGGTAATTTATAATCATTTTAAACAAAAGTATAATACATCGAAAATGCTTGGTTTTGAACTAGCAGCAACCTTTTGGCACTTTATAGATTTGCTTTGGGTGTATCTCTTTTTGTTTTTATATTTCTTTAGATAAATAAATTGATTATTTTTGTGCAACTTTTATAAACTAAACCTTAAATATGAGTACTACAGTTGTAAATACTGGAACAGAAGGTAAAACTTGGGGAGGCGGAAACGAACCGCTAAAAGCAAGTTACGGTAAAATGATGATGTGGTTTTTTATCGTATCAGATGCCTTGACGTTTTCAGGTTTTTTAGCAGCCTACGGGTTTTCAAGATTTAAATTTATTGAGTCCTGGCCAATAGCAGACGAAGTTTTTACCCACGTACCTTTTTTACATGGTCAAGAATTGCCAATGATTTATGTGGCGTTCATGACTTTCGTTCTTATTATGTCGTCGGTAACTATGGTTTTGGCTGTTGATGCCGGTCATAAAATGAACAAGACCAAAGTAACTTGGTACATGTTCTTAACTATTATTGGTGGTTTAATTTTCGTTGGTTCTCAAGCATGGGAATGGGCTACGTTTATTAAAGGAGATTATGGTGCTATACAAACAAAAGGTGGTAACATTTTGCAGTTTGTTGATACTGAAGGGAAACGTGTTGCTTTAGCTGATTTTGTAGTAGCTGAAGAGAAATACAGATCTGAACACGAACGTAAAAACGGTCTTTGGTTCGTACAAGAAGGTACGCTGCCAACTTACACGGTTGATGAGGTAATTAAAGGTTTAGAGTCGCATGAAAATGTTTTAGTTAGAACACAAGTAATCAATGAGGAAGGTGAAAAAACAGTGCTTTCTCGTGCAGAGTCTCTTAAACAAATTAAAGAAAATGGTAAAGCAGTTGTTGAAGGCGCTAACCTTTATGTAAATGAATATGGTTCGCCATTATTTGCCGATTTCTTTTTCTTTATAACAGGATTTCACGGATTCCACGTATTTTCTGGAGTTGTCATTAATATTATTATTTTCTTTAATGTAATATTAGGGACGTATGAAAAACGTAAGAGCTATGAAATGGTTGAAAAAGTAGGGCTTTATTGGCACTTTGTAGATTTAGTTTGGGTATTTGTATTCACGTTCTTCTACCTTGTTTAATTTCAGATAATAGAATAAAAAAATGGGACACGAACATAAATTAGAAATATTAAGAGGATTAGTAAAGTTTAAATCCAATACTCAAAAAATTTGGGGTGTATTAATATTATTGTCGATAGTAACAGCAGTAGAAGTTGCATTGGGTATATACAAGCCTGAAGCTTTAATGACCCAAGTTCTTAGTATGAAATTGTTGAACTGGATATTCATTATACTTACAATTGTTAAAGCTTATTATATTACTTGGGACTTCATGCACATGCGTGATGAAACCAAAGCATTAAGACGTATGGTAGTTTGGACTGCTGTGTTCTTAATTTGCTATTTAGTATTTATATTGTTGCAAGAAGGCGGTTATATTGAAGGTGTTTATTCTACAGGATTTGTTAAAAGAGACTTTTAATTAACACAATATTATAAAGAGATTAAGGCGGTTTTTAAACCGCCTTTTTTTATTTTTGCATTATGAATAAAAAGCTCATAAAAAGAAACGTCATACTTGGTGTATTGTTCTTACTTCCAGTTATGTTTGTTTTAATTTTATCATTATCAAAGGACAATTATAACACCTTGGATATTGTAAAGGAAAACGTTGTAGAGTTGCCTAAAAATAACGCTAATGTACAGCTCGAAGGGCATATTACCGTTTTAGCTTTTTTAGGAAAAAAACCGTTAGATAAAGTTATTTCAGCATCAAACTTAAAAGAGTTGGTTTACGATAAGTTTAAAGGCTTTAAAAAATTTCAAATAGTAGCTGTTGCAACTTCAGACGCTCAAAAAGATGCAGAAGAATTGTACAAAGAGATTGCAACATATGAAGATTTAAGGTTTTGGCATTTTGTGTATGCAAATGAAGATGAGATTCTAAAAACTTTTAAGGGATTAAAAGCAGATTTCGAATTAGATTCCAATTTATCAACAGATAATGTGTTTATAATAGATACAGATTTAAACCAGAGAGGAAGAATAGATGATAGAACAGATAATGAAAAAGCTAAAGATAAACCGGTCTATGGTTTAAATTCCTATGACTGCATTGAGGTTGCAGTAATAAAGAATAAAATGGGTTCAGAAGATTTACGTGTTTTGTTTACTGAGTACAGGCAAAAGCGAAAAGGAAATTTTGACTCAACATCTAGAAGAGCTAACGATTTAAACGAAAGTAATGAGTAAAAAACAAAACTATTCATTTGTTGGTATCGCCTTTATAATATTGGTGTTCGGAATAATTTTTATTCCTAGAATTGTAGATCGCATATCAAATGGAGATACGGTTCGTAGTGATAGTAGAAGTCAGAATGTTGCAAATGGAGATGTTAATTCTACCAAGTCAGACCTTGTATTTTTAAATATAAATGGTGCCCCAAAAAAAGTGCCTGAATTTAGCTTTACAAACCAAGAAGGTAAAATTATTACAGATAAAGACTATTTAGGGAAAGTGTATGTTGTTGAATTCTTTTTTACAACCTGTCCAACAATTTGTCCACGAATGAATAAAAACTTAATTGAAATTCAAGATGAATTTAAAGGTCTAGAAAATTTTGGTGTAGCATCATTTACCATTACACCTGAAATTGATACACCTGAAGTCTTGAAAGCCTATGCCGAAAGATATGGTATAACAAATTCAAATTGGCATTTAATGACAGGGGAGGAAGAAAAAATCTACGAATTAGCTAATGTAGGTTTTAATATTTATGTTGGAAAAGATGATAGTGTAGAAGCAGGTTTTGAGCATTCAGGCAATTTTGCACTCATAGATAAGCACGGGTTTATTCGATCAAGGAAGGATGAGTTTGGAAACCCTAAGATTTTTTATGCAGGCATTATAAGTGAAGAAGAACAAGTTGATGACGATGGTATGAAAGAAGAAATAAGTATGTTAAAAGAAGACATCGCTAAACTACTAAAAGAGTAATAGTAATGAATAACGTAAGCGCAGAAAGCAAAAAATATAATAAATGGATTGTAGTTTTATCTATAGTTATTCCAATAGTAGTGGCCGCTTTATTTGGGGTAAGATTAGATGTTGAATTACCTGTGTTTTTACCTCCAATTTATGCTACAATTAATGCAATTACTGCTTTGGTTTTGGTACTTGCATTTATTTCAATCATTAACGGAAAGCGTAAGATGCATGAAAGATTAATGAAGTTTGCCATTATTTTGTCTGTGGTGTTTTTGCTTATGTATGTAGCCTATCACATGACTAGCGATTCAACTAAATATGGAGGAGAAGGATTTATGCGTTATTTTTATTTTACAGTGTTGGTTTCTCATATTTTAATGTCAATTATAATCATACCTTTTGTATTAATAACCTATGTTCGGGCAATTACAAACGATTTTGAAAGACATAAAAAAATAGCACGATACACATTTCCATTATGGTTATTTGTGGCTATTTCAGGGGTTGTAGTTTATATCATGATTTCACCTTATTATTAAAATATTGAAAAAAATTATCTTCATAGCACTCATTGTATTTCTTTTCAGTACCCCTTCTGAAGCACAATGTGCTATGTGCCGAGCTGTTTTAGAAAGCGAAGAAGGTCAGGGTGTAGCCAAAGGAATAAACGATGGGATTATTTACTTAATGGCTGTGCCTTACATACTTATAGGCGGTTTAGGCTTCTTAATTTATAAAAAGTTTAACAAGACTAAAAAAGACAAGCCTTAATTAATATTTACTTTTGTTGTAACATTTTTTCCTTTAGGTAGTCTAACTAATAACATAAAGGGAAATAAACCAAAAGTAAATTATGCTAACCATAAAAAAACTGCACAAATCTTACCCAATTGGAGATAGAAGTTTACATGTTTTAAAAGGAATAGACCTTTCTGTAGATGAAGGCGAAATGGTTGCCATTATGGGTTCTTCAGGATCGGGTAAATCTACTTTACTGAATATTATAGGCATGCTTGATGAGGCTGATGAAGGCGAATATATTTTAGATGGTGTCACCATCAAGAATCTTACCGAAAAGAAAGCAGCTATATATAGAAATAAGTTTTTAGGCTTTATTTTTCAGTCGTTCAATCTAATCAATTATAAAACAGCCCAAGAAAATGTTACTTTGCCCTTGTATTATCAGGGATTAAAGCGAAAAGAGCGCCAAGAAAAGTCTTTATTTCATTTAGAAAAAGTTGGGTTACGTGATTGGGCAGACCACCATCCAAGTGAGTTGTCTGGTGGGCAAAAACAACGTGTAGCTATTGCACGTGCATTGGCTGCAAACCCTAAATTGCTTTTGGCTGATGAACCCACAGGTGCATTAGATACCAAAACTTCGTACGAAATTATGGCTTTCCTGCAACAATTAAATGATGAGGGAAAAACACTTTTAATTGTAACCCACGAAGAAGATATAGCCAATATGTGTAAGCGTATTGTACGCCTTAAGGATGGTGTGATAATGGAGGATGTTAAAGTAGATCAAGTAAGAGCAGAACAGTATGTTTGATAGAGATCTTTGGCGGGAAATACTTCAAAGTATTAATAAAAACAGAACCAGAAGCTTACTCTCTGGTTTTACCGTTGCATTTGCCATATTATTGTTTGCCATATTATTTGGTTTGGCAAAAGGCCTGGAAAACACTTTTGCTGAAGCATTTGTTGACGATGCTAATAATTCAATTTTTATACAATCTGGTAGAACTACAAAAGCAAACAAAGGCCTGCAGGCAGGTAGACGTATTCAATTTAAAAATGAAGATTACGATTATTTAAAAGAAGATTTTGGTGACGACGTACAATATATTACGTCACGAATTTACAGGAATGTAACTGCTTCTTTCCGAAACGAAAAGGACAACTATTCGGTTCGCGCAGTACATCCTGATCATCAATATCTTGAAAAAACCTTAATGAAAGAAGGTAGATATATCAATCAGCTAGATATTGATAATGAAACCAAAGTGGTGGTTATTGGTCGTTTGGTTGAAGAGGATTTATTCCTTAAAACAACAGCTCTTGGCAAGTATCTTAATATGAATGGTATTCAGTTTAAGGTTGTAGGTGTTTTTACAGATGATGGAGGCGATAATGAAGAGCGTTTAATTTACATGCCTGTATCAACGGCTCAACGCATTTATGGTAATAATGATTATGTTGATCAAATTAACCTAACCTATAATCCGGATATGGATTTTGATGAAGCCATTTCGTTTGGAAGATTGATTACCGATAAAATGAAGGAACGTTTTGATGTTGCTGATGATGACCAAAGAGCCATTAGGGTAAGAAATATGGCAGAGGGGACTAAAGCTGTTGGACAAATGACATTTGCTTTAGGAATTATAATTTTAGTAATAGGGTTTGGAACCCTAATAGCCGGAATTGTGGGTATTAGTAATATCATGATATTTATTGTAAAAGATAGAACAAAAGAGCTTGGTATTCGTAAAGCATTGGGTGCATCACCACGTTCAATTGTATCCATTATCTTATTAGAGTCAATTTTAATTACAGCTATTGCAGGATATGTAGGATTGTTAATGGGAGTTGGGGTATTAAGATTAGCTGAACCTATGTTAGAGACCTATTTTATTAAAGACCCAGGAGTTAGTACCACGCTTATTGTTAGTGCTACCATAACCTTAATTGTAGCAGGAGGAATTGCGGGATATTTGCCAGCGAAAAAAGCATCACGTATTAAACCAATAGTAGCCTTAAGAGACGATTAGTATGTTTAAGTTTTTATTTGAAAGAGATACTTGGCAAGAAGTATTTGATAGTCTTAACAAAAACAAATTGCGTTCCATATTAACTATGGTAGGTGTTTGGTGGGGAATTTTGTTGTTAATAGCATTATTGGGTTCTGCACGTGGATTGGAAAATTCATTTAATAGACTTTTTGGAAGTTTTGCAACTAATAGTGTTTTTATTTGGGGGCAAAGTACTAGTAAACCTTTTAAAGGCTTTCAAGAAGGTAAACGTGTTAGGTTGTCTTTAACTGATGCGAAAAAAGTAGAAGAAAATATAGAAGGTATTGAATTTGTTATTCCAAGAAATCAAAATCAAGGCTTGGTTGTTAGGGGAGAATTGTCCGGTACTTTTGGAATTAATGGCGATTATCCCTTGTTAGACAAGGTACAGAAAGTAAACTTAATGCATGGACGCTTTATTAACCAAAATGATATTGACAACAGAAAAAAAGTAGCTGTAATTTCTGAAAGTATTTACAAGCAGGTTTTTGAAAAAGACGAAGAGGCCATAGGAGAGTTAATCCAAATTAATGGCATGAATTTTATGGTTGTTGGTTTGTTTGAGGATTCCAATATTAATATGGGACCAAGAACCGAGATTCATATTCCTTTTACAACGTTTCAGCAAATCTACAATCAAGGTGACCAGATTGGATGGATGATGATTACTGGAAAACCTGAATATGATATTAGGCAAATTGAAGAAGACTCTAAATTAATGCTGAAAAACTTAAATAAAATTCATCCACAAGATAAACGAGCCTTTGGTAGCTTTAATTTAGGTAGTGAATTTGCTAAAATGACAGGGTTTTTAACAGGTATGCAGTTTCTAACGTGGTTTGTGGGAATTGCAACACTTATTGCAGGTGTTTTTGCCATTGGAAATATCCTTCTTATTACGGTTAAAGAGCGAACCAAAGAAATTGGTGTAAGACGCGCTTTAGGAGCCACGCCATTTGAAATTAAAAGGCAAATTGTAGTAGAAGCTGTTACCTTAACGCTAATAGCAGGTTTTTTTGGAATAATAAGTGGTGGTTGGATTTTAATTGCGTTGGATTCAGCTTTTGGGCAAGGTCCAGATGCTACAATTGTAAACGCATCAGTATCAATTGCAGTGGTTTTTGTAGCCATCATCATATTAGTAATACTAGGAACATTAATAGGTTTGATACCTGCGTTTAAAGCGACGAGTATTAAACCAATAGAAGCCTTAAGAGAAGAATAGAATAATCAATCATAAATTTAAAATGAACAAAACAGTAAAAATAATCATTGGTATAGTACTATTGGTGCTATTTGTCTGGGTAATAAAATATTTTAAAGACTCAAATTCTAAAGAAATTGAAGAGTTTAAAGTAGAAGAGCCTTTTTATACCTCTATTAATACCAAAGTGGTAGCGACAGGAAAGTTAAATCCTGAAGAAGAAATTGAATTAAAACCTCAAATTTCTGGGATTGTCGATAAAATTTTAGTCGAAGAGGGAGACATTGTTAAGAAAGGCGACCTTATTGCTAAAATTCGTGTCGTGCCAAATGAGCAGACTTTAGTTAGCGCGCGTAGTCGTATAAACACCGCGCAATTGTCTTATGATAATACAAAAATACTTTATGATAGAAATAAAGCATTATTTGAAAAAGGTGTTATTTCAAAACAAGATTTTGAAAACAGTGAGTTGTCTTTTAATCAAGCAAAAGAAACATTAAGACAAGCACAAAACGATTTTCAAATCATTAAACAAGGATCTTTATCAGGAGGAAGCTCTGCAAATACAAACATTGTTGCCCAAATACCTGGAACAGTTTTAGAAATTCCAATTCGTGAAGGAGATCAAGTAATTGAGAGTAATAACTTTAATGCCGGAACAACCATTGCTACTGTGGCAGATATGAGCAAAATGATTTTTGAAGGAAAAGTCGATGAAGCCGAAGTTGGAAAACTGGAAGAAGGAAAAGAAATTATTGTAGTTTTAGGAGCAATAAACCAACAAGAATTCCCTGCAAAATTAACCTTTGTAGCACCAAAAGGAATTGAAGAAAATGGAGCTGTACAGTTTACTATCAAGGCTGATGTTGAAGTAGAACAGTCAACTAAAATAAGAGCAGGATATAGTGCCAATGCAGAAATTGATTTAGAAAGTAAAGATAGTATTTTGGTTGTAAAAGAGTCGTTATTACAATTTAACAGAATTACTGAAAAGCCTTTTGTAGAGATATTAAAAGAAGATGGCACTTACGAAGAGAAATATGTGGAAACTGGAATTTCAGACGGTATAAACATTGAAATTAAAGATGGTGTAAGTGAAGGCGATAAAATAAAAGTATGGAACAAAGCATCAAAAGACAATGAAGATGAATAACATAAGAATTGTAATAGTTTTTACAGTAATAGTATTCTCATACCTAAACTCTTTTGCTCAAGAACAAAAAGTTTGGACATTAGAAGAGTGCGTGAATTATGCTATTGAAAACAATATTTCTGTGCAACAAGGCGAGAATACATTATTGATTAATGAACAGGATGTAATTGCCAGAAATGGAAGTAGGTTGCCCTCTTTGGATTTTAGTGGAAGACAAGGTTTAACGTTAGGTAACCAGGAAATATTTCCAGGGCAATTTGTTGACCGAACAGCTAATAGTACAAACTTGGGAATTAATGTAAATCAAACTATTTTTAATGGTTTTAGACTTACAAATTTATACAAGCAATCACAATTAACTCTTGAACGTAATCAGTTAGAATTAAATAGGATAAGAGATAATATTTCCTTAAACGTTGTAAATTCATATCTAAACGTATTATTTAACAAGGAGAATTTAGAAGTTGCACGTGCTCAATTAGAATTCACTAAAAAGCAACTTGAACAAACTAAAGAGTTAGTGGATGCGGGCTCGCAACCCAGAGTAAATGTTTATGATGTTGAAGCTACATTAAGTAGTGATGAGCAAAATTTAACAGTAGCTGAAAATAACTATAATTTGGCCATTTTATCTTTATCTCAATTATTACAATTACCTTATGAGGGATTTGAAGTTCAAATTATAGAAATTGATAGCCCATCTGCAGCATTAATGTATAGTGATATTAATCAGATTTTAGATTATGCTTTTGATAACCGTTACGAAATTAAGGTTGCAGAAAAGGATATTGAAAGCGCAGAATTAAGTACAAAAATTTCAAAAAGTGGTTTCCTTCCTATTGTGTCATTTAACTATGGATTTGGCACTAACGTATTCTATACCAACTTAAGAGATGATGAGGCCTCATTTGTTGATCAGTTAAACGATAATAAATCACAAAGTTTTGGCTTGAGTTTAAGGGTTCCAATTTTTTCTCAATTCCAAAATAAAACTGCTGTTGCGCAAGCGCAAATTCGTGAGGACAATGCAAAGCTGAATTTAGAACAAGCTAAACTAGATTTAGAGAGTAATATACAAAGAGCTTTTACTGATGCGCAAGCGGCTTTAAAGGCCTACGAAGCTGCTAAAAAATCAGTAGCGGCTCAAAAATTGGCCTTTGAAAACTCACAAGAGCGCTATTCACTTGGCGATATGAATTCTTTTAATTTAGAACAATCTAGAATTCAACTTATAAATGCTCAATCACGTTTAATAAATGCGAAATATGATTTTGTATTTAAAACAAAAGTATTAGATTTCTATTTAGGAAAACCTATAACCCAATAAGTACGTGTCAATACTATTAAGTATAGAAACAGCAACAACAAATTGTTCGGTCTCTCTTTCAAAAGAAGGAGAGACTTTTGCATTGTTAGAAGATTATAATAACAATTATTCTCATGCTGAACGGTTGCATGTTTTTATTGAACAAATACTTCAAGAAAATAATATTTCAAAATCAGATTTGGTGGCTGTTGCGGTTAGTAAAGGTCCAGGTTCATACACAGGATTACGTATAGGGGTTTCTGCGGCAAAAGGCCTGTGCTTTGCACTAGGAATACCATTGATAGCCGTACCGACTTTAGAATCTTTAGCACATCAGGTAGTTGTAAAAGAAGGTGTCATTATTCCATTATTGGATGCTAGACGCATGGAAGTGTATTCGGCAGTTTATCAAGCAGATTATAATCCCATTCGTAATACCGATGCCGAAATTTTAACTGAAACTATTTATTTAAATTATTTAAAGGATTCTCCGGTATACTTTATTGGAAATGGTGTAGAAAAAGCTAAAAACATCATCAAGCATGATAATGCTTTTTTTATTGATGGTAAACTACCGTCTGCTAATGAAATAAGTGCAATAGCATATAATAAGTACAAAAAAAACGACATCGAAGATGTCGCTTATTTTGAACCGTATTATTTAAAAGATTTTGTGGCTTTAAAGCCAAAGCCAAAATCGTAATTATTCTTTGTGAATCTCTACTTGATGTGGATAAGGTATTTCTATACCTGCAGCATCAAGGGCTTCTTTTGTTTGTTCTGTAACATCAAAATAAACTTCCCAATAATCTTCGGTTTTACACCAAGGCCTAGTCGCAAAATTAATTGAACTATCTGCTAACTCCATAACAGTTACAGCTGGTGCTGGATCTTGAAGTACTTTTGGATGAGATGTAAGAACATTCATCAACACTTCTTTGGTTTTCTTTATATCTGAATCATAGCCTACTCCAAAAACTAAATCAACTCGCCTTGTGCCTTCTGTTGTATAATTTACAATGTTGCCATTAGATAAAGCGCCATTTGGAATAATGATTTCTTTATTAGATAAACCAGTAAGCTTAGTTGTGAAAATTTCAATTTCTTTTACAACACCAATTTCACCTTGTGCTTCAATTAAATCACCAATTTTAATAGGCTTGAAAATCATTAATAAAACACCACCAGCAAAATTACCTAATGATCCTTGTAAAGCTAAACCAACTGCTAAACCTGCTGCAGCAATAACAGCTGCAAATGAAGTAGTAGGGACACCTAAAGTTCCAAGAAGGGTAATAATTAATAAAATTTTTAGGGCCCAAGTACATAAGTTTAGTAAGAATTTTTGAAGACTTTCATCATAATTAGCTTTGGCCATTATTTTTTTAGTAGCTCCAATGATCTTTTTTATAAACCAAGAACCAACAATCCAAATGACTATTGCACCTATAACCTTTAAGCCGTAGGTAGTAACGAAATCGATGGCTATTTCAGTCCATTTTCCTAAATCAATATTTTCCATATTTATGTTTTTGGTTAATTAATTGATTAGCAAAGGTAATAAAGAGAATAGAAACTAAATTGATTTCTATTTTAAAAAATGAAATTGTAAAATGTTATCAGGAGTAATGTAATTATTGCAGGTACAGATTGAAGATAGAAAAGTTTAATTTTTTGTGTTGAAAAAGCACCATAGATACCCGCAATAACAATACAACTCAAAAAGAATATGCAAACCATCCTACTTTTAATAAGAATAGAAAATATCAAGCCAACGGCCAAGAAACCATTATATAAGCCTTGATTGGCGGCTAGCACTTTAGTTTCTTCTGCAAAATCTTTTGATTTCAATCCAAAAGCCTTAATGCCTTTGGGTTTTGTCCATAAAAACATTTCTAAATACATGAAATAAAAATGCTCAATAGCTACTAGCGTTATTAGGATGATTACTAGATATTTCATAATAAAAAACGCTCATAAAGAGCGTTTGGAATTAATTATTTGACTTCGAATGTAATTTTAAGATTAACTCTAAACTCGGTTACGTCGTCACCATTAACAATAGCGCTTTGTTCTTTTACGTAAACCGATTTAATATTGTTTATAGTTTTTGATGCCTCTTTTACTGCCTTTCTGGTGGCATCCTCCCAACTTTTATCTGAATTCGATAAAATTTCAATAACTTTTAATACTGCCATAATTTTATTTTTTGCGATTAAACAATAGCAATAAGATATGAAAAATAAAACAGAAAAACTAGCTAGCCATTTATGGCTTCAACAGTTTCAACTTTACCCTTCAACATTTCCTTTAACATGTTTTCAATACCATTTTTTAATGTAAATGTTGAGGAAGGACAACCGCTACAGGCACCTTGAAGTACAACTTTTACAGATTTGTCGTTGGGATCATAAGATTGAAACATAATATTTCCGCCATCACTTGCCACAGCAGGCTTTACATATTCTTCTAAAATGTTTATAATTTCTTTTGAGGTATCATCATAACTTTCAAAAGTTTTGTCAAGCTCTTCGGTAGTTTTTTTCAAGATTTGTTGAGCTTGAGGGTCAACTATATCTTTTCCTTGAGCAATAAAGTTTCTAATGTGTTCACGAACTTCCATCGTTACGGTATCCCATTCGGCAACATCATATTTACTTACAGATAAATAATTGTCTTCAATAAAAACGCTTTTTACAAATGGAAAATGGAATAACTCTGTTGCAAGTGGTGAAAGTTTAGCCTCCTCAATAGAATTAAACTCATATGTCGCGGTTACAAGTTTTTTATTGGCTACAAATTTTAAAACCGATGGGTTTGGAGTACTTTCGGCATAAACCGTTACGGGTACTTTTTTAACGGCTTCAGTTTCTGTTATTACAATGCCGTTATTGTTTAGATAGTCCTCAATTTGTTGTGCGACTTCCTCTTGAACATCTTTCCATTCTACAATATTAAAGCGTTCAACTGCAACAAAATTACTAGAGATATATACCTTTTTTACAAATGGTAAATAGAATAACTGCTGCGCTAAAGGTGAGTTTTTTGCTTCGTCTATATTATTGAATTCAAAGCTTTGATGGTTGGTAATAAATGCATTGAGTTCAAATTTAATTATGGTATTGTTTGAAGTTTCTTGAATAGAAACGGTATAGGTTTTCATAGCTTAAATACTTTGTGCAAAAATACTAAAAGATTACAAGAGAGTTCAACTATTTACACAATCTATTTAAACTATTTTAAAAAGGATTTTTTTAATCCTTTTTAATTTGATATTTTGCAAGCTTTAACTATATAAATTAAGCGATAAAAAGTAAATTTTATATATTTGGTCGCAGATTTATAATTTTATTATAAAATCAGAGTTTATATAGGAGTAAGGATTATGATTTTTAGCGTGCCTATCTACCTTGAAATACATACTATGAAAATAAAAAGGTTTTTTTTAATAGCTTTAGTTGCCTTGTTTTTTCAACAAGCAAATTCACAGGAAGGACTTCCTATCTATACAGATTATTTAACAGATAATTATTATTTGTTATTTCCATCTATGGCTGGTGCTGCAAATTGTTCTAAAATTAGAATGACGGGTAGACAACAGTGGTTTGGAGATGAGGATGCTCCAAAATTATTAACCATTAGTGGTAATGGTAGAATAGGAGAATCCAATTCTGGAATTGGAGCTATATTTTATGCTGACAAAAATGGCTATCACTCTCAAAATGGTGCTTATGTGACTTATGCACATCATTTAATGTTTTCACGAAGTGAGACGGATTTAAATATGTTATCATTTGGATTAAGTGTAGGAGCTATTCAATATAAGTTAGATGAAACAGCATTTTTAAACGAATTACCAGATAGAATTATTGCTGGTATTGAGCAAAGTTCTACGAATTTCAATATGGATTTTGGCTTTTCTTATTTCTTATATAATTTTTATGCACATGCTGCCGTAAAGAATTTACTTAAAAATGATGGCATTAACAATGATATTGAAATTACAAGTAATTTAAGACGCTTCTTATTTTTAACAGGTATTGTTTTTGGTAAGCAAGGAAGCGAGTGGAGTTACGAACCATCTGTAATGTTTCAGTATAGAGACGGTACTCAAGAATCGTTTTTTGATGTCAATGCCAAAGTTTATAAGGAAATGGATTTTGGAAAACTTTGGGCTGGATTATCTTACCGAAGAAGTTTAGATGGAGCTGAATATGTAGATGGAGGAAGCGTAACCACACAAAAATTGCAATATGTATCGCCTCTAGTAGGTGTTAACTTTAACAATTTTATGTTTGCGTATACGTATGCTTACCAAGCTAACTCTGTAACATTTACAAATGGAGGTTTCCATCAAATTACATTAGGTTATAACTTTAGCTGTAGAAAGGAACGTTACCACTGTAATTGTCCAGCGGTTAATTAAATCAACAAAAAAATTACATATAAAAAAGCGCCTTAATTGTAAGGCGCTTTTTTCTTTTTCAGCAATTATTCCCATTGATAATTTTTCAGCGAAGCCTGTTTTTTTACAGCTTCAATCATAGCATTTTCTAATAGGTTTTCTTTGTTACGAGATTGTTCAGCTATAAACGTTTTGCGCTTTAAGTTAAGCTCTTGAATCTCATTTTGTATGGTTTCACGCTCTTTACGTTTTTCAGCCAAATACGCTTTAATTTCTTTTTTTGATTTCCCTTGAAGCTCAATTGGCAAATCGGTTTGTTTAAATGTGTCATAATTAAAAACACCTTCTTTTTCGGCATCTAATAAATCCCATGTAGCATTATTATATAAATGCGAACTTTTACTTACTGTTCTACTAACCGCATTTGCTTCGCTATAACCTCTGGCATTGTTGTCTTGTTCTTCTTGTAAAGCCATTTTTTGTCTTCCAGATTTTCCAAAAGCAATATAAGTTTGGTTTAATTGCTTGTTAAGGTTTAATATTTTATCGTCATAAGGCGATGCAATATGTACAGTAGCTTGATTATGATTTATGGCCATATAATTGCCTTTAGATAAGTCCGCTCCATCTTTCCAGTAGCTGGATATACCTTGGTTGTAATCACCACAGAAAATAGTGTTTACACTAACGCCTTTTTCCAAAGCATTTGTGATGGCGTCTTTATAGCTTACCTGGCCTTGTGTAAAGGGTTCGTTTCCGGCAATAAAAATTAACTTCAAGTCTTTTTGGTCTGTACCCCAATTCAATTGTTTGACAGAAGTGTCAATTACATGACCGCAAAATTCGTTGCCACCATTGGTAGTTAATGAAAACAAGGCTTTCGAAATCTCATCTAAATCTGAACTAAAAGAAATAATTTGTCTAATATAACCTTCAAGGCTGTTTAAATTATCATTGCCATATTCGTATAGGGCGATTTGTAAATTAGGTCTGACATCATCGCATTTAGCATAGGATAATTCGTTGACAATCTCCCAAAGCTGTGCTTTAGCTTGATCAATCAAACCATCCATACTATTGCTGGTGTCTAAAAGTAAAGCCACCTTAATGGTTTGTTTTTCAGTTTTAGTAATTGGTTTTAAACTTTGATGTTTTTCAGTCTTAACGTTTGGATTTGCCTTACTAGTCAATATTCCAACCAAGCATGCACAAATGATAAGTGCTTTTAAAATAATTTTCATAAATAAATAATATTAGATTAATGAATAAGGTTGGAAATAGTATGTTGTAAAAGAACATACAACTTTCCTATTAAAAAACCCATAATGAGTAAGTGTATGGTTTGAATGAGTAAATAGGATTTTTGATTGTGTAAACGCATTAATTTTAAACGTTTTTAAGCTGAAAATCTATGTAAGGCATTTTATTATAAGGTCTAAAGTGTGTATGTTTATACAATTATAAATATGCAGATGACAACGTTTGTAAAAAGAGTACTTATTTTAATATTGGTTTTTAGTGGCCAAATAATTCTAGGGCAGAAACTTGGAGGTGATCCTGCGTTTACTGTAAGAGGATTTATTTATGATAGTGAATTGCAAAAGCCTGTTTCAAATGCTAATATAGAAGTTAATGGTGGCGCATATACAACTACAAATGGTGCTGGTGAGTTTAGAATAAAAGTAAAGTTTGGAGATGAACTTGTTATAAAGCACAAGGATTTTGAAACGGTTTATTATACAATAAAAAATCGAGAGCGCATACGTGTAGAGGTTCGCCCATACCGTTATTCCAATAAAGCAAAAATAAAGGACGAGCCTGATATAGCATTTAACTCGTTAATAGACTCAGCGTTGCTTTATAAAAAAACCGATTTAGAAAAAAGTATTCAATTTGTTACTGATGCTTTGACTGAAAGCCGTTCTGGAAAAGAGAATGCGGAAGTTTATGAAACTTTAGGAGACATTTACTTGCATTGGAATCAATATGATATAGCTGTTACAAATTACCGTATAAGTTTGCAGAGTATAAACTCTAATGATGTGCAACTAAAATTAGGTCAGGCCTATGCTTTAAACAAGAATTATCAAGAGAGTATTTCGGTTTATCAAAGTATCCCAAAAGAAGGACTTTCTAATTGGCAAAAAGTTATCCTATATGAAGGTTTAGGTGATACAAATTTTAGTATTAAAGAGTTTGATGAAGCATTAGACAATTATAAGATAGGGCTGGATATTGCAACTGAACATTTAATAAAACCAAAGGTTACCGATCTAAATTCTAAAATAGCCCAAACGTATGATGCACAAGGGAAACAGGATGCAGCAGAAGGTTTTTATGAAAGTTCGCTAAATCTGGCGTCTCAAGAAAATGAAAAACGGGCTTTAGAAGAAAAAGTAAAAGTAGCCGATTTCAAAAATAAGAAAAGTGATTTTACAGATGAGATTGAACTACGAAAAGAAGCCATAAATGATATAAAGGATATAGAACTTGATTCAGTAATTGGAATAGAAAGTGCTTTAACGGTCCAAAAACAAAACTATAAAATAGGTAACGCTTATTATTTAAAAAAGGATTATGACAATGCTATTACCTATCTGGAAAAAAGTATAGAAGAGGCCAACACCAAGAATGATTTAGTTGTTGAGAAAGACGCCAAACGTAAACTGTCTGAAGTTTACAGTAGTGCAGGCGATTATAACAAAGCTTTAGATACCTATAAGGAATATACCGAGTTGGTTGAAGCATTATACGTTAAAAAGGAGCAAGAAATTGTTCGAGCCGCTAAATTGAGCCGCGATATAAGTAATCAGCAGAATAGAATAACCAGTTTAGAAACCGATAGGCAATTATCACAAAGTAAATACCAACTTACAACCGAACGCAATAAACGGCAACAGTTGGTTATTTATTCGCTTATTGGTGGTTTAATATTATTGTTGGTAACGGCTTATTTTATGTATAAATACATCAAGCAACAACGATTGGCTAATAATTTATTGGCTCTTAAATCGTTGCGTAGCCAGATGAATCCGCATTTTATTTTTAATGCGCTTAACTCGGTTAATAGTTTTATTGCTTCAAGCGATGAGCGTACGGCGAATAAATATTTATCAGATTTTTCATTTCTTATGCGAGCGGTTTTAGAAAACAGCGAAGAAGATTTTATCCCGCTTGAAAAAGAATTGGAATTATTACAGTTGTATACCAAGTTGGAACATTTTCGTTTTCAAGATAAATTTGATTATCAAATAACAGTTCATGAAGACGTTAACGTTTCAGCTTACCAAATTCCACCAATGTTGTTGCAGCCTTATATTGAAAACGCGGTTTGGCATGGTTTACGGTATAAAACTGAAAAAGGCAAATTAGAAATAACAGTTGCTAAGAAGAGTTCATCTGAAATTACCATAACCATTACAGATGATGGCATTGGAAGAGCACGCTCTAAAGCCTCTAAAACAGATAACCAAAAGAAACACAATTCAAAAGGGATGAGCAATATTAAAAAGCGTGTTTCTATTTTGAACAATATGTATAAAGATAAAGTTGATGTGTTTATTGACGATTACCAAACCGAAGGCGATACAGGAACCCAAGTAGTTGTAACTTTAAAAAAAGATTGATGACTAAAAGTGTTTTATTTATGATAATTATGTTCTTTGGTATGTTGCTATCATGCAAGACTAGTAAATATAATTCTATTGAGATTGTAAAACTAGATGATTATATATCTAGTTTATTTAATAAAGGATATATAAATAGCAATCCTTTAATCGTAAAAAACGGTTTACCAGTTACATCATATTCACTAATAAAAGATTCAGATTCTATTCCAAAGATGTTTAAACAAAATTCTTTGACGTATATAAAAAAGGATTATGGGTTTTTTGAAAATATTTGGGGAGATGAAGCATTAAATGGCGTAGTATTAATAAATGACATGCTTCATATGAGATGTTATGGGCCGAAAGAGGTGATTTATTTATTGAACAAGGAAAAAGTTGATTCAGAAAAATATTTAGATGCAATCAAGAAATATAAAATGACATATTTGAATGAATTTACATTTCCAATGGATCAAAACAACTATGCTCATATTTCTATTGCTGAAATTACTGAACTAAGAATAAAAGAATTAAAAGAGTAATATAATAAAAAACAACTAACTCTGCTAAAAAATAAAAACTATGAAGCTAAACGCCATTATAGTAGAAGACGAACAAACCAGTCGTGATATTTTAAAGAATTATCTATCAAAGTATTGCCCTAACGTAAATGTATTGGGGGAGGCAGAAAATATAGAGCAAGCATTGGTTCTTATCCGTAATAACGATTTGGATTTGGTGTTTTTAGATGTAGAAATGCCTTATGGCAATGCGTTTGATCTATTAGAAAAAGTAGGTGATATTAATTTTGAAACAGTTTTTGTAACGGCTTATAACCATTATGCTATGGAAGCCTTAAACGCTCACGCGTCCTATTATCTTATGAAGCCTATTTCCATAGACGAGCTTATAAAAGCTGTAGATTACGTTACAGAAATTAAAAGTAAGGAAGATGCACTGCAAGATCAGGTATTGGTACCTAAAACCAATAGTGTTTCTGGTAAAATAACTATTCCGCAACAAGATGGCTTTGAAGTTATTAATACTGCAGACATTCTATATTGTAAAGCCGATGATAACTACACAGAAATCTATCTAAATACTAATAAAAAGAAATTGGTGAGCAAAACACTTAAGTATTTTGAAGACGCTTTAAATGATGGTAGTTTTGCCCGAATACATAAGTCTTATCTGGTCAATGTCAACGAAGTTATAAAATATTTAAAAGGAAAAGGCGGAAGTGTAGTTTTAAGTAATGGTAAACAGCTTATGGTGTCGGCTTCCAAAAAATCTGATTTTTTATCTTTTTTTAAATAATGTGTTCCTGCGAAAGCAGGAATCTAAAAAAAACATTTTATGTTGAATCTCAAAAAAGCGAAACCCTTAAACAAATAATGCTTTAGTTTTTGCCTTATTTATCAGTAGATTAGCACTAAAATAAAAGAGTTGTAATGTATAACCTAAAAGGATTCGAGTTTGATGTTATGAGATTCCTTTTTTCAAAGGAATTTAAATGCCAATAATAAAACCAGTAAACGGAAAACATCCTGAAATACCAGAAGACTGTTATGTAGCTGAAAACGCCACAATTGTTGGTGAGGTTACCATGGGTAAACAATGTAGTGTATGGTTTAATGCTGTAATAAGAGGGGATGTCCATTTTATAAAAATGGGAAATAAGGTTAATGTACAGGATGGTGCTGTTATTCACGCTACATACCAAAAATCACCAACTACAATTGGGAACAATGTATCAATAGGTCACAATGCCATTGTACATGGCTGTACAATTCATGATAATGTACTAATTGGCATGGGAAGTATAGTTATGGACGATTGTGTTGTTGAGAGTAACAGTATAGTAGCAGCTGGTGCTGTTGTAACCCAGAAAACACATATTGAAGCCGGTTCAATTTATGCAGGTGTTCCTGCAAAAAAAGTAAAGGATATTAGTCCTGAATTGGTTTCGGGTGAAATTAACCGCATTGCCAATAATTATGTAAAGTATTCAAGTTGGTTTAAAGACTATTAAAAATCAAGTTTTTCAACCTGATATTTACCTTCTAAAAGTGACGCCATAACTTCAGGGCTTGCATTTGAATAAAATTTTAATTCTGGTTTCTGTAAACCCGTATTCAGGAGTTTGTGTTGTTCAAGAATCATTTGTGTTTGCTTAGCAACTGCGGCTCCAGAATCAATTATTTTAATATGTTTAGGTAGAATATCCAATAATTGAGGTATTAAATACGGATAATGTGTACAACCCAAAACCAGATAGTCAATGTTGGCATCAATCATAGGTTGCATGTACGTATTTAAAAGCGCCTTCATCTCATCGGAGTCTAATTGCCCAGATTCTATTAAAGGGACAATACCTTCGCCTTCTTGTTCTATAACCTGTATGCCGTTACTATACAAATCGGTAGTTTGATGGAATAACTCGCTAGAAAGTGTACCTTTAGTTGCAAGAATACCAATGGCCTTTGTTTGCGTATTGAGAGCTGCTGGTTTAATAGCTGGCTCAATACCTATAAATGGAATGTCAAAACTATTTCGAAGTGTTTTTATGGCATTTGTTGTGGCCGTATTACAGGCCACTACTATGATTTTACACCCTTTTTGAATAAGGAGTTGGGTGTTTTTAATACTTAAATCTATAATTTCATTTTTAGATTTGGTACCGTAAGGAGCATGTTTACTATCGGCTAGATAAATGGTGCTTTCATTTGGAAGCCTTAAGTGTAGCTCTTGCCAAATGGAGGTGCCACCAACACCTGAATCAAATATGCCAATAGGTTGAACGTTCATGATACCAAAAATAAAAAAAGCCACTTGATAGAAGTGGCTTTTGGTTATATATTTTATAAAGAATTAAATTCCCATTTCTTTCTTTACGTCATCAAGAAGGTTTTTGCCATCTGCCATGATAACGCCTCCACCTTGTGTAGAATCTAGTACATAATCAAATCCTTGAGCTCTAGCAACTTTTAAGATAGCTGCTTTCGCCTTTTCGGTAATAGGCTTTAATAAGTCTATTTCTTTTTTCTGCATTTGTTGTTGAGCCTCTGCTTGATACTGCTGAATATTTTGCTCCATTGTAAGTCTTTCTTGAACTCTTTTTTGATTCTCCTCATCAGTTTTAGTTGGAGCTTCAGCCTCGTACTGCTTCATTTTGTTTTGGTATTCAGTAGCCATAGCTTGAATATCAGCTTGATAAGTTTTTCCCAATTTATCCATTTCAGCTTGAGCTGTTGCCATTTCTGGCATGGCTTGAATTAATTCTTGGGTGTTAATATGAGCTACTTTACTCTGGGCTTGTGTAAAACTTGTAGCTCCAATAAATAATGCTGCAGCAAATAAAAGGGTTTTAAATTGTTTCATTTTTAAAAGTGTTAATATGTATTATAAATTGTTAATTAATTGCCTCCTTCGTCATCGTCGGTAGGTTGTTCGTCTTCTTCGTTATTATTATTTCTTTGAGCTTCGCGCTCCTCTTTTGCTCTTTGTCTATCTTCTAAAATCTGTCTTTTTCGGTCTTCTAATTCTTGTTTTCTACGCTCTCGATCTGCTATTTTGGCTTGTCTACGTTCTTCAGCAACTTGTTCTGGTGTTTTAGCCGCTTCTTCATTTGCTTTTTCAGAACTTTCAGCATCATCGCTTGATTGTTGCTGTATGTCATCTACTGCTTCAGTATCTTTGTTTCTAGCATTTAATTTTTCTTGTCTCGCAGCTTCTCGTGCTGTTATAATACTGTCTCTACGTTTTTGAGCAGCTAATTTTCTTGCTTCACGTTCATCTAGAACGGCTTTTTTTCTGGCATCATCTTCAGCTTGTTTAGCTTCAAGCTCTTCATTTATTTCTACAACCACATCTTCTTCTTCAGCAGCTTTGCGCTCTTTTTTATTTGTGGCTTGAGTTCGTTTAGCACTTCTGGTTATACTGCGTATCACCTGCTCACTAAAATCATAACGATCCGCTGAATACAACATGACGACATCAGCAGATTTGTCGAAAACAAAATCGTACTTTTGTTTTTCTGCAATATCTTGAACCGCTGCAAATATTTGATCTTGTATAGGTTGAATCAGTTGTTTTTTCTGAATCATTAAATCGCCATTGGGTCCAAAACGTTTTTGTTGATAATCTAATATTTCTTTTTCTTCAAAAGCAATATCTTCTTCGCGTTCTTCTATTAGTTCTTTTGTTAAAAGCGCTTTTTCATTACTTAAATCTTTGCGCTTTTGTTCAATTCCACTCAACTGTGTTTCAATTTCACCTTTCCATTTTTGAACTTTTGATTCTAATTGTGCTGTTGCCTCTTGATATTCTGGAATATTTTCTAAAATATATTCAGTATCTATATAGCCAATCCTTACACCTCGTTGGGAGTAGCTGGCCATGCTAAGCATACAAGCAATAGTCACTAAAAAAAGAACTTTTAATTTCATCTGTTTCATTTTTTATAATTTATTGACACATAAATTCTAAAACGACAGAGCTTTATAATTATTCTGTTCATTTTGAATTAATCACTCAAAATTAAGGAAAATTAATTTTAAATAATTTAATTCAAGATTTAAATAATTAATCTGTTAACAGAAAATATCGTGCCAAAATTAAAATTGCTGTCCAATTATAAAATGTGTTTCCCAACCATTTGGTTTATTTTGACCTGGTAATGGGTCAAATCCGTAACCAAAATCAATACCTAATAACCCGAATGCTGGCATGAAAATTCTTAAGCCTGCACCAGATGATCTATATAGTGAGAACGGATTGTAATCTTGGAATTCTAAATAGGATACACCGCCTTCCATAAATCCTAATACATAAATTTTAGCCTGTTGTTTTAAACTTATAGGATAACGTAATTCTAAAGAGAATTTATTGTAAATAGTTCCACCATCATTAGTTACCCGTCCATTGTCTAATACAGGTTGTAATGATTGATTAGGATATCCGCGAAGGGCTATGGCCTCTCTACCATCTAAACTATAACTTCCTAAACCATCACCACCTAAAAAGAATCGTTCAAATGGTATTACACCTCTATATTGGTTATAGGCTCCTAAAAATCCGAATTCTAAAGCCGACCTCAATACAAGTTTGTCTACAACACGAGTATACCAATCACCCTTTAATTTAATTTTATAAAACTCTAGCCATTTATAACGTTCTTGGTCAATAATGCCCATCTGTTCATAGGCCTGTTCCCTTAATGTGTTACTACTAGTATTTGTGTAAATGTCAAAATATTCATCACGTTCTTCTAACAAGGCTTTGTAATCTACGCCATTAAATAGGGAATAAGGCGGAGATAATTTAGCTGTAACACTCCAGCTAGACCCTCCCATTGGGAATATAGGATCATTAAATGTATTATTTCTACTTAAACCAATGGTATATGCCAAGTTGTTAGAATAACCATCACCAAAAGTAAATAAGCCCGTGTTATAATTTTTTAAATTATAATGCTGAAACGATAAGGCTTGCGATAATGTAAACCAGTTATCGGGTTTAGTTAAACGTTTAGCCCAACCCACGGTTACGCCTGTAATATTAAAGCGCTTGTCTTTATCTGCTTTTCCTGTTGCTGGATCGTACAAAAACTGTTGTGAGTGAGAGAACGATGTAGAGAATTGAACTGGTTTTTTACCGCCTAACCATGGCTCAACAAACGAAAAACTATAGGTTCTAAAAAACTGGCTTACCTGCAAACGCAAGGAAAGCTTTTGGCCATCACCTCTAGGAACAGGTTTGTAAGCATCAAGATTAAAAATATTTTTAAGTGAGAAGTTGTTAAAAGATAAACCTAAAGTACCAATAAAGCCACCACCACCATAGCCACCTTGCAATTCAATTTGGCTCGAGCCTGTTTCTACTAAACCATAATCTAAATCAATTGTACCTTCATTTGGATTAGGGTTAGAAAAGTTTGTAGCTATTTGTTCGGGATCGAAATAACCTAATTGGCTTAACTCACGAATGGTTCTAACTACATTTTCCTTACTGTATAATTGGCCTGGTCGTGTGTGTAATTCACGGTAAATAACATGGTCGTTAGTAACATCGTTACCAGAAACAGAAACGTTGTTAAAGTAAACAGGTTTTCCTTCGGTAATGCGAATTTCCATATCAATTACATTACCATTTGTATTGACTTCAACTGGGCTTATGGTTGAAAATAAGTACCCGTTATTTTGGTAAGCGTTTGTAATGTCTTGCGCATCTGGACTGGAATCGTCTGCTATACGTTTTTCTAATAACACACCATTATATATATCCCCTTTGTTTATTCGCAAAATATTACGCAATTGTTGATCGGTGTATACTGTGTTACCAATAAATGTAATCTCACCAAAACGGTATTGTTCGCCTTCTTCAACACGTATATTTAAGGCTACGTTCTTTTTGTCTATATGTGAAAGGGAATCTGATATAATACGAGCATCGCGATACCCATTTTCTTTATATTTATCAATAACACTAATAAGGTCTTCTTTGTAATCTGCCTCTATGTATTTTGAACGTTTAAAGACATGGGTAATACTTTTTTGTTTTGTATTCTTCATGGCTCTTCTTAACTTTTTAGAAGGGATTACCTCATTTCCAATAAAGTTAATTTCTTTGACTTTTGCTTTTTTACCCTTGTCAATGTTAACAACCATATCTATTTGCGGTCTACCGCCAATAGTATCGTTGCGTTCAATAGTATTAATATAAACTTTGGTGTTTACAAAACCATCCTTTTTATATTTATTGGTTAAATAGTTTTTGGTAGTAGTAACTAAATTTTCGGTTACCTTAACACCGGCAACTAAATTATTTTCCTCAATAACTTCTTTCTTTTTCGATTTTTTTATGCCATTAATTTTTATGTCATGTAATTCGGGTAAATCAAAAAGTCTTATTTCAAGGTATGCAACATCGCCTTCAGTTTTTACTAAATAGATATTGATGTCGTTAAATAAATTGGACTTCCAAAGTTTCTTAATGGCGTTACTAATTTCTTCACCTGGGATAAAAACTTCTTGACCTTTTCTCAATCCAGAGTATGTAACAATAGTTTGTGCACTAAAGTGAGTGCTCCCGGAAACAGTAATGTCACCAAGAACATATTTTTTTGCATCAGGATTGGTTATGGTCTGTGCTTGAACACTGAAAGATGAAATAAATACTATAAAAGTAATAAGTAGACCTATATATGTTTTCAATGATGTTAAATTAGTTAATTTGTTCACTTGTCTTCCCAAATCGTCGTTCTCTTTTTTGATATTCTATAATAGCTTCATACAAATGTTCCTTGGTAAAATCTGGCCAAAGTACTTTTGTAAAATACAATTCCGCATAAGCAATTTGCCATAAAAGGAAATTACTTATTCGTTGTTCGCCACTTGTTCTAATAAGCAAATCAACGTCTGGTAAATTTTGCGTGTAAAGATGCTCATTTATAACCGATTCATCAATATTTTCGGGCGAAATTATATTATTTTTAACTTTAATACTTATTTTTTTAACGGTATTTATTAATTCTTCTCTAGAACCATAACTTAATGCTAGGGTTAAGCACATACGATTATTGTTTTTTGTTTTCTCAATAACCTCTAATAACTCCTTTTGTGCCTTTTGAGGAAGTTCATTTAGGCATCCAATAGCATTTAGTTTTATATCGTTTTTTTGTAAGGTTTTAATTTCTTTTTTAAGTGAGGAGACCAACAATTTCATTAAGGTTTGGACCTCTAATTTTGGTCTGTTCCAGTTTTCTGTTGAAAACGCATAGAGCGTTAAATTCTTTATGCCCAATTCAGCTGAAGATTCAACGGTTTGACGAACGGATTTAGTGCCGTTTTCGTGCCCCACAGTTCTTAACAATCCTTTTTGTTTAGCCCAACGACCGTTACCATCCATAATGATGGCAATATGCTTTGGTAAATAATCGGTATGTATATGTTCAATTAAACTCACTTAAAAAACGCAAAAGCAGGGTTTGTCACCAAAAGTATAGGTTAGGGTAATACCAGTAAACATATACCAATCGTTATTATTTGTGTTTCCAAAGCTTAATGCATCTTGTCTGCTTTCGGCATCTGGAACGCTGCCATCCAGTTCATCGGAAAATGTATATCTAGCGCCAATTTCAGCCGCTATAATAATATTGCCTATAACATTAGTTTTAAAACCAAAAACCATTGGGATTCCATAAGCAATACTCGAAGTATTTTCTGGAGTTAAAACACCTTGTCTTGAGAAAAAAAAGTTATCATGATACGCTGCTGTTATACCAGAATATAGATAAGGTGTTGCATGAACTTTTTCATCGTGCAGATCCCATTCAAAAAATGTGAATTCCAAGCCTAACGAAGCTTCAATAATTTGATTGGTAAAACTATAGTTTCGTTCAATTCGTCTTGGGTCGTCAGATTTTGAGTCCTTTCCTTCCAGTTCTGTATACATAAGTGAGAACCTAAATGAATGTCTAGAACTTCTATTCCATTTAAAAAGTGCTCCAAAGGCCGGTTTGTTAGGTGCTATATAATTGGTTGCGCCAACATCACCAATAAAATTGCTTCCACCCAATAAGACACCAACTTCATAAGTCTGAGCCAGACTAAAAACAGTTCCTAAGAAAAATAATATTAATACGGTTAAATACCTCATAAATGTTCAAAAGTTTGCAAATATAATAAATAAGATTAGCCTATAACAATTTGAATCGAATTGTATGCGATTTAAACTGTTTTTAATCAAAATTATTGTTTAATTGCGTTTGTCTTCTCCCCAAAGTAGTTTTTTTCGAAGCGTGTCTAAAAAGCTTTCGTCGAGTAATTCCACCATTTTTATAGTGAATGGAGCTTTTTTGATAGTTACAATGGTGTCGTTGGAAAGGGTTGCAATTCTCGAGTCTAACGAAACCAAAAAATTATCTTCTCTACCATTAACTTTTAATTGAATTTCTGTTGAATCTGGAATTACTAATGGTCTGGCACTTAAGTTATGTGGAGCAATAGGAGTAATAACAAAACTGTTGGTGTCAGGTGTAATAACTGGTCCGCCGCAACTTAAGGAATATCCTGTAGATCCCGTTGGTGTGGAAATTATTAAGCCATCGCTCCAATAGGAGGTTAGATATTCACCGTTTAATCGTGTTTCAACAGTAATCATAGAGGTCGTGTTCTTACGACTAACGGCAATTTCATTTAAAGCAAAGTCAAGGATATTGAAATCTTCATGTTCGGGATTTGTAGAAATAGACAATAGATTGCGTTCAGATATTTTGTATTTCTTATTAAGTATAGCCTCAATAGCTGCGACAATATCATCATTTTGAATAGTGGCTAAAAACCCTAAACGACCTGTATTTATGCCTATTATGGGTATTTCTAAATCCTTTACAAACGTAATGGCGCGAAGTATGGTTCCATCACCGCCAATACTAATAAGTAAGTCATAACTGGAATCTAAAATATCAAACGTACTGAAGGTCTCTGAGTCCAAAAGATTATTAAATAGGTTTTTGGTAGTGTTAAAAAACTGGCGTTCAATATAAACAGTAACTTTCTTTGTTTTTAAACAGTCTAATAGTACATGAAGAGATTCTTCGTTGCTTTTATGGAAAGATTGACCAAAAACGGCTATTTTCATATTACATGTTTAAATATTTATTCAAATATTCTGATCGTTCCTTAAGGCTTTGTAAATAGCTGTCCTCTTCATGTCCAGATACAACATTATAGCTATAACGTCTAAAGGTTTGCATAATGTCGTTTAGTCCTGTGTTTCCAATTTTAAGTGTTATTTGGACGATGTCATTTTCAATTTTTGAAATAAAAGCGCCTAAGAGTTTTCCGTCATTGGATTCAACAATTTGGCAAACTTCACTAAAAGAATAATCAACCAAACCTTTTTCAACAATTAAAATGCCACCTGCCTCTGCAAAAAATGGGGTTTCATTAAAAAGGCCAATAATATCGTTTAATTCATAATAACCTAAATAAACATTTTTAGGGCTTAAAACAGGCATGATGTTGGCAGAATTCATGGCAAAGGCTTCAAGTACATCCAGCCAATTTGTATTTTCTCTAACAAAAAAACCTTCAATAGCGTGTGCATATTGGTTTATGGGCTTTTCGCTATCAAAACAATGCGCATCGGTTTCAGACATACAACCCACATATGCATTGTATTCATTTTTAATTGGAATGTGCGAATAGGTTAACTGATTGAAGAGCCCTTGAATGTCGCCGACCAAGTCTGTGTTTTTTAGCGGTTTTATGTCGTTTATGATATAATCTGAAAGATTCATTTTAATAGAAAGATTGAACTTGCAAATTAATTAAAAAATACTACATTAAGCCTTAATGAGTTTGTATTTTTGTATTTCAAAAGAACTAGAGAATGACTAAATTAAGTGTTAATATAAATAAAATAGCTACCTTAAGGAATTCAAGAGGTGGAAACGAGCCTAATGTAGTGAGGTTTGCCCAAGATGTGCAGCGTTTTGGTGCAGAAGGGGTTACCATCCATCCAAGACCAGATGAGCGTCACATACGTTATCAGGATGCCTACGATTTAAAGCCTGAAGTTTACACCGAATATAATATTGAGGGAAACCCAATAAAAAAATTTATTGATATGGTTTTAGAAATAAAACCAACCCAGGTAACACTGGTTCCCGATGCTGTGGATGCCATTACCAGCAATGCAGGCTGGGATACTATTGCAAACAAAAGTTTTTTACAGGAAACTATTAAGGAGTTTAAAAGCAATGGGATTCGTACATCAATTTTTGTGGATCCTGTTTTAAAACAAATTGAAGGCGCCAAAGAAACAGGAGCCGATAGAATAGAGCTGTATACTGAAGCTTATGCACATCAATATGGATTAGGAAATAAAAATGCAGTTCAACCCTACACAGAATGTGCTGTTTTGGCCGAAAGCCTGGATGTAGGCGTTAATGCTGGCCATGATTTATCATTGGATAATATCCGTTTTTTTAAAGAAAACATTCCTAATTTATTGGAGGTATCCATTGGTCATGCTTTAATTGCAGAAAGCATCTATTTAGGAGCAGAGAATGTTGTTCAAATGTATTTAAATAAACTCAAATAATGGATTTGTACTCAAATGTTCTAGGAGAAGGTAAGCCATTTATAATATTACATGGTTTTTTGGGCATGGGCGATAATTGGAAGACTCTTGGTCAACAATTTAGTGAACAGGGTTATGAAGTGCATTTGGTGGACCAGCGTAATCATGGCAGAAGTTTTCATGATGAAAATTTTAGTTACGAAGTCATGATAACCGACTTAAAACATTATTTGGATGCTAATGGTTTAAATGACATTGTGCTTTTAGGACATTCTATGGGTGGAAAAACGGCTATGTTGTTTGCGACGCAATATCCTGAAATGGTCAATAAGTTAATTGTTGCAGATATTTCACCACGTTATTACCCTATTCATCATGAAACTATTTTGAATGGGTTAAGTAGCCTGGATTTTTCGTTACTAAAAAGTAGAGGAGCAGCGGACAAACAATTAGCCCAATATGTTTCGGACTATGGGACGCGGCAATTTTTGCTAAAAAACTTATATTGGATAGAAAAAGGGCAATTGGCACTTCGTATGAATCTAAAAGTGCTAAAGGAACAGGTATCTGAAGTTGGCGAGCCGCTACCCATGCATGCGAGATTTGTAGGGGGTACATTGTTTTTACGAGGTGATAAATCAGAATACATAGGCCATCAAGATGAAGCGATTATTAATAGCCATTTTCCTAATTCCAAAATCGTAACTATTGCAAATGCAGGGCATTGGCTGCATGCAGAAAACCCCAAAGATTTTTATAATGCTGTAATGGCATTTCTGAATTAAAATAATTCGTACCTTTTTAGAAACTAAAAACATATACCATGAGAATTATTTTAAAGGTCTTGCTTACGGCTGTAGCTGTAGTGCTATTGTCCAAATTTTTATCTGGAGTTTCAGTAGATAGTTACACAACGGCTATAATTGTAGCAGCTGTTTTGGGGTTACTCAATATTTTTGTAAAACCATTATTGGTTTTGTTTACTCTGCCTGCAACGATTTTAACATTGGGATTATTCTTATTTGTTATCAATGCATGCATCATTCTTCTTGCCGATAATTTGGTTAGTGGATTTGCAGTGAGTAGTTTCTGGACTGCTTTACTATTTAGTATCCTTTTAACCATATTGCAATCAATATTTTATTCGGTTTTAGGAGACGAGAAAACAGACTGAAATACAATACGTTAAAATACTTTGTTGGAGTGTAAAAAAGTACTACTTTTGCACTCCAATTTTTATAGTTAGAAAATGAATATTACAAGAGAAAACATTGATGCATTAAATGCTGTAGTAAAAGTAGATATTGCTAAAGAAGATTATAACGACAAAGTTGAAAAAATCTTGTCTGATTATCGTAAAACAGCTAACATTCCAGGATTTAGAAAAGGACATGTGCCAATGGGAATGGTTAAGAAACAATATGGTAAAGCTGTATTGGTTGATGAGGTAAATAAATTACTTCAAGATGCGTTAAACAAATATTTAACTGAAGAAAAGCTAGACGTTTTAGGAAATCCATTACCAAAAGTACAAGATGATTTGGATTGGGATGCTGATAAGTTATCTTTTGAATTCGAATTAGGTTTAGCACCAGAATTCGAGGTAAATTTAAAGCCAAAAAAAGCCTTTACACATTATAATATTGTAGCTGGAGATAAAATGATCAACGATCAAGTTGAAAACATCCAGAAGCAATATGGTAAGCTAATTTCTGAAAAAGAAGTAGCTAAAGAAAGTGAAATTACGGGTGTATTTAAAAACGAAGAGCGTGAAATTGAAAACACGGTAACGTTAACTTTAGATAAGTTTAAAGGCAAAGCTACTGAAAAGAAATTCATAGGTTCTAAAGTGGGTGATGTTATTGAATTAAAAACCAAAGGACTTTATGATGATGAACATGAATTAATGCATGCTTTAAAATTAACTCATGATGATGTTCACGGTTTGGATATTCCAGTAACTTTCGAAATTACAGAAATCAACACACGCGAGCTAGCTGATTTAGACCAGGAGTTATTTGATAAATTGTTTGGAAAAGGAAACGTAACTTCAGTAACTGAATTAAAAGAAAAGATAAAAGAAGATGCAGAAAAGCAATTTACACAACAATCTGATCAGAAGTTATTGAACGATGTTACAGAATATTTGGTAGATAGCACCAAGTTTGATTTGCCAACAGCTTTTTTACAAAAGTGGATGCAGACAGCTGGTGAAAATGAATTGACTGAAGAGCAAGCTAAAGAAGAATACGAGAAATCTGAAAAAAGCTTACGATACCAATTAATTGAAGGTAAATTAATTACTGATAATGATATTAAGGTAACAATGGATGATATTAAAGATCATGCTAAAAATATGATTAAAGCTCAAATGGCGCAGTTTGGCCAGATGAATCCTTCAGATAAAGAACTTGAAGATATTGCAGCACGTGTATTGTCAAACCAAGAGGAAGCACGTCGTATGTCTGAACAAATTATTAGCCAAAGGTTATTAGTACTTTACAAAGAAAAAGCTAATATTAAAACTAAAGAAATCACGTATGACGACTTCGTTAAAGAAGTTTATGGCGATAAATAAGTTGCAGACTTATAAAGAATAAATCCTTATATTTAGGCGCTGAAACACAAAAATTCAGCGCCTAATTTTTTATCAAAAATTTTAAAAAGAACTATGGATTACGCAAAAGAATTCGAGAAATTCGCAATAAAAGATCAAGGAATTAGTAGTACATATTATAACAAGATTATAAGTAGCATGTATCCTACTAATTTAACACCTAATATTATAGAAGAACGTCAAATGAACATCGCTATTTTCGATGTGTTTTCGCGTTTAATGATGGATCGTATAATCTTTCTTGGAACAGGAATCAACGATCAAGTTGCAAATATCATTCAAGCACAATTGCTATTTTTAGAGAGTACGGATTCTTCTAAAGATATTCAAATCTATATAAATTCCCCAGGAGGTAGTGTTTATGCAGGACTAGGTATTTATGATACTATGCAATTTATTAAACCAGATGTAGCGACTATTTGTACTGGTATGGCGGCTTCAATGGGAGCTGTATTATTATGTGCTGGAGAAAAAGGAAAAAGAAGTGGTTTAACACATTCGCGAGTTATGATTCATCAACCGTTGGGAGGTGCACAAGGTCAAGCTAGTGACATTGAAATTACAGCCAGAGAAATCCTTATCTTAAAAGAAGAATTATATAAAATAATAAGTAAGCATTCAGGTCAGGACTACGACAAAGTGTATGCCGATAGTGATCGTGATTATTGGATGAAGGCTGATAAAGCCAAGGAATACGGAATGATTGACGAAATATTAGTACGTAGTTAATCGTTATAAACAAGAATAGAAAGCTATATTATGGCAAAAGAGGATTTAGAATGTTCATTTTGTGGTAGGAAAAAGCCGGAAACCAATCTGTTAATAGCAGGTTTGGATGCACATATTTGTGATAGGTGTATCGAGCAAGCTCATGGCATTGTTTTAGAGGAGTCTAAACAATCAGATAACAGTGATCTTTCGGCAGAATTAATGCTGCGTAAACCACAAAAAATCAAATCGTTTTTAGATGAGTATATCATTGGGCAGGAGACCACCAAGAAGGTGATGTCTGTTGCTGTTTACAATCACTACAAACGTTTATTGCAACCGCCTTCTGATGATGATATTGAAATTCAAAAGAGTAACATCATTATGGTTGGTCAAACTGGAACGGGTAAGACCTTGATGGCTAAAACAATCGCTAAAATGTTGAATGTACCTTTGGCTATTGTTGATGCAACAGTTTTAACCGAAGCGGGTTATGTTGGTGAAGATGTTGAAAGTATATTAACGCGCCTATTACAGGCTGCAGATTATAATTTGGAGAAAGCTGAAAAGGGTATTGTATTTATTGATGAAATAGATAAAATAGCTCGAAAAAGTGATAATCCTTCTATAACAAGAGACGTTTCTGGTGAAGGTGTGCAGCAGGCTTTATTAAAACTTTTGGAAGGAACAACAGTGAATGTGCCGCCTAAAGGGGGTAGAAAACATCCTGATCAAAAATTTATTGAGGTCAACACCGAAAATATATTATTTATTGCTGGTGGTGCTTTTGATGGTATTGAAAAAGTGATTTCAAAACGCTTAAATATGCAAGCAGTTGGTTATAGTGCTTCAATGTCTGATGAGCGCGTAGACCAAGCCAATTTATTGCAGTATATTATTCCAAAGGATTTAAAGGACTTTGGATTAATTCCTGAAATTATTGGTCGATTACCTGTGCTAACTTACATGAACCCGTTAGATGCAAAAACCCTTCGTGCTATTCTAACCGAGCCTAAAAATGCTATTATTAAGCAATACAAAAAGTTGTTTGAAATGGACGATATTGAGTTTAGTATTACCGATGGGGCTTTGGACTTTATTGTAGATAAAGCCATTGAGTATAAGTTAGGAGCACGTGGGTTACGATCTCTATGTGAAGAAATTTTAACCGATGCTATGTTTGAAATGCCTGGAAGTAATGAAAAAGAACTTAAGGTAACCAAAGTATATGCCGAAGATAAAATTACTAAAACCACTTTAAAGAAATTAAAAGCGGTTTCGTAATTAGTATAAAATAAATGATTTTAAAAAAGCCTTTCAAATATTGAAAGGCTTTTTTGGTTTTATTGAGTAGCTAAAATAAAAAAAACCACCCTTAATTGGAGTGGTTAATTTCATCGTTTTAATGGATGTTAATTAATAATTTAACATTATGAAAAATTATCTAGTTTTGATTAATAGCTCTGTAAAACTATATTTTTTTGTTTAAGAAAAAAACTCTTGATTAGGTTTTTAGATTAATGTCTTAATAAACACGTTTATTGAAGATTTTTTGTAAATTTTATCGATAATTCGCGTTAGGAATTCAATTCTAAAAGATCATCTAAATAATCTCTGGAATTTGATAACCTTGGTACTTTATGCTGGCCGCCTAATTTATTGTTTGCTTTTAACCAATCATAAAACAGCCTTTCACGAGCTATGTGGATAGTAGGTTTGTTAAGGGTCATATTGTTATAACGCTTGGCTTCGTAATCAGAATTTAAGGCTTTTAATGCATTGTCAAATAGCTCATTAAAATAGTCAATATCATTTGGAGGCGTTTTAAATTCTATTAGCCATTCATGCGCGCCTTTTTCTTTGCCACTCATAAATATAGGAGCAGCTGTATAGTCTACAATTTCAGCTTTGGTTTTTTTACAAACTTTTTTTAAGGCATCCTCGGCATTTTCTATAATGAGTTCTTCGCCAAATGCATTGATATGATGTTTGGTGCGGCCTGAAATTTTAATGCGATAAGGGCTTATTGATGTAAATCTAATGGTGTCACCAATCTTGTAACGCCACAAGCCAGCATTGGTTGTAATAATTACAGCGTAGTTTTTATTGGTTTCAACTTCACTTAAAGGAATAACTTTTTCGTTTGTTGTACCATAAGTGTCCATCGGAATGAATTCGTAAAAAATGCCATAATCCAACATCAGTAATAATTCACTCGATTTGTTTTGGTCTTGAATAGCAAAAAATCCTTCAGAAGCATTGTAAATTTCATAATACCTAAAGTCTGATTTTGGTAATATGTTTTTGTACTGGTCAACGTAGGGTAAAAAACTTACGCCACCATGGAAATAAACTTCTAGGTTTGGCCAAACATCAAATAAATTCTTTTTTCCTGTAGTTTCTAAAACATTGTTGAGTAATACAAGCATCCAAGATGGTACACCAGCAAGGCTTGTTACATTCTCTTGAATGGTTTCGTCAACTATGGCCTGCATTTTTTCTTCCCAGTTACTCATAAGAGAAACCTTACTACTTGGTGTGCTGCTAAACTCGGCCCAAAAAGGCATATTGTCAATAAGGATAGCAGATAAGTCGCCAAACACCGTGCCGTTCTCTTTATAGAGTTCTTTGCTTCCGCCAAGGCGTAGACTTTTCCCAGTGAACAACTGTGAGTTTTCATTGTTATTCAAATACATACAAAGTAGATCCTTACTGGCAGCATAATGGCAATCTTCTAAAGAGTCTTCGCTCACGGGAATAAACTTACTTTTGGCATTTGTCGTACCACTAGATTTAGCGAACCACTTTATGGGTTGCGGCCAAAAAATATTGTTTTCACCTAACCGAGAACGCTCAATGAGTTGATGGTAATCTTCGTAAGCTGAAATAGGTACTCTTTCTGCAAACGTTTGATAGTTGGTTATAGATTCAAAGCCGTATTTTTTGCCAATTTCGGTATCCTTTGCCTTAATCAATAAGTTTGTAAGCAATTCTTCTTGTACCTCATTTGGGTATTTTAAAAATAAATCGATTTGATGAAACCGTTTTTTTAAAAACCATGAAGCAATGGAATTTACTATAGGAATTGGCATATTTGCAGTATATTTAAAAAACTAAAAATAATACTTTTTTTTATGACCTACCAAGGTGTTTTAACAAAAATGGAAACTGAATTTGCAGACCCTATTCAGTACTATTTGGTGTTTGAAAACGATTTTATAAATATAAATCAACTGTTGGATAAAAGAATTGAAATAGAATTTGTTGGCTATCAATGTTTAAACTGTGGTTTAAACAAACCTATTTACAGACAGGGCTTTTGTAAAAGTTGTTTTTATGATATTCCCCAGGCGGCCGATTGGATTATGCGCCCTGAATTAAGTACAGCACATTTAGATAAGGAAGATCGTGATTTAGAGTATGAGAAAAAAGTTCAGTTGCAACCCCATATAGTGTATTTGGCCAATAGTAGCAATGTTAAAGTTGGTGTTACCAGAAAAAGCCAAGTTCCTACTCGTTGGATTGACCAAGGTGCTCATGAGGCTATTGAAATTGTTGAAGTTCCCAATAGGTATCTAGCAGGAATAACAGAGGTTGCACTTAAAAACCACGTTAGCGATAAAACCAATTGGCGTAGTATGTTAAAGAATGACATTCAAGACGAAAATTTGGTTGAATGGCGTGAGCGCTTAAAATCATATATCCCAAAAGAAGCTATCGATTATTACATTGCCAACAATACAGAGACTAATTTGAGCTTTCCGGTTGAGAAATACCCTGAAAAACCAAAAAGTTTAAATATTGTAAAAACAAAAACTTACACGGGAAAATTGGTTGGTATAAAAGGGCAATATTTAATTTTTGAGGACGAAACGGTTTTTAATATTCGCTCTAATGAAGGATTGGTTGTAGTAATTAAAATACTATAAAAAAAACACGCTTCAAGAGCGTGTTTTGTGTTATATATTTAAATAAGCTTATATGTCTTCAGCGTCTCTTAAGCCTTGGATATAAGCTGCTTTTTGAATTTCACGTCTACGTTTAACAGAAGGTTTTGTAAAAAATTGTTTTTCTCTTAAGTTCTGCATTACCTTAACGTTTCTATGCTTACGCTTATAACGCTTTAATGCACGTTCTATATTTTCACCTTCTTTAATTTCTATTCTTAACATAATTCGTTTTAAATTTTAAGGATGACAAAGGTAACACTATTATTTTAAATTAACAGTATCTTTCTTTTGTTTATTCTTGTTTAACAAGCCGCCAAGTATGTTTTTAATAGTTTGTTCTGTGCTTGGCGTTGTTGTTTCTGTGGTGTCAGTTTGAACATTTGTTGAGTCATTGGGAGTAGTACCCCCAGAATTACCACTCATAATACCACCTAAAATATCTTTAATAGTGTCTCCCCCTTGGTTCAGTAGCTTTTGCTTTTGAATTTCGACCAATTGTTGCATGAGCTTGGAAACACCTGAGCTTAAATCTGTGCTTACTTTAGGGTTATTAAAAGAACCTGTAAGATTAGCTGAAACCGGAATAGTGATTTTATTAACTTCTGGATCATCAATTTTACCAATTAAGCGATTGACGTCACTACCCAAATATTTAGCAGGAACGTTAAAAATCACATCATAATCCATGGTTTTATCAAATCCATGACTACCAGCTATTGCAATGTCAATATCTTTATATTTCAGATAGAATGGTTTGATGTTAACCTTGCCATTTTCGAATGTTAAGCTAGTTTTTAAGTCGCGCAAATCTAATTGATTGAAATCAATAAAATCTAAATTAGTTTCCAGTGCATTAAGTAATTTGCTGCTTTCAGCATTGAGTTCTCTTGTTAACACTTCAGCAAAGGCGTCACCAGAAACAGATTGTAAATTTGGAGAGAATGATTCGTTTAAATTTCCTTTAAGGTTAATTGTTGTATTCAATTTTCCTTCTAGTACTTTAGCAATTGGAGCTATATTTTGTAATAAATCTAAATCTTTAAACGATTGTGCAATATCAAACCCATCAGCACCTAAATTGATATTAAAAATAGGCGTGTCGTCTTGAGTTGATACATCTCCGTTTATCGTCATTTTACCATCAAATATATCTGATGTCATATTGTTCAGTTGTGCACGCTGGTCTTTAATAATCAATGTGCCTACAACATTCTTTAGGTTAAGATTGTCATATACAACGGTTTTGGCATTAGCATTTATGGTGCAGTCAAGAAACTCAGGGATTTTCAACGATTCGCTATCTGCTGTTGTTTTATTGGTTTTTTTTGTGTCTTCATCAGCTTCCATAAAATCGCTGATTAAAAATTGTTGTGAAGTAACATTAAAATTACCCTGTAATTTTTTGTCGCTTAATAGATAACCCAATAAGTTATTTATGGTTCCTGTTGCAGCTAAATCACTATTTCCTGTTACGGCATTAAAATTATTTAATGAAACGGTACCAGGTTTAAATGTCATGTCGGCTTTAGAGATTTTAATAGGATTTACAATATCTTCGGATGAATATGTGAAATCAGTAACCGAAGCTATCCCCGTGTTTTTTATTCTGCTATAAGCATTGGTCTCAACAGCATTCATGTCAAAAGCAGTGTTTAGTTTTGCTTTTAAAACACCACTTAACTGCTTTTCCAATTTAATGGGATAGGCTTGGGAAATATTGCCCAAATTTAAAACGCCATCAATATCCATATTGACTAGTATATTGTCTGTAATGTTTTTAAGTGTGCCTGATGCTTTAAAGACATCTTCTTCAATTTTAAAATTTAAAGTGTTAATATCTAAATAGGTTTCCTTTGAATTTCCTGTTGTGTTCTTTAAGGCTACATCAATATTGATGCTTTCAACCCGTTTTGGTAAATCAGGATACTTAAATGAGGCATTGTTGGAATTGACTTGAATATCTAGGTTTGGTATTGTGTTTTCAGAAATTTCACCTTTAATCAATCCGTTAATTTTAAAATCACCAGTGGTTTCTACTGCTTCAATATCTTTAGAATAGGCTTTGGGTATAACGGCCAAAAAATCTTTGAAAGAGGCTCCTGGATTCTCAAAAGTAATATCAATTAGTTGGCCGTTTTCAATTTGCTGTACAAATCCATCAAAGGTGATAGGTAATTGGTTTATAAGGCCTTTATTTTCCTTAAAAGTGTATTTGTTGTTGTTTAAATCCAGATCAATTAAAGCATCCAGTTTTAAAGTGTTGTTGTCTAAATAACTTGTGCTATCTATGCTTAAACTAATTCGTGCTTCAGATTCTGTGTCTAATTCAGAAACGTTGCCCGAAAATGTGCCTTTGCCTTTATGGTTGAATTCTGTAATGAAAAAAGTGGTTTTTGATGTTTCGTCAATATAAGTTAAAGCACTGTTTTTAATAGCGTAATCTTGCACATCAAATGTGAAACCTTTTGAATCACTATTGCCTGTATCAGGTGTTTCAGATTCTTTTAATATGTCATAATTAACATCACCAAGTTTATTGGTTTTAAGGGTTAGGAGTGTTTCGTCTAAATCTATGGTGTTGATAGTTAGTGGCTCATCACTTGAACTTTTAAAAACCTCTTTAATGGGCAACGAAAGGGATATGGATTTTGATGTGGCCAAGGTTTCACCTTCAAAAGGTTTAAAATTGGTAATAACCAAATCGTTGATCTCTACTTGAGCATTCGGGAAGCTTCTTATAAAGCTTAAGTTAACTGAACTGAATGATACTTTGGCATTTAAGTTTTCATCGGCATAGCGTTGTACAATTTTTTCAATTTGTGACTGAAAGGCAAACGGGAGCGCCAAAAAGAGTAAAAGAATAATAAGTAAAGTAATTCCAATAATTTTGAATACTTTTTTCATAAATAATAGTGTGATTGGTTTTATAGATATACGTAAATACTAATCGAATAGATGCTGAAAACCAAAACTTTAATAAAATTTTAGTAATTAAAGTAAGTGGATTTCCTCGTTTACTTTTAGTTTAAAACGCCTTCTAAACAAAAACACCCCTAAATACAGAAACGGTGTATCTAAAGCTGCTATCATGACCTTGAATATTACACCAGCAACTAATAAGCCCATAAACTTATCCCATTCAATAATACCAAAGGAACAAAGTAATAGCAGAATTGTACAGGTATCAACAAATTGCGAGAAAAAAGTCGAAAAGTTATTGCGTAACCATAAGTGTTTCCCTTTGGTAAGGCCTTTCCAAAAATGATAGATTTGTATGTCTATAAACTGTGCAAATAAATACGCCAACATACTGGCCATAACAGCTATAGCTGTGCTGCCGAAAACGGTTGTAAATAAATCATCAGGTACGGGAGACCATGATGTTGCAGGAATGGCATTTGCAGTATAAATAATAGCCATAGAAAACATAGAGGCAAAAATTCCTGTAACCACTACTTGATTGGCTGCCTTTTTACCGTAAATTTCACTGATTAAATCAGTGATTAAAAAGGTAATAGGGTAAGGCAGTATGCCTACCGAAATTTCAAATAGTTTGGTGTCGAAAATTTCAATATCTACAGGATACCAATAAAAAAACTTCTGAAAAATAAGATTGGAAACCACCAACGACGTAATAAACAAAGCAGCCAATAGTAAGTAAATACGATGCGCGAGAAGTTTGTCTTTTACGGTCATTTAAAATTGTGGATAAATAGGCCTTGTAAATATAAACTATTAAAATTTCTTTTAGTTATTTTGGCATGCGCTATTATGAATTCAACAAATACGGTTTACATATCTCTGGGAAGCAATCAAGGTGATCGATTGAGAAACCTGCAATTAGCGGTTGATGCTATTTTTAAACGCATAGGCAACATTCAACTTATAGCCAAGGTTTATAACACTCCTGCTTTAGGGTTTGAGGGTTCTGATTTTCTCAATACCTGTTTAGTTGCTTTTACCGAAATGGATGCACCAACAGTTTTGGAGCATTTACTTAATATAGAAACAAAAATGGGACGTGAGCGTTCTAAATCGGGAGGCTACGAGTCACGAACTATCGACTTGGATGTTTTGTTGTTTAATGATGAGGTTATCCATAGTAAAACTTTAACGGTTCCACATCCGCAAATCCCTAATCGTAGGTTTGTTTTGCAACCTTTGTATGAAATTGCACCTAAAAAAGTACATCCAGTTTTAAAAGAAACTATTTCTGAATTGCTAAAAAACAGTAGTGATGACAGTATTTTAGAGCCTATAAATATTTGGTTGAAAAACCCTAGCAAGCAATTTAATTTATCGCAATACAATTACATTGCTATTGAAGGGAATATAGGTGCCGGAAAAACTAGTCTGGCAACTAAAGTTTCAGCCGATTTTAATGCCAAACTTATTTTAGAGCGTTTTGCGGACAATCCGTTTTTACCGAAGTTCTATGAAGACGCCAAGCGTTATGCCTTTACTTTGGAAATGAGTTTTTTAGCTGATAGATACCAACAAATTTCTGATGATTTATCGCAATTGGATTTGTTTAAGGATTTCATTGTGAGCGATTATGACATCTATAAATCTTTAATTTTCTCAAAAATCACTTTGCCTGAAGACGAGTTCAGATTGTACAGACGTTTGTTTTATCTAATGTACAAAGATATTGCCAAACCCGAATTGTACGTGTATCTCTATCAGAACACGGAGCGTTTACAGGAAAACATTAAAAAGCGCGGCCGTGATTATGAGCAGAATATCGATAATGACTATTTAGATAAAATCAATGCCGGATATTTGGAATTTCTAAAGAATCAGACGGATTTGAATGTCAAAACCATTGACATTTCCGATCGAGATTTTGTAAAAAACCGTGAAGACTACCTGTGGATTTTAAACGAAATTAATAATGGAATATAGGTTCGTTACCCAAAACGATATCTTGGTTGTTGGCATGAAAGCCCAAGTAACGTTACAGACTATGCCTATGAAAATAGGTAAATTGGCAAGACAGTTTATGCCTAGAAGACATGAGATTGTAGGCAGAGTAGGGACACATAGTTTTTCCATTCAAGACTATGCTGATCAAAATTTTAATGCCATAACACCACAAACCACATTTGATAAATGGGTAGCTGTTGAAGTTGAAAGCCATAACCACATTCCTGATGGTATGCAATCCTTTGTTTTAAAAGACGGCGACTATTTAGTGGTTGATTATAAAGGGAGCTTGGCCGATTTCCCAAAACTCTGGCAAACTATTTTAACCGATTGGTTGCCTAATTCTAAATATGAATTAGATAACAGACCACATTTTGAAAAGTTACCTGAAAGCTACAATCCGCAAAACCTGATTAATGAAGAACAGGTATGGGTGCCTGTGAGGTTGAAGTGATTCTTCACTGTCGAATTACATGGATACTTTTTAAATTTTTAGTCAAGTGTAATGTAATGACAATAGCATATTAATCCTATTGAATCGACTTTTCTAATTCAAATTAAAAAGTGTTGTCACAATCCGCCCTTTATGATCATCCAAAACAATTTCGTTCAGAATTTGTTGGGATTTAACTTTAAAATTAAAAGGCGGTTGTGTTATATCAACGCCACTGTTGTGTTTCAATCTAATACCTTGCCCAGAAATGATATCTTGGTTTGGAATAAAGTCACCCATTGGGAGGTGTTCAGTAAGGATAATGTATTGGTAAGCTGTCAACTTTTTCAATATGTTTTGTATTTCAGCATTGGAAAGATGCTGCAGCACTTGTCGTAGAATAATGCAATCCGCTTGAGGGAGTTCGTCTTTGGAAATATCTTGACACGCAAAGTTTATATGGTCATTATGATACAGCTTTTGGTTTCTTTTAATAAGGGCATCAACAATATCCACACCCACATAACTTTTAGTAAAAGGTGTCAATTGCTTACCGATATTAAAATCACCACAACCTAAATCGCAAACCGTTAAAGAGTTTTCATGGCTTTGTAGAAACGCTCTGACACTATCTATATACGGTTTGACTATAAGTGCCCTGTGTGAACCTTCTCCTGAATAAAAATCATGGTCTTTGCCACCCCAAAGATGCTGGTCATAGATTTGCTCCATTACCGGTTTGGTAGGCCAAGGTTTTTTGGACTTTTTGGTCATGGTCTATTCTTCAAATTCCAAAATATCACCTGGTTGGCAGTCCAAAGCTTTGCAAATGGCTTCCAAAGTACTAAAGCGGACAGCCTTCGCTTTACCAGTTTTGAGTATGGATAGGTTGGAGAGCGTTACTCCAACATGTTCCGAGAGTTCGTTTAGGGACATTTTCCGTTTCGCCATCATGACGTCTAAATTTACAATGATTGGCATGGCTTAAATGGTTAATTCGTTTTCAGATTGTAAATCGACTCCTTTTTTAAATATTTGAGCAATAATAAAAATAATACCAGCCAAGAATAAAAACTCACGACTGCCCTCAACAAAAGATTGCGCTGATAAAACGATTAAACTGCGTTTAAATAAATACATATTATAAGCATTTGCAATCAAAGCTAAAATGCCAGCACCTAAAGCCACATGGCTAATTTTGGTTAATAAATGAGCGGTAGTATTATTAAAAGGCGTGTCGAAGTTAATTTTCGTAAAAATTTTTGTCACCAAAAAGGCAATGTACGTTTTCATGGCTGAAAGACCAATAATGAGTGACACCAAACAAATGAAATACCAAAAATGGTTTTGGTGAAGCTCCGCTAAATTAAGTCCCAGGTATAAATCACCTGCTGCTTCCGAACGGGAAAACAAACTGATAATAAATGACAATATTATGGCACCTGTTTTAATGCATAAACCAATAAATACCAACCAAAACAAGAATTTCATGATGGAAAGAATGCGATCCGTATTTGTTTTCATAATTAATATGATTTAAAATTACAAAACAAATAACGATAAAAATTTATTAAAAAACAATAAATTTTTTGTAAAAAAGAATAAATAAAAATTTAACTCCCACCAAACAAGAATCTTTTACCATCTTTGTAGTTTGCTAAACACATCCCAAACCACTAAACCACAGCTAACAGAAATATTTAAGGAGTGCTTGGTACCAAACTGCGGAATTTCCAAAACGACATCACTTGCCGTAACCACACCTTGTTGAATGCCCTTAACCTCATTACCGAATACTAGAGCATATTTTTGGTTAGGCTCTGGTTTAAAGTCATTAAGCATCATGGCGTTTTCTGCTTGTTCAATGGAACAAACGATTATGTTTTCAGCTTGAAGTTTTTTTACCAATTCAAGCGTGTCTGCAACATATTCCCATGCCACTGTTTCGGTACTGCCCAAGGCAGTTTTATGAATATCTTTATGAGGTGGTTTGGCTGTAATGCCGCAGAGATAAATTTTTTCAATTAAAAAAGCATCACTAGTTCTAAACACCGATCCAATGTTGTTTAAACTCCGGATATTGTCCAAAACAATAATTAAAGGTGTCTTTTCGGTGTTTTTAAATTCGTCAACACTCAATCGGTCCAGCTCGCTATTTTTTAATTTACGCATGTTAATTTCTTATGATAATTGTAGATAACTTATAAGTTTCAGGTTTTAAAAACCTTAAATTAATAAGTACTTTAGCAATCCTGCATTTTATGCAAAAGTAATATTTAAAAATCAGTTAGACATTGGCAAAAAAAGGAAAGAAGGAAACACCGTTAATGAAGCAATACAATACCATCAAGGCTAAATATCCTGATGCTTTACTGTTATTTCGTGTAGGTGATTTTTATGAAACCTTTGGTAAAGATGCCGTACGTACGGCCAAAATATTGGATATCATTTTAACAAAGCGCGGTGCTGGTAGTGAGAGCGAAACCGAATTGGCCGGTTTTCCACATCATTCTTTAAACACCTATCTACCAAAATTGGTTAAAGCTGGTGAACGTGTGGCCATCTGTGATCAGCTGGAAGATCCTAAGCAAACCAAAACCATTGTAAAACGTGGTGTAACGGAATTGGTAACACCTGGAGTCGCTTTGAATGACGAAGTTCTGAAATCAAAGTCCAACAACTTCTTATGTTCGGTATATTTTGGTAAAAACTTTATTGGGATTTCTTTTTTAGATATATCTACTGGTGAATTTCTTACCTCTCAAGGAAATGCGGAATATATTGATAAGTTACTTCAGAATTTTAGTCCGAGTGAAATACTGGTTTCCAAGCAAAAACGGATGCATTTTAATGAAACATTCGGTCAGGATTTTCACACCTTTTATTTGGAAGATTGGGTTTATCAAACCGATTATGCCCATGAAACTCTAATCAAACATTTCAATACCAAAACATTAAAAGGGTATGGTATTAAAGATTTATATGAAGGTATTATTGCTTCTGGGGCTATTCTTCATTATTTAGGTGAAACGCAACATCACAAATTACAACATATTACATCTATTAGTCGTATAGCCGAAGATGATTATGTGTGGATGGATAAGTTTACCATTCGAAATTTGGAGCTATATCATTCAACGAATAACAATGCAGTAACCTTGCTGAACGTTATTGATAAAACCATATCGCCAATGGGTGGTCGCATGCTCAAGCGCTGGTTGGCTTTGCCTCTAAAGGATGTCAAAAAAATCAAACAACGCCATGAGGTGGTTGACTTTTTAAGTAAGAACATATCCATTCTTCAAAAAATACAGAACCACATCAAGCATATTGGTGATCTTGAGCGTTTGATTTCCAAGATTGCGACGGCAAAAGTGAACCCTAGAGAAGTTATTCAACTAAAAAATTCTTTGGAAGCTATTGTTCCCATCAAAGCATTGACTTCTAATACCGATAATGAAGCGCTAAAAATCATAGGAGATTCCTTGCAAAGTTGTGATGTGCTGCGTGAAAAAATAAAGGAAACTTTAAATGAAGATGCGCCTGTAAATGTGTTGAAAGGAAATACAGTAGCGGAAGGTTTTTCTACTGAATTGGATGAACTACGTGCCTTGTCGACTTCTGGTAAGGATTATTTAGATGGGATGTTGGAGCGAGAAAGCGAACGAACAGGTATTACGTCTTTAAAGATAGCTTCCAACAATGTGTTTGGTTACTATATTGAAGTGCGGAATACACATAAGGATAAAGTCCCTCAAGAGTGGATTCGTAAGCAAACGTTAGTCAATGCCGAACGCTATATTACCGAGGAGCTTAAAGAATATGAAGCTAAAATTTTAGGTGCTGAAGAGCGCATTCTAGCCATTGAACAGCAATTGTTTTCTGAATTGATTCAGTGGATGACCCAATATATTAAACCCGTTCAGCAAAATGCGCACTTAATTGGGCAATTAGATTGCTTATGTGGTTTTGCTCAATTGGCCATTGACAATAATTATATCTACCCAATAATAGATGATTCACATGATTTAGATATCAAAGATGGTCGCCATCCTGTAATCGAAAAACAGTTACCTCCTAGTGAGGCTTATATTGCCAATGATGTCTATTTAGATCGGGAGAAACAGCAAATGATTATGATTACAGGCCCCAACATGTCTGGTAAATCGGCTATTTTACGTCAAACAGCCCTTATTGTATTGTTAGCGCAAACGGGAAGTTTTGTGCCTGCAAAATCGGCAAGAATAGGGTTAATAGATAAAATATTTACACGAGTTGGTGCCAGTGATAACATTTCAATGGGTGAGTCGACCTTTATGGTGGAGATGAACGAGACAGCATCTATTCTGAACAACATTTCCGAACGCAGTTTGGTTTTACTTGATGAAATTGGTCGTGGTACCAGTACTTATGACGGCATTTCAATTGCTTGGGCTATTAGTGAATACTTGCACGAACATCCTGCAAAAGCTAAAACTTTATTTGCTACACATTATCATGAATTAAACGAAATGACGGAGACGTTTGAGCGTATCAAGAACTTTAATGTTTCGGTTAAAGAATTGAAAGATAATGTGCTTTTTTTACGTAAGCTTGTGAAAGGTGGTAGTGAGCATAGTTTTGGTATTCATGTAGCAAAAATGGCTGGTATGCCGCAGCAAGTGATTCATAGAGCGAATAAGATTTTAAAGAAATTAGAAAAATCGCATTCCAGTGAAGAGTTAACCGATAAAGTGAAATCATTACAAGATGACGAGATGCAATTGAGCTTCTTCAATTTAGATGATCCACTATTGGAAAGTATTAAAGACGAAATCCTTCATATAGATATAAATACCTTAACTCCTGTTGAAGCCTTGATGAAACTCAATGAAATAAAGCGTATGTTGGTAAAGAAAAAACACGCTTAAAATAAATTGTATTATTTTTTAAAAAAGGCTTTGCTTTTCCTAGAAATATTTTAAATTTGCATCCGCAATCGAGAGATTGTACGTTCATTAAAAGACTGCGAAAGTAGCTCAGGGGTAGAGCATCACCTTGCCAAGGTGAGGGTCGCGGGTTCAAATCCCGTCTTTCGCTCTGAAAACTTTCTTGAAAATATACCAAGATGCTGAAGTGGTGGAATTGGTAGACACGTTGGACTTAAAATCCAATGGCCATTATGGCCGTGCGGGTTCAAGTCCCGCCTTCAGTACAAAAGCCTTTATCGAAAGATAAAGGCTTTTTTTGTATGGGCAGCATGTTTTTCTAATATGTATGTTGATTTTTAATCTTCAATTAAAGATTCTATAATGCTGTTTTCAGGTTTAGTCAGTTTTCTGTCAAGAAGCGATTCAAATAACTTTGTTAGTCGATCGATATCATTAAATGGGATGCTTTCTGTATTAAAATCAATATGCATTAAAGCTGTTTTTAATTTTTTAATAGCTTTAATTTTTGCAGTATCTACCGGAATATTTGAAATTAACTGATATTCCATAACAAGTAATTTCTCTTTAATTTTCATAAATCAGGAGCATAAAGCTTTTTAATGATTTTAGATTTTCTTAAAAAGTATTCAGTCTTACTGATAGAAGTGTTTTGTTTTTCAACATTAAGCGCTTGTAAATCATTTAATGCTGTTTCAATACGAGATAGGCTAGAGATTTCCTTAAACTTGAGTTCCGACTGAAGTTCATTGGATTTTAAATTGTTAGCTTTTTTGAACATGCTTTTTTGTGCTCGTATTATGGAACAAATATATTATTTGATCATACCATAATTTACGACACCATATGTCATATAGAGAGGTGTTGGTGAGTTTTGAGAATCTAGATTTTAATATGGTGTAATAAAAAAGGTCTTGAATTAATTCAAGACCTTTTTTATTTGTTTTCGAGAAAAGTTAGTTTTATTCGTCTTCTCCTTTTACTTTAGCAGCAGCTTTATCAACAGCTTTGTTTGTTGCATCTGCAGCATCATCTACAGCTTGGTCAACCGCATCTGCAGCATCATTTGCCGCGCCTTCAACTGCGTCAGCAGCATCGTCTACAGCCTCGCCAGCAGCGTCAACTGCATCATCGATAGCTTCTCCAGCTTCTTCCATAGCGCCTTCAGCATCATCAGCAGCTTCGTCCATTGCGTCTTCAGTAGCGTCTACTGCGTTTTCAACAGCTTCTTCAGCAGAATCAGCTTTCTTTTCGTCTCTACAAGAAGTTAAAGCAATACTTAAAGCTAATAACATTGCTATGCTTAAGAATAATTTTTTCATTTGTTTAAGTTTTAGTGTTAATTATATAGTTGCGAATTTAAAAACAAATTTTTAATTGAGATTAAAAAAATTAACATTTTTTAACATCTGCCTTTTTCGCTTTCGGTACTATATACGTAAGTAATCGGTTATTTGGATTACGGCTCCATTATTTTTTTTAATAAAATTTGAATTTTTTTCACCCAATGAATTTAAAAATTCTTTGTCTTGGGTTAATTGACTCATTATCAATTTAAAATCTTCAATATTTTTTATTTCTAGAACACCGGCATTTTTTATCATTAGATTAGCTTCCGGGAATTTTTCATGATTATTACCAATTATTATCGGGACACCAAAGACTGCCGGCTCTAATATATTATGTAAGCCAGTAGAACCAATGGCGCCACCTACATAAGCTATATTGGCATAACTGTATATTCTAGAAAGTAGACCAATAGTGTCAATAATTAAGACTTGAAAATCAGAGAGAGAAACACTTTCTTTTTCAGAAAACAAAATGGTTTTCTTAAGAATACTGTGCTTTAACTTTTGAACATGGGCGGTTTTTATATTATGAGGCGTTATAACGAATTTTATATTTTCGGTTGTGGTATTTATATAATCAACGAGTATTTTTTCGTCTTCTGGCCATGTGCTTCCGGCAACAAAACAGAGGCGGTTGTTTTTAAATTCTGAAACAAAATCTAAAGTATTATCTTGGTCAAGTTGGCTGGTTACACGGTCAAACCTCGTGTCTCCAGAAACTGAAACATTTGAGTAGTCTATAGATTCTAATAGATGTTTTGATTTTTCGTCTTGAGTAAAAATGTGTTCAAAGGCAAATAATTTGTTGCGCATAAAGCTACCATACCATTTAAAATATGATTGGTTTTCTCGAAATAGGGCCGAAATTAGAATCGCCCGACGTTGCCTTTTTTTAAGTTCTTTTAAATAGTTGGGCCAAATGTCATACTTTACAAAAACGGTTAATTCTGGATTAACTAAATTAAAAAAACGTTTTGCATTCTGTTTGGTGTCAATTGGAAGGTAAACTACAACATCAGCAACATCGGTATTTTTACGAATTTCATATCCTGAAGGTGAAAAAAACGTTAAAACTATTTTATGATTTTTATAAAGCTTTTTAATGTCTTTAAAAACAGGTAGACCTTGTTCGTATTCGCCAAGAGAAGCGCAGTGAAACCAAATATACTTGTCAGTAGATTGAATAGTATTCTTTAAAATTGAAAATGTTCGCGAACGCCCATTAACACCTAGCTTAATTTTTGTGTTGAATAAAGCAATGAACTTTAAAGCAAGCTCCGTTAAACCAATTGCAATGTTATAAATGATATTCAAATTCTGTGCTTTAATTGCTAAAATACATTTCTTTAAAATATTTTCTTTATAAAATTGATTTTTATCAACTATCTTTCATTGGTTGGCAACAGCGAATTTTGTAATTTCGTAACTTATGAGAAAAATCCAAATGGTTGACCTTAAAGGTCAATATAATCGTATAAAAGATGTTGTAAATCCATCTATTCAGGAAGTAATAGAAACCACAGCATTCGTTAATGGACCCATGGTTCATCAATTTCAAAAAAATCTTGAAAATTATTTAGGCGTTAAGCATGTTATCCCATGCGCAAATGGAACCGATGCCTTACAAATTGCCATGATGGGTCTTGGCTTAAAACCAGGAGATGAAGTTATAACAGCCGATTTTACCTTTGCTGCCACAGTTGAGGTTATTGCTTTGCTTCAGCTAACACCTGTTTTGGTTGATGTTAATCCAGATGATTTTAACATTAGTGTCGAAGCTATAAAAAAGGCTATCACACCTAAAACCAAAGCTATTGTTCCTGTGCATTTATTTGGTCAAGCCGCCAATATGGAAGCCATAATGGTAATTGCCAAAGAACACGACTTATATGTTATTGAAGATAATGCTCAAGGTATAGGGGCCGATTATACTTTTAGTAATGGAAAAAAAGCAAAAACAGGAACCATTGGTCATGTTTCATCAACATCATTTTTTCCATCAAAAAATTTAGGTTGTTATGGAGATGGAGGTGCTATATTTACTAATGATGACAATTTAGCTCATACTATTAGAGGGATTGTTAATCATGGTATGTATGAACGCTATCACCATGATGTGGTTGGCGTGAATTCTCGGTTAGATTCTATTCAAGCTGCTGTGTTAGATGCGAAGCTCCCTCATTTAGATGCATACAACAAAGCGCGACAAGAAGCAGCTTCAAAATATGATGAAGCCTTTAAAAATCATCCAAAAATTGAAATACCATACCGAAAAAGCAATGATTGTTCTGGAAATTGTGACAACTGTAACTGTCATGTATTTCATCAATATACCTTAAAATTAAACGGAGTTGATCGTGATGGCTTGGTTAAATTTTTAAATGCTAATGATATTCCTTGTGGTGTTTATTATCCAATACCATTGCATAAGCAAAAGGCTTACCAAGATGAACGTTACAATGAACCTGATTTTACTGTAACTAATCAGCTAGTAAAGGATGTCATTTCTTTGCCAATGCATACAGAATTGGATGATGAGCAAATAGCATTCATCACCTCGAAAGTTTTAGAATTTGTTAATGGATAAAATACTAGTTACTGGAGGTTTAGGTTTTATAGGTTCACATACAGTTGTCGAATTGCAGAATGAAGGTTTTGAAGTGGTCGTTATTGATGATTTATCTAATTCTTCAATTGATGTGTTGAACGGAATTGCTTCCATAACAGGTAAAACACCAATTTTTGAAAAACTGGATTTAAAGGATAAACCTAAAGTTCAAGAATTTTTTAAGAAACACCAAGACATTAAAGGCGTTATTCATTTTGCGGCAAGTAAAGCGGTTGGTGAAAGTGTTCAGAAACCATTAATGTATTTTGAAAATAATATTAATACCTTGGTTTATGTCCTTCAGGAGTTATCTAATATGTCAGATGCCAATTTTATATTTAGTTCATCATGTACGGTTTACGGTCAGGCCGATGTGATGCCTATAACCGAAGACGCTCCTGTAAAACCTGCGGAATCACCCTATGGCAATACGAAACAAATAGGTGAGGAAATTATTCAGGATACTTGCAAGGTCACTCCAAATTTAAAAGCTATCTCCTTACGATATTTTAATCCAATTGGTGCGCACCCAAGTGCGAAAATAGGGGAGTTGCCTTTGGGAGTCCCTCAAAATTTAGTGCCTTTTATTACCCAAACAGCAGCTGGTTTACGCGATTGTCTTTCTGTTTTTGGCGATGATTATCCTACTGAAGATGGCACCTGTATTCGCGATTATATTCATGTGGTCGATTTGGCAAAGGCACACGTTGTAGCCTTGAAGCGATTACTTTCAAATGAAAATGAAGCTAATTACGAAACCTTTAATGTAGGGACAGGAGTAGGGAGTTCGGTTTTAGAAGTCATTAAGTCTTTTGAACGGGTTTCAGGATTATCCTTAAATTACAAAATAGCTCCCAGGCGAGAAGGCGATGTTACCCAAGCTTTTGCCGATACTAGCAAAGCTAACACACAATTAGGTTGGAAAGCTGAATCTACGTTAGATGATGCTATGAAATCCGCTTGGTTATGGGAAAAGCAGATTAGAAATTTATAAAACCACTATAATGAAAAAGCTCATTTATTTTACAGCCCTATTATTCACTTCCGTTTTAATAGGTCAGAATACCTATTTGCATTGCGGAAAATTGATTGATACTAAAAATGGACAAGTTTTAGAGTCTAAAACCATTATTGTTTCGGGAGATAAAATTTTATCTGTTGAAGATGGTTATACTGAACCAGCTACTTCTGAAGATATGGTTGTCAATTTAAAGAATAAAACAGTCATGCCTGGATTTATTGATATGCACGTGCATTTAGAAGGCGAAACTAATCCGAATCGGTATCTAGAGCGATTCACTTTAAACGATGCAGATGTGGCTTTTAATTCAATTGATTATGCTAACCGAACCTTACTTGCTGGTTTTACAACAGTACGAGATTTAGGAGGGTCTGGAGTTAATGTGTCACTTCGTAATGCTATCAATTCTGGTAAAGTAGATGGACCAAGGATTTTTACAGCTGAAAAAGCGTTAGCAACGACTGGCGGTCATGCTGATCCTACAAACGGGATGAAAAAAGAATTAATGGGCGATCCTGGTCCTGCTGAAGGTGTTATTAACGGTCCTGAAGCAGCAAGAAAAGCTGTTCGTCAACGTTATAAAAATGGTGCAGATTTAATAAAGATTACTGCAACAGGTGGTGTTTTGAGCGTGGCCAAAAATGGACAGAATGCACAGTTTACTCAAGAAGAAGTTGATGAGATCATTAAAACTGCTAAAGAATATGGAATGGTGGTTGCAGCTCATGCGCATGGCAAAGAAGGTATGAAACGAGCTGTAATAGCTGGTGTTCAAACTATAGAACATGGGTCATTTATGGACAAAGAAGTAGCTGCACTAATGAAACAAAACAACACCTATTTAGTGCCTACACTTTCCGCAGGTCGCTACGTAGAGGAAAAAGCAAAAATTCCAAATTATTATCCTCCAGTAATCCTCCCTAAAATAGCAAGTACAATGGAAGTATTGGATGATACTTTTAAAATGGTAATAAATGAAAATGTTCCCATTGCATTTGGAACGGATGCAGGCGTATTTCCTCATGGTGATAATGCAAAAGAGTTTAGATATATGGTTGATGCGGGATGGTCACCTATGTTTTCTTTACAAAGTGCTACTATTACAAACGCATTACTGCTTGATATGGAAAATGAAATCGGTCAATTACAACCTGGTTTTTTTGCTGATATTATTGCAACAAATGACAATCCGGTAGAGCATATTGAAACAACAGAAAATGTTGTTTTTGTCATGAAATCTGGAAAAATCTATAAAAAATAGCGTTTTAAAACTGTTAACAATTTGCCTTAATCATTAAGAATCTTTTAGCTATATCTAAATATCGTTGACAGATTTGTATTAATTATTTGATTAACAAAGGTTTACTGTTTAAATTTTGGATAAACGTCTTATCCTTTGTTACTTTGCATCAAATGATAAATGATATTATGAAATTGATTACAGTAAAACGCGAAACGCAAACCGAAAAAAGATTCACACCTAAAATGGGTGAATTATTAACAAAAGTGACTTACATTAAAAAGCAATTTTTAAGTATTCCTTTTAAAACCTTACACAAGTATAGAGAAACCTATTATGGCGAAATAAAAGATTGTGAAGCTTGCGAATTGGCAAGATAAAATATAATAAAGCCTCGATTAATTCGAGGCTTTTTCTTTTTTAGTGTTTTTAAAACTACCATAGAGTAGTAGTCCCATACCAAACATGACAGACATATCGGCTACATTGAAGATGCCTGTTCTAAATACGCCTCCTAAATCAATATGGAAAAAATCGGTTACTGATTTGTATACAACTCTATCGTAAACATTGGCAATGCCTCCACCAATTACACAACAAAACCCTATAAGCGAATAGTTATCCAAATTTTTGTTTTTTAGAATATAGTATAGTATATAACCTAATACAACTATTGGTAGTAATAAGAGTAGAACGAGCTTTAAGGTTGGATTAAAATCGCTTCCCATGCCTAAAAAGGCTCCTGTATTTTCAACGTTGTGCAGTGTAAAATAATCACCTATTATTTCGGTTTCACTTTTAGGAGTGACATTAGCTCTGACAATAACTTTAGAGATTTGATCGATTGCAATATTAAAAGCAATCAGCACAATAATAAAAGCTGTACGCGATAATTTCATTAAGCTTTGGTTTCAAATGCTGCTGAAGCTGTTTGGGCCTCACGATTAATTTTTCTTACTAACCCTTGAAGTACATTTCCTGGTCCAACTTCAGTAAATAGAGTAGCGCCATCTGCAATCATGTGCTGCACAGATTGTGTCCATTTAACAGGAGCGGTTAACTGTGAAATTAAGTTAGCTTTTATTGTATTTTCATCTGTTACCGCTGTTGTGGATACATTTTGGTAAATAGGACAAATTGGCTTGCTAAATGTGGTATTCTCTATAGCCGCTGCCAATTCTTCGCGAGCAGGTTCCATAAGTGGTGAGTGAAATGCACCACCAACAGGCAAAACCAATGCACGGCGAGCACCTTCAGCCTTTAATGATTCACAGGCTTTATTTATAGCTTCAACTTCGCCTGAAATTACTAGTTGACCTGGGCAGTTGTAATTTGCAGCCACAACTATTCCGTCAGTCATAGCACAGATTTTTTCAACGACATCATCATCTAATCCTAAAACAGCAGCCATTGTACTAGGCTTTAATTCGCAGGCTTTTTGCATAGCCATGGCACGTTGTGAAACCAATTTTAAACCATCTTCAAAATTTAAAGTGCCATTGGCAACCAATGCGGAAAACTCGCCTAATGAGTGACCGGCAACCATATCGGGTTTGAAGCTATCTCCTAATGTTTTGGCCAAAATAACCGAATGTAAAAAGATAGCAGGTTGGGTAACTTTAGTTTCTTTTAAGTCTTCAGCTGATCCTTCAAACATAGTGTCGGTAATAGAAAAGCCTAATATTTCATTAGCTTTTTCAAATAGTTCTTGAGCTAAAGGCGAATTTTCATAAAGATCTAATCCCATACCTGTAAATTGAGCACCTTGACCTGGAAATATATATGCGTTCATGTATTTCAAATTTTGTTTGTGCAAAAATAGGAATTTAAAACTATTCTTTAATTAATGATGCCTGATAGTTAAGCAATTCTCTTTTGTTGATTAGGAATCCTTCGGATAAAAGAAAATAGTAATTATTGAGTGATGTGAATAATATTTCCAAATTCTCGTCGATGTAGCGCTCACCTAAAAAGTACTTTAATTCTTTTTCTGTAAAAGAATTAAAACATTCTTTTACTTCAAGTTTTAAATTGCTATTGTATTTATTCTGTTCTAATAACTCTTTAATACTTTCTTTAAGTTTGTTTTCTAAAGGCTTTATGTTATCAAAGTTCGATTTTATTTTATCAAATGGTGTATTATAATTAATGAAATCTAATTTGGACGATAACTCATTGTATATTGAGATTTTTTCGTCGTAGTAATTATCAAATTCTGATAAATTTTTATATAGCTTTTCTAGCTTGGTAATATCTCCCAAACTACTTTCAGCGTTTAAAAAATACTGAAAAATTTGCTTATCATTTTGATCAATTTCTTTATTAATTGTTTCTAATTCTTTTTTAAGACTTAAACTCAATTTAACTCCTTCTTTTTTTGAATATTTTTTACCATCATAGTCAAAAGTTTTTAATTTTAAACCATCACTTGATATTTGATTAATGGTAGCTATGTCATTTTGTAATGCTATTGACTGGTAAACTAAATTTACTTTTTCATCACTAAATAGATTGCTAAAATGAATCTGAATATTGCTTAAAGAAATATTACTAACTTCAAACTGTATTGGGTTTTTATTGTCATAGTATTGATTGAATATTTTTGGGAATGTATTACTTAAGTATTGTTCTTTGAATTCGGTTTCAAAATATTCATGCGTCGTAAAATCAGGTTCTTTATTATAGATGACGTTTGAAAATAGGATTTCTGTTAGTTTTTCCTGTAATACATTTAAATTCTGAAAAATTTCATTTGCAAGTCGATCGTTGTTAGTTGTTTTTTTTAGATTTAATTTTTTCAATCTTTCAATCCTATCTTCTGTACTTGGATGCGAAGCCCATTGATCTTTTATAACAAGTTTAGATTTATTAAATTTATTAAGCTCCTCTAGAGTCACATTAGGAAGGCCATTTTTTATTTCAATATTATCTTCTTTTGATATGAAATTTAGAACAAACCATTGATCTAAAAACACGTTTTTACTTTTTAAGCATTGTTCAATTTTTCCTTCATAAAAGCTTAAAACTGAATTGAAAGAATAATCACAAAGATTCATACGTAATAGAGAATTCTCCAAAGGTTCATGACCAGTTACATTTGCGGCAATTTCATCGGCATGAAACTCCATTTCACGAGATAAGCCTAAATAATTTTTATTTACAAACCCATACATCTGCTTTAATAACCATTGTATCCCTTCAACAATTTTTACGGCAATTATTACAAAAATCGTAAAGTAACCACTTGCGTTAGCCCAACTCTGAATCATTTTGTCATAAGATTCATTTTCATAAAGCATGTTATGAATAATTTGATTGACATTATAAACAAAACTTCCAACTTTCATGGTTTTTTGACTAAAATGACCAAACTCATGCGATAGAATAGCTTTTAACTCATTTCTTGATATACAATTTACCAACCCAAAACCTATCATTAAATTCTTTTTCACAGGAAGAATCATACTCCAAAAATTAGAGTCATAAAATACGGAAGCATTGACCTCATGTGATAAATAGACCTTTTTTGGAAATTGAGTACCTACCTCGTTTACAATTTCATCTATCATTTCAAAAAGGAGAGGTTGATCTTCCTTTTTAATTTCTAACAAATGACCTCTGTCTTTTTTTGTTTTTTTGAACAAAAATTTCAGCAAGAAGAAGAGAACGAGAAAGCCAATACTTGCTAACCCAACACCAAGAGCTAAAGTAAAAAACCTAGGATGAGCGACTATAAGTGAAATTGCACCATAAACACAAAGTACGGTTAATCCAATTGCTAAAAAAAAAGTTAATAAATAAACAATAGCAAAAATAAATATTGATGTAATTGCTTTTGTGGTTTGGGTTTTGAATTCGTTAGATAATGAAACCTCTTTTTGAATCATAAGTTAGAGTTGAGTTATTTAAGGCAATTTTAGTTATTATTTGATACATAATAGCAAAGTATTTTAAAGTTTATCTAAAAAACTATTTATTTTTCTATAATATGATTCAGGCTGTTCGAGCCAACCATAATGTACACAGTCATCCAAAAACACCAATTCAGAATTTTCGAATAATTTATGCGCTTCTTTGGCAATAGTATCTCCCATGACATCTTGCTTTCCCTGAATGATTAAAACCGGATTTTTAAAGCTTCTATAGGCATCACTACAATCAAAATCAATGGTACGCATATTTTGCCAAACTAAACTATTTATGGTTCGGTTGCTTTGTGTTAAGCGTTCTGCAATTACAGGAATATATTTTTTATCATACACATAAGCTGGGGCTAAATACTTACCACGATTATAGCGTGCTTTATATGTGGTATCGCCTTGGCCAATTCTGTTATTCCAATAGTTTAGTGAATCACGCTCTTTTTTGTTGAGTCTTGATAGTAAATTTAAATGTCTTGAAATATTTAAGTTAAAGCCACCAGAACCAGATAGAACTAAGCCTTTTATCCTTTCGGGATGTTTTTTAAGATAGTAGGAGGCAAGCATACCTCCAAATGAATGACCTAGTATCGTCCAATCTTTATAGCCAAAGTACTGTCGAATAACTTCGATATCAGAAACCATTAAATCCATCGTCATCGTTTCTGAATTGATTTTAGAAATAGTAGATTTTCCTGTTCCGCGTTGATCGTATAAAATAGCTAGATTAGTTTTGGCAATTTCTTTAGCTAACGAAGCAAACCCTTCACTATTCATGCCTGGGCCTCCATTTATTATAAGAATGGGCTCGCCAACTCCGAAAGTGGTAACATGAATATTGCCGTTTGCAATAGGAATGTTTGTTAATGATTGAGAAATTCCGTTTTTAGGAATGAGTACAATCATCAATATACCAAACCATCTAATCATTAATTTATTGAGATTGTTGCTCTAATAAGGCGTTTTTGTTTTGTCTGTTTTTAAGGATGTTTAAATAACGTAATGCATTTTTGTCCTCGTAATCAGTGTAGGCTTTTGAAGCCCATGTCATAGCTGTTTCCAGATCACCATTAATTTCATTAATGATGGCCATGTTATAACAAGCACGACCTGCAATTTTTCCTTTAGGATTGTTAAGTTCCTGTTCCCATAATTCTGCTGCGCCATCCCAATCACCTGTTTGAGCGCGTCTTTTTCCTATTTCAAAATTGTCCGTGCCTTTTACATAATATTGCCTAGTAACTCGAATTTTAAATGGGTAGGTTCTATATACATAATCTTGGCCAATAACGGTACTTGCTTGCAGTAAAGACTCTTTTCTGCCTATTATTGCTTCAATGGCTTTAGTTGGGTTAATGCCTTTGCCTACAGAAGTTATCCAGCGGTCTAGTGCGATTTCATCTCGAACAACTTTATTGATGTTGTCATAAATTCGAAACCCTGCTTTTATATGTGTGGTTATGGTAGCTTCGTGCTCTATCATTGGTATTTTTATACCAAAAGCGTTTAACTGTTCTACAGTTCTGGTTTTATAGGATACTTTAGCATCGGTATCATAAAAAGACAAGGTTACTATGGCATCGAGTTGGTTTTCTTTGCAAAGCATGTCAACCGTTTCCCAAGGTAAAGCACTTGGAAAAATACCTAAACCAGGATTCTCAATCTTTTCAGAAGTTATAATTTCAACAGTATTATATTGACTGTCTTTTTCAAAGGTTTCTTTTATACTTTGAATGGTATATTTTGCGCCTTCAGTATCTAAATTTTTACCTTCAATGGAAAGTATTTGGTCAATATCGTCTAAAGGTTTGTTCTTTTTAGAAGCTAAACTTCGGTTTAAAATACCAATGTTTTGTATTGATGTTGGCACATAAACTGGCGCAGGTTCTGTTACGCTCATGGTTAAATTATTCATGGATTGGCATGAAAACAAGAGCATTATAACAGTTAATGCTATAGCTAAAAAATTAAAACGGAATCGTTTCATAACGCTTAGATTTGGGATTCTAGTAAGGCTAATGTACTAAATTGTAACGAATTAAGCTTTTTTAGCTTCGTAAATAGGTGATAAATGAAAACGCGTATTGGTGTTTTTCATCTTTATCATGAAAGGTTTTTTGTGTTTCTTTCCAAACGCTTTCATCTATTTCAGGGAAAAAGGTGTCCGCATTTTCAAAGCTTTGGTGTACACGTGTCAATTCTATTTTATCAGCATAAGGCATAGCTTGTTTATAGATTTCACCACCGCCAATAACATAAGGATTACTATCGCTTCGGGCAGCATCGAAAGCATCTTCTAAATTATTGACAACAATTACACCACTTGGAGCTTGATAATTATCTTGCCGTGTAATGACAATATGCGTTCTGTTAGGTAACGGTTTAGGAAAGCTTTCAAAGGTCTTGCGCCCCATAATAATATGGTGTCCATTAGTAAGGTTTTTAAACCGTTTAAGGTCGTCGCTTAAATGCCAAATCAAATCGTTGTCTTTACCAATGGCATTATCTTCGCCAGCAGCAACAATAAGTGTAATATTCGATTTTTTTGATGTGTTACCTGTTGATTTTATACTAGGTAGTGGATAATCGTTTTCAACTTGTTTTTGCAACTCGGCAATTTTAGCTTTTTGTTTGGCAATTAATGTATTTAATTGTTCGTCTTGCCATTGCTTTCCCATAAACGAATCGGTAACAAATACCTTAAAAGCGTGATATAGAAATAATATAAACCACAATGCAATAGCAGATACAAACCAATGCGTGTTAAAAATGGTAACCGTTTCGCCAATACCTAAAACCAGATTGGCAACTATAAAGCAAACAGAGCCTATTATAAACAGAATAAAATGGGTGTAGACACCTTTCTTCTGTTTTAAGCGTCGTTGGGCATTTTTTAACAACTCTAATTCTGCTTGATTTACTTGTGGTTTGTTTTTCTTTCTTCCGAACATGTCTAAATACTTATCTTATGTAAATTTAGCTTTTTTATTCTAGGAAATTAAAAAACAATAGCTAAACTATACTGCAACAACCCCTTTAATATGTGGATGTGGATTGTAGTCTACTAATGTAAAATCCTCAAACGTGAAATCAAAAATATCTTTAACTTCTGGATTTAGAATCATTTTAGGTAATGGTCTAGGGTCGCGAGACAGTTGTAGTTCCAATTGTTCGTAATGATTGCTGTAAATATGCGCATCACCAAAAGTATGTACAAAATCACCTGGTTGATAACCACATACCTGGGCCATCATCATAGTGAAAAGGGCATAAGAAGCAATGTTAAAGGGAACGCCTAAAAAGATATCAGCACTACGTTGGTATAACTGACATGATAGTTTGCCATCAGCAACATAAAACTGAAAAAATGCATGACAAGGCGGTAAGGCAGCTTTCCCATTAGCCACATTTTCTGAAAACGATTTTGATGTGTCTGGAAGCACTGAAGGATTCCAGGCTGAAACCAACATACGACGGCTATCTGGGTTGGTTTTTAGTGTTTGGATAACATCTTTTATTTGATCTATCTCGTCGCTATTCCAATTACGCCACTGATGACCATAAACAGGTCCTAAATCACCGTTCTCGTCAGCCCATTCATTCCAAATTCTAACACCATTTTCTGTTAGGTAATTGATGTTGGTATCACCTTTTAAAAACCACAATAATTCGTAAATAATAGACTTTAAATGCAACTTTTTGGTGGTTACCATAGGAAAACCTTCACTTAAATCAAAACGCATCTGGTAGCCGAAAACACTTTTTGTTCCAGTGCCAGTGCGATCTGCTTTTTCATTTCCATTTTCTAAAACATGCTTAACAAGGTCGTGATATTGCTTCATCTTCAATCGGATTTTATGGGAAATAAAAATAGAAAAAAGGGTCAAACCAAAATGATTTAACCCTTAAATTATATAAAAAGTTATTAACGAATTGTTGATGCAATTATCCAATTATCATACCAGCAATTGTGGCTGAAATTAATGAGGCTATGGTTCCGCCAATTAAAGCTTTCATTCCAAACTCTGAAAGCGTTTTACGCTGACCTGGTGCTAAAGAGCCAATACCGCCAATCTGAATTCCAATTGAGGCGAAGTTTGCAAATCCACATAGCATATAAGTTGCCATAATAATAGATTTATTGTAATTTAAATGTGTTGCACTTGCCACATTTTTTAAATCGGCTAACTGAATGTAGCCAACAAACTCACTAGCTGCTAATTTAATTCCTAGTAGTTGGCCCATCATCATCATATCTTCTTTAGCTACACCAATAAGCCACATAAGAGGCGCAAATATATAGCCCAGAATAAGCTCAAGTGATAAATTAGGATATGGAGTATTGGCAGCTATCCATGTGTTTAATCCAGAAAAACTTCCAATTTGTAGGAATATATAGTTTATCATGGCAATAAACGCTACAAAAACTAAAAGCATAGCTCCAACATTTACTGCTAACCTTAAACCTTCGGTTGTTCCGTTAGCTATAGCGTCTAAAAAGTTTGAACCAATTTTTTCTGATTCTACAGAGACATCTGTATTAATTTTTTCGGTTTGAGGATAAAGTATTTTAGAAATAACAATAGCGCCTGGAGCTGCCATAACCGATGCAGCCAATAAGTGTTTAGCGTAAACCAAACGTAATACAGGATCATCACCACCTAAAAAGCCAATATAAGCAGCCAACACAGCACCTGCTACGGTTGCCATGCCGCCAATCATAACTAGAAGCATTTCAGATTTATTCATCTTTTCTAAATACGCTTTTATTAAAAGTGGCGCTTCAGTTTGTCCTAAAAAGATATTTCCTGCTACACTTAAACTTTCGGCTCCAGAGATTTTGAGAAGCTTTGATAATAACCATCCAAATGCTTTTACTACACGTTGAATAATACCTAGATAGAATAATACTGATGTTAAGGCAGAAAAGAACAAAATTGTAGGAAGTACCTGAAAGGCAAAAATAAACCCAAACGTATCCATATCAACTACTAATCCTTCAAATAAAAACTGACTTCCAGCTCTTGTAAAATCAAGTACTTTTATAAACAGTTTTCCAATAGTTTCAAAGATTTTTTGAATAACAGGCACTTTTAAAACCCCTATGGCAATTACCAACTGAAAAGCCAATCCAATACCTACTGTTTTCCAGTTAACTGCACGCCTGTTACTACTAAATAAAAAGGCTATAAAAATTAGGCAAACCATACCTAATATACCTCGCCAAAGACTATTAAAAGAAAAACCTTGACTTGGTATTATAGTATCTTGGTCGCCATTGGTTAGTATAGTGGATTCATCTTTTACTATTTCACGAACAGACTTAAAACTATAACGAATATTATTTTCATTAAAGACTAAAGTAGAGTCCGTTAGCTCGGTTATTTTATATCGCCTAATAGTATCGTTTGGTTGATTGTAATAAAATACCAAAAGATTATTTTGGTGAATATAATCTCCTGAAGCCTCAAGGTTTCGAGATTCAATATTGTAGTTAAAATCACCTTTATCTAAAACAAAAACATCGGACTCTGATAATTCAAAAAGATTAGAAATAGAGTCATTTTCTACAGACTGAAATTGCCATTTTTTTTCAATGCTTTGTGCGTTACTAATTGTAATTCCAAAAAAAATAGCCGTAAAAGCTAATAAAAAATGTTTCATTTGTTTGTGTGTTTAGCGTTTTGAAATTTCATCACGCAATTTGGCGGCCTTTTCATAATCTTCGTTAGAAACAGCTTCGTCTAACATGTTATGCAGTTCTTCCAACGTTTTGTCTTTTAAATCATCTTGAGTAGCGCCAGCCTCTAATTCTTCAGCAATTAAATCGTTAACCAAAACACTATCATCTTCAGCATCTTCTTCTTTAGTTGGGTTGATTTTTAAATAGATTCCTGCTTTATCTAAAATGTTTTTATAAGTAAATATTGGTGCTTGAAATCTTAAGGCTAATGCAATAGCGTCACTGGTTCTGGCATCAATAATTTCTTCAATTTTATCACGTTCACAAATAATGCTGGAGTAAAACACACCATCAACCAATTTGTGGATAATAACTTGCTTGACAACAACATCAAATCGGTCGGCAAAATTTTTAAATAAATCGTGTGTAAGGGGTCTAGGAGGGCGTATTTCTTTTTCTAATGCTATGGCGATAGATTGCGCTTCAAAAGCACCAATAACAATGGGTAGTTTTCTATCACCATCTACCTCGTTTAAAATTAAAGCATAGGCGCCATTTTGTGTCTGGCTATATGATATTCCCTTTATATTTAGTCGAACTAAACTCATAGTTTATAAAACACAAAGAACTGTTTTAATTAGGACTTTAACAACTTCTATAAGTAAAAATAGACAGATTTGTTACTTTAAATTTACAACATTAAAATATTAATTAACCTTGTAAAACCCAATTAAAACAGCCCTTTATATAATTACAATTTATAAAAAAATAAATTACTGTTGAGCTTTAAATTCTTTTAATTTCTCAATCAATTTAGGAACAACCTCAAAAGCGTCTCCCACTATACCGTAATCGGCAGCCTTAAAGAAAGGGGCTTCAGGATCTGTATTAATAACAACTTTGGTTTTTGAAGCGTTAATACCTGCCAAATGTTGAATAGCACCAGATATTCCAACAGCTATATACAAGTTAGATGCAACTGGTTTTCCGGTTTGTCCAACGTGTTCGCTATGTGGTCTCCAGCCTAAATCGCTTACAGGTTTAGAACAGGCGGTAGCGGCACCTAGAACATCCGCTAATTCTTCAATCATTCCCCAATTTTCAGGGCCTTTTAAACCACGACCACCAGAAACTACAATTTCTGCATCTGCAATAGTGACTTTACCTGTAACTTTATCAACAGACTCTACTTGTACACCCATTTCTGGAACGTTAGCAGAAAATTCTTCAACTGAAGCCGAGGCCGAACTCTCATGGACGCCAAAAGCATTTTTAGAAACACCAACTAATTTTACATCGGTATCGATTGTTGTATTGTTAAAAGCCTTGTTTGTAAAAGCTGTGCGCTTTACTGTAAAAGGAGATGTGCTTGAAGGCGCTTCAACAACATTTGAAGCATAACCAGCATCTAAATCTATAGCTAAAAGAGGTGCTAAATATTTACTATCTGCACTTGAGCTAATAACGACAACTTTTGCGCCTTCTTGTTTAGCTGCTTGAGCTATAACATTTGCATAGGCATTGGCATTAAACTTGTCTAATGAACTGTTATTAACCTGTAATACTTTTTCAACACCATGATTGCCTAGAACATTAGTGTCATTGGCATTAAAAGCAATGGCGGTAACAGTTGTGCCCATTTGGTCTGCAACAGTCTTTGCGTAAGAGGCTACCTCTAAAGCGGTTTTTTTAAATTTTCCTTCTTCTGATTCTGTATATACTAAAACTGACATGTTTTCTTTTTTTAAGCGTTAATTAAATAACTTTTGCTTCGTTGTGAAGTAAGTTTACAAGTTCACCTACATTATCGGCATCAACTAATTTTACAGCACCTTTTGGAGCTGGTTTTTCAAACTTAATTGATGTAGTTTCGGCATTTGCTCCTGTTGGTTCTGTTACTTGTAGCGGTTTTTGACGAGCCATCATAATACCACGCATGTTTGGAATTCGTAAATCACTTTCTTCAACTAAACCTTTTTGTCCACCAATAACTAATGGTAAGCTTGTTGAAACAGTTTCTTTACCACCATCAATTTCTCTAACGGCTTTGGCATTAGTACCATCAACTTCTAAACTAATACAGTTATTTACAAAATTAGCATTGGTTAAGCCTGCAAGCATTCCAGGAACCATTCCGCCATTGTAATCAATAGACTCACGACCTGCAATTACTAAATCGTAACCACCATCTTGCACAACTTTAGCTAGTTCTTTAGCTACTTGAAAGCCATCCTTGGCTTCAGTGTTTACTCTAATGGCGCTATCTGCACCAATAGCTAAAGCCTTTCGTAATGTTGGTTCTGTCTCGGCACTACCTACATTAACAACAGTAACATTGGCACCTTGTTTTTCTTTAAACCACATAGCTCGCGTTAAGCCAAATTCATCATTAGGGTTGATTACAAATTGTACCCCATTGGTATCAAATTTTGTGTCGGCGTCAGCAAAATTAATTTTGGAAGTCGTATCAGGAACGTGACTAATACACACTAATATTTTCATATCTATAATTTTTAGTAAAAAGTATATTTTTTTGAGGTTACGAAGGTAATTATTTTATTCCGATTTTTTACTATGCACGCATAGTATTTTAATTCTAGAATTGGTAATTAAGGAATGAAGTAGGGTTATTTTTTAATGAACTTAAATACCTTTTTACTCTTGGAGTTGTTAAGTCTAATAAAATATAGACCTTTAGGCAATTGATTGATTGATATTTTGTCTTTGCCATAAATTGTAGAATTAATAAAGCTTTTGCCAGACACGTCAAAAATCTCAAATTGATACGAGGAATCTTTCATATTCTTAAAATAAATTTGTTCACTGTTTGAAGGAGTAATTAATTGAATGTTATCTAAATTATTTGAAGGTGTAGATAGGCTGTAATCTTCAAATTTCAAATATTCTATTGCTTCAAGACCTGTTTCTTTTGATAGTGTCAGCTCATTGTTATTATAGCTGTAGTTCATAAATTCATAAAGATTAGCATCACACGTCACGCCGAGAATTCTGTATAATGAACTCTCAAAAGCATGACAGTCTGGGTAAGGAGTTTCATAACTTTCATTTATAATTTCTGGCACCGAATTCCAAATTGAAATTTGATTATGTGTTTTTCCAGTATAATCAATATTAAAACTATTGCCACAAGGTGTTATTTCAGGAGAAGAAATATTCAATAATTCAGTGCTACTATCATAGTTGAATTCTAATAAAATAATCATATCTTCTGGGGTTTCTTCTTCAGTGTTTTCACAAGTTAATCCACCAGAACCTGTGAAGCACCTTGATTTTAAATAAAAAGTTTTACCGTTGAGGTTATCAATTATATTTTGGTCAATTGTCGTTATTGTTGGAACCGTTTCATCATCATAATTAAATTCAAATATTTCTGAAGGGACATTATGATATAAATCGACAATTAAATCTTTGTTTTCAAAGAATATAGTATAATATTGAGACAATGGTTCTGAATCTGCTGTTGGGAAACTTCTTTCAAATCCATATATGCTATAGTTATTAAAAATATCTGTAATATATTGTTGAGGGCTTATGAGCATAATTGTGCCATCGTCATTTTCTGTTATTGTTGGAACATTACTTGATTCAGAGATTTTAAATGTATCAGATAAATGAGGACATAATATAGGGTTTTGTGAAAAACCTAATACTGAAACCAATAAAATTGGAAGTACTAATAATTTATGGTGAAGCATAATGATAATGTTGAAAAATAAAGGTAAGACTTATGGTTTGCACTGCAAAATATACAGTTTTTTTTATACAATTTTATTATTAATATTTCCTATTTTTGCTCTTCCTAATTATGAATAGAATATGAAGACATTACAATTTAGAGAAGCGGTTTGTGAGGCTATGAGCGAAGAAATGCGTCGTGATGACAGCATTTATTTAATGGGAGAGGAAGTAGCTGAATATAATGGAGCATACAAAGCGAGTAAAGGTATGTTAGATGAGTTTGGTCCAAAACGCGTTATAGATACACCAATTGCCGAGTTAGGCTTTGCTGGAATAGCTGTAGGTTCAACTATGACGGGTAACAGACCAATTGTTGAGTTTATGACCTTTAACTTCTCTTTGGTAGGTATTGATCAAATTATTAATAATGCTGCTAAAATTAGACAGATGTCTGGTGGACAGTTTAAATGCCCAATTGTATTTCGTGGGCCTACAGCTTCTGCTGGTCAGTTAGCGGCAACTCACTCACAAGCTTTTGAAAGTTGGTATGCTAATACTCCTGGTTTAAAAGTAGTTGTGCCTTCAAATCCTTATGATGCCAAAGGACTTTTAAAATCGGCCATACGAGATGACGATCCAGTTATTTTTATGGAAAGTGAGCAAATGTATGGAGATAAAGGTGAAGTGCCAGAAGGGGAATATACTATACCTCTAGGTGTTGCCGATATCAAGCGTGAAGGTTCTGATGTTACCATTGTATCCTTTGGAAAGATTATTAAGGAAGCTTACAAAGCTGCTGATGAATTAGAAAAAGATGGCATATCGTGTGAAATCATAGATTTACGAACAGTAAGACCAATGGATCATGATGCCATTTTAAATTCGGTTAAAAAAACCAACCGATTAGTGATTTTAGAAGAAGCTTGGCCTTTTGGCAATGTTGCTACCGAGATTACTTATCAAGTACAGTCTAAAGCTTTTGATTATTTAGATGCACCTATTGTGAAAATAAATACAGCAGATACACCTGCGCCTTATTCGCCAGTTTTATTGGAAGAATGGCTGCCAAATAGCAACGATGTTGTTAAGGCAGTTAAGAAGGTTTTATACAAATAAAAAAATATTTCTTACGTTTATAAACTTCATTGGCAGCATTGTTGATGAAGTTTTTTTGTCATTATGAAATTTAATCTACTTATAACTTGTTTTTTTCTGGCTTTGGTTTCAGCTTTTGCTCAAACAAAAGTTAGCGGTTATGTGTATGATGAGAATGATGATCCCGTTGCCTTTGCCAATATTATATTTAAAGGTTCTTTTGAAGGTACCATAACAAACGAAGAGGGACGTTTCTATTTAGAATCAGATAGTACATGGGAGACTTTAATTGTTTCTTTTGTAGGTTATGAAACTATTGAGGTATCACTGGAAAAGAAAGTAAACTATAATTTAAAGTTTGTAATAAAGGAGGAGGCTGCTGCCTTAAGCGAAGTTGTTATTGTTACTGGAAAGCAATCGAAAAAGGCTGAAGAGAACCCTGCAATTGCTATCATGCAAAAAATATGGGAGCGTAAACGACAAAACGGTTTACGGCAGTTCAAACAATATGCTTATGATAGATATGAGAAAGTTGAATTTGATTTAAATACAATTGATAGTGCCTTAATGAATGGGAAGCTGTTTAAAGGCATGGAATTTGTTTTTGAACAGGTTGATACCTCCAAAGTCACGGGGAAAACCTATTTGCCCATATTTATTAATGAGGAAGTTGCCAAAGTATACGGTGACAATATTCTAAATAAAGAAAAGGTTGAACTTAAGGGTAACAAAAATTCAGGTTTTAGTAATAATGAGTCTATTATTGATTTTATAAAAGATCTTTATTCAGAATATGATGTTTACGATAACTATCTAAAGTTTTTTGACAAGAGTTTTGTAAGTCCAATTTCAACAACAGGAATTAATACCTATAATTACGTATTGGCCGATAGTGCTTTTATTGATAACAAATGGTGCTACAATATTATATATTACCCAAGACGTAAGAATGAATTGACATTTAAAGGCGATTTCTGGGTAAACGATTCAACTTACGCACTCAAAGAAATTAATATGCAGGCCTCTAAAAGTGCTAACATTAACTGGGTAAAGGAAATTTATATTGAACAAGAATTTGAAGTTGTAAACGATACACTCTTTTTAATTAAGCGTGATTATTTTATGTCTGATTTCACCTTTAATAAAAAAGAGAAATCACGTGGTATTTATGGTAAGCGAACCACTTTGTATGACAATTATGTGTTTAATGAAGTAAAAGACGAAAAGTTCTATAAAGAGGAAGTTTTTAATTACAACGAGGATGCGTATAATCGTGATGATGCCTTTTGGGATCAAAATAGAATGGAATCCTTGAGTAAAGACGAACGTGGAGTCTATAAAATGCTAGACACATTAAAAACGGTTGCCAAGTTTAAGCGACTCTATAATTACGGTTCTATTTTGGCTTCTGGATATGTGGAGATTGATAGATGGAACATTGATTATGGCCCAATTTTATCAACTTTTGGGTATAACGATGTTGAAGGCTTAAGGTTGCGAACAGGTGGGCGAACCTATTTTGGACGAAATGATTTATGGCGTTTGCAAGGATTTTTAGCTTATGGTTTTAAAGACGATAAGTTTAAATATGGTATTTCGGCAAAATGGCTATTGAATAAAAGAAATAGGCTTATTATCTCTGCAGGACATAGGCGCGATATTGAACAAATAGGTGCTAGTTTAACAACGTCGCAAGATGTTTTAGGGAGAAGTTTGGCGTCGAATGCAGTATTTACAACAGCCCCAAACGATAAGTTAAGTAACATATTTTTAAGCACTATTGCATTGGAAATTGAGCCTGTTAAAAATTTCTTGATAAGATATGGTGCTGATTATAGAACCTTGTCTTCTGCGTCACCAACCTTTAGTTTAGATTATGTTGATCCAGATTCACCAACAGGTGTTTCGTCTGAAATTAAACAGTTGGAAAATACGTTGGCACTATCTTATTTTCCAAACAGAAAGATGACAGGGCATGGTGTAGAGCGTACTAATGCTAACGATAATTACGCGTCAATATTTGCGCAGTTGAGTGTAGGTAGAAAAGATTTGTTGAATAGTGATTTTGAATATACAAAATTGCAGTTTTCATATATTCAACCATGGCAAATAGGTGGCTTCGGACGTTTGCGTTCTACAATTGAAGCCGGTAAGACTTTTGGAGAAGTACCTCTTGGTTTATTGAGTGTTGTTCCTGGTAACCAATCGTATTTTTCAATTTACAAATCGTTTTCGCAATTGGATTTTTATGAGTTTGTAACTGATACGTATCTTGCGTTGTTTTTAGAGCATAATTTTAATGGTCGTTTGTTTTCTAGAATACCATTATTGCGAAAATTAGATTGGAGGGAAATTGTTAGTATTCGAGGAGTTTGGGGAAGCCTTTCTGATGAAAACATTGCATTAAGTGCTCCTGCAAACATTCCTTTGGTCGCTCCAAATAATGAAATTTATTACGAATACAGCTTCGGTATAGGTAATATTTTTAAAATCTTTAGAATTGACTTTAATTTTAGAGGCAATTACCTAGATAGCCCAAATGCCCGAGATTTTGGAATCACAGGCAGTTTTGGATTTGAATTCTAATTTTGTTTTTCTTCTTTAAACTCATCAAATTGCGAGGATTCTTCAACTTTTGGAAAACTATTGTTAGCCATATCCGTATCAGCAAATTCAAAGTTTGGGTCTAAATTCACCTTTTCAACCTCTTTATCTTTTAGAAATGTTTTAGTGATTTCATATTCATTTCTTCTCCAAATATCTGCGGGAAGCATATCGGTTTCTTTTGTGCCGTCTTTATAAATCCATTCTATTTTTACAGGCATCACTAATCCACCAACATTTTTTATGGTTACTTCGTAAATATTTTTACCTGAAACTTGCTTGCGTAATGCGTCTTCATCTAAACGTGATAAAAATTGACCATAAGCTTGATCTGGTGTTTCTGATAGTTTAATCATATCTGGGCCGCTTGAAAAATCTTTTGCTTTTTGTTCAGTGCCTTCTCCTGTAGCTGCTATTTTAACTTTTTTCTGTTGGTCTTCAATATTCAAATCTTCTTCATAAACCTTATACCACTTTACATCTGTTAATTCCATATCCACATTATCTGTGGTAAAAAACCACCCTCTAAAAAACCAGTCTAAATCCGTTGCTGTAGCATCTTCCAATGTTCTGAATAAATCACCTGGATTTGGGTGTTTATATTTCCAACGATTGGCATATTCTTTAAACGCTTGGTCAAATAATTCTTCGCCTATAATAGAGTTACGTAACATTTGTAAGCCTACGGTTGGCTTTTGATAAAAATTTGCACCAAATTGAGTGAGCAACTCACTATCTGAAGTGGTCATAATAGGGCGTAAAATGTTTTTGTCACCTTGCATAAAAGGAACAATATCTTTGGGTTCTGTACTATGGAATTCTGGGTAGCGTTCTGCAACGGTTCGTTGATGCAAAAAAGTATTGAGTCCTTCATCCATCCACATCCATTTGCGTTCATCGGAACTTACAATCATAGGAAACCAGTTATGCCCCACTTCGTGAATGATTGTCCCTATCATTCCCGATTTGGCATTATCACTCATTTTACCGTTACGTGGTCTGCCACCATTGAAACTAATCATAGGAAACTCCATGCCAATATTGGATGTATTGACAGAAATAGCCACAGGATATGGGTATTCAAAAGTCGCTTCAGAATACACTTCCAAAGCAGCTTTTACAGCTTTGGTTGATTCTTCACTCCAAACAGGCAAGCCTTCTTTGGGATAAAATGACATGGCCATAACTTTGTTGGTTTCCAATTGAACAGCTTGAGCATCCCAAATAAATTTTCTTGAAGAAGCAAAGGCAAAGTCTCGGACATTTTTAGCTGTGTATTTCCAGGTTTTTAGTTGGGTTGTTTTAGACTTTTCATTGGCTCTAGCTTCATCTTCTGTAACAATCATTACGGTTTTGTCAAATGTGTTTTCAGCTTGCGCTAAACGTTGTCTTTGTGTTTTGGTCAATACTGACTCACTATTTTGAAGTCGCCCAGTTGAGGCTACAATATGGTCTTCAGGCACAGATATTTCAACTTCGTAATCGCCAAATTCTAAAGCAAATTCACCTAACCTTTGAAACTGTTGGTTTTGCCAACCTTCGGTGTCGTTGTAAACAGCCATTCTTGGAAACCAGTGGGCAATTAGATAGACTGTATTATCATCTTCAGGGAAGTATTCATAGCCTTCGCGTGACAACAAAAACATACTTCTGTCGGTTATGGGATAGGACCAAGCCAAAGAAAAATTCATGGATTCGCCAGGTTTTAGGGGCTTGTTTAGCATGACTTTCATCATGGTATTGTTTACAAAAGCTTTCATACTGTTACCGTAAGCATCCTTGATATATTTAATAGTGTAACCGGCAGGAAAATCAATGGCACGAGTTAAACTTTGCATTTGTTTGGTGGTCATGTTATCTCGAACACCACCAAAAGCATCACCAAAATCTGGATTCCCTTTCTTATTGACATTCTGTTCCAATTGAATCCATAGATAGCTCAAATCATCTGGTGAATTGTTGTGGTAGGTAATAGTCTCTTCTCCAGAGAGGATATTGTTTTTTTCGTCTAGCGTGGCTTTTATTTTATAATCGGCACGTTGTTGCCAATAGGCTTTACCTGGTGCACCGCTGGCTGTGCGATAGCTATTGGGAGGTGCAATCATATTGTCAATAGGTTCAAACTTACCTTGCCAAGGTTGTGTTTGTGACTGCATAGTTGAAAAACAAAAAATATAAACGAGGAAGATTACTATATTTCTCATGCTGTATGGTTTGATTATTTTTTTGATTGAAACAACAAGATATGAAAAAATGAAATGTGTGGTTTTATTTTAACATTTGTGAGTCTAAATGTTTCAAGCCCCGAAAATATCTAATGATTAAAACACAGATTATTAAAAAGGGCAAAGTAGATAGTATGATTTTGATATTAAGGCCAATTAATCCTACAAAAAGCATTAAAAGAAACAATAGCCCTATTCCACCCATGCCAATAAATATTAAGAGTTTACTAGGTTTTTTCTGAAATAATAAAATGAGTAATAACACTTGACCGATTAATGGAAGTAAAGTAAGCGGATGAATTACTGAACCAGGATCCTGAAATAATTTTTGGATGATTTCTATTTCTGCTTGAAATAAAAATATATGGTTATTATCTCCCCATTGTAGATATCCAAATAGAGAGAATAATATTAAACAAAAAATGAAAATTTTAAGTTTCATATTGAATAAGCTCTTGCTCAAAATTAAGAATATAATTTTAAAGTTAATTTATCTGTTGCCCAAACCTAAACTCTTCCGTACCTTTGCAGTCCTAAAAAAAATAAGAATGACAAATACAGGTAAAACCACATTTGATGTACTGATTGAAATACCAAAAGGTAGTCGAAATAAATATGAATATGATTTTGAACTTAACAAAATACGTTTTGACCGTATGCTGTTTTCATCAATGATGTATCCTGGTGATTATGGTTTTATACCAGAAACCTTGGCCCTAGATGGCGATCCTTTGGATGTATTGGTTATGGGTACGGAGCCTACCTTCCCTATGTGCGTTATGGAAGTTAAACCCATTGGTGTTTTCCATATGGCTGATGAAAAAGGACCAGATGAAAAATTGGTTTGCGTGCCTGTTAGTGACCCAATATGGAATAGCTACAAGGATATTGAGGATTTGAATCCGCATAGAAAAAAAGAAATTACCCATTTCTTCCAAGTATATAAAGATCTTGAAAAAAAGAAAGTTGATGTTGGTGGTTGGGGAAATGCTCAAGAAGCCTATGAAATATTCAACAAGTGTGTGGAGCGCTATGAAAATAGTGAACACAAAACCAATGGTGATTTTACCATATAGTTTAAACGGAATATTAAATTTAAAACCCTACTAAACAATACATTTGGTAGGGTTTTTCTATTAAAATCCATTTCACTACTTTTGCCCTGCTAATTATTAAAAATATAAACTAATTAATATGGAATCAAACATGATTTTTGTGCCAATTGCAATGGCAGTACTTGGCCTTCTGTTTATGATGGTGAAAATGGCTTGGGTTAAAAAGCAACCAGCCGGAAGTGAGAAAATGCAGGGTATATCTAAAGCTATTAAGGAAGGAGCTTTAGCATTTTTAGGTGCTGAATATCGTTTATTATTGGTATTCGTTGTAATTGCAGCAGTAGCACTAGGTGTTATTTCAATGTTGGTGGATACAACCCATTGGATAATTATTGTGGCTTTTATTGTGGGAGCATTTGCATCAGCTTTAGCTGGAAACATTGGTATGCGTATTGCAACCGAGGCCAATGCTAGAACTGCAGAAGCTGCTAAAACAAGTTTGCCACAGGCTTTAAAAGTCTCGTTTGGTGGAGGAACTGTTATGGGGCTGGGTGTAGCTAGTTTAGCTGTGTTAGGATTGAGTTTGTTCTTTTTCGTATTTGTAAAAATGTTTGTGGATGGAGGTTCATCATTCTATACTGATATGACCATGGCCCTTGAAGCATTGGCTGGATTCTCACTTGGTGCAGAGTCTATTGCCTTGTTTGCACGTGTTGGTGGTGGTATCTATACAAAAGCTGCTGATGTTGGTGCTGATTTAGTTGGTAAGGTTGAAGCAGGGATTCCAGAAGACGATCCTCGTAACCCAGCTACTATTGCTGATAACGTAGGTGATAATGTTGGTGACGTTGCAGGTATGGGAGCTGACTTATTTGGTTCTTACGTAGCGACTGTTTTAGCTGCAATGGTGCTTGGGAATTATTTGATTAAGGATATGTCTTTAAACGCACCTTTTACTGATGATTTTAATAACATGGGACCAATTTTATTGCCAATCGTTATTGCAGGTGTTGGTATCTTGGCTTCAATCATTGGAACATTCTTGGTTAAAATCTCAAACAACGATGCTAAAGAACCGCAAGTTCAAAAAGCATTGGATATGGGTAACTGGGTATCTATCATCATTACATTAATTGCTAGTTGGTTCTTAATTGATATGATGTTGCCAGAAACTATGAATATGAAATTCTTTGGAGAGGGTTATAAAGCCATTCCTTCAATGAATGTGTTTTGGTCAGCTTGTATTGGTTTGGCTGTAGGTGCATTAATTTCTATGGTAACAGCATTCTATACAAGTTTAGGAAAAAAACCAGTTTTAGACATCGTTAAAAATAGTTCAACTGGAGCGGCAACAAACATTATTGCGGGACTAGCAGTAGGAATGAAGTCTACGTTTTTATCGGTTATATTATTTGCTGCAGCAATTTATGGTTCTTATGAATTAGCAGGTTTCTATGGTGTGGCTTTAGCTGCTTCTGCCATGATGGCAACAACTGCTATGCAGTTGGCTATCGATGCGTTTGGACCAATTGCTGATAATGCTGGTGGTGTTGCTGAAATGAGTGAATTAGAGCCTCACGTTCGTGAGCGTACAGATATTTTAGATTCAGTAGGAAATACTACTGCCGCTGTTGGAAAAGGTTTCGCTATTGCTTCGGCAGCTTTAACAGCTTTAGCATTATTTGCGGCTTATGTGACATTTACGGGAATTGACGGTATCAATATTTTTAGAGCGGATGTATTAGCCATGTTATTTGTTGGAGGTATGATTCCGGTAATCTTTTCCGCTTTGGCTATGCAATCAGTTGGTAAGGCAGCAATGGAAATGGTTCAGGAAGTACGTCGTCAGTTTAGAGAAATTCCAGGTATTATGGAAGGAACAGGAACTCCTGAATATGCAAAATGTGTAGATATTTCTACCAAAGCAGCGTTAAAAGAAATGATATTGCCTGGTTTAATTACAATTATTACACCTATCATCATCGGATTGGTATTTGGTGCTGAACCTCTAGGTGGTTATATGGCTGGTGTTTGTGTGTCTGGTGTTATGTGGGCTATTTTCCAAAACAATGCAGGAGGTGCATGGGATAATGCTAAAAAATCATTTGAAGCTGGTGTTGAAATCAATGGTGAAATGACCTATAAAGGTTCAGATGCGCATAAAGCAGCTGTAACTGGTGATACTGTTGGTGATCCTTTTAAAGATACTTCAGGGCCTTCTATGAACATTTTAATTAAACTAACTTGTTTAGTAGGTCTGGTAATTGCTCCAATATTAGGAGGCCACGCTATTGAAGAAGGTGTTGCCATGAATGACAATGAAGTTGAGGTTGTAGAGGGGCAAAAGGTTAAGAAGGTATTGGTTGAAATGAATATTTTAAACGAGAACTTAGCCAAGGCTATTGTAAAAACTACAACTGTTGTAAATGGGGAGTCTCAAGTTAAAGAATCTGTTATTTCTGGAACTCCAGAAGAGGTTCAAGCCAAAGTAGATAAACTTAAAGGCGAGGCTACTCAATTTAAAGAAAAAGTTATTGATAAAACAAAAGAAGTTGAGGAAGAAATCGTAAAAGAATAAATAGTTTCTTTTTATAAATAGCTATAAAAAAACCACGCATCAAGCGTGGTTTTTTAATTAATTCTGTATTTTAGAATAAGCCATGAATTTCAGCTTCGATTTTATTTATTATCGTTCCTAGGTCTTCAGGGTTAGAAACAAAATCCATATTGTCAACATCTATAATCAAAAGTTTCCCTTTATCATAACCATGAATCCAGGCTTCATAACGCTCGTTTAAACGGCTTAAGTAATCTATGCTAATAGAGTTTTCATAATCGCGCCCGCGTTTGTGGATTTGATTAACTAAATTAGGTATTGAGCTACGCAAATAGATTAATAAATCTGGTCCTTGAACAAACGACTCCATTAAGTCAAATAACGAACGGTAATTTTCAAAATCACGATTGGTCATTAAGCCCATGGCGTGCAAATTGGGCGCAAAAATATGTGCGTCTTCATAAATGGTACGGTCCTGAATAATATCTTTGCCACTCTGTCTTATTTGATTGACTTGTCTGAAACGGCTATTTAAAAAATAAACTTGTAGGTTAAAACTCCAACGTTCCATTTGATTGTAAAAATCATCAAGGTAGGGGTTGTCCACAACATCTTCCAGTTGTGGTTCCCATTTGTAATGTTTTGCCAATAATTTTGTTAGCGTAGTTTTTCCAGCGCCAATATTTCCCGCTACTGCAACATGCATAGTTTAATAGTTTTTTAGTTGGAATTTATAAAGGATTTCAGAATCGTAAATATACAAGGTTTCACCCGTTACAAAAAACTGATTTATTAACAATTCAGGTAGGTTGATAGGTATGATTTCTTCAGTTTTGTCTTTAAGAAAGTATAGTTTTTCGCCCTTTTTTAATACGACATCATCATTGCGTTCTTCAACAGCTGTATAGCCGTCATTTTTTATTTTATACAGCATACTACCAAAATAACTATACTTGTAGATGTAATTTTCAGTAAGAAGCCAAGCGTAGTTGTAATTGCTGGCTAAATCCAAAACATTTGAAACCACGGGTAAGGCTGTAGCTCGAACCTGATTGTTTAAATAATCATATAATTGTAATTGCTGTAAATCTAGATTGAATGTCCAAATAGTATTGTCATTTCCAACTGAAACATGGCTTACATTTCGATAAGGCTGTCTAACATTAAAGTCTATTTTATATATCTCTGCCAATCGGTTGTCTAAAACAATTACGGTATTAAAATCCTTATAAAAAAGTATCATTTTAAGCGGATTATAAATATCGGTAGATGCAATTTCCCCTAATTGAATAGCGCTAAAATTTATAGTTTTAGTATCCGTTTTTTTATGAAAGACATTATTGTTTATGTAGTATTGCGCATCGAAATTATCTGTTCCAACGATAGATTGTACTTTTAAAGGTGAAGATTCAAGCAAAGCAGCTTTAAGGCTATCTTGAGAATATAGTTGTACTGAAAAAAATAATAAAAAAGAGAATGTCCATTTCATACGAAATCGAAAAGTACAAAAATCAATCCAAAAATCAACAGATTAATTTATAACCAAACCCGCGAACATTTAATATTTGAACGCTTTCATCTTTTTTAAGTTTTTTGCGAAGTTTGGTTATAAAAACATCCATACTTCTAGCATTAAAAAAATCGTCATTCCCCCAAAGTTTATTTAGTATAACCGAACGATCTAAAACGTGATTCTTATTTTTTATTAAATGAAATAATAAATGGGTTTCTCTATGTGTTAGCTGAACAGGTTTTTCAGATTTATAGGACAGAGTTTGTTTTGGAAAATCGAACACATAATTACCTATTTGATAGCTTACTTTAGTTTGTTCTTTAGCAGAACGGTTTAATAGATTGTGAATTCTAACAATTAATTCTTCCATGCTAAAGGGTTTTTTTAGATAGTCATTGCCGCCTATGGTAAATCCTTCAACAACATCATGAGTTTGCGATTTGGCTGTTAAAAAAATAATAGGAATGGTATGGTCTATAGCACGTATTTCTTTAGCCAATGTAAAGCCATCTTTTTTTGGCATCATAACATCCAAAACCAAAAGTTCAGGGTATTCTTGGTTATAGGTTTTAAAAGCATCTTCACCATTTGCGCAAAGTAAGACTTCAAAATCACGTGTTTCTAAGCTTTCTTTAATAATTTGGCCTAAAGCAGGTTCGTCTTCGGCTAATAAAATGGTTGTTTTTTCAGCCATTAGGTAAAGTTATTTTAAAGATTTTTTGATTGTTTCCTAATTTCAATGAAATAACACCGCCATGATTTTCTATTATTTTTTTGGTGTAATACAAGCCAATACCAAAACCCTTTACGTCATGTGTGTTGCCCTTGGGTATGCGATAGAATTTTTCGAATATCCTATGTTTTTGCTCTTCTGTTAGACTATTTTCATTATCAGAAACCGAAACTGTGAAGCCAATGCTGTTTTTAGATAGGCTAACTTTAATGGTGTCTCCACCGTATTTAATGGCATTGTCAATTATGTTGTTAATGGCATTTTCAAAATGAAAAACATCCACAGTTCCAAAAATATCAGAGTTAAAGTCAGTTAGTTCTAAAGTTTTGGATTGTATTTGTAATTGATGTTTGTAAACCAATTTTTCAATTAATTCAGAGACATTAACAGATTCCTTTTTAAGCTCTAAATTATCACTATCAAGTGAAGCTGTTTCCAAAAGTTTTTCCACCATGGTGTTTAACTTTTTTAATTGCTCTTCAGACATGTTTAAATAGCTTTTGGTCTTTTCCTTGTCGTTTATGATATTAAAATTCTTAATACTCTCTAGAGCAACACCAATGGTGGCAATTGGAGTTTTAAATTCATGCGTAATGTTGCTTATTAAATCGTTTTTTACTTCAGCCAATTGCTTTTGGTGCTTAATAACTTTTAATAGGTAAAATAAACACCCAATAACACCTAAAACCAACAAAAGTGATAAGAAAAGACCAGATAGTATGCGTTTCAAAATTATAGCCGTGCTGTTGGTAAAACGAATTTCCAGTAAGCTACCTTTTGGTAAATAGGCTGATTTTGACATCGTTTTTAAATGGCTGTTTTTAATCGAACTGTAATTTTTAGATTGTAACGTATCAAAAGGAGATTTAAATAGCAGGGCGTAATCAACATTTAAGCTTTTTCTATCGAGTTCTAGTTGTATAAGCGAGTCTAATCTGTCAATTTTTAAGCTATCATTTGTCATGGAATAAATGACTTTTGAAGTCAGTAATTTAAAAGAGTCTTCGGTTAGGGAATCTAAATGCGAATGGTTTGTTGCTCTAATTTCCAACTGTGAAGGCATCCATTTTTTTACAACCTTATTTTTAATAGAATCGTTTTCTTTTATAACCGAAATATCTTCTAATATATCTATTCTTAAAGAGTCGTCATTTAAAATGTTTTGAGAAATCAAATCAATATTCTGTATAATGCTATCAATTTGTTTCTGTTTATTTTTTAAGTCTGATTCATTATTTAATTCAAATGCAAAAGCCATTGTGTTATGCTGTGCAATACTTGTATAATAGCCATCTACAGCATTGTCTAAACTTATTTGAACATCATTAATAAGCTGTTGTTTGTTGGTCAAATAATTCTTGTAGTTCCAATATACCTGTATAGCTATTGTGCATAAAATAACAACCACAATGGTGTTTAAAATCCACTTATAACGTATGTCATTCATAATTCAAATGTATAGGTAAAAAATTAGTATTGCTAATCGGTTAACACACGTTAACACTCATTAACTGTTATTGTTTAATTTACATATCATATTTGTGATAGTGAAACTTAAAAACATGCAATCATGAAAAAAACAATAACATTTTTACTATTTATTTTGGCACTTCAATTTGCATTTGCACAAAATTTTCAAGGAGAAGCAACCTATAAAACGTCCCGTAAAATAGATATTCAACTGGATAGTACTCAAATGAGTTCGGATCAACACAAGCTTATGCTAGAGATGGTTAAAAAACAATTTCAAAAAACATTTATTTTAAGCTTTAATAAGGAAGAGTCCATTTACAAAGAAGATAAACCACTTGAGTCGCCCCAACCAGCAGGTGTGGAAATTATGGTGGTCAATACCAGTGGGTCTGATGTACTTTACAAAAATTTAAAAGAGAAACGATATACCAATCAAAATGAATCTTTTAGCAAGTTATTTTTAATAAAGGATAAGCTTCAAGAGTTAGATTGGGAAATGACAGGAGAAACAAAATTCATTGGCGACTATGAATGTTATAAGGCAACTACTACAAGAGAAGAGGAGGTTTTAGAGAGCGGTATAAGTATTAATGGAGATAAAGATTTAGAAGCCGATATGGATGCTGAACCAAAAATGCGCGAAGTTGTTGTTACAGCCTGGTATGCGCCGGCTATTCCAGTTAATAATGGTCCTCAAAATTATCATGGGTTACCAGGTCTTATTCTAGAAGTTAACGATGGTACTTCAACAATGATTTGCAGTAAGATTGTGTTAAATCCAGACAAGAAAGTTAAAATTGAAGAGCCTACAAAAGGAAAAGAACTTGATCAAGCCAAGTACGATGAAATAATGGAAAAGAAAATTCAAGAGATGCAGGAGCGTATGCGTTCGTCGTGGAGTGACGATGGTGGACAAAATGTTGAGATTCGTATTGGAGGTTAATTTTTTGTGAAAATTTTAACAGTCAAAGGTTAAACGTTTCAAGCGTTTGTTAGTCATATAGGAATTAATCGTAATTTCGATTATAACTTTTAAGACGCTATACAATGAAACTACAAACTACAAAAATGCCTTTAATTGCATTTTTCTTATTGATTACTTTATTTTCTTTTGCCCAAAAAGACTTTCAAGGAAAAGCCTATTACCAAACTAAAACCACAATGGATTTAGATAATTGGGGAGGACGTCAATTAAGTGAACAACAAAAAAAGCAAATGATGGAACGTATGAAAAGTTTTTTAGAAAAACAGTACGTTTTAACTTTTACACAGTCAGAATCTTTATACAAGGAAGAAGAAAAGTTAGAAGCTCCTGGTGGAGGAGGTCGAGGATTTGGTATGATGAGTAGTTTTTCTGGAGGCGCTCAATACAAGAATATTAAAGACAAAGAAATATTGCAAGACCAAGAGTTTTTTGGAAAGCAGTTTTTGGTAAAAGATTCATTGCCAGAGTTTGAATGGGAAATGGGAACCGAAACAAAACAGATAGGCCAATATATGTGCTTTAAAGCAACAGCTGTAAAAAAAGTCGATGAATTTGATTGGAGTAATATGAGACGAAGAGATAACAAGGAAGATGATGAAAAGAAAAAAGATTCTACTGACACGGCTGAAAAATCTGATGATCCTATGTCTGAAATAGAAGTTCCTGAAACAATAACGGTAACAGCATGGTACACACCTCAAATTCCAGTTAACAACGGGCCAGGTGAATATTGGGGCTTACCAGGATTAATTTTAGAGGTCAGTGCTGGACGAACTACAATGCTTTGCTCAAAAATAGTCCTGAACCCTGAAGAGAAAGACGACATAAAAAAACCTTCAAAAGGAAAAGAAGTAACACGAGCAGAATACAATCAGATCGTTAAAGATAAAATGGCAGAAATGCGCGAAATGTATGGAGGTCGTAATCGCGGTGGAGGTAGAGGGCGTTAATTAATTGATATCTAGTAAAGTATTAAAATTTACTTAAAAGATTAAATCTCATGTCAGCTTAATAATTATTTTGTTTAATTTTGAATACAAAAAATTAAACAAAAATAAACCATCATGAATACTAAACGATTCATTTTATCATCAATATTTGGACTTTTTTTTCTATGTACAGGATTGTTTGCGCAGGATTTTCAAGGACAAGCATATTATTTCTCAAAATCTACCCTAGATTTAGGTAGATGGGGATCACGATTGAGTGAGGCACAAAAAAAACAAGTTCAAGAACGCTTGAAAAACAGATTGGAGAAAACTTATATTTTAACCTTTAGTGTTGAAGAGTCTTTGTTTAAAGAAGATGAAAAGCTAGATGCCATTTCTGGAGCTACAGACTCTTGGGGCAAAAATTTCACTCCAGGAAAACAATATAAAAATGTAAAAACTAACACGTTATTGCAAGATCAAGAGTTTTATGGCAAACAGTTTTTAGTTAAAGACCAATTGCTAAAGTTAGAATGGAATATGACAGCAGACACAAAACAAATAGGTGAATACATGTGCATGAAAGCAGTAGCCGTGGTTCCTAGTGAGCAACTATCATGGTATGATTTTTCTTGGGATAAATTAAGAAATCAAAAGAAAGAAGAAGATAAAAATGAAAGTAATAATGAGGTAGCAGATGGAGATACTTCCAAAATTCAAGAAGTAAACATGACGCAAATAGTGGCATGGTACACACCTCAAATACCTGTAAGCCACGGACCACTAGAATATTGGGGTTTACCTGGTTTAATTCTTGAAGTAAATGCAGGAAATACCACTATGTTATGTTCAAAAATTGTAATGAATCCAACAGAAAAAAATAAAATTGAAGCTCCAGATAAAGGTAAAGAGGTTACCAAAATGGAGTATCAGGAAATTATAACAACAAAAATGGCCGAAATGCGCGATATGTATAGCGGTAGACGAGGCAGATGATAATTTGCTCTAAATAAAAAAAAGACAACCAAACCAAATTTTAAACTAAATGAAACACGTATTAACAGCAGTTATTCTTTTAATTGGAATTTCTACTTATGGTCAAATTAAAATTGAAGGCGTAGTTAAAGATAGCATAGGCAACCCTTTGGAACTTGCAAATGTTATTGCTATAAATCAGGAAACTAATAAATTAGATTCTTACGGTATCACAAACGACCAAGGACGCTATAAATTATCATTAGAAAAGAATACCAGTTATAAAGTTCAGGTTAGTTATATTGGTATGAAAACTGCTGAAGTTGCTGTTGCAACAAAAGAAGAAAGTGTTACTAGAGACTTCGTTTTAGAGAGCGATAATACTTTAGATGAGGTGGAGTTAATATATGAAATGCCAGTAACCGTTAAAGGTGATACGCTAATCTATAATGCCGATTCTTTTAATACAGGAACAGAACGAAAATTAGAAGATGTTCTTAAAAACCTACCTGGTGTTGAAATTAATGCAGATGGACAAGTGGAAGTAGAAGGTAAAGTGGTTAACAAGGTTATGGTTGAAGGAAAGGATTTCTTTGATGGTGATTCAAAACTTGCTACTAAAAACATACCTGCAAATGCGGTTGATAAAGTACAAGTGCTTAAAAATTATGCCGAAGTTGGTCAGTTAAGTGGTGTTCAAAACAATCAAGATAATATTGCCTTGAATATTAAGCTAAAAGAAGGTAAAGATAATTTCTGGTTTGGTAATGTAACTGGAGGTGGCGGTGTTTCTGCTGCCGATCAGGCTTTATATCTCGCTCAAGCTAAATTATTTTATTACAGTAAAAAAATGAGCGTCAATGTCATTACTGATGCCAACAATTTAGGTGAAATTGCTTTCTCTAGACGAGATTATTTTAATTTCGGAGGTGGTTTCAATAGAGCGCCAAGTCAAAATAACGGTACTAATATTAGTTTAGGTAATAATGGCTTAGGATTTTTAAATCTGCAAAATGATAGAGCAAAAGAAATTAACTCAAGATTTGGTGCTGCTAACTTTAGCTACTCACCTAATGATAAATTAGATATTACTGGTTTTGCAATTTATACTGGTAATAAAATTGAGCTGCAGGAAAATAACAGTATTGTTTATACAGATCCAGAACTGGACATACCAGATGAACAAACCGAAAGCAGAACAACACAACGCAGTGATTTAGGTGCCATTAAATTAGCTACAACTTATAAAAAGAATGCTAACAACCAATTGGATTATGAAATTTTAGGGCGTATGTCTCAAGAAACGCAAGAGCAAAAGTTTTTCTCATCAGTTTTAGGAAATACGAATCAAAATGAAGATATAAATCCGTTTAGCATTAATCAACGCTTTAACTATTATTACACACTTAATGACACTAATATTTTTGCATTTGAAGCACAACATTTATGGTCTGATGAAGACCCATTTTATAATGCTTTAATTGAAGACAAGGATTCTTACGAAAATGCAGGAAACTTTTTAGGCTTAGATCCAAATCAAGTTAATTATGTAGTTAACCAAGAGCGTCGTGTTAAAACAAATCAAATAGATGCCAAGGTGGATTATTGGAATATATTAAACGATAAGAGTAATATTAATTTCACGTTGGGTACAATTTATAGTAACCAGAAATTTAACTCACGTATTTTTCAAACGTTGGATAATGGTTCAGAATTTAACAATCAACCTAATAATAATAGCCCAGAAAACGATATAGATTATACATTTTCAGACGTATATCTTGGCGTACATTATCGTGTAAAATTAGGCATTTTTACACTTACCCCTGGATTTACGGCGCACACGTACAGTGCTAGAAATAATCAGTTTGGTGTGAGTTTTACAGATAATTTTGTAAGACTATTACCAGATTTTAATGCAAGAATTCAGCTTAAGAAAAGTGAGCAAATTACGTTTGATTATCGGATGGTAACACAATTTACCGATGTTAATCAATTAGCCGAAGGTTTAGTTTTAAATAACTATAATGCATTTTTTAGTGGTAATCAACAACTAGAAAGTGCTTTAGCACATAATTTAAGTTTAAACTATTTCAGTTTTAACATGTTTAATTACACCAATGTTTTTGCACGAATTAGTTATACTAAAAATATTGATAGAATACGTACAGCTTCTACTTTCCAGGAAAATAGTGTTGTAAGGGTTAGCTCGCCTTTTAATTCTAATTTTGCAGATGAAACTTTTAATGCTTTTGGACGTTTTCAGAGATCGTTTGGTAAATTAAGAGCATCTGCTAATGCAAGTTTCACATACGGAAAGTTTAATCAATTTATTTCAACAAGTAACGATCCTGATAATCTTACGCGTTCTGTTAACGAAAGCTTTACTCAAAATTACGGATTAGAATTACGCTCTAATTTTAAAGAGGCACCTAACTTTGAAATAGGGTATGATTACAGAATCCAAAATAACGATCAAGGTAGCCAAACAACTCGCTTTTATACGGGAACTCCTCGTGCAGAGATAGACATTTTACTTTGGAAGTCATTAACTTTAAGATCTGAATATCAATATACAAGTTTAAGTGATCCAGATAGAACCCTAAACAGTTTCGATTTTTGGGATGCATCTTTAGCATATCGTAAAGATCCAGATGCTAATTGGGAGTTTGAGTTAAAAGCAACTAACTTATTAAATACGCAGTCTCAAGCGAATACCAATGCTGGTGGTTTATCGGTTAGTGCTACAGAATATTTTATACAACCACGATTTGTAACCTTTAGGGTTATTTATAACTTATAAAACAAGAAGCCTCACAATTGTGAGGCTTTTTTATTCTAATACATTACATAATATCGAAGGCTTTTCGAACCTTATCAACATAATCTAGTTTTTCCCAAGTAAAGAGTTCTACATCTAGTGTAATTGGGTCACCATTGGGTTGCTCAAATGTCTTGCTAACCGTTTCACTTTTGCGTCCCATATGTCCATAAGCAGCTGTTTCGCTATACATCGGTTGGCGTAGTTTTAATCTTTCCTCGATAGCAGATGGTCGCATATCAAAAATTTCAGAAACTTTTTGGGCAATTTCACCATCAGTCATATTAAATGGGCAAGTCCCATAAGTGTCAATAAATATTCCCATTGGTTCAACAACACCAATAGCATAACTTACCTGTACTAAAACTTCGTCACAAACACCAGCCGCTACCAAGTTTTTTGCAATATGTCTGGTAGCATAAGCAGCACTTCTATCTACCTTGCTTGGGTCTTTCCCTGAAAAAGCGCCACCACCATGAGCACCTTTACCACCATACGTGTCAACAATTATTTTTCGTCCAGTTAAACCGGTGTCTCCATGTGGTCCTCCAATAACAAACTTTCCAGTTGGGTTTATATGGTATTTTATTTCTGTATTAAATAAAGCTTGTATTTGTTCAGGAAGTTTTGCAACCACTCTTGGAACTAAAATTTCAACAATATCCTTACGAATTTTAGCTAACATCTCATCATCAGTTCCAAAATCGTCATGTTGTGTAGATACTACAATGGAATCAATACGTTGCGGAACATTATCATCACTATACTCAATGGTAACCTGACTTTTTGAATCTGGTCTTAAATAGTTAATATCTTTGTTTTCTCTGCGCAGTTCTGCCAATTCAATTAGAATTCTGTGTGCTAAATCTAATGCCAACGGCATGTAATTCTCTGTTTCGCGAGTAGCATAACCAAACATCATACCTTGGTCGCCAGCACCTTGCTCTTCTTTGCTTTCACGATCTACTCCACGATTAATATCTTCAGATTGTTCGTGAATGGCCGAAAACACACCACAAGAATTACCATCAAACATATATGCGCTTTTGGTGTAGCCAATTTTATTAATAGTGTCACGAGCTATTTTTTGAACATCCAAATACGTGTTAGACTTGACTTCTCCAGCCAGCACAACTTGACCAGTTGTAACCAAGGTTTCACAGGCTACTTTTGAGTCTTTATCGAATGCTAAAAAATGATCGATTAGGGCATCACTAATCTGATCGGCTACTTTATCTGGGTGGCCTTCAGAAACACTTTCCGAAGTAAATAAATATGGCATAAATCCTAATTTTAAATTGGGTTTAAATTAAGAAAAATAAGTGAGATGGCATGCTAGCTAAAGAAGTGAAAAAAGTACTGCTTTAGCATTTTTTAATGAGGTTGCAATCAGACAAATTTTTCCTCTAATTAATTGTTTGGCAAAAGTAAAAAAATAAAATAAAACCTAACCTCATTTCATTTTTTTTGTAAAATAATTTGGTTTTTAAAAATTTGTGTTGCAATATTTGTGCTCACAAAGTTCAAAAACTTACTGAAATGTTATCAAGAAAGGTGGAGGGAATAGACCCTATGAAGCCTTAGCAACCCTTTGTTCCATACAAAGAAGGTGCTACATTCTACTTGATGTTTTATTTATAAAACGTTGGATAGATAACTCAAACGTAATTGCCTATCGGTAATTCGCCAATTTCTTTTTAACATTTTTCTATTAGGTACGTCTTTCGAGACGCATTTGGCTTTTGTTTTAATTATTTATTAACTCAAAAAAATTAGAAAAATGAGTGCAACAAAAATTATTCATTCCATTCCAAGCGATCCGCTTACTGGAGCAATCTCGGTACCCGTGTATCAAACATCAACCTTTATACAGGAAGCCCCTGGTGTAAATAAAGGTTTCGATTATGCAAGAAGTAATAACCCAACTCGAAAAGTACTGGAAGATGTAGTTGCTGAATTGGAAGGAGGCCATTCTGGCTTTGCCTTTTCTACAGGTTTAGCAGCCATTGATGCTGTATTGAAACTCTTATCTGCAGGTGACGAAATTATAGCTGTTGATGATATTTATGGTGGTGCATACCGTTTATTTACACATGTCTATGAGAAGTTAGGTGTTAAAGTGCATTATGTTGATACCACAGATGCAGAAAATGTAGCCAACCTCATTAGTAGTAAAACCAAATTGGTTTGGATCGAGTCGCCAACCAATCCAACATTAAAAGTATCCGACATTCAAACCATTGGTATCATCGCTAAAAGTGTTGGTGCTTATTTGGTGGTTGATAATACTTTTGCGAGTCCCATAGCTCAAAAACCATTGTCGTTGGGAGCAGATATCATTATCCATAGCGGTACTAAATATATTGGAGGGCATTCCGATTTGGTAGCTGGTTTAGTAGTGACAAAAACACAAGAGCTATCAGAAAAAGTTAAGTTTATTCAAAATGCATCAGGTGCTGTTTTAGGGCCTTGGGACTGTTTTTTAACCATTCGGGGTATTGAAACGTTGGAGTTGCGATACAAAAAGCAATGCGAAAATGCCTTTGCTGTGGCCGCATTTTTAATTAACCACCATGCTGTTCAGGATGTATATTTTCCAGGATTGGTCACCCACAAAAACCACAGCATTGCTAAACGTCAACAAAATGGATTATTTGGAGGTATTGTGTCCTTTTCTTTAAAAGAAGACACGCAAGAAGCCGCCAATAACTTTGTAACCCATACCAGCTATTTTAAATTGGCAGAAAGTCTTGGAGGTGTTAAAAGCTTGTTGTGTCATCCGCCACAAATGACACATGCTTCAATTCCGAGGGAAAAGCGATTGCGGTCTGGTATTAAAGACTCTCTTATCCGTTTGTCTTGCGGTATTGAACATTCTCAAGATTTAATTAACGACTTAAATCAAGCTTTTGCTTCAATAAATAAATCTAGAAATTATGTCAAACCATAAAACTATAAACCTTGTTGTTTTTGGCATTGGGAATGTGGGGAGTACCCTTATACAACAGATACATACAGCCAAAAAACAATTGCAACAACAGAATATTACTATTAAGATCCCTGTAGTAACGAATTCAAAGTTGGCATTTTATAATGAAGATGGATTAACACATACTTGGGACTGTGATTTTCAGAAATTTTCTGTGCCTTATAAAGTAAATGAAATTATAAGTTTTGTTAAGGCTCAACAATTTCAGAATTTGATAGCGATAGATGCGACCGCAAGTACTGATTTTGTAAAAAATTATGTGTCTTTGGTTGAAAATGGCTTTCATATTGTTTCAGCAAATAAAGTGGCCAATACACTACATTACGATTTTTACAACACACTTCGTAATACCTTAAAGAAGCATAATAAGTCCTTTCTTTATGAAACCAACGTTGGTGCAGGATTGCCCATTATTGAAACTATTAAAAATCTTTATGGTTCTGGTGAACAAATCACCAAAATTAAGGGCGTTTTTTCAGGCTCATTAAGTTATATTTTCAATGTGTTTTCTGAAAGGAATAAGTCATTTTCAAAAGTATTGCAAGAAGCCTCTAAATTAGGATTGACAGAACCTGATGCCAGGCAAGATTTATCTGGTAATGATGTGGCTAGAAAAGTATTGATTTTGGCACGTGAGCTTAATTTAAAAGCCGAGTTCCAACAAGTCAGTATAGAGTCTTTAGTACCTAAACAACTAAACGGAAAAACCACATTGCATCAGTTCAAAACACGTATTAAGGAATTAGATGTGCCTTTTCAAAATCGATTAGCATCACTGTCTAATGATGCTGTATTGCGATATGTGGGTGAATTGGATGTTGTAAACCAAACTCTGGAAGTAAAATTGGTTTCAGAGAAGAAGCAATCTGCTATAGGTCAGTTGCGAGGAGCCGATTCCATTTTTGAAATCTTTACCGAATCCTATGGTGAAAACCCTTTGGTTATCCAAGGTGCTGGAGCAGGAAAGGCCGTGACGGCAAGAGGATTGCTTTCCGATGTAATTAAACTGTCTAACCAATTAAATTAATTAAAAAATGGCTGATGTAGTTGAAGAAATTCGCAAACGTATCCTCGTCCTTGATGGCGCTATGGGAACCATGTTGCAGCGTTATAATTTTACTGAAGACGATTTTCGTGGTTCAAGATTCAAAGACTTTAAACATCCATTAAAAGGAAACAACGATTTATTATCCCTAACGCAACCCGAAGCTATTGCCGAAGTACACCGAAAGTATTTCGAAGCTGGCGCAGATATTGTGGAAACCAATACGTTTTCGGGAACAACCATTGGTATGGCAGATTACCATATGGGAGATTTGGTATACGAGTTAAATTTTGAATCTGCAAAAATTGCTAAACAAGTTGCCGAAGAATTCACAAAAGCCAATCCTAAAAAGCCGCGTTTTGTAGCTGGAAGTATTGGACCAACAAATCGTACAGCAAGCTTAAGTCCAGATGTAAACAGACCAGAATATCGCGCAGTAACCTTTAACGAATTGCGCATAGCTTACAAACAACAAGTAGAAGCCTTGATAGATGGTGGAAGCGATATTTTGTTAGTCGAAACTATTTTTGACACGCTAAATGCCAAAGCAGCATTATTTGCCATTCAAGAAGTTAAGGAAGAGCGCAATATTGATATTCCGGTTATGGTATCTGGTACAATTACCGATGCTTCTGGTAGGACTTTGTCTGGTCAAACTGTCGAAGCGTTTTTAATTTCAATATCACATATCCCGTTATTAAGTGTCGGTTTTAATTGCGCACTTGGCGCAGACCAATTGCAACCGTATTTAAAACGCTTATCTCACGAAACCGAATTTTACATATCGGCACATCCAAACGCAGGATTGCCAAATGCATTTGGCGAGTACGACCAAACAGCCAAACAAATGCAACAGCTTATAGAAAACTATCTAAAAGATGGTTTGGTAAATATTATCGGCGGTTGTTGTGGTACAACACCTGAACATATAAAAGCGATTGCTGAAGTTGCTGCTAATTACAAACCAAGAGCTGTCGGTTCGAGCGCAGTCGAGAACTTTTAATGTATGAAAGAGAATAAAAACCGATATCTAAAACTTTCCGGTCTAGAACCATTAATAATAACACCAGAAAGCAATTTTATAAACGTAGGTGAACGTACTAACGTTACTGGTTCACGTAAATTTTTACGATTAATAAAAGAAGAAAACTATGCCGAAGCGTTGGATGTTGCTAGAGATCAAGTAGAAGGTGGTGCACAAATCATCGATGTTAATATGGATGAAGGTATGCTTGACGGAAAACACGCCATGGTAACCTTCTTAAATCTTATCGCATCAGAGCCAGATATTGCACGATTACCAATTATGATAGATAGTTCCAAATGGGACATTATCGAAGCTGGTTTGCAAGTCGTACAAGGTAAATCGGTCGTAAATTCTATCAGTTTAAAAGAAGGCGAAGCAACCTTTATTCATCATGCGAAACTTATTAAACGATATGGTGCAGCAGTAATTGTTATGGCGTTTGATGAAGATGGTCAAGCCGATACCTATGAGCGCAGGATTGAAATCTGTAAACGCTCTTACAATATTTTGGTAAATCAAGTTCATTTTCCACCAGAAGACATCATTTTCGATCCAAATATTTTTCCTGTAGCAACCGGAATGGAAGAGCATCGCTTAAATGCTTTAGACTTTTTTAATGCCACAAAATGGATTAAAGAAAATCTACCTTACGCTAGCGTTTCTGGTGGCGTAAGTAACGTATCGTTTTCATTTAGAGGAAACAATGTCGTGCGTGAAGCCATTAACGCAGCATTTTTATATCACGCGATTCAACACGGAATGAATATGGGAATCGTAAATCCAACCATGTTGGAAGTGTATGACGAAATTCCGAAGGATTTATTAGAACACGTTGAAGATGTACTTTTTGATAAACGAGACGATGCAACCGAACGCTTACTACAATTTGCCGAAACTGTAAAAGGACAGAAAAAAGACGATGTAGCAAAAGTGCAAGAATGGCGAAGCGAACCTTTACAAGACCGCATTACGCACGCTTTGGTAAAAGGTATTGATGCGTTTATTGTTGAAGATGTTGAAGAAGCGCGACAAGTTGTAAATAAACCTATTGAAGTTATCGAAGGTCATTTAATGATAGGGATGAATGTGGTTGGCGATTTGTTTGGAAGTGGAAAAATGTTCTTGCCGCAAGTCGTAAAATCGGCTCGTGTGATGAAAAAAGCAGTCGCTTATTTGCAACCTTATATTGAAGCTGAAAAAAAAGCCCCTAAATCCCCAAAGGGGACTTTACATTGGAAAACTGCCGATCCATTACTTTATAGTTTACTAAAAGATTTTGCAAAACAGATGCGTAATCAACCTACTGAAGCCGAATCATTGTTGTGGAATGTTTTAAGTAATAAACAATTAGATGGTTTTAAGTTTAGAAGACAACATATTATTGGAAGTTATATAGCAGATTTTATTTGCCTTAAAGCCAACCTTATTGTTGAGGTAGATGGTTCAATACATCAATTACCAGAAAATAAAACTTCAGATGAAGAAAGAACAAAATGGTTAGAAAATGAAGGTTACCGTGTTGTTAGGTTTACTAATGAAGAAGTGCTGGGTAAGTTAGATGATGTTTTAACACGAATTAAGGAGAATCTTGCGGTTCCTCCTTTGGAGGTTAGGAGGCAGGGCAAGGTTCTTATGGCAACTGTAAAAGGCGATGTACACGATATTGGTAAAAATATTGTGAGTGTTGTTTTGGGTTGCAATAACTATGAAATAGTCGATTTAGGTGTTATGGTTCCGCCAGAAAAAATCATTGAAACTGCCAAAAAAGAAAATGTCGATGTGATTGGTTTAAGCGGATTGATAACACCTTCGTTGGACGAGATGGTTTATGTGTCACAAGAAATGGAAAAACAAGGTTTCAATATTCCTTTATTAATTGGTGGCGCAACAACGTCTAGAGCACATTCTGCAGTAAAAATTGCACCACATTATTCCAATACTGTTGTACATGTAAACGATGCGTCTCGAGCTGTAACGGTTGTTGGAAATCTGTTGCAAAAAGACAACAAAGTGTATAAAGAACAGATTCGTGAGGAATACGAAAAATTCCGTGAACAGTTTTTAAAACGCGGTAAGCAAAAAGAATATGTCTCTATTGAAGAAGCACGTGAACGAAAATTTAAAATCGATTGGAAAACAACTGAAATTGTAAAACCAAAACAATTAGGAATACAAGATATTCAAGATTTTGATATTACTATTTTAGAAGACTATATCGATTGGTCGCCATTTTTTAGAAGTTGGGATTTACACGGAAAATATCCAGATATTTTAACCGACAATATTGTTGGTAAACAAGCTACTGAGTTGTTTAAAGACGCTAAAGTATTACTTCAAAAAGTATTTGATGAAAAACTACTGAAAGCTAAAGCCGTTTTTGGTTTATTTCCAGCAAATACGGTAAATGATGATGATATTGAAGTAACGGTTGAAAACCAAATACCAAACACCAAACACCAATTCCTAACACTGCGTCAGCAACTTAAAAAAAGAGAAGGCGTTCCCAATTTTGCATTAGCCGATTTTATTGCGCCTAAAGACACAGGAATTCAAGATTACATCGGTTGTTTTTGCGTAACTACAGGTTTTGGAACCGAGGAATTAGCAAAAGAATTTGAAGCGAATCACGACGATTATAATTCCATAATGATTAAAGCATTAGCCGATAGATTAGCTGAAGCTTTCGCAGAATATTTACATAAAGAAGTACGTACCAAACATTGGAATTACGCTTCCGAAGAACATTTAACTAACGAAGAATTAATTGCCGAAAACTATAAAGGTATCCGTCCAGCCCCTGGTTACCCAGCTTGCCCAGATCATTTAGAGAAAAAGACCATTTGGGATATTTTAAAAGTTGAAGAAACCATTGGTGTAAAACTTACCGAAAGTCTTGCGATGTGGCCAGCAGCAAGCGTAAGCGGTTATTATTTTGCAAATCCTGAAGCTAAATATTTTGGTTTAGGGAAAATTACCAAAGACCAATTGGAAGATTACGCTAAGCGAAGGAACATAAGCAAAGAAGCCGCTAATAAATGGTTGAATCCTAACTTAACAAATTAGTATGAAAGTTACAGAACACATAAAAAAAGCCAACGGAAAGACACAATTCTCATTCGAAATTTTGCCACCATTAAAAGGTCAGCACATTCAATCCATTTTTGATAACATTGATCCTTTAATAGAATTCAAACCACCATTTATTGATGTTACTTACCACCGAGAAGAGTATACGTATAAGGACGCTGGTAATGGATTACTAAAAAAGCAAGTTGTAAAAAAGCGACCTGGAACGGTTGGTATTTGTGCAGCTATTCAGAACAAGTATAACGTAGATGCCATTCCACATATTTTATGTGGAGGTTTCACCAAAGAAGACACGGAGAATTTCTTGATTGATTTGGATTTTTTAGGGATCGATAATGTCATGGCCTTACGAGGCGATGCTGTAAAAACCGAGACCTATTTTAAACCCGAAAAAGAAGGGCATGCTTATGCAAGTGAATTGGTACATCAAATACAAGAGTTAAATCAAGGGAATTATCTAGATGACGATTTGCAAAACTCATCAAAGACCAATTTTTGCATAGGTGTAGCAGCCTATCCTGAAAAACACATGGAAGCTCCCAGTTTAGAAAGTGACATCCATTTTTTAAAAAAGAAAATAAAGAAGGGTGCAGAATATATTGTAACCCAAATGTTCTTTGATAATGATAAATACTTCAAGTTTGTGGAAAAATGCAGGCAAGAAGGCATTACAATTCCTATAATACCTGGATTAAAACCCATTGCAACCAAAAAACAATTGAACTTAATTCCGCACAGATTTCATGTTGATTTACCCGAAGATTTGATTCTTGAAATTATTAAATGCAAAAACAACGAACATGTTAGGCAAGTTGGGATAGAATGGTGTATTAAACAATCCAAAGAGTTGCAGAAAGCGGGTATACCAATACTCCACTACTATTCTATGGGCAAAAGTGATAACATAAAAGCCATAGCTTCACAGGTGTTTTGATAAAACAGGTTGTCTTGTTGCAGAAATAAGCCAAGAAACTGTATTTTTGCGAAAAATTAATTCAACATGAAAACATCAAAATTAGCCGAAGGTTTAAAAGGTTCAGAAATCATTAAAATTGCTGGAGAAGTTAATGCATTGAAAGCGCAAGGTGAAGTGATTTATAATCAAACTATTGGTGATTTTGATGCGTCAATTTTTCCAATCCCCGAAGAATTGAATACTGAAATAGTAAAAGCCTATAATAATAACGAAACCAATTATCCGGCTGCAAATGGTATGGAAGGCTTGCGGGCAAGTGTTTCAAAATATCTATCAAAGAATTTAGGTTTAGAGTATTCTAAGGACGATATTTTAATTTCAGGAGGCGCTAGACCATTAATTTATGCCGTTTATCAAACCATTTTAGATATTAATGATACCGTTTTATATCCTGTGCCATCATGGAATAATGATGCTTATACCTACTTGTCTAGAAACAATGCGGTAATTGTAGAAACGAAAGCCGAAAATAAGTTTATGCCAACGGCTTCTGATTTAGAGCCACATATTCAAGATGTAAACTTAATTGCTTTATGCTCACCGTTAAATCCAACAGGAACAACCTTTACGAAAGAGGTTTTGCAAGACATTTCTGAATTAGTTCTATTGGAAAACAAAAGGCGAGAGCGTGAAAACATGAAACCACTTTATCTTTTATACGACCAAATATATTGGCAATTAACCTATGGTGATACCGTACACTACAATCCAGTAGAATTAGTTCCTGATATGCGAGAGTATACTATTTTTGTTGATGGAATTTCCAAGGCTTTTGCCGCAACCGGTGTTCGTGTAGGTTGGGCATTTGGACCAAATCATGTCATTAGTAAAATGAAAGCTATGTTAAGTCATATTGGTGCTTGGGCTCCTAAAGCCGAACAAATGGCTACAGCTGCTTATTTACAGCAAGACAAACCGGTATCCAATTATTTAGAACATATTAAAAGTGAGTTAAATGAGAGATTGGTTGCTTTTTATAAAGGATTTAACGATTTAGAAAGTAAAGGCTTTTCAGTTAAAGCTATTGAGCCACAAGCAGCTTTATATTTAACCGTTCAATTTGATTTAGTTGGAATGACTACTGCTAATGGAACTGTGCTTAATACTATTCAAGATGTTACCAGTTATCTAATTCAAGAGGCAAAGTTAGCCATCGTACCTTTTTATGCTTTTGGAACATCAACAGATTCTAATTGGTTTAGACTGTCTGTTGGTACAGCCAAAAAAGAAGATATTGAAACCATATTTAATTTATTGGAAAACGCCTTAAAACAATTAAAATAGTATCTAATAAGAAATTATTTACATTTACGCCTTAAACCTTTTCATGAAGAAACTTCTATTTTGTATTTTTTGCGTGAGTGTTAGTCTGCTTTATTCCCAAAAAAAGCTTACAGATTCGTATTTTGATCTCAACTATTTTCACGGGACTATAGCCAATCATAACGATGATATCCTGCATTTGATCCAAGGGCATCCTAGTGGTTTTATTTTGAGTTGGAATAAAAAAACATTTGGAAATGAAGATTGGGAACAACGCTATGGCTATCCTGATTATGGTGTGTCATTTGCCTATCAAGATTTAAAGAATGAAGTTTTAGGAAACAATTTTGCCGTTTATGCGCATTACAATTTTTACTTTTTAAAACGTCATTTAGTCTTTAGAATAGGACAGGGAATTGGCTACACAACCAACCCCTATGATAAAGAAACAAATTATAGGAACAATGCCTTTGGTACCCATTTTTTAAGCAGCACCTACGTCATGCTTAATTATAAAAAAGAACGCTTGTTTAAAAATTTTGGGGTTCAAGCCGGATTATCTTTGGTTCATTATTCCAATGCCAATATAAAAGCACCTAACGCTAGTATAAATACTATTGCTTTTAATGTAGGGATGACCTATAATTTAGATGATGAAGACCAGGAGTATATTCATACTATTACTAAAGAAAAATTTACACAGCCCATAAAGTATAATTTGGTTTTTAGAAGTGGAATCAATGAAAGTGATGTAGTAGGAAGCGGGCAATATCCATTTTATATTCTATCTGCTTATGCCGACAAACGGCTATCGCATAAAAGTGCTGTACAGTTGGGTGTAGATGCCTTTTTTTCAATGTTTTTAAAAGAGTTGATTTATTATCAATCGGTATCATTTCCTGAAGAAAACGTATCTGGCGATGAAGATTATAAACGTGTTGGACTTTTTGCTGGGCACGAATTATTTATAAACCGATTCTCAATTATTACCCAATTAGGTTATTATATTTATTATCCGTTTGATTTTGAAGGTAGGACTTATTTTAGAATCGGACTGAAACGTTATTTCGGCGATAAATGGTTTGGGGCCATTTCTCTAAAGTCTCACGGAGCAAAGGCCGAGGCTGTTGAATTTGGTGTTGGAATACGATTGTAATGATTATGAAAAGAATAATTTACATAGTAACTGTAGTACTGATTGTTTCTTGTAGTAAGGAAGATGCTTTTGATTGTATTCAAAATGCAGGAACAACAGTTCAACAGGAAGTTAGTGTTACAAGTTTTAGTAAAATTCTCGTAAATCGCGATATTAAATTGGTGGTAAAGGAAGCGGCTGATTTTTCTGTAATTGTTGAATCTGGTGAATATCTAATAAATGATGTTGAAGCAAAGGTTGTTGGAGATGAGTTGCAGCTTAACAATAACAATACCTGTAATTTTGTTCGCGAATATGGACTAACCACTATCTATGTTTCAGCACCTAATATTACCGATATTAGAAGTTCTACACAATACTCTGTTGTTTCTGAAGGGACATTAAATTACGATGTTTTAAAATTGTTTTCTGAAGATGTTAGTGGTGAAGGCACTATAACGAGTGGTAATTTTAGTTTGGCTGTTAATGTCAATAGGCTTCGTATCGTTTCTAACAATTTATCATCCTTTTATATTTCTGGTGAAGTAGACAATTTATTTGTAGGTTTTTATTCTGGCATCGGCCGTTTTGAAGGTGAAAGTTTGGTGGCTCAACATGTTGATGTCTATCACAGAGGGAGCAATGATATTATTGTGAATCCGCAACAAGAATTAACAGGAAATTTATATGGAACAGGAAATTTAATATCGATTAATAGACCTGATGTTATAGATGTTATTCAACATTATACTGGCGAACTTATTTTTGAATAATTTCATTCTAATTTGTGAAACTTTTTATGTCAATTCCATACTTATAATTGATATCTAATTGTAATATGAAGTTTAGAAGTCTTTTTTATGATTCTTCAATTAAAATGAAATCTATTCCTAAAGGCAGATTAATTATAGCTGTCATTATTGGAATAGCATCTGCATTAACTATCTATTCATTTTTTTATGTTTTAAGAGAAGTATTCAGAGTAATGGCAACAAGTTTGGATAATGAGCCTAATATTCTTTCTGAAGAAAATAGAGAATATTACAATCTTTTTTTTGCCTCTTTATCTGTTGTTTTTGGTAATTCTATTGCATTTAATTTTGTTTTTAGCAGACCACAAAAAGTAACTCATAGATTTAACTCAAAGCGAAAACGGCTTTTAAATGATAATATTTTTTTAAGTTTTAATTTTTCATACTGGTTTGCAAAAATAGGCCTTTCCTTTGGTGTTTTTTCTATGTGTTGTATGGAATACGAATTTTTACCATATTTTAAAGAAGTCTCATTTCTTCTTATTCTAGTATTATATTTAGAGTCATTAAAATCTTTTAATTTTTTATTAAAAAATATAACTCGTTTAAAATTTATAGGGTTACATGTTATATTCCTATTATTTATTTCTTTAGGATTAGGTAAAATTAACATCGTTAACTATAAAGGGTTAGACAAAGCTATGCTTAAGAATAACCCAATAATGGAATTGCCATATTCTTCTTATTATAGTGAGCAAAAAAATTTTAGATTTAATTCTGTTACGATAAAACTAGATGAAGATAGTTTAGGAATCCTTCATTTTTACTCTAATAAGAAAAAGTATACTTTTGATGATATACCAGATTTTATTACTCGCGAAAGATCGAATATAAGAGAAGAGATGATTCCGTTTTTTACCATAAGCATTGAAGCCAACAAAAGTTTAAACATCCATAATTTAAAACGTTTGGAACAAATTCTTTTAAATATCGATCAGAGATTAATTTCTTACAAAGTAAGTACTGATGAGGCATTAGAAAATAGATTTGAAGAGAAAGAAATTAGTAAACGTTTAAATAAAGGTTTTTTAAAAATTAGTGATGCTAAAAGCTTGTTGCCACCTTCATTTTTTGATAGTGATTCGCTTGATGCGACTAAATCAAGATTAAGGGATAGTGTTCTTATTTCTGTTGGTAAACAAATTTATTGGAATAATAAATTTGTGAATAAAGATGACTTAATTAAAGAATTTAAAACCCATCAATCTAAAGAAACTATTTTTATTTATCAGTTTGAGGATAAAGCAACATATCAAAATTACATCACAGTTCTTTCGTCCCATTTTAATGCAATAAATCAACTACGGAAAGCTAATCAAACAATCTTCAAGAAGTATGAGTACGAGAATCCAGAAGGATATAGCGATGAACAAAGGAGGTTAAAAGATAAATTCCCAATTATAATTCTGGAAGTGGTTAAGTGAAAATTCTAAAAGCAGAAAATTTCTTAAACTGAAGTTTTATCTCTAATTAGTCAATTCCCTAAACAAACTTTCCAAGCTAGCATTTTTTTGATTGAGCTGAAGGATTTTTAGTTGATTGTCATGCGCAAAATCAAATACATGAGAGCGCATGTCTTCGGCAGTATTAAAAGTAATTTCATAAACAAAATCGTAAGTGTTTGTTACCTGTTTCACTTTAGGTAATTTTAAAAGAAAAGCGTCTTCAACACGATAATCAAATTCAACTATTACAACTTGTTCTTTGTCATCCCGTAATTCCTTAAGTGTTTTATTTGCAACAATTTCACCTTTATTGATGATAATAACCCTATCGCACATAGCTTCAACTTCTTGCATAATATGTGTGGAAAGGAATACGGTTTTATCTTGTCCTAAATTCTTAATCAATTTTCTAATATCAATTAACTGATTTGGATCTAATCCTGTTGTAGGTTCATCAAGAATCAAGACTTCAGGATTATGCAACAAGGCATTAGCTAAGCCAACACGCTGTCTGTATCCTTTGGATAACTGGCCAATTTTTTTGTGCGCTTCAGGTGTAAGCCCTGTTAATTCAATAACCTCTTGAATTCTATCTTTTGAAACACAATAAACTTGGGCATTAAAAGCTAAATATTCTCTAACATATTGGTCTAAATACAACGGATTGTGTTCTGGTAAGTACCCAACACTTTTTTGTACGTCCTGTTTTTGAGAGTCAACATCAAAACTGTTAACTAGTGCTATGCCATCTGTAGCTTCAATAAACGTGGTTAGTATCTTCATCATAGTAGACTTGCCAGCGCCATTTGGACCTAAAAATCCAACAATTTCTGGTTTTTTAACGTTAAAGGATATATTGTTTAACGCCTTTTGGGTTCCGTAAAGTTTTGTGAGGTTTTCAACTTTTATAGACATAGACCGCTTATAATTTGTTTCAAAAATAACTATTATTTTTAAAGGATTTACTTTACGAAAACGTTATAATGCTAAAACAACAGAAAAAAGATTTTGTTTTTTCAATTTATTAATTACTTTAGCCTATGTAATTATGAAAGCAAGTACGAATTTTACATATTATAACTGGTTTTATTTCTTTTATCAAAAAAGAAACGAGACGCAGTATATGTAATTTTTAATTAAAAATATATTAGATAAAAGTCTCGGTTAATAATCGAGACTTTTTTTGTTTATGATAAAATCTGTTGCCATACAAGGAGTTCAAGGATCGTTTCATCATATAGTTGCAAAAAACTACTTTGGTGATACCGTTGTTTTAAAGGAATGTTTGTCTTTTGATAAAGCAGTAGACACCCTATTGTCAAAACAAGCTGATGCTGTTGTTATGGCTATCGAGAATTCTATTGCAGGCTCAATAATACCCAATTATGCTTTGATTGATGGATATAACCTGCATATAGTTGGTGAATATTATTTAGATATTCAGCACCATCTCATGGTATTGCCAGGGCAAACAATTGAAGATATTAATGAGGTATGTTCGCATCCTATGGCTTTGTTGCAATGCAAGGTGTTTTTAAAACAATATCCTCATATTAAGTTGGTTGAAGATAAGGACACAGCCGAAGTGGCCAAACGTATTCAACAAAACCAATTAAAAGGAGTTGCAGCTATTGGAAGTTATCTTGCAGCTGATTTGTTTGAGCTCAACATATTAGCAAGAAGTATTCAAACAATTAAGCATAATGAAACACGCTTTGTTATAGTAAAGCGTGAAAATCATGAAATTCCAAAAGGAGAAATAAATAAGGCATCTATAAAATTTCAACTAGAGCATAAACGAGGGAGCTTGGCTACCATATTAAATGTTATGAGCGATTGTAAATTGAACTTAACCAAAATACAATCGCTACCAAAAATTGAAACGCCTTGGAAATATGCCTTTTTTGTTGATGTTACTTTTGACGATTACAACGATTTTGAAAAAGCACAATCCATTATCAAAATTATGGCAGAAGATTTTAAAGTATTAGGGCTGTATAAACAAGCAAGATCATGATTGAATTAGCAAATCGATTACAAACGGTTGAGGAGTACTACTTTTCTAAAAAATTAAGAGAGGTTAGGTTGCTTATGGCAAATGGTAAGCCCGTTATTAATTTAGGAATTGGTAGCCCAGATTTAAGTCCGCCACAAAAAGTTATCTCGGCTTTAGCCGAGAGTTTTACTAACCCTAAAGCCAATCAATATCAAAGTTATCAAGGCCTTCCAGAGTTGCGCGAAGCCATGGTTTCCTTTTATAGAGAGCAATACAATGTGTATTTAAGCCCATCAACAGAGGTATTGCCATTAATGGGAAGTAAGGAAGGTATTATGCATATTTCCATGGCGTTTTTAAATGCAGGTGATCAAGTTTTAATTCCCAATCCAGGATATCCTACTTACACATCAGTTACAAAGTTGGTAGGTGCAAAACCTATTTTATATAGTTTAACGGAAGAAAATGATTGGTTGCCAGATTTAGAACTTTTAGAAAAGCAAGACTTATCACAAGTAAAACTTATGTGGATAAATTATCCGCATATGCCAACAGGAGCAAAAGGCAGTGATGCTATTTTTACAAGGTTAGTATCTTTTGCCAAGCGGCATAATATTTTATTGGTTAATGATAATCCTTATAGTTTTATTTTAAACACAGAACCTAAAAGCATATTTCAGGTTTCGGGAGCTAAAGACGTGTGTTTGGAACTTAATAGTTTGAGTAAGACTTTTAATATGGCAGGATGGCGCGTTGGGATGGTTTTAGGAAAATCAGAATTTATTAATGCCATTTTGAAAGTGAAAAGTAATATGGATTCAGGTATGCTTTACGGTGTTCAAAAAGCAGCTATTGAAGCCTTAAATTGCTCAAAGCTATGGTATGTTAGCTTAAATCAGGTTTATAAGCAGCGTCGTGAACTAATCTGGAAACTGGCCGATGCCTTAAATTGTACTTACAATAAAAATGCATCGGGAATGTTTGTTTGGGCCAAGTTGCCGCCTTATATAAAATCGGAAGAGTTTATTGATTTACTATTAAAGGAAAATGACATTTTTATTGCGCCAGGAACAATTTTTGGTAGTAATGGCGAAGGCTATGTTAGGTTTTCACTTTGTGCAAATACAGAAGATATTGAAGAGGCTATTGCAAGAATTTAGATTATGAAGAATATTTATATAATAGGTGTAGGGTTAATAGGCGGTAGTATTGCGAAGGATGTTAAACACTTAAATCCTGAAATTTCAATTTATGGAATAGATACCAATGAAGCACATCTAGAAAAAGCTATAAAGCTGGGAGTAATTGATTTTAAGGCAGAATGGAACGATTTAAAACAGGCTGATAGTGTTATTTTATCAATTCCGGTTGATGCAGCTGTAGAGCTTTTGCCTAAAGTTTTAGATGTAGTTGGTGACGATACTTTGGTTATGGAATCTGGTTCTACTAAAGTTGAAATTTGTAAAGCTGTTGAAAATCACTCTAAACGGAGAAATTTTTTGGCAACGCATCCTATAGCAGGTACAGAATTTTCAGGACCGGAAGCGGCTTTGTTAGGTTTATTTAAAGGCAAAACCAATATAATTTGTGAAATAGAAAAAACAGCATTCAAGCTTCAAGAACGCGCTTTAACTATATTTAAAATTATGGGAATGCGCATTCGCTATATGAACCCTGAAGCGCATGACAAGCACATTGCTTATGTGTCGCATTTATCGCATATAAGCTCCTTTATGTTAGGGAAAACGGTTATTGAAAAAGAAAAAAACGAACGCGATATTTTTGATATGGCCGGAAGTGGCTTTGCCTCAACAGTTCGTTTGGCCAAAAGTTCCCCAGATATGTGGACACCAATATTTAAACAAAATAAAACTAATGTGATTGAAACCCTAGAGGAATACATTCAGAATCTAAAAGCATTTAAAACGCATTTGGAAAATGATAATTTTGACAAAATTCATAATGAAATGGCTAATACCAATCATATAAAAGAAATATTAAACGGAATTGCTTAATAATAAGAGTATGGAAAACAAGAAAGAATTAAGAAATTGGTTAGATAACTTTGGATTAAGTCATCCATTGGTAATAGCAGGGCCTTGTAGTGCAGAAACGGAATCTCAAGTGCTTAAAATTGCTCATCAATTAAAAGATAGTGACGCTACAGTTTTACGAGCCGGTATTTGGAAGCCAAGAACAAGGCCAGGAAACTTTGAAGGAGTAGGTGCTTTGGGATTAAAGTGGTTGCAAAAAGCTAAAGAGGAAACCGGAATGCTTATTTCTACAGAAGTAGCTAATGCCAACCATGTAGAATTAGCTTTACAGCACGATGTTGATGTGTTATGGATTGGTGCAAGAACAACAGTAAGTCCGTTTATTGTACAAGAAATTGCAGAAGCTTTAAAAGGAACCGAAAAACCTGTTATGATAAAAAATCCGGTTAATCCAGATTTAGCTTTATGGCTTGGAGCCGTAGAGCGTTTTCATACCGCAAATATTAAGAATTTAGGGGTTATTCATAGAGGCTTTTCAACTTATGAAAAAACGCGTTACCGTAATAACCCAGAATGGCAGTTACCTATCGATTTGCAAAATAGGTTTCCAGACTTGCCATTAATCTTGGATCCTTCACATATTGCTGGACGACGTGATATTATTTTCGATTTATGTCAAACAGCATTAGATTTAAACTATGATGGTTTAATGGTTGAAACCCATTTTGATCCTGATAATGCATGGAGCGATGCTGCTCAACAGATTACACCTGAGACCCTAATTCAGTTTATGGAAGATTTAAAAATTAGAAAAGAAACTGGGGAAGCAGCAGAGTTTAAAAATAAAATTAACACACTTCGTACACAGATAGATGTGATAGACCACCAGCTAATTGAAATGCTCGGTAAGCGTATGAAAGTTGCTGATGATATAGGAGCACTTAAAAAAGAATTTAATGTGGCAGTACTACAAACAAAACGGTGGAATGAAATATTAGGTAAAATGATTTTGCAAGGAGAAGAAAAGAATTTAAGTGAGGAATTTATTTTACGGGTTTTTAAAGCGGTACATCAAGAATCTATAAATCATCAAGAGAAGATTATAAATGCTAATTAGAAATTTAGCATCTTTGTAGTAATGACAGGAATTGTTTATAAATCTACAGGAAGTTGGTACACGGTAAAAACCGATTTAGGTGCTACGTATTTATGCAGAATTAAAGGTAAATTTCGCTTAAAAGGTATAAAAAGCACGAATCCAATTGCGGTAGGCGATATAGTGGATTTTGAGCTCGAAACTAAAAATGATGAGGTTACTGGTGTTATAGAAAATATTCACGGCCGTGAAAACTATATTGTTAGAAAATCGGTTAACCTTTCTAAGCAAACCCATATTATTGCAGCCAATATAGATCAGGTTTTTTTACTGATTACAATTGATAATCCGCCAACATTTACAAGTTTTATAGATCGTTTTTTGGTAACGGCAGAAGCCTATTCGGTTAAGACCATTTTATTGTTCAATAAAATTGATACCTATTATGGTGATGCACTTCATGAGGTGAAATATTTAGCACATGTATATCGTAAAATAGGTTATGAGTGCATTGGCATATCGGCTAAAAATGGTAAAAATATAGACCAGGTTAAGTCCTTAATGAAAGATAAGGTAAGCATGTTTGCTGGCCATTCTGGTGTTGGGAAGTCTACATTGGTTAATGCCATAGAACCTGAACTGGATTTAAAAACAAAAGCTATTTCGTCACAACATATGCAGGGTCAGCACACTACCACTTTTGCCGAGATGTTCGATTTAGGTTTTGGGGCTAAAATTATTGATACACCTGGGATAAAGGGTTTTGGAGTGGTAGATATGGATAAGGAAGAAGTCGGTGATTATTTTCCAGAGTTTTTTGCGTTAAAGCAAGATTGCAAATTCAACAATTGTATACACCTTGACGAGCCTAAATGTGCGGTAAAGGAAGCTTTAGATAATGATGAAATTGCCTATTCTCGTTACCGTAGTTATGTGCAAATTTTAGAAGGCGAAGATGAGCATTACCGAACCGATAATTATGATAATGTTTAATTATGAGAGTAGTTCTTCAACGCGTTTCAGAATCTAGTGTAACTATTAATGATAAACAAGTTGCAGTAATAGGTAATGGGCTTCTAGTGTTACTTGGAATTGTTGATGATGATACTCATGAAGATATAAGTTGGCTGACCAAAAAGATTGTTAATTTGCGCCTTTTTCCAGACGACAATGGTGTTATGAATCGTTCTGTTTTAGACTGTAAAGGCGATATAATTGTTGTAAGTCAATTTACATTACATGCCAACACAAAAAAGGGCAATAGGCCAAGTTATATAAAAGCAGCAAAGCCAGATATTGCCATTCCACTTTACGAGGCTTTTATTAAAGCATTGGAGATCAGCTTGGGAAAGCCTATTCAAACAGGTGAATTTGGAGCCGATATGAAAGTTTCATTAATTAACGATGGACCAGTAACAATAATAATAGACTCAAAAGACAAAAATCTTTAAGCTTTCCTTAAGAGGCTTATAAAAATAATCATATTTTTATATCCATAATTTATTAGCATGCCCAAACCAACCAACCTTATTGCATTTTTCGCTATTTTATGTTTTCACATTTCCATAGCTCAAGAGAATGCTTTACTCATTCCGGATTCTATTCCATTCCAATTGAAAAATAAAGCCAATTCTGTTATACGGCAGAATAAAATGGTAATCGAGATTAAAGATTACAACCATATGATTGTGACCAATAATAGGATTGTTACAGTGTTTAATAAGTATGGAGATTCTGATGCAGGTACCTATGAATCATATAGTAATAATGTCAGTATCCGCGACCTTGAGGCTAGAGTTTATGATGCCAAAGGGAATGAAATAAAAAAGTTTAGAGAAAAAGACTTTATTGATGAAAGCGCTGTTGATGGGATTTCGTTGTATTCAGACAATAGAGTGAAATATTTAGATTATACACCAATTAACTATCCTTATACTATTGTGTATGAATCGGAAGTGGACTACCGTACAACAGCGTTTTTGCCGTCGTGGTATCCAATTGAAGGCTATTACTCTAGTACCCAAAATGCGGAATATCAAATTATCAACAATTCAAGTTCTACTGTTAAGGTTAAAACAGAAAATTTTGGAGACTACGGAATTGAAAAGTTTAGTGATTTTCACTACAAAGCATCGAATTTAATGTCAATTGCACCAGAATCATATAGTCCGCCCTACAAAACATTTGCGCCGAATTTAAAAGCTGCCCTAACTGAATTTGATATGGAAGGTGTAAAAGGTGTTAACAATAATTGGACAGATTTTGGTCAGTGGATGAACGACAAATTAATTACCGGGACACAAGAATTACCTGAAGCGGTAAAATCTGAAGTAAAAGCCTTGACGGCAAATGCAACTACAGATTTAGAGAAAGCAAAAATAGTCTATGAATACATGCAGGGCAAAACACGCTATATTAGTGTTCAAGTGGGTATAGGTGGCTGGAAGCCAATGTATGCTTCAGATGTTGATAGATTAGGCTATGGTGATTGTAAAGCATTGACAAATTACACAAAATCATTACTAGACGAAGTAGGTGTGCCATCATATTATACTATAATTTATGGTGACAAAGACATTAGAAATATTGATAAAGAGTTTTCAGCTACACAAGGAAATCATGCTATACTTTGTCTGCCCAATAATGGAGATTATGTTTGGCTGGAATGTACAAATCAAACGGTTCCTTTTGGATATATAGCTAATTTTACTGACGATAGAGATGCCTTGATAATTACACCCGATGGAGGGAAAATTGTACACACAACAGTGTATAAGGATAAGGACAATATTTTAAATACCAAGGCAACGATTGAATTGGATGCCTCTGGAAATATAGTAGCCAAAGTTAATCTAGAATCTTTAGGCAGCCAATATAGAACCCACGAACGATTATTATATAAAACACATAAGGATCAAGAATTATACTACAAAGAATACTGGGATTACATTAATAATTTATCAATCATATCAAAGTCCTTGACCAATGACAAGGATAATGTGGTTTTTACTGAAAATGTGTCTGTTGAAGGGTTGAAATATGCAACCAAAGCAGGAAATAGGCTGCTTTTTCAACCTAATGTGTTTAACCGTGTAACAAAAGCACCACCTAGATATAAGAAAAGAAAATTGCCTGTCGAGGTTGATAGAGGTTTTGTAGATTATGATGAGTTTATAATAAAACTACCTAGCTCAATTCAAGTTGAAGCATTACAAGATGATATAAACATAAGTAATAAGTTTGGAGAATATGAATTCAGTATCAAGCAGATTAATGATAATGAACTATTATTTAAGCGTAAGTTCTTACTGAAAAAAGGAAACTTCCCTAAAGAAGATTATAAAGATTTTAGAGCCTTTTGGCTAAAGGTTGTAAAATATGATAAGTCTAAAATAGCTTTAATAAAAAAGTCCTAAATGAAAAAAATCACTTTAATTTTATTAGCATTATTTAGTTTGCATGCATCCTCACAAGATTTCCGTTTTGGGAAGGTTAGCAAAGAGGAGTTGTTAGAAAAGCGAAACCCACAAGATACTTCGTCACATGCCACAATTTTGTATCACAATCAAGAAATCTACTATCAGTACAGTCAAAATGATGGCTTTTCACAAGTAAATACAATATATCGACGTATTAAAATTTATGATAATGAAGGCTATGATTGGGCAACTCACCAAATCAGATTATATGATCAATCGGCTTCAAGCGGGGAGGATTTAAAAAACTTAAGGGGCTATACCTACCATTTAGAGAGTGGAAAAGTGAAAAAAACTAAACTAAAAAATGAAAGCATTTTTAACGAAAAAAAAAGTGATGATTGGGAAATACTAAAATTCACGCTGCCTAATATTAACGATGGCGTTGTTATTGAATATGAATATGCCATTCATTCTCCGTATATCGGCATCGAAGATGTGGTTCTGCAAGAATTAATTCCAATCAAGCAATTGGATTTTGAAGTAAGAATACCAGAGTTTTTTAATTTTAATAAAACGGTTAACCCAAAATCAACATATTATCCTGAAGTTTTAGATTCAGAATATGATCGCGTAGAAAATACATATGCAAGAAATAGAGTTACTACAAGTCGAGGAACACAATCAAGTACGACTGAAGCTTCGAAATGGAGATTTAAAGAACGTAAAACAGAAGTACATGAAACTAATATACCGGCTTTGGTTTATGAACCCTATGTAGATAATTTAAGAAATTATCAAACCAGAATTTCTTGGGATTATGCTTTTTTTAAAGGACCAGATGGTGAAATAAAAACCTACTCGACAACATGGGACAAAGTTGTTGAAACCATATATAGAAACGATAATTTTGGAGGGCAACTTAATAAAACAGGTTATTTTGATGATGATCTAGATTCCGTTTTAGCTGGTATAGAAGACCCTATGGAAAAAGCAGCTAGAGTATTTAATTTTGTTAAATCTAAAGTAAAATGGAACGAGATTGTTTCTATTTATTCAAACGATGGAGTTAAGAATGCTTATAAAACAGGTTTAGGTAATGTTTCTGAAATCAACTTAATGCTAACTGCTATGCTGCGTTATGCAGGTTTAACAGCAAACCCTGTTCTGGTAAGTACACGTAGTCATGGAATTCCAATATTGCCTACGCGCTCGGGTTTTAATTACGTTATTTCGGCAATAGAAGTACAAGATGGTTTGATTTTATTAGATGCTACCAACCCTTACGCAACTGCAAATATCCTACCAGAACATGTTATTAATTGGCAGGGCAGAATAGTTCGTGAACATGGTAGTTCGGCATGGATTCCTTTAAATAGCACTGCGCAATCAAAAGAAACTATTTCCTTAAATGTTAAAATAAACGATGATTTGTCAATTGATGGGAAAGTAAGAGATCATTTAACCAATCATTTAGCGTTTAATTTTAGAGAACAATACAACAATATCAATAACGAACTTTATATTCAAAAATTAGAAGAAGGTAAAGGCGAAATAGAAATTTCAAATTTAGAGATAAATGGTGATAAAGAATTAAGTAAGCCAATTATGTATTCGTATGATTACCACCTAGAGAATGCTATAGAAGAAATAGGAGATAAGTTGTATATGTCTCCAATGATTTTTATGGAGCCAAAAGAAAATCCATTTAAACAAGAAACCAGACTTTACCCTATTGATATTATTTATCCAAGATCAGCTAAATATGTTGTAAACCTTATGTTACCAGAAGGTTATGCCGTTGAAAGTTTGCCCGAGAGTACAAAAATTCAATACAACAATAACGAAGGAGAATTTACTTATCTTGCAAGAGAGAATGGTAAAATGTTACAATTCACTATAAGTTTGGATATGAATAGAACATTAATTCTTCCGGAAAACTATCCAGATTTCAAGAAGTTTTTTGAATTAATGATTGAGAAGGAAACCGAAAAAATAGTGCTTAAAAAAGTTTAAAATGAATCTAGAAAACGCGCAAAAAGAAGTTGATAATTGGATTAAAGAACATGGTGTTCGGTATTTTAACGAATTAACAAACATGGCTCAATTAACAGAGGAAGTTGGCGAAGTTGCACGTATTATTGCACGGCGTTATGGTGAGCAAAGTGAGAAAGAAAGCGACAAAGACAAGGATTTAGGAGAAGAATTGGCCGATGTTGTTTTTGTGGTACTGTGTTTAGCTAACCAAACCGGAATTGATTTGCAAGAAGCCTTTTCCAAAAAAATGCTCAAGAAAACCAAGCGCGATCATGACCGTCATCAAAACAACACCAAGTTGAAATAGTTATCATGACTATAAAGCTTCAAAAATCGGTACTATCAAATATTGATACTACAATTGCAATAACGGGTTCTAAAAGTGAATCTAATAGATTGTTGTTGCTTCAGGCTTTATTACCAAATCTGAAAATTAATAATCTATCAAATTCAGATGATTCCAAGGTCATGCAAAAGGCTCTAGGTGTTAAAAACCCTAAAGAGGTTGATGTGCATCATGCAGGCACAGCCATGCGTTTTTTAACTGCATACTTTTCAACGCAGCAAGGGCAAGAGGTTGTTCTAACTGGTTCTTCAAGAATGAAAGAACGCCCAATAAAGATATTGGTTGATGCCTTAGTTCAATTAGGCGCAGATATTTCTTATTTAGAAAACATTGGCTTTCCACCTTTAAGAATTAATGGTAAGGCATTAACAAAACGTCAAGTAAACCTCCAGGCCAATGTGAGTAGTCAGTACATTTCGGCATTATTGCTAATAGGATCACAACTAAAAAACGGTATTGAGCTGACTTTAGAAGGTAAAATAACATCAGTCCCATACATAAAAATGACATTGAGCTTACTTGACCAATTGGGAATTGAAACCTTATTTTCAAACAATACAATAATTGTTAAACCAAAATCAAAAATTGAGGATACATTAATTACTGTAGAAAGCGATTGGTCATCAGCATCATACTATTTCAGCTTAATAGCTTTAAGTGAGATTAACACTCAAGTTACGTTGACATCCTATAGGCAAAATAGTCTTCAAGGTGATTCTCGACTAACAAAAATATATGAACACTTTGGAGTGGTTTCTAACATCAAAAACAACAAACTCGTTCTTCGTAAGGTTGCGAATATTGATAATACATCGCGAATTGTATTGGATTTGTCTGACGCACCAGACATAGCACAAACCATTGCTGTAACATGTTTTGGTTTAGGTTTACAATGTCAGCTTACAGGATTACACACATTAAAAATTAAAGAAACCGATAGACTATTAGCTTTAAAGGCTGAACTGGAAAAACTAGAGGCAAGGGTAGAGGTCACAGAGTCAACCTTAATGTTGCACCCTACAACTAAAGCTATAAAAAGCAATGTATTTATTAACACTTATAATGATCATAGAATGGCCATGGCTTTTGCACCTTTGGCATTAAAAACTGATATTTATATCAATGATGCAGTTGTGGTTTCAAAATCTTATCCAAGCTTTTGGGATGACATGAATACTCTTGGAATTAAAGTATCTCAATAATAATTGCCTAAATACTTGACAACCCCTACTTTCAGATTGTATATTTGCAACTTTGCAAAATTAAATACAAACAAAATATAATAGGCATATGAAATTATCCCATTTTAACTTCGATCTTCCTGATGAATTATTAGCCGAGTATCCATCTGAAAATAGAGATGAATCTCGATTAATGGTTTTGAATAGAAAAGATCAAACTATTGAACACAAAATGTTTAAAGACATCATTGATTATTTTAATGAAGACGACGTGATGATTTTAAACAATACCAAAGTGTTTCCTGCAAGATTATATGGGAATAAGGAAAAGACTGGAGCAAGAATAGAGGTTTTTTTACTTCGCGAATTAAACGAAGAACAACGTCTTTGGGATGTGTTGGTAGACCCAGCTCGTAAAATAAGAATAGGTAACAAATTATATTTTGGAGAAGAAGAATCGTTAGTGGCAGAAGTTATCGATAACACGACCTCAAGAGGGCGAACCTTACGTTTTTTATACGACGGATCTTACAGAGATTTCAGGGCAAAACTTACAGAACTAGGCGAAACACCGCTTCCAAAGTATATTAAAAGAGATGTACAGCCAGAAGATGAAGAACGCTACCAAACCATTTTTGCGAAAAACGAAGGAGCAGTTGCTGCACCAACAGCTGGATTGCACTTTTCTAAACATTTATTAAAACGTTTGGAAATCAAGGGTGTAAATTTTGCTGAAGTTACTTTACATGTTGGTTTAGGTACATTTAATCCAGTTGAGGTTGAAGATCTTTCAAAACACAAAATGGATAGTGAAGAGATTATTATCGATTCTAAAGCAGTTAATACAATTAATACAGCAATAAAAAATAAAAAGAGAGTGTGTGCAGTAGGTACAACAGCCATGCGCTCAATCGAAAGTTCTGTGTCGTCTAGTGGGACATTAAATGAATTCAATGGTTGGTCAAATAAGTTTATTTTTCCACCTTATGATTTCAGTATCGCTAATTGTATGATTACCAATTTCCATATGCCAAAATCTACTTTATTAATGATGGCTTCTGCGTTTGCAGGTCACGATTTCATTAAAAAGGCTTATGAAGAGGCTGTAAAAGAAAAGTATAAATTTTATAGTTATGGTGATGCCATGCTAATTTTATAAACAAAGAGAGCCTTGTTAATCAAGGCTTTTTTTTGCTGTACGTTTAACTCGTTGTACAATTATGAATACCAAAAAAGACATTCGGGCACTATCTAAAGAAGAACTTCGAGATTTTTTCGTGAAAGAAGGAGATAAAGCTTTTCGCGGAAATCAAGTTTACGAATGGCTATGGGTGAAATCGGCTCACAGTTTTGACGATATGACCAATATATCCAAAGAAACGCGAGCTATGCTTGAAGAAAATTTTGTTATTAACCACATTAAGGTAGATGCCATGCAGAAAAGTTCTGATGGCACCATAAAAAATGCCGTAAAATTACATGACGGATTAATTGTTGAATCTGTATTGATTCCAGCAAAAAATAGAACAACAGCCTGTGTGTCTAGCCAAGTAGGCTGTAGTTTAGACTGTAGGTTTTGTGCAACTGCACGATTAAAGCGTATGCGTAACTTAAATCCAGATGAGATTTACGATCAAGTAGTGGCAATTGATAAGGAAAGTCGTTTGTACCACAACAGACCTTTGAGCAATATTGTATTTATGGGAATGGGAGAACCACTCATGAATTATAATAATGTTTTAAAGGCTATTGATAAAATTACTTCAGAAGAAGGCTTGGGAATGTCACCAAAGCGAATTGTAGTATCTACTTCAGGTGTGCCTAAAATGATAAAAAAAATGGCAGATGATGGTGTTAAATTTAAATTGGCCGTGTCCTTACATTCTGCCATAGATGAGGTTAGAACTTCTATCATGCCGTTTAATGCTACCTTTCCTTTAGCTGATTTACGTGAAGCTTTACAATACTGGTACTTAAAAACGAAAAACAGAATTACTTACGAATATGTAGTTTGGAAGGATATCAATGATAAGCAAAAGGATATTGATGCCCTGGTAGAATTTTGCAAGTTTGCACCAAGTAAGGTTAATTTAATAGAGTATAATCCAATAGATGACGGCGAATTTCAGCAGGCTAGTAATCAGGCAATTGATAAGTATGTCAGTCAGCTTGAAAAAAATAATATTACAGTTACTGTTAGGCGCTCAAGAGGTAAGGATATCGACGCTGCTTGTGGCCAATTGGCCAATAAAAGTTAGTGGATGGCTTTTTTCCAATATTTCAGAATAGTTTTTCACGTGCATTTTCAGTAAGTTTGTTACCCTTCAATTATAGATTGGTATTTGAAAATTGTAGAGCAAATAAAACACCCTATTGCCTTTGAAATGGAACTTTTCGAGCAAAAGTTTCAGTTGTCAATGTCTTCCAAAGTTGCACTCTTAAATCGTATTACCCATTATATTGTAAACAGAAAAGGAAAGCAAATGCGGCCTATGTTTGTTTTCTTGGTAGCCAAAATGGTGGCAAATGGTGAAGTAAACGAACGTACTTATCGAGGGGCATCTGTTATAGAGTTAATTCATACAGCTACATTAGTACACGACGATGTAGTAGATGATAGTAATAGGCGTCGTGGCTTCTTCTCAATTAATGCCTTATGGAAAAATAAAATAGCCGTTTTGGTTGGTGATTATTTGCTTTCTAAAGGGTTGCTTTTATCAATAGACAATAATGATTTCGATTTATTAAAAATCATTTCAATTGCGGTACGGGAAATGAGTGAGGGTGAGTTACTTCAAATTGAAAAAGCAAGAAAACTGGATATCACCGAAGCCGTTTATTATGAAATTATTAGACAAAAAACGGCAACATTAATCGCTGCCTGTTGTAGTTTGGGAGCAGCTTCTGTAAAACCAGATTCTAGCGATGTGGAGCGTATGAGGAAATTTGGGGAGCTGATAGGCATGGCTTTTCAAATAAAAGATGACTTGTTTGATTACGGTGAAGATAAAATAGGTAAGCCAACAGGTATTGATATTAAAGAACAGAAAATGACCTTGCCATTAATTCATGTTCTAAACAATGCATCAAAGAAGGACAAAAGCTGGTTAATAAACTCAATAAAGAATTACAATAAGGATAAAACCAGAGTAAAAGAAGTTATAGCTTATGTAAAGGCCAATAACGGATTAGATTATGCTATTGAAAAAATGAAAGATTTTCAAAAACAAGCATTGGCTATTTTAGAAACGTATCCAGAATCAACTTACCGCTCGTCTTTAGAACTTATGGTTAATTATGTGATTGACCGAAAAAAATAATGCTTACAACCCTAGGTCTGTTATAGCAGAATCATCTAGGTTGTAGTTATAACATCTCCAAAACGAGGTTCCATCATCACCAGAATATTTCCATGCAATTTCACCTAAAGGAGATACTTCCCAAAAGCCAAAGTCGCCTTCGCAAATTAGAGTATTACCATTCTGTAGTCTAACGGCACCAGAAATTCTACCATAGAATAAATCATCATCTGTAAAACTCCAAACCACTGTTGGTTCATTATTAACGTTTGGTGTTAACTCAAGTGCAGATGGCATTTCAAATTCATAAACAGTAGACTGTTCAATATGGCTTCCGTTCATATAAATTAAAACATTACCATTACCAGGCACATTGTTTTCAAGTATGTTGGCAAAATGATTGTTGTAGAATAATCGTTCACCTACATTGTTGTAGGTTTCAGGGTTACCAAACCTATATAACAGATTTCCGCCTTTGTTATAGTTTCCACCTTCTGAGGTAGCTGCTTGAGCAGTAGTAGTGCTATGGTCTATTACCCAAACTTCACTGTAATAATTCACACTTATATAAATAACATTGTTTAATGGGTCGTGGTCAATACCATTAGCGTGCATGATATCGCCATTATCAATAATGTTATAATTAATATTAATTAGGTTGGGATTGTTTGTTAGGTTTCCAAAATTAGGTAATGCAGGAAACTGATCTTGAATAATATGATCAAAACTATGCCATTCCCAAACAATCTGATTGGAAGTAGGGTTTACTTCAATAAGGGTTTCAGTAAAAATATCATGATCAGTATCTACACCAGTAGCGATAGCTTCATTCATTGGGATTCTTTCCCAAACTAAAAACATAACATTTCCGTTAGGTAATAACTCTACATCATGATGGGCAATATAATTTTCTGAAGCATATTCATATTCCCAATCAACAGTACCATCTATATTTAAAATTTTAACAATACCACCACCTCCGCCAAAAGTAAAGATAGGGTCATCTACTTTAAACATTCCGATTAGCCTTCCATCTGGTAATATTTCCAAGTCGTTACCTAACCTAGTGTCTAATTCCCATTCATAGACTTTAAATCCAGCCTTATTTAATAAATACGATTTTGTCCCTCCATTTTCAATGGCAAATACATAGCTGTTTTCAACCAAATTAGAGTTGTAAACTTCTACATTTGGTGATAATTCAATAGGGTCTGGTTGATTATTTATTGAAAAGTCATCATCATTATTGCAACCTGTAAAAAATAAAGTTAAAATCAGTATTAAAAATGGTAATTTAGAGTAGGTCATTAGGAAATGATTTTGTTAAGTGGTAAAACTACTAATTATTAATGTATATATTAAATACATAATTTTTTATAAAATTATAAATGTCAGGCAACCATTTGTATTTTTTTTGCGTCTTTATAAATAGAAGATATAATGAAAGCTATTTTGAAGGTTATTCAACTTTATAATAACACTAACCTAATTGGCAAAGCCAAGAAGAATAATCGTGAAGCGCAACATGTACTTTATGAGGAGTATTCGCCTAAAATGTTAAGTGTGTGCAGATATTATATAAAGGATATTCAACATGCCGAAGAGGTTATGCTAAATGGATTTTTTAAAGCCTTTACCAACATAAAGCAGTTTGAAGACAAAGGAAGTTTTGAAGGCTGGCTTCGTAAAATAATGGTTAGGGAGGCTATTTCGTTTTTAAGGCAACAAAAAAAAATTGAGTTCAGTTTAGAAGACACAAATTATGCAGTAGAGTATCAAAATGATATTTATGACAAAATAAATGTAGCCGAAATACAGGAACTGATAGATACATTGCCAGAAGGCTATAGAGTAGTATTTGTTATGTATGCCATTGAAGGCTATAAGCATCAGGAAATAGCAAAGATGTTGGAAATAAGCGAAGGCACATCAAAATCACAGCTGTCAAAAGCTCGAAAATTGCTTCAGAAAAAATTAAAGGAATTAAATAGTAAGAATTATGGCACCAGTTAAATTTGAAGAACATATAAAAGATAAGTTAGAGCAACGTGCTATAAAACCTAGGGAAACAGCATGGAATAAATTGGCCGAAAGGTTAGATGCTAATGACCAAAAATTATCTCATGCCAAGTTTTGGTTGATTGGAATAGCTGCAAGTATTGTAATTGTACTGGTGGTTTCCAATATCTTTTTTAACAATAATGAAGTTTCTAATGGAACCAATACCATTAAAGTGGTAAACAGTAATGAAACAGGTAGCGAAGTTAAAGAACAACCAAATAGTAGCGAGACTTTTACAACCGATGAGGTTTCTGATGATGAAACCGAAAAAGATAAGATAGAGAAGGACAACAAAATTCAACCAAACTTTATACAACAACAAAAAGTTGCAACTGTTAAAAAGAAAAACCAGCCAAGAAATACGAGTTCTAAAAACGTTAAGATTGAAAGAATGGCATCTAATAAAGTTAATGATAAAGAAGAAGGTATAAACAAATTAAATATTGAAAGCGCAGAAAAAATAAGCACACTTGCTATCACGGATTTAGTTCCTGATAATACGAAAAACATTGATAATGAAATAGATAGTTTATTATCCAAAGCCCAAAAGGATGTGTATTCGAAAACAGCTGATAACAAAGAGGAATTAAAAATAAGTCCGCAAGGATTATTAGAAGAAATTGAATTCGATTTGGACCAATCCTTTCGAGATAAAGTGTTTCAAAAATTAAAATCAAGTTATAAAAAAGTGTCTACTGCAGTGGCACACAGAAACGATTAAATAATCATCAATTAAAAATCAAACAGTTATGCAAATTATTACTAAACACTTACTATGTTTCATGCTTTTATGCGTTGTGCAATTTAGTTTTGCACAAGAAGACAATTCAGAAAAGATTGAAGCTTTAAAGACACAAAAAGAAGTTGTTAAAGAAGAAGAAAAAGCACGGCTTAAAGAAGAGGTTGAAGCCATAAATAAGAGACTTGATGACGGTGAGATTTCTTTAGAAGAAGCCGCAAGACTTAAAAATGAACAAGCTGAAAAGCATGCTTTAAACATTGAAAACCGCTTGGCAATTATTGACAACCGCATTGCGTTATTGGAGCGTAATGAGTATGTTGATTACGATACTGGTGCCAACCTTGAAGGCTTTAAAATTGAAATTGGAAAAAATGAAGAGTCAGATGAGTACGATATGGGCAGTTTTTATATTGGCCCAGATCATAAGAGACGACCACGTAAATACGATAGACGCACTACAAGCGATTTAGTTTTCGCCATTGGCTTCAACAACGCTATTATTGAAGGCCAATCGTTAAGCGACTCACCATACAAAATTGGAGGTTCTGGTTTTGTGGAGTTAGGTTGGGCTTGGAAAACACGTGTGTTTAAAAACTCAAATGCGTTAAGGTTTAAATATGGTGTGTCTTTTCAATGGAATAAATTAGATATTAAGGACAATCTTTATTTTGTAGAAGATGATGATGGCAATGTCTCTTTAGAAGAGTTTCGGGTTAACGTCAATAAATCGAAATTCAGAACAACCAATTTGGTAATTCCTATTCATTTTGAATTTGGCCCATCTAAAAAAATTGAGCGCGAGGATTACTTTAGGTATTCGACTTACAGAAAATTTAAAGTAGGATTAGGAGGTTATGCAGGATTAAATTTACAATCTCAGCAAAAACTAAAATACTCTGAAAATGGTAATAAGGAGAAGGATAAGTTTAGAGATTATAACACCAATGCTTTTGTTTATGGGTTAAGTGGCTATTTGGCTTGGGGCGGAATTGGTATCTATTGTAAATATGATTTACAGCCTATATTTAATAATCAAGCAATAGACCAAAATAACATATCATTAGGTATTCGTTTTGATATGGATTAGTGTTAATTACATTGAATTAGTAAGAAAAAAGGCTTCAATAAATTGAAGCCTTTTTTCAATTGCTATTCTGTTGCTTTTCTCAGAGCGTCTTCACCACCAACTATAGGTAAGGTCAAACTTGTTTTGTCTAAATCTATAGTCAATTCTGTGCCAGGTTCTGGCAACAAGGTAAATTGGCTGTCGCTAGAGAATATCATTAAACCAATTTGTTGCCCTTTTTTAATCACTTGATCGTCTGGCTGTAAATCAAATTTTAGGCTGTAAAATTTGCCAGGGCTTAAAGGCTCACTTTCAGTTAAAGATTTGTGGTTTTGTGGGTCTGCCCAACCTCGTGTAATAATATTGTCGGTAATTTTAGGCTTACCTTCTGTATTCCATGGTAAAGACACCAACCAAACTGACAAGTTTGCAGCTGGCTTGCTGCTCGCTAATGTTATCGATATGCTAGCCAAGCCTGAAATATGAATATCTTCTTTTAATTCAGGTGTAACATACAATAATCTGTTTTTTGAGTTTTTAGCTTGAGCTAAATCGTTTCCAGAAATATTGGCATTATCTACAAGGATTTCAGAGCCTTGTTTTTTGTTTTTTTCAACCGATAGTTTGCCAATTGCATTTCCACCAGCGTTTAAATGTAAGGTTACATCTTTGGCGTCTGGATTAGGATAATCTTTATAAGCTGTTGGTTCTTTCATATTATCATCTTCTCTAACAATCCATGCTTTAGCATCATTCTCAACACCATTATCTACACCATGTAAATAATGTGTAAACCAACGATTCATCATACTAATTGGTGGTGGACCGCCATGTCCAAATTGGTGATAATATATTTGCGTAGGTAAGCCTTTATCTGATGCTGCTTTATAAATACGATAGCTATGTTCTGGCATAACATTCCAATCGTTAAAACCATGAGACATAAGTAAAGCAGCTTTCATAGGCTCCATATCATTTAAATAATCGCGTCCAGCCCAAAATTCGTTATAATCTCCAGTAATACGATCCATACCATTTTTCATTTCGGTATCTCGAATTTTAGCATTATTATAATCTCTTTTTCTAATAAATTTTTTGGAGTCTTTACTGTCTTTGATATAGTTTTTATTCAGAATTAAGTCTTCGCCACCACTATGAATAAAATCATAAAGCACATCTATATCTTCACCTAAATAACCACCAGGTGAACGTACCAATCCGTTCGATCGGTAATAGTGGTAGTATGATGTGTTTGGAGCAATGGGAATAATGGCTTCCAAGCCTTCAACTCCAGTTGTTGCAGCGGCCAATGGAATTGTCCCATTGTATGATGTGCCGGTCATACCTACTTTCCCAGTAGACCAATAGGCTTCAACTTCTTCGTTACCGTCACGCTCTGTATAGCCTTTTGCACGACCATTAAGCCAATCGATAACGGCTTTTGGGGCCAAAGACTCATTGTCGCCACCTACGGTTGGAGCGCCATCAGATAAACCAGTTCCGGGTGATGATGAATGTACAACAATATAACCACGAGGAACCCAAGTTTTTATTTGTGAATTTGAAATTATTGGTCGCTTTCCAATGCGCTTAACTTCTACTTGTGTGCGTGGTTTAGCTTCTTCTCCAAGTTCGTGGTGAACATCCCAAAATAAACCATCTACATTGGGCGCAACACCTGCATAATACGGACTAGACTCATAAACTACGGGTAATTTTAATCCGTTTTCTGTTTGCGGTGGTCGGGTAACAGCAACATGCATACGGTCTAATTTACCATCACCATCTGTATCAAAGGTTGTCTCAACCCATAAATCATGTCTAATCCATTCATCTGGATTATTAAATTCAGGAACAACTTGTGCTTCGCCATTTACAAAAATAGGTTCTACTTTTTCCTGGGCAACAAGTTGAAATGAGCTAAAGAGAAAAAGTATAATTAACAGTGCTGAATGTTTAAAAATTTTCATGAGTAGTGGTTTAATGTAATTTTTTAGAAAGTTAGTCGATTTATGCTATAAATCAAATAGAAGATGCTTTAAAGTCTCGTATCTTTTAGTAATTTTACAAGACTTTAACTTTTAGCAATTGATTTCAAAAACAACTATAGACCAAGTATTTGAAACTGCCCGTGTAGAGGAGGTTATAGGTGATTTTGTGCAATTAAAAAAAGCAGGCAGCAACTTTAAGGGGTTGAGTCCGTTTAGCGATGAACGCTCTCCCAGTTTTATGGTGTCTCCAGTAAAACAAATTTGGAAAGATTTTTCAAGTGGTAAAGGAGGTAACGTTGTAGCTTTTTTAATGGAGCATGAGCATTTTACTTATCCAGAAGCTATAAAATATTTAGCTAAAAAGTATAATATTGAAATAGAAGAAACCGAACAGTCAAATAAGGAAAAAGAGCAGGCTAATGAACGCGAAAGCTTATATTTAGTAAGTGAATATGCCAGTCAGTATTTTCAAAATATTCTTCATAAAACAGATCAGGGGAAGGCTATTGGTTTAAGTTATTTTAAAGAGCGCGGCTTTACTACTGAAACCATCAGGAAATTTGATTTAGGGTATTCATTGGATGAATGGCAAGCCTTTACAGACGAGGCCTTAAAAAAAGGTTATCAGCTTGATTTTCTAGAGAAAACGGGGTTGACTATTGTAAAGGATGATAAACGTTTCGATAGATTTAAAGGGCGTGTTATGTTTCCAATTCACAGTATGAGTGGTAGGGTTCTTGGTTTTGGTGGTCGAATTCTAACCAATGATAAAAAGGCGGCTAAATATTTAAATTCACCTGAAAGCGATATTTACCATAAAAGTAAAGTGCTTTACGGTATTTATCAAGCCAAACAAAGTATTGCGAAAGAAGATAATTGCTATTTGGTTGAAGGGTATACCGATGTTATTCAGTTTAATCAAACAGGAATTAAAAATGTGGTATCCTCTTCGGGTACAGCTTTAACACCCGAGCAAATCAGGCTTATAAATAGGCTTACCAAGAATATTACTGTGTTGTTTGATGGCGATGCAGCTGGACTTCGTGCCTCACTTCGAGGCATCGATTTAATTTTAGAGCAAGGTATGAATGTGAAAGTTTGTACGTTTCCAGAAGGTGAAGATCCAGATAGTTTTGCTAAAGCGAATACATTAGAAGAGCTGTCCATTTATTTAGATGAGCAAGCAAAAGATTTTATTCAATTTAAAGCTTCAGTTTTATTTGAAGAATCTAAAAACGATCCTATTAAGAAAGCCGATACAGTTCGTGATATTGTAAATAGTATTTCAAAAATACCAGACCGGATAAAAAAGGAAATTTATATTCAAGAGTGTGCTAGAATAATGGATATAAGTGAAGAAGTGCTTTTTAGTACGCTGGCACAAATTAATAAAAAGGAGTTTCAGGAAACCAACAAGCAATATAAACAAGAACAGAAGGCTTTTGAAGTAATTAAACATAAAGAGCCCGTTAAAAAGGTGGATGTTCAGTATGAATTAGAACGAAAAATTATTCAAATTTTGCTGCTTTATGGAAATCGAATCGAAGATTTTGAAGATTTAATTTTAAAGGAAAACGAGAAGAATGAATTAATACTGGAGCCAGTAAAACAGGAAGCTCGTGTTTTTGAAAAAATTTATTTGGATTTACAGGATGATGAAATGCAATTTTCAAACCCAACCTTCAAGGATTTATATTATATAATAATTGATACTTTAAATCAGGACCCTGATTTTCCTTTAGAGAGTTTTATTAATAAGGTTGATCCCAAAAATGCTAACGAAATAACAACCATTCTTATGGAGGATGAACGCTATACTTTGGCCAATTGGGAGAGTAAGAATATATTTCCAAAGGAAAAAAATCAAACCATAGCACAATTGGTAAGTGAGACTATTTTGAGTTTAAGATGCTTTTTAATTGAACAAAAAGTAAGTGAATTTAAACAAGAAACTTTAGAGAATAAAACTGAAGTAAATCGAGAAGTTTTAGAAGAGGTTAAAGATTATTCTGGACTTAAAATGTTATTGTCGAGAAAATTAAATAGGGTGTTATAATTCCAATAGTTTGGCGCGACTAATTAAATCTACAATGTTATCTACCTGTAATTTTTTCATTAAACGCGCTTTATAGGTGCTAACCGTTTTTTCGTTGATGTTTAATTCTGCAGCAATTTCTTTATTTTTTCGTCCAGACGAAATTAATTTTAAAACTTCAATCTCACGTGTAGATAATTTTCTATAATACGAACCAGAGCGCCCCACACGCCTGCCTTTTTTCATTTGCTCTTCCATATCATTACTCAAATACGTTCCACCTTCATGAACCCTTAAAATGGCTTCTTTAAGTGTAATTATACCAGCAGTTTTGGAAAGATAACCATCTGCACCAGCTTTTATGGCGTTGATAGCGTAAATGCCTTCAGGTTGCGCACTAAATATAATGGTCTTAACTTCAGGAAAATCTTTTTTAAGTCGCCTTAAAGCTGTTAAACCATTTAATTTTGGCAAATCAATTTCACACAAAATAATATCAACTCTATTTTCTTTTAGGAATTCAAAAATGGCTTCACCATTCCCAACTCCACCTACAACTTGAATATGTGGTGAGGTGACAAAAAGCAATTCAATGCCCTTTCTTACAATAGGGTGGTTATCAACTACCAACAGATTTATCATGTCTAGAAATTTTTTTTGATGTTGATATTGTTGAGGCTTAAAAAGCTACAAATATATTAGTAGCCTAGTAAAGATAATAAATTCTAATGATAAATAAGAGCCTTACTTTAAATTGTTTGGTATTTCGCACACAGGAATAGGTAGCATTTTGTGCTTGTTTGATCGGTTGAAACGCTGGTATATTTTTAATACATCTTGTTTCCTACCTTCAAAATCATCTGTTGTTTTTCCTTCGGCATCCATTTGCATTGCCCATTCCAGTTCTGGATAAGAAGCTCCTATTTGATCTTCATCACTCCTGGCATCACCAAATAACCCATCGCTTGGAGCAGCGTCCATTATGGATTTAGGAACCTTTAAAAATTCACCAAGTTCATAAACTTCAGATTTTAGCAAATCGGCAATAGGGCTTAAATCAACACCACCATCACCATATTTGGTATAAAATCCAACTCCAAAATCTTCTACTTTATTTCCTGTTCCAGCAACCAATAGTTTTTGTAGACCAGCGTAGTAATAAAGTGTTGTCATGCGCAATCTGGCCCGTGTGTTTGCCAAAGCCATATCTACTATGGCTTGTTCGCCTTCCAAAGAAATTTCGGTTTTAAATTCTTCAAAAACAGGTGTTAAATCGACATTAGCATCACGTACATTCTCAAATCGTTGCTTTAATTGTGCTATATGTTCTTGTGCCCGACTCACATGACTTGCTGCTTGGTGGATTGGCATTTCAATACATAAAACATCTAATCCTGTTTTGGCACACAAGGTAGAAGTTACAGCAGAGTCTATACCGCCGGAAATACCAACAACAAAACCATTGACTTTTGCATTAATTGCATAAGTTTTAAGCCAATTTACAATGTGTTCAATAACTTTTTCTGTTTGCATTTTATAGAAGTTTTTTAACCAAAGAAGTGTACCTTTGTTGCACAAAAGTAAGGCAATATCATAACTAATAAAAATTAGGATTAGAATCTTAAATATGAAGTATATTATAATATTATTTTCAATGTTTGTTTTGGTTTCTTGCAATGAGGAATCTAAAGTGGAGCAAGAGATTGCTAAAATTGATGTTGATTTTATGGTAGAGCGGTTTGATAAGGCGTTTTATGAAGCAAATGAATCAGATTTGCCCAAATTGAAACAGGCCTATCCTTTTATGTTCCCAAATTCTTATCCAGATTCATTTTGGATAGAGCGTATGCAAGATAGTTTGAGACAGGAGTTGTTAGCAGAAAGCGTTTCAGCATTTGATGATTTTACCGAAGTAAGATTAGAAGTTGAGCAATTATTCCAACATCTAAAATATTATTTTCCAGAATTTACGGTGCCTCGTGTAATAACAACACCTTCTGATGTAGATTATAGAAATAAAGTTATTGTTACCGATACTATTGCTTTAATATCTGTAGATACGTATTTAGGTGCAGAACATGAGTTTTATGATGGTATCCAAAACTATTTAAAACAGAATTTCAATAAAGACCAGATAGTTGTGGATATGGCAGCATCTTATGGCGAGAAATATGTTTATCAATTAGAGCGCAAGACATTTTTAGACGAAATGATATACTATGGTAAGATATTATACTTTAAAGATGTAATGATTCCTTTTAAATCGGATGCTGAAAAAATTGGGTATACCGATGAGCAACTCAAATGGTCGCATGACAACGAGTATTTTATATGGAACTATTTTATTGATAAGGAATTGTTGTATAGTACAGATTCAAAATTACCAAGCCGTTTTGTTAATCCTACACCGTTTTCAAAATTTTATTTAGAGATAATAGATAATGAGTCACCTGGAAGAATAGGTCGCTTTATAGGATGGCAGATTGTAAAGGCTTACATGGAAAACAACGATGTGTCTTTAAAGGATATGCTAACTGAAGAGCCTATAAACATATTTAATAACAGTAAATACAAACCACGTAAAGAATAGCAAGAATGGAATCTACAATAGAGTTGAAAGTTGAGTTAGATGATAATAGAGTGCCCGAAAAATTAAGCTGGACTGCTGAAGATGGAGGCATTAATAATGAAGAAGCAAAGGCTATGCTTTTATCGGTTTGGGATCATAAATCGCAAGAGACATTACGAATAGATTTGTGGACAAAAGATATGCCTGTTGAAGAAATGAAAGTGTTTTTTCATCAAACTTTAGTTGCCATGAGTGATACCTTCAATCGTGCTACGCAAGACGAAAAAATGACAGCAACCATGAAAGATTTTTGTGATTATTTTGCTGAAAAATTAGAGCTAAAAAAATAGAGAAAGACTTAACTTCCTCTATTTTTAAAATATTTATTGGTTGTATTAGTCTTTGTTTGGAGCCATATATTTGTAGACAATACCTGCCAAAATTGCTCCAATAATAGGTGCTACCCAAAATAACCATAACTGACCAGTTGCATCACCGCCAACAAATAAAGCTTGACTGGTACTTCTTGCTGGGTTAACCGATGTATTGGTAACAGGAATACTAATTAAATGGATTAAGGTTAAAGCTAATCCTATGGCCATACCGCCAAAGCCTGGAGAGGCATTTTTATGTGTGGCACCAAGGATAACAATTAAAAACATAAAGGTCATAACAATCTCAGTTACAAGAGCGCCTACCAACCCATAGTTTACACCATAAACATTAGCATCGTAAAAATTTGTAGCAAAAGCTCCAGGACCAGAAAAACCAGAAAAATCAGTAGCACTACTAACAATTAAGTATAAAATAGCTGCGCCAGCTAGGCCTCCTAACACTTGCGAAACGATATAGCCAAGTAAATCTTTGGCTTCAAATCGTCCGCCCATCCATAACCCAATAGATACAGCTGGATTAAAATGGCCTCCTGAGATATGCCCTAATGCGTAAGCTCCTGTTAAAACGGTTAACCCAAAGGCAAGTGAGACTCCAACAAGTCCGATGCCAATATCTGGAACACCTGCCGCTAAAACAGCACTTCCACAACCTCCTAGAACAAGCCAAAAGGTACCAATAAATTCTGCTAAAAGTTTTTTCATGATTTTAGTTTTAGTTAGATAATAAAGTAATCATTATTAGTAAATTATAGTCAAGATACAAAAAAATGTGAATCAAAATATAACTCTTAAATAAAAAGGGAGTTCATTAAATTTGAACTCCCTTTTTGCAGTGCTATCAATCAATTTATAAAATTTATTGACTCATCATTAAACGTTTCGCTTCAGCTTCTAAATCAATGTAAGGTGTACCTTCAGCAGTTACGCCAACACCAAATATAGTTCCACCTTCAAACTCACTTGGAGTTGGATAATGTTCACTTACAGCATCACCACTATCATAACCAACACACAAGCCATCACCAGATAACGTAAATTTAGCAGGTTGTGTTTTCATTGGACCTTCTGCAACTACTTCTTCATCAATATATAGTTTAGTATAACCTATTGGTTCACCATATTCACCTTTATCTTGCTTTTTAAATTCAACACCAAAAGTGTGTTTACCAGTTGGAATTGGCACATTAGAAACAAAAACTTGTTCTGGCTTAATACCTAAGAAATTATATACATAATATAACTTTTTGTCTTTAATAAAAAGAGCATGTCCACCAAAGCGTGAACCATGTGCAAAAATAACACCTTGAGCATTAGCATCTGTGATTTCAACATTTGCTAATAATTTATAATCTCGACCTCTAATATTAACAGCTACACCTTCTGGTACAGGATCTGTTCCAGGTTTATAAATAAAACGATCTCTAGGTGGTTCTTCTTTTGGTCTTTCAATAGTTAAAATTTCAGCAGCACTTCTGTCATCTAAAGGTAATACTTTATTAATTTCAGCTTGACGGAACCATTCATCAATTAATTCTTGAAGTTTTTCTGGATACTCTTCCGCAAGATTATTAGATTCAGAACGATCTTCTTCTACATTGTATAGCTCCCAGACATCTTTGTCAAAGTTACTTTTTCCAGATAATGGTGCGTGAATAGCAACAGCTTTCCAACCATCTTTCCAGATACCTCGTGTTCCAAGCATAGTATAGTATTGTACTTCTTTTTGTGTTGGAGCATCTGGTTCAGCATCAAATGAATACATCATAGATACACCAGAAAGTGGCGTTTGCTTAACACCGTTATAAACTTCGGGCATTTCAATGCCAATTGCTTCAAGCAAAGTAGGTACAATATCTACAGAATGATGATATTGATGTCTAACTTCACCTTTAGCTTTTATTCCTTTTGGCCAAGAAATCACTAAAGGATCGTTAGTTCCACCAGCAAATTGAGAATAACGCTTAAACATTTTAAAAGGTGCTGAAAATGCAGCTGCCCAACCAGTAGGAAAGTGATTGTAAGTTTCAGGACCACCTAAAACATCCATATATTTTAAATTTTCTTCTAAACTATCTGGATAACCATTAAAGAATTTGTTTTCGTTTACAGAACCATTCGGACTTCCTTCTCCAGAAGCACCATTATCTGCAGCATAAAGTACGATGGTGTTTTCTAATTGTCCCGTTTCCTCGAGGTAATCAATGATTCTACCAACTTGAGCATCTGTATATTCTGAAAAACCAGCATATACTTCAGCCATTCTTGAGAATAGTTTTTTCTCGTCATCATTTAATTCATCCCAAGGGCGAACATAATCAGCTGGATTTGCCATATCTTCAGGCATAGGATTAAAAGGTGTCATTGCTGTATCTTCTGGAAGAATTCCTTTTTCTTTCATACGATTAACAACCCAATCACGATAAGCATCGTAACCATCATCAAACATACCTTTGTACTTTGCTGTATATTCAGCAGGTGAGTGGTGTGGTGCATGATTAGCACCTGGATTGAACCACATATAAAATGGTTTAGATGGATTAGTTGATCGTTGGTTTTGCAACATATTAATTGCTTGATCTGCTAAATCTTTTGATAAGTGATAGCCTTCTTCTGGAGTTGCTGGAGGTTCAATAAAATGGTTATCCATTACTAAATCTGGATACCAATTGTTTGTTTCTCCTCCTAAAAATCCGTAAAAACGGTCAAAACCAATTTGTGTTGGCCATTCTGAACGATTGCCTCCTGCAGCAATATCACTTTCTGGGACATTATGGTTTTTACCTAGCCAAAATGTTCCGTAACCATTATCTCGAAGAATTTGTGCAAAAGGAGCACAATCGTCTGGAACACGACCATTTGATCCTGGGAAGCCATCAGCAGTTTCTGTAATGGAAGCCATACCATTTAGGTGATGATTTCTACCTGTTAAAATAGTTGATCGTGTAGGTGAACATAAAGCAGTTGTATGCCATTGTGTATAGGTTAAACCATTGGCAGCTAACCTATCCATAGTTGGCATATTAATACGACCACCATAAGGTGACCAAGCCCCTAACCCTGTATCGTCATAAAGGACGAACAAAATATTTGGAGCGCCTTCAGGTGCTTGTTTTGGTGCATAAGGAGTCCAGTCGGCTTCAGAGTCTCTGACATCTAGAGCTATTTTTCCTTTAAAACCATCATCTGCTACAGAAGGCTCTTCTGAAGGTGATTCCTGTTTATTGTTACATGCTGCGATTAGCATTAAGCAAAAAAGTGAACTAAAAAAATAGAACAAGCTTTGCTTTCTTAATTTGTGATTTTTCATAGTTGTTTGTTTATATGATTAATTATAGCTTCACAAAATTATTGCATCATTGTCTTTAAAAAAATATCATTTGATAACTTTTAGCTTTTTTTTGATGCGATGAAGCGTTAAGGGTTTTATACCTAAAAAACTTGCAATATGTTTATCAAAAGTTGATTTTAAATATTCTGGATTCATTTGTATTAAGTCTAAATATCGCTCTTCTGATGTCATTGATACAAATGTGTGAATTCGATGTGAAAAAGCTGCAATAACCTCTTTTAATAAATTTATATATAGAGTCATGATTTTTGGATTTTGATATCCTATTTCCTCTAACTCTTCAACATTGAATTTTAGAATATGAGCCTCCCCAATAGCTTCAGCATTTAGTACTTGTTCTTTGTCTTCAAAAACTCTGGCGTCACCAAAAAAATAGCCTTCTGCTCTCAAGTGACAGTTTAATTCTTCTCCCTTTTCGTCTATAATATAGGCTCTAGAACTCCCTTTCAATAATAAAAACAGAAACTTATCGGTTCGTCCTCCTTTGAGAATTATTTCTTTGTTATTATAAACTTCATAAGTAGACATTTTTAAGAAAATATCCACTTCTTTGTTTTTTAAATAAGGAATAAACTTTTTTACAAGTTGTTTTATTTCAGACTTTGAAAAAGTCATATAATTTTAATTTAATTGAAAAGGATAGATTACTTTCCAATCGTTTTTCATGTCAATTACTGTCCAACCTTTTTCTTTAGCTTCATCTAGTCCTTTATCTAACTTTCCAATGTGTGAGTTTCTATCGTAGGCCCATTCACGGTCAGCATCGGTATGATGTAAGTACAATTGAAATGATTTATAGGTATTGGAATCTGTCCATTGCATCATTTGCAAATCACCATCAGAGTTTCCAGAAGCAAAAACGGGTTTTTTACCAATATGTTTATTAATACCTACAGGCTTTCCAACTTTGTCATCTATAAAGTCGATTTTTGGTAAACGTTTTATAACTGGATTGCCGTTATTGTAATCGTATTCTGTTGCGACACTACTGCCAACTACTTGGTCAGTTGGGATACCGTAGACTTCTTCAGTCCAAGGGCGCATAAACTCTATGCCACCACCTGAAACGATAAAAGTTTTAAAATCATTGGCTCTTAAATAATCTAGGAGTTCTAACATGGGTTGATACACCAGTTGATTATAGGGTTTGTCAAATCTTGGGTGTTTAGCTGTGGCTATCCAATCTTTAACAATAGTTTCAAACTCATCAGTCGTAATGCCCGAGTGTGTTGCCATAACCAGTTCCAATAAACCATGTTCACCATAAGAAGCAAGTGCTTTCATGTCATCTTCCAAAACAGCTTTAAATGGTTGAGTAGTTTCCCAATCAGGATTTTCGGAAGCCAAAGCTTTTACTCTGTCTATGGCAAAAAACAATTGAAAGTAAGCCGGTTGCTCACTCCACAGATTACCATCATTATCAAATGTAGCGATACGATCTGCAACAGGAATGAAATTTTGACTTTCTGAATTGGTAACATCTTCAACATAAGCCATGATAGCTTTTTTTGTATCAGTATCATTCCAAGAAGGTAATGGGTCAATTTCTTCTACTGTGCCTACAACAGTTTCAGTGTCAGCGTTTGTTTTGCCTTCTTCTTTGCATGTTAATAGGGTTAGTACGACTCCAATTAGGGCTAAATATTTTTTCATAATTATCAATTGAATAAAAAAAGCTGTGTCTTAAATAGACACAGCTTTCTTAAAATTATTTGTTAATGGCTTTTAGTAACCATTGCTTCAATTTGCTTTTCAACTTTGCCTAGACTCCAATCTCCAGCCGTTTGACTTGGCGGATAATCTTTGAATGTGGACAAGAAATTAAAGGCATAACTTTGAATAGCTATAAGTATGTAAGCTCTATCAATGTACCAATCGTAATATGTATTGGACCCTTCATAAGCTTTTTCAAATGGGTCGCGTCGTAGATTGAATAATAAGGGAGCTCGTAATTCTACAAATGGTTCGAGCCATATTTGTAGTTGTCTTGCTCTATTTTCTAGAAACATGGCTTTCCAATCTCCAAAACGTAAGGCTGCAATAGATCCACCATCATCTACATAAATAAAGCCTTCTCTTGGTGATTCTTTTGTTTTACCAGTTAAATAATCTAATTGGTTGTATCCGTCAATATGATTTTTATAGCTTCTGCCATTCAAGGAAGTACCTTTTGCCAATTGATCTTTGATATTTGGATTACCTGCAATAGCGGCAAAAGTTGGCAACCAATCTTCATGAGCTACAATACCATTTAAGGTTACATTTTCTGGAAAATGCCCAGGCCATTTTACAAAGGCAGGTACTCTAAAGGCTCCTTCCCAGCTACTGTTTTTCTCACCATGGAAAGGTGTTGTTCCAGCATCTGGCCAGGTGTTGTAATGTGGCCCATTATCGGTAGAATACATAACTACTGTATTATCGGCAATGCCTAATTCATCCAATAAATCCAGTAATTGTCCAACATGCATATCATGCTCAATCATCCCATCGGTATATTCATCATGTCCTGGATTGCGCATGTCGTCTTTTACGTGTGTGCGAAAGTGCATTCTAGTAGCATTCCACCAAGTGAAGAATGGTTTTCCTGATTCTACCTGCTTTTTGATAAATGCTTTGGCAGCTTCGAGTGTCTCGTAATCGACATTTTCCATGCGTTTTTTGGTCAATGGGCCTGTATCTTCAATACGTTGTCCGCCTTTACCATCTGCCCAGCTGTGAATGACACCACGTGGACCGAATTTTTCTCTAAAGGTTTGTCCGTCTTTTAAGACCATATCACCAGGATAATCAAAGTTTTCTGGTTCTTCTTCAGCGTTTAAGTGATATAAATTTCCGTAGAACTCATCAAACCCATGCATGGTTGGTAAATGCTCATCACGATCGCCTTGATGATTTTTACCGAACTGACCTGTAGCATAGCCTTGACTTTTAAGAACGGTTGCCATGGTGACATCGGTTTTTTGCCAACCTTCCTTGGCGCCTGGCATACCAACTTTAGTCATTCCTGTTCTAACAGGGACTACACCGCCAATAAAGGCTGCACGACCTGCTGTACAAGATTGCTGTGCATAATAATCAGTAAAGCCAACACCTTCTTTGGCGATACGATCAATGTTGGGTGTTTTGTAACCCATCATACCACGGTTATTGTGGCTAATGTTCCAAGTGCCAATGTCGTCTCCCCATATCACTAAAATATTGGGTTTTTTGTTGTTTTGAGAAATTGCCAGCAAGGGAGCTAATGCTAGCAAAAAAAGAATGTTTATTTTTTTCATAAGGTTTAGTTTATCGATTAATAGTTTAATTAAATTTCTCTATTTGATTACTCTTTCTTCACTTCTACAATTTCGTACATGTCTTTACCGTCTACTTGAATAGGTTGGTAATATGTCTCGCCAAATTGCACATAGGTAACATCACCTATTTTAACTTCTTCACCACCTTCAGGTAATCCAGGAACAATGGTTCCAGCGGTTGCTGGAACTACAATATAGCCATCTTTGTTTTGTTCATAGAAAGCACCGCCATAGTAATAGTTAGTGGTATTGTTTACTTCAACCTTTTCAGCTTCGTCAGGTATCTCTGGAACTTCTGCGCCTACAGGGGCTTGAACAGCTACAAAACCATCTTCAGTTTTAAGGTAATAATTACCATTTTCGTAGTGGTATTCCTCATCATTGTCATCATTATTGTCGTTAACAATACTTACTATAATTGCTGTTGTTGCCAAAGAGGTTACAAAATAACCCCAAGGGTGGTAATAGGGTCCCCAATAAAAAGGAGTAAAGGGATGATAGAAATACGGTCTGTGGCAGTAATAGTGGTATCCTCCATATGCGTATGGCGGTCTTGCGTATGCCCGAGGACTAGGGCGAACATACGTGTTTCTTCTGTTAACATTAACGGTTCTACTATTATCTATATTAATATTTCTTCTATTGCCACTATTAACATTGTTGCCTCGGTTTCCGCTTCCTCTATTGCCACTTCTATCTTTAACATTTGAAGTTTTACGATTACGGGTGTCTAATTTAGGGGCTGACTTGTCGCGTGTTGATTTATCGCGTGCAGACCTGTTGCCAGTTGTCGACCTATCTCTTGAAGCATTATTGTTTGTAGTACGATTGGTACTTCTATTAGGCATTTTATTTTTGGAATAGCTCCTATTGGTGCTTTTGTTATGGCCACCATTAATACTTCTATTTGGTGTTCTATTAGTTGTTGTTGGCCTTGTAGTTGCTTTATTTCTACTTGAGCTTCTATTCGTGGTGGCTCTATTGTTTGATGGCCTGCTTGTAGGTCTTGACATTGTATGCCCTCCACCTCTTGAGGCATTATGTCTCATGCGTTGTGCACTTATTTCTGAAGGAAGTATAAGAGCAAAAAAGACTAAAACTATTCCAAGTAGGTGTTTAATATTTAAATTATATGTTGACATGATTTGTAATTTTTTTATTAAAATGTATGGTTGTTACTTTTTTAGAATACTTATCATTCTTGCAGTAGGAGGAGGCATAAAACTAAAAGCCGATTCAGGCACTATTGGGTTTAATGACCAATTGCTAAAAGTTGACTCATATTGCATATTAGATTTAGCCTTGTTAATTAACACAAAATGTTTAGGCAATAAAAACGTTTCGTTAGATACCCATATTTGGACACTTAAATCTTTATTTTGAGCCATGATATGATAACACTCTTCCCCATGAATAGTCTTTTTGCCTAGATAGGAAATACTATCAAATTGATCTATTATATCGTCCGTAAAACTTGGGTAGAAAAAATCGGCAGCAGGAAAAACAAAATCATAATTTTCATGCATGGTGTCAATCATTTCAATGGTTGTTTCAGGAGCTTCTAGAGTTACATAATTATTTTCATCATAATTGTAATAAGTCATATAAGTACCGTCATACCAAAAACCTACTTTACCTTTATTACCATTTTTCCTAACCAAGAGTTTGCTTGGGCCAGAAAAGGTAATAGAGTTTGTTGAAAATTGGGTTACAACGTTGCCATTTTCATCAAATTCATCAGATGAATGAGCTAGATTAAAAGAAACAGCTTCTAAATTGCCAATATTGTCAGCCATTTTGTCGAGAATAAAAATAGCAGTGGAATCGTGGTCTTTTGTTGTTTGTCCGAAACCTAGTAATCCAGTAATTAGGAAAGAGTAAAATATAATGTGCTTTTTCATGTGATGGTAGTTTTATGAAATTTTAACCTGTACATAACTCAAATAGTTATAAGTTTTATAAAAGTAAGAAATTACATCGTGTAATGTAATGCTTTTTTGTAATAGATTTGGAACTTAACTTTTTAATAATAAAGAAAAAGAGTTAAGTAATAAAAGTAGCGAAATATTTTCCGCAAAAAAAATTTAAATTGAAGAACGAGCTACCATTCGTTAATTTTATTAGAGTCTAGCTTAATAAAAATAAACAATAAAATAGTGAAGCCCCAAAGTCCAGAGCCTCCATAGCTAAAGAAAGGTAGTGGTATTCCTATGGTCGGAATGAGTCCCATAACCATTCCAATATTAATCATAAAATGAAAGAATAAAATAGAGGCCACGCTGTAACCATAAACCCGACTAAATTGTGATTTTTGCATTTCAGCAAGCCTTAATATGCGTAATAACAGTAACACAAAAACAATAACAACAAGTGCACTTCCTAAAAACCCCCATTCTTCACCAACCGTACTGAAAATATAATCGGTGTGTTGTTCTGGTACAAATTTCCCTGTTGTACGTGTGCCTTCTAGAAATCCTTTTCCATTGAAACCACCTGAACTAATGGCCTTTTCAGATTCGTAAAGATTATATAAAATATCGCGACGCATTTGTTCAATTTTTTCAGGATCTTTTTCTAAACGTAACCAAAGGCTAATACGGTCTTGTTGATGTGGTTGCAATATTTTTTGATAGAAAAGGTTGACTCCAAATGTCAAGATGACTGCCGCTAAAAGCATAGCAATAGGTTGGATTATAGAAGGTTTTTTCTTCCGTAGAAAATGAAAGCCAAAAACAATAACACTAGTTGCAGCAATAGTAATTAAGGGGCCAAATTTTAATGCTGCTACAGATATTAAACCAAGGACGACTATTATCCATAAATATATTTTTGGTAAACCTTCACGATAAAGAACAAAAAAGAATGAGCCATATACTAAAGTGCTTCCTGCATCATTTTGTAAAAGCACAAGAACAGCAGGTAGTGCAATGATAACACAGAGTCTTATTTGGTCTTTAAACGATTTAATGTCTGTATTCATGTCGCTAACATATTTAGCCACTGCAAGTGCCGTTGCAGCTTTGGCAAACTCACTTGGTTGTATGGTCATGCCTCCTATACCATACCATGATGTAGCTCCATTAACGTTTTTTCCAAAAACAAATAAGCCGGCTAAAGATAAAAGGCCTATTAAATAAATAATACTGGAGAAACGTTCATAAAATTTAGCTTCAATGGATAATAATATAACTATCAATAAAAACGTAAGCATTATAAAAACCAACTGCTTGCCATAAGGTTGTGTAAAGTCGAAATAATCGATTGTTTCACCAATATGCGAAGCCGATAAAATATTCATCCATCCAAAACCTACTAAAAGTAAGAACAATACTATGGTAATCCAATCAAACTTAAAGTATCTATCGGTTTGTCTCATTAGCAGGTATCGTTATGGTTTGGTTTTGAGCTTCTACTGGTTTGTTAACTGTCTCTAGTTTTTCTGGCAAATCAATTAATTGATATTGAGATTCGGCATTGATTTTAAATGGCTCTCTAGAAAACGGTTTTTGATATTCATTTTCTAGACTATGTGTTAAAACCCAATTTTCTAAATCAGTTCTACTGATTTTATCATTAATATATTTCTCAATCATTAAACTGGCTATTCTACCAGCAAATCGAGCACCATAATATCCGTTTTCAACAAATACAGCTATGGCTATTTTGGGATTGTCTTTTGGAGCAAAAGCCACAAATATGGAATGGTCTGTTAATTGCGTACGCTGACCATCAATTACTGTGAAATTCTCTGCAGTACCTGTTTTGCCACAAATTTCAATACCAGGTACTTGCAAAAAGTGAGCTGTTCCTTTATTGTAAACATCATATAAGCCTTGAATTACAGGCTCAAAATGATTTTCATTTATTGTTGTTTGATGTTTGGTTACAAAATCTTTATTTATTTCTTGACCTTCAATATCTTTTATAATATGTGGTGTGTAATAGTAGCCTCTGTTGGCAATGGCAGCAGTCATATTTGCTAGATGAATAGGAGTTACTTGAATCTCACCTTGACCTATAGCATTTGAAATTATTGTTGTAGCTCCCCAATTAAAATCTGGGTACCACTTGTCGTAATAAGCCCCATCGGGTATGTTTCCTTTTTTTCCAATAGGTAAATCGGTGCCTAAATATTGTCCTAAACCAAAGCTTTTTATATGATTACTCCAAATATCCATGGCTTTATGAGAATCATCATATTTATCTACTGTTTTTCTGAAAGCATTGGCGAAATAGGAGTTGCAAGATTTTGCAATACCTAAATTTAGACTACGTCTGCCACCGCCACAGTGGCAGCCCATTTTTCCGTTTCGTCCATAATGATAAACACCTGAACAACTTACAGCAGTTTCAGTAGTAATAACACCTTCTTGTAAAGCTGTTAAAGCTACAAGTGCTTTAAACGGTGATCCTGGTTCGTGCTCACGTAAAAGACTTTTGTCTATAAGGGGTAAATGAATACTATCGTTATGGAGTTTGGTGTAGTTTCTTGACCGTTTTCTTCCAACCAAAAGGTTTGGGTTGTATGATGGCGCAGAAACTAATGTTAAAATTTCACCAGTCGATGGTTCTATGGCAACGATACCTCCTTTTTTATTTTTCATTAGCCATTCGCCATACTCCTGTAATTTGGAATCAATAGTGATAGTAATGTCTTTGCCTTGTTGAGGTAAGGTGTCAAATTTTCCCTCCTTGTAAGGGCCAATGTCACGATTAAATCGGTCTTTTTGAATAAATTTAATGCCTTTAACGCCACGTAGTTCTTCTTCATAAGATAATTCTACACCTTGTTTGCCAATTAAATCACCCATTTTATAGTAAGGCGATTTTTCAATTTGACTTTGGGTAACTTCGGCTATAAAACCCAAAACATTGGCTGCGTATTGTGTTTGGTAATCGCGCAATAATCGTTTTTGTATGTAGAACCCTTCATATTTACGCATTTTTTCCTGAAGCACAGCATAGTCTTCCTTTGACAAATGCGGAATAAAGACATAAGGTAAACGCGGTGAGTACCTATATGCTTTTTCGTAAGTTTTTATAAACTGTTCCTTGGTTATCTTTAAAAGTGAGCAAAATTCAGCAGTATCTAATGGTTTAACTTCTCTTGGAATAACCATAACATCGTAAGACGGTTGGTTGCCTACCAAAAGCTTCCCATTTCTGTCATAAACAAAACCACGTTTAGGGTAATCATATACTTTTCTAATGGCATTATCCTCATACAAATTATGAGCTGATGAGGTGTAAACTTGTAAATAAAATAGACGCCCAATAAAGGTGAGACCTACAATTATTATTAAAAAGAAAAGTAAAAGTTGTCGCATTATTTTTTTCTACTAAAAATGACAGTTGTAATTACGCATAAGAGTAAGGTAAATATACCAGAAAACAACGTTTTTTTAAGCACTAAAAGTATATTGCTTAAGTTAAAAATTTCTAGCGAAAATAAAATGAGATGATGTATAAATATTATTATTATAAAATAGATGACTTTGGCACCAAAGTCAACCTGTTTGAATTTTATAGTTTGATGTTCATATATTGATCCAAAACAAAATTTTAGAATAACTGGTCTTATAAATGCAATAGTAACCGATGCAGCAGCATGAACGCCTCCTGAGTCTGAAAATAAATCTATTGATAAACCCAATAAGAAGCTTAAAAAAATAAACGCAATTCGGTTGTTGTTAATTGGGAAAAGGCAAATAAAAATAACGTATAAATACGGATTAATATCCCCTAAAAAATTGATATGGTTAAGTACGGCAACCTGTAATAAAACCAACGCAATAAACTGAATTGTATGTGAGATAATGGTATTATTCATTATTCAGTAGGTTGTTTATTTCTTTCCTATCTGTATTTTCTATAATATACACATGTTCTATATTGGTCATGTCATTGAACAAATTAACTTCAATGGTGTAGAAATTTTCAGCCGAATCTAAATTGAAGGTTTCAATGGTGCCAATAGGAATCCCTTTCGGGAAAATTATTGAACGACCAGATGTAACAATGGTGTCTCCTTTTTTTAAGGGCGCTATTTTTGAAATTTCATGTAATTGAACACGGTTTGGGTTTTTTGTGTCCCACTCCAAAGATCCAAAATGGTTGGTGTTTTTTAGTTGTGCACTAATTTTGATATTGGTGTTTAATACAGAGATAACAGTAGCATACTTGTTACTGGTTTCATCAACAATTCCTAAAATACCTTTTGAGGTTATTACGCCGAAATCTTGACTTATACTATCGTTTTTTCCTTTATTTAGAAGTAAAACGTTATTGGTTGACGCGTAACTGTTTTTAATGATTCTGGCAGGTGTAAATTTATAATTGCTTGAAAAACGCGTGCTATCAATAAAACCTTCTTGGGGTTTACCTGATGAGTTATAAAGCAGAGATTTTAAATAATTATTTTCTTCCTGAAGCAGTTCGTTTTGTGATTTTAAATTAAAAAACGATTGTATGTTATTGGCCGAATTGTAAATGCCACCCGTTAAAAAATTAGCTGAATTAATAAATCTGCTTTTGTGGTATGAATGAGACTGAATAGTGAAAACTAAAGACAGAAACAGTAAAAACAAATACAACAAAAACGTTTTGTTTCTTAAAAAGAAGTTTATAATTTGTTGCATGGTTTAAATGCTATTTTATCAATACGCTTTTGTATTTAGATAAGTTTTTAAGTGTAATTCCCGTTCCGCGAACTACTGCCCGTAAAGGGTCTTCAGCAATATAAACAGGTAAATCCGTTTTTTGAGATAATCGTTTATCAAGCCCACGAAGCATAGATCCGCCTCCAGCTAAATAAATACCTGTATTATAAATATCAGCAGCTAATTCAGGAGGTGTTTGCGATAAAGTTTCCATGACAGCATCTTCAATACGTAAAATAGATTTATCTAAAGCTTTGGCAATTTCGCGGTATGATATAGAAACCTGTTTAGGTTTACCAGTTAACAGATCACGACCTTGAACGCTCATGTCTTCTGGTGGCAATTCTAAATCTTCAGTTGCCGCACCAATTTGGATTTTTATTTTTTCGGCAGTACGCTCACCAACATATAAATTGTGTTGCGTACGCATATAGTATATGATATCGTTTGTAAACACATCACCAGCAATTTTTACCGACTTATCACAGACGATGCCGCCAAGAGCAATAACGGCAATTTCCGTAGTTCCTCCACCTATATCAACAATCATGTTTCCTTTAGGTTGCATGATGTCTACACCAATACCAATGGCAGCAGCCATAGGCTCGTGAATTAAGTAAACCTCTTTACCGTTAACACGCTCGGCACTTTCTTTAACCGCTCGCATTTCTACTTCGGTAATACCAGAAGGAATACAGATTACCATTCGTAGTGATGGTGGGAATAACTTCTTTTTAAGTGCAGGAATGTTTTTAATAAACATACTTATCATTTGCTCACTGGCATCAAAATCAGCAATTACACCATCTTTTAATGGCCTAATGGTTTTAATGTTTTCATGAGTTTTTCCCTGCATCATGCTGGCTTCTTTACCAACTGCAATAATTTTTCCTGAAATTCGATCTCTGGCAACAATAGAGGGGCTATCTACAACCACCTTATCATTGTGGATGATAAGTGTATTGGCGGTTCCTAAATCGATTGCAATTTCTTCGGTTAAGAAGTCAAAAAATCCCATGGGCTTTAAGTAAATTTTTGAGGTTAATTAAGTCTATCTCGTAAATGTAATAAAATTAATGTTTAAAATGACGTGTTCCTGTAAATACCATAGCCATGTTATTATCATTGCAATAATCAATACTCAATTGGTCTTTTATAGAGCCGCCTGGTTGGATTACAGCTTTAATTCCTGCATTGTTGGCAATCTCAACACAATCTGGAAATGGAAAAAACGCATCGCTGGCCATAACAGCTCCTTTTAAGTCAAAATTAAAAGATTGCGCTTTGTGAATGGCTTGGTTAAGTGCGTCAACGCGGCTGGTTTGACCAGTTCCGCTTGCGCATAATTGTTTGTTTTTTGTCAATACTATGGTGTTAGATTTGGTGTGCTTGCAAATTTTGGATGCAAAAATCAAATCTTCTAACTCACTTTCTGTTGGTTTATTGTTTGTGGCATGAGATAAATTTTCAATACTGTCCGTTTTATTGTCTCTATCTTGAACTAAAACACCATTAAGGCAGGTTCTAACTGTAGTCTGTGGGAGTTCGATATCTTTTAAAACCAAAAGAATTCGATTCTTTTTCCCTTTTAAAATCTCTAATGCTTCATCAGAAAAAGATGGTGCAATAACAACTTCGCAGAAGAGTTTATGGATTTCACTGGCTGTTGTTTCGTCAATTTCAGTGTTGGCAATTAAAATACCGCCAAATGCTGAAACAGGGTCGCCAGCCAATGCATCAACATAAGCCTTGGAAATAGAGTCGCGTTGAGCAAAACCACAAGCATTGTTATGCTTTAAAATAGCAAAAGTTGGCGCTTCACCTTTAAATTCTAACATTAAATTAACTGCTGCGTCAACGTCAAGTAGGTTATTGTAGCTTAATTCTTTACCATGAAGTTTGGTAAACATGGCATCAAAATCACCAAAGAAAAAACCACGTTGGTGTGGGTTTTCACCATATCGTAAAACCTGACCTTTTTGTTCGCTTATTTTTAAACTGGCTATATCGTGATTACTGTTGAAATAATTAAAAATAGCAGAGTCGTAATGTGAAGATACATTAAAAGACTTGGCTGCAAAACGCTTGCGGTCTTCTTCAGAAGTCTCTCCGTTTTTAGTTTCTAATAGTTCTAAAAATTCGCTGTAATCTTCTACTGAAGATACGCATACAACATCAGCATAATTTTTAGCTGCAGCTCGAATTAATGAAATACCACCTATATCAATTTTTTCAATAATGTCCTGATTGCTTGCTCCAGAAGCAACAGTTTTTTCAAAAGGGTATAAATCAACAATTACTAAATCAATTTGCGGAATATCAAAATCTGCTAATTCAGCCACATCACTCTCATTGTTTTGGCGATTTAAAATACCTCCAAATACTTTTGGATGTAAGGTTTTAACACGGCCACCTAAAATAGAAGGGTAGGATGTAACGTCTTCAACTGGTACAACTGGAATACCAAGATCTTTTATAAACCTTTCTGTTCCACCTGTTGAATAAATAGTGACATTTTGTTGGTGTAATGTTTTAACAATTGGCTCTAATCCGTCTTTACTAAAAACTGAAATTAAGGCTGATTTAATGGTTTTGTTGTTGCTCATTTTTGATGTGTTGTTATATGGATGCAAAAGTAGGTAATTCAATCAAAAATTGAAGCTTAAAAACAAAGCAAATGCTCGATTTTTTTAACTTAAAGTGGAAGTTATTAACAACTATAAAATCGAGGAGACCTTTTTACAAACAAATTCCAAAAAGCGCTCGTCAGCTTCTGTAAAAGGATCTGGTGTGTTTGAGTCGATATCTATTTGCCCAATGTTTAGTCCGTTAACAAAAATTGGGACAACAATTTCTGCTTTTACAGTAATGCTACATGCAATGTAATTGTCTTGAGCTGATACATCTGGAACTACAAAGTTCTGATTGCTGACAGCAACTTGCCCGCAAATGCCTTTGCCAAATGGAATGATTGTATGGTCTGTGGGCTCGCCAATATATGGTCCAAGTTTTAGCTCGTTTTTATCTCCGTTTTTAAAATAAAACCCTACCCAATTATAATATGGCACCTCTTTTTCAAGAAGTTGGCATACAGCTAAAAGTCTATCATTAACAGATAGTGAACTATCTGTTGTAATTTCTGTAACTAAAGGTTTTAGTTCTTGGAGCGTCATTGTTTAAAAGTTTAAACAAAAGTATTTAAAAAGCACGAATACATAGGTTAATTTTATATAAATTTAACTACAATTTTAGGTGTATTTTTTTTGAAAAAACTAATTAGCAAATATAAGTCGGTCATAAAATTTATTTTCAGTTTTTTATTGGTGTATTCTGTACTCACTATTACTTATAAATTCTATTTGCAGTTATCAACTGGTGAAAAATATTACCCAGATTATATGACATATATTGTTGCTCAACAGAGTGCAGATTTATTGCATGATTTGGATTATAGGGCGCAGGTAATTCCACATCCAAATGAAGCCTCAATTAAGTTGATTATTAATGAAAAATATGTTGCGCGTGTCATAGAAGGATGTAACTCGGTAAGTGTTATAATTTTGTTTGTTTCATTTGTTATTGCTTTTTCTGGTCATTTTAAAGTTACGGTTTTATATATTTTTGCAGGAAGTGTATTGATTTACATTGCTAATTTATTTCGAGTGGTAATCTTGTCTATTGGCTTATATCATTACCCATGGCGAAAAGACATTTTGCACACGGTTATTTTTCCTGGAATTATTTATGGAATGGTTTGTTTATTATGGGTATTTTGGGTCAATCGTTTTTCTAATATAAAAAAGGTTAATGACTAAAGCTCTCAAATATATAAGTTTAGTCTTGCTCTTTGGACTGTTGATCTTAATACGTGTATTTGAGGAGCAATTATTCTACGACCCATATTTGGCGTTTTTTAAAAATGACTATTTGTATATAGATTCACCTAGACAGGAAGTATTTAAACTAACATTATTTACAACGTTACGCTATGTTATGAATACTATAATTTCGCTCGGTATTTTGTTTGTTTTGTTTAAGGATTTAGGAGTGCTAAAATTTGCAACCCTTATTTATGTAATAGCTTATGTCACCCTTATAACTTTGTTTTTGTATTTTGTAATTAACCCTAAACAATCTGACTATTATTTATTTTTTAATACGCGTAGATTCCTAATTCAACCTGTTATATTACTGCTCCTTATTCCAGCATTTTACTATCACCAGCAACGAGCTTAAGTGTTAATAGTATTTTAAATTATCCCCAAGTGTGCGATTTTTTGTAAATTTGCAATATAATGAAAGACATAGTTCATAGAGTATTTTCGGTAGGCATGGCACTTTTAGTGTTGTTTTCAACGGTTTCTTTTACTGTTGAAAAACACTATTGTGGTGATGTTTTGGTAGATGTTTCTTTGTTTGCAGAAGTCCAAAAATGCGCTATGGAAGCTTATGAAATGGAGCAATCTTCAATAACTAAAAAAAGTTGTTGTAAAGACACGATTGATGTAGTTCAGGGACAGGATGAGCTTACAGTAAAGACCTTCGATGATCTTGAGTTTGAACAACAGGTTTTTCTTACAACTTTTTCATATTCTTATTTAAACCTTTTTGAGGATTTACAGGAAAGGGAAATTTCTCACCAAGACTATTCCCCTCCCAACTTGGTTTACGACATACAGGTTCGTGACCAAGCCTTCTTAATTTGATTTTTTGAACAATTTTCGTGAAAACGGATAGAATAACTAATTGTTCAATCAATAAAATCAAATAAAAATGACACATATATATACGGTTACAGGTATGACCTGTAATAACTGTAGAGTAAAAGTTGAAAGTGCTCTACAACATGTTGCCAATATTGACACTGTTAAGGTGAATTTAGAAAATAGCGAAGCTATAATTACCATGTCTCAACACATAGCAACTAAAACCTTGCAAGAGGCTTTATCTGACAAATATCAAATTTCAGAGAAACAGGAGATAAATGTATTTGCATCTACTGTAAATCAAGAAGAAGAATCGGAGTTAAAACAATTATTTCCTTTGTTTTTAATTTTTGGCTACATCATTATTGCATCATTTCTGCTAAATAATAATCCAATGGATTGGAGCAATTTTATGCTCGATTTTATGGGCTTGTTCTATATTGTTTTTAGCTTTTTTAAGCTATTGGATTTAAAGGGTTTCCCAGAATCATTTAAAATGTATGATCCGTTGGCTAAAATATTTCCCGCTTATGGTTGGATATATCCTTTTGTGGAGGTAGTGCTAGGGTTGATGTTTTTCATGCGTTTTCAAATTCTTTTGGCATTAGTAATCACATTGGTGATTTTGGGAATTACAACTATTGGTGTAACAAAAACATTATTGGATAAAAAGAGTATTCAATGCGCATGTTTGGGAACTGCTTTAAAACTTCCGATGACCAAGGCCACATTTATAGAGAATACTGTCATGATAGTTATGGCGATTATAATGATATTTAAAACCTACTACTCATGAGGACGTTTTTGTTATTGATAATTATGTTACCTGGAATGCTTTTTTCTCAAGAAGAATTGCAAGGAACCGTTTTTGACAAAAACGATTCAAATCAAACAATTCCATTACCAGGCGCAAATGTATATTGGTTAAATTCCGAAGTGGGTGATGTTACTGATTTTAACGGGAAATTCACTGTTCCGTATAGTTCGGAATATAAAAAATTGATAATTAGCTATGTTGGTTATAAAACCGATACCTTAACTATAAGTTCAGCTAAATCAATTGAACACTTTTTAGAACCCACAAGTAATTTAGATGAAGTGGTTGTGACTTCTAGAAAGCAAGCAACGGCAAAATCGTATTTGCAAGCGCAGAATGTAATAATGGTTAGCAGTGATGAGTTATTGAAGGCTGCTTGCTGTAACTTGTCAGAAAGCTTTGAAACCAACCCTTCAATTGATGTTAATTTTGCTGATGCCTTAACAGGAACCCGACAAATTAAAATGTTGGGGTTGACGAGTCCGTATATTTTAATTACAACTGAAAATATTCCATCTATTAGAGGAGCTTCGCAAGCTTTTGGATTGAGTTTTATACCAGGAACCTGGGTAGAGAGTATTCAAATAACCAAAGGCTCTGGTAGTGTTGTAAATGGTTTTGAAAGTATTGCTGGACAAATAAATACCGAATTGGTTAAACCTTTAACCGATGATAAACTGTTTGTAAACTTATATGGCGCAAGTAGCCAGCGTGTGGAATTAAACACACATTTTAATACTAAAGTTAGTGATAAGTGGAGTACAGGTTTGTACCTGCATGGAAATTATCATAACAAGCGACACGATGTTAATAACGATGGTTTTATGGATATGCCTTTGTACGATCAAGTAAATGTTATGAACCGTTGGCAATATACTAATCCAGAAAAGGGTTTGGTCAGTTTTATAAACTTAAAATACCTGTCAGATAACAAGTTGGCGGGTCAAGTGGATTATAATCCTGATACCGATAAGTTTACAACAAACTCCTGGGGAAGTGAAATAAATACCAAGCGCTACGAGTTGTCTGCTAAATTTGGTTATGTAAACCCAGAAATACCTTATCAAAGTTTGGGCGTTCAAACCGCTTTTAGTAGCCATAAACAAGATTCGTATTTTGGCTTTAATATATACGATATTAGGCACAACAGCTTGTATACTAATGTAGTGTATAATTCAATTATTAGCGATTCGCGTCATAAAATAAAAACAGGCGTAAGTTATACTTACGACCATTATGATGAGTTGGTTAATACAGCAGATTATGAACGCACGGAGACCTCAATAGGTGGTTTTTTTGAGTACAATTATGATAATTTAGATAAGTTAAACTTGACCGCAGGAGTTAGGGTGGATCAACATAATTTACTCGGTTTTTTTGTAACTCCCAGATTGCATTTAAGATATACCCCTTGGGAAAAATCAGCTTTTAGAGCATCTATAGGAAGAGGTAAACGAAGTGCTAATATTTTTGCAGAAAATCAAAAACTATTTTCAACTTCTAGACAGATTAATATTTTAAGCTCTGGAGGAGATATTTATGGTTTAGATCCAGAAATAGCTTGGAACTATGGAGTTTCGTTTTTACAAGGGTTTAACTTGTTTAATCGGAAGGGTGATGTAACATTAGACTTTTATAGAACCGATTTTACAAATCAAATAGTAGTTGATTATGAAAACCCATTAGAAGTAAACTTTTATAACCTTCAAGGGAAAAGCTTCGCTAATAGTTTTCAAACCGAAGTTAACTATAATGTTTTCGAACGGTTTGATTTGCGATTAGCCTATAAATACTATAATGTACAGACAGAATATCTGTCAGGACAGTTGGAAAATCCTTTAACCCCAAAGCATCGCTTTTTTGCTAATGCAGCCTATGAAACCCACTTAAAGGAAGTCGGGTCTGGCCACTGGAAATTTGATGCTACTTTTAATTGGTTAAGCAAGCAACGTTTTTCATCAACGGCTAATAACCCCCAGCAATATCAGTTGCCAGAATATTCGCCAACTGTTGCTACGTTGAATGCGCAAATAACCAAAGTGTTTTCTCCTAAATTTGAAGTATATTTAGGAGGTGAGAATATTACTAATGTTAGACAGAATAATCCAGTAATGTCTGCAGATAATCCATTTGAATCAAATTTTGATACAACCTTTGTGTATGGTCCAGTTTTTGGAAGTATGTATTATGCTGGATTACGATTTAAAATAAATTAAAAACTTAAAAAATAAAAAGATGAAAAAATTAATAGTTGTATTGTTCGTGTTTTTTGGCGCATTAAGCTTCGCGCAAAACAAAAATGCAAAGGCTAGTATGGAAGTTGATGGTGTTTGTAATATGTGTAAAGAACGAATTGAAAAAGCATGTATTAAAACAAAAGGCGTAAAATCTGCCGTATGGAATGTTGAAACTCATGAATTAAAATTAATTTATGATGAGCGCAAAACAAATCTGAAAACAATAACAGAAAACATTGTTGCCGTAGGTCATGATACTAAAGAATTAAAAGCAACAGATGAAGCCTATAATTCTGTTCATGACTGTTGTAGGTATAGAGATGAAGAGGTTCAAGATGATCATAAAAAATAACAACTTATTTAAGTGTTAATTGTTTCAATTGGTTATTTTCGTTTCATTAACCAGTAAACCTATTTTATGAAAAATTTAATATGTCTAGCATGTTTCCTAATAACTTTGGTGAGTTTTAGTCAGAAAGATTTTATCCTAACCATTGGAGACGAGTCTCATGAAATTGCTCTAGATGAGAGCAACGAATTTAAAGTTAATGGTAAAGCAATAACAATTTCCGTTCGAGAGAAAGATACATTGGTTTATGAAGATTCCTTTTATAATTTTAAGTATATAAAAGATTACAGTATTTCAAAAACGGTATTGGAAGAAGGGATAGAGCAAATCATGATCATGACAGCTTCTGGGTCAGGTGTTTTAATTCAGAAGTATGAGGCGTTTGATCCTACAATGTTGCAAGAAATGATGCTTAATGAAGTGACCAAAGAAAGTATTAGTTATGGTTACACCATGGAGCGTCAAGATTACGAACGGGCTTTAGTGTCTGGACAAAAGTTAGAGATTTTAAAATCTGTTTTGGAGTATAAAGGTGAGATTGAAACTTATGAAATTACTGCTCTTGGAGGTAAGGATGAGGGGATATTAATTATGACTATGAATATGAATGACGAAATAGACCCTGAGGGTGTAGAAATGATTAACTTAATGTGGAATTCGTTGCATATAAAGTAATAACACCTATCTAAATAAAACAAAAAACACGGTTCTAAACCGTGTTTTTTGTTTTTATACCTATAGACTTAAATGTTTTTAGAAATAGAAAAATTACTTTAAATCAATGGTCTCAACTTTTGAAAATAAACTACCATCATTTCCCATACCATTTATATGTAAATTAATACTTCCATAAAAATAGTTAGGAATCTTAAAACTAAATATACCATTAGAATTTGAAGTTACATTGGGTATCCAATGTAATACTCCATATGCTGCAAAAGTATCTCGTTGTGATTTGTTGTAAAAAGGGGTGTAATAAGTTTCAGGTCTAGAAAAGCCAAATTCAATCATAGAGTTTTTTATTTCAATCATCGCCTTTTTTTGATAATCTTGGTAATCAAAATTAGGGGCAGATACAGCGTTAAAAATGGTAGAGTGAGTTTGACTAGCTAGATTACTACGAATCATGGGGTTGTGTTGGGTAAATATTTGATTAAAATCTCCCGGAGCAACGTCACGCGTTCCAAAATAGCCACCTTGGCCATAGATGTTGTTGGAGTACCTACCGCTACCAGCATATCTGCCGTATTGTCCTTCAAAAATTCGAATGTCATAATTTCTATTGCTTCTAGCATAAATATTGCGATAGTCAGAGCTTCCTACTCGTAAAGCCGATTCATACCTATTAGTGTATCTTGAAGTATGTCTTAAGGTGTCTCGGGAATGTTTTAGATCTACAGTGTCCAGTATAGTTACATTATCATAGATAAACTCATCCATTCTAATTTGAAGGTTTAACTTATCTTCTTGCATTGTGTCAGTTTCCGTCCTAATGGACTCTTTAATTAAATTAGGGAAAGCATTGAAATAAACCTTTGGAGTGGTAACTCTACCGCTTTTATCTTTTAGGCTAAAAAACACTCTGGAATCATCAGATAAATATAGTTTTTCAAAAGTAAATTTATTGCCAGGTTTTATATCGGAACGTAAGAAAATTTCATTAAGTCCAGAAACAAGCATAATTTCGCCTTGGGATAAATCATTTTTATCTGAAATGGTACCATTAATGGTTATACCAAATTCAAAAGGGAAATAAGATTTTGGCGGAGAATTGAAAATATTACTCCAAGAATATTTGCTCCATCCTTGAGTAATTAAAAGAACATCTAAATCATAAGCTGCTTTTGGGCTTTCACTATTAAAATAGTAATTGGGATTTTCAATATGACCTTTAACATAGGGGCTTAATAGAAATTTTGAAAGTATTGTTTTATCTTGGTTATAAGATTTTGTGATTGCTGGCAAAACAGATACACTCATGTTTTGGGAAATGGAATCCTTTTTACCATTAAATCCAAACCTTACTATAGTTGAGTCTTCCTCTTTGGTGAAGCCCAAAAGCAAAATGTTTTTAACCGATTTGTCGGTATAGTTATAGGTCAAACGTTCAGATATAGGTTGATTGCTATCGTTAAATAGGGTGATAATATTGATGCCAGAATATAAATTGGCTTTGGGGATTTTAAGTAAGTAAGTGTGCTTATTTGGTTCAAATTTTACATTTATTTTATAGACTAAACCATCTCTGTGAACAAGTAAGAAGTATGATTTATCTACTAATTTTGGCAAGGACGCTTTATTGGTTTTAATTGCAACTGCGATATCACTTTTTTCAGTATTATTAAATACATTCATAACGACTCCAATTGGTTTTGCCAATGGTAAGGGCTTTCGAACTGTTTTTCCATCTTTTAATATAGCGACCGCTGTATAATGCTCTTTTTCATCAATCAATAGGCTAAATTGTCCCATTCCGAAATCGTTACTCTTAAAAGTGGTTATTTTGTTGTTTTGACTATCAATTACATAGCCAGAGTCTATTTTTACACTTTCGCCTTTTTTGTCAATAATTTTATATCCAAAATTATTAATTACATGGTTTAAGGCATGTCCGCCTTCTGGTAAAACCTGAAAATCGAATTCCTTTTCTAAAGTGTTCTTTGATATGTTTTCTTCAGAATTAGCACCAACTATTTGAAATTTATCAAGACTGTAATGATCTTCTTTAAAATTACGCATCCAGTTGGTGGATACTTTTAAATAGTAAGTTCCTGGCGGATAATCAGGTTTTAAATCAAAGTTTCCAGAGGTCATACCGTTTTTTGCAAAGAGTAACTTTTTCTCAATTAAATTGCCTTTGGAATCAAAAATACTAGCATAAATATTAGTGGTTCTACGATATGGTTTTTGAGTTTTGGTATAATATACATATGTTTTAAACCATAAATCTTCTGCTGTGAAAAATTTAGTTTTATTAAGTTGAGTGTAAATCGTTTCATGATTTAAACTAAAGTAATCAATGTATTGTTCCTCAATACTTTTTATAGAATCATTTTGGGCATTTGTAAGGCTAAAAGTAAGTAATAAAATAAATAGACAAAAGTGGTTAATCTTCATTTGTTTGTGACTTATTGGGGAATAAATATAGAATAAAAAACGCTCCAAAGATTATTCTTGAAGCGTTTTTAAATTATTTGTATTTAATATGATTTTACATCATGCCTGGCATTCCGCCACCACCCATAGGAGGCATTGCAGGAGTGTCTTCTTTAATGTCAACTAACGCACATTCTGTGGTAAGGATCATACCTGCAACAGAAGCCGCATTCTCTAGAGCTACACGTGTAACTTTTTTAGGATCGATAATTCCAGCTTTAAGCATATCTACATAAGTTTCAGTTTTAGCATCGAAACCAAAATCTTTTTTGCCTTCCATTACTTTGGAAATTACAACACTACCTTCGCCACCTGCATTAGAGACAATTGTTCTTAACGGTGCTTCAATAGCACGTGCTACAATTTGAATACCAGTAACTTCATCAAGATTTTCAGTGGTAATTTTTTCAAGGACTTTTTTAGCTCTTACCAATGCAACACCACCACCAGCAACAATACCTTCTTCTACAGCTGCTCTTGTAGCATGTAATGCATCATCTACTCGGTCTTTCTTTTCTTTCATTTCCACTTCACTCGCTGCGCCAACATATAATACAGCAACACCACCTGCTAATTTAGCTAAACGCTCTTGTAGTTTTTCTTTATCGTAATCTGAAGTTGTCGTTTCAATTTGAGCTTTAATTTGATTCACTCTAGCTTTGATGTCAGCAGCTTTACCTGAACCATTTACAATAGTCGTGTTGTCTTTGTCAATAGTTACTGTTTCAGCAGTACCTAACATACTTAAATCAGCATTTTCTAGAGAGAATCCTCTTTCTTCAGAAATTACAACACCACCTGTTAAGATAGCAATATCTTCAAGCATTGCTTTACGTCTATCACCAAATCCAGGTGCTTTTACTGCAGCTATTTTTAACCCGCCACGTAGTTTGTTTACTACTAAAGTAGCTAATGCTTGTCCTTCAACATCCTCAGCGATGATTAATAATGGACGGCCAGATTGAGCAACTGGTTCTAATATTGGAAGGATTTCTTGTAAGTTAGATATTTTTTTGTCGAATAATAAAATGTAAGGATTTTCTAAATCGGCAATCATTTTATCAGCATCAGTTACAAAGTATGGCGATAAATACCCTCTATCAAACTGCATACCTTCTACAACATCAACATAAGTATCAGTTCCTTTAGCTTCTTCAACAGTAATAACACCTTCTTTTCCAACTTTACCAAAAGCTTTTGCAATTAAATCACCAATAGTATCATCGTTATTTGCAGAAATAGAGGCAACCTGCTTTATCTTTTCAGAAGAATTACCGACTTGTTTTGACTGCTTTTCAAGATCATTAGTAATAGCTTCAACGGCTTTGTCTATACCACGCTTTAAATCCATTGGGTTAGCACCAGCGGCAACATTGCGTAAACCTTCTTTAACGATAGCTTGAGCAAGAACGGTTGCTGTAGTTGTACCGTCACCTGCTAAATCGTTAGTTTTAGAGGCTACTTCTTTTACCATTTGAGCACCCATGTTTTCAAGCTCGTCTTCTAACTCTACTTCTTTTGCAACAGTAACACCATCTTTAGTTACTTGAGGTGCTCCGAAGCTTTTACTAATAATTACGTTTCTACCCTTTGGACCTAACGTCACCTTTACGGCGTCTGCCAATGCATCTACACCACGTTTTAATCCGTCGCGTGCGTCAATATCAAATTTTATGTCTTTTGCCATTTTTTTAGTTTTTTAATAATGATTAAACAATTGCAAGAATATCGCTCTCTCGCATGATTAAATAGTCTTTTCCGTCTAGCTTTAATTCGGTTCCAGCATATTTTCCGTAAAGAACTTTATCGCCAACTTTCACAGTCATTGGTTCGTCTTTTGTTCCTTTTCCAACAGCCATAACATTCCCTTGTTGTGGTTTTTCTTTGGCGTTGTCAGGAATTATAATACCTGATGCTGTTTTAGTTTCAGCTTCAACAGGTTCTATAAGAACTCTATCTGCTAATGGTTTAATGTTTAATGCCATTTTTATATTATTTTGATTAATTAAACTTGTTTTAATGATTAATGAATAAGCCAAAAATGTGCCAATAGACTCATACTGACAAATTTTCATCACTAGTTTTATAGTATAAAAAAAGCCAACTTTTAAGTTGGCTTTTAAAATGTTTTTCTCGTTAAAATTATTGTGCAGAATCATTTGCTACACCACCATTGTCGGTTTGGTCAGGTGTAGTGGCAGGAACTACAGGTTGTTCTGTATTAACGTCATCAATGGCTTTAGATTCGGCATCGCCAGAACCTCTGTTGATAGCAACGTTAGAAAGTAAAATTAAGACTAGCATAAGTGTTGCTAATGTCCAAGTACTTTTGTCTAAAAAGTCTGTAGTCTTTTTTACACCTCCTAATTGTTGTGTGCCACCACCTCCAAATGAAGACGATAATCCACCACCTTTTGGATTTTGTACCATGATTACTACAACTAATAAAAATGCTACAACAACTATTAAGGCTAAAAATATTGTAAACGTACTCATTATTCTATATTATTTTGTTCTTGTAATTGTTCTACTGCTTTAATTTGGTCTGCAAAGAAACCACTTTTTTCTGGATATTTCAAACTTAAAATTTTATAAGATTGAATGGCTTTTTTATAGTTCTTTTGCTCCACATAAATTCGTGCCAAAGTTTCAGTCATTAAAGCTTCTGGCTGTATCATTTGCTCTTCGGCTAGATTGATATTTTTAGCAGCCGTTTTTGTGGGTTTTAATTTTGGTGTTTTCTTTAAAAAACTATCAATTAATTCAAATTTTTTATCACGTGAATTAGAAGCTAGGTTTACTTCTGTAACTTTAATATGAGCTTTTTCTTCAGGTTCTTTTTGGATTTCCCTGTCAATAGGTTTAAAACTTGTAAGTTTTAACCATTCATTAAAAGAGTGCTTTTCGTCATGGCTAAATTGCAAAGGCGCTCCCAAGTTTAAAACGACTTCCGGAATATTTGCCTCAGTCTTTTCTGATTCTGATGATTCCTCAATTTTAGCTTCGGTGTCCAGTTTGAAGTTGGCAATTTTTGTACGTTCTACTTTAGGCTGAAATAATTCTGGATCGAGAACATTTTGGGTGTCTTTAATCTGCTCCTTAAGAGCGTCGTCAATTTGGACACTTTTGTTAACTGAAATATCTTCAATAGTTACATCTAAATCACGAACGTTTTCGGTATTCTGTTTAATGAATTGGGAAATTTCGTTTTGAATGAATTCTTCTGAAGTTATAAAATCAAATAAAATACTACGGTCTGTGGTATAGGCAGCAGTTGTTTTTAACTCTTGGTTATATTTAACGCTCTGTTTGTTTTTTAAGGCTTTTAAATAAATTGCTCGAGCTGATTGAAAATAAGGAAACTGACTAATGATATCTGAAAGTTCATCTGTATATTCAGAAGTTATTTTTTGAGGGTCTTGAATTATTTCAGAAAACAGAGTAGCAGTCATTTTTTACCATTTAGCTAATGAAGCATTAAAAATGTCTTGTGTTAGGCGCTCAAAAATTTCTTCGTAGGCGGCTGCTCTAACAGCTCCTGTTAATTGCGCGCTTGCTGGATAATCATAAAAAAATGAAAAACGCTGTTCAAAATTGTCTTCTTCATTTTTCATGTTGAAGAATCGAACATTAACAGTCATGGTCAATCGGTTTTGGGCAGCAGTAATTTCTGCAGTTGCAGTAGTAGGGGAGATACGGTATTCGGTAATTTCGCCTTCGTAAATTAAATGCCCATTACTTTTTACTAAATCTAAGTTGGTTTGATTTAAAAGTAAATCGATTAATGAATTTGTAAAATCACGATCTAACCCAGGTTCTACCAAAAGGGCATTGTTCTGGAAGAAATTAACTTGAAATGATTTTACATCTGATGATATGGAGGCTCCTGTAAATGAATATCCTCCGGCACAACCATTAATGGAAACAACGATAACTAGTAATACGATATATTTTAAAAATCTCATGTATTTTATAGGTCAAATTGTTTAATCTTTCTATATAAGGTGCGCTCGCTAATGCCTAATTCTTGAGCGGCTAATTTACGCTTACCGTTATGTCTTTCAAGCGATTTTTTTATAAGTTCCAGTTCCTTATCGTGTAAAGATAAGGTTTCTTCTTCTTCAATTTCTTCAGCAAAGTGATATTTATCTTGAGTGTCTTCTGGTGTACTTGAATATTGGGTTTCTGATGACTTTTCAGGAATAGAAAGCACTTCTAATTCTTCAACATCTTCTTCGGTTGTACTATCGTCATCACCATATATTTTTTGAATAAGGCCCTCGTTTTGTTTTTGAACTTCTGAAGCATTTCCGCTTTTCATAAGTTCCAAGGTTAATTTTTTTAAATCGTTAAGATCACTTTTCATATCAAAAAGTACCTTGTACAGTATTTCACGTTCGTTACTAAAATCGCTTTCAGACTTGGAGTTGTTTATAACTGCTGGTAAATTGCTTCCTGAATTGGGTAAATAGCTTTGAAGTGTTGAAGCACTAATGATTCTATTTTGCTCTAAAACAGAAATTTGTTCAGCAACATTTCGCAATTGACGGATGTTACCGCTCCAACGATACTTCAATAACAAATTTACAGCATCATCAGATAATTTGATAGTCGGCATTTTATATTTTAATGCAAAGTCACTTGCAAATTTTCTGAATAATAAATGGATATCATCTTTACGCTCACGAAGTGCAGGTAAGTGTATTTCTACAGTACTCAACCTGTAATATAAATCCTCTCGAAATTTTTCTTTCTTAATGGCTTCAAACATGTTGACGTTTGTTGCTGCCACAATACGTACGTTGGTTTTTTGAACTTTGCTGGAACCTACTTTTATAAACTCACCATTCTCCAGTACACGTAACAAACGAACTTGTGTAGTTAATGGTAATTCGCCTACTTCATCAAGAAAAATAGTGCCACCATCAGCTACCTCAAAATAACCCGATCGGGTTTGGGTAGCTCCTGTAAAAGCACCCTTTTCATGTCCAAATAATTCACTGTCAATAGTCCCTTCTGGAATAGCACCACAGTTAACGGCAATATATTTACCATGTTTTCTGTGCGATAATTGATGTATTATTTTAGGGATACTTTCTTTACCAACACCAGATTCTCCAGTGACTAGTACCGAAATATCAGTTGGAGCCACTTGGATAGCTTTTTCTATAGCACGATTTAAACTGGGATCGTTACCAATAATACCAAAACGTTGTTTTATAGCTTGAACAGATTCCATAGTTTAATTATTTTCAGAAAGCCCAACAGCTTCACCAATAAGTGTAGCAGTCGTACAATCTGTAATTTTTACATTCACAAAATCACCTACGTTATAATTTTCCTTTGGAAAAACTACAACCGTGTTTTGCGTGTTTCTACCTGACCAATGCGTGTTTGAACGTTTAGATTCTTTTTCAATCAATACTTCTTCTACTTTACCTAAATGTTGTTGCGTTCTATAATGACCATGCTTACGCTGTAAATCTATAATTTCCTGCAAGCGTCTTTTTTTAACTGGTTCAGGAATATCATCATCTAGTTTACGTTCGGCTAATGTTCCTGGGCGTTCAGAATATGCAAACATAAAACCAAAATCATATTTTACATACTCCATTAGGCTTAATGTGTCCTGATGGTCTTCTTCTGTTTCGGTAGGGAAACCGGCAATCATATCTTGGCTTAAGGCAATATCAGGAATAATGGCTCTTATATCGTCAATCAACTTAAAATATTCTTCACGTGTGTGCTGACGGTTCATAGCTTTTAATATACGATTACTACCACTTTGAACTGGTAGGTGGATGTAATTACAGATATTTCGATGCTTTGCCATAGTTTCTATAACATCCAATGTCATATCCTGCGGATTAGATGTTGAAAAACGAAAGCGCATTTTTGGCTGTGCCTGTGCACACATATCCAATAGTTTTGCAAAATTTACAGCAGTAGCTTTTTGAAGATCACTGGCTTTGTCGAAATCTTTTTTCAATCCGCCACCATACCACAAGTAGCTATCTACATTTTGACCTAAAAGCGTAACTTCTTTATAGCCTTTGTTCCATAAATCGTTGACTTCCTCTATAATACTTTGAGGGTCGCGACTACGTTCGCGGCCACGAGTAAATGGCACAACACAAAATGTACACATGTTGTCACAGCCACGAGTGATGGATACAAATGCCGTAACACCATTGGTGTTTAAACGTACAGGTGATATATCGCCATAAGTTTCCTCTTTTGAAAGGATGACGTTAATGGCATCACGACCATCTTCAACTTCAGATAATAAATTAGGTAAATCTTTATAGGCATCTGGACCAACTACCAAATCGACTATTTTCTCTTCTTCTAAAAATTTACTTTTTAGGCGTTCAGCCATACAGCCCAAAACACCAACTTTCATTTTAGGATTTATTTTCTTTACGGCATTGTATTTCTCCAAACGCTTACGCACGGTTTGTTCAGCTTTATCCCGAATAGAGCAGGTGTTAACCAATACCAAATCGGCATCTTCAAGATTTTGAGTGGTATTAAATCCTTCGTTGGAAAGAATTGAAGCCACAATTTCACTATCGCTAAAATTCATTTGGCAACCGTAACTTTCAATAAAAAGTTTGCGTGCGTTATTTTTTTTGGCTTCTAAATTAAGGCTTTGTCCTTGTATAGATTCGTCTATAATCTTCTCCATAATCAATTTCCCAAATCAGGGAATCTTAAATTTCAAATAATAAATAGTCAATATTCATGCCTGTAATTACAGGCGCTTGCAAAGTTACAATTATTTTCATGATAATGACAAAGTGTCATACGGTAAAAATATTTTTGTTTATACTGTTAATATGTATTTACTTTGAGTAATAACACTAACAAAAATCACACAAAATGACTTCACTAACTCGAATTTTAGAACGTATAGAATCTGCACCAAGTTTAGACTTTGGGAATATTTTTAGCGATTCAATTGATCTGTTTAAAAAAACTTGGATACAAGGGTTTTTATTACAAATATTTTCAATGATTATTATGTTGCCTCTTATACTTATTGTGTATGTGCCCTTAATTGGAGTTTATATAGCACAAGTTGAAAGTGGTCAAGTAGATCCTGATGCCTATAATGCGGTTTTTGCTGGCTTTTCAGTTTTGTTTATCATTTTAATAATTATAGGTGCTCTGGTATTGAGCGTTGTAACCATTGCTTTGCAAGCTGGTTTTTTCAGAATTATGAAACGGTTAGACCATGATGAAGATGTTTTGACTTCTGACTTTTTTTATTTTATAAAAGGAAAATATTTGGGTAAATTATTTGTGCTAATGTTAGCCTCGGTTTTTATTTCGACTCTTGCTACATTATTATGTTTCTTGCCTTTAATTTATGTGATGGTGCCCATGTCTTTCTTTACAATGTTTTTTGCTTATAATCCTGATTTAACAGTTGGAGACATTATAAAAGGTAGCTTTGCTTTAGGAAACAAAAAATGGTGGTTGGTTTTTGGGCTGCTTATAGTTTCGTCGTTATTGGCTCAAATAGTTGGGATGATACTTTGTGGTATAGGCGTGTTTTTTACAGCTGCTTTTGTTTACCATCCAACATATTTAGTGTATAAGAATGTTGTGGGTTTTAAAGATGAGGAAACAGTAAATCATATAGTGGAGTAACCTGCAAACAAAAATTTTTAGACCAATAAACCTGTGTTTTCACAACTTGAAATTCACAGGTTTTTTTGTTCGGTTGAACACTAATTCTGAATCTTGAGAATTTTAAAATTAGGAACATACCGTTTTTTTCATATACATTTGTAGCCTTAAAAAATGATACATGGCAAAGAATTTAGTAATTGTTGAGTCACCTGCCAAGGCCAAAACAATAGAAAAATTTTTAGGAAAGGATTTTAAAGTTGAATCTAGTTTTGGGCACATAGCCGATTTGCCTTCCAAGGAGTTGGGCGTAGATGTTGATGGCGATTTTAAACCAAAATATGAAGTTTCGAAAGACAAGAAAGCTGTTGTAAAAAAACTGAAAGATTTAGCCAAAAAAGCTGAGATGGTTTGGTTAGCTAGTGATGAGGACCGGGAGGGAGAGGCTATTGCTTGGCATTTAGCAGAATCGTTGGATTTAGATAAAAGTAAAACCAAGCGTATTGTTTTTCACGAGATTACTAAATCGGCCATTCAAAAAGCTATTGAAAATCCAAGAGGAATTGATTACGATTTGGTTGATGCACAACAGGCACGTCGTGTATTAGATAGAATAGTAGGCTATGAATTATCTCCTGTTTTATGGCGAAAGGTTAAAGGAGGTCTTTCGGCTGGTCGTGTACAATCGGTTTCAGTAAGATTAATTGTAGAACGCGAACGCGAAATTCAAGATTTTACTCCAGAAGCATCTTACAGAATTGATGCGGAATTTTCAAATGAAGAAGGGCAATCCTTTAGAGCTAAATTACCAAAAAACATAGCTACAAAAGAAGAGGCTAATACGTTTTTAGAGGCTAACATTAATGCGACTTTTAAAGTAGACGATTTGCAAAAAAAGCCTGCCAAAAAATCGCCGGCAGCACCATTTACGACGTCAACGTTGCAACAGGAAGCGGCCAGAAAATTAGGATTTTCAGTAAGTAGAACCATGTCTAACGCCCAGCGGTTGTATGAAGCTGGTTTAATAACTTATATGAGAACTGATAGTGTGAACTTATCTGATGAAGCTAGAAAAGGAGCTGAAGAAGAAATAAAAAACACTTATGGTTCTGAATTTAGTAAGCCGCGAAATTATAAAGGCAAAGCAAAAGGAGCCCAAGAAGCACATGAGGCTATTAGACCAACTAATTTTTCAGCGCAATCTGTGAATGTTGAAAGAGATCAGTCTAGGTTATACGATTTAATTTGGAAACGAGCTATCGCATCACAAATGAGCGATGCGCAATTGGAGCGTACAAATGTTAAGATAGGAGCTTCAACACATAATGAAACGTTTACTGCAAATGGAGAGGTGATTAAGTTTGAAGGCTTTTTAAAAGTCTATCTTGAAGGTACTGACGATGAAGATACAGAGCAAGATGGTATGTTGCCTGCTATGAAGATTAACGAAATGCTTCTCAATACTTATATTACAGCAACCGAGCGTTATACGAGACCTCCGGCTAGATATACAGAAGCTTCGTTGGTTAAGAAGTTGGAAGAGCTTGGTATAGGTCGACCATCAACTTACGCGCCAACTATTTCAACCATTCAAAATAGAAACTATGTTGAAAAAGGAACTGTTGAAGGAGTAGAAAGAAACTACTCGCAATTAACCCTTGAAAAAGGTATTGTTAAGGATAAGCTATTGACCGAAAAAGTAGGTTCTGACAAAGGGAAATTGGTACCAACTGATATTGGAATGATTGTAACAGATTTCTTGGTAAATCATTTTCAGCAGATTTTGGATTATAATTTTACGGCAAAAGTTGAAGAAGATTTTGATGATATTGCCGAAGGCAAGGTTGATTGGTCTAAAATGATGAAAGACTTCTATAAAAATTTTCATCCTGTTGTTGAAGATGTTCAAGAGAATGCAGATAGGGAGTCTGGAGAGCGCGTTTTAGGCACAGATCCAAAAACAGGTCGTCAGGTTAGTGTGCGTTTAGGTAAGTTTGGGCCAATGGTTCAAATTGGAACAGCCGAAGAAGAAGAGAAACCATTGTTTGCAAGTTTGTCTCCAGACCAACAATTAAACACCATTACCTATGACGAGGCTATGGATTTGTTTAAATTGCCTAAAGATCTAGGAACTTATGAAGGGGAAGAGGTACAGGTTAACAATGGTCGATTTGGACCGTATGTAAAATTTGGGAAACAATTTGTCTCATTACCTGCAGGTATGGATGCTTTGAGTGTTGAACTTGATGATGCTATTCAATTAATTGAAGCAAAGAAAAAAGCCGATGCACCTATATATGTATATCAAGATTTACCTGTGCAAAAAGGTAAGGGGCGTTTCGGTCCATTTATTAAATGGAACAACATGTTTATAAATGTGAACAAAAAATATGATTGGGATAATTTAAGCGAAGATGATATTGTAACTCTGATTGAGGATAAAATTCAAAAAGAAAAAGATAAACTCATTCACAGTTGGGAAGATGAAGGTATTCGTGTAGAAAAGGCGCGTTGGGGAAGACATAATGTTATTAAAGGGAAAACAAAAGTTGAGTTACCGAAAACAGTAGATGTGTCTGATATGACACTAGAAGAGGCTAAAGCCATAATTGAAAAAAACGCACCAAAGAAGAAAGCAGTCAAGAAAAAAACAACCAAAAAAAAGTAATAATACCTAATGAATTTTAATTTTTTATCTCCTGTTCCAGACAGTGTACTTGCCCATAATGAATTATTGGCGCAACAAACAATGGGTAAAAAAATTAAAATTCACTCGCAACAGAATGGTATTCCGGAAATAGACGATGTTAAGATTGCTATTTTGGGTGTTCTTGAAAATAGAAATGATATTAATTATATAGGTGAGGAGTTTAATTTAAATGAAATTAGAAAATCCCTATATGCACTATTTCCTGGGAATTGGCATACAGCAATAGCCGATTTAGGCGACATTAATAAAGGGGAGTCTGTTGAAGACACGTATTTTGCCTTAAAAACTACTATTTCAATTTTAGTTCAAAAAAACATCATACCTATTATTATAGGAGGAAGTCAAGATTTAACCTATCCAAATTATCGTGCTTACGACACATTAATGCCCATGGTTAATATTGTTAATGTGGATTCTAGATTTGATTTGGGTGATTCGGCAAAACCAATGAAGAACAACAGTTTTGTAGGCAAAGTTATTTTAGACCAACCTTACAACTTGTTTAACTATGCGACCATTGGGTACCAAACCTATTTTAATTCGCAAGAGGAAATAGACTTGATGGATAAGTTGTATTTTGAATCGTACAGGTTGGGGCAAGTATCCAAAGATATTACTATAGTTGAGCCAGTTTTAAGAGACGCTAATATAGTAAGTGTAGATTTAAATGCACTAAAAGCTTCAGAAGTTAACTTGAGGCAGAAATTCTCACCAAATGGATTGGATGGAAAAGAAATTTGTGCCATTTCGCGTTACGCGGGTATAAGTAATAAGGTGTCAAGTTTTGGTATTTATGAATATAAACCATCACAAGACGATGAAATTACATCAGGTTTAATAGCCCAAATGATTTGGTATTTTATTGAAGGTGTTAACTACCGAGTTAAAGATGACGATTTTTTAAATGACAGTAACTTCAAGAAATTCATCACTTTAGTAGATGATCAAGAATTAATCTTTTATAAAAGTGTAAAAACTGAAAGATGGTGGATTGAAATACCTTTTTTAGAGGAAATAAATAATAAATTAAAAAGACATACGTTATTACCTTGCACACATCAGGATTATCTTGATGCTTGTGCTAATAGTGTTCCAGAGCGCTGGTATAAAGCGTTTCAGAAGAATTGTGTGTAGATTTTTAGTGTGTTTAGTGCTATTTTTCATCGGTAAAACGCACTTTTTTAACGATGAAATGTAATTTTTTTAGTAAAAAAAGTTGTTTTTTACAAATTATATAAATATGTTTACGCTCTTAAATTTTTTTTAAGACAATTATTAACCTCGAGTTTTCTATGGATATGAAGAAATTATTTTTATTAACCGCAATTTTAGCTATACTTTCTAGCTGTGGATCTGGCGACAGAGGACAGCTTGTTGGAGCTAAAGGAAAGAAATGGCACCCTGAAAAACCATTCGGTATGGAATTGGTTCCAGGTGGCGCATTTATTATGGGTAAAGCAGACGATGATCTTGCTGGTATTCATGATGCACCTGCTAAAACTGTTACAGTAACATCTTTTTATATGGATGCAACTGAAATCACAAATAGTGAATATAGACAGTTTGTAGAGTGGGTACGTGATTCTACTATCAGAACCCGTTTGGCTATTTTGGCCGATGAGGTAGGTTTAACGCAAACCGATGCTGGTACAATTGGAGACTATGCTTTTGTTGATGCAAATGAAGAAGATATGTCTGTGTATGAAAAATACATGTATGATAACTATGCAGGTTTAGGTCCTACAGGTTACGAAGGAAGAAAGCTAAACAAGGATATAGATATAGAATTTGACACTGCTAATTACATAGATGAGTACTATGCTGAAGTTATGGATACCATGTACCTACCATTGGAAGAATCCTATAACGGTCAACGTACTTGGGATGTAACAAAGTTCAAGTTCCAATATAAGTATATGGATATTGAAAAAGCAGCCAAAGCTAAAAATAAAGGGAAAAAACGTTCTGAATTCATCATTACTGAAGAAGTAGAAGTTTATCCAGATACTACGGCTTGGATCCGTGATTTCGCTTATTCGTATAATGAGCCAATGCATAACGATTATTTCTGGCATGCTGCTTACGACGAGTATCCAGTTGTTGGTGTTTCTTGGAAACAAGCAAAAGCATTTTGTGAGTGGAGAACTTTACATCACAATGAATACAGAAAACAGAAAAAACAACATTTTGTAAATAAGTATAGATTACCATCTGAAGCAGAATGGGAATATGCTGCTCGTGGTGGACTGCAAGCTGCAACATATCCTTGGGGTGGGCCTTATACTAAAAACGACAGAGGTTGTTTTATGGCAAACTTTAAACCGCTTCGTGGAGATTATGCAGCAGATCAAGCATTATATACAGTAGAAGCAAAATCATTCGAGCCAAACGATTATAATTTATATAATATGGCAGGTAATGTTTCAGAATGGGTGCATGCATCTTATGATCCATCTTCTTATGAATTTGTGTCATCTGTAAATCCAAGTGTAAATGATGTTGATAACCAACGTAAAGTTGTTCGTGGTGGTTCTTGGAAAGATGTTGCTTATTACATGCAAGTAAGCTCAAGGGACTATGAGTATGCAGATTCAGCTAGAAGTTACATTGGATTCAGAACTGTGCAACAGTATATGGGTACAGATGTTACTCTAAATGCAAAAAACAAATAATTAAACAATAACTATAACTATTAAACTACCTAAGTAATATTTACTTAACTAAAACCTAAAATTATGGCAGGACAATCAAGAGCATTTAAGAAATTCATGACTATGTCTTATGGATTTGGAGCATCAATTGTAATTATTGGAGCACTATTTAAAATTATTCACTTTGAAATAGGACCACTTACTGGTAACGTAATGTTAACATTAGGTCTGGTAACAGAAGCAATTGTATTTGCTATCTCAGCATTCGAACCAGTTGATGACGAATTAGATTGGTCATTAGTATACCCTGAATTAGCAGGTGGAAAGTCTATGGGCAAAAAGAAAGAAGAGCCTAAAGATGCAGAAGGTCTATTATCTAAAAAATTAGACAACTTATTAAAAGAAGCTAAAATTGATGCTGAATTAATGTCTAGTTTAGGTGAGAGTATCAAAAACTTTGAAGGTGCTGCAAAAGGAATTAGCCCAACTGTAGACTCTATTGCTGCAACAAAAAAGTATGGCGAAGAAATGTCATTAGCCGCTGCACAAATGGAATCATTAAACAGTTTATATAAAGTTCAAATGGACGCTGCAAACAGACAAGCTGCTATCAATGAAGAAGCTGTTGAAAATGCAACTAAATTAAAAGAACAAATGCAATCATTAGCATCTAACTTATCATCATTAAATGGTGTATATGGTGGAATGTTATCTGCAATGAACAAAAGCTAATTAGTTTAAAAGCTAAATTTTATTTTAACAATTAACTAAAAAAACTAATTAGAAATGGCAGGAGGAAAATTATCTGCAAGGCAGAAAATGATTAACTTGATGTATTTGGTATTCATTGCGATGCTTGCCTTAAATATGTCAAAAGAAGTGCTATCTGCATTTGGTTTAATGAATGAAAAATTAACCGAATCAAATGAGTTAGCCGAAGAACGTAACCAAGCCTTTATGCAAGGTTTAGCTGAAAAAGTATCTGAACAACCAGCTAAATATCAACCATTAAAACAACAAGCTGATCAAATAAGTAAATTGGCTGACGATTTTAATAGTTATTTAACTGAATTAAAAGGGAAGATGACCGCAACCGTTGATAATCCTCAAGATTATGAGATTATGGATAAAGGTGATTTTCTTGACGAACACTTTTTTATTGGTGATAAATTAAAGCCAGAAGGGCAAAAATTTATCGATGAGATCACTAAATTTAGAGAAGGTGTTGTTGCTGTACTTCAGCAAAACCCTGATTTAGCTGATATAGCTGACGATGTTAAAAAGAAATTTGCAACAGAGCCAGTAGTTAATCGAGATAACAATAAAATCGATTGGCTAGATTATCACTATAAAGGTTTCCCATTAGTAGCGTCATTAACAAAAATGACACAGTTACAAGCCGATGTTAAGACTACAGAATCTGAAGTATTATCATCTATGCTAGCTGGTAAATTAAAAGTTGAAGCCTCTTTAACTAATTTTGATGCTATTGTTGTACCAGATAAAACAGCGTTCTTTTCAGGTGAAGACTTTACAGGACGTATTATTTTAGGTAAGAACGATAAAACGTTAAAAGCTGATAAAGTAATTATTAATGGTACTGAATTAGCTGATACATCTATGCAAGCAGGACAAACGTTATTGAAGTTCCCTGCAGGTGCTGTAGGTGAACGTGAAATAGAAGGTGAATTCCAATTTAAGGAAGGTGACTCTATTATTACCATTCCGGTTAAGTCTACTTATGCAGTTGTGCCTAAACCAAATTCAGCAACTATTTCAGCTGATAAAATGAATGTAGTATATCGTGGTGTATCTAACCCAATGACTATTTCTTTTGCTGGTGTTTCTGATAACAATGTGTCTGCAAGTGCGCCTGGTTTAAGTAAAGTATCAGGTGTTGGTAAATACGTTATGAATCCAGGAAAAGGTAGAGAAGTATCTATTAATGTTACAGGTACATTACCAGATGGAACTAAAGTTAGCGATAATGCTAAATTCAGAATTAAAGATATTCCTAAACCAACAGGTACTATTAGTGGTCAAGATGGTTTAGTTAAATTACCACGTAATAGTGTAGAGATTGGTACAGTAGGAGCGATGTTAGATGATTTTGATTTCGATTTACCAATTCAAGTAACGTCGTTTAAGTTTAAGGTTCCAGGTCAGCCTTCAGTGAATGTAAATGGTACTAAATTAAACTCTCAAGCGAAAAATGCGTTGCGTAAAGCAAGACGTGGCGATAATGTTCAAATATTTGATATTAAAGCTCAAATTAGAGGGAATTCTTCTTACAAGTTAAAAGGAGTTTCTGCTGTAATTGTTGAAATTTCAAATTAATATAAGGTTTTACCATCTGATGATAAGCCCTAATAACTAAAATTAAAACAGATGAAATTTAAAAGTTTTTTATTAACCGTTTTATGCATGTCATTTGCTGCTAATTCTATGGCTCAAGCAAATCTGTTAAATGCCAAATCTCCAGAAGAAATTGGTGTTAAAACAGAAGCGCAAAAAGCTTTAGATGATGATAAACCATTAGAATATGGTTATGTAGATGATAGAGATATTATGTATTCTAAAATGACATGGGAAAAGGTAGTTCTTGACGAGCGTGTTAATTTCCCGCTGTACTACCCAATAGACACCATGAATATTGGTAAAAACAGAAGATCGTTATTTGATGTTTTATGGAAAAGCGTTAAAAATGGTGATTTAGAAAACATGTACGATGACTCTTATTTTACAGCTAAACGTACAATGAATGATCTTAAAGCTAGTATGTCTAAAATAGATACTTTGGATATTGGTTACGAACAATATAATGCTGATGGGTATGTTGATCCAGAGTATATTGTGAAGACTGATATTACATCGTATCATATTAGTGCCTATTTAATTAAAGGTTTATGGTATTTTGATAAGCGTCAAGCTGAAATGAAGTTCCGTTTAATTGGAATAGCACCTGCTGCTCCAGACGTAAACTTTTTAGATTCAGATGATGAGGCCAATAAAGAACCAATTCCATTATTCTGGGTATTCTATCCAGATGCAAGAGATATTCTGCATGAGGCAAAAGCCTTTAATAATGAGAATAGTGCCATGCCGTATTCGTTTGATCATCTATTAAATTCAAGACGTTTTAATGGTTACGTTTATAAAGAGGAAAATGTATATGGCGACCGTAAGGTAACCGAATACATTTCTGAAAACGCATTGATGCAGTTATTGGAATCAGATAGAATTAAAGAGAAGATTAGAAACTTCGAATTAGATATGTGGGCCTATTAATTAGGCGGATAATACAATAAAATTGAACGCTCACTTTTTAAGTGGGCGTTTTTTTTACCTCTAGCTTAAAGAATGCTATTTTTGTTGTTATGAATGTGGACTATATAATTGTTGGTTGTGGATTAGCAGGCATTTCGTTTGCTGAAACCTTGCGTAACGCCAAGAAATCGTTTGTAGTAATAGACAATGCTTCGCAACGCTCGTCGTTAGTTGCTGCAGGTATGTATAATCCGGTAATTTTAAAACGATTTTCTGAAGTTTGGAAGGCGCAAGAACAGTTGGAGATAGCTTTGCCTTTTTATAAGGAATTGGAACTTATTTTAAATAAAAAAATTGATTATAAATTATCGGTTTTAAGACGGTTTGCTTCCATAGAAGAACAGAATATGTGGTTTCATGCTACCGATAACCCTGTTTTAGAGCCTTTTTTAAGCACCTCATTGGTCCATAACTATAATTCCTGTATAGATGCACCGTTTGGCTTTGGAGAGGTTTTAAATGCAGGCAGAATAGACACAGATGTATTGTTAGAGGAATATGTGAATTATTTAAAAAATGAAGGTGTGTTTTTTAATGAATCGTTTAATTATGCTGAATTAAATTCAGAAAAAAGTATTATTTCATACAAAGGAATAACAGCAAAACATATAGTTTTTTGCGAAGGATTCGGACTGAAAGCCAACCCATACTTTAATCATTTACCTTTAAATGGTACAAAAGGCGAACTAATTACAATAAAAGTTCCAGATTTAAAGATTGACTTTTCATTAAAAGCTTCAGTGTTTCTAATTCCAGAAGGAAACGATATTTATTCTGTTGGAGCAACATATAATTGGGAAGATAAAACCAACCAACCAACCCATGAGGCAAGAGAAGAATTAGTTGCTAAAGTGAAAACGTTTTTAAAATGTAGTTTTGAAGTAATTGGTCAAAAAGCAGGAATTCGCCCAACCGTAAAGGACAGAAGGCCATTGGTAGGTTCACATAACAAGTATAAAAATATTCATGTTTTAAATGGGTTAGGTACAAGAGGTGTCATGATAGGGCCTTATGTCGCAGGGCAACTTTATAATAATATAGAAGAAGGTGCATCCCTAAATCCTGAAATAGATATTTCGCGCTTTATTTCTTAACAAGTGTTTTATCGTAATGCATAAAAATGTTAATCCATATGTTACGCGATAAACGCATAATAATAGGTCCGCATAATATTAAAGTGCCTACGATAGCTATAAAAGCCGTTAATAAACTGGTGCCTATAAATAAATAGCTAATAACAAATGCCGCTACAGCAAAGGCAATTCCAACAGCATAACTAACATACATAGAACCATAAAAAAACGACGGTTCAATACGGTATTTGGTATGACATTTCGAGCAAGTTTCCTTAATTTTCAAAACATCTGATAAAACGTAAGGATTCTTGTTTTCATACATAGACTCCTGATGGCATTTTGGGCAAGCACCTGTAAGTATACTATATAGCTTGGTTCCTTTTGTTATCATATTTAAAAGTTTATTTTTGCGCTTTAGGAATACAAAATTATACTTTTATTTAGTAACCTCCGGTAACAATTGTAACATAATGCTTAATATTCATAATCTTTCTATTTCATTTCAAGGCGAATACTTGTTCGAGGAGATTGCATTTAAATTATCTGCGGGAGACCGTATTGGTTTAATTGGAAAAAATGGAGCAGGTAAGTCAACCATGCTTAAAATTCTTGCAAAAGAACTAGACCCAGATTCAGGGCAAATAGCTGCTGACAAAAGCTTGAAGATAGGGTTTTTAAAGCAGGATTTGGATTTTGAGTTTGGTAGAACGGTTTTAGAAGAATCTTATGAAGCTTTTCATGAGATTAAAAAAATTGAACGTGAAATAGACGAAGTCAATACGCAATTGGCCGAAAGAACGGATTATGAAAGCGATAGTTATCATCAATTAATGATTGATTTAAATGAGTTGCAGCATCAGTATGAGATTCATGGTGGTTATAATTATCAAGGTGAGACCGAAAAGATATTACAAGGGCTAGGGTTTAAACGGGAAGATTTTAATAAGCTAACCGACACGTTTTCTGGAGGTTGGCGAATGCGTATTGAGCTCGCCAAGCTTTTGCTTCAAAATAATGACTTACTGTTGTTAGATGAGCCTACAAACCATTTGGATATTGAATCCATAATTTGGCTAGAAGGGTTCTTAAAAAATTATCCTGGTGCTGTTGTTATTGTATCGCATGACAAGATGTTTTTAGATAATGTAACCAATCGTACCATTGAAATTTCTTTAGGGCGTATTTATGATTACAATAAACCATATACAAAGTTTCTAGAACTTCGTAAAGAAATAAAAGAGCAACAGCTAGCTACGCAAAAAAATCAAGAGAAGCATATACAACAAACAGAAAAGTTAATTGAAAAGTTTAGAGCCAAAGCTTCAAAGGCTACTATGGCCCAATCTTTAATAAAGAAATTGGACCGCATGGACCGTGTTGAGGTTGATGAAGACGATAATAGTGTAATGACTTTAAGATTTCCTGTTTCTGTAACCCCTGGAAAGGTGGTGGTTGAAGCGCAAAATGTTTCTAAAAGCTATGGTGACTTACAAGTATTAAACAATATTAGCCTATCTATACCACGAGATACTAAAACAGCCTTTGTAGGACAAAATGGTCAGGGGAAATCTACTTTGGCTAAAATAATTGTAGGAGATTTAAAGCACCAAGGCGAATTAAAATTAGGGCACAATGTACAGATAGCCTATTTTGCCCAAAATCAGGCAGAATATCTTGATGGTAATAAAACTGTATTGGATACGATGATTGATGCGGCAAATGAATCAAACAGAAGTAAAGTAAGGGATATACTGGGTTCGTTTTTGTTTCGTGGCGACGAAGTAGAAAAATACGTTCGCGTGCTTTCAGGAGGTGAAAGGAATAGATTGGCCTTGGCTAAATTATTGCTTCAACCCTTTAATGTTTTGGTAATGGATGAGCCTACAAACCATTTAGATATCAAATCGAAAAATGTACTAAAAGAGGCTTTAAAAAACTTTGATGGCACTTTAATTTTAGTATCACATGACCGTGATTTTCTACAAGGTCTAACAGAAACAATTTATGAGTTTAAAGATCACAAAATAAAAGAGTATTTAGGTAACATAGACTATTATTTAGAGCAACGCAATGTGGAGAATTTAAGAGAGGTTGAAAAGCGTAATGTTGAAAAAGAAAAGCCTAAAGCAAGTAATAAAGACTCTTATGAAACTCAAAAGAAGCTAAAATCTCTAAACAATAAGTTGAGTAATTTAGAGTCTAAAATTCACGACCTAGAAAACGAAATAAAAGGTATTGATGTTGAGCTTGCAACTAATTATGATGAAGTGGTATCCAACCCTAGATTTTTTGATAAATATAATGCCAAAAAGGAGAAATTGGAAAGCCTAATGGCTGAATGGGAAACGGTCCAAGAAGCTATAGATTCTAGTAATTAATTGATAATTAGTACTATAAATTCTTAACGAAACGTGCAGTTCGTCGAATAAATTTGGTTTTAAACCTAATTAAGTCTAATATTGATATAGATTAAACCCAAATCTATTGAAATATGAGAACTTTTACACAAACACTTATGTGTCTTTTTGTTTCTGCGATTACGTTTGCAAATGTCTCTACAAACGAAAAGGAAGTACTAATAGCTTTATATAACTCAACACAAGGCGAGCAGTGGAAAAATACTTGGGATTTGAATGCTCCAGTTGAAACATGGTACGGAGTAACCCTTAAAAACAATCATGTTGTTGAATTGAGTTTAGAGTTTAATAACCTTCAAGGGCCTTTGCCACAAGAAATAGGTGAACTTGCTTATTTACAAAAACTAAATTTAGGTTTTAATAAGATTTCTGGAGAATTGCCGACTTCTATTGGAAACTTAAAGGAATTGGTGTCTTTAGAATTATTCATGAATAGTTTAGAAGGTAAAATTCCTAACGAAATTGGACAACTTTCAAATTTAGAAATATTAAGATTATACAGTAATAATTTAATAGGAGAAATTCCAACAACTATTGGTAACCTAACCAATTTGAAAGAATTATTACTTGGAAGCAACAATTTAACAGGAACTATTCCAACTCAAATAGCTACCCTAATTAACCTACAAAAATTAAGTTTAATCGATAATGAGATTTCTGGTGAAGTACCAGTTGAGATTGCAGGATTATTACAATTGGAAGAATTGATTTTAGCCAGTAATGAATTAACAGGTGACTTGCCGTTCGAGATTTCTCATTTTCCTAAATTAGAAACGTTTATGGTAAGTGACAACAAATTAAATCAAGACTACATTAGTATGATAAATGGCAATAATCCAAATTTCCTGGATTTCAATGCCAGTACTGAAGCAACAACAATTACAGATAATGATTAATTATTAAGTTTTAATATCATTAAAAAAGAGGAGGTCAAATTAAAGGCCTCTTTTTTTGTATTTTTAAGGTATGGTTCAGCAATTTTTTCAATGCCCTTATTGTTGGGAAACTATATCTATGTTTTTGGATGAATCCATTACTAAACAAGACTATATTGAAGATTGTGAAGTATGTTGTAACCCTATTCAAATTCAATTCATAATTGATAAAGCAGAGGTGATATTGTTTGAAGCCAAAAGTATTGAGCAATAATTTATGCAAATAATGCTTGTTATATTTAAAAACGGTTGTATATTTGCAGTCCACATCGCGGGATAGAGCAGTAGGTAGCTCGTCGGGCTCATAACCCGAAGGTCACTGGTTCGAGTCCAGTTCCCGCTACTATCGATAATCGGTTTTAAAATCAATGGTTTTGTTTACGCAAAACCATTTTTTTTATGTTTACATTAAATGATTATCTTGCCGATGAACACGGAATTGAACACGATTTAGAACACAATTTGCTAAAAAAGAAAAATTTCTCCTCTCCAAAAATCTACAATGCCAATGGTAATTTAAGCAGGCGCTGGTATGTTTATTTTTCATTTCGAAATCCTCAAACAGGAAAGCTTCAAAGAATGAAGAATATTTATGGAACTGCAAATAATTATGATTCCAAAGAAGACCGTTTAGCAGTTCTAACAGTTTACAGAAACAAGTTAAAGCAATTATTAAAAGAAGGTTTTAATCCATTTGAAGATAATTCTAAACTTATTGAAAAACGAAATCAAAAAAGTTCTGATGAGAAAGTTGAGGAATTTATTTCGTCTGATAGCATTGAAGAGCCTAAAGGGTCAATTGATGTTGCAGAGCCTTCTATATCGATACAAGATGCCTTTTCAAGAGGTTTAAAGCTAAAGGATAAGCTTTTGAGCAATACAACCAAGAGGAGTTTTGAAAACCGAATAAAGAACTTTGGTAAATGGATAATCGACAACCATCCTGAAAAGACTTCCATAACGGAAATTGACAAGAGACTTGTTATGGACTTTTTAAACGAGATGTTGGGTAGGACAAGTCCAAGGAACAGAAATAATTATAGAACTGACTTAAGCAGTTTATTCCAGGCATTGGAAGATGATGACATTATTGAGGCAAATTTCATAAAAAAAATACCAGTTCTCAAATCCATACCTAAACGAAATAAAGCTTACTCTCCAGAAGTACAAGAAGAAATATTTGAATACCTTGAAAAGCATGATAAGGACTTGTTGCTTTTCATCAAATTTATTTCTTATAATTTTTTGAGACCCATTGAAGTCTGTAGACTGAAAGTTGGTGATTTGGACATAAAGCACAAGAAAGTCAATTTTCAAGCAAAAAATAGTCCCCTAAAGACTAAAATTATTCCTGACATCATGATTGAAGAGATTCCTGATCTATCGAAAATGAAAAAAGGAATGTGGCTGTTTACTCCAGAAGGAATTGGAGGAGATTGGAATACTGAACTTGAGAATAGGCGTGACTACTTTACCAAACGTTTTAAAAGGACTGTCAAGGATAAATTTGGACTAGGTCCGGAATTTGGACTTTACAGTTTTAGGCATACATTTATTACCAAGCTTTACCGTCAGATAAGGAAAACAGCTACTCCATTTGAAGCAAAAAGCCATTTGATGCAAATTACTGGACATACATCGATGAAAGCACTTGAAAAATACTTGAGAGAGATTGATGCTGAACTTCCTGAAGATTATTCCGAGCTAATAAAACCTTAAATGTAAACATGGAAGAATCACTCAAGGACAAACACCAGAGATTTGTTGAAAGGCTTTATAAACCTTTCATATTCTATATACCCAGAAGGCTTTACACGGAACTAGATCCAAAAGGGAATTGGGATCATGAAAAGTTTGATGGCGTGTTTGATACGGTTGTCCTTATCAAGGAGGATGGAAGCAATCAAGCTCTTGATGATGGCCCATCCAACTTTTACATTCTTCCAAAAGGATTGGTGTTGAGTAAAAACACCTATGACTTATTTGATCTAAAGGAAAAACAAAACGATCCTTCTTTTCGTTTTTTATTGGATAATTATTTAAAGAACCTCGTCTTTTATGTCAGGATTTCCAAATGGATGTATGACAATATCATAACAGACATCAAGGAGATTCGAAAAGAGACCTTGTTTTCATTTGAGAAGCAGATGGAAATTTTCCAGGAACATTGGAATTATTTACAAGAAAACTTTAAAAAGGAAGACCACCAAACTACTAATCCACTTGAAGGGGAAATCAAGAAAGAAGATCTCAAGACGGTAAATAATCTGATTAATATTCCCAATGTAGCAAAAACGGAACATGGTATAAATGCGAAACTAAAACCTAAAAAGAAAGAAAAGAAAATACTTGTAACAGATGAGGAAGCAGAGAAGTTCTTGCTCAAAACAGTTTTCAAGGTAAATTCATAGTATTGAAAGCATCAAGTTCAAGATTACCATTAAAAGTAAATCATTATGTCAAAAAAAAACCCTATTAAGAATAGTGACCCTTCCATAAACTTTAGGTTGCCCAAAGAACTAAAGGCATCTATTGAAGAAAAGGCTCAAGAAAAAAATCAAACGAGTTCGGCATATTTAAGAGACTTGTTAGAGAGCGTACTTAATGGTGATTACTGTTACAAAGAACAGGTAAAGGATAGGGTAGAATCATTCTTGTATTCTAAAGAATTTTTACAATTAATGATATGGATTTACAGGAAGAAGGAAATAGGGGAGTTAGAGATAGAAAAGAATGAATTGGATAGGTATATAAAAACATTGAAAAATATTGATGGACATCTTCCTCAAAAAATTACTAGAGAGTTTGATAAAGTTCTTAAGGATGTAATAGATTTAAGAGATGATAACAGCTATGCATCTAGGAGTAAATTTGAGTTTCATGCAGCCAGTCGTGAATACCAAAAATTTAATTTGAAGTCGGTTGAAGAATACTTCTTGGATGAAAGAATGCAACAAGTATTTTTAAACACTAAAGGAGTCAAGAATATTGAAGTGCCCGATTTAAAGGGGTTTAATATTCCGAATTTAGAACAAAAATAATTGTGATAAAATCTGTGATAATTTTTTATCACAAAATACAAACGAGAGCAACAAACCATTGTTTTAGACTACAAATGTGGTCTAAAACAGCCGCTTTTGGGTGTAAAACCTTATAATAATCACACACATACCTCAATAATTGTTATCACAAAATTTTAGAATAGATTAATCCTAGTATAGTTTATACTTCCAATTACTATTCATCTTTGCAATTGAAATTATGTCAAAAAATAATATAGGTCAAAGCCCATATTTTGATTTGGAAAAAGGCGAAGTCGTTTTTCGTTATGGATAGAGTTAATACAATTAACTGATTTTTTTTAATGCTTCTAACTCAACACCCAAACTATTAAACATAGAAATGATACTGCTTATTTTAAGTTCTTCCTTGTCATATTCTTGGGTGTTAATGCTACAGGTATATTCCCAAATTTCCAAAACTTCATCAATTGATATTTCATAAGGTTGATAAAGAGGATTGTCCGAAATTAATAATAACGAGTTACGCTCTTTTATGTTATTATTAATCCGTTTGTAAACCATACCATCATTTAATGTCAAGAGAATATAGGTTTTATTATCTGTTATATCCTTTCGATCCTCTATAAATTTTCCAACTACATAAGAACCTTCCTTTAACGGCAACATGGAATCACCTTTAATAGGAAAAGCACGATGCTTTCCAGAAGGCAAAAAAGGTAATTTAATCTTTTGTAACTGTTCAATGTATTCGGGATCATCATACCCAGATAAATAGCCAGCAGATGCCTTAACAGGAACTACTTCAATAAGGTTTTCATTACTTTCATCAACAGTAATTGGAAACAATACACGTTTGTTTCCCACTTCTATAAAGGATGTGTCCTTTGATTTGGTCAAATCATTTTTGATTAAGATGTCAACGGGTATTTTAAAGTAGTCCGACAACAAAACCAGCATTTTAATATTGGGAGCTGATCGTCCCTCTTCATAGGAACTTATCCGTGAACGAGTAACTTTTAAATCCTCTGCAAGCTCCTCTTGGGTTAAAGACTTCAGATTTCTTAAGTGTCTGATGTTTTTTTGGATATTTTCCATATTGCTACAAATATAAGCAATAAATGCTTATAAATGTAGCTAATTTTGTTATATGAATAAACAAGTCTTACATCTTGATTTAGATACATTCTTTGTGTCCTGTGAACGATTAATTGACAGTCGGCTAAAAAAACGTCCACTTATGGTTGGTGGAACAGGAGATAGAGGTGTTGTAGCTGCTTGTAGTTATGAAACTAGAAAATTTGGAGTGCATTCTGGTATGTCCATGAAAGTAGCAAGGCGGTTGTGTCCTGAAGCAGTAGTCATAAGAGGTAATTCTTCAATTTATACTAAATACTCCCATATGGTCACCGAAATAATCAAAGAGCGCGTGCCCGTTTTTGAAAAGGCTAGTATAGATGAGTTTTATGCTGATTTAAGTGGCATGGATAAGTTTTTTGGAAGCTATAAGTATGCTTCAGAACTACGTCAAAAAATAATAAGTGAAACAGGTCTGCCAATTTCTTTCGGACTGTCAACAAATAAGATTGTTTCCAAGGTTGCAACTGGTGAAGCAAAACCCAATAACCAATTGCGCATTGATATGGGGTATGAAAAATCGTTTTTAGCACCTCTATCCATTCGTAAAATTCCCTCTGTTGGAGATAAAACCTATCAAGTTTTAAGAAATTTTGGTGTTGATAAGGTAAGGGTTGTTCAGCAGATGCCATTGGAGTTGATGATAAGTGTTTTGGGTTTAAATGGCAAAACAATCTGGAAAAGAGCAAACGGTTTGGACAATCCGCCATTGATTCCATTTCATGAACGAAAATCAATTTCTACAGAACGGACATTTACTAAAGATACCATTGACATTGTTAAATTGAGGACGACCATATTCGCTATGGCTGAAAACTTGGCTTTTCAATTAAGAAGAGCTAATAAATTATCAGCTTGTATTGCGGTAAAGATTAGGTATTCAGATTTTAATACCTATACCAAACAACTTAAGATTCCTTACACCAGTGCTGACCATGTAATTGTTCCTGCTGTATTGGAGCTTTTTGACAAATTATATGAGCGCAGGTTGCTAATCAGATTGGTTGGTGTTAAGTTCAGTAATATAGTCAGTGGTAATTATCAAATTAACCTATTTGATGACACCGAAGAAATGTTGAACCTGTATAATGCAATGGATACTATAAGGAGCAAATATGGAGAATTAAGTATTCAAAGAGCAGCATCAATGGGAGCCAAAACCATTGGGAGATTTAACAATCCATTTAGTGGCGAACCACCAATTGTATTAGCCCATCGTAAACAATAATGTATCTCAATTGTCACACATACTACTCTTTAAGATTTGGCACATTTTCAGAAGTTGAACTTTTGGAGCTTGCAATAGCCAACAATTTAAAGAGCATTGCACTTACGGATATTAACAATACTTCAGCATGTCTAAACTTTATTCGTAAGTCTAAAGATTTTGGTATCAAACCGATTGTTGGAATTGATTTTAGGAATGGTGCAAAACAACAGTTTGTAGGGATAGCAAAAAACAATAATGGTTTTTATGAGTTAAACCGTTTTTTGTCAAACCAGTCACATAGTAAAAAACCGTTTGATGATATAGCTCCTAGTTTTAAAAATGCAATTGTAGTCTATCCACTGGAACAGGTCATGCAGATTGAAAAAAGGAGTTTTCAATCCCATGAATTTATAGGAATAAGTATCAATGACCTTAAAAAACTTCCGTTTACAATCTATAAGGATTTTGTGGACAGATTGGTTTTGCAACAGCAGGTAACCATCAGAAACAAAAAAGACTTTAATGCGCATAGGTTATTACGGGCAATTGACAAAAACACTTTGTTGAGCAAATTGTCAAAATCGGAAGAATGTTCAGAAAATGATAAAATATACTCCAAAGACGATTTGAATAAGTACTTTGAACTTTTCCCATTCATATTAAAAAATACTGAAAATTTAATGTCACAATGTAGCATTGAATTTGAATTTGGTGTTGATAGAATTTCACAAAACCAAGGTTTGTATTTAGACTCTAAAGAAGCAGATTTTGATTTGTTAAAAAACCTCTGTTTTGAAAAGTTACCGTTGCGTTACACAGATCCTTCCAATAAAGTCAAACATCGTCTTGAAAGAGAACTAAATACCATTAGAGACATGAATTTTGTGGCATATTTTCTAATTAATTATGATATAGTAAACTATGCCAAAAGTAAAGGTTTTGTTCATGTAGGTAGGGGAAGTGGAGCCAATAGTATTGTAGCTTATATAATAGGAATTACGGATGTTGATCCCATTGAATTAGATTTATACTTTGAACGATTCATCAACCCATATAGAAGTTCTCCACCAGATTTTGATATTGATTTTTCATGGAAAGAACGAGAGGAAATAACAGAGTATATTTTTAACAGGTTTGAACACGTGGCGCTATTGGCAGTTTATAACACGTTTAAATATCGTTCAGTAGTCAGGGAATTGGGAAAGGTCTTTGGGTTGCCAAAAGAGGAGATAGATAAGTTAAGTACTGGACGATATGAAACACCACAATTAGATGAATTGGGAGAATTGGTTGTTAAGTATGGGAAGTTAATCAAGGGGTTTCCTAATTATGTAAGTGTCCACTCTTGTGGTATATTAATTTTAGACAAGCCAATATATTACTATTCTGCAACTGATTTGCCACCCAAAGGATTTCCGACCGTTCAATTTGATATGATAATTGCTGAAGATGTAGGAATCTTCAAATTTGACATTTTAGGTCAAAGAGGATTAGCAAAAATTAAGGATACTTTAGATATTGTCAAGTACAACAGACCTGAATTACCTGCAATTGACATAACGCAGGTTGAAAAGTTCAAGAAAGACCCAAATGTAAATGCCATGCTAAAAGAAGGCAAGGCTACAGGTGCATACTATGTTGAATCTCCAGCTATGAGGGGCTTAATGTGTAAACTACAAACACAGGATTATTTGGGATTGGTTGCAGCAAGTTCAATTATTAGACCAGGAGTATCCAGTTCAGGCATGAAAAATGAGTTTATAATCAGGCAAAGACACCCAGAAAAAAGAAAAAATGCCAATAAGATACTTTTGGAAATAATGCCAGAAACCTACGGTATCATGGTTTATCAAGAGGATGTTCTGAAGGTGGCAAATCAGTTTGCAGGTTTGGACTTGGGTGAGGCTGATGTATTGCGTAGGGGGATGAGCGGTAAATTTCGTTCAAGAGCGGAATTTAAAGCAGTTGAGGATAAATTTATTGCTAATTGTAAAGATAAAGGCTATGACGATAAATTGACTTTGGAAGTTTGGAACCAAATTAAAAGCTTTGCAGGTTATGCATTTGCAAAAGGGCATTCAGCATCTTATGCTGTTGAGAGTTACCAAAGTTTATTTTTAAAATGTTACTATCCTTTGGAGTTTATGGTAGCTGTTTTAAACAATGGTGGCGGGTTTTATAGTACGGAACATTACATTCACGAAGCCAAAATGTGTGGTGGTATTGTAAAGGCCCCATGCATTAATAATAGTGACCACCCAAACATAATTAAGGGAAACATCATCTATTTAGGGTTTGGTTATCTAAAGAATTTAGAGATTTTTACGATAAAGCGCATTTTAACCGAGCGTCAACTGAATGGAAATTATAAATCTTTGGATGATTTTATTGATCGTGTAACAGTAAGTATTGAACAATTAACTATTCTAATTAGAATTGGAGCTTTCGGTTTTACAGGCATTTCAAAATCAGAGTTATTGTGGAATGCCATTTTTAAGGTTAATAGTAGCAATGCTAATGTCACACAAAAACCATTGTTTAGATTAAACCATAAGGTTTTTAACCTTCCAAAATTTAATACTACTTGGGTTGAAGATTCCTATGACCAAATGGAATTATTGGGTTTCCCTCTATGTAATTATTTTGATTTGATAAATGAACCATTACACCCGCATATACTGGCAAGTGAAATGATGCATAATGTAAACAAAAGCGTTCTTTTATATGGTAAGTTAGTTAACACCCGATTTCATAAAGCATCTAACGGCAAGCTTATGCGATTCTGCACATTAGTTGATAGTGTAGGGGATTATTTTGATACGGTACATTTTCATGATACAGTAGATAAATATCCTATACATGGTATTGGTATTTATGCCTGTTATGGGAAAATTATTGAGGAATTTGGATTTTGTAGCGTTGAAATTATTCGGACTACTAAATTGAGCTTGAAACCAGACCCTAGACTGAATTAGAATTTTTGTAATTTAACACATAAAACTACAGATTATGTGCTTTCATACTGCAATTTGGAAAGAACCAGAGTATTGGGAAAAAAAGTTTAGGGTCAAATTAAGTGATGAACGTTTGAGACCTTATTTTAAAAAACCAAGATACCATTTAAATGGCTTTTCACATCCCAATATGATGGTGATTCCACAAGAGAAATCTGATGTGCTTGCTCCAGCTGTGTGGGGTATTGTTCCAAATAACAAAAAACATGATGAGATAAAGGATTACTATAAAGAAGCTGTAAGGTTTGGAGGTGGACTGAACGGACAATCCGAGAAGGTATTCAATCATTTTATTTACAGGGATTCAATTATGTATAATAGGTGTATTATACCTGTCTCTGGTTTTTTTGAACCACACGACCAAAAAGGTAAAAAGTATCCATTTTTATTTCGTGGTAAGGAGGATGAACCGTTGGCATTAGCGGGGTTATATACAAACATAGACACGTACATAACATTTACAATACTTACAAGGAAAGCATCACCACTTTTTGAAAAAGTCCATAATTTAAAGAGGCGTCAACCCTTAATATTGGGTATGAATCACGCTCACAATTGGCTTTCAGCAGATTTAAATGAGGAAGATATAAGTGAGGTTATTAATTATTCCTTTCCTGAAGAACGATTGGATGCTTACTCTGTTAGCAAGGATTTGTTTAACACAAAAGTTATTAGTGATGTTCCTGACATTATTGAACCATATACTTATGAAGAGTTGGAGCTAAAAATTTGAGTTGAGTACACATAGTTTTTTTGAAAATACTACTTTAAAATTCAAAAAAAAAAAGAAACAATAAACTAGGTGTTTTTTGCTAACGTCTCCGGCTATGAATAGTTGCGTGGGTTAGCACTTAACCTTGCAAGTACACACCAAACTGAAAATCCGCGAGACACGAGCACGAAGTGCGAACTGTGCGCTAGCAAATTTTCAGAAGTAGGCGAGAACGAGCAATTACTTATAGCCATTGTTAGGCAACGTATTTATTTTAGTTTAAATTTCTTTCCTTCTTTATAATCAACTGGCAATTTTGGACTTTTTATTCCAAATGGTCCAGAACCATTGTCATTATAATAATATTCTTTTTTATCATCCGAATATCTACCTGAACAAAGCAGATTGAAAGTTGTACTTTTTCTACTCGATTTTAGCACATTAATATCAATCCAAACAGGTACTTTTCCATTGCGATAAAGTAATTCAACAACCTCTTGGTCAGTTATATCCAATTCCATTTTTCCATCATCTTCTCGATAGATATCAAATTGAGAAAGACTTGGGTCATCTGTCGAAGCATTTAAAACTACATTATACTTGAAATCAGTTGTCAACTTATTTTTTATATAATTCTCCGCAAATTTTAAAGCAACTAAACTTGCACCTTGTAAATGAAATAAGAACTCTTGTTTTGTCATTTTCCGATTAATTTTTCAATCCAATTTTTTGGTTCGATACCGAGTTCTTTTTCCAATTCAGCTATTTCGTTCTTTGTTGGTTGAAATCTTGGTTCAATTTTCTTTGCTTGTTTAAAGTCAGATAAGGCTTTTTCTAATTCTCCATTTTCTTTTCTCAAATAAGCTCGACATCTCCAAAAGGTTGCGTCTTTTGGGTTTAACTCGATTGCTTTTCCGTAATCGCTTTCAGCGTCCTGATTTTTATTCCACTTTTTATTCAATTCCGCTCGATTTGAGTAAGCTATGGAATTCCGCTTATCAAATTCAATTGCTAAATTCAGATTTTCAATTCCTTTTTCAAGTTGTCCAATCTCAAAATGAGCAACTCCTAAATTATTATACGCATTGCTATTTTTCTCCGTTTTCAGTTTTTCATTCAATTCCGATATTGTTTTTTCATATTCCCACATTTCGTCGAAGAATAGAATTCGGAATGATTTATTATATAGTTCTGAAGTCGGTTTCATATGTTACCTAACGGTCTCGGCTATGATTTCGGCGTGGAATCGTCCGCAGGACTATTCCACACAAGAAATCAGTTTAAATATAGGTTTTACTTTTGGTTTATGTACCATCTCCACACTGAATTATAGCCAATGTTGTGTGTATGTACTTTTAATCAATAATAAAACTTAATTCTTTTTTGTCAATAGTTTTGATATAATCTTGGTCAATTCCGTTTGAATCAGAAAAAGCAATTATTACAAAATCAGAGTTATATTCAGAAATGATGCGAAAATCCCCTTGTTCAATTATAAAAGTTTTTTTTGTCATTTTAGGATATTTGCTTTCACTCCAGCCATATATATTAGATTTAATCCAGTCGTTGATTTGAATCCATTTTTCACTTGAAGGTTCTATTTCTAAATATTCAGAAGATAATTTAGAATTATCTGTTTCCTTGAAAACAATGAGATTAAATGGTGTATTTAAATCAATCTCATAATCTAATTTCATTCCAGTTGAGCATTGAAAAAATAAAGGAAAGACAATCAGAAGAGGAAGGATTTTTTTCATTTAGATGGTTTCGGTATTACACACAACTACGGGGCTAAACGTAGTTCAGCCATTATAACGAAGATACGATAAAATGGATAACGATGCCATGATAGTGTTCTGTTAATGATCATGGCATCGGTTTTCAATTAGATAATGAAATTATCGTTAATTGCCATTTTATCTTATTGGGAGTTAGAATGGTTGTGCCAAATTACTTTTAGCCGACGTTCAGTTCAGTTTGGGCTCGAAGCCCGCCTGCGGTGACTATTAAAAGGTTAAGGATTAAGTAGTAATTTGGTTTAGCCCCGTAGTTCAGATCAATTTACTTTAAGATGCAGAGTCTGCGAAGCAGCGCAGATTAAAGTTCACCGCAGGTGAATTGATCTGAACGGGTTTGTGTATGGCTTGTTGCGGAAAATCAGCTATGATTTTCCGCCGTAACCGAAAGATAGCAAATTGCAATGAATTCCGATAAGGAATTCAGCCGCAATGAGCTATACACGTTGTTGTGGTGTCGTTTTTTTTATTTTTATTGTCCAATCAGTTGTGTTTAATTCCATCAATTCATTTCTTTCGTAATTGGCAATTTCTGTGCATTCAAATTCCAATATATTTCCGTTCCAACTTTTAAATTCTATCATATCCATCTCAAAGGGACTTTTGATAATTTGCAAATCAGAAAGTGAATTCTCCAATTTATAAATGTCGCTATATTCTGAAAGGATAAAAGTTCCGTTTGGTGTTACTTCCAAGTTTCCATAATCAGCTTGTTTTTCCGATTCGATGATATTCAATTCAAGCGAATCCATACGAAATGCACAGTCAGAAGTCAAAACAAGAATTTCGTTTTTCTGTTTAGATACTTTTACGTCTTTTGGGAATCCGCGAAACTGTCCGACTTTTTCTATTCCGCTTTCGTCTGTGAACTTTATCCAGGTCCAAGATTGAGAATTCCACACGCTTTCTACGTCATAAATTCGTTCTTCAAATTCTCCAGAGTATGGTTGATTTATTATTTCAGCTTTCACTTAATTTTCTTTGTTTCGGAATGGTTGCTTAAATGCACCACAACGGTCTCGTATAACCGTCAGTTACGGGATTAAAGTTAATGATTTTCGGTTTATCACTGACGTTAGCAATTCCGAGTGGATTCGGACGTAGTCGAATCCGCAGTAATTGCGGTTATACATTGTTGTACACCGTTTTTTCATTCCGTTATTTTTATTTTTTCGTCAAACCAAACATCTTCGTATCCGTTTTTGTCAATTAAAAATCGATAGCCAACATCAAGTCCGAAATATTTAATTAATTCAGGTCGCATTTGAAGCAAATGTTCGGCACACATTGGTCGGAAAAAGTCATCAGATTCCGAATATTCTCCTGTCCAAATATACCAACCTGTAGTTCCTTTTTCCTTTGGATGTCTCAATCCGTGAATTGGGTCAGCATTCAAGTCAGAACCAATTCCGATTTTCAGTTTTTTATTAATCGGATTCCAATTAGACTCATATTTTTCGCAAATCTTTTTTTGTCGGTCGATATGTACGTTCCACAAATTGTAATCCGCTAATAAATCCTCATCCGTTTCCAATTGATGTTTCCAAAGTCTTATGTTTTGTTCTGTAATCGGAAAGTTAATTTCTGGATTGTCCCATTGAAAAATAATATCAGATATTACATCATCGTCCCAATCAAAATGGTCTTCTGTGATTAGATTCCACGCATAATTCTCAAAATCCTTTTCTCGAATTTCACCATTCAGATATTGGTCGCATTTTGCGATTAAGTCCGAACGTGATATTTTGATTTCTTGATTCAATTCTGCGTTTTCTTAAATGGTGTACAACGGTCTAGTATAACCGTCAGTTACGGGTTAATATTCGCAGACTTTTCGGTTAAGCACAGACTTTAGCAATTCCGAGTGGATTCGGACGTAGTCGAATCCGCCGTAATTGCGGTTATACATTGTTGTAGTGCGTTTTTTCATTCAATTATATTTCGATGAATAGTCGTATTGTAAATTTGGACTTTATATTTTCTTTTGTCAATTAATGTGTCTTTCCGTTTTTTGAAATCAATGTCAAAAATTCCGTAGTCAGATTCAACAACTTTTAAAGCATAACTTTCGTTCAGTTTTATTCCAAGATTCTTAATTCCACCATTGGTCAAATATTTTATCTTATGAAATACGGAATCATTTTTCACGAAATAGAAGTAAACAACATCTCTCCGAGTTGTTGTACTTTTGGAAACATTCGGTCTTAATTTTTCAATAATTCCATATGTTTCAAAAGACTCATTTTCCAATTTTTCAGCTCGATTCTTTCGGTTGTGTGTAATTAAAACTGTTAAACAAGTTACAATTCCGACAACTGTTAAAACTGAATAGACTTTGTCTTTTTTACTCCAATATTTTTTCTTCTTTTTTCTTCCCAAAGTTTTTTCTCAAATGCACTACAACGGTCTCGGCTATGAGTAGTTGCGTGGTTTAGCACTAAACTTAGCAAGTACACACCAAACTGAAAATCCGCGAGGATTTTCAGAAGTAGGCTAGAACAAGCAATTATTTATAGCCATTGTTGTGTGCAGTTTTTTATTTCAGTCGTTTTTTAATGTCCATTCGTTGGTGTAAAATTCTAACAATTTCTACGATATCATTTTCCACTTTTCTATAAAAAATCAGATGTGATTTTATTTTAGTCACTCGATAATTCTTTCGAGTTTGTTCTGCTGACTTTCCTGTCATAAAGTTATCAGCTATAAATTCGATTTCCGTAATTATCAAGTCGTAATATCTATCAGCTTGTTCTTTAGACCATTTGTTAAGAGTATAAATCCAAATTTTATCTAAATCCTCAATCGCTTGTTGACTTATGCGATATTTATTTTTACTCATAAGTGTTTACGATGTAATTCTTTCAGATGCTGTTTTGGGTCAAAATTTTCAACAAATCCGCTGTTTTCTCCAACTTCGAGCGCTTTAATCAATTCTCTTTCCTTTTTTTCTTCACGTTCTAATAAACGTAATGCGGAACGAATTACTTCGCTAACCGAACCATATCTTCCAGATTTTACTTCTTCTCTTATAAAATCCTCAAAATGATTTCCGAGTGATATTGATGTGTTTTTTCCCATTTTGAATTAAATTTTATCAAATATACCAAATCTTGGTAACGTAGGCAAATTGCACACAACGGTCTTGGCTATGGTTTCGTTGCGGAATGGTTCGGCAGAACTATTCCGCCGTAAACCAAAGTTAGCAAACACGCAGGAATTTCCGAGAGGAAATTCCGCCGCAATGAACTATAGCCGGTGTTGTACATAGTGCTTTTAGTTTTTAAATTTCACATATTTAGTTTCAAAGTCAAATTCCACCCATTTAATTTTCAGCGTGTCATTTTCTGCTGAAGTTATTGTTCCTTTTTGAACAAAGTCATTATAAAATATCGTGATTTTATTTCCGTCTAAAATGTATGGCATATGTCCATCGCCATCGTAGTCAGCCACAAGGAAATCCTTTGCAGTCAACCAAAAATGGCGTGTGGTCCATTTGGGTCTTGAGTCCAAATTCCGAACGCTTGAGTTGTGTCAATCGTTAAATTCCGTATGATTGTTTTTTCAGGACGTTTTATATTTTCTATTTCAGGGTTGTCAGTGTTATATTCTGAAATCGTAAACGTTTCTTGTTTGTCAGGATTTGCCAATTCATTGTATCCATTTAGAGAATCAGTTTTTAATTCCGATTCCGTATTTGAGTTCAGTCCGTTATTTCTCTTTTCGTTTTTGCACGAAATACTGATTAAAATCAGAACGAAAATTGATATGTAATTCAGTTTTTTCAGCATTATGTACAACGGTTTTGGCTATGGTTTCGTTGCGGAATGGTTCGGGAGAACTATTCCGCCGTAAACCAAAGTTAGCAAACACGTAGGAATTTCCGAGA
>NZ_JAINVX010000006.1 GCF_019880635.1 Hanstruepera marina
AACTCCTGTCCAAAAACAGAAGTTGAGATTAATAAAATTCCGATAATTATGTATTTCATTCGATGTTTATTCATATTGTGCCCAACGTGTTTGTGTATGATTTCGTTGCGTGTTTAAGCACTAAAGTTAGCAAATAAATCACAGATAGAAAGTCCGCGAGGACTTTCGTAAGTAGGCTATAACTAGCAATGAATTATACACGTTGTTGTGTGCAGTTTTTAATATTCGACTTCAACATATATAGATGAAGCACCTTGTGTTTTTTCCCATTTACCTTGGCTACTACTTCTAATAAAACCTTTTCCTTTAGTAAGAATCGCACCAAGGAATATTTTGCGATCACTTTTAAAATTTGGGATAAATTCTATACCTACAAAAAAATCTTCATCAAGATATATATCATAATCTGATAAATTGAAGGTAATCCATCCAGGTTTGAAATATTTATTTTCAACAATATTTGAAAAGACTATTTTTTCACCAGGATAATTATTAGAATTTTTATAAAAGTTAATACGAATAAAACAACTGTCTGACTCAAATCCTTTTCTTAAAAGGAAATTCACATTTTTTACTTTTACAGAACTATTATTTGGTATTTTAATTCTTTGTGCATTTTCTAAAATGTCATTTTCTCTTGATATGGAGCTAAGCCATAAAAGTCGGTTATAAGATTTAACCCCTATTTTTCGCGTCTTTTTCTTTTTTGTCGTAATAAGAATTTCATCTAAATCATTTAATTTTGGTGTCAAACTTATTTCAATATTTTTTGATTTCTGAATTTTGATTTTAATAGTTTCATAGCCAACATGACTTATTGTAAGGCTATCATTTATGAAACTTATAGGCAAAACAAGTCGAAATTCACCGTTGAAATTGGATATTGTACCAACATTTTTATTATAAACCCCAATATTCACAAATTCAATAGGTTTTCCAGTTTCAAGGTCTTTAAGTACACCTGTCATTATTATTTGCTGTCCATAAACAATTGGGCTAATTATAAGAAAAACGATAAATAAAGCTGTTCTATTCAAAGTTCTATTTTTTTTAAATTAAATATCCTACAACATTGATCCACCCATGTAGTAAAATAGGAAGTAATAAACTACCTGTTGCAAGACGTATATACATGAATAATAATCCATAGAGCCCAGGTAGGAAATCTCCCCAAACGACTACTGTATTCCAGTCGGCATCTACATGAACAACATGAGTAAGATAGAACATTGCTGTCATAATAATTGCACCCCAGCTCCAGTTAACTTTTGCAAAGGTCCATTTATGATTAAATGCTCTGTCCAGTATTAGCAACATTATGCCGCGGTCAAACATCTCTTCTTCAATACTCGGCATGCTGAGTTGATATAACCAGTCACTGCTTGTCCCGCTTTTTGTTCCGCTAAAATAGAGCCAAGCCAAGGCTGTTCCTATAAGTGCAGTAAAGATGGCCGTTATGATTCCTGCTTTTTTAGCCGGTCCGTTTTGTGATAGTCTTAAACCCCATTCCTCATGTTTTTTTGGAAAAAGCATATAAGCGCAGAAAAATAAGAATAGAATGGCTGCAATTTTGCCTTCCCAATTATACCTGCCTGGAATAAGGTCTGGATATGTGCCATCCACACCCAGAAAAAGAATAATTTTATGAAGTAGAAATATTCCAACAGCCAAGCCTATCCATTTCCAATTCACTTTGTTTCTGTAAATAATAATAGGGATGAGTAAAAAAGCTATAAAGATTACCCATTCAACTACAACCTGATTATATACACCAAAATTCATTTTTTCATGCGATTTAAGTTTATCGAACACAAATAAACAGGGCTTAAATGATTTTGAAAAATTTAAGTTATGAGGCTGAATAAAATGCCATCAAATTGAAGTTTGAGGTATAAAATTGAAGCTTAGGGACGAGTTTGAAGATATTTTTTAACACCTAAAAAGTGTTTTGGTGAGATAGGAACTTTTTCCTCAATATGTTTTAAGATAACATTTCCTTTTCTCGTATTTCCATGAATACTAATAATCATTGATGGGTTGACCAAATGTGACCTATGGATTTGTTGGGAGGATGGAATTAATTCAGTAATTCCAGAAATGGAGTGTCTGATCATTTTTTTATTTAGCTGATTATTTTTTAAGAAATAGACATCAACATAATTAGCTTGAGCCTTAGCCAAGACAAAATCTTTTTCAAAAAAATGTAACTCTTCGTTTTGATTATTCCCTTTAAGACTTATAGTTGCCTCTTTTTTTATTTGTATAGGTGATATAACCACCTTACTAAATCTAAATCTTAAATAAATCCAGAGGGGCATAAAAATGGGCGCAAAAGGAGCACCAAATTCTTTTACCCAACTTAAGATGTAATTTGAATCGACATTTAAATCGTTTACGATATAAGTGTTATAAAAATAAGAAGTTAAAGCAATGAAGAAAAAACCAATTGATAAAACAATTACTTCTTGATAGAGAAACCATTTTTTATTATTTTGGTTAAACCAGAATTCTTCAAAAAAATGTAGGATTAAAATTGGTAAAACTATACTAAACCCGTATCCAAAAAGCTTTAAATTATGGTAATTAACGGATTCATTGTCAGAATCAAAAGGCTTTAAAAATATTAAAATAAAGACAATAACAGTTCCTAATATACTACTTAAAAGAAATGTATTTAACCAACTTGAAGTATAAGCAATAGATTTATTTTTAAACATAGTATTCAATAATATTATCAATACAAATTTAATATTTAGCTTTTATTAGTACTTATAAATAATTACCCAATTAACCTCAATATTTCGAAACTATATAATATTTATTCAGGACGGGTCATAATTGCATACAACGGTTTTGTGTATGATTCCGTAGCGAGAAAAAATCCGTGGATTTTTCCGAGTAGGAATCAGACGAGATTAAATGTAGTAAATATTCTTTGAAGTTAAATAGTAGCTATGGATTATACACGTTGTTAGCGGTAGTTTTTATTAAATCAATTTTTTAGAAAAGAAATTTCACCACAAGAAATGATCTTACAACTTTTGTAGGTTTCGCAAGTGGTACAGAATCCAACTTTAAGTCCAATAGATAAGTCAATATATGATTGATTTTGATTATTATAATCAATAGTTGTCCATGAACACGAAGTAAAATTTTCTTTTTCACTAATTTCCAGTAAACCATAAGGAGTTGCACTGCAAAGATTTGGTCGAATAGGCCTTATTAAACCAATTGTTGCAACTAGTCTTTTGTTGGGTTTGAGGGTTTCATTTAGGAAGTGCTTATTTTTTGTTTGCAGTAATTCATTCATCATATCGTCTGTAATTTCCACGCCTGCTTGAGTCCATTCATTCGGTAAGATAATAATCTTGAATTGTTCATCGCCATATGATGGTGGGTAATCATATTCTTTTGAGAAAGCTATTTGAAGAAGAATAGGAATTGTACTGTCGTTAGTAATAGTGGTTGTAATATAGACCATTCCATATTTCTTTCCGGATAAGTCAGAAAAGCCTGTTCCTCGAGTGGGAGAGTTTTCGATCCTTAATCCGCTTTTAGATTCGTTTCGCTGGTTAGAATAGTTCTCTGTATTTAGTTTATCTTGGGACTTTTTCTGAATACAGGAGCAAATGATTAGTACTAGTAAAACCCCAACTATAGTTCTCAGCTTCATTAGTTGATTTTTAATTACCGCTAACGACAGCGTTATGCGTAGTTACGTTTTGGATTTTAAATATAGCGAATTTATTCGGTGTTATTTAAAATACAGAGTAAACGTAAACAAATTGCGTATAATGGCAGTTGGCTCACGTTTTCCCTAGATGGGCGGCTGGAGCTGGTCAATCTACAATTCCCAAGATTCCCGCGCCTGGCGCAATTTGGCATAACGCTGTCGTTGAATCACATATCTTGTGTAATGGGATTTTGCTTGCAAAATATAGGGACACAAGTCAGCTTTAGCTGAATGTGATTCAACGGTTTAGGCTATGGTTTCGTTGCGGAATGATTCGGCAGAATTATTCCGCCGTAAACCGAAGATAGCAAATTTGCGAGGACTTTCCGAGAGGAAAGTCAGAAGCAATGAACTATAGGCGGTGTTACCAACTGGTGTTTTTCAATTCCGTCTTAATTTTATTTTTTTCAGAGTAATTATGCTCAAATATAATTCCATCGTCAATAACTTCGTCGATATGCAATGTACTTTCTAAACAGATGTAATTAGTGAAATAGTTCTCTATGTCAAATTTTACAACACCTTTTACAGTCAATTCATAATTCCAATTTTCAGTTTGCTGGTCAGATGAAATTTTAAAATGAGCTATACCTTTTTTGACTTTGACTAATGTTGCTATACAATTTACGCTATACAAATTATCTCCCTCAAGCGGGACTTTATAGTAAATAGTATGTTCAAACGAAACAGTTTCTCCAATTCCGATTTTATGTTCAGGAAAATTAATTCCGAATTCTCTATTTTCTATATTTCTAATAAACTCATTCTCCTTTTGACTTGGTTTATTATCAACTAAAAGCTCATTAATAGTAAGATTGTTTTCTAAATTCACATAGCCTTTGGCTTGAAGTGATTTGATTTTAAATGTTTCTTTAACTTTTTCTTTGTTCAAAGTTCCTTTAAAGTTAAAATCATAAGCCAATATTTCTATTGGAATAGTTTGATTCCCTTTCTGTTCTTTTGTTTTTGTTGAGACACTATAAGTTTCTTTTTTATTTCCTTTTTGAAACCTTTTTACTCCTAGTGAATCGAAATATTTTAGCGTTTCTTTATCTGCTTTTTTTTCTACTTTGAATTTTGTCGATTTTTCGAATTCAGATAAGTATTCAGAATTCGGATGATGTTTTAGTTCAAAAATGAAACCTTTGTTTTGAGCAATGCAAAAAACGGAAGAGAAGAAAAGTAAGTAGGATAGTAGTCTGTTCATTCGCACTTGTTGGTAACGTGTTGGGCTATGGTTTCGTTGCGTGAAAATCCGCGAGGATTTTCCGCCATAAACCGAAGATAGCAAATTTGCGAGGACTTTCCGCGAGGAAAGTCAGAAGCAATGAACTATAGCCGGTGTTGTGTACAGTTATTTTCTCCAATATGTTTTTCCGTCGATTAATTTTATTTCCGATATTTTGTCAGAGTAATAAATTCCGCTGTCCAATTCAGTCACTTTGATTTTTAACTCGACTTTTTTGTTGTCGGTAATAAGTTTATTTCGGTCAAACTTTTTTAGTTTTTCGTATTCCAGTTCAGATAGATAAATTTTCTTAATTTCAGAATCCGTTTTTAAATTTATCCAAGGCGATTTAAGTAAATCATTTGCTTTTAAAATGTCAAAAACTCGGATAATTTCTAAATCATCTTTTCCCGCAATTTTGCTCCAACGAATACTGTCAAAAGATTTTTCAAATTTCTCAATTGTTTCATCATCTGCTCCATAAAAACTTCCAATATCTATTAATTTGAAATACAAATCTCCATTAATTTCTTTCTCATTTTTTGAACAAGACAGAATTAAAAGTCCGATTATTAATGTCAGCGTGATGTTTTTCATAATTGTACACAACGTGTTTGTATATGGAAAGTTGCGGGTTTGCGTGCGAGGATTTTCCGAAGGAAAATCAGACGTAGCAAACGTGCAACGACCTTTGTTTTAGCACAACACCAGCAATTTTTTATATACGTTGTTGTACACTGGCTTTTTTCATTCAGATTGTCATTCAGCGTTGGTGAAGTCATACTCTTTTGCAATTTTTGACTTGTGCATTGGCTGTAGCGAATTGCAAATGTGTATGGCTTTTAGCGTTGGCTTAATCATTAGATATCCCTCTGGTTTGATTGGCAATTTTTATATTTCCTATGTTTGGTCGAAGTGTGTGATTTTCTGGAATCTGAATTTTGTCGAAAGCAAGTTTCTCAAATTTTCTAATTCCAGAATCTAGTCCAACTTTTTCAAGGTATTCTATTTTACTCTCATTAATAAGTATATCTAATTGTTCATCAAAATAAATCAATGAGCGGTCATATGCTGTATGATGTAAAGCACAAAGGCTTATGCCGTTGTCAATTTCATCTGTTCCTAATTCGTGAGAATGTGGTACAATATGAGCAGCTTCAATTAATTCTAAACCTATTCCGCACATTGCACACTTATTATTATAAGCATCATAAACTTTAATTCTGAAATTCGGGTCTCTTTTTTGTCTAGCGTGAGTAATTGTAAGAACACCTTCTGAAGTGTCAAATTCTCCATCCGCATTTTGATTATTAAGATTGTCAGATTGTTCAACAAGGTTTTTTAATTCTAAATCTGAAAGAAGGTGAATTGAATTTAGATTTTCAAGATATAATCCAAGATAATCAGGTATGAAGCTAATTACAGATTGGTCGTTATTGTCTCTGTAAGCTGCGATTTTTTGAACTTTAGCAAGTTTTTGAATTGAAAATCTTGAGTATAATGAAATTGTCTGTCTTTGGTTGAATCTATCTCGCATCATAAAAGGATTCCAAGCCGTAAAAACTTTTTCATCAGCAAAGTAACCCAAAACAATAACGTCATTTCCTGAATTTAATGCTGCATTGAAATTTTGTGATTTCGCAACTTGAATTCGACATTCATCTTGATTACCTCTTCCGTCTCCCGATTCGTGTACATTTTTAATCAGTACATAATATGTTTTTTTGTTTATTGAAAACCTGTAAGGATTGTTTCCATCAATAAACGCAACGTTATCAGAGTAAAGCCTTAAACTATCAATAAGTAGATACCTTAAGTCTTTCCTGTCTAGTATTATCGTGTCTCTTACGCTCATAGTTATTAAAATATTGTAATATCAATTGTTCAGCAAAAACGTTAGCTAGTTTTGGTGGAACAGCATTACCAACTTGCCTCCATTGTTCTCTGAAATTTCCTAAAAAAATATGTTCGTCTTCAAATGATTGAATGCGTTTAATTTCTTTAATTCTTAAAAATCTATTTTTCCAATGAAATGGTCCCATATTGTTAGAATGACTTGCTTGAATTGTCCAAGAAGGTCTATTTGGGGATAATTTCAATAAAAATGACCAATAGCGTGAACGCCATTTAAAAATTGGGTTTGGATGACCTCTTTCTTCTGTGAAAAACAAATAATTATCGCCTGGTGGAACTAATTTTAAAAGGTCTTTATGTTTAGAGCCAGCTTGCATTTTTTCATCTTCTGGCAAGTCAAAATCTATATCATTTAAGATGTCTCCACAAGTTACCCAAGGCAATGTGCCTTTTATATTTTTTTTAGGGTCGGAGTGTGTAGGTTCAGGATATTTAAAGTCTTCCATTTCTTTCTTTACTCCAATACAAATGAACCTTTGACGAGTTTGTGCTACTCCATAATCAGCTGCATTAACAACTCTGTGAAAAATATTATAACCTAATCTTTCACTTTCTGCCTCAACCAATTCTAGAGCTGCTTTATGAGGTTTAAATACAAAGCCGTGAACGTTTTCAAAGAAAAAGAACTTTGGCTGTAGTTCTTCCACAGCTCGAAAATAATTTGAAACTGTTGTGAATCCATCAACATCATCAATACCTCTATCTTTTTCAGTTCTGTAAAATCTAGATTTAGAGAAAGGAGGGCAAGGAGGACCTCCAACTAAACCATCAATTTCTTTATGTTTTGCTTTTATACTCTTGAAGTCTATATTTACAATATCATTGCAAACTACTTCGCAATCTTTGAAGTTCACTTTTAACGATTCACAAGCTCTATCCCAAATGTCAGATGCAAAAATGGTTTGAAATCCAGCTTTTTCAAAACCAAAATCAATACCGCCTACACCTGAAAAAATACTTACGATTTTCGGGTTTGTCATATGTTAGAAATTAAATGTTTAACAATTGCTTCTCCCAACAAAGAAGGAACAGCATTTCCAATTTGTTTTTGAATTGAACGTCTTGTTCCAACAAAATGGTAATCTTCTGGAAAGGTTTGTAATGCAGCTATTTCAGGAACTCTTAATCTTCTGTTGTTCCAATGAAAAGGGCCAACCCAAGGACCAGGTTGAGCTGCGACAGTCCAAGAAGGTAGATTTGGATGTAATTTTAACAGGAAACTCCAAAATCTTTTGTTCGCCTCAAATTTTGGATTTGGATGTCCGTCTCGTTCTGTTAATGCAAAATAGTTTTTACCAGGAGGAATTTGTTTTAATTCTTCGTCATAAGTTTTTCCTGTTGTTAATTCTTCAGGTTCGAAGTATTGGTCTTTATCAAATTTACCAATCCAATCAATTACTCGTTCGTGTGGTTTTAAATTACTATTTAGAATTATTTCTTTTTCTGTTCCGTGTGTTTTAATAGGTTCTCCTGAAATACCACTTTTGGAAGCGATAAAGAAAACTCTTTTTCTTTTTTGAGGTACACCAAAATCAAGAGCGTTGGCTCTGTAAATAATGTATTTGTATCCTAACTTGTCTATCGCTTCTTCTAAATCTTGTACAGCTTGTTTGTTTTTAGGATGGAGTAAACTTTCAACATTTTCTAGAATAAAACCGTCTGGACTCAATTCATCAATCATTCGTAAATAATTACCAATCATATTTCTTGGGTCTTCGCTTCCTAGTCTGTTTTTATGAGTAACCCAATAGCCAGCTTTAGAAAAAGGTTGACAAGGTGGACCTCCAACTAAAATTAATTTTTCTGGATTATTCTCTTTAATTATTTTAGAATAATCTAAAGCACTCATCTCTTTAATATCTCTATGAAAATGTGATGAATGAGAAAAGTATTTGTTTCTCTTCATTGTAGCGACACTATCTCTATCAAAATCTAAACTAGAAATTACTTTACTTCCCGCTAATTGAGAACCTATGTCTAAACCTCCTGCACCTGAAAAGAACCCAATAGTTTGAATTTTACTATCAAGGATTTGTTCAATTTTATCATTGACTGTGTAACCACGTTTGTCAAATTTAATTCCTAGAAACTCATCTTTTTTTATTTTGAATTCACTTTCAAACAACCTTAATTGAGGCTCTTCTAGTAATGATAAAAATTCTCTCTCTAACTTGTAAGTTGCTAGCATATATTTTAGTTCTTTTTTTCTAAAGATGCTACAAGCAAATCTTTAGCTTCAATATTTAAAATCTCTCCAATTTTGTATAAATCTTCAATACTTGGTTGTCTTCTGTTTTGAACATAGGAGTTAACCATATTGTAACTTTTTCCTAGTTTTTCAGCAAGCCAAGTTTGCTTTATACCTTTTTCTTCTAAAACTTCTTTAATCCGATTCATTTCAGAATGTTTTCTATTTCTCAAATATAGAGTGATATTTTATTATCTCACTTAATGAGCTAAATATTTATCAACAATTTTGTGAGGTGGGGAAAGGCAAGCTCTTTTTATTTTGTGAGGTACGAGCAAAATGAAATGTGCTTGACTGTGCGGTTGGCTTTTCAGAGCTTGTGTACAACGTGTTTGTGTATGGTTTCGTTGCGTGTTTCAGCAACTAAATTAGTAAACTAAAACGAACCAGAGGAAATTCCGCAGGAATTTCCAAGTAGGCGAGCACTAGCAATGAATTATACACGTTGTTGTAGGTAGTTTTTTATTTCATCAGTCATTAATAGTCTAATTGATTCAAAATAATCAGTTTCAAATGTGATAGAACGAATTTTTTTGAGAGAGAAGTCATAATCATAATTCTCTTCAATTTGTCCATTAGACTTTATCATATCGATTACTAAAATGTCATTTTCAGTTCGATTTATTTTTCCATAAAACAATTCAGTTTCTCCTTTGTCTTGGAATTCGAATAATCCATATTTTTTTTCACTCCATTTTAGAGTATCCAAAACATCACTGAACACAAAGTCTTTCAATTCAGGTGTTTTTTTATTTTTCAGATTCAGAACTCTTTCAATCTGCTTTTCAGATTTGCCAGATACCCGTTTTTTCACAAACTTTTTTCGATATAATTTAAATCCGTCCAAAGCATAGTCTGCTGGAATATGATTTACTAAAATCCAATTTTCATTTTCGGAAATAAGCACTCCAGTTTCCTTTTTTTTCCAACCTTTTATTTTATATGACTCAACTTTCATCTTTTTCAATTATTAAATCAACGAATTCTGCTTGTCGTAAAGTGTCTATGATAAAATCAAAATCTTCTTTTCCAAATATCTTTTCGAGTTTTTTACTTCCTGTTATTTCAATAATACAATCTCCAGGAAAACCAGGTCCTTTTGCTGTTATTGCATCATTAAATGCGTCAAGGTTTTTTCCAAAATCCTTTTTAGCAGAGAATTCCAAATCCGCAATATATTTGTTCCAAAAGTCTAATTTGGAATTACAAAACTCTCCATTTATAAATATTTTTCGCAGACGTTTAATATTTCCATTTCCGTCTTCTGTAATACTCATAAAAGTATGTTTACTATAAGCGAATTTATCAAATACTTTAGAGTAACCTTGATTCAGCCACCTTTTGTAGATTAATTTGTCATTAAAATACAGATAGAGTTCGTTGTCATCTTTAATTTCCTTTCGAAGCATTTGAGTTTTTTTAAATTACCTACAACGGTTTGGCTATGATTTCGGCGTGGAATCGTCCGCAGGACTATTCCGCAGAGAAATCAGCTTGGTTAAAAGTAAGAAAAGTTCGTTAGATTAAACATAATCCACGCTGAATTATAGCCGTTGTTGGCAACTGGCTTTTTATTCTATGTGATACCATTTATATTCTTTTCCGTTCCAGAAAATAATTCCGCCACCGTGAGATTCCTCTACGCTCATATAAATTCCGTTACCAATTAGTTTGAAATTTTTACTCTCATCTTGCCCGATTATATCTCCAGTCTTTTCGTTAACCAAAGTCGGTGAAACAATTTCTCCTTTCGGTAGAGTTTTGAAAACCTCAATCCAACTTAAGTCAGTCATTTGGTCAACTTCATTTCCTGCTCCAAAAATGAAATTTTCTTGGCTTGGAGAGTTATTGATAATTAAAACTCCAAATTTGCCATTGTTTTTGTTTTTAACAAGTGAAGCGAAATCCGCTTTATTGTCTCCGTTAAAGTCTCCAATCAGATTTTTGTCGGCAATTAATTCCAAAGAATCAGGAACTTTTGTCAAATCCGCTTTTTCGATCGGTTGAACTTGTGATTCCGTTTCTTCTGTTTTGGGTTCAGATTTCTTTTCTGCTTTTTCCTTGCAGGACGAAAAGCAGAAAATCAGAACTAATATTGTAATCGGTAATCTCATTTTTTAGCTTGTTGCCAACGTGTTTGGCTATGATTTCGGCGTGGATAAATCCGCAGGATTTGTCCGCAGAGAAATCAGTTTGGTTGAATTTACATATTTTTCAAGATAGTTCATAAGCCACGCTGAATTATAGCCGGTGTTGTGTAACGTTTTTTTTGTTTAGTTTATAATTTAATAATATCAATCCAAGTATTGCTGTCAGCGCCAAAATTGATGAAAATGAAAATGCCCCTTCTATATTTTCCTCAAACGGTTTTTTAAATGATTCGAAAAGTACAACTTCTCCAAATCCGCCCATAATCCACATTGTCAGTTCGTAAATAAGAAATGCAATAATTAATGAGGTCAATTTATTCCGCAAAGTGATTATCCGTTTTCTAAATAGCAAAACGAGCGTGATTTCAATTCCGAATACTATTAGCAAAACTATTCCGACGAGAATAGGTGTCATTCCGATATCTCCTCCTGGTAATGTCGATTGATCAATCCAAATCATAAAAAAAATCATTGTCAAGATTGGGTAAATCAGACAATAAATAATCATTTCATATTTATTCAGATTGTTCATTTTTCAAATGTTACACAACGTGTTATATGAATGTAAATATATTCGTTTAATCGGTTTTATTACCGGATAACAAAACTTTTTTGTTGCTTTTAACAGATTTTGTTGCATGCGCTACCGCAACATCCAATGGGTTTTGTATCTGCAAAAATTGTTTTTTCGCAACATGGGTATAAACCATCGTCGTCTCTGGCTTAGCATGTCCTAGCAACTCCTGTATATAACGCAAATCCACACCATGTTCAAGCATGTGCGTAGCATAACTATGCCGCAAAGTATGAGGCGTTACTGTTTTCTTGATACCAGCTAATTTGCACGAACGTTTTAAAAACTGCCGCACACTCGCCGCACTGTAAGCATTACCATTGCGACCTTCAACTACAAATAGCTTTGGTTGGTATGTTGTTATATAATTATGCAACATAGGTTTTATTACCGTACTCATTGTAACCACGCGATCCTTTCGGCCTTTGCCTTGTCGCACAAAAAGTTGATTACGTTCAAAATCCATATCAGCAAGCTTCAAGCCCAGCAACTCACCAATTCGTAAGCCACCAGAATATAAAAGCCCAATTATAACACGGTGTTTCAAATTTTTGGTAGCCTGTATCAGTCGTATAATCTCAATTTCACTCAACACGCTCGGTAAATATTTAGACTTTTTAGGCCTTTCAAACGTACTGGCATCAAACCCAGGTAAACCATAAAATGCCGTCAAGTATTTAAAGGCACTCACACATTGCCTATGGCTACTTATGCTATAACGCTCTTTGGCAATAACATCAGACATATATAAGGCTATATGTTTGGTTTCTAATGTCTCTCTAGCTATGTCTCTAGTGTAATACAAAAACCGAAGTATAAAATAACCATAAACACTTATGGTTTGCTCACTCAAACGTTTACCTTTCAAATAATCAATAAACCCCTTCAAATCCGCACGTTGTTCTTTGGTTAGTGCTTTGTGTAAATCATACTTGTTGGGTGGTTTCGGTTTCGGTTCAATAATAACTTTATTGTTGGCGCTATCCTTCAGGGCACTGTAATCAACATAGTAACCACCAGCTCTCAAATATTCAAACAATTGGTGCAATATCCCTTTGCTATAACCAACATAAAATGTTTTATGAGTAGCACTCCATCGAACACCCGAAAAACCTTTTACATAGGTTTTAAGTGCTTCATTATAAGTAAAACCAATAGCAATATGTTGCGCTTGTTTATGGTTTAATGGGCGTAAGGTAACTACCAAAGTCATGCTCGTAAAACTTTATGTACCATTAAAAATAATAAAAAATAAAGACTCTGCTTTCAAAATTGCTAGTCCGTACATACGCCGTATATTAGCCGTAGATAGTTCGTATAGGGTTTTACCATGGCTTAAGTATGGCTTAAGTATGGATGGTGTATGCAATAGCCTATTCAACAAAAATGATATAAAACGGTAAAAACGGCAAAAACAGCATGAAATGGCACAAACAAAAAAAGCAACTTTAAATAATACTAGGTGGTTGGGTTCATCGTAGACTCTTTGCCAACCTTAAGGTTAAACCCAAACCTATCTGTATAGGTTGCTAGGGGTAAAGGAGGTGTAATACGGTTCCTTAATGGTTTTTAACAGGATCCTGCCCATGCACCACCTGCCTAAAATCCTTGGGTTGTTTAGCGTTCAGTAGCTTTAACCCACCAGAGGCTTTAATTAACGCTTCAAAATGGGTTTCCCGGTTTTCATATTGCATACCATTGGCATAGGTGGTAATCAAAATAAAGGTGTAGGGTGTCGCTTCACTGGGTTCAATTTCCAACAGTTGGTAACTGGCAATATAACCGTTTTTCAAAGCAGCCTCCCGTAAGGCTTTCCAATTATTTTCATAGTAGTACAGCGTTTCTGCATGGTTGTTGTTAAGTACGGCAACAAAATCTACAGACGATAGCTTGGTGTTGTTTTGGGCAAAGCCGGTCATGCTTAAACCCAACGCAAAACAAATAAGTATAAGGTGTTTCATGGCAATACGTTTTTAGCTCACTAATGTATTAAAAGAATGCTCACGTTACCGTTAACAAAATACTAATACATGACAATAACCTGCTTGTTAACATGATTTATATCATAGTTTTTGGCTGAAATGCTAACTAACTTTAAGTCAGTAAATAGCAATATTATGGAAACTAAAAAGAATCCCAATCTGGAAATAGGTAGAAATAGCAGCATCTATTTTGCTATTGGCCTAAACATCATGCTGTTTTTTACATGGCGTGGTTTAGAATACAAATCCTACGAAAAAGACAATTTAGCCATGGAAATATTGGATATGGGCGATGAAATTGAAGAAGATATTCCAATAACCAATTTAGAGGCACCACCGCCACCGCCGCCACCACCAGCCGCAGCTGCTCCCGATGTTATAACTATTGTTGAAGATGCCGAAGAAATAGAGGAAACGGTTATTGAAAGTTCTGAAACCGATCAAGACGATGAAATAGATCCTATTGAAGTGTCTGATGTAGCAGTAGAAGAAGTGGAAGAAGAAGTGTCTGTACCGTTTTCTGTTGTAGAAAACGTGCCTATATTCCCTGGATGTAAAGGAAAGAACAATACAGAATTACGTAACTGCTTTGCCGTTAAAATGAATGAGCACATTAAAAAACACTTTAAATACCCAGAATCTGCACTAGAAATGGGTGTGCACGGTAAAGTATTTGTATTGTTTGCTGTAGATGCTGATGGTCATGTTAGTAATATTAAAACACGTGGCCCTGACAAAAAATTAGAGGAAGAGGCTTTCCGCATTATTAGTCTGTTACCAACTATGGAGCCTGGTAAACAACGCGGAAGACCCGTAAAAGTACCTTACAGCATTCCTATACATTTTAAAATACAAAATTAGTTTCCTGCTTTTAAAGCATCTAACTTTGCTTGCGAATAGCCATTTCCGCCATTGGTGGACATGGCTTTTTCGTAGGCCTCAATAGCTTTGTCGGTTAGGTTTACAGCCGTATAGTAATCACCTAACGAATCATAAACATTCGAACTGTTGGGATAATTTTTAACGTTCAGTTTAAAAAAAGCTTCCGACTTGTCGTTCATATTTTGACGTAAAAAAGCATAACCCAACTGATTGATAACATTTTCAGGTGGTAATAGTGTGTAGCCCATTTTTTGTGAGGCCTTTGCATAATGGTTTTCAAAAGCAGCTATAATACGTTCCGTGGTTATGTCATCTTCCATAATTCGCGGAATAATCTCGCCCATATCATACCAGGAAAAAATATACCGTAAACCATCATAGGTACTAATTAATGGAACACTGCCATGGGAATCATCATTATAATACTTGTAATCAAATGCCAGTTTGCTACTGCTATTGGGAACAACTTGAGTAGAAAATTCCAAGATATCGCGAATGTGTTGCGTGGTGCCACTGGTATCTTGCATAACGGTTTTTACGTCCATACCTGGCGACATGGTATTGGCTACACCTACAAACACGGTTTCTGCACTGTAATCGTTACGGTTTAAAAGTATTTTGGATTTGTTGAGCAAATCAGAATTGGCCCACCATAAACTCGGGTCAATAGCAATATAGGCATTAAACAAGTCTGGATGATTTAAAAGGGTGTTTAATACGGTTAATCCGCCAAGCGAATGACCAATAAATAGGCGATAAGGTGTTGTAGGGTAAGTGTCATCAATGTAGGGCATAAGTTCATCCGATATAAACTTGATAAAGTCTTCGCCACCACCAGTAGTATTTAGAGCACCTATATTGCCATCAGTAACTGGTGTTAAGTCACGCATACGGTTGGTGTTGGGAATACCAACTACTATCATTTTGGGCATAAGGGTATTGCCGTTTATAGAACTTAATTGCCGTATTATACCAACCACAGACGGAAAGTGTGCACTGCCATCCAACAAATACACAACGGGAAAACGCTCTCCAGAATTAGGCTCTGTATTGGGTACATGAACCCAAAGTCTACGGTCTTCGTTGAGTATTTGAGATGAAATAGTATCTATCGTCCCAATATTAATTTTTCCATAATCTATATGTTGAGCAAAAGTAAATGGTACAAAAAACAGGAATAAAAGGGCAATAGATAAACGGGATTTCATGGCTTAAGTGTTTTAACGAAGGCTTTCATAAACGATTTTATACCCTTAAAGTAAAGAAAATAAATGGCGAATAAGTTATATTTAACATTTCGTCATAAAAAAATAACAGTTCGGTGTATTCCATTTTATTTCATTATAAATTGTGTAGATATTTGTCCTATAAATCAAAACGAACAGTTACAACGCATTTTTAAAAACTCGAATTATGAAAAAATTATTACCAATCGTATTTGCTCTAGTAGCACTATTAGTGCAGGGACAAACACCATTTGAAAAAGGAATGCAAAAGGCCTTTACACTTTGGGAATCTGGCGATATGAATGCAGCCGAACAGCTTTTTGAACGTATAGCTAAAGCTGAAAAAGATCAATGGTTGCCCTATTATTATGTAGCCCAAATTAATAGCTTAAAAAGTTGGGAAGAAAAAGATGCTAATGTGTTAAAGGCACAATTGGACAAGGCCCAAAGTTATATTGATCAAGCCAAGGCCATAAGCCCTAAAAACCCAGAGATTATGGTTATGCAAGCTCACATTTATACCAACTGGGTGGCTTACGATGGGGCAACCTATGGCATGAAATATGGCGGCATTGTTTCAGGAATTTATAGTGAAGCACATGCACTGGCTCCTAACAACCCGAGAGTGGTTTACAATAAAGCAGAATGGGAAATGGGAAGTGCGCGATACTTTGGTAAGGACACAGCTCCATATTGCAAGGACATCGAGAAATCCATTGAGCTTTTTGCTAACTTTAAGCCAGAATCACCATTTGCTCCAAATTGGGGAAAAGAACGTGCTGAACAGGTATTGGCCGAATGTAAAAAATAAGCTTTAAATCAGATTGAACTCTATGAACAAACATGTGAAAAATATCATTATTACCTTCTTTATTGGAGTAGGTGTTTTTATAATTGGAAACGCTATTTCTGATGGTTTCGAATTTGAAAATACAACCGAGTTTTTCATTGAGTTTTTGTTTTATCAATTGTATGCATTTGTCTTGGGGTATTCCAATATGTACTTCTTTGGGTATTTAGAGTCTATTAATTGGAAGAAGACCGACAGAATCAAACGCCTGGCAATAGGTATTATAGGTTCAGTATGTATCACTTTAACAGGGTTGTTTTTGCTTCGTATGGGAACCTCATTGTATTATTTTGGTAATACTTTTGAGCAGTTTTTGGAACATGAAACCTTTAAAGCTTATCAATTTGGACTATGGATTACCCTAAGCATAGTAATTGTATTTCACTTCATATACTTTTATAACAAGTATCAGCAAAACAAAATTAAGGAACAAAAGGTTATTGCTGGTACGGCTAGCGCCAAGTTTGATGCTTTGAAAAATCAATTGGATCCGCATTTTTTGTTTAACAGTTTAAATGTACTAACCAGCTTAATTGATGAGAATCCAGATAATGCACAACGATTTACTACGGCCTTATCCAAAGTATACCGATACGTGTTAGAGCAAAAAAATAAGGATTTGGTTTCGGTTGATGAAGAATTGGATTTTGCCCGAACCTATATGATGCTCCTTAAAATGCGCTTTGAAGATAGTATCATTTTTGAAATACCCGAAAAAGCATCGAATCCTGAAAGTAAGGTGGTGCCTTTGTCCTTGCAATTATTACTGGAAAATGCCGTAAAACACAATACGGTAACATCTAATAAACCTTTACACATAAAAATTTATGAAGACCAAGGCGATTTAATTGTGGAAAACAATTTTCAGCCTAAACAAATAGTAAAAAAAAGTAGTGGTGTTGGTTTAAGTAATATCATGCAACGTTATCAATTACTAACAAATAGAAAAGTAAACATCAATCAACAAGCAAACCGTTTTGCAGTAGCAATACCAATGCTTACAAAACAAATATCAATTATGGAATCAAATTATTCAAACAGTAAAGAAGAGGCTTACTATAAAGCTAAAAAACGGGTAGAGGAAATAAAAGGCTTCTATGGCAACGTCATTTCTTTTATGGTAGTAATACCGTTTTTAATTTTTATCAATTACAGAACATCTTGGGATTTTCAATGGTTTTGGTTTCCGGTATTAGGTTGGGGAATGGGTATTGTGTTTCATGCTTTTGGTGTTTTTGGTTATGGCAGAAACTGGGAGGAGCGTAAAATTCAGGAAATTTTAGAGAAAGAAAATCAACGCAAAAATTGGAACTAATGGAATCCGCATTTGATGAACAAAAACGATTGGAACGTGCTAAAAAGCGCGTCAAGAAAATAAAAGGGTTTTACTCACACTTATTGGTGTATGTGGTGGTCAATACAATGATAGTCATTATCAATATCCAAAATTTAGGCCCAGGAGAGAGCTATTTTCAATATGAAAACTTTTTCACTCTATTCTTCTGGGGATTGGGACTAGCAGTGCATGGCCTTTCTGTTTTTCTGCCTAATTTTATATTAGGAAAGAATTGGGAGGAACGCAAGATTAAAGAGATTATGGACCGCGACAAAAAACACTGGAATTAATTATGGAACAGGATCTGTATAAACCATACCATCTGGATAAAGCAGAAAGACGGGTAAAAGAAATAAAAAGCTTTTATGTACATGTGTTTATTTATCTGGTTTCCAATCTGGTTTGGATAATGATTTTACTGTATTACAATGAAATGTCCAGTTATACCCAATATGGCTTTTGGGGAAAGGGTTACGGACAGGTCCCTATGGCTGTTCTTTGGGGAGTTGGTATACTGATACACTGGTTTTTAGTGTTTGGTAAAAATATATCGTTTTCAAAAAAATGGGAAAGCCGAAAGATCAAACAACTCCTTGATAAGGAAAATCAGTACTGGGAATAGTTTAAAACCAATTTAAAGTTAACTTAAAAGTAATGAACGTAATAATAATAGAAGACGAAAAACCATCGGCTAGACGCTTGCAGCGTATGTTGGATAAATTGGATATTCAGGCCAAAACCCTGTTGCATTCTGTTGAAGAGTCTATTGAATGGTTTGAAAACAACCAGCATCCCGATTTAATATTTTTAGACATTCAGTTAAGCGATGGACTGTCGTTCGAAATCTTTGAATCTGTTGCCATTAAATCAGCCATTATTTTTACAACAGCTTATGATGAATACGCCTTACAGGCTTTTAAATTGAACAGTATAGATTATTTATTAAAACCTATTGACGAAAACGAACTTGAAAAAGCAATACATCAATACCGCGAAAACTTTCCGGTTAATAAACAGGTAACTTTAGATTTTAGCGATATTAAAAATTTATTGGTCAATCCCATTGAGCGTGAGTATAAAAAACGGTTTTCAGTAAAAATAGGTCAGCATTTAAAGCTGGTGAATATTGATGATATTGAATGTTTTTACAGTGAAAACAAAGGAACATATTTGCATACAGTCGATGGTAGAAATTACCTTATAGACCATACTTTAGAACAGTTGGAAGAGGAGTTGGAACCACAAACGTTTTTTAGAATAAGCCGTAAGTTTTTTGTTAACATTAATGCCATTCAAGATATAATAAGCTATACCAACTCCAGATTACAAATCAAACTGAAATCATTCGATGAGCAAGAGGTAATTGTTGCACGAGAACGTGTAAAGGATTTTAAAAACTGGTTGGAATAAACAGTATTACTCTTCTATACGATTATCATCAAATGCTGATGGTAATAACTTAGGAATAAACTTAATAACAATGGGGAGTAATAAAGCGCCACCTGGCAACAAAAAAATAGCGAGGCTAGGTATAGATTTAAATATATCGAGTAATTGGTCGTTAACTTTTTTTTGCTCGTCTTCGGTTAAATCCCGAATTGTAGACTTGGTCAAGAGTTTCATAAGCTCTTTACTTTCACGTAACTCCCTCTGCAAGCGCTTACTATTTCTAGAAATTAATTTAGTAACCATTTTACTAGAGTTGTCGTAAAAAGTCTTTACAATGTTTTTAGAGCTTAATAGCGCTATTTTATCTTTATGCTTGGCGTAAAAGACATTTATAGATTCCATGGCAGCTAAAACTTTCTTGTTGTCCAATTGTAAATCGTTGCCCAATTGTTTTAGAAATTTTTTCTCGTCCTTATCAATAACCGAATCACCCCAAGTGGCCATACAGGCTATATCAATTATGTAATACGATTCTTCTGGTGTTTTAATATTAGCAATGGCTTCAGTATAGCTTATTTTATGGATATGTTGGTAGCGTAAGGATTGTTCAAATAGGTTGATTAAGCTGTGGTCATAGTCACTTTTTTCAACTTTGGCATTTAGGGCCTCCATGACAATGGTTTCAATTGAAGACTCAAAATTCTGAATATAGGATTCAGAAATTTCATTGCGTTCCAAGAATGTTTTATAAGCTAATATATCGGTAAACAATAAAGCATTGGTGATAAAGTAGTTAAAGCTTTTGTCTATAATGTTGTCATCAATCTGTATGCGTTTATGAATAATTTTTTCCAATAAACCATTGGACTTCTTTTCTCCGAGTAATTCAGAAAAAAAAGTGGTTTTATGGGCATTAATATGAGTGTAAAAGTCAATAACACTATGCGTAAAGTCGTGTTTGCTGCCTGAAATATGGTGCGTATAATAAAATGCTATTAGGAAATTTATTTTGCAAATTTCTTCATTGGTAAAATCGTCATTCTTAATCAAGTTCCCAATAACCATAATATTGCTACCATATATAAAACCACTAGACCTTAAGGCTTCGTAAAATGGAATACCTGCAATGCTATTCACTTGTTCTAGTAGTGCAGTGTCTTTAAGTAGTTTTTTTATCCAACCATTTGCCGATGGATTCATACTCTGATTTTTATGAGGTAAAGATAATTTTTATATCCATAAGAAAAAGAGTTTTTGTCGTTAACAAAACTTTAACAAAACCACTACGGTTGTTTTTCCGTAGGTAGGTGTGAGAGTCAAAAATTAATTAACAAAAACCTCAAAATTATGAGAAACATGAAAATTTATGTAGGAATCGGAATTATTGCCATAACCGGTTTCCTATTAGTAGCAGCCGATCACATTGATGCGCCTGCAGTATCTGGTGGTACAAGCGATATCACCGACTTTTACGCCTTTCAGGCTGAAGATACCGATAATGTGGTATTTGTGGCCAATCTTCAAGGGTTATTGGCACCGGGAGCAACCGACAATGCTGCCTTTGATGAAAATGTACTTATTGAATTCAACATTGATACCAATCAGGATAATGTTGAAGATTTGGTTATTCAAGCCATACCAAGAGATGGTAAAATGTACTTTTTTGGACCAGCGGCTCCTAACACAACGGGATTAAACAGTACAATACTAACAAGCGCAACACAATCAAGTGTTGATATTTCTACAAGAATGACACCTGTTACAGAGGAAAATGCTGGTATGAAATTTTTTGCTGGGCCTCGCGATGATCCTTTCTTTATGGATTTTGCTCAATACAGTGATATTATAGCCGGAAACGCTTCAGGATTTGATAATCCAGGTAGCGATACATTTGCGGGTAGCAATGTGTTATCGGTGGTTGTTGAAGTACCTAAATCCATGGTTGGCGGTTCAGGAACCGTAAATACTTGGGTAGAATCGAAAAGAAAACAATAATAACCTTAAAGACTTAGATTATGAAAATTTTGAATATAAAAAGCACATTAATTCTAATAGTAATTTCAGCATTAAGCTTTAATTGCTCGAGTGATGACGATTATACACCACCAAATACTGGAGGAGGAAACAATGAACCTGATTTTTCAGGAGTGTATGCCCAACAAGACCAAATGGGTAGACCAGCAGTAAATACGGTATTTGTATCCAGCGATAGTAAAAATATGTTTAATACTACAATTCCATCAGAGCAAAATGCGGATTTCCAAAATATGTTTCAAACCAATTTAGAGGCTTTAAGTCCAGCTTTTGCAAACCCTGGAGATATGAACGCCCTTGGACAGGATGCCGCGGCATTCACAACATTATTGGCTACAGATGTGCTGAATTTATCTTTAGACGGAACAACAACATTTTATGATGGGACCAATGTACTTACAGGTCGTGCTTTGGCAGACGATGTAATTACAGTTGAGTTACTATTAATTTTTGGAGGTGAAGACTTTAGCGAAAACCCAACGTTGTCCAATGATAACGTTGATGCTAACGATAAACCGTTCTTAACCTCGTTTCCCTACCTAGCAGCCCCTTGGTAGGAGTATGTAATCAGAGCATACGTTTCTGTGTGCTCTGATTTTTTTTCACTAATAAAAACCACAATATGATGACATTAACAACAAACCATATAGTCGTATTAATCTGTTTTATTTTTCTAATGGGTTGTAACAATAACCCCAAGAAAATTACAGATGTCAATACTTACAATACATACCTTGAATTAGTCGAGAATGATGCGCTGCAAATGGCAAAAAGTGACTTACAATTTTGGAAAAAAAAGCTAGAAAAAGAACCTAAACAGTTTCCTTACCTGGCCAAAATTGCAGCATGTCATTCTCAATTATTTAATGATACTGGTGAAATAGTCCATCTGATTCATGCTGAAAAAGCCTTAATTCAAGTTAACGAGCGTACAAATTATAACCATGCAGGTTATTTACGATCATTGGCAAGGAATTATATTTCACAGCACCGTTTTAAAGAAGCGTTAGAACTTTTAAATAATGCAGAATTAAATGGTGAAAATATTGCAGCAACATATAAAATGTTATTTGATGTACAATTGGAATTAGGAAATGATGTTGCTGCCAAAACCTATTTGGAGCGCATTAAGGATTTTAGTGATTTTGATTATCTAATTCGTCTGTCTAAATGGAGCGATCATAATGGAAATCTCGATGCAGCCATAAAATACATGGAGAAAGCTACAGCTATAGCAGAGTCTTCAAATATTGGTACCACAAAGCAATGGGCCTATACCAATTTGGCAGATTTTTACGGACATGCTGGAGAGATTAAAAAGTCCTACAAGCATTACTTAAAGGCATTGGAATTAAATGCTAACGATGCTTATGCTAAAAAAGGGATTGCTTGGATAGTCTATTCCCATGAGCGTAACCCTGAAGAAGCCCTACGTATTTTGAATACAATAACTGAAAATTACAGCGTACCTGACTTGTATTTGTTAAAAGCAGAAATAGCTGAATTTTTAGATGAAAATAAAGATAAACGCAATAACGTGAGAGCCTATCAAAACTTGGTTTCAAATAATCTTTATGGCGATATGTACAATGCTTATAACATTGAATTATATGTAAACGAACAAGAAACCCTTGATAAGGCAATCGAATTGGCGAAAAAAGAAATTGAAAATAGACCTACAGCTCAATCTTATGATTTGCTGGCATGGAGTTATTACAAAAAAGGAGATGTTAAAAAGGCGTTAAGCATTATGGAGAATTTCGTTGTGGGTTATACTTTTGAGCCACCTGTCATGTATCATTTAGCTATTATTTATAAAGCCAATGGTTTGGACAGTAAAGCACTTGATGTCAAAAAGGAATTGGAAACCTGCATTTATGAATTGGGACCGGTTATGGAACGCGAAATCAAAAGAATTTAACCAACGGATTAACTAAAAAACATGCTTTTTAAGAATAAGATTTTCTATTTACTCATACTGTTCTGTATGTGTCACACAATGTGGTCACAAGATACTATTAAAGGATTTGTGTTTGACGAATCTGGTCAACCACTTGAAAATGCATACATCTACAATACAATGTCTACCAGTCATTCACATGCTTTGGCCAATGGATCGTTTATTCTCGAAAATAATAAACAAGGCGATACTATAAATATTGGTCTTTTAGGATACCAAAAAAAGAATATTGTAGTATCAAGTTTGCACTTTACCGAGGGAATGGAAGTGCGTTTGCAACCCAAGACTATTTTATTAAATGAGTTGGTAATAACAGAACAGGTTAATGCTTTAAACAGTGTGGCTAAAATAGATTTAGAAACCACACCAGTTAATTCATCCCAAGAGATTTTACGAAAAGTACCTGGTTTGATTATTGGTCAACATGCTGGAGGTGGTAAGGCCGAACAAATTTTTTTAAGAGGCTTTGATATTGATCACGGTACAGATATCAGCTTATCGGTTGATGGTATGCCTGTAAATATGGTGTCGCATGCACACGGACAAGGGTATAGCGATTTACATTTTTTAATTCCAGAGACTATTAATGCCATTAACTTTGGAAAAGGACCATACTATGCTAACAAAGGCGATTTTACAACGGCTGGCTATGTAGATTTTAATACCAAAGATAAATTAGAGACAAGTGAAATAAGCTTGAGTTACGGTCAGTTTAATTCTATGCGTACCCTAGGAATGTTTGACCTTTTAAAAAATAATAAACGTTCTAATGCTTATGTAGCATTGGAGTATATAGAATTTGATGGCCCTTTTGATTCGCCTCAAAATTTCAATCGTTTAAACCTTTTTGGGAAGTTCAGTACGTATCTAAAAGGTAATGATAAGCTATCATTGTCTGTATCCCATTTTACTAGCCGTTGGGATGCTTCTGGGCAAATACCACAACGTGCTGTAGATAGTGGTTTAATAACCCGTTGGGGAGCTATTGATGATACTGAAGGCGGTAATACCTCCAGAAGCAACGTAAACATAAGTTATAACGCATTACTTAAAGAGAATTTACAGTTTAAATCTAATGTGTTCTATTCTAAATATGATTTTGAACTGTATTCAAATTTCACGTTCTTTTTGGAAGACCCCATTAATGGCGATCAAATAAAGCAGCATGAAAGTCGAAACATATATGGTTTTAATACTCAATTTATTAATGACACCAAATTAGGGTCCATTGAAACACAAGTAATATCAGGGGTTGGACTGCGTATGGATCAAGTTAATGATGTAGAGCTATCGCATACCCTAAACCGAAATGAAACGTTGGATTATCTGGCTTTGGGAAATGTAAACGAAACCAACATCTATGGGTTTTTAAATGCTAATTTTGAATTGGGTAAGTTTGTTGTAGCACCAGCCTTGCGTTTAGATTATTTCAAATTCATGTACAATGACGATTTGATGGCAGCCTATGAAACCCAAGCAGAAACCAAAACCACATTAAGCCCAAAACTGAATCTGTACTTTAATCAGAATAACAATCTGCAATGGTATTTGAAATCTGGAATAGGGTTTCATTCCAACGATGCTAGGGTAGTTGTAGCTCAAAGTGGCGAAGAAATTTTACCCAAAGCTTACGGAACCGATTTAGGAACCATTTGGAAGCCCTTTCCAAAAATGGTATTCAATACCGCCTTATGGTATTTGTTTTTAGAGCAGGAGTTTGTGTATGTTGGTGATGCCGGAATTGTAGAGCCTAGTGGAAAATCGCAACGTTATGGTCTGGATATTGGGTTACGCTATCAATTTACAGACTGGTTGTATTTTGATACCGATGCTACCTTTACTCATGCACGAAGCATAGATGAACCTAAAGGAGCCGATTACATTCCGTTGGCGCCCGATTTTACCCTTACAGGAGGTTTGGCAATTAACGATCTAAAGGGCTTTTCGGCAGGCATACGTTATAGATATGTAGATGATAGACCAGCCAACGAAGATAACTCCATTGTGGCCGAAGGTTATTTTGTAACCGATGTAAACATGAATTATGCATTGACCCAAAATTTGAGTTTAGGTATGGTAATAGAAAATGTTTTCGATACCGAGTGGAACGAAACCCAATTTGCCACCGAATCGCGATTGCAAAATGAATTGGAACCTGTTGAAGAAATACATTTTACGCCAGGAACACCTTTTTTTATTAAAGGTATAGTAAGCTACCGGTTTTAAGAATTTGTTGTTAATGAAGAAGCTAACAAATATCTGAAGTGTTTTTGCTAAGACGTTTGTTAAGTGTTTTTGTTAGTTGAAAAGTGTCTGTTTTTGCAGACGCTTTTTTTTGGTTATTTTTTATTTATGTTGGAGTAAAATTCAAAATAGCGTTTAAAAGTAATGATACCATCATTCAAATCGTAGCCTTACTTTCTAGATTATTTAGATTAACCGTTATTTATTAATATGAAATATTAAGGAGTAGTTTGAACAGCGCCCAAAGTATATAACTGCTCCATAGTTGGTGTTTCACTACCACCAGCAGGTTCTAAGGTAATACCAAAAGCTTCAGAAGCGTTGGTATTTGTAATAGTAAATACTTTGTTGTCATCATTTGCAAAATCGTCTAGAGTTCCCAAACTGGTTGGTGAAAGAGGGCTTAATGTTAAAGACCAAACCTGATATACTTTGCCTCTAGGTGGTTCAGGTAGGCCTTGGGCATCTAAATAAATCGTGTTGGCTTTTTTGTCCCAATAAACCTTGGCATAGGCTTCTGGATATACGTCTTGGCCAGGAAGTGGTACAGCAATAATCTCTTTGTCTCGTATAACATCAAGAAGTTTGTTAGCTTCTTTTAAATTAGCACGTGCGGTATGTATTTGTTCTTCTAGCAGCTGATTATCTATATGCTGCTTATTAATTTCGGCTTCTACCGTTTTAATTTCAGTTTGTAGAGCACGGTTTTGATTTAACAACCAAATAAGGCCACCTGCCAATAATACAGATGCTGCCCAACCTGTATAGGCAAGCCAATTCGTTTTAGGTTGGCGAGGTAAAGTCACCACTTGAGAATCTGATGTATTCAAGCCAAGGGCCTCTTTTACAGCAGGAAATATATATTTAGAATCTGTTGGGCTAGTAGCAGCAGTTAGTTTAATAATAGCGGCTTCAATTTTTAAGACTTCATCTAAAATATCAGGATTTTTTAAAAGCTTTTGGTACACGGCTTCGTTTTCTGCTTCAGAAAGTGCTCCGGCAACATAAAGTTCCAATATTCCAGATTCTATGTATTCTTTATTTGTCATGGTGATACATCCAACATATTTCGCAATTCATTAATACAGTTTCTATTGCGTGTTTTTATAGTACCAATTGGCATTTCTAGCGTTTTTGAAGCTTCTTTTTGAGTATACCCTTTAAAGTACAACAGCTCAATAACTTCTATACATTTCTTGGCTAACTTTTTTACAAATTTCTTAATGCCAATGGCATCCGTTTGGCTGTTTAGATTATCCTGGTTTTCAAGAATATCTACGAAAAAAGTAGCATCAAGGTTTTTTTTTGAGTTTTTAAAGGTTTTAGACCGTGTTTTATCAATGGCTGCATTTCGAGCAATATTTATAAGCCATGTAAAAAACCTCCCCTTTTTAGCCGAATAGCTACTGGCATTGTGCCAAGCTTTAATAAACACATCCTGCATAACTTCTTCAGCTATATCATTATCACGAACAATATTGTAAATAACACCATGCATACTGTCACTGTACATATTATAAAGTGCTTCGAAAGCTTTTTCGTCTTTGCTTTGAAATTTTGAAACCAGAAGTTCTAACTGCATGCAGGACTTATTTTTTACCAAAGTAGGGATTAATTGGCAATAAAAAAAGCTACCGTTTAGGTAGCTTTCTTTATAATATTTAACTTTTTTAATCTTCTATAACACCTGCACAGCTGATACGTGCTCCAGCAGCACCAGAGGGTTGTGAGGTAAAATCATCGGCTCCTTGATGAACAATAATAGCTTTGCCTAATATATCTTTAGCTGGATCACCACAACCAATACACCATTGGTCTGTAGTAAATGAAATAGTACCATTACCTTTATCATCAGCATTAAAGTTACCGATATCGCCTTTATGGTATCCGGCTTCAGCCCCCCATTCTCCGTGAGGTTGTCCTGTTGGGTTCCAGTGACCACCAGTGGATGTTCCATCTTCTGATGAACAATCGGCTGTTTCATGCAAATGAATGGCATGTGAGCCTGGTTCTAATTCAGACATAACAGCCACCATATTAACTTCGCCGTTTTCTTGCCTAAAAACAGCACTACCCGTTACATTACTACCGCTTTTGGCATTTAAAGCGACTTTTATTTTCTTAACTTCAACAGTGGTTTCAATTGTTGCGGGAGCTTCAATTTCAGTCGTTTCGGTTTCAACTACTTTTTCGGTTTCTTTTTTATCATTTTTACACGATAGTGTGGCTACAATAACACAGGCTGTAAATAATAAACTTATTTTTTTCATGGTTTAATTTTCGTTTTTAGTTACCCTAAAATTACACATTATTTAACTCATATTAAAATGTGCTTATGTAAGAATATGACAATTATCATATTATATTATATCTAATCGCGATAATTTTGGACTATAATAAAAAGGTATGTCTAGCAAATTAGTGAACAAATATAATATTCCGGGACCGCGTTATACGAGCTATCCAACAGTTCCATATTGGGATGAGTCTAGTTTTTCTAAAGAAAAATGGCTAGATTCTGTTTCTGCTTCTTATCAAGAAAGTAATGGTTCAGAGGGTATAAGTTTATATATTCACTTACCATTCTGTGAAAGTTTATGTACCTTCTGCGGTTGCAACAAACGTATTACCAAGCGTCATGAGGTTGAAACGCCTTATATAGATTATGTGCTAAAAGAATGGCAATTATATTACGACCATTTTAAAACTAAACCTATAATTAAAGAATTGCATTTAGGAGGTGGTACGCCAACATTTTTCTCCCCAGAAAATTTAGAACGTTTACTCAAGGGAATTTTTAGTAAAGCCGAGATAGCCCAAGAACATGAGTTTAGTTTTGAAGGCCACCCAAATAATACAACGCGCGAGCACCTACAAACGTTATATAATTTAGGATTCAGACGCGTAAGTTTTGGTGTTCAGGATTACAATCTTGAAGTACAAAAAGCTATACATCGTATCCAACCGTTTGATAATGTAAAGTACGTTACAGAAACAGCTAGGGAAATAGGCTATACATCAATAGGGCATGACATTATTTTTGGTTTGCCATTACAATCTATAGTCCATGTAAAAGAAACTATAGAAAAAACTAAGCAGCTAAAGCCTGATCGTATAGCGTTTTACAGTTATGCACATGTGCCTTGGATAAAAGGTAACGGACAACGCGGATTTAGTGAAAACGATTTGCCTACAGCTAGCGTTAAACGCCAGCAATATGAATTAGGTAAACAATTATTGTCAGATTTGGGTTATCATGAAATAGGTATGGATCATTTTGCTTTACCAACGGATACCTTATATAAGGCCACAGAATCTAAAACCTTGCATCGTAATTTTATGGGCTACACGGCTTCCAAAACGCAAATGATGATTGGTTTGGGTGTATCATCAATTAGCGATAGTTGGTATGGTTTTGCTCAAAATGCAAAGGATATTAAAACATATTACAACTACTTAGACCAAAACGAATTGCCGGTTTTTAGAGGTCATATTTTAACACATGAAGACCTTGTGATTCGTAAGCATATTTTAAATTTAATGTGCCAGTTTGAAACATCATGGACAAATCAAGATTTATATTGTAACGAAATACCTGATGTCCTCATTAAATTAAAACCATTAGAGGATGATGGATTAATTGAAATAAACGCAAAACAAATACTAATCAACGAAAAAGGAAAACCATTTGTACGCAATGTTTGCATGGCATTCGATTTGTTGTTGCAACGTAAGCAACCCAATTCACAATTGTTTTCTATGACTATTTAATACGATTTATTAACCTTACTTAAACTTTAAAAAGATGAAAAAAATTATTGTACCTATAGATTTCTCCGAATATTCAGATTATGCATTGGAAACAGCAGCCATTTTAGCAAAAAAGAATAATGCTGAAATTTTAGCTCTGCACATGTTAGAAATTTCAGATGCTATTTTAACAAAAAACGACAACGAAATGAAAATGGAAACGGTATTCTTTTTAAAGTTAGCCGAAAAGCGTTTCAATGAGTTTTTAGAGAAAGATTATTTAGAAGGCGTAAACGTTACTCCAATTGTTAAGCACTTTAAAGTGTTTAGTGAAGTTAATGATGTAGCCAAGGAACACGATGCTGATTTAATTGTTATGGGTTCACATGGTTCTAGTGGGCTGAAAGAATTTTTTGTTGGTTCCAATACAGAAAAAGTAGTGCGACACGCCGAAATACCCGTATTGGTTACAAAACATAACCCTATTTTAACCGACTTTGAAAATATCGCTTTTGCTTGCGATTTTTCAGATGAAGCTGTTGAGCCTTATTTGCGAGCATCTAGAATGTTTGACAGTCTAGGATCAAAAATGCATTTGGTTTATGTAAACCTACCAAGTGAAAGCTTTAAAAGTTCTTCAGAAATGGAAGGAAAAGTGGTTTCATTCCTCAAAAAAGCTAATGGCAATTTAGATAAATTGGATTCAGTTAAATATGTAGCTGATTATACAGTAGAAAAAGGAATTTTGAATTTTGCCAATGTAATAGGAGCTGATTTAATAGCTGTTGCCACCCATGGTCGTAAAGGTTTGGCACACTTCTTTGAAGGAAGTATTTCAGAGGATATTGCTAACCACTCTATGTTGCCTGTAATGAGTTTTAAAATGTAATTAATAGCAAGTTTAGTTAGTGTTTTTAAAATAAGAGGTGTAGTTAATATCTACACCTCTTATTATTTAAAGAGTTTTTTTGACAGATAAAGAACTTTTAAAAACTTAAATAGGATAAAAATATCCGAAATATGATTTTTATCATGTTTTTAAAGTTGTGCAGACAGTAATTTTGTGATATAAACAATAATTAACATGAAAACAACACTAAGATTAATGACCCTATTATTTGCTGCACTTGTATTAAGCTGTGGAGGCAAAGAAGAAAAGAAAGAAGAGAAATTCTCTTATGAAAAGAAGTCGACAAAAACTGAAGCGGTTACAAAAAAAGAAGAAAAAGTACCAGCTTCCAAACGCGTTGATTTAACTAATAAGGGAGTCGGACCAATTACTTCGGTTGAATTGGCCGCAGATATAGATCAAGCTATGGCTGCACAAGGTCAGGAGGTATTCAAAAAAATGTGTACAGCTTGCCACAGAGCAGATAAAAAATTCATTGGACCTGCACCAACAGGAATAACAGAACGTCGCTCTCCAGAGTGGATTATGAACATGATTCTAAATCCTGAAGAAATGGTGCAAAAAGATGCTTTGGCCAAAGAATTACTAATTGAGTTTAATGGTTCGCCAATGGCCAATCAAAACTTAACAGAAGAAGAAGCTAGATCTGTATTAGAATACTTTAGAACACTAAAATAATTTGAATATGAATACATTTAAACAGTTAGGTCTTGTTTTGGCATGTATAAGTTTATTTTTTGCATGTAAAAACGAGAACCAAGAAGCCCCAAGCACAACTTCAGTAGCAGATACTGAAGAGAAAGTTGCAGAACGATCTGGTCAAGCATTTATTCAAGACGATGAGGGAACACCAAATTGTCTTCAAATTGCTATAGGTTCTCCTGACCATACCACACTAGTTGCAGCAGTACAAGCAGCACAAGTAGAGAATGCTTTAGTTAACGTAGGGCCACTTACAGTTTTTGCACCAACTAATGAGGCCTTTGCGGCATTGCCAGAAGGAATAGTTGATAACTTATTAAAACCAGAAAACAAAGACGCTTTAGCTAACATTTTAAAGTATCATGTTACACCTGGTAATTTAAGCACAACAATCCTTACAAAACTATCAAAACTTGGACAAGCCAATAACCAAAATGTCCCAGTTGAGGTGGTTGATGGAAAACCAGTAATAGGAGGCGCAAATATTATTGCCAGTGTTCCTGCTGGGAATGGTATTGTTCACGTAATCGATAAAGTTTTATTACCGCCTTCAGAATAATAAATCACTAACCTTATTTAATAAAAAACAATGAAGAATATTTTAAAATCAATTGCTGCACTTGTAACAGTTTTAATAGCATTTACAAGTTGTAACGACACCAAAAAATCAGATTCTAAATCTGGTGCTTTAGCGAGTAATGTAGCCGAAAAAGTATATGTGGCTCCTGGAGAACATGATGAATTTTACGCTTTTATTTCAGGTGGATTTAGTGGGCAGTTATCTGTTTACGGTTTACCATCAGGGCGTTTATTTAAAGTGATTCCTGTTTTCTCCCAAGATGCAGAAAAAGCTTGGGGTTATAATGAAGAAACCAAACCCATGTTAGAAACCTCTCATGGTTTTGTACCTTGGGATGATGCTCACCACCCGGATATTTCACAAACTGCAGGAGAAATAGATGGTCGTTGGGTTTTCATAAATGGTAATAATACACCTCGTATAGCAAAAGTAGATTTATCAACTTTTGAGACTACAGAAATTATTGAAATACCAAATAGTGCTGGTAACCACAGTTCGTCTTTTGTGACTGAAAATACCGAATATGTTGTAGCTGGTACACGTTTCTCTGTGCCAATTCCACAACGTGATATGCCTATTAAAGATTATAAAGGAAACTTTAAAGGATCATTAACCTTTATATCTGTTGAGCCAGAACATGGACACATGGATATAAAATTCCAATTAATCATGCCAGGATTTGATTATGATTTATCGCATCCAGGTCGTGGAAAATCACATGGTTGGTTTTTCTTTACCACTTATAACACAGAAGAGGCTAGTACACTTTTAGAGGTTAATGCGTCTCAAAATGATAAGGATTTTATAGCAGCTGTAAACTGGAAGAAAATTGAAGAATATGTGAATAATGGTGGTGGTACCATGATGCCTGCCAATTACGCACATAATGTTTATGACGAGTCTACACACATGGCAACATCAACCCTAAAAAAAGAAGTGCTTACGGTTAATCCGTTAGACGTTCCTGGAGCGGTATTCTTATTGCCAACACCTAAATCACCACATGGTTGTGATGTAGATCCAACGGGCGAATATATAGTAGGTAACGGTAAGCTTTCGGCCAATTTAACAGTACACTCGTTTACTAAAATGCTTGATGCTATTGAGAATGAGAAATTTGCTGGTGATGCCTATGGAATACCAATCTTAAATTTTGAAGATGTATTGGCAGGTTCTGTTGAACAACCAGGATTAGGACCTTTACATACTGAATTTGATGGGAAAGGAAATGCTTATACAACATTCTTTATTTCATCAGAAGTGGTAAAATGGAAGTTAGGTACTTGGGAAGTGGTAGATAGACAACCTTGTTACTACTCGGTTGGTCACTTAATGATTCCTGGAGGTAACTCTCAAAAACCATGGGGTAAATATGTCGTAGCTATGAACAAAATTACTAAAGACCGTTATTTACCAACTGGTCCAGAAGTAACACAATCGGCTCAATTGTACGATATTTCAGGTGAAAAAATGGAGCTATTATTAGATTTTCCAACCATTGGAGAACCGCACTATGCTGCAGGTTGCCCAGCCGATTTAATTAAACCACGATCTAAAAAATTATTCCCACTTGAAGAGAATAATCACCCTTATGCTGCTAAAAGTGAAGCGGATACTAAAGTGGTAAGAGATGGCAATATTGTTCATGTCTACATGACCATGATTCGTAGTCACTTCGCACCAGATAATATTGAAGGTGTTAAAGTAGGAGACAAGGTATATTTCCATGTTACCAATTTAGAACAAGATTATGATGTGCCGCATGGTGTTAGTATGATAGGAGCCAACACTTCAGAATTATTGATTATGCCAGGACAAACGGAAACCTTCCTTTGGGAACCAAAACAAGAAGGTGTATGGCCGTTTTATTGTACAGACTTCTGTTCAGCATTACATCAAGAAATGCAAGGCTATGTACGTGTGTCTGCAGCAAATGCAAATACGCCATTAAAATGGTCTCTTGGTGAGGATATAGAATAAAACAAATTAGGAGAATTTTGTTTTAGTGTTTATTTTCCTATCAAAGGCGAGAGCTATCATTTCGCTCTCGCCTTTCTATTAAAACACTAATTATTCAGAGACATCAGATTTTTTAAACCACTAATTCCTATCATAATGAAAAAGTCAAATATAATCATGCTATTGGCCGCCATATTACCGCTCGGACTTTTCTTGTTTCCACTTTGGAAAATTACATTAGAAGCGCCACAATATCCTACGCCTCTAGGGATGTATATTTATATTAATGATTTTGCTGATGCCAATCCGCATGATATCAAGAATATCAACCTTATGAACCACTATGTAGGGATGAAATATATTCCTGAAGCTATTCCTGAATTTAAAATATTTCCTGCAGGTATTCTTGTAACAACAGTAATAGGGTTAATTATTGCCTTTAAAGGTAATTACAAGTGGTTTTTATATTGGTTTATATTGATGATTGTGTTAAGTAGCGCAGGGCTTTATGATTTTTACCTGTGGGAACACGATTATGGACATAATCTAGACCCAAGAGCAATCATGAAGTTTACGAATCCAGATGGTACGCAAATGGGCTTTCAGCCACCATTGTTTGGTACAAAGGATATATTAAATTTTAGAGCACATTCTTATCCGCGTTTAGGAGCTTACTTTTTAGCTCTTGGAATAGGCACATCATTGATAGCATACCTTGTAGGTAAGAAAAATCATAAAAAATATTCAGATGTATAGAAGGCTATAAAAAAAGCAAAACACTAAAACACTAAAAAATGCAAACACTAAAACAATACCTAGTTCTTCTATTTATAGTATTTTTGGTAAGCTGTAATGTGTCGCCAAAACCAATTGATTATGGTAATGATGGTTGCCACTTTTGTAAAATGACCATAGTAGATAAATTGCATGCAGCAGAAATAGTAACCAAAAAGGGTAAAATATATAAATTCGATGCAACTGAATGCATGATTAATTTTAGGGATGAGTTTGACACTTCTGAAATTAAATTATACTTATCCAATAATTATTCAGAACCCGAGGAATTAATCGATGCTACACAAGCTACATTTTTAATAAGTAAGAATGTGCCAAGCCCTATGGGTGCTTTTCTATCGGCTTTTAAAAGTAGGGGAGAAGCTCAAAAAGTTCAATCTGAAAAAGAGGGTACGCTTTACACTTGGCAAGAACTATTAACACATTTTAAAGACTAGCCATGAAGCTAAAGCTCTTATTTACAGCTATCATGTTTATGGTAACTTCTTTAGGTGCGCAAACAATTAATGTATGCAACAGCTGTGATGTTACCTCTTTAACCCGTGCCATTTCTTTGGCAAAGCCTTTTGATACTGTAATTGTAAAAAAAGGGACTTATAAAGAACATAACATAGTAATAGATAAGCCCTTAACTTTGGTTGGTAAAAACTATCCGGTTATTGATGGCGAATTAAAAGGTGAAGTCATTACTATAATTTCTGATAGTGTTACTGTAGATGGCCTGTTTATCATTAATGTCGGGACAAGTTATACTGAAGATTATGCGGCTATTCGTGTTAAAAAAAGCAAACACTTTACAATACAAAACCTGGTTTTAGAGAAACTGTTTTTTGGTATTTATCTTGAGAAATCTAGTTACGGTAAGGTATATCATAACAAAATAATTGGTGATGCTGTAGAAGAGTACAATTCTGGAAATGGTATCCAATTGTGGTATAGCCATTATGTAGATATAGAGCATAATTTTGTTGAACATGTTCGTGATGGTATTTATCTGGAATTTTCAGATAATTGTGTTATTAAAAACAATGTTAGCGCAGAAAATTTGCGATATGGATTGCATTTCATGTTTTCTAATGATGATATCTATCAAGACAATACCTTTGAAAATAATGGAGCAGGAGTAGCCGTTATGTTTTCAAAGAAAATCAAGATGTTGAATAACCAGTTTCGGGAAAATTGGGGAACAGCATCTTACGGATTATTGTTAAAAGAAATAAACGATGCCGAAATTATAGGGAACACGTTTGAAGAGAACACCATTGGTATTAATTTGGAAGGTTCTAACCGAATTACCTATAAAAACAACAATTTTACCAATAATGGTTGGGCCATAAAAGTGAGGGGTGCCTGCTATACCAATCATTTTGTTGAGAATAACTTTTTATACAACTCCTTTGATATTTCATACAACAGTAAGGTTAACGATAACATTTTTGATAAAAATTATTGGAGTAATTATACAGGCTACGATTTGGATAAGGATGGCATAGGCGATGTACCGTATAGGCCTGTTAAACTATTTTCATATATCGTAAATCGCACGCCAGAAACTATTATTCTGTTGCGTAGTTTATTTATAGATATTATTGATTTTTCAGAAAAAGTGTCGCCGGTATTTACACCAGACAATCTTATGGACAACAACCCACAAACAAAGCGTATAACATGGTAAGTATAGAAAATCTACATAAAAAGTTTGGTAAGAATGAAGTGCTTAAAGGTGTTGACTTAAACATTAAAAGTGGCGGTATTTTTGCAGTGCTTGGCCCAAATGGATCTGGGAAAACCACCTTAATCAAGTCGGTGCTTGGCATGGTTATTCCCAATAAAGGGACTATTACGGTTCAAGGTGAGAATATTAAGAAGAATTCAAGTTACAGACATAAGATTGATTACTTACCGCAAATTGCCAACTTTCCAAGCAATTTAAAAGTAAAGGAACTTATCAGAATGATTAAGGATTTGCGAAACCACACCAATGACGATCATAACCTTATTCAACTTTTTAAACTAGAACCATTTTTAGATAAAAAACTGGGAAACCTTTCTGGCGGTACCAAGCAAAAAGTAAACATAGTATTAACCTTTATGTTTGATAGTCCACTCATTATTTTAGATGAACCTACAACAGGGTTGGACCCTATTTCATTAATTCGATTAAAGGAATTGATTCAGAAAGAAAAAAGTAAAGGAAAAACAATACTCATAACATCTCATATTATGAGTTTTGTTGAAGAAGTGTCTGATGAAATTGTGTTTTTGTTGGAAGGCAAAATCTATTTTAAGGGTACCATATCAGAATTAAAAACCAAGACCAATCAGCCAGATTTCGAACATGCTATTGCGTCCATATTAACAGATAACCATGCTTAAAATTTTAAAATATAGTTTTTTCGATCTCATGCGTAGCCGTTGGAGTTATGTTTACTTTGGGTTTTATCTGCTTTTGGGAGTGGTCCTTTTGTTCCTTAACAACGATTTGTCTAAAGCAGTCATTACTTTAATGAACGTTATCATTGTGCTAGTACCACTTATAGGAACCATTTTTGGCGTCATGTATTACTATAATTCCAAAGAGTTTACTGAATTACTATTGGCTCAACCACTTAAACGATCATCCATATTTTTGGGTCAGTATTTGGGTGTTGCTTTGTCTTTGTCTATGAGCTTAATATTAGGTTTAGGTATTCCATTTGTATTTTATGGTTTGTTTAAGAGCAATGCCATTTGGGATTTTTCATTATTACTTATAACCGGAACATTTTTAACCCTCATATTCACGGCATTGGCATTCAATATTGCCTTGTCTAATGAAAACAAAATAAAAGGTTTTGGTTACGCTATTTTGTTGTGGTTGTTTTTGGCCATTATTTATGATGGAATTTTCTTAATGACCTTAATATTTTTTGAAGATTATCCTTTAGATAAATTATCCTTGGTTGGTACAATGCTTAATCCTATCGATTTGTCCAGAACTTTAATTTTATTAAAACTGGATATTTCAGCACTTTTAGGATATACGGGTGCTATATTCAAGCAATTTTTTGGTACTAGTTTTGGATTGGTGGTGTCGTTTGTAATGCTCGTAATTTGGGTTGTTCTACCCGTATTGCGAATCATGTTTAAATCTAAAAGAAAAGATTTTTAGGTATGAAAGTTTATCATATAATACTGGTAGTTTTTGTTCTTTCTAATATAAGTTGTAGGGAAGACAAAAGGGAAGTGGATGAACCAATCAAAAAGGAGAAAGCAATATCAATTGCAGATACTTTAAGCTTAAGACTTAACGCCGTTAACAAATGGTTGGTAAATAGTGAAACCCATGAAGGTGTTAACAAAATGGATTCAATTATTTCACAATTTGAAACGAAAGGAAACATGAGTTATAAAGAACTGGGCGAGGCCCTTTCCAAACAGACCAGTTATATTATAAAAAACTGTACCATGACTGGTGAACCACACGATCAATTGCATGTAGTTCTGGTTCCCATGTTAGATGAAATTTCAATATTGCGTGAAACGGATAGCGAAACAGAATCGGTACATGCTTTGAGTAATTTAACTGAACTTATTGAAGCCTATTACCAATATTTTAAATTGTAAAAAAGTGATGATTATCATATTTTAAACAAAAGCCATTAATTAAATTTGTGCCATGATTAAGAGTTTAACCCAAAAAATTACTACGTATGTCCTAGTTGTTATTCTACTGGCACATAATATCAATACATTCGTAATTGTGGGAGACTTTTTGGCCAATCAGGAATTTATAGCTAAAACACTTTGTATTCAGAAAGATAATCAACAAGGGTGTAATGGTAAGTGTCATTTAAAAAAACAATTGGCACAAAATGAAACCGGAACAGATGGTAAGGCTCCTGTTCAGGAAAGCAAGCGTCAGGTACTAGATGTGTTTTTTATCACGGACATTAATTCTGTTGATGCCCAATTTATTTCTTTTTATATAAACAAAAATAGGGTGTTTTACCAAACACCTATCATTTCTGAAACTACGCTTTCAGTTGATACACCACCTCCAAACGTGGTTTAGTTTCTTTTATTAAAAACATGACGTTTTTATTCTTTTCTAACCAGATATTGATGGTTGGACAAGGTTTTTATATTAAAATTTTTAAAAAACGAGTCCAAAAATTATGTATCAATGCTTGTAGCTATTTGTAAGCTACTAGCTATTGGTATGCTTTAAAACAAATTAAAATGAAACTTAAATATATTTTACCTATCCTATTTTTAGCACTTGCTACTGTTGCTTGTTCTTCAGATGAAAATGATGATTACACACCACCAACAAGTGAAGTTGATGGATTACAACTTATTCAAGAACTTTCAAACGACACACATACTATTGAATTGTACAATCAATCGGGTTTGTTCTACACTGGTTATAATAATATAAGCTTACGTATTAAAAATAGGTCGAACAACGAATATGTTGAAGATGCAAGCATAACATGGATGCCTATGATGCAAATGCCTACTATGCAACACTCATGCCCTAAAACCAACCCTGAAAAAGTGACTGGTAAGAATACCATTTACCAAGGAGCCATAGTTTATCAAATGACAAATACTGACGGCTCTGGTTGGTCATTAATGTTTGACTACACTATTGATGGTGTTGATTATGTGGTTTCAGATACGATTACAGTTATGCAAAATGATAATCAAAACGTATCAAGTTTTATGGGAACGGATTCGAGTCGTTATGTTGTTGCTATTATAGAGCCAGAAAATCCAATTATCGGGAATAATGATTTGGTAGTAGGTGTTTATAAAATGGAAAATATGATGTCCTTTCCAGTTGTAGAAAACTACATCTTAACACTTGATCCTCGTATGCCTGGCATGGGTAATCATACGTCGCCAAATAATACCAATTTAACGTTTAATGCGGCTGACAATAAGTATCATGCCAACCTATCATTAACTATGACAGGGTATTGGGTGTTAAACTTAAAACTTATGAATGTGGATGATGAGGTTATAAAAGGGGAAGATGTAACTGACGGTAATGAGCAAAGTAGCTTATATCTAGAATTAGAGTTTTAATTTACTAAATATGAGATTTCATAGATGGTGATAACATCTATGAAATCTCATTAAACACTAAAGTCATGAAAAAGCTCATAATGGTATTGAGCGTTTTATATACAACACTTTCCTTTGGTCAAGACACTTTGCCTTCAATGGAAAAAGATACAACGCAATTAGATGAGGTTATTTTAATCACACAACGTAAATTAAGTAACTACCGTCAAGAGAAAACGTTATCTAGTATAGACGATTATTTAGAAAAATCTAATCGAATAACTATGATTAAACGTGGAAATTACGCTTGGGAACCTACTTTAAGCAACATGACCAGCGAGCGTTTAAATGTAACTATTGATGGGATGCAAATATTTGGCGCCTGTACAGATAAAATGGATCCTATTACATCATACGTTGATGTATCTAACTTAAAGAAAGTTACCATTGCATCAGGTCAAGAAGGTACCGAAAATGGGCATTGTGTTGGTGGTGCCATTGATTTGCAACTACCAGAATCTAAATATTATGATTTCGGTTTAAAATCGAGTGTAGATGTTGGATACGAAACTAATGGTAATTACAGAACCGCTGGATTAGATGTTGAGTACTCTGGAAATACCTTTTATTTGAATGCAGATGGTATTTTTAGAAAATCAGATAATTACGGTGCTGGTAATAACCAAGAGGTTTTGTATTCGCAATTTCAAAAATACAATATCTCATTGCAAGGCGGCTATAAACTATCTGAAAACCATCAATTAGATGCCAATGTTATTTATGATAAGGCTACAGACGTTGGCTATCCTGCATTACCCATGGATGTATCGCTTGCCGAGGCTTTAATTACATCGGTAACGCATAGCTTTGAAAATGATTCTGCATTTATAAAATCCTGGGAGTCAAAACTTTACTTTAATACCATTACACATATTATGGATGATTCACAACGTCCTGATGTGCCTATTCGTATGGATATGCCTGGATGGAGTGATACCTATGGTTTTTACAGTAAAGTGAAAATTGAAGCTAATAAACACAGCTTATTGTTCAATTTAAATGGATTCTATAACCGTTCATTAGCCGAAATGACCATGTATCCTAATGATTCCAATCAACCATTAATGTTTATGTACACGTGGCCAGATATTAGAACACTATATTCGGGTATGTATGCTAAAGATGCTTATGCCATTTCGGAAAATGCCACGGTATCAGCCAATGTAAGGTTAGGTGTCCAAAACAATACTATTGGTAATGAAGTAGGTTTGGAAAGTTTGCAAATTTTTTATCCGGACTTAACCGATTCAAAGAATAGATTTTTAATGGGGTTTGCTGCAGATTATCTCTATAAAAAGCCTAACTACGATATTTCGTTTGGTGTTGGTTATGGTGAGCGCGCACCATCGGTAAGTGAAGGTTACGGATTTTTCTTGTTCAATAGCTTTGATAACTTTGACTATATAGGAAACCCGTATTTGTCCAATGAAAAATCTTTTCAAGCCAATATTAAAGCCAATTATAGCATATATGATTTTAAGATTGGTATTGAAAGTTCATATTTCTATATTATGGATTATATAATAGGAGGAATTGACCCAACCTTAAGTGCCATGACCATTGGTGCTTCAGGTGTAAAGGTTTATACTGGATTAGATCATGCATCTATTTTTGATGTGTATTTAAACACGTCATATAATTTTACCGAAAAGTTCTCGGTAAATGGTACAGTTGGGTATAATTACGGACAGGGCAGTAATAACGAACCATTACCAATTATTAAACCATTTTCTTATGTAGCCGAAGTGGCTTATGCAACATCAAAATTTAATGCAGCCTTACAGTTGGAGGGTAATGCAAACCAAAGTCGTTTTAGTAGTTTTTATGGTGAAGACGAAACGCCAGCTTATGGTGTTTTAAACCTTAATTTAGGCAATGTTGTAAATTTAAAAAACAATAAGTTGGTGTTTAAATATGGCGTTGAGAATATTCTGGACAGTTTCTATTCAACCTATGCCGACTGGAACAACATACCTAGACAAGGCCGAAATTTCTATATCAATGCTTCGTTTATAATTAGATAAGAAAATTCCAGAAAGCCTTTGAGGACAACTTTCTGGAATTTTTACCAAACAACTGCTTTAATTTTAAGTTTTGAAGTACTTGTTGTAGTTCAATAAAACAAGCACTTTTTTATGTTTTATAAATAAAGCTTTCAAAATATGATTTATATCATATTAGGTTAAGTTTTTGTAAAGTATTTTTGAATAATTCAAAATAAGACATATTTATCCTATTTAAAATAATGCTAATTAAACTATTATGAAAAAAAATAAAATTTTTGCGGGTATTCTTGTAATATTGGTCTTCATGCTAAATTCTTGCTCTGATAAAGAGGAAAAAAAACAAAATAGTGCCGAAATTTCTGTTAGTCAGGAGATGACAGCGGAATTGACAGCTCCCCCAAATGTGCCAAGACCTATTGGTAGGCGTAAAGCCAAAAAACTTATTGTTGACATGGAAATTCTTGAAAAAGAAGGAACTATGACTGATGGGACAACTTATGTTTATTGGACTTTCGGTGGTTCTGTACCAGGAAGTTTTATTAGAACTAGAGTGGGTGATGAGGTTGAATTCACGTTATCTAACCACCCAGATAATAAATTACCTCATAACATTGACCTACATGCCGTTACTGGACCTGGAGGAGGAGCAACATCTTCATTTGTAGCACCAGGACATGAAAAAACTTTTAGTTTTAAAACACTTAACCCTGGATTATATGTTTATCACTGTGCAACTGCTCCAGTTGGAATGCACATTGCTAATGGTATGTATGGTTTGATTTTGGTTGAGCCAGAAGGTGGCTTACCACCTGTGGATAAAGAATACTATGTTATGCAAGGTGATTTTTACACTAAAGGTGAAAATGGAGAACCTGGACTACAACAATTTGACATGCAAAAAGCTGTTGATGAAGATGCTGACTATGTAGTGTTTAATGGTAGTGTGGGTTCTTTAACAGGTGACAATGCTATTACAGCTAATGTAGGAGAAACGGTTAGATTATTTGTTGGTAACGGAGGACCTAATTTAGTATCATCTTTTCACGTGATTGGTGAAATTTTTGACAATGTTTATATGGAAGGTGGAATGAAGATGAATCATGATGTGCAAACTACATTAGTACCAGCTGGTGGAGCAGCTATTGTAGAATTTAGAGTAGATGTTCCTGGAACATTCATCTTGGTAGACCACTCCATCTTTAGAGCTTTTAATAAAGGAGCTTTGGGTATGCTTAAGGTTACTGGAGATGAAGCTAAAACTATCTATTCAGGAACGAAACAAGAAGGTATTTATTTACCAGAAGGAGGAGGCATTCAAACCATGCCAGATGATGGTAAAGTCAAAACAGAAACAGCTTCTACTGATAAGACTTTAGAAGAAAAAATGGAATCAGGTAAGCAAATATATATGAATACATGTTTTGCTTGTCATCAAGCAGAAGGTCAAGGTATTCCAAAGGCCTTTCCTCCTTTGGCAAAATCAGATTACCTGAATGCCGATGTTAATCGTGCTATTGGTATTGTGTTAAATGGTAAAACTGGAGAGATTACTGTAAATGGAGAAGTTTACAATAGTGTTATGACAAGACAATCATTAAGTGCAGATGAGGTTGCAGATGTTATGACCTATATATATAATTCTTGGGATAATAACAAAACCAATGTAACAAAAGCTCAAGTAGAGCAAGTTAAGAGTGGTCACTAATAATAATTAATAGCAGATACCCATGAAAACTATTTTAAGACTGATAATGAGCGTTCTGTTCACCTCATACCTGACAACAGCTTTTTGTCAGTCTGAAATGGTTCCAATAAAAGGGAGCGTTTATACACCTTTATATGGTAGGGATTCTATGCAAGTAACCATTTCAGATTTTGAAATGGATGTTTATCCAGTTACAAATAAAGAATTTCTGCAATTTGTAAAGAAATACCCCAAATGGCAACGATCTAAAGTAAAGCGCTTGTTCGCTGATAATAATTACTTGATTAATTGGAAATCTGATACAGAATTAAGCAGTGGTCAATCTCTTAATGCACCTGTTACAAATGTATCATGGTTTGTTGCAAATGATTATTGCAAATGTTTAGGAAAGCGATTACCTACAGTAGATGAATGGGAATATGTAGCCATGGCAGATCAAGATATTGCAGATGCAAGAACTAAAGCAAGTTATAATGAGTACATTTTAAGTTGGTATGAAAAACCAAAAACCTTTAATAATGAAATAGGTAGCACATTTAAAAATTATTGGAATGTGTATGATTTACATGGTTTGGTTTGGGAATGGACGTCAGATTTTAATTCAGTTTTAGTTTCCGGAGAGTCTAGAAAGGATGTTGATACAGATACTAATTTATTTTGTGGTAGTGCTGCTATAGGAGCTACAGATCTAATGAATTACGCTGCTTTTATGCGTTACGCTATTCGGGGTAGTCTAAAAGCAAAATACTCCATGAAAAATCTTGGTTTTCGTTGTGTAAAAGATATAAGTGAATAACAATGAAGAAATTTAAATTACTAATAGCACTTTTTTTGACATTAACTGTGACTATATCATGTAAGAATGATAAGTCTAATACTGATATGGTTGTTTATCAATGTCCGATGCAATGTGAAGGCAATAAAACCTATACTGATGCGGAAAGTTGTCCAGTATGTAAAATGGACTTAAAAGCTATTGACCAAGAACCTGATAAAGTTTTGAATAATCAAGAAATTTCAGATGAATCTATTTTCAATTTAACAAATAATTGGAAAACAGAAGAAGGAGGAGCCATTCAACTTGAAGATTTAAAAGGAAAAACCTTGGTTATGGTTATGATTTACACAACCTGTAAAGCAGCTTGTCCGCGTTTGGTTGCCGATATGCGAAACATTGAAGCACAAGTACCTAAAGAAAATCTAAAAGATTTACAATTTGTATTGGTAAGTATAGACCCTAAAAATGATACACCAGAACGATTGAAAGCATTTGCCGAAGAAAATTTAATGGATGATGAGCATTGGACTTTCTTACAAGGTACTGAAAGTGGTGTTCGAGAATTTGCAAATGTATTAGCTGTAAAATATAAACAAATATCTCCTATAGACTTTTCACATTCAAACATCATTAGTGTATTTAATCCACAAGGAGAATTAGTGCATCAACAAGAAGGTTTAGGAGTTGATAATAATGAAACTGTTCAAGCCATTCTTGAATTAACAAATAAATAGAATACTAATCAAAAACTAAATAATATGTTATCAAAAAAACAAGCACGTGCCTTTTTCCTTGGTGGTACTGCAGTGACCTTTATCATATTTATTGGTCTTACTATTTTTTCTTTTAGTAAGGCTCAAGATCAATCTAATGACGAAAATATCACTGAAGCCGTAGTTCGAGGAAAAACCCTTTGGGAAGAAAATAATTGTATGGGTTGCCATACAATAATGGGAGAAGGAGCCTATTATGCTCCTGAATTAACTAAAGTAATTGAACGTAGAGGAGAAGGCTATATTAAAGCCGTTTTAACAACACCAGTGGATTGGGCTCCTAATGGAAGAAAAATGGTAGCTTATGGATTTACCGCTGAAGAAGCTGCGGATTTAATAGCCTTTTTTGAATGGATAGGAGAAATAGATTTAAACGGATTTGATACCGTGGTATCTCCATTAGCAAAAGATAAAACTAACTCTAACTAAAAGAAATTATGAAATATAAATCACAAAAAGTAGCCTATTGGTTTTTTGCCCTATCCATGTTATTGTTTGGTTTGCAAATCATATATGGTTTTATTATGGGGTTTGCTCATGCAGGTTATGATGGATTACATGAATTCATTCCGTTTAATACAGCAAGAGCAGTACATACTAATTTATTAGTAGTTTGGTTATTATCAGGTTTTATGGGTGCAGCCTATTATATTATTCCTGAAGAAGCGCAACGCGAATTGGTAAACGTAAAACTCGCTTATGTACAATTAATAAGTTTAGCTTTAGTTGGTGTTATCGCCATTGTAGGCTATCACTTTAACTATTGGGAAGGTCGTAAATTTTTAGAAATCCCAAGACCTTTAGATTATTTAGTTGTTGTAAATGTACTGTTGTTTTTAGGACTTATTTTAGCAACCTTATTTAAAGGCAAACGCAAAACAACAACCGCACTCGTGCTTTCTATGGGTCTGCTATTTGCAGCCTTGTTATACTTACCAGGTATGCTTCCGTTTGATAGTCAAGTGAAAGATTCTTTCTTCAGATGGTGGGTAGTTCATCTATGGGTAGAAGGTGTTTGGGAATTAATTATGGGTGGTATCTTATCCTTCTTATTAATAAAACTAACTGGTGTAGATAGAGAGGTCATTGAAAAATGGTTATACGTCATTGTTGGTTTAACATTCCTATCAGGCGTTTTAGGTACAGGTCACCACTACTATTACATTGGTGTAAATAAAATTTGGTTAATCGTTGGAGGTATATTCTCTGCACTAGAGCCTTTAGCATTTTTGGCCATGGCATTATTTGCTGTTAATATGTACCGAAAAGGCGAAAAGAAACACCCTAACAAATTAGCATTATACTGGACACTTGGCGCAGCTATAGTTTCGTTTATTGGAGCAGGATTACTTGGTTTCGCACACACGCTGCCACAAACTAATATATATACGCATGGTACTTTGGTAACGGCAATGCACGGTCATTTAGCTTTCTGGGGCGCTTACGCTATGATTGTTTTAGCCATTATAAGTTATGCTTTACCAAATTTAACAGGTAGAAAACTATATGAAAGTACACGCGGTAGAGCTGCGTATTGGTTGTCTAATATTGGTATTATTGGTATGACGGTGGCCTTTGGTGTAGCTGGTGTAGCTCAAGTATATTTAGAGCGAAAGTTTAAAATGGAATTTATGGAAGTGCAAAAAGAAATTGAAATCCATTTTATTGTACTTATCCTTTGTGCAACATTGTTCATGACAGGTATAATTTTATACTTCATTGATTTTTACAAACACGGTAAACCAACAGATGAAGCTCTAGAAATAGCATCATAAATACAGAGTGACTAACTCAAAATAATAATGCCCGCATTACAAACTACAATGCGTAATGCGGGTTTTTCTTTAAACACTAAAACAAAATGAATATTCCTTATTATCATGCCATTGGTAAAGAAGTTCAGGTATTTGAACATGCCTATAATTGTAAAATTCCCTTCTTATTAAAAGGACCAACAGGCACAGGAAAATCCAGATTTATTGAGCATATGGCTCATAAATTAGACACCAAACTTATAACGATTTCATGTCACGAGGAAACCTCATCAACAGATTTAATAGGCAGATTTATTATTAAAGGTGCCGAAACCGTTTGGTTAGATGGCCCATTAACCACTGCTGTAAAAGAAGGCCATATTTTATATCTCGATGAAATTGCCGAAGCTCGTCCTGATGTTATTGTTGCTATTCACTCTTTAACCGATCACAGACGTGAATTGTTTATAGATAAGTTGGGTGAAACTATAAATGCCCATAAAGATTTTATGTTGGTAGCATCATTCAATCCTGGTTATCAACGTGGATTTAAAGAATTAAAACCTTCAACAAGACAGCGTTTTGTTGCAATTTCATTCGATTATCCAGAAGAAAAAATTGAAGCCGAAATTTTGGTTTCAGAAACAAATGTTTCAAAAGACGACGCCAAAAGACTGGTAAATATTGCTACAAAAATTAGAAACCTCACCGAGCTTGGTTTAACCGAAACCGTTTCAACCAGATTATTGGTAGATGCAGCACACTTAATTCACACAGGATTACCAAAACGTTTGGCCGTTCATGTAGCTGTTGTGGAACCCCTAACCGATGATTTGGAAGTCATTCAAGCCTTAAAAGATTTAAGTGATTTAATGATATAAATTAATTGGCAGTACACAGTATTCAGTTGGCAGTCCAATTGATACTGAAAACCGCAAACTGAAGACTAAAGACTATGTTCGAGTTCGAACCAGACGAGTACATATTTACCAAGTTTGCCTTCTTTTTTAAAAAACGTAAAAAGAGAAAAGAAGCAGAACTTAAACACGCCGTAAATTTAGATGAGATAAAACCAAGGTTAACCATTTTTGCACGCGCAATTACTGGTGAAGCCATCGAGATTTATGCAGCAGAACGCGAGGGCGGTTATAGAAACAACAACTTTTTTCTGCCTACTAAATTTTACGATTTTCAATCGGTAAAAGACAATATTTCATTTTATTTATTTAGAGTTTTATACTTATCTGTTCAAAAGAATTTAAATTTAAATTGGAACGATAATACCGAACACGACACTTTAGAATCGCAACAAAAAGCACAAGACACTTCAAAAGGCGTTTTAAAAGAATTGTTCGAACAATTCCCCATTACAGAAACCTATCACCAAAAATTTGTGTCTTTTTATAACGAAAAAGCCACGAAAAAAAAACCAGCAGATTTTTCATTTATATATGGAAAATGGATGCGGAATGACATCAAAGACAATTCAGTTGAAAAACTAGAAAACTTTACAGATCAAGTTAAAAAGGCAAATGAAGAACAGCCCAAAACACTAATAAAATCTAAAGCTGTTGAAGAAATAATTTCGGTACAAATAGACCAAAAACAACTAGAAGATGCGGTATTACAGCATCAGTTTGAAAAGGTTGAAACCGCCGAAGAATTTGGAGGGAATTTTAGGGAGATGGATGGTGATGATGATTTAGAAGATCACTCCAACGCGCTCGATGAAGTTAATATGAAACATACCGTTCGTGTTGATGATACAGCGCATTCCGTCTATCAAGCTGATTTTATTGAAAACACCACCATTGCCGAAAGTGCAGAAAACGAAAGCAATGGCTACTTTGTGACTTACGATGAATGGAATTACAAAGACCGAAGTTATAAAGAAGACTTCTGCAAAGTATATCCTAAAAATCCTGTTGTTTCTGACCCTTCGTTTTACAAAAAAACATTAAACGACAACCGCTCTACTTTAATGGGTTTGCGAAAAATGTTGACCACCGTTAATAACAAATACCAGCAACAGCGCAGGCAACCACAAGGTGAAGAGTTGGATATTGATGCGGTTACCGACTTGTTTGTTGATGTACATACAGGTCATACCCCATTAGAAAAAATCTATCTATCCAAGCGTAAAAAAGAAAAAGATCTATCCATTCTATTGTTGTTGGATGTGAGTTTATCCAGTGATGGCTATGCTGCAGGGAATCGGGTTATTGATGTTGAAAAACAAGTATCCATTCTGTTTGGAGAAATTTTAAATGAGTTCAATATCGATTTTTCCATCGATTGTTTTTACTCTAAAACTAGAAACCATTCCAGTTATATCACTTTGAAGGGTTTTGATGAAAACTGGGATGTAGCAAAACATAAAGTGGGCGGTATCGAACCTAGTGGCTATACACGTATTGGTGCAGCTTTAAGACATTCTGGAGCATTGTTAGATAAACGTGACACCAAAAACAAATGGGTCATTTTAATATCAGACGGAAAGCCAAACGATTATGATAAATACGAAGGCAAATACGGTATTAATGATGTTAAACAAGCACTTCGAGAACTTAATGAACGTCAAATAAACTCATATGCTTTGGCTATTGAAGCACAAGCCAAATATTATTTACCGCAAATGTTTGGACAAAACCATTATCAAATTTTAACCAACCCTGTGGAGTTGTTGCAATCGTTGGTTAAACTTTATGAGCGAATAAAGCATCAATCTTAAAAAAGAAAAAGCAATTTTAAAACATAAAAAATGAAAAAAATAGTAATTGTATTAGTGATGTTGGTAGTTAATCTCACATTTACGCAAACTTTTGAAGTTACAGCAGAATTAAGACCACGATTTGAATATAGACATGGTTTTAAAACTTTAGCTGTAGACACACTTGATGCTGCTGTCTTTGTCTCGCAACGTACACGTTTAAATTTTCGTTATGGAAGCGAAAAACTAAATGCTTATATAGCAGTTCAAAATGTAAGAGTTTGGGGAGATGTTTCAACTTTGGCAAGTGCAGATAAAAACGGAACTGCACTTCATGAGGCTTGGGCTGAAATGTTTTTTTCTCCAAAATTATCTATGAAACTAGGTCGTCAAGAAATTATTTATGATGACCATAGGATTTTTGGTAATGTGGAGTGGGCACAACAAGCAAGGAGTCATGATGCTTTTTTAACAACCTATAAACCTAATGAAAAGCATAGACTGGATTTAGGTTTGGCTTTAAGTTCCGAAAGCGAATCGTTGTTTGAAATTGATTATGATGTAACAAACTACAAGAATTTCCAATATTTATGGTATCATGGAAATTTTGGTGATGTTGGTTTAAGCTTTTTATTCTTAAATAATGGGTTGGCTTTTGATAATAATGGTAAACAAGAAGTTGAATATAATCAAACAATTGGTTCGCATGCAACATTTACTAAAAACAAACTCAAGGTTGATGCATCTTTATATTTCCAAACAGGTAAAATTGCAAAAACAGATTTAAGTGCTTTCAATGCTGCCGCAAATGTTTACTATGGATTAGCTAAACATTTTACCGTAGGTTTAGGTGTAGAAATTCTATCTGGTACAGACATGGATGCTACAGATTCTAAATTAAAATCGTTTACGCCATGGTTTGGAACTAACCACAAGTTTAATGGTTGGATGGATTATTTTTATGTAGGAAACCATATTAATTCGGTTGGTCTATTAGACATATATGCAACATTCAAGTTTAAAAAAGATAAGCTATCAGCAATGCTTATTCCTCATTTCTTTTCTTCTGCAGCAAATGTTGTAAATAGTACAGGAAAAACCATGGACAATGCTTTAGGTACTGAAATTGATTTTGTTTTTGGGTATAAATACACCAACAATATTAGTTTTAATTTAGGCTATTCTCAAATGTTTGCAACAGAGACTATGGAAGTTTTAAAAGGAGGTGATAAAGATGCAACCAATAATTGGGCTTGGGTAATGATTACTTTTAAACCAAAACTATTTACATATTCTAACCCTTCAGAAAAACAATAATATTGAAAAAAGCCTAATTGAAATAACTCAATTAGGCTTTAATTTTTAAAACTTCAATTAGGTGGAAAGCGCAAAAATAGATTATAAAAATATTTTTTATCCTCCAGGGGGCATCCTAATCTGGATTGTTATTTTTTTAGAGCTCATTACCTTTGGTATGGCTTTGGTTGCTATGGCTTACAGTAGCAAAGAAGAACCTGAAGTTTTTCATTCTTCTCGACTACTTTTAAACAGTACTATTGGTGCAATAAACACACTGTTTTTAATTGGAAGCGGTTATTGTATGGCAAAAGCGGTACATTATTTTAAAGTTAATAATCTAAAAAAGGCTTCATTGTTTTTAAAATTGACGCTGTTGGGCGGTTTGCTGTTTATTGGTTTAAAAGGTGTTGAATATTACGATAAGATTGAGGCTGGCTACACCATAGGCTATAACACGTTTTTTTTGTTTTATTGGATGATTACACTATTTCATGTTATTCATGTGTTGGTAGGTATGGTTATTTTGGTGCTTGTGTTTTTTGGTATTTGTAAAAAGGGTACTGAAGCCAATATAGAAAACATTGAAGCAAGCGCTGCCTTTTGGCATATGTGCGATTTAATTTGGGTGCTTTTATTCCCAGTAATTTATTTAATTTTTTAAGATGAAAAGTGCCAAAATTACATTGGGAGTTTTAATATTACTTACCCTTATTTCAGCATTATTTGCACAACAAACATTAAGTTATTCAGCCATAATAATACTAGCGCTTGCGGGATTGAAATTTTTAGGAATTAGCTACTATTTTATAGAGTTAATTAAGGCTCATGTGTTTTGGCGATTCATTGTTGCTGCATTTGTTTTTATCATTTTAGCAATCATTTTGGTTATTCGCTATTAGCTTTAGGTTATTTCCAGAACACATCGTCTTCCTTGTCTATAAATTTTTCATCGTTATGAAGCGCTTCAATAGTTTCAAATTGTTTTTCAGTAGCTACGTTTTGAATTTTAGGAAAAAGTACACGTTCTTCAAAACGGATGTGTTTTTCCAATAATAATTCAATTGTCGAAAGCGTTTGGGTATTTTTATCAGATTCAGTAAAAAGCATTTGTAGTTCCCGATGTTGTTCAATTGCTTCAATAACAAGTTTGTTGTCACTATTAAGTATTGTAAAAATATATTCTTCCTCTATCTTAAAATGAGGAATTAAATGTGTTTTGTAGAACCAATTGGCGTAAGCCCAAATGCGTTCTGGAGTTATCTTTTTACTAAAACCTGTTCTAATTTTCCAGCACAACAAGAGTCCATGGTGATGCTCCTTGCTTAACGGCTGTAAGGCTGTATGGCGTTTTAAAGGTTTATTTGGAGATTTCATACGTTTCTTTACTTAAAGTAATGGTAAAAACTGTAATGCCTATTGGCAATAATATACTGAATAGAAATAACATTAAATAATATTGGTCAATTATACCTTTTCCTTCATAAAAATAATACCCTTGAAGTGCTATTAACAATTCTGTTAGTAAAAAACCACATATAAAAGTGTAAACTCCTAAAATTAACAATTTGGAAGCCTTTAACTTGAAGTTTTGAAAAATAAAAGCAAATAGAAAACCAGATATAACGCCTAACATGTTTAAATGAATAAACCCAATTACAAAATTTCGATTTTCGTAAACTATTTGTGCAAATTCAGGAAAAAGGGATGTGAGTTGAAACATGTTTTTTAATACCAAGCACAAAACAGCAAATACCAAAAAGTTTCTAACTAGGTTGCTTTGTTTTTTTAAAAAGCGGACTAATTTCTGTTTAATAAGTTTAAAGAACAGAACTAGTGATATAATTTGTAAGATTACACCAACACTATTTATCCACAATAAACTGTTGTGAGGAGCAAACCATTGAATGGGCAAGGCTAACGTTAAAATGGTTGAAGAAATTAATGTATAAAAAAAGTATTTAAATAATTGAGAATATTCAATATTCAATAGAAAAAAGAGAATGGTTATAACACCAATTAAAAACCAACCATTAAATTGAAAATGTAAAAAGAACTGAATGGCAATTTGGTAAAATGCACTGGTTTGACCAAGCGTAGCAACGGCCGGACCTAAACACCAAACACCTAAAGTAGAAACAAGCATAAATAGGAGAGAAGCTCTAACCAAAAGTTTTGTTACTCTAGAATCCGTTTTAAGATGTTTCCAGATTACAAAAACAAAATAATAACTGCACATTATATGAAGTGTCGAAAAGCTGATGGATATTGCTGCATAACCTTGAAAGGGGAAGCTTATCATCATTCCAATTACAGCAATCTCTGTAACCCAAAACAGTCGGTTGTAAATGGTTTTTTTATCTGGAATAAGATAATGTACATAATAGGTGTAAAGCATTAAATAAACCCAACCTAACATAGCTACATGGGAATGTGCGTGCGTTAAAAAACGATAGTTAAAGGGTACATCGTTAACGAAAGAATATCTTAATAACAAACCCATTAGGGCAGCAATCAAGAAATTAATTAAACAAACAAGAATAAGTTTTTTGTGCATTAATAAATTAAAAAGATGAAAATACACATTTAAAAAAATTCCAGAAAGCCTTTGAGGACAACTTTCTGGAATTTTAACCAAACAAATAATTATTACATTATTAACCAAACAACTGTTCTAACTTTATGGCTTTAGGAAACAGTATATTATTTTCTAAATGAATATGTAAATGCAAATCTTTTTCAAACTCGTCAAGCATGGCAAATGTTACACGATAGGTATTGCAAGCATCACTCGGGGGATTGTAATTATCGGTTAATTCAGCAATTTGTCTAAAACGTTCCCCTTCGTTGTCATGTTCATGCTTCATCATAGCAATCGGATTATCGACCGTACCAAAATGAGGAGTTTCAATAACACTATTCTTTAGTTGAGCTTGAACCATTTTTTTAATAAAAGGAAATAAAATAAGTTCTTCTTTTTTCATGTGGGCTGCCAATTCTCCTGCCGATGCAGTAAATAATTCGTTAATTTTAAGCAGTTCGGGATGTCTCTCGCCATGTACTCTACACAGTTTATCTAAAAACTGTTTTAATACAGGAATTTTTTCTTCAACGTAACGGTGATGTTTTTTTTCAATGTAATCTATCAATAAATCTAAAGGCCACGATTTGTAATCAATAGCTTGGTCACCTTTATTATTTAAAACACTATTAAGCTCATCTAATAATTGGTTACTGTTTATACCTTTTTTTTGGCAAGCTTCTTCTATGGTTCTACCACCATTACAGCAAAAATCTATTTTATATTTTGAAAATACAGCTGCAGTTCTGTAATCTTCAGCTACATATTCGCCTATTTGTTTTTGAATGTTTTTTTCTAATGTTTCCATATTGTTTTTTATTTCGGATAAATATATCCTATTTAATATTAAATTTTTTTTAAACTTTTAAAAATGATGCGCCAGATTTTATGTTGATTGCTAGCTCTTCCAATGTTGTACTTTCAAGCATGTTTTGTAAATCAGTCCGAACACTTTTAAATTTGTCGTGAACAGGACAAGGATGGTTTTCATCACATATTTCTAAACCTAAGCCACAACCTCTATAAATTTTATCTCCATCAATAGCATTTACTATTTGAGCCAGTTTAATCTTTGATATATCGTTTTTTTCAATTTCAAAACCACCATAAGCACCTTTAACAGAGTTAATAACATTATGCTTAACAAGTGCCTGTAAAATTTTCGCAGTAAAGGCTTGTGGTGAGTTAATCTCTTCTGCTATTTGCTTGGGTGTAACGCGCTTTCCTTCAGAAGAGCTTATAGCTATAAAAATAGATGCTTTAATACCGTATTCGCAAGCTTTTGAAAACATACTTTAGTTATATAATACAAATTTAAACCAAAAAAACAAATCGGACAAAATTATCTTAAATAAAATGTTTAATGACACTCTATAAGCCCATTAGCGGTTTCAACAATTGGAGCAGGAGAGAGGTAAGGTATACCCAATCCTAATCCTCTAACAATAAACAACAATCCAATAACGATTACGAAAATAGGTATTGCTTTTTGAATACGATGTTTGATGGTCGCATTTAAAAATTTCCCCAAATAAATGGCAGCAGTCATTAATGGTATGGTTCCCAAACCAAAAAGCACCATATACAAAGCGCCATGTGAAGCATTTTGCATAGCAAGGGAGGCAAATACAGCCATGTAAACCAATCCGCAAGGTAGAAAACCATTTAAAAAGCCAATGGTTAAAAAGGTATCTGCTGATTTTCTTTTTAATGCTTTTCCTAATCCAGACTTTACTTTGGAAATAAGCTTATAGATAGGTTTTGAAAAGTTGTATTTATTAAATACATGAGCAGGGATAATTACGACAATAATCATTAGGATACCTATAAAAATGGATAGTTGTTGTTGGATACCAAACAAATAAAGACTTTTACCAACTAAACCAAAAACAAGCCCGATTAGAGCATAAGCAAATAAGCGTCCAATATGATAGGCTAAAATTTGTGCTGTTTTTTTAAATGAATTACTTCGGTCTACAGGTAACATAAAGGCAATGGGGCCGCACATGCCAACACAGTGAAAGCTGCCCAATAAACCGAATATGATAGCGGACCAAAGCATTTAATACACAATTTCTTTTTTGTAGAGATATGATTTTCCGTTATATTGCCAATCAACTTTAATGTTCCAACGACCATCCAATAAACGCTTGTCAGGTATGAGCAAATTGTGGCTTGACAATGAAATGTCCGTTTCAAAGTCAAATTGTTTATTAGATGGTCTGTATAGGAACACTTTTCCAGTTATGCTATTAACCTCTAGGGATTCCGGAAATACTATAATTATACCGTCTTCAGTTTTTTTCCAATTAATATTTTCTGCTAAAGCTCTAGCATTTTTTTCTTTATCAATATCATTTTGGAATTCCAGCTCTTGTTTGTAGTAGTCCTCTGTCACCAAATCATGGTCCAAAGCTTTATCTGTGTTCATGCTAATAACAAAATACATGATAAAAGATATAAACCCTACAAATGCAATTACTATTCCTGTTCCCCAATTTAGTTTCATAGTTTCTTAATTATAGCTTCTTGGACCTAAAAAGTTTACTGTTGTGGTTTCTATTAATTCGTCGCCACTATAAACTTCAATCATAAGTTTGTTTTTATCTCCTGTTAGTTCTTTTTTATCTATTTCAATAAATAATGTGCCTTCAGATAAACCTTCTTTAGGAATTACAATATTGTTGGTATTGGATACAACTTTTATTTCACCGTTAAATTTGCGTAATTTAAAGTGAACACTGTCAATTTCATGAACCGTTTTATTTACCAATTTATATGTAAATACATTACTTATAATGTCACCTTCTTTGTGTTCATAAAGTTGACCAGGTAAGCGCAATACACGAGCTTCAACATCATTTCTAATAAGCAACATGCCAATTAAAACACCAATTAATATAACTAGAACAGCTATGTAGCCTTTCATTCTGGCAGTTAGCTTAAACGTTTCTTTTGTTTTTATTTCGTGCTCGCTGGCGTAACGTATTAAGCCCTTAGGAAGATTGATGCTTTCCATTATATGATCGCATTCGTCAATACAAGCCGTACAGTTTACACATTCTAATTGTGTACCATTTCTAATATCTATTCCAGTAGGGCATACATGAACACATTGTAAGCAATCAATACAATCACCATGTCCTAAAGCCTCACGATCTTCATTTTTTCTAAATTTTTTACGACCATTTTCACCTTCACCGCGTTTATAATCGTAGGCTACTACAATTGATTTTGTGTCTAATAGCACACCTTGTAAGCGCCCGTAAGGACAAGCAATTATGCAAACCTGCTCTCTAAACCAGGCGAAAACAAAATAGAAAACAGCAGTAAAAATTATTAATGGAAATAAAGTTCCCAAATGCTCTGTAGGACCATCAGTTATATATTTAAGAAGCTTATCACTACCAATTAAATAAGCTAAAAAGATATTGGCTATTAAAAATGAAATGACTAAAAAGATAAACCACTTTAACAAGCGTTTTCTGATTTTTTCAGCATCCCACTTTTGTCTATCTAATTTGCGCTGTTTGTTTCTATCACCATCAATCCAATATTCAATGCGTCTAAAAACCATTTCCATAAAAATGGTTTGTGGGCAAATCCAACCGCAGAATATTCTACCAAATCCAACAGTAAAAAGCGTAATAAATACCACGCCAATTATCATGGAGATAACAAATAGATGAAAATCTTGCGGCCAGAATGGAAATCCAAAAATATTAAATCGACGTTCCAATACATTGAACATCAAGAATTGGTTGCCATTAATTTTTATAAAAGGCGCAGCAAACAAAAAAGCCAATAGTATGTAACTGACTATTTTTCGTTTGTCATAATACTTGCCACTAGGTTTTTTAGGATAAACCCACGCGCGTTTTCCTTCTTCGTCAATGGTACCTATCGAATCTCTAAACGACTCGTTTTCTGGAGCTTCCACGGCTTTATTTTTTCTAAATTATACTAATTTTCTATGGTTATAATAGAATCTGTTTTTACTTCCATAGCTTCAGTTGGAATGTCTTCAGCAGGTGCATTTTCATCTACCCATATCTCACCTTCTGCATCTTTAGGTTTAGCCGGTGTTGTACCTTGGAATTGCAATACATAACTTGCTACCTGCGCAATTTCAGACGGTTTTAAACTTTGTTTCCAGGCAATCATACCCTTACCATTTCTACCACCTTCAGATACGGTTTGGAAGACATTTTTAATACCACCACCTAAAATCCAATGCTCATCAGTAAGGTTGGGTCCAATACCACCACCACCATCAGCCATGTGACAGGCCACACAATTTTCTTCAAAAATGGCTTGACCAGCTTTTAAATCGGCAGCATCAGTTAAAACAGTTACAGTATTAATATCTACTAAATCTTTGGCAGTTTTTTTATATTCTTCTATTTCAATTTTGGCTTGAGCATATTCTGCTTCAAGCTCCTGATATTGGTTTTCTCCATTAAAAATGTGGAAACGTACTAAATAAACGGCCGCAAAAATAATAGTTGCATAAAACCCATATAACCACCACGGTGGAAGGTTGTTGTCAAGCTCTCTAATACCATCGTAATTATGGTCTAATATGATTTCGTGCTCTTCTTCAACAGGTTTTTGACCTAAAAGCTTTTTATAGGTTTCCTGAATCCAAACAATAAATTTGGGTGTTTCGGATCGTTGAGCATCATAACGCGCTTTGGCTTCAGCATCTAAACTTTGATATAATATGTTGTCCATTGAGCTTACAATGGCTTCTATTGCAACGAGTATTATTAAAACCAAGACTAGAAAAAGCAAGATTACTGGCTGTTCCATGAATGCAGGTTGATCTCCTGATTCAATAAAATATTCTACGAGTCCGAATATTATAAAAAATACTAACGGGACTCTTATCCATGAAGGAATTAATTGTCTCATAGTTCTGTCTGGTTTTGGTTATCGTTATCTAAAGGTATGTTACTTACGGTTTTGATATAGTCCTTTTTAGCTGTTAAAACCCACCAAAATAAGACTACAAAAAATATGAAAAAGATAAGCAGCGAGATTATAGGATATATTTCTATTCCTGCAATGCTATCCATGTGATTTTTTACAAATTTTAGCATAATTCTAGTTTTGTGTGGTTGTTTCTAAATCGTTAACTTTTATATCTGTCCCTAATCGCTGTAGGTAAGCAATAAGCGCTACAATTTCTCGATTACGCATTTCAATAAAATCTTCACCACCTGCTTGTTTGTCTGCTTCATAGGTTTCAGCAAAGTCAGGATCGGAATATAGATTCTTTTCAATTTGTGTCCCTTGTTCCAACATGTGTTGTTGTGCGTTGGCAATATCATCCTCTGTATATGGAACACCTAATGTTACCATAACTTCCATTTTAGCTTCAGTTTGTGACTTATCCAATTCATTTCTAATAAGCCATTGGTAAGCAGGCATTATAGAACCAGAAGATGTACTTTGTGGGTCATACATATGGTTAAGATGCCAGTTATCTGAATATTTCCCACCTACACGGTGTAAATCGGGCCCAGTACGTTTACTGCCCCAAAGGAATGGATGGTCATAAACAAATTCTCCAGCTTTCGAATATTCGCCATAGCGTTCAACTTCACTTCTAAACGGACGTATCATTTGCGAGTGACATCCCACACATCCTTCTCGAATATAAATATCACGTCCTTCTAACTCCAAAGGCGTGTAAGGTTGCACACTACTGATTGTTGGTATATTGGATTTTACCATAATAGTTGGAATAATCTGTACAATACCACCAATTAATATAGCAACAGTAGCGTAAATAGTTAATTTTATTGGTTTACGTTCCAGCCAAGTGTGCCAACCTTCTCCTGCAACACGACCTTTAGCTACTCTTTGTAAGGCTGGTGCTTCGGCTAATTCATCTTCTACTTTAGAACCATTTTTAACGGTTAGTACAATATTATATACCAATACTAATAAACCAGTAATATATAATGTTCCACCAATAGCACGCATCCAGTACATAGGGATGATTTCAGAAACAGTTTCCAAAAAGTTACCATATACTAAAGTACCATCAGGATTAAATTGCTTCCACATACTAGCTTGAGTAAAACCAGCGACGTACATAGGCAGCGCATAAATTATGATTCCTAGCGTTCCAATCCAGAAATGGAAATTGGCCAAACCAACAGAATACAACTTTGTTTTCATTAACCTTGGAATGAGATAGTATATAATACCAAAGGCCATAAAGCCATTCCAAGCTAATGCGCCTACGTGTACGTGGGCAATGATCCAATCGGTAAAGTGACCGATGGCATTCACATTTTTTAATGAAAGCATAGGCCCTTCAAAAGTGGCCATACCATATCCAGTAATGGCAACAACCATAAATTTTAAAACAGGATCTGTACGAACTTTATCCCAAGCCCCACGTAAGGTTAACAAACCGTTTATCATACCACCCCAAGACGGCATAATCAACATCACCGAAAAAGCAACTCCTAAATTTTGTGCCCATTCTGGTAAAGCCGTATACAATAAGTGGTGAGGCCCAGCCCATATATAGATAAATATTAAAGACCAGAAGTGTACAATAGACAATCGATATGAGTAAACAGGCCTATTAGCCGCTTTAGGAACAAAATAATACATAAGTCCTAAAAATGGTGTCGTTAAGAAAAATGCAACCGCATTGTGCCCATACCACCATTGCACTAGTGCATCTTGGACTCCGGCATAAACCGAATAGCTTTTCATAGCACTTACAGGCAATTCAAAACTGTTAAAAATATGAAGTACAGCTACAGTTACAAAGGTTGCCAAGTAAAACCATACGGCAACATATAAATGACGTTGTCTTCTTTTTAAGATAGTCCATATCATATTTACACCAAAAACAACCCAAACCAAAGCAATGGCAATATCTATTGGCCATTCTAACTCGGCATATTCTTTTGAGGTTGTATAACCTAACGGTAATGAAATAGCTGCAGCAACAATAATTAATTGCCAACCCCAAAAATTTATATTACTTAAAAGGTCGCTGGCCATTCTTGTTTTTAATAAACGCTGAAGAGAGTAATAAATACCGGCAAACATGGCATTACCAACAAAAGCGAAAATAACAGCATTGGTATGTAAAGGTCTTAAACGACCAAAACTTAACCACGAAATGCCATCGGTAAGGTTGGGGAATAGAAACATAAATGCGAGTAGCAAACCCACAACCATTCCTACAACACCAAATACAATGGTGGCATAGAGGAATTTTTTAACGATTTTGTTATCGTAATAAAACTGTTGTACTTCCATAATAATTAATTAGTTTTTTTTGGTTTAATGATGGTTTTTTTAGGTTGTTCTTTGACAAGTTCATCATCAAATAACATACGTACAGAAGGCGTATAACTATCGTCATACTGCCCATTTTTTACAGCATAAATAAAAGCTATAAAAAAAATTACAGCAACTATAATGCTGATACTCAATAAAATGTATATAACACTCATACCTATTTGAAGTTACATGTCAAAAATATTGTTAAAAGTTACTTAAAAATATGATAAAAATCATGTTTCACATTATTTGTAATCATTCTAATTTTCTACCTATTAAATTTGTTGCAATAGTTGTAAAAACTACAATGCTAATAGAACTTAAAGGCATTAATATAGCTGCAATTACTGGTGCTAATTGTCCTGTTACTGCAAAGTATAATCCTATTATGTTATAAATAAACGATAGTACAAAACTCCATTTTATAATTTTAATCGCCGATTTGGAAGCTTTAATAAACTGATATAGTTTATTGAATTTTGTAGCATCTAAAATAGCATCACAGGCAGGAGAAAATACATTTACATTTTCTGAAATAGCAATTCCTACATTACTTTGAGCTAGTGCTCCTGCGTCATTTAAACCGTCACCAACCATAAGAACTTTAGCGCCTTCAGTTTGATGATATTTTATGTATTCTAACTTGTCCTCTGGTTTTTGGTTAAAAATTAATTTGGTTTTAGATGGGAGTAACTTTTTTAGGTTTTCTAATTCTCCTTCATTATCTCCAGAAAGTATTACTAAATCGTAGTGTTTTTTAAGTTTATTAAACAGTTTTGAAATCCCTTTTCTATAACTATTATAGAATGTGAATTTTCCCTTGTACTTATTATTGGTGCTAATATGAACTGTTGTGTTAAGCAATTGGGTTTCTGTAGCTCCAACAAAACTGGCTGAACCAATTTTTATACAATCCTGTTCATGTGATGCTTCTATACCTTGTCCTAAATATTCTTCAAAGTGATTGAGTGAAATGATATTATGACTGTCTAAAATATCATATAATGTACGGCTTAAAGGATGATTAGATCCACGAAGGGTATTTTTTAATAAAATCTCTTCTGAATTAGAAAGTGATTCGCCTTCGTAGGCAGCTGTACTTTTTCTATTTGATGTTATAGTTCCCGTTTTATCAAAAATAATAGTATTAATGTGTGCCAACTGCTCAATAACCGATGCGTTTTTTACGTAAAATTTTAGCTTTCCAAAAATTCGTAACAAGTTACCAAATGTAAATGGCGCTGATAGGGCAATGGCACATGGGCAAGCTATTATTAAAACAGCTGTAAAGACATTCATAGCTTTAGAGGAATCTACCACCAACCAATAGCTTGTAGCTAAAATGGCTATACTAAGTACTGCTATAGTAAAGCGTTTGCTAATAGCATTGGTCAAGGTCGTAAAACCCTCTTCTTTATTTTTGCTAAATACATCATTACTCCATAATTGCGTTAGGTAGCTTTGCTCAACAGATTTTAAAGCTTCCATTTCTATAACACCAGAAGTTTGTTTGCCACCAGCGAAAAGTTTATCTCCAGAAGTTTTGGCTATAGTTTCAGATTCTCCAGTCACAAAACTATAGTCAATTCTAGCTTTACCGTTAATTAAAATGCCATCTACAGGGATGAGTTCTTCATTTCTAATAAGTAATCTATCTCCTTTTTCTATATCATAGACCTGAATAGGTGTTTCCTCGCCTTCAGAAATTTTTGTAATGGCTATAGGGAAATAGGATTTATAATCGCGTTCGAATGATAAAAATGAATAGGTTTTCTGTTGAAAAAATTTCCCTAATAATAAAAAAAACACCAGGCCCGTTAGGCTATCGAAAAAACCAGAGCCTAAATCAAAAATAATTTCAACTGTACTTCTTATAAACAGTACTGCAATACCTAATGCAATTGGAACATCTATATTTAAGAGTTTAGATCGAAGCCCTTTATAAGCCGAAATAAAATAGTCTTGTCCAGCATAAAAAACAACAGGCAGAGAGAAAGCAAACATAATCCACCTAAATAAGTGTTTATATTTTTCCAACCAGAATTCGCCAACTTCAAAATATTCCGGGAATGATAAAAACATAACATTACCAAAGGCAAAGCCAGCAATACCTAACTTGTAAATTAATGAACGATTTATATGTTCTTCACCGGTTTTAAAATCGTCGAGCGAAATGTATGGTTCATACCCAATAGAGCTTAAAAGCAATACAACATCTTTTAAAGTTACGGCTTCGGAATTATACGTAACCCTAACATTTTTTTTGCCAAAATTTACTTGAGAAGCAGTAATATTTGCATTTAATTTAGACAAGTTCTCAAGAATCCAAATACAGGAACTACAGTGAATATGTGGAATATATAATGTGGCAACTTGAATTTTTCCATCATTAAATTCGGTTAGCCTTTCTATAATATTTTCTTGCGACAGAAAATCATATTTCCCTTGAATTTCTTTTGGAATCGCTCCAGGAGCATTTTGAAAATCGTAATAACAGGTTAAATCGTTTTCAGAAAAAATTTCATAAACAGTTTTACAACCATTACAACAAAACACTTTTTCGTCGTAAGTTATTTGTTCTGAATTACATATATCACCACAGTGGAAGCAAGAAGCCTTGTCCATATAATTTGCTCATTAATACCTGTAACAAAAGTCACAAAACATGTGTAAACAATATATGATATTTGTCATGTTTTAACTAACTTTACAGAACATTTTATAAGGTATGAGTAAGTGTGAGCAATGTATTGTCCGCCAGTTCAATTCGTTAAAGGCTTTGTCAAAAGAGGAATTAATTAGAATATCTGGCTGCAAGACTACAAGAACAGTAAAAAAGGGCGAAATTATTTTTGAAGAAGGCGAGAACATAAATGGTGTTTTTTGCATTAAAGATGGCATTTGTAAACTTTCTAAATTAAGTGCAAACGGCAAAGACCAAATTGTTAAGCTTGTTGTAAAAGGTGATTTGCTAGGGCAGCGTTCTTTGGTTGGTGAAGAGTCAGCTAATTTGAGTGCTGTAGCTTTAAATGATATGGAAGTTTGTTTTATACCCAAACATGAAATCATGAATGATTTACAACAAAACTCAAAGTTTTCATTTGATGTCTTGCAACAAATGGCTAAAGATTTAAAAGAGAGTGACGACATTATTGTTAATATGGCTCAAAAGTCTGTAAAACAACGTTTAGCCGAAACTTTAATTTATGTTTACAACCATTTTGGAAATAATGACGAAGGGTTTTTAGATGTAATTTTATCCCGAGAAGATTATGCCAATATAGTTGGAACAGCTACAGAGTCGGCTATTAGAATATTATCGCAACTAAAAAAAGAAGGTTTAATATCTACTTCTGGTAAGCAAATAAAGATAGAAGACTTAAAAGGTCTTGAACATATAGAATAAAAAACGCTCTCAATTTTGAGAGCGTTTTTAGTTTATTTTTCAGCTTCGATTTCAGTATCAGGTATTTCACCATCGACAGGTTTGTTAACCTCTTTAAGGTAAGTATCTAAAAATTTCAGAATACTACTGTAAGCTTCAATTTGATTTTCCTTTTTAACAAAGCCGTGCCCTTCATCTTCAAATAAAACATATTCAACTGGAACACCATTTGCTCTAACACCTTCAACTATTTCATCAGATTCCACTTGCAATACTCTAGGGTCTTGTGAACCTTGCAGAACAATTAAGGGTTTAGTAACCTTATCAGTATGAAACAAAGGCGATATGCGTTTTAGTCTAACAGAATCAGCTGAATAAGGGTCTCCTAGCTCCAAATAAAGCGATTCCCTAAACGATTCCCAATAAGGGGGAATACTTTTTAAAGTACGCAACCAATTGGTAACACCAAATATGTTTACGCCTACATCAAACTCTTCGGGAGTGTAAGTTAAGGCAGCCATGGTCATATAACCCCCATAAGAACCTCCAATAATTCCAATTTTATCACCATCAATTTCAGCTTGTGTTGTCAGCCAGTTTTTGCCTTCAACACAATCTTGTAAATCTTTTTCACCATGGTTTAAATCATCCATTTTATAAAAGGTTTTGCCATAACCGCTACTACCGCGATTATTGACGGCTAAAACAGCATATCCGTGATTTACTATATACTGTATCAAAGAACTGAAATTTTGACGCGATTGTCCTCCCGGACCACCATGCACCCAAACCATTGCAGGTACTTTATTGGTTTCAGAGGCTTGATGCGGTAGGTAATAAATGGCTGGAATTTCTACACCATCAAACGATTTGAATCTAACAACTTTTGCTGTTACCAAATCATCTGGGTTAATCTCTTTATTAAGAACATTGGTCAGTTTATGTTGTTCTTTGGTTTCAAAATTGTAAGTGTATAAATCTGAAGGTGTGTTAGAACCTCCAACATACATGCGCATCCAATTTTCATCTTCAGAAAAATTAACGCTAGTTATACTTTTGTCTCCAAAATCAGGTAATTCTATGGGTTTCATAGTGCTGGCATCCAAAACTTCGATAGTATTTTTTCCATCTTCGTTTACAAAAACGGTCATGTACTTACCCTTTTCTGTAAAGCTTGAACCCCAAATATCCCAGTTTTTTTCTAAAACTTTAGTTTTCTCACCAGTTTCCAGATTAAAAGCCATTAGATAAGCAAATTCAGCACCATCATCCGTGGTATAATAAAATGTATTATTATCGATAGAAAAACCTTGGGCAGAATTACCACTTAAATTCTCATTGATTTTTACTTTTTTATTGGTCTCCCTATCTACTAAAAATAAATCACTATCATTGGTGTTTAAAGATTTTGATAGTGCGATGTATTTTTCATTATTTGAAATGCTGTTTAGATTAAGCCCGTCGTTATTTTGATAAAATAGTTTAGAAGAGAAGTCCTCAATATTCATTTCATAAACATCAAAATACCTAGAATCTCTTTTATTGGAGCCATAATAGAATTTAGTTTTATCGTCCGACCAGCCATAAAAATTAGATTTTGCACCTTCAAACGGTGTTAAATCTGTAATATTTCCGTTAGATTCTCTCATATAAATATGATCTAACTCATCTCCATTTCCATCAGATGAAAACAAAATGCGTTCATCATTGGGGAAGTACGAAATGGCAAAAATTGAAGAACTATCCGATTGTGTTAGCGGTTTAAATTCACCTCCTTTTACAGGTATTTCATATAAATTATAAATTCCAGATCGGTTACTATGTACCAATAATTTTGAATTATCAGGCGCAAAACTACCATTGCCTACAGCTTCATTATCCATAAACTGCTCAATGGAATACAAGTTGATTTCAGGGGCTTTTGCAACATCTGTTTCTTTAGTATCATTTTTACAGGATAAAAATGCACCAATTAAACATACTACTAAAAGTTTTTTCATTGTTTAAAATTTTAAGTTTTGTAGGTTTTTTTAATTGATTTTGAAGGTCTTAATGTCTTTAAACGGATTTATATTTAATTCCTCCATGTTAGATTGGTATGTTTGCCAATCGTTTTCAAAGAATGTATTGGTTTTTTCAAAAGCATCATTGATAGCATTTTTGGCGAAATCCATAAGCTGTGTTTCGGTTCTGGTTAAACCATTTTGACTGGAATTCACATAACTTCGCGCAGCACTTAATCGATTAGAAACCGTCATTTCCCTACTTCTGGTAATACCTTGTCTTTTGTCTTCCTTTCCGAGATAAACAGCTATTAACTCATCAATCTTTTCAATGATTTCCTTTGAAGCTTTTATATCATCTTTATATTTTTCTTTATCCAATTTTTTTAAATCAGATTGATATTTTTTGGCTATGTTTTTGCTTTCAACTAATTGTTTAACAGCATCGGCAACTTGTTGTTGTAGGATTTCAATTTCTTTAGCTGCATTGTAAACTTCGTTAATATTTTGTTGCGAAATGTCAATTCTAGGATCGGATTCCACAGTTATAAATTCTTCGGATGTTTGATCGCCATAGCTCATAACTACTTTATAACGACCTGGTTTAACGCTCACGCCTCCAGGTTCATTTTTTGATTCCCTAATACTACGCGAGGGTCTGGAAACTCCAGCTTCATCCATATACCAGGTCCATTTGTGTAAGCCTGATTCTTCAGGTGTTTTGCGTTTTAAAGTACGTATTAAACGATCACCGTCATAAAATTGCATGGTAATGGAATCCCATTTAATAACATTTTCCTCCTTTTCAGCATTATCACTGTTATCTTCTTTAGGGGCTTCACTTTCACCTTCATTTTCTTTTTCTGAATTTTCATCTTTCTTTTTCTCATCAACTTTAATGAAATAGGAGAGGATGGCACCATAACCTCTATTGTCACCATGGTACATGGCATCTGCTCCAAAACGACTTCCGGTTGGTTGCTGATAAGCTGCTTGATAAGCCGTTGGAGGCTCAAACAATTCTAGTTTTGAATCGATGATTGATTTGTCTTTAGCCATTGCACGTAATGGTCTAATATCATCCAATACCCAAGCTGCACGCCCAAATGTACCAATAACCAAATCGTGTTCTCTTGGTTGAATCACTAAATCTTTTACAGATACTGTAGGGAAGCCTTCAGTCCATTTGGTCCATTTTTTTCCTGCATCTAGAGATATGTACAAACCATCATCAGTGCCTAAAAAGAGTAGGTTAGGTTCTTCAATATCTTCAACTATTGCCAACGTGTAACTTTCCACATCATTTTCATCAACAATACGTGTCCAAGTTTTACCATAATCTTTGGTTCGGTATGCATAAGGGGTGTAATTAAATCGCCTATAATCGTTGGCTATTAAAAGGGCTTCGCCTTTATTTTTATTACTCGCTTTAATTTGAGGAATCCAACTTCCAGAACGTAAGCCTTTAATGTTTTTAGAAACATCGGTCCATGTTTCACCACCATTCTGGGTAATGTGAACACGGCCATCGTCCGTTCCAACCCAAAGCATGTCTTTTTCAACTGGAGAAGGTTCAATTACTAAAATGGTACAATGGTTTTCAGCACCCGTAGCATCCATAGTCAATCCACCACTTTCAGATTGTTTTTGTTTTTCAGGATCGTTAGTCGTTAAATCTTCAGAAATAACGTCCCAAGTTTCACCCTTATCCGTAGATTTATGCACAAACTGACTTCCAAAGTATACCGTGTTATTGTTAAAAGGGTCAATGTTTATTGCAGAATTCCAATTAAAACGTAAAAGTGTGTCCTCATCTGGAGGTGTTGGTCTAACCATAAAGTTATTTCCGGTTTCCCAGTCATAACGCATAACATAGCCTTGTTGGCTCATGGTCCAACCATATCTAGCATTATCCTTATCAGGAATTACGTCAAACCCATCGCCAAAACTTATTTCTTGCCAGTAAGAATTTCGGATACCTTGAGCACGCCAAACGTAAGCAGGGCCAAGCCATGAGCCATTGTCCTGCATGCCACCATAAACGTTATAAGGAAATTCATTATCCACGTTTATATGATAAAATTGAGCTACAGGTAAATTACCAATAAAACGCCAGGTTTTACCACCATCGTGTGTAATATTCATGCCTCCATCATTGCCATCAATCATAAAGCTGCCATCTTTTGGATGCATCCACCAAGCATGATGGTCAGGATGGACACCGTTATTTACACCATAAGCAGGCATGAGTTGACTGAAGTTTTTCCCACCATCTTCACTAACGTTAACGTAGGTAAATACTGAATACACGCGATTTTCGTTTTGCGGGTCTACATAAATTTCGGAATAATAAAAAGGCCTGTTTCCAATATCATTTTTATCATTGATTTTTCGCCATTTAAAGCCACCATCTTCACTTTTGTACAGTGCATTCTTCTTGGCTTCAACTAAAGCATAAATTATATTAGGCTTATTGGCAGCTATAGCAACACCTATACGGCCTAAATTGCCTTCGGGAAAGCCATCGTCTGAAGTTACTTTTTTCCAAGTTTCACCACCATCATAAGTAATATGCAAACCTGAACCTTCACCACCGGAATTAAAAAACCATGGATCACGTTTGTGCTCCCACATGGCAGCAATTAATTTATTAGGATTTGTTGGATCCATAATTAAATCGGCAGCACCTGTTTTGTTGTTTGCAAACAAGATTTTTTTCCATGTTTTACCACCATCAGTAGTTTTGTAAACACCGCGTTCTGGGTGTTCGCCCCATGGTGAGCCAATGGCTCCTGCATAAACCACATTAGGGTTAGTTGGGTCTATAATCACACGATGAATATGCCTCGTTTTTTCAAGACCCATTAGTTGCCAGTTTTTACCACCATCTAGTGATTTATAAATACCATAACCGCCATTTAAGCTATTTCTTGGATTTCCTTCTCCTGTTCCCACCCAAATCACACTAGGGTTGGATTGCTGAATGGCTACAGCGCCAATGGAGGCCGTAACCTCATTGTCAAAAATTGGCTCCCATTTAATGCCTCCTGAAGTTGATTTCCATAATCCACCAGAAGCGGTACCCACATACATGACATCAGGATTGTTATGAACCACATCAATAGCTGTAACACGTCCAGACATACCACCTGGACCTATGTTTCGTGGTTTCATGTTTTTGACTAAATCTAATGAGAATTCTTGTTGCGGAAACACAAAGGTCATGCTAAAAAGCATGATTAGGGATACTATTTTTTTCATTTGGTTTGGTTTGTTAAACTTTAAAATTAATGAAAAAGAAATGGTTAATTTCTTGTTTTCATATTTTTAACACAGTAGGAAATTATTTCAGAAATTCGTTTTTTACGGGTTTCTGGGCGTTTGGCTTGATTAATCCAGTATAAATAGCCTTTTCTGTAGGAGGGTGCAAAGTTTTGATAATTTTCAAATGCTTTAGAGTTTTTATCAAATGCTTCTTGAAGATCTTGGGGAATGATTTCGTTTTCAACATCATCTAATACCGACCAACTGCCATTTTCTTTAGCTATTTTAATTTTTTCAAAACCACTTTCATGCATCAGGTTATGGGCCGTTAACTCTATGATATATTTTTTATTAAGGGCGCTCCAGACACTTTTAGGATTTCGAGGTGTGAAATACTGACGACGTTTCCCATTGCCCAAGCTTTTTACAGTAGAGTCTATCCACCCATAGCATAAAGCCACTTTTACGGCTTCTTCCCAACGCATACTTTCTTTGGGGTGATCAACTTTGTAAAATATCAGATAAACACCTGAATGTTTATTATGGTTTTCATGAAGCCATTCTCGCCATTCGTAATCCGTTTTAAAATATAGCTCTGGGTAGTTCAACTAATTACAGTTTTTTGCTGAAGACGTAAAAGTCTTTATCAATTGTAATGCCATCTGAATTTATAGGTTGGGTTTTCCATTCAGCATTAGGGAAAAGCCATTGTTTTTCATCTCCGATGTTTACTTCAATTGGCATATCGAACTTTTTAATAATATTTGTCCAACGGTATTTTAAATTACCGTCTTTAATTTCATATTCCAATGTCGGAATCATGGCCGTTCTTAAATATTGGTTGAAGAATTCTGTTAAATCAATACCTGTTTGTTGACTGATGTAATTTTCAATTTGTTCTGTGGTAACGGTTTGGTGGTAAAAAGTACTGTTTAAACCTCTTAAAATTTGTCGCCATTTTTCATCATCTTCAATAAGTTGACGCAAGGTATGAAGCATATTAGCACCTTTGTAGTACATATCTCCTGAACCTTCCTTATTAACATTGTAAGGACCGATAAGTGGTCGGTCATTCTGAATAAGTTTTCGTGTGCCAATAACGTATTCAGAAGACGCTTCCTTTCCGTAGTAATAATCTAAAAATAGATTTTCAGAATACGCGGTAAACCCTTCGTGAATCCACATGTCTGCAATGTCTTTATTGGTAATGTTATTTGCAAACCATTCGTGACCAGCTTCATGGATGATAATAAAATCGAATTTTAATCCCCAACCAGTGCCTGACAAATCATTGCCTAAATAGCCTTTTTTATACTGGTTGCCATAGGTAACCGAACTTTGATGCTCCATACCTAAATATGGCACTTCAACCAATTTAAATCCATCTTCATAAAACGGGTAAGGTCCAAACCAATGTTCAAAGGCTTTCATCATTTTTGGAGCGTCTTTAAAATGTTCTTTCGCTTTATCAAGGTTATAACTCAATACATAATAATCTAAATCCAATGGGCCTTTTTCACCTTCGTATACTTCTGAAAAATGAACATAATCGCCTATGTTGACATTTACACCATAGTTATTAATAGGGTTGCTTACAAACCAATTGGAAGTAACAGTCTCATCATTATTCTCTTTAACAGACCTTAAACGACCATTTGAAATATTGCTTAAGCCTTTTGGATTAGTAACAGTAATAAGCATGCTATCAACCTCGTCATACATGTGATCTTTGTTTGGCCACCATACACTTGCACCTAGTCCTTGACAAGAGGTTGCTACCAAATGATTTCCGTTGTTATCTTTTTTCCATGAAAAACCACCATCCCAAGGTGCACGAACAGCTTCTTTAGGATGCCCTTCATAATGAACATCTATGGCGTTTGTAGTATTTGGTATTTGCTTGTCAATAAGCGCAATAAAATGTGCATTGCCATCACGTGTTACATTGAGCGTTTTGCCATTTTGGGTAGCTTTAGTAATAACTAATGGTTCTTGTAGATCTATTTGAATTGTAGAGTTAGGTTTTAAAACCTTATACTTTATGGTGTTTTTCCCCGAAATAAATTTTTCATCAGGATCAACCGAAACGTTTAAATGGTAATAGGTTAAATCCCACCATTCCCGTTCAGGTGTAATAGTTCCTCTTAAGGTGTCTTGACGGGTAAAGTTCTTTTTTTCTTGAAGAAGACCTTGACCGAAACTACTGACTGAAATAAAAACAAGGACAAATAATATATTGAAATGCTTCATATTTAATTTTTTACTAAAATACTAAAAAAAGGAAAGCCGTTCCAATGACTGAAACGGCTTTTCACTCCTAACTAAACTTAACTATAATTAAAAGCAGTACTTATTTTCAGCTTTTACTTTTTCGGCAATTTCATTACGTAAATCCACGATGTCTGGATAATTCTGATATTTTGTGAAACGTTTAAGTCCTATAAGCATCATACGTTGTTCATCGCCTTCGGCAAAAGAAATAATACTTTCTTTTCCTTTGTCTTCAACAATATTCACGGCATTGTATAAATATAATTTTGCCATGGCTATTTGAACAGATTGTTCTTTCTCACCAAATCGTTTGGCATTCTTTTCAGTACGTAGAATAGCAGATTCAGCCATGTAAATTTCAATAAGAATGTCTGCTGCAGCTACCAATAATTGTTGGTGGCCTTCTAAATCAGGACCAAATTTTTGAACTGCACCACCAGCAACCATTAAAAAGGTTTTCTTTAACTTCTTAATCATTTCTTTTTCTTCAGTAAATAATTCAGAATAATCAGGTGTGTCAAATGATGGGATACCCATCAATTCATCTTGCACAGCTTGGGCTGGGCCCAGTAAATCCACATGGCCTTTCATTGCTTTTTTAACCAACATGCCTACAGATAGCATACGGTTTATTTCATTGGTCCCTTCATAAATACGAGCAATTCTAGCATCTCTCCAAGCTGCTTCCATTGGCGTTTCTTTTGAGAATCCCATACCTCCAAAAATTTGAATACCTTCATCAGCACAGTTTTGAACATCTTCAGACACGGCTACTTTTAATATAGAGCATTCAATGGCGTATTCCTCAACACCTTTTAATTCGGCTTCTTGATGTGAATTTCCAGCAGCTTCTCTTAAGGCTATGCGGTCTTCAATATTTTTGGAAGCACGATATGTAGCCGATTCACCTGCATAGGCACTAGCAGCCATTTCAGCCAACTTCTTCTTTATAGCTCCAAAATCAGATATTCTGGTTTTAAATTGTTTACGTTCATTGGCATATTCTACAGCTGTAGTTGTAATACGTCTTTGTGAATCCAAACAAGCAGCTGCTAATTTAATACGTCCAACATTAAGTGCATTCATGGCAATTTTAAAGCCTTCGCCACGACCAGCTAGCATGTTTTCAACAGGAACAACCGTATCATTAAAGAATACTTGTCTGGTTGAAGAGGCATGGATACCAAGTTTATGTTCTTCTTCACCTAAAGTAATGCCATTTGTGTTTTCAGGATCGTACTCCACGATAAAACCAGTAATATTTTTATCATCTTCAATACGCGCAAAAACAATCATTAAACGGCAAAATCCAGCATTTGAAATCCACATTTTTTGACCGTTAATTTTATAAGTTTTTCCATCGGCAGAAAGTTCGGCAGTTGTTTTTCCAGAATTGGCATCACTACCAGCACCTGGCTCTGTTAAGCAATAAGAACCAAACCATTCTCCAGATGCTAATTTTGGTACATATTTTTGTTTTTGTTCTTCGGTACCGTATAAGGTTATTGGCATGGTGCCAATTCCAGTATGCGCACCAAAGGCTGTACTAAATGAACCTGTACCACTCGAAATATAGTCACATGTCAATACAGTTGATACAAAGCCCATTCCTAATCCACCATAGGCTTCAGGAACGGCTACTCCTAAAAATCCGAGTTCACCAGCTTTTCGCATGCATTCTTCGGTTAAGGCGTAATCTTTTGCTTCAAATCTATCCTTGTGTGGAATAATTTCACGGTCATTAAATTCCATAACCGCTTCTTTCATCATCTTTTGTTCTTCTGAAAAGTCTTCAGGAGTAAACACATCCTCGCAGTTAGTTTCCTTTACCAGAAACTGTCCGCCTCTTAATATGTCTTTTTCGGTTGCTTCCATTGCTATAAATTGTATTTTGTTTTTTAATTTAAAAATTCGAAAATTCCACAAGCGCCTTGACCTGTCCCTACACACATGGTAACTGCTCCGTATTTTCCTTTCATATTGCGTTTGCGCATTTCATCAAACAGTTGAACTGACAGTTTAGCACCAGTACAACCAAGTGGATGTCCTAATGCAATAGCACCACCATTTACATTAACAATATCATTATTCAAATCCAGTTCCCTGATAACAGCTATTGATTGTGATGCGAACGCTTCATTAAGTTCAATTAACTCCAAGTCAGATTGTTTTAAACCTGCTTGTTTTAAGGCTTTTGGAATGGCTTTTACAGGACCAATTCCCATGATTCGCGGCTCCACACCAGCAGCAGCATAGTTTACCAAACGTGCAATAGGTTTAAGGTTTAGTTCCTTTACCAAATCTTCACTCATAATCATCACAAAAGCAGCACCATCGCTCATTTGCGAGGAGTTTCCAGCAGTAACACTACCACCTTGAGCAAATACTGGTCTTAATTTTGCCAATGCTTCTAAATTAGTACCTTTTCGTGGGCCTTCATCTTTTGTAACTGTGTATGATTTTGTTGCTTTTTTACCGTTTTCATCAATATAAGTTTGCTCTACTTCAATAGGCACAATTTGATCTTGAAAACGATTCTCGGCTTGAGCTTTTAAAGCTTTCATGTGTGAGTTGTAGGCAAATTCATCTTGGTCTTCACGAGAAACTTTAAACTGATTGGCTACAGCTTCAGCTGTATTACCCATTCCCCAATAGTATTCTTCATGGCCAGCTTTAACAATGTCATAATTCAATTCAGGTTTAAAACCTGTCATTGGAACAGCACTCATACTTTCAGCACCACCTGCTATAATACAGTCAGCCATTCCAGCTTGAATTTTTGCCGTTGCAATTCCTATAGTTTCAATTCCAGAAGAGCAAAATCTGTTTACAGTCACACCAGGAACATCTACAATATCCAATCCCATTAATGAAATGAGTCGTCCCATGTTTAAACCTTGCGAACCTTCAGGCATGGCATTACCTACAATCACATCATCAATGCGTTTTTTGTCAAAATCGGGTAGCTCTTTCATCATATGAGCTATGGTTTCAGCAGCTAACTCATCGGTTCTTTTAAAACGGAACACGCCTTTTGGTGCTTTACCAACAGCTGTTCTATATGCTTTTACTATATATGCTTGTTTCATTTTATTAGTTTCTTAAAGGTTTTCCTGTTTTTAACATGTGTTGGATGCGCTCTAGAGTTTTTCGTTCCGTACACAACGATAAAAATGCTTCGCGTTCGAGATCTAAAAGATATTGTTCAGATACCAATGTAGGTTCTGACAGGTCACCACCAGCCATAACGTATGCCAATTTGTTGGCTATTTTATGATCATGCTCACTAATATAATTTGAAGCTTCCATAGAATCCGTTCCAACTAAAAACATTCCCAAAGCTTGTTTACCTAACACTTTAACGTCTGTTCTTTTAACAGGTTTGGTATAACCAGCATCAGCCATTAATTTGGCATGGGCTTTGGCAGTTGCAATTTGTCTGTCTTTGTTTACTACAATAACATCTTTGCCTTTTTGAAGAATTCCCAAATCAAAAGCTTCGTAAGCTGAAGTTGATACTTTAGCCATTCCAATTGTTAGGAAATACTCTTGCAAGACGTTTAATTCAACATCTCCTTTTCGGAATGTATCTTGGGCTCTTAAAGCCATTTCTTTGGAACCACCTCCACCAGGAATGACACCAACCCCAAATTCCACCAATCCAATATAAGTTTCAGCTGCCGCAACAACTTTATCGGCATGCATTGAGAGCTCACAACCACCACCAAGAGCCATTCCATGAGGAGCAGCTACCGTTGGGATGGAAGAGTAGCGCATACGCATCATGGTATCTTGGAAATATTTGATTGCCATGTTCAGTTCGTCATATTCTTGCTCTGCAGCCATCATAAAAATCATACCTATATTGGCACCAACCGAGAAGTTAGCAGCTTGATTCCCTATAACTAATCCTTCGAAGTCTTTTTCTGCTAAATCAACGGCTTTATTTAGACCAGCTAAAACATCACCACCAATCGTGTTCATTTTAGATTGGAACTCACAATTCAGTATTCCATCTCCTAAATCCTCAATAACAACACCTGAATTCTTGAATACTTCATTAGATTTTCTAATATTATCTAAAATAATGAAGGCGTCTTGTCCAGGTATTTTAGTTTGTTTTTTCGATGGAATATCATAGAAATAGGTAGCACCTTCTTTTACTGAATAAAATGATTTGCTTCCAGAAGTCAGCATCTCATTTACCCAATCGGCTACTTGATGCCCTTCAGATTTAATTAGCTCCAACCCTTTTTCAACACCTACAGCATCCCAGATTTGGAATGGACCATGTTCCCATCCAAAGCCAGCTTTCATGGCATCATCTATTTTGTATAAATCATCAGAGATTTCTGGAATCCTGTTCGAAACATAAGCAAACATGGCCGCAAAATTCTTACGATAGAATTCGCCAGCTTTGTCTTTTCCAGAAACTAGAATAGGAAAACGATCAATTACTTTATCTACAGTCTTAGTTAATTCAAGTGTGGCAAACTGTGCTCGTTTTTTAGACCGATATTCTAAAGTGTCTAAATCAAGCGATAAGATGTCACTTTTACCTTTATCGTCTTTTACTTTTTTGTAGAAGCCTTGTCCGGTTTTGCTACCCAACCATTTGTTCTCCATCATAGTGTTGATGAAGTCGGGAAGTTTAAACAACTCATGAGCTTCATCGTTGGGGCAATTGTCATAAATACCATTTGCAACATGAACTAATGTGTCCAAACCAACAACATCAACGGTTCTGAAAGTTGCTGATTTTGGTCGGCCAATTACAGGACCAGTTAATTTATCAATTTCTTCAATGGTTAGACCTAATTCTTTTACTTGATGAAATAAGCTTTGAATTCCAAAGATTCCAATTCTATTTCCAATGAAAGCAGGTGTGTCCTTGGCAATAACCGATGTTTTTCCTAGATACTTTTCACCATATTCATTTAAAAAGTCTAATATATCATGAGAAGTTTTAGGACCTGGAATAATTTCAAATAGTTTTAGGTAACGGGCCGGATTGAAGAAGTGCGTTCCACAAAAATGTTTTTGAAAGTCTTCGCTTCGACCTTCACTCATAAAGTGGATAGGAATCCCTGATGTATTTGATGTGATAAGTGTGCCAGGAGTTCTGAATTTTTCAATGTTCTCAAATACTTGTTTTTTGATATCCAAGCGCTCAACCACTACTTCAATAACCCAATCGACATCTTTAATTTTAGCTAAATCATCTTCTAAATTTCCTGTTGAAATTCGATTGGCAAATTTTTGATGATAAATAGGAGAGGGTTTAGATTTTAAAGCGGTTTGTAGTGATTGATTTACAATACGGTTGCGTACGACCTTGTCTTCTAATGTTAAGCCCTTGGCTTTTTCAATATCGTTTAGTTCTCTTGGAACGATATCGAGTAGGAGCACATCAACACCAATATTGGCAAAATGACAGGCAATACCGCTTCCCATTATTCCTGAACCAATAACAGCTACTTTGTTTATTCTACGTTTACTCATGTTACTTAAGTATGTGTTCTTTTTGGTTATATATTTTTTTATTTGAAATCATGTTGTTTATAAGTTCAGCTACTTCATAAAAGTGATCGAGCTTATCTTGCGAAATATTCTTGCGAATGGCTTCATTAAATGTTAAAACTTTTTCTCTTGAATATGCACGTTTCTCGCGTCCAAATTCTGTTAAATGGATGATGACGCCACGACCATCTTCAGGATTTGGTTTACGTTCTATTAAACCTTTTTCTTCCATGGTCTTAAGTGTTCTTGAAAGGCTAGTCGCTTCCATTCCCATTTTTGGACCTAAAGAGGTAGATGGTGTACCATTATCAGGATCTATACTCAATAAAGCAAAGCCTGTTGCCATAGTAGTCTCGAATTGTGCAGCCTCTTCGTTGTACATTTTATTTATGGCTAACCATGTGGTTCTGAAGACGTAATCAATGGTTTTATCCTTCATATATTGGAATTTTGGAATCCAAATATAAGAAATATTTATTATGCATGCATAATAAATTGTGAAATTTTTTAAAATATTGAAATGAAAACACCTGATTATTTAGTCAGGCATTTAATGCATTAAGAGCGGTAAATTTTTTCGATAAGATCTAGATACTTTTCTTTGATTATTTTTCGTTTCATTTTCATGGTAGGTGTGAGGTGACCACCATCTATAGTCCAGACATCAGGAGTAATTTCAAACTTTTTTATTTGTTCCCATTTACCAAATTTTTTATTGGCAGCATCGATTTCTTCTTGAATTCTAACTTTTAATTTTTGATTTTCTATAATAGATTCAGTGGAAAACTCAATATTATGGCGTTTAGCCCATTCCTTTACAAATTCGTAGTTTATCTGAATTAAGGCAGCGGGCATTTTTTCACCTTCACCAATAACCATTATTTGTTCAATAAAACGAGATTGCTTGAATTCGTTTTCTAGTAGGGCAGGAGCTACATATTTTCCGCCGGAAGTTTTAAATATTTCTTTCTTACGATCTGTGATTTTAAGAAAACCATCTGAATCGATTTCACCAATATCCCCAGTGTGGAAATAATTTCCTGTCATGACTTCAGCAGTTTTTTCTGGATCTTTATAATAGCCCTGCATTACGTTGGGGCCTTTTACCAATATTTCACCATCATCAGCAATTTTAACCTCTACATTGTCAATAATACGTCCTACAGTTCCAATTTTAAACCCTTTATCCCTTTGGTCATTTACTGAAATTACGGGAGAAGTTTCTGTTAAACCATAGCCTTCCATGATAGGCATACCAGCTGCAGCAAACATTCTCGTTAGACGCGGTTGTAAGGCAGCACTACCAGAAACCATGAGTTCTAAATTACCACCAAGACCTTCCTGCCATTTGCTAAAAATAAGTTTGCGTGCCAGCTTTAATTGTTTTTCATACCACCAACCATTAGTACCATACGGTTCGTATTTTAAACCCAAATCTATTGCCCAAAAGAAAAGTACTTTTTTTAATCCTGACAACTCACTGCCTTTAGCAACAATTTTGTCATAAACCTTTTCGTATAGCCTTGGAACCGCTGTCATAACATTGGGTTTGACTTCCTTAAGATTATCGCTCATAGCTTCTATGGATTCCGCAAAATAAATTTCAACACCGCAGAATTGATATAGATACAAAATCATGCGTTCAAAAACATGACATACAGGAAGAAAACTCAAGGATTTTGATTTGCCATAATCAAAAGGAACCCGTTTTTCACTATCCAAAACATTTGATACAATATTATTATGTGAAAGCATTACACCTTTAGGTGTTCCTGTGGTTCCTGAAGTATAAATTAAAGTAGCTAAATCATCAGGTTTAACTTGACTTTTCCGGTCTTCAACAACATCTTGATTAGAGTCATCTTTTCCCAGTTCCAAAACTTCTTTCCAATTGGATTCGCCAATGACGTCATCAAAAGTATAAACGCCCTTAAGTTTCGTGTTGTTTTTAATGGCATTTAATTTCTCAACAATCTCTTTATCAGATACAAAACAATACGTAGCTTCAGAGTGGTTTAGAATATATTGATAATCTTCTTTAGATATAGTAGGGTATATAGGTACATTTTGTGCGCCAATCTGCAAGACGCCTACATCCATTATATTCCATTCTGTTCTGTTGGTTGTAGAAATTACAGCTATTTTATCATTTGAATTAACACCTAAACGTATCAAACCACGGCTAATAGCGTTGGCTTGATTAATATATTCTTGAGTTGAAATTGAAACCCACTCACCATTATACTTAGTAGTAAAGGCTTTATTAAGGTTATAGGTTTCAAGTTGGTAGTAAGGAAAATCAAAAAGTCTGGTAATATCTGCCATCTGTCTTGTCTAATTTGAAGACATGCAAATTATGAAATAAAAAGGTATTATCAAATGGGAAAAATATCTTCAATTAGAATTCAAAATCTTTTATGTATCCATTAATGCGGACATGACTTTAATAAAATCTTCCTTTTTTGAACGTGAGATACTTACGGAATCGTTATTGTTCATGATTATATAACCGCCATCAGATTTAATATATTTTTTCACTTCCTTTAAGTTTATAAGAAAGCTGTTATGAACACGCATAAAATCTTGTTCGAAGAGCAAATTTTCATATTCTTTTAAATGCTTGCTAACCAAAATAGTTTCTTTGTTTTTTAATATAAACTTGGTATAGGAACCTTCTGCTTTACAATAAAGAATGTTATTTACTTCAATAAATTCAAAACCATCAGAAGTTGCTAAACAAATCTTATTTAAAGTAGGTTTCCGTTGTTTGAGATTCAGCATTAGTGTCTCTAATTGTTTTTTATAAACGTCTTGGTTTTTCTTTTTTCTTGCTTTTTCAACGGCATTTTGTAGTTCTTCTAAATCTATGGGTTTTAATAAATAATCTAAAGAGCTAAATTTAACAGCTTTAATGGCATATTGGTCGAAAGCTGTGGTGAATATAACATCGAATTGAATATTATTAAGTCGGTTTATGACATCAAAGCCAGTTCCTGTTTGTAATTCAATATCTAAAAATACCACATCAGGTTTTAATTGTGCTATTGTTGAAACCGCTTCTTCAACTGATTCGGCCAATCCAACGATTTCAATATTTAAGCAAAACTCTTCTAACAGGTTTTTTAATGATTCTCTGCTGTGTTTTTCATCTTCAACTATAACTGCTCTTAATTCCATGTTTTCTTTAATAGTTAATTTTTATAATAACTCTTGTTCCAGCTGCTAAGTTATTGGCATCGTATTTATCAATTACTTCAATATTGCAGTCTGATTGGTTATTGGTTTTTAAGCGTTCTTCAGTAACTTCTAATCCTCTAGATTTATTAGTATGCCGTTTGAATTTTTGAGCGGCCTCTCTTCCAATTCCATTGTCATCAATTATACATTCTAGATAAGTTTGTTTATCGTTAAATTTTATTACTAATGATTTGTCTTTTGATTTTTTGTTTAGCAAGCCATGAATTATAGCATTTTCAATAAATGGTTGAATTATTAGCATGGGTATTTCAATAATATCTTGCTCTACTTTTGGAGCAATAATAATCTCGTATTTAAAAGAATTGTCAAAGCGTAATGCTTCTAATGCTAAATAGTCATTAATCATTTTTATCTCATCTGAAAGTACAATTCTTGATTCCATAGAGCTTTCCAGTATATTTCTTGTGAGTCTGCTAAATTTTGATAAATATTTTAATGCTCCCGTTTTATTATTGTCTGTTATAAAATGTTGTATGGAACTTAAAGCATTAAATATAAAATGTGGGTTTATTTGAGCCCGAAGCGCTTTGTTTTTGTTTCTAATAGCTTCTTCTTGATACCGTAATTTTTGCTTAAACTCTTCTTGAATTTTATAAGCTAATCCAGATGCGAAAATTAAAACCTCTAGGGTAGATCCTGCAATCATATATCTTGCATCGCTAAAAAACAATAGAGCCAATGCACCAGCCATATAAAAGAAAGAACCGATTACAACAAAGTAAGCTAGTTTATTGACACTTTTCCAGATTAAATATATCATACCCACTAAACCAAAAACGGTCATTATGAGTTGCTCAAATCGTAATAGATATATATGACCAATAAGATAGTTAAAACCAAAGAAAAAAGCATCTAGAATAATAAGAAACACTAATAGATAAGCGATAGCTTTTAAGGCTACATGTAGTCTTTTATAAGTTGTTTTAGTATTTAAATAATGGATGATGAATAATATGTAACACAGGTTTATAGCCATTTGCGAGATTTGGAAAAAGGCATAACTCAATAAACCATAAGAACCAAAGAAAACCTCATGTAGCTTAAATACCTCGGAGTTTAAATAGAGTAGCAAGAATAATACATACAACATGTAATATAAAAATTCTTGACGTTGGGAATAAATATAAAAAGCTAAAGTTAAAAAGAACATGATGATACAAATTCCACTGAAAATATAATATGGAGCAAGCCGTTTTATATTTTCAGTGGAATAATAATATCTAGTTAAATGTTCTACATGAGTGGATGCAAATCCAATTTTCCAATTTGAAATGTTACTAATGTAGGCTGTACGCTTTAACTTTAAAATAAGGTATCGATTGTAGATTAAGTTTTCTGGTTTAAAAGGAATACCTGCACCATATAAAACAGATCTATCTTTTTCTGAAAATTCAAATCTTCCATATTTTTCTTCGGACAAACCATTTTTTGTTTGCTTATAAAGCGTTGCATGTTCAAACTTTGGCATTTTTAAAAACCACAATGTATCTTTAGAAATTGTAGTTAAATGCTTTTCAAAATCTATAAGCATCCAATAGGTGAGAGAAGGATGTGTTATTTCTTGTTTTAAAAGCGTAGAATTGAATATTGATAAATTTGATAGAACATCAGATATAGACAATGTGTCTAGTTCTGTTTTATAAACTTCAAAATGTAAAGGTGTACTTTTTCTGTTAATTGAATTTTGAGCATAAATTAAGTTGCTTGTCAAAAAAAGAAAGCTAAAAAATAATGTAATAACAAAACTTTTTTTTATCATTTAATTAATGATTGGTAAAGTAATTTTAATTGTATTCCCTACAATTTTATTCTTATTCCTTTTAAAAGTAATATGCTTTTTAATTCCATAGTTTTTACCCTTATTAAGTAACCGTATTTGATCCTGCCAATTCATGATTTTTTGACGATATTCTGGATTGTATTTAGCTTCTGTAAGTTTAAGTGGATCGTGATTATAGTTTATAAGAACAACTACCGATTTTGAAGACATATTGAAATTAATCTCAATTTTTTGATTTTTATGCTCATTTAAAATAGAATGTTCTATTAAGTTTTCCATTAAGGTTTGAATAAGAAAACTAGGTATTTTAACATCTAGATTGTCTTCTTTATTAGTTTTAATTTCAAAGTTAATTTTGTCACTGTACCTTAATTTTTGAAGTTTAAGATACCATTTTAATAAATTAATTTCATCAAGAAGAGATACTGTTTCACTCTCGATATTTTTTAAATAGAAACGAATTAACTTACTAAATACAGATAAAAATTCTAGTGCGTCTTTTTTCTGATTTGAAGTAATAAAATATTGAATAGAGTTTAGCGCATTAAAGACAAAATGAGGATTTAATTGCGAATGCAAGACCTTTAGTTTTAAATCGATAAGTTGCTTTTGAATTTCTAAAGATTTTTTTTGTTCTTCCTGATATTTTTTTTGTGTCCTTAAACCTTTAAGCTTTATTGCCGTAATAGAAGACATGGTTAATAGCATATGCAAGTGATGTTCTGTAAAAAAGTTCTTTTCAGGATGTTCGCAATCTATTATACCAATTACTTGACCGTCTATAATTATAGGGACACAAACCTCAGACAATCTAAACTCGTCATCCATTCGGTATCTTTTATCTTTAGAAGTGTCATGAATTAGCTCTGCATTGCCAGTTTGCGCTACGTGACCAACAATACCTGTTCCTAAAGGTCTATCAACAGGAGCATGAATTTCTAAATCTTTAGGGTTTTTTGGGCCATATGCTGCTTTTTGTAGCATAGTATCTCCAGTTTCATTAAGGAGGTATACTACACAATCTACAAAGCCTAATTTGGAAATACAGTTTTTAGCTAAGTCCCAAAGTATGGCTTCTTCATCATTAATATCAAGCAAAGACTCTGAAAAATACATAAGCACATCTGAAAACTTGTTTACATCTGTTTCCGGATATAACTGTGAATTTTGTGTTATCTTCATTTTAGGCTTCATTGTCAATACAGAATTTGCTTCGATATTAAATTTAGGTCATTAAATTACAATTAAAAAAATTGTTTTTAAAAATATAATAGCGCAGTGGAATTCAAATACCACTGCGCTTTGTAAAGTTTTATCGTGCATAGAATATATCTACATCAACGAAGAATACGTTGCCTTGAATTTCCAAATCTTTAACGTACATAAGTCCGGCATTTCCATCGTAGGTCAAAAAACTGTAAATTTTCCCAATGTTAACACCTTCAGCTTTTTCTTCATGAGAATTAAAGGATGCATCTTCAAATAAATTCATTATTTCAAATGAATCGTAAATGTTTAGTTCATAAAACTCCTCAGCAGTCATCGAAATTTCTTTGAATTTTGTAATGCTTTTTTCAGTTAAATTATCTGTAAGTTGAGTTTCTATGGTTATGTTAGGTGATGAAAAATATAACCCAGAACCATCGTTCCAACTTAAAACCGCTACTACATTTTTATCTAGTGTACTAGTATTCATGCCATTTATCGTTTCCTTTTTAAGTTCATAATAATCAGCATAAACATAATATGGAAAATTATTGGCTGCACTTGGAGGGTTATCCGTCCTCATTGCTAGATATTCAAAATGCATAGGCATTTTTGTTTCAGTTTTAGCAAATGATAAATTGTCAGCATTATTATTAATGTCTAATAACAAAGCTTTAAACTCAATAACATCATTTACATCATCTTCACTTAATATATAGTTTAAGTTGTAAGTAAATGTATTGCTTCCTTCTACGTAGTTGGGATGAGTAATGTCTATGGTTTCATATTCTGAAGCACTTCCGTTTACAACTTTTTCAATAACTAATGTATCAAAACCATCTGGCGCTGTTGCTTTTATGGTGTATTGTAAAGAACCAGTGCTTGGACTTCCAACAACACCATAGTTTGTACTTGTTTGTCCATTTAATAATGTAAGAGAAGGAAGAATAGCTTGTGGCTCAGAATTTTGAATGGGTTCATCATCTTTACTGCAGCTGGTTAATACAGTTGTAAGTCCTAATAAAATAAAGCTTAAAACAGCTAGATATTTAATTGAATGTCTTTTGCTTTTTAATTCGTGATTTTTTTTAATTCGTGTCATGATTTTTTTTGTTTATTGATTTATGACGCAAACATACAGGCACTTCTTTCTAGAAAAACTCCATAATTGATAATTGGTATTCTTCAATTGACAAATGGTTTTAATAGCGTTTACAACTATGTTTTTTTACAATTCTGGGTATAACTTGTCAATTATCAATTGGAAAATGTCATTCATCAATTAACAACAATTAGTAAGGTGATTAGATAATAGATTTGGTTTCAAATACAATTAATCAATTTATTATGAAATCAATTTTACTATTTATCTGTGTGCTATTATTTGCAACGCATAGTAATGCACAAGACATTTCAAAACAAGTCATAGGGGCTTCAGGAGAAACCCTAACAGGTACATCTCATGTTTTAGCATTCACTGTAGGTGAATCTATAGTGGGCGAAATTCAGAACAATGCGACTTTAAGCCAAGGATTCTGGTCTATACTTCTAAACGAAGGAACTTTAAGTATAGATTATGAAGAGGAGATAATGGAGTATGTTCAAATATATCCTAATCCTGTAAGTGATTATTTAAATATAAATACTAGCAATAAGTTTAGCTCTAAAACAAGTATAAGCCTTTATGATTTGAATGGGAAACTACTCATAGTAAAGGAAATTAATACTAATATGGATACAAGGTTAGATATGACTAAACTATCACATGGACTTTACTTTTTAACAATCAAGACTTTAGATAACAGATTTAATAACACAATAAAAATTATAAAACAATAAATCATGAAAACTATTTTACCAATTTTAAAAATTATAATCTACATGCTTAATTTACTATTAAGCATAGGGATTTACGCTCAACAAGGAATTAATTATCAAGGTGTAGCACGAGATGCTCAAGGCGATTTAATGATAGAAGTTGAAATAACATTAGATTTCAATATTAATGAAGCAACGCCGAATGGTACTACTGTATATGCAGAAAGCCATGTTACCAATACTGATGCAAATGGTGTGTTTTCTGTATTGATAGGAAACGGTTCTGCTACATTAAATCTTTTTGAAGATATTAATTGGGCATCACAACGTCATTTTTTGAATGTTTCATTACAAGGAGAAGAGGTAGGTACAACAGAATTTATGTCGGTACCATATAGTAAAGCTATAGGAAACTGGCAAGCTCATGGTAATGGCGTTACTACTAAAGGAACTGGAGGTTCCATTTATATTGGAGATAATGCAGGAGAGCTAGATAATTTAGATGATAACCATAATATTGGAATAGGAGATAATACATTGGTAAACAATACCACAGGTGTTAGAAATATAGCATTTGGCGAGGAAGCCTTATATTCTAATGAAACTGGCACCAATAATTTCGCTGCAGGTTACCAATCACTTCATACAAATACTCAAGGCTTGAGTAATGTCGCGATTGGTATATATTCACTTCATGAAAATAGAGATGGATTTGGTAATATTGGAATAGGAGGTTATACATTAACGAATAATACGATAGGTAGAATAAATATCGCTATAGGAGATAGATCTGGCTATCATAATACTACAGGGGAAAATAATATTGCTATAGGAGAAGAAGCTTTATTTTTTAATACTACAGGGTCATCAAATATCGCCATTGGAGCATTTGCATTAAAGGATAATGTTGCGTCAGATTATAATATTGCTATTGGAAGAAGAGCTCTTGAAAGCAATACGATGGGAGTGGATAATGTAGCTTTAGGTTATCTATCGTTGAGTTCTAGTGAGGAAGGTGGCGCCAATACTGCTATTGGCTCTGGATCTATGAGATACAAGGTTTCAGGCGATTTTAATACGGTTTTGGGTCATACTGCATTAAGGAACAATGCTACAGGATTCAATAATGTGGCTATTGGTTCTGCTGCTGGATTTTTTAATCAAGGCAGTGATAATATATTCCTCGGTACTGCAGCAGGATTAGAAGAGGAAGGAAGCAATAAACTATACATTGAAAATTCTTCGAGTGCTACACCATTAATTTATGGAGAGTTCGATAATGATATTATTGGATTCAACGCCAAAGTTGGTATCGGAACACAAAGCCCAAATATGCCTCTACATATAACAACCCACAATGACGTGAGTTTAGGATTAGGATCAGGAACATTAGTTATAGGCGAAGAATTGGGGCAAAATATAGCTATGGACCGAAATGAAATTCAAGCAAGAAATGCTGGTCTGGTTTCTGATCTTTATTTGCAAAATGAAGGTGGTAATGTAAGAATTGGTGGTGCAATTGTACAGGCTTCGGATAGACGACTAAAACGTGATATTGAAGATATATCATATGGTCTTTATGAGATTATCCAATTGCGTCCAACAGAGTATTTCTGGAAGGGTAGAGAACAAGAGTTTAAGTCATTAGGATTGATTGCGCAGGAAGTAGATAAAGTGATTAAAAATGTAGTTGATTATAGTAAAGAAGAAGATAAATACGGCGTAAACTACACCGAGTTAATTCCTGTGCTAATTAAGGCAATTCAGGAACAACAACTCATTATTGAAACACAGCAAAAGAGAAACAATAGACAGTCACAAGAACTATCTGATTTAAATTCCAGAATTGAAATTATTGAATCAAAATTATTACAATAAAAAAAGCATTTGTATTTTTGCGTCCTTAATTCGGGATGTGGCGCAGTCCGGTTAGCGTACACGGCTGGGGGCCGTGTGGTCGCAGGTTCAAATCCTGTCATCCCGACAAACTAAAGCGAAAAGCTAATGTAGAAAGTTTACTTTTTTAAGTTAGCTTTTTCTTTAGAGACAATTAAAGCGTAGCTTTAATTTGCAATAGTAGCGATGTAAAAGGATTCTCCAAATCCTGTCATCCCGACAAAAAAAGGAGCTTAATTTTAAGCTCCTTTTTTTTTTGTTATTTATTCTCAATCCATTTTCTAGCATTAACAAAGGCTTCCAGCCAAGGCGATACCTCGTCTTTTCTGCCTTTAGGGTAGTTAGCCCAGTTCCATTGGAAGGTAGAACGCTCAATATGCGGCATGGTTACTAAATGACGGCCTGTTTTATCACACATCATGGCGGTGTTGAAATCTGAACCATTAGGGTTGTGCGGATAGCCTTCGTAACCGTATTTAGCTACAATGTGATACTTGTCTTCGGTATACTGTAAACTGAATTTGCCTTCGCCATGCGAAATCCAAACCCCTAACGTGCTACCTGCTAATGATGATAACATTACAGAATTGTTTTCTTGAACTTTTACCGAAGTAAATGAACTTTCGTGCTTATGCGAATCGTTATGAATCATTTTTCCATGTTCCTCATGGTCTGGATTAATAAGGTCTAACTCCATCCACAATTGACAACCATTACAAATACCAACAGACAAGGTGTCTTCTCTTTTAAAGAAGTTTTTAATCACTTCATTTGCTTTTTCATTATATTTAATGGCACCTGCCCAACCTTTTGCAGAACCCAAAACATCAGAGTTTGAGAAACCACCAACAGCACCCAAGAATTGAATGTCTTCTAGGGTTTCGCGCCCCGAGATTAAATCGGTCATGTGGACGTCTTTGACATCAAAACCTGCTAGATACATGGCGTTTGCCATTTCTCGCTCACTATTACTGCCTTTTTCTCGTAGAATAGCTGCTTTAGGCCTTGGTTTGCTGTTATCTAATTCAGGAAGTTTTCCTGTAAAATGCATTGGGAATTCAAACTGTAGCGGTTGGTTTTTATAATTATCAAAACGGTCTTTGGCCAACCCGTTTGCTGTTTGTTTTTGGTCGAGTAGGAAAGAGGTTTTGTACCACATGTCGCGTAAGCGAGACACTGTCATGGTGAAAACATCGGTATCATTAATAACACTCAATACATCAGCATTGGTAACTTTTCCTATGTTGAAGAACTCAATATTAGCTTCGTTAAATGCGGTTTCTACTGAATCATCTTTGGCTTGAATAACCAATCCTGCATTTTCAGCAAATAAAACTTTAAACGAATCTTTTTCGGCTAAAGCGGTGATATCTAATTCTGCGCCCAAATTATTATCAGCAAAACACATTTCAAGCAATGTTGTTATTAAACCGCCAGAAGCTACATCATGTCCCGCAACAATTTGTTCTTCAGTTATTAATTGTTGAATAGTGTTAAAAACTGTTTTTACATAATCGGTACTTTGTACATTAGGTGTGGTATTGCCTATTTTGTTTAGTATTTGTGCAAACGAACTGCCACCTAATTCAAAGCTGTCTTGAGACAGATTGATATAGTAGATATCGCCAGCATTTTTTTGCAATACGGGCTCTACAACTTGATTGATATTATTGCAATTTGCTGCAGCTGATATAATAACAGTTCCAGGAGCAATGACATCTTCATTTGGGTATTTCTGTTTCATGGAAAGCGAATCCTTTCCGGTAGGGACATTGATACCTAAATCGATAGCATACTCTGATACAGCTTGGACTGCTTCGTATAATCGAGCATCTTCACCTTCGTTTTTGCACGGCCACATCCAGTTTGCAGATAACGATACACTTTGTAATCCATCTTTTAAAGGAGCCCAAATAATGTTGGTTAACGCTTCGGTTATAGCATTTCTACTACCTGCTTTTGGGTCAATCAATCCAGAAATAGGAGCGTGACCAATACTTGTTGCAATACCTTCCTTGCCTTTGTAGTCTAAAGCCATTACTGCAACATTATTTAGCGGTAACTGTAATGGACCTGTACATTGTTGTTTAGCCACTTTTCCACCAACACATCTATCTACTTTATTGGTCAACCAATCTTTACAAGCTACAGCTTCCAGTTGTAAAAGTTGGTCTAAATAATCGTAGAATTTTGTTTTATCGTAATTGGTTTCAGCATAATTCCTATGTACAGTTTTATCATGCATGAAGGTTTTAGGTGAACTGCCAAACATATCATCCATACCTAAATCCATAGGTTTTTCTCCAGTGGTTTTTGATTCAAAAGTAAAACGATGGTTACCAGTAACATCACCAACAGTGTACATTGGAGAGCGTTCACGCTCTGCAATTTTTTGAAGTGTTTCAATATGTTTTTTGGCAATAACTAATCCCATGCGCTCTTGCGATTCGTTGCCTATAATTTCTTTGGCAGACAATGTTGGGTCACCGACAGGCAATTTATCTAAATCGATATGGCCACCGGTTTCTTCAACCAATTCAGAAAGACAATTTAAATGACCACCAGCACCATGATCGTGAATAGAAACAATATAGTTTTCATCACTTTCTACCATACCGCGGACTGCATTTGCAGCACGTTTTTGCATTTCAGGATTAGAACGTTGTACCGCATTTAGCTCGATTCCTGAAGAAAATTCACCAGTGTCGGCAGATGAAACCGCAGCACCACCCATACCAATACGATAATTTTCACCACCAAGAATAACCACTTTGTCGCCAACTTTTGGTGTATCTTTTAAAGCTTGATTGGCTTTTCCGTAGCCAATACCACCTGCTTGCATGATAACTTTATCAAAACCAAGTTTTCTAGCATCTTCTTCGTGCTCAAAAGTTAAAACCGAACCACAAATTAAGGGCTGACCGAATTTGTTTCCAAAATCTGATGCACCATTACTGGCTTTTATTAATATATCCATTGGTGTTTGGTACAACCAAGGACGTTCTGCCATGGCCTGTTCCCAAGGTCTGTTTTCTTCCAGTCTTGAATAGGAAGTCATATACACAGCTGTTCCAGCCAAAGGAATAGAGCCTTTTCCTCCTGCTAATCTATCACGAATTTCACCACCCGAACCTGTTGCAGCTCCATTAAAAGGTTCAACTGTTGTTGGAAAGTTATGGGTTTCGGCCTTTAAAGAAATTACAGATTCAAAATCTTCAGTTTGATAATATTCAGGAACATCAGCGCGTTTAGGTGCAAATTGTTCAACTTTTGGACCTTTTATAAAGGCTACATTATCTTTATAAGCTGAAACAATGTCGTTAGGGTTTTTGTTTGATGTTTCACGAATCATTTTAAATAATGAAACAGGCTTTTCTTCGCCATCGATTACAAAGGTGCCGTTAAAGATTTTATGACGACAGTGTTCGCTATTGACTTGAGAAAATCCAAATACTTCAGAATCGGTTAAGGGTCTTCCTATTTTTTTCGCAACACCTTCTAAATAGGTTATTTCCTCATCACTTAAAGCCAAACCTTCCTGTTGGTTGTAAACCGAAATATCATTAATCTCAATGATAGGTTCTGGCTTAATGTTAATTGTGAAGGATTCTTGATTCAACCCATTAAACTTTTCTGAAATCATAGGGTCGTAACCTTTGAAGTCTTTACTGCACGATTCAAATTCTTCAATACGGATTATACCATCAATCCCCATGTTTTGGGTAATTTCAACAGCATTGGTACTCCAAGGTGTTATCATGGCAGCCCTTGGCCCAACAAAAAAAGCATCGATTGATGCTTGTTCTATTTTAGGTTGATTGCCAAATAACCATACAAGTTTAGTAATATTTTCAGTTGATAATTCTTTTGTTGCTTGAACAGCAAATACTTTACTGTTTTGGTTTCCGAAGAAGTGAATCATTATGTTTTAGTTTGTGTGATGTTTTAAAGATGCAAATTTACTTCTTTTTGATGTATTTTCTTCTATTAGTTGATTTGAAAATGTTGAGTTATTCACGTGTTTATTAACCAAAAAAAAGTCTCGAAATTTTTCGAGACTTTTTTATTTAATTTTTTATCAGTTTTTTACTGATTGATTTATCGCCTTGAGTAATCTTGACAATGTAAACACCAGTCTTTAAACTTGACGTGTTTATTGTGCCCGAACGCCTTAAGGTTTCGTTTAAAACTTGCTTACCAAGAATATTATAAATCGATATACTTGTTTTTTCAGGACTTTTTAGGTTGATATTTAGTATGTCTTTAACCGGATTAGGATAAATTTTGATTTCATTAAAACTATATTCTATTGTGCTTAAAGTTTGTGTGTGATTACCTAAATCGGTACAATTATCTTGAGGAAACGAATTCCATTCATTAATATCAAAGGTTGTAACAGGTTCGGTTATTTCTGGCTTTCTGACTAAAGTGACATCTTTAGCATAATCTGCGCTGCTGTTAAAATCACCTAAAATATCTATTAAAATATCATTTTTAAAAAGTCCAATGGCATCATTCCCATTAAATGACGTAATAGCATTATTTAAATCATCGTATTCAGAAGTGCAAACTGCTGCACTTCCATTGGCGATAACATATACGTCTTCATTTATTATTTCAGCATTAGCAGGAAACGAATATGGTGAACCCCAAGAAGCATTGCCGTTTGCACTTAATTTTAAAGTGTACATTGATAAATCAGTTATATCGGCTCCAGTAAAATTTGCTATTTCCAAGACTTTGTTATTTCCACTACCTTCAATATACTCTGAAAAGAATAAATCAACTCCTCCTCCAGATGAACCGTTATTTGTAGTTGTTTCACAATCTTGATTGCTAAAGCCAGATTCATTTCCTGTAGCGTCTTTGGCTTTAATGGTAAAGCAATAATTTGTGTCAGGTGTCAAACCAGTAACTGTAAATGAAGTTGTATTCGTATTAAATGTGTTATTACCATCAACATAGATATCGTATGAAGCCACCGCAATATTATCTGTTGAAGCTATCCAGTTTAAATCGATTGTATTGTCCGTAGGGTTTGATGCCACTAAATTTGTAGGATCTGTTGGAGCTTCGGTATCAGGTGTTGTGTCCCAAATTAAAGCTACCCATTCTGGATGGTCAACAAATGGATTTCTGTTACTTTGGTGGTTGTAATAAATATTGTTGTTTCTGTCTATTTCTTTTTGTGAGACAGGATCGTTTTCATGCCAAGTGATTAAAATATTCAGAAACGGATCTGACAACACCTTGTCCGAACTACCATCAAACATATCATAAGCAGACCAGGCGCTAATTTGATCTTCATAACGTGTTGCAAAATAAAAATATATCCTAGCGATGTCGCCTTTAAACTCATCTATAGGCTCAAAAACTGTGTTTGTATATCCTGCAGAGTAGCCACTATTTAGATTTCCACCTAGTTTAGAACCGTTTAATGTTGGGTTAGAAATTCCACTTTGATTAACCAAATCATTATCATCAACTCGACCAAAAGGGTAATTGCTTCTAAAGCCATTTACACGACCATCAGTAGGCATTAGTATGTGTGCATCACTGCGCATTGGTGTAGCCGAACTGAAAACCGATTGTGGGATAATATGTTCTTTATTATAACAATCGCCTTCACCAGAATAATTACCACACTCATCTGTTGTAGGTGAAAAATTATAAGGATCGTTAGGCGTATTATTACCACCATTAGGTATTTCAGAATAAATATCTAGAATAGTGTTACTTCCATTGGAATCGTAATAATAATCGCGCTCGTAAGTGGAAATAAAGCCATCCATGGCATCGTATCCTTGATCGTTATGAGCATCAATAATATTATGCAGTTGTGTTTTTAAAGTATAGCCTGTACCTGTTGCAGAATCATAATATCCTGAAGGTATTTGTGCAAAAATAGTTGAGGTTAATACTAAAAATAGAGCTGTGTAAAATTGTTTCATATTATTTTTTTTCCATTAAAGCCATGTAAAATCCATCGTATCCAGATTCGTGGGCCAATACTTTTTTGTCTTCTACAAATTTAAAATCTTTTCCTAAATCAGATTTTAAAAATGCTTTTACTTGATTTTGGTTTTCAGTTGGTAAAATAGAACAGGTTGCATAAACCAATTGTCCTCCAGATTTTACCATACGTGAATACTGCTGTAATATATCTTGTTGTGTGTTTTTAATTTTTTCAATAAAAGATGCTTCTAACTTCCATTTGGCATCTGGGTTTCGACGTAATACGCCTAATCCTGAACAAGGCGCATCAATCAATACACGATCAGCTTTATCATAAAGTTTTTTTATGACTTTGGTAGAGTCTATTGCACGTGTTTCAATATTATGAGCACCATTTCGTTTTGCTCTGCGCTTTAATTCATGGAGCTTATTGGCGTAAATATCCAAGGCAATAATCTGCCCTTTGTTTTCCATTAATGCTGCTAAATGTAGGGCTTTGCCACCTGCTCCAGCACAAGCATCAACAACACGCATACCTGGTTTTACATTTAAAAAGTTTGCAACCAATTGTGATGAGGCATCTTGAACTTCAAAAAGGCCATCTTTAAAAGCTTCAGTTTGGAAAACATTAGCTCGTTCTTTTAATTTTAAGGCATTTGGGTAACCTTTTATAAACTCGGTTTCGATATCTAGATCGAATAAAGTGGCCTGAAGTTTTTCTTTTGTTGTTTTTAAGGTGTTTACCCTTAAAATTACATCAGCTTGTTGGTTAAGCGCATGAATTTCTTTTGTCCATTTTTCTTCACCCAATTCGTTTATTCCAAGTTCATCTATCCAATCTGGAATAGACTCACTATATTTTCTGGTTTTTGATAATTCGTCAAAACGACCTTTGATTTTTCTGGTAGGTGTACCTTCAAAATATTTCCAATCAGGCAACTTAATACCTTTTAAGGTTGCCCAAACCGCAAACATACGCCATAGGTTATCACGGTCAAAAGGTTCTTTTACTTCAGCAATTTCGGCATATAAACGTTTCCACCTCACAATGTCGTAAGTTGTTTCTGCAACAAAAGCACGATCACGACTTCCCCAACGTTTATCACGTTTAAGGAGTTGTTGGATAACCTTATCAGCATACTCGCCCTCGTTGAAGATTTTCATTAATCCATCAATGGTGGCAAAACATAAATTTCTGTGTAAACGCATTCTATTTTATTAGGCGTGCAAAGGTACGTTTTAATTACGTATTTTTATCCTAAATATTTTATAAATGAGGAAATTATTACTATTTGTAGTGGCTGTGTCTTGCCTGTCTTGCCAGACTGAAAAAGAGATTCAAAAAAGAAAATTAACAGATATTGAGTTTAAAACCATATTGGAGGATTCTACGTTAAGCGTTCGTGCCATAGAGATTTTAGACCAAGAGAGTCTGGCTTTTGCAGCCAATAATAATACCTATGGATTATATAATAGTGAAGCCGATAAATGGTTGATTTCTAAAATTGAACACGATTCTTTGGATATTGAGTTTAGGGCCATTGCAAACAATACAATAGATTTTTTTATGATAAGTGTTGGAAATCCAGCTCTATTGTATAAAACTGGCGATACCGGTGAAATGGAGTTAGTTTACAAAGAAGAACATGACAATGTGTTTTATGATTCCATGAAATTCTGGAATAATCAAGAAGGTATTGCCATTGGTGATACAACAGATGATTGTTTGAGTATTATTATTACTAGAGATGGTGGGTTTACTTGGCAAAAATTATCATGTAGCAAATTGCCAAAAGGTATAAAAGGAGAAGGTGCTTTTGCAGCTAGTAATACCAATATTGATATTGTTGGAGATGAGACATGGGTTGCAACAACCACAGGTAGAGTTTATTATTCGCCAGATAAAGGGTTTAATTGGGAAGTAATTGAAACACCAATCATTAAAGCCAAAGAAACAGAAGGTATTTATTCAATGGATTTTTACGATAACTTAATGGGTTTTGCTATTGGAGGTGATTATACCAAACCGGCTGATAGTTCTGCAAATAAAATTAGAACACTAAATGGTGGAAAATCTTGGCAATTAGTAGCCGAGAATCAAAGTCCGGGTTACAGAAGTTGTATACAATATATTCCTAATGGAATAGGGAATGAGCTAATTGCAATAGGATTTAAGGGTATAGATTATTCAAATGATAACGGTGAAACTTGGAGCCATTTAAGCGATGAAGGCTATTATACTATTAGGTTTTTAAATGATAGTGTAGCCTACGCTGCTGGCTCCAAGCAGATTTCGAAATTGATGTTCAAATAAAAAAAGAGAAGCAAAGGCTTCTCTTTTTTTATGGTTTATCATCTCCTTTTTGATGACGACGTTTTTTAAATTCTTCAAACATTTTGCGTTTAAAGTCGTCTTCCACTTTCTTTAGGAGAACTATTTTTTTTGACGATATGACGTTTTGTAAATCTGAAATATAATTGTTGTACAAATCATTTCGCTCGGTATTCGAATTCTTAAACTTTTGCAATAGTGTATTGGCTTGAGCTTCAGTCATGTTGTCAATGTCAATAGATTTGCGATCTCTGTACATCTCTTCACGCATCTTGTTCATACGTTCTTCAAAAGCATTATAAATAGGCCAGAATTTTTCGGCTTCTGTTTTTGATAAGTTTAATTTCTCTGTTATATAGGCAGTTTTTAAAGCTTTAATTTTCTCGTTTCTGTCCATTCTATCTTGAGAAAAAGAAATGGTATAAAACAATAAACAGATAAATAATATTAGGGTATTTTTCATTTTGTTGCTATTTTATTCAAGATCAAAATCTAAATCTTCTAATTCAGTATTGTTGTATAGATAGTCTTCAAGGTTAACATCGCTTAAAGTTTCTTCTAGAATATGGTTTTCAAAAGTACTAGTATTGGTAATTAAATTACTTAATTCTGCGGATTCAAAGTCTGAAGTTAATAAATAATTTTCTAACGTTTCACTATCAAGAGAAGCAAAGTTGATATTGTTTTTTGAGGTTGGAATAATTAATAACATCAAAAATACAGCAGCTATGCTTGCTACGTAAAGGATTGTTTTTTTGTTGAATAATGAAATGACTTTAGTTTCTGATTCGATAGGTGTTAGATCAACTTTAAATGTATTTAAATATCCTTCAGGTGCTTTAAATCCAGAATCAGAAACCTTTTCTTTTAATTGTAATTCTAAATGAAGATTGTCTTCAAACTGATTGAAGTAATTATCAGGAGTTTTAAAACCCGATGTTTTGACGTTATGTAAATTGTTTTTTGTCATGGTCTACTTAATAAGACTCTAAAATTTAATAAAGGTTTAATTATCTTCGGTTAAATACGCTTCAATTTTTTTAACGGCTATATGGTATGATGCTTTTAGGGCACCTTCACTAGTTTCTAATATTTCGGCCATGTCCATGTATTTTAAATCTTGAAAATACTTCATGTTAAATACTAATTGCTGTTTTTCTGGCAATGTGGCAATGGCTTCTTGTAATTTTAATTGAATGTCATTGCCTTCAAAGTATACATCTGACTTTAGGTTCTGAATATTGTTTTGTTGTAAATCTTCATTTGAAATTTTCATTTCTCTCGCACGTTTATTAATAAAGGTTATAGCTTCATTTGTTGCAATGCGATATAGCCACGAGTATAGCTTGCTATCCCCTTTAAAGCCTTCAATATTTTTATAAACTTTAATAAATGTGTTTTGAAGGACATCGTCAGCATCGTCATGCGATTTTACAATGTGACGAATATGCCAATACAACCGTTCTTTGTAAAGCGATACAAGCTCGTTGAACGCCACATGTTTGGTGCGTTCGGTTTTTAGATTTTCTAATAAAGCAGCTTCTTGGCTCACAAAGATATTTTATAGTTAGACCATTTAAATGTAATAAAGTTTAATGTCTTTTTTATTATTTACATAACAGTCTGAAAAACAAAATATTATATTTCAAATAATCGATTAAAGGCATAAAAACACGATAAAATGCATTTTTTTCTTGGTCTTTTCATTTTTTTAGTATATGTTTACAACTCCTAACCAACTTATGTTTGTTAGTCGTCCCCAAGTCTAACAAGAACAAAAAAAGAGCAAAATTTATTTTTTGCTCTTTTTTAATTTAAATATTGTGTTGAAGTTTTAATCGAAACTCTGCATTTCCACTAGTCTTTTGTACATGCCATTTTTTGCTAAAAGGTCTGAATGTGTTCCTTGTTCAACAATCTCACCATGTTGCATAACAATTATCTCGTCTGCATTTTGAATTGTAGATAATCTATGGGCAATAACAATAGATGTTCTGTTTTTCATCATATTTTCTAATGCTAATTGAACAAGTCGTTCGCTTTCTGTATCTAGTGCTGAAGTTGCTTCATCTAAAATCATTATTGGAGGGTTTTTAAGCACCGCTCTGGCAATGCTTAAACGTTGTTTTTGACCTCCAGAAAAATTATTTCCAGCATCACCAACATTGGTATCAATACCTTCAGGTAGTTTTTGAACAAACTCCCAAGCATTGGCAATTTTTAAAGCATCAATAATTTCCTCATCAGTGGCATTGGGCTTACCGATTAAAATGTTGTTTTTTATGGAATCGTTAAACAAAATGGAGTCTTGAGTAACTAGCCCCATGTGTTCGCGTAATGATTTTTTAGTAACATTTTTAATGTCTATGCCATCTATTTTGATGCTTCCTTTGTTCACATCGTAAAAACGCGTTACCAAATTGGCTATGGTACTTTTTCCACTTCCAGATTGGCCAACAAGCGCAACGGTTTTTCCTTTTGGCACTTGAATTGAAAAGTTTTTAAGAACGAATTCGTCTTCATATTTAAATGAAATATTTTCAACAGAGATTCTATCTTTAAAATCGCCAAGTTCCTTTGCATTAGGGAGATCAGGCATGCTATTTTCTTCGTGTAAAATTTCAAAAACACGGTCGGCTGCTGCCATGCCATTTTTTACTTTATATGATGCTTTACTTATTGCTTTTGCTGGTGTTAGAATAGCATAAGCAAGTCCCATAAACGCAATAAAGGTTGTGCCTTCAATTACTTTATCTATTAATACCAATTTACCACCATACCATAATAAAACAGCTATGGTTGCAATACCTAAAACTTCACTTACAGGTCCGGCAAGATTGTTTTTTAAGCCAATTTTATTTGAAAGGTTTAAAATTTTGTCTGCGGAATTTGTAAACTTATTTGTAAAAATAGATTCAGCATTATAGCTCTTTACAATTTTCAGCCCTGTTAACGATTCTTCAACAATAGAAATTAGCTTTCCAGATTCTTGTTGGGCACGTAATGATTTACTCTTGAGGCTTTTTCCAATTCTTGAAATCATAAAACCTGCTATTGGAATAAAGCATAATACAAACAACGATAATTCCCAGCTAATTGTAAACATGAGAATTAATGAAAAGATGATAGTTAAAGGTTCTCTAACAATAAGTTCTAGAATGATAAAGAATGAATTTTGCATTTCATTAATATCGCCAAGAATTCTTGCCATAACATCACCTTTTTGCCTTTTGGAGTAAAAACCTAAAGGAAGTTGGATTATTTTGTTATACATGTCTTTTCTTAAAGCGGTTAAAACACCATTCTTTAAAAACATAACATGCTGCATGGCTAAATATCCAAACAGATTTTTTAGAATAAAGGTTGAAATTACTATGGCTATAACAATAACTAAAGCCATTTGTGCATTTCCATCTTGTAAATACCCACTAACTTTATAATTAAGCAAATTTTCGCCATAATCTTTAATGTCTCCAATACCTGTCCAAACAGGCGCTTTTCTTACTATTGTTGTTTTGTCAAACAAAACATTTAGCATAGGTATTAAAGACACAAATGCTAAAGAACTGAATAAGGCATATAGTAAATTGAATAAGACATTTAAAATGACATGCGATTTAAATTTCTTAATAAAAGGTAATAACTGATGAATTATTTTTTTCATTTAGTTAAGTTGTAAATCCTTTACAATAGCATCAATTCTTGTTTCTAACATTTTGTTGGTAGATTCAAATTCTGCTCTAGAACTTAATTCTTGATTGACACTAATATAGAATTTAATTTTTGGTTCCGTTCCGCTAGGTCTTAAAGCAATCTTACTACCATCTTCAGTGTAATAGATTAGCACATTGGATTTTGGAATATCAATATCTTGGGTTTCTCCTGTTAGCATGTTTTTTGCTTTTGATAGTTGATAATCTTCAATACTTACAACTTTTGAGCCGTTTACTTGTGTTAACGGGTTGTTACGTGCATCAATCATCATTTTCTTAATTGCGTTAGCACCTTCAATCCCTTTTTTGGTCATGGATATTAAGCGTTCTTTATAAAAACCGTGTTTGATATATAAATCAATTAAGGATTCATAAAACGAATATCCTTCAGCTTTTGCCTGTGCTGCAATTTCGCAAGCTAAAAGTGTAGATGTTACAGCATCCTTATCGCGTACAAAATCGCCTACCATAAACCCGAAGCTTTCTTCTCCACCACCAATAAAATCAAGATTTGGAAAATCTTTAATCATTTTGGCTATCCATTTAAAACCAGTTAGCCCAATTTTACATTCAACATTGTAAGCTTTTGCCAATTCTAGCATCATAGGAGTGGACACAATAGTCGAGCCAATAAACTCCTTACCCTTTATTTTGTTGTTTTTCTGCCATTGTTTCAGTAAAAAAGCTGTCATAACGACCATGGTTTGATTACCGTTAAGTAAAATCATGTTATGGTCTAAATCGCGAACAGCAATTCCAACACGGTCACTATCAGGGTCAGTACCAATTACAATATCGCCATTAACTTTTTCTGCCAAATTTAAAGCCATTTTTAAGGCTTCTGGCTCTTCAGGGTTTGGCGACTTAACTGTTGGGAAATCGCCATTTGGTTCGGCTTGTTCTTCAACAATATGAACCTTATTGTAACCTGCTTGTTTTAGGGTTTCTGGAATGGTAGTTATAGAGGTTCCATGCAATGAAGTAAATACAATGTTTAAATCATCTTTAGCTGCTTGTGAGGTGTTAAAACTTCCATTTTCCACAGACGATTCAATAAAAACTTGATCGATTTCTGAACCTATAATGTTGATAAGAGATTCGTTTGGATTAAATTTTATATCTGAATAGTTTAAACTATTTATTTCAGAAATAATTTCAGCATCTTGTGGTGGTACCAATTGCCCGCCATCTTGCCAGTAAACCTTATAGCCGTTATATTCTGGAGGATTGTGAGATGCTGTTAGTACAATGCCACAATGACAATTTAAGTATTTTAACGCAAATGATAATTCTGGAGTAGGGCGTAAATCTTCAAACAAGAACACTTCAATATTATTTGCTGAAAACACGTTAGCAACAATTTTAGCTAGTGATTTGCTGTTATGTCGACAATCAAACGCAATGGCTACTTTAAGGGTTTCCTTTGGGAACGATTGTTTAAGGTAGTTACTTAAACCTTGTGTGTTTTTTCCTAAAGTATATTTGTTTATTCTGTTGGTGCCAATTCCCATTACACCACGCATGCCACCTGTTCCAAACTCTAAATCTTTATAGAAGGCTTCTTCAAGTTCTTTGGGGTTGGTAGCAATTAGATTTTTTATATAATCTTGAGTGTCCTTATCAAAAGCAGGTGTCAACCAGGTGTTAACACGTTCTAATAATTTTGGTTCAATATGTATCATATTACTGTTTATAGCGTACAAAAATACGCAATAGAAAATAATGAGTTAGTGAAATGCGAGTTAATTTAAAATCAAGTATTACAAATTGATTTTTTCTTTAATTAAATAGCGTTTCTTGTCCTGTTTACTACGAAGTATAATTTCACCAAGAAATCCAGCAACAAAAAACTGTGTTCCAATGATCATGGTCGTTAAGGCTATATAAAATTGAGGACGTTGTGTAATTAGTCGTCCAGTAGGATTAAAAAACACTTTGTCAATGCCTAAATACAGAGCAAAAGCAAACCCAATTGTTAACATGACTACTCCCAAGGCACCAAATAAATGCATTGGTCTTCTACCAAAACGTGATAAAAACCAAATGGTAATTAAATCGAGAAATCCGTTAATAAATCGATCCATACCAAATTTAGTTTCACCATACTTTCTGGCTTGATGCTTAACTACCTTTTCTCCAATATTGCTGAAGCCAGCATTTTTAGCCAATACCGGAATATAACGGTGCATTTCACCATTAACATCAATGTTTTTTACCACATTAATGTTGTAGGCTTTTAGACCACAATTAAAATCATTGAGTTTTACTCCAGACGTTTTTCTGGCAGCCCAATTAAATAATTTAGAGGGTATGTTTTTAGACAATACAGAATCATACCGTTTTTTCTTCCATCCAGAAACCATATCATAGTTATCATTAATTATCATATCGTATAATTCTGGTATTTCTTCGGGATTATCTTGTAAATCGGCATCCATTGTAATAATCACTTCACCTTGAGCTTTTTCAAAACCTGCATGTAAGGCCTGTGATTTGCCAAAGTTTTTTAAAAAGCGAATACCTTTTATATGATTGTTTTTTTGCGAAAGTTGATTTATGGTTTCCCAAGAACCATCAGTGCTACCATCGTCAATAAAGATTATCTCATAAGAAAAATGATTGGATTGCATAACATTTACAATCCAATCATGTAATTCTTGTAAAGACTCTTTTTCGTTAAGTAGTGGTATGACTACTGATATATTCATTAAAAATGATTTCTAAATTTCAAAATCAAATGTACAGAAATTATTCTTCGTCAGGATTATTTTTCTTAACAATTAAAGCAACAATCAATCCAATTATACTGTATATAACAAGTCGTACAACATATGCTTGGGCTTGTGCACCGATGGAAAAATTATCTTTTTTCTCCGCTTCAACCATAGCCTCTTGTATAGCTTCTTTGGGAGCTCCAAAATTCTCTAGGGTTTCTTTGGTTAAAATTAAAATTTGCTCGTTTAAATACTGCGCAGCATCAGGATCGACGAATGTGAATATAATAATGCCAACTACTGTAGCTATTAAGGTTCCAATTGCTATAGTTATGAAATAGGCGGTAAATGCTTCTTTAAAAGATAAAAAACCTTGTTGCTGCTTGAATTTCACAGCAGAATAGGCGCCTAAACCTACTGCTATTAAAAACAGAATAATACCTAACCACCATTTTGTGAATAAATCAAGGTTTACGGCATAAACAAGAACAGAAATTACAGATAACAATAGTCCAAGAATTAGACCGTTATTAATTGACATAGATTTTAAAGATTTTTCCATTATTTTTGGTTTTAGTTAATTACAATGGGTTAGTAAACAAATATACCAAAACGTTACAGAAATTTGTAAATAATAAAAAAAACAAAAAAGTATTGTAAGTTTATTAAAATTACTTAAATTTGCACCTCGAAAAAAGTAATGACATTAAAGCATTTAGTGATGAAAAAAGATATACATCCAGAAAATTATAGAGTAGTTGCATTTAAAGACATGTCTAACGACGACGTTTTTTTAACTAAATCTACTGCAAATACTAGTGAGACTATTGAAGTTGATGGTGTTGAATACCCATTGGTAAAAATGGAAATCTCTAGAACATCTCATCCATATTATACTGGTAAATCTAAATTAGTAGATACTGCTGGACGTATTGATAAGTTTAAAACGAAGTACGCTAAATTTAAAAAGTAAATTTAGTTTCAAATATATTTTAAAAGCCTTTCAACTATTGAAAGGCTTTTTTTATTTTTACCAAAAGCATAACTATGAACTATATACTTTTTGATGGGCCTTCGCGTAACAATCTATTGCCGTTTACTTTTACCAGGCCTGTAGCGGATATACGTGTTGGAATTTTGACCATACGTGAAAAATGGGAGCGTTATTTAGAGTATACCACAACCACCATTACTGAAGAATACTTATCGGATAAGTATCCTATGGTAGAGTTATCTGAAAATGTTCTAATAAATGCATCGTATTTGCCCAATCAAGAATTAGCTGAAATGATTAAAGGCCTTGGTGAAAATCAAGCTATTTTTAAAGAAGAAGATGTCATAGCGTTTTTCACTAAAGACACACAAGAAGATGTGAATTTTGAAAGCTATGAAGCCATTGAATACCATGATGAAATTCTGAAAATAGAAAATACTTGGGATATTTTCACTAAAAATGGAGAGGCTATTGTTGAGGATTTTGAGCTTTTAACTAAAGGAAGGCAGTCGGCAGTAATTCCTAAATCTGTTAATACAATTAGGGCTGAACATATTTTTATTGAGCAAGGTGCTTCATTAGAGTTTGTAACTCTTAATGCTACCAATGGACCAATTTATATTGGTAAGGATTCTGAAATTATGGAAGGCAGTTTTATTCGTGGACCTTTTGCATTATGCGATCATGCAACTGTTAAAATGGGTGCTAAAATTTATGGGCCAACAACGGTTGGACCATTTAGTAAAGTAGGAGGTGAGGTTACAAATTCAGTTCTTTTTGGATATTCAAACAAAGGGCACGATGGTTATTTAGGTAATTCTGTATTAGGAGAATGGTGTAATTTAGGTGCAGATACCAATAATTCTAATTTGAAAAATAACTATGCTCATGTTAGATTGTGGAATTACGAAACTGAAAATTTTGCCAAAACAGGTTTGCAATTCTGTGGACTTATGATGGGTGATCATAGCAAGTGCGGTATTAACACCATGTTTAATACTGGAACAGTAGTAGGCGTAAGCACTAATATTTTTGGCAGTGGTTTTCCAAGAAATTTTGTGCCAAGTTTTTCTTGGGGCGGTAGTAACGGCTTTACTACATATTTAACAAAAAAAGCTTTTGAAGTAGCTAAAGTTGTTATGGCTAGAAGAAATATTGAATTTACAGAGCAGGATGCTGCCATTTTAGAGCATGTGTTCGAGGAAACTAAAAAGTATAGACGCGATTAGTTACTTTTCTCTACACGTTTTAGCTCCAATAGGTTGATAGGATTAATACCCAAACCACTTACGGATTTTCTGGTAAATCGAACTACTTCATCATAAAACAAAGGAACAATTGGTGCTTTTCCCATTACTAAGCTGTCCATTTGACTGTATAAAGCTTCCCTGTTTATGGTATTAGTTTCCGTAAATGCTTGTTCGTACCATCTATCAAAAGTTTCATTCGTATAATGGGTGTAATTCGGTCCGTTAGGAGCAAAGTTTTTACTGTAAAACAATGATAAGTAGTTTTCAGCGTCAGGATAATCTGCAACCCAACTGGCTCTAAATAAATCCAGTTTACCATTGGCTTTGGCATCTTTTAAGCTTGAAGCTGGAATGACATCAACATTAACTTGTAAACCTGTTTTTTGTAATTCACGCTGAATGTATTCGCAAAAACTCAAGTAGTTACTGGTTGTGGTTATGCTAATTTCAGGGGATGCTATTCCAGTTTCTGTTTTGAAATTATTGACTAACTCCTTTGCTTTTTCTGGATTATATGTAAAACCTATATTAGGGTTATAACCCGGTAAACCTTTTGGAATAAAACCGCCAGATGCAGGTATTCCAATGCCGTTTCGCAAATACAACATCATATTTTTTCTGTCAAAACCAATATTTATGGCTTCGCGTATGAGTTCTGATTGTACTTCGGTAATATCAGATTCCATAAAGAAACCTAAATATTCAGTATTTAAGTAAGGGCCTCTAATCATGTTAACATCCTTACTGTAAGTATGTCGTAATTCGCCTTTTGCTGTCAGTAATTCATCTTTATATGAGGCGTCTAAGCCAGAAACATAGTCTATGTTTCCTTGAGCAAATTGTAGAAACTCACTTTGTTTATCAGGTAAAAAAGTTATAGCCACAGCTTCTAAATAGGGCAGATTATTTCCGTTTTCGTCTTTTTCGAAGTATGACGTGTTTTTTCTAAAAACCAACTTTAAATTTTCTTCCCAGCGTTTAAATTGAAATGGTCCTGTGCCAATAGGGTTAGATCTGAATTCATTCCCGTAATACTCAACCACTTCTTTGGGAACAACTGAACAATATTTCATGGTCAATAAGCCTAAAAAAGCAGGAAAGGGCTGTTTTAACTGAATTTGAAAAGTAGAATCGTTAACAGCTTTAAACTCTTTAACTTTATTTAGTACCCAACTACCAGGCGAGGCTAAATTAGGATCTTTTATTCTGTTGAAACTATAAACAAAATCTTGTGCATTAACAGTACGCGTTGAATCCTTACCAAATATTATGTGCTTGTGAAAATAAACATCATTTCTTAAGTAAAATGTATAAGAAAGAGCATTGTCTGAAATATCCCAATCTTTAGCTATACAAGGTAATACCTGAAGCTCATTATTTACTTGAACCAAGCCGTTAAAAAGTTGGTTAGTTGCCCATATATCCGCCAAATCTTTTGAGAAAGCAGGATCCAAAGAGCTAATATTTTTATGTTCGTTGTATTTAAAAACTTTAAGAGAATCTTCTTTTTTTGATGTACATCCAATAAAAAGTAAGAAAATTATGAATTGATATTTCATTTTATTGCTTAAAAAAGCATATATTTAAGTGGTTATTAATCTAAAAATTTAAATGTATGAAAAAAAATTACATCTTATTTCTATTTACTCTTTTAACTATTGGTATGACAAACGCCCAAGTTACATTATCGCAATCTGTAGATCCAGTCAATGTGACCGATGGAGGGGTGGCTTGTTGGAATAATGGTAATGGTGAATATCGTGAAAACTCATTTATGAGAGCATATAATTTAACCGATTTTGGTATTACCGATGCTTTTGATATTACGTCAGTAGAATATGGGCAAGGTGCAGCTGATGATGGAAAAGAAATAACACTTAACATCTATACGGCGACTTCAGATGATTTAACCACAGCTACACTTACTTTAGTTGGCACGGCTTCGCATACATCGGCAGCTGCTGATGATTTAACATTGGTTAGTGTTGCACTTTCAGCTAGTATACCTGCAAATTCAACAATTGCTTTTGAGGTTTTAGCAGGAGATAGTGGAACAAATGCAGGTGAAACTTTTTTTCCTGGTATTAATGCTGCGGGAGAAAATGACGATAGTTACTTAATGTCGGCTTCATGTAATATTAATGTGCCGACTACTACTACTATTGTTGGTTTTGCAGACAATCAATATGTTATGAATGTGGTTGGTAATCTTTTAAGTGTTGACGAGTTTGAAATGAGCCAAATTTCTGTTACTCCAAATCCTGCGGCAGATTATATTAATATTGAAATTCCAAATAACAGCTTAAACTTTGTTTCGGAACTGTATGACATTACGGGAAAACAGGTTTTAAGAAAGGAAAATTTAGAAACGCTTGATGTTTCCCAATTGAAAACAGGAATTTATATTTTAAGAATAAAAACAGATAATGGTGTTGTTTCTAGAAGAATTGTAAAGGAATAGAACACGTTGTATTTAAAACTTTTAAAGAGCGCTTTTTCATTAAAGTGCTCTTTTTTTGTAAATTTGCATCCATTTTGAAAATTATTTAGCTCGTGCGCAAAAAAGTAGCTTTTTATACATTAGGCTGTAAACTTAACTTTTCAGAAACATCAACAATAGCCAGAAAATTTGTTAATGAAGGTTTTGATAGAGTTGATTTTGCTGAAGTCGCAGATATTTACGTGATTAACACCTGCTCGGTTACTGAAAATGCCGATAAGCGTTTTAAAAGTATTGTAAAGCAGGCTCAAAATAGTAACCCAGAAGCATTTATAGCTGCTGTTGGTTGCTATGCGCAATTAAAGCCCCAGGCTCTTGCCGATGTTAGCGGTGTAGATTTGGTTTTAGGAGCTACTGAAAAATTTAAAATTACAGATTACCTTAACGATCTTTCTAAAAATGATATGGGAGAGGTACACTCCTGTGAAATTCAAGAAGCTGATTTTTATGTAGGAAGTTATTCATTTGGAGATAGAACTAGGGCTTTTTTAAAAGTACAAGACGGATGCGATTATAAATGTACATACTGTACGATTCCTTTAGCTAGAGGTATTTCGCGTAGCGATACAGTAGAGAATGTTGTAAATAACGCAAAAAAAATTGCTTCTCAAAATATCAAGGAAATCGTTTTAACTGGTGTTAATATTGGCGATTACGGAAAAGGTGAATTTGGTAATAAAAAACATGAGCACACATTTTTGGATTTAGTTTCTGAATTGGATAAGGTTGAAGGTATTGAGCGTTTAAGGATATCTTCAATAGAACCTAATTTGCTTAAAAACGAAACTATAGAACTTGTAGCTAATTCAAATTCTTTTGTCCCACACTTTCATGTACCATTGCAAAGTGGAAGTGATGCTGTTTTAAAGCGTATGAAGCGTCGTTATTTAAGTAAGTTGTATGTTGATCGGGTAAATAAAATAAAAGAAGTTATGCCCAACGCTTGTATTGGGGTAGATGTTATAGTGGGCTTTCCAGGTGAATCTGACGACGATTTTTTAGAAACCTACAATTTTTTAAATGAGTTAGACATTTCCTATTTACATGTTTTTACCTATTCTGAACGACCAAATACAGAAGCAGCCGAAATGAGCAATATAGTTCCTAAAAACATTCGTACAAAGCGCAGTAAGATGTTAAGAGGTTTATCGGTAAAAAAACGCCGTGCTTTTTATGAAAGTCAAATTGGTAAAAAACGTTCGGTATTGTTTGAAAGTGAAAATAAAGAAGGATACATTTTAGGTTTTACCGAAAACTACGTAAAGGTTAAAACGCCTTGGAATCCAGAACTCGTAAATACAATTCATGAAGTTGAATTACATGAAATAGATGAAGACGGATTGGTAAGAATAGAATTAATTAAAGAGTTGGTAGCTTAAAATTATATTCTAACACCAACAGGAAGCATACTCTTATACTGTCTGTTTTTTCGTATAAATTTTGCTATTTCAGGACTAGTAGGAACTACGCTTAAGTTACGGTCTTCAATATGCTTTAAAACAGCAACAATAAATTCGTTTTGTAATTCTTCAGAATAGACTGATTCGGGAATTATAAGCTTGGTTAGGAAAATCTTACGCTCTTGAAGTGAATATTCAATCTTGGCAAGTGAATCATCAAATTTCAATTCAAACTGACGTAAGAAGTCATTGTCTATAAGTTCATGTGCTTCAATCATAATCATATACTTTTATTCAATGGAATTATAAGGAGTGTCCACTATTTTTCAATAGTTTTGTAACGCAAAAGTACAAAAAAATATTGTTATTTTAAACAATTAGCTGCCTTAATGCCTTATGAATCAAGAATTAATACATGTGTATTTTATGCCAGGAATGGCAGCAAGCCCAAAAATATTTGAAAATATTAAACTACCAGAAAGTCAGTTTGAAATGCACTTTTTGGAGTGGATAATACCAAATCAAAAGGAATCAATACAAGATTATGCTTTACGAATAGCCGAAGATATCAAGCATGATAATCCTGTGCTTGTTGGTGTTTCATTTGGAGGTGTTCTTGTTCAAGAGATAAGTAAGCATGTTAAAGCATCGCGATTAATAGTTATTTCCAGCGTGTGTTCTAAATATGAGTTGCCAAAACGTATGAAAATTGCTCGAAAAACTAAAGCTTATATTATGGCGCCTACAAGTGTTGCAAGTAAAATAGACGTTTTTGCAAAATATGCCTTTGGGTCTAACGTAAAAAAACGTTTAGAGCTTTATAAAACATATTTATCGGTTAACGATAAGCGTTATTTAGATTGGGCCATTAAAGAGATGGTTTGTTGGGACCAAGAGGAAGAACCTGAAAACGTAATACATATTCATGGCGAAAAAGATATGGTCTTTCCACATTGTCACATAAATAATTGTATTACAATTAAAGGCGGTACTCATATTATGATTCTCAATAAATTTAGATGGTTTAATGAGAATTTACCAAAACTTATTTTAAACGGTCATCTATAAAGAATAGCGTTTTTTTTCATAACTTTAGTGAAAATTCCCCTCAATGAAAACTGTAAAAAACATATTGGCCTTATTTGGATTGATGGCACTTGCCGGAATCTTTATTTTTGCATTACAAGATGCACCAAGTGATGAAAATTTTGAAAAGAAATTAATAAACGATTACAATGTTTATGCGTTGCAAGTTCCTGACAATTTGAATTTTGCTGGAGAACCTTTGCCTCTTGACAATCCTGATATTTATGAACGCATGGATAGAGAGTTGTTGGTAAATACATACTGGCAGTCTAATGGATTGCTGATGTTTAAAAGAGCCCATAAATATTTTCCAGTAATTGAACCTATTTTAAAGAAAAATGGAATACCAGATGATTTTAAATATCTCGCTGTTATTGAAAGTGGCTTGTTAAATGTAGTCTCACCAGCTGGAGCACGTGGGGTATGGCAAATAATGCCCAAAACCGGAAGGGAATTTGGGTTAGAAGTTAATGATAATGTAGATGAGCGTTATCATTTAGAAATGGCCACGGAGGCAGCTTGTCAGTACCTAAAAGATTCTAAAGATAGATTAGGCTCATGGACTTTAGCGGCTGCGGCATACAATGCAGGCATGTCAGGTATTTCCAGACGTTTGGAAGACCAAAATGTATCCAATTATTACGATTTGCTTCTTGGTGAAGAAACAGGGCGCTATATGTTTAGGATTGTAGCGCTCAAGGAAATTTTGTCACATCCTAATAAATATGGTTTTAACTTTAGAACAAAGGACTTATATACAGAAGTTCCTACTTATAAAGTACCGGTAGATACTGCAGTTACAGACTTTGCAGCTTTTGCCAAAAAATTCGATATCAATTATAAAATTCTAAAAATTCACAATCCTTGGTTGCGTGAACCGCATTTAAACAATAAGTCTAGAAAACAGTATTATATTGAAATTCCAAAAGAAGGATACTATTCAACTAATCCTTAAATGGTTGATTTTTTAAAAGAACACATCTGGTCTATTTTAATAGGGTTAAACTATCTTTTAGCTCTAATAGCTATTGTTGTTATTCTATTTAAAAATATTAACCCTACAAAAACCTTGACCTATATTTTGGTTTTGGTTATGTTTCCATTCCTTGGACTATTGGTGTATTATTTTTTTGGACAGGAGTATAGAAAGAATAAAATATTTAACAGAAAGAGTATCTTAAATAAAAGTGTCGTAAAACGCATAAGCAATGAATTCATTCTCGATCAAAAAGATTTAAAGCGTTTAGATGATTTTTTAGATGATAAAATTAGATTGGTTAGGTTGCTTTTTAATTCAGAAAACACACCTGTAACGAAGCACAATAAAGTAAAAATACTATTAAACGGTAAAGAAAAATTTGAGTTTTTATTTAGTGATTTAAAGAAAGCTAAACATCACATTCATTTAGAGTATTACATTTTTAAAGATGATAACATTGGAAGTGAATTAATAGATATCATTTGCGATAAGGCGCTATCAGGTATTTCAGTACGCTTAAGTTTTGACGATGTAGGTAGTAAAATTTCAAATAAGTCAAAACGTAAGCTTAAAGAGAGTGGTGTAGAATTTCATCCGTTCATGCCTGTATTGTTTCCAGGATTTACGGGTAAAATGAACTATAGAAACCATAGAAAGATTGTTGTTATTGATGGAGATATAGGATATGTAGGAGGAATAAACGTTTCTGACAATTATGTGAACTATAAAAACGGTGAATCGTTTTGGAGAGATACCCACATGCGAATTGAAGGAGAAGCTGTTAAACAACTTCAACTCCATTTTTTAATGACTTGGGATTTTGTTTCCAATTCGAACTTAAAAATAACTCAAAGTTTTTTTCCAGATACACAGGTTAAACAAGAATTGGCTGTTCAAGTTGCTGCTAGTGGACCAGATTCTGATTGGGCTAATATTATGGAAGCTATTTTTGTAGCCATTAATACTGCTGATAATTACGTGTATATAACAACTCCCTATTTTATCCCTAACGATCAAATAATAACGGCACTTCAGGTAGCTGCTAAAAGTGGAGTAGATGTCAGATTGCTAATTCCTAAAGCGTCAGATTCTTGGACTGCCAAATATGCAACTAACTCGTATATTGAAAAATTACTTGAAGCCCAAGTTAGAGTCTACAGATATACTAACGGATTTATTCATGCAAAAACTATTGTAGTCGATGACATTTTCTGTACCGTTGGCACAGCAAATCTTGATTATAGAAGTTTCAATATTAATTTTGAAATAAATGCCTTGGTCTATAATTCTAAAACAAGTTTAGAGTTAAAATCACAGTTTTCAAACGATTTAAAAGATAGCGAAGAACTAACATTGCAAGATTGGCAAAATCGTCCTTCAGTTAATAAGATAAAAGAAGCATATTCGCGACTTTGGTCACCATTACTATAGCACTATTAACGTTTACTGCGTCTATTTTGTCTTGCAGAAGTTGGCTGTCCGTAATGTTGTTTTGGAATTGAAGTTCTTTTCATTTGCTGCTTAAACATCTTAATTTGATCAGCTAGCATATTTCTCTTGTCAAGCTTTTCAGCTTCTTTCAATAATAATTGAGCCTCCTGTTTGCGTCTTTTTGAAAATGCTATTCCCGCTAAATTCAATTTAGCCATAGCTAAATCATGATCCATGGATAGTCCTAAAGCAACAGCATTTTTAAAATATTTTTCTGCTTCATTCATATTGTCCTGGCTTAACATAATACCATGAAGGTAATTATAGTATCCTTCTTGCTTTTTTACTAGTGCAGAACTCGGATTTTTAATTTTGCTCAACCATTTTTTGGCGCCTTCAAAATCTTGTTTACGCAATCTTAAAAATGCTAATAATATAAACTCGTTTTTAAAGTATAAGAAAATAAATATTCCAGAGAGTAGAATATACATAATGCCATTACCAATATTTCCTTCTGTAAATTGATAAATTGCAAAAGCAATAATCCCGAAAGCAATAATTAATTTGATAACTTTATTGTACATGTTTTAATGGTATTTTATAATAAACTTGCTACATTTTCAGCAAGTATTCAATTTCACTTCATTTAGACTGCAAAGAAACTAAATTTTTATTGAAAAAATATTTTTAAAATAAGGTTTGTCAAATAAAAAAGGGTTTGTATATTTGCACGCAGTTTTGGGAGTATGTTTTGAAATCCCAAAATCTAAAAAATAATTAAGAAGATTTTAAAGATATAAGTAATGAGTAAAAGAACATTTCAGCCATCAAAGCGTAAGAGAAAAAATAAGCATGGCTTTAGAGAAAGAATGGCTACTGCCAATGGTAGAAAAGTCCTTGCACGTAGACGCGCAAAAGGAAGAAAGAAATTATCTGTATCTTCTGAACCAAGACATAAGAAATAATGATTAACAATTGTTAATATTTAAAGGTGTTACTTAGGCGTAACACCTTTTTTTGTACCCTATTGATAACTATTTTTGCAAAACAAAATTTTTAACATGCCAAAAAACAAAGACATAAAATCGGTTTTAATTATAGGCTCTGGTCCAATTATTATTGGTCAAGCATGTGAGTTTGATTATTCTGGAACACAATCTTTACGATCATTACGAGAAGATGGAATTGAAACGATCCTTATAAATTCTAATCCTGCAACAATCATGACAGACCCTTCCATGGCAGATCACGTTTACTTGTTGCCTTTAACTACCAAATCTATAATTAAAATATTAAAAGAACATCCGCAAATTGATGCCGTTCTTCCTACCATGGGAGGGCAAACAGCCCTTAATTTAGCTATTGAAGCAGATGAAAAAGGTATTTGGGAAGATTTTGGAGTTAAATTGATTGGTGTTGATATTGATGCCATTAACATTACCGAGGATCGCGAGCAGTTTAGAGAGCTTATGATTAAGATTGGTATACCAATGGCTCCACAAGCTACGGCTACATCATATTTAAAAGGAAAAGAAATAGCCCAAGAATTCGGTTTTCCTTTAGTAATTAGAGCATCTTATACATTAGGTGGAGCAGGTGCATCAATTGTTTATAAAGAAGAAGATTTTGATGAACTATTGACACGTGGTTTGGAAATTTCTCCTATCCACGAAGTCATGATTGACAAAGCGATGATGGGGTGGAAGGAATACGAATTAGAGCTATTGCGTGATAAGAATGATAACGTGGTTATCATTTGTACCATCGAGAACATGGATCCAATGGGAATCCACACAGGAGATTCCATTACTATAGCACCAGCCATGACATTGTCTGATAAAACCTTCCAACGTATGCGTGATATGGCTATTCACATGATGCGCAGCATAGGCGATTTTGAAGGTGGATGTAATGTACAGTTTGCTGTAAGCCCAGATGAAAAGGAAGAGATAATAGCTATTGAAATTAACCCACGTGTATCACGTTCTTCAGCTTTAGCAAGTAAGGCTACGGGATACCCAATTGCTAAAGTGGCAACTAAATTGGCTATTGGTTATTCGTTAGATGAATTGACAAATCAAATTACCGGTTCAACGTCGGCATTATTTGAGCCAACCATCGATTATGTAGTTGTTAAAATACCACGTTGGAATTTTGATAAGTTTGAAGGGTCAGACAGAACTTTAGGTCTTCAAATGAAAGCTGTTGGTGAGGTTATGGCTATTGGTCGTTCGTTCCAAGAAGCTTTACATAAAGCCACACAATCGCTTGAAATTAAACGTAATGGATTGGGTGCTGATGGGAAAGGCTATAAAAATTACGATCAAATAATTGACAAACTTACACATGCCAGTTGGGACCGTGTTTTTGTGATTTACGATGCTATTCAAATGGGAATTCCTTTAAGTCGTATTCATGAAATCACTAAAATTGATATGTGGTTTTTAAAGCAATATGAAGAGCTATTCTATTTGGAAAGAGAAATTTCAAAGTTCACTATTGATACTATTGATCGTGATTTATTACTGGAAGCCAAACAAAAAGGTTATGGCGATAGACAGATAGCTCACATGCTAAAATGTTTGGAGAGCCAGGTTTATAAAAAGCGTGAAGAATTCAATATAAAACGTGTTTATAAATTAGTTGATACTTGTGCTGCAGAGTTTAAGGCTGAAACCCCTTATTATTACTCAACTTTTGAAAATGAAGTAGAAAACTCTAATGGAAATAAAAAACCTATAAATGAGAGTGAAGTAAGTGATAAGAAGAAAATAATTGTATTGGGTTCTGGTCCTAACCGTATTGGACAGGGTATAGAGTTTGATTATTGTTGTGTACATGGTGTTTTGGCTGCTTCAGAGTGTGGTTACGAAACCATTATGATAAACTGTAACCCTGAAACCGTTTCAACGGATTTTGATATTGCGGATAAACTGTATTTTGAACCTGTATTTTGGGAACACATTTACGATATCATTCAGCATGAAAAACCTGAAGGCGTTATCGTTCAGTTAGGTGGTCAGACTGCTTTGAAATTAGCGGAGAAATTAGATAGGTATGGTGTAAAGATATTAGGAACAACATACCAGTCTTTAGATTTAGCTGAAGATAGAGGAAGTTTTTCTAAACTCTTAAAGGAAAATAGCATTCCTTACCCAGAGTTTGACGTAGCTACTACAGCCGATGAAGCGTTGGAGGTGGCTGATAGATTAGATTTTCCAATTTTGGTAAGGCCTTCTTATGTGCTTGGTGGTCAAGGCATGAAGATTGTTATCAATAAGAAGGAATTAGAAGAGCATGTTGTAGATTTATTGCGCGGCATGCCTGATAATAAATTATTGTTGGACCACTATTTAGACGGTGCTATTGAAGCAGAAGCAGATGCGATTTGCGATGGTGAAAATGTGTATATTATTGGAATAATGGAGCATATTGAGCCTTGTGGAATACACTCGGGTGATAGTAATGCGACATTGCCGCCATTTAATTTGGGCGAATTTGTTATGCAACAGATAAAAGACCATACTAAAAAGATAGCTTTAGCGCTTAATACAGTTGGTTTAATTAACATTCAATTTGCTATAAAAGACGATAAAGTTTATATTATAGAAGCCAACCCAAGAGCGTCTAGAACGGTTCCATTTATTGCTAAAGCGTATGGTGAACCTTATGTAAATTATGCTACTAAAGTGATGCTGGGAGACAAAAAGGTAACAGACTTTGATTTTAATCCTAAATTAGATGGATTTGCTATAAAACAGCCAGTGTTTTCTTTCAATAAGTTCCCTAATGTAAACAAACAGTTAGGTCCTGAAATGAAGAGTACTGGTGAAAGTATTTTATTTATTGATAGTCTAAAAGATGATGAGTTTTATAACTTGTACTCAAGACGCAAAATGTATTTGAGCAAATAATTCAATCTAATTACAGAAGAATTATTATTGTTTTGCTAAAAATGTATTATTTTAGTAAAAAATATGCTGAATATAATGAAGAAAAAACTACTTTTTTTATCCTTAACCTTAATGTCGGTTGTAGTGTTTGCACAAGTTAGTGCAGGTCAGGTTGATGATTTTGAGGACGGCACAGTTGAGAATTGGATTATTGGAATTACAGGCCCTTCATCACCTGTTAATGTTGCGACTGGTGGTCCAGCTGGTGTTGACGATAACTTTTTAGAATACACCTCTACTGGAACAACTGGAGCAGGTGCTAGAATGGCTATATTCAATTCATTTCAACAATGGTCTGGTGATTTTGTTGCTCAAAGTGTAGTAGAAGTTCAATTGGATGTCGAAGTATTGACCAATGATTTACACTTAAGATTAGCTTTTCAGGGACCTAATGGAACTCGAATGATTTCTACTAACCCAGTAATTGTTACAGCTGGATCTGGTTGGAATAGCATTGCCTTGCCTTGTGGCATAAATGATTTTACTGTTCAATCTGGGCCTAATACGGTTTCAGAAGTTTTGGCAGCTGTTTCAACTATGCGAATAATAAGTGTTAGAGAAGAAAATATTGATAGTTGGAGAGGAGAGGTTATTGCTGCTACATTGCGTGTTGACAATATCACAGCTTCTACAACATTATCTCGTAAAGATTTTGATGTTCCTAATAACGAGTTTACAATTTATCCAAATCCAAGCCGATCTAAATTAAATATTACTTTACCAACCGTAGAGCATGTTTCTAAAGTTGAAGTTTATAATATTTTAGGTGCTCGAGTTTATAGTACAGTGTTAAATAAATTAAATACGTCAATTAATGTTTCACAATGGAATAATGGCGTGTATTTAGTGCGTGTATCTTCAGATTCAGGAACTGTTACTAAACGTTTTGTAAAGCAGTAAGGAAATAAAAATTTACTATAATTTAAAACCATCGGTTTACTGATGGTTTTTTTATATCAAAACTGTAAATAATAATCCTGTTATAATAGCAATTCCAAAGCTAATAAGTGTACCAATCAGTATATACTCGGTAAGTTTTCTGTGTTTACTTTCTTTTAAATCACCAAATCTAAATACGGATTTTGCGGTAATTAAAAAGCCAACAGCTTCCCAATGACCTGTAACAATAAAGATGAAGACTAAAAGCCGTTCTAACATACCTATGTATTTTCCAGCATCTTTAAGAGATTCGTTGCCTTTGGTTAGTTCTTTTATGTTCCATTTACTGAAAATGGCCTTCATGATTATGGAGACAGGCTGTGTCAAAAATAATAAGCATGTTAGGAGTAATACCGTATTTTCTGTAAATAATTTATCAGCCTTTAGGGTGTTATCTGTAAATATGTAGAATGCTATTATAATACTTAATAGATGTAATAATTGATCTACAAAAAACCACAACCGTTTGGTTTTTTTGGTTTGAAACAATAGTTTACTGGTATCTATAAGAAAGTGGAAAACACCTATAGCTATCAGTAATGGCCATTTTGTTAAGTCCCAAACAATTAAAAACATTATAGCTATATGTATAGCGACATGTATGTACAGTTTGGGTGATTTAAGTTTCTTCTTTTCTTTATCCTTAACCCATTTTTTAGGTTGCAGGAAAAAGTCACCAATCAAGTGTGCTAATATGAGTTTGATTATTAAAGTCATTTTATATTCTTTCTTGTTTGAGCTATTTTGGAGTTAAGCATTTGGTTGACTTCCAATATTTCATCAAGATAAGCGCGCTTCATACGTTTGCTAACCGCATCTTGACTTATACCTATTATTTCAGCTATTTCTTTTTGAATTTTATTCTTATTCTCTAGATGTAATTTAACAACTTCTGCTGAATTTACAGACCAATTATCCATTAGAATGTTTATGAGTTTTAAATAAAGATTCAACTCATTATCTATACTTCCTGCTCCTTTTATTTTCAAATTGGTTTTTGTCTGTTTTAAGAACTCCAACAGGTCGCCTGAATTTTGAAAAGCACTTCCATTGGATTCTGTTACTGAAGCACCCGTGTATGTTTTTGAGCCAATACCTATAGCCATTCTAACATCCAATCCCTTTATCATTTTTACGCAAGCTTTTATATAAACGGCATTTATAAAACAGTTATAAATATCTTTTATTTCTATTTGAAAACTATCGCCTCTATATATTTCCCAATCTTTAGAATTGGTAGATATAGTTTTTAGAGCTTCCTTTAACGGAGCAAGCCATATATTCGAATTTTCGTATTGCGTAGAGTTTATAATATCTCCTGTTATAACACCTGTCATTATTTTATTTTAAATATTCCTTATTTATGGAATAATCAAAAATATGCCTTTTTTATGGAATAAACAAATATATTCCTTAAATACGGAATTATTAAATGTTCAAACTGAAGGAGTTTTGAAACTAAATTGAAGTAAAACAGGTTCTATATTATAAGCGCCTATTACTGCGCTCAACATCTTCTTCAACTTTGGTTATGAAATATTTAGTATCACCTAGCCAGAAAAATGATTTAAACCGTTCAAAATAGTGTAGCTTTACATATTTCCCTTGAAGTCGCTGTAAATCTTCAATAACTTGTTTTTCATCTTTCTCAACAGAAAATTCAAAAATTTGGGCTTCAGAAACGCCTTGACTTATTTCGCCTTCCCAAGTTTTTATAATTACTCCTTTATGGCTAAACTTTACCAATTCGCCTGCCCGAATACCTTCGCTATATTTTGCAAAATAAATAAATACAGCATAGGCGATAAATAGTAGTAGAGCAATGCCTAAAATTTTTAAAAGAAATTTTTTCATATAATTATAAATTATTATTCTTCGTCATCACTTTCGGCACGTTTTAAAATAGGTTCAGGTAAAGATTTCTTGGCTTTGGCTCCCATTTTTTTCAATTTTTCAACACGCCCTATTAAATTACCTTTACCTTCAACCAACTTATTCATGGCTAAAGAATAATCGGCCTTTGCAGCATCAATTTTTTTGCCTACACCTGTTAAATCACTTACCAGTCCTTCAAATTTATCATACAAAGCGCCAGCTTGCTTGGCAATTTCCAATGCATTACGTTGTTGTTTTTCATTACTCCACATGGTGTCAACCGTTCGCAATGTGGCCAAAAGAGTAGAAGGTGTTACAATAACAATATTTTTTTCAAAGGCTTTATTATAAAGGGTGTTGTCTTCATTTAAGGCTACAGCAAAAGCAGGTTCAATAGGGATAAACATAAGTACAAAATCGGGAGATTCCATATCGTACAAATCCTCGTATTTTTTTTCTGATAATTGTGAAACATGTTTGGTTATGGAGTTAACATGAGCTTTAAGAAACATGGGTTTTTCATCATCGTCGGCATTGGCATAACGCTCATAGTCGGTTAGAGAAACCTTACTATCTATAATCATGCGTTTATTATCTGGAAGGTGTAAAACTACGTCTGGCAAAACACGCGTACCATCTTCACGATTAAAACTCTGTTGTACAAAATATTCGCGATCTTTCTCCAAACCAGATTTTTCCAAGACGCGCTCCAAGACCAATTCACCCCAGTTCCCTTGCATTTTACTATCACCCTTAAGCGCTTTGGTTAAATTATTGGCTTCTTTGGTCATTTGTTGGTTCAGGTCTTTAAGTCCCAATAACTGTTCCTTTAAGGCTGAATGCATGCTTATGCTTTCTTTTTGGGATTTTTCAACTTTATCTTCAAAAGTCTTTATCTTTTCTTGAAGTGGGTTGAGTATTTGTTTGATGTTTTCTTTATTCTGGAGGGTAAATTTTTCGCTTTTTTCATCTAATATTTTACTTGCCATCAATTCAAAATCCTTACGTAACTGTTCTTGTTGTTTGGCAAGTTCTTCGTCACGCTTTAGATTAAGCTGCTGTAAGTTTTCAAATTCGGTATTGCGTCGCGTTAGTTCAGAATTCAAGAAATCCTTTTCCTTTCTAATGGTTTCCCTTTCAGTTTCAACTTTGGCTAGGTTTTCTTTTAATTCATTAATAGTATTTGACAGTTGGTTTTGACGTTCCTCTAAAGTGCTTTTATCTCCTTTACTTTTCAGCTTTGAAATGGTTATGCCAATGTAGGCTCCTATACCTGCTGAAAAAAGAATGGAAAGGATAAGAATTATACTATCGTTCATTTAAAATTGAAGTTTACCCAAAGATAAATTTTTAGCTTGAGGATAAAAAGAAATGCCTTTAGATAAATTCAATTTAATTATTACAACACAGATGTTGTAATTTCAACATCAGCATATTGCCAAGCCGTATTGAATTCTTGCATAATAGCTGTGGCTTCATCTCGTTTACCTTGCGCCATAAGACTTTCGTATAATCCCATTAAAGACCAACCGTTTTGTCTTAAATCTGATAAGTCTTCAAGATAAACTGCTTCAGCTTGTTGAAATTCACCTGCTTTTAACAATACTGCTCCTAAATTTTGTCTTGGAGGAATATGCCAAGCCGAAGGTTCATTATAGATGAGATTGTCTTCCATTTCCACGGCTTTTTCCAGGTGTTCAATAGCTGATTTTAAATTGCCCTCAATAGCAGCAATTTCGCCAGCAACAACTTCATAAGCCAGTTTGGCAATGGTGGTTCCGTTGTCAAAACCACTAGCTAAAATATTTTCCATTTCCGGGTCATTAATTAACGATTCAATAGCGTCTAGTTCTTCTTTGGCTTCTTTGCTGTTATTTTTTCGGGTAAAAGCTACACCTCTTGAATAATGCCATATAAGCTTTAAATGTTTAATACTGTCATTAGGTTTTGGATAGGTCAAAATATCATTCCACTTTCCAAATCGGGTATAAGCAAGAAGTGGAGTGGCCGCGAAGTTTTGAAGAAAATGTAACTCTTCCATTTCCCCAATAGGAACTTTTTCAGCTGTTTTCTTGGCAGCATCAATGGCAGTCTCGCTATCGCCCAATAAACTTGCTGCTGACCATAAAAAGTGAATATTATGTGGGTAATACCCTAAAGGATACATGCCTTGGGAGTAACATTGAGAAATATAGTCCTCGTCAGCAAGTATAGCTTTTTGATTGGCTGAAACAGCATCTTTGTAGCGGCCAACCCTTATATATATGTGAGATGGCATATGAACCAAATGACCGGCAGCAGGCATTAATGTCCCTAATTTATCTGCACTAGGCACAGCTAAATCTGGTTTTGGAAGCTCTACCATATGAATATAATAATGATGAGCTCCAGGACTATTTGGGTTAATGCTAATGGCTTTTTCTAAAGCCAATTTGGCTTCAGGGATATTAGGAGATGGGTTGCCATCGTTATCCCAGTAATTCCATGGAACCGTATTCATCACTGAAGCTGCGTAAAGCGTTAAAATATCTGAATCTTCAGAATAGTCCTTCGCTACCTTTTCCATAGCTTCCATGTATGCTATATTTAATTCAGAAACGTCCTTTTCTAAATCTGTTGAATACCTAAAAGATAGGGCATGAATTAAAGCCTGTTCTTGATCTGAAGCGTTGTGAGCCAGTTTAATTGCTTTAGCAATGGCTTCGTTGTATTTTGTTTTTCGTTCGTCATCAGGGAAAGGGTCATTAATGTTTGGACCTAAAGTATAAGCTTGTCCCCAAAAGGCCATAGCTAAATTGGGGTCAATTCTTGAAGCTTCCAAAAAAGAGCGATGTGCTTCAGCATGATTGAACGCATATGTTAAACGTAGCCCTTGATTAAAAAACTTTTGGGCCATATTATTGTTGGTACTAACTTTAAAACTATGGTTACCTAAATTATCAAACAGAGGAGCTATTTGTTTAGTAGTATCAATATCAGTAAGTAAGAACTTTGCGGGTGTACATTTAATAAAGTTCATGCCTACTTTATCGGGATAATCAGTTTGATTATTGAAATTGAGGAAAAATAGACTACAAACGATAACTAAAAGGAGGACTATTGGTATGGACTTGTTTTTCATGACTTTTTGAATTAATGGTTAAAATCGCAGGTAATTAATTCAAAAAAAGTAGTTTAAAGGACTGAAAACTAATAAAGTAAAGATATGAAATTTTAATCAGAATAAAAATTATTTGTTTACACGAAAGCTTCCCGTTTTTTCATCAAAAGCAATGAGATCTTTTGGGAATAGCTCATTGAATGTTCCTTTTTGAATGAGATTACAAGGCATGTCTGAAACCACACAGTCTTTTGTCATAACAATCATTTTATCGCATAACTGAATGGCCAGATCTATTTCGTGTGATGAGAATAGAATAGTCTTACCAGTTTCTTTAACCAGTTTTTGCAATAATTTTAATATATAAGCTTTGTGGTACATGTCTAAATGTGTTGTAGGTTCATCTAGAATAATCACATTGGTGTCTTGTGCCAGAGCGCGAGCAATCATAACTTTTTGAAGTTGACCATCGCTTAACTCAAAACATTTTCTATGTTTTAGCTCAATAATGTTCGTTTGCATCAATGAGTTCTCAATAATATCAATATCGTGTTTTGATAAATTACCAATCCAATTGGTATAAGGTTGTCTTCCCAATGCTACCAACTCAAATACAGTAAGGTTTTTTGAAACAATTTGTTCAGTTAGTACTAAGCTTAAATTTTTGGCTAGTTCGAGTGGCTGGATTTCCGAAAGGTTTTTATCATTTAAAATAATTTTTCCTCCTATAGTATCTTGAACTTGTGTTAAGGTGCGTAACAATGTGGACTTACCAATACCATTAGCGCCTACTAAACCAATTAATTCACCTGCATGCAAGTCGATATTTATATAGGATGCAATAACGGTTTTTGAGTTCTTAGATTTGTAACCAATGGTTAAATCTTCAGTTTTTAGAATGCTATGTAGGTTTTTGTTGCTCATTAAAACATCATTTTACGTTTTCTAACCAATAACCAAATAACCACAGGCGCACCAATTAACGAGGTAATGGCATTTATAGGCAATGTATAATCGCTAGTAGGTAGTTGGGCTATGCTGTCACAAATTAGCATAACTATGGCGCCGAGTAAAATAATTGCAGGTAATAGGATTTTATGGTTTGAGGTGGTAAATACTTGCCGAACAATATGCGGAATAGCTAAACCAATAAACGCAATTGGCCCAGCAAAAGCTGTAATGGTGCCCGCCAATAGACTGGTAGCGATTATGATAATGAGTCTACTTTTATTGATGTTTAATCCTAAACTTTTGGCGTAGTTTTCTCCTAGTAACAAAGTGTTTAGTGCTTTTATGGAAACAATACTCATAAGCAATCCTAAAAGGTAAATACTAAAAAAAACAAACAACTCGTTCCATGATAAGTTTCCAAGACTACCAAAACCCCAAAAAATATACTGCTGTAACTGCTCGGCTGAACTAAAATAGGAGAGTACGCTAACAATAGCAGCAGTAATGCTGCCAAACATCAAACCGATGATTAAAATGGCCATGGTGTCTCGTACTTTGGTTGAAACAGCCAATACAGCTAAAAGGACTAAAAAACTACCTAAACTAGCAGCGATAACAATACTCCATTTAGAAATTAATAGCGTTGTAAAAGCACCACCAAAAACGCCAGCGCCTAATATAACAATGGCTACGCCCAAACTGGCTCCAGAACTTATGCCTAAAACAAAAGGTCCGGCAAGTGGGTTCCTAAAAAGCGTTTGCATAAGTAACCCAGATATACCTAGACCTGAACCAACAAGTATAGCGGTAATGGCTTTTGGTAATCTGTAGTTTTGAATAATATAGTTGTCTGATAACCCAAAAAGGCTATTAATTATTTCGTTGGTTGAAATAGATACGGAGCCTAAACTAATATTGATTAAAAAGCAAGCAATCAATAATGCTATTAATATTAAGAACGATGCTCTATATGATTTAATTTCCGACACTTATTTTAATGATTTAAAAAAATGGGTTTCGTAATTAGTGAGTAAGTTAGGGTGACAAATTTTTATTAAATCTTTTAAAATTAAATCTGGTCTTGCAATTCCTAATTCATAGTAGGTCACACCACCTGTTGCACCTGTAGTATTACTAAACGAGTAAATAGATTTATTTTTAAAAGCATCAAATTTAGTGTAATGTTCACTCGCCTTTTCAAGACTTTCATAAGAAGTATAGTAAGAAGGGCTCAACCAAATATCAGCATTTTTTGCTTTGTTGTATACGCTTTCAAAACTTAATGCTAAACTTCCATCTCCTTCACTGTTTTGCCATAAGTAGTTAACATTGGCATCCTTTAAAAGTTGAGCTTCAGGGCTTGTGCTACTGGGTAAATACCATATATCTTTATGCATAGCACCACATAAAATCGATGGTCGCTTGTTGACATTAGCGGCTAATAATTTAGCTTCGTTGTAGTTGTTTACTATAGTTTTAAAAACAGAATCAGCTTTTTTCTTTTTATTGAATAAAACACCAAAGAATTTAATCCATTCAGCTTTAGCTAATGGTGATTTTTCAACCCAATCGCCATTGTATATAACTGGAATACCTGATTTTTTTATGGTTTCGAAAGTTTTGTTATTGCCGTCAATACCAAAACCAACAACAACTTCTGGTTGAAGATCCAATAATACTTCGGTGTTTATGCCTTCATTTTTTCCTAACTCTCTAACTTTTTTAGCATCTATCAGAGCACGAGTTTGTTTTGATGAAACATAATTTGTTCCTGGAAAACCAATAAGTGTTTCTTCAACTTCTAAAAGTTCCAAAGCAGGAATGTGTGTTGTGGAGGTCACTACAATACTTTTAATGGGTATAGTTATTATACCGTCATAATCATCTTTGTTGTAGGTGCTTACCATGGCTTGATTTTTAGTGAGCAGAAGATAACTATAGGTCTTTTCAGAATTTGGCCAAGGCGAATTGATTTGTAGTATTGTATTATTGGCTGTTTTAATAATATTAAATCCTTCAGCATAAGAATTCTCAAGAGTTTCCTTTTGTGTTGAAGGTAATTCAATTTCTGATTTACTGTTTTCTTTGCAAGTCAAACAAAAAAGTATAATTAATATTATTAATAACGTATTCTTTTTGAGTAACATTTGTAACTGAAGAAGTTTCATTTACAGATTAAATTTGATAAAAATTTCTATTATGCGTGACGGCTCAAATTTAACAATATATATAGTAGGAGGAATTATATTACTTCATTTTTTGGCTGGCTTTATTTATTTGATGTACAAAATGAATAAGAAAAAGTAATATTTATGTGCTTGCTTTTATAAAACAACTTATTTTTGCTCCGAATTTTGGTTCGGGATTGTTTTTCAATTTCGATTAAAAGGGAATCTGGTGAGAGTATTATTTTCAAGTCCAGAACTGTTCCCGCAACTGTAAGCTATAAGCTTTGTGTTAAACTTCATGTCACTGTCGCACCAAATAGCGATGGGAAGACCAACATAAAGACGCAAGTCAGGAGACCTGCCAAATTCAAACAAATAAGTCAAACTTTCGGGATAAAAGTTTACGTATGATAGTCCATGCGATTCTCGAGCAATTAATTTAAAATGAACAAAAAAACATGGTTTTTTGGTGTGCTTTGCGCTACATCATTATTGGGATATTCCCAACAACAAACAGATTCAACGAAAGTTGAACGTTTAGAAGAAGTTGTAATTACCGATTCCAGATTTGAATTAAACAGGGAACAATCGGGTAAGGTAATTACAAGAATTACACGGCAGGATATTGAAAATTTAAAAGGTCAATCGGTTGCAGAAATTATAAATAATACTGTTGGGATTGAAATTAATGGTGTTAAAAGTAATGCAGGGCAGAATTTGAGTTATTATGTGCGTGGTGGACGTAATAGGCAAGTTTTAGTTTTAATCGATGGTATTGCATTAACCGATCCGTCTCAAATTGCCAACGATTATGATTTACGATTGCTTAATGTAAACCAAGTAGAAAGCATTGAGGTTTTAAAAGGGGCATCAAGTACATTGTATGGTTCTGGAGCAGCTACTGCCGTGATTAATATTAATTTAAAAGAGTCGGCTAAAAAACCTTTTGAAGTGAGCTTACGTTCTATTATTGGAACCAACCAATCTCAAGATAATGACAATTATGCCATTAAGAACTTTAATAACGCAGTAACATTTAATGGAACACTAAACAAATTTAGTTATTTGGCCTCTTTTGGAAACCAATTTACCAATGGTTTGTCAGCAGTTGAAAATGGAGAAGAACCTGATGCTTTTAACAGCTATAATGGGTTGTTAAAACTTGGATATAACTTTTCTGATGCTTTTATATTTAAAGCTTATGGTAGTTTTGATAAATTTAAAGCCGACTTCGATGATGGCTTCTTGTTTCAAGATGCCGATAACCAGTCTATAAGTGAACAATTTAGAATAGGTATTTCTCCAGAGTTTAAATACAATAACGGTAGTATAACATTAAATGCTGTTTACAACGATGTAATACGTACAATTGAGTCTAGTTTTCCGTCAAAATTTTATGCCAATAGTTTTGTGGCAGATTTATTCAACAAATATAATTTTAGCGAAACATTTTATACTGTAGTCGGTTTAAACGCACAGCAAAATGAAATGGAGAGTTTTGTAATACCCTTTGGTTCTAATGAGTTAGAACAGAGTATTAACCCAGATGAAGCTACATTTACCATTGTAGATCCATACCTTAATATGGTTTATATTTCTGAATTTGGATTAAATGTAAATGCTGGATTACGTTTAAATAACCATAGTGAATACGGCTCGCATGTGGTTTATAATATAAATCCTTCGTACCGGAAGGACTTTAATTTTGGGTATTTAAAATTATTGGCAAGCTATAGCACAGCCTACATAACACCATCGCTATACCAACTGTTTGAACCTGCTTATGGGAATAAGGAATTACAACCAGAAGAAAATGCAACAATTGAAGGAGGTCTTGAAGTTAGTTTTGGAGATAAGGCAATTGTGAGTGTCGTGTATTTTAATAGAAAAGAAACTAATTTTATAGATTTTATTGATTTAGGAAACTTTGTCTATCAATATAAAAATGTTGAAGATGAATTTACAGCAAGTGGTTTAGAATTTACTGCCAATTACAATATAACAAAAGCTTTAAGCTTGAATGCCAATGTAACTTATACCAAAGTTCCAGAAGATTTAGATTTGAGAATCCCAGAATTAAAAATCAATGGACAACTAAACTACAGATTGGGTAAAGCCACATTGTTTAGTTTAGCATATCAGTATAATGATGATAGAAATGATATGGTTTATAATTCTATGACTTTTGAGAACGATACTGTAGTTTTAGAAAGTTATAACCTGTTGGATTTTTACGTTAGTCACAGCATATTAGATAATAAACTTACAATTTTTGCAAATTTAGATAATGTTTTTAACGAAGATTATCAAGAGTTGTATGGGTACTCAACACTAGGACGGAATATAAGTTTAGGATTAAACTTAACATTATAATAAAAAGAGCCGCATATGCGGCTCTTTTTATTTATACATCCCTGTATTGGGTGGAAAAAATGTTTCTTTACCTCCAATAACATTTAAGGGTTCAAAAGTTTGTTGTGGTAATCTTGTATTATCAGAAATATGCTGTAATGCTACCGATAAGAGTAATTCATTTTCATCACCTAAAACACCCATGTTGCTGTAGTTTTCAGACACTAAAATATCAGGTGTCAAACCGTTTGAATAATCTGTATTTCCAACAGCGTTTAGGGATTTTAAAACTAGTGGCTGCATAGCATACAAATGTGATGGGTTAGCACCTGAACGCCTAAAATCGGGAGAGTCGTATAATGTTACAGATGCTTGAAATTTACCAGCAGTATTGGTACCTATGTGTATAACATCTATATAGGGATCTAAACTATTGATAACGAGTTCACTTGCTGAAGCTGATCGTTTTGTTGCTAGTATATATACCTTATCTAAATTCAAAATATTTAAAGGCGCACCATTGTCATTGCTTGTAAATCTGTTGGTTACAGATTCAGGTGATAAAGTGGCTTGAATATCGCTGTTCCATTCTTCGGTACTAAAAACTTCTCCTGTTCGTCCTGCAATCATACTAGATAATAAAATGGCTGTATTTACAGATCCTCCTGGATTATAACGTAAATCCAACACGACGTTCTGTACATTGTTAGACCGAAAATTTCCGAATACAGCATTCAATTGCGAATCAAAATTTCTAGTAAATCCATTGTACATTAAATATCCAACTTTAGTTCCGTTGATCTCAAAGATTTCGGTTTTGAAAATGGGGTTTTCTGTATAGTTAAGCTTACTTAAACTTATGCTTTGTCCATTGGGTGTAATAGTATCGTCAGCGGTTTCAGGTGTTCCATTGTCATCATAAGTGGCTAAATTAATGGTATAGCTATTTTGTCTTAATAAATCAGAATAATTATTTCGATTTAAAGGTGTGCCATTTACAGCATAAAAAATATTACCACGTTCTACTCCTTGATTTTCTGCATGGGTTCCTGGCATAACATAACCTACAAAACCAAATAGGGAATTTGGATTGTTTGGATACTCAACTAGACCAAAGTCCATTCCATTTGTAGCTGAATTACCTTGGAAAAATTGCTCTAGAGCAATATAATTATTGGTTATCCAACTAAACTTGTCAACTGTTTCTGGTAAATAGCGTAAATGATAAAACAAATCTTCAGGTGAAGAAAACCCTGTAATAAAATCTTCATAACCACCATTATTGAAACGGTCGTTTAATAAATCTGGAACATCATATTTATATAGGTAATAGGCATTCATACCTCTATAAACAAAATCGTTTAACTCACTTACGCTAGCAGGATTGTCGTCTAAATCTTCAAAACAACCCGTAAATAAGAAACATAAGGATATTGAGCTAACAATAAAAAATAGTTTTTTCATAGCATTAAAATATTCTTTTTCAGTTTAAAAGTAGTTACTTTATTGTAGAATAAAAATTTTTTGTAACAAAATTAATAGTCGGTCGTCGTAATAGTAAATAAGCCAAAAAGCTTAAAATGACCCAACCACAAATAATGACACAAACGGAGTTTTTACATATTGTAATGCCTTTTAAAGACAAAGTGTTTCGTTTGGCAAAACGATTACTAGTATCACGGGAAGAGGCAGAAGACGCCACTCAGGAAGTGTTGTTGAAATTGTGGAATAACAAAGCAAAAATGAGCGAGTATAAAAACGTAGAAGCGTTTTCTATGACCATGACGAAGAATTTTTGTTTAGATAAATTAAAGTCAAAACAAGCTCAAAACTTAAAAATTGTACACAGTAATTATCAAGATCATACTGTTTCAGTACAAAAACAAGTTGAGTTAAATGATAGTTTAGATTGGGTTGGACGTATTATTGAAGATTTACCAGAACAGCAGAAAATGGTTATTCAATTGCGAGATATAGAACAGTACGATTACGACGAAATAGCAAAAATGCTTGATATGAATCCTACAGCAATACGGGTGGCATTATCGAGAGCACGAAAAACAATAAGAGAAAAATTAACTAATACACATAGTTATGGTATTAAATAATATAGAAAAGTTACTGGAAAAGTACGAAAATGGTGAAACCACATTACTAGAAGAGCAACAGTTAAAAAGCTATTTTTCTCAAGAAACTGTAGCGCCACATTTGGAAATGTACAAACCCATCTTCGCCTATTTTTTGGTAAATGAAAAAGAGCAGTTTACAAAAGACGTTCCATTAAAAACTAAGAGAACATTTAATTATACGTGGATTTCTGTCGCTGCTGTAGCTGTCTTATTTTTCGGCTTCTATTTTGGGTCGCCCTTTTTACAAGAGCCATCTAAAGAAGAGCAACAAATGGCTTTCAACCAATTTAAAGAAGCCATGCAAATGGTGTCAAGCAACTTAAATAAAGGTACATCAAGCATTGGTTACCTTGAAAGTATGGGTAAAGGCACTGAATCTGTGAATTATTTAGATGAGCTAAATAATCCCATTCAACGAATTTTTAAATAACAATTAAAAAAATGAAAACTAAAAATACTACCACAGCACATACTGCAAAAAAATATGCAGTTACCTTGTTAATGGCAATTTTACTACTGCCTTTGACCTCTATGGCACAAGATGTTTTTGCAAAATATGATGGAAACCCAGATGTAACGTATGTAGATATTAAGCCAAAAATGTTTCAAATTTTAGCAAAAATGGATATTGATACCGACGATGCTGAAACCCAAGATTATCTAGAAATGATTAATAGTATTACCAGTTTAAAAGTTCTTGTTACAGGAAAAGTGAGCATTTCAACTGATATTAGTACTTGGGTCGATTCGAAATCTAAGGATTTAGATGAGTTAATGGAGGTTAGAGATGATGGAACCCTTGTTAAGTTCTATGTTAAAGAAGGAAAAGATGCAGACCATGTTGAAGAAGTTTTAATTTTTGTTAACGGTATAAGCAATCATATTAATGATTCTAACACTAAAGCTAAAGGCAAGCAACGACATATTGAAACCGTTTTAGTTTCTTTTACAGGTAATATAGATTTAACGAAAATTAATTTTGATTTAATAGGCGACCAAGTTCAGTTAAAAGAATCTTCGGCTAGCATATTAACCGAAGACAGTATGGTATTCAAAGATTTAAAAGTTTATCCAAATCCTTCACAAGATATAGTGACTATAGATTTACCTTCAGAAATGGCTAATGGTGCCAATGTTACTGTAGTGGATTCTCAAGGAAAGCAATTACAAACTCAGGCTGTAAATGCAAATAAGAATACCATAAATGTTTCCGACTGGCAAGCTGGCGTATATTTAATTCAAATTGAATATGGAGATTCCCGTATTGTAAAACGCTTTGTAAAAAAATAAATTAAACTAATTATATATTAAAAACACTAGAAGTATAATTTTTAAATAGAAAAACAATGAAAACTCTAATAAATAATAAATCAAACTCAATGAAAAAGAATGTAATTTTAGTTGCAATGGCATTATTAATGATGCCGTTAACATCCATGGCACAAGATATTTTTGCCAAGTATGCTGACAACCCAGAAGTAACTTATATCTCTATTAAGCCAAAAATGTTTCAAATGTTAGCAAAGATGGATATTGATACAGATGACCCTGAAACGCAGGAATACATTAAAATGGTAAATAGTATTACTAGCTTTAAAGTAATTACTACAGGAAGCAAATCTATTTCATCAGATGTTACCAATTGGGTAAATAAGCGTAAAAGTGGTTTGGAAGAATTAATGGTAGTGAAGGACGATGGTGTTAACATGACGTTCTATGTTAAAGAAGGTCGTGATTCAGACCACGTTAGTGAATTTTTAATGTTTGTGGATGGTTTGGGAGCCATTACTAAAGATGCAGATATTGAAATGAACGGAAAAAAGCGTGAATTTGAAACCGTAGTTGTATCCTTAACAGGAGATATAGATTTAAATCAGATTTCAAAGCTGACCCAAAAAATGAACATTCAAGGCGGTGAGCACTTGGAGAAAAAGAAACAGTAATTCGAATCACTATATAGATATTATGAAAACATCAATCAAAACATTTTTTTACGGTTTACTAGCAAGTATCTTGCTAGTAAGCTGTAATAATGGACCAACATTGCAAACCTATTTTGTAGATAATCAAGAAGCACCAAATTTTATATCGGCAGATTTACCAACATCTGTTGTAAAGTTGGATGTGGCCAGTTTGTCTGAAGATCAGAAAGAGGCCTACAATTCTTTAAAGAAATTGAATTTCTTGGGTTATAAAATGAGCGACACCAATTCAGATACTTATAAAACAGAATTAGAAAAGGTAAAACTAATTTTACAAGATAAAAAGTATGTTGAGCTTATGGAGTTTAGAGACCAAGCCATGAAGTTTGAAATAAAATACATAGGTGATGATGATTCAGCCGACGAAGTAGTAATTTTTGCCAATTCTCCAGATATGGGTTTCGGAATTATTAGAGTATTAGGTGATGATATGCGGCCAGAAAAAATAGCCACATTGGCCAATGCGGTTCAAAGTGCAGATTTTGATAACATGCAACTAGATGGCATTACAGATTTTTTTAAATAATATCTATTAGTCATAAATAAAAAAAGGGATCAATTTGATCCCTTTTTTTATATCTCGTTTTGATCGGAATTATCTAATTCATCCGTTTGCTCATAAAACTCTTTTTTGCTTTTGATAATTAAAATATTAGCAATAATTACTAAAAAACAAACAACCAGTAAACCAATAACAGCATAGTTATCCAGAATACCAATTATACCACAAGCTGAAAAGCCTAAAGCGACTGTAGCACAAAGAATTAAAGATTGTTTGTCGGTTAGCATAATAACACTAAATACCTGTATAATTACTTGGTGAAATAGCTTTAAGTTCGGTTTTTATTTCTGTTGAGACTTCTAATGTATCAATAAAATTCGAAATGGAATTTTGATTGATCTTTTCATTGGTTCTGGTTAATCCTTTTAAAGCTTCATAAGGATTAGGGTAGCCCTCACGTCTCAATATGGTTTGAATGGCTTCGGCAACAACGGCCCAATTATTTTCTAAATCTTCGGCAAATTTGTCTGCGTTCAATAATAGCTTATTTAAGCCTTTTAAAGTCGATTTAAAACCAATAAGTGTATGGCCAAATGGTACACCAACATTTCGTAAAACAGTGCTATCTGTTAAATCACGCTGTAAACGCGAGATAGGTAGTTTGGCTGATAAATGCTCAAACAACGCATTGGCAATACCTAAATTCCCTTCACTATTTTCAAAATCAATAGGATTAACTTTATGCGGCATGGCAGAGCTACCAACTTCACCAGCTTTAATTTTTTGTTTAAAGTAATCCATAGAAACATACGTCCAGATATCACGATTCAAGTCAATAATAATGGTATTTAAGCGTTTCAAACAGTCAAACAAAGCCGCCATATGATCGTAATGTTCAATTTGAGTGGTAGGGAACGAGTGATACAACCCTAATTTACCTTGTACAAAATCGGCACCAAAAGTTTTCCAATCAATATTTTGATAGGCTACTTTATGAGCATTGAAATTTCCTGTGGCACCACCAAACTTGGCCGCACTTGGTATATCGTTCAATAAATTGAATTGTTCCTTTAAGCGTGTAGTAAAAACGGCAATCTCCTTCCCCAATCGCGTAGGCGATGCTGGTTGACCATGAGTTCTAGCTAACATAGATATTTCTGACCATTCTTCAGAAAGTGCCTGAAGCTTTTCTAATACAGCCATATATTCTGGAACATATACATCGTTCATAGCATCCTTTATACTTAAGGGAATAGCTGTATTATTGATGTCTTGTGAAGTCAAACCAAAGTGGATAAACTCTTTATATTTTGAAATGTTTAAAGCATCAAATTGTTCTTTTATAAAATATTCTACAGCTTTAACATCATGGTTTGTAACTTTTTCAATATCCTTTATGGCAGAAGCGTCAATAGGCGTGAAATTTTTATAAATAGCACGTAAATCATCAAATAGATTTGCATCAAAATCGGCTAGTTGAGGTAGAGGAATTTCACATAAGGCAATAAAATATTCTATTTCAACCTGAACGCGGTATTTTATTAATGCTTCTTCTGAAAAATAAGGTGCTAATTTTTCAACTTTATTTCTATAACGTCCATCAATAGGAGAGATGGCATTTAATGATGATATAGACATGATTTCGCTTTGTTTTTAAAAGATGCAAAGATACTATTTTTAGACTGAAGCATGAAAGGTCAAGTAATAAGATTTATCGTTAACTTTTTGAGCATTTTGATGAAATTCGTCAATTCGAGTAAATTTTACTATTGAAAATAAGTGAAATTTGTATCGAGAATAAGAATTTCAACTCAAATATAGTTCTCGATAATATTTTTCTTACCTCAAAATCACTCGAACTGACGACGAGTTGTATTATTGGATTTTTGCCTTTGGAGGAATTACAACTATTTCATTTTTTAAGTATATTAGGTAATTAAAATTACAACTATGAATAGATATATTTTTTTATTTATAATTTTAGCTTCTGAGTTCACGTTTTACAAGTTTACAAAAAATCAGAACCTTTCACACATACCTATTCGATTGTCGCTCGCGATTTGGTAACGGGAGAAATGGGTGTTGCTGTACAAAGTCATTGGTTTAGCGTAGGCAGTATTGTAACCTACGGAAAAGCTGGCGTTGGCGTAGTAGCTACGCAATCTTTGGTGAACCCAAGTTATGGACCAAAAGGATTGGCTTTAATGGCTGAAGGATTGAGCCCAGAACAAGCATTAAAAGCGTTGCTTGATAATGATTCTGGACAAATATATCGGCAAGTTGCTTTTTTAAATCACAAAGGCGAAGTAGCGACACACACTGGAAGCTTTTGTATAGCTGAAGCTGGTCATAGAAAAGGCAATAACTTTTCGGTACAGGCCAATATGATGTTGAACAACACGGTGTGGGATGCTATGGCTAAAGCTTTTGAAACTGCAACAGGCAGTTTAAGTGAACGTATGTTGGTTGCCATGAAAGCTGCAGAAAAGGAACGCGGAGATATTCGTGGAAAACAGTCTGCTGCTATATTGATCGTTAAGGGCGAATCTACCGGAAATTCTTGGGAAGATACCGTTATGGATTTACGTGTTGAAGATCATGAGAATCCTGTTCAGGAATTGGAACGCTTGATGAAAATCCACAAGGCCTATGATTTTATGAATAGAGGCGATGTGGCCATGGAGCATGGAGATTCAGCAGAAGCGGAAAAACTGTATATGAAAGCCCAAGAGCTATTTCCTGATAATTTGGAAATGAAATATTGGTATGCCATCAATTTGCTTAACAATAAAGAGTTTGATAAAGCAGAGCCTATTTTAAAATCAATTTTTCAGCAAAATAAGGATTGGAAAACATTGACTTCAAGATTGGTTGTGAGTAAATTGTTGCTTGTTACAAATGAAGAAATTCAGAACATTTTAAAATGGTGACATAATGGGACGCATACATTTGTTTGAATTTGAAGATCAAAAATGGTTTCCAAATTTTTTAAGGAATTATGGTACAGACTTTTTACAATTCTTGTCTAATAAAACGAAGCTATATAAACCCGTTATTCCAATTATAAAAAAGGGTTTAAGTAAAGCCGATACCAACCAAATTGTGGATTTAGGTTCAGGTGGCGGTGGTGGATTGTTATGGTTGAATAGTGAATTGATAAAAGACATTCCCGATTTAAAAATTATTCTAACGGATTACTATCCCAATATTCCAGCTTTTGAATACACCAAAAAGCTAGCGAACAATTTTGAATTTATAAGTGTGCCTATCGATGCCAGAAATGTTCCAAAAGAACTTAAAGGATTAAGAACTCAGTTCCTATCATTGCATCATTTTAAACCTCAAGATGCTAGGCAAATTCTCCAAAATGCTGTGGATTCAAATGCCGCAATTGCTATTTTTGAAGCCCAAGAACGGAGTGTTCCCAGTATATTGGCCATGTTGTTTTCCCCTATAAGTGTATGGCTTACCACACCTTTTATAAGACCGTTTAAGCTTGGTCGTATTTTGTTTACTTACCTTATTCCAATAGTTCCACTATTTGTACTGTGGGATGGCGTTGTATCTTCATTACGAACCTATTCAATAAAGGAAATGCAAGAGCTGGTTACAAGTTTGGACAATTCTGATGATTATAATTGGGATATGGGAAAACTAAAGTCCGGTCCAGGTGTTGTTTTGTATATGCTGGGAACTAAAAGATAACTGCTACGGTTTTATTTTTCTCAAAATATGTCGTGCTCTGGCCTTAAATCCTGAACTCTGCATTTGGTAGTCACGTTCCAAGATGAGTGCTAATTCTGGATGAATCCAATCATAATCTTGTCCAAGTAAATAAAGTGTATTCATGGCGTAGGCTTTAGGAGCAATTTTTTCATCATTAATCATATAATCAAAACAGGCTTCAATGATACGCTCTTTATGAATGGGTTTTAAAGCTGTTTTGATTTTATTGTCCGTTTTTGAATAAAAGGCCTTTATTAAGTATTCGCAGACTTTAGCCACTGGACGCACAGCCGAATCCAAATGAACTTTACCAAAGTTTTCTGTAAACGTATCCAAATAAGGAATAGCTGCTTCCAAATTTTCCCCACACATAAACTCAAAAACCCAAGCTGCTCGGCAAGATACCTTATCATCAACCATAAAGAGAATATCCAACAGTTTGGGAATCAAATCTGGATTATCAATAACCAAATCGGCATAGTACAGTCGCTTTTCCCGTGAATGGTTTACATAATTTAATTCTTCGTAAAGTTGCTCTGTAGTCACGAATATTTTCTATTTTTAAAATCTAAAAATACATAAAATGAAACTTTTCAAGAAACTCTTACTCATACTATTAGCAGCATTTATAATCGCACAATTTTTTGGTCCAGAAAAGAACGATGGCGATTTGGCCATTAATGCCTTTTTAAACGATACCAATCCGCCACAGGATGTTGAAGCTATTTTAAAGGAAAGCTGTTATGATTGCCACAGTAATGCTACACGATATCCTTGGTATAATAATATTACACCAGTTAACTATTGGTTGGCAGACCACGTAAAGCATGGTAAGGGGCATTTTAATGTATCGATTTGGGATGACTATTCTACCAAGAAAAAAGACCACAAGTTGGAGGAGTTGATTGAAATGGTTGAAGAAAAAGAAATGCCATTAAATTCCTATACGTGGACACATGGTGAGGCTAAATTGACCGATGCACAAATTCAGTCGGTTATTAATTGGGCGCAAGCTGTACGCGTAAAATATGGTTTAGAGCCAAAACCAGAATAATCCATGTTCAGGTTGCTCATCATAGGCTACGTCTGGCCAGAACCCAAGAGTTCTGCGGCTGGGAGTAGGATGATGCAGCTTATAGAAACGTTTCAATTGCTAGATTATCAAACAACCTTTGCTAGTCCTTGTGAAAAGCGCAAGCAAGCATTTGATTTGGAATCTATAGGAATTTCTCAAAAGTCAATTGAAGTGAATTCCAGTACTTTTGATGAGTTTGTAACGGAACTGAACCCAGACGTTGTATTGTTTGACCGTTTTATGATGGAAGAACAATTTGGTTGGCGTGTTTCTGAAAATTGCCCGAGTGCGTTACGAATTCTCGATACCGAAGATTTGCACGGACTCCGAAAAGGCAGACACCAAGCTTTTAAAGACCAAAAGCTTTTTGAGAGGACCTATTTATTGAACGATACCTTTAAACGAGAATTGGCAAGTATTTACCGAAGTGATTTAAGTTTGATTATTTCAGAATACGAAATGGATTTGTTGGTTCATGACTTGCATATTGATAAATCACTGTTGGCTTATCTACCCTTTATGGAAGATAGGCTAGAAGATGAGGTCATAGCACAACTTCCTAATTTTGAAGCACGGCAGCATTTTATAACCATTGGTAACTTTTTACACGAACCCAATTATCAAGCGGTTTTGTATCTCAAAAAAAATATTTGGCCATTAATCAGAAAACAATTGCCCAAAGCAGAAATGCATGTATATGGAGCCTATGCTTTACAAAAAGTCCTGCAACTACATAATGAAAGGGAAGGATTTATCATCAAGGGTTTTGCTGATGATGTTGATCGAGTCATGCAACATGCTAAAGTGTGTTTGGCACCATTACAATTTGGCGCAGGACTAAAAGGCAAGTTGATTGATGCTATGAAAAATGGTACACCATGTATCATGAGCACCATTGCTGCCGAAGGTATGTTTGGGAATTTAGAATCTAATGGTTTTATAGAAGAAAATCCTACAGATTTTGCCAATAAGGCTGTACAACTCTGTACTGATGAAAACCAATGGAAAACCAAACAACAGAATGGCTTTAAGGTTCTAAATACACGATTTAATAAGGAAACTAATCAAAAAGAATTTATAGCACGATTACAACAATTGCAAGAGAATTTAGAAAACCATAGGCTTAACAATTCTATTGGGCAGATGTTACAGCATCAAACTTTACAAAGCACAAAGTATATGAGTAAATGGATTGAGGAGAAGAATCGCCCCTGAAAATTATGAGTTTCGTTTACGTTTTGTGTATGTGCAGCAACCGATTTTAAGCGATTACTTTTTCAAATTACATATAGTTTAATTAAATGAAAAAGCGGTTTGAATTAGGACCCAAATCGCTATTGCTCTTACACATTGTTGTGCTTACTACTTCTTTTATTTTTTTGTTTTCTTATAGATTTTTATCATTTTTCCAAAATCCTTGTCCTTTCTCCGTTTTTCGGCTACAGTTGATTCATAATGTTCTTTCTCTCTTTCCATTTTTATAAAGTTTTCAAAATGCGATATCTCTATTTGTCCATTATCAATAGCTAGTTGAACTGCACAATCTGATTCAGAAGTGTGTGTGCAATCTGAAAACTTACAATTTTGGGCAAAGTCATATATTTTTTCAAATGTACTTTCAATTCCTTGTACACCGTCCGTAATACCGACTTCTCGCATTCCTGGATTGTCAATAAGTATGGCTCCATTTATCATGGGAATTAATTCACGATGTGTTGTAACGTGTTTACCTCTATCAATGCTTTCGCTAATAGTGGCTGTTTTCATTCGACTTCCTCCAATCAAGTTGTTAATCAAGGATGATTTTCCCACACCTGATGAACCAAGAAGACAATATGTCTTTCCTTTGTAGAGAAGTTTTTTCAATTTATCAATTCCAACCTTTGTTTCATTACTTACGTGGATAAGAGGAACACTTTCAATTCTGATTTTTATTTTATTCAGCAAATCATTCAAGTTATGCGCGTCCGTTAAGTCTGTTTTAGTAATAACAATTATTGGCTCAATTTTAGAACTGTAGCACAGAGTTAAATATCGTTCCAATCGGTTAATGCTAAAATCTCTATTAACGGATTGCACAATCAAGCAATAATCAATATTGCTGGCAATTATTTGTAACTCACCAAATTTGTTCACAGCTTGTCTGGATAGAATAGAAAGTCTAGGTAGAATGCTATGAATAATTGCAAAATTGGGTTCATAATTTATTAGAGAAACCCAATCTCCAACGGCTGGAAAGTCTTTACGACTTTTGGCAGAAAACCTTAAATTTCCCGTAATCTCTGCTTCAAATTCATCTTTTTCATTCTTTACAATGTACCTTTCCTTGTGTTCGGCTATTACACGACCAATTTCAAAACCCTCAAGATTATTATCGAGTCTTAATTTTTGGAAGTAATCATTATATCCTAAATCTTGAAGTGTCATATTTCTTTGATATTCTTAATTTACTTTCCTAGTTTAATTTAATGACTTTGGTTCTTTTGTTTAACAAAATTTCAAACCGATTCAATTCTTCTATGTTTTTTATTTCATAGTGCATTGGAATAGTAACTTTAGGTCGAATCTTATTTACAATTTTGGCAGCTTCCTCTCCATTCATAGTTAGATTATCTCCTCCAATTGGAACCAAAGCGACATCAATATCATTTAGGTCTTCCAATTCAGTGATATAGTCTGTATCTCCTGCATGGTATATTTTTAGACCATTTTTTAATGTGAGAACATAGCCTACATTATCTTGCGATTTAGGGTGTGCTTTAATCCATAAAAAAACTGATTTTGTATTGTATGCAAAAGTTGTCGCGATGCTTAAACCCTCAAGTTCTAGTTGATGATTAGGCTTTACGACTTGGATTTTATTTTCGAAATCTAACAGTTTTTTTGAAACGCCCTTTGAACAAATAATCGTTGTTTCATCTTTTAAAAGACTTTTTATATCTTCAAAAGAGAAATGGTCTGGATGAGCATGTGTTATCAAAATATAGTCTGCATACTCGGCATTCTCAAGTCCTACAGGATCGATGTAAATAACCATATCATCAACTTTAATCTGAAAACTTGAAGGGAAAAAGTGAGACTTGTTTACTTTGATTGCTCCCCAAGTTTTTATCTTACTGTTTTTTCCAATTGTTACTTGTTGCAGAATTGGATTTCTCTTTTCGCTTATTGTTATTTTAACCACAGTGCAGCCTTGATTAATTATTAATGCTATACAAAGCAACAACATGTGTAACTTGTGAAACTCCATGTCTAATCTGCCTTTCAGACAAAATTAGAGAAGCTGTACGTAAGATTTTAGACGTTTCCGTCTAATTGACCTTTAAAGAGAAAAACCATTTGCCGAATATCAGCAAAGTATGACTTTAGCCAAGACTCGTTTAGGGTCTCGTCTGTAATTTGAAGATAAAAATTCTCCAAACTAAGATGTAAAACCATTTGTGCTAAAGCACTATTCTCTGATAAGGAAATTATGTTTTTCCATACAGGGAGTAACCCCTGAACGGAAAATTGCATGATACGATCAAGGTATTCTTTGAATAAAGGGTGGTTTCTATGGATTCTAAGTTGACGGTTAAATAATAAGTCAGTTTTATGTTCAATGATAATGGATATTAATTCTTCTTCATTCTTTGCATTTGATTCTTTTGTTGAAATATTTTTTGCTCGACTTAAGTGAAACTCCAATAAACTTTCCGTAAAAACTTCTAAATCAGCAAACAAATGATAAAATGAAGATTTATTTTTCCCGACTTCTTTAGATAATCTTTCTATCTTAAGTCCTTTTGGACCTTCATGAGCAAAACATTTATAGCCTATTTCTAACCATTTTTTTTCTATTTCTCTCATTTAAAAACAAAGAAAAATTCTAGATGATTTATATTCATTGAATGAGGTTTTTTGTATTAAGCAAAACGTACTGATATGAATTGTTGGAATTAATTATATCAGGCGTAAACGAAGTTAGTAGTTTAAATTGATAAAGTCAAATGATATGCAGTACTGTTTTTAACAATAGGAATTCCTTATGGAATTAGCTATCTTTCAAATCGTTAATTATTAATCAACCAACTATTCTTTATGAAATCCACAAAAAGAAAAGCAACGATATTTCTATTTCTTATTACATGTTGCATTAGCCAGTTTCAAGCACAAGTTACCTCACAACAAATAGATTCTATTGTTAATTATGCTATGACCAAGTTTAATGTGGCTGGTTGTGCGGTTGCAGTTGTAAAGGATGGTGACATTCTGCATGAAAAAGGTTATGGTGTAAAATCCATTGAAACCAAAGCACCAGTTAACGAACATACCAACTTTGCCATTGCGTCCAACAGCAAGGCTTTTACCACAGCGGCTTTGGCTATTTTGGTTGAAGAAGGTAAAATAAACTGGAGCGACAAGGTTAAAGACCATATTCCAGAATTCACCATGTATAATGATTATGTTGAGGAAAATTTTAATATTGTGGATTTGGTCACACACCGCAGCGGATTGGGATTAGGCGCAGGTGACCTCATGTTTTTTCCACAAGGCAGCGATTTTACCATGGACGATTTGTTGTCAAGTTTTCAGCACTTGAAACAAGAGTCAGCTTTTAGAACCAAATGGGATTATGACAACCTGTTGTATTTAGTAGCTGGTGAGCTTATTGCCCGAAAAAGTGGTATGACTTGGGAAGCTTTTGTGGAAAGCCGAATTTTTAAGCCATTGGGTATGGACAATACCTATGGAGCGTTGGCAAACATTAAAGACACCAGTAATCTATCGGCTTCACATTCCACAGAACAAGGTGATATTAGAATTATTCCAACCTTTGAAGAAATGATAAATGGAGCAGCAGGTGGTATTTTCTCTAATGTGAATGATTTATCCCAATGGATGTTACTACAATTAAACAAAGGTAAATATGGTGATAAATTAAGCAGCCAATTATTCAATCAAGCCAATCATAACAATATGTGGAAAATCCATTCGGTCATGGATGTTAATCGTAATCCACGTTACAATTCACACTTTTCGGGTTATGGTTTGGGTTGGTTTTTGTCTGATGTTAAAGGCAATATGAAGGTAGAACACACAGGAGGTTTGCCAGGTATGTTATCGCAAACCATTTTAATTCCTGATATGAATTTGGGAATCGTTATTTTAACCAATACCAGTAATGATGGTGGTGCTATGTTTTCTGCCATATCCAATACCGTTTTGGACATGTATTTTGAGTTGGATGACTTTAAGTGGATTGACAAGTATGCAGCCTATATGAAATCGTTTAAAAGCGGTGACGATGCTGCAACAAATAAGGTTTGGGAAGCTGTAGCCAATATGGATCAAGATGCCGTTGATAAAAGCAAATACATAGGCGTGTACCAAGATGTTTGGTTTGGTAAAATTGAAGTGTTCGAGAAAGATAATCAGTTATGGATTAAGTGTCATCGGTCTCCATTATTAAATGGTCCATTGAAACAATACAAGGAAGAAACCTTTGCCATTAAATGGGAATATCAAGATATGAATGCCGATGCCTTTGCCATGTTCACAATAGATGAAAATGGAAAAGCCAATGGTTTTACTATGAAAGGTATTTCACCTAACATCGATTTTAGTTTCGATTTTCAGGATTTGGACCTTAAACGTATTGACTAATGGTTTCAGCATTACGAAAAATCAGAAAAAAATTGCTGGAGCAGAATAGAGCACAGCGCTATTTCTTCTATGCCATTGGGGAAATTGTTCTAGTGGTAATAGGTATTCTTATAGCCTTACAGATTAATACATGGAATAAAGAGAAACAAAATAGGGTTCATGAAAAAACCATTTTGAAGAATCTAAAAGAAGATTTAGAAATTCAAAAAGAACTTTTGCAAGAGCAAATAGACTATGAGCTAGTAGTTATAGCACAAATAGATTCAGCAAAAACATTTGTTCCTGATGAAGGTGATAAATCTATTTTAAAAAGGATTTTTTCTGATTTAGCAGGAAGGCATACCTTTAAAGCTAATCGAGCCACTTTTAATAATATGATTTCCAGCGGCAGTATTAACCTTATTATAAATGAAGATTTACAAAATAACATTATACGTTATTTTCAGCGTTTAGATTATGTAGAGTCTGTTGTCAATAATAATAATTTGTATATGATGGATGCGAATTTTGGCTTATTTGTGGCGAATAATGGTCTTGGCCTTGAAGTGGATGACAATAATAAAGTTTTAGCTAAAACAAAATTTAATGACAAACATAAAGCAACTGTTTTCGCTCAATTAGAATACAGATTCAATAGTTCTGAAAGTATTAAAAATTTAAGTGAAATGTTACTAGAATTAACAAACGGTTTAATCCAGAATATTGAACAGTATTTAAATTAGTTTTATTTGTTCAATAGCATAACCAACACCAACAGTTGCGGGTTGAGCAATTACGGTTAGATTTTTCGTGCTTCCTATGGCCGGTTTTGGGTCTATAAAATAGGTTGGTGTGCCATTGGGTACATAATACATTAAACTAGCAGCAGGATACACTTGCATACTAGTGCCAATTATCATTAAGATATCTGCTGTTGCACATACTTCAATGGCTTTTTCAATCATAGGAACGGCTTCGCCAAACCAAACTATATTCGGTCGCATTTGGTAACCTTTTTGACAGACATCACCCAAAACCAAATCGGTTTTCCAATTGGCAATATCTGTTTCATTGTAAGTGCTTCTAGCTTTTAATAGTTCACCATGTAAGTGTAAAACGTTAGAACTTCCTGCGCGTTCGTGTAAATCATCTACATTTTGGGTAACAATAGATACACTATACTCGTTTTCAAGTTTGGCTAAATCATAATGGGCAGCATTTGGTTCAACTTCCAGTAATTGCCTGCGTCTTTGGTTGTAAAACTCTAAAACCAATTCCGGATTTTTGGCAAAACCTTCTGGTGAAGCCACTTCCATAACATCGTGACCTTCCCAAAGTCCGTTGGCATCTCTAAAAGTTTTTAATCCACTTTCGGCACTCATGCCTGCTCCAGTAAGTACTACAATATGCTTCATAGCTTAAAATTATAAAAATTACGAGATAATAATTAATAACTTATTTGGTTTTATAGTATAAATTGTAAATTTAGAGTGTTATTAAATAATTTATGAAGAAATCTATATTACTACTGTTTTCTGTTGCCACAATTCTATTTACCAATTGTGCGAGTGATGAAAATTCAATTCCTATCGATTCAAGATTAACGTACATTGAGTATGATTTAAGTGCTGTGGAAAACCCAATTGTTACGGGTTATGTACGCTTTGTTAAAAATGAAGACCTATCCATTACTGCACAAGTTATATTATCCGGATTAGATACTAATAATGGTAATCATCCTGCCCATATTCATTATGAAACGGCAGTTGAAGGAGGTTCTGTCGCCATTACATTAGACCCAGTTAATAGTAATACAGGAAGAAGTACCACAATATTTACAGCCTTAGATGATGGTACACCTATAACTTATGAAGAGCTTATAATCTTTAATGGTCATCTAAATGTGCATGTAAGCTCCAATAATTTAGATTCGCTTTTAGCTCAAGGCGATATAGGAGAAAATGATTTAACCGGAAACACAAAAACATATGCTTTAAGCGATGTAGAAATGTCTGGAATAAGTGGTACGGCAAAATTTTCAGAACGTGAAAATGGAGAGGCACTAGCGGTTATTGAGTTAACCAATACGGCTAATGGGACTATGCTACCGGTTCATATTCACAATAATACAGCTCTTGAAGGCGGAGCAGTGGTTTTTACATTTAATAATTTAAATGGCGATACAGGTATTAGTAAAACAAATGTCTCACAATTGGACGATGGTACCGAGTTTGGCTTTACAGATATTGCCGAATATGATGGCCATATAAATGTGCATTTGGATCCTGCAAATTTGCAAACCATAGTATCGAATGGTGATATTGGTGAAAACGAATTAACGGGAGCTGCACTAGCATACCCATTAAATGAGGTTGATGTACCCGGAATTCAAGGTACTGCAACATTTTATCAAAGAAACAATGGAACGGCATTAGCTGTTATCACACTAGAGAATGCAGTGTCTGGGTCTTCTTACCCAAGCCATATACATGCTAATGATTTTGCAACAACAGGACCAATTATTTTTACATTTAATAATGTAGAAGGTGATACGGGAGTTAGCGAAACAAATGTTGAATTGCTTGATGATGGCACACCATTTGGCTATGATGAAGTAGAAACTGTAAATGGATATATAAATGTGCATTTAAGTGATACGCAATTGGATGTTTTGGTTGCTCAAGGTAACATAGGTTCAAATAATTAGATGGTAGATTTAGCATTATTGGAACATTTGGAAGGCTATTTAACTGAAAATAGAAAAGCCAGATTCCAAAATGTATTATCACAGCGTACTAAACATTTTACAGTAGCTATAGAAGACGTTTATCAACTCCATAACACCAGTGCAGTAATTAGAAGCTGTGATGTTTTTGGTATACAGGAAGTCAACATTATTGAAGAGATAAACAGTAAGCGAATAGATCGTGAGATTGCCATGGGAGCCCAAAAATGGGTCGATTTAAACCGTTATAATAATGTAAAGGGCTGTTTGTCCAGTTTGCGAAACCAAGGCTATCAAATTGTAGCTACAACACCACATACAAACGATTGTTTCCTTCAAGATTTTGATGTTAGCAAAAAGTCCTGTTTCTTTTTTGGTCGTGAGACCGAAGGATTGTCACAAGAAGTTTTAGATCAAGCCGATTGCTATGTTAAGATTCCGATGTATGGTTTTACAGAGAGTTTAAACATTTCTGTATCAGCAGCTATTTTACTTCAAGATGTTACCACACGTTTAAAAAAATCTACAATTAATTGGGAATTGACCGAAAGCGAAAAGCAAGAAAAACGTTTGGATTGGATAAAAAAGACTGTTAAAAGTTATGATGATATTGTTAAAAGATTTTATAATCAATAAATGATTTAGTAGTTTTAGAATAACCAACTAACATTTTATTCTTATGATTATTATCTATATCCTATTAGGGCTCTTGGCTCTAATTCTAGTTTTGGCCTTGGTAGCTCCTAGAAATTATGAAGTTAATCGAAGTGTAGTTATCAATAAACCAGTTCCGGAAGTTTTCAGTTATATTAAACATGTTAAAAATCAAAATGATTGGTCGCCTTGGAAACAGAAAGACCCAAACATGAAGCAAGAGTTTGTTGGTACCGATGGCGAAATTGGTTTCATTTCCAAGTGGGAAGGTAACAAAGAAGTAGGGACAGGTGAACAGGAAATACTACATATAGACGAAAACCAACGAATGGAAACACAGCTGCGGTTTTTTAAACCTTGGAAATCGGAATCTGTAGGTTATTTTACTGTTGAAGAACTTGAGCCCAATCAAACTAAAGTAGTTTGGGGCTTTAAAGGTGTAAATCCAATACCATTTAATATTATGATGCTCTTTTTTAATTTTGAAAAGGCTGTCGGTAAGGATTTTGAAGAAGGATTAGCTAAATTAAAAACTGTTTTAGAACATTAAAATTATGGAAAATAATATGGTTGGCTGGTTTGAAATACCAGTATCAGACATGGATAGAGCGAAGGCTTTTTATGAAGCTGTATTTAAAATTGATATTCACGTCGTAGATTTTGGTGGTATATTAATGGGTTGGTTTCCAGACAGAGGTCAGGTGCCAGGGGCTCAAGGTACCTTAATAAAACAAGAATCTTATATACCAAGTCAAGAAGGTACGTTGGTGTATTTTATTTCTGATAATGTACAAAACGAATTAGATAGAATTGAAGCAGCAGGCGGTAAAATCTATCAGTCTAAAACCCAAATTTCTCCTGAACATGGATACATGGGTGTTTTTATAGATACTGAAGGCAATCGTGTGGCGTTACACTCTAGAGCTTAATGTAATATTAACCTCTACTTCGGCTACGACTTAATACTTTGTATTCTTCGTAGCATTCGCTTATGGCATCAAGTAGTTGTAAATCGTTAGCCGAATTTATAAAGTCTGCCGAATAGTTGCATTGTCTTACTATTTCATCTAAATCTACCTTGTCAACTTGTAATAATACCATGAGCATTTCGCGGTCGTAACGAGAAGCCAACAGATTACGAATTTCATCGTCTTGTTTCATCTGTTTTAGCTTTTTCATTTCATTTCCTTTTTTACCAAACATGTTATGCAAGAAGTCGGCAGGATTAAAAATGGCGCCTAAAACTTTGTTTACGGCATTAGATCTATTGACTGCCTCATAACCTGTAGACGGTAGTCCAGAAATTCTATAGCGATAATTGGTGTTAATAGGTACTTGCTGGATATCGAGTTCTAAAAAGCCAGTTAGTCGGAATTCGTTTATTACAACTTCTTCTAAAGCTAAAGCCAATTCGGTTAATTGAATAGTTGAACTACCAAATTTAATCCAGTCGTTTGTTACTCTAACTTTTATGGATTTAAACCCTAAATACGAAAAATGCAGCGTATCGTTAGGTTGAGCAGAAAGTTTAAATTCCCCTTTATCGTTCGTTGTCGTACCAATAACTTGAGTAAGGTTAACAATATTTACACCTTCTAACGGACTTGCCTCTGAAGCATTAATTACTTTTCCTTTAACAAAAGTTTCTTCTTGTGAAAAGCCAAAAGCAGATACAAGTATAAACGTAAGTAGGAAGAAGCAATTTTTCATTTCGACTAAATTAGGGATAAAAGTACTAAACAAAAAAATAGATATGGCTTTTATCCCTTAATTTGACTAAAAATTAACAATTGGTTTATCGTCTTGAACGTCTGGGTCTTGAAGAACCTGAAGACGTTCTAGTTTCAGAACGTCTAGGTTTATTATCAGATTTACGTCTACTGTTTCTTCTATCGCCTCTAGGTTTGTCATCACGTCTACGTTTGCCGCCATCACGACGCCTTTTACCGCGACTGGTACTTCTGCCTTTGTCTTCGCTAACTTCAACATTTACAAAACGACCGTTGTGTTTAAAATCGGTAAAGAATGCCAATACCTTTTCTTGTAACTTACTTTCGGTGGTAAAGAAGGAGAAACTTTCTTTTACATCAACTTTAAAAACATCGTCACGACCCAACTCTAAAATTTCTTTAAGGAAATCTTTCAATTTCATCCAATCGTAGCCATCTTTTTTACCCACATTTATAAAGTATCGGGTATTGTCACCTGAATCACCAGGGCGATTACTTGAGGCGTCGGCTGAAATGTTTAAGTCATGAGATTTCTGATAGTAATTAAAGAAACGCGTAAACTCAACCGAAAAGAATTTTTTAATCAATTCGTCTTTACTGGTATCTTCAAAAAGTTGATTGATACTATCTAAATATTTATCAATTTCATGGTTTACTTCAGTATTGTGTACTTTATTGGCCAAGGACATTAATTGGACTTCGCAGATTTCCATACCGTTTGGAATGTCCTTCTTTACAAAGTCTTTTTTAATGATGCGTTCAATACTTTTAATTTTACGTACTTCACTTTTAGATACAATAACCATGGAAACTCCCGTCTTACCGGCACGACCTGTACGGCCACTACGGTGGGTATAGGTTTCTATTTCATCAGGTAATTGATAGTTGATAACATGCGTAATATCATCAACGTCAATACCACGAGCAGCAACATCTGTAGCTACCAACATTTGAATTTGCTTGTTACGGAATGCTTTCATTACCAAATCACGTTGATTTTGACTTAAATCACCATGTAGAGCACCAGCACTATAACCATCTTCAATGAGTTTTTCGGCAACTTTTTGGGTGTCGCGTTTAGTACGACAGAAAATCACTGAAAAGATATCAGGGTTGGCATCAGCCAATCGTTTTAAGGCTAAATAACGGTCTCTGGCATTTACCAAATAGTATTCGTGAGAAACCTGATCACTACCCACGTTTTTAGTACCTACGGTTATTTCAACCGGTTGGTGCATGAATTTTTTGGCAATGGTTGCCACTTCTTTTGGCATAGTAGCCGAAAACAACCAGGTATTTTTTTCTTGTGGTGTATGCGAAAGGATATCGGTGATATCTTCATAGAATCCCATGTTCAGCATTTCATCAGCTTCATCTAAAACTGAATATTCAATTTTAGAGATATCCACCAAACGACGACTGATCATATCTTTCATACGGCCAGGAGTGGCCACAATGATTTGTGCCCCTTTTTTAACGTCTTTAGCTTGTTCGGTAATACTGGCACCACCATAAATGGCAACCACATGTAAGCCTTTGCAATGTTTACCATATTGTTTGAGTTCATTGGTGATTTGTAAACAAAGTTCACGCGTAGGCGATAGGATTAAGCCTTGTGTGGTACGACTATCCATCTGGATTTTTTGTAACATCGGGAAACCGAAGGCTGCCGTTTTACCAGTTCCGGTTTGTGCCAATGCCACTAAATCGGTGTCTTGGTTTAATAAAATAGGGATAGCTTGTTCTTGTACATCACTTGGGGTTTCAAAACCCATGTCATTAATAGCTTGTAATAGGTCTTGGTTAAGACCTAAATCTTGGAATGTGTTCATTCTTAAATGTAAGTATTCGATTATGTTATAAGGTGTTACAACAGAAGCGAATCGACATACTTAAACCTAAACTTCTTGGTAACACATCCTCACCCTGAGGAATACGAAATACAAACCGCTGTATTTCAGTGGGCAAAGATACACTTTTATTTGAGAAGTGGTTTCACTTACAATTAAAGAATGCAATAATGACTTGTTTTTATTATTAAAATAAGTAAAAAACATCTTTTTAATTTCTTATAAATCCATAGAATGGACCATCCGTATCAACATAACTAAATGTGAAATCAAAAAATTCAATGTCAAAAGCATTATCACCTTCAACGTCGAAAGCAAAACCCGTCCAACGGCGATTACCAATTTTGAATAATTTATATGGGATATCAGCGCCATTAACATTATGATGCGTTTCTAAAAATTCATATCCATATTCACCATTGGTGAAATATAATGACGGATCATCATTACCAGTTACTGTTACAGTGCCATTTGATTTAAAATCAAAAATGATTTCATCATTTGAATAATCAAATTCATTTGGAGGCGATGACACACGAAAAATATATATGAGTTTCCACTCACCAAGTATTCGAACTTCGGGTTCAATGGTTTGTGGGGTGCTTTCAGTATTATCATCATCACTACTACATGACAGTAAAATCAAGAAAACAGATAGTATATATAATACGTTTTTCATAACGTTGGTTTATTAGTAGATGCTCAAAACACAATTGGGTTGCGTCAAAAAATCAAAAAAGTCTTTTTAATTATGATAAGCCGTATTATGCGCCAAAGTATTACCGCAAGCACCACAATTTCCGGCAGATGCAGCTCCTCCAACACAACCGTTGCTACAAGTGTAATGCCATACACCAGCTGCATTTTGCCCACTTTGTGCTGTAGTGTTCGTTGTTGTACTAGTTGGTGAATTATTGGTATTGGTATTGTTGTGATAGGCCTGATTATGTGCTAAAGCAGTACCACAGGAACTACAATTACCTGCAGCAGCAGCGCCACCAGCACAACCATTAGGACAGGTATAATGATATAAACCACTGGTGTTTTGTGCAGTCGTGTTTTGCTTTGCAGGAGCATCAAAAACCTGTAGCGGTTGAAGTTCAGTTTCTTGGGAGGCTTCTTGAGGTGCTTCGGTTTTGTCCTTACAACCTAAAGTAGAAAAAGAAAGGGCAAGGAGTAGTATGGTAAATGGCTTGAAGTATTTCATAACAGGTTCTTTAAGGTGTTTATTTAATTCCTGGATAATATAAGCTTTTTTATTACATGATGATTAATAGTTGCTCAAAAAAGCTACCAATTGTTGTATGGCTTTACCACGATGACTTACTTTGTTTTTTTCTTCTAGAGCAATTTCTGCAAAGGTTTTAGTGTAACCTTCAGCTTTAAAAATCGGGTCGTATCCAAATCCTTTATCGCCGTGTTTTTCTTGAGTAATTTCGCCTTTACAAATCCCAGTAAAGGTTTTTAGATCGTTGTTAAGGTGTAGAGCAATTACTGTTTTAAATTGGGCATTTCGGTTTGTTTTTTTGTGTAAGTTATCTAATAATAGATTCATGTTATCTTCAGCATGACGTTGCTCACCGGCATATCGTGCCGAGAAGACTCCAGGCTCACCATTTAGGGCTTCTACTTCTAAACCGGTATCATCTGCAAAGCAATCGTAACCATATTTTGTTTTTATGTGCTCGGCTTTTTGAATAGCATTGCCTTCTATGGTATTTTGCGTTTCAGGAATATCCACTTCGCAGCCAATATCCTTTAAGCTTAAAAGCTTTATATGTGATGGGATAAGCCTTTGTACTTCGGTGAGTTTATTTAAATTATTGGTTGCGAAAACAAGTTGCATATTAATTGAATTAATGTAATTTTAGCTTTTTGAGAGGTTTTAACGAAATAATTTTTATCAAATTTAGTTGTTTTGCATAATATGATTCACAGAATTATTATTCTTTTTACGGTAAGTTTTATTTCTTTTTCAAGTCATTCCCAAATTAAGAAAGATAAAGACTCTCTAAATTTAATTGATGTTGTTGATTCACTGTTCATTGATCACGATATTAGTAATTATTCCCTACGGTTATTTTCAAATTATAAAGTAAAACAGTTTAGATTAAAAAATGGAGATACCAAATCGCGCTATGTACCCAATAACCGTTATGGACTGGGTTTTGGTTTTGCGAGCAGTAAAGTATTAATAGATATTGCATTTAATATAAAAACGGCGAATAAGGAGGCTACCAACCGTTTTGATGCTCAAGGAACCATTATTGTTGGTAAGCACCATTATGCTAATGGTTTTATTCAATCGTACAAAGGATTTAATGTTAAAAACAACTTTGGGGAACCAACCGTTTTTAGAGACGATATTAAGTCTATTACAGTAGGTTTTAATTACTTATATACCTTGTCTGAAATTGAATTTTCATATTCACTCTTAAAGGCAGGTTTGGCAAAGCGTAATAAAAATATTTATATAACAGGAGGTTTAGGTGTTTTTGGCGTTTATGATTATTTTTCTTCAAATGATGATATCCTGCCCCCAAATGGCGAGTTATTTTATAATGAACAAGCAGAAATTAAACGGTATAATAGTATTGCTGTTGGTGTGTTAGCTGGATTTTTATCGGTTTTTATGTTACCTAAAAATTTTGTTGCAACCTGTAATATTATGCCAGGAGTGGCGCTCATGAATAAAAGTGTCACTTTAGAAGATGAGAATTATAAACCATCAAAACCCATGCTTTATAAATTGGATTTCACACTCGCTCTAGGGTATAATGTTAAGCGGTATTATATTAACCTGATCTATGGTGCCGAAACCTATTCAACTCAATTGGGTTATGATAATAGGTATAGCTTTTACCTGTCCAAGGCTAAATTGGCTTTTGGTTATAAATTGGGAGTTAATAAAAAACGGAAAAAATAGTCTAGTTTTTATATTGTATTTTTACTAGCATGAAAAAATCTTTTTTCAATATTTTAAAAAACCGTCAAATTTGGAAGTCGTTTGTGGCCTATCCTGCTGCGGCATTTATTATACTTCAGGCTGTCGATTTTTTTATTGTTAAGTATGGGCTTAATCCAAAAATGCTCTCGCTGACTTTAATTCTGCTTTTTGGTGGATTTATTATTTCTATAATTTGGAATTGGAAGCATGGTGAAAAAGGCGAGCAAAAATTCACAAACCAAGAGCGTTTTATTTATTTGGCAATAATTATTACAACCATTACTATTGGATGTTATTTTTGGTTGTCAACACCGCAAAATAACCCATCTGTTGTGAATTCAGATTCGCTGAATGATAACAGAAGGCTAGCTGTTTTACCATTTGAGAATCATTCAGTTGAGAAGTCTTTAGTTTATTTATCGGATGGCATTCCGGAAAATTTGATAAATCGATTATCGAAAATGACTAATTTGAGAGTGTTAGCCAGAAATTCTACGTTTATTCTTGAAGAGTCAGACAGAAATACCTCTGGTGTAAAAAACAAATTAAATGCAGATTTAATGCTTATTGGTAAACTGGAATCTGTAGATGAAAAAATTGTAGTTAATTGTCAATTAATAGATGTTTATGATGATATTCAAATATGGGGTGATAAGATAGTTTATGAAGATAATGATGTTATTAAATTAGAAGATAATATTGCAGCATCCTTATTAAAATCTTTGCCGAGTTCAATTAAAAAGGATGCCATATCGAGAATTAGTAAAAAAAGCAGCAGTCCAGAGGCTCAATCACATTATATGAAAGGCAGAGCTTTAAGTTATGGGTCTACTAAAAAAGAGGCAGAAAAAGCCCTAAACCATTTTAGGGAAGCTATCGAAATAGACCCTCAATTTGTCCCAGCATATGTTGCTATAGCTAATGAGAAGATTATTCAAGCCATGTTTTCAACAGCTACAAGGGATGAAATTTTTAATGAGTCTAGAATGGCCGTTCAAACTGCTTTGGCTCTAGATCCATCATATTCTCAAACTTATGTAGTAGAAGGAGGTATTAATTTCTATGGCGATTTTGATTGGGAAGGTGCAGAAGATTCCTATAAAAAAGCGATTGATTTAGATTCATTAAACGTTGATGCTTTAATTAGGTATTCCGCCTTTCTGGTAGCAATGAAAAAGTATGATAAAGCTATCGAGTATGCAGAAAAAGCCATTTTATTGGATCCAATTTCTATATCAAGTCTCCATAATTTAGGATGGGTTAATCTGGTGTCAGGCAATTTTAAAAAATCAGAAGACTCATTTAGTGAGGCTTTGAGCATTCACCCTAATTGGGCTTGGGGTTACATTAAAAGAGCTTATGCAAGATTGTATCAAAATAAATGTGATTTGGTTTTAGAAGATATGGAGAAGGCTAGAGAATTGGTAGGTGAATGGAGTAGTGAATTAATAGAGCATACCTTTGTAGAAATGTACTCTAAATGTGGTGAGGAAAATGTAAAGAAAAATGCCATTAATACTTTTTTAAGTAGAGTAGATGAGTCGAATTATAAAGATCCTGTTGCAGTAAGTTTAGTGTATTTGGACAAGGGAGATTTAGACACGTTTTTTTATTGGGTTGAAAAAAGTATAACTGAAAAGGCTCCAAGCGTTTATTTATATAATTTAGATGTTTTTTTCAGTGAAGAAATATGGAATAACCCAAGATTTATTGCATTGAAAAGTCAATTAAACTTCCCAGAATAAATAACCATGCTTAAAAAAATAATTGTATTTCTTATTTTTTGTTCTACTTTTTGCGGATTTTGTCAAAATACGAAAAATCAAAAGGTTTATGAGTTTGATTATATTTTGGAGTATAATTTTTATAACGAAAATACGGATAGAGCACAAAGAAATTTCAGATTGATTAATTCTAAAAATAAAAATTACTCTGCATTACTTGTAGATTTAAATAAAAATCAATTTAAGATTATGTTTTTAGACAAAGAGAGGTTATCCTCTGAATCTGTTATTGATAAAGAATCATTCGTTAATGCAATGACAATAAATTTGGGCTCGAATTATAGACCATATAGTGGTAATCATAATTATAAAAAGGCAATATTGGAGCAACTACAAGACACAATAATAGATGGGTCTAAATATAAGTTCTATAGATATGTAATAAAGAAAAAGAAGATTATTGAAACTTATTTTGCAGTTCAAGAAATTAGCGACTTTAATTATTTGGCATTTAGTTCTTATTATAATTATAAAAAATATAATCCAAAAATCAAATGCCCTAATGGTGTGCTTAAATTACTTTATTATTTAGATGAAGATGGAAATTTTGCCGAAGGAAAAGGAATTAAATTGACAGATTTCCAAAAAGTTAAAAAGTTTATTTCTGTGGACTTAACTGACTAAAACAAATGATATTAAAATGATCACCAAACTCGGCGAAAAATTCACCCATTTGTTTTTAAAGTATATGCCAGATGCTTTTGTGTTTGCTATACTGCTTACCTTTTTAGCTGGGTTGAGTTCCTACTTTTGGATGGACGCCAAACCACTTGATATTATTGTGGCTTGGTACGATGGCTTTTTTGATTTGCTATCGTTTACCATGCAAATCGTTTTAATAATTATTACGGGTTATAGTATTGCCCTGTCGCCGGTTATAAAGAAAGGTATTGATAAATTGGCAAACCTGATAAAAACACCAAACCAAGTATATTTTTTTGTGGTTCTCATTGGCTTATTGTTTTCGTTGGTAAGTTTTGGTTGGGTTGTAATTACTTGTGTTTTGGCACGGGCTTTAGCACAACGTATTAAAGGGATTAATTACCCGTTTTTAATAGCCTGTGTATATTTTTCATTCAATGGTTGGGTTTTTGGGCTTTCTAGTACCATACCATTACTTTTAAATACGAAAAAGAATTATTTAATTGAAGCTAAAGTGTTGCAAAGTACAATAGACACCTCTTTTACTTTGGGCTCTGCGCTTAATATAGCTATGATAGTTTCTTTTCTTGCAATAGCGCCATTATTATTGTTTTTATTGCGTCCTAAATCTGCTAAAAATCGTGAATTAAAAGATCTTTTGGTAGATACTGATGGTGATGAGGTTAAAACCATTAAAGAAGAAGCGTTAAGCTTAAAATTACCATTTAAAGCCTGGTCTGATAGTTTAAATAACAGTCGTCTTTTGCAATTACTGTTTGTGACTATGGGAATGATTTATATTGTTTACCACTTTTATTCAAAAGGTTTAGATTTAAACTTCAACATCATGATTTTTGTGTTTTTAATAGTTGGGTTATTTCTGCACCAAACACCTATGCGATATGTTATTTCCATGAAACGATCGAGCCGTAATATTTCTGGCATATTGTTTCAATACCCATTATATGCTGGTATCATGGGAATTATGTTGTATTCGGGATTAGGTGAGCGTCTCGGTGAGCTTTTGGCTTCAGTGGCTACAATTGACACTTATCCGTTTTTTGCTTATGTTTCTGGCGGACTTGTTAATTTTGCTATTCCTTCGGCAGGAGGTGAGTTTGCGGTAATTGGACCTAGTATTATTGATGCAGTTCAAGAAATTGGGTCAGGATTATCACAGAATCAAGTGACAGCCATGATTTCTAGAGCATCGCTTTCTGTTGCTTATGGAGAGAGTTTAAGTAATATGCTTCAACCATTTTTCCTATTAATTGTTATGCCAATTATGGGCAAGGGTGTAAATCTTCAAGCCCGAGACATCATGGGATATTTAGTTTTACCTTTTTTAGTGTTTTTTATCTTACAATTATGCTTGGTTTTGTGGATGCCTCTTTAGAAATTAAGTAAAACTTTAGTATCTTTAAGAAATTCAACCAACTAGCTATGCCAGATTTTCACTCACCAATTGAGGCTTTCTTGTATTGGGAATCCAAAAATCCAGATCAAGTATTTTTAAAACAACCTAAAGCCGATAAGGTATACACGTATACTTATGCAGAAGCAGGTCTCCAAGCCAGACAAATAGCAGCAGCTTTAAAGTCTTACGGCTTGCCAGAAAGGAGTCATGTTGCCTTATTATCTAAAAACTGCGCTCATTGGATAATGGCAGATTTAGCTATTATGATGGCAGGATACGTGTCTATACCTATTTATCCCACTTTAAATGACAAATCAATAAACCAAATACTGTTACATAGCGAATCTAAAGCTATTATAGTTGGTAAGCTTGATGATTTTGAATCCCAAAAATCAGGAATCCCAAATATGCCCATAATTTCAACTGAAATGTATGGGATAGAAGTTGGGGACAAATGGGAGGACTTAATTACGAACAACGAACCCATTAAGGATGTTTACTTACCTAAACATGATGATTTACATACTATAATTTATACATCAGGAACAACTGGCAACCCTAAAGGTGTCATGCACACCGTTTCTAATTTTGCAGTAAGCTCTAAGACTTTTGTAAAGGTTATGAAATTGCCAGCTAACTCAAGGTTGTTTTCATATTTACCTTTAGCGCATGTTGCAGAACGTGCCTTATGTAATGCGGGATTATCTTTAGGTGCATCAATTACCTTTTTTGACACCATGGAAACCTATGCTCGAGATCTAGAAAACACGCAGCCTCATGTGTTTTTTGCAGTTCCACGCATTTGGACAAAATTTAGGGAGAAAATTTTAAATTCTATTCCGCAAAAGAAATTGAATGTGTTGTTAAGCATTCCAATTATAAATTCGGTTGTAAGAAATAAACTCAAGAAAAAATTAGGTTTAAAAGATGCTGTTTTTATAGTTTCAGCTGCAGCTCCTATTGCATCTAGTTTGGTAAAATGGTATAAAAGGTTAGGTATTACAATTCACCAAGGCTATGGTATGACAGAAGATTGTTGCGTTTCACATTTTAATTTGCCTAAATCCCACAAAATAGGAACCGTTGGTAAGACTATTCTTGGAGCAAAGGCAAAATTATCTCCAGAAGGGGAAATTTGTGTAAAGAATGATTGCTTAATGGTAGGGTATTATAAATCACCTGAAGCAACAGCAGCAGTTTTTGATGAGGATGGGTATTTAAAAACTGGAGATATTGGTGAATTTGATCATGATGGATTTTTAACTATTACAGGACGAGTTAAAGACCAGTTTAAAACAGATAAAGGTAAATATATATCGCCTTCGCATATAGAGTTGTTGCTTTCAAGCAATACAGATATAGAACAGATTTGTATAGTAGGAACAGGAATCCCTCAACCTATTGCTTTGGTTACTTTGTCTGAACTAGGTAAAGTTAAGTCGGAAACCGAATTAACGGAAAGTTTAATAGAATCTATAAATACAATTAACCCAAGTTTAGAAAAACACGAAATGTTGGAGAAAGTTGTGGTTATGAAAGAAGATTGGAATGTTGATAACGGATTAACAACACCAAGTTTAAAAGTAAAACGAAATAGTATTGAAAAAATTCATCAAGAGTTTTATAAAGCGTGGTTTGATAGCCCTGAAAAAGTAATTTTTGAGTAAATGAATGTATTGTGCCTTGGAGATAGCTTAACCGAGACCTATGGAATAAATCCGGAATTCGGATGGGTAGAACTCTTAAAAAGCGCGCTGAAAATTAATACTATAAATGCTGGGATTTGTGGTGATACCACATCAGGCATGTTGTCGCGCTGCGAGTCATTACTCCTAAAGCACAAACCAAGCCATCTTATTATTTTGGGTGGAACAAATGACCTTTGGTTTGGTTTAAAAGACGAATTTATAATTTCGAATATACAAGCTATATCGCGTCATGCTAAATATCATGGCGTTGATGCTATTGTTGGGCTACCCACATTATCCTATAATTTAAACGAACTTAATTTTATTCAAGAAAATTATTCTGAATGCATTAGACATTTTAGAAGTACTCTAATTCAATATTGTAATTTAGAAGCTAAACCATTTATAGATTTTGGTTTTAACATGACCTATAAACATGTTTTAGATGATGGCTTGCACCCAAATGAAGAAGGGCAAAAAATTATGATGAATAATGTTTTTAAGGTTTTAAAAGATTAAGATTAAATATGACAAAAGTCATTTACATACACTAATTAGAATAGTAACTTTGAACTATAAAATAAACATTATGACAATTAATATTCAATATGTACGTATGGCAACTAGCGAAGCTATGAATGAATACGTAACCGGTAAATTAGAAAAATTAGCTAAAAAGTATGATTGGGTTATTAGTGCAGAAGTGCATTTTGAGGTTATTCATGACCCTAAAGGAAAAGGTAAGATTTGTAAGATTGAGTTGAGTTTGCCTGGGCCTAGAATTTTTGCGACTTCCAATGAAGAAAATTACGAAAGTGCTGTTAAGGAAACAATTAAAGATTTAGAAAAACAGCTTAAAAAACGCAAAGAGCAATTTTCTACACATTAAACGGTCAATTTGCTCACTTTTAAGATAATACTTACAGAATTTAAAAAAACTATCAATATTTGTTAACAATATGTTAATTTATTGATAGTTTTTTTATATATTAAACACATCATCAGTCAATTACGGTTCTCAAGCCGAAACTTTTTAAGTTTAATTAACCATCAAAATTATGAGAAATCGTGTTGAAAATGTATCATTAATTCTATTCTTTGGGTTGTCTACTTTTATGATGATTAAATTGATAATGTATATTATTGGTTTTTTCTACACAATAGGAATTGATACAACGGCAATGACTGCTATGGGATAATTAAACCATAAAGTCAAATTACTATTTCCTATCTATGATGATAGGGTTCGTTTTTAAGTATCGTAAATGCACGATACAATTGTTCTACAACAAATAAACGCACCATTTGATGTGAGAAGGTCATTTTGGATAATGACAACTTACCATTAGACTTGTTGTAAATGTCTTCAGAGAATCCGTATGGCCCACCAATAATAAAAACAAGTTGCTTTATTCCCGAGTTCATGTGTTTTTGTAAATAACTTGAAAACGCTACAGAATCATATTGCTTACCATTTTCATCTAATAAAATTATAATATCTGTCGGCATTAGTTTGCTTTTAATAAGCTCACCTTCTTTTTGTTTTTGTTGTGTTTCGCTTAAGTGCTTTACTTTTTTTAAATCTGGAATTATTTCTAATTCAAACTTAATGTAGTGCCCCAGACGCTTTGTATAATCATCAATTAGAGATTGAAGCTGTTTACTGTCTGTTTTGCCAATAGCTAGAAGTTTTATAGTCATATACAAATTTATTCAATCTGTTTCTCTTTTTTGAATATGACAGCTATTAATTCTTTTATTTTAGTGTAGTCCCAAATTAGTAAATAGATATTGGCAAGAAGCATTAAACCTGCAATAATGGGTGTGCCTTGAAACTTCATAGCAGTTACTATAACAAAAATATTAATAACAATAGGTAAATATATTATGGCACCCAAAAAGGCTGTTCGTGGTATTAAAAGTAAAAGAGCAACCAATAATTGCATAAACCCTAGAAAGTTCCAATACCATCCTGCTTGATACAAGGCTTCAAAAAAGAACCCTACAGGGTCATCAGTTCCCAGTAAAGTGAAACGTTGACCCAATAATTTTTTTAGGCCTGAAGGAATAAATGCCAGAGAAAGTAAAATTCGAGTTCCCCAAGTAAAGAGTTTAAAGATTAACTTTTGATGAAGTTTATAAACAGCGGCTTCAAGTGTCTTCATATTATTGGTTTAAAGTCTCGACGATTTACAGAGAATCTTGTTACAAATGGCGTTATATTTCGAAAATCAATTGTTATTTTAGCACAAACAAATCAAAACATGATAAGTCAAGATCAATTCAACAAAGAACTCGAATTAATTATTGCTAACGCCATACGTGAAGATGTTGGTGATGGCGATCATAGTTCATTGGCATGCATTCCCAAAAGTGCTCAAGGAAAAGCTAAATTGTTGGTTAAAGATGAAGGTATAATAGCTGGTGTGGAGTTTGCTAGAAAGGTATTTAATTATGTGGACAGCAATTTGAAAGTTGAAACCGTAATCGAGGATGGAAATCGAGTTAAATATGGCGATGTTGTATTTTATGTTGAAGGTTCTTCGCAGTCCATATTAAAAACGGAGCGTTTAGTTTTAAATGCCATGCAACGTATGAGTGCCATAGCTACGAAAACCAAGCAGTTTGTAGATTTATTGGAGGGAACAGGAACAAAAATATTGGATACAAGAAAAACAACGCCTGGAATTAGAGCCCTAGAGAAATGGGCTGTAAAGATTGGTGGTGGTGAAAATCATAGGTTTGCGCTGTATGATATGATTATGCTTAAGGATAACCATATTGATTTTGCCGGAGGCATAACTAAAGCCATTCAAAAAACTAAAGATTATTTAAAGGAAACAAACAGAGATTTAAGAATAATTGTTGAGGCTAGGGATTTAGCCGAAATTAAAGAAATTTTACAATCAGTAGGTGTTTATCGAATTCTGATAGATAATTTTAACTATGAGGATACACGCAAAGCTGTTGAATTAATTGGTAATCAATGTTTAACCGAAAGTTCGGGTGGTATTAACGAAAAAACAATTAGAAAGTATGCAGAATGTGGCGTAAATTATATTTCTTCTGGAGCATTGACGCACTCGGTATATAACATGGATTTAAGCCTAAAAGCTGTTTAGGATGACAAAAATCATTGAGGATAAACTGGATAAGATTCCAATTGTAAACCTTGTGGTACGTTTGCTTAAAAATGTAAAACTACCGGGTTTAGAAGGTTTGTCGCTTTATGATTTGTTAGAATTGTACATAACAGGTATTGTTAAAGGAGCTTTAACTTCTAGGGCAAGTGCCATTGCATTTAGTTTTTTTACAGCCATATTTCCGTTTTTACTGTTTGTTCTATTCATAATTCCATATATACCAATAGAAGGATTTAAAATGGATTTTCAGCAATTTTTAAATTCCTTTTTGCCACCAAACACATCCGATTTCTTTTTTACCAATATTTACGATAATATAGATAATATGCATAGTGGAGGTTTGGTTTCATCGGTTTTGTTGGTATCAATTGCCTTAATGGCCAATGGTATAAGTGCTATATTTTCTGGATTTGAGAATTCGTATCACGAACAATTAACACGCAATATTTTCAAACAATACCTCTATGCGTTGGGAGTTGCTTTAATATTGGCATTTTTAACTATAGTTACCGTAATAGTTTTTGGGTATTTTCAAATTTATATAATTGGCAATCTTGAGGAACACGGATTTGTAGATAAAGAAAACACGGTAAACTGGATAACTTTTGCGAAGTATATATTCTTTGTTATCATGGTTTACATAGCAACTGCCGTGTTGTACTACTTTGGCACAAAAGAAGGCAAACATTCTAAGTTCTTTTCAGTTGGGGCTTTATTTACAACATTGCTAATTATTTTCAGCTCCTTTTTGTTTGGTATATATATTGAAAATTTTTCGCAATACAACAAATTATACGGTTCAATAGGTGCGTTATTAATTTTGTTATTATATCTATGGTTAAACTCTACCATTCTGTTATTGGGTTATGAATTAAACGCATCGCTTAACCGATTGAAAAAGTACAATCAAAATATAGGTGAGAACTAAAAATCCAATGCATGCCTTATTTTGTAGATGTTATATTGCCCATTCCGTTAGAAAAATTTTTCACATACCGTATAAGTCAAGCCGAATCTGAATATCTATCACCTGGTATGCGTATTTCTGTGCCTTTTGGAAAACAGAAAATCTATACAGCCCTAGTTTATCAAACACATCAAAACCCTCCATTGGTTTACGAGGCTAAAGACATTCATCAGATTCTAGACGAGCAAGCTATTGTAACTCATAAACAAATAGAATTGTGGCAATGGATAGCCAAATATTATATGTGTTCAGTGGGTGAGGTTATGCGAGCTGCTTTACCAAGCGCTTTTTTGTTGGAAAGCGAAACCATAATTTCAAGAAAACCGGAAACCCTTGTAAATGATAGCGATTTAAAAGATGATGAGTTTTTGATTTATGAAGCCTTACACCATCAAACGTCGTTAACCATACAGGATATTACTGGAATAGTCGATAAAAAACAAGTGCTTCCAGTAATTAAACGTTTATTGGAGAAAGAAGTTATTTCTGTACATGAAGAGGTTTACGAAAAATACAAACCCAAATTGGTAAGATATGTCAAACTTAATACAAAATATCAATCAGAGACAGATATTAGAAACTTACTTGAAAATTTAAGTCGTGCTCCCAAGCAACGTGATGTTGTAATGACATTGTTCTCGCTTTCTGCCAAAACTAAAAAACCAATAAAGGTTTCAGATTTATCTGAAGAAAGTCAAGCTTCTTCTGCAATTATTAAAGCATTAATTGATAAAAACATTCTAGAAGAGTATTTTATACAGACCGATAGAATTGAGTTTAACGAAACTGCAAGGGAAACTTCAAAGCAGTTAAACAAAGCTCAAAATACAGCCTTAGATAATATTAGCCAACAATTCGAAAATCAAAATATTGTACTGCTTCACGGTGTGACGTCTTCTGGAAAAACGGAAATTTACGTTAAACTTATTGAAAAGGCACTCAAACAAAATAAGCAGGTTTTGTATTTGCTGCCTGAAATTGCTTTAACCACACAATTGGTTTCGAGGCTACAAAGTTACTTTGGAGAGCAAGTAGCTGTTTTTCACTCAAAATATTCGAATAACGAACGTGTAGAGGTTTGGAATCAAGTATTAAATAATTCGCCTAAAGCTCAAGTAATATTAGGTGCGCGCTCTTCAGTCTTATTGCCCTTTAACATTCTGGGTTTGGTTATAGTAGATGAAGAACACGAACAATCGTACAAACAATTCGATCCGGCACCTCGTTATCATGCTAGAGATACAGCCGTGGTTTTAGCTAGTTTGTTTAATACAAAAGTATTGTTGGGTTCAGCGACACCAAGTTTGGAGAGTTATTATAATGCTACACTTGGTAAGTATGGAATGGTTGAGCTTAACACCCGTTTTAATGATGTTTTAATGCCAGATATTGAGTTGGTTGATATTAAGGATAAGCACAAGCGTAAACGTATGAAAGGTCATTTTAGTGATAGATTGCTTGAAGAAATGACCGAAACCTTACAAGATGGGCATCAAATTATTTTATTTCAAAATCGGCGAGGATTTGCTCCTATAATTGAGTGTTTAACCTGTGGGCATTCTCCACAGTGCCCTAATTGCGATGTGAGTTTAACTTATCATCAATATCGCGATCAATTGCGTTGTCATTATTGCGGCTATACAAGTGTAATGATAAAAAAGTGTGAGGCTTGCGGCAGTGTGGATTTAGATAATAAAGGTTTTGGAACCGAACAAGTAGAAGAGGAGGTTAGCCAACTATTTCCAGATTTTAAGGTTGGCCGTATGGATTTAGATACGACACGCGGAAAATACGGTTACGAGAAAATTATAACAGCCTTCGAGCAACAGGAGATCGATATTTTGGTTGGCACCCAAATGCTAACCAAAGGACTGGATTTTAGAAATGTTAAGCTTGTAGGTGTTATGAATGCAGATAATATGTTAAACTTTCCCGATTTTAGGGCGCATGAACGTAGTTTTCAATTGCTTTTACAAGTTTCGGGGAGGGCAGGGCGAACGGATACCCGAGGAAAGGTATTGATTCAGACGTATAACCCGTATCACAACATTCTACAGCAGGTATCAACAAATGACTATCAAAGCATGTACAAAGAGCAAATAAACGATAGATATAATTTTAAATACCCTCCTATTTACCGATTGATTAAAATTACATTAAAGCATAAGGACTACAATCGTGTAAATACGGGAGCCGATTGGTTTGCTAAATCATTGCGCATGGTATTTAAAGAATATGTTTTGGGGCCGGAGTTCCCGCCTGTTTCGAGGGTTAGGAATCAATACCACAAAAATATTTTAGTGAAAATACCCAACGGACAATCTCTAGCAAAAACAAAAGAAGCTATTATTAAAGTAAATAACAGCTTCTCCAGTGTAAAAGATTTTAGGGCTATACGAGTAGTTTTAAATGTCGATAACTATTAAATATTATTTAATGCATCTACAAGTTGGGTTTTCTTATTTCTACTCAACGGTATTTCATAAGTTCCAACTTCAACATTTTTACTATTAAATCTGTCAACTTTGTCTAAATTCACAATATATGATTTGTGAATTCTTAAAAACTTACCTTCAGGTAATTCATGTTCAAAAGCTTTCATAGTAGATAATACTACTAAACTAGTTTCTTCGGTTACCAATTTTACATAGTCACCAAGGGCTTCTATCCACTTAATGTCTTTAATGTAAACCTTACGTTTTTTAAGGTTACTTTTTACAAAAATATGTTCACCTTCGGTTTCGTTGAAATCTAGTTTAAGCTTGTGTTGTTCAACAGCTTTGTCTACAGCTGTATTAAAACGTTCGCGAGTAATTGGTTTGTGCAAATAGTCAGTAGCATCATAATTAAATGCTTTAAAGGCATATTCGGTTTTACCAGTTACGAAAATAATTTGGGGTTTGTTGTTTAATACGTCCAGCAATTCAAAACCATTTAAAACAGGCATTTCAATATCTAAAAAGATTAAATCTACTTTGTGGGTATTAAGGCCGTTTTTGGTTTCCAACGCACTGTTGTACTCAGCTATTAAATTAAGAGAAGGGTGATTTTCAATTAACTTCACAATTGAGAGACGTTGAATTGCTGAGTCGTCAACTACTACACAGTTTAATGTCATAACATTTGTTTTATTTCGGTTAAGATATCGACAATAGTACAAAAAATTCGGTTAAAAACCAAAAAACATCGTTAAAACGTTGTTTTTAACATTATTTTAACACATGTTCAAGTCTTGAAATTAAGTTTAAATATAGTTGTTTTATTTGATGAAAAGAACTATTTTTGCACCCATTTTTAACTATAAATTAGATTTTTATGAATCATTATGAAACTGTTTTCATCTTAAATCCCGTTTTATCTGAAGATCAGATAAAGGAAACAGTACAGAAATACGAAGATTTTCTTGTTTCTAATGGAGCGAAGATGATAGCCAAAGAAAATTGGGGCTTAAAAAAATTAGCATACCCAATTCAGAACAAAAAAAGTGGTTTCTATCACTTATTTGAGTACACTGTACCAGGAGAAGTAATCAACCAATTAGAAATTGAGTTTAGACGTGACGAGCGTTTCATGCGTTATTTAACGGTTAAGTTAGACAAACATGCAATTGCTTGGGCAGAGAAAAGAAGAAATAAACTTAAAGAAAAAGCGTAATTATGTCATCTATAGAACAACAAGCAAAAGGAAAAAAGGACGGAGAAATCAGATATCTTACGCCTTTAAACATAGATACTAACAAAACCAAAAAATACTGTCGTTTTAAAAAGTCTGGTATTAAGTATGTAGACTACAAAGATGGTGATTGGTTATTAAATTTTGTAAACGAGCAAGGTAAAATTTTACCAAGACGTTTAACAGGAACATCTTTAAAATACCAAAGAAAAGTATCTGTAGCGGTAAAAAGAGCTCGTCATTTAGCATTAATGCCATACGTGGCCGATTTATTAAAATAAAATTATCATAACAATGGAACTTATATTAAAACAAGACGTTGAAAATTTAGGATTTAAAGACGATGTTGTAACAGTTAAGAACGGTTATGGTAGAAATTTTTTAATTCCTCAAGGTCAAGCTGTATTAGCTACAGCTTCTGCTAAAAAAGTTTTAGCAGAGAACTTAAAGCAACGTGCTTACAAAGAGAAGAAAATTATAGAAGATGCTCAAAAAGTAGCTGAAGCTATAAAAACATTAGAACTTAAAATTACTGCAAAAGCTACTGAAGGGGCTTCTGCTGGAGATAAATTATTTGGTTCTGTAACTAAATTGGATTTAGTAGATGCTTTTGAAAAGGAAGGACACACTATTGACAAGAAATTCATTAGTATTACTGGTGGTAATATTAAGCGTTTAGGTCAGTACAATGCTGTAATTCGTTTGCATAGAGAAGTAACTGTAGAATTACCATTCGAGGTTATTGCTCAAGCTTAAGCAATTGATATCATAGTAAAAGCCTCAACCTAGTTGAGGCTTTTTTTTTAATAATTTTTTAATCGCAAGTCAAATAAATCAAACTACAAATGAAATACGCCAGATTAACAAAAGAACAGTTTGAAGAATTACACAAGGAATTTATTAATTTTTTAGCCACACAATCCATAACGGCAGAGGAGTGGGAAGATATAAAAACCAATAAACCAGAGGTTGCCGAACAGGAACTGGATGTGTTTAGTGATTTGGTTTGGGAAGGTGTGTTGGGCAAAGTGGAGTATGTTGAACATATTTCGCCACAGCAAATGCATTTATTCAATTTAAACGAAACCAATATGCATGTGATAGGAGTAAAGTTAAAGAACGCTATTGATTTAACTACTAAAGATGGTTTTAATTGGCTGCGTGAGAATTTAATGAATGACGATGTAGAGTTTATGCAGGCCAAAAAAGATTATTCTGAAGACAAACATGCCGATAAATTTGCTCTTATCAAACAAGGAGGTGTTATCACTAAAGGCGAATTGTTTCAGTATTTTGATAAACTGATTAATTAATTTCGTCACTTCGAGTGTATCGACATTTATTGTCGATATGTATCGAGAAGTAATTAAAACTATTATTTTTGTTTACAATTAGCAACTAAAAAGCGATACCTGCTATAGCAGGAAATTAATATGGCACAAAAACCAAGCATTCCAAAAGGCACACGCGATTTTAATCCTGAACAGGTTGCCAAGCGCAATTATATCTTTAATACCATTCAAAACCAATTTGAAAAGTTTGGTTTTCAACCTATTGAAACACCCAGTTTTGAAAATTCCGAAACCCTTATGGGTAAATATGGTGATGAAGGGGATAGGCTGATTTTTAAGATTTTGAATTCTGGGGAATATTTTGAAGATGTAAAAGACGGAATTAGTACAGCAATTCGTGGAGGTTCTCTTTTCTATCGAGAGTATATTAAAAATGAAAATGATACAACCGATTGGAACTACAGGAGCTCTAGATTAGAGTTTGTTGAGAAATTTAAAGATTCTATAAAGCGTGGAAGTGGAAATAAAATTTTAAATAAATTACCTTCTGATGATATATTGCAATATATATTCTCTTTAATTCAATCTAGTTATAAACATACAAAGGAAGAAGAAATTGAGAAATCATTGTCAATGATTTATGCTAACCTTTTTTTGAATATTAAATCTAACAGTATAACTCCAACAATCTCTGAAAAAGCCCTTCGCTATGACCTAACTGTGCCTTTTGCCCGTTATGTGGTACAGCATCAAAACGAGATTGAGTTTCCGTTTAAGCGTTACCAAATGCAACCCGTATGGCGGGCAGATAGACCTCAAAAAGGTCGTTTCAGAGAGTTTTACCAATGTGATGCCGATGTGGTAGGTTCTACATCGCTTTGGCAAGAAGTTGAATTTGTACAGTTGTATGACGCTGTTTTTACGGCTTTGGGCTTAACAGGTACGACCATAAAAATCAATAACCGTAAAATACTTTCAGGAATAGCCGAAGTAATTGGTGCTAGCGATAAATTAATAGATTTCACGGTTGCCTTGGACAAGTTGGATAAAATAGGCGAGGAGAAGGTAAAACAGGAAATGCTAGATAAAGGTATTTCGCAATCAGGTATTAGTAAATTGCAGCCTTTGTTCTCATTGTCTGGTGATTTTGGTTCGCAAATTTCTCAACTAAAAGATATTTTAAACACTTCTGAAGACGGAAAAAAAGGTATTGAGGAATTAGAATTCATTGATAATGCCATTTCAGAATTAGGCCTGCAAACAGCAAAACTTCAATTAGATGTTACACTTGCTAGAGGGTTGAACTATTATACAGGTGCTATTTTTGAGGTTTCTGCTCCCGAAGGTGTTAATATGGGCTCCATTGGTGGTGGTGGTCGCTATGATGATTTAACCGGTATTTTTGGTATGCCTAACATGTCTGGTGTAGGTATCAGCTTTGGATTGGATAGAATTTATTTAGTTTTAGAAGAATTAGGTTTATTCCCTGAAACGGTTTCAAAAAATATAGACGTACTGTTTATCAATTTCGGAGAAAAAGAAGCATTATACAGTTTAAAAGCTATCAAGCAATTAAGGAGCAAAGGTATTAATGCGGAATTGTATCCTGATTCTGCTAAAATGAAGAAACAAATGCAGCATGCCAATAAGCGTCATATTCCTTATGTGGTATTGGTAGGAGAGCAAGAAATGGCTAAAGGTGCTTTCACGTTGAAAAACATGCATAATGGGGAACAATCTGAAGTTTCTCTTAATGAATTAATTTCACAACTTCAATAAAAAAAGAGTCCTGAAGAAAACTTCAGGACTCAAACAAAGCATAGTTACACTCATGTAGATTTGGGGCTACAAGATTTATTTAACTAATACTTTTTTAGTTATTGTGGTACCTTCAGTTGTTTTAAGATTTATAATGTAGGTACCAGTACTTAACGAATTTGTTTTTAATTCCACATTGTTTTTAGTTTCAATATCATCAAATCTAGTGATAGATTGTCCTATCATGTTGAACATTTCAGCAGATTTTAAACCTACTAGTTTTGGATTTTGTATTACAATGCTAGTTTTAGAGTTTACATAGAATACTTGTAAAACATCACTAGCATCAAATTCGTCAACACCTAATGAATGCGTAGTAAATGTAATTTCAAAACGGTCTAAATATTCACCGGCTTCTAAAAATATTTCGTAATCTCTTTCTCTTAAATCTTGATATACATTAAGAACTTTATCATGAGCGTAAATGTTTAAGTCGCTAGGAACATTCTCAAGAATGTCAATAGTTATTTTGTTTACACCATCATCATGAGTATGGATTCCAATTGGTAAAATGGTGTTATCGGAAATATCATCTATACCTTGAACAACATACTTGTTGGCATTAATCATCCAATACATATCGTCCATTTGATCTTCGTTTATTTCGGCATCAAATCCCCAGTCAACATTTTCTGAAGCACGCTCATCTACAGTAACTAATAGTTGCCTGTGAATAGTGTTAACAGAATTAAACCCTAAACGAATTTTCATTCTATTGTCTACTTGGTTTGTCCTAGAAGCTGAATTGGAATCTCTCATAAATACAGAGCTCGCAGTGCCTTCTTTTTGGAATACACGTTGACCATTGTTAAATTCAACGTTTCCGTCATCTTCAGCAAGTACAAAGAATCCTTGACCAACTGGAATATAGCGTCCAGGTGTTTTTGTGCCTGTACCTACTTGAGCTACATCTGGATCCGGAGTTCCCCATGCTGCTGCTGGTGCTCCACCAGAATAGTTGTAAGTTCCATAGCCACCTTGATATTCTGCAAGAATGTGCGATCCGCCTCCCCAATGTTCCCAAAAGTAAAGCGTACCACTAATTAGAGGGTCGTCTACCATAGGATCTACGCCTCCATCAATTGTAGGGCCATTATCAGTAATAAATTGTTCGGCATCAATAGCTGAAGCATAAGGATTACCAACTAAATATTCATTTCCATTGTTTATTCCTAAAGATACTTTTCCATTATTAGGTTTACCTTGGAATACATAATTTTGTTCATCCGAAACATTTCCAGCTGTATCGTTTACACCTTTCATTGTAAAACCTTCACCGGCTAATATATCTCCAGTATTTCTTACATGTTGCCATGAAGCATAATCATCACTTAAACGGTTATTGAATTTCCAAATCCAATAGTGGGCAATTTCAATATTTGAACCTGAATTATCACCATCATAGCCACCAACAAAATTAATGTTGACAGGTGATGAAGAATTTGTACCATCTTTAAGGATGTTATTGTTTAAAGTGTATTTATAATTGTGTGGTGTTACTGTTGCTGTAAATCCAACTGGAGATGACCAATAGTTATAGGTGTAAAGGTCTTGAGTACCTTGCTGGTCTTTCTCCAATTCACCAGAAGCACCTAGAACTAAATCACTATCTACAGTTTGAATTAATTGCGATTCACCCTCTAAATCTATTTTTCCATCAAGATTTAAGTAGTGAGATACGGTTAAGCCATAGCCTGTATCTGTACTATTATCACCATCAACAGTTAACTCGTTGCTTTCAACAAATAAGGCTAATACATTTCTGTTTCCATTGTTTCCAACTGCTAGACCACTATTGTCCATAGTGACATTGTGGTTGGTTTCAACAATGTTCCAATCTACCGTTACGGAGTTGTCAACAATGGAGTTGGCACCTGGTTTAGTTTGTACACTTCCATTTGACCACACAGAATCTGTATCCCAATCACCATTATTTGCTGATTGGTAAGGCAATGGGGCTGTTTGTCTATCAACTGTTCTTAGAGTTCTTAAAGCACCTTGATTACCATTCCCAGATTCGTCTTTGGTATTTGTATAGGTATAAGTCGACATAGGGTAGTACCCAATTAAGTCAGACCAAGGAATTGTACTAATATCATCTTTAGTAGGTGAGGCACCTTGAGCAATAAAATATGATCCACCAATAAAACCGGCATTATTTTCAATTTCTTGATTCATGATGTATCGTAGTTGGTCTTCAGTAAGTCTAACATCCCAAATTCGTACTTCATCAATATTTCCATGGAAAAATGCTTGTGGCGATAATTTAGATGCAGCACCAATAAAGAAAGATTGATTAGTATCATCAGGTGCTGTTCTGTTTATTTGCTTATCTAAGACACCATCTATATATATTTTCACTAAACTAGAACCGTAGGTTACGGCCAAATGATGCCATTCGTTTTTCGGGATAGTAGTGTTAGAAGTTGTAGTTTGCATAGATCCACTAGATGTTTTCCAAGAAACTTCAAATTTACCTGTACTATTAATCTTGAAATCATATCCTTCAGTAAAGGAAGCATCTCGTTTAGATAATATAGATTTATTATCAGCATTGGTATCTGCCATAACCCATGCAGATATGGTGAATTCTGTTGGATTTAAATCTAAAGCATCTTCCATATCAACATAACTAGTTGTACCGTTAAAATAAATTGATCGCTCAAAAACAAGTTCAGGAGCCCAACCAAAAGTTATGTATTTAGTACCATCAAAATCATAATTAGTTGTTACAATGGCTTCTCCTAATTCATTTGTATCTTCAGTCATCACTCTGTAATCTGCTGTAGGATCAAAATTAGGTGTATCTGAAATAAACATTAAGTATCTTCCATTAGGTGGATTTGCCGTTCTAATAGCATTTTTAAGTACTTGCACTTCCACAGAAGGAATGTCTCCACCTGGTCCAACGTTTTCAACAACTTTCCAAGTTCTTGCAATACCATAAAATTCAACTTCGGTTGTTAGGGCAGGAGATATATCAGCGCTCATATTAACTAATACATCAACAGAAGGATCGCCTAAATCTACACCGTCATTACCCCAAATAAGGTATTCTTTATCTTCTAAATCTGTACTCGTATTTAAATTGTTTGTATTTGCTATACTGCCAATGCCAATTGTTAATACACCTTGACTTCGGTAATTGTCATCAAGGTCAGGGTGAACATGAGTAGCAGTTGCATTATTAACACTTCGAGATTGTTTTTGGTATAAGTCAGAAACATCATCACGACCAATTCCCGCGATGTCATAGTTAAAGACATCTTCAGCTGGTGTGCCTGTGTCAACATCCCAAATAACTGTTCCATCACTATCTACATAGTCTTGAGAAGTACCGTTAACTCCTAGTGTTATTCCATATTTTATGGCTAAATACGATTGGATTCTATTACGTTGAGTAGTTAGGTCAGTGTCATCTTGTCTAGCAGAATACGTAATGATTTCTGCAATTCGTGCATCAGTACTAGCTTCCCATCCTTCACTTCTACCAATCCAATAACGAGCATCGTTAACATTGGCAAAATCAGGCACATCATTTTGAGTACTTTCCTTATCTAGTGCATTATAGTATAATTCTTGTTGAGTACCAGCTAAATTATTCCTAGCATTAATTATTCCAGCATTGTCGTAGGTGATATTGTTGCCAGCACCAGAATCAATTTCAGCAACACCATATCCATCACCTGAAGAAGTAGGTCCGTGTGCATAAACTAAAACTTCATCAGTAAAACGTACGGTATATTTTCCTAGACCTATTCCTGTAGCATCTGTATTGTTTGTTGCAATATCTTCGTCTCCACAAAAAATATCCATACTACCAAATGATTTGTCAACAGTTACATCTGGAATTAGAACAGTAAATACATCTTGAGAGTAGTATCCACTTGTACCTTCTAAAAAGTTTCTGTTTGGCATATCATAAGAATAATCACCATCAAGAGGAATGTTGACATAATCACCATCAAAGTCAACCACTGGGTTAAAATTGATGTTATCATTAACATTATCTTTATAAGTTGGTTCTTGTCCTATACCTGGAGTGTTGACAGTTGCATCAGCACCTCTTCCTTGGTCATACCAAGTACTAACTAATTGTCCATCACTATATCCTAGTCCATCAGTTCCTTTTAACCATAGTTTCAAGTTTCCGGTTACACCACCAGGACCTTCAGTCAGTGGAGGTACACCATTACCTTGTAAAGTGAATTGATATGGGTTCTCGTCACTATCATTATTAACAATATTGATAGTAGCACTACGAATACCAGCTGCACTTGGAGTGAAGGTTACATCAAAAGTCGTACTTGCTCCAATAGCAACAGAACCTGATGGAGCAGAAGTAATGGCAAAGTCACCAGGGTTAGCCCCTGTAAAACTAATTGCTCCTACAGCGAGTGCTGTTGTAGCTGTATTTAAGTTTTGAATTGTAAATGTATGTGTAACACCAAGAGAGACATCAGTTGACCCAAAATCAGTACCATCAGTTGTAACGGGTGTACTATCTGTATGGGCAATATCAATAGTGTTCCCTTGAACATTTATTTCTGGAGATGGTACTGTAGCTGTTCCAGATATAGTGAAATTATATGGAATTTCATCTCCATTTCCGTCATCATTATCTATGGTTACTGTTGCGGTATGAGTACCAGTAACCAAAGGTGTATAATCAATTGAAAAATTTAAGCTGCTACCACCAGATATAGTACTATTTTGTGCAGGCTCGGTATTTATTGAAAAATAACCACTACCACCTGTTATCGTTATGCCTGTACCAGAATTACTTATGGTTAGTGTTGTTGAGGGGTTTGATGTGTTTTCTATGGAAAAAGTATGCGTTGTAGTTGTTGATACTCCCACCGTACCATAACTTGTATTATCAATGGCACTTGGTGTTACATCTCCATCGGCTATACTATTTCCCAAACCTAAAACATCAATTTCTGGTTGTGGGATATATCCTTCAATCAAAATATTATCAAACCTAGAACGTTCATTGCTTTGATTGGCGTCACCTTTAAATCTAAATTGTGAGTTGGAGTCAAAAGTGTATGTTCCACTATTAATAGTTTCTGTAACATAATAGAAAGTCCAATTATTTGAAAAATCTGTATTTCTATCATATGTTTTAATGTCTACCCATGAGCTTCCATCATAATATTGTAAAATAAACCCTTCGTTATTCTCTAAATTTATAGTTATAAAGCAAAATGAAATATCAACAGTTTCATAAGAAGTTAAGTCTAAACTTGGTGACGTAATTATACTACTGTTGTTATTATCTCCAACCCAAAGGTGTCCAGAGCTACTGTCACAACTATAAGATGGATCAGCACCTCGACCAGAGTCACTATCCAGTGTCCATCCCTGCTCGTCAGTGTTGAAATTATAATCTGCAACTGTTACTTGAGAGAATACACCTATTGAGGATATAAATAATAAGTATACAAATATTTCCTTTAAAAAAGTAAAATTTTTCATAAGTGGTTAATTTTTTTAGTTTGGGACTAATCTAATTATGAGACAAATATAACAATGTTACTCCATGAAATGCAAAAAAAATCGATGAAATGCATTAAAATATTGTAAAATACTGATAATCAATAAAATAAAAAACCAGTGAATTTGCTAATTCACTGGTTTTTATAATGAAAAGACTGGTATTTAAAACTTTATGAGTTTCTTTATTACAGATTTACCATTCAATTTGTTAGTTATTTTTATTAAATAAGATCCTTGCTCCAATTTGTCCATGTTCTCAACTTTAATGATTCCTCGTAGAGTTGAATGAATATTATTGTAAACTATTCTTCCATTTAAATCATAAAGAATGATTTTAAACTCATCGTTACTTGAAACAATAGGCAATTGAATATTTATATAGGTGTTAAACGGATTTGGTTGAATACTAACACCATTATAATCGAATTCTGTATTTCCTAACGTGTTTTCAATAACAGTTACAGTAGCATTGCAATTAGATGTGTTACCACTATTATCTGTAACTGTAAATACAACAACATTATCACCTATATCATTTGAATCAAATGTGTTTGGAATAACTGTCATGCTGTTAATAGCACAATTATCGGAAGAACCATTGTCAATTTGATTAGCCGTTATGGTTGCATTTCCAAATGCATCTAATTCCACTGTTATATCTTGAGTATTACAAACTGGGTTTACTGTATCACCATTGTTTGTAATTTCCCATGAACAGGTTGTATTGTTAAAGGTCGCGGTCTCCCAACATTCCGTAGACGGTTCCGCTGGTTGCGTACCCGTCACGTCCCATGAACAGGTCGTGTTGTTAAAGGTCGCGGTCTCCCAACATTCCGTAGACGGTTCAGCTGGTTGCGTACCCGTCACGTCCCATGAACAGGTTGTATTGTTAAAGGTCGCTGTTTCCCAACATTCCGTAGACGGTTCAGCTGGTTGCGTACCCGTTACGTCCCATGAACAGGTTGTATTGTTAAAGGTCACTGTTTCCCAACATTCCGTAGCAGGTTCCGCCGGTTGCGTACCCGTCACGTCCCATGAACAGGTTGTATTGTTAAAGGTCGCGGTCTCCCAACATTCCGTAGACGGTTCAGCTGGTTGCGTAC
>NZ_JAINVX010000007.1 GCF_019880635.1 Hanstruepera marina
GATCCGAACTATCTGTAGAATCAGAACCGGTAACTGTAATATCACCAGCACAGTTATCGTTAGCTGTCAAGTCACCCGGAGCAGGCACATCCGCGATACACTCGTAAGAGGTATCTGCAGGCGCACTAGGAGCCACAGGTGCAATGGTATCAGCCACCGTAATAGTCTGTGATACAGAGCTTGAGTTGTTACAAGCATCGGTAAACGTCCAAGTACGTGTAATAATAATGTTACAAGGATCCGAACTATCTGTAGAATCAGAACCGGTAACTGTAATATCACCAGCACAGTTATCGTTAGCTGTCAAGTCACCCGGAGCAGGCACATCAGCAATACACTCGTAAGAGGTATCTGCAGGCGCACTAGGAGCCACAGGCGCAATGGTATCGGCCACCGTAATAGTCTGAGATACAGAACTTGAGTTGTTACAAGCATCGGTAAACGTCCAAGTACGTGTGATAATAATGTTACAAGGATCCGAACTATCTGTAGAATCAGAACCGGTAACTGTAATATCACCAGCACAGTTATCGTTAGCAGTCAGGTCACCCGGAGCAGGCACATCCGCGATACACTCGTAAGAGGTATCTGCAGGCGTACTAGGAGCCACAGGCGCAATGGTATCGGCCACGGTAATAGTCTGAAATACAGAGCTTGAGTTGTTACAAGCATCGGTAAACGTCCACGTACGTGTGATAATAATGTTACAAGGATCCGAACTATCTGTAGAATCAGAACCGGTAACTGTAATATCACCAGCACAGTTATCGTTAGCTGTTAAGTCACCCGGAGCAGGTACATCCGCAATACACTCGTAAGAGGTATCTGCAGGCGCACTAGGTGTAACAGGTTCTGTAGTATCTTGAATGATTATAGTTTGTGTGTCTGAATTTGTTTTACCACAATCATCAGTTATTGTGAAAGTTCTGGTAACAGTTATTACACAAGTACCTGAACTAATATCTTGATATGTAATTTCATTAATTGATACATCGTCACTAGCATTACCACCTCCATCTAGGGCATTTTGCAATTCTGTTAGTGTAATGGTAACTGGTGTTTCGCTATATGGTAAACTTGTTATTGCAGAGGTATCACATCCTTCAATAGTATAATTTTCTGGAGCTGTGATTTGAGGGGCTTCTGAGTCACCAGCAACCATAACAAGGGTTTCTTGAGCCTCACAACCAGCTGCATCTGTAATAGTAACAGAAATAGAACCAGCACCTGCATTAATAACTACTAATTCAGTACTAGGTGGACCATTTACAAAAGTAGACCCTCCTGTTGTGTTTGAATTTACAGTAAATGTATACGGTGCTGTACCACCCGTAGCTGTAAAAGTTGCCGTTCCATCATTACTAGCACATTGCGCACTAGTGAATGAAGTAGAATTGATTAATATACTTGGAAACGATAAGGTTACACTATATGGGTATAAATTAACATTCCCATTACTGTCTGTAACGGTTAAAGTAGGGTTATAAGGACCTCCATTAATATCATATTCTACAATAGGGCTAGAGGCTGTACCGCCTATGAAATTTCCTCCATCATAATTCCAAGAATATGTGTAAGGAGGTGTTCCACCAATTGTTGTCGATTCAAAAGTAACAGTAGCAATACCATTATTATCAGTACAAGCCGTATAATCATATTGTACGGCTAAAGGTGTTGAAACAATTAAGTCTGAAGGGAACTGACATTGAGAGGAGCTGTAACTTGAACAATTATAAGGATCATTCTCTCCAGGGCCATTATTTTGACTCGTTTTCCAAACTACCAATACATTTTCTAATGTTAGTAATTCACCACAAACCCAATTAAAAGGACCATAAACGAGTCTTTGTGTAAGACCAGAATTAGAAGATGGTAGCGTTCCTAAATACTCACTAATCATTATAGAGGAATCTCCAACCATTAAATCAGCAAAAATCCTACCGTGGTAAACAGCTGAATTTCTGTTACTAGAAATTTCAGCAATCATATAAACCTGTTGTGGTGTACCAGATTCACAGCTAGTATTCGTTAAAGGCGTTCCTGGAACATCTGTTGCACTTAAAAAGACACTTTCTATTGAAAAAGCATTAGAAGTACAGTTGTAGCCACAGTCTCTCAAATCTTGAGAAAAAGCGCTAGTGAGACTAAAAATGAAAATTAAAAAGAAATACTTTCTAAAATTTATTAAATACGTATTTGTTTTCATAAGCCCTTATTTTAATATGGGATTAGTTAATTGATTAATAGCGATATTTTAACAACCTAATTGGTTGAGTTATTTTATAATTATTTGTTTTTTAAACATGGTAAGCATGTAATAAACATATAATAACAAATCAAAATTTTAGAGGGAAATGCATGTTGCCATGCGAATGGATTAAGATATTTCATTTGATTTGGGGTCATAATTGATTATAGCTTACGAGACAAATAAATAGCGATATCTAGTCCAAATCAAAAAAAAATGTCAAATAACTAATAAATTCGATTAAATGATTTTACAAAACACTTCATCGGTAAATTGTTATTTTTAACGAGCACAAATTTCTATGGGTTAATCAGTTAACTCATTGGAGGTAAGTGATATGATGTAGGTTAAATTAATTTTCATATTCTTTAGATTAAATAATAGCATTTGGTTAATTTTATGGAGGCAATGTAAACTATTTAACTGATATAATCAACACTTTATCGATAAAAAATGTATTTAATCGAATTTTTATGAAAAACTTAATTCTTGTACGACATGCAAAATCTTCATGGGAATACGATGTTATAGACCATGAGCGACCACTTAAAACACGTGGAATTACTGATGCAGGCTTGGTTTCATCACATTTTCATGAGTTAAACTTAACGATTGATTTAGTGATAGTTAGTGATGCTATTAGAACTAAATTGACTGCTGAAATTTTTAAAAGTAATTTGAATTTTGATGAAAAAATTATGCATTTCTCTCACAATTTGTACGATTTTTCAGGCGAAAATTTAAATAGAGTAATTACAAACTGTGAAGATTCGATTAAGAATTTGATGGTTTTTGGACATAATTATGCCATAACGAATTTTGCTAATACATTTGGAAGTCAATACTTTGAGAATGTACCTACTTCTGGTTTAGTTTGGCTTCAATTTGATACAAATCAATGGCAAAACATTAAAAATGCAACTACAAAGTTGCATCTGTTTCCTAAAGAATTAAAATCATAATTTTAATGATATCTACCTTCAGTACACGGGCAGTCGCTGATACCTTGTAGGAAGTCGAACCCAATAGTGATCATGTGCGTACCGGAGTTGTATCCTGCCAGGTCGTTAATTGTAATCTGGTACGAGTAGGCAAAGTAGAACTTAGACTTCATGATACCTGCCATGGGCCCAATGTTCAGGGGGTTGAAGAACTGGTCGTTCAGGAACCTGTACGACACGCCGATCCAGTAATAGTCCTCGTTCCTGTTGTACTTTCTGTATTTAAAATTCAGGTCAGTACTGGATCTGTTGTCACTGCTGAATAGTTGGTAGAACACGGATGGTTCGAACTCCACGCGCTTGTTTGACTTGCTCTGCATGATGTAGCCCGTATAAATCTGGTAGTTGCGCAGCAGGTTTGGTTCAATACCCGTAAAGTTGTCAATTTCCTTGTCCAGTATATTGTTGACATTGAAACTGAAGTAGAATCCCTTGTTCCTGTAGAGCACGCCCAGGTCAAAGTTGTTGTTTGATATGGCACGGTCCCCGTCGATATTGGGGTCTATAATCGGGATATCGTAAGTAGGCTCAAAGTTTTCGACATCCACCCTAAAACTGTTCAAGTTGTAAGAAATACCAAAAGAGAGGTACTGTCTTGACGTATAATCCAGAATAATGTGGTGCGAGAACGATGCCTTGATGCCCTGTTGTCGGGTATTTCCGTTCCTGTCGTTATAGAGCGACAGTCCGGCCCCAGACCGGTTAGATATCCTACCGTCGACGTAGAGTGATTGGTTGTCCGGTGCATCCTTGATACCGACCCATTGGGTAAGGCCATTGATCCTGATCCTGACATTGTCCCCAATACCGGCAAAGGTAGGTGAGAGGACAAAGTTGTTGTCGGCCAGGTATTGTGTCCACACCGGCAGGTTCAGCTCTTGCGCAAATCCGTAACCAGTGGTAATAAGCAGGATATATATGATTAATTTTTTCATGACATCAGTTTTAGTTAAGTTTAGTCCTCCGGCATTATCTATAAAGCGTAAAGTTTCCGACAAAATCGCGATTATCGTTTGAGCTGTTCAGGTTCACGACGTACCAGTAATCTCCTGTAGGCAATTCCTTTCCACCGTATTTACCGTCCCATTTTTCGCCTACATTCAGCGTTACGATTTTACGTCCATAACGGTCAAAGATGGAGAACTGTAGGTTAGGATATCCCGTCACACAACCAGGAGCCCAAGTGTCCGCCACGCCATCCCCATTTGGGGTAAAGTAGTTGGGGATACAGATATCCACGTACTCCAAGAAAATAGAGGCTGTTGCAGTACACCCACTGCTATCGGTCACGACCACGACATAGGTTCCGGTTTCAGAAATGACAAATGTATTGTTGCCACCCTGGTTTTCTCCATTGAGTGTAAACTCATAATCACCGGTACCACCTGTAGCCACAGCTATAAATTCGTTTATATCACCTTCATTTAAGACCAGCGTTAACGGTTCGACAGCCTCAATGGTAAAAAATTCTGTAGACTGTACACAACCATTGGTATGTCTAACATCGATAAAGTGGTCAGTTCCAGCAGGAACATCAGTAAAGACGTTGCTCATTTGGTAAGGCCCTCCATTTAGGGAGTAATCCAGGTCATCCGGGTTCAGGCCATCGCCCACCAATACGGTCACGGTATTACCTGGCATGTTGTTCAGACAGTTGTACTCAACAACCACCGTTGGTTCAATGGCAACAGACTCCGGCAGGGAGATGTTCCATTCGGATTCACAGCCCTGACCGTCCCTAACAAATACGGTATGGTCACCACCGCTTAATCCAGAAAAATCAAACTGTGTTTGGTTCGGAGCACCAGTGGAATATGGTCCGTCATAACTATCCAGGCTCACGCTGTACGGTAGAGTACCTCCAGAGATATCAATACTGAACTCGGCATTGAGGTCACCATCGCAGACTTCAGGGACAATGGAATTGGCCACGATGCCCAAGATAACAGGAGCCGGTTCGATGACATCAAAATTATGTATGATATAACAGCCCAGTTCATCCTGAACGATTACATCGTAATTGCCAGGCGCCAGGTTTTCAAAAATATTGGTATCAAAGAACTGGTCCAACTGCGGCGATATGGCGTATTTAATAATACCCGTACCCCCAGATGCAATAATCTCGAGCACTCCGTTGTTGGTGCCACTACAGGTTACATTGGTAACGTTGAACGTGGCATCGAGCACAGTGGACGGTTCGGTTATTGCGATGGTGGCCGAAGTAGCGTTGCAATCGCCACTTTCCACATAGACAACGTAAGTGCCCGCAACCAGTCCGGTAAACACTCCAGGACTGTTTTGGGTAGCTGGAATCGTATTTCCAGCAGTATCTTGTAAAGTGTAAACATAATTGCCCAGGCCGCCCTGTGCCGTAGCCGTAATCGATCCGGTATTATCTCCAGCACAGTTTATGGTAGGATTTACGGAATCCAAAATTATGTCCAAGGTAGGTAATGGATCTATTGTTATTTCATTGGAAACATTAGTGATACAGCCATTGGCATCCCTAACGTAAAAAGAATAAGTGCCCACAGGAACAGGGAAAGTTGTTGATGATGTAAATGAACCCAAAACTGTAGCGAACGAACTGTCATCACTATAAGTATAAGGACCTGTTCCACCTGTGGCACTTAATGTTAATGTTGTTTGGTTTAGACAAGTTTGTGTAGTTTGTACAACCAAATTAGCTTGTATGATAGTAGGCTGTGCAATCACGATATCGACCGAGGTCGCCGTACAATTGTAGCCATCGTTGATTGTAACCGAATAGGTTCCTGCCCCTAAATCACTAAACACATTTGATGTTTGAGGACCGGACGTACTCGGTGTAGGCAATATGGTATTTAAGGTATAGGTATAGTTAGCTCCCTGTCCACCGGTAACATTGGTTACGGTTATGGTAGCATTTTGATCCCCAAAGCACGATAACAATGTGGTGTTGGGTGTAAATGTAGCCGCAATAGGATTGGGCTCCGTTAATGTTACCGTATCAGAGGCTATACATCCAGAGGCATCCCTAACGTTAACGGTATAAGTTCCAGCCGATAAATCCGTAAAAGTTCCGTTAGGCGAGTAAGCTACGGTAGCGGCACCGGTCAATTCATATTCGTACTGTCCCCAGCCACCAGAAGCGATAGCCGTAATGGTCCCTATATTGTTGTCGCAACTAACATTTGAAGTTTCGTTGGCAACAACGTCCAGAGCTTCGGAAGGCGATGCAATGACAAACGTTCCATTTGTAGAACAAAAAGGCGTTTGTGTTTCCGTTAGGGTTACCGAGTAGCTTCCGGAAGTTAGGCCGGTTACCACTATAGGGTTTGTTGTTGTATTGGCCGCAACGGGACCAGTTACCGATGTACCAAAGTTATCAAAAACTTCGTAGGTATAAGTTCCAGAATACCCATTGACAAATAACTCAAACGAACCTGTATTATCCCCAAAACAGGTCAGGGCAGTAGGAGTTAGGGTAAAGGTAGGAGGCGTGGCAGGAGCCAAGGACACACTTACATCTTCGGTACATCCAGTAACCGTATCGGTAATAGTTATGGTGTACAATCCGGAAGGCACGCCCGAGAATACATTGCCGGCCAAGCTTATGGAAGCAGGGTTTGGGCTGATGGTATAGGCATAGTTTCCAGAGCCCCCATTTCCAGTAACGGTAATTTCACCATCGTTGTCGTTACAAGTTGGCAAGGCCGTTACGCTTGGCGTTATGCCCAGAATAGGTTCAATGGTAACGGACACTGAGTTACCACAGCCATTGGCATCATTAACCTCAATGGTATGTGTTCCAGAAAATAAGTTTGAAATGGTAAAAGGCGCTGTCATGGTTTGAAAGGCACCACCATTAATACTAAAGCTATAAGGAGCGATTCCTGTAGATGTTAAAGTTACATCAATCTCGAAATTGCCATCCACGGTCAAACATGGGTTGTTAACTGCAGCAGCAACAACAGGAGCGGGATCCATAGGCAATACTACCACGGGACTGGACACCACACAGCCATAGGCATCAACCACATGGACATAATAGTTTCCGGCATCCAGGTTAAAGGTGCTTGCAGAAGCCCATGAAGGGTCCGTTGCAGCAGGCGATCCAGGAGTGGTGGTCACCTGATATAGGTACGGAGGCGTACCATCGTGACCAATGGCACTTATGATTCCCGAATTGGGGTTACAATTGGCATTTTGGTCAATGTTTACCGTTAAGCTTAAAGGAATGGCCGACTCGGTAATGTTGAAAGGTGCAGTTACAACACCACAGCCAGCATTTGGCCCAGAAGTTTCAGTAATTAGGACATAGTAGTTTCCAAACGGCAATGGTCCCAAATTGGTTACGGATAGTGAGCCACCGGCAGGTACGTTTCCGGTTCCGGTAACACCGGTAGAAGCCAGTGTCAACGAATCGAATATCTCATAGCTGACAGTTGTGCCAACACCATAGATGCTGTTTACGGTAAATGATACATTTCCGTTTGCACTTCCTGTACATGTAATATTATTTGAGCTTACCGCATCGACTGTTAATGTTGAGTTGGTAGGAATAGGTGCAGTGGCAGGCTCATAGTAACTACAGTTGGTAGAAGCATCATAGACAATGAACGTATAGGACACCCCAGGGGTCAAGCCAGTAAATGTAGCCGATTCACTTCCAGGACTATCTTCCGGTACCCATGATCCAGGCGGATTGGGATAAACCGATATAGGGCCTTGGTAGATACTGAAGAAAAACGGTCCACTGCTACTTAAGGTCGTACCAATACTTACAATAGCGGTACCACCGGTTGCACAGTTTACTGACGTTGATATGTTAATATCCAGATCTGTAGGGGGTGAGGCCACCAGTACATCTTGGATAAGGACCGAACAACCATTGGCATCGATGACGTTGATTTGGTACAGTCCAAAATCAACCACATCAAAACTAACCGATGTGGATCCCGTGGCATTCAGTTCAGAGTTATTATAACCATTGGTTCCCGTAACAAAATAGTTGTAGGGAGCGGTACCACCGGTCACACTGTCAATGATGATTGAACCTTGTGACACACCACCGGCAGTACAGGTGATGTCCACGGTATGGTAGTCAACGACAATAGGGTCCGGTTCAGCAATGACGATGGTTTCTGTAGCAGTACAGGATTTGGCATCAGTGATTGTAATGGTATAGGTGCCGGCCGGAAGGCCAGAAGTCTGTGTTCCGTAATTAGTGCCAGTTGTATCGTTATTTACATTAATTGTAAAAGGCGGCGTTCCAACGGTATCATCAATGGTAATATCAATGGCGCCATTGGCATCACCGTTACATAGGATAGGCTGTGTCTGTACTACGGTACTCAAAGCTGGGGGCACGATAGGATTTATGGTATGTACGCCCGATTCAGCGGTACAGTTATTGGCATCGGTAACCTGGAACTGATAGGTTCCGGGAGTTGTTGTTGCATATGTAAAAGGCGAACCGGTAGCCCCTAAATTGACATAGGGCGCCCCATCGATGGAAACGGCAAATGTAAAGGGAGCCACGCCACCAGAGAACGTTCCCGTAATTACGGCATCAGGCGTTGCGGTACAGTCCAAATCTTCGGTCAGGATCGTGTTCAGGGAAAGCACAGGCAAAGGCTCTATGGTATAGGATTCTGAATACACACAATCGTTTTCATCACGAACCTGAAAGGTGTAGGTATCTGGGCCTAAACCAGAAAAGGTATTGGACGTTTGGTACGGAGTGGCTGCCGATGCAGGAGCGATGATCTGGTATTCCAGTACACCGGCACCGCCCGTGGTTCCCGTAATGGTAATGGTAGTGGTATTTGATGGACAGCTTAACGGTGTGTTGCTGAACGTTAAATCCGTAGGAGGATCCAAGGGATCTATGGTAATGGTGTTGGTTATGGCCGTACAGCTGTTGGCGTCCAGTATGGTAATGGTATAGGTACCCGCTGTCAGTCCCGTAAAGGTATCACTGACCTGAAAGGTGACACCGTCAATGCTATAGGCGTAAGGCGGTGTTCCCCCTGTTACGCCGGTTACGGTAATACTGCCACCGGAATTACAGGTATAGTCGGCGCTTAATGTAGCCGTACCGGAAATGGCCGTAGCCGTTGTAATGGTTATGGGCTGTGGGTCTGTCAGACAAACGGAAGTGCCAATGGAATACTGTACCACGACATCGTAAGTACCTGGAGCCAATCCGGTGAAAACATTGGAACTGGTAAACGTCGTGCCGCCATCGATACTGAACTCCAGGCTGTTGCCATTGGCATTGGTAACGTTAACGGTAATGGTCCCGTTGTTGGACCCGGCACAATCGATATTGGTGGCATCGACGGTGAACTCGGGCTCTGGGATCTGGTCAACGGTTATCGTGGTGCTGGCACTACAGTTGTTGGTGTCTACAACGGTGATGTCGTAGACGCCTGGGCCTGTCACGACGACTTCCGGGTCGGTCTGGAAATCGGTGGTGCTGTTAATGAAATAGAAGTAGGGCGGTGTGCCTCCCTCTGGGTATATGGTGATCTGGCCATCGTCGCAGGTAAGCGGTATGGTGACCGCTGCGGTGACCGTTAACAACGGTGGCTCTACTATCACGATGTCTTCGGAATGATAGCAACCATATTCAGTTTCGATTATTACGGTGTAAGTTCCTGGATTAAGGTTTGCGAAGGTGTAATTATTTTCCATAATTGGTCCGACGCTATTTACCAAAGTAGCACCTATATAAAGCGCAAAGAAATACTGTGGGTCTACATCATTTGCTGCTAAATGAATAGAGCCTTTATCTCCATAGCAAAGAGGTTGAGTAATTAATATTGAAGTAGTAAAGTCACGTTCTCTAATTTGAACATCAGGAACTGTAAATATGCAAGGATTTGTTGAAACACCAACTTGTCTTATATATACCGTATATGTGCCAGGAGTTGTAACTGAAAACACATTGCTGGATTGGTAATTAATACCATCAATACTGTACTCATAACCACTTGGAACACCATTTACTGTAATACTTCCTGGTGTTGTACATATAATATCTGTTGCTATAACAGTTGGATTTAGTACATTTTGATAAACGTTAAAGTAAAATTGTGCAAAACATCCGCCTTCAAAATTTATAGTTATTCTAAACTGTCCAGATGTGTTGGCGGTATAATTTGGCCCGGTTCCAACTTGGTTCCAGGTGCAGGCAGAATTTTCATTGGCACAATCTGGGTCTGTAACAGGAGCACAGCTTGACTCGTCCAATTGTTCCCAAATGATTGAAGAAGCTCCAACTATATTAGTAGTAATATCCCTAAAATCGTTTATACCACATAAGAATATGTTTGGTAATAATTTCCCGTCGTTTGGGCAGGTAACAACTTCATCTGCAAAGGGTATAACTGGATTTGTTAAGTTGTTTCCTCCGAAAAACGAAACATTATATTGTTGTACTATTGATTGACAAGGAGCTATTGCGTTATTAAAAGAATAATATGTTCCTGTAGCAGTTGCCGCATACGATTGACCCGTGCCTATAACTGGTGTTCCCGTTGGGCTGGTGGACCAAGAGTAGCTATCGTAACCATTAGCAGCTGTAATTGTAACACTATCGCCACAAAGCGTAATATCTTCAGAGAAATCACAATCAATATTTATTAAAAAATTTGTGGCTTGAGGCGTAATTAAACAACCAGTATTGCTGTCGTAACTAGGGTCGTCAGTTATTTGATAATTAGGGTTGTAATATCCATTATAAGTTGCAAAAGCTTGATTCAAAATAATATTTGAACAAGAATCGGCTAATTGATTACAGTTTTCTACTGTCATAGCTTCAATTCTAATTTCATAAACAGGATCATTTTCTTCAACTAAATAATTCTCGATATTAAAAATAATTTCTCTAGTAATGGGGTTGTAACTTGTTACGGTTACTCCTGGAGGCAAAACTAAATCCGTTGGGTAATTGAATATTATATTGATAGGTAATATATCCCTAATTTGAAAATTTGTAGCGTTATCATTTCCTGTATTTTGAAAGCCAATAACATAGTTTAGAGGTTGTCCAAGTCCAATTCCTTGGCCGCCAATGTTGTTACCAGCATCGTCTTCAACTATTTTTGTAAGCACAATATTGGGTTCAATAATATCTACAGCAAATGCGAAGAAATATTGAAAGTAAACATCCTGATCACTTTCCAATCTCACAATAGCGGAAGTAGCATCGTTGGCAATTACTGTATTCCCTGGATTGGGTACTACCATAACACCAGTGTCAAAACCAAGTGTGTTTGTACTATTTGGATTTCTATTCGTAACAGGAGTAGCATCTAATCGTGTAACTGAACTATTAAAAAAGTTATTAGCAGGTCTATCTGCTGCTGACAAAGGAACATTGTTAAGTACCAACCTGTCGTTTTGTATGGGTTTGTCTCCTTCTAAAGTTGCGAATGCAAAATTTGCTCTAACTGGTGCAGGAGCAGGTACCGTTCTAAAGCCTGAAACTGGAATTTCAACATTTACAGAGCTACTTATGGCACTAAAACCATCAAAGCTTGTTATGGACTTTCCTGGTAGCGTAGGATCTTCATAAACAATAAATAATGACCACCCAGCAGAAAATCCGGTACCATTATAAGGGTTAAATGTTGCTGTTTCACCTAATGCACTGGATACGTTTGCAACAGTGTATGTTCCTAAATCGGTTCCTAAATTTGTTACAATTGATGTAACATCAGCATAGCATGAATAGGGATAACTACTTCCTGTTGCAGTTCCATTTGCTTCATAAATAATTGTACCTGTAATGTCATTATACCCTCCAGTTGGTCCTTTGAATTTAACTTCAGTAATAGGTTCATTACCATTTGTTACGGCTCCCCAATATAATCCGGCGTATCTAATTTTGTAGCAATTTGGATTTGGAATTTCTAAATCTGAACTTGAAGAACTAAAAGTACTAGCATCACCATCAATATCAATATACTGCATATCGACATTGTGGTTGTAGGTGTTGTTATCGTTGAATGCATTATTATCTGGTCCTAAAATGTTATTACCAATTAAAACTATATCTCCTCTCAAGTCATCATTGAACCTTGGCGTAAAGGGAACATAGTTTTGTGCAAACGATTGTAAGTAAACGATAAAAAACGTCGCTATTAAAGCAATTTTTGAAAAAGTAGGTTTTTTCATGGTTCTAGAGAATTATTTGTTTCTGTAGGATCCATAAAATAGAAAAATAGCAAATTTATATTTTCAAGACATTTGTACTACATAACACGGTTTTAAATTATTTTATATTCTTATTATATTTATTTTAATGATATCTACCTTCCGTACACGGGCAGTCGCTGATACCTTGTAGGAAGTCGAACCCAATAGTGATCATGTGCGTACCGGAGTTGTATCCTGCCAGGTCGTTAATTGTAATCTGGTACGAGTAGGCAAAGTAGAACTTAGACTTCATGATACCTGCCATGGGCCCAATGTTCAGGGGGTTGAAGAACTGGTCGTTCAGGAACCTGTACGACACGCCGATCCAGTAATAGTCCTCGTTCCTGTTGTACTTTCTGTATTTAAAATTCAGGTCAGTACTGGATCTGTTGTCACTGCTGAATAGTTGGTAGAACACGGATGGTTCGAACTCCACGCGCTTGTTTGACTTGCTCTGCATGATGTAGCCCGTATAAATCTGGTAGTTGCGCAGCAGGTTTGGTTCAATACCCGTAAAGTTGTCAATTTCCTTGTCCAGTATATTGTTGACATTGAAACTGAAGTAGAATCCCTTGTTCCTGTAGAGCACGCCCAGGTCAAAGTTGTTGTTTGATATGGCACGGTCCCCGTCGATATTGGGGTCTATAATCGGGATATCGTAAGTAGGCTCAAAGTTTTCGACATCCACCCTAAAACTGTTCAAGTTGTAAGAAATACCAAAAGAGAGGTACTGTCTTGACGTATAATCCAGAATAATGTGGTGCGAGAACGATGCCTTGATGCCCTGTTGTCGGGTATTTCCGTTCCTGTCGTTATAGAGCGACAGTCCGGCCCCAGACCGGTTAGATATCCTACCGTCGACGTAGAGTGATTGGTTGTCCGGTGCATCCTTGATACCGACCCATTGGGTAAGGCCATTGATCCTGATCCTGACATTGTCCCCAATACCGGCAAAGGTAGGTGAGAGGACAAAGTTGTTGTCGGCCAGGTATTGTGTCCACACCGGCAGGTTCAGCTCTTGCGCAAATCCGTAACCAGTGGTAATAAGCAGGATATATATGATTAATTTTTTCATGACATCAGTTTTAGTTAAGTTTAGTCCTCCGGCATTATCTATAAAGCGTAAAGTTTCCGACAAAATCGCGATTATCGTTTGAGCTGTTCAGGTTCACGACGTACCAGTAATCTCCTGTAGGCAATTCCTTTCCACCGTATTTACCGTCCCATTTTTCGCCTACATTCAGCGTTACGATTTTACGTCCATAACGGTCAAAGATGGAGAACTGTAGGTTAGGATATCCCGTCACACAACCAGGAGCCCAAGTGTCCGCCACGCCATCCCCATTTGGGGTAAAGTAGTTGGGGATACAGATATCCACGTACTCCAAGAAAATAGAGGCTGTTGCAGTACACCCACTGCTATCGGTCACGACCACGACATAGGTTCCGGTTTCAGAAATGACAAATGTATTGTTGCCACCCTGGTTTTCTCCATTGAGTGTAAACTCATAATCACCGGTACCACCTGTAGCCACAGCTATAAATTCGTTTATATCACCTTCATTTAAGACCAGCGTTAACGGTTCGACAGCCTCAATGGTAAAAAATTCTGTAGACTGTACACAACCATTGGTATGTCTAACATCGATAAAGTGGTCAGTTCCAGCAGGAACATCAGTAAAGACGTTGCTCATTTGGTAAGGCCCTCCATTTAGGGAGTAATCCAGGTCATCCGGGTTCAGGCCATCGCCCACCAATACGGTCACGGTATTACCTGGCATGTTGTTCAGACAGTTGTACTCAACAACCACCGTTGGTTCAATGGCAACAGACTCCGGCAGGGAGATGTTCCATTCGGATTCACAGCCCTGACCGTCCCTAACAAATACGGTATGGTCACCACCGCTTAATCCAGAAAAATCAAACTGTGTTTGGTTCGGAGCACCAGTGGAATATGGTCCGTCATAACTATCCAGGCTCACGCTGTACGGTAGAGTACCTCCAGAGATATCAATACTGAACTCGGCATTGAGGTCACCATCGCAGACTTCAGGGACAATGGAATTGGCCACGATGCCCAAGATAACAGGAGCCGGTTCGATGACATCAAAATTATGTATGATATAACAGCCCAGTTCATCCTGAACGATTACATCGTAATTGCCAGGCGCCAGGTTTTCAAAAATATTGGTATCAAAGAACTGGTCCAACTGCGGCGATATGGCGTATTTAATAATACCCGTACCCCCAGATGCAATAATCTCGAGCACTCCGTTGTTGGTGCCACTACAGGTTACATTGGTAACGTTGAACGTGGCATCGAGCACAGTGGACGGTTCGGTTATTGCGATGGTGGCCGAAGTAGCGTTGCAATCGCCACTTTCCACATAGACAACGTAAGTGCCCGCAACCAGTCCGGTAAACACTCCAGGACTGTTTTGGGTAGCTGGAATCGTATTTCCAGCAGTATCTTGTAAAGTGTAAACATAATTGCCCAGGCCGCCCTGTGCCGTAGCCGTAATCGATCCGGTATTATCTCCAGCACAGTTTATGGTAGGATTTACGGAATCCAAAATTATGTCCAAGGTAGGTAATGGATCTATTGTTATTTCATTGGAAACATTAGTGATACAGCCATTGGCATCCCTAACGTAAAAAGAATAAGTGCCCACAGGAACAGGGAAAGTTGTTGATGATGTAAATGAACCCAAAACTGTAGCGAACGAACTGTCATCACTATAAGTATAAGGACCTGTTCCACCTGTGGCACTTAATGTTAATGTTGTTTGGTTTAGACAAGTTTGTGTAGTTTGTACAACCAAATTAGCTTGTATGATAGTAGGCTGTGCAATCACGATATCGACCGAGGTCGCCGTACAATTGTAGCCATCGTTGATTGTAACCGAATAGGTTCCTGCCCCTAAATCACTAAACACATTTGATGTTTGAGGACCGGACGTACTCGGTGTAGGCAATATGGTATTTAAGGTATAGGTATAGTTAGCTCCCTGTCCACCGGTAACATTGGTTACGGTTATGGTAGCATTTTGATCCCCAAAGCACGATAACAATGTGGTGTTGGGTGTAAATGTAGCCGCAATAGGATTGGGCTCCGTTAATGTTACCGTATCAGAGGCTATACATCCAGAGGCATCCCTAACGTTAACGGTATAAGTTCCAGCCGATAAATCCGTAAAAGTTCCGTTAGGCGAGTAAGCTACGGTAGCGGCACCGGTCAATTCATATTCGTACTGTCCCCAGCCACCAGAAGCGATAGCCGTAATGGTCCCTATATTGTTGTCGCAACTAACATTTGAAGTTTCGTTGGCAACAACGTCCAGAGCTTCGGAAGGCGATGCAATGACAAACGTTCCATTTGTAGAACAAAAAGGCGTTTGTGTTTCCGTTAGGGTTACCGAGTAGCTTCCGGAAGTTAGGCCGGTTACCACTATAGGGTTTGTTGTTGTATTGGCCGCAACGGGACCAGTTACCGATGTACCAAAGTTATCAAAAACTTCGTAGGTATAAGTTCCAGAATACCCATTGACAAATAACTCAAACGAACCTGTATTATCCCCAAAACAGGTCAGGGCAGTAGGAGTTAGGGTAAAGGTAGGAGGCGTGGCAGGAGCCAAGGACACACTTACATCTTCGGTACATCCAGTAACCGTATCGGTAATAGTTATGGTGTACAATCCGGAAGGCACGCCCGAGAATACATTGCCGGCCAAGCTTATGGAAGCAGGGTTTGGGCTGATGGTATAGGCATAGTTTCCAGAGCCCCCATTTCCAGTAACGGTAATTTCACCATCGTTGTCGTTACAAGTTGGCAAGGCCGTTACGCTTGGCGTTATGCCCAGAATAGGTTCAATGGTAACGGACACTGAGTTACCACAGCCATTGGCATCATTAACCTCAATGGTATGTGTTCCAGAAAATAAGTTTGAAATGGTAAAAGGCGCTGTCATGGTTTGAAAGGCACCACCATTAATACTAAAGCTATAAGGAGCGATTCCTGTAGATGTTAAAGTTACATCAATCTCGAAATTGCCATCCACGGTCAAACATGGGTTGTTAACTGCAGCAGCAACAACAGGAGCGGGATCCATAGGCAATACTACCACGGGACTGGACACCACACAGCCATAGGCATCAACCACATGGACATAATAGTTTCCGGCATCCAGGTTAAAGGTGCTTGCAGAAGCCCATGAAGGGTCCGTTGCAGCAGGCGATCCAGGAGTGGTGGTCACCTGATATAGGTACGGAGGCGTACCATCGTGACCAATGGCACTTATGATTCCCGAATTGGGGTTACAATTGGCATTTTGGTCAATGTTTACCGTTAAGCTTAAAGGAATGGCCGACTCGGTAATGTTGAAAGGTGCAGTTACAACACCACAGCCAGCATTTGGCCCAGAAGTTTCAGTAATTAGGACATAGTAGTTTCCAAACGGCAATGGTCCCAAATTGGTTACGGATAGTGAGCCACCGGCAGGTACGTTTCCGGTTCCGGTAACACCGGTAGAAGCCAGTGTCAACGAATCGAATATCTCATAGCTGACAGTTGTGCCAACACCATAGATGCTGTTTACGGTAAATGATACATTTCCGTTTGCACTTCCTGTACATGTAATATTATTTGAGCTTACCGCATCGACTGTTAATGTTGAGTTGGTAGGAATAGGTGCAGTGGCAGGCTCATAGTAACTACAGTTGGTAGAAGCATCATAGACAATGAACGTATAGGACACCCCAGGGGTCAAGCCAGTAAATGTAGCCGATTCACTTCCAGGACTATCTTCCGGTACCCATGATCCAGGCGGATTGGGATAAACCGATATAGGGCCTTGGTAGATACTGAAGAAAAACGGTCCACTGCTACTTAAGGTCGTACCAATACTTACAATAGCGGTACCACCGGTTGCACAGTTTACTGACGTTGATATGTTAATATCCAGATCTGTAGGGGGTGAGGCCACCAGTACATCTTGGATAAGGACCGAACAACCATTGGCATCGATGACGTTGATTTGGTACAGTCCAAAATCAACCACATCAAAACTAACCGATGTGGATCCCGTGGCATTCAGTTCAGAGTTATTATAACCATTGGTTCCCGTAACAAAATAGTTGTAGGGAGCGGTACCACCGGTCACACTGTCAATGATGATTGAACCTTGTGACACACCACCGGCAGTACAGGTGATGTCCACGGTATGGTAGTCAACGACAATAGGGTCCGGTTCAGCAATGACGATGGTTTCTGTAGCAGTACAGGATTTGGCATCAGTGATTGTAATGGTATAGGTGCCGGCCGGAAGGCCAGAAGTCTGTGTTCCGTAATTAGTGCCAGTTGTATCGTTATTTACATTAATTGTAAAAGGCGGCGTTCCAACGGTATCATCAATGGTAATATCAATGGCGCCATTGGCATCACCGTTACATAGGATAGGCTGTGTCTGTACTACGGTACTCAAAGCTGGGGGCACGATAGGATTTATGGTATGTACGCCCGATTCAGCGGTACAGTTATTGGCATCGGTAACCTGGAACTGATAGGTTCCGGGAGTTGTTGTTGCATATGTAAAAGGCGAACCGGTAGCCCCTAAATTGACATAGGGCGCCCCATCGATGGAAACGGCAAATGTAAAGGGAGCCACGCCACCAGAGAACGTTCCCGTAATTACGGCATCAGGCGTTGCGGTACAGTCCAAATCTTCGGTCAGGATCGTGTTCAGGGAAAGCACAGGCAAAGGCTCTATGGTATAGGATTCTGAATACACACAATCGTTTTCATCACGAACCTGAAAGGTGTAGGTATCTGGGCCTAAACCAGAAAAGGTATTGGACGTTTGGTACGGAGTGGCTGCCGATGCAGGAGCGATGATCTGGTATTCCAGTACACCGGCACCGCCCGTGGTTCCCGTAATGGTAATGGTAGTGGTATTTGATGGACAGCTTAACGGTGTGTTGCTGAACGTTAAATCCGTAGGAGGATCCAAGGGATCTATGGTAATGGTGTTGGTTATGGCCGTACAGCTGTTGGCGTCCAGTATGGTAATGGTATAGGTACCCGCTGTCAGTCCCGTAAAGGTATCACTGACCTGAAAGGTGACACCGTCAATGCTATAGGCGTAAGGCGGTGTTCCCCCTGTTACGCCGGTTACGGTAATACTGCCACCGGAATTACAGGTATAGTCGGCGCTTAATGTAGCCGTACCGGAAATGGCCGTAGCCGTTGTAATGGTTATGGGCTGTGGGTCTGTCAGACAAACGGAAGTGCCAATGGAATACTGTACCACGACATCGTAAGTACCTGGAGCCAATCCGGTGAAAACATTGGAACTGGTAAACGTCGTGCCGCCATCGATACTGAACTCCAGGCTGTTGCCATTGGCATTGGTAACGTTAACGGTAATGGTCCCGTTGTTGGACCCGGCACAATCGATATTGGTGGCATCGACGGTGAACTCGGGCTCTGGGATCTGGTCAACGGTTATCGTGGTGCTGGCACTACAGTTGTTGGTGTCTACAACGGTGATGTCGTAGACGCCTGGGCCTGTCACGACGACTTCCGGGTCGGTCTGGAAATCGGTGGTGCTGTTAATGAAATAGAAGTAGGGCGGTGTGCCTCCCTCTGGGTATATGGTGATCTGGCCATCGTCGCAGGTAAGCGGTATGGTGACCGCTGCGGTGACCGTTAACAACGGTGGCTCTACTATCACGATGTCTTCGGTGTAGAAACAGCCATCATCGGTACTAACATTTATAGTATAATTACCAGCGCTTAATGATGAAAATGTATGATCACTATTCATTACAGGACCAACACTATTTACTAAAACACCTCCTTCATAGATGCTAAAGTAATATTGTGGTAAGGCATCGTTGGCCGCAATGCTAATACTGCCGAAACCACCATAACAATCTGGTTGAGTAATATTAGTCGTAACGGTAAAGTCACGCTCCCTTACAAATACTGCAGGCGTTTCAAAAATACATGGGTTGGTATCGACACCTACTTGCTGAATATATATAAAATAATATCCTTGAGATGTAACTGTAAACACATTGCTGGATTGGTAATTAATACCATCAATACTGTACTCATAACCACTTGGAACGCCATTTACTGTAATGCTTCCTGGAGTATCACAAATAATATCTTGAGCAACAGCTGTTGGATTAAGAAGGTTTTGGTATACATTAAAGTAAAATATACTGAAACACCCTCCAGGATAATTAATTACAATTCTAAACTGGCCGGATGTGTTGGCGGTATAATTTGGTCCGGTTCCAACTTGGTTCCAAGTGCAGGCCGAATTTTCATTGGCACAGTCATCAATTCCGATAGGAGGACAGCTTGACTCGTCTAATTGTTCCCAAATAATTGAAGTGGCATCGCTAATTCCGGTTATTATATCTCTGACATCATTTGCACCACATAAAAATATTTTAGGAAGTTCTTTACCATCATTTGGGCAAATAGAAACAACATCCGCAAAAGGTATAACTGGGTTTGTTTGTGTTGTACCATATAAAGAAACGGTTATTACTTCTTGAATAGATATACAAGTTGCAGAGGCTGTATTGGTAACATAATATGTTCCAGTTTCTGTTGCCGTATACGATTGACCCGTGCCTATAACTGGTGTTCCTGTTGGACTGGTGGACCAAGAGTAGCTATCGTAACCATCAGCAGCTGTAATTGTAACACTATCGCCACAAAGTATTTCTTCACGTTCAAAGTTGCAACTAGAGATATCTACTAAAAAATTTGTAGGTTGTGGATCTATAAAGCATTCGAGTTCAACATAACTTGCTTGATCTTCAACTGTAATTCCACTTAATGCCCCTGTATAAGTTCCAAAGGCTTGATTTAATATTTCATTTGAGCATGCTTGACTTAAATCGTAGCAATTAGGAACAATCTGTACTGGGATACGTATAACAAAAACAGGGTCTCCATATTCTACAGAATCATCTGGAATACTGAAAACAACGGTTCTTGTAATAGGATCGTATGAAAGTAGGGTAGCACCTCCTGAATTTGTATAGTCAATAGTTGCTGGATCGAATACTATATTATCCGGTAGTATATCAGTTATGGTAAAATTAGTAATATCTTCATTACCTGTATTTTGGTAACTTATTTCGTAAAATATGTTTTGACCTAATATTACGTCATCTCCGTTAATATCGTTTCCAAATTCGTCTTGAACAGTTTTGACCAAAGTAACTTCTGGTGAAATAACATCAACTGCAAAAGCACTAAAGAAAGCAAAAATAGGGTCAGCTTGTCCACGTGCAACTTGAAGAGTAAATGAAGCATCAGTTGCACCGTTTACAATATATTCAGGTTCTGAGTTAAATATTTCCAACATACCCGTGTCATAACCTAAAGTATTTGTTCCAAACGGATTTCTAGGATGTGCAATTCCATTGTAATTTTCAATTACCGATCCAAAGAATTTATTTGCAGATCTAAAAGGAGTTGTTACCTCTTTATTGTTAATTTCTAATTTTGTTGCTCTTTTTGTTTTATCACCATCTAAAGTAGCGTAAGCAAATTGTAAGTCGATATGTCCAGCAGGAGGTGTTGTAAATCCTGTTACTGGAACTTCTTCGTAATGGTCGTCATAAATATGGCTAAACCCATCAAATGTTGTAAATGATTTTGTATGCAAATCAGGATCTTCATATATAACAAATAATGTCCATCCTGCTGAAAGCCCTGTAGAAAAATTAGTTCCGACACTAGACACAACATTAGCTACAGAATATGTTCCCTCAACATTGGTTAACGCATTTAGCATATCTGTAACTTCTGCATAACATGCGTAAGGTGTATTGCCCGGTTCACCGTCTTCAGAAATAATTGGGTTTACAATAGCGTCATAAATAAGTGTTCCATTAATATCTGTATATGTACTACTTTCAGGCGTTTTAAATTTAATGTTTGTGATATTTGAACGATCACCATCTTGTAGAACAGCGCCCCAATATAATGCTGCATATGCCACAGAATAACACGTTGTAGGTGTGCCATCTTCATGAGGTTGAAAAACAAGATCGGCACTACTTGAACTGAATGTGGAGGCATCACTATCAATATCAATATACTGCATTGTAACATCATCATTATCAATACTGTTGTCATTACATGGTAAATTATCTTGACCAAGAATATTATTACCAATAACAAGCATGCTTCCTTTTACTTCTACATTTCCTCTTACAGACCAGGGTTGGTATGTTTGAGTAAAACCAGTGAAGCCAATCAAGAAGATTAGTATAGCTAAACTATTTTTAAAATAAGTAGGTTTTTTCATGACACTTATATTTATTTCTCCTCTTTTATATGGGGCAATACACAAAAGGATACATTTTTATTAATTCTCAATTTTTACAATTGACATTTTACTTTTATATGGTTTATTATTAGAGTCTAAGGCATTGTTGGCAGATTGAATGCTATCAAACTTATCTTGATATATGTAATATTTACTTGTATTTACATCGTAAAAGAAGTTGATATTTTTATCGCCAGATGCCACTACATTTGTAATAAATTCGTCACGTTTCTTAACATCACTATGAACAGCTAATACAACATAGTATCCATTTTCTTCATTCGCTACATTTTTCACAATTTGTATTTTATTGCTTCGCGCTTCACCAAAATCGAAATCATCTTCAGTCTTGGTTTCTGTACTAATAGGTGTATTTTCCTTAATTAGCTTTAATGTATTGGTATCTTGAGCATATCTGTCTTCTTGATTTTTATATGCTGCACGTTTAATTCTACGTTTTCTTTCAAAATCTGTTGCGATTTTAATTTCTTCTAATTGTATTTCAAGATTAGCTTTAGCTTTTATGGCAGCTTCTTGTTCCGCTTTTAATTCTTTTAATTTTTTTCTATGGAATAAGCTAACTTCATCTAGGTTAATGGTATCTGATTCTTCTCTTTGATTATATAATTCCTCAAGTCTTTTAATTTCCTTATTTCTAGCTTCAATTACTGCATCTAAATCTGTTTGGATAGCTGCTAGTTTTTTGTTTTCTGCAGATATACTTTTAAATGGTTTAGGCTCTAAATAAATACCTTGCTCACTTAAATCATTTTCTTCTTTTAGGTCTTTTAAATCCTTATCCTTGCTTATAACAACTTCTTGTAAACGAATCAATAGGGCCTCTTGAGTTTCTTTAGAGTCTTCAGTAGCCTCTACAAGGGTATTCATGGTTTTTCCTAATTGGTCTTGTGCTTCAGGAATTACATTCTTATTGGCTTCAGCCTCTGCTGCCAAACGTGCTTGTTCTTCAGCTTCCGCTTGAGCTTGTGCTTCTGCAGCCAAACGTGCTTGTTCTTCGGCTTCTACTTGAGCTTGTGCTTCCGCAGCCAAACGTGCTTGTTCTTCAGCTTCCGCTTGAGCTTGTGCTTCTGCAGCTAAACGTGCTTGTTCTTCAGCTTCTGCTTGAGCTTGTGCTTCCGCAGCCAAACGTGCTTGTTCTTCAGCTTCTGCTTGAGCTTGTGCTTCCGCAGCCAAACGTGCTTGATCTTCAGCTTCTGCTTGAGCTTGTGCTTCCGCAGCCAAACGTGCTTGTTCTTCGGCTTCTGCTTGAGCTTGTGCTTCCGCAGCTAAACGCACTTGTTCTTCAGCTTCCGCTTTAGCTTGAGCTTCCGCAGCCAAACGTGCTTGTTCTTCGGCTTCAGCTTGAGCTTGTGTTTCCGCAGCCAAACGTGCTTGTTCTTCAGCTTCTGCTTGAGCTTTTGCTTCCGCAGCTAAACGTGTTTGTTCTTCAGTTTCAGCTTTAGCAAGAGCATTTGCTCTTCTGTTTGCTTCAGCTTTTTCGTTAACTGGTTTGGCTGTATTTTTCTTTTTTGTTGGCTGAATTAGAGAGCCTACTTGATCTTCACGACTATAGCTATAGCGCTGTTTATTGTCAAACTTATAGGCTAAAGTCAGTTCGTGAGACGAGCCAAAGCTGTTTATGTCTCCAGTTGCTTTTTCATAATTATACTCAACAGCAATTTGTTTTGTAATATTAAGACCTACGCCTCCGTGAAAACCATAGAATGTATTGTAACCGACTTGTGCCCAAATTCCTAGTGGAATAGTTAGCATAGCAGTACCAGAAACAATGGTATTATCTTCTTTAAATTCCGCTTTAATCAATCCAGTGAATTTACTTTCATCTAAAAAGCTATTGTTATACATATAACCTGTATACATTAAATGCGCTTGTATTCCACGTTGGGAATTGTCTTTAATCAATTCAGATGCATTGAAATTGTATAAAACGGCATTGTTTATTGATACTCCAATATCGACAAATGCCATTCCATAGTTAATACCTGGGCTAACACTTAATAGGAAATTAGACGGAATATTTTGTAAAGACGGATCTGGAGTATTGGTTACTACTTTTCCATCGTTAACACCGCTACTGTAAGCACCTACATTTAAACCAAAAGTTAAATTACTGTCTGTATTAAGTTGAGCATTATATGCAAAATTCAAAATACCGCCAAATGTTGTAAGCACACCATAGTTTTGTTGGAATAGCCCAACACCAATTCCTATATTTTCTCTAAATCGACCCGAATAACTTGCTAAATAGGTGAGTGGTGCATTGTCAAAAGACACCCATTCTCTTTTATTAGTTATGCTCACATATTTATATTGTTGTCTTACAAAGCTAAACGTTGGGTTTATTGTATATTGATTATAGGTTAATGAATTACGAATAGGTAAGTCAAAAGCCACCACGCCATCGCTCTCTTGAGCGTTGGAAAGCTGAATAAAACAGCATATAAGTGATATGGCTAATACTTTTCGTATCATTTTATTTAAGGACCGTTATGGTTCCTTTTTTAGTTTCGTTGGTTGTTGTTATGACGTAATAGTATAATTGATTAACACTGTTTAAATTCAATTGTTCCTCTGGCCAATTGTTTAAGTAATCATTAGTTTTAAGAACGATTTTACCTTGGTTTGTCATGATTAAAACTTCAGTATTTGAACCACTAACATATTTGGTTGGCAAAATCCAAGTATCATTTATACCATCACCATTTGGACTGATAATATTTGGGATTTTATCTACATCGGGAAAAGGATCGATAGGTTCATTAATTGAGAAATTAAATGTTCTTGATCCCGTACATCCAGAATTATCTGTTACTATTACACTATAATTACCAAACTCATTAGCTATGTATGTGTCTGTGGTAGCTGTTGAAATGATGGAATTGTTTAAGTACCATTCATAACTTGGGCTTACGGCAGTTGATGTAACAGTTACAGTTAATGTTTCTCCAGCTTCCATGGTATTCTCTTCAGGGACGTTAATATTAGCATCAAACAATTCGCTAATTAAATCTATTGATCCAGAAGCACTACAGCTTCCTAAATCAACCTGTACAGAATAAACACCAGATTCATTCGTTTCATACATTTGATTTGTTGCATCAGGAATAATATCTCCATCTTTATACCATTGGTAACTATTTCCACTAATAGTGCTTAAAATTGTAGACCCTTGATCTGGGCAAAATGGGTTGCCAAGACTAGAAGCAATGGTTGCACTAGCTTGTCCTGAAACAACTTCAGTAATAGTTACTCGATTGGAAAATGAATTGGAAGTACAGGTTCCGTAGTTAGTTTCCACAAAATATGTGCCTTCTTGATTAACCTCTAACGTGTTTCCTTCTGCAACAAAAACAGAGGTTGTTGGTCCTGTTTCTCTAAACCAATTGAATGTTAAAGACGGATAGTTTAATGGTGAATCATTATTGCCGTTACCTGGATTATCAATTGTTAATAGGTAACTGCCACCAGAGCAGAATGCTCCGGTAGACACTAAATTATTGATTGTAAATGGGCTGTCTTGAATTTTATAGTAAGCTGCAAATGCTACTGAACGTGAACTAGTTGCAGCCGGAGCTGTACTTTTAACACGTATTTTATAGCCTTCGCCAGCAGTATCTGTAGGTATAGAAAAATTTAAAGTTGCTGGAGATGTCGTTACAGTGCCTGAAGTTGATGTATAAACCACAACAGGATTAGTGAAATCGCCATTGGCGTCAGACATTTCAATAATGAATTGATTGGATGGATCTAAATTTGATTCAGGAGAAAAAACAAATGTTGTGCTATACGTGTTAAACGAAGCACTAGCACAAGCCTGGCTAAAACCTAAATTTGGTGTACCAATAACTATTTGAGTATACCCTCTTTCTGCACAGAATAGAGCTAACAAACAAAGAGTGATTAAAATTTTTTTTGGTAGAGTAGTTTTATGCATTCAAAATTATTTTATCTCAATCAATTATTTAACTTTTAGGGTCTTTCAGCTAAACTTACTTTTTGGTAAGAAGCAGAATAAAAGATCTTTTTGGATTAATTAAGTTGCAGTGCAACTAGGCACTTATTAACTATTAATCGTTAGATGCTATAATTTTATTAATGCGTAATCTAAAATCTGGACGCTTTGGATTTTTTAAATCAATAAATGTTTCTGAATCTGCACCTTTTGAGTAAACATTTTTAAAAACACTATTTCCGTACCAGTTCTCTAAATCATCGTTATTGGAGTCATTTTTAGTAAAAATATTACCGTTGCAGTTGTTGAAATACATTTCAGTAAACTTTATACGATCTAAATTTTCACTATCAACTTTGATTCTATTATCTAAAATCACAGCTGGATTGAAACCAGAAATTACGGTTTTGTTTAGTGAGACCGAAACATCAGGAGCTATATAAAGCGCTTCTTTTACTAGTCCGATTTGAATATCTGAAGCTAAATCATCGCTAACATTAACTAGTGTTAAATTTTCAGCAATGACATCAGTTTTATTTTTAGTTAAATCTACTTCGTCTATTTCATCATATGAAGCTACATACATACATTTTGATCCATTTGCTCCAGATATGTAAGGCGATCTAATGGCCAAAGAGTTTGTAATTTTACATTGTGTGCCAAAATTAAATTCGTAATCGTTACTGCTAGTTCTATACGAAATCATTTTATCTAAATTAATTTCGCCACCTATTACGTTAAAAGAGTTTCCGTAGCAATAGCTAACCATTACATTCGAAATAGTCGTTTCGTTACCAACACCTGCTAATGTAAGTGCGTTAAAATAGCCAAATTCTTTAGTTCTTTTTCCAGCATATTCAATTCGTACATATTTAAATATTCCAGAATCATCATTGGCGTTATCACCTCCATAGCTAATATTATTGTACGATGAAGGTTTTAGACCATAATTAACTGCAGATTCATTGCCAAATTTATTGATTGGAGCGTTTCCAAGAATAAAAACACCACCCCAATCACCTTGTTTTTTAACGCCTCTATTTGAGGTGAAAACAATGGGGTCTGTTTCTAAACCGTTAGCAAAAATTCGAGATCCTCTACTTATTATTAAAGAACCATTGGTTTTAAAATCGCCAATAATTACTGTACCTGGCTCTATAGTTAATGTAGCGCCATCGGTAACAAAAACACTTCCTAATAATAAATAGATGTCTTTCTTGTATAGTTTGGTATCTTCGGAGATATTGCCACTTAAGATTTGCGTTGGCTCTCCATATTCAACTGTATTTGGTGTAAACTCGGTCCATGAGTTTAACCAATTGTCATATCCTATAATTCCTTTTTCCTGCTGTGCGACCAAATTGCTTAGCGCAAAAAGGGTCAAACATATAGTTAGAGTAAAGTTTTTCATAGTAAGTAAGTTTATTGTTCAATTTTGGGGTTTTATTTATCATCACATCAAACATATAAATAAATCCTATGAAATACAAAAAAATATCGACGAAATGCAAAAAAATAAATTATTTGTAGTATTTATATTACAAATAATAATATTTTTCATTGATTTAAGCAAAAAATAGTAGTAATAATATAGATAGTAAAATACTAAAGATTAATATACAATACAAAAAAATCCCTGACTTGTAATCAGGGATTTATATTAATAATTTTATTAGAGTAAAAGTTTAATACTCATTAAATTCATTATATGTATGTAATGATTTTAAAGTTTGCTCATAAAATAAAATTGCAGCAATTAAATTTGTTTTGTCTGAATAGGGTAGAATTTTAGTTTGAAACTCAATAGTATTATCAAAATATTCTGAAGCAGCTTCAATATTTTCTTCTAATGCCTTGCGATGATCTTTAGTGTCTGGAATACCTAAAGCTTGAATTGTTACACCAGGCTTATTGGTAAAAGCAATGTTAGGTAATATTTTAACAATTACTTCAATACGCTCAATATATAGGTCTAATAACTGACCTTTGTTCATCTGATCTAATTCCTCACGATCATGGTATTTTTTTATGGCGACTTTTTGACTGATTATGCCTTGAGGGTCATTTTTCTTTTGGGAAAAAAGAGTGCTTGATGTTATGAAAAAAATAGCACAAAAAACAAGTAGTTTAGTTTTCATATTCATAATTTTAGAATTGTTCCTTGGCAACAAATCTATACATTTTATTAAAATATCCAACTTTATTTTTACTTTTTTTGTCAATTAAGTGTATAATTAATACGATGAAATACTTAATTAGTAAGAAAATTAATACAAAAATACATTTTTTAAGAAATTTCTGTTTAACCATTAATAGCAATTAAAAATGAAATATATTTGTATGGTTACAAAATGGTTTAATGAATAAAGAAGTACTACAAAATTCTTATATAAATAGAGAAGTAAGTTGGCTGCAATTTAATGCTAGGGTACTTCAAGAAGCTGACGATGAAACAGTTCCTTTAATTGAAAGATTACGATTTCTTGGTATTTTCTCAAATAATTTAGATGAATTTTTTAAAGTACGCTATGCTACCGTTAAGCGAATAGTAGAAGCCGGAAAAGGTGGAAAAAGCGAGCTTGGAGGTATTAAAGCTAATGAGTTATTGGACATTATTACACAAATAGTAATAAAACAGCAAAGCGACAGTCTAGACATTTTAAGTCGAATTCAAAAAGAACTAGAAACGGAGCACATATTTATGGTTAATGAAACCCAAATAAGGCCCGAACACCATAGTTTTATTAAAAACTACTTTATTCAGAATGTTAGTCCAGCTCTTGTAACTATTATTTTAAGTGATTCGGTTGATTTACCAAACTTAAAAGATAGTGCGGCTTACCTTGCTGTTAATTTAAAATTAAAAAATAGTAGCAATCAGTATGCTTTAATAGAAATTTCTAAAAGCATGAATCGTTTTGTGGTTTTACCAGAATTAGATGGTAATGATTACATTATCATGCTCGATGATTTATTGCGATATTGCTTAAATGATATTTTCAATATTTTTGATTATCAGAGTATTAGTGCTCACATGATTAAGATTACCAGAGATGGCGAGTTGGATTTAGAAAGTGATTTAAGTAAAAGTTTTATAGAGAAAATTTCAGATAGTGTAAAACATAGACAAGTAGGTGAGCCTGTACGTTTTGTATATGATAAAACCATAGATAAAGAAACTTTATCGTTTTTAATGGACAAAATGGGAATTGAATCTACTGATAGTATTATTCCTGGGGGGCGTTATCATAATAGACGTGATTATATGGGTTTTCCCAGTTTAGGAAGAACAGACTTGCTTTACGATAAAATAGAACCGCTTCCAGTTAAAGGCTTAAGTTTAGAGAAAAGTATTTTTTCCACCATTAAAAACAAAGACTTTTTAATCCATACACCATTCCATACATTTTCATATGTTGTAAAATTTTTAAGAGAGGCTGCGTTAGACCCAAAGGTTACTACTATAAAAATTACCATTTATCGCTTGGCGCAAATTTCTCATGTTGCGAGCTCGCTCATTAATGCAGCAAAAAATGGTAAGAAAGTTACGGTTTCAATAGAAATTCAAGCACGTTTTGACGAGCAGGCAAATATTGATTATGCCGAGCAAATGCAGCAAGAAGGTGTTAATTTAATTTTTGGGGTTCAAGGATTAAAAGTACACAGTAAAATGTGTGTTATTGAACGGGAAGAAAATGAAAAGTCTAAACGTTACGGTTTTATTAGTACAGGGAATTTTAATGAATCTACAGCTAAAATTTATACAGATTACACCCTATTTACAGCTGATCAAAAAATATTAAAGGACGTTAATAAGGTATTCAGCTTTTTTGAAACCAATTACCGTATTTTCAGATATAAACATATTATAACATCACCTCATTATACCGAAAAAGCACTGTTTAAACTTATTGATACTGAAATCATTAAAGTAAAGATTGGTAAACCTGGTAGAATACGATTAAAGATGAATAGCTTATCGAGTTACAAAATGGTCGATAAGTTATATGAAGCTAGTAGAGCAGGAGTTAAGATACAAATGGTTGTACGTGGTATATGTTGTTTAATCCCTGGCGTTCCGGGAATGAGTGAAAATATTGAAGTCATTAGCATCGTTGATAAATTTTTAGAGCATACTAGATTGTATATTTTTGGTGAAGACTCTGATGCCAAGATTTATATTTCTTCAGCAGACTGGATGACGCGAAATATTGAGAATCGTGTTGAAGTCAGTTGTCCAATATATGACACTGATATAAAACAGGAATTAATAGATAACTTTAATATTTATTGGAGTGCCAATGTTAAAGCACGTATATTAAACGAGACTCAAAACAATGAATATAAAAAACGAAAACGACCTATCGTAAGAGCACAATTCGCGACTTATGATTATTATTTAAAAAAACTAAACAGTTAATGCTTTCAATAAAAAAATATGCAGCAATTGATATAGGCTCTAATGCCGTAAGATTATTAATTGCCAATATTATTGAAGAAAAAGGAAAACCACCACGATTTAAAAAAAGCTCATTGGTTCGTGTCCCTATTCGTTTGGGTGCAGATGTGTTTTTAAAGCAAAAAATTTCAAAGCACAATACAGAACGTATGTTGGATACCATGCAAGCATTTAAACTGCTCATGAAATCGCACAATGTAGAAAAGTATAAAGCTTGTGCTACGTCTGCTATGCGTGAGGCAAGTAACGGAAGTAAAATTTCTGCTCAAGTTGAACATGAAACGCAAATAAAGATTGATATCATTAATGGTGAAGAAGAAGCCGCCATAATAGCTGCAACAGATTTACAATCTTACATTGATGTTAATAAAACCTATTTGTATGTTGATGTTGGTGGAGGTAGTACAGAATTTACAGTTTTTCATAATGGTGAAACCGTTACTTCTAAATCATTTAAAATAGGAACAGTTCGCTTATTAAATGATATTGTAAAGAAGGAAACTTGGAATGAATTAGAAGAATGGATTAAAGAAAATACGTCTAAATATGATAAAATTGATGTTTTAGGTTCTGGAGGAAACATCAATAAAATATTTAAAATTTCAGGAAAGGCACTTGGAAAGCCATTGACTTATTTCTATTTAACCAGTTACTACAATATGCTTCAATCGTATTCTTACGAAGAACGTATTACTGAACTGGATTTAAACCAGGATAGAGCCGATGTAATTATACCTGCTACGCGTATTTACCTATCTGCAATGAAATGGAGTGGAGCAAAAGACATTTATGTGCCAAAAATTGGTTTAGCCGATGGTATAATTAAAAGTATATACTATGATACGGTATCGAGCAATACACAGTAAAAATCTAGCACTTTATCTTTTTATTGTACTATATTTAACAAATTAAATTATATTAGCTTTCACTAATTCAATCTATACCTATAAAAACAAGAATTATGAGAAAAACATTACTTTTTTTAGCCTTTATTATCGTAACATCCATGTCATTTGCCCAAAATGCATCTTATGGTGTTCGTGTAGGTTATAATATATCTAATCTGGATTTTGAGCCACATCCAACTTTTGACAATATGCACAGAAATGGTTTTGCTATTGGATTTTTTGGTGAATATGATTTGTCTGCGGCTATAGGATTAGCGCCAGAAATTCAATTTTCTGCTGAAGGAGCAAAAGACAGAGATTTAAGAATAGACTACATACAAATGCCTATTTTGTTTAAATACAGAATTGGAGATAGATTATCAGTAGGTGCAGGTCCTTTAGTTAGTTTAAAGGTGCATGAGTATGAAGATGGATTTAAAAACTTTGGCTTCTCTGGAGTCGGTGGTTTAGAGTTTATGATCTCTGATGAAATTTTTATCGACGCTAGATACCACTACGGATTTACAAATGTGTTGGATGATGATAACCCATCAGGATATGAAGCAACAAACACAAACATTCAATTAGGAATTGGAATAAAAATCTAATTAACTAACCAACTAAATATATTTCAAGAGACTCCAATACTTTTTAGTGTTGGAGTTTTTTTATCCATGAATGGTTTCTTTTTTACCCAAATCCTTCATGATTTCAGCTTCAAAAGTCAAAAGATCCTGCCATTTTTTATCAACTTCTTTTCGGTCTCCATATTGTCTGGCAAAACCTAGAAACATGGTATAATGGTTGGCTTCACTAACCATTAGCTTCTTATAAAATTCAGCCAATTCTTTATCTTCTAATTCTTCAGAAAGTAACCTGAAACGTTCACAGCTTCTAGCCTCAATTAAGGCTGCATACAATAGCCTGTGTACCAACTGTGTGGTTCTGCTACCGCCTTTTGGAAAAAATTTGAGTAGAGCAATAACATAATCATCTTTTCTATCTCGTCCCAATACCCAACCACGCTCAATAATTTTGTCGTGTACCATTTTAAAATGACTAATTTCTTCCTTTACCAAAGCGGTCATTTCTTTTACCAAATCGGTGTATTCTGGAAACGAGACAATTAATGAAATAGCAGTACTGGTTGCTTTTTGCTCACAATACGCATGGTCTGTAAGTATCTCTTCAATGTTCTTTTCTACAATATTTACCCAACGTGGATCTGTGGGAAGTTTTAGGCCTAGCATAGTTAATTAATTATTTGTTCTGTAGAGTATTTAGAATATTTAGTTCTATTTGCTATTAATTTAATAGTAATAGAATCTTTTGCGGCTGGAGAATAGTATTCAAAAAATATACAAGGTATACCAATATGATGTTTGTCATCATTAGTAATCCAATAATCTCTTAAGTAGTACTGATCCAATTCTAAATTTTCCATTTCTACTTTGGCAATTTCATGCTCTTTATTTAATGTAGTAGACAGGATAGTTTTATCATCTTTAATGACTTCAATATCTAAATTAAAATCACGATAGTTAACCTTTTCACCATTTAAGTCTACAGTAATATGGTTTTCCATATCAGTATACATTTTTACATGGACTTTGTATCCGTTGTCAAAAATGGTATCTGTGGTTTTTTCTGCATATTCTTCAGGAATAAAGCGTATTTGTTTTTCTGAAAACGAATCTAATAGTTTATTTTCCTTCAAAACTTCTTGAGGCGTCATACTTAATCGGTCGCGACCATCACAGGCTGTAAAACAGATTGTAATAATAAATAAAGCGGCTAGATAGAATAGTTTCATGGTATTGCGTTAGATATCTAATCCAAACGTTTTTTTGAGTACAGTTATTGCAGGGTTTTTTTCTTTTAGCTTTTCGTATTTCTCTTGAGGCGAGTAGGCATATTGCTTTTCCATTTCCTCGTTAACTGTAATAGAAAGGTTTATGTCGTAATTATTAAGTGCTTTACGAATAAAGCCTAATAATTCATATTGCTGACGTTCAACTTCAACTTTATTTGTAGCGTTTGGAAATTCTAAATGTATAGTGGTGCCTTGTAATTTTGGTGTGTCGATGGATAGGATAGAGGCCAAATTGAATTTACCAGAATCTTGAAGAATTTTTACATAATTGTTCCAGGTTTTTAGCAGCTCTTCTTCGGTAAAAGGGTCTTTTGGTAAATCTTCTTCATCAAGAACAACTTCCATTTGCTTTATTTGATGTTCTTTTTTAGCGCGAATACTACTTAAGGATAGCGCAGAAGTGGATTGCTTACGTACATTTAAACTGATTTTTGGAGGTGGCTCTGCAACGTTAACATGTGATGTTGAATGTTCTAATTCTTCCTTTTCTTCTGTTTCACTATTTGTTTGTTCCTGCTGGTGGATAGTTTGAACAGTATTATTACCATTTTCTTTAGGAACATTAACCTTTATGGTCTCAATTCCTTTAGCTTTAAAATAACTAGCCGGAATTATGTAGTTTTTGCTATTTTTTTTTTCTCCATCAAAAGTGATAGAGGCAAGCTGCATTAGGCAAAGTTCAACTAGTAAGCGTTGATTTTTACTGGTCTTATACTTTAAATCACAATCGTTGGCTAGCTCAATGCCTTTAAAAAGAAAAGTTTGTGATGTTTTTTGTGATTGTTCTAAATACTTGGTTTTGGTTTCCTCGCCAACTTCCAACAATTCAATGGTTTCAGAATTTTTACAAACCAATAGATCTCTAAAGTGAGATGCTAATCCAGCAATATAATGATGGCCGTCAAAACCTTTGGCTAAAATGGAATTAAACTGAATTAACAATTCAGGTATTTTATTGTCAAGTATTAAGTCGGTACTTATAAAATATGTTTCGTAATCTAAAACATTAAGATTTTCGGTAACTGCCTTTCGTGTTAAATTTTTACCGGAGAAACTCACAACCCTATCAAAAATAGAAAGGGCATCACGCATAGCGCCATCAGCTTTTTGGGCAATGATGTGTAGTGCATCGTCTTCAGCTTTCACATCCTGTTCTTCGGCAATATACTTCAAATAGTCTTTTGCATCAGCAACAGTAATACGTTTAAAATCGAATATTTGACAACGTGATAATATTGTTGGTATTATCTTGTGTTTTTCTGTAGTTGCTAAAATAAAAATACAATGTTTGGGTGGCTCTTCCAATGTCTTTAAGAAGGCATTAAAAGCAGCTTGAGAAAGCATGTGTACCTCATCAATAATATAAACTTTGTATTTCCCAACTTGCGGTGGTATGCGAACCTGATCGGTTAACTCCCTTATTTGGTCAACACCATTATTAGAGGCAGCATCCAATTCGAAAACGTTAAAGGCAAAATCTTCGTCTTCCTTTTCAGAACCATCACTATTAATCATTTTAGCTAGAATACGCGCGCAGGTTGTTTTTCCTACACCACGAGGTCCCGTGAATAATAGAGCTTGGGCCAAATGATTATTTTCAATAGCATTAAGTAAGGTATTTGTAATGGCTTGTTGGCCAACAACATCTTTAAATGTTTGTGGTCTGTACTTTCTAGCCGATACTACAAAATGTTCCATTGAAATTTGTTAGAATAACAAAAATATAAAATCAATTCTGAATTCTAAATTCTGAATTCTGAAATTGGAAGGAGTTATTAACAATTATTGAATTACTTTTGCAGTAGTAAATCGCCTTATCGCTGTTACGCTTTTGGCGTAATGGAGGAAAGTCCGAACACCATAGTGCAAACATAGTGGTTAACAGCCACCAGTCGTGAGGCTAGGAAAAGTGCAACAGAAAGAATGTACAGGTTATGCTGTAGTGAAATCAGGTAAACTCTATGTGGTGCAATGTCATGTATACCAATGCTTGAGTGCGGCACGTGCGATTGTTGGAGGGTAGGCAGCTAGAGTGTATTGGCAACAATACATCCAGATAAATGATAAGGTGCAGACAGCTTGCTATTGCTGTTTCTGTAACAGAATTCGGCTTATAGATTTACTAAAAATATAAAACCCTCTTTTTTAGAAGAGGGTTTTTTACAATAATAACTAATTGGTTAGTGTTCGGTTATTATTTTTTTGGTGGTGAAATACCTAATTGATTATATAATGTAAGGTTATCATAGTAGGCATCTTCACTTGTAAACTTTCCATCATTATTCATAGTCCAAACACTAAAACCATGTGATTTCATTTTCTTGCCAGTTGCAGGATTACCCATAAAATCTCCATTATGTGTTCCAGTTACTGTCCAACTAATATAAACTTTATTACCTCTGGTAGCTGTATTGTTAACAGCTACATTAAAGTCAGGAAAAGCGGTAACAAATGTATTCATAAAGCCTTCATATTCGTTAATGTTGTTGATTTCTACATTACCATTTGATGACCGTTTTAAACTCTCAACCGATAAGGCTTTAAGGTTACTGATATCATGGGCATTCCAGCCTTCAACAACTTTATTTACTGCCTGCATTGTCGAGCCAGCTCCATTAATTTCTTGTAGTTCAAGAACTATAGCTGAAGGATCCCACATTCCAACTTCTCGTACTACTTTTCCATCTTTAAATTGATAAGTTAAATGTATTGGCACTAAAAACTCTTTGCCATTAGCTGCTAAAGTCCCTTTCCAATCTAACCAGCAATTGACCCATGTTTGGCCATCATCGGTTTTTACCATTTCATATTCTTGATCTTCATCTAAAAACCCTCTTGATGAATAATTAGCATCGTTTGCTTTGTGATATGCTATAGTTTCAGTTGGAGACATAGCTTCCTTCTTTGTATTGTAAAACGTTTTTGAAGTGTCAGCATATATACTAGCATCATAAGCTTTACTATTATAGTTGCTTATTAAAGTCTTAACAGTTTCTATTTCTGGAGACTGTTGTGTGTATCGCTTTTCAGAATTTTGGCACCCTACAATAAATGATAGTAGTAGTGCATATAAAATTAGTTTTTTCATCTGTTTGGTGTTATTGTTTTGGTTGATAGCTTAAATCTGGTCGTATTCTGCCTTCAATTTTATCATATCTTAAGGCTAGCTGAATTACTTTAAAGAATGTAGCTTGGTCTTCATCTGTAAATGTTTCATCGTTTAGTTTTCCATTCTGTGCTATTTCTAAATTATCTTTTCCAGCTATAGCAACCATATAGTAACTTTCTTCGCAACCAAAACCACTATGGTATACACTATAACCATTTTTGATATTCCTTTTCTCAAACATGGCTTTAACTTCTTGCATGCCTTCTTTCATGGCTTTTCCATTTTTAGGCGCGTAATATAAAAAGTGATATTCACGATGGTTTTTGCCTTCATTGGATCCTTCAGATTCTGGATGATACGACATACTTGGCAAATAATGAATAATGTAGTTACTATGTGAGTCGTAACATTCATTCATTTTATCAAACATAGCATCTGCTTTTTCTTCACCCATTTTTTCATAAAGACCACCCATCATGTTCTTGTCTAAATCACCCATGTTTTTGATAGGTGTGACATAAAAAAATCGCCCATCTTCAGAGCTTAAGGCGGTCCAATTCGAATCTTTAATGTCGTGTTTTTCAAAGTTGCTTTTAAGTTCTTTGGCAACCTCTTCATATTGCATGATTTTGTCAAATTTCACATTGTCCGTATGAACAGTAAACATAGTAGGTTGATTGTCTTGAGCAGAAACACTAAAAAGTGCACATAAAGCTAGTGTGTGGAAAAAAATCCCTTTTTTAAAAAATTTCATAATTGTTGGTTTTGGTTAGTAAAAAATTTTGATAATAGTCAAATGTTAACCATGCCAAAAGCAAAGCGAGTCCAACAAAAAGGGGGTAAAATGTATGCTATTAATTATGTTTTTTCTTTAAGGGAGGTGTCTAAAGTACTGAAAAAAAACGAATTATAAAAATTCGAGCAGTAGGAGGTTATTCAAAAAAGCTAAACATATTGCCACCATAACTCTTGGAAAAACTAAAATGTGGTAAGTGTTCTAGGGATGTATGTTTAGAGTGTTCTATAATTAGCATTCCATTTTCTTCCAACAAACTGTTATTAAAAACCAATTCTGGTATTTTGGAAAAATGTTCGGTTGAAAAATCATAAGGTGGATCGGCAAAAATAATGGTATACTGCTTTGCTGCTGTCTCTAAATACTTATAGACATCGCTTTTTACAGTTTTTAAACCCATGTTAAATCCTTCAGAGGTTTCATTGATGAACTTGACACAACCAAAATTAGCATCAACACATGTAATATCTTGCGTGCCTCTGGAAGCAAATTCGTAGCTTATATTTCCAGTTCCAGAAAACAAATCTAAAACCGATATCTCATCAAAATAGAATTGGTTGTTAATAATATTAAATAAGGCCTCTTTAGCCATATCAGTTGTAGGTCTAACAGGTAGTTTTTTTGGGGCACTTATTCGTCTGCCTTTATATTGTCCAGAAATAATGCGCATTAAAAGCTATGTATTAATGAAAAATCTGAATATTGATTTTTTGGAGCAGTTGAAAAATTGTAACTGGAAGTATGTTTGCCAAATTCAACATGCCTAATGTATTTATACAAAATAGCATATAATTCGTCGTCTTTTTCTATGTCGCCCAGTAAAATTAAATTAATAGTTTCTGGATCTAGTTGTAGTTGTTCGAAAGTAAAAAGAACATAATAAATAAAATCTTCTTTAGTTTGAAACTCGAAAGAATTATAAAGTTTAAGAGCACCTTTATCAACTACTATGATTTGAAAATAACATTCATAAATATTTAAAACTACTTTTGTAGAATTTGATTGTCGTTCACTCTGTAATATCTGGTCGATTAAAATACTGGAAACGTGGTTGTAAGTAAAACTACCAAATTTTTCATATATGTAGTTATTGATGTTTACATAAGGAACATACACGCTTACAGAATTATTGGCTTCAATAGTATCGTAGGTTATAAAATCTGATTTTAATATTTTAGAATTAAATTTTAAATAATCAGCAATTTGGTTCTCGTTGAATAATGCTTTAGGAACTATTGTAGCAAGTTCATTTACATGAACAACTTGAATACTTTGGAAGTTTTGTTGTAATGTTTCTTCTACCAAAAACTGATCTTTAAGTATATCAAGCAATCTAAACGGTGTAACACGTTTGTCAAATTTAATATGATTGAGATACGTGATAGTTTTGTTTGTCAGGTTTAAAACACAAAAAGAAAGTCCATTCAAACTAATTTGAATGGACAAGCTATTATTTGTTGTTTTATTTAATTTGTTATTCGCTATCGCCATAAGTTTTTGGCCAGTTTCCATTGGTTTTTACCTCTGTCATAGAGCCAACTTTTAGAGCATCCCCATTAACACCATCAACAGAAACCACTTCGTTTTCTTGGGCTATTAAATCTTTATCTTGATCATGTAAGATTACAGCTTTTTTTACTGAAGCTTCAAATACTGGTATTTTAACAGCATCTTCTTCTAAAAATCCAGCATCCATTTCAAATTTTGTTCCTTCTGGAGCAGTAGGAACAAACATCATAGATTTATATCTGTCAGATGATTTAAATAAAGAGTCTTTAACAGAAACGAAGTCTAGAGTATCAATTAAAGTAATTTCTTTCATTGTTTCAACGCCACCATATCGTTTTGTCAATTCTTCATCTAAAACCAATGTGTCACGACGTTGTGTAATTGTATATTGTGCCGTATCGATAAATTTAACTAATCCATCAAAGTCTTTAGCAAACTTACCTGTTACTTGTCTGTGGGCTAATTGAGAGTCACGAATATCAACTAAACGCTCAATAACTTGTGCATAACGTTTATTTTTAACTTTGTTGAATTGGATAGGCTCATAAACAGACATAAAAGTTTGGTAACCTAAAAACCCAATCACTACCCAAAGCAAGATTACTAGAACAGGTTTAAATTTAGCAGGTATAAATTTATCAACTAGCCAAACCAAACCAATGGTAATAAGAATTACAGCTACTACTAGGAGAATTATTGTTAACATAGTGTTTAATTAAATTAATTAAGGTTGTACGCAAATCTACAATTTTTTTTTAATCGTAAAAGCCTATGCGACCAAAAATCATTGTTATCTTTGATGAAAATAAAAAAATCAATCAGCTTTAATGAATTCTAGCGAATTTTATTCACTTGTAAAACAGCAATTTCCCTTTCAACCAACATTAAAACAAGACATCGTTTTACAACAATTAGCAGATTTTATTTTTTCAAAAACCAAAAACAGCCTATTTCTATTAAAAGGCTATGCCGGAACGGGTAAAACAACCATAATAGGCAGTATAGTAACTAACTTATGGAAAGCCAAAAAAAGTGCCGTGCTTATGGCGCCAACGGGTCGGGCAGCTAAAGTGATTTCAAACTATTCGGGTAAAGAAGCTTTTACCATTCATAAGAAAATATATTTCCCCAAAAAGGAAAAAAGTGGTGGTGTAAAATTTATTTTACAACCCAACAAGCACAAAAATACCATTTTTATTGTGGATGAAGCCTCTATGATTCCTGATACACCTGGTGAGTCTAAATTGTTTGAAAATGGTTCTTTGCTCGATGATTTAATGCAATATGTTTATTCTGGCCATAATTGCAAATTGTTGTTAATAGGTGATGCAGCCCAACTACCTCCTGTAAAGTTAGATTTAAGTCCTGCTTTAAATGAAAACACTTTAGGTTTAAATTACAACAAGGAAGTAACCAAAATGGAGCTAGACGAAGTTGTTAGGCAAGAATTAGAATCGGGAATACTTGTTAATGCTACTAATTTACGAGAATCACTATCCAACTCCTTTACAGATGGTTTTCAATTTAATTTAAATGGCTACAACGATATTATTAGACTTATTGATGGCCATGAAATAATGGAGGCCATTAATGATGCTTACAGTACATTGGGTAATGAGGAAACAACAATTATAGTAAGAAGTAATAAACGAGCTAATTTATATAATCAGCAAATAAGAGAGCGTATTTTGTTTAATGAAAATGAAATATCTGCTGGCGATTATTTAATGGTGGTTAAGAATAATTATTACTGGATAAAGCCAACTACAGAGGCTGGTTTTATAGCCAATGGCGATATTATTGAGATTCTAGAGATATTCAGCATTAAGGAATTATATGGCTTTCGCTTTGCAGAGGTTAAAGTTAAAATGGTAGATTATCCTAGAATGCGACCTTTTGAAACAGTATTGTTATTAGATACCATAAATGCTGAAACCCCGTCATTAACTTATGAGGACTCAAATAGGTTATACCAAGAGGTGATGAAGGATTTTCAAAATGAAAAAAGCAACTATAAAAAGTTTTTAGGAGTTAAAAACAATAAGTATTTTAATGCTTTACAAGTAAAATTCTCCTATGCAATAACTTGTCATAAGTCGCAAGGAGGTCAATGGCACACTGTTTTTGTAGAACAACCTTACTTGCCCGATGGTATAACAATAGATTATTTAAGATGGTTGTACACTGCAGTAACGAGAGCACAGGAGCGGTTATACTTAATTGGGTTTAAGGATAGCTTTTTTATGGAATAATTTTTTACCCTTTGTAAAAAGGTTCTATTTAAATATTCTATTTTTGAAGTATAAATATAATAGCAAATTATGAAAATAATAGCCATGATACCTGCTCGATATGCAGCCTCGCGTTTTCCTGGGAAACTCATGCAGGATTTAGAAGGGAAACCGGTTATTTTACGTACCTATGAAGCAACTGTAAAAACAGCGTTGTTTGATGATGTTTTTGTGGTTACAGATAGTTCTATTATTTATGATGAAATAGTAAATAATGGAGGACAGGCTATTATGAGCAAGAAAGAGCATGAGTGTGGTAGTGATAGAATAGCAGAAGCTGTGGAGTTTATGAATGACGTTGATATAGTAGTAAACGTTCAAGGTGATGAACCTTTTACTGAAGTTGAGTCGCTCAAGAAGTTAATTGCTGTATTTAAGGATGATGATGATAAGGAAATAGATTTAGCCTCATTAATGGTGCATATTACTGACCAAGATGAGATAAATAACCCAAACACGGTTAAGGTAATTGTTGATAATAACAACTTTGCTTTATATTTTTCAAGAAGCCCAATTCCTTACCCTCGAGATAAGTCGGTAGTGGTAAAATATCATAAACACAAGGGAGTATATGCATTTAGAAGAGAGGCTTTATTAGATTTTTATCGTTTGCCAATGTTGTCTTTAGAAGCTTCAGAGAAAATAGAATGCATTAGATATTTGGAATACAGTAAGAAAATTAAAATGGTAGAAACCCATATTCAAGGTGTGGAAATTGATACACCTGAAGATTTGGAACGGGCAAAAAAATTGTGGAAATAGATTATAAACATATTAAAGTAATAGGTTTTGATGCCGATGATACCCTGTGGGTAAACGAAACCTATTTTCGTGATGCTGAAATAGCTTTTGCAAAGCTGTTGTCACCTTACGAAACCATGAATAAAATAGACCAGGAGCTTTTTAAAATGGAAATGAAAAACCTGTCGCTATATGGTTATGGTGTTAAGGGGTTTGTGTTATCCATGGTTGAAATGGCATTGGAATTATCCAATTATTCAGTATCGAACAAAACTATTGATGCTATTTTAAATATCGGTAAGGACATGATAAATAAACCAGTGGAATTGTTGGAAGGAGTAGAAGAGGTTTTAAAGAATTTGTCGAAAAACTATAGGCTTATTGTTGCCACTAAAGGTGATTTATTAGATCAAGAACGGAAATTAGAAAAGTCAGGATTGTTGGATTATTTTCATCATATAGAGGTGTTGAGTGACAAAAAAGAAGACAATTATTCAAAATTGTTAAATCACCTAGATATAAAGCCGTCAGAATTTTTAATGGTAGGTAATTCATTAAAGTCAGATATTTTACCACTCATTAATATTAAAGCGCATGCCATTCATATTCCGTTTCATACAACTTGGGCACATGAACAAGTGAGCGACGAAGAGAAAAATGGTAAAGCCTATAAAACTATAAATAGTTTGTTGGAATTAAATGAACTTTTGTAGTGTTTATGAAGAATTAAAGAATGTAGAAAACAAAGTTTGAATTAATAAAGGTATATCCAACTATGTTTTTATTTTTGTTAAAGAATACAATTACATGAGTTACAAAAATTACCCTATGGTCTCTCGAGTTATATTTGGAAGAGGCAGTTTTAATCAGTTAGGAGATATTATTGCTCCAAAGCGTCGTAATATTAAAGCGCCTTTTATATTTCTTGTAGATGATGTTTTTAAAGGTAATTCTTGGTTAACCTCAAGGATTCCATTGGCTTATCAAGATAAGTTAATATATGTTCCAACTGAAGAGGAACCAAAAACTTCGCAAGTAGATAAACTAACTGAAGAAATTATACTTTCATTTAACGAAAGACCTTCAGGAATTATAGGAGTTGGAGGTGGTACAACCATGGATTTGGCCAAAGCTGTATCCATTATGTTAACCAATGATGGTTCGGCTAAAGACTATCAAGGGTGGGATTTAGTGAAAAATCCAGCTATTTATCATGTTGGTATTCCTACAATTTCTGGTACAGGAGCAGAGGTTTCTAGAACTACTGTGTTGACAGGACCAGAAAGAAAGTTGGGAATTAACTCAGATTATACACCGTTTGACCAGGTTATTCTTGACCCAGAGTTAACTAAGGATGTCCCTAAAGAACAATGGTTTTTTACGGGTATGGATTGTTATATTCATTGCATTGAATCGTTAAACGGAACGTTTTTAAACGCTTTTAGTAAGAGTTATGGAGAGAAGGCTTTAGAACTTTGTTTAGAAATATTTCTTGAAAATAGTTTAACTGCTGAAGAAGCTCAAGATAAATTAATGATGGCTTCTTGGCATGGCGGCATGAGTATAGCGTATTCTCAAGTAGGAGTAGCTCATGCCATGAGTTATGGATTAGGGTACTTATTGGGAACCAAACATGGTATTGGAAACTGTATAGTTTTTGATCATTTAGAAGAATATTACCCAGAAGGTGTCAAGATTTTTAAGGATATGAAAGCTAAACATGATATTGAATTGCCGCAAGGCCTTTGTGCCGATTTAAGTGATGCAGAATTCGATATTATGATTGATGTCGCTTTAAGCTTGGAACCTTTGTGGGAAAATGCCATTGGTAAAAATTGGAAAAAGAAAGTTACAAGAGAGAAATTAAAATCACTTTACTCAAAAATGTAATATGAGACGGTTGGCCAAATTCATCTATTTTAAACTATTGGGTTGGAAGGTAGTTGGCAACACAAATATGTCTCAAGACACAATAAAAAAAGCTGTTTTAATAGCCGTGCCACACACCAGTTGGCATGATTTTTATATTGGACTTCTTTTACGCCAAGTAATTGGAGTTAAAGCAAATTTCATAGGAAAGAAAGAGCTGTTCGTTGGACCATTTGGCTGGTATTTAAAATCCATTGGTGGAGCTCCTGTTGATAGAAGTTCAAATGAAAATAAAGTTGATGCTATAGCAAAATTATTTCAAGAACGCGATGAGTTTCGTTTAGCACTTGCTCCTGAAGGTACACGGAAAAAAGTAGAAAAATGGCGTACAGGATTTTATTATATAGCTAAAGTAGCTAAAGTGCCTATAATTATGTTTACCCTTGATTTTGGAAAAAAACAAAATAAAATTTCAGAGCCATTTTATCCTACAAATGATATGGAAGCCGATTTTGCTTTTATGAAAAAATTCTACGAAGGCGTTAAAGGTAAAATTCCAGAGTATTCGTAACAATTTGGCATAAAATTTGTCAAATATAGTATAAGGATAAATGAAACATAAAGTAAACTTTTTTGTCCCTAAAAAGAAACATTTATCCAAAAGAAAAGCTACTTAACAAGTAGCTTTTTCGTTTTTATTCCTCAACTTTAAAGTTTTTCATATCTTCTAGAGGTTCCAATACATTGTAATCGGACCAAATTGAAGGGTCGTATTTTTTAATATTTTGAAATTCAATAGCTTTGGTTTGTACAGCATTTTGGTAATCCGAAGAAATAATATCATCAATCTCCATAGTTAGCATTTCAGAGCGCTCTTTAAAAACACCCTCAATTTTAAAATTAAACGCTACTTTATTATTGCTGTTATCATTATCAATAAACTTAATAGGTCTGTTAACATAAAAATACCGGTCAACCTGCTCACTAATGTAATAGGGGTAGTATAAGCCATTATCTCGTTTTTTGTATGATATGGATCCCGACTTGTTTTGCTCGACATATTTTATACCTAAAATAAGACGTAAATTCAGTTTCTCACCAACACGCCCTTCATAAAACTTATAATCTGCTCGTATTATGGCAAATGTTTCATTGGAAATATATAATGTTCCCACATATTTTGCCGAACCTCGTTTAGGCTTAAAATTTATGATGTAAACTATTTCATTATTTAAAAAAGTAAGGTCTTTTAGTTCATATTTATATTTTTTGCTTTCAGTTACGAAATCCAATTCAGGTTCGTCACCAGAGAAAATGCTATTTTTTATCATGCCAAATGTGGCGTTTTTTACATTGTTTGCTGAGTTTATGCTGTCACCCATTTTGTCACTTCTATTGTCTAACGATACAGAATCGGAAACTTTAAACCATCCAGACTTTACGGTGTACACTTTATCTCTATCTAAATGATTTAGTACAATGTCATTGCCCTTTTCGGCTAATTTCTCCAAAGATTGGTCGTTTCTTTCGTCTAAAAGCCTTACCGATTTTTCCACATCTAGTTTGGCTTTGTTAGCATTCAAAATATATAGTGTGGCAATGGCATCAGTATACTGCTTGGATTTATTGTTTATTAGTGATTGTTCTAAAGCATCAAAATCTTTGTTAAAGGCTTCAAGTTGTTTTTTCTTAAAGCTTGATGATTTTTCTATTTCAAAATCAGCAGTTTTTCCAACTATATAATCTGTACGCCTTCCAAAGAATTTAATTGCCTGTAAATCTACTTTATAGTTTTTGTTTAAGTTTTTGTTTACATAATACATTATAGAATCTACACCGAGTTTCCGGTCTGTTACATACACTTCAGAAAGTTCATTTAGATGTTCTTTAAGTATATAATCCTGCGATATGAATTCTTGCAGTTGCATTCCTAATTTTTCGTAACCCAGACATGAAATAGTTACAGAGTCTGTAGCTTTAAAATCTGCGGTAGAAATTGAAAAATTACCTTCATCATTAGAAATTACACCATAATTTTCACCAATTTGAATGGTAGCAAATGGAATGGGTTCAGATTTTTCAGAAAGTATTTTGCCAGAAATGCTTTGAGAAAAACTAGATAAGGTAAAGGTTAGTAAAAACAAAAGACTGTAAATTAGGTTAATGTTTCTAAATGTCATGACAAGTTTTGTTAATATAACGTTAGTAATCGTTAATTGTTTCCTATAAAAATAAAAATCCTAAACGAGATGTTTAGGATTTTTTGATTTATTTATCTGGGATTTTTTTAATCTGTAGTTTCTTCCATAGTGTGATACACGTTTTGAACATCATCATCCTCTTCTAGTTTTTCTAGTAATTTTTCAACATCAGCAGCTTGTTCGGCATTTAAAGATTTGGTGACTTGAGGAATACGTTCAAATCCAGAAGATAAAATGTCAATGTTATTTTCTTCTAAATACGATTGTATTTTTCCAAAACTTTCAAAAGGCGCATAGATCATAACGCTATTCACTTGGTTGCCATCAGCATCTTCATCGGTATCTTCAAAAATTTCTTCAACACCAAAATCTATGAGTTCTAACTCCAATTCTTCCAAATCAAGTTCCTCACCTTTAATTTTAAAATTACAGGTATGGTCAAACATAAAAACAACAGAACCTGAAGTACCTAGACTGCCATCGCACTTGTTAAAATAACTTCTAACATTGGCAACGGTTCTTGTATTGTTATCTGTTGCAGTTTCAACTAAAACGGCTATACCGTGCGGAGCATAACCCTCAAAAATTACTTCTTTATAATCGCCTTGGCTTTTATCGCTCGCACGTTTAATAGCACGTTCAATATTGTCCTTTGGCATGTTTACGGCTTTTGCATTTTGTATAACGGCACGTAATCGTGAATTGCTGTCAGGATCAGGGCCGCCTTCTTTAACAGCCATAACAATATCCTTACCAATTCTTGTAAAGGCCTTGCTCATAGCAGACCAACGTTTCATTTTTCGTGCTTTACGAAACTCAAAAGCTCTTCCCATATTCTGTTAATTTTTTAAAAATTCTAGTGACAAATTTAAAAAAAACCTAATCGTTAGGAATATGTCTCGCTAAAAATTTTTCATTAGCCATATTGAGACCATTTAATGCTTTTTGTCTATCACTATTTAAGCTTTGATTAGTGTTATTATAGGTTTTAACACCTTTATTTATTTCTTTTACTTTTTTATTGTAAGTATCTACTTGTTCTTTTGTCCTTTTACGTTCTGGCGTCTTTTCCAAAGTCGTTTTAATAGTTTCAAAGTCTTCATTAAGTATCAGGAAATCTACAAGTTTTGGAATTTGGTTATCAGCTTCGTCTATAAAAAAATTAAAGGCATATTCTGTGGCTTCAACTATAGAATTGTCGTTTTTATAGGTTTCAACCGTTTTTAAAATTTCTAATCCTTCTTTTGCACTTTGGCTTAAAGCATTGGCGCTTTGTTGTATGGCACTGACGTCTTGATTATTGAGGGCATCCATAAGGTATACCTCGTTAATGTAAACCTTAAAATAAATTAAGTACATTTTGTTGTAATGTTGGAATACTTCATTGGAAATGGCCATTTTTTTACCTAAATCGCTTTCACTTTCAATAATGTTTATGTTGTTTTTAGCAGCAAAAGCATAAAAGTTTGTTTCATATTCCATTTGGGATTCTTTCATTTTTTCATCAGCCATTTCTTGAGCTAGTATGTAAGCCTCCATCAAATCGTATGATTGTTCTGCAACCGACTTCATATCAATAATTTCTGCATACTCGTTTTTGAGTAGACTTTCATTTAAGCGCATGTGCTTAAGCACTTGGTTTTTATATTCGTCACCGTCATAACCATCGGCTTTTTGAATTTTTGCAATAGCTTGTTCTGTAGTTTTTATCAATGCTTTACGTTTACTATTAATATTTCTGTCATTTTTACTGTGTGCTAGGGCTTTGGTGTAACGCCACATTTTCTTTGTGATTTCTTCTTGCTCCTCGGCTACAAAATCTAAATATTCAGAAGCATTCGAAAAACTTTGAGAAAAAGAACTAAATGAAATGGTGAATAAACTTATAGCTAATAAAGTTTTGAAAGTGGTTTTCATGTTAATTATTGTTGGTTAGATTAATAATATCGATTAAAATTTGTTGAGCTTCATTGATGTAAATATCTTTTGAAAGTCTTGTTAAATGGTCTTGGTTTTGTTGTTTGTTCTCATCATTGTAACTAATAATTTCATTTGTAGAATTTGTATTGGTTATTATAAAAGCGCCTTCATCTAGTTTTAGCGAATTAAAGGCATTCCAAATGGTTTTAAATTCATTAAAATCATCATAAACATTATTGAGGGTTAATGGGTATTGCTTTTTCTTGTGGATTAACTTGTTTAAAATTGAAGTGTTCAAACTTTTTATTTTTAAAAAGCTGCTGTCTTGTTTTTGTCTTAAATAGCTTTTATTGGCAATATTTTTTAGCGGAATTTTTTTTAAAACTAATGGTTTTAATTGTGGATTTATGGTATCGTTAACTAACGAATAAGGCATGTTTTTTTCACCAGAATCAAAATTATCATAAACCGATGGTAGTTTAATATCAGGTTTTATGCCTTCTTGTTGATGACTTTTTCCAGTAGCGCGATAAAACTTTTCTACGGTCAATTTTACAAATCCATAACTCGAATCATCATTAAGAGGAAGTATTATCTGTGCAGTGGCTTTACCATAGCTATGAGAGCCAACTATGACAGCTCTGTTATAATCTTGCATTGCTCCGGCAAAAAATTCAGACGCAGAAGCACTATAGCCATTTATTAAAATTAACATAGGTTTGTTGAACATGCTTCCTCTTTGCGAGTCTTTAATTGTAAAGCGTTCACCATTATTATATTTAAGAATAGCCAAAGGACCTCTGTTTATAAACATTCCTGATAGATCAATAGCCTCTTTCATTGCACCACCAGAATTGAACCTTAAGTCTATTATTAAACCATTTATTGACTCTTTTTGAAGTTTGTACAGCTCTTTGGCGACATCATTAGCAACTCCTAAACCATTTGGAGATTCCAAATCTGTATAAAATCTTGGAATTTTAATGTAACCAATATTTTTTTCATCATTTTTAATAATATAACCTGTAATATTATTGGTCTCAACATCTGACTTAATTTTTGTAAGCTTAACTTTTTGAATAGTGCCGTTTTGCTTCTTTAATTCTAAACTTACAGTTTTATGTTTGGAATTATTTAAAAAAGCCATAACATCATTATTAGAAACACAATAGGTTTCTAAAATATCACTATTTGATTCTAGGGATTTAACAACATCATTAACTTCTAAAGTACCATGTTTAAAAGCAGAACTTCCAGGTTGTATGTAAGTAATAATAATTTCACCTTTCTTGTTCTTACCCGTAAAAAGCCCAAATGATAATTGACTGTTGGAAACAGAGGTTTCAAATTGTGTTTTTTCAGAAGCATTAAAAAATGTGGAGTTCGGATCTTGATAGTGCAAAAACGCATTTAAGAATATTTCCTTCACGTATCGATCTAGGCCGCCATTTTGATTTAAAAGTTCATCTAAAACACATATCTGCTGTTGAATAATTTTTGGCTTTAATTCTTGTTCCAAGGCATTAAAGTTAGCTTTTGCATCTAAAAGTATTGAATCTTTTTCAATAATATCTGTTATTATCTCATACCGAAGTCTCTTATTCCAATATCTTTTTTGGTGCGCTTCACTTTTAAAATATTTTACTTTTCTGTCTGCATCAAAATATAAAGTATCTTTCCCTGTATAATCCAATACTTGATTCTTGAGGTTCTCAAGTATTGATTTTGATTGAATGATTCGGTTTTCTAGCGTTAAAGTGTATTTGGTGATAAAATTACACTCCTTATTTTTTATATAGTCATCCAAGAGCAATGAGTCTTTACCAAAATTTTGTAAATCTTCTTGGGTAAGAAAAACCTGTCTATCATCTAATTTATTTATGAATAAATGATAGACTGCAGTTGAAAAATCATCATCAATAGGTTTTGGATTATAATGATGCTTGTTTACCATATCATTTACTGCTTCAATTTGCTTGCAGAAAAGGCTATTATTTTGCCCAAAAGCTTGAATGGTAATAAAAAAAAAGGCAAGGCTTCTAATGTTAAAAATCATCAGTGGTTGGTAATTAGAAGCGAAAAATAGTAAAAAAAAGGGAGTTATTATTCCTGTACTTCAACAATCATTTCAATAGCTTCAGCCAGTTTAAAATCTTTATCGGTTACTCCACCAGCATCGTGTGTTGATAATGAAATAGATAGAATGTTATAAACGTTAGTCCAATTTGGATGATGATTTTGGGCTTCGCATTCAAAAGCTATACGGCTCATGGCACTAAAGCAATCTTTAAAATTGTCAAATTCAAATTCGGTGTGTAGTGCATTATCGTAATATTCCCAGTCGGGAAAACGTAATATTTTTTTTTCTATCTCTTGTGGATCTAATTTTTTCATAATTTATTTTTTGGATACCCTAAAATAATGAAATACTTAAGCAAATAAAAACTACAGCTGTATTTCTTTAAGGACCTCTTTGCTTTGTAGTTGTAAATGTTTAGGTAACAAATGGTCTTTTGGTAAAACGGCTAAATATCTATCGTCATTTGTTGTGAAAACACGCTTAAATTTTGCTTTACCCAAGTGTAAGGCATGAGTGATCTCTTCAATAAACTCTTCGTGATGAACCAAATCTTGACTGCCTAAATGATATATGCCGTATTTACTTCGGTTGATGATATAATGTATTTGTTGGGTAACTTTGAAGTCTGAAGTAACATTCATGATTAAATTTGGGAATACTTCAATAGGCTCTTTTGCTTTAAGTAATGTTTTGATTTCTTCAACTCTAGGTGAGTGTTTACCCAATACCATTGGCAGTCTCAATATTGCGACTTGACGTTTTGGCAGTCGCATGAGCATATTCTCCAGTTTAATTTTAAAATATCCATAAACACTGTTGCTGTAGGTTTTATCGTTTTCATAGCTAGGATATTTGCTGTAGGCATCAAAAACATTTGCAGATGATAGAAAAAGCATTTTGGTTTTGTGCAATTTCATATATTCAACCATGTGTGAATGGGCAATAATTTGCGCATTAAAATCACCGCGTAAAGCTGAAATAATAATCGTTGGTTTAACGAGGTCTAATATTTCATAGGTATCGTCTTCTTCAACATTGTAATGAATAAACTGTTTGTTTTTTACAAACTCTTGTTTTGGAGTTCTGTAGGTTCCAAATGTTTTAAAGTAACCGCAAAGCTCTTTGTATATGGCATAGCCTATAAAGCCACTGGCTCCAAATATTAAAATACGATGCTTGTTACTTATCTCCTTCATTAAATCCTTACAAAAAACAAACTACCCTTTATAAAACGGTAATTTTATGACTGTTGCGGGAACAGCATTCTTACGTATTTGTATATGTATTTTGCTTCCAAAATCGCTAAAAACCGGAGCAACATACCCTAAACCAATACCTTTTTTTAGTGAAGGTGACATAGTTCCTGAAGTTACCTTGCCAATAAGCTTACCATTACTGTCAACAATATCATAACCGCTTCTTGGAATTCCTTTTCCATCTAATTCAAAAGCTACAAGTTTGCGTTTTAGAACGCGCTTTTTTTCTTCAGAAAGTTTATCAGAGCTTGTAAATACCTTTGTGAATTTTGTTATCCATCCCAAACCTGCTTCCAAAGGAGAGGTTGTGTCATCAATGTCATTACCGTATAGGCAGTAACCCATTTCCAAACGCAATGTGTCGCGTGCAGCTAAACCAATAGGTTTGATGCCAAAATCAGCTCCAGCTTCAAAAACCTTGTCCCATACTTGTTTAACCTCACTGTTTTTACAGTAAATTTCAAATCCACCACTTCCAGTATAGCCGGTAGCAGAAATAATAACATGTTCTATACCTGCAAAATCACCAACAACAAAATTATAGAACTTAATTTCAGATAAATCATGACTGGTTAAACTTTGCATAGCCTCAATAGCTTTAGGGCCTTGTATTGCTAATAAGGAGTAGTCGTCACTTAAATTACGCATCGTAGCTCCAACATCGTTTTTTGAGCTAATCCAGTTCCAATCTTTTTCAATATTACTGGCATTTACAACTAATAAATACTGATTTTCTTTAATCATGTAGACAATTAAATCGTCTACTATACCACCATTATCGTTGGGGAAGCAACTGTATTGTGCTTTTCCTGGCGAAAGTTTACTGGCATCGTTACTGGTTACTTTTTGCACTAAATCTAAAGCACTAGGTCCTTCAATTAAAAATTCACCCATATGGGACACATCAAAAACACCAACAGCATGTCGAACGGTTTCATGTTCTATATTAACGCCTTCATATTGAACAGGCATATTATATCCAGCAAACGGAACCATTTTGGCGCCTAGAGCAATGTGTGTATCGGTTAAAGTAGTATTTTTCATATCTCTATAAGGGTTATGTAGAAATCGATTAGTTAGACTTTTGTTGTGTCGCAAAAGTATTGAAAATTATCTGTTTTATTTCAGGATTTGGTTGATATTCTACAATTAAAACTTTGTTAATTTTTTTTGATTACACCTTGCTTTTCACAATTAAAAATTAATTTAGAGTTCTTAAAACCAATTCATAATGAGACTAAAATTATTTACCCTTTGTTTATTTCTTTTTCCAATGATTATCACGGCTCAAGATGGTGTTCCTGCCGATTATTTGAGTTCAGATTTCCATAAAGAACGGCGTGAATCATTACGTTCAAAAATGGCAGATAATAGCATTGCGGTATTTTTTGCCAATCCAGTGAGAAATCGTGCCAATGATGTTGATTATGTGTACCATCAAGATCCTAATTTTTATTATTTAACGGGTTATAAAGAGCCACATGCGGTTTTGGTAGTTTTTAAGGAAAACCAAACCGATGATAATGGTAATACGTTTAATGAAGTTTTATATGTACAAGAACGTAACCCTCAAGCTGAGCAGTGGACAGGAAGACGTTTAGGAATTGAAGGGGCTAAAAATGAATTAGGTTTTGATGTGGCTTATAATGGCGCGGAATTTGCTAATTCTGGGATTAATTTTAGTGGTTTTGATAGAGTAATGTTCAACAATTTTAATAATGATTATCGCGATTCTAAACGGAATAAAGCTGATTTATATAGTTTGATAGAAGCGTTTAAAGCCCAATCGAATTACCACAAACTGTTTGTTGAAGAAGATCCAATAAAAAACCATGTTTACGAAATGATTAAAGTAACCGAAGTTGAGAACAGTGCTAATGTTGCCCAGACTATTGGAAAGGCTTTGGAGCGTTTTCCTGAACTGAAAAACGATGAGGTTATTGCTAGTTATGTGAATGCAACTGATGATAAAACCCGTATTGAATTAAAGCAACAGGTTATTAAAATTGAATCGGAAGCACCTAAAAGTAATTTGGATACCAAATCATTATCAACCATTATGGCTAGTTTACGCCAAATTAAAACAGAAGAAGAAATGGTGTTGCTAACCAAGGCTGTTCGTATTTCAGCAATGGGACAGCGTGAAATAATGAAAGCCATGCACCCTGGCATGTCTGAATTGGAAATTCAAGGTATACACGAGTATGTATATAAAAAGTATGGTAGTGAGTATGAAGGTTATCCAAGTATTGTAGGAGCCGGAAATAACGGATGTGTGTTACATTACATAGAAAACTCCAAAATGAAAGTAGAAAACGATTTAGTGCTTATGGATTTAGGTGCTGAATATCACGGTTATTCGGCAGATGTAACAAGAACCATTCCTGCCAATGGGAAATTTACACCAGAGCAAAAAGCCGTTTATGATGTTGTTTATGAAGCTCAAGAAGCTGGCATTGCTGCAAGTGTTGTAGGTAATGCTTTTGGTTCTGTTGATATGGCTTCGCGCGAAGTAATTAATGCTGGGTTGGTGAAGTTAGGTATTGTAGAAAATGAGGCTCAAGCACGTCAATATTTTCCGCATGGGACTTCACATTATTTAGGATTGGATGTACACGACCCGGGTGATTATGGAAAATTACAGGCTAACATGGTTATTACCGTAGAACCTGGTATTTATATTCCTGATGGTAGTCCTTGCGATAAAAAATGGTGGGGAATTGCCGTACGTATAGAAGACGATATTTTAATTACCGATAATGGCCCAGTTAATTTATCTGGTGAAGCACCACGGCAATCTGATGAGATTGAAGCCTTGATGAAAGAAAAAAGTGCTTTGGATGATTTTGTATTGCCGAAGTTGGATTAAAAGAATAGTCCATAATTAAATCAAATTATGGACTATTTTTTTAGATTTTTTGAAGATTAATAGAAGTCTACTTCTTCGAACAAGTATTAATCCCAAGAGGTTTATACAACGGGCAAAAACTCATAAAGCTTGTTAGGGCAAAAACTATAGCCACAACTAGTAACACGATTCCTAATGTTCCTGAAATGTTTCCTGTAAAATACAGTACGGCAATGACTGCAGCAACCAAGAGTCTAATGGTTTTGTCTGCTGTTCCCATGTTTTTTTTCATAATAGAGGTTTTTATTAGTCAAGATACAAAAAAAGGTATTAATATGTCAACAGCATTTGATGATTGGGATTATAATGGGTGTCTGAAATTTTAAAATCGTAACTGCCCACAATTTTAAAACCGGCTTTGTTGTAAAAAGAAATGGCCTTTTGGTTTTCTACCCAGGTGTAAAGCCACATGCCAGACTGTTGGTGGTTTTTAGAAAAAGTCACACAATAATCAAAAAGTTCCAATCCTAATTTAAGATGATGATATTCTTGTAGGACATACAGCCGTTCTAGTTTAGTAGTGGTCTTATTGGGAATGTTTTTACCAGAAACATTTAATACCAATTTGGAATAGCCAATAGGTGTTTCGTTGTGATATAGAATGTGGTAATGGTTTTTGGTTTGCTTGAGCTCACGTTCAAATTCGGCAATAGCAAATTTGGTTTTCACATAATTGGTAATGTCCTTTTTGGAAGCACTGTGTCCGTGGGATTCCAAAAAAGTCTGCTTGCCTAATTCAGAGAGCATTTTGGCATCAATGCCAGTAGCGGTTAGTATGGTTGTCATAAGATAATAGCGTTTACTTAAGTTTCATTTATTTTAATTCATAAGCAGGAATTTCTTTAAGTCTCCATAAGTGGCGATTTTAATACTGTGTTTGTCTTTGCCCATTACATCTTGAATCTGTTTAGGTAAAGTAACTTGGGTGTTTACGGTTTCTTCAACTACATCCAAAAACTTGGTTGGATGCGCGGTTTCCAAAAACACACAATGACTTTGGGGATTGTTTTCTAAAAAGGCTTTACAGCCTAAATAGCCCACGGCTCCGTGAGGGTCGGCTATGTAATTATAATTAGTGTACAGTTCTTTCATGGCTACTCGTGTTTGAACATCCGAAAAACTGAAACCTGAAAGATTATCTTTTAATGTTTGAAAATTGTTGTTGTAAATCTCCAGAATTCGGACAAAATTGCTGGGATTACCAACATCCATAGCATTACTAATGGTTTGTACTGAAGGTTTGGGATTATAACTTTGAGAATTTAAATAATTGGTAACGACGTTGTTTTCATTGTTTGAGGCAATAAAATGCTTGATAGGTAAACCCAACTGTTGTGCCATCATACCTGCACAAATATTACCAAAATTACCACTTGGTACTGAAAAAACGATATCTTGGTGTTTATTATGAAATGCCTTATAAGCAAACATAAAATAGAACATTTGAGGCAACCATCTAGCAACGTTAATGGAGTTGGCAGAGGTCAATTGTTTGTGTTTGGTAATATCTGTATCTAAAAAGGCTTGCTTTACCATATCCTGACAATCGTCAAAAACACCATCTACTTCTAAAGCAGTAATGTTTTGTCCTAAAGTAGTTAACTGTTTTTCTTGGATATCGCTGACTTTTCCGCTAGGATATAGAATAACGACATTAACACCTTTAACACCTAAAAAACCATTGGCGACAGCACCACCAGTATCACCAGACGTGGCAACCAGAACGGTAACTTCGTTGGTATTGTCTTTGTTGAAATAGCCCAAACAACGCGCCATAAATCGAGCGCCCACATCTTTGAATGCCATTGTAGGACCATGAAACAACTCTAGTGTAGAAATTTGATTGTTGATATTGACTATTGGGAAATCAAAGGATAGCGTTTCGTGAATAATTTCTTTTAATACCGTTTCTGGAATGTCTGGCTCAACAAACTGTTTGATGGCTTCAAAAGCTATTTCAGTATGAGAAAGTGTATCAATATTTTCAAGAAACGATTTTGGTAAAGGTGTGATGCTTTCCGGGAAATACAAGCCTTTATCGGGAGCAATGCCTCTGATAACAGCTTCTTTAAATGTAGCTTTATTGGATTTATTGTTTAATGAGTAAAAGTTCATTCAAGTAATTGTTTTAACGCCATCAACGCTAATTTCAGATGTAAAAGTATAAAATTCAATGTCGGTATTCGAATATACTTTGCGCATGGATTCTTCAACGGTTTTGGCTGTTTCAATACCTTTGGACAAGGCAAATATCGTTGGTCCAGCTCCCGAAATGCCAGCTCCCAAAGCACCAGATTGTAGTGCGGTATTTTTAACTGAATCAAAATGGGGAATGAGTTTTTTTCTAACAGGCTCCACAATAACATCTTGTAAAGACCGACTGATAAGGTCGTAATCATTCGAGTAGAGTCCACTGATAAGCCCACCTACATTTGACCATTGGGTAATAGCACTTTTTAATGGAATGTCTTTAGGTAAAACATTTCGTGCATCTTCCGTTTTAATTTCTATCTGTGGATGTAATGCGGTTATAAATAAATCATCCGGAACAGGTAAACTGACGACTTCCAAAGGATCATAACTTCTTATCAACACAAAACCACCAAACAAGGCTGCTGAAACATTATCGGCAATTTGTGAGCCACACGCTGCTTCTTCACCCAGCATAGCGAATTGCACCAATTCGGTTTTTGAAAATGGTTTTCCCAATAATTCGTTGATAGCATAAGCGGTACCAGCAGCACTGGCTGCGCTGGAACCTAATCCGCTTCCAGGCTTAAAACCTTTATAGATTTCTATGTCTAAGCCTAACTGTAAATTCAGTTTTTGGAGCATGGCTTTTATGACGGTTCCAACTAAATTATCATCAATGTCGTAGGGGAGATTGGCGCCTTCAATTTTGGTAATGATTAATTGATTGTCTTGACGTTTTGTAAAAACCATTTTATCACCTTTTCCATTTAAAGCGAGTCCTAAAGCATCAAAACCACAGGAGACATTGGCAACAGTTGCAGGTGAAAAAATTATAATTTTATCCATAATTAGTTATTGCCAATTCTTATAATATCTGAAAACAAACCAGAAGCTGTCACATTGGCTCCAGCACCAGCCCCTTTAATGATCATAGGCTGTTCAGGGTAACGTTGGGTGTAAAACATCACTATGTTGTCCTTGCCTTCTAAATTATAAAAAGGATGACCTTCAGGGATTTCTTTTAGTCCAACTTGTGCTTGACCATTATTGAATTCAGCAACATATTTTAATTGACAATTTTTAGATTTAGCTGATGCGTACAATTCTTGAAAATGAGCTTCATCATTAATCAAAGTCTGATAAAAATCATCGACAGTATCGCTCTCTAAATTTGCTTTAGTTAAGAATGAATTGTTTTGAATATCCTCTAAATTCACGCCTGTGCCGCTTTCTCTTGCCAAAATAAGAATTTTTCGTGCTACATCAACACCGCTTAAATCAATTCTAGGGTCAGGTTCTGTGTAGCCTTCATACTGTGCTTGTTTCACCACATCATGAAATTTGGTTTGATCATTAAAGTTATTGAACACGAAGTTTAAACTTCCAGAAAGCACAGCTTGAATAGAGGTTACTCTATCGCCTGAAGCTATTAAATTATTCAAAGTGTCAATAATCGGTAATCCAGCACCAACATTCGTTTCAAAAAGAAATGGTGCATTGTATTTTCTAGATAAATATTTTAAATTTTGATAGTTCTCTAAATTACTGGAACAAGCAATTTTGTTACAGGCTACCACCGCAATGCTTTCCTTTAAATAAGCTTCATACATATTGGCGACGGCTTCATTGGCAGTTACATCAACAAAAATACTATTACGCAGGTTAAAAATCTTTACACGTTCTAAAAAGTCTTGTAACGTTGCTTGCTCGCCGTTTTCCAAATTTTCTTTCCAATTTTTAAGAGGTAAACCGGAATCATCAAATATCATTTTGCGTGAATTGGATAGACCAATCACCCGTAGATTTATTTTGAGCTGTTCTTTTAAGAATTTACGCTGATGCTTTATTTGCTCTACCAAACGTTCTCCAACATTACCAACACCCGTTATAAAGACATTGAGCTGTTTATTTTGGTCTTCAAAAAAGCGTTCATGGATAGTGTTTAGGGCTTTCTTAACGTCATTTTGGGAGATTACAGTTGATATGTTCTTTTCCGAAGCGCCTTGGGCAATAGCCCTAATATTGATGTTGTTTTTGCCTAATGCACTGAATAATTTACCACTAACACCTTGATGGTTTTTCATATTATCGCCTACAAGTGCAATAATGGCTAGATTATTCTCAACAAGAATAGGATCAATTTTATGTAAGGCTATTTCATTGTCAAATGCCAAGTTGATAGCTTTTTCGGCTTTCAGGATATCATCTTCAGAAATCCCGAAACAGATAGAGTGCTCGGAAGATGCTTGGGTAATTAATATGACATTCACCTTTTCTATGGCGAGTGTTTCAAACAGCCGCTTTGAAAAGCCTGGTATACCCACCATGCCATTACCTTGAAGGGTTAGTAGTGAAATATTATCAATATGACTGATTCCTCGTGCTACGGTTGTTTTACCATTAGTATACTCATTGGAGATTACCGTTCCAGACGCTTCTGGTTCCATGGTGTTTTTTATATGAATCGGAATATTATGGTCTAACACAGGCTGAACAGTTGGTGGATAAAGTACTTTAGCACCAAAATGGGAGAGTTCCATTGCTTCCTGATACGATAGATTCTTAATAGGGTAGGCCTGCTTGACCAATTTAGGATTGGCCGTATACATGCCGCTAACATCGGTCCAGATTTCCAGTCTGTTTACTTTTAATGCCGCTGCAATGATAGCTGCAGTAAAATCAGATCCGCCACGACCTAGAGTTGTTTGTTCGCCATTCTCCGATTGGGAAATGAACCCTGGTAGAATCGTGATGGATTGCTTGGAGTTTGCGAAGTAAGATTGGATGTTCGTATTTGTAATATCAAAATTAACTTCAGCTTTAGTAAAATTGGAATCGGTAATAATCAGTTCTTGACTATTTTTTCTGATTGCATTGATGCCACGTGCGTTCATAGCTCCAGTGATGATATACGACGATAGAAGCTCGCCAAACCCCGTCAATTTATCGGTTGTTTTTGGAGACAGTTCATTGATTAAATAAATGCCATCCAATAAGCTTTTTAGAGCTTCTAGCTTGGTTTCTAAATATTCTTTAATGGTAGTATTTTGATTAGAACCCAATTCAGACAATATGTTTAAATGAATGTTTTTAATATCCTTAAAAACAGACAGATAGCGTTCATTTTTGTTTTGAGCAAGTTCACCAGCTTCCAAAAGTTTGTTGGTAATACCTCCAATAGCAGAAACTATACAAACAAGCGGTTCTGTTTTAGCATAATTTTCTAAAATATTGATGACTTGGTTTATGTTTTTTGAGGAACCTACTGAAGTGCCGCCAAATTTTAATACATTCATAATTAATCGTTTGAAGATTAATAAATTTTATTTTTGTTGGATAGAGATTGTAAAAAGCTTACAAAATAAGTACGGGAGTAAAATAGAAACTAACCCCAAAGGGTAGTGGTAGTAACATTAGAAATACAAACAGGAAATCTGTTTGTGGTAATTTTATGTTCTATGTTTTTAGAAATAATCATATAACTGTCTGTACTATCAAAAGTATTATTTTTACAGTTATAAAAAAATAAATCAGTTTTTTTTGGACTGAATACCATAAACATCGATTAAAAACAAATTTATAAATGAAGATTTTTTCAAAAGAGCAAATATATGAAGGTGATAGGCTAACAGCTGAACGACAAAACATTACATCTACCGAACTCATGGAGCGTGCAGGAACACAAATATTTAATTGGATACACATGCGTATGCAAGGGGCACAGGTACCTATTCATGTGTTTTGTGGCATTGGTAATAATGGAGGTGATGGCTTGGTTGTGGCTCGACATTTAATAACCCATGGTTATAATGTTAAAACGTATATAGTAAATTATAGTGATAAACGTTCAAAAGACTTCTTAATCAACTACGAGCGTATAAAGGAAACCACTAAAGAGTGGCCTACTTTATTGGGAAGAGATGATGAAAGGCCTAGGGTAGACCCTCAAGATATAATAATAGATGCCGTGTTTGGAATAGGATTAAATAGACCAGCGGCAGATTGGGTTATTGATTTATTTCAGCATTTTAGACAATCTAAAGCATTTACGCTGTCAATTGATATCCCATCAGGGTTAAAAACGGACAAGGTTCCTGACGATGAGAACAATGTGGTTTGGGCAGGATATACTTTAAGTTTTCAATCTCCTAAATTAGTATTTTTTTTGCCAGACACAGCTAAATACACGGTTCAATGGGAAGTATTGGATATTGGAATAGACAGAGAGTACCTAATGTCAACAGCAACAGAGGTCGATTTAATAGGGAAGCATGAAGTATTGCCCATTTACCAGCCACGTGATAAGTTTTCTCATAAAGGTATGTTTGGGCATGCATTAATAATTGGAGGTAGTTATGGGAAAATAGGAGCTGTAAATTTGGCCAGTCGAGCAGCACTAACTTCAGGAGCAGGTTTGGTAACTGCTTATGTGCCAAAATGTGGTTATATTCCCTTGCAGACATCCTTTCCTGAAGCTATGGTTTTAACAGATGTAGCTGATGAATATATTTCTAATATAGATTTTAATATTATTGCCAATGTAATTGGAATTGGGGTAGGCCTAAGTGTACATGACGAAACTAAAATCGCATTTCAGAATTTTATTAAAGCCAATACAGTTCCTTTAGTTATAGATGCGGATGGTATTAACTTATTGTCTAGAGATAAAGAGTTATTGGAGTATTTGCCTAAGCATACGGTTTTAACACCTCATCCAAAAGAATTGGAAATGTTGATAGGAAAGTGGCATGATGATTTTGATAAATTAGAAAAAGTAAAAAAGCTTTCTAATGATCATGAACTTATTGTTGTTGTTAAAGGAGCTAACACAATTACTGTTTCTGGAGATAAATTGTACATAAACTCCAGTGGAAATCCAGGATTGGCAACAGCCGGAACAGGAGATGTGCTTACAGGAGTAATAACTGGATTAATTGCCCAAGGATATGACCCATTAGCAGCTTCGGTATTTGGTGTGTATTTACATGGAAAGGCTGCCGATATTGCAGTTGAAGATTTAGGTTATCAAAGCTTAATAGCTTCACATATTATTGAAGCCTTTGGAGAAGCTTATATTAGTTTATTTGAACAACCCGAACAGCCAGAAGTAGAAGGGAATGGTGATGAAAAATCTAAATAACTACAATTAAAAAAGCCACAATAACGTGGCTTTTTTAATTGATAACTTTTATTTGAATTATATATTTAATTCGGTAAATAATTCTTTAAGCTTGTCACTAGATGGTCTTGGTGCGTCTGGGTTAACTACATTACCATCTGGATCAATTAATATAAAGCGTGGGATACCACTAATTTTATAATCTTGAACAAATGAAGATTGCCATCCTTCAGGTGCGATAATTTGAATACCACCCAATTCTTTTTCTGCAATCATTTTTTTCCAACCTTCTTTTGCTAGACTTGCAGCTTCCTCTTTAGATTCTGCTTTATATCCGCGACCGTCATCTACAGAAAGGCTTACAAATTCAATGTTTTTGTCATGATATTCTTTTTCAATGGCTTTTAAATGTGGTATCTCTGCTTTACAAGGACCACACCAGGTTGCCCATACATCAACATACACGTATTTGCCTTTTAAATCAGCTAACGATGTTTTAGACCCATCTACATTTTCATAATCAGTAAATGCCGGTGATTCAGAGCCTTTTGGCAGTTCTTGCTTTAAGGCAATAGATTGACCAATATACCTTTTATAAGAACTAAGCATTGGTTCTAGAGTTTCAATAGAGCTATTGGTTATAGTTGAATCTATTTCCTTGTTGGATGTATAAAATTCACTTAATTCAGATTTTATACCATCTAGTGTTTTGTTTAAGGTTTCCATGTCTTCAATAGCACTTAATGCTTCAAAATCTAATAGTTGTTCTTCCTTTAAAGATTTTTGCGCTAAGAAATTACTTTGTTCAGAACCAATACCTTCATATTTAACTGTTTCGTCAAACATTTTAGTATCTAGGCTCATGTCAAGTTCATAACCGTTTTTTAGAAAGACATTGGTGCTTTCGGCACCATCAAAAATTGAGTAAATTCCTGTTTCCACCTTTAAGGTATCACTAAATGTTCCATTTGGGTTAACAGCAATTGTTTTACTATAGTTTCTACTTCTTACAATTAGGGAATCGCTATTCTGGTTTGTAATAGTTCCAGTAAGTGTTACATAATCTTTAGGAGCATCTTCTTGGCAGGCCACTATTGCAAATGCAGATAATGCTAATAGGCTTTTTTTCATGGGTTTTAATGTATTGATTTTTTCAAAAATATAATTTATAACTATAAATTCATTAATTATTAACAATTGTTTGCATAATTACCATTGAATATAGACTTTTGGAACAATTTTTATCAACCATGGAGAATATACATTATATATCTAGTAAGCCTTTAGACTTAAACACAATTTTTGATATTGTAGTAAACAATAAACAATTGGCACTTTCAGAAGAATCTGTTCTGAAAATCAAAGCTAGTAGAGCGTATTTGGATAACAAATTAGAAGCTGAACATAAACCTATTTATGGTATTAATACGGGTTTCGGTTCGTTATATAATGTAGAAATTTCAAAAGCTAACCTTACTAAATTACAAGAAAACCTGGTTATGTCCCATGCTTGTGGTACAGGCGATAGGCTTCCTAAAAGTATAGTACGGTTAATGCTGCTTTTAAAAGTTCAGTCTTTGAGTTATGGTCATAGTGCCGTACAATTGGAAACCGCCCAGCGGTTATTGGATTTTTATAACCAAGATGTTTTGCCTGTTGTGTACACACAGGGTTCATTAGGTGCTTCAGGCGATTTAGCGCCTTTGGCCCATATGGCTTTACCACTAATTGGAAAGGGAGAAGTGTATTTAGGCAATGAAATTTGTAATGCTGAAGAAGTCTTAAACAAGTTTTCATGGAAGCCTATTCAATTACAGTCTAAAGAAGGATTGGCATTGTTGAATGGGACACAATTTATGAGCGCTTATGGTATTCATCTTTTGTTAAAATCGTATAAGTTGTCTTATTTGTCCGATTTAATAGGAAGTGTTTCCCTTGAAGCTTTTGATGGTAGGATTGAACCTTTTAATGAGTTGGTTCATTTAGTGCGTCCACATAACGGCCAATTAAAAACGGCAGAGCGAATAAGAGAGTTTTTGGAAGGAAGTGAATTGATTTCTCAAGAGAAGAAGCATGTGCAAGACCCATATTCGTTTCGCTGTATCCCACAAGTTCACGGAGCAACAAAAGATACTTTAGATTTTGTAAGGAAAACGTTTATTACAGAGATTAATTCTGTAACCGATAACCCTAATATATTCAGTAAAGAAGATGAAATAATTTCTGGAGGTAATTTTCATGGTCAACCATTAGCATTGGCATTAGATTATCTTAAGATATCAATGGCAGAATTAGGAAACATTTCTGAAAGGCGAACATTTCAATTAGTTTCAGGTTTACGTGGGTTGCCAGCATTTTTAGTAGAAAATCCAGGTTTAAATTCTGGATTTATGATACCGCAATATACCGCAGCAAGTATAGTAAGTGCCAATAAGCAACTTGCAAGCCCTGCAAGTATTGATAGTATTGTGTCTAGTAATGGGCAAGAGGATCATGTGAGCATGGGTGCAAATGCTGCAACTCAAGCTTATACATTGGTCAATAATATTGAAAGAATACTGGCAATCGAGTTGTTTAATGCTTCTCAAGCATTAGAGTTTAGAAAGCCACTAAAGTCATCGGAATTTCTTCAATCTTTAGTTAATATTTTTAGAGATGAAGTTAATTTGGTTCATAATGACAGAGAACTTTATAAAGATATTGAAGCTTCAATATTTTTTCTTAAGAATTTAAATATTGAGCCAAATGAAATGTTTTAAGTGTAATTTACAGCTTATCTAATTTAATTGTAGATTATCTAATTTCCTTTGTAAACAGAGTCTTAATTATCTATATTCGTTTTGAATGAATGAAAAATTTGTTCAACTTTCGATTTTTAGCATTTGATTAATAGCAATTAAATGCCTCAATTTACTTCATAAAACTTCAAGTTTTTGATTGTTTTTTATAATCAAGGACTATTATTATTTAAGGCCTTCCTATGTTGTGTAACACATTATTAATCAAACTAAAATGTTATGTTAATGTACAAGGTTACCAGCAAACAATTGAGTTCTTGTTGTAGGAATTCAGTTAAAAATTCAATCCTTAATGGATTTAGTGAAACCATAAATGGTAAAGGTATTTTTAAATCCTTATTCTCATTTATGGTTATTTTATTTTTTGCATTTGGTTCTTTTCAAAGTTTTGGTCAAAGACTAACAATCAGCCAAAATAATATTGGAGATACTCAAAATGCTATTATTGAAACAGATGCCGAAAGTGGGAGTCTAGGATGTAATCCTGAAGTTGTTCCGCCTGAATTTTATTCAAAGGCAGATTGTTTAATTATTGTTTCTACAGAAGGACCCCAAAATGCAGGAGGTTTTGACTGTAGTTATAGTCAAACATGGACAGCCACCTTTTCTGATAAATGTGGACTTAAATATGAGCCAGTTAGTATAACATATACTTGGACACAAGACACATTGCCGCCCAAAGTTATATGTACAGCTTTACAGGGAGGCGATTTGGGTTGTAATCCAAAAGAAATACCAACAGGAGAAAGTTTAATTGATTTTGTTGATACCGATGATAACTGTTTCGGCTCATCAGAGGTGTTTGTTTATGATACTGTTTTAGATGATGAAGGTTGTGATAGAAGTGTAACATATACTTTTGCTGCAATTGATTCATGCGGTAATGAAACATATGATTTTGAAAGATGTAGTGTAACATACACTTGGACAGTAGATACGGAGGTGCCAGTAATTACATCAGACTCACAGAGCGGTGATTTAGGCTGTAACCCAGAGATCGTACCACCAATGTTCAAGGTGGACGATAATTGCATGGACGGAGACATGGATTTAGAAAGCGAGACTGAAGGTCCAGTAGCAGATGGCTGTAATTATACCCAAACATGGACAGCAAACTATACAGATGCCTGTGGCAATGTTGCTGAAGCCTTGAGTATAACATATACTTGGATAGAGTCAGAGGATATTATAGCCAATGTACCACAAGATTCAGGAGTGGGTTCATGCTTATCGCAAGATGAAGTAGATGCAGCGTTTGATGCATGGGTAGCCACAGGTACTATTACAGGTGGTTGTAATTTAGATATAGTAATCGATAATCCAGGCGCACCAGATGCATGTGGAGGAGAGACTGTAGTAACATGGACAGCAACAAGTTCATGTGCAGAACTAATATCAGGAAGTGCAACGTTCAGTGTAGAACCAGCACCAGCAATCGAAGCGAATGTACCAGGAGATTCAGGAGTAGGCTCATGCTTAACTCAAGATGAAGTGAATGCAGCGTTTGATGCATGGGTAGCCACAGGTACTATTACAGGTGGTTGTAATTTAGATATAGTAATCGATAATCCAGGTGCACCAGATGCATGTGGAGGAGAGACTGTAGTAACATGGACAGCAACAAGTTCATGTGCAGATACAATATCAGGAAGTGCAACGTTCAGTGTAGAACCAGCACCAGCAATCGAAGCGAATGTACCATCAGATTCAGGAGTAGGCTCATGCTTAACTCAAGATGAAGTGAATGCAGCGTTTGATGCATGGGTAGCCACAGGTACTATTACAGGTGGATGTAATTTAGATATTAAGATTGATAATCCAGGCGCACCAGATGCGTGTGGTGGTAGTACTACTGTAACTTGGTTTGCTGCAAGTGATTGTGCTGAACTAATATCAGGAAGTGCAACGTTCAGTGTAGAACCAGCACCAGCAATCGAAGCGAATGTACCAGGAGATTCAGGAGTAGGCTCATGCTTAACTCAAGATGAAGTGAATGCAGCGTTTGATGCATGGGTAGCCACAGGTACTATTACAGGTGGTTGTAATTTAGATATAGTAATCGATAATCCAGGAGCACCAGATGCATGTGGAGGCGAAACAGTAGTAACATGGACAG
>NZ_JAINVX010000008.1 GCF_019880635.1 Hanstruepera marina
CTGTCCATGTTACTACTGTTTCGCCTCCACATGCATCTGGTGCTCCTGGATTATCGATTACTATATCTAAATTACAACCACCTGTAATAGTACCTGTGGCTACCCATGCATCAAACGCTGCATTCACTTCATCTTGAGTTAAGCATGAGCCTACTCCTGAATCTCCTGGTACATTCGCTTCGATTGCTGGTGCTGGTTCTACACTGAACGTTGCACTTCCTGATACTGGTTCTTCACAATCTGCTGTTGCTGTCCATGTTACTACAGTCTCTCCTCCACATGCATCTGGTGCACCTGGATTATCGATTACTATATCTAAATTACAACCACCTGTGATAGTGCCTGTGGCTACCCATGCATCAAACGCTGCATTCACTTCATCTTGAGTTAAGCATGAGCCTACTCCTGAATCTCCTGGTACATTCGCAACTATATCTTCTGATACTATCCAAGTATATGTTATACTTAAAGCTTCAGCTACATTACCACAAGCATCTGTGTAATTTGCTGTCCATGTTTGTGTATAGTTACATCCATCAGCAATAGGACCTTCTGTCTCCGACTCTATATCTAAATCACCATCCATACAGTTATCATCTACCTTAAATAGTGGCGGTATAATCTCTGGATTACAACCAAAATCACCACTCTGTGAATCTGATGTGATTACTGGTGCTTCTGTATCTACTGTCCAAGTGTATGTTACACTACATCTTTCAAAATCATAGGTCTCATTACCACATGAATCGATAGCAGCAAACGTATACGTTACACTTCTTTCACAACCCTCATCATCTAAAACCGTATCATAAACAAATACTTCTGAAGACCCTATACAGTTATCATCTGTATCCACTAGGTCAATTAAGCTTTCTCCTGTTGGAATTTCATCTGGATTACAACCTAAATCACCAGCTTCAATTCCTGAACAGCTTACTTTAGGAGGTAAAGTATCTTGAATCCAAGTATAAGTTATACTCACAGATTCCGCTACATTACCACAAGAATCCATTGCTGTTGCTGTCCATGTTTGGCTGTAACTACAATCCCATCCTCCAGCATTTTGAGGACCTTCAGTTGAAACTTCAACATCTACTGGACCACAATTATCTGATGCCATGAATTCAGGAGCTACTACTTCTGGATTACAGCCTAAATCCATACTTTGATTTTTTGTTGTAATAACTGGTACTTCAGTATCTGGTTCTACACTGAACGTTGCACTTCCTGATATTGTATCTGCACATGAACTTGTTGCTGTCCATGTTACTACAGTCTCTCCTCCACATGCATCTGGTGCTCCTGGATTATCGATTACTATATCTAAATTACAACCACCTGTAATAGTACCTGTGGCTACCCATGCATCAAACGCTGCATTCACTTCATCTTGAGTTAAGCATGAGCCTACTCCTGAATCTCCTGGTACATTCGCTTCGATTGCTGGTGCTGGTTCTACACTGAACGTTGCACTTCCTGATATTGTATCTGCACATGAACTTGTTGCTGTCCATGTTACTACAGTCTCTCCTCCACATGCATCTGGTGCTCCTGGATTATCGATTACTATATCTAAATTACAACCACCTGTAATAGTACCTGTGGCTACCCATGCATCAAACGCTGCATTCACTTCATCTTGAGTTAAGCATGAGCCTACTCCTGAATCTGATGGTACATTCGCTTCGATTGCTGGTGCTGGTTCTACACTGAACGTTGCACTTCCTGATATTGTATCTGCACATGAACTTGTTGCTGTCCATGTTACTACAGTCTCTCCTCCACATGCATCTGGTGCACCTGGATTATCGATTACTATATCTAAATTACAACCACCTGTAATAGTGCCTGTTGCTACCCATGCATCAAACGCTGCATTCACTTCATCTT
>NZ_JAINVX010000009.1 GCF_019880635.1 Hanstruepera marina
AACACGTTGGGCACAATATGAATAAACATCGAATGAAATACATAATTATCGGAATTTTATTAATCTCAACTTCTGTTTTTGGACAGGAGTTTAATTTTGACATTCATAATACTTCACTAGCTGAATATTTAAAAATGGAAGAAAGTTTGGGAAGCGAACAAATTCCGACTACTTCAAATCACGTTTCATTTAGCGGAGAAGCTCAACCAATTAAATATTTAAGAAAAGAGAAAGTAATTCCTGATCTAACCGCTTTTTACTTTTTCAAAAAAGCTGATTCAACAATGTCTTACATTCTCTACGAATGGGATGTTTCGAATTTTGAGAGACAAGACAATAATCAAAAATCAGAGAAATTTCAAAAAGCTTTAATCGCCAAATACAAAGAACTCAAAAAAGATATTTCAGAGGATTTCGGACAACCAAAAGTTAAAAGTAATTACTCAAATCTTGCTCAATATGACCAAAAGAATTTCTTTGAAGAGAAATCTACTTGGAATCCTAATGATAGTACAGAAGTAGAATTATATTCAATTGCATCTAACCATTACGAGAAAAAAGGTGCGATGACTATCAATCCTACGCACAGAATAAGACTTTATATTAGAAACCAATCAAAGGAAAAAGAAAAAATAATTCCTAAACTGGATGATAAAAAATTGGCAGAATTGGAAAAAATAAAAATTGAATTTTTCAATTATTTAAAAGCAAAGGATTTACCAAAATCAAAAGAGTTTCTATCGGACTTAATACTTGAAAAAGTAACAGATGAACAAATCAATATCTTGATTGAGAACATCAATTTTGAGAAACAGACAGAATTGATTTACAGCGGAGTTCAAATGGGATTAAATGGAAGTATGTTTACTCTACTTCAGTATAAATATTCTGACGACAAATCAAGTCCGCCAAGTGAAATGATAAAGTTGATTTTTGACGAAAAAGATAAAGTTGTAGGAATACAGCCGATTAAAATGCAAAATAAAATAACCGATTAAAAAATACTGTGCCCAACAACGGCTATAATTCATTGCGGCGGAATTTCCTCTCGGAAATTCCTACGTGTTTGCTAACTTTGGTTTACGGCGGAATAGTTCTCCCGAACCATTCCGCAACGAAACCATAGCCAAAACCGTT
>NZ_JAINVX010000010.1 GCF_019880635.1 Hanstruepera marina
CTGTCAAGTCACCCGGAGCAGGCACATCAGCAATACACTCGTAAGAGGTATCTGCAGGCGCACTAGGAGCCACAGGCGCAATGGTATCGGCTACGGTAATAGTCTGAGATACAGAGCTTGAGTTGTTACAGGCATCGGTAAACGTCCAAGTACGTGTAATAATAATGTTACAAGGATCCGAACTATCTGTAGAATCAGAACCGGTAACTGTAATATCACCTGCACAGTTATCGTTAGCTGTCAAGTCACCCGGAGCAGGCACATCCGCGATACACTCGTAAGAGGTATCTGCAGGCGTACTAGGAGCCACAGGCGCAATGGTATCTTCAATTGTGAAAGTAGCAGTAGTTGAGCTAGAGTTACCACAATCATCGGTAGCTGTAAAGGTAACCGTAGCAGAACCCGTCTCACCACAATCGTCTGATAGACCAGTAAAGTCATTTGTCCATGTGACATTTCCACATATATCAGTTGCTGTGGCACCACCATTATTAGACAACCAATTGTTTAAATCAGCTGTATTACCAGATCCATCACATTCGACTGTTAAATCAGATGCTTCAACATCAATTGTTGGAGGGATTAGATCTATAATTGTAAATAAAGCTGTTGTTGTATTTGTATTATTACAAGCATCAGTAGCTGTAAACCTGACAAGTGTTCTTGAAGTTTCTCCACATTGATCAATTACACTTAATATCTCATTTGACCACGTAACAGATGAACAATTATCTATTGCATTTGCACCTGCATTGGTATCAAGCCAAGCCTGAAATTCTTGTGTATTACCAAATCCATCACATAATACGGTTTGGTCTGCAGCAACAGTTGTAATACTTGGCGCAATGGTATCAGCCACCGTAATAGTCTGTGATACAGAACTTGAGTTGTTACAAGCATCGGTAAACGTCCAAGTACGTGTGATAATAATGTTACAAGGATCCGAACTATCTGTAGAATCAGAACCGGTAACTGTAATATCACCAGCACAGTTATCGTTAGCTGTCAAGTCAC